>CAVZAY010000020.1:0-17808 GCA_963773395.1 uncultured Solirubrobacterales bacterium | reverse complement strand
GCTGCTCGCACCACGGGCAGAAGCGCAGGTTCTCCACTGACCATGGCAGCTGCGAGGGCGACGGCGCGAGCGGCAGCAGCTTGCCAACGACCTCGAGCGGCTCACCGGTAGCGCGATCTCGATAGACGCGATCCGGGCGGCCTCGATGATCACCTCGCGTCCTGTAGAGGGCGCCCGCAGGCGATAGCGCTGACCGTTGCTCATGCCTGGATGCTATCGGTCGTTCGGGCGGCTTGTCCCCGGCGTTCGGCCGCTCGGACTACACTCATCGGCGCTGGCCATGACCCGTCCCGGTGTGCCGGAACATGACGTGCTCGTGGGCGACGTGATGAGCGAGCCCGTGCTGACCGTGGCACCGGAGGTGAGCCTGCGCGAAGCGGCGCGCCAGATGGCACGCCGACGCCTGGGTGCAGCGGTCGTTGCGACCTCTGACGGCAACCAGCTGGCGATCGTCACCGAGCGCGACATCCTCGTGTCTCTCGCAGTGGGCGACGACCCCGACGTTGCGACCGTCGCCGGCCACGCCACGCGCGAAGTCGTGCTTGCGGCCCCTTCGTGGACGATGGCGGAGGCCGCCGTCACGATGATTCGCGGCGACTTCCGCCACCTCGTCGTCGTCGACGGCCCCGAGGTGGTCGGCGTGCTCTGCTGCGCGACGTCGTGCGGATTTGGACCGAGATAGGCGATCACATCGAACAGCCGCCTACGGTCACCCGGATCCGAGACGCGCCCGCCGGCGAACCGACCTAAGGAATCACCATCTGACCCAAGCGCGGCGTCCCGCACACGACCGCGGCCAGCCCGGAGGGTACC
Source organism: uncultured Solirubrobacterales bacterium (assembly GCA_963773395.1). Classification (GTDB taxonomy): domain Bacteria; phylum Actinomycetota; class Thermoleophilia; order Solirubrobacterales; family Solirubrobacteraceae; genus Palsa-513. Next base: position 16,995 of record CAVZAY010000020.1, on the reverse strand, counting down.
GCAAGCATGCCCCCCGCCCCACACGCCAGCGCACGCAAAGTCCAGCGAGGATGACGGCCCAGCAAGCAGCCGGCCCATCGCCCTGCCACCGGGGCCGTCACCGCAGCTAGTGATGCGGGGGCGGCTTCTCGCCGATGTCTGTGATCGTCGAGCGGATCCAGATCACCGGTACAGGGATCACGATGGCAAGGCCGAGGATCACGAGGATGATGCTGATCGTGATGCCGATGATCGCCAGGGTGATCCCCGCCGCAAGCAGGATCGGCAGGATCGACGAACCAGGATGTGGATCTCTTCGCCGGCGGGCGCCACCGGCTCGCTGCGCTCGTCGGGTCGTGCTCGCTCTATCAGCCGATCCAGATCTCGGCCGCGACGAAGCTCAGGCCGAACATGAACATCGAGAAGGCGCCGACCAGCAGCGCTATGCGGATGTTGCGGGTCGCGAGCCGACGATCCACGGCCGCAATCCTACAACTGGGCGTCGGCGACCATCGCGGCGAACAGCAGCGCGAGATAGGCGAGCGAGAAGAGATACAGGCTGTAGCGCCGCGCGCCGTCGTCGCGGCGATAGAGGCGAAACGCGGCGTAGACAAAGGCGAGGCCGAGCGCTATCGACGCGCCGAGGTACACGCCCCCGAGCTCGCCGGCGCAGAACGGCAGCTGCGTCACCGCGTAGAGCGCATCGAGTAGATCAGGATCTGGCGGCGCGTCTCGGCCTCGCCGCGGACCACCGGCATCATCGGCACGCCAACCTTCGCATACTCGTCCTTCATCAGCAGGCTGAGCGCCCAGAAATGCGGCGGCGTCCAGTAGAAGACGATCGCGAACAGGAACACCGCGGTCCAGCGCGAGGTGCCCGGTCGCTGCGGCCCAGCCGACGAGCGGCGGCACGGCGCCGGCAGCGCCGCCGATCACGATGTTCTGCGGCGTGCGGCGCTTCAGCCAGATCGTGTAGACGCCCACGTAGCCGGCGAAGCCGGCAAACGACAGGCCCGCGGCGAGCAAGTTGACGGTGCTTCCGAGCAGCAGCACGGACGCCACGACGAGGGCGATGCCGAACATCAGCGCGGCGCTGCGGCGACACGCGCCCGACGGGATCGGCCGGTCGCGGTGCGCGCCATCTGCGCATCGATGTCGCGGTCGTAGTAGTGGTTGACGGCGCCCGCGCCGCCGGCCGAGAGGTAGCCGCCCAGGCAGGTCAGCGCGACGCGCAACGGCGAGGGCGACGCGGCCACGTACATCGTCGTGACCGTCGTCAACAGCAGCAGCGACTGGACCTTCGGCTTGGTCAGCGTGACGTAGTCCGCCACGCAGCTGCCACGCGGGGCTCAGCTCGCGCGTGCCAGCGCGGCCGCGACCGCCTTGACCTGTGCGAGGCCACCAGATCACCTAGACCGTCGATCTTGATCTCGGATGGGCGTCGGCGTCGCCGCCGCGCGCCGTTCGCGCGAGCGGCGCTCGATCTCGCGGCGGATGTCCTTCATCGGCTCGAGCGAGCGCACGCGAGGAATCTCGTCGAAGTTGTTGCACGGGCGGCGGCGAGGTCGTGAACCACTCGAGTGTGTTCGCCTTCCACGGATCGGGGCCGGCGATCGCGCCGTGCTTGACCGAGCGCCAGACGTTGATGATCGTCATCAGCACACCGAGCGCGAGGATCCACGATCCAAGGGTCGAGATCTGGTTGTAGAGCTGGAGGTTGCCGACGTTCGAGTACTCGTAGACGCGGCGCGGCATGCCGTCGAGCCCGAGCGAGTGCTGGATCATGAACGTCACGAGGTTGCCCGACGAACATCAGCCAGAACGACCACTTGCCGAGCCGCTCGCTCAGCATCCGCCCGGTCATCTTCGGGAACCAGTAGTAGATCGCCGGCGAAGATCGCCGAAGACGAGCCGCCGACGAACACGAAGTGGATGTGGGCGACGACGAAGTAGGTGTCGCTGCAGCTGCCAGTCGACCGGGAACGATCGCCGAGGAAGATCGCCCGACAGCCCGCCGATCGTGAACAGCGCCATGATCCCGACGGCGAACATCAGCGGCGTCGTGAACTCGATCGAGCCCTGCCACAGCGTGCCGATCCAGTTGAAGATCTTGATCCCGTCGGCACGGCGATCAGGAACGAGCTGATCATCGCGAAGACGAGGATCACGATCGGCGTCGGCGTCGTGAACATGTGGTGGACCCAGACGCAGCAGCCCGAGGAACGAGATCATGATCGTCGAGGCGGCGATCGCCTTGTAGCCGAAGATCGGCTTGCGCGCGAAGACCGGCAGGACCTCGGAGATGATCCCGAACGCGGGCAGGATCAGGATGTAGACCTCCGGGTGGCCGAAGAACCAGAACAGGTTCTGCCACAGCAGCGCCGAGCCCCCATGCGCGGCGTCGAAGAAGTGCGTGCCGAAGTGGCGGTCGAGCAGCAGCATCGTGACGGCGCCCGCGATCACCGGGAGCGCGATGATCAGCAGCAGCGAGTAGGCGAGGATCGACCAGACGAAAAGCGGCAGGCGCGACCAGCTCATGCCCGGGGCGCGCATGTTCGCGATCGTCACGTAGAAGTTGATCGAGCCGAGCAGCGAGGAGATGCCGGTGCAGGTGCATCAGGTAGATCCAGGCGTCGACGCCGCCGGATGGCAGGTAGGACGACGCCGGCGAGCGGCACCGTCGAGATCCAGCCGGCCTCGGGCGGGCTCCAGAAGATCGACGAGTAGAGCACGATGCCGCCGGCGAGGAACAGCCAGTAGGAGAGCGCGTTCAGCCGCGGGAACGCCATGTCGCGCGCGCCGATCATCAGCGGGACGAAGTAGTTGCCGAAGCCCGCCAGCATCGGCACGACGAACAGGAAGATCATCGTCGTCCCGTGCATCGTGAAGAGCTGGTTGTAGACCTCGGGGCTGACGAGCGTGTTGTTCGCCTCGCCAAGCTGCAGGCGGATCATCAGCGCCTCGGTGCCGCCGAGGATGAAGAACGCGAACGAGGTGACGAGATAGAGGATCCCGATCCGCTTGTGGTCGGTGGTCGTCACCCAGCTCATCAGGCCGCGCGGCTCAGCCTCGACGCGGTGTGCGACGACTTGTGGAATCGGTCTCAGGGCTACGCTCGCCATTCCTGTCCTCCGTGACTCAGCAATTCTTCGCGAACTGGCCCGTCTGCGAGCCCCCGCTCGAGCTCAGCTCCTGCCGGCATGCCTGCGCGTGGACGTCCGCGCTTCGAAGTGCGCTCTCCTGCGAGTGCAGCCAGCCCAGGAACTTCGCCGGCGGCACCGCCGTGACCTCGGCGATCATCCGCGTGTGGCCCCGACCGCACAGGAACGAGCACTGCCCCGCATAGTTGCCGGGCTTCGAGATCTTGAACCACGTGTAGTTCGTGTAGCCGGGCACCGCCTGAACCTTCGCGCCGAGCTTCGGGATCCACCACTCGTGGACGACGTCCTTCGAGGAGACGTGGAGGATGACCGTCGTGTTGGTCGGCACGACCATCTGGTAGTAGGAGTAGGGCGTGCCCAGGCCATCGGGGCTCGGCGAGTAGTTCTTGTAGACGTACTGCCAGATGAACTGCATGCCGATCACGTCGATCGTGAGCGCGCGGCCGTTAGGCGGCTTGAGCGAGCCGGTCGTAACGTACTGTGAGCCGCTGAGGTCGAGGCCTCCGGGGCCCGAGTTGACGGGGTCGCGGACCTCGCGCAGGTCGAGGAAGGTGACGACCGCGAGCGCCACGAGGACCAGCGCCGCGCCCACTGTCCAGCCGATCTCGAGCTGCGTGTTGCCGTGCAGCTGCTTTGCCTCGCGGCCCTTGCGGGCACGGAAGCGGATCAGGCAGTAGAGCAGCGTCCCCTCGACGCCGACGAAGATCACCGTCGCGATGATCAGCGTGATCAGGTAGAGGCTCCAGATGTGGTTGGCGCCGGGCGAGCCGCCCTTCTCGGGCGTCAGCGCACTCGCCAGGGCGCTCGGCGCGAAGGTCAGGCCGGGCACGGTCGCGAGCACGAGGACGGCAAGCGTCCTCCGACCGCGCAGCGCTTGGGGCAGTTGTCCTCGCAACGTCGGCGCTGATTCTATTCAGGCTCCGGCGCGAGGCGCCAGTTGGTCGGGCGCATTGCGGCATCCCCGCAGGAAGTGTTCTGGGGGCGCGGCCGCTACGGTTTGGGCATGCGCGTTCCGCTGATCGGGGTTGCAGCCGCAGTAGAGCGCGCCAGCTGGAGTGTTTGGGACCAGAGTGCGGTGCTCTTGCCGCAGAGTTATTTGCGGGCGATCCAACGCGCCGGCGGGGTCGCGGTCATGCTCCCGCCCGACCCGCTCGTAGCCCGCGAACCGGATCTCGTGCTCGACTTTCTCGACGCGCTGCTGCTCGCTGGCGGCGCCGACGTCGACCCCGTTTTGTATGGGGCGCAGCGCGCCGCGGAGACTCAGCATGGCATCCGCGAGCGCGACGAGTTCGAGATCGCCCTAGCGCAGCGCGCGATCGAGCGCGACCTCCCGTTCCTTGGAATCTGCCGCGGCATGCAGGTTCTAAACGTCGCCTGCGGCGGAACGCTGATCCAGCATCTGCCGACGCACGTTGGGCATGGCGAGCACCTGCGCGTTCCGGGCAGCTTCGAGGGCGCTGATCACCCCGTCCATCTCGCTCCCGGCTCGCTCGCCGCGGCCGCTGCGGGCGGGGAGCGCCAGGCCACGCTCTCGCACCACCACCAGGGGATCGATCGGCTGGGCGATGACCTCGTCGTCACCGGTTGGGCTGATGTCGACGAGTTGCCCGAAGCGATCGAGATCCCATCCAAGCGCTTTGCGCTTGGCGTCCAGTGGCATCCCGAGGCCGACGAGACGAGCCGGATCATCGGGGCGCTCGTCGAGCGCGCGCGGGAACATGCGCTCGCGCGGGCGGCGTGACTAGTGGCGCTTGCGAGGACGCCAGAGCGCTCGCGCCCGATCCAGGATGCGTACGGCGTCGTCCTGCGCCGCGTCGCCGGCGCGCCAACGCCCGGCGCTAGCCACGGGTCGGGCGCGCGCCGCGCCGCCCGCCTGGCCGGGTACGCGCTGATCGCCGGCGGCGTGGCGTTGCCGATCGTGCGCCGGCGACTGCGCTTGCATCCCGCGGCGGTCCTCGGCGGAGCGTCACTGGCGCCGCTTGCGGCGGCGGTCGTCTGGCCGCGTGGCCGCAGGCGCGATGTGGCGGTCTGTGTGCTCCAGATGTACGTCTATCTGGCTTCCTACAAGATGCCCAACGACGACGCGACGGCGCTCGCGGCGCGCGTGCGTGTCGACTACCCGATCGCGCTCGACAACATCCTCGGCGCGGGCAAGTTGCCGACGACGCGCCTCCAGCGCGCGCTGCACAAGGACGGCCGCTTCAACGCCGTGGAGCAGGTGCTCGTCTGGGCCCACTGGGCCTGGTTTGCGACGCCGCACGTCTCGCTGCTCTACGTGCGTGCGCGCAACCCGAGGCGCTTCCTCCGCGCCGCCACGTTGACCTACGCGGTCTTCGACCTCGGCGCGGTGATCTACTGGCTGTTCCCGACCGCGCCCCCCTGGTATGCCGCGGAGCAGGGGCGGCTTGGCGGATCGGACGACCAGACCGCGGTCCTCGTGCGCCGTCTGATGGTCGAGTACGGCGAGCACTTCTGGCGTCGGCGCTGGCCGCGGCTTTACAGCCTGTTTGGTGGGAACCCCCTCGCGGCGATGCCTTCGCTGCATTTCGCGACCTCGTCGATGGCGGCGGTGCTGCTGAGCGAGACGGGCGCGGCTCCCGGCGCGGTCGGCGTCGCGTACGCGGGCCTGCTTGGATTTGCCCTCGTCTACCTCGGCGAGCACTACGTCGTCGACTTGATCGGCGGCGCCGCCCTCTGCGCGGCAGTGCTCGCGGGCGAGCCCGTTGCGCGGGCGCCGCTGCAGCGGATCGGCGGCCTCATCGAGCACGCCCGGCGCCTCGCGCTCGAGCCGCCTGCCGGCTGATGAGCTATACTATAAAAAGTAAAGTATTGAGTCAGGAGAGTAGATGCCGAGCCCCGAGAACGTGATCATCATCGGTAGCGGCCCAGCCGGCTACACGGCCGCGCTCTATGCGGCGCGCGCCGAGCTCGAGCCGCTCGTGTTCGAGGGCTTCGCCTGGGGCGGGCTGCTCCAGCAGACGACCGACGTCGAGAACTTCCCCGGCTATCCGGCCGGCGTCGCCGGCCCCGAGATGATGCAGCAGCTGCGCGATCAGTCAGAGCGCTTCGGCGCGCGGCTCGTGACCGAGAACGTGACGCGCGTCGCGCTCACCGACGAGCCCGGCGGGCTCCACCGAGTCTGGGTCGACGACGAGGAGCACCTCGCGCGCGCCGTGATCCTCGCGATGGGCGCGGAGCACAAGCGGCTCGGGGTACCCGGAGAGCTCGAGCTCGCGGGCCGCGGCGTCAGCTACTGCGCGACCTGCGATGCGGCTTTCTTCAAGAACCACGAGGCGATCGTCGTCGGCGGCGGCGACTCCGCGATGGAGGAGGCGATCTTCCTCGCCAAGTTCACGCGCAAGGTCGCGATCGTCCACCGCCGCGAGCAGTTCCGGGCCTCGGCGATCATGCTCGACCGGGCACGGTCGCTGGCAAACATCGAGCTGCTCACGCCGTACGTCGTGGAGGAGCTCGTGCCGTCGCCGAAGGGCGCACTCCAGCTGGCGCGGCTGCGCAACACGCAGACCGCCGAGCAGCTCGAGTTGGCGGTGACCGGAGCATTCGTGGCGATCGGACACGTCCCGACCTCCGAGATCGTGCGCGGGGCGGTCGAGCTCGACGAGAACGGCTACGTCGTCACCGAGGGACGCTCGACGCGGACCAATCGGCCCGGCGTCTTCGCCGCCGGCGATCTCGTCGACCACACTTACCGCCAGGCGGTCACGGCGGCGGGATCCGGCTGCCAGGCCGCCCTCGACGCGGAGTGGTACTTGCGCGACACGCCGGTGCGTGGGCAGGCCCTCGCCGCCTGAGCATCCCGGCACGATGCTCGCGCGGCGTCGGCTCATCGCAGGTGCGTTGGCGGTCCTCGGCGCCGAGTACGTGCTGCTCGCGCTCTGGCAGCGCAACGGCTACTGGGACTTCTCGGACGGGGTCTACGCCCTCAGCGCCCGCGAGCTGCTCCACGGCGGCGGCCTGTACACCGCCTTCGCGGGGGCGCAACCCCCACCCGTATACCTCATCGGCGCCGGCCTCCTGGCGATCCACGACGGCCTGGCGTCCCTGCGCACCGGTATGGCGCTCGCCGAGCTCGCAACGGCGCTACTCGTCGGGCTCGCAGTCCTACGACTCAGCAACCGGCGCGGGCTCGCGCTCGCGGCCGCCCTGGCAAGCCCGCTGCTGCCGATCGAGCTCCACGAGCACGCGCAGCTGATCCCGGAGACGATCGCCGCGCCACTGCTGATGGCGGGCGCGCTGCTCGCCGCGCGCCCGGGGCGATCGGCCTGGAGCGGCGTGGCGCTCGCGCTCGCCGTGGCCTGCAAGCTCGCGTTCGTGGTGCCCGCGCTCGCGATCGTCCTGGCCGGCGCTGATCGGCGCCGCACCGGCGCCGCATTTCTGGCCTGCGGCGTGGTCCTCGCCGGCGCCTCGCTCGCGGGCTTCGGCACGGCTCTCTGGACGGAGGCGGTGCGCGCCCAATTCGAGGTCGGGACCGCGTCGCTGCACTACGTCGGCGGGCTGCTCGCCCAGGCTGCCTGGAACGAGCTGCCGCTCCTCGTCCTCGCTGCGCCGCTCGTGCTCGCCGCCCGCCGGCGCACCGCGCTCAGCGCCGACCCCCAGCTCGAGCAGGTGCTGCTCGCGAGCGCCGCCGGCGGCCTGCTCCTCGGCCTGTCGCTGTTCAAGCACGGTTCCTATCTCGATGTCCTCGTGGTCGCAGAAGCACCGCTGCTCGCGCTCGCGGCGGCCGGCGCCGTGGCGCTCTGGCGCCATCCCGGCACGCGCCTGCTCGCATCCCTCGCCATTGCGCTGCTCCTCGCACAGTCGGCCTCGATCGTGCTCGACCCGGGCAACCCGCCGCTCGCGCGCCGCCCCGGCGCCCAGTCGGGGCTCGCCGAGGTGAGCTCACCCGCGGCGGTCAGCGCTGCGGTCAGCGCCGCGCGCCGCTGCCCGCCGGCGCGCGCTTACTCGGGGCCGCCGTATCTGGCGTTTCTCGCAGACCGCCGGATGCCGGGCGAGCAGCCCGACACGTTCATGCTCGCCAACGCCCCGGCCGATCGGTCCTTTGCGCGCCGTGCCGCGGCTGACGTGCCGCGTTGCCCGTGAGCGATCAGGCGCGCGGCTGCTCGATTGCGATCAGCGCGCGCTTGCGCTCGACGCCACCGGTGTAGCCGCCGAGCCCGCCGCCGACGTGACGCACGCGGTGGCACGGGATCACGATCGGCAGCGGGTTGGAGCCGAGCGCGTTACCAGCCGCGCGCGCCGCGCGCGGGCTCCCCGCCTTCGCGGCAACCTCCTTGTAGCTGAGCGCCCCCCCGTAAGGGATCCTCGCCGTGGCAAGCAGGACGCGCCGCCGAAACCCGCTCAGGCTGCTGAGGTCCAGCGGCGAGTCGAACGCTTCGCGCCGGCGCGCGAAGTACTCGTCGAGCTCGCGCCGCCACGGGTCGAGCCTCGCGGCCGACGCGACGATCCGCGGCGAGCGCGTCGCCGCGATCTCGGCTAGGGGCCCCTCGATCCCGCGATCGGCGTAGTAGACGACGGCCAGTCCCCGGCGCGAGGCGACGAGTAGCAGCTCGCCGAGCGGGCTTGCGAGCGTCGCATAGGCGAGGTCGATGCTCCAGCTTGCCGCGGCGCGCTCCGCGAATCGTCGTGCGGCCGCGCCGGCGCGCGGATCGGGCTCCTTCAGCAGTGCACTCAACCAGTCGTTGTCTGTCATAGCTCCTCCCGCATTCGCTTCAGTCCCTCGTGGAGCGATCGCCGCGCCGCCTCTTCGGAGCACCCGATCAGCGCCGCCACCTCGCGGTGGGCCAGATCGGCGCCGTAGCGCAGGACTACTGCTGCTCGCTGACGCGGCGGCAGCTGTGCCACCGCACTCCAGATCTCCCGCTCGGGCGCGCTCTGAGCGACCGGCTCGTGCTCTTCTTGGAGCGGTAGCTCGCGCCGGCGCCGGCGCGTGTGGTCGATCGCCTTGCGGTGCGCGATCGTCAACAGCCACGCGCGCACGTTCGAGCCCTCACGCAGTCGTGGATAGGCGCGCAACGCGGCCAGAAAGGTCTCCTGGAAGCAGTCCTCCGCGGCCTGCGCGCCAACCATCCCGCGCAGCACGCGCCATACCTCCTCGCTGTGGCCCTCGAGCACGACCTGGAATGGCGGCAAACGCTCCATCAGGTGAATAACGCGCCAACGCCGCAGGACGTGAGATCGCGCCGCCACGATAATCCCGCACGTGGCGCGAATCCTCTTCGTCGGCGGCGGTGCCCGCGCCCGCGGCTTGGCGACGGAGCTTCTCGCCGCCGGGCACGCGGTGCGGATGACGACGCGCGCGGAGTCGGGGCGCAGCGCGATCGAGGCCGCCGGCGCCGAGTGCTGGATCGGCACGCCGGATCGCATCGCCTCGCTTCGTTACGCACTCGAGAACGTCACGATCGCCTGCTGGCTACTTGGCACCGCCCGCGGCACGCCCGAGGAGCTCGCCGCCCTGCACGGCTCACGTTTGGCCTTCTTTTGTACCCAGACGATCGACACGACCGTGCGCGGCCTCCTCTACGAGGCTGCGGGTTGCGTCGAGGCCGCCCTTCTCGCCGAGGGCCGCGCCCTGATCGAGACGGCTGCCGCCTACAACGAGATACCGGTGGCGGTCCTCACGGCCGATCCGGCCGACGAGCTCGCCTGGCGCGTCGCGGCTCGCGGCGCCCTCGATGGTCTACTCGAAGGCCTCAGCTCAGCCCCATCCGCGTGAGCAGGTCGGCGAGGATGAAGCCCGTGGCGCCCCAGATCACGCGCCCGCCGAGTGTGAACGTCGGCGTCTCGTGCCGTCCATCCGGTCCACTTACCACCGCTGAGCTGCGATTCGCGGCGAGCGCGGTAAGGCTCAGCTCGAGGATCGCGTCGACCTCGCCCGCGGCCGGGCGCCAGCGCTCCGGGCGCACGATCGCGGCGACGACGGGGTAGACGGCAAAGTCTGAGCGGCGCACGCGGATCGGGCGCAGTGCCCCGAGCACCGTGACCGCCGTCGCGGGCAGGCCGATCTCCTCGTCGGCCTCGCGCAGCGCCGTCGCGGTCAGATCTGCGTCGCCGTCCTCGACGCGGCCGCCCGGAAAGGAGATCTGACCGCCATGGCGCGGCAGGTCCTCCGGTCGCTGCGTGAAGACGGCGACCAGCTCGCCGGCACGCTCGTGCAGCGGCACGAGCACGGCGGCTTGCGCGCTGCCGCCGGGATCGACGCTGAACGCCTCCGCAGGGTCGAGCAGGACCGCGCGCAGGCCGCTCGCCTGCGCCGGCCTCACGCGTAAAGCGGGTTGAACAGGAGCCCGGTGAGGAGCTTCGGGAAGAAGTACGTCGACTTCGGCGGCATGTTCTCGCCGCTCGCTGCCACCTCGCGCACCTGCTCGACCGGGGTTGGGCGTAGCAGGAACGCTGCCTCGTAGGCGCCGTCGTCGATCAGCGCTAGGGCCTGTTCGGCGTCGCGCGCATAGCCGAAGTCGTTCAGGTGCGAGATGTCCGCCTCGGTCAGCCCGAGCGCGCCCGTGAGTAGCAGCGCCTCGAGCACGCCGGTGTCGAGCCTGCGGTACGCGGGCGCTGCGTCCGCAAGCGCCGTATCCGCGATTGCTTGGTCGCGCAGCACGAGTCGCTGCGGCTCACGCGTGCGCGTGTCGATGTAGCCGATCTCGAGCGGTCCGTCCCCTGCGGCTGGTGCGATCCGCTCGCGTGACACCGGGCGCGCCGTGAAGTCGCGTGCGATCGCGGCGTCGAGCTCCCGCCAGCGCGCGTCCGAGATCCCCCGCACGAGGCGGTGTGTCGGGAACACGGTGAGACCGGGATCCTCGAGCGCGACGAGGCACATCAGCACGTAGCGCTGCGGCCCGTCGCCGCCGATCTCTTCGGCGTAGACCCGCGCCGTCTCGTAGCGGTGATGCCCGTCGGCGATCAGCAGCTCGACGCCGCGCAGCGCTTCCTGCGCGCGCGCGATCGCAAGCGGCTCGCCGATACGCCAGAGTCGGTGCGCGGTTCCGTCCGCGTCGGTCAACTCGCCCCACGGCCGCCCGCGCGTTGCCGGTTCGAGCGCGCTCCAGGCCGTGCGGCCGGGGTCGGAGTACAGCGAGAAGATGGGGGAGAGGTTCGCGCGCGTCGCGCGTGTCAGGCGCAGGCGGTCCTCCTTCGGTCCCGGGTGGGTGCGCTCGTGCGGGCGGATGCGCCCAGGCCCGTACTCCTCGATGCGAACGCGGGCGAAGAAGCCTCGTCGCGTGCGCGGATGGCCATCCGGTCCGCGATAGTGCTGCTCGTAGGCCCAAAGCGCCGGGTCGCCATCGCGCACGACGATCGCATCGCGCTGCCAGTCGGCGAAGCGCGCGGCCGCCTGGGCGTAGGGCTCCTCTCCGAGCGGGAGGTCGATATGGACGACGTTGTATGGGGAGCGGCCGGCCAGCTCGGAGCGCTGCTCGCCATCGAGCACGTCGTAGGGCGGCGCGACGAGGTTGCCGAGCGAGCCCGCTTTTGCGAGGTCGTAGTGCAGGGCGCGCAAGGGCTCGATCTCCGCCATGTCCCGCGCCGGACGCTACCAGCGCCGGGCGCCGCCGCGCCACGACGCGTAGTCTCTCGCTGAGCGGGGCGTAGCGCAGCCTGGTTAGCGCGCGTGCTTTGGGAGCACGAGGTCCCCGGTTCGAATCCGGGCGCCCCGATGGCCGCGCGGGTCCTCAGGCCCCGAGCACCGTGCCGTCTTCGATCTCCCGCGACTCGGACGCCGCGATCTCGACATCGCCCCGCACGATGACCCCGCTGCCGAAGGTCACGTCGCCGCGCACGCTGAGCCGTTGCGCCTCGCGCAGCGACGGCGGGCCGGCGGGAAAGCGTGCCTCGAAGGCGTCGAGCAGCTTGTAGTAGGCGGGGTCGAGCTCGACCAGCGGGAGGTCATCCGCTCGCCCGGGGACCGGCTCGACATGCATGTTCTCGCTCAGCGAGTAGATGTCCGAGCGCAGGAGCAGCAGGTCGTCGGTCGTCTTCACGGGAGCGAATCGCGTGCGTGGGACGCGCAGGATCTGTGCCTGCGCAAAGCTCGAGATCGCTGCGCCCATCGCGCTTTCCAGCTGCAGCACCGGGGTCGAGCTCGAATCGCGCGGATCGACCGTCTTGCGGTTGACGATCAGCGGCAGCTCGAACACGCCGGCGTTGCGCTCGAGCGCTTCCCCGAGCGCCTCCAGGTCGATCCACAGGTTGTTCGTGTTGTAGTAGCGCCAGCGCTTGTAGTCGCGAAAGGAGTCCTCGTCATCGGGCGGCGTCTGCGCGGTCTCACGCAGCACGAGCATGCCGTCCGCCCGCCGGCGCGCGATGTGCCCGCCCTTGCGATCCGCTGCGGTGCCCTCGACGACCTCCATCAGGAAGGGCGCGCCCGTGCCCGCGAGGTGGGCGGCGATTCTGGGGTCGGGCGTTGCGCCGAGGTTGTCGGCGTTGGAGATCATCGCGTAGCGCATGCCACCCTTTACCAGGCGCTCGAGTAGCCCTGTGCGCCCGAGCGCTCCGTAGACGTCGCCGTGCCCGGGCGGGCACCATTCGAGGGCTGGTTCCTTGGGCCAGCTCACCGGCGCCAGTCTCTCCGCGTCGAGCTTCGGGATCATGCTCTGGAGGAAGTCGGCGGGTAGGTCCGCGTTGAGGGGGTCGCCGGCCGCGAGCGCTGCGAGAGTGTCCTGCTGCGTCGCCTCGCTATCCATCAGCAACAGCGGCAGCGCGATCCCCAGGCGCGATCGCAGCGCTCGCGTCTGGCCGGTGATGATGTCGAGGAACGAGCGGCCGTCGCGCGCTTCGACCAGCGACTTCGGTTGACGCAGCCCCATCGTCGTCGCGAGACCGCCGTTCAGCTTGATCACCGCGACCGGTCCGAGCGCGCGCGCCTCGTCCTCGAGCGAAAGCTCCTCGAGCCCCGGCACATCGCTGACGGGCTCGAGCTCGCTGCTCGCAATGAATGCCTGTTCGCCCGCTGCGAGCCGCCGGTAAGCGCTCGCAAAGCCCTTGATCGCATCCTCGGACTCGCCCCGTTCGCGCATTCGCTGCTCGGCGAGCTCGAGGCCGTTCGCTTGCATGCACGCATCCTGACCGATGGCTCGGCGCGAGAAATGCGAGGATGAGGCTGATGGAGGAGCGGACGATCGAACGCCTCGGCGGACGGCGCGTGAGCGTCGTTGGGCTCGGTACGTGGCAGCTCGGCGCCGACTGGGGCGAGGTCGACCCGCAGGCCGCGCACGCCGTGCTCGAGGCGAGCGTCGATGCCGGCGTCAGGCTGCTGGATACCGCCGATGTGTACGGCGACGGGCGCAGTGAGCGCTTCTGCGGCGAGATCGCCGCGCGCCGGAAAGATGTCCTCGTCGCGACGAAGATGGGTCGCCGCGTCGAGCAGCTGCCGGAGAACTACAACCGCGACGCGTTTCGCGCCTGGAACGACCGCTCGCGCGAGAATCTCGCTGTCGAGACGATCGACCTTGTCCAGCTCCATTGCCCACCGGACGCGGTGTACGAGTCCGACGCCGTCTTCGCGGCGCTCGACGACATGGTCGCCGAAGGGCGGATCGCCGCCTACGGCGTCTCGGTCGAGACGTGCGCGCAGGCGCTGCGCGCGATCGAGCGCCCCGGTGTTGTGACCGTCCAGATCATTCTCAACTGCCTGCGCTTGAAGCCGCTCGAAGAGGTGCTTCCGGCGGCTCGCGATGCGGGCGTCGGCATCATCGCGCGCGTGCCGCTTGCTTCCGGCCTGCTCAGCGGACGCTACGACGAGCGGACCACGTTCCCGGCCAACGATCACCGCAACTACAACCGCCACGGCGAGCAGTTCGATGTCGGCGAGACCTTCTCGGGAGTGCCGTTCGAGGTTGGGCTCGCCGCCGCGCGTGAGCTGAGCCGCCTGGCCGACCCCGGGACGACGCTCGCCCAGTTCGCCCTGCGCTGGGTGATCGACCAGCCGGGGGTGAGCACCGTGATCCCGGGCGCGCGCAACACCGAGCAGGCGCGGGCGAACGCGGCGACCGCCGCCCTGCCGCCGCTGCGCGATGACCAGCTCGAAGGCGTGCGGGACGTGTACGACCGTTTGATCCGCGAGCACGTGCACACCCGCTGGTAGCCGCCATGGGTGCTCTGGTTGGCCTGGACGTCGGCACTTCAGCCGTCAAGGGATTGGCGATCGACGCCGACGGGGGCGTGCTCGCGCGCGCCGAGGTCGGCTACCCGCTCTCGACGCCGCGACCCGGGTGGGCAGAGCAGGATCCCGCGGACTGGTGGGCGGCGACCGAGTCGGTTCTGGCGCAGCTGCACCAGGATGCGGGCGCCCCGGCGGCGATCGGTCTCTCTGGCCAGATGCACGGCCTCGTGGCGCTCGACGGTCGCGACCGCGTGCTGCGCCCGGCGATCCTCTGGAACGACCAGCGCACCGGCGCCGAGTGCGCGGAGATCGAGGCGACGGTCGGTCTCGCGCGCCTGATCGAGCTCACCGGCAATCGCGCCCTCCCTGGTTTCACGGCGCCGAAGCTCCTGTGGCTGCGCCGTCATGAGCCCGACGCCTACGCGCAGATCGCGCGGATCGCCCTGCCGAAGGACTATGTCCGGCTGCGCTTGTGCGGCACGCACGCGATCGACGTCTGCCGACGCGTCGGGCACGCTGCTGCTCGATGTGGCGGCTCGCCGCTGGAGCGACGAGGTCCTCGAGGCGCTCGCGATCGACGCTGCGATGCTGCCGCCGGTGCTCGAGTGCCCCGACGTCTCGGGCGAGACGCAGGCAGGCGTGCCCGTGGCGGCCGGAGCCGGCGACCAGGCGGCCGGTGCGCTCGGTGTCGGCGTCGATCGCCCAGGTCCGCTCTCCGTTGTCCTCGGGACATCCGGCGTCGTATTTGCCGCGCTGCGAGCGCTACGCATCCGACCCGCAGGCGCGCCTGCACGCCTTCTGCCACGCGGTACCGGATGCCTGGCACGTGATGGGCGTGATGCTCTCGGCCGCCGGGTCGCTGCGCTGGCTGCGCGACGCCGTGGCGCCGGGTGAGCGCTACGACGTCGCTGACGGAGGAGGCTGCGCGCTGGCCGGCCGGAACGGATGGGCTTCTGTTCCTGCCCTACCTGGCCGGCGAGCGGACGCCTTACCCGGACCCGGACGCGCGCGGCGCCTTCGTCGGGCTCGAGCTGCGCCACGACCGCGGCGCGCTCGTGCGCGCCGTGCTCGAGGGTGTCGCCTTCGGCCTGCGCGACTCGCTTGACTTGATCTGCGAGCTGGGCGACACCCCCGCCTTCGCGCGCGTCTCGGGTGGCGGCGCGGCGAGCCGGTTGTGGCTTCAGATCGTCGCCTCGGTGCTCGAGCTCCCGCTCGAGCGCGTCGCCGTCGACGAAGGGGCGGCGTTCGGTGCCGCGATCCTCGGCGGCGTTGCAGCGCAGATCTGGCCGGACGTTGGCACCGCCGTAGCGGCAACGGTGCGTCCGGGCGAGCGGATCGACCCTGTTCCCGAATGGGTCGAGGTCTACCGCGAGCGCCGCGAGCGCTACCGGGCGCTCTACCCGGCGCTGCGCGACCTGCCCGGCTGATCAGTCGAGCAGCCGGCCGCCGTCACCGGGTTGCACCTCGCGCGCGCCTTCGGGAGCGTGAGCTCCGGGCGGCATCAGCGCGAGCACATGGCCGCCGAAGCCGCCGCCGACGATCCGCGCGCCGAGCGCCCCGGCCTCCCGCAGGCGCGACACGGTTGCCTCGACCGCCGGCGGTCGAGACCTCGTAGAGGTCCCGGAGGCTCGCGTGCGACGCGTCGAGCAGCTCGCCGACCGCCGCGAGGTCGCCCTCGGCGAGGGCGGTCACGGTCTCATCGACTCGCGCGTTCTCACCGAGGACGTGTACGGCGCGCCGATCGAGCGGCTCGGGCAAGCTCCGCGCCTCCGCGAGCGTCGCCTCGCTGAGCGTCGCGACGCCGAGCAGCTCGCAGGCCCTCGCGCATTCCTCGCGGCGCTGGTTGTAACCCGAGGTCGCGTGCGAGTGGCGCTCACCGGAGTCGAGCGTCACGAGCGCGTGACCGTCGAGCTCGAGCGGCACCAGGCGCACGTCGAGCGAGCTGAAGTCAATGCGCAGTGCGCGCGCGCGCTCACCGAACAGGGCGGCGAGCTGGTCGAGGAGCCCGGTGTTCGCCCCGACCCAGTCATTCTCGATCCGCGAGCAGAGCTTCGCGAGCTCGCGCCGCTCGGGCGGCTCGGCACCGGCGACGCGGATCAGCGAAAGCACGAGCGCAACCTCGAGCGCCGCCGATGAGGACAGCCCGGCACCCCTCGGCACGTCACCCGTGATCTCGAGCCGCGCACCACGCAGCTTCACCCCTGCGCCCGCGAGCTCGCCGACCGCGCCGCGGACGAACGCGCGCCAGCCTTTCGGACCGGCGGGTTGCGCGATCTCAAAGCTGTCCTCTTCGCCCAAATCGACCGCATGCGCCTCGATCCGCGGCTCCTCCAGCGCCGTGGCGAGCACCGTCACGCCACTGGCGATCGCGAACGGCAGTGCCAAGCCACCGTTGTAGTCGGTGTGCTCGCCGATCAGGTTGACGCGCCCCGGCCCGAACGCGCGAACACGCTCCGCCATCGTCAGAGCGCAGCCTGCCGGCCGCGGCCGTGCTTGGCCGTCTCGAGCGCTGGGGAGTGGGTGTCGACGGTCATCACGACGTCGCGAGGTTCGCTTGCCGCTCTACCGGGCGCGTGACCTCGCGCAGGCAAGCCGGCGGCCTGTACCGCGCAACAGTCATAACACGCCGACCGGCTGTGTGGGCGGCTCGCGCGCCCGCAGCGCCGCGGATCGCGCGCTGACCGGGATCCTCGCTTGAATGTGCGTGAGCCCCCGTAGCTCAGCTGGATAGAGCATCGG
>CAVZAY010000019.1:0-33861 GCA_963773395.1 uncultured Solirubrobacterales bacterium | reverse complement strand
GCGTCGGGCTGGCAGGCGAACGTCGCCCGGATCGAACGCCTCCTAACCAACGCCCTCACCCCAGCCCGCGAGCTGCCGCACGTATCCGACGTCCGCACGCTCGGGGCAATCGCCGTCCTCGAGCTCGACCAGCCGGCCGACATCAGCGCAGCAACCCAAGCCGCGCTCGCAAACGGCGTCTGGCTACGCCCCTTCCGCAACCTGATCTACGCGATGCCGCCCTACATCACGACCGACGACGAGCTCGAGCAGATCGCCAAGGCAATGCTCGCCGCCGCACAGGCCTAAGCCGACACGCGCAGCCAAGGGAGCACAAGCGCCATCAGCCACCACCCAGCGCACGCGAAGCCAGCGAGGAGGCCGGACCAGCACGAAACCCGGGACATCGCCGCGCCCGCGCGTCCGGCCCCGCAGCCGCACGAACCCGGGACATCGCCGCGCCCGCGCGTCCGGCCCCGCAGCCGCACGAAACCGGCCCATCACCGCGCCCGCGCGTCCGGCCCCGCAGCCGCACGAAACCGGCCCATCACCGCGCCCGCCGTCCGGCCCCGCAGCCCTAGCCAAACGTGAACGAGTACGCGCTCGTCCCCGGCGAGACGCGCAGCGTGATCGTCTCGTCCTCGTCCTTCGGCTCGGAGACGATGTTGTAGAGGCGCTGCTCGTTCACCGTCACGATGCCGTGGTGGACGTCACTGCCGGCGTCCGCTGCGGTGGGGGCCTTGCCGTTGATCAGCACCTGGACGTGACCAGCCACGCCGCCCGCCGGCGGGCTGAGCACGATGTAGACGTGCTTTCCCTGGACGTTCGCGTTGATCTGCGCACCGGTGCCGGCGAGCGCCTGCTGCGGACCGATCGTCCAGGTGCCGCCGTAGGCGAACTCGCTCAGGGCCAGCACGCCAGTCGGGGTCTTGTAGGTGTGTGCGCCGGCGTACGGTCCACTCGCCCAGCCCGCGGCGCGCGCCGTGCCGAGGTAGGTCTCCGGGGTCGCCTGTTGCGAGGGGACGGTTACGTGCTCGGGGTGGGCGCCGCCCCCGAGGTCTTTGGCGCCGGCCTGCGCTAGCAGCAGGCGGATCGCGTTCTCGGTCTCGCCGTAGAAGCCCTCATAGGGGTCGAGGTAGCGAATCCGGCCTTTCGCGTCGACCAGCCAATCAGCGGGCCAGCCCTGGTTGCCCCATTCGTTGAACGTGTCGAGGTAGTTGTCCTGGACGACGGGATAGCGGATGCCGAACTGAGAGATCGCATCCTTGACGTTGCTTGCGTCGCGCTCGAACGGGAACTCCGGCGACTCAACGCCGATCACCTCGAGGCCCTTGCCGTGGTACTTGCGATACCACGCCTCGAGATAGGGCAGCGTGCGAATGCAGTTGATGCATGTGTAAGTCCAGAAGTCGATCAGCACGACGTGCCCGCGCAGGCCTGTGAGCGTCAGCGGGCGGTCTCCCGGCGTGTTGAACCAATCCTGCGTGCCGACAAAAGATGGCGCCTTGGGTCCTTCCGGGAGCGCGGGCGTCGCGTCGCCCGGGAGCGCAACGGCGCTGCTCGGAACGAGGTTCGTGGTGTGACGCAGTGCCTTGAGCTTCGAGCGGGTGGCCGAGGAGTCGTCGATCGCCGCCGTGATGTTGACGCTGGGGATGTGCTCGGCGATCAGCTCGTCGAGCTTCACGTCGAGCATGGTCGCGATCACGAGCGCGGTAGCGACCATGACGACACCGAGCGCCCGCTGCACCGCCAGCGCCCTGCCCGCACGGCGCAGCCGGTCGAGGATCCGCCGGCCACCGAGCGCGAGCGCGAGCAGCATCAACCCGGTGCCGAGCGCGTAGGCCAAGCCGACCAGCACCGCTCGTCCGCTCGCTGCACCGACCGAAATCACAGCTGCCAGGATCGGGCCCGCGCAAGGCGTATAGACGAAGCCGAGCGCCCCGCCCACCAGAAGCCCAGAGAAGAACCCGTCGCCGCGCGTGCGCGGTCCGAGCCGCGAAAGCGCCGCGAGCGGCCGCTCGGCGAGCTGTCCGAGCTGCGGCACGATCAGCGCGATCCCGAATAGGGCCAGCACGACGATCGCGAGGTCGCGCAGCGGATCGGACCCTAAGCCGACCCCATCGACGACCTTGGCGATGCCGATGATCGTGATCGCGAACGTCGTCGTCAGGCCGAGCACGATTCCGAGCGGGCGGCGTGCGCCGCCCGCGCCGCTCGCGGAGAGCATCGCCGGCAGCACGGGCAGGACGCACGGCGAGATCGCCGTGCCGGCACCGACCACGACCGCGAACAGGATCAGCAGCAGCACGAGAGCAATGTGTAGCCCATGTTCCCCGTGGCGCGTTGCACCCTCACTAGTCTCACAACGGCGCGAAAGCGTTACGTCGGAACGTCGTCGAGCGGAGCTCGACGACGTTCCTCCTTGGGCTTCACGCGCGCTGTTTGCGGGCCGGCTGCTGCGCAGACCTCCATGCGGGGGCGCACCCGTGGCATGACACACGGGCTCTGCCACCCCGCGCGCGCTCCAGCAAAGGAGGAGTTCCGTCGAACGAAGTTCGACGGAGGCTCCGACGCTGCTCCGACGACTACTCGACGCGCGCGAACTGCCAGATCGCGATCGCGAGCATCACGAGCCCGAGGATCGCGACCATGCCGGCCTCGAGCGGGCCCGGCACGTGCCAGCCGAACCACGTGACGCCGGGGTCGAGCGCGTGGCGGGCGAGGTTGCTGATGTGCAGGTGGGCGAAGACGGCGCGGCGCATTGGATCGACGGCGTAGGTCAGCGGGTCGATCCGGTTGAGGATCGCAAGCCAGGTCGGGAGTCCGGACACGGGGAACATCGCGCCCGAGAGGAAGAACATCGGCATGATGATCATCTGTGTCAGGGCCATGAACGACTGCATCTGGCGCACGCGCGCGGCCGCCATCACGCCGAACGCCGTGATCGAGAACGCGAGCAGCAGCTCGAGGCCGAACATCTCGAGCAGCAGGACCGGGGTGTAGGGGACGCCGACGAGGCCGGCGAGGGCGATCAGGATCAAGCCTTCGAAGGTGGCGACGGTGGCGCCGCCGAAGCATTTGCCGAGCACGAGCGAGCTGCGCCGCACCGGCGCGACCATCATCTCGCGCAGGAAGCCGAACTCCCGGTCCCAAACGATCGACGCGGCGGAGAAGACGGCGATGAACATGACCGCCATGCACAGCACGCCCGGGTAGACGAAGGTCCGCAGGTTCACTCCGTGCGTGCCCGCGCTCGCGAGCCGCGAGAGGCCGGTGCCGAGGACGAAGAGGAAGAGGAACGGCTGCACGAGCGAGGTCACGATCCGCAGCCGGTCCTTGGTGAAGCGGATCATCTCCCGCTGCCACACGATCTTGATCGCGCGAAGCTCGCCGCGCAGGCTCTGCGCCGGCACGCGCACGGCCGCGATCTGCCGCGGCGGCGCTCCCGCGGGCGCGGCGACGGTGGGCGTGGCGGCCACGGGCTACCTGCCTCCCATCACGCGCGCCATCATCCGCTGGCGGCTCACGGCCGGGCTCTGTTCCGCGTCGCGAATCGTCGAGCCGGTGTGCAGCAGGAAGACGTCGTCGAGCGATGGGCGCGAGACGCTGACCGAGCGGATCGGTACGCCGAGCTCGGCGAACAGGCGCGGCACGAACTGCTCGCCCGCGCTGACGCCGAAGGTGACTTCACCCTCGGCGATCTGGGCGCTCAGCCCGAAGCGCTCGCGTAGCGCCGCGATCGCCGCCTGATCGTCGTCGGTCTGGATCTGCACGCGGTCCTTGCCGACGGCCTCCTTGAGCTTCGCGGGCGTGTCGAGTACGACGATCTGGCCCTTGTCCATGATCGCGATCCGATCGCAGTTCTCGGCCTCGTCCATGTAGTGGGTCGTGAGGAAGATCGTGATCTCCTCGGCCTCCTTGAGCTGGCGGATGTAGGTCCAGATCGACGCGCGCGTCTGCGGATCGAGGCCGACGGTCGGCTCGTCGAGGAACAGCACGCGCGGTGAGTGCATCAGCCCGCGCGCGATCTCGAGGCGGCGCTTCATCCCGCCCGAGAAGGTGTTGACCTGGCTGTCGCGGCGGTCCCACAGGCCGACCATCTCCATCACCTGGCGCATCCGCGGGCGGATCGCCTCGCGCGGCACGCCGTAGAGCTCGGCGTGAAGGCGCATGTTCTGCGCCGCCGTCAGGTACCCGTCGAGCGTCGTGTCCTGGAAGACGAGTCCGATGTTGCGCCGTACGGCATCACGCTCGCGCACGATGTCGTGTCCCGCGACGCTGGCGTGCCCCCCGGTCGGCCTGACGAGCGTGCAGAGCATCGAGATCGTCGTCGACTTGCCGGCCCCGTTGGGCCCGAGGAAGCCGAAGACCTCGCCCTGCGTGACATCGAAGTCGATCCCACGGACCGCCTCGATCTCGCCATAACGCTTTGCGAGCCCGTGTACCTCGACGGCGGCGTGGGGGGCGGCCAGCGCGGCCGCCCCGTTCGGGCTCGCCGGATGACTCACTCGTCACCCTCGCCGAGGATCCTGTAGAGGCTCCGTCGCGCTTCGCTCAACACCTTCTTCGCCTCCGCAATCTGCGTCGCGCTCGCCGTCTGCGCGAGCTGTGCGCTCGCGACGGCCACCTGGCGCATCACCCCGAAGAGGTCCTTGACCTCGTTCGAGACGCCTCCGACCAGGGTATCCCACGGCGCCGGCGCATCCGCCGGACGCGCCGCGAGCGTCTCGCGGCCGGCGTCGGTGATCTCGAAGAGCTTGCGCCCGTCGCGCTCGGCCGAGCGGATCAGCGCCTCGTCCTCGAGTTGCGAGAGCGCGGGGTACACGGACCCGGGGCTGGGGTGCCAGACGCCGTCCGAGCGCTCCTCGAGCTCCTGCATGATCGAGTAGCCGTTGCGCGGCTCCTCCGCCAGCAGCAGCAGGATCGCCGTGCGGATGTCACCGCGGCGCGCCTTGCCGTGCCGGCCGCGGAAGCCGCCGCGCGGACCGCCGAAGCCGAACGGCGGCTCGCCCCACGGGCCGCCGTGGTGGCGCGGATCGCCGCCGCCGCGTATCCATGCGGCATGCATCGCCTTGTGCCGA
Organism: uncultured Solirubrobacterales bacterium; assembly: GCA_963773395.1. Lineage (GTDB taxonomy): Bacteria > Actinomycetota > Thermoleophilia > Solirubrobacterales > Solirubrobacteraceae > Palsa-513. Next base: position 28,801 of record CAVZAY010000019.1, on the reverse strand, counting down.
TGCGTTCGCGGGAAGAGCGTGTATCCACTACGCCCCGCCTCTGAGTAGCTGTAACCAGTCATTTTTCGATGCTCCTATATGTCGCGTACTAACTTACGAGCATCACGATATATCGCAAGCCTATCGTTTGTCAAGTCTCGCGTGTCGGGCGAGCGAGTCCATCAGCGTCATCGCGTCGAGGTCTTCTTCTTCGGCGACGAGCAGCCGTTCTGCGGCGCGCCTGCCCCCGACCGCGCTCAAGCCGTGATTGCCGTACTCGGCGATGAAGTCGGCCAGGGCACCCGCGCGACGGTTGCGAACGCGGCGTGCGGGTAGGTCGATGCCGGCGCGGTGCTCAGCGAGCGCGGTCGTGAGCGCCTCGATCCCGACGGCCGGCGCGAGCGCGCTCACGAGCAGCGCCGGCGTCTCGCCGGAACCCTCCAGGCGCAGCGCGGCCTGCGCGTCGCGCAGCGTCGCGACGGCGGGCGCGCCGACGTCGGACTTCGTCACGACGACGACGTCCGGTACCTCCATCAGCCCCGACTTCAGGAACTGGAGCGAGTCCCCGGCGCCCGGCTGAATCACGACCGCGACCGTGTCGGCGAGCTCGGCGACCTCGGTCTCGGACTGTCCGACGCCCACCGTCTCGATGACGACGACGTCGAAGGCGACGGCGAGCACCTGCGCCGCCGCGCGCGTCGCCGGCGCGAGCCCACCGACCCGCTCGGCCGCGGCCATCGAGCGGATGAAGCGCTCGTGCCCGCCCGCGGCCCTGCCCGCGATGCGGATCCGATCGCCGAGCAGGGCGCCGCCGGTGCGCTTCGAGGACGGGTCGACGGCGAGCACGGCGACGCTGCGCTCGCTGCTGCGCCAGTGTTCGACGAGCACGCCGAGCAGGCTCGACTTGCCGACGCCGGGGGCGCCGGTGATGCCGATGATGTGTCCCGCGGGCTCGCCGCCGAGCGCGCGCGGCGACAGCGCGGCGAGCAGCTCACGCGCCGCGTCGCCCTGTTCCTCGAGCAGATCGATCACGGCCGGCGCGACGCTCAGCTCGCGCGAGCGCAGGCGCGCTGCCAGCTCGGCGGCGCCGTGGGCCGCGCGCTTGTTGCTCATCGTCAGCGATTGTAGTTTTCACTGGCCGATGAGCCGGTCCGAGATCCGCCACGTCGATGTGCTCCAGCTCGATCGCCCGCGCGTTATCTGCGCGTGGATCGTTGGCGATGTCCTGATCGACCCCGGACCGGCGTCGCGGATACCGACGCTGCTCGAGGGTCTCGGCGGCCAGCGCCCGCGCGCGATCGCGCTCACGCACATCCACCTCGACCACGCCGGAGCGACCGGCTCGCTTTGCCGCCTGTGGCCGGAGGTCGAGGTCTGGGTCCACGAGCGCGGCGCGCCCCACATGATCGATCCTGAGCGCCTGCTCGCGAGCGCGCGCAGGCTCTACGGCGATGACATGGACCGCCTCTGGGGCGAGGTCGCGCCCGTGCCGGCGGAGCGCATCACGGCGCTGTCGGGCGGTGAGCGCCTCGGCGAGCTCGCCGTCGCCTACACGCCCGGGCACGCCTCGCATCACGTCTGCTACTGGCACGAGCAGTCCGGGACGGCCTTCGTCGGCGATGTCGCCGGCGTGCGAATCGATCCGCTCGATTACGTCCTCGCGCCGACGCCGCCGCCCGACATCGACCTCGCCGCCTGGCACGCGTCGGTCGCGACGGTCAGGGCCTGGGCGCCCGAGCGCCTCGCGCTGACGCACTTTGGCGTGGCGCCGGATCCGGGGCCCTCGCTCGATCGGCTCGAAGCGGCGCTCGATCGCTGGGCCGCGCGCGCTCGCGAGCTCGACCGCGAAGCGTTTACGAGCGAGCTCGCCGCCGACATCGAAGCCCACTGCGGCGCGCAGGCCGGTGCCTACAAGCAGGGCGGGGTGTTCGAGCACCACTACGACGGTCTCGAGCGCTACTGGGCCAGGCACGGATGAGCCCGCAGACGCTCGAGCGGCCGCGCAGCGCCGGACCGGGATCGGGCACGGGTGGCTCCTGGAAGGTGATCGTGCGCAACGACGACCACAACACCTTCGACCACGTCGCGGCGACGCTCGCGCGCGTGATCCCGGGAGTGAGCCTCGAGCGCGGTTACGCGCTCGCCAACGAGATCCACAGCGCGGGACTCGCGATCGTCTGGAGCGGCCACCGCGAGCCGGCTGAGCACTACTGGGAGCAGCTGCGCGCCGCCGGCCTGACGATGGCGCCGCTGGGGCAGTAGCCCGGCTCAGCCGGGGCGGATCATCGCGCCGTTGTTTGAGATCAGGACGTGCAGGCTCGGGCTGGCGAAGCTCTCGTTCCAGGCTGCGCACGCGGGCACGAAGCGCATGCTCGCCCTGTCGACGTGCGTTGCGTAGTAGCTCGCAAAGAGCGTCACTGTGCCGGTCGAGCCGACCGGGCAGACGCTCGGATCACCGCTCCTGATCACACTCACGCCGAGCGTGATGCCGATCCCGAGCAGGCCGGCGCGCTTGATTCCAGGCGAGAGCTTCGAGGGCCCCGACACCTTCATCACGATGCTGCGTTTCGGTTCGCCGCCACCTTGGCTCTCGCTGCAGATCGTGCCCTTCGCAGTGCCACCTGACCAGCTGCCGTTGCCGCCGCTCTGCGAATAGCTGACCTTGGCGGCGCTCGTGCTCGGCTTGCCGTAGTTGCTCCAGACCCACTCGGCCTTCGCCGGCAGCGCTGCGACGCCGGCTGGGCAGGCGACGACGTGCGGCTTCACGCCCGTCGGACCGCTCAGGCCGGTCGAAGTCGCCGGACCCGCCGTGCTGGTGCCGGTTGCCCCTGTACTGTCGCTCGCGAGCGCGCTCGTGCTCGCGACTGCCGTGAGCACTGCCGCGAGCGCGACGAGAACCAGCCCGAACCGGCGCATCGCGGCGCTCAGGTCTCGACGGGCTCCGCGTGAGCGCCGTTGCGCGCCGGCCGATCGCCCTGCGCCACGAGGTCATGCCAGGTGTACAGCAGCGGAATCTGGTACCAGCCGTTGCAGTAACTGCGCATTTCGATCAGCTCCGGCCCGTACCAGTAGCGCTCGAAATCCGCGTGATCCTCGAACACGAGGATCTGGAGCAGCCGGTAGCGGTCGTCGCGGCTGCGGTAGACGCGGTAGCCGGTGGCGCCGTACTGCGTCGCGATCGCGGAGACGCGAATCAGCTCGGCTTGAAGCGCATCGCCACGGAAGCCGTTCGCGTACCAGGGGATGTGGACTTCGCCGGCCATCAGTCGCCCGCCCGATTCATAGCAGGGCTGAACTTTACGGTAGCTCGCCGACCATGGCCGTCGCAGCGGCGCCTTCGACGCGCAGCTGCGCGCCGACCTGCGCCTCGCGGCGCACGATCGCCAGTCCGATCGGCCCGAGCCGGGGGGAGACGGCGCTGCTTGCGAGTCGGCCGACGTCGCGCTCGCCGAGGAACAGCACTGCGCCGGCCGCCACCGGCTCGCTGAAGCGCAGCTGCCGTAGGTGGCGGTTCGGCTTGCCCTTCCAGTAGAGCCGTGCGACCGTCTCCTGCCCGACGTAGCAGCCCTTGGTGAACGAGACCGCGCGCTCGTGCAGGCCGGCTTCCTGGGGCATCGTCGAGGCGTCGAGCTCGACGCCGTAGCGCGGGATCCCGGCCTCGATGCGCACGCACTCGTATGCGTCCTCACCGATCGGAACCGCGTCGAGGCCCGCCTTGACGCGCCCGAGCTCACTCGTGTCGCAGAGCAGGTCGACCCCGAGTCGCGTGCGTATGTGGCGCACGCCGCCGATCAGCACGTGCGCGTACTCAGCCTCAGGTGCGCCCGCGGCGTGCGGGCCGACCACCGAGATCAGCCCGCATTCGAGCGTGCGCTTGTGCAGGTCCGCCTGCCACCCGAGCGCGCCGTTGCGCAGGGCGTCGAACAGTGCCTGCAACGCGACGCGCTCGCAGTCGAGCAGCAGCTCCGCCTCGGTCCGCAGGACCCGCACCTCGGCGAGCATGTGGCCCTTGTGGTCGAGCAGCGTGGCGTCGGCGCCAGCCCCGACACCGATCGCGGCGATGTCCTGTGAGACCAGCGAATCGAGGAATGCGACCGCTTGCGCGCCGCTCAGCGCGAGCTTGCCGCGCTCGGAGTGATCGACGTAGCCGGCCGCCTCCGTTGCTGCACGGTAGTCCGCCGCGCTCATCTCGACGCTGCTCGCCACACATTTACGATACTGCCTTGACAAAAAGTTTGGCACGCCATAACTTATCTCGCGGTGGCCACAAGAGACTCCATGCGTACCGCTGCGGTCGAGGACTACGCCAAGGCGATCTTCACGCTCGAGGGTCGCACCGCACAGCCGGTCAGCACGACCGCGCTCGCCGAGCGCCTCGGCATCACCGCCGGCTCGGTCTCGGCGATGCTGCGCAAGCTCGACGAGCTCGGGCTGATCACGCACCTGCCCTACCGCGGGGTGCGCCTCACGCCGGAGGGGCGCCGTCTCGCGCTCGAGATCGTCCGCCACCACCGGCTGCTCGAGCTCTTTCTCACCGAGTCGCTCGAGATGTCCTGGGACCGCGTCCACGATGAGGCCGAAGTGCTCGAGCACGTCCTCTCCGAGGAGCTCGAGGCGCTGATCGCCGCGAAGCTCGGCAACCCCACGATCGACCCCCACGGTGACCCGATCCCGAGCGCCGAGCTCGAGCTCGACGAACACGCCACGCACGCCATCGAGTCGCTCCAGCCGGGCGATGCCGGCACCTTCGTGCGCATCTCGGACTCGGACCCGCGGATGCTGCGCTACCTCGCGGAGTGCGGGATCGCGCCCGGTGACCGCTTCGAGGTTCTCTCGCGCCAGCCGTTCGGCGGGCCGCTCTTCCTGCGCTTCGGCGAGCGCGACCAGACGATCGGCGGTGAGCTCGCGCGCGCGATGCGCGTCGAGCTCGACCGGGAGGCCGCGTGAAGCCGCCGGCCGACGCCGTCGCGCTCCCCGGGCTGCTGCCCCCAGCCGACGCGGTAGCGCTCCCCGGGCTGCTCACGCCGGAGGATGCGGCGCGATCGCGCGACCGCGCTCGGGTGTACCGCGCGCGCGAGCACAACCGCCGCTGGTACCTGTTGTGGCTGCTCGTCGGTCCGGGCGTCCTCGCGATGCTCGGCGAGAACGATGGTCCGAGCATGATCTCCTACGCGACGACGGGCGCGACCTACGGGCTCGGCTTCTTCCTCCCGTTCATCGTCGTCACCTTCGCAATGGCGATCGTCTGCCAGGAGATGTGCATGCGCGTCGGCGCGGTCACCCACCGCGGCTACGGCGCGCTCGTGCTCCAGCGCTTCGGTCCCGTCTGGGGCTGGTTCGCCGCGATCGACCTGCTGTTCACGAACCTTGTGACGCTCGTCGCCGAGTTCGTCGCGATCCGCGTCGGCATGGCCTACTTCCACCTCGGCGCCCCCGTCGCCGCCGCGCTCGGTGTCGTGCTCGTCATCTTCACGCTCTCGGGCGGGCGCTACTGGCGCTGGGAGCGGGTCGCGCTCGGCCTCGCGATCTTCAACGGCCTCTTCCTCGTCGCGGCGATAATGGTCAAGCCCGACTGGGGGACCGTCGGGCAATCGATCGGAACGTTCTCCCCGTTCCCGGGCGGCAGTTTCAACATCCTCCTGCTCCTGATCGCCTCGACGATCGGCGCAACGGTCACGCCGTGGATGGTCTTCTTCCAGCAGAGCGCTTCAGCCGACAAGGGGCTGACGCGGCGCGACCTCACGGAGGGCCGCATCGACACGATCGCCGGCGGGACGCTCGCCGCGATCTTCGGCTGCGGCGCGCTGATCGCCGGCGCGGCGCTCGTCAGCCATGGCGGCGCGGGCATCCAGGGTCTCGCCGGCGCCGGCTTCCCGGGCGCGTTGCGGACGGTCGCGGGTCCCGGCGTTGCGACGATCTTTGCGCTCGGCCTGATCGAGGCGGGCGCCGTCGCCGTCCTGACGATCTCGGCCTCAACCGGCTACGCCGCGGCGGAGGCGATCGGCGTGCGCAGCTCGCTCAACAACTCGCCGCGCCGCGCCGCGCTCTTCTACAGCGCGACGGCCGTCGTCGCGTTGATCGCCGCCGGCGTGATTCTGATCCCCGGTGCCCCGCTGCTGTCGATCGCGCTCAACGCCAACGTCCTCGCCACCGTCCTGCTGCCGGTGACGCTCGTCTTCATGATCATGCTCGCCAACGACCGCGAGCTGATGGGCCGCCTGCGCAACGGCGCGCTGTTGAACCGCGTGGCGATCGCGATCGTCGCCTTCGTCTCGATCTGCGGCGCCGCCTACGGCATCGACTCGTTCCTCCAGACCGTCCACCTCATCTGATGACAGACGAAGAGCTCATCGCCTACCTCGAGCGCGACCAGCTGGTCGCCGACAAGGAACACCCTGTCCCGCGTGCCCCCCTCAGCCACAACGCAACGCTCGGCCTCTGGGCACTGCGCGTCTTCGTCCTCGTCGTCAGCGCGATGGTGATCTACACCTTCGCGTCGCAGCTCTAGCGCTTGACGACGCGCTGAGGATCCCAACGGTCTCGCGGACGTACTGCGGCTGACGCTCAGCGGAACGTCGAGCCTCGGCGCGGGCCCGTTCGGTCTTGACCTGCCTTGGGCGGCCGCGGTGGCCGGATCAGCGACACGCCCAGTGCACGCGCTGCGACGACTCACCGGGCCGCTCGCCGAGCTCGTCGAGCGTCTCGAGCACCGTGAGACCGGCCGCCTGAAGGCCGTTCTCGATCTCCTCGAGCTCGACGCCGAGCTCCCAGACGGGCTCGTGGAGCCCGCTCAGCGAGCCATCGAGGTGGCGTTCGATCAGCCAGATGTTCCACTGCGACAGCCCGTCGCCGTCAGGCGGGTCGACGTTCATCGCAACGGTCACCGTGCCGGCCTCAAAGAAGAATGGCGGGTCGGCTGCGAGGCCACGGATCTTCGTCACCGTGTTGACGTCGAAGATGAACAGTCCGCCGTCGTCCAGGTGCGCGCGCGTGCACGCGAACAGGGCCTGCCAGAGCTCGAAGCGCGGCAGGTGGTTGAGCGTGTCGAAGACGCAGATCACCACATCGAAGCGCTCGCCGAGGTCGAAGTCCGCGATGTCCGCCTCGATCAGGCGCGCCTGCGGCACCTTCTCGCGCGCGATCGACAGCATCTCAGGCGAGCGGTCGATGCCTGTCAGCGACTCGAATGACCCCAGGCCGGCGAGGATCGTCCCGGTCCCGCAGCCAAGCTCGAGCAGTGAAGCCGCGCGAGGGTGATGTCGCTCGACGAGCGACATCACCCTCGCGACCTTTGGGCGCGGATCATCCATCACCGCGTCGTAGACGCGCGCGAACTCGCGGTAGGTGTGCCCGCTAGGCTTAGGCCGGATGGGACTCACGGACGCCTTCCAGGAGATCGTCGACTCGTTGCCGCCCGACTGGACCGATCTCGAGCTCGACCTGCGGATCGATGACATCGAGCGCTACGTCGACGCCGCGGTCGCGGTCGTCGTCTGCAACGCCCAGCCGTACTCGCAAAGCGACTGGCATTGGCGAATTCTCGTCGCTCACCGCTTCGGCCACGCCGCCGCGGTGCCGGCCGTGCGCTCGGGGCTGACGCTCCTCGACGACAACGGCATCACGGGCGAGCTCGTCGTGCGCGAGGTCCGCGAGGGCCGCGCGCCGGTCGAGCCGATGTGGGGCCGGCCGTACACCGTGCGCGAGCAGCAGCGGCGCATCAACGCGCAGTAGCGAGCAGCCGCTCGACGAGCGCGACCGGCTCGCGCGCCATGCGCGAGCGCGGCACCACGAGCGCGATCCCAGCCTCGATCGCCTGCTCGCGCACGTCGCTCTCCACATGGGAGTAGAACGCGACGGTCGGCGGGTTGCCGTCGAGCGCCGCCAGGCGCCGCTTCGGCTCGTGCGTGAGATCCGCGACGACAGCGTCGGCGCCGTCCGCAAGCGCGAGCCCGACGGACACGTCGTAGCCCGCGAGCGCGAGTGCTGCCTGTAGGCGTGAGGCGAAGAGCAGGTCGTCGCTCAGCACGTGGATGTGAGCCATCGCTGCAGGATAGGCGTGACGCGAAATCGGTCAGGAATCGAGAAGCGGGGCACATGCTCCGCCACTACGGTGCTCCCAGTGTCCGACCACAGCAGAGGGAGCGACGATGACAGGCTCTTCCACCCAGGGAATCAAGACCGTGCTGCACCCCGTGTCAGACATCGAAGCGGCCAAGGCTCTGTACACGGCGCTCCTCGGCGTCGAGCCCCAAGCCGACTCGCCCTACTACGTGGGCTTCGAGGCCGAGGGCCAGCAGATCGGCCTCGTGCCGGGCGGCGGGCCGCAGGGCATGACCTCACCTGTCGCTTTCTGGCACGTGCCCGACATCGAGGCGAAGCTCGCCGAGGTGACGGCCGCCGGCGCCACTGTCAAGGAGCCACCGCGCGACGTTGGCGGCGGCCGCCTGGTTGCAACCGTGACTGACCTCGACGGCAACGTCCTCGGGCTGATCCAGGATCGCTGAGCGGCACACGACCGCGCGCCTTCAGCCCACGCGGTGAGCACGCTCGTTGGCCGCGGGTGTAACGCGACGTGGCATCACAACGCATAGCGCGATGGCGGCAACGATCGCCGCGGCGAGTGCGGTGGCGCGAAGGCCAGAGGTCTCGAGTGCAAATGCGCCGACGAGCGGGCCGCTTGCGATACCGACGTTGAACGCAGTGGAGAACCAGGCGGTCCCGTTCTGCGGACCGAGGTCGAGCACGGCGGTTTGTCCTGCGGCCTCCAGGATGCCGAGGCCGAGTGTGTCGAGCGAGACGAACACGGCTGCGAGCCCCGCGCTGCTCGCGAATGCGAACAGGCATGCGAGGGCGACGACCATCACAGCCACCGGGGCGGCTATCGCTCCCCGCGGATGGCGCGCGTAGAGCAGGCCGCCGGCGGCGAGGCCGACGCTCGACGCAAGCCCTGCGGCGAGCAGTACGAGCGCGACGGAGGCGTGCGAGACGCCGCTGACGTGAACCAGGAAAGGGCTCACATAGGTGTAGGCGGCGTAGAAGGCTGTGACGGCAAGCGTGACCGCCGCGATGACCGCCCGGTAGCGCCGGGGATCCCGCGCCGGTTTATCGCTCATGTGCACGAGCGCCGTGGCTTGGCGGGGAAGCGCGACGACGACTGCCGCGAGCACGAGCACCGCCAGGGCGGCGAGGGCGATGAAGGAAACGCGCCACCCGGCCGCGTGGCCGAGCCACGTGCCGGCCGGTAGGCCGATCACGATGCCTGCTGAGCTGCCGACGAACACGGCGGTCAGGGCCTTGCCGCGTGACTTCGCGCTGACCAGAGCGGCCGCTTGAACTGGCGCCACGCCCCAGAAGATCGACTGCGCCAGAGCGGTGAATATCCGCGATCCGAGCAGCAGTCCATAGTCCGGCGCTATTGCCGAGGCCACGCTGCCGAGGATCAACCCGGCCACGACTGCAGCCATCAGTGGCCGCGGCGGGATGCGTCGTGTCAAGCGTGTGAGCGGGACGGTCGCCCCCACGACGACGAGCGCATAGATCGTCACGAGCAGGCCCGTCTCTGACAGGGAGCGGTGCATGCTCGAGGAGATCGCTGGCAGCAGGCCGATCGGCAGGCTTTCGGCCGTGTTGAAGCAGGCCGCGCAGGCTCCCAGGGCGACGAGGCCCGCAATTGCGCTTCCTGCACCGACCGGAGCCGCGAAGCGGCTGCCCGCGGCGCCCGTCTCTTGCTTGCGCCAAGAGCTCATCTAGCCAAGATTCCTCTGCAACCGATTGCAAGCTAGCAGTCGAATCGGGTATCCTGCAACCGGTTCCATGGAAACTACACGGGTAAGGACAATCGCCGACGTCGCGCGCCTCGCCGGGGTATCGAAGGCGACCGTCTCGCGTGCGCTCAACGACAGCCCGCTCGTCAGCGCCGATACGCGCGAGCGCATCCGCGCCATCGCGCAGGAGCACGGGTTCGAGATGAACGATTCGGCGCGACGCCTCAGCCGGCGGCAGAGCAACGTCGTCGCGCTCGTCACCTATCCCTACGCGCCGAGCGAGAGGGTGCCGGACGACTTCGTGCTCGAGATCCTGAGCGGCCTGACGGCCGGCCTGCACGCGGACGCCTACGACCTCCTGCTGATTCAGACCCTCCCCGACGAGACGCGTTGGATCTCCCGCTATCTCGAGTCCGGGCGCGTCGACGGCTTCGTCCTGCTCGCGGCGCGCTGCACACAGGAGCATCTGAGCAGGCTCGAGGGACGGGGCGCCGCGTTCGTCGTCTGGGGGCTGCCGCCGGACGGGCATAACTTCAGCACCGTCACCGGCGACAGCTTCGCCGGCGGACGGATGGCAACCGAGCAGCTGCTTCGCAATGGACGCCGGCGCATCGCCTTCATCGGCGGGCCCGGCCGCGAGATCGAGGTGCGCGACCGCTACAACGGTTACGCGACGGCACTGAGCGCGTCGGACATCGAGCTCGACGAGTCCCTGGTGACTCATGGGAACTGGACTGCCGAGTCGGGTGCGGCGATGACGCGCAAGCTGCTCGAGCGCGGTGAAGGCGTCGACGGCGTCTTCGCCTGCAGCGATGTCATGGCGGTCGCGGCGATCGAGGAGCTTCACGCACACGGTCGCAGCGTGCCGGGCGATGTCGCGGTGGTCGGGTATGACGACGCACTGATCGCCTCCCACAGCAATCCCCCGCTCACGACGGTGCGCCAGCCCGGTCCGCTCATCGGTCGCCTCCTCGCCGAGACGCTGGTCCGCCAGTTGCAAACCGGCGCCGTGACGCACGTCTCGATTCCCGCGGAGCTCGTCGTCAGGGCTTCGGCCTAATCCCCTCTTTTTTCCCACTCTTTGCAACCGGTTTCAGACGCCACAGGAGGACACACGCGATGATCCATCCCCAGCCAACGATCACCCTGGTGCGCGTTTTTGAGTCGCCGCGCCGGCCGCGCTACGGCGACGACGCGGCCCTGATTCGGCGTAGTCCATCGGCCACCGTGTCGCTCGTCGGCGTCGCACGGACGCTGGCGCGACGGCGCGGTATGCGCGCGCTCGCTCGTCCGCTCGAGCGTTACTGAGCCGGTGTCAGGCGAACAGATCGTCAGCGGGCGGTCGAACGAGTGTGCTGGCCCCTGGTCCGTCCTGCACGGTCACGTGCCTGCCAAGGCCGCTGAGCACGACGACCGGCTCGCCCGAGTCCTTCGCGCGGGTCAGGTCGGCAGTGGCCGCGATCGCGTCCGCGACGGCGATGACCGTGGCGTTCAGCTTCCGTTCATGGCGGTCGGCGCGCCAGCGCCAGTCATCCAGCGGCGCGATCCCGGCGCAGCCGATCGCCGTGTCGAGCTGTCCGAGTCGCCAGGGTCGGCCGAAGCTGTCGCTCACCACGACGGCTGGTGAGCGACCGGAGAGCGCGCGCAAGCGCGCGCGCAGCTCGCGCGCTGAGCGATCCGGATCGCGCGGCAGGAGCACGAGCAGTCCGTCACGCGGCACGTTCGAGGTGTCGATCCCCGCGTTCGCGCAGACGAAGCCGTGATGCGTGCGAACGATCAGCAGGCCGCGCTCGGCCCGCAGCAGCTCGCTTGACTCATCGAGGATCGCCTGCACGTGGCGCTCGTCCTTACCGAGCTGCGCCCCAAGCTCGCGCGCCCGCGCTGAGGGCGTGATCGCAGCGAGCTCGCGCAGGCGCCCCTCCGACTTCGAGACAACCTTCTGTGCGATGACGATGATCTCGTCGTCGGTCGGCTCGACACCCGCTTCGAGGATCAGCGCCGCGAGGTCGTCGCCTGGAGCGATCTCCGGTAGGCCGCTAACCGCCCTGGCGCTGAGCGCTCCCATCAGCTCGCGATGAGCTCGCAGGCCGCCCGAGTGCGCGGCGCGCGTCCGTCCGCCTCGATCAGGAGCGTCGCGAGGTCGGCGGGGGTATCGATGTCGAGCAGCAGGCTGGGCGGGCGGAGCACCTCACACGCGGCGTGCACCGCCGCCGCGCGCGCGCAATGGCGCTCGAAGCTCCCCGGCCCGAACCCCGGCTCGATGACATCCGGTGGACTCAGCAGGAGTGCGTTCGTTCCCGTCCCGTGACGATCCGGCACCACGACGACGCGGCGCTCTTGCGGCTCGGGCTCGAGCAGGGCGTCGAGCTCCTCGACGGCGAGAGCGGGGCAGTCGCCCGGCACGAGCAGGGCTCGAGCGAAGCCGCGACGCAGCGCTTCGATCACGCCGGTGCTCGCAGCCGCGCTCTGTCCCGCCTCACTGTGGTCGGCGATCACCTCGGCGCCGAGCCCGTCGGCGAGCGTTGCGACGCGCGACTCGTTCGTCACGACGAGCACCGCCGCGAGGCGCCGGGACGCGTGGAGGGCGTCGAGGACATCCGCGACCATCGCCTCCGCCAGCGCCACCCGCGACGCCGGCGCGAGGCGCTCGCTCAGGCGCTGCTTGGCGAGGCTGAAGCGCTTCACCGGGACGATCGCGACGGTCTCCATCGGCTCAAGCTAGTGACCCGGCGAACTCGAGCACACGCGTAGCGACCTCGCGCCGCTGCTCGGGTGTGCTCATCAGCGTGTCGCAGCGCAGCGCCGGGATCGCGTCAATCGGCTCATCGCAGACGACGCCGTCGACCAAGCCGTCGTAGTACGAGAGCACACCGCTCGCGTCGGCCGGCAGCCCCGCCCAAGCGAGGCAGGCGGCGGTCGGCCCCTTGAGCACCTCGCCGGCGACGATCGGACTGACGGCGATCACGGGCGCCGGCGCCTCGACGAGCGCCGCGCGCATTCCGGCAAGTGCGAGAATCGGGCCGATCGAGATCACCGGGTTCGACGGTCCGATCACGATCGAGCTCGCGCCTTTCAGCGCGCCGAGCACCGCCGCGCTGGGCACGGCGCCGGCGGCGCCATCGAACTCGATCTTCTCGATCGGGACGCCGGCGTCCAGTCTGACCATGAACTCCTGGAGGCTCACCCACCCGCCGCGCGTGCGAATGCGGGTGCGGACCGGTTGATCGCTCATCGGTAGGACGCGTGCACGCACGCCGAGCGCCGCGGTGAGCTGCGCCTGGGCGTCGGTGGCGCTGAGCCCGGCCTCGCGCAGCAGCCGCCGCTGTAGGCACAGGCCGAGATCGTGGTCGCCGAGGCCGAACCACGCCTCGGCGCCGAGCTCGCGCAGCATCTCCACGGCGGCGAAGCTGTCGCCGGCGATCCCCCAGCCGCGCTCGTCGATGCGATCGGCGAGCCAGTAGGTCAGCAGGTCGGGGTCAGGCGAGACGTAGGCGCCGTAGATCTCGATGTCGTCGGCGGTGTTCGCGACCACGGTCAGCTCGGCGCCGAGCAGCTCGTAGAGACCGCGCGCGAGCTTCGCGCCGCCGGATCCGCCCGACAACAGGACCACGCTCACTGGCCCGGTAACCCCGTGACACGTAGCCCAGCGTGCGCCTTGTAGCGCGCGTTTACCGCGATCAGCAGCGCCGTGAGCGATTCGGCGATGCGCGCCATCTCGAGGCGCCCGCAATCGATCACGCGCAGGCCTTCGATCGTGCCGATCAGGGCGCCGACGCGCTCCTTGTCCTCGCGGCGATCGCCGCACAAGAAGACGTCCTCGTCGAGTTCGTGCTTGAGCTCGCCGAGCGTGGCCGCGCTCAACGTGTGCAGGCCCGAGACGACGCGCACGCCTTCCGGAACCATCTCCTGCGCCTGCTGCGCAGCAGATCCCTGCCAGATGCCGAGCATGCGCGTTGCCTTGCCGCTGACGGCGGCGGCCAGCGGCACCGTCGCGTCGAGCAGGATCTGCCCGTCGCGCAGGGAGTCCCGGATGTTGGTGAGCGTCTCCGAGTGGTTGCGAAACGGGACGCTCAACACGACGATCTCGTTGGCAGCTGCCGCCGGAGCGTTGGCGAGCCCGCCGAACTGCCCGTTTGGCACGCGTGCGCGCAATCGCGCGACCGTCTCCTCAGCGCGTTCGGCGTCGCGGGAGCCGACCGTCACCTCGATCCCGGCGTGTCCCAGTCGCAGCGCAAGTCCGAACCCAAAGGCGCCGCTCGCGCCGATGATCGTGAGCGATGTGTCACGCGCTGGCAAGCGCAGGCAGTATAGGTCGCCCCCGGTCCCGGCTCGGGGACAGCTAACCTGCGGACAGTGGCCCTGGCGCACGATCGACGACCTCTCGTGAGCGGGCATCGCACGTGCCGGTGCGCGCGGCGAGCGGCATGAGCCAGGATCGCGACGCGCTCCTGGCGCTCGCCGAGCAGGCGGCGCGCAATGCCGGAGCGCTGCTGCGCGAACGCTTCGAAGCGGGCGGCGTCCGCGGCATCGAGTCGAAGTCCTCGCCGACCGATCTCGTCTCCGAGGCTGACGTCGCCGCTCAGCGCGCGATCCGCGAGTTGATTGGCTCGCGGCGCCCTGACGATGGCTTTCTCGCCGAGGAGGAGGGCGCGAACGTGGCGGGGTCAAACGGACTGCGCTGGGTCGTCGATCCGCTCGACGGGACGATCAACTTCCTCTTCGGCATTCCGTTCTGGTGCGTATCCGTCGCGGTCCAGGACGAAGCCGGGACGCTCGTCGGCGTTGTGCACGATCCGCTGCGCGAGGAGACGTTTACCGCCGTGCGCGGCGAGCCGCTGCTACACAATGGGGCGCCGCCGATCCCCTCGAGACCGCGCGCGCAGACGCTTGCGCAGGCGCTGGTCGGGACCGGCTTTGCCTACGACGCCGCCGTGCGAAGCGCTCAGGCCAATGCGCTGACGCGACTGATCGCGAGTGTCCGCGACATTCGCCGCTGCGGTGCCGCCGCGCTTGACCTCTCCTGGACCGCGGTCGGGCGCCTGGACGCGTTCTTCGAGCGAACCGTCAAGGTCTGGGACACGGCAGCGGGCGCCCTGCTCTGCCAGTGCGCGGGCCTTGAGGTACACGAGCTGGCCGATCGCCCGGGGCTGCCTGGCGGGATCCTCGCGGCGCCGCCGCATCTGGCCACGCCGCTGCTCGAGATCGTCGCCTGACCCATGATCCTTGCTGGCGTGCCGCCGGTCGGCCCGCGTCTATGCTCGTTGGGTGGCCTACACCAACGCCGAGGGGCGCCGCCAGTTGCTTGACTCGCTCGGCGCGGCTACCGAGCAGATCGGCGTTGCGCTCGCCAACCTCGGGGAGGCGTACGAGCAGCTCGACACAGCGGCGGCCGATCGGCTCGAGGAGCGCCTGTTCCGACCGCTCCAGGCCGCGTACGGGCAGGCGCAACGAGCGAGTTCCGAGTTCGCCGCGCGGTACGGGTTACAGACGAGCGCTCTCACGGCGCCGCGGGTCCAGGTGCGCGAGCACGATGCCAACGGGATCATCGGCAGGGCCGCAGCCGCGGTCGCCGGCGCCGACGCCGAGCTCGCAACGCTCCAAGACTCAATGCTCCCGGTCGAGGTGGGGGATCCGCCGCTGCGCGCCGCACTCGAGCAGGTGCGGGTGCTGCTCGGGGATTTCGGGAGCCATACGCGCGAGCTGACGCGTACGCTCGGCCGTTGAAGCCGCCGCGCGCCGCGAGCGCACAAAGTACCCGGGGGGGACTCGAACCCCCAAGCTGTTTCCAGCGGCGGTTCTTGAGACCCGCACCGATGAGCGTATTCGGCCCGCAAATTGGCCGCTTCCCGAGGGCCGTGCGCCAGTCGGTGCGCCAGTCGTGTGCGTTGACCCCTCATTTCGAGAGCCTCAGAGGCGTCGATTCGGTGGCCGCGACGGCGGCGGATAGGTAGGTGTCGAGCAGGGTGGCCGCCTCGGCTTCGCTGCCGGGCATCAGGTGGCCGTAGCGGTCGAACGTGATCGTGACGCTGCTGTGCCCCATGAACGTCGAGAGCGCCTTCGCGTTGACACCCGCAGCGATCATCAAGCTCGCATAGGTGTGTCGCGCATCGTGCAGACCAAGCGCCGGCAGGTTCGCGGTCTCCCAGACGCGCGCCGCGCGCCGGAGAATGGTCCCGTGGCCGAACGGAAGGACTGGCGTCCGTCCGAAGGCGAGCCCGTCAGCGGTGCGCTGTGAGGCGAGCTGATGGGCGGCAAGGTGCGCCCGTAGCTGCGGCGCGATCGGAACGGCGCGGCGGCCGGCCTGGCTCTTGGGCTCGATCGGTCCCTCGCGCTTGTCCCACGACCGCTCGACGCGAATCACGCCGGCCTTAAGGTCGAGATCGCACCACCGCAGCGCGGCCAGCTCCCCGGCTCTCAGGCCGGCGTAGAGCGCGGTCGCCCACAGCGCCCGGTCGCCAACGGGGAGAGCGGCGATCATCCGGGCGGCCTGGTCGGGGTTCACGATCTGATCGCGCCGGCCACGCACGGCGGGCAGATCGATGCCGCGGGTCGGGTTGACGGGTAGGCCGCCGCGATTCACGGCACGGCGGTAGATCGCACGCACAGGCAGGAGCGTGTTGCGCACCGTGGCGGGATTGAGGCCCTCAGCACGCCAACGATCCACGAGCCTTTGCAGGTCCGACGTCGAGACCTCCGAGAGCCGCTTCGCACCGATCGCCGGCAGAACACGAAGCCTGAGTGCCTGCTCGTAGCCTCTGACCGCAGATGGCTTGTAGCGATCGCCCGAGCGGTTCAGGATCGCGCCACTACGTGCGCCCGTCAGCCACGCCTCGGCGGTCTCGCGCACTGTGGTCGCCGTCGGACTCCGAAGCGCGCCGCGCTCGACCTGGCGCTGTGCGTCGGCGCGCCACGAGCGGGCCGCTCCGTGCGTTGGAAATGTCTGTCGGATCTTCCGGCCGTCGCGGGCCGAATAGACCCACGCCTCGTAGCCGGCGTGGCAGTCGCACCGGCCGCCGGCTCGCGAGCGGCACGCGCGCGAATGGCGCTTCACGACTCCGGTCGATCGCCGGGGCGTCTTGGTGGACGGAAGTGATCCGCCCGCGTTAGGCTCAGGTTGCATCGAAGGCACTCCCTTCGGTGTCAGCCCCCGGCCCGTTACAGCGGGTGCGGGGGCACTTTGTGCGTTGGCTCGATGATAGCGCGTTCTTAAGCTGGCTATAGTTATCGCAATGTCTGAGAGCGATCGAGCCGGCCGTCGAGAGCTGGCAGGCTTGCGCTTGCTCAGCCGGCGCCACGACCGAGCCAGAGCGGTGCTTGAGCGGGTCATCGAGGAGCGCGACGCGGCGATCGTCGCTGCCGCCCGCGCGAAGGCAAGCCGCGCCGACATCGCGGCCGCGGCAGGCGTGACCACGACGCGGGTCCAGCAGGTGCTCGCCGAGAGCGGCGCCGTCCGGCCGTACCGGAGACAGCCGGAGTCCGACGACAGCCCATGATCGCGCGGCAGCGATCACGGCCCGCCGCCTAGGGTGAGCGCAGCGGCCCGATCGGCCCATCGACGCAGCTCGACTACCGGCACGAGGACCAGGCGCCCGCTGCGAATGACGCGCAGCTCGGGAAGGACGTGGCGCTCGAAGTGATCGACGCTCACCCCGAGCGAGTCCGCCGCCTCCTGCCGCGTCAGCGCCACGCGCTCCGGGCGTGTGCCGTGTTGGCGGAGCCGGTCGGAAACGAGATCCGACAGAGCCGCCAGCACGTCGGGTGACGTCGCGTCCCTCACGCTGCTCCTCTGAGGAGGTCCGGGTTGCGGGCGAGCAGGTCCGCGATCCACACCTCTTCGGCCGCAGTCGCGGGACGCGCGGGCGTTGCCTTTGTCAGCTCGCTTGCACGGCTTTGACGGCCTTCGCTCACTGTGGCCGACTTACACAGCTCGTCGCCTCGGCTCGCGCTCAGAGCCGTGCGTGCGTGCCGCGCCGCTGAGCGGCACGAGTCGTCGCAGTAGCGGGCGTCACGCCGACGTCCGGCGCCGAGCGGTCGCCCGCAGTGGTCACAGGACCTCGCGCCCATCTCCGCGCGGTCAGTCATCGTCGCCGTCAACGAGTCGAAGTCGGCGAGCCGCGTGATCTTGAGCCCGCAACTTCCACAGGACCGGGGCGCGGTAGTGTCGGACCTGCTCAGGGCGATACGTGACGCCAGCGCGCTCGAGAAAGTCTTTGGCGGACCTCACGCGGTCCGGGGTAAGGCCGCAGTACGCCTGCGCGAACTCGTGCGCAAAGGTGAACGGCTCGGTCAGGTCCCACCGGGCGTCGCGAAGCCCGACCAGCTCGCACATTCTGGCGGCGACTACCTTGGCCGACGCGGGGCAGTCATCGGGCAGACTCACGTCGAGCGGGATCGGTTCCCGGAGGCCGGCCTCGAAGTCGCGCCGCTCGGCCCAGTGAACGATCTCCAGTGGGCCGATGTTCCGCTCGCAGCCGTACCCGATGAAAGCCCGGACTTCGGCTAGGCCGATGCCGTGGGCGAGACCGTCGCATCGGTACTGCCAGTAGCCGCCGGTCTTGGCGAAGGCAAGGCGCGCACTGTGATCGTGGCCGCGCAGCACGCACCGGAATGAGTCGTGGAGCGGAGTCTCGATTCCGAGGGCGCGCGCTCTTGCGGCGGTCCAGTCCGGTTCCTCAACGACGTTGTTGCGAACCCCATAGAGCCGTCGTGGCAACGAGGGCGAGGCCGATGGCCCTCCCGGCTCTAAAGGCTCTATAGGGGTACGCGGATGATCGTTCGGCCCGCGGAACGCGTGTGCTTCGCTCATGCCGACCCCTCCGCGCGACGTCCGACGACGACCGCGACCGGGTGATTCACACGCCAGTCAACGGACGGGGCGCCAAAGGGTGCGACTGAGCGCCGGGCATCTCCCGGCGCGGGTTCCCCTGGGTCGGGGTCGCCTCGCGATCCGCCGGACCGAACGATCCTGCGGGCGCGCGGGCGGCGCTGGCGACCGCACGAGCTGCGCGATCGCACCATGTGGACGCGGAGCCGGCGCCGAACGTCGGGACAGTCGCGGCGCTCGACGCGCCGGGAGCCATCGGGCGCTACGTGGACACGTGCGAGGACGCGGTGCGGCGTGGACGGAGTGCGGTCCGTCATCAGCCCGATCTGCCCGCTCACTTCGACGACATTCATCGTGTGCGCGTGACCGTCGGCCACCTCGCGCGCGGCTAGAGCGTCAGCGATGAAGTCGTCGGCCGGATCGGCCGAGCAGTTCGAGTAGCCCGGCGGATAGACCAATTGGCCGTCTCGGACGCACGGCTCATCTGCGGACGATTGCGAGCCGGTCAGATGATCCGGCGGGCGCTGATGCATGGTGTCCTCGCGGTGAGCATCGGCTTCGTGGGTGCCATTGAGAGAGGCACGACTTGGAGTAAAGCAAACCGTGCGGCCCAACTCCGCCGTGAACCACCGAACCCCGCCTCGGCCTGAAGCTGAGACGGGGTTCGCAAGCCGATCGTGCAGGACGACCAGGTACGAAGATACACGCTGGCGGGCGGACATTCGAGCTGTATGTCGGCCGCCGAGACGGCCACTGCATGTCTGCCCACTTGGCGTGACTGCTAGTCAGTCCCAAAATCGGCCACTACTAGTCTGGGTACCCGGTGAGCGGCCCCGCCCTCCGACTACGCCGAGCGGGGGCTGCGAACAGGGTGGAGGACGTTGGAGCGGCCCACGTTCAGGAGCCGAGCAGCTTCGCTTTTTGTTGCGCGAACTCTTCCTCTGTGAGCACGCCGGTTGCCTTCAGCTCTCCGAGCTTCTTGAGTTCGTCCGCAACTGACACGGCCAGATCTCCCACGTCGGAAGACGACGGCATAAGGACTATGCCGGTGCCCTGCGCGGTCAGGGCCTTCCAGGAAGTTGCGGACACGCCACGCTGGTACGCCACGTTGATGACGGCGTTGGCCCCGAGCAGCGATGCTTGTTCTCGTAGCTTGAGATTGACGTCCTCAACGGTAGGCGTCTTGCTCAGCAACGTGGCGGCCGTAACCCTGGCCTTCAGCGGCGCGAGGACGCGGTACTCCCGCGCAGGCTCGCCCGCCCAGATCTCGATGTCCTCGATCCGCGCGGCGGCGGTGGCGGCACCAGCACCGACGATCACGACCCGCGTTCGGCGCTTGGGCTCCTCGGCCGACAGCGGCGGTTGCGCCGCCAGTCCGAGATGAGCTAGCGCCTCGTCAACTTCCTGGACGCTTTCGGCGGTGAACTCAAGGCCGAACCGCCTTACGAGATCGATTGCTCTCCGCGGGGTGAAGCCGCTCCGTCGGCCTGCGGTGACGCGGATCGCGGCCGCTGTTCGGATGTTGTCTTCAGATGGCACTTGCTGCCGCATGCATTGACGGATCACGCCTTGACGGTCGCGAGCCGCGTGACCTGGCCGGTCGTCCGCGGCGCACGACTGCAGCCTACGCACTTCTAAGCGCGCTGGCCGAAGGCTACGCCGCCTGCTCGGAGGATCTGCCTAACGGTCGCGCCGAACTGCTCAAGGGCGTCTACCACGTCCCACTGGTAGGCCGGCGGAGCGAACCGCGCGACCCCGATCGCCGCCCCCTTAACAGCGGGCCGAAGCGCCGCCGTCTCGTGCAGCTCAGAGAGCGCCTCACAACAGAGCAAGATCCCGCGGTCCGCGAGCGTATCGAGGCTCAAATCGCAGGGATCGCCCACGCTTAGGACATCTCACCATCCACCCATGCGGGCCGTGCGGCGCGGCATCCGGCCCGGTGTCTGTCGGCCGGGGATCACGAGTCGCGCGGGGCCGCCGAGCCCGCCGTAGAACGCGAGCAGGAGCGCGTCCGCGTCGTCTGGTGAGCGGCCGATCCGGGCTCGCGTGTCTGCCTTCGGCTCCACCTTGATCCGGCCGGAGCTATCGAGCGAGTACTTCGGCGCGGTCAACTGCGCGACCACCGCGTCGGAGCAGCCAGACAAGTCCCAGCCGCGATCCTCGGATAGCTGCCGGCCGACCTCCCACCAAATCTGATCGCGGAGCCTCGGGAACCGTGACGGCTTCGATGACCCGGCGCCGACGTTCACGCGGACCACTCGGCACTTGTGGACGCCCTCGCGGCGCAGCTCCTCAAGCCTGTCCGCGGCGCCGTGCCCTATCCCGATCACGTCCACCTTGATCGACGTCGCCCGAGTCGCGAGGATCGCTTGCACGACCTCCCCGCACTGCGCCATCAGGTCGGCGCCCCTCGGGTACCAGACACGCCCCGCCACTGGTCCGGTGCGCTCGCGCAGCACGCTCTTGTCGCCGCTCGCGCCGACGTCCCAGCCCAGCTCGACGGGCGTCAGCTTGTCGTGGGCTTGATCGCCTGTCATGCAGGCGCGCAGCGCCGAGACACGCACCACGCCATCGTCTGCGTCATCGGGGAACTCGCCGAGTACCTTGCTGATCCATGGCGGTGAGTCCTCGCCGACGTCGTGGCGCATCTCCTCCACGTAGACCGGGCCGATCAGCAACGACTTAAGCTCGTCGGGCACCGGCTCGCCGCTGAAGTTCGGCGTGTCCATGTAGCCGACGCGGATCAGGTTCCACTCGCTGCCCGGCTTGCAGACATCGGCGAAGTGAGAGCCGGGGTCGTCGGGGTTTCCGATCGCCAGCATTCTCGATCGATCGTTCGCCGCGAGCGATCCTGCTGCCGTCCAGAGTTCGAGCGGGATGCCGCACGCCTCGTCGAGAATGACCAGCACGTACTCGGCGTGGATGCCCTGGAAGGCTGTTGAGTCCGTGTCCGCCGGCTTGCGGCCGAACGCGACGATCTCGTCACCGATCCACCACTCGGTCTGATTGACGCGGCCAGGCAGCTTGCCCTTGCGGAACGCTCGGCCGACCTCACGCCAGAGGACGCCGCGGACCTGTTGGAACGTCGGTGCCGTCGAGACGACGAACGCGGAGCCCGGCGGATGCGTCGAGAGCCACCACGCGACCAGCCGCGAGGCGACATAGCTCTTGCCGATCGCGTGGGCCGACTGAACCGCCGTGCGGCGGTTAGCTACTACGGAGTCGGCGATCTCCTGCTGCTTCGACCAAAGGTGCTCGCCCAGGACATCGCGCACGAACCCGGCAGGGTCGTCGCCGTAGCGCTCTAGCCGGTCGAGATCGGCTCGGGCCGCACGCTCACGAAGCTCGGCCAGCCTGCGCAGCTTCTCCGGTGGGGCTTGGATCGTTACCTGCAAGCTCAGCCTCCAACCGTCGTATCTCGCTGTCGATCAAGTCCTCGCTGATGACGTGATGCAACGTCTCGCGCGGGGCGTCCAGCCCCATCAGCTTGGAGCGGCGCTCGCTCGTTCTCACGATACGGTCGATCGCGGCGAGAACCGGAGCGGGGTCTGTGAGGGGCTCTGCGGGCCTCTGCGGGTGGTAGATGATCGTGCCGGCCTTCGGCCCCGACTCGATCATCACGAAGTGGTGGGCCTCAAGGATCGCCCACGCTGCGCGCTCCACGGTGTCGAGCTTCGCCAGCTCGATCCGCCTGGCCTCCGCTGCTCCCTCGGTCGGGATCTCGCGGATGCCGCGCTGCACCGCCTGGTACGCGCCGGCCGCCGTTTCCAACCCTAGCTCGGTCGCGATCTGCTGATAGGTCAGCGATTTGGATCGCAGCTCGGCGGCGCGCACGTCCCGTGTGACCTGTGCCGGTGTGCGTGTAGCGCGACCGCGGCGATCACGGGCCTTGATCTTTTCATCGGTCATGGCGTTTCAACGGTGATCGTTGCTAGATGTTCGCGCGCACGTCGGGCGGACAGCCGGGGCCTAGCCGTTCCCCTTCCACTGGACCATCAGCCAAGTACCGGAATACAGGCCCAGGTGGACTGTCGGGTTCCCCCATGAGGGGTTCTCAAGCTCGCAGACGGCGGTCGTGGCGGTCTGGTGGAGCGTCTTGACGTGCTGCCAGTTCGAGAACTCTGACGGCGACTGGTGCGCGATCGAGGTTGCGACGACGAGTGCCACGGGGCACGTATCTGAGTGCCCGTTCTGGTTCTTTACCAGCTTGATCCACCCCTGTGCGACTGGCGGGCTGAAAAGGCTGCAGACGACGTTTGCGGAGCTGAGCGCGCTGGCCGTGTCGTGGTCCTTCACGCCTAGCGCGATGCCGTACCAGCCCTTCCAGAGGAGGCTGGCGACGCTCGCTGGCGTGGGCGTCGTCGGCGCGGCTTGGGTGCTGTTGCCGGGGGTGAGCGTGATTGTCCAGTCCTGGCCCTCAGTGTTGATAGCCACATCGGTGTAGGTGCCCGCGTCGATCACGGTCTTCCCGCTCGTCTGGTCCAGGGCATTCACACCAATCTGCGAGTCGTCGTTGATGCTGTTGTTGATGATGAAGTTGCCACTCCCGCAGCTCGCGCATGACCACGCTAACGTCGAAGAGGCGGGGACTGTGATCGTGCCGATGTTCTCGCTGCCCGCACCCGAGAATGTCTGCGGCTTCGAGGCCGACGGTGATGGGGAGGTCGTCGTCTGCGTGCTGTTTCCGGGGGTGATCGTGATCGTCCAGCTCTGGCCTTCGGTGTTGATGCTGACGTCGGTGTAGGTCCCGGCGTCGATCACGGTCTTCCCGCTCGCTTGATCCAGACTATTCACGCCGATCTGGGCGCTGTCGTTCACGCCGTTGTTGATGATGAAGTTCCCGCTTGCGCAAGTCGGACATGACCATGTGAGCGTCGAGGAGCCGGGCACTGTGATCGTGCCGATGTTCTCGCTGCCCGCACCCGAGAACGTCTGCGGCTTAGCGGCAACGGTCGGCGCCGGCTTTGACGGGGGCCGGGCAATAGGCGCATGGGGGACACCGACAAACTGCACGGTCTGAGCGTGGCCGCAGGTGACGGCCATGTCGGTGCTGCGGGAGTACGGGTCTGGATGGCCCAGAGCGATCTTTCGTACTACCTGCCATTTTCCCTTGGGCTGAATCGTGGGGATCTGAATGGTGGCGACGCCAACATCGGACCCAGAGGGCGCAACGACGGTGAGGCAAGAGACTCTGCCGGCGCTTCCGCCAAGGTTCTTGACCGTGAACTCTGCAACAACGGCATCACTGGAGGTTTGCTCTGCAAGCAAGCTGCTGGCGCGGAGCTTCGGGGGTCCGCTCGGTCCGCTCGATCCGCAGCCGGCGATGGCAAGCGGAGCCACGACGGCAGCGAGCAGGAACGCGCGCGTCGGAAGTGCGCCCAAAGCCCTGAGGGTGTGCCGTCGGGGTTGAGAGCGCAACACGATTAAGCTGTAGAACCTAACACGGTTGGGCTGCATCGTGGCCTGTCGTGTCCCAGCGCGATCCACTCCTCGTCGGCCTCGGCGAGGCGATTCGATCCCGACGCGACGAACTCGGAATGTCTCAGGAGCGCCTCGGGCTTGAGAGCGGGGTCCACCGCAACTACATCGGTGGGGTTGAGCGGGCCGAGCGCCGGCCGAGCGTCACGACACTCGCGCGACTGGCCGAGGCTCTCGCGGTGCGACCATCCGAGTTGCTGTCGCGTGCCGAGACACTTCGCGAGCAATCGGGCACCTGATCGCCGCGCGAGCCCGCGTCGTTCTCTGCCCATAGTTCGACCTTAGCCCTTCGCCTGGCCCTGAAGGATCAACAGATGGCGGCCTGGCACCTGAGTTCGCCTCGGCGGTGATCGCGACCGCCGTCTCCGTTCCTGCTGGTCGGCTCCGTCGCGCGGTCTTGGCTCCCTTGCCCTGGGCAGGCGGTACGCCCCTGCTGCCGTCGCGGGAGGTTGTCGAGTCGGCTACCTCTCGGCGACCTCCGACCTAGCACCACAGCCGACACAGCCGCACGTGCTGCGTTGTCGGCACCGTCGCTGGCGTTCGTGCGCCAGTTGGTGCGCCAGTCAATTGCGCCGACGTGCGGCTTCCTGCGGTCAGCTGCGGGTGTTGCGCCCAGCGGCAGCTCGGGACGAAATCCGAGACGCGGCGGGCGAAATCCCGCAGACCGCCTGATACCCGGGGGGGGACTCGAACCCCCAAGCTGTTTCCAGCGGCGGTTCTTGAGACCGCTCCCTTTACCAATTTGGGCACCCGGGCAGGCGTTGCTGAGATCGTAGTATCAGCCGTGCCGAAGTACGCGCGGGCGTGGTGGAATTGGTAGACACGCCGGCCTTAGGAGCCGGTGGGCGAAAGCCCTTGGGGGTTCAAGTCCCTCCGCCCGCACTGGCTGGGCTCCGCCGATAGGAAAAGGACAACGCGACGGGCCGGCTGAATGCAGACCTTTGCCGCGAAACGCAGTCGTGTCGCCTCTAGCCCAACCGTGGCGGAGCGGCTAGGTTACGGAGCGGTGCTCGGCGAACTCGCACGTCGCCTTTCCGGGCCGCCACCCCCACCCGACACGCCCCCCGTGGAGCATCTGCGCTTCATTCGTCGCGTGTACCTGCGGTGGGCCGTGCCCGCCTTGGCGTTGGGAGCTGTCGTGCTCGCCATTGCGCCACGCACCGTGACCTACGTCGGCGTCGGAGTCATAGCAGTCGCCTGGATCGCACTTCTGGCGGTTATCCAGGCTCGCATCCATGCAGAGCGCCGGGAACGCGACAGCTAGCTACCGGCGGAGCGGCCCTGGCTCCCGGAAAATCTCAAAGGAGGCGCCGCCGCTTGCGGTCAGATCGTTGCCGTTGAGCGACTTGTGAGTGTCTGCTCTAGGAAACGGCGTGCGCCGCGGTGCGCACCGGATTTGTCGCGAGTTCGTGGAGGAGTTCCGGCGCGGGGTCGAGGCCGTTGGGCCACACAACGGTCCGCGCTTCGGGATCGACGCGCGCCAGACGGAAATAGTCCGGGTCACGAAGCGGCTCGCCTAGCGTCCCGCGTAGCAGGAACGAGCAGTCGATCTCGCCAACCACCCCGTCGTTGAACGACACCCGCAGACGCTGATCCTCCAGGGGCTCTACTTCGGTGACTCGCAGCATGCTCACATGCTAAGGCAGCGGGTCGACCGCTACGAGCGGCTCGAGTTGCTGGGCGAGCTCCCAGTTCCGCTGGAGCTCTTCGGGATGCAGCCTTGCCCACTGGCGAACCAGGCGCAGCGCACGCGGCGGTAGCGACCCGTTCAGGACACGCAGCGTGCCGAGCTCGATCTGAGCCACGTCCGCCCCGTATTGGGCGTGGAAATGCGGCGGCGGATGATCCGGGCGATACATCCAGATCACAATCCCGTAGAACATGGACAAACGCGGCATGCCTCGATTGTCCGACACGCGTCGGCGGAGACTTCTGTCCCAAGCCGGCGCGCCACGCGGGGTCGGTCTAGTTGGCGCTGGTACCGGTCACGTCGTTGGGGTTGCTGGTGCTGCCGCTCGCGCCGGTGGCGTCGGTCGCGCCCGTTGCGCCTGTGGAACCCGTCGCCGGGATGGTCGCCGTCGCCGAGTTGACGACGCCGGCTGCGAGGTAGTCGGTCCAGGCGAGCACTTGGCCGGGTGTGTCGCCGAGGTACTCCGCGAAGTTCGCTGTCTCCTGTGACGGGTCGGCGATGACCTGGTTGATCTCGAGGACGGAGCCGGTGTTCGGGTCGATGATGACCTGGGTGCGGACAGCGTTGCCGCCGGCGGGCCAGCCGAAGCCGCCGATCGGGTCACCGGGAGGCCCTGCGATTTCGGTCCCGGTGCGCCCGGAGTTGTCAGTCGCCGAGCCGAGCAGCTGCACGCCGGGGATGTTCGCCATCACGGAGTAGAGGGCTGCGCGGAGCGCCGGGTCCGATCCGAGCGCCGGGGTGGCGAGGATCTGCGCGGCCATGATGAACGTGTACGCCGGGGTGACCGGCTCGTGGGAATCGAAGATGATCTCGTTCAAGCCGGTCTTGCCGGTGTTGATCAGCTGCTCGAGCGCGGCAGGGTCGGTAGGGAGTTGGGAGAGATCATCCGGGGCGGTGAAGCTGCCGGGCCCGCTTGACTCGTCGTACTGCCCGCTCGGCGTATTGGTCTGAGGGGCGATCGACGGCGAGCCCGCGAGCAGCCAACCGGCGCGGCTCGCCGACGTCACGAACTGCTGCGGCCCGTCATAGGTCGTGACCTGGTTCGCAGACCCGTCCGCGCCAACCCAGGTCTGGAGCGTCTGCTCCTGGTCTGTGTAGGCGTCCTCGGCCGGGTCGTTGCTCCCGAACGCCCAGAAGCTGGTCTCAAGCTCGTGAACGTCACTGTAGAAGTACTGGCCGGGCCCGAGCGTCGTCGGCGCCTCGGCCTGCGCAGCGGCAGCGGCGCGATCGAGCACGGCGGCCACCGCCGAGGGCGGCGTCACCGCACCGCCGCCGGGCAGCGCGACGAACGCGACCGCAGCCGCCGCACCGGCAGCGAGCACACCGCCGGCGGGCACCGCGTAGCGCAGCGAGTAGCCGCGCCGCGGCGAGGATGCGCCGAAACGCGCGTCCCCGGGCGTCGCGACGATCGAGGCGAACAGCTCGTCGTCCTCCCGCTCCACGGTGTCTACCGGGTTCAACGCGTGAAGGCGGGTTATCAGGCGATCAGTAGTCATCGTTCCTCCAATGTCGGTGAGATCGGTGGGGACTGCGCACTGCGTGCGGCCGAGGTCGCGAGCGCTCGCTGGCAACGCCGGCGCGCGCGATACAGACGCACGCGAAACGCGGCCTGGCTGATCCCCAACGACGCGGCCGCCAGCACCGGCGTCAGGTCCTCCCAAGCGACCAGAAGCAACGCCTCGCGATCGGTCTCGCCAAGCGTCCGCAACACGGCCATCAGCGCCGCGTCGACCCCGGAATGTCCGTCGAGCGGATCGACGGCGAGGCTCTCCAGAGCCTGATCCGCCACGCTCGACGGCGCCTGTCTCGAGCGACGCCGGCGATCAGCAAACAGCGTGTTGCGCGCCGTCGCGAACAACCACGGACGCGGATCATCCACCGGTACCTCGCTCAGCTTGCGCCAAGCGATCGCCATCGTCTCCGCCGCGATCTCCTCTGGATCGACCGCACCGCGACGCCGCGCATACGCCGTCACCGCCCCCAGGTAGCCGAACACCTCAGCAAACCGCGCCTCCACGGAACTCCGCTCGGACAGGCCCATACACCGCTAACTGTCGCAGCGACCCAAAAGCGTTACCGCCCACCACGCCACAGCGCCACACCGTCCGAGGAGGCGCCCCGAGTCTCGGCGGCTGCTGCTATCGGCCAGTCGGGCTGTGGGCGATAGCGAGACCGATGGGGCTTGCCGCCGGCTCGGTCCTGAATTGCGCGGTTTGCAGGAGCCCGTCGCGGTCAAGCCCACGCTCCTGCTCACGCCCAGGACCACGATTTCGCGACGGACGGGAACGACGTCGAGGCAGACCCAAGCGGGGCAGTAGGCGCGCTGATGCTGGCCCTCGGCGGCACGCCACTCGGGTACCAGACGCGTCCGCCTTTGCGCTCGGCCACATAGAGATGACCGGTCGGCTTGCGAACCTCGGTTGCGCTCATCCGCGCAGTGTGGGCGACGGTTGGTGCCTCTCGGGACCCGAAATCGATGTCCCCAAAATGTCCCTCAGATGCCCGGGGCGTGTCCCACAGACGTCCCCAACTCGACAAACCTCGACAGCACTCAACGCAAGAAGCCTGCAAACCGACCCTCTTTCTGAAACTCAATGGCACGACTTGGCCTCAACTTAGGAGCCGGTGGGCGAAAGCCTTGGGGTTCAAGTCCCTCCGCCCGCATGTATGTATGGCGCTGAGGTGGTGGCTTCGCGCCTGACGCTCCGCGGCGATTCGTGGAAAGCTCACGCGATGGGTGCGTCCGATCACCGTGGGGGGTGAAAGCGGTAGCGTCCTCGACAGCTTCCGCCTCGACGGCAAGGTGCGGTCGTAACCGGTGGAACCGCGGTCTCGGTATGGCCTTGCACACGAATGGTGGCCGAGGCGAGCGGGCGCCGGTGGTGATCGCGGCGCGCGACGTTCCCAGGTCGGATCGGGTGGCGGGCGAGCTCGGCGTGAGCGCGGTCGCGACGGATGTCACGGACGCTTCGAGTGTCGCGACGATGCTCGAGACGGTCGCAGAGCGGCGCGGACCGATCGACATCCTGATCAATAACGCCGGAGTCTGCTTCCACGCCCCGGCAC
>CAVZAY010000018.1:0-76360 GCA_963773395.1 uncultured Solirubrobacterales bacterium | reverse complement strand
TCGCGCGCGGCGATCCCGCCGAGTCTCTACAGTGGTCGCGGACAGTTGGCCTCGCTCGAGGCGGAGATGCTCGCCTCATCGTCGCGGTCTCGATCACCACGCGAGCACCTGTCCGATGGCGCCGCGAGCATTCTGCTGAACCCCGCGCAACTTCGAGCTGTTCGGGTGGGAGGACTGTCGGCGTGCCGGTCCTCCCGACGATCGGATTTCGCCCAAGCGCTTTCGCATCGACTTCGACGGCTCGGCCTTTCGTATCGAGGACGAGATCGAGCAGGAGATCCACGTCAAGGAGCCGCTCATCGTGCCGGCCTATCCCGGCGGGCTGGGCGAGGAGTAGCATCGCGCCGCATGATCATCTCGACGATGAACGACCTTCCGGGCTACGAGATCGAGGAGGTCTTCGGTGAGGTGTTCGGGCTGACCGTCCGCTCGCGCAACATCGGCTCCCAGTCGGCGCCGGGCTAAAGTCGCTGGTCGGCGGTGAGCTGAAGGGCATGACGAAGATGCTCGCCGCGGGGCGGCAGGACGCGACGACACGACTCATCGAGGAGGCCGAGGCGAAGGGGGCGAACGCGATCATCGCCTTCCGTTTCGACACCTCCGAGCTCGGCTCGACCTGGACCGAGATCTGCGCCTACGGCACCGCCGTCGGGCCGCCAGCGCTCGCACGCTCCTGGGTCACTCGATCAGCGCGTCGGCCCGTCGATCAGCTCCACCCGATAGCCGTCCGGATCAGGCATTGATCCGCCGCCTTCACGACGCAACCGACGCGTCCGCGGCCTAGACCTCCGCGAATCTCGGCGTCTGAATGAGACTGCCGAAAGCGCGTGATCTTGCGTCGCGGATGTCCCAGACGTCACGGGGCGACGTCCAGGGTCTTCCCGGTCACCTTGCCGGTGCCGGTGTATCGGACGACCGCGGCGACTGTGTCGCCGGCCCGACAATTCCTCGGCGTGACCGCGAAACCGTCCTCGTCTGGGCGATCGGGCCAAACATGCTCGACCACGGCTTCGCCGCCGCGGTATGGGCCCCATACGGCGTTCCCTCGGCCTATCCCATTCGATGTCGTCCGCGAACCCGCTGAGTACAGCTGCAACGTCACCTCGCCCGAAGGCTGCATAGAGCCCCTTCAGGAACTCGACGCTCTGGTCACTCATGACGCTCCCCCTCTGGTCGGCCTGCCTTGTGTTTCAACCTACCGATAGTCGAGGCCCCAGGCTCCGTGCAGCGTCCGACGGTCCGGAGCTCGGGGCCCCGCTAGCCCGATCGTTCAACTATCTCAATTCGATAGTTGTCCGGGTCCCGTACAAAGCAGATCCGCGAGCCGCCCTCGTTGACTCGGTAGGGCGGACGCTCCGGCTCAATCCCGAGGCCCGCGAGGCGCTCGAGCGCGTCGTCGAGGTTGCCGGCGGCAATCG
The DNA here is from genome assembly GCA_963773395.1 of uncultured Solirubrobacterales bacterium. Taxonomy (GTDB): domain Bacteria; phylum Actinomycetota; class Thermoleophilia; order Solirubrobacterales; family Solirubrobacteraceae; genus Palsa-513. Next base: position 74,942 of record CAVZAY010000018.1, on the reverse strand, counting down.
CGATGTGGCCGTAAGCGCTACCGAGCTCGTAGTGATCGACGCCGAAGTTGTAGGTGAGCTCGAGTCGCGGCTCGTCGCCGTCGCCTGGGATCGTCATGAAGACGTTGATCGCCTCGTCGCGGATCGGCATGCGCCGCACCTCCTCGAAGCCAAGCGCGCGATAGAACGCCACTGAGCGATCGATGTCTGTGATCCTGTAGCACGTGTGGAGGAAGCCCATGTCGCGGAGTCTAGGGCGGACCGATGATCGTTGAACGGGCCACCAACGCCGCACTGCGCTCCAACTGCTACCTCGTCCTTGACGAGGCGGGCGGAGCTGCGGCGGTGATCGACGCCGGACCGCCCGTCGAGCCGCTCGTCGAAGCCGCCGAACGCCGCGGCGTGACCCCGAGCCTGATCCTTCTGACCCACCATCACGGCGATCACGTGGCGGGCGTCGCCTCGCTTACGCGGCATTGGCCCGCGGTGCCCGTCCTGATCCACGAGCTCGAACGCGAGCTTGTCCCCTCGGCGACGGGTACGATCGCCGCCGGGGAGGAGCTGAGCGTCGGATCGCTTCGGATCCGCCCGCTCCATACGCCCGGCCACACCCTGGGCATGCTCTCCTTCCTGGTCATAGATGGCGCGGGCGCCGCGGTGTTCACCGGTGACACCCTCTTTCGCGAATCGGTCGGCGGCGTTCGCGCTCCCGGTCACGGCACCTATCAAGCGCTCAAGGACTCGATCATGGGTACCTTGATGGAGCTCCCTCACGAGACGCAGATCGAACCCGGCCACAGCGACGCGACAACGGTCGGTCACGAGTGGGATCGCAACCCGTTCATAAGGGTCTGGCGCGGTCTCGACGGTGAGGGCAGCGAGCGGTGCCTGGCCCTCGGCGAGCCGCGACGCTAATCCTGCTGGCGCCAGACTACGACGGGGGCACCAAGGCATGGGTGCGCTGGCCTGACGGCAGCGACGACATCGTCCCCGGCTCCCGCGTGCAACGGATCGACTAGCGCCACGATGGCCCGCGAGGACATCCCCACCTCGCGCCTGCAGCGCTCGGCGACGATCGGCCGACTCGCGACCGGCACCGCGGTCAAACAGCTTGCCACCCGCGCAGCGAACGTCGTGCGCGGCGAGGAGGCAAGCCGGGAAGCGCTGGAGCGCCGCCACCTCGAGACCGCTGAACAGATCGTCGCGGTGCTCGGGACGATGAAGGGTGCCGCGATGAAGCTCGGACAGGTCATGTCGTTCCTCGACGTCGGGCTCGTTCCCGAGGAGTTCCGCGACGAGTTTCAGCGCAAGCTCGCGGAGCTGCGTGACAGCGCGCCAGCTGTTCCGTTCGCGGAGATGCGGCGCGTGATCGAGTCCGAGCGCGAAGAGCCGCTCGAAGACAGCTTCGCCGAGTTCGACAGCGAGCCCGTTGCCGCCGCTTCGATTGGCCAGGTGTACCGTGCCCGTCTGCACGACGGCCGCGTGGTCGCCGTGAAGGTCCAGTATCCGGGCGCGGCGGCGGCGGTTCGCGCGGACCTCCAGAACTTCGGGATGCTCGTCCGGTTGATGGCCCGCCTCGCGCCCGAGCTCGACGCCAAGGACATTGCTGAGGAGGTGCGCGAGCGCATCAGCGAGGAGCTCGACTACGAGCTCGAAGCTGCGAACCAGCGTGCTCTCGCGCGCCTCTACCGCGAGCACCCGTTCATCCTCGTGCCTGATGTGATCTCGAGCCACTCCTCCGAGCGCGTACTGGTCAGCGAGTACGTCCAGGGGATTGGCTTCGAGGAACTGAAGCGGCGCCCGCAGGATCAGCGCAACCGCCTCGGCGAGATCATCTTTCGCTTCTACTTCGGATGCATGTATCGCCATCACCAGTTCTCCGGCGACCCGCACCCGGGCAACTTCCTGCTGCTCGACGACGGCCGCGTCGCCTTCCTCGACTTCGGCCTGTTCAAGCGGATCGACGCCTCGGTCGCCGAGTTCGAGCTCGCACTCGCCCGCCGAGCGATCCGTGGCGACACCGATGGCCTGCTGGAGCAGCTGCGCGCCGGCGGCTTCCTGCGCGACGCGAACCGCTACACGGCGGACCAGATCTTGCAGCAATTCTTCGATGTGACCTGGTGGTACACGCGTGACGCCGATGTGGAGCTGACGCCTGAGGTCGCCACGCAAGTGATCATCGACATGTCCGATCCGCGCTCACGCCACTATCAGCAGATGCGTCACGAGAACCTTCCCCGCGAGCACCTCTTTGGTCGCCGAACCGAGACGCTCACGCTCGCAGTCATCTCCCAGCTGCGCGCGAGCGCCAACTGGCACCAGATCGCGCGCGAGTGGATCTTCGACGAGCCGCCAGTCACCGAGCTCGGACGCGCGGAGGCGGCCTATAGGCTGCGGTGACGGCCTTGTAGGCCTGCGATGTGAAGCGCTCGCCTGGGGCCGTCATCCTCGCCATGCTCATCGCGCGTCCCGGTGGTAGCGGCCGCGCGCGCTGACGCAACGTCCGCCGCGCGCTGCCTGGAGCTGCCTACGCATCCGCCCACCAAGCCGGCCGCGCACCCGACTGCATCAGCCCACACCACGTCACATCGCCCGCGCGATAAGCAAAGCGAGGAGCCCCGACCAGCACGACTCCGTCACATCACCCCGAGTCCAAGGAGCGGGCCCGCAGCGCCGGCCCGCAGCGCTAGACGCGCTGGATCTGGAGCAGGCTCGTCGTGCCGGGTGTGCCGCTTGGCATGCCCGCCGTGATGCCGACGCGCTGGCCCGGCTTGCACCAGCCGAGGCGCACGACGGTTTCCGTGGCGTCGCGAATCAACTCCTCGGCGATCTCATGGCGCTGCATCCAGCTTGCGGTGACGCCCCACATTAGGCCGCAGCGGCGCACCGTCTCGCGTTCCGGGGACAGCGCGTAGATCGGCACATTCGGGCGGTGGGCTGAGACCAGGCGTGCCGACCGCCCGCTCTGCGTCGGCACGACGAGCGCGTCGAGGTCGAGCTCGTGCGCGGCGCGGCATGCCGCCCAGGCCACGGTGTACGCGGGGTCCTGGGTGGTGCGTTTGACCCGGTGCTCATTCCACTGCTCGTAGTCGATGCCCAGCTCGGTCTGCTCAGCGATCGCCGACATCATCGCGACCGCCCCGACTGGGAAGGCGCCGACCGCGGTCTCTTGCGAGAGCATCACGGCGTCGGTTCCGTCGAGGATCGCGTTCGCGACGTCCGACGCCTCGGCACGGGTGGGGCGCGGCGAGCGGACCATCGAGTCGAGCATCTGCGTTGCCGTGATCGATGGTCGCGCGAGCTCCCCCGCGAGGCGCAACAGGCGCTTCTGGACGAGCGGCACCTGCTCGATCGGCAGCTCGATCCCGAGGTCCCCGCGCGCAACCATCATGCAGTCCGCGGCGCGGATCACCTCGTGCATGTTCTCGACCGCCTGCGGCTTCTCGATCTTCGCGATCAAAGGCAGGCTCGTGTGTCCGCGGACGAACTCGACGTCACTTGCCGAGCGCACGAAGGACAGGGCCACGAGATCGACGCCGATCGATTCGCCGTGCTTGAGCAGGTCGAGGTCCTCCGCCGGCACTGCGGGCAACCCGGCCGCAGGGCCCGGGATGTTGAGCCCCTGCCGCGAGGCGACGACGCCGCCAACCTCGACCTGGGCGTCCACCTCGGACTCCGCCGAGCGCGTCGCACGTACGCGCAGCCGAATCGATCCGTCCGCGAGATAGAGAATCTCATTCGGCTCGAGCGCCGCGGCGAGGCCCTGCCAGCTCACCGACATCCGGCGGCGGTCGCCGATTTCGTCTGTGCCGCACACGAAGGTCACGGTGTCGCCTGGGCCTAGCTCGGCGACCCCGTCCGCGAGCGCCCCGATGCGCAGCTTCGGCCCCGGGAGATCCTGAAGGATCGCCACCGGCCGTCCGGCGCGGTTCGCGGCCTCGCGAACACGGTCCGCCGTCTCGGCGTGCTCGTCGAGCGACCCGTGGGAGTAGTTGAGCCGCGCGACGTCCATCCCCGCCTCGATCAGTTGGAGCAGCACCTCGGGCTCGCGCGAGGCGGGCCCGATGGTGGCGACGATCTTCGTGCGGCGCATTGGCAGCTGTTGTCGGTTGGGTGCGGGCGAGTGACTGTCAGGACGCGTGGGCTGCCCGCAACCTCACAGCGCACCGCCGCCCCGGGGCCGAAAGCTTACGTTGCGCGCGCCCGCGAGGTAGGCGAGCGGCCGCTCAGGGGGCCGTCAGCTCGGGGAAGCGCTCGGCGCAGTGCTCTCGGATGCACCCCCTGATCCAAGCTCGCTCGGGAGCGCTGGCGAAACGCAGGCGTCCGAGCAGCTCGCTCTGACTGGTGAGCGCAGGGGCGCCGGCGATCGACCAGCTGACGGCGAGGTGCTCGAAGAGGAACTCGACAGAGCGCTGCCAGGCGTCCTCGCGGTTAGCGCCCGGGGGCAGGTCACGGCCGCTAGCGAGGCGCGCGTAGCGCGCTCGCGTCCTCGGGCTCAGCGATCCTCGCAGGACGAGCGTGTTGCCGTCTGTGTCGGTGTAAGTAGAACTCGCTGCGGCGGGCTCGTCGGTCTCACCACGGCGTCGCGCTCGACGGCCCATCGTCGCCAGTTTAGTTGCGGTCTGCGCGGCCCACGATAATTCGGCCATGCGGATCGACGAGATCATCGCCAGCCGGACCGAGCCGCTGTTCTCGTTCGAGTTCTTCCCGCCGAAGACCGACGAGGGCGAGCGCAACCTACGCGCCGCGCTGGCGGCGCTGCGCCAGCTCGAGCCGGCATTCGCGTCGGTGACATACGGCGCCGGCGGCTCGACCCGCACGCGGACACTGATCGACCCGTGGCTCAAGCAGAGCACGGAATCGAGGCGATGGCCCACCTCAGCTGCGCCGGCGCGACACGCGGGGCGCTCGCGCGCTCGTCGACGAGCTCGCGCGCGCCGGTCTCGAGAACATCCTCGCGCTGCGCGGCGACCCGCCGCGCGGCGCTAGAGCTGGACTCCGCCATCGCGGTGGGCTGCAGCTACTCGGCCGAGCTCGTCGCGCTGATCGCGCAGCCGTACGCCCGGCTATCTGCATGGTCGCGGCCTGCTTCCCGGAGATGCACCCCGAGGCACCCGATCGCGCCATCGATCTGCTCTTCCTGCGGGCCGAAGGTCGAGCGCGGCACGTCGTTCCTGATCACGCAGCTGTTCTTCGACAACGAGCTGTACTTCGATTCGTCCGTGAAGCCCGCGCGCGCGGCCGGCATCGAGGTGCCGATCCTGCCAGGGATCATGCCGATCACCGACGTCGCGCAGATCAAGACGATCACGGGATGTGCGGGGCCACGATCCCGCCGCGCTTGCTGGAGGAGCTCGAGCTGCGCGCCGACGACCCGGACGCGGTGACGATCTGGGCGTCTCCTACTCGACCCTGCAGTGCGCCGAGCTGCTCGCCGACGGCGCGCCGGGAATCCACTTCTACACGCTCAACCGGTCGCCCGCGACGCGCGCGATCCTCTCGGCGCTCAAGCTGCTGCGCCCTGGGATCACCTGGCTCGGCGCCGCCGCTGCGACCGGGGCCGCCGGTGAATAAGCGACGTCCGATGCTCGCGCCCGCGTGGTCAGCGTGTGGAGCAGAACGCGAGTACCGGCGGGTTCGTGCGCTGCACCGCTCGCCTGCGAATCGCTCGGCGTCCGCGTGGCGGTGGCTCGGCCCACCTCCCTACCCTGTGAATCGATGGACGAGATCGCTGCACGTGCGGCGATCGGACCGCGCGCGACGGGTGCGGGTCACGGTCGACCGCCGCCGGGGCATCGAGGTGGTGCTGCCGCGCGGGCGAGCCGCCGGCGACGCCGAGGCGGCGCTCGACAAGCTGCGCCCTGGATCGAGCGGCGGCGAGGGGAGCTGGCGCACGCGCAGGCGGCCGTGGCCGCCCGGGGGGACACGGTCCCCTATCTCGGCTCGGCGCTGCGCTGGTCGCCGCAGCCCGGGCGCGATCGCGCGTGCATCGCCGCGGCGACAGCGCTGCTCGTGCCGCGAGGCGCGCCGGCCGGCGCCGCGCTCGAGCGCTGGTACCGCCGCGCCGCGCGCGCCGAGATCGCGACCGCGGCTCGACCGCGCGCGCGCGCTGGCCGGCAGCGCGATACACGAGCGCTCACGATCCGCACCAGCGCACGCGCTGGGCGAGCTGCTCGGCAGCGGCGCGATGAGCTTCAACTGGCGTCTGCTGCTTGGCGCCCGAGCCGCGTCCTCGACTACGTCGTCTGGCACGAGGTCTGCCACCTCGAGGTGATGGATCACTCGCCCGCTTCTGGTCGCTGCTCGCCTGCCGCTGCCCGGACTAGCGCGAGCCAGCCGCCTGGCTGCGCCGCAACGGCTCGACGCCCTGCGTGCCTGGGACGCGGAGGAGTGCCGGCCTGCGTGCGGGCCGCGGCTCTTCGGCTCAGCCGCGATCGAGCGATCGGGACGTAATCGCGCCGCCGCTCGCCGGTGTAGATCTGGCGCGGGCGCGCGATCTTCTGCTCCGGGTCCTGGACCATCTCGAGCCACTGGGCGATCCAGCCGCCGGTACGCCCGATCGCGAACATCACCGGGAACATCGACTTGGCATGCCCGAGCGCCTCGTAGATCAGGCCCGAATAGAAGTCGACGTTCGGATAGAGCTGCGCGAGACGAAGTACTCCTCGCTCGAGCGCGATCTTCTCGAGCTCGGTGGCGATGCTGAGCAGCGGGTTAACTCCCGTCACCTCGAAGACGTCGTCGCAAGCCTGCTTGATGATTCGAGCGCGCGGGTCGTAGTTCTTGTAGACGCGATGGCCGAATCCCATCAGCCGCTCGCGCCCGGCCTTTACGCCCTCGATGAAGTCGGGGATGTTCTCCTTGACGCCGATCCGCAACAGCATCCGCACGACCTCCTCGTTGGCGCCGCCATGCGACGGGCCGTAGAGGGCGGCGACCCCGCCCGCGACCGCCGAGTACGGATCGACAAGCGACGATCCGATCGCCCGGACGGCACTGGTCGAGCAGTTCTGCTCGTGGTCGGCATGCAGGATGAACAGGATGTCGAGCGCGCGCTCGAGCCGCGGATCCGGCTGGTACTTCAGCTCCGTCATCTTGTAGATCATCCCGAGGAAGTTGCCGGCGTAGTCGAGATCGTTGTCGGGATACACGTACGGCAGGCCCATGTTGTGGCTGTAGGAGAACGCCGCCAGGGTCGGCATCTTCGCGATCAGTCGGACCGTCTGGAGTCACGGTTCTCGGCGTCGTGAATCTTGTTCGCCTCGGGATAGAAGGTCGACAGCGCGCCGACCGACGCGAGCAGCATCCCCATCGGGTGCGCGTCATAGCGGAATCCCTGGATGAAGCTCTTGATGTTCTCGTGCACGAACGTGTGCATCTTGATCTGGTAGGTCCAATCGTCGAGCTGCGCCTTGGTCGGGAGCTCGCCGTGCATCGAGCAGATAGGCGACTTCGAGATAGGTCGACTGCTCGGCGAGCTGCTCGATCGGGTAGCCCCGGTACTCCAGGATCGCCGAGATCCCCATCGATGAAGGTGATCGTGATCGACAGGACGGCGGTGTTCATGAACGCCGGGTCATACGCCAGCATCCCGAAGTCCTCCTCATCGACCTTGATCTGGCGCAGATCGATCGAGCGGATGGTTCCGTCCGTGATCGGCGACCTCGTAGGTGTTGCCCGTCCGGTTGTCGGTGATCGTCAGCGTCTCACCGCTCTCCCGGGCATTCGCCGGCGCGGTTACATCGGAAGCTTCGGGCTCCGTGCTCATCTCATTACCGTTCCCGCTGTCGTATGCGTGAAGCTCGATTATCGGGGACGCGCGCTTACTGAGGCGCCTCGTCGTGAGCCCAGGGCCGCCGAGCGCGGCTCAATGGCTCGCAACGCGCCCGCGAGCATTGACGCTGCGAACGCGTCGCGGCGGCGGAATCGGCGCAGCTCCGTGCGGACCGCGGCGCGGCGGGCGCGGGACGCGCGGACGCGGGTGCAGGCGCAGCTTGCTGCCTCCGTCCTCGCCGGATGCCTTCTGCGGCTCGGCGCTGGGGCTCTGGTCCGAGCGCAGTGCGCGCCATACCAGCCAGGCAAAGCCGATTGCCGGCACCTTGAAAAGCAGCGCAAGCCAGATGTACCCCGACATGCCCATCCCGCACCGATCGTACTACCCGCCAATCCCGATCGCACACCATCCTGCGCCATCGCCCAGTGGGAACGGCCTGCCAACCGCCGGCCCGGCGCGGTCAGGCGAATGCCGTCATGCGCCTGAGGTCGATGACGCGCTCATCGACCTCGTCCATCCGCAGTCTGGCCACGCGATCAGTGCCGAACTCCTCGACGTTGAACGACGCGATCGCGGTGCCGTAGGCCATCGCGCGGCGCAGCAACGTCGGTGTCAGACGCTTGCCGCGCTGGGCTGCGATGTAGCCGATGAAGCCGCCGGCGAAGCTGTCACCGGCGCCCGTGGGATCGACAACGGTCTCGAGGGGGAACGCGGGGATCGAGAAGTACCCATCGCGCGTGATCAGCGCCGCGCCGTACTCACCGAGCTTCGCGACGACAGCGCGCCCGGGCGTCGTGCTCCACGAGAGAACCTCGCGCGCCGCGCCGACGAGACTCGGCCTGTCGGCGAGCTGGCGCAGCTCGGCGTCGTTGATGATCACGCAATCGACCTCGTTGATCGCCTTGACCAGCGACGGCCGCGCCGTGTCGATCCACAGGTTCATCGTGTCGAGCGCAGCGAAGCGGGTGTCCAGGCACTGCGCGCGTACCCGTCGCTGGAGGTCGGGCTGGATGTTTGCCAGGAACACCACGTCGCTCGCGCGAGCTTTCTCGGAGAGCGTTGGCTCAAACCGCTCGAACACTCCGAGCGCCGTCTCGAGCGTTTCGCGGTTATTGAGATCCCAGCCGTACTCGGCGCGCCAGAAGAACGTCTTGCCGTCCGCGATGTGCTCGATCCCCGACGTGTCGATGTTGCGGTTGCGCAGCACGTCGAGTTCCTCAACGCCGAAGTCGTCGCCGACCGGCCCGACGATGTGCACCTCGTCGAAGAATGAGGCTGCGAGGGCGAAATGGACCGCGGCGCCGCCGAGCATCCGCTCGCGCTCACCGAACGGGGTCCGCACCGAGTCGAACGCAATCGATCCGACGACTGTCACTGGCATGCGGGCAGAGAGGATAGGCGCAAGCCCCCCGGCGCGCCGTGCGGTGTCGCGTCGCGTGCACGCGCGGGTGCCGAGCGCTGGGCGCGGCGCCGCGCAGGCTGACGGGTAAGCTGGCCCGATGGCCAGCTTCGAAGATCTCGGTCTCTCCGCCCCCGTGCTCGCGGCCGTGCACGAGGTCGGCTACGAAACCCCGAGTCCGATACAGGAGCAGGCGATCCCGCCGCTCTTGGCTGGACGCGACATCATCGGCCAGGCCCAGACCGGGACCGGGAAGACCGCCGCCTTCGGACTTCCGATCATCGAACACGTCGACCCCTCGCTCGAGACCGTCCAAGCGCTCGTACTGACACCGACGCGCGAGCTCTGCATCCAGGTGACTCAGGCGATCCGTACGTTTGGCACCACACGTGGGGTTGACGTCGTGGCCGTCTTCGGCGGCGCGCCGATCCGCAATCAGGAGGCACAGCTACGAACAGGGGGCCACGTCGTGGTCGGCACCGTCGGGCGCGTCCTCGACCTCGTCTCGCGCGGCTCGCTCCAGCTCGCCGACTGCCGGTTCGTCGTGCTCGACGAGGCCGACGAGATGCTCGACCTCGGCTTCCTCGAAGACGTGGAGCGGATCCTCGCCGCCACGCCGACGGGGCGTCAGACGGCGCTCTTCTCGGCGACGATGCCGGCGGCGGTGCGCAAGCTCGCGGACCACTACATGTACGACCCGCTGGTCGTCGTGGTCAAGGCGGCGACGCTCACGATCGATACGGTCGAGCAGTTCCAGCTCCCGATCGAGACGCGCGAGAAGGCGGCGAAGCTCGTCGAGGTGCTGGGTGCCGAACAGCCCGACCAGGCGATCGTCTTCGTGCGCACCAAGATCCGCTGCGACCAGCTGTTTCGCACGCTCCGTGACAAGGCGGTCAACGTCCGCGCGCTGCACGGAGACCTCACCCAGGGCCAACGCGACGGCGTCATGCTCGCCTTCAAGGCCGGTCGCGTGCCGATCCTCGTCGCGACCGACGTCGCGGCGCGGGGGCTCGACATCTCCACCGTCACGCACGTGATCAACTTCGACGTGCCCACCACGCCCGACACCTACGTGCACCGCATCGGCAGGACCGGACGCGTCGGGCGCTCAGGGCGTGCGATCACCTTCGTCGAGGACCGTCAGAAGCGCGAGCTCGAAGCGATCGAACGTCACATCGGCACGAAGATCGCCCCATGGACGCCGGGAGCCCACACGCCCCCGGCGAAGGTCGCTGCCCAGCCGCGCCGCCACGAGAAGCCTCACGTCAAGCGCCCGGCCGACGAGCCTCGCGCGCGGCTGATCGCGAGCGGCGGGCGAGCGGCTGGAATCGCCGTCTCCGACCTAGTGTCGGCAATCACGCACGCGACTGGGCTCGACGGCGAGGCCGTCAGCGACGTCACCCTGCTCGAGCGCTTCGCCCTCCTCAGCGTGCCGGCGCCCGAGGCCGAGCGCATCATAAAGAGCGTCAGCGGCGTGACCGTCGCCGGCCACCAGCTCGAGCTCGAACGCTGCGGGCTCCTCTGAGCCGCTCTCACTCACGCCAGCGTGAAGCGCATACAATGGGCGGAACACCCGCGTGGTGAGCCGGCGAGGAGGCCGGCGCAGCACGGGTAGGACGCGTCACCCGAGCGCACGGCCGGCCCCGCAGCCTTGTCGACAGCCACCATGACAACGACCGAAGGCGAGCTCGTCCTCGAGCTTTTCGATGAGGACGCGCCCGAGACGGTTGCGAACTTCCGCAAGCTCGCTGGGGACGGCTTCTACGACGGGCTGATCTTCCACCGCGTGATCCCCGACTTCATGATCCAGGGTGGCTGCCCGCAGGGCACCGGCTCCGGCGGCCCCGGCTACACGTTCGACGACGAGATCAACGACCACAAGGTAGTTCGCGGCGTCCTCGCGATGGCGAACGCCGGCCGGAACACGAACGGCTCACAGTTCTTCATCGTCACGGCCTCGGAATGCCCGTGGCTCGACGGCAAACACACCGTGTTCGGCCAGGTTGCAGCTGGTATGGATGTGGTCGATGCGATCGAAGGCGTCGAAACCGACGACCGTGACCGCCCGACCACGCCGGTTGGCATCGAGCGCGTGACGCTCGACCAGTAGCCCCAGCATGCTCGAGATCAGCGCTCCAGCGACGGGCGCCCATCTCGCGAGCGTGCCCGAGACCGACGCGGCCGCGCTCGCCGAGCTGGCCCGCCAGGCCCGTGCCTCCCAGCCGGGCTGGGAGGCGCTCGGCACGAAGGGGCGTGCGGTTGTGCTCGACGAGATGCGCCGCTGGCTGCTGGCGAACTCCGCGCGCGTCATCGAGACGCTCATCTCGGAGACCGGCAAGACCCACGAAGATGCACAAACGCTGGAGCTCGCCTACGCGCTGTCGGCGCTCAGCTACTGGTCGCGAAACGCCGGCCGGTTCCTCGCCGAGCACCGTGCGCTGTCGCGCAGCCCGCTCGTATTTGGGCGTTCCTTGGTGACGCGCTACTTGCCGCGCGGGCTGGTCGGCGTGATCGGTCCCTGGAACTACCCATTGATCAACTCCTTCGGAGACTGCCTGCCCGCGCTGGCGGCCGGCAACAGCGTGATTCTCAAGCCGTCCGAGCTGACGCCGCTGACCTCCCTGCTGATGGCGGAGGGCCTACGCGAGGCCGGGCTAGGAGAGGGCGTCTTCGGCGTCGCACCGGGGGGTGGCGACACGGGTGCCGCGCTCGTCGATCTCGTCGACTTCGTGATGTTTACGGGCTCGGCGACGAGCGGGCGCAAGGTCGCGGAGCGGGCTGCGCGCACGCTCACTCCGGTTTCGCTCGAGCTGGGCGGCAAGGACGCGATGATCGTGCTCGCGGGCGCGAACCTCGCGCGCGCAACGAACGTGGCCGCCTACTACGGCATGCTGAACGCAGGACAAACGTGCGTCTCGATTGAGCGCGTCTACGTCGAGGCGCCCGCCTACGAGGCCTTTCTCGAGCTCCTCACGGATAAGGTCGCGGCGTTGCGATGCGGCGCGCCGGCTGGCCCTGGGAGCGTTGAGGTCGGCGCGATCACCGCGGCGCGCCAGCTCGAGACGATCGAGGGGCAGGTCGCCGACGCGCGCGCCAAGGGAGCGCGCATCACTACCGGCGGCAGCCGGATCGAGGGAACCGGGCGCTTCTTTGCTCCGACCGTGATCGCTGACGCCGACGAGGGCATGGCCTGCATGCGCGAGGAGACCTTCGGCCCTTTGCTGGCGGTGAAGCGGATCTCGGATGCCGATGAGGCCATCGCGGCGGTCAACGACTCGCCATACGGCCTGGGCGCCGCCGTCTTCGCCGCGTCAGCGGACGAGGGGATGGCGCTCGCGCGCCGCCTCAAGGTCGGATCGGTCTGCGTCAACGACGCGTCGATCAACTACTTCGCACTCGAGGCCCCGATGGGCGGCGTGAGGCAGTCGGGCATCGGCGTGCGCCACTCGGCGGAGGGCATCCGCAAGTTCACCCAACCCCAGACGATCCTGATCGCGCCGCGCTGGATGCCCGACCACGAACCGCAGATGTATCCAGCCCGCGCAGCACGGTCGCGGGCAATCGGACGGCTGCTGGCGCTTCTCTACGGGCGCTGACTGTTGAGCGCAGATTGTCTGTGATCGTTTCGCGCGAAAGCGCGAGACATTTTGGGGCACACTAGGGTTCAGGTCAGAGCACGCTCACTTCTCCGCGTGCGGTCAACCGAGATGCACCTGTCAAAGGCAACAGCGACCGTCTGCGCCGTCCTTGCGCTCTCGCTTGCCGGCGCTCCAGCCGCGGCGGCATCGCAGTCGCAGATCGCCTTCTTCGAGGCTCCGCAGCAGCTGCTCAACACGGCCGGTCGCGCGGTCACCGTTCCGCAGCTGATGCGGCTTGGCGTCCACGCGCTGCGCATCCAGCTGGTCTGGCAGGACGTCGCACCGGACAAGCACGCGCGCAAGGTCCCCCACGTCAACCTCGCGGACCCGGCGAGCTACAACTGGGACCAGTACGCCTACCTGATCCAGGAAGCGCAGACGCTGCATTGGACCGTGCTCCTGACCGTGACGGGCGCTGCACCCTGCTGGGCCTCGGCGTGCGCGACGACCCACATCAAGCACGAGAGCATGCGCCAGAAGCTGGACGCGATCGTGACCGACCCCAATCCCACCTACTACGGTCGATTCCTCCAGGCGGTCGGCCGCGAGTTCGGCAGCTACGTGAAGCTGTACTCGATCTGGAACGAGCCAAACCAGCCGCAGATGTTGCTGCCGCAGTACGTCCACAACCAGGTCGAGTCGGCGGTCATCTACCGCAAGCTGTGGCTGGACGGCTATGCGGGCCTGAAGGCTTCCGGCAACTTCAGCGGGATGAAGGTGCTGTTCGGCGAGACCTCCCCGGTCGGCAACAAGCCGTACAACATCGTCGCGCCGCTCACCTTCATGCGGGCGGCGCTGTGCCTGAGCTCGAGCTACCAGCGCTCGGCGGGCTGCGGGCGAATCCCCGCGGCCGGTTACGCGCAGCACCCCTACGATCAAAGGCAGGGTCCCTACTGGGTGCCGCCCAGCTATCTCGACGGTGCGGACGACGTGACGATGGCCTCGCTCGGACAGCTCTCGAGCGCGCTGGACAAGGCGGCCGCCGCCGGCGCCCTGCCGGCGCACCTGCCGATCTATATCACCGAGTACGGGGTCCAGAGCAAGCCCAACCAGCTGCTCGGCGTGCCGGTCGCCCAGCAAGCGGAGTACGACGCAATCGCCGAGCAGATGGCTTACCAGAACCCGCGCGTCGCGTCCTTCGACCAGTACTTGCTGACAGACGACCCGAACCCAGGCGAGGGGAGCTTCCAAACCGGCCTGGAGACCGTGACCGCGCACCCGAAGCCGCTCTATCACGGCTATCCGGTGCCATTGACCGCGACCGTCGAGAACGGGTCCAAGGTCGCCTTCTGGGGTCTCGTCCGCCCGGACGGTGGCGCCGACTCGACGGTGACGTTGCAGTACTCCACAAACCACGGCAGGACGTGGTCGAAGCTGTTGAGCGCCACGACCGACGCGAGCGGCCACTGGTCTGCGAGCGGTAACTTCGTCGCCCAGCGGGTGTGGCGCGTTCAGTGGACTGGCCCGGACGGCACGGTCTATAACGGCCCGGCGATCCGCGCCTACATTCCAGGCTCCTCGAAGCCGGCAACCTAGACGCGACCGTCGGGCGCCGACGCGGCGCATCAACCCTTTGCTCGCGGCTGTCGCCGCAGGCTACCCTGGAAGCATGCCGGAGCTGCCCGAGGTCGAGATAACCGCGCGGCTACTCGACCGCGCGCTGCACGGAGCCGTTGTCGAGTCGGCGCTAGCCCCCGGCATCAACACGTTGAAGACGTTCGCGCCCCCGCTCAGCGTCCTCACCGGCCAAGTGTTGCAAGCTGTGCGCCGCCGCGGCAAGCACCTGATCGTCGAGTTCGATGGCGCGCACGGGCTGCTGCTCCACCTGATGTCGGCCGGCCGCCTGCAGCTGTTCCAGACGCGCGCGAGCCCGCGTGACCGCACCTCGCGCCTGCTGATCCGTCTGGCACACGGGTCCGAGCTGCGCCTGCGTGAGTTCGGTACGAAGCAGGCGGCCTGGGTGAAGCTTCTCCCGCTCGTCGAGATCGAGGCCGACGAGTCGCTCGCGCGACTCGGTCCCGAGGCTTGGCCTGATCCGCCGGCCGATCTTGGCGAGCGCCTCGCGCAGCCGCGGCCGCTGTACGCGGCGCTACGCGACCAGCACGTGATCGCGGGCATCGGGCGCTCGTGGGTCGATGAGATCCTCTGGGGCGCGCGGATCTCACCGTTCAAGCGCGGCACGGATCTCACGGCCGAAGAGCTCGTCCGGTTGCGCGAAGCGATCCGGACGACGCTTGGCGGAGCACTGGATCACTACGAGCACACGCTTGCGCTACCCCT
This sequence comes from uncultured Solirubrobacterales bacterium, assembly GCA_963773395.1. Taxonomy (GTDB): domain Bacteria; phylum Actinomycetota; class Thermoleophilia; order Solirubrobacterales; family Solirubrobacteraceae; genus Palsa-513. The sequence continues at coordinate 59,872 of CAVZAY010000018.1, read as the reverse complement.
GCCCGACAAGCTGCCGCTGCCGCTGGCGGTTCATCGACATGCCGGCGAGCCGTGCCCGCGTTGCACGACCAAGCTCGAGTCGGTCAGCTTCGAGGACTATGTGATGAGCTACTGCCCGCACTGCCAGACCGAGGGCCGCGTGCTCAAGGACCGGCGCCTCTCGCGCCTACTCAAGTGAGACGAACTGGAGGTCAAATGATCGCTGAGGGCACCCTCGCGCCCGACTTCACCCTGCACAACCAGGACGATGAGCCCGTGACGCTTTCCGCTCTGCGCGGCAAGCCGGTAGTCCTCTACTTCTACCCCAGGGCCGACACGCCGGGGTGCACCACCCAGGCTCGCGGGATCCGCGATCATCGTGCCGCCTACGCGGAGCGCGGCGCTGTCGTGCTCGGTGTCTCGCCCGACTCGGTGAAGGCGATCAGGCGCTTCGCCGACAAGTGCGGGCTCGACTTCACCCTGCTTGCCGACCCCGACCACGCGGTGGCCGAGGCGTACGGCGTCTGGGCGCAGAAGACACGCTACGGGCGCAACTACTTCGGCAACTCGCGTACGACGTTCGTGATCGACGCCGCCGGCAGGGTCGCGCGCATACTCCCCAAGGTGAAGCCGGCAACCCACGACGAGATGGTGCTCGCCGCGCTCGCCGAGCTCTGAGCCGCTAAGCGGGCCACAGCACGGGGCCGGTCGCGCGCTCGCCGTAGCCGACTCTGTCGCGGCCGGCGCGCTTGGCCGCGTAGAGCGCTTCGTCGGCTGCGCCCAACAGCTCGGCTGTGGTCGCCGCTGCAGAGCTGTCGGCGATGCCGATCGAAACCGTCACCATCGGGCCGTCTTCGTGGCGCGCAGCCACCGCACGCCGCAGGCGCTCGGCCACGTGATAGCCGTCGGCGGAGGTGCAGTCGACGAGCAGGATCGCCATCTCCTCACCGCCGACGCGGGCGACCGTGTCGATCGCGCGCACGCCGGCGAGGAGATCGCGGGCGACCCGCTTGAGAACCAGGTCACCAACGAGGTGCCCGTGCACATCGTTGACGTGCTTGAAGCGATCGAGGTCACACATCAGCAGCGTGCAGGTCTGGCGCGTGCGGGCACAGCGCTCGAGCTCCTCGCAAAGACGAGCGTCGAACTCGCGCCGGTTGACGAGCCCGGTGAGCGCATCGTGACGCGCGAGGCCGCTGAGCTCGACGAGCGTCGCGGTCAGCTCGTGACGCAGCACAGCCACCGTAGCGCTCGCGCTCGCGAGCACCGTGGTCGCGCTGAGCCACCACAATGCCGCCGGGCCGATTGGCATCGCCTGAGCGACGACCCAGAGATACGCCCCCGAGCAGAAGGCGAGCGCTGCGACCGTAAAGCGCAAAGGCAGGAAGCAGGCGGCCACGAGTGCGGGAAGGAGCAGCAGCAACACGTCGCCGGTTGGGCCGCTCGCGCCCGTTGAGGCGGTGAGCGCGACGAGCGTGATCACCGTGGCGATCAGCCCGACGATCGTGAAGTCACCGAACTGCTCGCCGAAGCGCCAGGTCACGACGGCGCAGACCGCCACCAGCGCGCACGCCTCGGCGGGGATCAGGGGCGCGTGATGACCGCCGAACGGTGCCGCGGCGGCCGCGCCGGCAAGGGCGGCGCTCGCCGCGACGAGAATCGCCGTCGCGTGTGCACGCAGCCGTGTCAGGCCGAGGTCCATTGCCTGTCAGATCGGCACGCGCCACGGCCATTGCCAGGCGTTCGACGAATCGCCTACCGCGTCGTTATGCACCGGGCCGCCGCTCCCATTAGCGTTTAGTTCTGCAACGCCCGACGGGCGGTCGTGTGCCCATCTTTGGAGGGCACGATTCGCTGAGGGTCAAGTCCAAGGAAAGGAGCGCAGATGTCGATGATCACGCAGCCGTCGCGTCCCGACGAGCGCGAGTCCTCGCCCGACGGACCGACCGCGCAGGATCGAGACTGGCTGGATGTGCAGCTCGACCCGCGCGCCGAGTTCGCGGAGGACGACGACGACCTGTTCGGCGACGACGACGAGCTCGCTGAGGTCGATGATGACGAGCTCGATGGCGACGAGCTCGAGGACGAGGACTTCGAAACCGACGACCTCGACGTCTGAGGTCGTCGTGGCGCGCGGGGCGCGGCGGGCGTGCTACTGCAGCCCGGACCGCGCCTCGCGCACGAGCGTGACGGCTTCGGGAAAGATGAGCGCCATCACTGCGCGGATCTGCTGAGCCTGCTGCTCGGCGCTGCCCTGAACGTTGATCCGGTTTATTGCCGCGACGGTCATGTCAACCGCCAGCTTGATCGCATTGTCGGCCCACGCGAGCCGCTGCTGGCCCTGCATCTGCTCGGCGAACTCCGCCATCCGCCGCTGCAGCTCCTCGGGATCGCCGAACATGCCGCCAAAACCTTCCATGCAAGCAGCGTAGTGCACCAGGCACGGCGCGTGCTCGACATGACCACAAGCGACCGGAAGGTACACTCCCGCGCGAAATGGAAGACCGCGGGCGCCAGCTCGAGATCGAGGGCGCTCAGCGCCGCCGCGTCGCGCTGCTAGCGATCGCCTCCGGCCTCCTGTACCTCGCGGGGCAAATCGTCGTCGAGGTCCTGGTCGCCTCCAAGCAGCCATCGGTCGGCGTCCTACAAGGCCTGACGCCGGCGCTCCAATACGGTGAGAAGGCCGCTGCGGTCGATCCGCGCGCCGTCATCGAGCGCTTCCTCAACAGTCACGCCGTCCCGGTCATCGTCGGCTGGACGGTCTCTGCCCTCGCGTTGACTTTGCTCTCCTGGCCTTTGGTCTACCTGCTCGGCGCGGCCGCGGCGCGTGGTGCTCCGGTTTCACGGGTCACGCGCACCCTGTCCCGCTATGCCGCGCCGTTCGCCGGCATCACGACGCTCGCCTACTGGGTGGCCCTTGTCGTCGGTGCCCACAACTTCGTCCACGGCAAGATCCAGGACACGAGCGCATGGAACGCTGCGAACGGTGGCGCCTTCCGGGTCGCCGTCGGGGCGCTCGGCGAGCTCGGCCTGCTCGTGCTCGCCGTCACCGTGGTTCTGGTCGCCCTGCGCGCGATGCGCGTCGGGCTGCTGACCCGGGTGCTCGGGATCATCGGAATCATCGGCGGGGTCATCTTCATCATCCCGATCGTCCCGCTGCCGGTCATTCAGGCTCTCTTCCTCGTCGGCGTCGGCATGATGCTGCTCGAGATCGGCGGCTTGGTCATGCCACCCGCCTGGCCGACCGGCGAGGCGATCCCCTGGGTTCCCGCTCCACGTCGCGGCGCGCCGACGCGCGGCGGCGCCGGCCGGGGCTCGGGCCAGCGCCAGCGCCCACGCCGCGACGAGCCTTCGCGCGGCCCACTTGCGCCCGTCCCGACGCCTCCTCCTGCCCTTTCGCCCGCTGCGGCGAAGAAGCGCAAGCGCCGCCGCCACTGAGCGGCGAGTTGCAAACCTCAAGGCGGCCTAGAAAAAAAATTCCCTTGAGCCGCCCGCTCGCGGGTTATGCTCCTCGCGGTTAACCCCGCGGGTTCCCCCGACCTGCGAAAACCGAGGGTCGGCATGTCCATCATGCGGCCTGGAGAGGAGCACGAATGGAAGGATCAGGCTGGTCAGTTCCGGAAGCCCGCGAACCCCGCGCCGTTGGGTCTTGCGGGCTTCGCGATGACCACGTTCGTGCTGTCGATGATCAACGCCAATCTGGTGAGCGGCGGGACACGGGGTCGTGCTCGGCCTCGCGCTCGCCTACGGCGGATTCGCTCAGCTGCTTGCCGGGATGTGGGAGTTCAAGACGGGCAACACGTTCGGGGCGGTGGCGTTCACCTCGTACGGTGCGTTCTGGATTGCTACCTGGCTGTTGTTGACGTTCAACGCCGGTGGCCTCGCAAACGCGGACCACGCGATCTCCCTGTACTTCTGGGCGTGGGCGATCTTCACGGCATACATGAGCGTGGCCGCCCTGCGCGTCAGCGGGTCGGTGCTGCTGGTCTTCGTACTGCTGACGGCAACGTTCGTCTTCCTCGCTATCGGCCAGAACAACCTGCCGGCGAGCGGGGTCGACACGATGCACAAGATGGCGGCTGGCTCGGTCTCGCGACCGCCGCAGCTGCCTGGTATGCCTCGTTTGGCGCGTCGTGAACAGCACGTTCGGCAAGAAGTAGTGCCGCTCTTCCCCTTAAGCGGTAGGCACCTAGGTAGGAGACTTGGGGGTGTCGGCGCCCGGACGGCGCGCCGCCAGCCGACCGGCCCCGAACAAGGGAGGTGAGTGGAGCATGGCGACTGGGCGGATCCGTTGGACAGGCATGACGAGGAGCTCGGGCGCAAGCATGCCCTCGTAGGCCAACGTCGTTGCTGATGTAGCGCGGTCCCGAACCGTTGAGGAGTACGCTCGCAGCGATCGGCGATTCGCCCGTGTCTTCTTCGAGGCTGTCGGCGGTGCACCGGTTGAGCAGCGAGTGGGTTGGAGGGTGTTTACCAATAAGTGTGTTCAGCGGGAGGTTGAGCAATGGCAGGAGACAGGGAACAGCCGCGGCGTTCGGCAGTGGGTACCGAGGCCGAGGTCTCCGAGGCGCAGATCGCGGTCCACTGGCGCGAGGAGGAGTACTTCCAGCCGCCGGCCAAGTTCATCGCGCAGGCGAACGCGAACTGACCCGACGATCCGCGAGCGGTTCAGCGAGGAGAACTTCCCCGACTGCTTCAAGGAGTACGCGGACCTTCTGACGTGGGACGAGACCTGGCACACGACGCTCGACACGAGCAATCCGCCGTTCTGGAAGTGGTTCGTCGGCGGCCGTCTGAACGCCTGCTTCAACTGCGTCGACCGTCACCTCGAGTCGAGCGCGCAACAAGGCGGCGATCATCTGCGTGCCCGAGCCGGAGGAGGAGGACACCAAGGCGATCACCTACCAGGAGCTCCATCGGCGGGTCAACGAGTTCGCCGCGCTGCTGCAGGACTTCGGCGGGCTGAAGACAGGCGACCGGGTGACCTTCCATCTGCCGATGGTCCCCGAGCTGCCTGTGGCGATGCTCGCGTGCGCTCGCCTGGGCGTGATCCACTCCGAGGTGTTCGGTGGCTTCAGCGGCGCCGCCTGCGGCCATCGTGTCGCCGACTCGCAGAGCAAGTATCCTCGTGACGATCGACGGCTACTACCGCAACGGCGAGCTATCGACCACAAGGTGAAGGCCGACGAGGCGCGTCGCGGCCTCGAAGCAGGGCAAGGAGGTCGACAAGGTGCTGGTCTGGCGGCGGCACCCCGGCCAGTACGGCGTCGAAGAGCCCGATGGTCGAAGGTCGCGACTTCTTCGTCGACGAGCTGCTGACCAATACCGCGGCGCAGGTGGTCGAGCCGGTCTCGATGCCCTCCGAGGCTCCGCTCTTCCTGATGTACACGAGCGGCACGACGGGGCAGCCGAAGGGCTGCCAGCACTCCACCGGTGGCTATCTCTCCTACGTCGCCGGGACCTCGAAGTACTACCAGGACATCCACCCCGAGGACACTTATTGGTGCTCCGCCGACATCGGCTGGATCACCGGTCACTCCTACATCGTCTACGGACCCCTGGCGCTCGGGACCACGACCGTCATGTACGAAGGCGTGCCGACATATCCCGACGCCGGTCGGCCGTGGCGGATCGCCGAGAGGCTGGGCGTGAACATCTTCCACACCGCTCCGACGATGATCCGCATGCTGCGCAAGCTGGGTCCCGACGAGCCGGCCAAGTACGACTACCACTTCAAGCACATGACCACCGTCGGCGAGCCGATCGAGCCGGAGGTCTGGCGCTGGTACCACGAGAACGTGGGCAAGGGCGAGGCGGTGATCGTCGACACGTGGTGGCAGACCGAGACCGGCGGCTTCCTCGGCAGCACGCTGCCTGCGCTGGAGCCGATGAAGCCCGGCAGCTGCGGGCCCGGCGTCCTCGGCATCTACCCGGTGATCTACGACGAGAACAAGGAGGAGGTGCCCGCGGGCAGCGGCAAGGCGGGCAACATCTGCATCCGCAACCCGTGGCCGGGGATCTTCCAGACGATCTGGGGACAGCCCGAGCGGTTCGTCGACACCTACTACGCCAAGTACTGCCGCGACAAGAACAGCAAGGACTGGCACGACTGGCCCTACCTCGCGGGCGACGGCGCCGTACAGGCCGCCGACGGCTACTTCCGGATCCTCGGCCGGATCGACGACGTGATCAACGTCGCCGGGCATCGGCTCGGGACCAAGGAGCTCGAGTCGGCGGCCATCACCGTCGCCGAGATCGCCGAGGCCGCGGCGGTCCCCGTCGTCGACGACCTCCGCGGCCGCGCTGTCGAGATGTACGTCTCGCTGAAGCCGGGAGTGAAAGCCGAGCAACGCGGAGATCGCGCAAGAAGGTCGCGCCGCGATCGACAAGGAGATCGGCAAGATCGCGCGGCCGAAGAACGTCTGGGTCGTCGCCGACATGCCGAAGACCCGCTCGGGCAAGATCATGCGCCGAGTGATCGCGGGCATCTCCAACTTCGCTGACGTCGGTGACGTGACGACGCTCGCGAACCCGGAGATCGTCGAGGATATCCGCCACTACGTGCAGAGCGAGAAGCTGGCCCACGGTGAAAGCCCGCGCGACCTCTCAGCGGAGGAGCGCAAGGAGATCGAAGCGTTCGGCCGGGCCGAGTAGCGGCTGGGGTCCGGGGGGCTCCGTCTTCGGAGCCCCCCTGCGTGCTCGCCTGCGCTGGTGAGGTCCGCTCCTCACGGCGTGAGCGGATCTAGACGGGTGAAGGGCCCTGAGGGCCTCCACCGCGTTCGGCAAAGAGGTAGTGCCCCTCTTTCCCGCGAAGCTGTAAAACCACGGGCAGTCCGACGCGAGCTGGCGGCGCTCGGATGACGCCGCCAGCCGGGCCGGCCCCGAACAAGAGAGGTGAATGGAGCATGGCGACTGAGCAGACTCAGTTGGACACGCACGACGAGGAGCTCGAGCGAGAGCTCGCTGGCCTCCTCGACATCGAGCGGTTCCCGCCGCCGGAGGAGTTTCGAAAGCACGCCCTCCTGCGCGATCCCAGTGTGTACGAGGAGGCGGAAGCGGATTGGCAGGGCTGGTGGGTCAAGCAGGCCGAGGAGCTGCACTGGTTCAAGCGCTGGGACCAGGTGCTCGACGATTCGAACCCGCCCTTCTACAAGTGGTTCGTCGGCGGGCAGCTGAACGTCTCGTACAACTGCCTTGACCGCCACGTCGAGGCGGGCCGGGGCGATCGCGTCGCGTTCCACTGGCTCGGCGAGGACGGCTCCGAACGCGACGCTCACCTATGCCGAGCTGCTCGCCGACGTTCAGCGCTTCGCAAACGCGCTGAAGGACCTCGGCATCAAGAAGGGCGACATCGTCGGCATCTACCTGCCGATGATTCCGGAGGTCGTCGTCGCGATGCTCGCCTGCGCGCGCATCGGCGCACCGCACAACGTCGTGTTCGGCGGCTTCTCGCCGGAGGCGGTCCGCGAGCGGATGGAGTTCTCCGAGGCGAAGGCCCTGATCACGGTCGACGGCGCCTCGCGCAAAGGCAAGATCACGGCCGATCAAGCAGATGGTCGACGCGGTGATGCAGGGACCTCGACACGCTCGAGCACATCATCGTGTTCGCTTCGCAACGGGACCGAGTGCACGATGCAAGCGGGCCGCGACGTCTGGTACCACGAGATCATGGAGGCGGCCGATGCGGAGTGCCCGGCCGAGCCGATGGACGCCGAGGATCCGCTCTACATCCTCTACACGTGCGGCTCGACGGCGAAGCCGAAGGGCATCGTGCACACGACCGGCGGCTACCTGACCGGCGTGAGCGCGACTCACCGCTACGTCTTCGACCTGCATCCGGACGAGGACGTCTTCTGGTGCTCGGCCGACGTCGGCTGGGTCACCGGCCACTCCTACATCGTCTACGGGCCGCTGGCCAACGGTGCGACCTCCGTGATGTACGAGGGGGCGCCGGACTACCCGCACAAGGGCATCTGGTGGGAGCTCGTCGAGCGCTACGGCGTGACGATCTTCTACACGGCGCCGACCGCGATCCGCGCCTGCATCAAGTGGGGTGCCGAGCACCCGCGCAAGTTCGACCTCAGCTCGCTGCGTCTGCTCGGCTCGGTCGGCGAGCCGATCAACCCGAAGGCCTGGCTCTGGTATCACAAGGTGATCGGCGGCGGGCGCTGCCCGATCGTCGACACGTGGTGGCAGACCGAGACCGGCTGCATCCTGATCACGCCGCTGCCCGGCATCACCGCGACGAAGCCGGGCTCGGCGACGAGGCCGTTCCCGGGGATCCTGGCCGACGTGGTCGACGAGCATGAGGGCAAGCCGGTCGCGGAGGGCCAGGGCCTGCTGGTCCTCAAGCGCCCGTGGCCGTCGATGCTCCGCACGCTCTACAAGGACGACGAGCGCTTCGTCGAGACGTACTTCAAGCGCTTCGGCAAGGAGACCTACCTCGTCGGCGACGCCGCACGCAGCGACAAGGACGGCTACTTCTGGGTGATCGGTCGGATCGACGACGTCGTCAACGTCTCCGGCCACCGGCTCTCGACCGCGGAGGTCGAGTCGGCGATCGTCGCGCACGAGTCGGTCGCCGAGGCAGCCGTGATCGGGCAGTCCGACGAGGTCACGGGCCAGGCGATCTGCGCGTTCGTCACGCTCCAGGGCAGGATCGAGGGGAGCGAGGCGATGGTCGAGGAGCGATCCGCGGCGACGGTCGCCGAGCGGATCGGCAAGTTCGCCCGGCCGAAGCGGATCATCTGGGCGGACGACCTGCCCAAGACGCGCTCGGGCAAGATCATGCGCCGCCTGCTGCGCGACATCGCCGAGGGCCGCGCGCTCGGCGACGTCACCACCCTGCGTGACCCCGTCGTGGTCGACATGCTCGGCGAGGCGATCGCGGCTGCACCGGAAGAGGACTGACTGCGGCGCCGTGGGACCCCTGCCGGGGGTCCCACGGCATCCTCGTCATTGCTTGGGCGCTGCGCGCTGGTCGCGACCGCGGACTTCATGCCGCCAGCCACTCGAACAAACCCGCGAGCTCCGACCGCGGCGCCGAAACTCGACGACTACACCTTGCGGTAGGTGGGCACCCAGCTGCCGTCGTCGCGCCGCTCGTAGTCCTGGAAGAGGAGCGGCGTCTCGCGTCGCATGATCTGCGCGATCTCGTCGAACACGAGCCGCAGCTCCTCCTCGGCCCCGGGGTCGGTCCGCATCTCGATCACGTGGCGCAGCGTGCGCACGTTCGCGGTCCAGATGATGTCCGTCGACAGCCCGATCGGTGCCAGGCGGCGCATCGCCGAGGTGGCTTCCTTCTTCACGTGGAAGGGAACGCCCTCGTCGTCGAGGCGTAGCTGTGCGGCCGCCTCCTGCTGGAACTCCTCCAGCTGCTCGACGATCGCGAGCACTTTCTCGCGCAGCGGCTCGAGGGCGGGTGGTACGCGGAAGCCGATGTCCGCCAGCCGCACGTAGCGCAGGCTCTCCTGGCTGAACGCGGAGCCGGCGCGGTGGCGCACGAGCTCGTGCGTGAAGGTGCGCGAGACGTTGCGCAGAGCAAAGCTGAAGCTCGCGTGCTCGAGCACGCTGCCGTGCGCGCTGCGCAGAATGTTCTCGTGATACTCGCGCCGGTCGGTGCGCACCCGGGTCACGTTCGCGTTGAGGCCGGGCTCCCAGCTGCGATAGCAGGCTCGACCGGCGAACTCGACGAGTAGCTCCGCGTCCTTCGGCTCGTCGGCGAGCACGCGTTCGAGCCAGCTCTCGCCGCCGACGTCCTCCAGGTACGCGCGCATCCCCGCGACCTCGACGGCGGTGCGCGCGATCAGGAACACGGTCGGCTGCGTCTCATGCATCGGGCGGACGATCCTAGCGAGCGATCCGGCGGGCGAGGACGCCTAGCGCAGGAACGCCTCGACGAGCGGCACGAAGCTCGCCTCGTCCTGGAACAGGAAGGCGTGACCGGCGCCGGCGTAGAGGTGCAGCTGCGCGCCCGGGATGAGCGCGGCGAGGGCGCGGCTGTTGGCGCTCGGGTCGAGTCGATCCTCGGTCCCGTCAGCGACGAGCGTTGGCAGCGCAATCCTCGCCACGGCGCGGCCGGCGCCGTCGCCGCCATTCCACCAGCTGTCGATGGCTTTCCGCTGAGCGCTCAGGACGCCCTCGGGAACGGGGGCTTCGGGGGGGTAGCTCGAGACCGCCGCCAGGTAGGTGTCGGCAGCGGCACTTTGGCCGGTCGGAAAGAGCGCTGCCATCACCTTCTGGCGCAGCCCGCTTTCGAACGCGCGCAGCTGCGCGCGCGCCGGCTGCACCGCTGTGCCGTTCCCGGGGTAGGAGGCGCAGAGCACGACTCGGCTGAGCTGGTCGGGATGGCGGACGGCGAGCGCCTGGGCGATCATGCTCCCCATCGACCAGCCGAGAACGGCGGTGCGTCCGAGGTGTAGTGCGCCGATCAGCGCGCTCGTCTGGTCGGCCATCGCGTCGATCGTGAGCGGAGCACGCACGGCCGTCGTGCCGCCGATGCCTGAGTTGTTGAGGATGACGACGCGGTATCGCTGTGCGAGGGTATCGACGAAGCGACGGTCCCAGCTCTCCATCGTCCCGTCGTAGCCGGTGATGAGCAGCAGCGGCGGCCCGCTCCCGTGCGTTCGGTAGGCCACCGCGCCGCGTGTGGTCTGTGCGATCCGCAAAGGCGCGGAGGTGATCGAGACGCTGTTGGAGATCGGCGCCGTCGAGCCGCGGCGTGCCTTAGCCGCGGCCGCGCGGGCGAACGCAGTCACGGTGCTGGCGTTGGGCGCCCCGAGGTCGCTGTAGGAGAGGTAGGCGCCATACCCGCCGACGCGGAAGACGACGAGGTCAACGCCGATCTGCACGCCCGCCAGGCTGAAGCTCCAGGCGTCGGCCGAGAGTCCCGTCCCGACGCGCGGGAGCGCAAGCTTTCGGATCGTTGCCCTGATCGTCGCGCCGTGCGTAACGACCTGCACCGCACGGCAGGCCGTCAGGGCGCGCGCCAGTCGCGTCCACGTTGCGCCGACGCCGCGGCCGCTTGCGAGCACCTCGCCGAAGTTCGGCAGCGCGGCCCCGTTTTCGGTGAAGCTCGCGGTCTGATAGGTCCAGCCTCGCGGCTTGCGCGGCAAGCTCGCAAAGCACGCCCCACGCGTCTTGGGCGCGGTGCTCGCAGCCGTCACGGCCGACCAGCCGGCGGGCAGGTCCGTCGCCGAAAGCAGACGGCGACTGAGCTGCGAGCCGGCCCCGGAGCCGCCGCAAGCCGCCAGCGTGATCGCGGTGGCGACGAGTAGTACCAGTGCTGCCGATGCCCGCTGGCGGACGCCGTATCGCCGCATCGAGCCATCTTCGCAGCGCGGCCCGCGTCGCGCCGCCCGCGCCCGCCGCGGCGCTCGCGATCAGCTGCGCGACAACACGAGCGCGAAGCCAGGCTGCACGATCAAGGATGCGAGTTCCAGTCGTGGCCGAACCAGCGCTTGATCCGGCTGGAACCGAACTTGGCCTTCTCAGCCATGTACGAGGCGGAGGGCCCAACCAGCTCGCCTTTGCGCTCGTCGCCGAAGAAGGTGACGTCGACGAGCGCGATCTCACCGTCGCCCATCTCGAGGTAGCAAACGCCGTGACCACCGTACTGCGCGCCGCTGGTCTTCCCGTTGAGGCGAGCAACGATGTGCTCGGCGGCGACCGCGGCCTGGCCTTCGGCAAACACTCCGGCGCGTGGCGTGCCGACCGCGGCGACGTCGCCGACGGCGTACACGCCGTCGAAGCGCGTCTCGAGCGTCAGCGGGTTGACTGGTATCCAGCCGTTCTCTGTCATGCCGGATTCGAGCACCACGGCGGGGGCGCGATGGACGGGCACGGCGAGAAACAGGTCGAAGGGCATCTCGCCGCCGTCACGGAGCGTCGCGATCTTCCGTGACCGATCGAGCTGGCATACCTCCCTGCGCGGGTGCCAGACGATCCCCCGCTCGGCAAACGCGCTCTCCAGCAGCGTTGATGCCTCCGGCGACGGTGGAATCGGCCGGCCGAAGTCCATGACGAGGGAAATCTCGGAGCGTTCACGGAGCCCGCGCCTGACCAAGTGATCGTGCAGCAGAAGCACCGTCTCGCTGGGAGCCGGTGGGCACTTGAACGGTGTTGAGAGGACACCGACGATCACGCGCCCGCCCTCGAAGGCCGCGAGCACGTCGCGTGTCGCGAACGCGCTCTCGACGGTATAGAAATCGTGCCCGCTCTCCGCAAGGCCGGGTGTCGCTGCAACGTCGAGGTCGGCGCCGAGCGCGACGACGAGGACATCGCACTCGAATGCCCCGGCGTCGGTCTCAACGCGCCTGGCGGCGGGATCGATCGATTGCACGGTCGCCTGGACGAACCTCACGCCGGGCTTGACGATGTCGCGGTAATGGTGGCGCACGGCCTCCGCCACCGTGCGTCCGAACATCACGTCGAGCTTCGAGAAGCCGAACACGAACGCGTCGCTCTGATCGATCAGCGTCACTTCAACGCGGCCGTCGAGCTCATCCGCGAGTCGCGTCGTCAGCTCCAACCCCCCAAACCCCGCCCCCAGCACGAGAACGCGCACCGGCGGACCATATCCGCTCTTGGCGCCCCGCCTCGCTAGAGCAGGATTCGCACCGTCTTCGGCTCGGTATACGCAAGCAGGCCCTCGAGGCCGCCTTCGCGTCCCACGCCGCTGCTCTTCACACCGCCCCACGGCAACCGCATATCTAGCGCCCCCCAGGTGTTGACCCACACCGTGCCGGCTCGCAGCGCACGCGCAAGCCGATGGGCGCGTGAGATGTCTGAGGTATACACCGAAGCCGAGAGTCCGTAGCTCGTCTGGTTTGCGATGGCGACGCCTTCATCCTCGTCGTCGAACGGGATAACGATGCCGACAGGTCCGAAGATCTCCTCGCGAGCGATCACCATGTCGTTTGTCGCGTCGGCGAAGATGGTCGGTGCGACGAAGTACCCGCGCTCCGGGTGGTCCTCACCGCCGGCGACGAGTCGTGCCCCCTCGTCCTGCCCGGCGCGGATGTAGCCGAGCACGCGGTCCTGCTGCTCGCGGGTGATCAGAGGTCCCATGTTCACGCCGGCTGCGCGAGGGTCACCGAGCCGGACGCCTTGTGCCGCCTGGCCGAGCGCCTCGGTGACACGTTCGAGCACCGGGCGCTGCACGAGGATGCGGCTACCGGCCGCGCAGACCTGGCCCTGGTTGGCGAAGACGCCGTCGGCCGCCCATCGGACCGCGTTCTCGATATCGGCGTCGGCGAAAATGACCGTCGGCGCCTTGCCGCCAAGCTCGAGTGTCACGCGGGTGAAATGCTCGGCCGCTACGCGCTGAATATGACGCCCTACCTCAACTGACCCGGTAAAGGAGATCTTGTCGACGCCGGGGTGGCGGATCAGCGCCTCCCCCGCGGTCTCACCGCGGCCCGGCACGATGTTGACGACGCCGGGCGGCAGGCCGGCCTCCTCGAGCAGGCTCGCCAAGTACAGGACCGACAGAAGCGACTGCTCGGCGGGCTTGACGACCGCGGTGCACCCAGCCGCAAGCGCCGGGGCGAGCTTCATCGCCGCGCTGCCGATCGGTCCGTTCCAAGGCAGGATTGCGGCCACAACACCAACGGGTTCGCGAACGATGTACGAGTGCGTCTCGTGTCCGGCGTAGTCGAGATCTTGGACGACCGTGCCCGTGAGCTTGTCGGCCCAGCCGGCCTGGTAGCGGAACGCGGTCGCGGCGTGGACGACATCGAAGTGGAGCGGCAGGTCGAGCGGGCTGCCATTCTCGAGCGCCTGGATCGCGGCGAGGCGTTCGCCGTCGCGCTCGATCAGGTCCGCCAAGCGGTTGAGGATCCGCGCGCGGTCGGTGCCGCGCGTGCGACTCCAGGCACCTGATTCGAACTCGCGCCGTGCCACGGCGACGGCTTCGTCGACATCCGACGCGTTGCCGTCGGCGAACTGGGCGAGCTCCCGCTCGGTGACGGGGTCGTACTTGACGAGCCGGTCACCCGACGTGTCGCGCCAACGCCCATCGATGTAGACGCCGGTCGGGATTCCCTTGAGTACCTCAGCTGGGTCGAGCAGCAGTTCAGTCATGTTCGGTCAACTCCTCTGTCTGGTCGTCTTCGCCTCTCAGGGTGAGCAATAGCTCGTTGTGCTCCCCAAGCGACGGTGCGCGGCTGTGCACGCCACCGGGCGTGCGCGAGAGCTTCACCGGCACGCCCGCAACGATCAGCGGCCGCTCGCCGCCGGGTCGATCCACCTCGATCAGCATCTCGCGCGCCGCGTAGTGCGGGTCGGCGACGATGTCGGCCGCGTCCTGGACGCGGCCGAACGGGACGATGCCGCCGAGCGCGGCGTCGAGCTCGGCGCGCGTATGCCGGGCGACGAACTCCTCGATCGTCGGGTAAAGCGCGTCGCGATTCTGCTGGCGCGCGCCCGGCGTGCTGAAGCGCGGGTCGGCCATCAGATCAGCGCGGTCCATGATCTGGCACAGCCGTTCCCAGGCGCGCTGCTGATCGGCAGCGAGCGCAACCCAGCCGTCGCGTGCGCGGAAGAGGCCGAACGGCGAGAGCATGACGTGGCGCGTGCCGGCGCCGCGCATCGTCTGACCGGTGGCAGATAGCTGCGAGACGAGCTGCTCGCACAGCGCGAGCATGCCGTCGACCATGCCGACGTCGAGGAACTGGCCGTTGCCGCTTTGCCGCGCCTCGTGCAGCGCGGCGAGGATTCCGAACGCAGCGAGCGTGCCGGGGAAGATGTCGCCGATGCCAATCCCGACCGGCAGCGGCGTCTCGTTGCCGATCACCGATGTGAGGCCGCCGACGGCTTGGGCGATGACGTCGAAGCACGGCCTGTCGCCGTAAGGGCTCTCCCCCGTTCGCGGGTCGCCAAAGCCGCGGATCGCCGCGTAGACAAGTCGCGGGTTGCGCTCACTCAACAGCTCATAGGAGAGGCCGAGCCGGTCCATCACCCCGACGCGAAAGTTCTCGACGAGCACGTCCGCCCCGTCGATGAGCTTGAGCAGGGCAGCGCGCCCGGCGTCGCTCTTCAAGTCGATCACGACACCTAGCTTGTTGCGGTTCGCGGCCTCGAACATCGGTGGGACGACCCGCATCATGTCCCCACCGGGTGGCTCGACCTTCAGCACGCAGGCCCCGTGGTCGGCCAGCAGCTGCGTGCAGTAGGGACCGGCCAGCGCGACCGTTAGGTCGAGCACGCGGATTGAGCTGAGCGCGCCCCAGCGCGGCTCGGCGAAGACGTTGTCCCAGGTACTGCTCATGCGCCGAGCGCCTCGATCGTGCGTGCGGCGACACCCCAGTCGCCGAGGAGCGTCGTCGGCGATCCTGCGCCAGCGCCTGCGACTGCGCTAGGTGTGCGGCTGAATCGCGGCGTGGCAGCCGGCGGGTGAGTGGCGTCGCCGAGCGTCTGACGCGCCGCGATCTGGGGGTGCTCGGCGACCTCGTCGAGCTCGAGTACCGGCGAGACACACGCAGGGGTGCCTTCCAGCAGGTCGGTCCACTCGCGCCGCGTGTGCCTGCGGAACGCCGCGGCGATCGCCGTCCGTAGCTCAGGCCAGCGCGCGCGATCCTCACGCGGAGGCAGCATCGCTTCCTCGAGGCCGAGGCCCTCGAGCAACGCCGCGTAGAACTGCGGCTCGACCGCCGCCACGGCTACGTAGCGCCCGTCGGCGGTCTCGTAGACCGAGCTGAACGGGCAGCCGCCATCCATCAGGTTCGCGCTGCGGCTCGTCTCCCAGACGCCTTCGTGGCGCGCGGCGTAGACCCAGCTCATAAGCGAGGCGACGCCATCGATCATTGCCGCGTCGACGACCTGGCCTTCGCCGCCCGCGCGTACATTGGCCAGCGCGGCGAGGACGCCGGCGAGCAGGTAGAGAGCGCCGCCGGCGAGGTCGGCGACGAGGTTCAGCGGCAGGACGGGCGGGCGATCGGGGTAGCCGATCGCCGCCAGCACCCCGGTGAGCGCGAGGTAGTTGGGGTCGTGCCCGGGCGCGGTCGCGAGCGGTCCGTCCCGCCCCCAGCCGGTGATGCGCCCGTAGACGAGCATCGGGCGCCGCGCCAAGCAGATATCGGGCCCGAGGCCGAGGCGCTCCATGACGCCGGGGCGGTAGCCCTCGAGGAGGATGTCGGCGACGTCGAGGAGCTCGAGCACGGAGGCGGCGCTCCCGTCGCGCTTGAGGTCGCATTCGAGCACAGCGCGCCCGCGCAGCAGCGGATCATCCTTGAGCGCCATGGGGTCGCGCGTCGCACCGGCAGGAGCCCGCAGCGTGAGGATCTCGGCTCCCATGTCCGCGAGCAGCATGCAGCAGAAGGAGACAGGCCCGAGGCCGGCCAGTTCGACCACGCGCAACCCGCGAAGGGGTCCTGGCACGGCGTTAGGCCCAGCCACCGGGCGGGCGCTGATCCTCGATCCCGAGCACGTGCATCGCGTTGCCACCGAGGATTGCCCGCTTTGCCTCCTCGCTGAGGAATGGCAGGTCGTAGATCACCGACGGCGCGTCCCAGTCCCAATGCGGGTAGTCGGACGAATACACGACGGTGCGCTCCGCCTCGATCGTCGCGAAGGTCGCCTCGAGCGCGGGCAACTGCTCGGGGCGAATCGCCGCCTCGAGCGGCTGCGTGGCGAAGAACATGTCTTTCATGTACTCACTCGGCAGGCGCTTGAGCAGCGGCGCCTCCGAGGTGCGCTTGACGTACTCGTTGTCGAGGCGCTGCATCAGGAACGGGACCCACGCTAGTCCGCTTTCAATCCAGAGCAGCTTGAGGCCAGGAAAGCGCTCCGGGATCCCGTTCACGACCATGTTGGTGAGGTGGATCATGTTCGCGAACGTGAAGCCCAGTGCATGCACCGCGATGAACTTGTCGAGCTGCATGAAAGACGGCTCGGTCCAGTTGTAGGCAGCGTGGAATGCAAGTGGCAGGCCGCGCTCCTGGAGCTCCGCATAGAGCGGTGCGTAGACGTTGTGGTGCGCAGGGCGGAAGCGAGCGGCGGTGACCATGAATCCGCAGACGGCGGGTGAGTCACCGAAACGGCGCACGACGGCCAAGCTCTCCTCGGGATCGTTAAACGGCAGGTAGACGAGCAGCTTGATCCGGCTGTCGAGCGGCACGACCTCGTCGAGCAGCCACTTGGTGTAGCCACGGCTCAGCTTGACCTCAACCTCGATGTTCGGGTGCAGGCCAAGCGCGAGCATCGGCGTCGGGAACATGATCGAGTAGTCGATGCCGATCATGTCCATCGCGTAGATCAGGCGCTGGACCTCGGCGTGGGCAGCCGCGTCCGGATCGACAGGGCCGGCCGGGTGCTGGATGCGACCGCCCAGGCTCTGGTTGCCGACTGGCCCGGGGATCAGACCGGTGCCGGCGGCTGCGCCCTCACGGTTGACGAGCAGCTCAGCCCATTCGCGGACGGGCCCGGGGTCGATGTAGGGAACGATCTGATCCCAGCACTGGTCCTCGAAGTGGTGCGAATCGACGTCGACGATCGGGAATTCGTTGTAGCGCCGTTCGTCGGCTTGCCGGCGGGCGTTGAGCAGAAAGCGGTCAGCGGGCACGCTACCGCCGGCCTCGACCACCTGTGCGGCCGCCGTATCAGTCACGAACGCTCCATTTCTAGTTGCTCAGCGGCTGCGCGCTCGAACCGGACGCCGGGCAGGCTAGCCGCGGGCGCGAGCGACTCGATGCTTCACGCCCACCGTAGCGTGTAGTCATACGCCCGTCAAGCTCCATGCGACACCAGCGCGGGCTCACCCCAGCTCGCCCGGACCCATCCGAGCCGGCGAGAGGTGCGTCTGGCCACCACGCCCAGCCCACGAGCGCCACAAGGCGAGCTCGAACACCTCCAGGTCGGCGGCTGCAAGCAAGTAGCTGCAGGTGACGGCAACGTCGGTCGCGGTGAGCTTCGAATCCCCCGGCAATGGCGAGCGCTCGTGCTCGCGCGCGCAGGCGGCAAAAGCGCGAACAGTCGCCTCGGCCAGGCGTCCGAAGGCGACCTCAGACGCCGCCGCGTCATCGGCTACGCGAGCGCTCTCGAGCGCCGCTGCGGCTTCGAGGATCTCGGCAAACGGGTCGTCGCTAGACGACGACGTAGACGTCTCCATCGTCCACCTCCACAGCCACCGGGCGCAGCCGTCTCTGGGGATCGCCGATCGCCACACCTGTGCGCAGGTCGAAATCCCACCCGTGCCACGGACAGGAGAGTCGCAACTGCGTCTCGTCAGTGGTCTCCGTCAGCAGCCGGCCGCCTTCGTCCACGACTGCCTTGATCGACGGCTTGACGAAGCCTTCGCAGACCGGGCCTCCGGAGTGCGGGCAGGTGTTCTCGTAGGCGATCCACGAGTCCCCGACGCGGAAGACGCCGATCGTCGTGCCGCCTGCCTCGACAAGCCACCTCTCGCCGTCAGACAGATCGCTCTCGCCGCCGACATGCACGCGCACGCGCGTCGCGTCGCCTCGGGCGTTGTCGTCCCTGCGATTCTCGGTCACAGCCGCTCCCGAACTCGATTGTCGAGCCAGACACCAAGGCGAGGTTGGACGAGGATGTTCTTCACGTACTTACCCAGTGAGAGCGGGGGTGGCCAGCGAGGCGGGATCTTGCTTGGCGCCCTTGCCCGAGTCGCAACGTGCTCGCGCCACCGTAGCGTGTCGTCGTACGGGCGTCAAGCATCATTTGACACTTCGCACTGATCACGCCTCGCGCCCGGGCGCCTGCTGCTGCGAGAATTGGCTTTGGGCGGCGCACCCCGAGATGCGCCCACCGCTGGGTTGATCACGCCAATGTCCGGGCACGGTCGTTCGCGACCGACAAGGCTCGCGCACGTTGGGCGTCATGTTCCTCCAGTCGGCTCACGTAGGAGGCCCGGAGGTCGCGATAGGTGTCGACGCCGAGCGGAACGCGCAGTCGGGCGGGGGTTTCCTCGGCGATGTCAATGATCGCGGCGGCGACCCTTGCTGGGTCGTTGGGGAGTCGGAATGCGCCGGATGTGATCGCGCGCCGCGCATCCCCGGCGGGGGTGGCGTCGTATTCCGGCATCGGCGGAGCCGTGTCCAGGGCGGCGCCGAAGCCGGTAGGTGTCGCGCCCGGTTGCACAATTGTCACGTCGATGCCGAACGAGGCGGTCTCCTGCGCGAGGGTCTCGCAGAATCCCTCGATCCCCCACTTGCTCGCGTGGTAGTACGAGAAGTTGGGATATGTCGTCTGCCCTCCAGCGCTCGAAACCTGGATGATGCGGCCGTGGCCTTGAGCCCGCAGATGGGGCAGCGCAGCACGGATAACGTTGATCGAACCGATCAGGTTGGTGTCGATGACTCGGCGGATCTGATCGTCGGACGCCTCTTCGCCGGCGGCGAACACGCCGTAGCCCGCGTTACTGATGATGACGTCGACCTCTCGCAGGTCAGCGAAGCACGCATCTAGCGTCTTGCGAACCTCGGGAGGATCGGTCACGTCCAGTCGCCGCACCCAGAGCCGATCGTCTGCCGCTGCCGCGAGATCCTCTAGGGCTTCCGGTCGTCGGAGTGTGGCGGCGACGCGATCGCCGCGTCCGAGCAACTGCTCTACGAGTAGCCGGCCGAGGCCGGACGACGTGCCGGTGATGAACCAGGTTCGTGACATGGATGTCCCCCTTGTGACGGCTTGATCTGGGGCCCTGACCGCTCGGCGCGGCCTGCGCCGTACTAGCGTGCTGGGAACGCCCCGGCACAGCGGTGGCTGCCCACCCGAACGTCAGGTCTCCGTTCGGCTCCTTCCCGTGCTGACCTCATAGGGCACCCGACGCACGGTCGAGCGCGACTGCTGAACTACCAAACTTCGGCGACCGCCCGACCTGGTAGTCCGGAAGACCTTCGGGAACCAGCCCCTCGATCACGAGCTGTGGATACATGCACTCTTCCAGGTCGAGAACCTTCGCGACCGTCAGGCGCTGTTCACACCGTGTGGCATGGTCCTGGCAGCGTCGGAACTCCCGGCCATCAAGTCCCGAGCCCGTTGACCGGAACCACAGCCACAGCGCGTAGGCATCGACGATGCTCCATTGCTCAAGCAGCCAGTTACGATCCCGCAGCCGGGCTTCAAGGATCGAGAAGGTCCGTTGCAGTGCGCGACGCGCCGTGTCACGGATCGAGTCGAAAGCCTCTGGCACAGAACAGAAATTCTGCGGGAATCGAAGCAAGGTGATGTTGCGGTGTACACCAGCCGCAAACCACGACATCATTTCGAGCGCTTCGAACTCCCGGTCTGCAGGTAGTAGCCGCGCATGTGGGTGGCGGTGGTGCAAGTAAGTGATGATCGCGGGCGTCTCGGTTATTACTTGCCCACGAGCGACCAAGGTTGGTACCTTCCCTTTGGGGCTGAGTCGCAAGTATTCGTTCTTCGCTTCACCAAACAGGTGCGGGACGACCGTTCGGAATGGCTCCTTGATCTCTTCGAGGGCGATCAACGTGACGCGAGCACACGTTCCTGGGTGCCAGTACAGGCAGTAATCTTCAAGAGCTGTAGTTGCCTCGTCCGCCGTTCGTGCGAGACCAGTCATTTTAGATCAGCGGTCCGACCATTGCGCGTGTCAAGATTCGGCAGGGCGGCATCCGACAGCGTCACGACGTCAGAGGTGAGGTATGACTTCTTAATAGCCTCGATGTCCTTGGCGAAATGTTGCGCTGGACCGCTCAGCTCGACTCGTCCGCGACGCATGACGTAGATACGATCTGCGATGGCGAGGGCCTTGTGTATGTGCTGCTCGACGACGAGCACTCCAACGCCTCGGGCCTTGGCATCCGTCACAACCTGGAGCAGGCGGTCGACGACTTGCGGGGCGAGCCCCAGTGACAGCTCGTCGATCAGAAGGAGCCGCGGCTCGCCTCGTGTCAGAGCTCGCGCGAGCGCGAGGATCTGTTGCTGCCCGCCAGACAGCAGCCCGGCGGAGCGGTTGAGGTGATCGCGAAGCTCCGGGAACATGTCCAAGGCCCTGGTCTCGCTGCAACGACTGACACGAAGATTCTCTGCCACTGTCAGCTCGGTGAAGCCGATCGGCGCTCTGTGACCAGTCCCATTCCAGCGCGTGCGCGCTTGTACAGAGGTAGGCCGGTGGCCGGTTGACCGTCGAAGAGGATCTCGCCTCCGAGCGCGTCGAGCTCTCCGCAAGCGTCATCAAGGTGGTGGTCTTCCCGGCGCCGTTTGGTCCGAGTAGGGCCACGATCTCTCCAGGCTCAACGGTTGAGGCAGAGGTCGCGGACGACGATCGTGTCGCGCCCATATCCAGCCCGCCCATATCCAGCCTGGAGGTCCACCGTCTCGAGGATGGCGGTCACGTTGCGAGCCTCGCTGTTTGGCCCTGAGCGGGCAACTCGGAACCGACACCCAAATAGGCGGCAACTACTCTGGCATCCTCGCTAACCATCTGCGACGGTCCGTCGGCGATCTTGCGGCCGAAATCGAGGACCACAAGCCTTTGGCACAGGCCCAGCATCAGAGGAACGTCGTGCTCAACCACGAGAATCCCTATCCCCGTGCGCTGAGCGACGCGCCGAACGGAGCGGAATATCTCGCTCGCCTCTACTGCATCGAGACCGGCGGTCGGCTCGTCCAGGAGCAGGCAACGACGGATTGGCACAGATCGCGCGCCCTATCGCTACCAGCCGCGCAATCCCCTGGGGCAGCTCGGAACGTCTATGTGCGAGCCACGGCTCCAGTTGGAACTCCGCGACAACGGCGTCGACGGCCTGCGTACGACGTGGCACACCGGGACGCACGAGGTCGGAGAGGTAGTGGACCGGGCTGTGGGCCTCCGCGGCGACCAGCAGGTTCTCCTCCACGGTCATGGCGTCGAACAGGCCGACCGCCTGCCAAGACCGAATCACGCCAGCGCGAGCGAGCTTCTCGGGAGACCAGTTCGTCGTGAGCCGTCCCCCGACGCGAACCTCGCCCGCAGATGGACGGGTGAACCCTGTGATCGCGTCCAGCGCTGTCGTCTTGCCAGCGCCATTGGGCCCGATCAGGCCAACGATCTCGCCCGGCTGCACAACGAGGTCAAACCCGTCGAGAGCGACTACGCCGCCAAAGCGCACACTGAGCCCGCGGACTTCGAGTGACAGCGGCTCGCGCCGAGGAACAGGTGCCGGATCGCGTTCGCGTTCCCGTTCGCGGGGGAACCGCAGCCGGTCCATGAATCGCCTGCTGAGCCGTGCGGTTCCACGCCTCGCCATGACCGCGCTGAGGATCTGTCCCACGAGGAACACGGGCAGCCATCCGCCCCATTTCGCGAGGATGCCCATCACGACACATGCGGCGATCACAGACACTGCGACCAGCGCCGGGCGACGCACTGATCCGGAGCCGGCGGCGTCGCGCGACCGGCTGCTGCTCAGCTCGCGGATTAGCAGCGCGGATGTCACAACCACCCCGCTCGCAGCCCCGATCACCCCGAGTGTTCGGACTACCGCGGCGAGAATGAAGCATCCTGCTGTCAGTACCTCGAGCATCCCGGCCAGGCGCCAGGCGGGGCGGGCGATGTGCAACCGCTGCCGCTCCTGCTCGGATTCCGGCCTGTTGAAGCCAATCGCAATAACGGACGCGATGCCATCTGGGCTTTGACGAAGTACGAACGGGAGGATGAATCCCGCTACCAACGCGAACCAAGTGTTGATCGAGCTCGCGTTCCCCGAGGCGGCAATCACGAGATAGGGGAGGAGGGCGCCAGTGGTGCCGATACCTCCGGCCACCGATGCACCGACCCAGCCAAGGCCCCCCAATACCGCGAACTGTACGAGTGTGACTGATGACACCGCGTCGTACTGCGTGAAATCCGTGGTAGGGAACTGGAAGGTGAGATAGACACCAGCGAGACCGGCAACGGCGCCTCCCAACATGAACGCGTAAGTCTTCACGCTGCGTACGCCAATTCCCAAGGCTGCTGCCGAACGCTCATCGCTCCGTACCGCCAACATTCGGCGCCCCGTACGCCCTCGCCTCACGTTAGCTACCACGATCCCGGCGAGCAACAGGAGCCCCAAACCGAATGCGGCATAGCGTGGCGGGTCACCGAGCGGGTTGAGGCTCAGTCCGAACAGACTCGGCGTCGGAATAGTGAGGCCAAGAGGGCCGCCGGTCAACGACGAGTTGGTAAAGATCACCGCGTTGAGAAGAAGCGCGACGCCTAACGTGGCGACCGCGAGCACCATCCCCCGAGCTCGCATCGCCGCCTGCGCAACTATGAATGCCAGCAGCATTGCGGCCACGGTGCCGATCAGCAGTGCGGGCACGAAGCCGACGCCGTCGCCGGCAGAGAACCGGGCCGCAGCCCAGCCGCCGAACCCCGCAAGCGCGTACTGGCACAGCGAGAACTGTCCGCCGATTCCGGTAACGAGCACGATGGACAGGACGAGCATGCCGCCCGCTGCCGTCGCGATGAGCGCATCAGCCCACCCCGCGGATAGTCCAGAGAGCAGAGACACGATCGCAGCAATCACGGCCATGCCCAACGGCAGCAGGGGGATCTTCCCCGTCTCCTGGCCGCGGCAGCCACGCTTGCTCCTCCCCACGCCGGAGACGAGAGGTGCCTCGCGCGAGGGTCAGCACGATGATGACCACCACGGGCACAACGCTCGGCAGGGAGCTGATCGATAGTGCGCTCACTCCGAAGAAACTGCCTATGTTGGCGCTGTATAGAGAGAGAAGGCTCTCGGTAACTCCGATCAGCAGCGCCGCGACCATGGTCCACGGGAACGAGGCGAACTGTCCGGCTAGTGCGGCCGCGAGGGCCGGCAGGATCAGCAAGGACAGTGTCTCTCCGTTGAGGCCGATGAGCGGCGTTAGAAAGATCATCGCTGCGGCCGTCAATGCACCGCCCCCGACAAAGTTCGTCAACTGGATAGCGGCAGTCGACCAGCCGGAGCTTGCGGTGAAGAGTGGGCTATCCGCCACGGCCGATGTGGCCAGGCCGAACAGGGTCCTGCGATACACGTAAGCCAACGCACCTGCAAGGACGAGCGCCGCACCGAGCAAGACAAATCGATCGACACCGATGTCGAGTGAGCCAATATGAACTGGCGTCGTCGGCAACAAGCTCGCGGGGCTAGTCGTGTCCGCACCCCAGAACAGCAAGGTCGCAGATTGAGCCCCGCTGAACAGACCCAAGGTGACGATGAACTTGACCAGAACTGAGGAACGCCTGACGAGAAGCAGAGCACAATGGGTGAACGCACCCAGCAGCGCCCCCGCGGCAATCCCGACGACCAGGCCAGCCCAGCCTGGCATCCCGTGCTGGATCAGCTCGTAGCAGATATAGGTGCTGATCGCTCCCATTGCCGTGGACGCAAAGTTCACGACTTTTGTGGCTCGGTACGTGATGACCACGCCGAGCGCGAGTAGGCCAGTCAGCGCGCCTGATGTGAGCCCCAGTAGGCAGAAGATCACAAAGGTGCTCATCGTCGATGCGCCTCCACTGAGGATTCAGGTACTGGCCCCCACCGCCAGAGGGCGCCCGATCGGGCGCCCTCCGCGTTGTGAGGCTCGCGAAACAGACGGCTCATAGTGTTACAAGCCATGGAATCGCTGATGTACCGAGTCTGGCGTAGCTAGGTCATGCACCGCTGTTGAGGGTGAACGTCTTGTTTTCGTCTTCCCAGCCAGTGATCGGCTTTTCGACCCCGTTGTGGACCTGCAGCACGACGTACTTGGTCGAGTACACGCGATCCACTGCATAGGCCTTCGCGAGGAGCGGATTCGTGAAGCTTGCACGCTTCTGGAAGTTGAACGGGGCTTCGCTCGCCGTGTTGTAAAGGCCGTGATCAACGACTGCCTTCACAAGCGTCGCGCTGGTCAGTGACTTGATTGCGCTGTGCTTCAAGCCCGCGAGAGCCTCGGCCAGGTCGTGAACAGCGTTCCACTCATGGACGCCGTCGAGGCTGATATTCGACGAGAACGGGATTCCCGCGGCCTTGAACTGAGAGCGCATCTGTGCGATGCCCGGATTGGACGTAGCCGCCGAAGAAACGACTTGGCCAACATCGTAGGCGCCGCTCAATGCGGAGGTTGACGCGATGACCTGGGGCGAAATGATGCCCTCGCCATAGATCATCGGCCGCTGGGTGAAGTTTGCTCCCAAGCTCTGCAACTCGTCAACCAGTGGCGTCGGACTTTGATCGTAGATCGATATTGCTCCCGTCGGATCTGCCAGGATCTGGGCCGCGGTAGCGCTGAAATCAGTCGTCGTCGGAGCGAAGAACACTTGGGTGTATCCGAGACCGGCGGCGACCGTTAGCGGCTGCACGAAGCTAGCGACGAGTTGCAGCGGCGCGATGTCGACGCCCACGAGGGTCAGTGCCTTTACACCCAAGGCTTTCGCGACATCGATCGTGGCCGGCGCCTGCGCTTGCTGCGCCCAGGATGAGTACGACAACTTACTGTCCCCGTCCCACGCAGTGTTCCAAGCGTTGAATACGGCAGGCAACTGGGCGGCCAAGGCGCCCTGATCGCTATTGCCAGAGCCCTCCGTGAACCCCACAATCGCGAGGTAGCCTTCCTGCTTTGCCTCCGTGCCGCACTGCGCCGCACCGTTTGCGGTGCTCTCATCGTCGCACACGGTTACATCCAGCGGACGACCCAGGCTGCAGCCGCGGTTAGCGGCATCGTCCGCAGCCTTGGCGGCATTCGGAATGTCCTTACCAAACGTCGCCAAGGGGCCAGACAACGACGCGATGGTCATCGCCTTGATCGGGGCACCGCCACATTTCTGGGCAGCGGCGACCGCGGCGGTCGCTGCATCGCTCGACCCGACCGCCATCAAAGTTGAGGCCGCGGCGGCCGTAGCAGCCATCGCCCACGCCGCACGCCCAGGCAACACCGCTCCTTTTCGGGACCTGATCCGCCGCTTGCGTTCGTCACCGCCCGCTCCCACCCACATGCGGGGAAGCCAACCTCGACTCCTCATAGTTCCCTCCTCCTTGTCTGTTGCGGTCCCGGTGCCGCGGGCGCAAACGCCGCTGCCGCCGGTCGCGCCGAGTGCTCCGGACTGTATCGTGTGATCTGACGAGCGTCAACAAGTGCTGTACGCACGACGCCCGAACTCGGAACCCGAGGGGCGATGCGCGTCTGGTGCGCCGCGGTTAGTAACGCAGCACTAAACACCCCCATTGCCGCACTTGGTGCCGGTCGGGTGCGCTGGCGCCGGCCGTCGCTTGGACGCAGACTGGTCACGAGGTCGCCCCGAAAGCCAGCTGCGAGCAGAGGTCGTCAACCAGCGTTCCGGCGCCATCGGGCGAACCAACGGCGCCGAAGACGTAGAAGTCCGGGCGCACAAGCACGGCGGCAGCTCCGATCGAGTCGAGCCAGTGCGTCAGCTCGCCGTCAGCGTCGCTAGCGTCCTCGCCAAGTGACACCCGCACGCCGCCGAGCGCCTCGAGCGATGCCAGCTGGCGCGCCGACAGAACCGGGGGCAGGCCGCCGTTCGCCGAGATCAGCTTGAAGCCGCCGCCAAAGACGTCGTCGAGTCGCCCGCTCGCGCCTTCGCGGACGACCGTCCCCTGCACCGAAAGGCTCCCCGATTGGCCGGCGATGCCATGCGGCCCTCGGTAGGCGACGCCGGGACCGAGTCTAGGGAAGGGCCAATGTTCGAGACTACCGGCGGCTCTCAATCGTTTGTCGCGTGCCGCGGCGGCGTGAGGATCGAGTTCACACGAGATCCGCCCCATCGCCTTGGATTGCTCGACGAGTTCTCTGACGTGTGGGAGCCGCTCGGAGCTGTAGCTCTCGAGCACTCCGGGTCCCGCAGGTCCGCCGTAGGCCAGCCCGAAGCGCCAGGCAAGGTTGTTCGCGTCGCGCAGGCCAGAGCACATCCCCTCGCCCAACTGGGGTGGCATCAAGTGCCCAGCGTCGCCGGCGAGGAAGCAGCGCTGCGACTGCATCGTCGTCGCCAGTTTGCAGCCGAACTCGTAGACGGCATGTCGCACGAGCTCCCCCTGGGAGCGGTCGAGCCACGGCGCCAGCATTGACCAGACGCGCTCCGGGGCTTCGAAGTCCTCAGCGGTCTCGCCCGGAAGCAGCATGAACTCCCAGCGACGATGCCGCCGGCCGTTGGGCGCCCACATGTGCGGGCGTCGCGGGTCGCAATACTGCTGCGGGAAATCAGGAAAGCGCAGGCTCGGGTCCGTCGGGAGCAGGTCGACCACGAGCCAGCGTTCCGCGAAGCCGAGATCCACGAAGTCGATCTCGAGCAGCTCGCGGACGGTCGAATGCGCGCCGTCGGCTCCGATCAGGTGCTTGGCGTAAACGCGTCGACGCCTTGCCCCAGGTACTGCGTCTGTGCTCTGGAGCTCTAGCTCGACGTGATCGTCGTGCTCTGTGAGGCCGACAAGCGACCAGCCGCGGTTGACGGGCACGCCAGCCGCCGCAACCGCCCGACCGAGCGCGTCCTCGAGGTGGGGTTGGAAGAACGTGTAGGAGAATGGCCAGCCGGAGGGGCCGTCTGGGAGTTCGAAGTTGACGATCAGGGCGCCGTCGGCCCCGAACCACTCGTATCGGTGGACGGGCAGCAGATCGTCGAGCAACTGGTCCGTGATGCCGAGCAGCTGCAAGATGCGCATCACCTCGTGGTCGAGACGGATCGCGCGAGGAAGCCCGTAGGGCGTGGCGAAGCGCTCGTACATCGCCGTCTCGATTCCGTGGCTGCCGAGCAGGGCTGCGGTCGCCGCGCCGACCGGTCCGTTGCCGACGATCACGACGTCGTGCTCCTCCTCCACGAATGCCACCTCAGGCCCTCGACTTCCTCCGTACGACCCTGGCTTACGCGCTCACGACCTTCGACGCATCTTGTACATTACATATTATGCACTAAACTGCCATCAGTGTGAAACGACGAAAGGGACCCGATGACGAAGGCGCTGTACACGGCGCGTGCGCGCGTGACCGGGGGACGTGCCAATGGGCACGGACGCAGCGCCAACGGCCGGCTGGACGTCCAGCTCCGCTTGCCCCAAGAGATGGGCGGCAACGGCGATGGCACGAACCCTGAGGAGCTGTTCGCCGTTGGCTACGCAGCTTGCTTCGAGGGTGTGCTCGGCGCTGTCTCCCGGCGGCGGAAACTCGAGCTCGGCGATGTCGCGATCGACTCGCAGGTGTCGCTGATCCCCAACGGAAAGGGTGGGTTGAGTCTTGCTGCCGTCCTTGACGTGAGCCTTGGAGCGGTCGAGGACGCCGCGAGCGCGGTCGCCATCGTGCGCGAGGCACACGAGATCTGCCCGTACTCGAACGCCACCCGCGGCAACATCGCAGTCAGCCTCAGCGTGAACGGGACGCCGATCGACTAGTCGCCTGAGCGGCTGAAGGCGCGCACCCAGCTACAAGCCGCGCGCGGCCCGAGCCAAGACGTGGGCGGCGATGCGTGTCGGCCCGGGCAGGAAGTCGTCCTCGAGTGGAGGGCTGTAGGGGATCGGCGTGTCCGCGGTCGCGATCCGCGACGCGTCGTCAATCTGATCGAGGCCCTCCTCGGCCGCGACCGCCAGTACCTCGCCAGCCCAGCCACCCGTCCGTGGTCCCTCCTCGACGACGGCGATGCGGTTGGTCTTCGCCAACGAGGCGAGGATCGTCTGCTTGTCGAGCGGCCGAATCGTCTGGAGATCGATCACCTCGGCCGAGATCCCCTCGCCGGCGAGCAGCTCGGCCGCCTCGAGGGAGTCATCGACGCCCTTCATCGCGCTGACGAGGGTGATGTCGCTGCCCTCGCGCGCGACCGTCGCCTGTCCGATCCCGGTCGGTGCCGCGCTATCCAGCGTGCCCTTTTTCGTATAGAGCCGCTTGTGCTCGAAGACGATCACCGGGTTTGGGTCAGCGATCGCGGCGCGCAGCAGGCTTTTCGCCGCGGCCGGCGTCGAGGGCGCGACAATCTTCAGCCCGGGGATGCCGGTCAGCCAGGAGATCGGCATCTGGGAGTGAATCGCGCCGAAGCGTCCGCCGGCCCCGACCACCGACCGGATCGTCAGCGGAACGCTCTGGCGCTCGCCGGTCAGAAACCAGAACTTGCTCGCCTGATTGATCAGGCTGTCCATCGAAAGCGCGAGGAAGTCACCGAACATGATCTCGAGCACTGGCCGCATCCCGCTGATCGCGGCACCGAACGCCGCGCCGGTCATCGCGAGCTCGGATATCGGGGTGTCGAAGACGCGCGCCGGCCCATACTTCGCGAACAGACCCGTTGTCACGGCAAAGACACCGCCGGCCTCGGCGACGTCCTCACCGAACACGAAAACGCTCTCATCCTCGGCGAGCGCGTCGTCGAGCGCCTCGCGCAGCGCGACCCGAAACTCGACCTTCCGGCTCACGCCTTGAACTCGCTGAACGCACGCGGCTCGGGGAACGGAGCGGCGAGCGCGGCCGCCTCTGCCGCCGCCAGCTCCTCCTCGACCGCCGCCTCAGTCTCTGAGACTCGGCCATCCTCGCCATGCTCGCGCAGCCATGCGGCGACCAGGACCAGCGGATCGCGCGCGCGCCAAGCGTCGAGCTCCCCGCCGGGCCGGTAGCGGCCGGGATCACTGCGCGAGTGACCGACGAAGCGATAGGTCCTCGCCTCGACGAACACGGGCCCGGCGCCGTCGCGAATCGCCGCTGTGACCTCGAGCGCGACGGCGCGCGTGGCCTGCACGTCCATGCCGTCGACGATGTGCGTCGGGATCTCCATCGCCTGCGCTCGCGCGACAATCTCGCCCGCTGTGACGGCCGCCATCGGCGTGTACTCGCCGTAGCCGTTGTTCTCGCAGACGAACAGAAGCGGGCAGCTCGAACACCTTCGCGAAGTTCAGGCACTCGAAGAAGTACGCCTGGTTGGCCGTCCCATCGCCGAAGAAGGCAACTGCGATCTTGCCGCTGCCGCGCAGGGCTAGCGCGACGCCCGTGGCGGCGGCGATGCTGCCACCGACGATCCCGTAGCAGCCAACGTGACCATGGTCGAGATCGACCATGTTCATTGATCCGGCGCGCCCGCCGTTGATGCCCGTGGCGCGACCGAGCAGCTCGGCGATCAGCGCCTGCGGCTCGAGGCCGAGCGCCAGCAGGTGTCCGTGCCCCCGATACGTACAAGCGACCCGGTCACCTTCATCGAGGGCGCTTGCGAAGCCCACCGCGACGGCCTCCTGGCCAGAATAGAGATGCGTCGTCCCGAAGACCTCCCCTTTGAGGAAGAGCGCCTGGATGCGGTCCTCGACGCCCCGGATCACGAGCATCCGCCGGTAGAGCTCGAGCGTCAGATCGACGTCCGTGGCCGCCTTCAGGCTCAAGGCGTTATCTCGGCCGTGCTTCCATTGCGCTGCGCAGCGGGCTCGAAGTCGGCGCCGTTCACGTAGCCCCGCCCAGTGACGAGCAGCTCGTCGGCCGGGAAGCGCGTGATGACCTGAGGCCCGTCGGGGGTGACGATGATTTCCTCCTCGATCCGGGCGG
The DNA here is from genome assembly GCA_963773395.1 of uncultured Solirubrobacterales bacterium. GTDB lineage: Bacteria > Actinomycetota > Thermoleophilia > Solirubrobacterales > Solirubrobacteraceae > Palsa-513. The sequence goes on along the minus strand of CAVZAY010000018.1, from coordinate 29,467 downwards.
CGGAGCGGCCGTCAGTCGCGGGACAGTAGGTCTCGAGCGCAAAGACCATCCCGACCTCGATCTCGACCGGGTCAACGAAGCTGTGCAGGCGCGAGATCATCGGTGCCTCGTAAAGGCCCACTCCAAGACCGTGACCGAACTGGAGGCCGAAGGCGGCGCGTTCGTCGGTCAGGCCGATCTCCTTTGCGTCGGGCCATACGGCGGCGATCTTGTCGGTCGTGACGCCAGGACGGACCTGGTTGATCGCGTCGTCGAGCCACTCGCGGCAGCGCTTGTAGGCGGCCTTTTGCGCCGGCGTGGCGTAGCCGACGTTGAACGTCCGGTAGTAGCAGGTCCGGTATCCGTTGAACGCGTGGATGATGTCGAAGAACGCCTGGTCCCCCGGACGCAACAGGCGGTCGGAAAAGGTGTGCGGATGTGGGGAGCAGCGGTCGCCGGAGATCGCGTTGATCGCCTCGACATGCTCTGACCCGAGCTCGAACAGGAGCTTCATCGCGTCAGCCACAACCTGGCTCTCGGTCACCCCGGGGCGCAGTGTGCGGAAGATCTGCTCGTAGACCGCATCGACGATGCCGGCCGCCTGATCGAGCAGCGCCAGCTCGTCCTCGCTCTTGATCTTGCGCGCCTCGAGCATGATCGGCTGCGCGTCGGTCAGGGCGATGCCTTTGCGCTGCAGCGCGAGAACCGTCGTCATATCGAGGACGTCCGCGCCGATCGGCTCCGCTGCCAGACCACGCTCGCGAAGCTCGCCTACGATCAGTTCGGCAAGCGCATCTGGAATGCCGGTCGAGTCGGGCATCGCGCCGCGCATCGGTGGCACCCACGCCCGCCAGCTCGACTCCGGCAGCCAGGGGCAGTAGAGCTGGTGGTGCTTCGCTGCAGAGCCAAAGTCCCAGAGAATCGGATCGTCGTCGCGGAACAGCAGCGCGAAGCGGATGTTCTTGTCTCGCTCCCATGTCCCGATCGCCGTGCTCGTGACGTAGCGCAGATTGTTCGGGTCAAAGAGCAGCAGCGCGCCAAGATCGGAGGCCGCAAGCGATGACTTCGCCCGCGCCAGACGGTATGCGCGAAGGCGGCCGAAGTTCACGCGCTGCTCCCAATCGACCGCCATGACGGCGCCACGCGACGCTATCGCCATCTCTCGCCACAGATCGCTCGCATACCGGCTACCGGGGCGCGCCCATAACCGCGGTCCCGCGTCCGGGCGGGCGGCGCTCGCTCAAACGCATGGCAGCAGAGATCACTATGTCCATGAGGTACAGATCCCCGTGCTGGTCAGGTTCGTCGTGCATCACGCAAAGCGGTCGCTCGTGAGTGACGCAGTGCCTGCCGCCGGCGGCCACATCACCGCGATGATTAGACCGGGTGAATTGAACGGCGAGACTAACGACCGGCACTGCACGTGTCAAGCTACACTGCACATGGCCAGCTGCGCTCGGCAGCTGGCAGTCTGCCCGAGATGACCGACACCACCCACCGCGCGCGACCGATGCACGCCAGGCCTCCGCATAGCCTGGCCTGCCGGCGGCACTCGATCGGTTCCGCACGATGAAGGTCGCGGTGATCGGCCTCGGGCGTATGGGGCGCGCAATCGCCAGTCGGCTGCTCGCCGTCGGCGTCGAGGTCACGGTTCACAACCGCACGCCGGGCGCTGAGTGCGAACTCATCGAGGCGGGCGCACACGCCGCGGACTCGATCGCGGCGGCGGCGCGCAGCAGCGAGATCGTGCTGACAGTGCTGAGCGACGACGCGGCGCTCGAGACTGTCGCAGCCGGCGGGCTCTACAGCGCCCTGCCGCCAGGTGCAATCCATGCGGCAATGGGAACGCACGGGGTGGCAACCATCGCGACTCTGGCGGAGCGGCATGCGGCGGCTGGCCAGCGCTTCGTCGCCGCACCTGTGCTCGGACGCCCGCAGGCTGCAGCGGAGGGGCAACTTGGGATCGTTGCCGGCGGGGCACCCGACGCGGTGCGCGCCTGCGCGCCAGTCTTCGAGCTGATCGGCCAGCGCGTCTTCGACGTGGGCGGCGACCCGCAGTCTGCGGCCGCCGTCAAGCTCGCGAATGGGCTCGTTCTGGCCTGCGCGATCGAGGCGCTCGCAGAGGCGTTTTCGCTGATCCGCCGCTACGCCGTCGATCCCGAGCTGTTCCGCGAAGTCCTGACCGGCGGTCTCTTCCCCGGCCCGGCGCATGCGATCTACTCGCGGCTGATGGTCGACGAGTCCTACGACGAGCCAGGGTTCACGACCGGGCTGGGGCTCAAGGACGTTCACCTCGCACTGGCGGCGGCTGACCGGTGCGCCGTCCCGCTGCCGAGCGTCGGTGTGGTCAGGGACCGACTGATCGGTGCGATCGCCCACGGCGAGGCAGCCCGAGACTGGGCGGTGCTGGCTCGCGAGCAGGCGCGTGCCGCTGCGCTCGAATAGCCCCTGTGTATTAGCGCTGGACGCGCTGTTCAGCCATGATCTACGATGCGTGTGGTGAGCAGTGCTGTCACCGAGATCGCGCCGGGCCGCCTGTACGCGCTGTCGAGCCCGTTCGAGATCGATGGGCGGGTCAGCTGGTATCCGCCCGAGGTCCGCGGGGTGTCTGTGATCAACTGCTACCTGCTGATCGAAGGCGACGAAGCCCTGCTGGTTGATACGGGCTTGGCCTTCCACGCTCAAGATCTGCTCGACGCGCTTGAGCGGCTGCTGCCGAGCTCGGCGCGACTGTCAGTGCTCTATACACGGGTCGGCGAGTACCAGAGCATTTCCAACACGCCGCTGATCCACGCACGCTTCCCGCTCGAGATGATCTACGGGGCGGCGCCGGCGTGCTCGGTCTGGAGCGACTTCGGAGCGGAGCGCGAGTGGGGCGTCCCATCAGCGCTCAGCGAGGTTCCCTCGCGCGTTCTGCGCAGCAGGCAGGAGATCGAGTTGGGCGGGAAGGGTCGAACGCTGCTGGTCTCGAACTCGGTGTTGCGCCTACTCACCAACCACTGGGTGTACGACTGCAGGACGGCGACGCTCTTCAGTGGTGATCTGTTCACCTACGGGGTCAAGACGACCGCTGGAGAGCCTTGGGTGATTGACCCCGCCGCTGATCTGGTCAGCGCTTCAGATGTCAGACGCCACCTGGTCGGGACGCGCTACTGGTGGCTCGATGACGCCGACGTCGAGGTGATCCGCCACGGCTTGGGGTCGTTCTTCGCGAGTCACGCCGTCACGACGATCGCGCCCGGCTATGGCTGCCTGATCCGCGGTGAAGCGCTCGTCAGCCGACATGTGCGGCTCCTCGACGAGGCTCTCGCGAGCGGCAGCCGCGCCCGCGTCGGCGCGAGGCACGGGGCGCGACACCACCACGTCGGTGGTCGAGGATGACCTCTCTACTCGAGCAGATCGTCCGCGTGCCGCGCGAGCTCGCGGCGGGAGTGTTCTGGCTCGGTGGCTGCACTCCGGCGCCCTTCGCCGATCGCATCCTCCACGGCTACAGCTCGCCATTCCTGGTGCAGGGAGAAGACGCCTCGCTACTGGTCGAAGCGGGACATCCGGCTGAGCTTTGGGTAGTTGAGCAGCAGCTCGACATGCTGCGAAGCCGCGGCGGGCCGCCATTGCGGTACGTCTTCGCGACCCACCAGGAGCCGCCGCACTCGTCCGGCATCGGGCGGATCTTGCGGGCCTATCCGGAGGCGCTGCTGTGCGGCGCGGTGCAGGACTATCACCTCGTTTTCCCGGGGCTCGAGGACCGCTTTCGGCCGATGACGGTCGGTGAGTCGATCGATCTCGGCGGCACCGAATTCAAGCTCGTCGACGCGGTGATCCGCGATCTCGCAACGACAATGTGGGGCTTCGACACGAGCCGCCGCGTTCTGTTTCCAGGCGACGGGTTCGCGCACAGCCACTACCACGAGGCCGGACAGTGCCAGCGCACCGCAGAGGAGGTCCCTGGGCTCGACATTCCTGATCAGACCGCCCTTTTTGCTGAGCTCGCCCTGTATTGGACGCGCTTCAGCGACATTGAGCCCTACATCGAAAGGTTGGAGTCGATGCTCGAGGAGCTCGAAGTCGCGCTGATCGCGCCCGCGCACGGCTGTCCGATCACCGACGTCGCCGCCACTGTTCCGAAGGTATTCGCCGGCCTACGCATGGGATCGGTGCTTCCCGAGTGGACCGGAGCCTGAGATAGCGCGATCGGGGCTTCCGCATTGGACGACGCCGTGAGGCCGAGGCTCCAGATAATCATCGCCTCGACGCGGCCGGGCCGGATCGGCCTGCCGGTTGCACAGTGGTTCGAGCAGCGGGCGCGGCGACAGGGCACATTCGAAATCGACCTTGCTGATCTCGCGGAGATCAACCTGCCTTTCGTCGATGAGCCGAGCCACCCGCGGCTGCGCCAGTACGTACACCTACACACGCGGGCTTGGAGTACGCGCGTCGCGGCGGTCGACGCGTTCGCGATGGTCGTGCCCGAGTACAACTACGGGATGCCTGCCACACTGAAGAACGCCATTGACTTCCTGCACTTCGAATGGCACTACAAGCCGGTTGGCTTTGTCTCCTACGGAGGCGTCTCCGGCGGCACGCGCTCGGTGCAGCAACTCAAGCAGGTCGTGACGACACTGAAGATGTTCGCCCTACCTGAGGCTGTCTCGATCCCGTTCGTCACCCAGTTCATCGGCGGTGACGGTCGCTTCAAACCGAACGAGACGATCGAACTGGCAGCCGATGCCATGCTCGCCGAGCTTGTGCGTGTCGAAGCCGCGCTGCGGGTGCTTCGTGCCACGAGCCGATCGTAGGCGCGGTCTGACAGCGGCGAGCCCACGACGTAGCCCTCGACATGGGGGACCCGAGCGTCAGGCGAGCTTGGCCTTCAGCCAGTCGGCCGCCGGCCCGAGATGCTCCTGGGCGAAGTTCGTCACCCCGTGGTTCCCGCCTGGGAACACCCACAGCTCGCCGCCTACGGCATCGACGATCCCGTGGCCGTCGAGGTCGATGTCTACGAGTGGATCCTTCTCGCCGTAGATCACGAGCAGCGGCACCTTGATGCGCTCGAGCACACCTGTGAGGTCGAGCTTGTGCGCTTTTTCGCGGCCCTCTTCCGGCGAGCTCGCACCGAGGTTCCAAATGAATTTGGCCGTGTACATCGGCGGGATGAACCCCTTGTCCCAATCGGCGCCGAGGTTGCGGGTCCCGCCGTTGGTCGTCACCGCCTTGATCCGAGGCTCGAAGGCGGCTGCGCGCGTCACGTAGTAGCCGCCCATGCTCATCCCAACGCCGCCGATGCGCGTGAGATCGAGGTCGTCACGTCCGCCGAGCGCGTCGAGCATCGCTTGGACAGGCGCCTCGTAGTCGGGTCGTATCCGCAGCTCGAAGCCGACCTCGCCCTGGCCCGGGCCGTCCATCGAAAGCGTCGCCATGCCGCGCGCCAGGAACTCGTCCTCCCAGCGGGGGAACTCCTCCTTGACCGATTCGAGCCCCGGGACCAGCAACACGAGTGGCGGCCGCTTTGCCCCCAGTGGCTTGCGCAGGTGCCCGACGACGTAGTGCCCGTCGAACGGGACCTCGATCCGCTCGAAGCTCTCCGGCAGCAGCTCGAGTCCCTTCCGGCACGCAGCTACGCAGCGCAAGGTCGTCTCGCGATAGATCTCCTCGTCGCAGACCGCGAACAGCTTCGCGAAGTGATAGGCGAGCCCCGCGCGCACACCGGCCTGTCCTGCGCTATGGGCCCATCCCGAGCGCTCATAGCGCGCCGCTAGCTCCTCCCAGTGGGCCCCCAGCGAGGACCACTCGCGCCACCAGCTGTTCCAGTCCGTGATCGCCGCGCCCAGGCGGTCGAAATCAGACGCGTCGATTCCGCGCATCAGCGCGCGAGCGCGGCACATCGCGAGGGCCTGCGCGGGCTCAAGGGAGGGTGGGGCGGTCGGCGTCATTGCCGCTGTCGTCATCGTGCTCCTCTCGCTGGTGGCAAGCTCACGCCGGCCGTGCCGTCGCGAACAGGTTCGTGAACTCTTCGAAGGATGCGTCGAGCGCTTGCGTGTATGGCAGGGAAAGCAGCCGGTGTGCGCTTTGCCTCCCCCGTACCAGTGCCTTCGAGCGTGTGCTGAGCGCGAGCCAGTGCTCGACCTCGACCTCGAGCTCGTCGGCAGCGACGACCTTCGTAAGCGCGCCGACCTCGTAGGCGCGCTGGGCGCTGAACGGCTCGCCGGTGAGGATGTTGGCCAGCGCGTGGCCGGGGAGCAGCCTGTGCAACACGGGTACTTGCGCGATCGTCGGCCACAGGCCGAGGCTCGCTTCGATCGTCCCGAGCCGGGCACCCTCGACCCCGATTGCTATGTCGGCTGCACAAACGAGCGAGAAGCCCGACATCAGCGCGTCCCCGTTGACCGCGGCGATAACCGGCACGCCAAGCGTCGGAATCAGCTTGAAGAGCTTGACGAGTGTTGTCGCGAATGCGCTCGGGTCCCCCTCCGCGAGCCGCTGCCCGTCAACGCCGCCACAGAAGACGGCGCCGGCGCCCGTGAGTACCACCGCCTTGACCTCCGAATTGGCGTCGGCGTCCTCCAGGGTCGCAACCAACGCCTCGAGCATCGCCGGGTACAGTCGGTTCTCGGGCGGGTTGTCGAGCGTGATTCGGGCCGAGATGCCAGTGTGATCGGAACGTACACCCTCCATCAAACTCCTCCCTTCGTCGCTTGGCATTGTACGCTGCTAGCGTACGGGCCCTGTCTGGCGCCAATTCGTTCAATGTAGCTAATCACAGGAGAGGCGGGTAAGCTGAGCGCAGAGTCGTTTGACGTTGTGATCGTCGGCTATGGGCCGGTGGGCCAAACCGCGGCGGCGCTGCTCGCGGCGCGAGGCTTCGGTGTCTGCGCGATCGAGCGCCATCCGGATGCCTTCGGCGCTCCACGCGCGGTGCACGTGGACGACGAGATAGTCCGCTTGTTCCAGTCGCTGGGCATTGCGGAGCGCTTCCTGCGCGACACCTCGACGGTGCTTGACTACGTCTGGCTGTCGGCGCGCGGGGAGACGCTGCTCACGGTGCCGTGGCAGGGCCATGGCCCCTCAGGCTGGCTGGCTGACAACTTCTTCTTCCAGCCGCGCATGGAGGGCTTGCTCCAGGAAGCCGCCACGCGCGACGGTCGCGTGGAGGTCCTGCGTGGCTGGGAAGCGCTCGAGGTCGACGGCCGCGGAGCGCAGCGACGCGAAGTCCTCGCACGCGAGAGCCGCTCAGGCACGACGCGGACGGTCGCAGGCTCTTACTTACTCGGTGCGGATGGCGCGGGCAGCTTGGTGCGCAGCTCGCTGGGCGGGCAGTGGATCGATCTCGGATTCAAGGCGCGCTGGCTCGTGGCGGATGTCCGACCATACGATCCCGATCAGGTCTACCCGATGCCTGATACTGCACAGGTGTGCGATCCGGAGCGACCGACCACGCTGCTTCGCTTCATCGGACGCTCGCACTGCCGGTTCGAGTTCATGCTCCATCCAAATGAGTCCGATGAGGAGTTCGCCAGCGACGAGCGCGTCTGGGAGCTCATGTCGCGCTGGGGGCCGACACCGGCGGACGCCGAGCTCGTCCGGCACGCGACCTACGAGTTCCGCTCGCTCGTCGCTGACCGCTGGAGCGACGGCCGGACCTTCCTGCTCGGGGATGCCGCGCATCTCATGCCGCCCTTCCTTGGCCAAGGAATGTGCTCGGGAATGCGCGACGCGCTCAACCTCACGTGGAAGCTCGACCTCGTACAGCGCGGGATCGTCGGCGAGGGTGTGCTTGCAAGTTACGAGCCGGAGCGGCGCGCGCACGTGACTGCGGTGATCGAGCGGGCCGTAGCGCTTGGTCGAGTCGTTTGCGTCGTCGACGCCGACGAGGCTGCCGAGCGAGATCGACTCCTACTCGGCGGCGGGCCGCCACCCCCGCCGCCGCCACCACCACGGCTCGGCGAGGGCATCCTGCTGCGCGACGGAGACGGCGGGCTGGGGCATGCCGCGGGCTGGCTCTCGCTTCAGGCGACGGTGCGCAGCGGCGAGCACCAGGGGCGCTTCGACGATGTGGTTGGGCGTGGTTGGATCGTCCTCAGTCGCCGCGCAACAGGCCTCGCGGCGCTCAGTGACGAGCAACTTGCTTGGCTCGAGCGGCTCGGGGCAAGGCTCGTGCACGTCACGCCTGCCGAAGTCGAAGGTGCCGTCATCGACATCGAGCACCGCTATGTCAGGTGGCTCGGCGAGATCGGTGCGGAGGCGCTGGTGATACGCCCCGACTTCTACGTCTTCGGTGCCGTAGCCGAGGCTGACCAGCTCCCTCAGCTGATCGACCGGCTGCGCGATCAGTTGCCGGCTGCGAGCAACCCGGCCACAGTTCCCGTTGGAGGAGCTGCGTGATCACCGTCGGGATGGTGTCGCGGATTGCAGCTTTGGCCGTTGAGGTCGAGCGTCGGGGAGGCGTGCTTTGAGCGCCGAGCAGCTGCCTGACGAGGTTGTGGCAAGCGAGGAGAGCGACGCGCCGCGCGCCGCCGGGACCGAGGGCGTCGGGAGCCGGATCCGCGCCGAGCGCATGCGGCAGCGGATCGGATTGCGAGAGCTCGCGCGCCGTGTCGGAGTCTCGGCGAGCCTGATCTCGCAGGTCGAGCTCGGACGGGCGACGCCGTCAGTCGGAACGCTCTACGCGATCGTCAACGAACTAGAGCTCTCCCTCGACGAGCTGTTCGCCGAGGCCACCGGGCGCCGCGTACGGGCACGCTTCGAGGAAGGCGCCGGCGGTCTGCTGCCAGGTGGCGGGCGCAATCGCGGTCAGGTTGCCGAACCGGTCGTCACTCGCGCCGAGCGTAAGGCGATCCAGCTCGACTCAGGGGTCCTCTGGGAGCGTCTCACCGCTTACACGAGAGCCGATATCGACTTCCTCTACCTGACCTATGGCGTTGGCAGCGAGTCATGCCCAGCCAGCTCGCTCATGCGCCACACCGGCATGGAGTTTGGCTTCGTCGTGCGGGGCACGCTGTCGCTCACGATCGAGTTCGACACGTACACGCTCGAACCGGGCGACTCGGTCAGCTTCGACTCGACACAGCCGCACCGCCTGTACAACCAGGGCTTGGAGCCGGTCGAGGCGATCTGGTTCGTCCTCGGCCGCCGCGGAGATCCGCGCGTCACGCCCGATGACGAGCGCTAGGCGGCTCGAGGACAGGGTCGGCATCGTCACCGGCGCCGCCAGCGGAATCGGTCGGGCCAGCGCGCTCGCCGCCGCTCGCGAAGGGGCCAAAGTCATCGTCGCGGATCTCGCGGCGGCGCGCGGCGGTGCGCACGAGACTGTCGCCCTGATCGAGCGCGAGGGCGGCACTGCCGTCGCGCTCGATTGCGACGTGGCGCTCGCGGCGGATCACTCGCGGCTCGTCGCCGACGCCCTTGCGCGTTTCGGGCGCCTCGACTTTGCCCACAACAATGCGGGCGTCGAACTCGAGGCGAGCGTGACCGACACCGACGAAGACGCATTCGACGCGCTGATCGCGGTCAACCTCAAAGGCGTGTGGCTCGGGATGAAGCACCAGATCCCGCCGATGCTCGAGGCGGGCGGCGGTGCGATCGTCAATACGGCATCACTTGCCGGCCTCGTCGGCGCACCCGCGTTGGCCGCCTATACCGCGAGCAAGCACGGCGTAGTCGGACTGACGCGCTCGGCAGCGATCGACTACGCGGAGGGGGGCGTGCGGGTGAACGCCGTTTGCCCGGCAGGGGTTCGCACGCCGATGATGGAGGCGGTCAGCGCCGAGCGCCAGGCGACGCTGCTCGCGCCGCATCTGATCAAGCGTCTCGGGACGCCGGCAGAGGTTGCCGCTGCCGTGATCTGGCTGCTGTCAGACGAGGCGTCGTTCGTGACGGGCACGGCGCTTCCCGTCGATGCCGGCGCCTCCGCGCACTGATGTACGACTTCATCGTCGTCGGTGCTGGGTCCGCTGGCTGCTTACTCGCCAACAAGCTGAGTGCCGACGGCACTGCGAGCGTCCTGCTGCTCGAGAGCGGCCCTGACTACCGCCGCAGCGACGAGCCGGAGGAGATGCGCGGGCTGCATCCGTTCCGCATGGAGCGCCCTGAGATGGCGCCCTACCGCTACGACACGATCATGGCCCGACGGACGGCCGGACAGGCGCCGCGACGCTATCTGCGCGGACGCGGGCTCGGTGGCAGCTCGGCCGTCAACGGCCACCTTGCGATGCGTGGCGCGCTGCCGGACGACTTCGACGCTTGGTCCGCGCTCGGCTGCGACGGCTGGTCGGCAGAGGACGTCTTGAGTGCGTTCGTCCGGATCGAGCATGACCTCGACTTTGCCGGGGAGCCGTATCACGGGAGCACGGGGCCACTCCCCGTCTCGCGCGCGCCAGAGCACCAGTGGAGTGAGTTCGACCACGCGTTCCGCGACGCTGCGCTCGAGCTCGGCCATCCGTGGGCGGTCGACCACAATGCGCCTGGGGCGCTCGGCGTCTCGCCGTTCGCCGCGGTGCTGCGCGACGGTGCGCGCGTCTCAGCGAACACTGCCTACCTCGAGCCGGCGCGCGACCGCTCGAACCTGACGATCCGAGGGCGTGCGACGGTCAGCCGGCTGCGGTTCGACGGGCGCCGTGTCGTCGGCGTCGCGCTCAGCCATGCCGACGGCGAAGAGACAATCGACGGACGCGAGGTACTGGTTTGCGCCGGCGCCGTCCACTCCCCTGCGATCCTGATCCGCTCCGGCATCGGGCCGGCCGATCGACTCCGCGGGCTCGGGCTGGAGGTCGTCGTGGACGCCCCGGTCGGCGAGAACCTCCAAGACCACCCGGCGCTTTGGCTCGGGCTCGTCCTGCGCGGTAACCGCGCGCCGTCTGAGATCGAGCCACGGTTCGCCAACTGCTGCATCCGCTACAGCTCGGATCTCGCCGGTGCCGGGCGCGCCGACATGATGATGAGTGCAGTCAACACGCTCGCGATCGGAGAACTTCCGTTTGACGCGATCGTCAACGTCTCCACGTTTCAGGCATTCTCACGTGGAACGCTCGAGGTCAACTCAGCCGATCCGGAGGCACAGCCGTCGATGGACATGCGGATGCTCTCCGACGCGCGCGATCTTGTGCGCTTGCGCGATGGCGCCCGCCGTCTCTGGGAACTGCTCGAACGGGCGCGAGAGATCGTCCCGATCGAGCACGTCACCGTGACGGCGACCGGCGAGAAGCTCACGCGGCTGCCTGCGTCGGACGCTCAACTCGACGCCTTGTTGATGCGCTCCTGCAACGACACCGCCCACCTGACAGGCACCTGTCGGATGGGTCCGCCGGCGGACGCCGCGAGCGTCGTCGACAATGCCGGGCGCGTGATCGGCACCGAGGGCCTGCGTGTGGTCGACGCGTCGATCATGCCGGAGGTGCCGCGAGCGAACACGCTACTCACGACGGTCATGCTCGCGGAGCACATCGCACGCGCAGCCTAGGCGGCGGCCCGCAACAGTTCAGGCGCTCTGCTCGATGTCGCTCAGTGCCGTCGCGACGTGGTCGACCGTGTGATGGAGGTGCTTCTCGATGCCGGCCGCCGCACGTTCGGGGTCCCTGGCCTTGCACGCCTCGAAGATCTCGACGTGTTCGCGGTGGGCTTCCTCGGGACCGGGTGTGATCGCGGCGTAGAAGTGCAGGTAGGCGCCCGACGCCTCGCGCATGTCCGCGATCAGCTTGATGAGCTTCGGTCGTGCGGCCGGCCTGTATAACGCCTTGTGATAGCGGGCGTTGAGTGTGCTGTAGACATCGCTCTGATCGATCGCCCGAGCCATCTGCTCGATGAGCGATTCGAGCTCATCGATGTCGGCTGCGGTCATGTTCGGCACGGCCTTCTTGATGGCGAGTGCCTCGAGCGGGATGCGGATGTCGTAGGTCTCGACGAGGTCGTCAACGGTCGGCTTGAAGACGATCACGCCGCGATGGGCGTGGCTGACGAGCAGGCCCTCACGCTCGAGCGCCTGGAAGGCCTCACGCACCGGCGTCGTGCTCATGTTGAACCGGTCGGCCACTTCGCTCTGGCGAAGTCGGCTGCCCGGCTCGATGACGCCCGCTCGGATGTCGGCGCGCAGGCGCTCGATGAGCGCGTCAGTCAGCGTCGTGCGAACGAGCCCGTCGCTCGTCAAATCAGCCCCAATCGGATCCGTCAAAGAACGACATGATGCATAGTATATGAATGCGTCGGATCAGTCGCGTGCCGCGATCGCCGTGAACCACTATGACTTCGAGGGCCGCACCGCGCTTGTCACTGGAGCGGCGAGCGGAATCGGACAGGCCGCGGCCGCGGCATTGCGGAGCGGCGGCGCCCGCGTTGCCGCGCTCGACCTTCGACCCGCGAGTGACGCCAATCTCGCCATCGAAGCCGACGTCACAGACCCCGCGGCCGTGCGTCGGGCGGTGGGCGAGGTCGAGCGCGTGCTGGGAGGCATTGACGTACTCGTCCACGCGGCGGGCGTCGGCGGCCCATTCCGCGGGCTGCTCGAGCTCGACGATGAGGACTGGCGCAGGGTCATGGCAGTCAACGCGGACGGCACTTTCTATCTTTGTCGCGAGGTCGTCCCAGGCATGGTCGACCGGGGTTACGGCCGCGTTGTCCTTGTCTCCTCGATCGCCGGAAAGGACGGCAATCCACTGTTGCCGGCCTACGCAGCCTCGAAGGCAGCGATGATCGCTATCGCAAAGTCGCTCGGACGCTCCGTCGCCGGGACCGGCGTGCTGATCAATGCAATCGCTCCGGCTGTGATCGAGACCCCGCTGGCAACCGCCCAGACGCCTGAGGTGATCGCTCAGATGGTGTCCCTGGTGCCACTCGGGCGGATGGGAACGCCCCAGGAGGCGGCAGCATTGATCGCCTGGCTAGCGAGCGAGGACTGCTCGTTTTCGACCGGCGCGATCTACGACCTCTCCGGCGGTCGCGCCACCTGGTAGACTGATGCATTATATATTATCTGTCGCCGGGAGAGGACGATGGCGTTGACGACACCTGGTTCTCAGTCGCGCAGATCGCGCGACGACATTCGCCAAGCGCGCTTCCATCACGTGAACTTCTTCACGCTGCGTCTCGACGAGATGCGGGACTGGTATAGCGAGGTCCTCGGTATGGAGGTCACATTCGAGTTCCCGATGGGCTGCTGGATGTCCAACGACGAGGCCAATCACCGCGTCGCGCTGACCTCGATCCCCGGCCTCGCGGACGACCCGGAGAAGCGCGTGCACACGCGGCTCCACCATCACGCCTTCGAATATGCCAACTTCGACGATCTAAACGCCACGTTCGTTCGGTTGCGGGAGGTCGGCATCACGCCTCAGGCCTGCCTCGACCACGGCATGACGTTCTCGTATTACTACGCCGACCCGGACGGCAATTTTGTCGAGCTCCAGCACGACATCTTCGGTGACTGGACGCTCTCGAAGGAGTGGATGGCAAGCTCGGTGCCGTTCGCGCAAAACCCGGTCGGCGCATTCTTCGATCCCAATAAGGTCGCCGCGGCGTACGCCACCGGCGTGAGCTTCGAGGAGATCCACCTGCGGGTGTGGGACTCGGACGATTTCCGCACCGCCGAGTTTCCCGACATGGGCGGGCCGATCCCGGGGCCGGACGACCCGCCGATGCCCGCCAAGTGGTAGCGCTGCGTTGCAGCACCGAGTCCGCCTGATGATCCGCAATGTCGACGGCTCATCGTCGGCCCGATCCGAATACGTTCACCTCGCTGCCCACCGGACCCACACGTTCGAGTGAGCTCGACCGTGGTGTGGATAACGGGTGCCTCGTCGGGCATCGGAGCTGCTTTGCGCCGCTCGCAGCCCTTCGCCGACGCACAGGTATTCGGCGTGGCCCGCCGCGCTAGCGGACCGACGGACCTGCGGCTCGATCTTGCTCGCCGGCGCTCGTGGGAGCGTCTCGCAGCGCACTTCGCTGAGGTCCTTAAGCCAGGAGTCGGCAGAGCGTACCTCCTGCATTTCGCCGGAGTCGGACAACCCCACGGTCGAGCCGTTGACGCCGAACTGTCGGCTTACATCGACAGCGCACTCGTCAACGGAGCGGTCGGCCTGATCGTCGCGAAAGCCTTCCTAACCGCTGCCGAGCATGCGGGCACCGAGGCCACGGTCGTCCTCTGCTCCTCTCCGGCCGCCAGCGAACCGCTTCCCGGAATGTCGGCCTATGGATCTGGCAAGCTCGCGATCCGCTACTGGGTTGGCGCCGTCGCGGCGGAGGGCTTCGGACGTATCCTCGGAATTGTGCCCTGGGCCGTCGATACGCCAATGCTTCGCGACGCGATCAGCAACGCAAACGAACTGATGCCGGTCGCCCGTAGCCTCCGCGAGGCGGCTGGTCGCGGTGAGCTGGCATCTCCGGCTCAAACGGCGGAGGAGATCTGGGGCGTTGTCCGCGGCGAGCGCCCGTCGGGCTCGATCGTAAACGTGGGCGCTGTGCCCGCCGCGGTCCGACTCGCCGACAAGCAGGGCCGAGAGGAGCAACGTGGCTGACCTCCACGGACGCGTGGCGCTCGTCACCGGCGGCGGCACCGGGATCGGCGCCGCGGTCGCGCGGCGTCTCGTCCACGACGGCGCTCGTGTTCTCGTGGTCGGGCGCCGCGCCGGCGCGTTGGAGAGAGTGGTTGGCACGCTCCCGGAAGGCTCAGCGCTTGGCTATCCAGCAGACATGTCAGACCCCACCGGGCCGGCCGACGCCGTGGCCGCGGCCGTCAGGTTCGGTGGCCGTCTCGATGTTGTCGTCAACAACGCCGCGGCCAACCCGGCTGGGTCGATCGAGAGCCTCGATGTTGCGGACTGGCGCGAGGCGCTCGAGGTCAACGTCACGGCGCCGATGCTCGTGATCAGGGCTGCGCTCCCTCACTTGCGAGCAGCCGGGGGCGGGTCGGTCGTCAATGTTGCCTCGGTCGCGGCGCTTGTCGCCGCCCCGGGGGCCGCTGCCTACTGCAGCTCGAAGGCGGCACTGGTGATGTTGACCAAGCAGGCCGCCCTGGAACTCGGGCCCGACAACATCCGGATCAACGCGGTGTGCCCCGGCTGGGTCCGCACCGAAATGAGCGAGGGGATGATGGACATCCTGGCGGGCCTCCAGCGGTCGAATCGCGCGAGCGCCTTCGCGTCCGTCACGCGGCACCAGCCACTTCGTCGTGTGGCAGCGCCGGACGAGGTGGCCGCGGTGGTTGCGTTCCTTGCAGGTCCGGATTCCTCCTACATGACCGCTGCCGTCCTCACCGTTGACGGCGGCGCATCTGTAGTTGATACGGGCACCACGCCATTCACCGACGCCTCACGGCTGCCGGAGGAATGATCACCGCTCAGGTGACGAGCGGAGCGGAAGCCTTCGATGTCGCGACGCCCGTCGCCACCCTTTCCTCGACGATCCTGTTCTCGATCGCGCCGATCCCTTCGATCTCGACCCTGACGACATCGCCCTCCTTCAGCCATCTCTCCGACGCGGCGCCCACCCCGCCAGGGGTCCCTGTCGCGACGACGTCACCGATCTCGAGCGTGCAGACGCTCGAGAGCAACTCGATTTGGCTGAATACGTCGAAGATCAGCTGGCTCGTGTTTGAACGCTGACGTTCCTCGCCGTTGACAAAAGTGCGGATATCGAGCGTATGGGGATCGAGCTCGTCGTCCGTCACGATCCAGGGACCGATAACGCCGTGCGTGTCGAAGGATTTGCCGAGCATCCATTGTGATGTGCGCAGCTGGAAGTCGCGTACGCTGACGTCGTTGATCACGACGTAGCCGGCGATCACCCCGGGGGCATCCGCGCGCGCGACGTGCTTGCAGCGGCGTCCGATCACGAAGCCCAGCTCGCCCTCGTAGTCAAGCTTGTTGGAGACCAGCGGACGCTCGATGTCGTCGTAGGGCCCCACGATACAGCTCGGCAGCTTCGCGAAGACCGTCGGGAACTCCGGCGTTGGCTGGCCTGATTCGGCCACATGATCCGCGTAGTTGAGTCCGATGGCGAGGAATTTCGAGGGCCGGGGGATTGGCGCCGCAAGCACTGCCGACGCCAGCGGCACCCGCCCACGGCCGGAATCAGCCGCCGCCCGTGCGCGCTTAAGCAACGCGTCGCCGCCGTCGAGTACGGCGCTCATGTCGTGCGGAAATCCCCGATCGGCCTCGCTCAACAGCACCAACTCGTCGCCGACGACAGCGGCGACGCGAAGTCCGAACTCAGTGCGAACCGATGCGAGCTTCAAGGGCGGCATTCCGTGAGAGGAAAAGCAAGGCCACGAACGCTACCAGATGATTGTGCATAATGCATGAAATGGTAGGATGGGCTCGTGGATACCTCGAGGGCCACGAATGCGCTCTCCCCGTTGCTCGTCGACAAGGTGGTCGTGGTGACCGGCGCGGCGGGCGGTCAGGGCGCGAGCGAGGCGCTCGCTGCCGCCGGGCATGGCGCCCAGGTTGTCGCAACTGATCTCGAGCCGCCGACGCTGGGGGACCGACGGATCCACGCTCGTTGCCTGGACGTGACCGACCGCGACAGTTGGGAGGCGCTGGCGAGTTGGATCGCGGCGGAGCTCGGGCGCGTTGACGGCCTCGTCAACAACGCCGGTATCACCAGCCGCGTTGGCATCGACGAGGTGAGCTTGGAGGAGTGGAACCGCGTCATTGCAGTCAATGCGACCGGCCCCCTCCTCGGGATCCAGGCATTGCTGCCGCTGATGGGCCGCGGATCGTCGATCGTGAACGTCGCCTCGGTCGCCGGCCTCGGAGGTCATTACGCGGTCGCCTACACGACGAGCAAGTGGGCGCTGCGAGGCATAACGATGTCGGCTGCTGCCGAGCTCGGTCCCCGCGGCATCCGCGTCAACGTCATCCACCCGGGCTTCATCGCGACACCGATGACGGCAAGTGCGCCGCCGGCCTTTCGCGAGATCAATAAGGCGCTGACGCCGCTGTCGCGCGTCGGCGAGCCGAGCGAGGTTGCGTCGCTGGTGTCGTTCCTGCTCTCGGACGAGGCGGGTTTCATCAATGGCGTGGAGATTCCGATCGACGGCGGATTCTCGTCGGGAGCGACAGCGAAGGCGATCTCGGATGCCGTGCGGCGAACCAGCGATGAGGCTCCGCGATGAGGCTCGTCACCTTCGACCCCACGGGAACGTCACGGGCCGGCGTACTAGAGGACGGCCAGATCTGGCCCCTTGATCCTGCTCTGTCGGTTCGCGACGCGCTCGGCCTCTCTGTGCGCGAACGCGCGGCGCTCCTCGCCGCTGCGCGACTGCGCGCCGAGCCGATCGTCGCTGCTGACACTCGCTTGCTTGCGCCGCTCACGCCGCTCACCCTGCGCGACTTCGTCTGCTTCGAGCAGCACGTCGAAGGAGTCGTGAAGACGGCTTCGCCCGACGCTCAGGTGATGCCTGACTGGTACGACGCGCCGACCTTCTACTTCTCGAATTCGAACGCGATTTTCGGGCCTGGCGACGCGATCGAGGTACCGCCGGGCTGCCGGCTGTTCGACTTTGAGCTCGAGGTCGGGGTGGTGATCGGCGTCGGCGGACGTGACATTGATCCCGCGCATGGGTGGGAGCACATCGCGGGATTCACGATCTTCAACGACTTTTCCGCGCGCGACCATGGCGCGCGCGAGGTCCGGATGGGCTTAGGTTGGGCGAAGGCGAAGGACTTCGCGAACGCGCTCGGGCCGTCCGTTGTGACAGCCGATGAGCTCGAGCCCTTCCGGCACGGTGATCGCCTGTCGTTGCGTTGCCGGGCGTACCGCAACGGCGAGCTGATTGGCGAGGACTCGCTCGCAAACATGGCTTGGTCGTTCGCCGAGATCATCGCCTATGCGTCGCGCGGCACGAGACTCGAGCCCGGTGACGTGCTTGGCTCCGGCACTTGCGGCGGGGGTTGTCTCGCGGAGTGGTGGGGACGCAACGGCGCACTGGAGCCACGGCCGCTGGCACCGGGCGATGAGGTGTCACTCGAAATCGAGGCGCTCGGGGTGCTCACCAACGTGATCGTCGCGGGCGTCGAGCCGATCCCGATTCCGCGCGCACAAGCCCGTGCGAGCAAGATGCCTAGGAGAGGCCGATGACCACATACCTCAAGCCCCCGAGGTCGTCATCTGGCCAGGCGACGGCAGAGGTGCGCAATACGGTGAGCGAGATCCTTCTGGACATCGAGCACGGGGGCATCGAGGCGCTCCGGCGATGGTCCTTGCAGCTCGACGGCTGGAGCCCCGACGGCTTCGTAATCACCGAGCGCGAGTTCGAGTCGGCAGAGTCCTCGCTCAGCGATGAACTGAAGGCTCACATTGCCTTCGCGCAGGGCCAGGTCCGCGCGTTCGCGCAAGCGCAGCTTGCGTCGCTGTCGGACGTCGAGATCGAGCTCGGCGAAGGAGTCGTGCTCGGTCACCGCCACATTCCGGTCGGTGCGGTCGGCGCATACGTGCCAGGGGGTCGCTACCCGATGCTCGCCTCGTCGTTCATGACGATCCTCGTCGCCAAGGTGGCGGGCGTCGGGCAGGTGGTCGGGTGCGCGCCGCCCCAGCGTGGCGGGGGCATGCATCCCGCGATGCTCTACGCGATGCGCACCTCCGGGGCTGACGCGATCGTCTGCTTAGGCGGCGTGCAGGCCCTCGCGGCGATGGTGTTTGGCCTGATCGACGGCATCGCGCCCGTTGACATGCTCGTCGGCGCAGGCAACGCGTTTGTCGCGGAGGCAAAGCGGCAGCTGTTCGGCCGCGTAGGCATCGACCTTCTGGCAGGACCGACAGAGGTGCTCGTGATCGCCGACGAGACGGCCGACCCTGAGCTGGTCGCCGCCGACCTGCTGGGGCAGGCCGAGCACGGTCCGACCTCCCCGGCAGGGCTGATAGCCATCGGCGACGAGGTGGCGCGCGCTGTCCTGGCCGCGGTAGAGCGGCTGGTGGCGCAGCCGGCGACAGCCGAGGTGGCGATTACGGCTTGGCGCGAGCACGGCTGGATCGCGGTCGCAGCCGATGACGAGGAGGCGATCGCGCTCGCTGACGACGCCGCCAACGAGCACCTCGAGGTTCAGGTGGACGAGCGGAAGCTCGCCATGTACCTCACACGGCTGCATAACTACGGGTCGCTGTTCCTGGGCGATCAAGCGACAGTTGCATACGGCGACAAGGGGATCGGCACAAACCACGTCCTACCGACAAACCGCGCGGCGCGCTACACGGGCGGCCTGTGGGTCGGCAAGTTCCTCAAGACCGTGACCTACCAGCGATTGACTGCCGATGGGACCAGGCGAGTGGCGCCTGCGATCGAGGCGATCTGTAACGCCGAGAACTTCGCCGGTCATGCACTCACGGCGCGGATGCGCCTCGACCGGCTCGCGCGCGCGTGATGCAGGCGGGCGAACTCGCCGAGGCGGGCGAACTCGCCGGTCGCGTCGCTTTGGTGACGGGCGCCGGTCGCGGGATTGGTCGCGGCTGCGCCGAACGGCTCGCACAGGCTGGCGCCGCGATCGTGCTGGTGGCGCGCACCGAAGACGATCTGCGAGCGTGCGCTGAGGCAATCGTTGCAGACGGCGGCGAGGCTCACGTGCACGCGGCGGACGTCTCCGTCGAGGAAGCGGTAGCAGAGGCCGTCGCGTTCGCAGAGTCGGTCGGTGACCTTCGGATCTGTGTCAACGCGGCCGGCATGAACCTCACGGGCCCTGCTCGCGACTACCCGGTGACGCAGTGGGACGCGTTGTTCGCCGTGAACGTTCGCGCGACATTCCTCGTCTGTCGCGCAGTCGGAGACTCGCTGCTGCGACGGGGCGAGCCCGGCTCGATCGTCAACGTGTCATCGCAGATGGGGCGCGTCGGCTATCCGGGGCGTGCCGCGTATTGCGCCACCAAGCACGCCGTTGAGGGCTTGTCGAAGGCGCTCGCCGTCGAATGGGCAGCGAATGGCATCCGTGTCAACACCGTCGCGCCGACTTTTGTCGACACCGATCTCACGCGGTCAATGCTGGCCGACGAGGAGTTTCGCGCGGATGTGATCGCACGCCTCCCGACACGGCGTCTAGCCACGATCGAGGAGGTCGCGGCCGCTGTCTACTTCCTGGCCAGTGACGCAGCATCGAGTGTTACTGGGCACGCGCTGGCCGTGGACGGCGGGTGGACGGCTTGGTAAGCGGCGCGTACCTGGCGGAGCTGTCCGGCCGCGGATCGGCAAGACGATAGGGAGGGATAGCTTCGTGATGGAGGCGACTGCACCGACCGCGAACACGCAGCTTCTTGCTTGGGTCGAGGAGGTTGCCGGGCTGACGTGGCCTGATCGGGTGCATTGGTGTGACGGCAGTAGCGCCGAGCATGAGCAGCTTTGTGAGGGGCTGGTCGATGCGGGTACATTCGAGCGGCTTGACCCTGAGCGTCTGCCAGGGTCGTTTCTCGCGCGCTCCGATCCGGCTGACGTTGCGCGCGTGGAGGACCGAACGTTCATCTGCTCGGAGCGCTGGGAGGATGCGGGGCCGACGAACCATTGGCGTCCTGCGGGCGAGATGCGCACGTTGCTCGGCGAGTTGCTGACCGGTGCGATGCGCGGGCGCACGATGTACGTGGTGCCGTTCTCGATGGGCCCGCTCGGCTCGCCGATGGCGCGGATCGGCGTCGAGCTCACCGACTCGGCCTATGTAGCGGTGAGCATGATGATCATGACCCGCGCCGGCCGGCCCGTGCTCGAGTTGCTCGGCGAGGACGGCGAGTTCGTTCGCTGCCTGCACTCGGTCGGCGCGCCGCTGCTGGACGGGCAGGATGACGTGCCCTGGCCGTGCAATGCCGAGAACAAGTACATCGTTCACTTCCCCGATACGCGCGAGATCATCTCGTTCGGGTCGGGCTACGGCGGTAACGCGCTGCTCGGCAAGAAGTGCTTCGCGCTGCGCATCGCGTCAGTGATCGCCCGCGATGAGGGTTGGCTCGCTGAGCACATGCTGATCGTCAAGGTGACCTCGCCCGAGGCGACGGTCAAGTATTTCGCCGGGGCATTTCCGTCGGCTTGCGGCAAGACGAATCTCGCGATGCTCGTCCCCTCGAATCCGGGTGGAAGGTCGAGACCGTCGGCGATGACATCGCGTGGATGCGCTTCGGCGAGGACGGGCGGCTGTACGCGATCAACCCGGAGGCGGGGTTTTTTGGTGTCGCGCCGGGAACGAGCACCAGGACGAATCAGAACGCGATGGCGATGACGCGTTACAACACGATCTTCACCAATGTCGCGCGCACCGACTCCGGCGATGTCTGGTGGGAGGGCTTGAGCGTCGAGCCGCCGTCGCACTTAATCGATTGGCAGGGCAAGGACTGGACGCCCGCATACCGCACGCCTGCTGCGCACCCGAACGCCCGCTTCACGGTCCGCGCGTCGCAGGATCCGGCGATCGCGCCTGAGTGGGAGGACCCGAATGGCGTGCCGATCGAGGCGTTCCTGTTCGGCGGGCGGCGCTCGAGCACGGTGCCGTTGGTGTTCGAGGCCTTCGACTGGGAGCACGGTGTGTTCCTCGGCGCGACGATGGGCTCGGAGACGACCGCCGCGGCGACCGGTGCGCTCGGTGAGCTGCGTCGCGATCCGTTCGCGATGCTCCCGTTCTGCGGCTTCAACATGGGCGACTACTTCGCGTACTGGCTGAAGCTCGGTCACGGGCACGATGCCGGCAAGCTGCCCAGAGTCTTCCGCGTCAACTGGTTTCGCAAGGACGCGACGGGCGGATGGTTGTGGCCCGGCTACGCCGAGAACAGTCGTGTCCTCGAGTGGATCTTCCGTCGCCTGGAGGGCACCGGCAAAGCAATCGAGACACCGATCGGCTACGTGCCTGCACCGCGCGCCTTGGACCTCACCGGCCTCAAGATCACGCCAGCAGCAATCGAGGAGCTCCTGCGCGTCGACCCGCACGCCTGGCTCGAGGAAGTACCGATGCTCCACGACAACTTCGCCACCTTCGGCGAACACCTCCCACCCGAGCTCGCAAACCAGCTCGAAACGCTAACCAAACGACTGCACGCGGCCCTGAAGGGGCCCTCGTGACCCCCGTACACACGCAGGTTGGCATTGTCGGCGCCGGCCCCGCGGGTTTGTTGCTTTCGCATCTGCTTGCGGCAGATGGAATCGACTCAATCGTGATCGACGCGCGCACGCGGCAGGAGATAGAAAACACGATTCGAGCCGGCATCCTCGAGGCTGGCACCGTGCAGGTGCTCGCCGAGTCCGGGGCGTCGCGTCGGGTGCTGGCACAAGGTCAGAGACACTCAGGCATCGAGCTTCGCTTCGACGGTGAGGGCCACCGCATCGACTTCCTGGCGCTGACCGAACGCAGCGTCTGGCTCTATCCCCAGCATGAGGTCCTCCGCGACCTGCTGGCCACACGGTTTGACGCTGGGCAGGACGTCCGTTTCGGCGTCACGGCGCATGCGGTCAGCGATTCCGGCCCGCGCGCCCACGTGTATGCCACCAGCGATGGCGTCCCTCTGGAGATCGAAGCCGAGTTCGTCGTAGGCGCCGACGGGTCGGCGAGCGTTACGCGGCCGGCCGTCGCCGGCTCGCTGACAAGCGGCTACTTCCGTGAATACCCGTTCGCTTGGTTCGGAATCCTTTGCGAGGCGCCGCCAAGCGCG
This sequence comes from uncultured Solirubrobacterales bacterium, assembly GCA_963773395.1. GTDB lineage: Bacteria > Actinomycetota > Thermoleophilia > Solirubrobacterales > Solirubrobacteraceae > Palsa-513. Next base: position 6,895 of record CAVZAY010000018.1, on the reverse strand, counting down.
CGGGAACTCATCTACAGCAACTCGCCGCACGGCTTTGCGCTGATCAGCCAACGAAGCCCAACCGTCCAGCGCATGTATCTGCAATGCGACCCCGAGCTCGATCCACACACCTTGAACGACCGCGAGATCTGGGACGCATTAAAGATCCGCGTAGCTCCCCGCGAACTGATCGAGGGCCCGATCTTCCAGCGCGACGTATTGCGTTTCCGTAGCTTCGTCGCCAGTCGCCTGCAGAAGGGACGCATCGCGCTCGTCGGAGACGCGGCGCACACTGTCCCACCGACTGGCGCCAAGGGCCTTAACCTCGCCATTGCCGACACCGTTGTGCTGGCACGAGCCATGCGCGCCCTGCTGCTCGACGGCGATGCACAGCTGATTGAACGCTACGCCGACGACGTCCTGCCGAGGATCTGGAAGGCACAGCACTTCTCCTGGTGGATGACCAGCATGCTCCACACGCACCCCGAGGCAAACGACTTCGACCGGTTGCGCCAGATCGGCGAGCTACGCTGCGTCGTCGAATCAGAAGCCGGTCGACGCTTCCTGGCAGAGGCCTACACGGGTTGGCCGCTCCGCGTTGCCGACGCCGCAGGAGCCGCCGCGTGAGAAACAGCGAACGCAGTCGCCGGGTTGGTGATGCTGATCAAGTCCCTGGCCGCCCGGTCGGAGGTCAGCATCGGACCCGCTGGTAGCCGGTCCCGGCTTCGAGCCCGTCCTCAGGCGCGGCAGGCGAGCTTGGCGACGGCGGCACGGACGATGTTCATGTCGTGGTGGTTGAAGTCCTCGTGCGTCTGTCCGCGCCACGAGGCGACGTGCTCGATGTAGTAGGGGCTCGAGAGGCTTTCGTTGTGGCCGATGACGTCGCGGACCGGGAGGTCATAGCGGCAGCGCAGCCAGCGCGTCAACTCGAGTGCGGCGTGATATTGCGCCGTGTCGGCCATGACTTGCTGGTCGGAGGTGCCTACGTTCTCGATGCCGATTGCCGTGTAGTCGAGGCCGACGACCTGGCGGCACATGATGTCGAGCGGCACGAGCTGGTAGATCGTCCCGTTGGTGTCGATCACGAAGTGCGCGCAGACCTGGGGCAGGACGTGGTACTGAACGTCGGGCAGGTCATCGGCAAACGTGTTCCAGACGCTCGAAAACGTCGTCGTCGCGGTGAAATGCCAGATCACCAGATGCGGGCCGACGATGTGGTAGCTCCGAATGCCGTAATGCAGCTCGGCGTAAGCGCGCATCTGAGCCTTGCGCGCGGCGCCGAAGGGAATGAAGTCCTTGACGATCTTCGGCGGCCCCAGAAGCGGCAGGACCGTGGTCGTCGCACCGCTCGCCGCTGTCGCGCTGGTGGCACCGGCGGCGTCTGCCGGGGAGCGTGCCCGTGCTCCCTCGACGGCGAGCGCGCCGAGTGCGGCGGCGGTCAGCAGAACTGCCAGCGCTGCAAGTGAGGAGCGGCCGCGAGCGATCGCTCAGCTTAAGCCACGCTCGCTCGACCGCGACAGCGGGGCTCGCTGGCAATAGGCTTCGTCCATGACGCTCGTGCGTGTTTGTGCACCGCTATGCCGGGAGCTTGCCCGCGTGTTTCCGCAGCGCCCGTTCGCCCTCGAGCTCTGGGACGGGAGCAAGCTTGCGGCGACCGAGCCGGGATCGCCGACTTTCTACGTGAAGCGCGCCTCGGCGATCGCGCACGCGCTGCGCGCTCCGGGCGCCTTCGGCCTCGGCCGCGCCTACGTCGAAGGCTCGCTGGACTGTCGACGACCTCGACGCCGCGTTCCTCGTCGTCGACGACTGGCAGCCGCCGGCGCTCCAGGGAACGACAAGGCGCGACTGCTGGCCAGCGCTGGTCCTTGCCGCGCTCCCGGCCGGCATCCCGCGCCGCCCGCGCATGCGAGCTGCTCCTCGACGGCGAGCGCCACAGCCCGCCGCGCGACGCTGAAGCGATCCGCTACCACTACGACGTCGGCAACGAGTTCTTCGCGCTCTTCCTCGACGAGTCGATGACCTACAGCTGCGCGCGTCTTCTCGCGCGGCGCGAGGACGCTCGAGGAGGCGCAGAGCGCGAAGCTCGACCTGGTCGCTCAGCAAGCTCGAGCTGCAGCCCGGCCAGCGCGTGCTCGACGTCGGCTGCGGCTGGGGCAGTTTCGCGATCCATGCGGCGCGCGAGTACGGCGTCGAGCGTCACCGGCATCACGCTCTCGCCCTCGCAGGCCGAGCTGGCGCGCGAGCGCGTCGCCGCCGCCGGCCTCGCCGACCGCGTCGAGATCCGTATCGCCGATTACCGCGAGCTGCGCCGACGAACCGTTCGACGCGATCGCCTGATCGGCATGGCCGAGCACGTTGGCGACGTCGCAGATCGACCGTCTACGCCGCCGCGCTCGACCGCATGGTCGAGCCCGGCGGCGTCGTTCTCAACCACGGGATCGCCTGATCGATCCCGAGGACGACCCGCTCGCCGACGCATTCACGATGCGCTACGTCTTCCCCGACGGCGAGCCGCTGCTGCTCTCGCGCGTGCAGCTCGCGTTCGAGCGCGCGCACTTCACACCGAGCACATCGAGGGCTTCATGCGCGACTACGCCGACACGCTGCGCGCCTGGCACGACCGCCTCGACGAGCACCTGCCACGAGGCCGAGCGGCTCGCCGGGCTCGAGCGGCTGCGCATCTGGCGCCTGTACCTGCGGGCCGCACGCCACGGCTTCGACGTCGGCTACACGGCCGTCTACCAGATCAAGGCGCGCAAGCCGGTGCGTGACCTAACCCCGAAAACATCTCGCGTGCGGGGTGGCGACTGAGGGATCGCCGCATGCGGGTATCGTCAGCTCTATGGGCCCACCGCCGCCGTCGCGCTCGCTGCTCGCCCCAAAGGTGCTGTCGGGTCTCTACCGCAAGCATCTTGCCGACCCGCGCCAGGAGCGCCTGTTCCTCGGGAACGTCGGCTTCCTAACCGCGTTCACGACGGTGCGCGTGATCACGCACGCAATTCGCGCCGGGCGCGGGCCGTTTCGCAACATCGCGCCGGGAGGCCGCCACATCCATCACATGACCTTCGGGATCATCGGGCTGCTGCTGACCGGTTATGCCTGGAACGCGCAGGTCGCGCTCGGCGTCGACCCGAAACGGCGGTGGGGCTCACGCACCTCGGCGATCGGCTACGGGATGGCCTCGGCACTCACGCTCGACGAGTTTGCCCTCTGGCTGAATCTCCAGGACGACTACTGGACTAGCCAGGGCCGCGAAAGCATCGACGCAGTCGTGATCTTCGGGTCGCTGCTGTTTCTCGCGCTGATGAACCAGGATCTCGTGCGCGAGGCATCAGAGATCGCAAGCGGGCGGCGCGACGCGCGCGAGCTGATCCGCTAGCACTCAGGAGAGCACGGCGGTCGCGCCCGAATTGGCGAGGGCGACGCAGCTTCCCGGGCGCCCGCACGACACGCTCGCCTCCGCGCCGAGCGGGAAGCCCGACAGCGCACCCCAGCTCGAGCCGTTCCAGAGAAGCGACGCGTGCGATGCGTGGGAGGTCGCGACGCAGAAGCTCGCGCTCGCGCACGAGATCGAGCGCGACGCGGTCTTGGCGAGACCGCCCGCGATGCTCCACCGTGTCCCGTTCCAGACAACGGCCCCTTCCTGGACGCCGACGCCGACGCAGAGCACGGCCGAGCCGCAGGACAGCTGGGTGAAGAAGCCGACGACCCCCGGGATCGTGTCGTCCAGGGGCTGAGACCGCACGTAGGCCCACGTCGACCCGTTCCAGGTGTTGGGGCTGTCGTCGTGGAGATTCACGCACAGTGTCGGCGAGGCACACGCGATCACCCCGTTGCCATCCGTGCCGCTGATGACCCCGCGATGCCCCGTCCAGGTCTTGCCGTTGAACTCGTAGGACTCGCTGCCGCCGGTTGTCATGCAGAAGGTCCTGCTGGTGCACGACACGCCATGCAGTGCGCTGTAGAGGCCCGCCTGCGTCTTCACCGTGTAGAGCCTGACGGGCGACCGCCACGAACTTCCGGTCCACACGATCGCGTAGTTGTTCGTGCGCGCGGTGTTCCCGGAGCTCGCGACCGCGACGCAAAAGGACGAGGCGACGCAGGAGACCTGGACGACGAACCCAACGCTCGAGCTCAGGCTCGGCGCCCCGTGCCACGAACCGTCCCACGTCGCAGCGTGGCCGGCCGAGCTGACGGCGATACAGAAGCCGCTCGCAACGCAGCTCAGGTTGATCTGGCCGTACTTGGGCGCAGTCAGGGGCGCTCTCGGCGCCGTTCGCCAGACGAGTGATCCGGCGGCGGCTGCCGTGCTGAGGGCAATGAGCGCGGCGGCCAACGCCGCGACGACGCCTGCCCCAAGCGCCGCATCGCTCCTGCGCATAGGCGCAAACGCTAGCGCAGGAGCGCAGCGCGCACGACTCGCTCGCACGTCGGTGGCTGTCGGTCCGATGACGGCCCATGAGCCAGGGTCAAGGCTCGCGGGCGGGGCGCCGATACACGGCTCGTGGAGTCTGTCTGGCGGCCTCGCGCACGGCGAGCGGCGCTCGGAGCCGTCGCTTGTTTGGCGCTTGTCGCGGACGCCGCCCAGGGCAGCGGTCGTGCCAAGGCGGTGGCTACGCCGATTGCATGGCCATATCGGCACCTCGAGCTCGGACTCGCGAGCTCCCCAGGGGGCGCCGCCGGCCTCGCGGACGTTGCCCCGTTCGGCTTCCGCTACCAGTACCTGGCCGGGGGTGTCAACACAGGGCAGGACTGGCCGCACTGGAACCCGAACGGCTCGTTCGTCAGCCTGTACATCGCGGAGTCTGAGGCGCACCGCATCATTCCCGTCTTCTCCTACTACGAGATCCGCCAGTCGCAGCCCGGCGCCGGTGTGGCGGACGAGGCGAGCGCCGACCTCGGCAACCTCGCCAATGTCGCGACGATGACGACCTATTACCGCACGCTCGCGCTGTTCTACCGCCGCGCCGCTTCGGCAAAGGGCCGGGTGGTGCTGCAGATGGAGCCCGACCTGTTCGGCTACATCGAGCAGCACGCAGCGCATGGAGCTGCGTCAAGCGTGCCGGCGGCGGTCGCGTCGACCGGCATTCCGGCATTGCGCGGCCTACCCAACACCGCAGCCGGCTTCGCGCAGGCGGTGCTCGCGCTGCGCGACCGGCTGGCGCCTCGGGTCATCGTCGGCTATCCGATCTCGATCTGGGGAACGGGGGAGGACATCCACCTCGGTCACCCGTCCCCCACCGAGGTCGACCGGATGGCGGCGGTGGCGGTCGCGTTCTACCGCTCGCTGCACGCTCACTTCGACGTGACGTTCACCGAGCTGACCGATCGCGACGCCGGCTACGCGCAGGTGGTCAACGGTGAGGGCTCGGGTGCGTGGTGGGCACCGGCAGATTTCAACCACGACCTGCGTTTCCTGCGCGACTACCACGCGCGCATCCGGCTCCCGATCGTGATGTGGCAAATTCCGCTCGGCAACACGGTCTCCCCGATCGTCAACAACACGCCCTACCACTACAAGGACAACAAGGTGCAGTGGCTGCTTGGGAGTGGAAGCGAGCCGCACCTGCGAGCGTTCGTCAACGCCGGCGGCGCGGCACTGCTGTTCGGTGGCGGGCAGGCGCAGGACACCGATGCTGGAGACGCATCGGGCGACGGACGGCCTGACGACGGCGCTATTTCGACGCCCGCGCCCGCGCCTACTACGCGGGCGGACCGTTGCCGCTGCCCGTTGCTACGCGCTGACCGACCGCGCCGTTACAGCTCCGTGTCGCCTCCTGTGAGATACCAGGACCCGAACCTGGACACGATCTCGCCCGCGCGCGATGAGAGAGGCCCGCAGGCAACCCGCTCGCCAATGGTCACAAGCCGGCTGAAGCCGGCACGGATCAGCGCCCAGCGCGCCCACGGACGCGGGTCGCGGTAGGCACAAGTCACGCGATAGCAGCCATCGGAGCGCAGGCGCTTCCAGGCGCTGTACAGGAGAGCTCGCAACGCCTCAGGGTCGCGCGCGAGGACATCGCCGATCACCCCGGTGCGAGCGCCTCCCTCGCCGCGCATCCCGGTCACGACGACGCCGCGCAAGACATGGCCGTCGCCCCACACGCCGTACACCCGCCAGGGCGTCCGGGGGTCCCCGAGCCAGCGCCAACGCAGATACGCGGCGTCGCGAATCCGGATGCAGCGGGCGAACCCGGCCGAGTGCTGCGCCAACTCGTCGACCTCACTGCCCAAATCGACAAGCTCGACGACCTCGAGTGACGGGGCGGGCCAGCTGGCCAGCGCCCCATCGATCGATGGCGCCGCGGCCACGGCGCGCGCGAATCCACTACCCGCCGCCAGCCGCGTCGCATAGCGCGCCCAGACCGGAACCCGGCGCATCGCGGAAGTTCCAATATGGCGCCCGGTGACGTGGCGCGACCCGGAGTTGACGGTGCCGAAGTTCATGTCGAACCCGTGCTCGGACTCGCGGAAGGAACTGATCATCTGCTCGGCGCCGCCGCGTCCACGGAACGCCGGCTCGACCATCATGTCGCAGCCGATTGCGAGACGAAGGCGCTTTCCGTCCACCCAGACCGGAATGCCGATGTGGCTGACGGACCCCACCCGCCGGCCATCGGCCTCGAGGATTCGGATATCGACCGCCGCCGCGCCACCCGGGCCATCCCGGAAAAGCCACCGCCACTCGGCCAGCGAGCGCTCGTGGAAGATCGCCGAGAACTCGCGACGAGCCATTCCTCGTCGCCGGGCTCGTAGGTTCGCACGCGCGGCTCATCCGCGATCGCCGATCCGTCGGCTCGGGTCCGCTCGAAGCTTCGCGCCTCGTTGCCCATTTCAGCTGGATGCGATCTGGTCTCGAGAGGCGGCCACTCAGAGGGCGCCGGACAGCGTGTTCGCGGCATGCTGCGCAAGGTCG
>CAVZAY010000017.1:0-35045 GCA_963773395.1 uncultured Solirubrobacterales bacterium | reverse complement strand
GGCGCTACTCGTCGCGGCCCCGCATCGCGTCGCCGACGGGCGCGTCCTCGTCCTCTGCGTCATCCCCGATGCGCTCGCCGGCGCCGCGCGTCGGATCGTCGTCGTCATCCTCGAACTCGGGGTCACCCTCGCCGGCGCTGCTCATCGGGTCGTACTCCTCGGCCATCGTGGCTCCTTTCGGTTACGCTGGTAATACCCGCGTGACCGCCCAGCTACGCCTACGCGCAGATGTTTGACAGCTCGGGCGAGCTGACTAAAATCAGCGCCGTCTTCTCGAATCGGCGGCTATACGGAGCGAGACACCTGGGGAGCCCGATGGATGTAACGGAGTCATTCCCGATCGAACACGAACGTACGCCAGACGGTCACCTGCTGGCACCGGCGGGTGAGCTCGACATTGCGACCGTGCCGCTGCTGGAGGCCTCCTACGAAGAGCTCGAGCACGGGCCCGTGCTGCTCGACCTGAGCGGCATCAGCTTCATTGACTCGACCGGACTCCAGCTCCTTCTGCGCCTCACCGAGCGCAGTGCAGGGCGGCTCGAGATCATCGGCTCGCCGGCCCTCGATCGCCTGTTGGCGATCACCGGCGTTCGCGACCGGCTGCCGCTGCGCGGTTAGTGCCGTCGCCCGAGCGCCCAGATCCGCCGGCGTCGCAGCGGCGATGCGTGTGCGTGTCGGTCGCCTTTGCTGCGGACGCCGACGCAACGAAGGGCCAGTAGCGTGATGTCATCGCTTTGCGCTGCCGACTGGAAGCGGCGTAGCGCATCGGCGACCCGCGTCACGATCGCGTTTGGTTCGGCGTCACCGCGCAGCACGTCGGTCAGGCGTTCGATCCCGAAGAGCTCGCCCGCGCTGCGCGTTTCGGTTACGCCGTCGGTGTAGAAGACGATCGCATCGCCCGGGCCGAGCTCGACCTGCGTCTCGGTCCAGTCGGCGCCCGTCGACACCCCGGCGACTGTCCCATGGCGCCCAACCGGCCGTGGCTGTCCGTCGCGGATCAGGAGCGGCAGCGGGTGCCCGGCGATTGCAAGCCGGACCTCGACGACGCCTTCGTGGTGATCGGCGAAGTGGGCGCAGATGGCGCTGACGGGTGCGACCTCGGGTTGTGCGGCGAGCGCTGCGTCGAGGCGATGCATCGCTGTGCGCGGATCGTGGGTGAGCTCCGCCGCCGTGCGCAAGGTGAAGCGCGCCAGTCCCGTGAGCCGCGCTGCGAGCGCCCCATGCCCGGTGACGTCGCCGATCAGGACGACATGCCCGTTGGTGACAGGGAAGACGTCATAGAAGTCGCCGCCGACCGTGCTCTCGTCGCCTGCGGGCGCATACCAGCTGGCAAGCTCCCAGCCCGCGGGCGCGACGAGCTCGGGCGGACGCAGCGCTTCTTGGAGCGTGCTCGCGATCGTGCTGCGGGTCGTGTAGTGGCGCGCGTTCTCGAGTGCCTGGCCGGCGCGACGCCCGAGCTCCTCGGCGAGCGCTTGGTCGCTGTCGCCGAAGCGCCGTCCTGGCCGCGCGAGCGCGAGCGACATCGCCCCAACCGGCTGGCCGCCGGCCAACAGCGGCACGGTCATCGCAGCGGTCAGGCCGAGCTGGCGCCAGCGCGCGAGCTCCTCGGGGCTGCGTGCCGCCGCGACGAGCGTCGCATCGGAGATGTCATTCATCAGTCGCGTGCGCCCTTCCGCGAACGAGGTGGCGGCGCCGTCGTTGCCACCAGGCGTATCGGGCCAGCGCTCGTGTTGCGTGAGCATCTGTCGTCCCCACTCGCTCGCCGCCCCCGTGGCCGCAACGCGGCGCAGCGCGCCACGCGAGTCCGGCAGGTAGACGGTGCAGAAGTCGGCGATCCGCTCGACCGCGAGGGCGGCGATCCGCTCGACTACCGTCTCGTAGTCGAGCGAGGTCGATAGCAGCTCGCTTGCTCGAGCCAATATCCGCGTCGCCAGCTCGGCCCGCGTGGACTCGGTGACGTCCTCGAAGTGGCCGACCACCGAGCGAAGCTGCCCGTCGGCGTCGCGTACCGGACGCGAAGAAGCGCGCAGCCAGCGTTCCTCGCCGCTGATGTCGCTCGGGCGCATCAACAGCATCGGCGGCGGCTCCGGCTCGCCGCGGATGATGCGCCACAGAGGCAGATCGTCCCGCGTCGCCGGCGTGTGTTCCTCGGTGTAGACCTCGAAACCGAGCGCCGACAGGTTCCCGGCGGCGGTGAATTCCTCGAAGGAGTCGACGCCGACTAGCTGCAACGCTGCTTCGCTCACGTACAGCACCGCGCCGGAGGCGTCGAAGACGGAGATCGCGTCGCTGAGGCTGCCGAGCGCGCTGACGAGCCGCTGCTCGAGCTGGGTCATCCGTCGCGTCAGGCCGGCGATCTCGAGCGCAAGCGCCGCGCGGCCGCCGAGGACGGCCGCGAAGTCGAGATCCTCGGTGTCGTACTTGCGCCCGGACACCGCGCCAACGAGCAGCGTGAGCGTGCCGACGAGCTCACCGCGCGCCTGCAACGGGACGCTGATCAGCGAGTTCGCCGCGAGCAAGCGAACGAGCTCGGCACGCTCATGGGGTGTTTGCGCCCATCGCCGCAGCTCATGGTCGCCAACGTGCTCGAGTAGCGTCGGCTGGCCGGTGGCCAGCTCTGCCCCGCTCGGGTCGATGGCGAGCGGCTGATCCGGCCCGTGGCGGCGCAGGAAGGATTCGATCTGCTCGGCGCGCGGCCCGTGGGCGCGTACATGCAGGCGCCTTCGCGTCGCCCCGCGCATGACATCGAAGATCGCGACATCGGCGACCAGCGGGACGATCAGTGCGCCGATACGGGCCGCTGTATCGGGCGCGGTTTCGATCGTGTTGCCGATCCGCGACATGCGGATCAGCAGATCGAAGCGCTGCCGGGCGAGCTCTCGTCGTGCTCGCTCGAACGCCACCACGATGGCGAGGATCCCGGTGAGCGTCACGGCCGCCCAGCGGATGTAGAACGTCCAGTCCGCAAGCGTTCCCTCCCAGATTCCGCTCCCGAGCACGATGCCCGACGCCGCAAGCGCAACGAACGCGGTCTCGGCCGGCGCCCCGAGCATCGCGGTCACGACAGGGGCAAGCCCGGCCGCCCCGAAGACGGCCGAGTGAGTTCCGCCCAGCACTCCGGCGAGCGCCACGCCGCTGTTGACCAGGCAGCCGAGCGCCAGCGCGAGGACGCGCCTGCTCCGCGACGCAGTTGAAGTTCCGGCTTTCGTGACTAGGCCCGTGAACACGTAGCGTGCGCTCAGCGCGCGGGCTCCCCCGGCGCCGCCCCCGTCCTCCGGGGGGCTAGCTGTTTCCAGCCATCGGCCACAGGGTATTCGCAATCGATGAGCGACGAGGACTCCCGGGCGACGGCGTGAGTGAACCCTCGCCCGAGCGGGTAGTTGGAACGCGCTTGCGGCTACTCGCAGGCACCAACCACAGGAGGTGAGAGGAATGGCCGTGTCATCTCGTGTACACCTCGCCGGCCCCGTCGCGGTCGCGGCTGGTGTGTCGAACGCGGCGTTCAGGCTGATGGTGCGGGTCGTGCTTGCAGTTGCCGGGCTGATCGCAGCGCTGATCGCGCTGGCGATCGTGCTGCGCCTCGTCGGCGCGAACCCCACCAACAGCGTCGTGCACGACATTCACGTCGCCGCGAACTTCTTCGCAGGCGCATTCACGACGATCTTCAAGATTCACAATGGACGCGTCTCGCTGCTCGTCAATTGGGGCATCGCGGCCTGCGTCTTCCTGCTGGCCGGTGCGATCGTCGCGCGCATCTTGGCGTGGATCGCCAGCGGCACGATGGCGGTTGGTCGGCACAGTGAACCCTAAGGCTGGCAGGCGGGCCGACCGCACACCGGGGCCAATCCCGCAGCCGCTGCCGCCGCCTGACCCCGAGCCGCCGGTTCCCGGGCCGGGTCCGGCGCCGCCGCCCCCGATCGATCGTGCATAGCGGCGCGAAACTGGCACGCCCAGCCCCACCGCGCCCGAACAGCCAACTGCATAACCTGCGCCGTCGCTGGGTACTGAGCCTCTGAAGGCACCTGCAAACCTCGACGGGAGGTACGCATGAGCACGAGGGCTGCTGACTCGCTGGGCGTTAAGGCGCCCGTCTCGAGGACTCGGCACTGGCGTCCGAGCGATCCACGCATCCGCGCAGCGCTGATCGAGGAGTACATGCCGCTCGCCCGCAGCCTCGCCCGGCGCTACGAGCGTTCGTCGGAGCCGCTGGAGGACCTGGTGCAGGTGGCGGCACTCGGGCTGGTGAAGGCGGTCGATCGCTTCGACGTCGACCGTGGCGTGGCCTTCGCCTCGTTCGCGGTGCCGACGATCTTGGGCGAGCTTCGCCGCTATTTCCGTGACTGCTGCTGGGATGTGCATGTCCCGCGCGGGACCCAAGAGCATGTGCTGGCAATCGAGGCGGCGCAGCGCCGCCTGACGCTCGACCAGGGTCGGTCGCCTTCGGTCGCCGAGCTCGCCGAATACCTCGAGCTTGGCGTTGAGCAGGTTCTCGACGCTTTGCAGGCCGCGCAGGCATACGGCACGATCTCGCTCGATGCGCCGCGCGGCACGGGTGCCAATGAAGACGCGGGAAGCTACGCAGAGTCGCTCGGCGACGTCGATGTGCGCTATGAGCTCGTCGACGGTGCTGCGACGATCGCCAGTGCGCTCAAGCACATTCCCGAGCGCGAGCGCACGGTGCTCGCCCTTCGCTTCATCGAAGACTTGACGCAATCGGAGATTGCTGAACGCATCGGGGTGTCGCAGATGCACGTGTCCCGGCTTCTGCGACGCGCCCTCGAGCAGCTACGCATCCTGGTGCGGGCCGAGGATGCGGATGGCGACCCACCGGCTTGAGCCGGCGTCCTCCGCACTTCTGAGTGGCAGACTCGGTAGCGTGCGCGGACAGGGTGAGCGACGCAATGGTTCGGCCCGTGAGGCGGCGATGACACCAACAGTGCGGCTCACGCTTTCGGCACGGCCAGAGAACGTTGCGCTCGTGCGCGAGCTCATCGCTGCGGTTGCGGAGGTCGTCGAGACGGGACGCTCGCGCGATGACATTCGCGCGGCCGTCAGCGAGGCCGCAAACAACGTCGTCGTCCACGCCTATCACGGCGAGGAGGAGGGGCCCCTCGAGGTAACCGTTCGGATGCTGCAGGCCGCGCTCGAGGTGAGCGTTCGCGACCAGGGTTCGGGCATCGCCTCGCGCGAATCGGCTGAGGCCGCCGCGAGCGAGTCAATGGCAGAGCGCGGTCCCGGTCATGGCCTGGGAATCGCGGTCATGGACGCGCTCGCCGACCGCTTCGAGCTGCGTCCACGTGAGCCGCACGGGGTGGAGGCCGTTCTGCGCTTCGCCCTCAGCGCGCAGTGGCGGATCGACGGCGCCGCGGAGGAGCTGCGGGGTGGCGCCTTCGAGCCGGTCAGACGCGACCAGGTCGCCGTCGCGATGTCGCCGGCCGAGCTAGGCTCGGTCGTGCTCCCCCGGCTCGTTTGTGCGGCCGCGGCGCGGGCCGGCTTCACCGTGGATCGTATGTCCGATGCCCAGCTGCTTGCCGACGCCTTGGCTGCACACGTGGTACCCGCCCTGCGCGGCGCCGTGCTGCGCGCGCGTCTCGATATCGGTCGGCGCGAGCTTGCAATCGAGGTTGGCGCGTTCGACCCTGGTGGCGGGCGGGCGGTCATCGCCGACTCGAACGTAGGCCAGCTTGGGCCGCTCTTGGAGCGCCTGGCCAGCTCGACCGAGGTCTACGACAACGACGGTGGCGAGCTGCTCGAGCTCTCGATCCGCGACGAGCGTCAGCCGGCAGCGCCACTGAGCGGCGCCTAGCGCTCGAGCTGCGAGCGCAACTCGTCGAGGCTCGCGCGCAGGATGCGCGAGACCTGGAACTGCGCCAGACCGAGCCGCTCTCCGATCGCGGTCTGCGTGAGGCCTTCGAGGAAGCGCAGCCGCACGATCTCCTGCTCGCGGCGCGAGAGGCCTGCGATCGCGTCATCGAGCGCGAGGCGTTGCTCGAGCCCGTCGAGCTGCCCGGCGTCGGCTGGATCTGACGCGACGGACTCGATCGACGTCGCGTCCTGCGCGTTCCTTGCTGCGAACGCTTCGAGGACCGCCTCGACTGATAGCTGCGCCTCGGCCGCCAGCTCCTGCACGGTCGGCGCGATCCCGCCGCCGCGGCGGGTGCTGAGCACGCGCTCGGCGCGGGACACGGCTGCGACCCGCTCCTGCAACGAGCGCGGCACGTGCAGGGCCCAGGCGCTGGAGCGCATGCTGCGCTTGAGCTCACCGACGATCGTCGGCACGGCGAACGCCACGAAGCTCGTCCCGCGCTCCGGGTCGAACGCATCGACCGCTTTCACGAGCGCGAGCGAGGCGACCTGTACGAGATCCTCGTAGGGTTGGGGCGTATACCGGTAGCGGGCCGCGAGGCTCCTTGCGAGCGGGAGATGACGCTCGATCAGTGCGCTGCGAAGCCCGGCGTTGCGCGTGCGCCTCAGCTCGACGAAGAGCTCGTCAGCCTCATCGGCGTCGCGGGTCACGAGCGGCGCGCCAGCGCGCGAATCCATCGATTGGTTGACAAGGGGACCCCGGAAGTCTCGCGCGCGCTGTTCCCGCCGGCGCGGTGAAAGCAAATCACCCGCCGCCCGGCGCGGCAAGGGGGCGAGGGCGCGCCGGTGGCGGGTGGACGGTTGCCGGCTTTCGACATCCGCTCGCCGATGTCGTACCCGGTGGCGTTGCCGGCCAAACGCGCCAGGCCGCACGCGCAAGCGGCGTTGTGCAGGGCGTGAGCGCTCTTCTGCGCTATCCTCGCAACATGGGACTCGACAACCCAGTCCATATCCTGCTTCTGCTTCTCGTGCTGCTGCTCGTCTTCGGCGCACGCAGGCTGCCGGAGATCGGGAAGTCGCTCGGGGAGGGAATGCGCGGTTTCAAGGACGCCGTCAGCGGCAACCAGCGCGACACGCTCAACCAGAGCACTGCCACTCAGCAGCCCGCCCCGGCGCCCGCGCCGGCACCCGTCGAGACGGCTCCCGTCGAGAAGCAGTAGAGCGGTTCGGGCGAAAGCCTGCAGTACCGGGTCCGTCGAGACCCAGTGCGAGTGTGCGCGAGCCCGACGGCGGCCAAAGGCCTCAGGCGATCACGAGTCTGCGGCCGTCTGGTCGCGGAAGTGCTTGCTGAGCATCGTCTGCTGGCCCTGATAGTTGGAGCCCGCTTGCGCGCCGTAAAGACGGTCGGGTAGCGCCTCCATGCGCTGATAGGCGAGCTTTGCAATCGGTTGCCGGTGCTCGACCATGAACGGTACGTCGCGGGCTCGCACCTCGAGCGCTGCCCGCGAGCCGAAGCGCTGCCCGTCTGAGCTGTAGCCGAAGCCCGGGTCGAAGAAGCCCGCGTAATGTGTCCGGAGCTCACCCGCGGTCGGGTCGTAGGCCATCATCTCGGCCGCATACCCCGGCGGGACGCAGACGCCCTCCGCCGATAGCAACAGGTAGAAGAGCTCTGGGTCGAGCACGATCCTTCCGCCCCGCTCGGGATAGACGGGCTCCCAGTAGTCGCGCCACTCGTAGTGGCGGATCCTCCCGAGGTCCAGGCGATGCGAGTTCTTCTTCGCGCGGTAGCCGACCACGCGGTTGTGGGGCCCGGACAGGTCGACCGACAGGAAGAGGCCATCGGAGATCTCGAGGTCGCCGACCGGCAGCGCGTGGGAGTCCATGTAGAGCAGGGGTGACTCGGCGTGGATCTGTGGGATCTCCGCGTCGCTGACGCGCGCCGGCGCCGTTTCGAGCCGGATCTGGTTGAGCGAGAGAAGCTCCTCGACCTTGACCGCGAACGAGCGCGGCACGACCTCGAGGTAGAGCTTGCCGTGGTAGCCGGCGCCGACCTCGTCGAAGCGGTTGTTGCCATCGGTGAGGACGCGCGTAAAGACGTCGAGGCGGCCGGTCGAGCTCTTCGGGTTGGCCTTTGCGCGCACGTGCTGCGGGAGGCGCAGCTCTTCGACGAGCGGGATCAGATAGGGGCGGCCTGGTTCGAGCGTCGCGCCGCCGCGGTCGATGTCGATCTCCTCGATCGTCAGCGCCTCCGCGCGCTGTTCGACCGGCGAGCCGATCGCGGGCAGGAACGAGCAGCGCAGGCGCAGCGCCTTGCGGCCCAGGTGCAGGTCGATCGACGCCGGCTGGATCGAGCTCTCGGCAATCGCATAGACCGAGGTCACCCAGCCGGCCTGGACCGCCTCGCGCAGGCGCTGGGAGGGGAGTACGCCACCGGCTCCGCTCGCGCGAGCCGCTGGTTCGACGGCGGCTGCGGGACGCGTGCTCACCGGCCGCAGTCTAGGGCGAGCCGGCACGTCTCCTTGTCTGAGATAGCCGCACGTTGCGCACTCCGGTGCGCCGCGCAAACGCGGGCGGCGGACCGCTCAGGCGTGCGCCTCGACCGGGCCGTGGTTCCAGACCACCAACGCGCCTCGTCAGCGCCGCGCCGGCAGCGCATGGGCGGCGGCGACGCCGCGGGCAACCCAGCGCGCGAGCTCCGCCTCGCGCACGCAGCCCTCTTCGGTGACGCGCAGCCAGCCGTCCATCGCTTTGCCGCGCATCACGAACGGCTCGGCGTGGGGCTCGTCCTCGAAATCCTCGCTGACCCGCAGCAGCAGGCCGCCGTGCCCTGATGCGGAAACCGCCATGTTGCCGTTGACGAGGAAAGCGAGGCCACCGAACATCTTCTTCTCGCTGACGGCTTCGACGCCGGCGAGCTGCTCGCGGATGCGGTTTGCGAGGACCTCGTCGTAGGCCACGACGCGCAGGGTAGCGTGCGCAATGTTGCTTGCGGGTAGCTCAGTGTCGCGTTGCTAGATTGACTTGCCGGCAAGGAGGATTTTCGTGGCGCGATCGATCTGGAGTGGGTCTGTCTCGTTTGGCCTGGTGAACGTGCCGGTCAAGCTCTTCAACGCCGTGCAGCGCAAGAACGTGACGTTCAACCAGCTTCACGCTGAGGACCACGGGCGCATCCAGCAAAAGCGCGTCTGCAGCATCGACGGCGATGAGGTCGCCTTCGAGGAGATCGTCAAGGGCTACGAGTTCTCGCCCGGCCAGTACGTCGTCGTGACCAACGAGGAGCTCGAGTCGCTCGCCGCCAAGAAGACCAAGACGATCGAGGTCGAGCAGTTCATCGATGCGGCCGAGATCGACCCGCTGATGTTCGACTCCTCCTACTACGTCGCGCCCGCGACCGGCGCGGGCAAGTCGTTCCGCCTGATGGTCGACGCGATGCGCGAGGCGGGCAAGGTGGGGATCGGCCGCTTCGTGCTGCGCCAGAAAGAGCACCTCGTTGCGCTTCGGGTCCAGGGCGACGCGTTGATCCTCGTGACGCTCGTGTACGCGGATGAGGTCGTTTCGACGGACGCGCTCGAGGACGCCGGTGACATCCAGGGCAAGGTCACC
Source organism: uncultured Solirubrobacterales bacterium (assembly GCA_963773395.1). Lineage (GTDB taxonomy): Bacteria > Actinomycetota > Thermoleophilia > Solirubrobacterales > Solirubrobacteraceae > Palsa-513. Next base: position 25,637 of record CAVZAY010000017.1, on the reverse strand, counting down.
GACCGCGAGCTCGCGATGGCCCAGCAGCTGATCGGCATGCTGGCGGCTCCGTTCCAGCCCGAGCGCTACCACGACGAGTATCGCGAGCAGCTGATCGACCTGATCGAACGCAAGGTCGCGGGCGAGGAGATCTCGCTGGCGCCGCCGCCGAAGGCGCCGAAGGCCGTGCCCGACCTGATGGCGGCCCTGCAAGCCTCGGTCGACGCGCTTGCCAAGGAGCGTGGCGGCGCGACGAAGCCCGCCGCGAAGCCACGCGCTCGCAAGGCGCCGGCGAGCAAGCCCAAGGCCGCGCAGCGCTCGTGAGCAAGGGTCGCGAAAGCGACCACCTCCGCTCCTACCGGAGCAAGCGCGACTTCACAGCTACGCCTGAGCCGACCAGCGAGGACGCCGGACCGGCGCGCAAGGTCGCGTCGCGCGAATCCAAGGACCGCCACCGCTTCGTCATCCAGGAGCATTCGGCGCGCCGCCTGCACTGGGACCTGCGGCTCGAGCGCGATGGGGTTCTGGCCTCGTGGGCGCTGCCGCGCGGGCTGCCGCCCGAGCCGAAGCAGAACTTTATTGCGCCGCACACCGAGGATCACCCGCTCGAGTACCTCGACTTCGCCGGCGAGATCCCTGCCGGCAGCTACGGCGCCGGAACGATGACGATCTGGGACCGCGGCACCTACGACGCGCTGAAGTGGGAGCCGCGGAAGGTCGAGGTCGACCTGCACGGCGAGCGCGTTCAGGGGCGCTACGCGCTGTTTGCGATCGGCAAGGAGGACCCGACCAAGGACTGGATGATCCATCGCATGGACGCGCCCACCGATCCGGCGGCCGAGCCGATGCCCGAGCGCGTACAGCCGATGCTTGCGCGCGCGGGCGAGCTGCCGCGCGATGATGCGGGCTGGTCCTATGAGGTCAAGTGGGACGGCGTGCGCGCGATCGCCTACTGGGAGCCGTCGCAGCTTCAATTCCAGTCGCGCAACCTGCTCGACATCACCGAGCGCTACCCGGAGCTCGCACGACTCGGCCGCGCGCTCGGCTCGCACCGCGCCGTCCTCGATGGGGAGATAGTGAGCTTCGATGAGCACGGCCGTCCGAGCTTCGGTGCGCTCGCACAGCGGATGCACGTGTCGGCCACCGCGGCCAAGCGCTTCGCCGCGAGCGCGCCAGTCACCTACGTGATCTTCGACCTGCTCTGGCTCGACGGCCACTCGCTGATGGAGCGCTCTTACGGCGAACGTCGCGACGCGCTGGTCGCGCTCGAGCTTCACGGTGAGCATTGGATGACGCCCGAGCCGTTGCGCGGGCGCGGCGCCGATGTGCTCGCGGCGAGCAAGCGGTCGGGGCTCGAGGGGATCGTCGCGAAGCGCCTCGACAGCCGCTATCGCCCGGGGCAGCGCGACGCGGGCTGGATCAAGATCAAGAACACGGCGCGCCAGGAGCTCGTGATCGGAGGGTTCACGAAAGGCGAGGGAAGGCGCGACGGCGCGATCGGTGCGCTGCTCGTCGGCGTGCCCGAGGATGGGGGAGGGCTGCGCTTTGCCGGCAAGGTCGGGACCGGCTTCAGCGACGGGGAGCTCGTCCGGCTCGGCCGCCTGCTGCGCCCGCTCGTGCGCAGCGATCCACCGTTTGCTCCCGGCGGCCCCTTGAAGCTGCCGCGCGGCGCGACCTTCGTCGAGCCGGAGCTCGTCGCGGAGATCGAGTTTCGCGAGTGGACTCGCGACGGCGCCTTGCGGGCACCCAGCTACAAGGGGCTGCGTGACGACAAGGAGGTCACTGAGGTGGTGCGCGAGACGCCGACGCGAGAGGTCAAGCTGTCGAATCTCGACAAGGTGCTCTATCCCGAGACTGGAACGACCAAGCGCGAGGTGATCGAGTACTACGAGCAGATCGCGCCTGTGCTCCTGGCGCACCTGCGCGAGCGGCCGCTGACCGTCAAGCGCTACCCGGACGGCGTCGAGGGCAAGGCGTTCTTCGAGAAGCGCTCGCCTCGCCACCGCCCCGACTGGGTTCGCACGTTCGCGATCGCGAGCGGGCGACAGGGAACGATCGACTACACCGTTGTCGACGATCTCGAGACGCTCACCTGGCTCGCGAACCTGGCGGCGCTCGAGCTGCACGCGCCGCTCTTCCTCGCCTCCGACCTCGAGCACCCGACGGCGATGGTCTTCGACCTCGACCCGGGGCCGCCGGCCGCTATCGCGGAGTGCGCCCACGTGGCCTGCCTGCTCAAGGGCACCTTCGACGAGCTCGGCCTGAAGGCCTACGCGAAGACTTCCGGCTCGAAGGGGATCCAGGTCTACGTGCCGGTGGCCGGCGCGACATTCGCGGACACGAAGCGCTTCTCCGAGCATCTCGCGCAACTCTTCGAGCACACGCGGGGCGAGCTCGTCGTCTCAAAGCAGGCGAAGGCGCTGCGCCCCGGCAAGGTGCTGATCGACTGGAGCCAGAACGACGAGCACAAGACGACGATCAGCGCCTACTCGTTGCGGGCGCGCCCGCGCCCGACCGTATCGACGCCCGTCACCTGGGATGAGGTCAACCGGGCGATGCGCGGCAAGCCGCTCAGCTTCGAGGCACATGACGTGCTCCAGCGCGTGGCGCGCGACGGCGATCTCTTCGCGCCCGTGCTGAGCGGCGGGCAGAAGCTCCCGGAGCTGTAGGGACGCTAGCCCGATCCCGGGCAGCGAGCGAGTGCCTGCGGCGCCTGTTTCACCCCGTCCGCACGCGCCTCTACATTCGTGTCATGGCTTCCCGGCGTGGCAAGCAGGACGCGCTTCGGATCCTCGATCCGGCGCGGGCGATCCACGCGATCGCGGATGCGGTCGGCCGCGAAGCGCGCCGCGATCTCGTCGAGCTCGTCGTCACCGCCTGGGTTGACACGATCCCCGAGCATGAGCTCGCCGATCACTACCGCAAGGCGCTCGCGGGCCTCGCGCCCGAGGATCTGCGCGACGTCGCGGGATGGGGCGGATGCGGCGTGGCGGTCGCGGTTCCGAGCCGCGAGTTTCTGCTCGGCGCGTTCCGCTCGCTCGGGGACGGGCGTCGCGAAGCGCTGCGTCAAGCCGCCTGCCTGCGCGGCCTTTCCGCCTTCGACGCCGGCGTGAGTGAGCTCCAGGTCCTCACCACGGTCCTCCCGTGCCTGTCTCGCGCGCAGCTCACTGAGCTCGCCCGCGAGGCGACGCAGCTCTATCTCACAGACCGGCTCGGCACGGAGAACTGAGGCGCCGTTCGGCGTCGCCGCCGGCGCCGCTCACCTCTCACTGCAACCGCCCGGCCATCCACTCGGCCTTGTGCGCGCGTTTGGCCGCCTGATAGTCGGCGAGCGCCGATGCCGAGTCGACGTCCCCGAGGGTGGGGTGCGCGGGCACGAGCCCTTGTGCGACCGTTACGCCAAAGCGTTTCGCGAGCACAGACCCGAGCGCCTTCACTTTCATCTCGCCGAACCCGGGCAGCGCTGCGATCCGTGCACGCAGGTCCGCCGCGTCCCGCGCTTCACCCCAGATCCGCGCCGCATCTCCCGCGTAGTCGTCGCGCACGCGCATCGCGAGCTCCGCTACGCGCGCCGCCATCGCGCCCGGAAAGCGATGGATCGCGGGCCGTTCGCGAAAGGCCGCGTCGAGGTCCGCACCGGCCAACACGACCGGCTCGATCGACCCGACACGCTCGCGTAGCACCAACGGTCCCATGAACGCCTTCTGCACCGACACCTGCTGGTCGAGCGCGAACCCGATCAGCAATGCCATCGGGTCGCTCGCGATCAGCCGGTTTGCGTCCTCGGAGTCGGTGAAAAACAGCTGTTCGGGCACCGCCACAATCGTAGCCGTCCCCCACGGAGGTCATCCGTGCCAGGGCATCCACGCGAGCCCGACATTCGTCACCGAGTGGTTGGAGTGATCTTTTCTTGGGGGCTGGCGCGATGTTCCGCGCCCGCGTCGCTTCCGGCAGCGGCCGGCCACTCGCGCAGAGCGCGATCGAGGGCCACGAGGATCCGCTCGAAGGTCTCCTCCAGGTCGACGTCGATCGCAAACCCGTCCGCCGCCTCGAGCGTGACGAAGCCGTGCAGGGCGACGCGGATCGTCCGCGCCGCGTGGATCGCCTCATCCCCCTCGAGGTTGTACCCGCGCAGCACGCCGAGCGTTACCTGCGTCGCCTGCGCGCCCGCGGCCGCCCCTTCGGGATCGCCGCGCAGCTCGCGCGCGCGCTGGGCCGCGTCATAACGCCCCGGGTGGGCGCGCGCGTAGTCGCGGTAAGCGCGCGCGAGCGCGTCGAGCGCCTGTGCCCCCGAGCGCCCGATGCTCGCCTCGGTCATCGCCGTCGCGAGCTCGCGCGCGCCGAGCGCCCCAATCCCGCGCCGCAGCCCGTCGAGCCCGTCGACGTGCGCGTACAGGGATGGGGCTCGTACGCCGAGCTCGTCCGCGAGCGCCGCGAGCGTCACGCCCTCGAGCCCGCGCGCGTCCGCGAGCTGTGCGCCGGCCGCGACGACGGTCGCCCTACCCAGCCCGGCGCGCGCCATGACCGACCCGTGCGATCGCCTTGTCCATTGCCGCGAGCGGCGACCGGACCGGCGGTCCGTGCCCGACTACGAGCAGTACCGGCTCGAGCGCGCGCAGCGCCCGCGCCGCCTCGACGACCTGCTCACGGTCCTCGGTCCCCATCGCGGCGAGCGGGAACGGCTGGCCGATCCGGTTCGGGATGTCGACCCGGACAGTGCTGGTGTAGGTGTCGCCGGCGATCAGCGTTCGATCCCGGACGTCCATGAACGCCACGTGTCCGGGCGTGTGACCGGGGTTCGCCACCACCTCGAGGCTCCCGATCCGCTCGCCCCCGTGGAGGAGCTGGTCGGGCTTTGTCGCGACCGTAGGCCACGACCCGCGTGTCTTCGGCGCTTCGCCCGTGTGAATCCGCGCATCCGCCTCGGCGAGCGACACCGGCACGTCCACGCCCAGCAAGGCGCGCAGCGCATCGAGCGAGCCGATGTGGTCGCCGTGCCCGTGGGTGAGCGCGATCCGAACGATCTCCCCACCGGCTGCGCGCGCTGCCTTCACGATGTCTTCCGCCGCTCCCGACAGCGTCGTGTCGACCAGCGTGAACCCGTCGTCCTCGCGGACCAGGTACGCGTTCACGAACCGCGCTCGATCGAGCTGGATGAGGTTGTCCGTTACACGCTTCGCCTTCATCGTCTATGCCTCCTAGGAAATAACCTAATGAGCATAGGCTAGCACGCAGCGAACACCAACGCCCAGCGCAGCGAACGACGGCGACGTCTGTGTGCGCTAACGGCGCGGTCGCAAGCCGGAGGTCACCGCCACCTGAGCCTGCGCGGGGTCGTCGTCCGTGGCGCTGGCTGCTTGAGCCCGCGGCGCTGTCCGCACCGCGGATAGGGGTGGCGGTGCCTCCCGTCCGGCTAGCGAAGTGCTCGTAAACACGAGTAACTTCATCACCGTCCGCAGTACCCAAACTGGACGCCGAGTATGCGGACGCGCCGGCAAAACGCGCAAATAGCGCGATCTTCCACTCAGCCCGGCCTGGCCGCAACGGCGTAACGGCTGACCCGCTCAGCGGACTGAACTTCAAGCGCCTCTTTAGCGATGCTCCGTAGCCTCCCGAGGATCATGCGACGCAATGCCCGATGACCGACCCCGACGCAGAGCTTCTCAGCCGCTTTCGCGCGGGCGACGAGCAGGCGTTCGTCGAGCTCGTGGCGCGTCATCACACCACGATGCTCCGCCTCGCCCAGAGCTTCGTCGCGAGCCGCGCCGTCGCCGAGGAGGTAACCCAGGACGCCTGGCTCGCCGCACTGCGCGGGATTGGCGGCTTCGCAGGCCGCTCCACGTTCCGGACCTGGCTCTTTGCAATCCTCGCCAACCGCGCGCGCACGACAGGCATGCGTGAGCAGCGCACCACACCGCTCGAGAGCCCGGAGCCCGCAGTCGACCCGGCGCGCTTCGGCGCCGGCGGCATGTGGAGCAGCCCGCCGGTCGACTGGACCGATGCTGCCGCCGAGCGCCTCGATGCGCAGGCTCTCGCGACGACCCTCCAATCCGCCCTCGACGGCCTGCCGGCGCGCCAGCGCCAGGTCGTCCTGCTGCGCGACGTCAACGGGCTCAGCTCCGAGGAGGTCTGCGAGGTCCTCGAGCTCAGCGAGGCAAACCAGCGCGTCCTCCTGCACCGCGGGCGCTCTCACCTGCGCGCCACCCTCGAAGCCAGCTTGGGAGCGCGCTGAGCATGCCGCTGCGATTGCGCCGCCAACCGGACCTCGTCTGCCAGCAGATCGTCGAGCTCGTCACCGACTACCTGGACGGCGCGCTCCCGCGCGCCGATCGCCGCCGCTTCGAGCGCCACCTCGCCGGCTGCCCGCACTGCAGCGCGTATCTCGCGCAGATGCGCGCGACGATCCGCCTCATGGGTCGCCTCACAGTCGCCGACCTCAGCCCTGCGATGCGCGCTGACTTCGGCGAGCTCTACCGCCGCTGGCGCGCCGAGGCGACATAGACCGAGGTCCACCCGCAGGCAGGGCCGCGGGTAGTTCTCCGTATCCCGGCGCCGTCTTCCTCCCGATGTGTCGAGCGCGCCCGCACGCGTAGCGTCACCCGCCAAATGAGCGCAACCGCCCCAGCCGCGCCGGCCGCACCGCGCGCCGGCAGCGAGCAGCTCCGCACCCCTTGGCTGATCCTCCCGGTCCTCTGCATCGCGGTTCTCGTCGTCAACATCGATGCGACGATCCTCAACGTCGCGCTTCCAACCCTGGTCCGCAAGCTGCACGCCAACCAGTCGGACCTCCAGTGGATCGTCGACGCCTACTCACTGGCCTTCGGCGGCCTCTTGATCGTCTTCGGCAGCCTCGCCGACCACGTCGGCCGCAAGCGGGCATTCATCTCCGGCTTCGCGGTCTTCGCTGTCGGCTCGCTGGGCGCGGCGCTTTCGACGAGCGTCGACATGCTGATCGCCTTCCGCGCCGTCATGGGTGCCGGCGCCGCGCTCCAGATCCCTGCCGGCCTCTCGATCCTCAATGACGTCTTCCGCTCACCCAATACGCGTCGCACCGCGATCGGGCTGTGGGGCGGCACGATGGGCGTCGGCCTGGCGATCGGCCCGCTCACCGGGGGCATCCTCCTCGCACACTTTGCCTGGGGCTCGATCTTTCTCGTCAACGTCCCGCTTGTCCTCCTCGGCAGCCTCGCCGCCGCGCGCCTTGTCCCCGAGTCACGCGACCCCCAAGCGGACGCGCCCGACCCAACCGGAGCCGCTCTCTCGATCCTCGGCCTCGGGCTCGTGCTCTGGGCGGTGATCGACGCGCCACTGCACGGCTGGAGCTCCACCATCGTCCTCGCCGCCCTCGCTGCGGGCCTCGCGACCCTGGCTCTCTTCACGGTCTTCGAGCGCCGCTCAACGCACCCGATGCTGAAGCTCGAGTTCTTCCGCTCACGCCGCTACACCGGTGCGATCGCCGCCGTCAGCCTCGGCGTCTTCGCCCTCTTCGGTGCGCTCTTCATCCTCTCTCAGCTGCTCCAGAACGAGCTCGGTTACACGCCCCTGCAGGCGGGCGTGCGCATCCTCCCGATCGCGGGCGTCCTCGCCCTCACGGCGCCGACCTCGACGCTGCTCGTCCGCCAGGTCGGCTCGAAGCTCGTCGCCGGGTCCGCTCTGCTCGCGATGGCGGCCGGTTTTTGGCTGATCCGCGGCGCCTGCACGCCGGCGGTCTCCTACGCCGCGCTGCTGCCCGGCATGCTCTGCCTCGGCCTCGCCTCGGGCCTGCTCATGCCGACCTGCGCTGACGCGATCCTCGGCGCCGTGCCGCGCGCCAAGGCGGGCGTCGGGTCGGCCACCTACGGCGTCTCGATCCAGACCGGCGGCTCGATCGGCGTCGCCGTCATCGGCTCGCTCGTCGCGACGCGCTACAGCCATCGCCTCACGCCGCTCGTCGCCCACCTCGCTCCGTCTCCCGTTCTGCATGCGATCACGGGCTCGCTCGGCGGCGCCCTCGCGGTCGCCGCCAAGCTCTCGCCCCCGTACGCCTCGCTCCTCGCTCACGCCGCTCGCACCGCCTTCATCAGCGGCATGCAGCTGAGCGCCACGGTCTCCGCCGCCGTCGCCCTCGCCGGCGCACTGCTCACCTTGGCCCTGCTCCCGGCGCGCGCCGATCGTTAGCTTTCTCGCGCCTCACCGATCGGCGACCACTGGGGCCTCGCCCGTGGGCGCGTGCTGAACGGTCTCTAGGCTTCGCTAGTCCGTCGGATATGTGTCGTCGCTGAGGGTGCTCCAGGGCACCAGCCCGTCGTAGACGAACTCAGCCGGAGGAGTGGAAACGGTCTCGATCCGGTGCAGGCGATAGGCATCTGCGGTGCCGTCGCCGCGCGCGGCGTAGAACGTCGTCCTGATCCCCGCCGGTGGAAGCTCTGACTCGTCAACGAAGCTGCCGTCGAGAGGACCACCAACCAACTCGAGTTTCATGATCGCGATCGTACGCCCGCGAGCTGACGCGATGCGTCTGCGCAGTCACGTTGGCAAGCGCTGGCGGGCCGGCCGCCGACCACGGCCCCGGGCATCCGGCTACTGCGACTGCCCCGCGTGTGCCTGCGAGGCCCGCGCACGCGGGTCGAGGTCGGCCAGCGTTAGCTGGTGCGCCGGCGGGCGGTCGATGATGCGGTGCGAGCTGACCCGCAGCTGCGGGCCGACGTGGAGCAGCTCGCCGCTGTCAAGTAGCCGCCAGGCGGGGTCGTCGTCCATTCGCTCGCTGGCGACCACGACGAGCGGACGTTCGCGAGCCTCGACGGAATGGACGTGCGTCCCGAGGCGGCTTCGGTGGTGCAGCTCCTCGCCGGCGTTGCGCTCGAGCACGTAGAGCTCGTGCGTCTGCGGGTAGCGCAGCGCCCAGAGCTCGTCCGCGCTGATCATCACGAAGTTGAGCGCGTAGAGCGGGAGCTGATCGGCGATCCATGTGACCGCCGCGGTGATGCCTGCCTCGACGTCGCCACCATGCTCGTCGATCCGCCGCGTGATCAGCGCGAAGGCGCGCTCCGAGTCGGTTTGGCCATGCACGTGCGCGAGTGCGGCGCCAAGCTCGGCGTCGAGCGTTGCGAGGCCCTCGAGCGCGCCGTTGTGCGCGAACAGGCGGCGCTCCAGCTCGAACGGGTGCGTGTTCTCGCGCGCCGCAGGCCCGGTCGAGGCGAAGCGGATGTGGGCGAGGAAGGTGTGCGAGCGGATCTCGTGGGCCTCGCGTACGAACCGCTTGTCGTCGTGCGCGGCGAGCGGCTGCTTGCTGACGTGGGGCGCGCCGCGCTCGTCGAACCAGCCGATGCCGGTCCCATCCGGCTCGCGGAAGCTCTGCTCCAGGAGGCTGTCTGGGGCCTCGAGGAGCCAGAACGTCGCCGTGGTCGGCTGCGCGCCGGCGCTCATGCCGAACAGGCGGCACATGCGCGGAACGGTAGCTGGGGGAGCGGAGCTAGGTTGCGCTGAGGCCTTGCTGCCGGCGAACGGCGAATCGCGATCGCTGCGATCAGTGGGCACAGACCGACCGCCTGGCCGCCGCTATGGTGGCCCGGATGAGCACGCGCGCGTGGACGCTCTTCGGCGCCCTCTCGGTCATCTGGGGCGTTCCCTATCTCTTCATCAAGATCGCCGATGATGGCGGCGCGACGCCGGGTCTGCTCGCGCTCGCGCGCGTCGCGCTCGGCGCCGCGGTCCTGCTCGCGCTCGCCGTCCGGGCGGGCGCGCTCTCCGCGCTGCGTGCGCACTGGCTCTGGCTCGCTGTCTATGCGGTCGCCGAGATCGTGATCCCGTTCCCCGCGATCGCCGCCGGCGAGCAGCGGATCCCCTCCTCGCTCGCGGCGATCATCATCGCCTGCGTGCCGCTGCTCGTCGTGCTCCTGGAGCCCCTTTTCGGGCCGACGGCCCCGGTCGGGCGCCGGCGTATCACGGGTCTCTTCATCGGGCTCACCGGCGTCGTCGCGCTCGTCGGCGTCGACGCGTCGGCGCACGTCAGGACCCTGGTCGGCGCCGCCGAGACGCTGCTCGGGGCGGTCGGCTACGCGATCGGGCCGATCGTCCTCAAGCGTCACCTCGCGACGCTCGACCCGCGCGCGATGATGGGCGCGAGCCTGGCGATCGCAGCGCTCATCCTTGTCCCGGTTGCGCTGCTGGACTCGCCCGCCCGCGTCCCCTCGGCTGGCGCCCTCGCCTCGATCGTCGCGCTCGGCCTCGTCTGCACGGCGCTCGGCTTCGCGTTGATGGCGGTTCTCGTCGTCGACATCGGCCCCAGTCGCGCCCTCGTGATCGCCTACATCAACCCGATCGTCGCAGTGGCGCTCGGCGTCGTGTTCCTCGGCGAGCATCCCGGCGCGCTCGCGCTCGCGGGGCTCGCGCTGATCCTCGCCGGATCCTGGCTCGCGACCGGCGGCCGCCTGCCCGGCCGCCTCGCGCCGGCCCGCCCGTGATCGTCCAGCTCAGCGACTGCCACATCGGGGCCCGTTCTTGGGGCCGCGACCCGGCTGACGGACTTCGCGCTGCTGCCTCTGTCGCACGCCTGCTGTCAGATCGATCGTCGCGCCCGTGTCCGGTTCGGCGCGGCTCGAGCGTCTTAGTTGACAGATGGATCTGCAGACACTGATCGAAGACGAGCGCGGGCCACTTGTCGCGCGCCTCACAGGCGTGCTGAGTGGCGATCGCCACGCGGCGGAGGATCTCGCGCAGGAGACGCTGATCCGCGCCTGGCAGCGCCTGCCGGAGGGGCTCGACGCGTCGCGCCGGCGGGCGTGGCTAGCGCGCACGGCGCGCAACCTCGCGATCGACGAGCTGCGGCGCCGCTCGCGCCGCCCGCTCGCGAGCGCGGCGGATACCGTGGGACTGCCGGCCACCGAGCCTGATTCCGCGCGCGAGGCGCTCGCCCGCCTGAGCGCGCACGAGCGCTTCGCCCTGCTGCTGCGGTTCGAGGCCGGCTTTACGCACGCGGAGATCGCGGCGCTCCTCTCGACGACCGAGGAGGCGGCGCGCAAGCGCGTCTCGAGAGCGCGCGCCGCGTTCCTGCGCTCCTACCGCGCCGAGCGCGCCGGCAGCGAGCCGTTGATCCTCCTGGCAATCGGCGCGCAGCAGCCGGCGGAGCCCTACGTCCGCTGGCTTGAGCAGGCCGGCGCACGCGTGCGCCAGGTGCGCAGCTGTATCGGCGAGCGTGACCTCGCGGTCGCCGACGGGATCGTCTTCACCGGCGCAGGCAACGACATCGATCCGCGCCTCTATGGCGAGCACCGGCGCGCGGTCTGCGTGGAGCCCGATATCGCGGCCGACCGGCTCGAGCTTGCCGCGCTGTCGGGCGCGCTCGCACTCGATCTACCCGTCGTCGGCATCTGTCGCGGCAGCCAGCTGCTCAACATCGCCTCCGGCGGCAGCCTCTACCAGGACGTTCACGCCGACGGCCTGACCAAGCTCACCCACAGCGGTGCCCCACACCTCGTGCGCACTGAGCGCGCCGGGCTGATTCGCCGCCTCGCGGGCGCTTCGCCGCAGGTCCACAGCGAGCACCATCAGGCGGTCCGCCGCCTCGGTCGCCGGCTACGCGTCACAGCGCAGTCGGCCGACGGCGTGATCGAGACGATCGAGCGCGACGACCGGCGCTTCGCGCTCGGCCTCCAGTGGCACCCCGAGCACTGCGAAAGCGCGGCGGGCGCGCTCGTCGCGCAGGCGCTTGTCGAGGCCGCCGCGACGCGCTGATGGCTGCGGCAGCATCTGAATGGGGACCGCCTGTGTGGCGGCCCGCGCAGGCCGTGCCTACTGACCGTCCTCGTAGCGTGGCGTCGGCGGGATCGGCCGCCCAGTGCGCAGCGCCTCCACTACCGCGAGCGCGTCGGCGAGGCGATACTCCTCCCCGTACACGGCCCCCGACCGCCGCGGCGCCTCCATGACCGCGGGTCGGTCCTATGCTGGTAAGCCATGAGTGAGGCATACCGTAAGCGCAACCTCGGCGAGGTCGAGGACTCGGCCGCGAAACACGGTCTCTCCGCGACACATGAGGCGCGCTTTCCTCGCGGCGAGCTTGGCGCGGAGCAGACCGCGATGAACTACCTGAAGGTCAAGCCGAACAAGCGCGAGGCATTCGCTCACCGCCATCACGAGGCGGAGGAGATCTATGTCGTGCTTGCCGGCGGCGGGCGCGTGAAGCTCGATGACGAGATCGTCGAGCTGGTTAAGCTTGACGCGGTGCGCGTCAGTCCCGGCACGGCACGCTCCTTCGAGGCCGGGCCGGACGGCCTCGAGGTGCTGATCTTCGGGCGCCGCTTCGAGGGCGACGGGGAGATCGTCCAGGACTTCTGGGACTCGTAGCCGCCGGTCGGCGTCCGCTTTACTCTGGTGGCTAGCTACCGCGAGGGAGGACGATGCCGTGAACCCCTGCACGCACCTCGACCAGATCGCCGTCGCGCGCCCTGACCAGGTTTCGGGTTGCGAGGACTGTCTCGCGATCGGCGGGCGCTGGCTGCACTTGCGCGTCTGCCGCATCTGCGGCCATATCGGCTGCTGCGACTCATCGCCGAACCAGCACGCGAGCAAGCATGCACGGGCGAGCGCGCACCCGATCGTGACCTCGGTCGAGCGTGGCGAGCACTGGTCCTACTGCTACGTCGACGACGCCGCGTTCGTGCTCGAGGGCGACTGATGGCTGAGCGGGCTGAACCGCTCGGCGCCGGCGTCGCGGAGCCGGAGAACGTCGGCGGCGCGTTCCCTCGCCTGACGGATGCGCAGCTGGCGAGGGTGCGGGCCGCGGGAGCCGTGCGCGCGGTGGCGGCCGGCGAGGTCCTCTTCCGCGAGGGCGATCTGGACTACGACTTCTTCGTCGTCGAGGCCGGCTGCGTGGCGATCGTCCAGGGCTACGGTATCGAGGACAGCGTGATCGCGGTTCACGGCCGGGGCCGCTTCCTCGGCGAGCTCAACCTGCTCACCGGTGCGCCGCCCCTGCTCAGCGCGATCGTCCGCGACGCCGGTAGCGTGATCCAGGTCCCGGTCGCCGAGCTGACACGGCTCGTCGCCGCCAACGAGGACTTGTCGAACCTGATCCTGCGCGCCTTCCTCGCACGGCGCGCGATCCTGATCGATCGCGGCGCCGGCATCCGCCTGATCGGCTCGCGCTTCTCGCGCGACGCGCAGCGCCTGCGCGAGTTCCTGCGGCGCAACCGCATGCCCTACCAGTGGCTCGACCTCGAGCAGGACGAGGAGGCCGCGGCGCTACTGGAAGCGCTCTCGATCGCGCCCGATGAGACGCCCGTCGTGCTCGCTGCAGGTGGGGTGCTGCGCGATCCGACGAACGCGGAGCTGGCTGGCGTGCTCGGCCTGAGCGCGCGCGGCGCGCCGCCCGCGCTGTGCGACCTGATCATCGTCGGCGGCGGACCGGCCGGGCTGGCGGCGGCCGTGTACGGAGCCTCGGAGGGGCTCGACACGCAGCTGATCGAGAAGCTCGCGTTCGGCGGCCAGGCGAGCACGTCCGCGCGGATCGAGAACTACCTCGGCTTCCCGACCGGGATCTCAGGCAGCGAGCTCGCGGAGCGCGCGACGCTCCAGGCGCGGCGCTTTGGCGCACGCCTTGTTGTGCCCGCCCCGGCGCGAACCCTCGTCTACGAGGACGGCCACTTCGCGATCGAGCTCGCCGACGCGACGACGGTGCGCGGCCGTTCGATCATCGTGGCGACGGGAGCGAGCTACCGCAGGCTCGACATCCCCGGTTTCGAGCGCTTCGAGATGGGCGGGATCTTCTTCGCCGCCACCCAAGCGGAGGGCCAGCTCTGCGCCGGCGCCCCGGTCGTCGTCGTCGGCGGCGGCAATTCTGCCGGCCAGGCGGCGATGTTCCTATCGCAGCGTTCGGCTTCGACGACGCTTGTCGTGCGCGGACCCGATCTGGGAAAGTCGATGTCGCGCTACCTGATCAACGAGATCGAGGAGCGCGAGCAGATCGACGTGCTGCCGAACACCGAGGTGATCGAGCTCAAGGGCACGGGCGAGGGGCTCGAGTCACTGGTCGTCCGCGACACGCTCAGCGGCGCGCAGCGCGAGCTCGACTGCAAAGCGCTCTTCGTGTTCATCGGCGCCGAGCCGCACACCGACTGGCTGCGAGGCCATGTCGCGATGGACGAGCACGGCTTCCTGCTGACCGGACGCGATGTGCAGGCCGAGTCACTCAGCGGTGAGCGACCGCTCTTCCTCGAGACGAGTCAGCTGGGCATCTTCGCGGTTGGCGATGTCCACTCGGGCTCGGTGAAGCGCGTCGCCTCCGCCGTCGGAGAGGGCTCGATGGCGGTCCAGCTGGTGCACCAGCGCCTCGCCTCGTTGTAGGCTCGCGGGGGCTCAGACGGCGACACGGCTAGAAGCCGTCTCGCGCGAAGCGATCTGCCTGCAATTTGCGGGAATCTACGACTCCTCAACCTCTGCGAGGAGTGCGCCGATACATGCCTGTGGTCGTGGCATGACGAAATGATGACTGACGCCCAAGCCCATCCCGCCAGGGCTGCGCTCTCGCTTTCCCACGCTGAGATCGAGCGCGTTTGCTTCTACAACATGATCGGCAACCCGCAGGAGCGGTTCTTCTTCAAGGACAGCGAGAGCCGGTTCCTGCTCGTGAGCGACGGCTGGCTTGCCGCCTTTGGTGAGGGGCGTCCGGTCGAGAGCCTGATCGGCCGCACCGATTTCGACATCTCGAGTCCTCAGGAGGCGCAGGTCGCTTTCGAGGACGAGCAGCGCGTGATCGAGACCGGGGCGCCGATGGAGCCGCGGATCGAACGCGACTGGCTACCCGGCAACACGCAGGCATGGATCGCGACGGTGAAGCAGCCACTGCGCGATTTCGACGGCACGATCATCGGCACCTGGGGTATCGCGCGCGACGTGACCGCGCATATCGAGGCCGAGCGTGCGCTCGAGGCTAGCGAGCGCCAGTACCGACTGCTTTTCGAGCACAACCCGCAACCGATGTTCGCCTATGAGCGTGACACGCTGCGAATCGTCACGGCGAGCAACGCGGCGGCTGCCGCTTACGGCTACTCCCAGGAGCAGCTGTGCGCGATGAGCCTGGGCGATCTGGTGCCGCCCGGGGATCCGGATCCGATCTCCGGGCTGCCCCGGTTGGGCTTCGGCAGCGCCCTTCAGGCGCGCCATCGTTACAAGGATGGCACGATCATTGACGTTGAGATCACGAGCGATGATGTCGTCCTCGATGGGCGCGACTGCCGCATCGCCCTCTGCCTGAACGTCACCGAGCGTAATCGCGCGAGCGCCGAGCTGGCGCTGGCGCGCGACGCGGCGGTCGAGGCGTCGAACATGAAGTCGGCGTTCCTCGCGAACGTGAGTCACGAGATCCGTACGCCGATGAGCGGGGTGATCGGCCTTACCGAGCTGCTGCTCGACGGCAACTTGACAAGTGATCAGCGCGAGCTCGCCGAGCAGGTCGCGCGTTCGGGCGAGCACCTCTTGAGCCTCGTCAACGACATCCTCGACATCGCAAAGATCGAGTCCGGTCGACTCGAGCTCGAGTTGTGCGACTTCGACCTGCGGCGAACGATCGAGCAGGCCTGCGCCGTGCCCGCCCTGACCGCGCGCGCGCGGGCGGTGGCGTTCGTGCTCGATTTCGACGGCGCGCTGCCGCAATCCGTGCGCGGTGATGAGCGCCGCGTACGCCAGATCCTGCTCAACCTCGTTGCCAACGCCGTCAAGTTCACCGCGAAGGGAAGCGTGAGCGTCATGGTTCGCGCGTGCGCGCCCCCAGACGGGCGCACGCGACTTCGCGTCGAGGTGGCCGACACGGGTCCCGGGATCCCCGGCGGCGCGCTCGATCGGATGTTCGAGCCGTTCACCCAGGCAGACTGTTCGACGACGCGGACCCATGGCGGCACCGGCCTCGGACTCGCCATCGCGCGCGAGCTGGCCGAACGGATGGGCGGTACCGTTGGCGCCACGAGCATCCTCGGAGCCGGCAGCACCTTCTGGGCGGAGCTCGAGCTCGATGCCCCGTTGGGCGCCAACCGCGACGAGCACGCCCGCGCCGAGTCGCTGCCATGGGCGCACCCACCGCGCGTGCTCGTCGTCGAGGACACCCCGGTCAACCAGATTGTTGCGGCGCGGCTTCTCGAACGCTGCGGCGCCAACGCGGACGTCGTCGGCAACGGCTTCGAGGCGCTCGCGGCGCTTGCGCATACGACCTACGACGCGGTTCTGATGGACTGCAGGATGCCGGAGCTCGACGGATATGACACGACGCGCGAGCTGCGCCGCCGCGAGGTCGACTCCCACCAGCACACCCCGGTTATCGCGATGACGGCGCACGCCGTCGCCGGCGCGGCGGAGGAGTGCCTCGCAGCAGGGATGGACGACTACCTCACGAAGCCGCTGCGCCGCGACGAGCTGGTGTGCAAGCTGCGGCGTTGGATCGCTGCCGACGACGCGGCTGCCGCTTAGCTCTAGCGCGGTCAGGCCAGGTTCAGCCTGTGCGCGACCGCGGCAGCCTGCGTGCGGCTCTGGACGCCGAGCTTGCCAAGGATGCGCGACACGTGGACGCTCGCTGTCTTCTCGGCCATGAAGAGCGCCGCGCCGATCTGGCGGTTTGTCGCGCCCTCCGCAACCAGCGCGAGTACCTGACGCTCGCGCGCCGTCAAGCCGAACGGATCTTCGCTCGCCGGCTCCTCAGCGTCACTTGCGGCGGCCGCCGAGGCGATCCGTGCGCGTTCTGCCAGCGCCGTCAGCTCTGCGACCAGCCAGCGCGAGCCGATCCGCCGCGCGAGCTCGAGCGCCGGCTCGAGCGCTGCCGCCGCAGCTACGCGGTCATCGTGCTCCGCCAGCGCCTCGAACTCGCGCCAGCGCGCTGTCGCCTCGCGGTAAGGACGCTCGACCTGCTCCCAGGCCGTCGTTGCGGCGTGCCAGGCCTTGGGGTCGTTGCGGCCCCGCGCCCGCGCAAGCTCTGCGGTCCCGGTGGCAATCCAGGCCTTCTCGATCGGGCCGCCGCGTTGTGCTGCCGCCTTCAGACGGTCGACGTGAATGCGCGCCCGCGCGATCGCATCGCGCTCGGCCGGCTTGTCGCGCAGGTCGCGCGCGCGCTGCGCGAAGTCGGCTTCGATCCGCACGCCCGCGGCCGTGACGCGCGCGATGCGAATGACGTCCTCGGTGCACAGCTCGAGGCGGTCGAGCGCCTGCGCCACGGCGGCGCGCGCCGCCGGCAGGTCACGGCGGCGCCGATGAAGCTCGGCCCGGAGCGAGCCGTATTTGCCGATCCACTGTGGCTCGGGTGAGCTCGCGACGAGCTCGGCGACGTCCTCGAGCGCCAGCGCGGCACGGTCCTCTTCGCCCTCCACGAGCGCGATGTCGGCCTCGCAGAGCGCGCGGAAGATGCGCAGCAGCCCGACGAGCTGCGGCGGCACGCTGGCGAGGACGGCCTTGGCCTCGGCGATGTTGCCGAGGTCGAACGTGATCTCGCAGATGCACAGCCGCAGCCAGTCGTGATTGCTGCGCGCGACTGAGACCGCGAGCCCGTCGCGCGCGAGCGCGAGCCCCTCCACGGTGCGGGCGTGGGCGTGCAGCACCTCGGCGAGATTCGCGAAGGCATAGCTTGCGCTGTCCGGGTCGTCGCTCGCCTGGGCGACGGCGATCGAGCGACGGAGCAGCTCGACGCCTTCGTCAACGCGTCCGAGTGCGGCGTACGCCATGCCGAGCGTGTTCAGGAGCTCTGCCTGGGCTTCGCTGTCGTGCGCGGTGGTAGCGGCCGCCAGCGCCTGCTCGCCGTCGCGCACCGCGTCGCGGTAGCGCCCGCGCAGGACGAGCGTTCGCGCGAGCCAGGCGAGCAACAGCGTGCGCTCGCGCGTGCCGTCCTCCTCGCTCAGCATCGCCAGCGCTCGCTGCGCGCCGGCGAGCGCATCGTCGCCGCGGCCGAGCGCCCATTGCAAGCGCGCGAGGCGCGCGAGAATCGCCGCGTAGCGCTGGCGATCGACGCTCGGGTCGAGCTCTTCGAGCGCGCTCTCGAGCAGATGCTCCCCGCGCACGCGGTTGCCGCTGAGCGAGTGCGCCTGGGCCGCGAGAGCGAGCAGTCCGACGTGATCGAGCTGTGCGACCGCAGACGCGTTCTCGACGCGCGGCCAGAGCTCGATCGCGCGGTCGCTGAGCTCGGCCACCTCGGCGTAAGCGTGGACCCGCGTTGCAGCGATCGCCGCCTCGGTGCTCGCGCGCAGCGCCGCCGGCTGGTCGCCGGCCGCCGCGTAATGGAACGCGATCGCCGCTGCGCGGTCGATTGCGTCTCCGGCCTCGGCCGCCCACGTGCGCTCGAAGGCGCGCGCGAGCGCGAGGTGGAGCGCGCCGCGTTCGCCCGGGAGCAGATCGTCAGCGACCGCTTCGCGTAGCAGGGCGTGGCGGAATGCGAGCCGCCCGTCATCGGCGCTCACAAGCACCTGTTCGTCGACGGCTTCGCGCAGCGCCGTGGTGAGCGCCGGGCCGTCGAGTCCGGTTACCTCGGCGATCGTTGCCTGGTCCAGCTGGCGGCCGGCGGCGATCGCGCGCGCTGCCCGCTGAGCATCGGGTGAGAGGCGCTCGACGCGCAAGAGGAACGCGTCGCGCAGGCTCGCCGGCGCGGCGCCGCGGCCGTCGAGTCCCGCGGCGAGCAGCTCCTCGGTGAACAGCGCGTTGCCCTCGCTGCGTTCGTACAGCCGCGCAACCAGCTCCTCGGCGGGCGCGTCGCCGAGGATGTCGGCGAGCGCCTCGGTCAGCTCTACGCGGTCGAATGGCTCGACATCGATGCGCCGCGCGCGACCCAGTCTGTCGAGCTCGGCGAGCAGCGCGCGAAGCGGATGCCGGCGGTGCAATTCGTCGGTACGGAACGTGAGCACGAGCAGTACGCGTTCACTGCGCAGGCTGCGCGCGAGGAACGAAACGAACATGCGCGTCGAGCTGTCGGCCCAGTGCATGTCCTCGAGCACGAGCGCCACCGACTGACGCTCGCTGAGCGCATTCAGTAGCTCGAGCAACGCTTCGAACAGGCGCAGCTGGCCGCTGCCGTCGCGGTTGTCGGCCTGCGGCGGTGCGGCGTCGAGCCCCGGTAGGAGCGTCGCGAGCTGGGTGCGAGTCCTGTCTGGCAGCGTCGCGAGCGCGGCGTCCTGGCCGCGCACGAGTGGACGCAGCGCGTTCAAGAGCGGCGAGTAGGGCAGCTCGCTGTCGCCTTGCTCGACCGCCTCGCCGCGCAGCACGAGCATCTCGCCGCTCAGGCGGCGCTCGAGCTCGTCGACAAGACGCGTCTTGCCTACGCCCGAGTCACCGCCCAGCAGGACGAGCGTCGGGCAGCGCGCCTGCGCTTCCCGTGCCGCCAGCTCGAGCTCGCCGAGCTCGCCGACTCGTCCGACGAAGTGGCTGCTCGTCAGCCGCATTCGCACCTGCGAAGTATCGCGTGATCGCGCTCCAGGGATACGCCCTGCTGACGCGGCTGCGCCGTGCCGCGCGCTCGCGTAGCTCATAGGAGTGAGATTCGGCGAGCTGGCTGGTGAGAGCTGGATGCATTGCGACTCCCTTCGGTCGTGTCCACGCTCCAAGGCTGGACTAAGGAGCCGGCGATCACATCGGCAATCCGCAGTCAGTTCGCGCAGCCGACCCCTTAGCTGCCGGCGTGGAGGCCTTACGGGCCGGTCAGGATCGCGTCGATGCCGCGGCTGCGCGCCGTTGCGAGGTCGAGCGCGGCCTCGATCAGGCGCCCGGAGGAGAGGACGTGGTCCCGCGCGAGGCTTGCGGCGCCCGCGGCGCTGCCGGCCGCCAGCGCGTCGCGGATCGCGCGGTGCTGCAGCTCGTTTTTGGCGAACATCTCGTCGAGCTCGGTCCGCGCGCTCCACACCCGCCCGCCGACGAACGAGCGTCGTGCAGCTTTGGCGATCTGCTCGACGCGAGGAAGCGCAGCGACCTCGTAGATCACGTCGTGGAAGGAGTGGTTCGCGCTCATCCACTCAATTGCGAGGTCCGATGGCGGGACAGTGCCGTTGCGGATCTCGCGACGCATCCGGTCTGTGAGTGCGGCGAAGCGCTCCTCGGCCGCGTCGAGGCGCTCGAGCTCGGCGGCGTTGATGCGCGTTGCCGCCTCGGCGGTCGCGAGGCTCTCGAGCTCGGCGCGGATCAGGAACGCCTCGCGCAGCTCGGCTGCCGAGATCGAGCGCACGCGCGCGCCACGGTTCGGCACCGTGACGACGAGACCGAGCGCTTCGAGGCGCTGGAGCGCCTCGCGCACCGGCGTGCGGCTGACACCGAAGCGCTCGCACAGGTGCTCCTGGCGCAGGATCTGCCCGGGTGGGACGGTGCCGGCGATGATCTCGTCCTCGAGGCCGCGGACGATGTCCTCAGCCTTGGTGGTCATCGTCGACACGCCACCGAAGATACCACCGGCATTGGTGACTATCGGGATCCAAGATTGGCGTGCAGAATCAAGTAGTGGCCTCTATTGCGGTCATATGTGCGTATTATCGGATCCGAAGCCCGCGCATCTTGGATCCCGGACATGGAGTGAGATATGGCTACGCCTACGCCTGAACGCCCCTATTCGAGCGCGGATGTGGAGCGGCTGCGCGGCTCGGTAAGGGTCGAGCACACGCTCGCCCGCCTCGGCGCCGGGCGCCTACGCGCCTGCTCGACGAGCAGGACTGCGTCTGCGGCGCTCGGCGCGATGACCGGCGGCCAGGCCGTTCAGATGGTCAAGGCGGGGCTCGAGGCGATCTACCTTTCGGGCTGGCAGGTCGCCGCCGACGCCAACCTCGCCGGCGAGACCTATCCCGACCAGAGCCTCTACCCGGCGACGAGCGCGCCGGCGCTCGTCAAGCGAATCAACAACGCGCTGCTGCGCGCGGACCAGATCGCGCACGCCGAGGGCGAGGACGAGACACACTGGCTTGCGCCGATCGTGGCCGATGCCGAGGCGGGTTTCGGCGGGGCGCTCAACGCCTTTCGAGCTGATGAAGTGCGTTCATCGAGGCAGGTGCGGCCGCGGCGTGCACTTCGAGGACCAGCTGTCCTCCGAGAAGAAGTGCGGCCACCTCGGCGGCAAGGTGCTCGTCCCGAGCTCGCAGTTCGTGCGCACGCTGCTCGCGGCGCGCCTGGCGGCCGACGTGCTCGACGTGCCGACGCTGCTGTCGCGCGCACCGATGCGCTCTCGGCGACGCTGCTGACCAGCGACGTCGACGATGCGCGACCGCGAGTTCGCGACCGGCGAGCGCACGGCCGAGGGCTTCTTCCGCGTGCGCGACGGCATCGAGGCGGCGATCGCGCGCGGCCTTGCCTACGCGCCCTACGCCGACCTGCTGTGGTTCGAGACCTCGACGCCCGACCTCGAGGAGGCCGAGCGCGTTCGCCGCGCGCGATCCACGCGCGCTTCCCCGGCAAGCTGCTCGCCTACAACTGCTCGCCGTCGTTCAACTGGGCGCGCCACCTCACAGAGAGCCAGATCGCGAGCTTCCAGCGCGATCTCGCCGCGCTCGGCTACCGCTTCCAGTTCGTCACGCTGGCCGGCTTCCATGCGCTCAACGCCTCGATGTTCGAGCTCGCTCGCGGTTACCGCGAGCGCGCGATGAGCGCCTACGTCGAGCTGCAGCAGCGCGAGTTCGACGCTCGAGCCAGCACGGCTACACGGCAACGCGCCACCAGCGCGAGGTCGGCGCCGGCTACTTCGACCGGTGCTCGAGACGATCAGCGGCGGCAACGGCCTCGACGCTCGCGCTGCGGGCTCGACCGAGCAGGCGCAGTTCGAGCGCGAGGCGGCCCGCGCATGATGACGAGGGCTATCGCCCCCATGGGCGGTGTTCTGAGCGAGGAGACGATCTCGCTGCTGACGCTTCTGCAGCGCGAGTTCGGCCCGCAGCGCAAGCAGCTGCTGGCCGTGCGCGCGCAGCGTGCACGGCGGCTGCGCGAGGGCGAGCTGCCCGACTTCCTCGAGGCGACGCGCACGGTGCGCGAGGGTCGCTGGCGGGTGCCGGCGGCACCCGCCGACCTCGCCGACCGGCGCGTGGAGATCACAGGGCCGACCGACCGCAAGATGGTGATCAACGCGCTCAACTCGGGCGCGCGCGTCTTCATGGCCGACTTCGAGGACGCCAACTCGCCCGACCTGGCGCGAACATGGTCGACGGGCAGCGCAACCTGTCGGAGGCGCTCGCCCGCACGATCCGCCTCGAGACGCCCGAGAAGACCTACGAGTTGCGCGAGCAGGTTGCGACGCTCGTCGTGCGCCCGCGCGGCTGGCACCTGCTCGAGCGCCACTTCGAGGTCGACGGGCAGCCGATCTCGGGCTCGCTGTTCGACTTCGGACTCTACCTCGCCCGCAACCACGAGCGGCTCGCCGAGCTCGGCAGCGGTCCTTACTTCTACCTGCCGAAGCTCGAGTCGCCACGCGGAGGCGCGCTCTGGCGGCGGTCTTCGATCGCGCCGAAGACCTGCTCGGCCTGCCGCGCGGGACGATCCGTGCGACCGTCCTGATCGAGACGATCCTTGCCGCGTTCGAGATGGACGAGATCCTCTACGAGCTCGGTCCGCACGCGACCGCGCTCAATGCCGGCCGCTGGGACTACCTCTTCAGCGTCATCAAGAAGCTCGGCCACCGGCGCGAGTTCGTGCTGCCCGACCGCAACTCGGTCGGTATGGGCGTCCCGTTCATGCGCGCCTACGCCGAGCTGCTCGTCGCAGACCTGTCACCGGCGCGGTGCCCATGCGATCGGCGGCATGGCGGCGTTCATCCCCTCGCGCCGCGACCCCGACGTCAACCGCGTTGCGCTCGCGAAGGTGCGCGAGGACAAGGAGCGCGAGGTCGCGCAGGGCTACGACGGGACCTGGGTCGCGCATCCCGACCTCGTGCCCGTCGCGCTCGAGGTCTTCGACCGCGTCCTCGGCGAGCGGCCGAACCAGCTCGAGGTGCTGCGCGAGGACATCGTGCCCGACGCGGCGGCTCTGCTCGACGTCGCCTCAACGCCGGGTGAGATCACCGACGAGGGCCTGCGCAACGACGTCTCGGTTGCGCTCCAGTACATCCACGCCTGGCTGCGCGGCAGCGGCGCGGTCGCGATCTTCAACTTGATGGAGGACGCAGCGACAGCCGAGATCGCCCGCTCGCAGATCTGGCAGTGGCTGCACCACGGCAAGGTCAGCCCGGACCAGGTCAGGCGCGTCGCCGACGAGGAGCAGGCGAAGCTCGGGCCGGGCTATGAGGCGGCCCGCGAGCTGCTCGACGAGGTCGCGGTAGGCCGCGAGTTCGTCGAGTTCCTCACGCTGCCCGCCTACGCGCGCCTCGCCTGACGCCCGTTTCGCACTGGACGATGCGTAACCCTCGCTCGTGGCGGGTAGTCCCCGGAGCGTGGGCCCGCTGGCCGACCAGATTGCACGGATGCGGCGCGAGGTGCGCCGCTGGAGCGTGCCGGCGACCAGCCGGATGCGCGGCCTAGGCGGGCACGAACGCGTCTTCGAGGGCGCGCACGATCGCCGCGGCATCGGAACGCGTGAGCGGGCCCGGCTGGTTCAGCTGGCGCGCGAGGCGGCGCGGAGCGTAGAGGCGGAAGTCCGCGATCCGCAAAGTCCAGAGCGTCGGTAGGGCGGATCGGGCAAGCAGGCCCGGCGGGTTGACGAAGCAGAAGCACCCATAGACGGGCACGTCGTCCGCGAGCACGCCGCGCACCGCTCGCACCTGCTTTGCGAGCGCGTCGACGAGCCGCGTGTGGTTGCGCCCGGCGATGATCAGGCGCGGCTTGCCGAGCAGCGGGTTGATCACCTCGACCTTGCCGCGGTAGCGCTTCGTGTCGATCACGTAGACGCCGGAAGGTGCGATCGCAATGTGGTCGATGTTGGCGCCCGAGCCCGCGAGCCGGCGGTCGTGCAGGACCGGCACGGCCGGGCAGCGCGCGGCTATCACCTGTGCTACCTCCTCCTCGCCACCGGCGCGGCTTCCCAGTTGCGCTCACGCTGGCGCGATGAGCGCTCACGCTCGGAGAAGGCGTCGATCACGCGCCAGGCTCGCGTTCGTCCGGCGGCGCGCTCGGCGCGCGCGTCGCGCAGGCGCTTCGCCTCGCGCCGCGCCGATTCGCCTCGCTCTGTGTCGCGACGGCTTCGGGATCGCGCGCCGTCATCGCTCCAAGCGTTACAGCTCGGGCGGCGGCCGCGCCGGTCGCTCGACTCCCGTCACGCCCGCTGTCCAAAGCCTCTGTTTCTTATGGGGACGCTTCGCGTCCCGGTGGCCTTGTCTCGATGTGCAGCAGCTCCTGGCGAGCGTGATCGACCTGGAGTGTCGTGTGCTCGATCGCGAACCGAGCTCGCAGCTCGGCCGCAAGCTCGCGTCGCGCCTCGTGGCAGTCGGCCTGCGCATCGACGAGCACGTGGGCTGAGAGCGCGGGGAAGCCGCTTGTGACCTCCCACACGTGCAGGTCATGGACCTCCTGGACGCCTGCGACGCCCACCATCGCGCGCCCGATCGCCGCGACGTCGAGGCCCTTTGGCGCTGCCTCGAGGAAGATGCGTCCCGAATCGCGCAGCAGCCGGTATGACGCCGCGAGCATGGTCGTCGCGATCACGAGCGAGGCAATCGCGTCCGCGCGGCGAAAGCCCGTCGCGATGATGACTGCGCCGGCCGCAGCCGTCGCGGGCTCGAGAGGTCCGCGCCATGTGCCGGAAGGCGCCCTCGACGTTGAGGCTGCGCCGGTCGCCTCGCGCGAGGATCAGCGTCGCCGCCAGGCTGACGGCGGCGCCGGCAAGCGCCACGATCAGCGCCGCGCGCGCCCGCCGACCCGGGCGGGGTGGACGAGATGCGCGATGGCTTCATAGACGATCACGCCGCCGAGCACGAGCAGCGTCGCGCCGTTGAACTGGGCGGAGAGGATCTCCGCCCGGCGCAGCCCGTAGGTCATCGCGCCGCGCGCTGGGCGCCGCGCGAGGCGGGCGGCCGCGACCGCCACACCGAGGGCAGCCGCGTCGGTGAACATGTGAGCCGCGTCCGAGAGCAGCGCGAGCGAGTGTGCGAGCACCCCCACCGCGACCTCTACGCCCATGAACGCCAGGATCAGCGCCAGCACGCCAGCCAGGTGGCGTTCGCCTGCGCTCGCGTGGCTGTGTCCGTGGTGGTCGCTCACGGCCTCGGATTCTCCTCGTCTGTTCCGCGGCGGTGGGCCGCGGCACGAGGCGATGTGCTGAGCGCTAGCTTTCGGCGAGCCGGCGCAGCAGCGGCAGCGCCCGCGTCAGCGTTTCGAGGGCTCGAGCGGGCTGAGGGCGCTGAGCTCGCCGGCCAGCCAGCCTTCGCGCTGACGGCGACATTCGGTCAACGTTGCGATCCCGCCGCCGGTCGAGCGTGACGAGTGCGCGCCGCCCGTCGCGCGGGTCGGGCGCGCGTGCGATCAGGCCCTGCTCCTGGAGCTGGGCGAGCATTTGCGCCATCGACTGCGGGCGCATGCGCTCCGCTGCCGCCAGTTCGCTAGCGCTATGTGGGCCGCCGCGCTCGAGGCGTGAGAGCACCGAGGTCTGCAGTAGGGGGAGTGGTTGGCGCTCGGCGCGCATGCGCCGCACGAGCTGGCCGAGGACAACGCGCAGCTCGCTGGCCAGCAGCGTCTGGTCGGTGTCCGTTGGGCTCGGCATGGGCACGATAGAAATCGACAGGTAAACTGATCAGGCCACCTGTATAATAGCCGAAGTGCGGGACACCT
>CAVZAY010000016.1:0-45850 GCA_963773395.1 uncultured Solirubrobacterales bacterium | reverse complement strand
GCCGGGGACCTATTCGTTCGAGGTGACCTGTGGGCTCGCGCCGCGGCTCGGCGCGATGGTCGCAGTACACGCCAGTGCGTGCCGAGAGCTGCGGCGCCGCGGCATCCCAGCTACGCACTTCCCGCTCGGCTATGTCGATGAATGGGATGCCTGGCACGGCGAGCCAGGCATCCGGCCGATCGACGTGCTTTACCTCGGCAGCGACGACGAGCGCCGAACGCCGCTGATCGCCTCATATGGCGACACGCTCTGGACCCGGCGCCAGCGCATCGTGCTCGCCCGTCCCGAATGGCACCGCGGTCCCGGCCCAAGCTTTGTCGTCGGTGGCGAGAAGCATCGCCTGCTGCGCTCGAGCCGGGTGATGCTCAATCTCCATCGTGAAGGAGCAAGAGGCCTCGAATGGGTGCGCGTGATCGAAGCGATCTGCAATGGAGCCGTGGTCGTCAGCGAGCACTCACGCGACTGCGCCCCGCTCGAGCCGGGCGAGCACTTCATCAGCGCGCGGCCGGGCGATCTCGCACTGATGACCGACTTGCTTTTGGACGACGAGCAGCGGCTCGAGGAGCTACGAAAGAGCGCCTACGCGCTGATTCGCGACGAGTTGCCGATGGAGCGCGCCGTCGACCAGCTGCTATCGGTCGCCGAGTCGCTCGGGACCGCCACGCGAACGGTGACACCGGCTGATTTGAGCATCCCAGAGGCGGCGGCTCCGAACGATGCCGAGGTCGCCGAGCGTGTGGCGCTACACGTCGGCGAAGAGCTACGACCGCTCGAGCGAGCAATCAAACGACTGACCGCCGAGTTGTCGCAGACCCGTCGCGCACTCGACCGCCTCGCGCAGGCGAATACGAGCGGAGATCATTGCGAGCCATCGCTGCTTACGGAGACCGAGGCCTACAGTGCGATTGCCCCCCGCATCTCCGTGGCGATCGCCGTCGACAATCACGAACGGGAGGTCATCGCCTCGCTCGAGTCGGCGGCGGCGAGCGAGCACCCCAGCTTCGAGATCGTGGTCCTCGACGACGCCTCGAGCGACGACTCCGCTGAGGTGGTAGCCGGATTCCTCGCGGAGAGGCCCTGGCTACCAGCGCGCCTTCTGTGCCACGAATCGCACCGGGGCCTCGGCCGCACGCGCAACGCCCTCGCGGCGCAGGCGCGCGGCGAGCTGATCTTCGTCCTCGACGCCGACCACACGGCCTACCCGACCGCGCTCGAGCGCCTCGAGCAGGCGCTCGGCGACGACCCCGAAGCGAGCTTCGCCTACGCGCTCACGGTAGTCGTAGCCCATGAGCAGCCATGTGGGCTCACGAGCGCCCACGCCTGGCACCCGACGTGGCTACGGACGGGAAACTACATAGACGGTGCTGTGTTGCTCCGACGCGAGCGGCTGATCGAGCTTGGGGGCTACTGCGAGGACTTGCGGCTGGCTGGGCAGGAGGACTACGACCTTTGGTGCCGGCTCGCCGACCGGGGAGCGCGCGGCGCACACGTCCCCGAAATGCTCGTTACGCACCGCGAGCGGTCCCGCGGGACGCTCGCGTCGACGACCAACGCCGAGGAGTCGTTGACGGGCCTCGATGATGAAATCTCGCGCTCGCTGATCCTTGCGCGAGCGCCGTATCTTTTCGGCGACGGCGTCGTTGCCGACCCTTACGCTGCCGGCGAGCTCTCCACCTAGGACCTCGGTAGCCCCGCAGGCCCGCGCTGGACCGAATCGCCAAGCTGAACACACAAGACCTCCTCGATCCGGCGGTTCGCGTGCTCCCAGCCGAGCTTGCGTGCGCGTTCGGCAGCCGCGGTGACCGCCACCGGTTGCATGGCCGCGAGTGAGGCGCCCTCGAGTGCCTGTGCCAGTCCGCTCGGTGTCGCATCCGCGTAATGCAGGTCGTCGGCAAACCCCACCGCGCGCGTATTGGCCCCGTCGTTGACGACCGTCAAGCAGCCGCAAGCGAGCAGCTCGAGCGGGAGCAGCGACATGTTGGTGAACGACAGGACGAGGGCGGCGGCGCAGTCGTTGTAGAGCTCGCATAGTTGGTCGGGCGCGAGGACTCCGTGGCGCGTGCAGGGGAACGGCAGTTGCCAGCGGTCGATGTCCTCGCCGATCAGCTCGATCTCGTACTCGGGATGCAGGCTGTGGAAATGCTCGAGGGCGAGCACGCCGAGCTCGAAGCCGCGGCGTTCGGACGAGGGCCGGGCGTAGAAGACGATTCGGCGGGAGCGCACGTCGCGGTTGCGCAGCTCGTACTGGGCGGTGTCGACGCCGAACGGGAACGAGTCGCAGGCCATGCCGTGCTCACGGTGGAGCTTTTCCGCCAGCCAGTCGCCGAGCGTGAGACCGTGGAAGCCGAAGCCGTAGGTGCTCGCCGCAAGCGCACTGTAGGAGCCGGGCGCGACGAAATACGGCTCGTAGTCCTGGACGAAGTAGATCTTCTTCGCGGCCGCGGCGAAAGCGCGGACCGGGTAGGCGGTCGTCCAGCCGGTCGCGATGATCGCGTCGCACGGGTCCATCGTGAGCGCGTCGGGATGAAGCTCCGCCGCGACCGGCGTGTAAGCCGCGACCAGCTCGCCAAGCTGCTCTCGCGTGTAGGTGTCGAGCGGCTCGTAGCAATAGACACGGCACCGGTGGCCCTGCGACTCGAGGTGAGCGATCGCGCGGAAGATGTCGGCGTGCCCGCCGGAGGTCCGGCTCGCGGGCGGCGTGATCACCCAGTTGAGCGTGTACGGCGGGGCGGGTTCACGCGCGGGCTTCGCGGGCGCGGCACCGACCAACAGCTCCTCCTTGCGGACAGGCAGGAAGACCTCGAGCGGGTTCTCTGCGGCGCGGCGCTCCCACAGACCGCGGACCTCCGCGACCAGCTCGTCGACTCGCGCGGCGAGGATCCCCTCCTGCGCTTCCAGCCCGGCCGTGTGGGCCTTGTAGTGCTCGAGCGCCTGCTCCTGGCCCTGGACGACGAGCTCGAGGCGTCGCGCCTTAGCGTAGACGCGCAGCACCGGCGTGCGGTAGACGAGCCTGCGCAGCAGCGCGCGCGGGTCGAGGCTCATCGCCAGCGCTCGAGCAGATCCTCGTCGGGGACTTCGCGCACGACGCGTGCGGGTACGCCGATGACGACGGTGCGTGGCGGGACGTCGCGCGTGACGACGGCGCCCGCCGCGACGTAGGCCTCTTCGCCGACCTCGACGCCGGGCACGAGCACGGCTCCGCCGCCGACTCGGCAGGCGCGGCGCAGGGTCGCTCCGCGCAGCTCGTGGGTCTCGTCGTGGCGGGCCATCGTGTTGTCGTTGGTCGTCAGCGCGCCAGGGCCGACGAAGACGTCCTCTTCGAGCAAAGTCGCGCGGGTCAGGTAGACGTTCGTCTGGATCCGGCAGCGCGCGCCGATCGTCACATCGGGCTCGACGACGCTGCCGCGCCCGATCACACAGCCCGTCCCGAGCCGCGTGCGCTCGCGGATGAAGCACTGGTCGCCGATCACGACGTCCGGCTCGATCGTCGCCCCCGCGAAGATCACGCTATGCGTGCCGATCGAGACGCCCGTCGCGATCGCCGCGCCGTGCAGGCCGCCGCGGGGGGTCGTCGAGTAGCGCGACAAACGCGGGCGCTTGCCGATGACGGCGCCGTCCTCGATCACGCAGCCGTCGCCGATCGAGGTCTCATCGTGGATCGTCACGTTCGCGCCGAGCGTCACGCCCTCACCGATCGTGACGTCATCGCCGACGTGCAGGCCGGGGGCGCGCGGATCGGGACGGAGGCTCACCGGCGCGATTCCTCGAGCGCGTGTTGCAGGCCCTCGAGGACGCGCACGACGCGCAGGCCGCTGCGCCCGTCCGAGCGCGGCTGCTCGCCGCTGCGGATGCAGTGCACGAAATGCTCGATCTCGAGCCGCAGCGGCTCGGCGTTCGGGATGCGCGGGCTCGTCACATCGCCCGAGCGCGTGATGTACTCGCCCCAGCTGTCGGCCTTCTCGTCGAAGCCCTTGTCGTAGATCGTCAGCTTGCGCTCGAGCGCCATGTCGTCGAAGGTCGCCATCCGCTGCGAGCCGACGACGGTAAGGCGTCGCTCCTTGTGCGGGTCGAGCCAGGAGAGGTGCAGGTGCGCGGTGACGCCCGATGGGAAGCGCATGTAGGCGAAGACGACGTCCTCGATGCCGGCGCGCATGTAGCACTCGCCGCGGGCGTCGAGCTCGTAGGGCTCCTCGCCGGCGAGCGCGAGGACGACCGACACGTCGTGCGCACCGAGGCTCCAGAGCGCGTTCTCGTCGGCGCGAAGCTGGCCCAAGTTGAGGCGATTCGTGTAGATGTAGCGGACCTCGCCGAGCTCTCCCGAGGCGACGACCTCCGCGAGCTTGCGCACTCCCGGGTGGTATTCGAGCAGGTGACCGACCATCAGGATGCGCGCGGCCCGCTCGGCCGCGGCGACGGCCGCATCGGCGTCGGCGACCGTCAGCGCGAGCGGCTTCTCGACGAAACAGTGCTTGCCGGCCTCGAGCACCCGGATCGCAAGCTGGCCGTGCGTCGGGACGGGCGTCGCGAGCAGGACTCCGTCGAGCGCCTCGTCGGCGAGCAGCTCGTCGAGCGAATCGGTCGTGCGTGCAGCGCCAAAGCCGCGCGCAAGGCGGTCCGGATCGCTGTCGGCGACCCACGCGAGCTCGACGTCCGCCATCGCCTCGATGTTGCGGGCGATGTTCGGTCCCCAATATCCGAGCCCTACGACGGCCAGGCGGGTCACAGGCGCACCACGTTCGCGCCGGGCCGTGTCACGCCGCGAAGATCGAGAACGCAGCCGGCGCGGTCCGCCAGCGCGTCGTAGTCGATGCCCGCGTGAGCCGTGACGATGAGCGCGAGCGCCGCCCCCGCGAGCGCCTCCTCGAGCGGTAGCGAGCGCAGCCCGAGGAGCTCGGGCACGTGATCGTCGTGGTAGACGACCTCGGCGCCGAGGCGCTGCAGCAGGTCGATCAGCTTGATCGCGGGCGACTCGCGCGTATCCGCGACTCCCGGTTTGTAGGCGACGCCGAGGACGGCGATCCGCGAGTCGCGCACCGGGAGGCCGCGCGCGTTCAAGACACGCTGGACCTTCTCGACGCAGTGGTAGGGCATCTGCTGGTTGATCTTGCCGGCGAGCTCGACGAACTCGGTCGAGAAATCGAACTCGCGCGCTCGCCAGGCCAGGTAGAACGGGTCGACCGGCAGGCAGTGGCCGCCCATCCCCGGGCCCGGCTCGAAGCGCATGAAGCCGTAGGGCTTGGTCGACGCGGCGTCGATCACCTCCCAGATGTCGATCCCCATTCGATCCGTGAGCAGCGAGAGCTCGTTGACGAGCGCGATATTCACCGCCCGGAAGATGTTCTCGAGCAGCTTCGTCAGCTCCGCCGCCTCGGGCGTCGACACGCGCACGACGTGGTCGCAGACGGCGCCGTAGAGCTCCTCAGCGCGATCGGCGCACGCCTCCGTGAGCCCGCCGACAACCTTGGGCGTGCTGGCGAGCGTGAAGTCGGTGCGACCCGGATCGACGCGCTCGGGTGAGAACGCGAGATGAAAATCCACGCCGGGGCGCAGGCCCGAGCGCTCGGCGAGGAGCGGCGCGACCCGCTCGCGCGTCGTCCCGGGGTAGGTCGTCGACTCGATCGCCACGAGCTGCCCCGCGCGCAGTACGTCGCCGAGCGCTGCGACGCAGTCCAGCAGCGGCGTGAGGTCGGGCTCCCGGTTACCGGACAGCGGCGTTGGCGCGCAGACGATCACGGCGTCCACGTCAGCGAGCGCCGCAAACTCAGAACTGCTCGTCAGCCGCGGGAGCGCGGCCTGCAGCTCCGCATCCGAAACATCGTCGATGTAGGAGCTGGCGGCCGCGAGCAGCGCGAGCTTGCGCTCGTCGCGGTCGATCCCCACGACATCCGTATCGCGTAGTGCGAAGGCGACCGCTAGCGGAAGCCCAACGTAGCCGAGCCCGATGACACCGACCTTCATGGGGGCCGGAGTTTAGTGCGGCGTCGTAGCGGCCCTCACCCCACACGTCGGCGGTCAGGGTGTGCGCAGGCCGTTCCGATCAGCGCACTGCGCGGCGGGCGCGGCTCTCGCAGCAGCCCGGGCGCAGACACGCGCGAGCGCCACTCGAACACGTCCCCTGTACGGCGGCACGAGCCCGGCGGTCGCCGCGGCCTCTTGTGAGAATCGCGCCGCAGCGTGGGGAGCTGCAAGGGCGCCGGCGCCGACCACACCTCATGTTGGGCCCGGCTGGCGCAGCCGACCTGCCGCCTCGACCGCCTCGGCGCGCGAATGGACACCGAGCTTGCGCAGGATGCTCTTCGTGTGGCTGTAGACAGTGTCCTCGGAGAGGAAGAGCTTGGCGGAGATCTCGCGCGTCGACAAGCCCGCGCAGATCAGGTCGAGAACCTCCCACTCGCGCGTCGTCAAGGGGCTCTTTACAGGGCGCATGCCGCGGCCGTCCTCGGTCGTGCTGCGCAGAATCTCGATCAGGTGGCTCGTCAGCGATCGGCTCACCGCCGCCTCGCCCGACGCGACCGAGCGCAGCGCGCGGCCAACGGACTCGATCGCAGCGCTCTTCGTCAGAAAGCCCGAGGCGCCGGCGCGCAGCGCGCGCAGCTCGGTGTCGCGATCCTGGGGCACCGAGAGCATCACGACGCGGACCTCGGGCGCGCGGGCGCGAATCTCGCGGCAGGCGCTGATCCCGTCGAGGTGCGGCAGGCCGACCTCCATCAGAACGAGCTCGGGACGGTAGTGAGTCGCGAGCTCGACGGCCTCGATGCCGTCCTTCGCCTCGGCCGAAACGACGAATCCAGGCTCCGCGGTCAACGCGTCGCGGATCACGCGGCGGGCCAGCGGATCGGGGTCCGCGACGATCACGCGCAGGCGCTTTTGCTCCTCGCCATGGGGCTGGGGCGCAGACAGCGCAAGGCGTAGGCGCCGGTCCCCCGGGGGTTCATTGTGTAGTTGGCGGTCCCGCATCGCTTGGTTGAACGGTAGGCGGAGCCGGCGGTGAGGCGGCGGGGCATTTTTCACCCGCTCTGCCGGCGGTACGCAGGCGCGCCCGCCGGGCCTCATGACCGACCGTGCGATGTTCACCAGCAAAACGCGGTTTGTTCACCAGTGTTGCGGTGCTCGCTCGCCTAGGATCGCCGCCAGAGTGTCCTGCGCGACATCTATCGAGGACCTGCGCGAAGCGGCGGTCGCGGCGCTTCGCGAGCGCCACCTGCAAGCGTTCGGCTGCCTGCCCGAAGGGGACCATGCTTGGATCGACGCGGGGGCGATCCTGCTCGTGGCGCGGGCTCGCGCGGCGCGTGAGGCGGAACCCGGCTACTCACTGCTCGCCTCGCTCGCGAAGCTTCAACACGCGGTCGTCGCGGAGGTGTACATGCGCACAGGCGAGCTCCTGCGTTCAGGCGGGCGAAGCGCGAACAGCGAGCGTGGCCTGCTCGTCTTTGCGTTCGAGCGCGTGCCGTCAAGTGCGCTCTCGGTGGCCGCGGCCCCGCGCGCGACCGAACAGCCGCGCTGAGGCGGCGCACACCGGCGAGGCTCGGTCGCGACAGGTCGATCGAGTACAAAGAGTGGATGGCCGTGCCCGCCAAGCTGTCGGCCTCGCCGCAGCTTCCGCCATGCGGCGAGGTGCTCGGAATCTCGCTCGCGCTTTGCGACTACAACGAGGCCGTCGACTGGATCGAGGCGATGGCGCGCACGCGCACGCTCGGCTATGTGACGGCCGCCGCCGTGCACCTCGTGATGCTGGCCCAGGAGGATCCTGCCGTGCGGACGGCGGTTCAGGGCGCCGCGCTCGTGCTCCCGGACGGACAGCCGCTGGTCTGGGCGCTGCGTGCACTCAGACGGGGAGACATACACTCGCGGGTCTACGGGCCCGACCTGATGCTCGCCTGCTGCGAGCGCGCAGCGGCGAGCGGAACGCGGATGTATCTCTACGGCGGGCGCAGCGAGGGCGCCCTCGTCACGCTCGTGCTCGAGCTACGGACGCGCTATCCCGGGATCCAGATCGTCGGGGCCTCCTCGCCGCCGCACGTCGACGGCGTGCCGGGCGCGCCTTATCGCGAGCTGAGTGAGGAGGAGGAGCGGCGGATCGTCGAGGAGATCAACGGTTCCGGCGCCGAGATCGTCTGGGTCGGGACGGGGCAGCCGCACCAGGAGCTCTGGATGGCTCGGATGCGCTCACAGCTCGCCGCGCCGATGCTGATCGGGGTCGGCGCCGCCTTCGACTTCCACGCCGGGCTCGTGGCGCAAGCGCCGGTCTGGATGGGGCGCCACGGCCTCGAATGGGCCTTCAGGCTGGCGCGCGAGCCGCGGCGGCTCTGGCGGCGCTACCTACGCTACAACCCGCGCTTCGTGGCGGCCGTCGGGCGTGAGATCGTCGCGGAGCGACGTGCGCGGCCGACGATGCGCGCCGCCGGCCGATAGCCTGCGCGGTTCATGGCGCGCGCCGCCTTCATCACCGGCATCACCGGACAGGACGGGTCCTACCTCGCGGAGTTGCTGCTCGAGAAGGGCTACGACGTGCACGGCATGGTCCGTCGCTCGTCGGTCGAGCGCTTCGACCGGATCGAGCACCTGCGCGACCGAATCACGCTGCATCAGGGCGACCTGCTCGACCAACGCTCGCTGGTCGACGCGCTGCGCGCGAGTCAGCCGGATGAGATCTACAACCTCGCGGCCATGTCCTTCGTCGCCGTCTCGTGGGTGCAGCCGACGCTGACCGCCGAGTTCAGCGGCGTCGGCGTAACGCGCCTACTCGAGGCGATGCGCGAGGTCTGTCCCGAGGCGGCCTTCTACCAGGCGTCCTCGAGCGAGATGTTCGGGAAGGTCCGCGAGGTGCCGCAGACCGAGCTGACGCCTTTCTATCCGCGCTCGCCCTATGGCGTGGCGAAGGCCTACGGGCACTTCATCACCGTCAATTACCGCGAGAGCTACGAGCTGCGCGCAACGAGCGGGATACTCTTCAATCACGAATCGCCACGACGCGGACTCGAGTTCGTGACGCGGAAGATCACGTGGCACGCGGCGGCGATCAAGCTCGGGCTCATCGACACGCTGCCTCTGGGGAACCTCGATGCCGAGCGCGACTGGGGCTACGCGAAGGATTACGTCGAGGCGATGTGGATGATGCTCCAGCAGGACGTGCCCGACGACTACGTGATCGCGACGGGCGTCGCCCACTCGGTTAGAGAGTGCGTCGAGGTCGCGTTCGACCAGGCCGGGCTTTCGATCGACGACCACGTCGCGACCGACCCGACGCTAGTGCGTCCGGCCGAGGTTGATCACCTGATCGGCGACGCAACGAAGGCGCGAGAGCGCCTTGGTTGGGAGCCGAAGACCGACTTCGAGGCGCTAATTCGCCTCATGGTCGACAAGGACCTTGAGCGACTGAGTCGCTGACAACGGCGCGAGCGCTGCCGGTCGCGCCCGTTGCGTATTGCGCCCCAGATGTCGTGCCGGACCCACGCGTTACACAGGCGAACATGCCGGAACGCGGCGCGTCGGCTACGCTCGTAGCTCGCTTATCAATTAGGAGGAACCATGGCCATCGCGACTGGAGAAACGACTCTCGACCGCATCGAGGAGCTGCTTGGCGATCAGGCCGACTCGCTACTGCACCACCGCTGCGAGACGATCGATAGCTCCAAGCTTCATCTGCCTGGCCCAGACTTCGTTGACCGGGTCGTCGCCGCCACCGACCGCTCGAACGGGGTGCTCTCCTCGCTGGCGCGGATCTTCGACCACGGACGCCTCGGCGGGACCGGGTACGTGAGCATCCTGCCCGTCGACCAGGGAATCGAGCACAGCGCCGGCGCGAGCTTCGCGCCGAATCCCGCTTACTTCGACCCCGAGGCGATCGTCGAGCTGGCGATCGAGGGTGGCTGCAACGCCGTCGCCTCGACGGTCGGCGTGCTCGGCGCGGTCAGCCGCCGCTACGCGCACAAGATCCCCTTCATCGTGAAGATCAACCACAACGAGCTGCTGACCTACCCGAACAAGTTCGATCAGGTGCTCTTCGCGAGCGTTCAGCGGTCCTGGGAGCTCGGAGCCGTCGCCGTCGGAGCGACGATCTACTGGGGTAGCGACGAATCCACGCGCCAGCTCGTCGAGATCTCACACTGCTTCGAGGAGGCGCATCGGCTCGGGATGGCAACGATCCTCTGGTGCTACCTGCGCAACTCGGCGTTCAAGCAGAACGGGGTCGACTACTCGCTGGCCGCGGACCTGACCGGACAGGCGAACCACCTCGGCGTCACGATCGAGGCGGACATCATCAAGCAGAAGATGGCAGAGAACAACGGCGGCTACGCGGCGGTCGGCAAGGGGTATGGCAAGACGTCCGAGCTCGTCTACTCGAAGCTGACGACTGACAACCCGATCGACCTTTGCCGCTACCAGGTCGCGAACTGCTACATGGGACGCGCACCGCTGATCAACAGTGGCGGAGCCTCCAGCGGCGCGACGGATCTGGCCGAGGCGGTCCGCACGGCGGTGATCAACAAGCGCGCCGGCGGGTCCGGGCTGATCAGCGGACGCAAGGCATTCCAGCGCCCGATGGCCGACGGCGTCGCGCTACTGCACGCGATCCAGGACGTCTACCTGGAGGACGGCGTCACGATCGCTTAGCGGCCGCGAGATCGGCGAGGTCAGCCTCGACCATCTCGGCGATCAGGTCGGCGAAAGGCGTCTGCGCGCGCCAGCCGAGACGTTCGGCGGCGCGCGCCGGGTTGCCGACCGGCGCGCTTGCGTCCGGCCCGCGCACGAGGCGTTGATCGACGCGAAGGTAGCGCGCCGGATCGAGCCCGACGACAGCGAACGCCACTTCGACGAGCTCGCGGACGGTACGCCCGTGGCCGCTCGCGAGCACGTAGTCCTCGGCATC
Source organism: uncultured Solirubrobacterales bacterium (assembly GCA_963773395.1). Classification (GTDB taxonomy): domain Bacteria; phylum Actinomycetota; class Thermoleophilia; order Solirubrobacterales; family Solirubrobacteraceae; genus Palsa-513. The sequence goes on along the minus strand of CAVZAY010000016.1, from coordinate 34,980 downwards.
CTCGGCGGCCGCGATCGCGCGCAACCCGCGGACCACGTCGCGTGCCGCGGACCAGTCGCGCACCGCCTCGAGGTCCCCGATCACGAGCTCGTCGGCGAGGCCGAGGCTGATCGCCGCCGCGGCGCGCGTGACCTTGCGCGTCACGTAGCGCTCCGGTCGGCGCTCGGATTCGTGGTTGTAGAGCACCGCCGAGGAGGCATGGAGGCCGTCGTGCTGGCGCGCGAGGCCAACAAGCTGGTGGGATGCGAGCTTCGCGACGCCGTACGGCGAGCTCGGGTGGCAGGGCGTGCGCTCGTCCTGCGGGCTCGGCGCGTCTTCGCCAAAGATCTCACGCGAGCTGGCGACGACGACGTGCGCATCCGGCGCGCTGCTGCGCACCGCCCCGAGAAGCTCGCCCGTGCTCGCCGCTATCGAACGGATCGTAGCCGCGGGATCGAGCCACGACTCGGGCACGAAGGCACGCGCCGCGAGGTGGTAGATCTCGTCGGGCACGAGCGTGGCGATGAGCGAGCCGAGCGGCCCCGGGAGGTCCGTGTCGACCTCGTGCAACACGAGCCGATCGTGAACCGTCTCGAGGTTCGCGAGCTCGCGGTCGAGCGGGCCGCGCAGCGCTCCGTGCACCTCAACGCCCTCAGCGCACAGGAGCTCGGCCAGCAGCGACCCGTCTTGGCCCGCGATGCCGGTGATGAGGGCCGTCGTCTGGCGGGTCACCGGCGAAGCGATGCCTGATTCGCCTCGAGCGTGCTAGCCAGGCCGTCGCTGATCGCGACCGTCGGCTCCCAGCCGAGCGCCGACCGGGCCTGGCCGATGTCGAGGCAACTGCGCTGCAGCTCGCCGAGGCGAGCCGGTGCGAACTCGGGCTCGAAGTCGACGCCCGCGAGGCCGCCAAGGATCTCGACGAGTTCGAGGACCGAGGTCTCGGTCTGCGTGCCGATGTTGAAGACCCCGCCTGCCGTCGCCTCAGCCGCCTTCAGGTTCGCGCCGACAACATCGCGCACATACACGTAATCGCGCGTCTGCTTGCCGTCGCCGAAGATCGTCGGGCGGCGTCCGGTCGCGAGCGCGCCACAGAAGATCGCGATGACGCCGGCCTCGCCGAGCGGGTCCTGGCGCGGGCCGTACACGTTGCCGTAACGCAAGGTGACCGAGGACAGGCCGTAGAGGCGCTCGTAGAGTCCCAAGTAACCCTCGGCGGAGAGCTTGCTCTGTCCGTACGCCGCCTCGGGGAGCGTCACCGTGGTCTCGGGCGAGGGGATCACCTCCGCATCGCCGTAGATCGCACCGCCGGTGGAGCTGTTGACGACTCGAGCTACGCCGTGCCGACGCGCCGCCTCGAGCACGTTGATCGTCCCGCCCACGTTGATCGTCGAATCCCAGGCCGGATCGGCGATCGACTTGCGCACGTCGATCTGGGCAGCGAGGTGGAAAATCACCTCCGGGCGCGCCTGGCCGACAGCGTCCGCGAGGGCCTTCCCGTCGCGGATATCGAGGACTTGCAACTGCGCCCCGCGCGAGCGAGCCGCGTCGAGGTTCGTCTCCCTGCCTGTCGAGAGGTCGTCGATGACGACCACCTCGTCGCCGCGTTCGAGCAGCGCATCGACGAGGTTGGAGCCGATGAAGCCGGCGCCGCCGGTCACGAGTGTGCGCACGGACCAGATCCTATGAGTAGACGGCTGCGAGCGCGCTCTGCGCCCGTTCGAGACTCGCGCGCATGACCGTCAGCCCGGCGTGGCCCGCTGCGCTGTCGGCGCGCAGGCGGTCGATCGTCTCGGCGAGCGCACCCGCATCGCCTGGCGGGCTCAGCCAATCCTCCGGCACGATCTCCGGCAGCGCTCCGATGCGCGACGCGGCCACCGGCAGCCCCGCAGCCATCGCCTCTGCGGCGGCAAGACCGAAGGTCTCGGCAAACAGCGACGGGACGACTGCGACGCACGCGCGCGCGCGCAGCTCGGCGAGCTCGCGCTCGTCCAGCACGCCAACGAAACTGACGCCCGGGGCGCCCCCGAAGCGCGCGCGCTCCGAGCCGGCGCCGGCAACGACGAGCGGAACGCCGGCCACACGACAGGCCTCAACCGCAACGGCGAGACCCTTCTCTGGCTCGAGACGTCCGGCGAACAGGGCAAACCCGTCATTCGGCGGCGGCGCCGGCAGCGGGCGCACCGGCAGCGGATGAGGCACCACATGGGGAGCGGGGATCGGCGCGCCGAGCTCGCGCAAGCGCTGCGCCGCGAAGTCGCTCGGCACGACGAACGCATCCACGCAGCGCGCGATCCGCCGCTGCCATGCTGCGAGCGCCGCCGCATAAACGAGCGCCTCGGCGCGGTTGCCACGACAGTTGTGCACGATGCCTGGCGCCGTGTTGCGGGCGTGGCAGCGCGTGCACTGCACGCCGTCGGTGAAGCAGACGCCGACGGCGCAAACGAGGCGGTACTGGTGCAGATGCAGGACGACGCGGGCGCCCGCGTCCCGCGCCGCCGCAAGCGCCCGCCAGCCGAAAGCAGGATGGATGTTGTGCGCGTGCAGCACGCGGGCGCCGGTGCGGCGCACCGCGCCCGCCACCTCCTCTGGCGCGAGCCCGCCGCGCAGCAGGCCGTGCGCAGCCTCGACCCGGCCGAGACCCACCGAATCGCGCTCGAGCAGCTCAGCCTCCTCGCCGAGCCGCTCGCGTACGAGCCACATGAGGTTGCGAACCGCGCGCTCCTCTCCCCCGGAGCTCCGGTAGCGGTTGTGAAGAAAGAGGATCACGCAGACGCAAACGTAGACTCTCGGGCGCAGTGAGCGTGCCCGCGACGATCATCATCCCGACCCGTGGGCGGGCGGACTACCTCGCGGTGGCGCTCGCATCGATCTTGCCGCAGGCGCGCGCGGCGGCCGCGGAGGTGATCGTCGTCGACGACGGAGGCCACCGTGACATCGAGACGCTGGCAAACGAGCAGGGCGCGCGCTACCTCGCGCTCGGCTCGCCGCACGGGCTGAACGCGGCACGCAATGCGGGCGCCGCCGCGGCCGGCGGGCGAGCTGCTCGTCTTCGTCGATGACGATGTCGAAGTCGCAGAAGGCTGGTTGCAGACGTATCTGGACGCCGGGCGCCGATTGCCCGAGGTCGGCGTGTTCACCGGGCCGATCCATGCGCGGCTCGAAGGACGCGCCGGGCGGCGACGCACCTGCGGCCGCGAGGCGGCGCCGATCACGAGCGCCGACCACGGGCCGCTCGACCAGCGACGTGGCGCGGGGATGGGGCGCGAACCTCGCCCTCCGCGCGAGCACGCTCGCGAGCATCGGAGCGTTCGACGAGAACGCTCCGACCGGCGCCGGCGACGAGGAGGAGTGGGAGGAGCGCTATCTCGCCGCCGGCGGGCGCATCCGCTACCTCGCCACCGCTGCCCTCGATCATCGCCGTAACGCTGCCGATTCCCGCCTGCGCGCCCTCGCGATCGCGGCAGCGCGCCGTGGCGCGAGCGCGCGGCGCTACGACGAGCGCCGCGGGGTCGCACCGCCGATGCGAGCCGAGCTGCGGACCTTCGCCGGCTGCGTCTGGCACGCGCTCGCGCGCCGCTGCGCCAATGGGCCAGTCATGGCGGCCCACAGCGCGCGGGCGGATCGCGGCGGCGCTCGCTCCCGGGCAGGCGCGCAGCCCCGCGCCGGGGGCCGATGACTTCCTCTCGGGCGAGAGCGGCACGGTGGCGGCAAGCGTGATGCGCTGCGCGAGATCGGCGATCTCGCGCTCGACCTGCTGGCGGTGCCGGCGCGCGCCGCGCTGGCGCGTGCCGCGCGTCGCTCGCCGCCGCGACGTCGCGTGCTGGCCCTTTCGATCGTGCGCGGAGCAGAACGCCGCCATCTACCGTGCCGCGTTGCGTGAGCTGCGCCGGACGCGTCACGAGCTTGTAGTGAGCTCGAGCGGAGCGGGCACGCACGGGCGCTTCGAGAACCTCAACCGGATGCTTGGCGGAACACAAGCTCGAGGAGTTCGACTGGCTGCTCGTGCTCGACGACGACGTGGTCCTGCCGCGGGGGTTCGTCGACGGCCTGATCAACCTGGCGGAGCGCTACGAGCTGCGACTGGCCCAGCCGGCCCACCGGCTACGCTCGCATGCCGCCTGGCGCGTCACGCGCCGGCGGGCAGGCAGCGTCGTGCGCGAGACGGCGTTCGTTGAGATCGGACCGGTGACCGCACTGCATCGCGACGCATTCTCCGAGCTGCTCCCGTTCCCGGCGCTGCGGATGGGTTGGGGTCTCGATGCGCACTGGTCCGCGCTCGCGCGCACGCACGGCTGGCGCCTCGGGGTCCTCGACGTCCTGCCGATCGCGCACCGGGCCGCGCCGGCCGCCAGCGTCTACTCGCGCGAGGAGGCGGTCGCCGAAGCGCGCGCGTTCCTCGCCGAGCACCCCTACCTCCCGGCCAGCGAGCTTCAGCGGACGCTCGTCGTGCATCGTCGATGCGCGTAGCCGTCGTCGCCGAGTACTACCCGCGCAGCGACGATCCCGTCCTCGGCATCTGGGCTCACCGCCAGGCGCTCGCGGCTCGCGACGGCGGCGCAGAGGTCAGCGTGTTCGTGCTCGAGCGCATCGCTGGCCGCAGCGGCGGAAAGCTTCGCCTGGCTCCGCGCGAGGCCGCGACGCGGATCGACGGCCTCGACGTTCGCTACGTTCGCTACCTCTCGCCGCCGCGCCCGTGGAGCTATGCCCAGTGGGGGTTGTTCGCGGCGCCAGCGCTCGCTCGAGCCCTGCGCAAAGCCGGCCCGTTCGAGGTGATCCATGCGCACAATGCGGTCCCGGCAGGCGATGCCGCGCTGCGGGCCGGCGCGCAGACTCCCGTCGTCGTCTCGGTTCACGGCGGCGACGTCTTCTGGACCGTGTCGCGCGTGCCGCGGGGAGCCCGCACGGTGGCACGGACGTTCGCCGGCGCGCGAGCTCGTCCTTGCCAACAGCTCGGGGGTCGAGCGACTGGCGCGGAGGCATGGCGCCACCGCCACACGCGTCGTCCACCTCGGCACCGACCTGCCGGTGAGCGTCGAGCGCAGTCGGCAGCCGCTCATCGCGACCGTCGCGCACCTCGTCGCGCGCAAGCGGCATGCGGAGGTGATGCGGGCCCTCGTCGACATCCCGCAGGTGCGCTATCTCATCATCGGCGACGGGCCCGAGCGCGCGGCGATCGAACGGCTCGCGGTCGAGCTTGGGATCAGCGACAGGGTCGAGCTCGCCGGCCAGCTTCCCCATCAAGAGGCGCTCGCCCGCGCCCGCACCGCATGGGCCTTCGTGATGCCGTCGGTGGACGAGGCGTTCGGTGTCGCGTATATCGAGGCGATGGCTGCCGGGGTGCCCGCGATCGGCTGCGCCGGCGAACCGGGCCCCGAGGAGATCGCGGCCGCCGGTGAGGGCATCGTGCTGGTGGCGCGCGGGCGAGCGCGCGATGCTCGTACGAGGCGATCCGAGAGCTCGTGACCGACGCGGCGCGGCGCGACGCGCTTGGTCGAGCGGCCCGGCAGACCGTCGAGCGCAGCTTCACGTGGCAGGAGTGCGGTCGACAGACCGTTGCGGCATACCAGGAGGCCCTGCGATGAAGCCCGTGCTGTTCGTCACCGGACACGTGCCGGCAAGCCGGCGGGGAGCCTTCGAGGCGCTCGGGCAGCGGCTGCCGTTGACGCTCGCCCTTTTCGGTGGACGCCACCAGCACGGGGCGCCCCCGGGGCCGCCTCCGGCCGGCGTCGATGTGCGCGAGGTGCGCCAGCGCGAAATCCGACGGCTCGTTGCAAGCGGCGAGTACGGCGCGGTGATCGTCGGCACTGGGCGGCCGCGTCGCGCTGCCAACCGCGTGGCGCGCGGCGCAGCGCAGCGGCGTGCCGTTCATCTTCTGGGCGGCGCTCTGGCACACGCCGACAACCCCGGCGCATCTCGCCGCCCTGGCGCTGATGCGCCGCATCTATCGACGCGCCGACGCTGTGGTCACATACGGACCACACGTCAGTGCGTACGTCGCGGCGCGCGGCGCGGCGCGGATCTTCGACGCGCCCCAGGCAGTCGACAACGCCTTCTGGGCGGCGCCCACGGCTCAGTCCCGCGACGAGCGCTTCGTCGCGCTGTTCGTCGGGCGCGCGGACCCGGCGAAGGGCGTGGAGGTGGTCGTCGAGGCTTGGCGGCAAGCCGCGTTCGGAGCCGGAGAGGCCGAGCTCGTGCTCGTCGGCCCCCACGCCGTCGATCTGCCCGGCATCAGCGTGATTTCGGGCCTCGACGCACCCGGACTGCGCAACCTTTACGCTCGCGCGCACGTTCTGGTCATGGCTTCCGTAAGAACACACAGGTTCGTAGAGCCGTGGGGGCTTGGTTGTGAACGAGGCAATGAACAGGGAGTGCGCGATCATCGCCAGCGACGCCGTCGGTGCGGCCGCCGGCGGGCTCGTGCGCGACGGGCGCAACGGGCTGATCGTACGCGCCGGGCAACCGGCGGCGCTCGCACAAGCATTGCGACGCCTGTGCGCGGACCGCGCCTTCTGCGCGGAGCTTGGCGCGCACGGGCGCGAAGACGTGGCGAGCTACACATACTCGGCGTGGGCACAGGCCTTCGTCGACGCAGTAGAGCTCGTTTCCGCTGACGCCAAGGCTGGTAGCGTGGAACTGTGAGACGGGTCCTGCAACCGGCCGCGCTCGCCGCGGCGGCGCTCGTGCTGCTTCCGGCGAGCGCGCTCGCCGCTCACCGTACGCCACCACCACAAGCCTCCGCCGGCCGTGCAGCAGGTGCTCAAGGACTGCGCGAACCACAACCGCTTGCAGGGGCATTACACGGTCGCGCTGCTCCAGCAGACGCTGCGGGACATGCCGACCTACGACAAGGAGTACTCGACCTGCGGGGAGGAGATCTACAACGCGATCCAGGCGCTGCTTGGCCGCTCGCGCCGACCGCCCAAGGCGAGCTCCGCCGTTCGCAAGAAGATTGCCAAGAACGCCCCGACCGAGCTTCACCAGGGGGCTCAAGCGGGCCAGCAGCCGGTCAGCCTCGGCGGCGCCAAGATCGCCGCGGGCGCGGTTCAGGTAAACGGCAGCTCGCTGCTCACCGCGCTCCCGACGCCAATCCTCATCGTCCTGATCGCGCTGATCGTGCTCGGCGCAGTCCCAGTCGGCATCAGGCTGCGAAGCATTGTCCGCGCACGTGGCAGCCGCTGAGGCGAACCCCGGCGGTGAGCCGCTCGCGGCGGCGCTCGCGCGTGCCGTGCGCTGCTCGTGGCTTGCCGTCACGATCGCCGTAGCGATCGTCGCGACCTGCTTCTACGCGAGTGGCGGACTCAGCCTGAGCTCGGCCACGACAACCGAGGTGATCCTCACCCTCGGCTCCGGTGCGCTCGTCATCGCGGCGGCGCTCCAACGTAACGCGCGCGCCGCGCCGCTATTCGGGGGCTGGACGGTCGGCGCGTTCTTCCTCCTCGCGGCCTTCACGGCCCTGTCCGTCGGTTGGTCGGTGGAGGGGTCCGACTCGTGGATCGAGGCCGGCCGCACCTTGAGCTACGCAGCCTGTTTCGCCGGGTCAGTCGCGCTCGTGCGGCTCGCGGCGGGACGCTGGCGAAGCGTGCTCGCGGGCGTCCTGCTGGCGAGCACCTGCATCTCGCTGTACGCGCTCGGCACGAAGATCTTCCCGGGCTCGCCCGGCATCAACATCGACTACGCAAGGCTCAACGCGCCGTTCGACTACTGGAACGTCGTCGGTCTCACGGCGGCGCTCGGTGTGCCGGCCGCGCTGTGGCTGGGAACGCGGCGCGAGGGGCACGGCGCGCTTGCCGCGCTGGCACCGCCACTGATCTGCGTCGCGCTCGTGACGATCATGCTCTCGTACTCGCGCGGCGCGCTGCTCGCCCTAGTCGTCGGATTGATCTTCTGGTTCGTCTTCGTGCCGCTGCGCCTGCGCTCGGCGGCGGTGCTCGCGGTCGCCGCTGCCGGAGCGATCATCGTCGTCGCCTGGGACCTTGCGCAGGCGGGGCTGACGACCGATTTCAGGCCCGGCTTCGCCAACACCGTGCCATGGTCGGCGCACGTCAGCGCTGGGCACGAGCTCGGCGGAATCCTGCTCGGCGTCCTCATCGGCTGCACCGCCGGCGGACTGCTCGTGCGCTTCGTCGCGCTGCGCAATCCGCCGTCAGCCGAGTTGCGCGAGCGGATCGGCCGCGGGCTGCTCGTGCTGCGTCGCACTCGTCCCGGTCGTCGCGGTCATCGGCCTCGCCGCAAGCTCGCGCGGATTGTTCGGCTCGATCTCGCACGACGTGAGCACGCTGACCAATACGAACGTCTCGGTTCCGAACAGCGCCACCAGACTGACGGCGCTCAGCAGCGAGCGCGCGGTCTACTGGCGCGACGCGATCGACGCCTGGAAAGCGGCCCCGTTCGTCGGCCAGGGCGCCGGCAGCTATGCGACGACGCACACGCGCTACGACCCGAGCACGCTGACCGTGACACAGGCGCACGGCTACATCTTCCAGACGCTCGGCGACCTCGGCCTCGTGGGTCTCGCTTTCAGCCTGTTGCTCGCTGGCGCGTGGAGGACCGCCGCGCTGCGCGCCACAGGTCCGCTCCGCGTGCGCTCCGCGCCCGGCGCGCCAGAGCGGATCGGGCTGCTGACAATGATCACCGTCGTCGTCATCTTCACGGTCCACTCGACCTTCGACTTCGATTGGTTCGTGCCCGGCGCGATGGTGATCGCGCTGCTGTGCGCCGGCTGGGTCGCCGGTCGCGGTCCGCACACGAGCGAGCTCGCGCTCGGGAGCCCGCGACATCGCCGCGGCGCGCAGCGATCCGTGGGTGGCGGGAATCGTTGCCGCAACGCTTGCCCTCGCGCTCGTGATCGCCTGGACGCAGTGGCAGCCGTTGCGGTCCTACGACTCCTACAGCGCCGCGGAGATCGCGCTTGCCAACCACCACTACGTGCTCGCGAGCGCCGACGCGCGAACGGCATCGAACCAGAACCCACTCGATTTCTGGCCGGTCGTCTGGCTTGCGTACGCGCAGTTCGACATGCACCACGAGCGCGCCGCCTACGCGACGATCGTCCGCGCCGTGCGCCTACAGCCGTCCAACCCGCAGACCTGGTACCAGCTCGCGCTATTCGACTGGTACAGCCTCGGCGAAGCAAAGGCGGCGCTACAGGCTGACCAGCGCGCGCTCTTCCTGGACCCGCAGGACGATCAGGCAACGATCGACTCGCTCTACACGACACTCCTGCCGGCGGCGCAGACTTAGCCCACGCTCAGGCGGTGGCCTCCGCGTGGGCGCGCAGGCCGTCGCTCGGCTCCCACTCCCGATCGGTGATCGCATAGATCACGTGGTCGATGACGCGGGAGCCGATGCGCTCCGCGGCGCGGACCGTCCCGTCCTGGTGAAAACCGAGCCGCTCGGGAATCGCGCGGCTACGCCGGTTCTCGACGCCCGCGCGAATCTCCACCCGGTGCAGGCCGAGGACGCGGATCGCGTAGTCGACCAGCGCGTGCACGGCGAGCGTCATCGTGCCGGCGCCCTGATGGGCCTCGGCCAGCCAGTAGCCGATGCTCGTCGCGCGGGCGGTCCAGTCGATGCGGTGAAAGCCGGCGACGCCGACGATCAGTCCCTCCTGGACGATCGCCATCTGCAGGCTGCGGTTTTCCTCGTGCTGGCGCACGGCCGCGTGAATGAAGGCGAGCGAGTCGGCCGCGCTGCGCGTCTGCCCGACGAATGGCATCCAGCGCGCCAGGTGCTCGCGGTTGGAGTCGATCAGCGCGAACAGCTCTTCGGCATCCGCCGGATCGAGGAGCCTCATCGAGCGATCGTCCGCGAGCTCGAAGCGCAGCATCCCCTCAAGTATGCAGGCTCGCCGCCTTGGGACAACCCGCTTTAGCTGCGCGACGTGCTCGCTAACAGCGTCCCCGCGCGTCTCGCGATCTGCGGCTCGCCAAGATCTGCGGCTTCTAGCGTTCCCCGTAGCGTGCGCGCCGTGAAGAAGCGCACGTGGTCGGAGCGAGGATCGAAGTGGCGCTCGAATGCCGTTGCGCTGAGCCCGAGCCGAAGGCGCCTGAGCGGCCCGTGGTCGGGCGTCGAGAGCACGAGGCGTCCGCCGGGTCGAAGGACGCGGCGCACCTCCCCGAGCAGGCCCAGCCCATCCTGGACGTGCTCGAGCACCTCGCCCGCCCACACCACGTCGAACGACTCATCGCCGAACGGCAGCTCCTCCCCACTGAGCACGAACTCGATCCCGGGATGGCGCCCGCGCGCGAGTGCCAGCGCCGTCTCAGCCACGTCACAGCCCGTGACGAGCGCGCCATGCTCGGCCAGCGCCGCCGTGAACTCCCCCAAGCCGCAACCGAGATCGAGGACCGCCTCTCCCGGCACGACTCGGTCAAGGAGGAAGTCGCGCCGGAGCACGAAGTGCTCCGGCCGAGCTTCCGACGCCGCTTGCCAGATTCGCTCGAAGTAGCTCGAGCCGCTCAGAAAGCGCCCCGACCGTGCAGCACCGCCGGGATCGTCTTGGCCAGGATCGTAAGGTCGACGAACACCGACCAGCGCTCGAGGTAGAGGAAGTCGAGCCGCACGAGATCATCGAACGTGAGCTCGGCGCGACCCGACACCTGCCACAGCCCGGTCATCCCGGGGAGCACGAGGTAGCGCTTCATGTGCCACGACTCGAGCCGTTCGAAGTCGCGCTGCGGAAGCGGACGCGGCCCGACGAGCGACATCTGCCCGCGGAGAACGTTCACCAGCTGGGGCAGCTCATCGAGCGAGAACCGACGCAGACGCCGGCCGACCCACGTGCGCCGCGGATCACGGCGGATCTTGAACAGGGCGCCAGATGCCTCGTTGTGAGCCTCGAGCTCGGCCTGGAGCGCATCCGCGCCGACGAGCATCGTGCGGAACTTCAGGCAGTCGAACGTCTTGCCGCCGATGCCGGCGCGATGCGAGCGATAGAGAACCGGCCCGCGCGAGGTGAGCTTCACGGCAAGCGCGATCAGCAGTAGCAGCGGGCTCAGCAGCGCGAGCAGGAGCGACGCGATCAGCAGGTCGAACGAGCGCTTGATGAGATAGTCGACGCCTTCGAAGACGGGCGCGCGAAGCTCGAATAGCGGAACCAGCTCGCCAGGCAGGAAGTCGGCACGGTGGATCAGGATGTCCATCGTCGACGGTGCGATCCGCACGCGCACGCCTCGCTGGTGCGCCTCGTCGACAAGCGCCACCGCATGCTCCTGCGGGAACGCCGGGTCCGCGATGATGATCTCGTCGATCTCCTCGCGCGCGAGCAGGTCCGGCAGATCGCTGAGCGCGCCGAGCGAGCGCAGCCCGTTGGCGGGCCGCGGATTGAGCGAGATGTAGCCGACGATCGTTACGGCGCGGTGGGGACCACTTCCGAGGACGTGCGCGACGGCCTCGATATGGCTGCCGCTGCCCACGATCACCGCCCGGCGGCCGTAGCCGGCCGCACGCAGCAGACGACCGAAGGCTCGGTCGGCGAGCCAACGCAGGGAGGCCACGTAGACGACGGCGGCGGCAAACGAGCCATAGAAGATGTAATAGGACTCGAATTGCTGGCCGCTGACGACGGCGAAGATGAGGACGACGATCGTGACCTCGAAGAGCGCCGCGAGGATACGCGTGAGACCCGGCCGCTCGCCCCTGCTGCCATACATGCTCGAGCGGGCGAAGAGCAGCACGGTCACGAGGTAGGCAAAGGAGACGTAGGAGCGCGTCGTGTCGAAGACGTTGGAGAAGACGAAGCTGCCGTAGACGAGCGCCTTCAGCGCGAGGGCGGTGAAGATCGCAAGCGACACGCCGACGAAGTCGAGCGCGAGCAGCACGAGCACGCGGGCCGCGCGCCGCGCGGTGTCCCAATGCAGCAGGAACGCGAGTGCCGGGGGCCGCTTGCGACGGATGTCGCGCGGGCGCTCGGAACTAAGCAGCGCAGGGATCGCAGCGTGGAGTTGCGGGACGTCCCCGTTCGCCGGCTCCTCGACGTCCTCGAGCGGCTTCGTTGCGGTACTCACGACGCCTCCCATAACGCCGTCGGCCTCGATTTGTTGCGCACGGCGAGCCAACTCGGCTACCCGATCTCGTCGCCGAGCAAGCGCTCTCGCGTTGAGCTTGCAATGGTGCGTGCAAGCCCGTCGCGCAGCGCGACCTCGGGCGACCAGCCAAGCAACTCGCGCGCGAGCGTGATGTCCGGGCGTCGCTGCTTGGGGTCGTCGATCGGAAGGGCGGCGTGCACGATCTCCGATTCGGAGCCCGTGACCTCGATCACGACCTCGGCCAGCTCGAGCAGCGTGAACTCGTCGGGATTGCCGATGTTGACAGGGCTGTGATAGCCGGATTCGGCTAGCGCGATGAGGCCGCGGATGAGGTCGCTCACGTAGCAGAACGAGCGCGTCTGCCCGCCGTCGCCGAACACGGTGAGCGGACGATTGGCGAGCGCCTGGCGCAGGAACGTCGGGATCGCGCGACCGTCGTGAGCGCGCATTCGCGGGCCGTACGTGTTGTGCGCCATCACCCCGGTGCCCGCCCAGAAGTTCTCGAGCTCGGGGACCGAGAAGTCGTAGACGAGTGGCGTTGCGTCGATCGGCTCGATCTCGCGGACGCTCGCCCAGACGATGTCTCCCTGCGTGCGCGCGTTCAGCCTCTGGGTGACGCCCCGGTCCCATTCGATCGGACTCCAAGGCTCAGCGTTGCAAACCGTGAGGTTCCAGAACGGGTAGCGACGATCGCCGGTCTTGCGCTTGATCCGCGTTTCGTAGCGTCCGACGGCCGCAACGAGGCCGAAGCGCGCGAGCGCCACGATCAGGTCGTCCTTGAGCTCGTCCGAGACCGTCACGAACTGGTGCTTGCGCGGGTTCTCGAACCAGGCACCGGAGTGGACACCGTCGCCTTCGCGGTAGCCCTCGATAAACCACTTCAAACGGCTCAGCGGCAGCCCGAGGATCCAGCCGGGAATTCGCTTGCGGTTGCGGTCGAAGCCGAGGAAGTCCATGAGCCGGAGCAGCAGCGTCGAATGGACGTATATGGACGCCGCGCGCTTAGCGTCGCCCGCCCTCCGAACCACGTGGAGGCCGAAGGCGCGCTCGATGACCGTCGCCGCTCGCTCGAGCAGCTCGCTATCCGCCGACAGCGTGAGGAACGCGTTGTGCGGGCTTTCGTGCCTCGACCCCTCGGCGACCCAGAGCCCGAGGAGCCAAAGAACCTCATCGGTGATCTCGACGTTGAGTGGAAACGAGGTGCGTCTACCGGCGCCGCGCAAGCGGATCCGCGCATCGTCCGGCGCGGGCACGCCGAGCCGCCAGAACGCCGGCAGCGGTACGCGATTGCTGGCGCGCATCCGAATGATCTGAGTCCACGCGCCGTTGCGCCAGTTGGGCCCTCGATTTCGCCGCTCCGATACGAGCAGTCCGAACAGATCGAATCGCTTCTCCCAGGCGATCTCGCCGAGGCGCGGATGCTCGATCGCCAGATCCCAGAGGTCATGCTCGTGCCAGCGCCAGACCTCGACCATCGAGATCCAGCGGCGATCTCGCTCAGGCACCTCGATCCGTCGCGCCACCGCGATGCGCTCCCCAATCCTCAACTCGGCGACGGGCTTTGCGACCGCCTCACCGTCCTCGCCCTCGACGAAGACGGAGTGATGCCCCGTGACGCGGATCGAACGACCGTAGCGCGTGCGAACCTCGAAGCACGGCTCATCCGTCGGATGCGCGATCAGCGCCTGCGCGCGCGCAGACACCATCCGACCACCGGCAGCGAAAGCTGGTACCTCGACGCCGTCCAGGCTGTACTCGATGGCGGGCGAGAAGCCCGCGCCGAGGAGCGCCAGGCCGCCGGCACGCGCTTGGCGACGCGGGATGTGTGCCGCCGTAACCCCGTAACGCGCCAGTCGCCCAGCGAGCTCCTCAACACGCTCGCGGCGCAGCTCGCGGCCGTCGTCGTAGAGGACCTGTTCGTCGCCAAGGATCGAATTAAAAATCCGCACGATCGAGGTATCGACACCCTGCTGGCGGTGGTAGGCCATCGTCAACGCCTCGGCATATCGCTTTGCCTCGTCGTAGACGCCGCGCGGACCGATCGGGTTGACGTGGCCCCAGTAGCTCTCGACTTGCGGGTGCTGCTCGGGATCGCCGTAGATCTCGCTCGTGGAAGCGATCAGGAAGCGGGCGCGGTGGGTCTTCGCGAGCCCGAGCGTGTGATGGGTGCCATACGAGCCGACCTTGAGCGTGTGCAGCGGTAGGCGCAGGTAGTCGATCGGCGACGCGGGCGAGGCGAGGTGGTAGACGAAATCGACCGGCTCGTCGACGAAGTACGGCTCGATGATGTCCAGGTTGAGGTGGACGAACTGGGGGTCGCGGATGTGCGCGATGTTCACCAGCGAACCCGTCTCGAGGTTGTCGACGCAGATCACGCGATGGCCGCGTGCGAGCAGCTCCTCGCAGAGGTGCGAGCCGAGGAAACCGGCTCCACCCGTGACCAAGCAGGTCGCCATCGCGCTGATCCTATTGCCTTGAGCGGGCGCACCACGTAAAGGGCAGGCGGGGATATTCTTCGCGCCGATGTCAAGCAGCCGCAAGCCACCGGCCGATGTGCCGGAGGCGAACGCGGCAGACGAGCTCGATCTGACCATCGCGCCGCTGGTTGGGCCTGCCGATCCGCGCCGCTTCACCGATTCGGGGATCGAGATCGAGTCGAGCTACGGCCCTGCCGACGCTCCGCCGGAGCTCCGTCAGCCGGGCGAATTTCCGTTCACGCGCGGGATCCACCCGCGGATGTATCGCGACCGCTTGTGGACGATGCGCCAGTACGCGGGCTACGCGACCGCGCAGGAGTCAAACGAGCGCTACCGCTACCTGCTAGACCAGGGCTCGACCGGGCTCTCGGTCGCGTTCGATCTGCCGACACAGCTCGGGCTGGATTCGGACGACCCGCGCTGTCTCGGCGAGGTCGGCCGCACCGGCGTTGCGATCGACACGATCGAGGACATGCGAACCGTGTTCGAGGGCATCCCGCTCGAGCGCGTCTCGACGTCGATGACGATCAACGCCCCCGCAAGCGTCCTGCTGTGCATGTACGAGCTCGTCGCCGAGGAGCAGGGCGTGGGGGGAGACGCGCTGCGCGGCACGACCCAGAACGACATCCTCAAGGAGTACATCGCGCGCGGCAACTACATCTATCCGCCCGCCGCGTCGATCCGCCTCACGACCGACCTGTTCTCGTACTGCCGCGAACGGTTGCCGCGCTGGAACACGATCTCGATCTCCGGCTACCACTTCCGCGAGAAGGGCTGCTCGGCCGTGCAGGAGGTCGCGTTCACGCTTGCGAACGGCATCGCCTACGTGGAGGCGGCGCTCGCCGCCGGCCTCGCGGTCGACGAGCTCGCGCCGCGAATCGCGTTCTTCTTCAACTGCCACAACAACGTCTTCCAGGAGGTGGCGAAGTTCCGTGCCGCCCGGCGGATGTGGGCCGCGATCATGCGCGAGCGCTTCGCCGCGCGCGACCCGCGCTCACAGATGCTGCGCTTCCACGCGCAGACCGCAGGCGTGACGCTGATGGCCCAGCAGCCGCTCAACAACATCGTCCGCGTCGCGCTGCAGGGCTTTGCAGCAGTCTCTGGCGGCACGCAATCGCTGCACACCAACGGCTACGACGAGGCGCTCGCGCTGCCGAGCGAGCGGGCCGCGAAGCTCGCCCTGAGAACCCAGCAGATCCTCGCCTACGAGTCGGGCGCCGCGGACACCGCGGACCCGTTCGCCGGCTCCTACTACGTCGAGGCCCTGACGAACGAGATCGAGCGCCGCGCCGCGCGGTTGATCGAGCGCGTCGACGAGCTGGGCGGAGCGATCGCGGCGATCGACTTCGTGATCGGTGAGATCGACGAATCCGCGTGGGGCTACCAGGAGCGCTACCGCACCGGACAGGATGTCGTCGTCGGGCTCAACCGCTTCGTCGAGGAGGACGACGGCATCGGGCACGACATCCTGCGGGTCGACCCCGACGCCGAGCGCGGGCAGGTCGCTCGCCTAGCGCTCGTGAAGGCCTCGCGCGACGAAGCCGAGACCAAGCGCCGCCTCGACGCGCTGCGCGAGGTCTGCGCCGGCGAGGCCAACACGCTGCCCGCGATCCGCGAAGCCGTCCGAGCCCGCGCCACGGTCGGCGAGATCTGCGCCACGATGGCCGAAGTCTTCGGCCACTACAGCCCAAGCTGAGCAGCGCACGGCCCAAGCGCAGGCGCAACGCGCGTAAGCGCCCCATCGCCCCGAGCACAAGGAGCGGTCCCGCAGTCTACGATCATCGTCGATGGCGAGCCAAGCGCCCGACAGCTACGCCGAGAAGCTCGCGCGGCTCGAGGAGCTGCGGCGCGAGGCGGCGCACGCCCAGGGCCCGGCCGTCGAGAAGCAGCACGCGAAGGGGAAGTACACGGCGCGCGAGCGCGTCGAGAAGCTGCTCGACCCCGGCTCCTTCCAGGAGATCGATCACTTCGTCCGCCACCGCACGACGGACTTCGGGATGAGCGCCAGCCGGCCGCTCGCGGACGCGGTCGTCACCGGACACGGGACGATCGACGATCGCCGGGTCTGCGTCTTCAGCCAGGACTTCACGGTCTTCGGCGGCTCGCTCGGCGAGGTGATGGGCGAGAAGATCTGCAAGACGATGGACATGGCGGCGCGGATCGGCTGCCCGTTGATCGGGATCAACGACTCGGGCGGTGCTCGCATCCAGGAGGGGGTCGTGTCGCTCGGCGCGTACGGCGACGTCTTCTTCCGCAACGTCGCGTGCTCGGGCGTCGTGCCCCAGATCTCGCTCGTGATGGGCCCCTGCGCCGGGGGTGCGGTCTACTCGCCCGCGATCACCGACTTCGTGCTGATGGTCAAGGCGACCTCGCACATGTTCATCACGGGGCCCGACGTGATCAAGACGGTCACCGGCGAGGAGGTCGGCTTCGAGGAGCTCGGCGGCGCGATGACGCACAACACGAAGTCGGGCGTCGCGCACTTCGCGACCGAGGACGAGGATCACTGCCTCGAGGAGGCGCGCTACCTGCTCTCGTTCCTGCCGGCGAACAACCTCGAGTCCCCACCGCGCCACGCGCCGAGCGACGATCCCGCGCGGATGACGCCCGAGCTCGACCTCGTCGTCCCCGACAGCCCGAACAAGCCCTACGACATGCGCGATGTGATCCGCCTCGTCGTCGACGACGGCGAGCTGCTCGAGGTTCACGAGCACTTCGCGCGCAACATCGTCTGCTGCTTCGCACGCCTGGACGGGATCGCGGTCGGGATCGTCGGCAACCAGCCGGCGGTGCTCGCCGGTGTGCTCGACATCGACGCGTCCAGCAAGGCGGCGAGGTTCGTGCGCACCTGCGACGCCTTCAACGTCCCCCTCGTCACCTTCACGGACGTGCCCGGGTTCCTGCCGGGCACGGCCCAGGAGTGGGGCGGCATCATCCGTCACGGCGCGAAGCTCCTCTACGCGTACGCCGAGGCAACGGTGCCGAAGATCAACGTGATCACGCGCAAGGCCTATGGCGGCGCCTACGACGTGATGTCCTCCAAGCACCTCGGGGCGGACTACAACCTCGCGTGGCCTTCGGCCGAGGTCGCAGTGATGGGCGGCGAAGGCGCCGTCAACATCATCTACCGCCGTGAGATCGCCGGCGCCGATGACCCCGCGACGCGACGCCACGAGCTGATGGCAGACTACACGGCGCGCTTCGCCAACCCCTACATCGCGGCGGAGCGCGGCTATATCGACGACGTCATCACTCCGCACGAGACGCGGCCGAAGCTGATCACGGCGCTGCACGCCCTGTCGAGCAAGCGCCAGCCGGGTCCGAGGCGCAAGCACGGCAACATCCCGCTTTAGGATGGACGAGCGCAGTCAACGGCGGCTGGTCGTGCCGGCGGCAGCGTCAGCGGAGGAGACGGCGGCGATCGTCGCCGCGCTGGCGCGCTACCTGACCGACATGGAGGCGCCCGAAAGCCGAGCGGCCGAGCGCGAAAGCGAGTGGCTGCGGAGCGCTCGCGCCGAGGCGCTGCGCAGCGAGTTGCCCGCATACTGGGGCGCACCGGAAGCGTTGAATCAAAACTACTGAAAGGCAGGTGCCTTTCGCTAGTATTGTCCGCACGATGGATGCAGGCACCGCTGCGCACCGCGGGACGCTCGCGGACCCGGAGGTCTACGACAACGTCCCGGGACATGTGATCCCGATCCTCGAGCGCGAGTTCGACGACTTCGACAACGAGTCGAGCGCGTACCTCGGGGGCGATCGCGGCGAGGCCGAGTTCATCGGCTTCCGGCTCCGGCAGGGCGTATACGGGCAGCGTCAAGCCGAGCGGCAGATGATCCGCATCAAGCTGCCGTTCGGGGGAGTCAACCCGGGTCAACTGGATGCGCTGGCCGATTCGGTCGAGCGCTACGTGCCCGCTCAGGAAGGCGCACCTGACGACGCGCCAGAACTTTCAGCTGCATCACGTCCCGCTGCCGGATGCGGCGAAGCTGATCCGTGAGATCTCCGCCAGCGGGCTGTCCACGCGCGAGGGTTGCGGCAACACGATCCGCAACGTGACGGGCGACCCGTGGGCCGGCGTCTGCGAGGGCGAGCCGTTCGACCCGACGCCGTATGTCGGCGCCCTCGTTCGCTACTTCGTGCGCCACGAGGTCTGCCAGGTGATGCCGCGCAAGTTCAAGAACGCGTTCTCGGCGACCGACGAGGACCGCGCGGTCACCGGCATTCACGACGCCGGCTTCCTGCCGCGGATCAAGGACGGCAAGCGCGGCTTCGAGATCCGGATCGGCGGCGGCACCTCGATCATGCCGCGCGTCGCGCCAACCCTCTACGAGTTCGTCGGCGCCGACGACGGCGAGTACCTGAAGGTGCTGGAGGCCGTCCTGCGCATCTACGACCGCCAGGACGACCTGCGCGCGAACCGTGCCCGCGCCCGGATCAAGGTGATGATCGACCGGATCGGGATCGACGCGTTCCGCGATCAGGTCGAGGCGGAGCTGCGCGGCGATTGGGTCGGCGAGCGCCGGTACGACATGGAGTCGCTGCTGTTCGCCTACGACGAGGAAGCCGCGGCGCCAGCGGCGCCGCAAGGCTTCGCAACGCCCAACGGCGACGCGCGCGAATTCGAGGCGTTCGCCGCCGGCAACGTGCAAGCGCAGCGACAGGCCGGCTTCTCGACGGTCGAGGTCAAGGTCCCGCGCGGCGACCTGACGCCCGAGCAGCTTCGCGGCCTCGCCCGCGTCATGCGCGAGTTCAGCGGCGGCTTCGCGCGCACGACGATCCAGCAGAACCTCGTGCTGCGCTGGGTGCGCGACGAGTCGCTGTACGCGGTCTGGCGGGCGCTCGGCGAGCTCGGGCTCGACGGCGTTGGCCCGCGGACCGTGAACGACATCGTGAGCTGCCCCGGCACCGACAGCTGCAAGCTCGGGATCACGAGCTCGATGGGGCTCAACCGCGCGCTCAGCGAGCGCGTCACGGAGATGGCGATCAGCGACCCGCTGACGAGCACGGTCAAGATCAAGATGAGCGGCTGCCCGAACGGCTGCGCCCAGCACCACATCGCGGACATCGGCTTCTACGGCGCCGCGATCAAGGTCGGGCAGCGCAGCGTGCCCGCATACATCCCGCACGTCGGCGGCCACTACGAGAACGGCGAGGTCGTGATGGGCCAGCGACTGCGCTCGCGCCTGCCCGCCAAGCGCGTGCCCGAGGCGGTGGAGCGCTGGCTGCGCCACTACGAGCGTACGCGCGAGGACGGCGAGAGTTGGAGCGCGTTCGTCGAGCGCGTCGGCCCGCGCGAGCTCGAAACCGTCGTCAAGGACCTCGCGCTGCCACCGCAGTTCACGCTCGAGACGATGGGCCAATTCATCGACTGGAGCCGCTCGGAGCCGTTCGAGGTCGTTCGCGGGGAGGGCGAATGCGCGTTCTAGAAGCCCCGGTCGAGCTCGAGTCGGCCGCGGCCGAGACGGTGCTCGCGCACATGCTCGAGCACCACCACCCGCGCCTCGCGCTCGCCTGCTCCTTCCAGAAGGAGGAGGCGGTTCTGATCGACATGCTGCTCAAGCTCGAGCCCTCCGCGCGCGTGTTCACGATCGACACGGGAGCGCTCTTCCCCGAGACCTATGAGGCCTGGCGAGCGCTCGAGGACCGCTATGGCGTACGCGTCGAGGTATTCGACGCGGTCGAGCCGTCCGGCGCGCCCTGGAATGCCGGCCACTGCTGCTCGGAGCGCAAGATCGCCGCACTCGACGCCGCGCTCGCGGATCTCGATGCGTGGATCACCGGCCTGCGCCGCGAGCAAGCGCACACCCGAGCCGTGGCGCCGAAGCTCGCCTTCGACGAGCGCCGCGGCGTGTGGAAGGCAAGCCCGCTCGCCGACTGGAGCGAGCGCGACGTCTGGAGCTACATCGAGCGCCACGACCTGCCGTACAACGCACTCCACGATCGCGGCTACAGCTCGATCGGCTGCGCCCCGTGCACGCTTCCCGGCAATGGCCGGGAGGGTCGCTGGGCCGGCAGCGCGAAGACCGAGTGCGGCATCCATCTCGAGCGCTGAGGCGGTAGACATGCAGTCGACCTCGCTGCAACGGGCGACCGGCGGCAGCCGCATCAGGTCCGCTTCGCGGGCGCCTTCACGACTCACGCATTTGCGTGCGCTTGAGTCTGAGGGTGTGCATGTGTTGCGGGAGGTTGCGGCGTGTTTTGAGCGGCCGGTCCTGTTGTTTTCGGGGGGTAAGGATTCGATTGTGTTGTTGCGGTTGGCGGAGAAGGCGTTTCGGCCGGCGGGGTTTCCGTTTGTGTTGTTGCATGTGGATACGGGCGAGAATTTTCCGGAGGCGATCGAGTTTCGCGATCGCCGCGTGTTGGAGCTTGGTGAGCGCCTGGTTGTGGCGTTGGTGCAGGACTCGATCGACCAGGGCCGGGTCGTTGAGGAGCAGGGGCCGCGCGCGTCGCGTAATCGTTTGCAAACAACAACGTTGTTGGACGCGATCGCTGACGGGCGGTTTGATTGCGCGATCGGCGGCGCCCGCCGCGACGAGGAGCGCGCGCGCGCGAAAGAGCGCGTCATCTCAATTCGCGATGACTTCGGCGCGTGGGACCCGAAAAACCAGCGCCCCGAACTGTGGAACCTCTACAACACGAGAATCCGCCGCGGCGAGCACGCCCGCGTGTTCCCGCTCTCGAACTGGACCGAGCTCGACGTCTGGGAATACATCCAAACCGAGCAACTCGAAGTCCCATCGATCTACTTCGCGCACCGCCGCCGCGTGTTCAACCGTGACGGCATGCTCTACGCGTACCGCCCCGGCCAACCATTGCTCGACGGCGAACACGTCTACGAGGAAACCGTCCGCTACCGCACCGTCGGCGACATGACCTGCACCGGCGGCGTCCGCTCAACCGCCACCACCCTCCCCCAAGTCCTCCACGAAATCACCACCACCCGCATCACCGAACGCGGCGAAACCCGCGCCGACGACAAAACCTCAGACGCCGCAATGGAAGACCGCAAAAAAGCGGGATACTTCTAAGGTGACGCTCGATTTGCTGCGCTTCATGACGGCGGGCTCCGTCGATGACGGCAAGAGCACGCTGATCGGGCGGCTCCTCTACGACTCCAAGCAGGTGCTCGACGACCAGCTCGAGCACGTCGCGGAGATCGCACACCGGCGCGGCGAGATCGAGCTCGACCTCGCGCTGCTGACGGATGGCCTTCGCGCCGAGCGCGAGCAGGGCATTACGATCGACGTCGCCTACCGCTACTTCAAGACGGCGGCGCGGCGGTTCATCATCGCCGACTGCCCCGGCCACCAGCAGTACACGCGCAACATGGTGACCGGCGCGTCGACCGCCGATCTGGCGATCGTCCTGCTCGACGCGCGCAAGGGCGCGCTCGAGCAATCCAAGCGCCACGTCTTCATCAGCGCACTGCTCGGCATTCCGCACGTCGTCGTCGCCGTCAACAAGATGGACCTCGTCGATTACGACCAGGACTGTTTCGAGCGGATCGTCGAAGAGTTCGCACCCTTCATCGAAATGCTCGGCGTGCGCGACTGCGTCGAGATCCCGATCTCGGCGCTCAAGGGCGACAACGTCGTGAACCGCTCGCAGCGGATGCTGTGGTACGACGGGCCGCCGCTACTGACCCACCTGGAGCATGTCGACGTCTCCGACGACCACCCGCACGGAGGTGCCGGCGCGGTTCCCGGTCCAGTGGGTCGTCCGCACCGGGGGCAGCCGCGGCGAGTACCGCGGCTACGCCGGACAGCTCGCGAGCGGCTCGCTGCACGAAGGCGAGGAGGTGCTCGTTCTGCCGGCAGGCGAGCGGACGCGGATCGCGGCGATCGACACCTACGACGGCGAGCTCCAGCAGGCCGTGGCGCCGCTGTCAATCACGCTGCGCCTCGAGGACGACCTCGACGTCGCGCGCGGGGCGATGATCTGCACGGTCGCCAAGCCTCCGACGGTCACGCGCGAGTTCGACGCCGACGTGTGCTGGCTCACGAGCGAGCCCGCTGCGCGCGGGCGGGCGCTACGTCATCAAGCACACGACACGCAGCGCGTTCGCGCGGATCGAGGAGCTCGTCGACCGCGTCGACGTCGCGACGTTTGCGCGCGAGCCCGGGCCGAGCGAGCTTGCACTCAACGACATCGGTCGCGTGACGCTGCGCACGAGCGAGCCGATCGCCTTCGACCCCTACGTACGCAACCGCCGTACCGGCAGCTTCATCCTGATCGACGAGGCGACGAACGCCACCGCCGGTGCAGGCATGATTGCTGCGGGGCCGGCCACGCGGGGCTGATGATGTGCCCCAACCGCTTCGGGCCGGCCTCCTCGCTGGCCGGCAGTTGCGGGGAGATCCCCGCGGCGCTTGCGGCTGAATGCCCGTAGCGATCGTCACCGGGTCGGGCGGACTGGTCGGCTCCGAGGCGGTGCGCTTCTTCGTGCAGCCAGGGCTACGAGGTGATCGGCCTCGAAACCGACATGCGCGCGAGCTTCTTCGGTGCGGAGGCCTCGACGCGCGAGACCTCGGAGCTGCTGGTCAAGGAGGTTCGACGGGTTCCGCTGGGAGGAGCTCGACATACGCGACGCGGCGGGCGTCGACGCGCTGTTCGCCCGGCACGCCAAGGCGCTCGAGCTCGTCGTCCACGCCGCTGCGCAACCGTCCCACGACTGGGCTGCGCGCGACCCGCAGACCGACTTCGCGACGAATGCAAACGGGACGCTGAACCTGCTCGAGGCGGCGCGCGCGCACGCGCCGGACGCGACCTTTGCCTTCACCTCGACGAACAAGGTCTACGGCGACCGCCCGAACTTCCTGCCGCTCGAGGAGCACGAGACGCGCCTCGAGCTACCCGCCGATCACCACTGGCATCAAGGCATCGGGACCGACATGCCGATCGACCAGACGACGCACTCGCTGTTCGGCGTCTCGAAGGCGGCGGCGGATCTGCTCGTGCAGGAGTACGGGCGCTACTTCCAGATGCCGACCGTCTGCTTCCGTGCCGGCTGCATCACCGGCCCCCAGCACGCCGGCGCGGCGCTGCACGGATTCCTCGCCTACCTGATGAAGTGCGCCGCCACAGGGACGCCCTACACCGTGTTCGGCTATGGCGGCAAGCAGGTGCGCGACAACATCCACGCGCGCGACCTCGTCAGCGCGATCGCGGCGTTCCACGAACGGCCCCGCCCAGCTGCCGTCTACAACATCGGCGGCGGGCGCAAGTCGAACGTCTCGATGCTCGAGGCGATCGAGCTCTGCCAGACGATCGCCGAACGCGAGCTCGACTACGCCGTGTCAGAAGACGCGCGCATCGGCGACCACCGCTGGTGGATCAGCTCGCTGGCGGAATTCGAGTCCGACCACCCAACCTGGCAGCTCACGAGCGGGATCGAGGACATGTTGCGCGAGATCTACGAGCGCAACGCCGAGCGCTGGGCCCCCGCCGGGCAGCACTGAACGTCCGCGCCCAGCGCGCAACAACGGCGTTACAGCAACTACAGTTGGCTCGATGTTCACGCGCGTGCTGGTCGCCAATCGGGGAGAGATCGCCGTGCGGATCATGCGAGCGCTCGACGAGCTCGGGATCGAGAGCGTCGCCGTGTACTCGGAGATCGACCGCGACGCGCTGCACGTCCGCCGCGCCGGCAGCGCCTATCTGCTCGGCGGCGCAGCTCCCGCCGAGAGCTACCTGAACATCGCGCGGATCCTCGAGGTCGCGCACGAGTCGGGCGCGCGAGGCGATCCACCCGGGCTACGGCTTCCTCGCCGAGAACGCGGCGTTCGCGACGGCCTGCGAGCAGGAGGGCATCGTGTTCATCGGGCCGCCGGCGAGCGCGATCGAAGCGATGGGCTCGAAGACACGCGCGCGCGAGCTGATGGCGGCGGCCGGCGTGCCGATCGTCCCCGGCACGACCAAGCCGGTCGCGACCGTCGCGCAGGCGCGGAAGATCATCGCGTCGGAGATCGGCTGGCCGATCGCGGTCAAGGCCGCGGGTGGCGGCGGCGGCAAGGGCTTTCGCGTGGCACTCAGCAAGGGTGAACTGGAAGCGGCGTTCGAGGGTGCCGCGCGCGAAGGCGAAAAATTCTTCGGCGATGGCACCGTCTACCTCGAGCGCTACCTGCCCGATCCGCGCCACATCGAGGTCCAGGTGCTCGCCGATGATCACGGGGCGGTCGTGCATCTCGGCGAGCGCGACTGCTCGATTCAGCGCCGCCACCAGAAGCTGATCGAGGAGTCGCCGGCGCCCGCGTGGGTCGTGGACGGCGCGCTGCGCGAGCGGATCGGCACGATCGCCGACGGAGGCGGCGCGCGCCGTCGACTATCGCGGCGCCGGAACGGTCGAGGGCCTGCTCGCCGGCGGCGAGTACTTCTTCCTCGAGATGAACACGCGCGTCCAGGTCGAGCACTGCGTGACCGAGATGACGACCGGGATCGACATCGTGAAGAGCGGGATCCGCGTCGCGGCCGGCGAGCCGCTCGGATTCGCGCAGGAGGACGTGGTGCTGCGCGGGCACGCGATCGAATGCCGGATCAACGCGGAGGACGCCGCCGCCGGCGTTCGTGCCCACCCCGGGGCTGATAACGAGCTACCGCGAGCCGAGCGGGCCCGGCGTGCGTGTCGACGCCGGCGTCAGCGCGGGCTCCGAGATCTCCGCGACCTACGACCCGATGATCGCGAAGCTGATCGTGTGGGACAGCGACCGGGCGTCCGCCACGACGCGGATGCTGCGCGCGCTCGCGGAGTATGAGATCGGCGGCATGCTGACCCTGCTGCCGTTTCACCGCGCGCTGCTCGCGACCGAGCAGTGGGCGCGCGGCGAGACCTGCCGCGACCTGCTCGAGGATCGCGACTGGCTCGCCGGTCTAGCGCAGCCGCCGTCCGCGGAACCCGGTGGCGTCGATGAGGACGAGCGCGTCGCGCGCGACTACACGGTCGAAGTCGGCCAGCGTCGTTTCGAGGTCAAGGTGATCGGCCCGCCCGGCGGCATCGTTACGGGCGCGAACGGCGGGCGAGCACAGCGCCGCAAGCGCGCGAAGCCGGGCGGCGCTTCGAGCGCGCCGTCCGGGGACGTGCTCACCTCGCCGATGCAGGGGACCGTGCTCAAGGTGGCGATCGAGCCCGGCGCGCAAGTCGAGGAGGGGGCGCTCGTCGCGATCATCGAGGCGATGAAGATGGAGAACGAGGTCACCGCGCACAAGGCCGGCATCGTCGCCGAGGTTCACATCGAGGCGGGTGCCGCGGTCGGAGCCGGCGAGCCGCTTGCGGTGATCAGCTCGGACGAGTGAGCGCGGCGCTGCGCGTCTGGCTCGCCGCGCGGGAGGAGGCCGATGAAGTCGCGCGGCTGCTGCTGGCGTTCCGCGACTGGTTCGGGGCCGATCACCCAGACGAGGACGCGGTGCGGCGCTCGGTCAGCCTGCTGATCGGTGATCCGGCGACCGACTACCTGCTCGGCGCCGTGGCGGAC
Source organism: uncultured Solirubrobacterales bacterium (assembly GCA_963773395.1). Classification (GTDB taxonomy): domain Bacteria; phylum Actinomycetota; class Thermoleophilia; order Solirubrobacterales; family Solirubrobacteraceae; genus Palsa-513. The sequence continues at coordinate 9,030 of CAVZAY010000016.1, read as the reverse complement.
GACGTGACAGCGCGAGGCGTCTGCCAACTGCGCTTTCGCCACTCCGTCTGGATGTCCGCCGATGACTGCTGGCTCGAAGATCTTTTCGTCGAAGAGCCCGCGCGCGGCCGCGGCCTCGGTCGGGCACTGGTGGAGGCGGCATGCGAGCGCGCCCGCACGCGCGGCGCGCGGCGGATCGAGCTCGACACGAACGAGAGCAACCAGGCCGCGATCGCGCTCTACGAGGCCTGCGGCTTCTCGGCCGCCAGCAAGGAACACGGCGCCGCGAATGGCCGTGACCTGTTCTTCGGCCGCAGGCTGTGAGCCAGCGGTCGGCGCGCCGGCTAGCCCAGGCGCGCGGCGTTCTCGGCGTGCAGGCGCCGCTGCTCGGCGTCGCGCCGGCCGGGTGGGAGCGGCGCCGCGGCGCGCGCGTCGCGAAGCGCCGCGAGGTATGTGCGGTCCTCTTCCATGATCGATCGCGCGCGATCGCTGGTCAGGACGCCGCCGTGCCCGACGACGACGTGGGTCGCCTGCTCGACGAGCGGCTCGAGCCGCGTCAGCGTCGCGAGGTAGGCGTCGACGCCGCCGGCGGGCGTCGGTATCTCGATCGGCGAGAGGTAGTCGCCGCAGACGAGCAGCCCCAGCCACGGCGCCCAGATCGCCATGCCGTCGACGGTGTGCCCGTCCGCCGGGTGCAGCTCGAGCTCGCGCGTGGCCGAGCTCGCAGAAGCCGGGCGCTGCGAGCGCTTCGACGTGGCCGAGCGCCAGCGGCGCGCGGGCGCGCGAGGTAGAAGCGCTCGTCGAGCTCGCGCAGCTCGCGCTGGGCGGCGCCCGGCTGGGCACGCAGCCGCGCAGCCGTCGTCTCGCACACGGCCATCGCGGCGTCCGGGAACGCGAGGCGGCCGAGGAGGTGGTCGAAGTCGGCGTGCGTCGCGAGCAGACCGCTGACGGGGAAGCCCGACTGCTCGGCGAGGGCCGGGAGCAGCTCGAGCTCGTCCGGCAGGATCGGCGAGTCGATCACGAAACCCTCGTCGCCGGCGCGGAGCAGCGTGCACGTCGTGCGCCAGAGCACGCTCTCGACAAGAAGCACATCCTCATGCAGCGCGGTGGCGCGCATCAACCAGGCAGCGGCCCGACCTGCGCAGCGCTCGCCGCTAGGCGATCCCGAGCAGCTTCGCGGCGTCGCGCAGGCTCGTCACCTCGGCCGTCGGCTTGCGCTGGCCGGCATCGAGTGTCTCCTTGTGGCGATTGACCCAGATCACCGGGATCTTCGCCTTCACGCAAGGCTCGACGTCGTGGTAGTAGCTCGAGGCGACGTGGACCCAGCCCTTCTTGCCGCCGATCCGCCGGCCGCACTCGTTGAAGTGGGCGGCGTCCGGCTTGTAGGAGCGAACCTGCTGCGCGGTCACGACGATGTCGAAGTCGAGCCCGATGTGGCGGCGCGTCTGGCCGAGCAGCTTGTCGTCGATGTTCGAGATGAGGCCGAGTTTGTAGGCCTTCGCCAGCTTGTCGAGCGTCGGCCGCGTCTCCTTGAACGGCATCCAGCGCTGCACCGAGTCGGGCAGGAAGCCCGAGCGCGAAGGCTCGAGCGGCCAGCCGAGCCGCCGCGCGATCTCGACCACCGTGCGGCGCAGGACCTCGGCGTAGAGCTCGTAGGAGCCGCTCTCGATCTCGCGCGAGATCTCCATGAACATCGGGATGACCTCCTCGCGCTCGATCGTGAAGCCGTCACGCTGCGCCTCGGCGGCGAAGGCATCCCAGATCCCTGTCTCCCAATCGATCAACGTCCCGTACACATCAAAGGTGACGAACGTGGGCTTTGTCGGCAACGGCATCTGGTCGGACTCCTCTGGTGGGCGCGAGCGCGACGGCAATTATGACCGTCGTTTAGAGTCCGCGCCCGCTGATGGATCTCCTCGAGTACCAGGGTAAGCAGCTGCTTGCGCGCCATGGCATACCGGTACCTGAAGGAAAAGTCGCGGCAAGCGTTGAGGACGCGGTGAGCGCCGCCGAGGCAGATCGGCTACCCGTGCGCGGTGAAGGCGCAGGTCCAGATCGGGGGGCGGGGCAAGCTCGGCGGAATCAAGATCGCCGCGAACGCAGCGCAGGCGCGCGCCCACGCCGGCGCGATTCTCGGAATGGACATCCGCGGCCTGACCGTGCATGAGGTGTGGATCGAGGCCGCGTCGGCGATCGCCTCCGAGTACTACGCATCGCTCGTCTTCGACCGCGCGCGCGAAAGCGCCGCTCGTGCTGCTTTCGACGCGCGGCGGCATCGACATCGAGCAGGTTGCGGCGGAGACGCCGGAGGCGATCGCGAGCCTCCACGTCGACCCCCTGCTCGGCTTCCAGCCCTACCACGGGCGGCGACTCGCCTACGAGGCGGGCGTCGACGCCGATGTCGTGCGCGCCGATCGGCGAGTTCCTCGCGGCGCTCTACGCGACGTTCATCGCCGAGGAGGCGATGCTCGTCGAGGTCAACCCGCTCGTGGTCACGCCCGAGCGCGAGGTGCGCGCACTCGACGCCAAGGTGACGCTCGACGACAACGCCATGTACCGCCACCCGGACAACGCGTCGTTGCGCGACCTCTCGTCCGAGGACCCGCAGGAGCGGATGGCGAAGGAACGCCACCTGACCTACGTCAAGCTCGACGGCGACATCGGCGTGCTCGGCAACGGCGCCGGTCTCGTAATGTCGACGCTCGATGTCGTCGCCCAGCACGGCGGTGCGCCGGCCAACTTCCTTGACGCGGGCGGCGGTGCGCGCGCCGACGCCGTCACGGCGGCCGTCGAGGTGATCCTCTCGAACCCGAAGGTCAAGGCGGTGCTCTTCAACATCTTCGGCGGCATCACGCGGTGCGATGAGGTCGCGCGCGGGCTGATCGAGGCGTTCGAGCAGATCGAGCCGCAGGTCCCGTTCGTCGTCCGCCTGGACGGGACCAACGCCCCCGAGGGGCGGACGCCTGCTCGAGGCGGCGAACCTCCCGAACGTGTATGCCGCCGCGACGATGGACGAGGCGGCCGAGCGCGTCGTGGAGCTCGCCCGGTGAGCGTGATCGTCGGCACGCAGACGCGCCTATGCGTCTCTGGCATCACCGGACGCGAAGGCAGCTTTCACACGCTCAACAACCGCGCCTACGGGACACAGGTCGTCGCCGGCGTCACGCCCGGCAAGGGTGGGCTCGACCTCGAGGGGATCCCCGTGTTCAACACCTTCCGCGAGGCCGTCGCCGCGAGCGAGCGCGAACACGGCGATGGTGTTCGTCCCGCCGGCGTTCGCGGCGGATTCGATCCTCGAGGCCGCCGACGCCGGGATCGAGACGATCATCGCGATCACCGAAGGGATCCCCGCCCACGACGAGCTGCGCGTCTACACGCAGCTGCGACGCGCCGGCGGCGCCCGCCTGATCGGGCCGAACTGCCCGGGCGTGCTCTCGCCCGGCAAGGCGAACGTCGGCATCATCCCCGCGGCCTTCTTCCGTGAGGGCAACGTGGGGGTCGTCTCGCGCTCGGGCACGCTCACCTACCAGGTCGGCAACGAGCTCGCCCAGCGCGGCCTCGGCAACTCGTCGATCGTCGGCATCGGCGGGGATCCGGTGCCCGGGTCGAGCTTCGTCGACATCCTCGAGCTCTTCGAGGACGATCCCGAGACCGAGCTGATCGTGATCGCGCGGCGAGATCGGCGGGCGACGCCGAGGAGGATGCCGCGGAGTACATCGCCGCGCACGTGACAAAGCCCGTTGTCGCCTACATCGCCGGCTTCACCGCGCCGCCCGGCAAGACGATGGGCCACGCCGGCGCGATCGTCTCCGGGCTCGCAAGGCACCGCGGCGGCCAAGGCGGCTGCGCTCGAGGCGCACGGCGTCGCGCGTCGGGCGCACGCCGACCGAGGTCGCGGACCTCGTGACCGCAGATCGCGGCCTAAGTGACATGATCCAGCGCGTGAGCGTGACGACGACAATCCCCCTGTCACGCGGCGCTCCCTCGCTCGATATCGTCGATATCGAGGGGCTCAGCGAAGCGGCTGCGAGGGCGTTCGAGAACGACCCCGCCGGCATTGCCGGCTACGGGACGTCGATCGGCTATCGGCCGCTGCGCAAGCTGATCGCCGAGTGGCACGGCGTCGCACGAGAGCCGCGTGCTCGTGACCAACGGCTCGCTTCAAGCCGACGCGTTCTTTTTCGACGAGCTCGCCAAGCCCGGGACCGACGTCGTCGTCGAGCGGCCGAGCTACGACCGCACGCTGCTCGGGCTTCGCGAGCGGGGCGCCTGCTCCATCCGATCCGCCTCGCGCCTGACGGGATCGACATCGAGGAGCTCGAACGGCGGCTGAAGGCTGGGCTGCGCCCTGCGCTTCGCTCACATCATCTCGAACTTCCAGAACCCGGCCGGCTACACGATCTCACTCGAGAAGCGCCAGCGGGCTGCTGGCGCTCGCCCGTGAGCACGAGTTCCTGATCTTCGAGGACGACCCGTACATCAAGACGCGCTTCCGAGGCGAGACGCTGCCGACGATGCTCTCACTCGACAGCGACGAGGACACGGTCGTGTACACGTCGTCTTTCTCGAAGACGATCTGCCCCGGCATCCGCGTCGGCTACATCATCGGCCCGAGCGAGCTGATCGCGCGGATCGCCCGCCGCGCGACGAACACCTACATCGCGCCCAGCATGCTGAGCGAAGCGGTCGTCTACGAGTTCTGTGCCTCCGGCGCGCTCGACCGCTCGGTCGCACACGTTCGCGAGGCGCTCGCCGAGCGTTGCCAGCGGCTTGCCGATGGAATCGTCGAGGCACTGCCCGAATCGAGCGTCGTCGCGCCAGACGGCGGCTACTTCCTCTGGGTCGAGTTGCCCGAAGGCCTCGACTCGACGAAGCTCACCGCCGCGGCAGCGGAGCACGGTGTCGCGGTCGTCGACGGCGACGACTTCGTGGTCGATGGCCGCTCGGGCGCGCTGCGCCTGTCCTACGCGCCGGTCACGCCTGCGGAGATCGACGCGGCTCTGGAGCGGCTCGCGGCCGCCGCCGCTTCGCTCGGCTAGCGACCGTAGCGTTGGCTTGCCAGCACGAGCTGCTCGGGTAAAGCGACGCGCGGGGGCGGCGACGGGTCGGCGAGCACGGAAACGGTCTCGGCGACGCTGCGCGTAAGAGTGATTCTCCGCCCAGTGGCCTCGAGCCCCACCTCCTCCGGCCCCGACTCGATGAGCACCGCCTCCAATCCCGGCTCGAGGCCGACCTCGCGCAAGTAGTGGAGGAGATCCTCCGCCTCGTTCTCGAAGCGGAGCACCTTGATCTTCGCGCCAGGTGCGACGTCCGCCAGCGGGACGCCGGGAATCCGCGAACCGGCGTTGATCGGATGTCCGTGCGGGCAGGTCCTCGCGTCGCCGATCGCGGCCCGCATGCGCTGCTCGAGAACCGGCGACATGGCGTGCTCGAGGCGCTCAGCCTCCTCGTGAACCTCGTCCCATGGGATGCCAAGGACATCGGTGAGGAAGCGCTCGATCAGGCGATGGCGGCTGACGATCTCGGCCGCCTGCCGTTCGCCCGTGGCCGTGAAGCTGATCGTCTTGTCCGAGGCGCGCGTGATGTAGCCGTCGCGCTGAAGGCGGCCGATCATCTCGTGGACGGTTGGCGCCGCGAGCTGCATCGCGCGCGCGACGTTCGCGCCGGTCAGCGGCAAGCCCGCCTCGTGTAGCCAGTAGAGGGTCTGGAGGTACTCGCCCTCGGCGGCGGTAGCTTCGCCACTCACCCACCGGACTGTACCCTCAGTCGCGATGAGCGTGGCGTACCCGATCGAGCCCGCCCTCGCGCGCTCGGCGAGCGAGCTCCCGATCGGTGAGCAATGGGCCTACGAGCAGAAGTTCGACGGTTTTCGCGCGATCGCGTTCGTCACGCGCGGACGCCGTGCGCCTCCAGTCACGCGCGGGCAAAGAGCTGCTGCGGTACTTCCCCGAGCTCCAGTTCCCGCCCGGGGACTACGTCGTCGACGGCGAGATCGTGATCGACGCCGAGGGCGGTGGCGAGGCATTCGGACTACTGCAGCAGCGAATCCACCCGGCGGCGTCTCGCATCACGAAGCTCGCAACCGTATGGCCCGCGTCGTTCGTGGCGTTCGACCTGCTCGCACACGACGGAAACGACCTGCTCGAGCAGCCGTTCGCGGAGCGTCGGCAGGCGCTCGAGACGATCCCCGGCCTACGCCGCGCGCAGCTCGTCCACGACCCCGCCCAAGCTGTGCCGTGGCTGCGCAACACCGAAGGCGTGATCGCGAAGCGCCTCGACATGCCCTACACCCCCGGCAAGCGCACGGCGATGGTCAAGGTCAAACGCCAGCGCACGATCGACTGCGTCGTCGTCGGCTACCGGCCCGGAAAAGCGGCAAACAGCGTCGGCTCGCTGATCCTCGGGCTCTACGAAGCGGACGGCAGCCTGCGCGTCGTCGGCCACAGCTCGGGCTTCAACGCCGCCGAGAAACGCGAGCTGCTCGACCGCCTCGGCGCCTATGAGACGGGCAACAGGGGTAGCGGAGACCCCAGCCGCTGGACCGCTGACCGCGATCTCGAATGGGTCGAGCTGCGCCCCGAGCTCGTCGTCGAAGTGAGCTACGACCACGTCTCGGACGGGCGCATCCGGCATGGGACCAAAGTGCTGCGCTGGCGCGATGACAAGCCGGCGCGGGAGTGCGTGTATGAGCAGCTGAAGTAGCTGCGGGAGCCGTCCTTGGACGGGCTGCGTGTGGCCGTTCGGCGTGGGCCGGCTTCCTCGCTTGCTTCGCGTTGTCGGGTGGTGGGGTGCTTGGTACGTGGCGCCCTTGCTCGCGCTCAGCACGGCGTCGACATCTGCGGGAGGGGTATAGCCTGGCCGCATGACCCCGGTGCCGCCTGCCAGGCATCTGTTGCGCGCACGCGATCTCGCGGACCGCCACTACGCCGAGCCGATCGGCGTCGGCGAGCTGGCAGCTGCCGCCGGGCTGTCGCGGGCGCACTTCAGCCGCGAGTTCAGCCGCACGTTCGGCGAGTCACCGAAGGCCTACCTGATGACCCGCCGGCTCGAGCGTGCCGCCGCGCTCCTGCGCAACACTGACCGGCCGGTGAGCGAGATCTGCCTTGACGTCGGGCTGGTCGGCCTCGGGTCGTTCACCACCAGCTTCAAGCGCCACTTCGCCAAGACGCCGACGGAGTACCGCGCGAGCTTCCCGCCGGCCTCCGCCCAGGTGATCGTCCCTGCCTGTTACATGCGCCTGTACGGCCGCCCGCAACACAGCACAAAGGGAGAAGACCGGGCGGTGGCGGCGCGATTAGCTTTCCTCTCAGCACACCACTGAAAGGAGCAACGATGCACGTACAAAACGCACAGCTCTGGGTCCACGACCAGGACGAGGCGCTCGACTTCTATGTCGGCAAGCTCGGCTGGGAGGTCCGCAACGACGTCACGATGCCCGAGCTCGGTGCCTTCCGCTGGCTGACGGTCAGCCCGCCGAGCCAGCCCGACTTCGCCGTCGTGCTGATGGCGATCCCGGGCCCGCCGGTGATGGACTCAGAGACCGCCGACCAGGTCCGCTCGTTGATGGCGAAAGGGTTCGCCGGAACCGTGTTCCTGGTGACCGAAGATGTGGACGCCGACTACGAGCGCCTGAGCGAGGCCGGGGTGGAGTTCACAACGGCGCCGACCGACATGCCTTACGGCCGCGATTGCGGGCTGCGCGACCCGTCCGGCAACCAGTTGCGGCTGGCTCAGCTCGCGCCGCAGTTTGCCGCGGCGTAGCGCGCTTGCTCCGGGGCGCCCGCGCTTGCAGCGACCTTGGAAGCTGTCGGGTCGCAGTGGTGGTCCACGCGCCGACCGTTTTCGCCAAAGCAACCATCGCCCGTGACACGCGGCACGCGGCCGCTTTTCGCGAGAACGGGCTGCGCATGCGGTGTGCCGGCTTTCCGTGCTTTGCAGGATGATTTGCGTTGGTGTCGCTGCGTGCCGATCGGTGCGTCGCGTTAATTGTGGCCGTCGCTGACGATTTCGACGCTTGACCGGTAGCGTGCGCTCCATGTCCGCGGACTGGTCGACCCTCTCCTACGAGGAGTAGAGCGCGACGTGCGACACGTTGCACGCGCATACCCAGCTCCTTGGCAAGCTGGCCGTGGCGCTTGCGCCACCCGAGCCGCAGTTGCAGCACGCCGCGCTGCATCTGACAGCGCGAGGGTGGGAGGCGGCCTTGCTGCCAGCGGCCGAGGCTCGGGGGCGCTCACCGTCGCGCTCGATCTGGCAGCCACGAGGCGATCGTCGAGCACAGTGACGGGCCTAGCGCATCGCGTCGCGCTCGCCCCCGACCGGCCGGTCGGTGATGTCACCCGTGAGGTGCTCGAGGCGGTCCGCGACGTAGGGGGGCGCCGTCGAGTCAATCCGACGCCGCAGGAGGTGCCATGGACCGTACCGCTTGACGAGGACTACGAGCACACGCGCTATGACCCTCGCCAGGTCACCTCCTACTTTGCCGCTGCAACCCGCGCCGCGCTGATCCTCGCGGCGTTCCGAGCGCGGTCTCGCGGACGCTCGACACCGGTCAACGCATGGTGGGCTCGTTCGACCTCGCCGTGAGCCTCTTCTCAGGGCTGCCTGCCGATCCGCCGTCGGAGGACTTCATCGTGCGCAACGCCATGGACGCACAAGAGGTCGCCATCGGATGGTGGCCCGGCGATCCGCGATACGGCAGCGCAGCTTTCTACGCCTACGCGCACCCAGCACCGGCAGCTTTCGCGACCGCAACGCTTTCCCCGGCTGCCGCGCACTGGAACGCGCAGCTGGGCGAGTACATCCTGGACTGGGCGGATGTGTGCCGCAGCCCCGACCCGCACCGGGCCGGCGTCGAGTTCGCCCGTTCGGCCTTCCGCCATGCATGCGAGGCGTGCGATTGGGATCCCGCGCTGGCCGCCAGCTCCGAGGGCGAACCACCGCCCGTCGCGTGAGCCACCGAGCTGCCCGTGTGCGCGCGCGCCTCCTCCCGCAGAAAGCAAGCGCGCTAGAGGGGCTACTGGCGTGACTCCGTTGCGCGATTAGCAGCCA
>CAVZAY010000015.1:0-8618 GCA_963773395.1 uncultured Solirubrobacterales bacterium | reverse complement strand
ACAGGCGCAGGTCGAGGATCGCGGGCCTGGATCTCGGTGAGGGCGAACCGCGCCACCAGTTCCCTGGCGCGCGCATCGTGGTGTCTCTCGCTCCCGGATCAGCGCGATCACGGCGTCGAGGTTGTCGAGCGCTATAGAGGTCCGCGAGGATGTGCGCGCGTTCTCGGGCTGCCGCGAGCTCGTACTGCGAACGGCGCGTGACGATTCGCGCTGGTAGTCGAGGTAGTGCGTGACGAGCTCGAGCAGCGAGAGCGTCCGCGGCACGCCGTCGACGAGCGCGACGGCGTTGTAGCCGAACGTCGTCTGGAGCGGCGTGTGCTTGAAGAGCTTGTTGAGCACGACCTGCGGGATCGCGTCGCGCTTGAGCTCGATCTGAGCCGCATCCCGCGCTGTCGGTCTCGTCGCGCAGGTCGGAGATCTCGGTGATCAGCTTCTCGTGCAACGAGGTCGGCGATCTTGTTGATCACACCGTTGTCGCCGCCCTTGTTGACCCCGTAGGGCAGCTCGGTGACGATGATCGCCTCCTTGCCGCCGCTCGAGCTCCTCGATGTGCGCGCGCGCCTGCATGCGGACGCGGCCGCGGCCGGTCGCGTAGGCGTCGCGGATCCCGGCCCGGCCGAGGATGATGCCGCCGGTCGGGAAGTCGGGGCCCGGGACGTGCCGCATCAGGTCGTCGACGTCGCCTCGGGGTTTCGATCAGGCGATCGTCGCGTCGACGATCTCGCCCAGGTTGTGCGGCGGCATGTTCGTCGCCATCCCGACGGCGATGCCCGACGAGCCGTTGACGAGCAGGTTCGGGAAGCGCGCCGGCAGGACGCGCGGCTCCGGTTCGCTGTCGTCGAAGTTCGGCGCGAAGTCGACGGTGTCCTTGTCGAGGTCGCGAGCATCTCCATCGCGATCCGCGACGAGGCGCGCCTCGGTGTAGCGGATGGCGGCGGCCGGGTCGCCGTCGACGGAGCCGAAGTTTCCCTGCCCGTCGATGAGCGGGTAGCGCATCGAGAAGTCCTGCGCGAGGCGGACCAGCGCGTCGTAGACGCGCAGTCGCCGTGCGGGTGGTACTTGCCGAGCACGTCGCCGACGATCTTCGCGCACTTCACGTGCGGGCGTGCCGGGCCGCAGGTCCTGCTCGTTCATCGCTGTAGAGGATGCGCCGGTGGACCGGCTTGAGCCCGTCGCGCACGTCCGGGATCGCGCGCCCGACGATCACCCTCATCGCGTAATCGAGGATACGCCGTGCGCATCTCGTCCTCGAGCTCGCGGGGTTCGATCCGGCCGCCGCCGAGCGTAGTCGGCCTGACTGTCTCGATCTCAGCTAGACATCGAGGAACTTCACGTCCCGCGCGTTTGCTCGATGAACTGCGCGCCGCGGCTCGACCTGGTCGCCCATCAACATCGAGAAGAGCCTGTCGGCGGCGTGGGCGTCCTCGACGTCACCTGCAGAGCAGGAGCGGCTTCGGGTCCATCGTCGTCTCCCAGAGCTGCTCGGCGTTCATCTCGCCGAGGCCCTTGAAGCGCGAGAACTGGATTCCCTGTTTCGCGGCGTCGAGCACCCGTGCGCAGCGCGTCAGAGGTCTCGGCGCGTCGCGCTCCTTCGCCCACGTGGACTCGTGAACGGCGGAAGCCCGACGATCTCGACGAGCTTCGCGTGTGCCGCGCGCGCAGGTCTGGTAGTAGATCGGCGTGGACAGCGAGCGGCGAGGCGGTGCTGCGCGAGGAGCCGGTCTCCGTCTCGGTGACGCGCTTGCACGAGCTCGTCGTCGGTCGCTCGACGAGCCGGAAGGCTCGTGCGTCCGCGGCGCCGATCTCGAGCGCGCCGCTCGATGCGCGTCGGCGCTCGATGTCGTGCTCGACGACCCGATGCTCGCCGATCATCGGCACGACGTCGCGGCCGAGGCGGCCGCGCAGGACGCGGCCAAGCCCTCGTACTGGGTGAGCAGCTCGCGAACCGCGCCCAGCGGGCCTCGGTGAGCTTGACCTTCTTCGCGTTCCGGTCGCTGACCTCGAGCGCACGCGCTCCCCGCGGAGCGAGGATCTCCTCGAGCTAGCCTCCTTCTCGAAGTAGCACTCCTGTCTTCCCGCTTGACCTTGTAGAGCGGCGGCACCGCGATGTAGACGTGGCCGCCCTCGATGAGCTCCGGCATCTGCCGGTAGAGGAAGGTGAGGATCAGCGTGCGGATGTGGGAGCCGTCAACGTCGGCGTCGGTCATCACGACGACGCGGTGGTAGCGGAGCTTTGAGAGGTCGAACTCTCGCAGATGCCTGTGCCGATGGCTGTGATGATCGCCTGGATCTCGGTGTTCGAGAGCACCTTGTTGATCCGGTTCTTCTCGCTGTTGAGGATCTTCCGCGCAGCGGCAAGATCGCCTGGAAGTTTCGGTCGCGGCCCTGCTTGGCCGAGCCGCCGGCGGAGTCGCCCTCGACGATGAAGAGCTCGGCTGCTGCGGGTCCTTGACCGAGCAATCGGCGAGCTTGCCCGGCAGCGTGCGATCTCGAGCGCGCCTTGCGGCGGGTAGCTCGCGCGCCTTGCGTGCCGCCTCGCGCGCGCGAGCGCGCCGATCGCCTTGCGGATGACCGCGCGCGCGTCGCTGCGGGTTCTCCTCGAAGAACTCGGCGAGCCGGCGTTGACGACCGTCTCGACGAATCCGGCCATCCCCGGGTTGCCGAGCTTCGCCTTCGTCTGCCCCTCGAACTGCGGGTCCGCGAGCTTGACCGAGATGACCGCCGTAAGGCCTTCGCGGATGTCCTCGCCGCTCGAGGTTCGTCGTCCTTCTCCTTGCAGCAGACCCTGTCGCGCGCGTACTTGTTGATCGTGCGCGTGAGCGCGGAGCGAAACCCGAGAGGTGAGTGCCACCCTCGTGGGTGTTGATGTTGTTGGCGAAGGAAAAGATCGACTCCTCGTAGTCGGCGTTCCACTGCATCGCGACCTCGACGGCTCCCTCGTCGCTCTCGCCTGCGAAGTAGACGATCTTCTTGCGGACCGGCTCCTTGTCCTTGTTGAGGAACGTGACGAAGTCCCCGATGCCGCCCTCGTAACTGGAAGTCTGCGTGGCAGCCGTCGCCGCGCTCGTCGGTCAGCGAGATCCGCAAGCCGCGCGTGAGGAACGCTGTTTCGCGCAGGCGCTGCTCGAGCGTGCGAATGTTGAACTCGACGGCCTCGAAGATCTCGGGTCGGGCAGGAACGTGACGGTCGTCCCCGTCGGCTCGCCCTTGGCCAGTGCGCGCCCTTCTGGACCGGATCTCCTGCGGCTTGCCGCGCTCGTAGTCCTGCGTCCATCGCCTGACCGTCGCGGCCGACCTCGACTTTGAGCCGCTCCGAGAGCGCGTTGACGACGGAGACGCCGACGCCGTGCAGGCCGCCGGAGACTTTGTAGCCGTCGCCGTCGCCGAACTTGCCGCCGGCGTGCAGCGTGGTCATCACCACCTCGAGCGCCGGCGCCCCTCCTTCTCCATCACGTCGACCGGGATGCCGCGCCCATCGTCGACGACCGTGACCGAGTTGTCCGCGGCGATCGTGACCGAGACTGCCGTGCAGTAGCCGGCTAGCGCTTCGTCGACAGCGTTGTCGACCACCTCGTAGACGAGGTGGTGCAGGCCGCGCTCGCCGGTCGAGCCGATGTACATGCCCGGGCGCTTGCGTACCGCCTCGAGCCCTTCGAGAACCGTGATGTCCTGCGCGTCGTAGTGGGGTTGCGGACCTTGCTTGCTGTCGGCCAATGGTCTCCGTTTACGCGAGAAAGCCCCGGTCGCCGGTCCAACTTCACCGGTCCGGGGCGGGTCTGGATCAGTTGACAGAATAATAGCACACGAGGGGTCGTATCCGGGCGCCTGACGGCGTCTGAAATACCTGCAAATCAGCCAAAAGCGCGTCTCTGCGAGCGGCCTGCGCGGGGCGCTGTTCTCGCGCGCACGGAGCGCAGCGCGGGCGTGCCGATCGCGGCGTTCAGCGCGTCCACGAGCGACGGTCCGAGGAGGTCGATCTCGCTCGCCCAGACGGCTTCGGTGCAGGCAATCTCCAGCACGCCGTCGCGCTCACCGACGGGCTCCGCGTGGGCGGCGATCGCCGGGCCCACGACCCGCGCCCAGCAGCGCTGCACGGCGCCAAGGGGGCTCGCGGGCTCGAGCCGCGCGGTGAAAGGCCCGAGGGCGTCCGCGAGCCGCCGGGGGGCGCGCCGGGACCTCACGCTTCCCCCGCGATCAGCTCGCCGACGGCAATGTCGGCCACGCCGGCTTCGGTGGCGCCCGGCACGTGCGCCAGCTCGGTCGCGCTCACACGGCCTGCCCGCGCGCAGCAATGCGAGCGGCCAGATGCTCGCGGCGGCGCCCGTCCAGCTCGCTCATCACGTCGTCGAGCAGCAGCAACGGCGGTCGGTCGCGCTGCTCGGCGAGCGCGTCCCGCTCCGACAGCAGGAGCGCCAGCAGCGCCACGCGCTGCTCCCCCTGCGAGCCGTACGCGCGCAGGTCGCGGCCGGCGCGGCGAAAGACGAGCTCGTCGCGGTGCGGGCCGAACGTCGTGTATCCGCGCGCAAGGTCGTGTTCGAGTGCCGCAGCGATCTCCTCGGCGAGCGCCTCGGCGCTCGCCGCCCGCGAGCGCGGCCGGTAGGCGAGGCGCACCGCGCCTTCGAGACCGAGCGCCTCGGCGTGCTCCGTAAACGGCTCGGCGATCAGGTCGACCGCCCGAGCGCGGTTCGCCGACAGCTCGATCCCCAGCCGCCCGAGCTCGAGATCCCAGGCGTGCAGGGCGTCGGCGCTCGCGCGGCCGCCGCGCACGCGGATGAGCAGCGCGTTGCGCTGGGCAAGGGCTTCGCCATAGCTGCGGCGCGTCGCCGCACGCGCCGGCCAGAGCGCGCCAACGAGCTGGTCGAGGTGGGCGCGGCGCAGCTGCGGCACGCCCTTGATCAGCTCGAGGCGGTCCGGTGCAAAGACGCTCACGAGCGGCCGGCGCTCATCGTCGAGCAGCCGCTCGAGCGGCGCGCCGTCGAGCGTAACGTGCTTCGGCTCCCCGGGGCTGTAGCCGACGGCGAGCACGTGGCTCTGTTGGTCTCGGTCCTCGAGCGTCACCTCGACGCGCGTCGTGGAGCGCTCGAAGCGAACGAGCTCACGCTCGTTCGTCGTGCGAAACGAGCGCCCGGTGCAGCCGAAGTAGAGCGCCTCGAGGAGGTTCGTCTTGCCGCTCCCGTTGGGCCCGTGGACGACGGTCAGGCGGGGGCCGAGCTGGGCTTCAGCGCCTGCGTAGGACCGGAAATCCCGCACGCGAACGCTCGTGACGATCACGGCGCGTCACGTGCCCAACCGGATCGGCATGACGAGGTAGACGAAGCCGCTCTCGTCAGCCGATTCGATCAGGCCGGGGCGAAGCGGGCTCGTGAGGCGGAGCAGGACCTCCGGCGAGTCGACGCTTTCGAGCCCATCGCGAAAGAACTCGGGGTTGAAGCCGATCTCAAACGCCTCACCGTGGAACGGCACGGGCAATGTCTCGTGGGCCTCGCCGATGTCGGGCGTCTGCGCCGACACCTGCAGCTGCCCCTCCGTGAACGCCAGGCGCAGCGGCGCGTTCTTCTGCGCCAGCAGGCTGATGCGCCGCGTGACGCTCACCAGCTCCTCGCGGTCGACGCGTAGCTCGTGCTCGACGCTTTCCGGGAGCAGCTGCTGGTAGTTCGGGAACTGCCCGTCGATCAAACGTGAGGAGATCGTCGTCGGGCCGCCGGCGCTGTGAACCGCGAACACCACCTGGTTCTCGAGCCGGCCGATGGTCACGTGATCCGCTTCGCTCTGCGCAACGATGCGCGAAAGCTCCTGGAGGGCGCGCGCCGGCACATTTGCTTCGAACGAGTCGCTGACCGCCTCGTCGAGCGCGGTTGTCTTCACGCTCAGGCGATAGGAGTCCGTGGCGACCATGCGCAGCTCGCTACCCGAGGCGTGGACCATGATGCCGGTCAGCACGGGGCGGGTGTCGTCGCGCGAGGCCGAGCGGGCGACGCGGGCGATCGTGTCGACAAAGGCGCCCGCGGCGACCTGTACACCGCCGCTGGGCGGCTCCGGCAGCCGCGGGAAATCATCGCGCCGCAGCGTGCGCACGGCAAACACCGCGTTGCCGGACGCGATCTCAACGTCTTGGCGCTCAGCGCGCTCGGCGAGCGTTACGCTCGCACCGGGGAGCGATCGCACGATGTCGAGCAGGAGGCGCGCTGGAAGCACCACCTGGCCGGACTCTTCGACGCTGGCACTGACGCGAACGCGAAGGCTCACCTCCATGTCCGTCGCCTGCAACTCGAGGTAATCGCCGTCTGCGCTCACGAGTACGCCCGACAATGCCTGCACGGCGCTGCGAGGAGCTCGCTACGCGCTGCTGTCTGCAAATCGGCGAGCAGGGAATCGGCTGTCAGGGTTACGCGCATTGCTCGGCGACGGTTAGTGGACTCGTAGAAGTAGTGCTTGTGAGGATGTGTGCAACTCGCGCATGCTCCCACTTCGCGGGGACGGTCCGTGTGGAGAAGCATGTGAGCAACGTGGCGATCGCTGTGATCATGTCGCCGGCGTGGAGCAGCCCGTGATCGCTTCGATGTCGCTGAGAGCCGAGGCGCTGTGGACAACCTCGTTGGACACGCGCTTCCAAGCATGAAGGATCGTCGTGTGGTCGCGGCCGCCGAACTCGCGTGCGATGTGCGGTAGCGAATGGTCGGTGAGCTCGCGTGCGAGGTACATCGCGACGTGCCGAGCCCACGCGACTCGCGCGACCCGCGAGCGTGAGATGAGCGCGTCGGCGGAGATGGAGAAATGGGAACACGTTGCCTCCTGGACCATCGCGATCGTGACTTGCAACGGTCGCACCCCAACGCAGCCGTTTCGCGACCAGGCTTTCGCGCGCTATTTCCTCGTCGAGGGGTCGGCCGAGAAGGGAGGCGAGGGCGACGGCTCGGATCAACGCGCCCTCGAGGGCGCGTACGTTCGTCGCGATCAGCCCGGCAATCACACCGAGGGCGTTCTCGGACGCTCGTATGCCGTCGAACGCGGCGCGCTTACGAAGAATGGCGAGGCGTGTGGCGCCGTCGGGGGTCGAGATATCCGTGACGAGGCCGGCCGCAAAGCGCTCGCGCAGGCGGGTCTCGATGCCGGCGAGATTGGCGGGGAGACGATCGCACGTGACAACGAGCTGGCCGCCCGCCTTCGTAGAGCGAGTTGAAGGTGTGAAACATCTCCTCTTCGCTGCGCGCCTTGCGCTCGAGAAACTGGACGTCGTCGATGAGCAGCACGTCGACATCGCGGAAGTGCGCTTTGAACGCCTCGGTACCGCGCGTGTGCAGGGACGCAAGGAAGGCGTTCGTGAAATCCTCCGCGTCACATAACGGACGGTCATCCCGGCACCGAAGCTGCGGATGTAGTTGGCGATCGCGTGGAGGAGGTGGGTCTTCCCCAGCCCCGACGGTCCGTAGATGAAGAGTGGGTTGTAGCCCTGCGTTGGCGTCTCGGCGACGGCCAGGGCGGCCGCGTGCGCGAGGCGATTGGACGTGCCGATGACGAACTGCTCGAATGTGTACTTGGGGTTCAGGGTCGCGGCCGCGAGGCCGCTGGGCTGCGCCGCGGCGGCGGCCGGCGCCGGGCGATCGTCCGCAAACTCAACGCTCACGTGGTGGGCGAGAACGGATGCTGCCGCGCTGCGCAGCGCGGCGGTATAGCGCGCGCGGGCCCAGGCAGCGACCTCGGGCGGCCCGTCGAGCACGAGGGTCTCGCCATCGAGTCCGAGACAACGCAGCGGCGCCAGCCACAACTCGTAGGTGCGCTCGCCGACGCTGTCGCGCAGCGCAAGCCGGATCTGCTGCCACGAGTGGTCGATGTCTCCGGACAAGCGCGCGCAGTCCTCCCCTGCGGGGGACGGTGTTCACGACATTGGAAGAGGGGATCCGATGACCCCCGGGAGCGGCGAATATAGCAACGACCCAGTGGCCCGCCCAGCGGGGCAGAGCGCATTTGGCGGGAAAAACGCGTGGCGGCGCTCGAGGGCTGTGTCGCGCCACGTGCCTGGGTATACTGGCCGGCTACGCGCGATCCCCGCGCGCCTCCTCGCGATGAAGCGCACCTACCAGCCGAAGAAGCGCAAGCGCGCCCGCACGCACGGGTTTCGCACCCGCATGCGCACACGCGCCGGGCGTCTGACGCTGAAGCGACGCCGCGCCAAGGGTCGCAAGCAGCTAACGGTCTAGTGACGGAGGCCCGGCACGCCGGTGCCCCCCGACGGCGCCCGGGACGGCTCTCGCGCAGCGCCGAGTTCGACCGCGTGTACCGCAACGGCCGGTCGGTCGCGAACCGCTACCTCGTGCTCTACGCATTCCCGCGGGATGGCAGCGATGTCGGCCGCGTAGGGCTGTCGGTGGGGCGCAAGGTCGGAGGTGCAGTCGAGCGCAATCGCGTGAAGCGCCTGCTGCGAGAGGCGTGCGCCACGCACGCAGAGGCGATTCCCCAAGGCCACGACGTCGTCGTTGTGGCGCGGTCTGGTGCCGGAGCGCTCGCGAGCGAGCAGGGGCTCGCGGGCATCGAGGCGGCACTCGCGGAGCTCTTGGCATCCGTCAAGCGCGAAGGCGAGGTGCGCGCATGAGGCCCCGACCGCGAGAGCTCGCCGTCGT
>CAVZAY010000014.1:0-8025 GCA_963773395.1 uncultured Solirubrobacterales bacterium | reverse complement strand
TGCGGCCCTCGCCGCGCAGCGCTTCGCCTGGCCTCGGGTTACAGCGCAGGTCCTCGCGGCCTACGAGGATGCGATCGCGATGCCGGTGCCGGGCGGCGCCGCGGCGCGGCTCGGGCTGCGCGCGCGCGATCAGCCCCGCGCTTCGCTGCCGCACGGGCGGCGGCTGCCGAGCCTCGAGACGGCGCGGCGCGCCCCGAATGCGCGCATCCACTCGCTGGGCCGCCGCGCGCTCGTCCTCGCGGTCGCTCTCGCCGGCGCCGGCGCCGCCTATCTCGCCGTGCGCGCGATCGGTCCCGGGAAGATCGCCTCGAGCCTGGGCACCTCGCAGCCGTTGTGGATCGTCGTCGGGCTCGCGCTGATGTGCTCCGCGATGGCCGCGCGCGGCGTCTCCTGGCTCGCGATCCTGCGGGCGGCGCTGCCGCAGGCGCGAGTCCGCCGCGCCGACGCGATGCAGGGCACGTTCATCGGCGTGTTGATGAGTGCGACGCTGCCCGCGCGCCTGGGTGAGCTGTCGCGCTCGTTGATCGTCGCGCGCCGCGTCGGCAGGCCCGCCTCGACCTTCCCCGTGGTGGTCGGCACGATCGTCTCCCAGACGCTGCTCAACCTGCTCGCGCTGACGATCCTCGGGACGATCATGTTCACGAGCGCGAACCTCGCGGGCAGCCACCACGGCGCGTTGCTCGCGGTCGCCCTGGCGCCCGCCGGCCTCGTTGCCGCGATCGTGATCGCACCGCTCGCCTTCCGCCGCGCCGGCGCGCGGCCGGCCGTGGACCGGCGCGCGGCTCTGCTCACGCGCGTCCACGCGACGTTCGTACAGATGCGCCGCGGCATGCGCGTGTTCCACGAGCCGCGCGCCGCGCTGATCGCAACGTCGGCGCAGCTCCTCGCGTGGGCGCTCCAGTGCGCCTCGTGCTACACGCTGCTGCTCGCTCTGGGCCTCGGGCACGCCGGCATCGCCGGCGCAGCGGGTGTCCTCTTCGCGGTCAACGTGACCGCTGTCCTGCCGGCGGCGCCGTCGAATATCGGCGTCTTCCAGGCGGCGTGCGTCGCGGTCCTCGCCGGCGGCTTCCACGTCTCCGCCGCTGACGCGATCGCGTACGGCATCATCCTCCAAGCGGTCGAGATCACGACCGCCATCGTGATGGGCCTGCCCGCGCTGCTGCGTGAGGGCCTCTCCTGGCGCGAAGTCCGCCTTCGCGCCCTGTACGCCGCCCCGGTCCGGGTGGCGGCTTCCGGGCCGGCGGCGCAGCCGCTTTGATCTTCGGCCACCGTCCGCGTCAGGGTGCGGGCGACGGCCCCGCGGCGACGGGCTCGTCGGGCGCCTCCATGGCGGCTGCCGCCGGGGCCAGCGTTAGCCGGAACGTTGCCCCGGGGGTCTCGGCGGTCAGCTCGAGCTGACCGCCCATGCGCGCTGCGAGCTCGGAGCCGATCGCCAGGCCGAGGCCGAAGCCGCTCTCGGCGCCGCTGTCGCGGCCACGCTGAAAGCGCTCGAAGATCAGCTCGCGCTCGTCGTCAGGGACGCCGGGACCGCTGTCACTGACCTCGATGACCGGTCGGTCGGGTGCGCTACCGACGCCAATAGTGACGCTCGAGCCCGCCGGCGCGAATCGCAGCGCGTTGTCGAGCAGGATCCGCAGTATGCGCGCCACGCTGGAGGGATCGGCGTCGGCCCACGCCGATCCGCCGCCTTTGTCGATCTCGATCACGACTTCGCGATCCGTGGCGCGCTGCTCGAACTCGGCGGCGACGGCGCGCGCGGTCTCGCCGAGCTCGACGGGCTCGCTGCGCAGCGCGAGGCGTGCGTCCAGGCGGCTGAGGTCGAGCAGGTCTGCCGCCAGCGCGCTGAGCCGCCGCGCCTGCCGCCGAGCTGCGCCGACGCGCTGGCGTGCGTCGGGGATGTCGATCGCGTCCTCCGCCAGGTCCTCCTCGAGGAGCTCGAGCGCGCCTTCCATCGAGGCCAGCGGCGTGCGCAGCTCGTGCGACGCGGTTGCGATGAAGACGCGCCGCGCCTGCTCTTGGAGTTGGAGGCGCTCGTGCAGGATCCGCAGGCCGCGGGCGACTTCGCCGATCTCGTCCGGCACGTTGTCGGGCGGCATGCCGCCCGCGCTCGGCTCGTTCTCGAGTAGCGCGCGGCTCGTGTTGCGCAGCAGCCGCAGGCGCCGGACGAGGCGCGAGGAGAGCGCGACGCCGAACGCGCTGGCGACGCCAAGCCCGATCAGCGCAGCCCAGATCAGCGCGTTGCGCACGACGCTCCCGGCCACCGTCACGGCATCGACGCGCTTGATCATCTCGAGTACGAAGCGGCGTCCGCGATCGCGGTAGCGAATCGTCACGACGAGCACGTCGCTGCGCAGCGTGTACGGCGTCCTCACCCCTGGCGGGGCGTGCAGCGCTCGCGCCACCACGGGCGGCGCGATCCTGTCCGCGGCCTTGCGGTCGTCGTGGTCGGTGTCGTCGATCCGGGTGAGGCGCTGGTCCCAGACGACATAGGTGGCGCCATTGATGCGAAAGAACTGCTCGAGCCGTGCATCGAGCGCCCTGTGTGCCGGCTCGCCGCCGGAGCTCAGTGGCAGGTTCGAGAGCTGGCCTCGGTCGACCGTGACGGTGCCCTCGCCGATCCGGATGCTGTCGCCGCGCAGCTGTGACTCGAGCGGCGCTAGCAGCGCCAGCGCCGCCGCTACGAGCGTCGCGAGCGCCGTGAGGACGAGCGCTCCGAGCATCCGCGAGCGCATGCTGAACCGCAGCTGCCCCAGCGGCCTTGTGCTGTGGGCGCTCCGAGTCGGATCCTCGCGGCCGGGCACGGGCTGACGGTAGCGCGTGCGCGCGAGCCCCGCCACATCCGAGCCGCAGGTCGCGCCGGCGCGGCGACGAAGATTGTGCCGTGGACGCCTGGGTCTACGTCCTTCGCTGCGCCGACGGCTCGCTGTACACGGGCTGGACGATCGACCTCGAGCGCCGCCTCGCGGCCCACGCCTCGGGCCGTGGCGCGCGCTACACGCGCTCGCGCCTGCCGGTTGAGCTCGCCGGTGCGCTGGGGGTGAGTGACCCTCGGGCCGCCCGGCGCGAGGAGGCGCGGATCAAGCGCTTGCCGCGCCAGCGGAAGCTCGAGCTGATCGCGAGCTGGCGCTGACCGGCGCGTCACTCTCGCTCTCGACGCTCTGCGCCGGCTCATCGTCCGCGAGCGCGGCGGCACCGGCGCCGCGTGTGGGGTCGCGCTGCGAGCCGGCGATGATGTCGTCCGGTGGCGGTGCCCCCTGCGGCAGGAAGCCCGACTTCATGCCGAAGTAGACGGCCTGGGGGTGGTGCGCGACGATCGCGAGCGTCGACTGCTCCGGCTCGAGCGCGTAGCCGCTCGACAGCCGGAGCCCGATCTGGGTGCGTCCAGCAGGTCGGAAGACCTTCTCGTGCTCTGACTGGTCCGGGCACGCCGGGTAGCCCCATGAATAGCGGCGCCCTTGTGTCGCACCGATCGCGAGGTCGCTGCGCACCTCGCCGTGCAGCCATTCGGCGAGGCCCTCGGCAGCCTGCACGCCGAGGCCGTGGGTGAAGAGCTGCTCGGCGAACTCGCCCTCCTGCTCGAGCTGCCCGATCAGCTGCGTCACCTCGTCGCCGACGGTGACTGCCTGAAGGGCGACGACGTCGAGCTCGTCGCTCTCACGTGGGCGGAAGAAGTCGGCGAGGCAGATCCGGTCGTGCCCGGGCTGGCGTGGGAACACGAGGCGCTCGAGCACGCGCGTCGTGGTCGTCCGGATCGAGCACGACGATCTCGTTCCCGCGCTGTAACAGGGGAAGTAGCCGAGTAGCGCGCGCGGGTGCAGGTAGGTCTGCTCGCGCCACATGCGCTCGAGTCGCGGCTGGAAGTCGCTCTTCGACGAGCTCGCGCCAGGCCTCGCCCTTGACGCCCTTGCCGCCCCAGTGCAGCTTGAAGAGCACGTGTGTGTCGAGGTGCGGGTAGACGTCCGCGAGATCCACGGGGAGCTCGCGCGCGCC
Source organism: uncultured Solirubrobacterales bacterium (assembly GCA_963773395.1). Taxonomy (GTDB): domain Bacteria; phylum Actinomycetota; class Thermoleophilia; order Solirubrobacterales; family Solirubrobacteraceae; genus Palsa-513. Next base: position 4,035 of record CAVZAY010000014.1, on the reverse strand, counting down.
CCAGAACGGCGGCACGGGCACGCGCTCGATGGGGTCGCCGCCGAGCGGACGCTGTCATCGTCGGTGCGCAGCTCCTCGGCATCGCCCGCGCGCTCACGCAGCGCCCGCGCGGCCTTTCGCGTGCGCGCGACGAGAAGCTCTCGCTGTCTGGGCTCGACGAGCTCGTCCATCTCGCGCGAGGCCCTCGAATGCGTCCTTGCAGTAGAAGACGCCGGGCTCGTAGAGCTCCTCGGAGTCGGCGCCTTTCGGGTAGAGGATGCGCAGCCCGAAGTCGCGGTTGATCGCGGCGCCGCCGACGAGCACCGGGTAGCGCAGGCCGCGCTCGTGTAGCTCGGCGACACAGGCCGGCATCTGCTTCGAGGTCGAGACGAGCAGCGCGGAGAGCCCGATCGCCGTCGCCTCGTGTTCGGGGCGGCGTCGAGGATCGCCGAGATCGGCACCTGCTTGCCGAGGTCGACGACCGTGTAGCCGTTGTTGGTCAGGATCGTGTTGACCAGTGACTTGCCGATGTCGTGGACGTCGCCGAACACGGTTGCGATGACGACGGTCCCTTTCGTGTAGCCCTCGATGCGGTCGAGGTACCGCTCGAGCTGCGCGACCGCGCGCTTCATGACTTCCGCCGACTGGAGCACGAACGGCAGGATCAGCTCGCCGGCGCCGAACTTGTCGCCGACCTCCTTCATCGCTGGCAGGAGCACGTCGTTGAGCGTCGGTACGGCGCCGATCTTCTCCACGCGTGCGGTCGATCCACGCCTCGACGCCTTCCTTGCGCCGGCGCAGAATGTGGAAGTGGAGCGCCTCTTCCGGCTCCATGCCCTCCGTCGGGTCCTTCGTTCTCGCTGACCGCACTCGCGCCCCGCGACTCGAAATGCTCGATGAACCGTTGGACCGCGTCCTCGCGCCGGTTGAAGACGAGGTCGTCGGCGAGCTCGCGCTCATTCGCGTCGATCTCGGGGTAGGGCGTGATGTCCGCCGGATTGACCATCGCGAGGTCGAGTCCCGCTTCGACCGCAGTGGTGCAGGAACACGGAGTTGAGCACTGCGCGCGCTGCCTTGCCGAAGCCGAAGGAGACGTTCGAGACCCCGAGCGAGGTCTTGCAGGCCGGCAGCTCGCGTTTGATCGCGCGGATGCCTTCGAGCGTCTCGACCGCCGAGTTCTTGAACTCGTCCTGGCCGGTCGCGAGCGTGAAGGTCAGCGCATCGAAGATCAGTAGCTCGGGCTCATGCCGTGTTCGTCGACGACGTATCTGTGAATCCGTTTCGCAACCTCGAGCTTGCGCGCGGCGGTCTTCGCCATCGACTCCTCATCGATCGTCAGCGCGATCAGCGCGGCGCCGTGCTCGAGGCACCGCGGCACGACGCTGTCGAGCTTCGTGCGTCCGGCCTCGAGGTTCACGGAGTTCACGATCGCGCGTCCGGGCAGCTGCGCGAGCGCGGCGCTCATCACATCAGGCTCGGTCGTGTCGATTTGCAGCGGCGCTGTGACCGCGAGCGAGAGGCGTTTGACGAGCTCACGCATCTGATCGGCCTCGTCTTGGCGCTCGGTCAGCGCGACGCAGACGTCGAGCACGTGCGCTCCGCGCTCGACCTGGCCCTCGCCGATCGCGACGAGCCCGTCGTAGTCGTCGGCGAGTAGCAGCTCCTTGGCTTTGCGTGACCCCTGCGCGTTGACGCGCTCGCCAACGATCGTTGGCGCCGGGAGCTGGGCGAGTGGCGTCGCGGCGATCATCGAGGACACGTGCGCGGCGCGGGGCGCCGGCCGTGGAGCGCTCGTGCGCTCGCCGATGAGCTCCTTTAGCGCGGCGATGTGCTCGGGCCCGCGTGCCGCAGCAGCCGCCGACGATCCCGACGCCGTACCGCTCAACGAATTCTGCGAGTGTCGTCGCGAACGGCTCCGGCTCGAGCGGGAAGATCGTCTCGCCGCGCGGCCCTTGAATTGGGAGCCCGGCGTTTGGAATGCAGGCGACGGGTAGCGGCGATGTGTCGCCGAGGAAGCGGATCGCGTCGCGCATGTCCTCGGGCCCGGTCGAGCAGTTCAGTCCCACCACGTCGACGCCGAGCCCGTCGAGCGTCGCAAGGGCGGAGGAAATGTCCGTCCCCAGGAGCATCTTGCCGCCATTCGGCAGCAGCGATACGGACGCGTGAATCGGCAGTGCACGCCCTGCGGCCTTGCATGCCTCGCGTGCCCCGAAGATCGCCGCCTTCAGCTCGAGGATGTCCTGCGCCGTCTCGATGATCAGCAGGTCGGCACCGCCGGCGATCAGTCCGTCCGCCTGCTCGCGGAACACCTCGAGCAGCTCACCGAACGAGATCTGCCCGAGGGCCGGATCATTCGAGGCCGGGAGGAATCCGGTCGGACCGATCGAGCCGGCGACGAACCGTTCCGTTCCCGCGGCCTTGCGCGCGATCTGGGCGGCGCGCGTGTTGATCTCGAGCGTGTGCTCGGCCAGTCCCCACTCACCGAGCTTGAGCCGCGAGCCCTGGAAGGTGCAGGTCTCGATGACCTCGGCCCCGGCCTCGAGCATCCCGGCGTGGATCCCTTCGATCACATCCGGACGGTGCAGCACGAGTGCCTCGTGGCAGCGGCCGGCGAGCCCGCCGTAGTCGGCGGACGTGAGCTCGAGCTGCTCGAGCGTGGCGCCCATCGCTCCGTCGTCGATCACGACCCGCGACGCGATCGCGTCCAGGAAGTCGCCGCGCATCAACCCATCCTACCAGCGAAACGCGCCAACCTTGAAAAACTGTGGCAAGGTTGGCGCGCGGGCTACTTCACTGCCGGGCCGAGCAGTCGCTCGACGAGCACGCAGTCCTTCCAGCTCCGTCGAGCATGCCGTGGCGGCGTTGCACGCCGACTTCAACGAACCCCGCAGCGCGATGTGCGGCAAGGCTGGCCTCGTTGTCCGAGAACACGCGACTCGTCAGCTTGTACAGGCCGCGGCGCTCCGCCTCCTCGCAGAGCGCGAGCAGCAGCCGGCGACCGATTCCGCGCCCGCGGGCCAGCGGGTGGACATAGACCGCGTGCTCGCCTACGCCTTCGTACACGCAGCGGTCGGAGTAGCGCCCGGCGCGCGCCCAACCGAGAACCGCGCCGTCGAGCTCGGCGACGACGAAGGGCTGCCCGTCGTGCGGCCAATCGGCGAGCTCGGCGACGGTGCGTGGTCGTGTCTCGAACGTCGCCACGCGCTCGCTGATGCCGGCGTTATAGGCCTCGACGACGGCGGCCAGATCTTCGGCGAGGCCGGGGCGAACCTGGACGCCGGCGCTGGCGCTGGCCGCGCTCGCGTCTGCACCCCTGGCCACCTCCGCCATCGTCAGACGCTCGCCTTTCGCGCCCGGATGATCGTGGCGGCGGCGTGCTCGTGCACGCGGTGCGTTTCGCGGAATTCGATCGCGGTGAGGCCGGCTTGCTCGAGTCCGGCTGCGAACTCTTCTTGGGTCAGTGCGCCGGCGATGCAGCCCGTCCATTGTGCGATGTCGCTGCGGGTCGCCTCATCCATGCCGGCGTCTGCGATCACATCCGAGATCGCGAGCCGGCCGCCTGGTCGCAGGACGCGCGCGGCTTCACGCAGAACGACGGCCTTGTCGGCGGCGAGGTTGATGACGCAGTTCGATATCACGACGTCGACGCTCTCGTCGGGGAGCGGGATGTCCTCGAGGTAGCCCTTGAGGAACTCGACGTTCTCGGCGCCGGCGTCGCTCGCGTTGCGGCGCGCCAGGTCGAGCATCTCGTCTGTCATATCGAGGCCGATCGCGCGGCCGTGTGGTGCAACGCGCTGGGCCGCGATCAGCACGTCGGCGCCCGCGCCCGCGCCGAGATCGAGGACGGTCTCGCCGTCGTGCAGCTCGGCCACGGCCGTCGGCACGCCGCACCCGAGCGAGGCGTTGATCGCTCCCTCGGGTCCGTCCATCCCCTCGTAGAGCCCGGCACCGAAGACCTCGGGCTGGCCGGCGGAGCTGGTGCAGCCGGCGGTTTCGGGCTTCGCGGCGGCGCGCGCGGCGGCAGCGTACTTGGCGCGGACCGCTTCACGTAGGTCA
>CAVZAY010000013.1:0-39077 GCA_963773395.1 uncultured Solirubrobacterales bacterium | reverse complement strand
GGTCGACGGTTCGAGTCCGTCAGAGGGCTTGGCGTAAACCGGCGCGCCTCGTCCTGACTGGTTGCCGTACTAGTCGGAAAGTGCTGCTGGGGGACCGCCACAGACCGTCGGGCGGCCGGCCGAAGCCGACCGCCCTGGTCTTCGGTTCTCAGCCGGTGATTGCCACCGGGAACACGGCGGACGCCTCCTGGCCGTTCACCTCGACGGTGACCTCGACCTGCGCGTCCGGGTTGTCCGCCAGCGCGGTGAAGTCGAAGCCGTCGCTCTTGTACTGGTGCGACAGGTCCGTATAGGTGCAGCTCAGGGCGTTGCCGGTTGACGCCGTCGTGCACACGGCGCTGCTGTCGCTGCCCGCGGTCGGTCCGGTGAAGTCAGTCGGATTCCACGCCAGCGTGATCGAGCCTGCGGAGTATTCCGCGCCATCTTGGACGACGGTAACCGTCAACGGCGCTGTCTGGCCGACCGTCAGGTCGGTCACGGCCGAATTGGTCACGTAGTCCCAACCCCAGCCACCTGAGCCCCCCGAGTTGGGATCGGCGTCGATGCAGAGGCCCGCGGTGCAGAAGCGCGTGCTCTCGAGTTCGGCCGGTCCCTCGGGTCCGGTTGCGCCTGCTGGCCCGGTTGCGCCCGCTGGCCCGGGTGCGCCTGCCCGCCCGGTCCACCCGCGAGGACCGGTCCACCCGCGACTACCGGCTGGTCCGGTTGCGCCCGCTGGTCCGGTTGCGCCCGCTGGTCCGGCTGCGCCCGCTGGTCCGGCTGCGCCCGCTGGTCCGGCTGCGCCCGCTGGTCCGGCTGCGCCCGCTGGTCCGGTTGCGCCCGCTGGTCCGGCGACGCTGGAGAGGTTGGTCGGACCCGCTGGTCCGGTCGCGCCGCGCCTGCCATGCAGTTGCTTCAGCACGCTCGGCTTGATCTGGCTCGTGCTCGTGATCACGTACTGGTCGGCCGCATAGCCAACGCCGCCGAGCGACACGAACAGCGCCACCGCGGCGATCACGGTGGTGGGGGCGATCCTTCTTCGGATCGTCTCTGTGCGTCTCGTATCGGGCGCCGCAGTCTCGATGGCTTCGCCGGTGCCCGAATCTTTGCGACCTCGAGCACAAATCAGGGTCTTCCGAGCCTGGCCCGCCTTAATTATTCTTCGCATCGTCTCTCTCTCTGTCTCGTGCCGGGCGCTGGAAGCCAGGTGACGGCGCCGATGTCGTTGCGACCGTGGACGCATCAGAGGTTTCTCAGCAAGCCGACCGTATCTGCGAGCCACTCGGCTGCCACGGGAAGTTCCTCCGCGCGTGGGGTGACGGGACTGCCCGCCGCGTGGCCGACATTTGCGACTAGGACCAGCAGCGTTACGAGCCGCTATCGCTGCGCTCGTTGACCGATCGTGCTCGCACCGGCGCCCGCGCCGAGCCGCGGTCGAAACCGTTCAGCGAGGCAGTCGGGCGGATCCGTGTAGCGAATGCCTAGGCCTGTGGCGGCGGTGATGCGAGCTCAAGTGCTGGTTGGCCCGCGCAGCGCAATGGCTGCGCGAAGGGCTCGACGACGTGCTCGCCCAGCGAGCGGTCGCGCGACCCGAGACACAACCCGTAGGGTTTGCTGCGGATCTCCTAGAACAGGCTCGGCTGGAGCGGCGTGCCTCGCGGTGCCGGGCGTTCATGCGCCGTCAGCCAGCGCGGGCCGTGCGCGCTGCCGCGGACGAGGCCGGCGAGGCGTTCGCGCTCGCGGCAGGGGCGTAGGCGCCCCGCCGGTAAAGCTCCCGTAGCGCTCGACGAGCTCAGGCCGTGCTTCGCGCAGCCAACCCATGAACACCTGGCGCACCTCGCCGCGCAGGTGCAGCGCGATGCCGTTGATCGAGTGCACGCCCGCCTCGCGCGCGGCCACCAGCAGCGGCTCGACCTGCTCGGGCGCGTCGTTGATGCCCGGCATCAGCGGTGCGACGAAGACGCCGGTCCGGATCCCGGCTCGGCTCAGCTCGGCAACCGCCTCGAGCCGCGCGCGGGGGTTGCGGCGTGTGCGGCTCGGTCGCCCGCCAAGCTCGCTCGTCGAGCGTCGGGATCGAGAGGCTCGCGCTGAACTCCGTCCGCGCACGCGATCTCGGGCATCAGAGCCAGGTCGCGCAGCAGCAGCGGCGACTTGGTCAGCACCGAGCAAGGGTTGGCGGCGTCGCGCAGCGCCTCCCAGATGCCCTCCATCAGCCGGTAGCGGCCCTCGACCCACTGGTAGGGGTCGGTGTTCGTCCCGAGCGCGATGTGCTCGTGTTCCACGACGGCGCGGCCGAGCTCCGCTCGCAGTCCCTCCGGCGCGTTGACCTTGACGACGATCTCCCGCTCGAAGTCGCGCCGGCGTCGAACCCGAGGTAGGTGTGCGTCGGCCGCGCGAAGCAGTAGACGCACGCGTGGCCGCAACCCGTAGGGGTTGATCGTCCAGCGGAAAGGCATCCGCGAGCCCGCCGGGACGCGATTGAGGACCGACGCGCCCGCACCTCGTGGAAGCGCATGTCGAGCGCCTCGGGCGCATCGAAGTGCCGCACGACCGACTCCCGGTAGCCGGGCAGCGAACGTTGAACAGCCGTGTTCTCGATCAGGGCCTCCCAGCGCACGAACACATGTTCGCATACAGCGCGATGCTGCGTACCGGCGGCCCTGCGACGCCTCGCTCAGCGGCGTCTATCCTCACCGCCGTGCTTGCAGTCGTATCCCTGCTCGCAGCCGCGTCGCTGGCTGGCGCTCACGCATCGAAGCTCCACGGGATGTGCCACCGGCGAACCCGGCGGCCAACGTCGCCCCGAGCCCGAATTACGACCACTGCACCGCAGGCGGATCCTGCACGTACATGCCGCCGTGTTACTCGTCGAGCCCGAGGTTCGCGCCCAACTTCACCGCGCCCGCATGCGAGTCAGCCGAGCTCGCCGCGATCGACAATGCGCGCGCCAAGGAGGGCGTTGCGCCGATGACGCTCCCACGGACCTTCAACTCGCTCACGGGCGCGGAGCAGCTGCTCGTAGTGATCGACCTCGAGCGCGTTGGACGCGGCCTGCCGCTTCACCGGACTGGTCGCCTCACCGATGCGATCGCCCAGCCGGCAACGCACCCCGCCGGTGCGCCGGCGGGTCGTTCGAGGACCCGACCTTCCCGAGCGGCTTCACGGTCGCGCCCGCCAGCACGTTCGCGTGGAGGTGCGCGGGTGCGAGCGGCGGGTTCAGCTGCGACGGGTCAGGCCAGCCCGGAGCGGCGATCGCGGCCGGCGGCCAGATCAGCGCGCTCGACGCCGACTACGGCTGGATGTACAACGATGGCTACGGGGGCTCCAATTTCGATTGCCGGACGCCGGGCGCCAGCGGCTGCTGGGGCCACCGCGACAACATCCTCGGCCGCTACCCACGGCGCAGCGCGTTCACGTCGGCGAGCTTCGGCGCGCCGATCAACGTGGGACCGGCGCATCGCACGACGCTCGTCATGGGCGCGGCCGACCTGCAGCCGGTCAATGCAGGCGAGCCGCAGGGCACCTGGACCCCACCTTCACGGCTGTCAGCGGGCACATGCCCAAGCTCGTCTACAGCTGGAAGCAGGCGCTCGCCGCGGGCGCGCACTACGCGATGCGCGCCCTCGCACTCGGCGCGCTCGCCGTGTCGCTGTCGCTCGCAGCCTGCGGCGCGACGCAGCGCGCGCCGCGGCGCGAGACGCCCTGGCCGGGCTCGGCGGCGACGCATCCCGGCCGCGGGGCGAGCCATCTCGCGATCGCCCGCCACGGCGGCGGACCGCCGCTCAACCTGTTGATCGCGCAGGCCGACGGCCGACTCGTGGCGATCTCGCCCCGCGGCCAAGTCGTCTGGCCCGAGCGCCAGGCCGACCCCGGCACGGTGTTCGTCAGCCACACCGGACGGACGGAGATCGTCACCGAGCCGAACGCATCGCAGGTTGTGTTGCGACGGATCGACAGCGGAGCAGTGGCATTCGTCTACGGACGGCGCGGGCTGCGACTTCGGGATCCGGGGAGCGCGGTCGAAGACGCGCGCGGCGAGGTCGTGATCGCGGACACGGGCGACTGCCGGCTCGTCTTCGCCGCGCAGACCTCCGAGCGTCCGACTCGCGTGGTCACGTGGGCACACGGATGCCCGCGATCGGCGCTGGTCGGCGACGGCACGCTCGTCGTGACTCAGCAACGCCCGGCCGGGATCGTCGTCATGAGCCAGCTCGGGACGCAGCTCGGACGCATCCCGCTGGGCAGCCTGACCGCACCATCTGCCGCGGTCGCTTTCCGAGCGCACGCAGTCGTGGTCGCAAACCGCACGAAGCCAGGGCGCGTGGTCGAGGTCGACCGGCGCGGCAACACTCTCTGGAGCTACGGGCCGTCTCGCGGCCCAGGCAGCTCAACCGCCCGCTCCTGGCCAGCGTGCTGCCGGACGGCAACCTACTCGTGGTCGACAGCGGCAATGACCGTGTCATCGTGATCGACCGCCAGACGAAGCTGATCGTCTGGCAATACGGGCATCGCGGGGTTGCGGGCAGCCGGCCCGGCTACCTCGACCGGCCGACGAGCGCGACGCTCGTGCCGCTGGGCGGGACCTGAGTGGCGCTAGCCGACGATGTAGTCGTGGATCGACGGACTGAGCGCGAGCTGATCGTGACCGAGCCGCCGCTCAGGCGGATCCGGCGTAGTTGTCTGTGACCTCGGCGTTCCAGCCGTGCATGTTGACGAGGCGCAACGCCACGTCGAGGACGCAGTTGGCGCGCTCGGCGGCGTCATTGCGTCGCGGCACGTAGTTGAGCTGCAGCGCCACGTCGTAGTCGACCTCCGCAGCCAGCAGGCCGCGCAGGCGCGCAAGGTTGCGGTCGACTTGCGCGGCGACAGGGGCGAGCGCGAGATCGGTCGGTTCCTTCGGTACGAGAGCCATCGCCTTCCCTCCTCATCGTTCTTATCTGCGCAGGCTCCTCGCCGGCGGGTCCGTAGTCATCCGTCAGAGAACGTCGCAACGGTCAGTAGGAAGCACGCAAACGCGCTACCTTGCCTAGAAGCGATGAGTTCTCGGCGATGAGCGCGCTCAGCTACAGCGAGCGAGCTGCCACAGGGACGCCGCGCGGGGTGCTGGTGCTGCACCACGGGCGCGGTGCCGACGAGCACGACCTGCTCGGGCTGGCGGACGTATTCGATCCGGACCGCGAGCTGCATGTTGTGGCGCCGCGGGCGCCGCTCACACTGCCGGGTCGCTCCGGCTATCACTGGTACGTCGTGCCGCGGGTCGGCTATCCCGACCCGACACGTTCGCCGCAGCCTACGAGCACTCCGTGCGCTTCACGACGAGCTGTGGCAGCGCACCGGCCTGGGTCCGGAGCAGACGGTTCTCGGCGGATTCTCGATGGGGGCCGTGATGAGCTACGCACTTGGCCTCGGCGAAGATCGGCCACGGCCTCGCGGCAGTCCTCGCCCTGTCCGGATTCATACCTACCGTCCCTGGCTGGGCGCCGACACTTGCTAGCCTGCGCGGGGCTGAGCGTGTTCATCGGGCATGGGAGCAGATGCAGTCATCGCGGTCGACTTCGGTCGCAGGGCACGCGCCAGCTCGAGGCCGCGGGCGCTGCGGTCGATACGACGAATCGACCGGGGGCCAGCGCCGATGGAAGGCCCGCGCGTGCCGAGCGCGCGGCGCGTTGGACTAAAGACGCTCGGGCTCGAGCGAGTCTCGGCCGGCGAGCCCAGACTGACGGGATCCTTACGGACGCGTGGTTGCATTCGGGATCACCAGCATCGAACAGCAGGGTGACGCACTTCCAAAGCTGACACGCCGTGCGCTGCTGCGGAGCGGGGCCTTGGCCTCGGGGGCCCTCGCTGCCGGAGCTGACGTCGACCGGCGATCAGCTGCCGCGCCTTGCGCGCCCTGCCGCGCGTCAATCGACGTGCTCACGAGCGCGGCCCCGAGCGACCCACAGTTCCGCTCGCGCCCGGATCTGCGCATCCCGGGGCTGAGCATCGCGACGTCGAGCGCGCGGATCGCGCCTGGGCTCTGATCTTCATCGGGCCCTACAACGCCCCGAAGGGCCAGCAGGCAGGAGCGGTGATCGTCGACGGAACCGGGCGAGCCTGTATGGGAACGCGGTCTGCCCTACGGGCAGGTCACGACCGACCTGCGAGTCCAGACCCTACTCGCGGTCGGTCGGTCCTCACCTGGTGGGAAGGCAAGATCGTCGACGGCCATGGCGTTGGTCACTACGTCATCGCAGACGAGCACTACCGGCCATTTGCGTCATATCCAGGCCGGCAATCGCCTGCGCGCCGACCTGCACGAGTTCGTGATCACCCCACGTGACACCGCGCTCTTGACCGCGTACTCGATCGGTCCGATGGACCTCAGCTCCGTCGGTGGACCTCGCGACGGCACGATCCAGGACGCGATCATCCAGGAGCTCGACCTCGCGAGCGGCCGCGTGCTCTTCGAATGGCACAGCCTCAAGCACATCCCCCTCGCGGCGTCCTACTACCTACCGGCCTACACCCCCTGGGACTACGTCCATATCAACTCGATCGATGTCGACCGTGACGGCAACCTGCTCGTCTGCTCGCGAAACACCCACGCCGTCTACAAGATCGATCGCCGCAGCGGTGAGATCATCTGGCAGCTCGGCGGAGCGCTCCAATCAGTTCGACATCGACCCGTCGGCAACGTTCGCGTGGCAGCACCACGCGCGTCGGCGACCCGACGGCACGCTGACCCTCTTCGACAACGAGGGCCCTCCCGGCGGCGGCGCCCAGTCGCGCGCACTCGTGCTCGCGCTCGACGAGCCCACGCGAACCGCTCAGCTGCGCAGCGAGTACCTCCACCCGGCGCCGCTGCTCGCGACCAGCCAGGGCAGCGTCCAGATCCTGCCCAACGGCAACGTGTTCGTCGGCTGGGGCGCGGAGCCGTTCGTGTCCGAGTTCAGCGCCGATGGCGAGCTTCTCTTCGACGGCCAGCTCGGCGCCAACTACCTTTCCTACCGCGCGTTCCGGCTCCCGTGGAAGGGCGGCGGCGAGGGCGCGCCGGCGCTCTTCGCAGAGCGCGCAGTCGGCACACCATGATCTATGCGAGCTGGAACGGTGACACGCGTACGCGCTTCTGGGTTGCCTTGTCAGGGCGGCGCGCCGGTTCGCTGACCCCACTCGCTGCGCGCCCGCGACAAGGCTTCGAGACCGTGCTCACGGTCGACGGGCACCCGCGGTACGCGGCGGTGCGCTCGATCGACGAGAACGGCAACGTGCTCGGCCAGTCGGAGATCGTACGCGTCTAGCGGTCGATGGTAGAGCAGCGTCGGGCGGCCGACGCTGCTCTAAGCCATCGCTCTCACTCCCGTCGGCGCGGACGATATCCACTCGTGACAAAGATTGCGAGCGCGAACGGACCCGGGCTGGCGACGTGCGGGCTAGGGCCCGGTGCCGCCGCTCGAGCCGCTCGAGCCGCTCGAGCCCGTCGAACCGCTCGAGCCCGTCGAACCGCTCGAGCCCGTCGAACCACTCGCGCCAGTGCTGCCGGTGGGTGGCGGTGGTGGCGGCGGCGGATAGGTCGGGACGACGGGGTTGAGCGCCAAGAGCGCAGTCCAGGTCGCCGCGTCCGTCACGCCCGAGGCAGGGATGCCGTGCGCGGCCTGGAAGGCCTCGAGGTTCGCCTGCGTTGTCGCATCGAAGCTGCCGCTCGTGGGGGTCGTTGGATAGGCGGCGGCGAGGTGCTCCTGCAGCCAAACCACCTGGTCGCCCGTCGACCCCTCGACGAGCGCCGGCCAAGCAGTCGGTATGACGATGTTCGTGCCGGGAGTCAACGGAGCCTCGAGCGCCGCCCACTCCGAAGGCGAGGCGGCCTGCCAGCTCCACCAGGAGAAGCCGAGCGCACCGTAGCCGGCGACGAGCTGGCGAAAGCGCGTGATATCGGCAGCTGAAGCCCCTCCGAAGCTCTGGCCGACCGGCACGATCGGACGTCCGTAGATCCTGTTCTCGAGGTAGGTTTGCGTGTAGGCGGCGTCCGGGGACGTGCCGATGTCCTTCCAGTAGATCTGCGGCAGGTTGAACTGCGCGCCGTTGGGGCCGAGGAAGACCGAGTAGGGCTCGGATTCGTGGTAGTTGACGTAGGGGAAGGAGGTGAGCCCGAGCGGGTAGCTAGGTCCGATCGCGGCGCGAAGCGCATTCAAGTAGGTCTGCGCGCCGTAGTAGTTGCCGGCGTACTCGGTCTCGGCGTCGATGACGAGGCAGTCGGCGCCATCCGCGACCGCCTGCGCCCCGACGGCAGCCTCGCCCGCTGGGTCGGCGCCGTAGACGTATTGCCAGCCGCAAACCCGCAGTCCGAGCGAATGCAACGTCTGCACGAGCGTCGGGCTGAACTGGCTCCAGTAGTTCGTGCCGTCGCCGCTCTTGATGAAGAGCGTGCTGATCCCCGCCTGCTTGGCCTGCGCCGCGATCGCAGTGAGGTTGTCGCCATCCGAGGCGCTCAAATACCAGATCCACATGCCCTCGCCATCGAACGCGGAATTCCCCGGTGGCGGTTGCACGGCGTCGACGGTGACGGGCGCAGAGAGCACCGTTATCGGCCCGTACGGATGCGAGCGGGCACCTCGGGTGTTCTGGAGGTAGATCTTGCCGGATGCCGCATCGAGCGGCACCGTTGCCACCCAGCCGTGACGTGTCGGGCGCAGCGGGCTCGAGAGCGGGTCGACGCGCGCGCTCACGGCACCCGCTCGCGGGAAGTAGACCCTGACCCGGGCGAAGTTGTGCCCGTTGATCACGAGCTCGCCGGTTGCCTGGACCTTGAGGCGCTGGTACTTGGCGCACTGCGTCTTGCCGACCGCAAAGCAGCGCGCCCAATGGATCATCGGATGGGGGCCCTGGTAGCGCCAGTTGGCTTGGGTCTCGGTGGACGAAACGGGCTTGCTGGGGCTGGCCGGCGGTGTGGTACCGCCGGTGCCGGTCGAGCCGCCTGGACCAGGTGCCGTCGCTCCACCCCCACTCGGGCTCGTTACCGCAGCAGCGCATGCGGGAACGGCCAGGCCTAGTGCCAGCGTCAGCAGTGTGGTGTTGATCAGCGTCCTGGTCCTCATCGGCGGGCCCTGGGGCTGCCCTGGTCCACCCGACAACGCGGGGCGGCGTCTGCACCTACAACGCGCACAACGCCAGATCGGCTCGCTCCAGGGCGTATGCAGATCCGTTTGCACATGACATCGGACGGCACCGCAACCTTCTGAAGCCGCTGACGCCGGGGCGGGCTGCCGGCACAGCGGGTTTCAGCGCGGAGGCCCCGCGTCCCTGCCGTGCCTCCACAGCTGACGTAAACGTTGCCACATACCCGGTGCTCGCGGCTGGGTTGCAAGCCATTCTTCGCGCAAGGGCAGCCGGCCCGCCGCACGCGCGCGCATCACACACCGCGTGTGCGCGTGGCGGCGACGCGAGCTGTTGCCCTCGGGCAACAGCAGCATGTGCTCCGTCAAAGCCGGGAGCAAGCGCCCGCAGAGCGGGCAGCGGTAGGTCTTGGGCTGACGGTTCGAGGCCGGGCGGATCACCCACCAGCGAGCCGGCTCTACCGTCATTAGCCTTCGACCCCGTGACATTGCACGCGCAGATCGTCGCCGACTACGGTCGCGAAGACGAGCCCGACTGGCGCAACGTCCACTGGCCCGCACACATGCGCGCGCTCACGGTGGACAGTCGCCGCGTACACGTCACCGCCCTGGGTAGCGCGGTCGGGAGGCCGATTCTGCTCGTGCACGGGCTCGGCGGAAGCTGGCGGACCTGGCTTCCCACGCTGCCGCGGCTCGCCACCACACGACGCGTCCTGGCGGCTGACCTTCCGGGCTTCGGGCGCTCCCAGATGCCGCTCGCGCCGATCTCCATTGCGGGCTACGTGAACGCGCTCGAGCGCGTGTGCGACCTCTTCGAGCTGCAAGCGCCGCTCATTGCCGGACACGGCCTCGGGGCGGTCGTCGCCGCCGAGCTCGCGGTCCGCCATCCGGAGCGCGTTGGCGCACTGGCAGTCATCGCCGCATCGTGGCCTCGCGCCGGGGAGCTGCAGACGCGCGCGGCGCAGCTAGCATTCACGCTGGCTGACCGGCTCGTGGCGCGTCCGCGTGCGAAGCACCTCGCCCTCGCCGCGGCAATCCGGCATCCGTCGCGGATCGCTCCAGACCTGCTCGCGCAGCTCGGCGCCGGCCTGCGAGCCCCGGGTGCGCAGGCGGCGCTGGCGGCGCTCTTGGAGCACAAGCCGGCGCGCTTGCACGAGATCGCGATACCGACGCTCATCGTGCGTGGGGCCAACGACCGCATCGCGCCGGCCGCCGGCAGCCAACGCCTCGCCGCGGAGATCGAGCACGCGCAACGCGAGACGCTCGTCGACTGCGGACACCTGCCAATGGTCGAGCGTCCGCGTCGCTTCAACGAGCTGCTCGCGAAGCTCGCGGATCAGTACTAGCCCAGCGCGGGCAGGTGCAGTGGGATCGCGACGTCGGCGCGGTCCGGCGAGGTGAAGGCGGTGCCATCGCAGACCGGCTCCGCGCCCTGCGGCAGCGTGTGCTCCAAGTCGAACAGACGGCTCGAGCTCGATGCGGTCAGTGTGACCGTCATCGCGATCGCGGGCGAGCAGGCGTCGAACTCGAACAGCGCCGTATGCACATCGTGGTCGGTGTAGAGCACCTCCCAGGCGCTGCGCCCGCCAGGCCAGGAGACCTCGTAGACATACGAGCTCGTCGCGCTGCCGAGCGCGCGTGCGCGAGCGAAGGCGCGGGCGCGCGGCGAGGCGACCGCCGGGGCGGTTGCGCGCACGGTGATGCTGTTCGCCGGGTTGTCGAGGTCGGCCCAGCTGGCAAGTGCCGTGCCGTAGGGGGCGACGCGATTCAGGTCCTTCCAGCCAGCGGGGACGAGAGCCCAGAGGTCTGGGCTTCGGTAGGTCGCCAGACCGCCACCGCCGCTCGAGGCGAAGATCAGGCCGATCGCGACGCCAAACGCAACGCCGAGGGCCGCCACGCTCCACGGCGCGGCGTCTGCCGTCCAACGCAAACGGGCGCGCACAGCGGCGAAGCCTATTCACAGCGCCCACTGCCGCGGCCCGCCGTCCCGGTGCGTACGATGAAGGGGGTTGACCGTCGCGTCGGTAGGGCAGAGCGACGGCGCATCAGGAAGGACTCAAGGGTGAGATTGTCGTTGTGGCGCCGCGCGCCAAGTGGCTCTAGCTCGACGCGCCGGAAGCGCGTGAGCTACGCGCTTGCCGCGATGCTGTCGGTCACCATCGTCGCCGCCGCGACGCCGGCGATCGCGACGGCGGCGCGAATCACCTACATCGCGGCGGCCGCGAGCACCGGCGCCACCCCGCAAGTCGTGCTCGCGCGCGCGAACGGAGCCGGACCGCGGCGTTCGCTGGGGCCGGCAAGCACTGCGGTGCTCTCACCCGACGGGAGCTATGTGGCGGCCGTTGGTCCCGGACGCGGATCGCCCGCGCCCGGATCCTCGCTCGTCCTTTACTCGGTCGGCGCGAAAAAGCCGATGCGCACGCTCCGGATCTCGGCGGCCCAGCTCACGATCCTCGGCTGGGCGCCAGACGACGGTTGGATCGCGGTCACGGACGGCAACTCGCTCGTTGCGGTTCCGTTACACGGGAAGGCGCGCGTGCTGACCACTGGGACGATCGCCGGTGCGAGCTTCGCGCCACGCCCTCCGGACAGGCTCGTCTTTGCCCAGGCAACGACGCTGAACGCCGGGGCGCCCGTCAACCTCTACAGCGTCGGCATGGCCGGCGGTGCACCGAAGCAACTCACTCACGACGGGCTGAGTGAGTACCCGCTCTGGGGACCGCACGGAATCGTTTACTCGCACGAGCAGTCGGCGCCCGGCACGACACTGCAGCTATGGCAGCTTGGCCCTGGCGCCCGCGCCCGGGCGATCACCAACGTCACGCTGTCGGCGCCATGGACCGGCCTCGAGCCGGTCGCGCTCTCCGCCGATGGCCAGCACCTGCTCGCCAACCTCGTCGGGACCAACGACTCGCAGGCTTGGTGCATAGATCTCTCGACGAACCCGGTCTCCGAGCACGCGCTGGGCGCGGCGGGGACCGTGACGATCGGCAACGCGATTTCGCGCGACGGACGCGAAGTGCTGATCACCGAGGGCAGCGGGACGCTCGCCGGCGATGACTTCTCCAAGAGCACGGTCGCCGTCGTACCGTGGAACGGCGGGCTCGCACTGACAGTTGCCCAGCACGGCGCGTTCGCGAGCTGGGATAGATAGCTCGGCCTTCGGCCGACTATCTATCCCGATTGCTTTGCGGGGGCGGGCGGTGAGCCCGCTGTGTACGGTGGCCCGGAGGGTAGGATCGTGGCCGGGTTGAGGTGGAGATGGGTTTTGGGGGTCTTCGCTGCGGGCGTTGCGTTGTCCGCTTGCGGGACGGTCAAGCGGCGGATGGTGCAGCCGCCGACCCCTGCCCTGACGTACCTGCGCGGCGGAGACGTCGTACTCGCGAAGCCCGGGGGTGGCGATGCGCGCGTGCTGGGCCCGGCGCAGCAGGCACTGCTCGCGCCCGATGGCCGCGACGTGATCGCACTCTCGGACGGCGCTGGCCGCGCCGTGTTGACGGCCTATACGGTGCACCGCCACGGTGTCGGCTCGCGCGTCGTTGCGGTGCTCGCGCCACCCGATTTCGCGACGCGGGGAATCCGGCTGCTCGCGTGGTCACCCGACTCGCGTCTCGTAGCCCTGAGCGGTTACTCGCTGAGCCGGTCCGGCGAGGACGGCGCGCTGCTCGTGGCCAACCTGGCGGGCGGGCAGCTCACAACGATCGCGCGCGGCACGCTGCTTGGCGCGAGCTTCGCGCCGACGCGCCCCGACCGGATCGTCTACGCCCGCGCGACGATCCCCCAGCTCGACGACAACGAGGCGAGCCTGTGGATCGCGAACGCCGACGGGACGGGGCGGCGGGTGCTCACGCGCAGAGGACTCGCGAGTTGGCCACTGTGGACTGAGGCGGGCATCTACTTCGCGCGACTCGCGCGACTCGGAACATCCGGCAGCGCGCCAACCTACGAGATCTGGCGTATCCAGCCGGACGGGTCGCGGCTGGAGCCGCTCACCGGCATCAGCGGCGGACCGCCTGCGGGCGCGCTCGCCGCCTCGGCGGACGGCCGGCGGGTCGTAGCCGACCTCGAGTCGCGTAGCGGCGGGCCGGTCGCAGTATGGGCAGCGATGCTCGGGCGAGACGGCTGGAACGCGCAGCAGCTTGAACTCGCGGGCATCGCGACCGGCGTCTCGCACAACGGAAAGCTCATCCTGGCGAACGTGTTCGGTAGCGAGCCAGAGGTCGAAGCCGTGCCGTGGACTGGCGGCCAAGGCCGGTCGCTCGCGCTCGGCGCGAGCGGGCCGGGATGGAACCGGTGAGACGCCTAGCGCTCATCGGGCCAGCGCCCGAAGCGTTCGAAGTACGCGCGGGCGCGCGCCTCAGCGTCGCGCTCGTCGTCGCTGCGTAACCCGTAGCGGTAAGCCCAGCTGATCAGCCAGACCGCAATCCCAGCGGCAATCAGCGTGCTGCCGCCGTAGAGGGCGTCGAGCGTGCCAAAGCTCAGCGCGACAAGGCCCGCGACGATGATGACCGCCGGGAGGATCCAGCGCGTGAAAAGGAGGACGCCCGGCGTGCGGCGGCGCCTGCGCGGCGGCAATGGCGCGGGCGGACGCGAAGCACCGCGGAGGTCGGTGCCCGGGGCGTGGATGCGGGCGCGACCCTGGGAGGCGTGCGAACGGGCCGGTCGCCATGGGCGCTCCACTAGCTCGCGTGCAGGATCGGTCCGGTTTCGACAGCCTGGAAGGCGCTACCTGGAACGGACTTCAAGAGATCGAGCACGTTGTCGTTCCAGCGCGGGTCGGTCGCGCCCTGGAAGTACCACGGGCTGCCGTTGTCGGCGAGGATCAGGCCGTAGGTCTTCATCGCCTGCAGGATGATGCGGTCGGTGCGCGGGAAGGTCGCGATCGGGTAGGACGCCTCGAGGCGCAGGCGCAGGCCCATCGGCGGCAGCGCGGGATTGGTCGAGCTCGACGCGAAGTGCGTTGCGGGATGGATGAACCCGGCCTGCGTCGACGGGGCCGTGAAGCGGATCGCATGGTTGATCCGCCCGCGCTTGATCTCGTCGTAACGGATCAAGCCGGCGAAGATCGAGAGGCCGGCGGCGTCGGCCGATGTCCAGCCGTTGGGGCGCAGCTTGTCGGCGCGCAGGTTGAAGACGGCGCCCGAGCCGGCGTCCCAGGATCCGTCCGGGTTCGGGTGCGCGTCCCACAGCTCGTAGAGCATGCAAGTGCCCTTCTGGAGCACGATGACGTGCCGATCACCAGAGGCGTTCTGACCGCCCTCGACCGGCGCGCCCGCGGGTATCGGGTAGGGGCCGGGGTCCGACTGGTCGCCGTAGGCGGTGAAGTGCACTTTCACCTTTGGCTGGTCGGCGGGCACGATCGCGTAGGGGATGCCGTAGGAGCGTTCGTGCCCGAAGTCGGGATGCAGGTTGATGCTGGCGCCGATCGACGCGACGTATTGCGCGGAGAGCGGGCTCACCGGCAGGTTCGCGACGTTCTCGTGCCAGGGGCTCGAGGCCGGGAAGACGGGACAGCCCCCGGCGCCACGGCCGAGCGCGTACTGCGAACTCGCGAGCGCGGATGTCGCCGCCGCCAACGCGGCGACAGCCGTGAGGAGTAACGCAATGAGCCGCGGACGCGACACTTGTTCGAGCGTAACAGGGGCGCCGCCGTAGACAGCGAGGATCGACGCGTGACCTAAAGCCGCCCGCCCGGCGTACCGATAATCATCGTATGCGCCGGGCGGTTGGCGAGCGGTTGCGGGCGCCACAAACCGCCACGCGCCGCCTGTTCATCAAATATGCCGCGATCACGCTCGTGCCGATGCTCGCGCTGGGCGTCGCGCTCGCGCTGACGTTCGGCGCCGAGGCACGCCAGCGCGGCCTCGACCAGGCGGTCGCGCAAGCACGGCTCGTCGCAGAGACGGGTATCGATCCCGTCCTCGCGTTGCGGGCGCGCCACGAGCTACCGGATGCAGGCTTGCGCGCGCAGATGCACGAGCGCGTCGACGCCGCCGTGCGCGCGCACGCGATCCTTGGACTGCGCGTTTACACGCTCACCGGAGCCGTGCTGTTCTCCAGCGGCGGACTCGGCCGCGCGACGGATCTCGCGGCCCTCGACGCCGCCGCAAGTGGCCGCACGGTGTCGACGGTGGGACGCCTCGGTGGCACCTCCGCAGTCGCGGTGTACAGGCCGATCGAGCTCGAACACGCCCCGGTTGCCGTGCTCGCGGTCGAGCTCCCGTACGCGCCGATCGCAGCCGACGTGTCCTCGAGTCTCGACCACGTGTATATCGACCTCGCGGGCAGCCTCTCGCTGTTCTACGTGGTTCTGCTCGCGATCACGCTGTCGGTCAGCGCTGGACTGCGGCGCCAGGTCGCCGTCAACGCAGCGCAGGCGGAGCAGCTCCGCGCACGGGCGCAGGAGCACCGAATGCTTTTCGAGGACAACCCCCTGCCGATGATCGCCTATGACCGCGACTCGCTTGAGATCGTCGCCGTCAGCAACACCGCCTGCGATCGCTACGGCTGGACGCGCGAGGAGTTCCTGGCGATGAGCTTCGCCGACATTCGCCCGCCCGAAGACGCGCCCGGGCTGCTGCGCCGGCTCGAGGCCGAGCGCGGTGTGTGGCACGACGGGCGGAGCCGGTCCAGCAGACGCGCCACCGCTACAAGGACGGGACGGTCGTGGACGTCGAGGTCGCAACCCACGACGCCATCGTCAGCGGACGATCGTGGCGGCTGATGCTCTGCCAGGACGTGACTGCGCGCAACAAGGCGACGGCTGAGCTAGCGATCGCGCGCGATGCGGCGATCGCTGCGTCGAACACGAAGTCGGCGTTCCTTGCCAACGTTAGCCACGAGATCCGCACGCCGATGAACGGCGTGCTGGGGATGACCGAGCTGCTGCTCAGTACGGACCTGGACGCGACGCAGCGCGAGTACGCCGAGCACGTGGCGAGCTCGGGCGAGCACATGCTCGCGATCATCAATGACATCCTCGACCTCTCCAAGATCGAGACCGGCAGGCTCGAGCTCGACGCCACCGACTTCGCGCTGCGCGAGACGATCGAGCAGGCGTGCGCGGTCGGACGGCTCGCGTCGCGTGCCAAGGGAGTCGACTTCCTGGTGGCGATCGACGAGAGCGTGCCGGCCTGGGCCCGCGGCGACGGTGGCCGTCTGCGCCAGATCGTGATCAACCTCGTGGCGAACGCCGTCAAGTTCACGGCCACCGGCGCCGTGCGCATCTCGGCGAGCGCAAGCGAGGCCGCGGAGGGCCAGACCAAGCTGCGGATCGAGGTGGCAGATGACGGCATCGGGATCGACCCCCAGCGGCTCGCCCAGATGTTCGAGCCATTCACGCAGGCTGACGTCTCGACCACGCGCAAGTACGGTGGCACCGGCCTCGGGCTCGCGATCGCGCGCGAGCTCGTCGAGTTGATGGGCGGACAGATCGGCGGCGAGAGCCAGCCCGGCTCCGGCAGCACGTTCTGGCTCGAGGTGGCGCTCGAGCCAGCAGCCGCGAGCGAGGTGGCGGAGCGAGGCGCCACCGAGCCCAACGCGGCGGTCGGGCCGATCGAGCTCGACGAGAGTGCGCCGATCGTGCTCGTTGTCGATGACACGCCGGTCAATCAGATCGTCGCCGTACGTGCGCTCGCGCGCTGCGGCTGCCGCGCCGAGATTGCAAGCAATGGCTACGAGGCGCTCGAGGCGTTGCTCGGGCAGCGATACGACGCCGTGCTGATGGACTGCCAGATGCCCGAGATGGACGGCTATGAGGCGACGCACGAGCTGCGCCAGCGCGAAGTCGGTGGACGGCGAACGCCGGTGATCGCGATGACTGCGGCGGCGATGAAGGGCGACTTCGATCGCTGCATCGCGTGCGGGATGGACGACTACGTGTCCAAGCCCCTACGCCACCGCGTGCTCGAGGAGACGCTCGAACGTTGGATCCCAGCGTTGGCGCATGCGAGCCACGCGGCGTAGGCCGGCACGGCGATACGGCCGGCCGTCCTGCGCCGGCGGTGACTACTTCGCAGTCTGGAGCTCGTAGGCGAGGTGGACCGCGCCGTTGTTGTAACCCTCGCTCGCGAGCAGCCCAAATCGGGCTGCGAGCCCGCCCTCGAAGAGCCTCGGTCCGGCGCCGAGGGAGAGCGGATAGACGAACAGGTGGATCTCGTCGACCAGGTCGTCGGCCACCATCGCGCGGACCAGGGTGCCGCTGCCGCTGACGTAGATGTCACCGTCAACGCGCTCCTTGAGCGAGCGGATCGCTTCAGGGCTGTAGGCACCGAGGACGGTCGAGTTGTTCCACTGCGGGTCGCGCAGCGTTGTCGAGACGACGTACTTCGGCGATCCGTTCATGAACGGCGCGCCGGGATCGTCGGCGTCGGTCCGCTTCGACCAGCTCGGCGCGAACATCTCGTAAGTCTTGCGTCCCATCAGCAGCGCGCCGCATCGCTGCATGATGCTGCCGATGGCGTCCCCCATATGCGGGTCGAATCCGAAATCCATCGACCAGGCGGGGGCGTCGATCACCCCATCTAACGTCGTGAACTCGTGTACCAGAATCCTGCCCATCCCGACCTCCTCTCATCGTCAACTCGTGCACAGCCTCAGACCGACCTCGCCGAGAGAACTCATCGTAAGTGCGACCCAGCAGAGGGGACCCGGTGTCGCTCCCGTCGCGGGCGGGCATCATCAGCGATAACTTCAGCGCTTACGGACACCTGATCGATGCCAGAGCTACCGGACATGATGCTCGCCGCGCGCTACCCGACCTCAGGAGACGAGGCCGGCGTGATCAGAGTCGAGCGCATCGAGCGGCCGCGCGCCGCCGCCGATGAGGTGCTCGTGGAGGTGGTCGTCTCGGGCGTGAACCCGACGGACTGGAAGGTGCGCCGGTCCCCGCCGGCCAACGCCTTCCCCTGGGTGGTCCCCAATCAGGACGGCGCGGGCGTGATCGTCGAGGTTGGCGAGGGCGTGCCGGCCGAGCGGGTGGGCGAGCGCGTCTGGCTATGGCTCGCGCAATGGCGGCGCCCGTCGGGCACCGCAGCCCAGTACGTGGCGCTGCCAGCCGAGCGCGCGGTGGCACTCCCCGAAGGCGCGTCGTTCGACCTCGGCGCCGGCCTCGGCGTTCCGGCCCTCACCGCGGACCACTGCCTGTTCGAAGACGGCCCGCTCGCGGTCGGGGACCGCGTCCTCGTGCAAGGCGGGGCCGGCGCTGTTGGACACGCGGCGATCGAGCTAGCCCGCCTCGCGGGTGCGCACGTCGCGGCGACCGTCAGCAACGAGGAGAAGGCCGCGCTCGCCAGATCCGCCGGCGCAGAGCTCGTGATCGACTACACACGCGAGGACGTTGTCAGCCGCGTTCGCGACTGGTCCCCCGACGGCGTGAAGCGAATCATCGAGGTGGACATCAGTCGCAACATCGAACTCGACGCGAAGGTGATCGCCCCGGGCGGGTCGATCCTCGTCTACGCCGTGTACCCCGAGCCGGTCCGCACACCGCGCGAGCTGATGGCCGCGAACGCGCGCATCCAGTTCATGCTCCTGTACACGATCCCCGACGACGCGAAGCTGGCGGCGGTCGCGCACGTCACGCAGGCGCTAGAGGCAGGGGCGCTCACAGAGCTACCGGCGACGCGCTTCGCGTTGGCGGACACGGCGGCCGCACATGACGCCGTCGAGCGGGGCGCAGTCGGCAAGGTGCTGATCGACGTGCACGCGCCCGACCAGCCGTAGGCGCGACAGGTCTAGCTCGTCGAGCTAGTGGCTCAGGATCTCGCGCGCGACCTTGCGGGCCTCGCTCGCGCGCGCCTCGAGCGAAACGCCAGCAAAGTAGCCCTCGATGTCGAGTAGCGTCGTTGTCACGGCGCCGATCGCGCAGCCGATGCGGATGCGCTGGTGCAGTGGGATCCGGGGGTCACTCATGATCGAGCGCATGCGGTCATCAAGGTCGTCGTTGGCGGCGTGGTTCTCTCCGGTGCCGACGAGCACGCGCCGCATCGCGGGCATGTTGCGCTGGTGGAGCAGGATGAGTTCGCGATTGGCGATCACTGCGTCGATGAATTGGTCGAGCAACTCGAGCCAGAGCTGAACTGGCTCGATCGCTTCGCTGCGGCCGTCGAAGCGCTTGAGGAGGTCCTCGCCGAGCTCGTGCAAGCGCAGGTGGAGCGCGACGAGGATGTCGGCCTTCTGCTCGAAGTGGTAGTAGAGCGCCGCCTTCGAGACGCCGAGGCGCTCGGCAATCTCCCGCAGCGACGTGGCGTCGTAGCCGCGCTCGCCGAACAGCTCGAGCGCGACATCGAGAATGCGCTCGCGCATCGGCCCGCGCGGCCGTCCGGGCCGTCTGGGCGCTTCATTCTGGGTCACGGCCGATATTTTACTTGACGGCCGGTCAGTTTTGGTATGCTCGTCGCAATTACTAGCCGACCGGCAAGGAAACGCTAATGGAGATGACGATCGAAGCGCACGAACTGCGCAAGCGGTTCGGCAAAACGAAGGCGCTCGACGGGCTCGACCTCGCCGTACCGAAGGGCAGCATCCTCGGGTTGCTCGGTCCAAACGGCGCCGGCAAGACAACGGCCGTTCGCATCCTCACCACACTCTCCGCGCCCGACAGCGGGAGCGCACGGGTCGCCGGGTTCGACGTCGTCTCCCAGGCCGGCGAGGTGCGCGGCTCGATCGGCCTCGCAGCCCAGGACGCAACGGTGGACCGCCTGCTGACGGGGCGCGAAAACCTCGTCATGATCGGTCGGCTCAGCGGCCTGCCCCGGCGCGAGACGAACGTGCGCGCGATCGAGTTACTCGCCCAGTTCGACCTGAGCGAGGCGGCCGACCGCGTGCTCGCCACCTACTCCGGCGGAATGCGCAGACGGCTCGACCTCGCGGCGAGCCTCGTGACGCGCCCGCCGGTGCTCTTCCTCGATGAGCCCACCACGGGTCTGGACCCCGTGAGCCGCGCGCAAATGTGGGACGTGATCCGTCACACCGTCGCTGAGGGCTCGACGCTCTTGCTCACGACGCAATACCTCGACGAGGCCGATCAGCTCGCCGACAGGGTCCTCGTCGTCGACCACGGCCGCGCGATCGCGGAGGGCACGCCGGGGGAGCTCAAAGCGCAGATCGGCGGTGCGCAGCTCGAGATCACGCTCGCCGGCAGCGACGGCGGCGCCGCCAGCGCGCTCGCCCCCTACGTCGCCGGCCCGGTCCACGTCAGCCACGACGGCCGGCGTCTGCGCGCGACCGTCCATGCCGCGACCGGCCTCGCCACGCGCGTCGTACGTGCGCTTGACGACGCCGGCCTCGCCGTTGACGACGTCGAAGTCCACCAGCCCTCACTCGACGACGTCTTCTTCGCCCTCACCGGACACGGCGCGGAGGAACCCACATGAGCACACGCAGGCAACTCAGCGACGTCCTAACGCTGACGTTTCGCAATCTGCTGCACATCCGCCGCGAACCGCTGCGGCTGTCGGACGCGACGATCCAGCCCGTCTTGTTCACGCTGCTGTTCGTATACGTATTCGGCGCCGCCGCCGTGCTACCCGGCGGCGGAAGCTACAAGCAGTTCGCGATCGCCGGCCTGCTCTCGATGAACCTGACCACCGCCTCCATCGGGACCGCCGTCGGCATGTGCAGCGACCTCCAGAGCGGCGTGATCGACCGCTTCCGCACGCTACCGCTATGGCGCGCAAGCGTCCTGATCGGACGCACACTCGCAGACCTCCTCACGGCCGCTATCTGCGCCGCCTGCGTCGTCGCCACCGGCGTCGTGATCGGCTGGGAGCCGCACGCGAGCGCGCTCTCGGTGATCGGAGCGTTCGCGCTCTTCCTCGCGTTCGCCTACGCGCTCTCCTGGATCTGCATCTGTCTCGCGATGATCAGCGGCGATGCCGAGTCCGCCCAGGGGACAGGTCTGATCGTGCTCTTCCCGCTCGCGATCGTCTCCAACGCGTTCGTCCCCACCGCGCGCATGCCGCTCATCCTGCGCACGATCGCAAACTGGAACCCCGTCAGCGCCATTACAGCCGAGGCACGCAAGCTGCTCGGCAACCCAAACCCGTCAGCCAGCGTCCACGCCTGGCCGATGCAACACCCGCTCGCCGCCGCCCTGACGTGGATCGCGCTGATCCTCGCGGTGTTCGCGCCGCTCGGAATCGCCCTCTACCGCCGGCGCACAAGCGACTAGCTGGCCGCGCAGAGGACCTGCGTCGGCGGTTTCGCGGCGGGGCCAGTCAAGTCGGTCGGCGCGCCGGGCCAACCTACCGCCCTCGAGAGCCGACGCCCGGACTCGAACCGGGGACCCCTTCATTACGAGTGAAGTGCTCTACCAGCTGAGCTACGTCGGCGGGTCGGGGTGATGCTAGCGGGCCTTACCGCAGGCGGCAGCGGCGCGGCGGGGGGTCACGGCTTGGTGTAGGTGACGAGCACGCGGACCGAGGAGCCATAGCCGGGGAGGCCGGTAGCGCTAGTCGAGGCGTTGATCGTGTTGACCGCGTAGCGCAGCTTCGAGTGGGTCTCGCGACTGCGAGCCCCGGCGGCCGCTGCGGCTGGGCGCAGCGGTCCGAGCGCGGCAATGACGGCCTTGGCGCGGGCGAGCGCGAGGTCGACCACGCTCGGCGCCGAGCCGGGAGCGACCTCGCCCGACGCGCGGACGGTCGCAACGAAGTGGCGCAGCAGGCGGCGGATCCGGAAGTGCAGGTAGTAGCGCCCCCAACCGGTGAGGGTCGCGGTGCCGTCGACGAAGAACTTGCTCGCCGGCAGGCTCAGGACCATGTTCGGCTTGCGCTCGCTGTGGGCTGTCCCGCAGCGGATCGTGCTGGTCGAGCTGAGGCCCGCGCTGTCGGTCACCGTGAGGACGACAGTGAAGGAGCGGGCGTTGCCGCGGTAGCGGTAGGTGACGACGGTCGGGATCCGCGCGATCACCTTGCCGAGCGCGCCGTGGCGGGAACGGCGGCCGAGCGTCCAGACCTGGGTGACGAGCTTGCCGCCCGTGTTCGTGTCGGTCGACAGCGAGCGCAGGCGCACCACGTCGTGGCGCATGACCCGACAGACGCCCTGCGCGATCGCGTGCGTGTAGACGACCGGCGGCGGCTGCGTCACAGTCGTCGTCGTCGGCGTCGTCACGGTCGTCGTTGTCGGCACAGCTACCGGGGGCGCGGTCGGCGTCACCGGCAGCGACGCGCTCGAGGCGCTGCCGCTACCGACGCCGTTGCTCGCGAGCACCGTGAACGTGTAGCTGGTGCCCGCGTCGAGCCCGGTCAGCGTGCACGACGTAGTCGAGCTTACGCAGGTCGCGCCGCCCGGCTGCGCGGTGACGGTGTAGCTCGTGATCGGGGCGCCGCCGTCGCTCGCGGGCGCGTCCCAGGTGACGGTCGCGGAGTCGGCGCCCGCGGTTGCCGTCACGCCGGTCGGCGCGTCCGGCGCGGCGGCGAGCGCGACGTCGCTCGTCGTCGAGTACACGCCGGTGAAGTCGCCGCCGGTCGCGAGGTTGCCGAACTCGACGACGTAGCCGCTCGTGCCCGTGTTCGTGTTCGAGAAGTCGTTCCAGTGCAGGTTGCCGCCCTCGTTGATCTCGAGGTAGTGCTCACCCGGGTCGCCGCTTGAGGGATAGCCGCTGTTGTTCGGCTCGCCGCTGTTCCAGTCGGTGAACGTGCCCGACGGGACGCTGTCTGTCACGAACGAGCAGCTCGGGTACACGTTCGAGCACTCGGTGAAGATCGTGCCGGCGAGTGGACCCTCCTGCCAGCTCCAGACGCGCTCGACGTTCGTGTCGCCGTCGTAGCCCGACGGGTAGTCGACCGACTTGCCGCCCACCCAGACGTCCTCGGCGCCGTCGAGGTGGTCGTTGATGAACGTGTTCACGGTCGAGTTGGGGAGCGTCGCGAGATAGCCGGTCTGACCCTGAAACGTCGTCGCGTCCGCGTCCGCCTTCGCCTGCGTCCAGTAGAGCCCGGACTGTGCGACGTACTCGTAGTAGTGACCGGTCGCGGGCAGGTAGGCGATCGTGCCCGACGGGTTCGCGGTCACGGTCAGCTGCACGTCGGCGGTGCCCGCAGTTCCCGCGCCGGTGATGCTGAGCGTCGCGAGCGCGCTTGCGACCGCCGCCTCGGTGCCGGTGAACGACATGCTCGCCGTGTTCGTGAACGTGGAGTAGCCGTAGGACTCCGTCAGGCCGCTCGTGTCGCTCAGCGACAGCGTGCCGAGCGTCGTCGAGAGCGAGACGAGGAGTTCCTGCGAGGAGCTCGAGTAGCCGGAGACGGTGAAGCCGGGCAGCGCGGTCGCGCCGCTTTCGGGCGCGACGGTCACGGTCGTGCCGCTGACGGCGGGGCTGTCCGCGAACGACACCGAGGAGGAGACCATGGCCCCGGCGAGAAGCGCGGCGATGCAGCCCGCGAGAATGGCGTGCCGCCTACGAATAGCCATAGCTCCATATTCATCGGCTCACGCGGCGTCAGCTTGACCCGCAGTCACCCGGAGCCACGTTGCCACGGCAGGGCGACGCGCTCGAGCACAGTGACCGCGGCGAACAGCACGATCGCCATCGTCGCGAGCAGCACGACCGCCGCGAACTCCTGCGGCGTCGCGACCTCGTTGTTGTACTGCAGGATCAGGTAGCCGAGGCCGGAGCTCGAGCCGACCCACTCCGCGAACACCGCGCCGATCACCGACAGCACCGCAGCGACGCGCAAGCCCGAGAAGACGTAGGGCAGCGCCGCCGGCACGCGCGCGAGGCGCAGCTGCGCGCCACGGCCTGCGCCGAGCGAGGCGAGCGCCTCGAGCAGTCCAGGGTCGGCGGCACGCAGCCCATCGACCGCGTTGACCGCGATCGGGAAGAAGCTGACGAGCGCGACCACGAGCAGCTTCGAGCCGATCCCGAACCCGGTCCAGACGACGACGAGCGCGGCGATCGCAGGGACCGGCACGACCTGCGAGATCACGAGCCACGGGTAGACGGCGCGCTCGACGAGGCGCGAGCTCGCGAGCGCGAGCGCGAGCGCGAGCGCCGCGCACGCGGCGACGCCGTAGCCGGCGAGCACCTCCGACAGCGTCGTCCAGGCGGCGGGTGCGAGCGTCCCCGCGTGGTCGCCGAGCGCGCGCGCGACCTCGACCGGCGTGGGCAGCACCGACTGCGAGGTCCGCGACAGCGCGACGAACGCCTGCCAGGCACCGAGCACGAGCACAGCGAACGCGGCGGGTGGTGCGATCTTCTTCACGATGCGGTCTGGGTGACGCACGCAGTCCGCTCTTCCCGCAGCAGCTCCCTGATCCGCCGGGATGGCGCGATCAGTTGCTCCGGCGTGCGCGGTCGTGGCAGGCCGACCGCGACGGCGTCGAGGATCCGGCCGGGCCGCGCCGACATCACGAGCACGCGGTCGGCGAGGTAGACGGCCTCCTCGACATCGTGGGTGACAACAAGCATGCTGCGCCGCTCCCAGACCTCGAGCAGCCATTCGCGAAGCTCCTCGCGCGTCAGCGCGTCGAGCGCCGCGAACGGCTCGTCGAGCAGCAGCGCGTCGCTCGGCGCGAGGAACGAGCGCAGCAGCGCGGCGCGTTGACGCATCCCACCTGAGAGCTCGTGCGGCCAGTGGCGCTCGAAGCCGGCGAGCCCGAAGCGCTCGAGCTCCGCGAGCGCGCGCCCGCGCGCATCCGCGACGCCCGCAAGCTCGAGTCCGACGGTGACGTTCGCGAGCGTGCGCCGCCAGGGCAGCAGCGAGTCGCCCTGCGGCATGTAGACGACACGGCCGCTGCGCGCGATCTCGCCCGCGTCCGCCTCGAGCAGGCCCGCGAGGATCCGCAGCAGCGTCGTCTTACCGCAGCCGCTCGGCCCCACGACCGCGACGAGCTCGCCCGCGCGCAGCTCGAGCGTGACGTCGGCGAGCGCCGCCGTCGCGCCGAAGCTCTTGTGTAGGCCGGAGCAGACGATCAAGGAAGGAAGCGATTCGTGCCGAAGCGGCCGGGGCTCAGCGGCCGCGCGATCAGCCGGTGCGCGACAAGCCAGCTCGAGAGCGCCGCGACCTTGCTCGGGACGAGCGTCCCGTAGGGCACGCCGCCCGAGTCGAAGATCGGCAGGTAGGCGCGCAGCGACGCGCGCGCGAGACCCGGCTCGATCGCGCTGTTGGCGTGCAACAGGTCGGTGAGGCTGCGCTGCGGGTCGCGCAGCGTGTCCTCGTAGCCGTGCACGGTCGCGGCGACGAACGCGCGCACGAGACCCGGGTGGGCGTCGATCAGCTTGCGCGTCGTGAAGGCGACGAGGCCCGGGTAGTCGGGCCCGCCCCACTGGTTGAGCTTGAAGTCCTCGACCGGGTGCCCGCTCTGCGCGACCGTGACGCCGTCGTCGGGCCAGTAGCCCGTGAACGCGGCGACCTTGCCCGCCTCGAGGTCCGCGTCGCCGCCGAAGCCGATCGTGACGGCGTGCACGCGCGCGGGGTCCCCGCCGCCGGCGCGCACGATCGTCGCGAGCACCGCCGAGTCGGACGGCACGCCCGTGATGCCGACGGTGCGCCCGGCGAGCTCAGCCGGCGAGCGCAGGTGCTCGCTGCGCAGCGCGATCAGCGCCCCGAGCGGATCCTGCACGATCGCCATGATCGCCACGACGTCGTGGCCCTGCGCCGCCTGCTCGGCGACGTCGATCCCGTCCGCGAGCGCGAAGTCGATCCTGCCGGTGTCGATCAGCGCGAGCGGGTCCGAGGTCGAGCCGGGCGGGATCACGCTCAGGGCGATGCCCGCGCGCCGGTAGTAGCCGGCAGCCAGCGCGCGGTAGATCCCGGCGTGCACCGCGTTCGGCACGAAGTCGAGCATCAGCGTCGCGTGCATGGGACCGCTGGCGCTCGCGCCACAGCCGGCGAGGAGCAGGCAGGCGAGTAGCACGAGGCGGCGCATCGACCCGCATCATTACGGCTGCTGCATGAAGAGTACGCGGCGCGGAACATCGCGCCAGCCCAAAAACTAGCCCGAGCTGACCACACCCACGGGGCAGGCGACACCCGTGCCGCCGTGCCCACAGTAACCACCCGGGTTCTTCGCGAGGTACTGCTGGTGATAGCCCTCGGCGTAGTAGAACGGGCCCGCGGGCTCGATCTGAGTCACGATCGTGCCGTAGCCGCCCGCCGCGAGCTGGCGCTGGTAGAGGTCGCGGCTGCGCTCCGCCGCCTCGCGCTGCGCGTCGTCGGAGTAGTAGATCGCCGAGCGGTACTGAGTGCCAACGTCGAGGCCCTGGCGCATCTGCTGGGTCGGGTCGTGGCCCTCCCAGAACGCTTTGAGCATCGCCTCGAAGCTCGTCTGGAGCGGGTCGAAGACGACGAGGACGACCTCGGCGTGGCCGGTCGAGCCCGAGCAGACCTCCTCGTAGGTCGGGTTCGGCGTGAAACCGCCCGCGTAACCGACCGCCGTCACGTAGACGCCGGGGAGCGACCAGAAGCCCTTCTCGGCGCCCCAGAAGCAGCCCATGCCGAAGACAGCCTGCTCGTAGCCGTCGGGAAACGGCGGCTGCAGCGAGCGGCGCAGGACGAAGTGCTCGCGCTCGGTCGGGATCGGAGTCTCGCGCCCGGGGAGCGCACGCTCGCGCGCGATCATGCGCGTCTTGTCGCCCAGCAGCGCGGAGAGAAAGCTCACGCCGCTGAGCATACGCGGCGGGACATCCCGCCGCGAAGAGAATGCGTGACCCGCATCCTCTGGCTTGGCGTCAGGCGCCGGCTCGCGACAGCCTCGTCGAGCAGCGGGCGTGCGAGGGCGGGCGTGGCGCGCGCGATCGCCGCGCCGACCTGGGCTCGCAGACGCTGCGCGGGGAGGCTGAGCTGGCCCTGCTGCGGGCCCCCGGCGCCGACGAGCTCGCGCAGGAGCGCGGCGCGCTCGGCTTGCGTGATCGTGCCGGCGGCGAGCGCGCGGTCGAGGATCGGGACGGCGATCCCCGGGCTGCGCGCCGCGATCAGCTCGCGCGCGCGGGCGAGCACCGCCGCAGGCTCGGCGTGAAGGGCCGCCGGCACGGTGGGCAGTGCGGCGGGCTCGGAGGTGGCGAAGACCGCGATCTTCGTGGGCGTCCTGGTCGGCATGGCGCGCTCCTTTGACGTTGCTCGCGTGCAGTCTCGCGGGCGTGCGTGTGCGGAGGCTGAGTGTCCGCTAAGCGTTCGCTAAGACTCGAAGCGCCGGCGCGCCGGCGCGCGGTAGCGCCGCGATCCGGTAGGCGAGTGCCTCGAGCGTCAGCTCCTCGGTCGCGTTGAGCGTGAGCGCTTCGCGTGCCGGGTCGATCAGCGCGAGCGCGCGTTGCAGGCGACTGGCGCCCTGCTCGCGCGCGAGCGCCTCAAGCGGCTCGCGCCGGTCGGTCGCGTGGACGAGCTCCGGCGCCTCGAGCGCGATCGCCGCGGCGTCGCGAAAGACGAGTCCGGCGGTCGCGAGGGCGAGGTCGAGCGCGGCCTGCGAGTGGCGGCGCGCCGTCCGCCGCAGCGCCTCCTCGTGCTCGCGCGTCAGGCGCACGCGCTCGCCGCGCGCGGTCAGCTCGAGCTCGTCGCGCTGGCGCTCCGCGAGCTGCGCCGACGCGGTCGCGCCGGCGTGCTTGGCGAGCTCGAGCAGCGAGACCCAGGGTCGGCCCGCGAGCTCGTCACGCAGCGCCGCGATCGCGTAGAGCTCGGCGGCCTCGCGCAGCGCCGGCCCGTCCCCGAGCGCGAGCGCGGCGGCCCGCTCGCCGTCGCCGAGCGCGAGCCGCGCGCACGCCCGCGCCTGCTCGGCCGCGACTTCGCGCGCCTCGAGCTCGGCCGCGAGCCGCGCGACGCTCGGCGCTTCGAAGCGCACGAGCTGGCAGCGCGAGGCGACCGTCTCGAGCACGTCCGCGGGCCGCGTCGTGATCAGGATCAGGTGCACGAAGTCGGGCGGCTCCTCGAGCGTCTTGAGCAGTCTGTTGGCGGTCGCGTCGCCAAGCGTCTCGGCCTGCTCGATCACGAACACGCGCCGGCGAGCCTCGAACGGCGTCCGCGTCGCCGCGACGACGACTGGCTCGTCGATGTCCGCGACGAGCATCTCCGAAGCGCCGCTGGGGGTGATCCAGCTGAGGTCCGGGTGTGCGCCGCGGAGCACGCGCTCGGTCGCCTGCGAGCCGGCGGGCGCGCCGTCCGCGATCAGCGCGGCGGCGAAGGCGCGCGCGACCGCGCGCTTGCCCGCGCCGGCCGGCCCGGCGAACATGTAGGCGTGCGACGCCTGTCCCGGCGGCAGCGCCGGGAGGAGCACGGCGCGCGCGTGGGGATGGCGGTCGAT
Organism: uncultured Solirubrobacterales bacterium; assembly: GCA_963773395.1. Classification (GTDB taxonomy): domain Bacteria; phylum Actinomycetota; class Thermoleophilia; order Solirubrobacterales; family Solirubrobacteraceae; genus Palsa-513. The sequence continues at coordinate 10,779 of CAVZAY010000013.1, read as the reverse complement.
GCCGGGCAGGACCTTAGCGGTCACCCTGCCAGCGTAGCCTCCAGCGCGCATGGCGGCACGCGGACGGCTGATCACGATCGAGGGCATCGACGGTGCCGGCAAGACGACGCTCGCGGGCGGGCTCGCCGCGACGCTGCGCGAGCGCGGGATCGAGGTCCTCGCGCTGCGCGAGCCGGGCGGCGTCGCGCTCGCCGAGCAGATCCGCGCGCTCGTCATGGACCCCGCGCACGCGGTGGCGCGCGCGACGAGGCGCTTCTTACGCGGCCGCGCGCGCCCAGCTCGTCGTCGAGCGGCTCGAACCGGCGATCGCCGCCGGGCGCTTCGTCCTGCTCGACCGTTTCGTCGACTCCTCGCTCGCCTACCAAGGCGCGGGCCGCGGGCTCGGCGTGCCGGAGATCGCCCGCCTGAACGAGTTCGCGACCGGCGGCCTGCAACCCGACCGCACGCTGCTGCTCGCGATCGACCCGGCGGCCGGCCGAGCGCGCCGCGGCGCGCAGGCCGACCGCATCGAGCTCGAAGATGACGCCTTCTTCGCGCGGATCGACGCGGCCTACCGCAGCCTCGCGATCGCGGATCCGCAGCGCGTACGCGTGCTCAATGCAACGCTCGCCCCGCGGGAGCTGCTCGCAGCCGCGGTCGTGGAGCTGGCTGACCTGCTGGCGCGGTAGACGCGCGAGCACGCTATTTTGGCGCGCGTGATCGTCCTCATCGTGGTCCTCGTCGTGCTCGCGATCGCCGCCGGCGCGCTGCTGCTTCCGCGGACAATCGGCCTCGACCCGGAGTGGCTCGCGTGCTCGCGCCACGCGCTCGGGGAGGCGCGCTACCGCGCCGGCCTGCTCGCTGGCGAGTTCGCCGATTTCGTCCGCATGGGCCGCTGAGCAGGGCGTTTTCGAGCCCGGTCGGGGGGTCGCGACCGGTACAATCTACTTAGCGCGCGAAGCCGGGGACAAGGGTTTCAATCCGTCCGGTGGGAGGCGGATCATCGTCGCCCCCCACACACTCATTGGACGGCGCCGAGCGCGGGCGCCAGGAGGCGCGAGACGATGGAAGCAAGCACGAAGGACACCCTTGGCCTGACCGTCCGGCGGCTCTTCACGAGCCCCGACATCGATCCGTTCGACACCGTCGAATGGGAGCTTCGCGATGCCCGGATCGGCAGCGGCGAGAGGGCCGTCTTCGAGCAACGCGACGTCGAGTTCCCTGCCAACTGGAGCCAGAACGCGACCAACATCGTCGCCCAGAAGTACTTCCGCGGCCAGCTCGGCGCGCCCGAGCGCGAGCGCTCGGTGCGCCAGATGATCGCGCGCGTCGCCGGCACGATCGCCGGGTGGGGCCGCGCGCGCGCCTACTTCGCCTCAGACGCCGACGCCGACGCCTTCGAGGACGAGCTGACCTACGTGCTCGTGCACCAGCTCGCCGCGTTCAACTCGCCGGTCTGGTTCAACGTCGGCTGGCACCCCGAGGGCGACCCGAAGATGCAGGCGTCCGCCTGCTTCATCCTCTCGGTCGAGGACACGATGGAGTCGATCCTCGAGTGGAACACCAAGGAGGGAATCATCTTCCGCGGCGGCTCCGGCTCGGGCATCAACCTTTCGAACGATCCGCGGCTCGATGGAGCCGCTCAGCCGCGGCGGCACGGCCTCGGGACCGGTGTCGTTCATGCGCGGCGCCGACGCCTGGGCCGGGCTCGATCAAGTCGGGCGGCGAGCACCCGCCGCGCGGCGAAGATGGTCGTGCTCGACGTCGACCACCCCGACATCCGCGAGTTCATCTGGTGCAAGGCCAAGGAGGAGGACAAGGCCGCGGCGCTGCGCGACGCCGGCTTCGACATGTCGATCGACGGCGACGGCTTCTACTCGATCCAGTACCAGAACGCGAACAACTCGGTGCGCGTCACCGACGAGTTCATGCGCGCGGTCGAGAACGACGAAGACTGGCATCTGATCGCACGCGCGACGGGCGAGCCGATCGGCGAGCCGATCCCCGCGCGCCAGCTGATGCAGCGAGATCGCCGAGGCCGCGTGGCGCTGCGCCGACCCGGGCGTGCAGTACGACACGACGATCAACCGACTGGCACACCTGCCCGGCGAGCGGGCGGATCAACGCGTCGAACCCTTGCTTCCCCGGCGACGCGCGCGTGCACACCACGCTCGGCCTGCTGCCGATCGCCGAGCTCGTCGAGCGCGGCGAGGCCGGCGAGGAGTTCGCGCGTCTACACGCACCGCGCCACCGCCGCTGCGGCCGGGCGATTGGCGTTGCCGCAACGCAGCCGATCGCCTTCATGCGCAACGGCGTCAAGCCGATCGTGCGACTGCGCTTCGCGAACGGCGGCGAACTTCGCTGCACGCCCAACCACCGCATCTGGACAGCGAACCGCGGCTACGTGCGCGCGGAGGAGCTTGACCCGCACCGATTCCGTGCTGCTCAACGACAGTCCTACGCCAGCTGAGGACGCGAGCTGGGCGCTGCCGGTGAAAGTTGGCGCGTCGGCGCGCTCGTTCGCACGTGGCGGGTCGGTGATCGAACAGGAGCTACCCGATCGCTGGAGCGAAGGGCTTGGCGAGCTGACCGGTCACCTGATCGGCGATGGCTGGCTGACCGACGTCCAGACAGGCTGGGTCTACGGTGGGGACGACATCGAGGATGGCCTCGCCGAGGCGCATGAGGGCCTCCTGCGCGAGCTGATCGGCGGCGTCTCCCGCGCAGCGAGATGGACAACGGCACGGTGCAGCTGCGCGCCGGCAGCGAGGCCGTCCGCGACCTCTTCCGCGGTCTTGGCGTGACTCAGTCGCGCGCGCACGAGAAGCGCGTCCCGACGGCAATATTCACCGCACCAGTCGAGGTTCAAGCTGCGTTCCTCCGTGGCCTGTTCGGAGCCGACGGCTGCCTCTCGCGCGCCGAAGGCGCAGGCAAGGCGAACCGTTACGCCGGCCTCGGAAGCCGCAGCGAGGCGCTGCTCAAGGACGTCCAGCGACTGCTGTCAGCACGTGGGGGATCCGTGCGCGCATCTATCACGTCACGGCGAGCCAGACGGCACCGTTCACGTACACGCGCGTCGACGGAACCACCGTCAGTACGACTCACGCGAAGGCTTCGACCTGCGCATCACCGGCAGCGACCTTGCGCGGTTTGCCGACGCGATCGGCTTCTCCACGCCGCGGAAGCAGGCCGCGCTAGAAGCTCTGATCGGCGAGCGGACTCGCTATCGCACGCAAGGCGACCACAACGCTCATCGCGCGCGAAGAGCGACGGGCAGGAGCAGGTCTACAACCTCACCGAGCCGCTGCACCACTCCTACATCGTCGATGGGGTCGTCGTGGCCAACTGCTCGGAGTACATGCACGTCGACGACTCGGCCTGCAACCTCGCCTCGATCAACCTGATGAAGTTCCGCCGCGAGGACGGCAGCTTCGACGTCGAGCGCTTCGAGCACGTCGTCGACGTGGTGCTGCTCGCGCAAGAGATCATCGTCGGGCCCTCGAGCTATCCGACCGAGCAGATCGGTGCGAACGCGCGCGCTTTCCGCCAGCTCGGCCTCGGCTACGCGAACCTCGGCGCGCTGTTGATGAGCAACGGCATGCCATATGACTCGGATGCAGGGCGCGGCGCAGCGGCAGCGATCACCGCGCTGATGACCGCCCGCGGCTACGCGCAATCGGCGCGCGTCGCCGCGGCGCTCGGTCCGTACGAGCGCTACGCGGAGAACCGCGAGCCGCACAACGCGGTCATGCGGATGCACCGCGATGCGGCCTACGCGGTCGCCGACACGGACTGCCCAGACAGCGAGCTGCTTGCCGCCGCGCGCTCAGCTTGGGATCGCGCCGTCGCGCTTGGCGAGGAGCACGGCTACCGCAATGCGCAGGCCACGGTCCTCGCTCCGACTGGGACCATATCGTTTTTTGATGGACTGCGACACGACCGGCGTCGAGCCGGACTTCTCGCTCGTCAAGTACAAGGAGCTCGTCGGCGGCGGCCAGATGACGATCGTCAACCGCACGGTGCCGCTCGCGCTGCGCACGCTCGGCTACGCGCCCGAGCAGGTCGAGCAGATCGTCGCCCACATCAACCGAGCACGGCACGATCGTCGGGGCGCCCGGCCTCGCCGAGGAGCACCTGCCCGTCTTCGACGTCGCCGTCGGCGAGCGGGCGATCTCGCACATGGGCCACATCAAGATGATGGGTGCCGTCCAGCCGTTCATCTCGGGCGCGATCTCGAAGACCGTCAACATGCCGAACGCGACGACGATCGAGGACATCGCCGACGCCTACACGCAGGCGTGGCGGCTCGGCGTCAAGGCGCTCGCGATCTACCGCGACGGCTCGAAGACCGCGCAGGCGCTGCGGACCGACGCGCAATACCCTGAAGGGCACAGGCAGGACGCGCCGGTCGACGTCGACGCGCTGATCGCGCAGGCGGTCGAGACCGCAAAGCGCGAGGTCGGACCGCGGCGCAAGCGCATGCCACAGGAACGGCGCTCGATCACGCACAAGTTCTCGCTCGGCGGCCACGAGGGCTACATCACCGCCGGGATGTACGAGGACGGCTCCGTCGGCGAGATCTTCCTCACCGACATCGGCAAAGAAGGCTCGACGCTGCGCGGCATGATGAACGCCTTCGCGACCGCGATCTCGATCGCCCTCCAATACGGCGTGCCGCTCGAGACGCTCGTGCGGAAGTTCAGCTACATGCGCTTCGAGCCGGAAGGGATCACGAACAACCCGGAGATCCCGTTCGCGAAGTCGATGCCCGACTACATCATGCGCTGGCTCGCTTCGCGCTTCCTCGACACCGACGCTCAGGAGGAGCTTGGGATCCTCACCCCCGAGGTGCGGGCGCGCAAGGCCGCCGAGGATGTCGCCCACTCGATCTCCTCGGACACGGCCGGGCCGAGCACGCCGCAAGCGGCGCACGGAGGCAACGGCGGTTCCAAGCCCGCAACGGCGGCGCTGACCGACAGCCCCCCCGTCGTGCCCGCGCGGATGACTGGACTCGACCTGGGCCCGGCCTGCAGCCAGTGCGGCGGCATGATGCAGCGGACCGGCTCCTGCTACACCTGCTCGTCCTGCGGCAACAACACGGGCTGTGGTTAGGCTGCGGTGGCCGGCCTTTGGCCGGCCATCCTCGCCGGGCTAATAGCGGGCGATGGGTGACAGCGAGCGCGCTTGTGAGCTGGGCTGCAGCGGGCGAGCGGTGACAGCGGCGGACGACGGCGTGTCGCTGAGCTACGGGGCTAGCAGGATCGCGCCGCGTAGCGGCCGCCTCCACACCGCACTGATACGGCCGGTTAACGCGGTGGGCGGCGGCTACACGAGGTCGAGCACGAGCTGGAGTGCATCGTCGACTGCTCGCACGTCCTCCAGTGCGAGGTGAGCGACCTGGTCGCCCAGGTTGCGTGCGTCGATCGCGCCAACCATCTCGCACAGCACTCGCGTTCGCTCCCCGTCCAGCTCGATCTCCGGATGGAAGCTCGCCGCCGGTGTGCTCGTCGAGGTCGGGCAGATGACGACGGTCGAGAGCTCGAGCAGATCGTCGGCCTGAACGATTACAGCGAAGCGTCGCCCGTGCTGAACGTGGCCTCGGCCACGCGCCAGCGTGATGGCGTGAACGTCACCGCGAACCACGCAACTGCTCCATCAGCGCAGCTACCTCGCGTGCCTCCTCGACGTAGGCATCATCTTGCATCAGTCGCCGCGCTTCCTCTGCCAGTCCAGCGCGTCGCCGATCCCGCTCGGCGGTCTCCGCGATCGCCTGACGGGCGGCCTCGGCGCGCGATACGCCGCGCCGGCGCGCGATCTGCTCGAGGGCACCCAAACCGTCCCTACCGAGGCGCAACGACAACGGTGGCGGAGCAGCGCTCACGAGTTTCAGCGTAGCGTAAAACGCACTACACGAGGCTGCAGCGCGTCAGCCGGCGAGTGATTCGAGGTACTGGTAGACCGGCAGCTCGGCCTTGCCGACGTGGCAGGTATCCCAGTCGGGTGCGCCGATCAGCTGGCGGCGAATCGGGTCGCCCTCGGCGGCGGCCAGTTGCTCGGCCGAGGGGTACTCGCGCTGCGTGACCCAGCGTGGCGAGTAGCCGTAGAAGACGACGGCGCGCGTGCGGTCGGACAGGTTCGTGCCGCGCCCGTGCCACACGCGGCGCTCGAAGAGCGTCGCGTCGCCGGCCTTCGCGAGCACAGGGATCGCGCCGTCTGGCGTTTGCCCGGGGGTGCGAGGAAGCGGCTCGGTCCAGTGATTGGAGCCCGGGATCACTTCCATGTTGCCGTAGCCGGCCTCGTCGCAGTCGCTCAGCCACCAGGCGAGTTTGACCGACAGGCGCGCGCGATAGTCGAGGTCCGCTGTTTGCCGGCCGCCGTCCTCGTGCCAGCGCCACGCGTTCGGCTTGTCCTCCTCGGGCGGGTGCACGTCGATGTGCGAGTGGTAGATGTGGATGTTCGGGGTGAGGGCGCCGGCGAGGACGGCCAGCAGGCGCTTGTCGACGCCGAGATCCATCAACTCTGGGTGGAGGTAGGTGGCACCGAGCGCGTGCACGAAGCCCTGCTGCGCGTCGAAGTGAGCCGGCGCGATTTCGTCGACGATCGCGCGGTAGTGGGCGACCTCCTCCGGGGAGAGAACCCCGGGGATGTTGACGTAGCCGACGCGGTCGAGCTCGTCGAGGATCTCGCGCGTCTCGTCCGCGTTCAATGTGGGCGTCTGCGTGCTCACGTAGGTCGTCCTCCTGTCGGCCTGCTGGAGCTGCAAGCCTAGCGCGGAGCGCGGCGAACGCCGCCCGGCCGCCGACGGCTCAGGCGCGCTCGAGCACGTCGTCGAGAAGCTGCTCGATCTGCGCCTCGGCCATCATCGAGCGCAGCTCGGCGGCGATCTGCGCGCGCGAGAACCCGCGCAGCGCGAGATCGACCGCGTGCAGGCGCTCGGCGCGCGCGACTGCCGTGCTCGCCACGGGACCGGTCGCCGCCCCAGCGTCCGTCGCCGGGGTGAGCGCGCGCCAGAGGACCTCGAGCCGGGCGTCGATCGCGTGCTCCAACGAACTGACGCGCGCGGTGAGCGACTCGACGGCGCGCGTCAAGGCCCCGAGCCCGAGCGCGTCGTCGCGCTCAGCCGAATGGGCGTGCTCGCGCGCGGCGTCACGGTGCGCGCCCTCGATGATCTCTCGCGCGTCACGCTCAGCCTCAGCGAGGATCGCGCTCACACGCGCGCCCACCTCGTCCGGTGTGAGCGGCTGATGCTCCTTCGGACTGTCGGCCCTTGTAGACAAGTGGTGGTGTGCTCGCGCTTGGGTGGGCGTGCGCCACGCACGGCCCATGGATGAATGCGCGTTAGCATAAGCCGGTCTGGCTCGGGGCGCCAGCGAAGCCACGTTTTGGCGAGGTGACTAGACGGGTGCCGGATCGAGACTTTCAGCTTTACCGCAGTCGGCGCGAACCGAGCCCGCTGCGTGACCCCGAGCGGGACGCGCAGCGCGGCGATCTCGAGTCGCAGATCGACGCGCTCGAAGCTCAGGTGCGCGAGCTCGGTGAGCGGCTCGCAGGGTCCGACCGCGAAGAGGCGCTGGTGCCTTCGAGTACGCAGCCAAGTGCCGTCGCGGCGCAGCTGAGCGACCGTGTCATCGCCGCAGCCGAGGCGGTCGCCGCGGAGATTCGCGCTGACGCAGAGCGTCAGGCAGAGCGGATCCGCGAGCGCAGCGCGGGGCGCTAGCTCCTCACGCCTATTCAGCGTCGCTCGGGTGGCTGAGCCGACGCTTGTCCCTGTACATCTCGGCGTCGGCGCGCGCCAGAACCGACTCCGGTTCGGCGGCCGGATCGCTCTCGACAACGACGCCGATGCTTGCGGTCACCTGGAGCAGACGGCCGCCGGCGGTGACGGGCTGGGCAATCGCGGCATCCAGCCGCCGCGCCAGAGGTGCCGCAGTCGAGTCGCTCGTCAAGTCTTCGCAAAGGACGACGAACTCGTCGCCGCCGTAGCGGGAGACGGTGTCGCCGTCGCGGACCTCGCGCTTGAGACGATGGGCGATGCTGACGAGCAACTCGTCCCCTACCGCGTGTCCGTAATCGTCGTTGATCTTCTTGAAGCGGTCGAGGTCGATGAAGATCACGCCGACCGAGGTGCCCGCGCGAACCCGCCGCGCAAGCGCAACCGACAGGCGGTCAAGCAGCAGCTCGCGATTTGGCAGGCGCGTGAGCGGGTCGTGGAGCGCACGATGCTCGAGCTCTCGGCGCGCGCGCAGCTCGCCGCTGATGTCGCGCACGCAAAGCACGTGCGAGCCGTCGCGCAAGCCGAGCGGCACGACGCTGAGCACGAGCGCGCCTCCATCGACGAGCGCCAGCTCGTAGGAGTCCTTCAGCTCGCGTTCGGCGAGCGCGAGCTCGAGGCGGTCGAGCTCTGCCGGGTCGAGCGCCGCACGCCGCAGCGCTTGCAGCAAGCCGCCGAGATCGCGCATCGGCCCGCCCGTCGCAGCCTCCGGCACAAGGTCGTCGAGCTCGCGGTTCCAAAGCGCGATCCGCCCGTCCGGCTCGACGACCGCAATCGCCAGCGAAACCTCGTCGAAGACCGCGCGCAGCATGCTGGCGTAGACACGTAGCGCGTCCGAGGACGGCAACACGGGCCCGCGGCCCGGCGACCAGTCCGGCTCGCGCGAGGCCTTGCCCTCGGATTTAATGGGCCCCGGCTGCTTAGCCATCATCGATCAGGGCGAGTGTACGTCCGCGCAAGGACTCCCGCTGGTGAGGAAATTGTCCCTGGTCAACGGCGCGCCCGCGGGCTCCGGCGTCCGACTGCGCGGGCGCGTAGCCTCTGCGCGGGATGAGCGGGAGCGAAGCGGAGAAGCAGGCAGCAGCACGCGCGGCTGCCGAGCTCGTGCGTGACGGTGACATCGTGGGGCTCGGCAGCGGCTCGACCGTCGCGCATCTCTTTCCGGCGCTCGCCGCGCGCGGACTCGCAATCCGCTGCGTCGCCGCCTCGCCGTCGAGCGAGCAGGCGGCGCGCGCGGTCGGCCTCGACATCGTGCCCTTCGAGCAGCTGGCGCGCCTAGACGTCGCGATCGACGGCGCCGACCAGATCACGCGCGAGGGCTGGCTGATAAAGGGCGGCGGGGCAGCGCACACGCGCGAGAAGATCGTTGCCGCCGCGGCCGACCGCTTCATCGTGATCGGCGGCGCGGAGAAGCTCGTCGACGCCTTGGAGCCGCCGGTCCCGCTCGAGCTGCTCGAGTTCGGGCTCGCCGCGACGCTCGCAGCGCTCCAGCGGGTCACGCTCCGCGATGTCCCGCGCAGCCCCGACGGCGGCGTCATCGCGGACTACCACGGCCCAATCGCGGACCCTGCGCAGCTCGCGGCGCGCCTGTCAGCGACGCCCGGCGTGGTCGATCACGGCCTCTTCCCGCCGACGCTCACGAGCACCGCAATCATCGCCCGAGGCGAGGACACCCTCGCCTTCGAGATCCCGCACGGATGACCCGCCGTGCGGAGGTTTGGGTAGGTTTTTCCCACTCGACCCGCCGATCATCCACCAGGGAGCACCCCCGGGGAGCAATGACAATGGGCCGCGTCCGGTCCCGGAGTTGCGGTTGCTACTGCGCGCGCCGCCGGCCGGCCACACCCGGCGCCCATGTCAGCTCACTCGCATCCCTATCCCAGCAAGCTCAGCGCCTCTGCGCCGTCGTGGCGGGTCCGAAGCAACACAGCTGCGCACGTCGCGCCCGGCCGCCGGCTCGTCCTCGCGTCGGCGCTCGCCGGCGTCTGCCTCGCACTCGTGCTTTGCGGCGGGCGCCTCGAGCTCGGCGTCAACGCGGCGCACACAAACAGCCCACCCGCCGCCGCCGTCAGCGGGCCGGCGCGCTCAGCTGCCTCTCAGCTTGCGCACAGCACGGGTAGAGCAGTGGCATCGACACTGCTGCCATGCCCCCGCCACAGCCACTTGCGGACGACGCCTCGCGCGAGCTCCGCCGGCGGTTGCGCGCCCGCGCCAGGCGCGTAAGGTCCCTCCGCCGCCGCGTCGGCGCGCTCACGGCCGCGCTGTTTGTTGCCGCGTGGGCCTCTATCTACCTCGCCGGGGCGTTCGGGCACTCGGCGTCGAATAACGTGCAGCTCGCCCTTGCTCAGACGCCCGCTCGCCACCGTGCCGGCGGCGCAAGCGCCACTGGCACCGGCGCCACGTCCTCATCCTCCGCCGCGAGCTCGGCAGCACCCACGAGCGTTACCACCAGGCAATCCTAAGCGCACATGCTGGCAGCCAGCGTCGGGACTCACTTCTTCTGGATCACGAGCCGGGCTGCCGGCGTCGTCGCGCTCCTGCTCGCGAGCGGATCGGTTGCCGCCGGACTCGCGATCAGCGGCCGCTTTGGGCGGCTGCGCGGCCCCGACCTGCGCGTCACGCACGAGGCGCTCTCGCTGGCCGCCCTCGCGGCTCTCGTCCTACACGCCGTCGCGCTGCTCGGGGACTCGTTCTTTCACGCCACGATCCCGGACCTCCTGATCCCGTTTTTCATGAACTACAAAGAGCCGTACATGGCGATCGGCATCATCGGTGGTTGGGGCATGCTTTTGCTTGGGCTCTCCTATTACGCGCGCGAGCGGATCGGAATCAATCGCTGGAAGGCGCTGCATCGGTTGACGGCGGTCGCGTGGATCCTCGGCGTGATCCACACGCTCGGCGAGGGAACGGACGCCGGGCAGCCGTGGTTTCTCGCGCTGACCCTGGCCGCCACCGCACCGGTCGCCGTGTTGCTCGCGGCCCGGATCCTGACGACCCCGGCGCCTGCTACGAGGGAGACCCCCTAGCCC
>CAVZAY010000012.1:0-62896 GCA_963773395.1 uncultured Solirubrobacterales bacterium | reverse complement strand
GGCGGGCGAGATCATCCTTTTCGACCGCTCCTGGTACAACCGCGCCGGCGTCGAGCATGTGATGGGCTCTGCACCGACGAGCAGTACCGGGAGTTTCTGCGCTTCGCGCCCGAGTTCGAGCTGGCACTCAGAACGAAGGGATCACGCTGTTGAAGTACTGGCTCTCGGTTTCCGACCGCGAGCAGGAGCGCCGCTTCAAGAGCTCGCCTCGAGGATCCGCGCAAGCGCTGGAAGTTCAGCCCGACGGACCTCGAAGCGCGAGCCCGCTGGGTCGACTACGCGGAGGCGAAGGACCGCATGTTCGAGCACACGGACACGGCCCACAGCCCGTGGTGGGTGGTCGAGGCCGACGACAAGCGCACGGCGCGCCTGAACCTGATCGACCACCTCCTCTCAATGGTCCCGACGAGCATCTCCACAACCACGACCACTGAAGCTGCCCAAGCGCCAGGAGCGCGACTACGTGCGTCCGCCGAAGGCAACCGAGCGGATCGTCCCGGCGCGCTACGCGTGCGTAAAGACGCGCGCTCGCGAGCGACTGACCGCTGACGCACTTCGCATAGGCGTTGCTAGGGTACGTGGGCGTCCGCGGCCTGTATTCCGCCGTCTCCGGCTTGCGCTGCCTATGTACAAACCACGCTCGACCGGCGCTTGCGCCATCGCCGTCTCGGTCGTCGGCCTGTGCTGCGTGGGCGGAGCGGTGCTCGGCGGCGCCTCGGCCGCGGCTGCCCGACGGGGCTGCGGTCCGGTCGACGTCCTTTACGCCGGCTCACTCGTCGACCTGATGCAGAAGCGATCGGCCCGAAGTTCGACGCCGCGACCGGCTACATCGTTCGACGGGCTTCTCCGCCGTTCGACGGCACTTGCCGCGGAGATCAAGGGCAAGACGCAAGTCGCCGACGTGTTCGTCAGCGCTGGCACGCAGGCGGACGCTTCGCTCGAAGGGCCGGCCAACGGGAGCTGGGTTCCTGTATGCCAACTTCGGGAATACCGGGCTGCTCCTGCCTACAACCCGGCGAGCAACTTCGCCCGCGACCTCGAGACGATGCCCTGGTACAAGGTCGTGACGTTGCCGGGCTTCCTGCTCATGCACCGACCCCGCGATCGACCCGAAAGGCGTCCTGACCGTCGATGCCCTAAGCGAGGCTGCGAAGGCGTACGCGACCCGGCACTCCTCTGCTGGCGCAGTCGACGACGAACGTCTTTCCAGAGCAGACGATGGTCGGCCGTCTCGAAGCGGGCCAGCTCGACGCCGGCTTCTTCTACGCGGTCGAGGCGAACGCCGCGGGCCTCCCGACGATCCGTCTCGGCAAGGTAAAGCTCTACTCGCCTTACACAGTCACGCTTCTGAACGCGGGCTCCCGACCAGGCCGGCGGCGAATCGTTTATCTCTTACTTGCTCGGGCGCCACGCCGAGAGTGTCATGAGCGCGCATGGGATCCTGGTTCGAAATCCGCCGCAGCTTGCTGGCCCGCGCTCTGCCGTCCCCAAACCGCTGCGAAAGCTCTTTCTGAGCTCAACCGGAAGCTAGCCCGCGGCAATGGCAGTCCGGGCCCTGCGGGTCAGACCGCTCGTCCTGCTCGGCGGCCTGCTCATCCTGTATCTCGCGTGGCCGCTCATCGGCTTCGTGGTTCGGCTCGCGCAGAATGCGCACCCCGGGTTCACCACACCCGGCCTCTTCGGCGCGCTCGCGACCTCGGCGGTCGCGGCGACGATCGCGACCGCCCTGATCGCGCTGTTCGGCATTCCGCTCGCTTACGTCCTGGCGCGCTCGCGTGGCCGTCTCGCCTCGTTCGTCGGCTTCCTCGTCACGCTGCCGCTCGCGCTACCGCCGCTGATGAGCGGCATCCTGTTGATCTACGTCGTCGGGCCCTACACGGCGCTCGGCACGTTCTTCGGCCGCACGCTGACCGACTCGCTGGCTGGGATCGTGCTCGCGCAGACGTTCGTTGCGGCGCCGTTCCTCGTGATCATCGCCCGCGCGAGCTTCGCCGCGATCGACCCGGCGCTGTTCGACCTCGCTGCCGGCCTCGGGCGTGGGGAGCTCGCGCGCTTTCTGCGCGTCGCCGTGCCGGTCGCGGGCGGCGGCCTGCGCGCCGGGCTGCTGCTCGCGTGGCTGCGCGCCTTCGGCGAGTTCGGCGCGACCGTGATCCTCGCGTTTCACCCGTACTCCCTGCCGGTCTACACCTACCTACAGTTCAGCAGCACCGGCCTGAGCACGACCGAGGCGCCGACTGCCGTGGCACTTGCACTCGCGGCGTTGGTCGTGGCCGCCAGCGGTCTGCGTGCCCGCCCCCGTCGGCGGCGCATCCGTCTGCCCTCGCCAGCCCCGCCGCCTGCGGTCGCAGGCGAGGCGATCGCCTTCGACCTCGACCTGCGCCTCGGGGACTTCCACCTCGCCGCGGACATGCCGCCACGCGAGCGCAGCTGGCGATCGTCGGCCCGTCCGGTTCGGGCAAGACGGCCACGCTGCGCTCGCTCGCGGGCCTGTTCGGCGCGCAGGCCGGGTCCGTCAGTTACGGCGCCAGCCGCGTGGAGTCGGTCGCGACCGAGCGGCGCCAGATCGGCTACGTACCCCAGGGTGCGGGATTGTTCCCGCACCTACGGTCTGGCGCCAGCTCACCTTTGGCGTCGGCGCCGAGCCTAGCCTGGCCGCGCATTGGCTCGCGCGGCTGGGGCTCGGCGGACTCGAGAACCGCCTACCGGACGAGCTCTCGGGCGGCCAGCGCCAGCGCGTCGCTCTGGCCCAGGCGCTCGCCCGAGCACCGCGGTTGTTGCTGCTCGACGAGCCCTTTGCGGCGCTTGACGTGCCGGTGCGCGCCGAGCTACGCCGGAGCTGCGACGCCTTCAGCAGGAGACCGGGATCGCGAGCGTGATCGTCACACACGACGCCGAGGAGGCCGCTCTGCTCGCCGAAGAGATCCTCGTCCTGATCGATGGGCGGATCGTGCAGGCGGGGCTGCGGCGAGACGTCTTCGATCGCCCGCGCTCACCGCAGGTCGCAACGCTGCTCGGCGTTCCCAACCTGCTGCCGGGGGAGGTGAAGCAGGCCGGCCGCATCGTCTGCGGCGAGATCGAGCTCACTGCGCCAACCGGCGTTTTCGCGCCTGGGGATCCGGTGTTCTGGCGCATTGCCCCGGAGCTCGTGCAGATCGGAGCCGCCGGGTTGCTCGAGGCGAGCATCGAAGAGGTCCTCGATCTCGGCACGACGACCGAGGTGGCGTTGCGACTCGGTCCTGACATCATCCTGCGGGCACGCGACGCGACCGCCCCCGTGCTCGCGCCTGGTGAGCGCTGTCGCTTTGACCTCCCGCCGGCCGCGATCGCGGTGCTTATCCGCCGCTAGAGGCGGACGAAGTCAGCCCCGCTCGACCATCACGGACGTCGCCTTGACGAACGCCGTCGCGGCGACGCCCGGCTTGAGTCCGAGCTCCTCGACCGAGTCGCGAGTGATCGCGGCGGTAACGAGGAATGGGCCGGCCTCGATCTCGACGAGCGCCATCACCCCACCAACCTCGACCGAGCGCACGACGCCCGTGAAGCGGTTGCGCGGCGAGTTGGGCGCCTGCGTGCGGTGGCGCTCGGGTCGCTGCGTGAGTCGCTCGATCTCCGATTTCGGGACCAAGCGCCGGTTGCGTTCGTCGCGCTCTGTGGCCAGCTTCCCCGTACGGTCCCAGCGTCGCAGCGTGTCAACGCTGACACCGATCGCGCCAGCGGCCTCACCGAGCGGCAGGCTCTGCTCCATCGGCTCAGTATGGCGCGCTGGCGTGCTCGCTAGGGCGGCCCGCGATCAGCTCGAGCGCATGCGGCAGTGCCTCGGCAATCGCTTCGCCGGCCTGCACCACGGCCTTCGGGCTGCCGGGCAGGTTGACGATCAACGTCGTGCCGCGAATGCCCGCCACACCACGCGAGAGCAGCCAGTGTTTCGTGTGCGCGCGCGAGCTCGCGCGCAGCGCCTCGGCAATCCCGGGAACCTCGCGCTCGATCACTGCGCGCGTTGCCTCGGGAGTCACGTCGCTCGGCGCAACGCCGGTGCCGCCGCTTCGTGAGCACGAGCTCGCACCGCCCGCCTTCGCTCCAGTGGCGAAGGCGCCGCTCGATCAGCTCGCGGTCGTCTGTGATCAGCTCGCGTCCCGCCACCTCGAGCCCGAGTGCGCCCGCGAGCTCCGCGAGGCGCTCAGCCCGGATTCGTCGTGGCCAGCGCCGGTCGCTTTGGAGGTGCTGATCGTGATCAGCGCGGCCCGCACTACTCGCGCCGCCAGTCGCCGCGCCTGCCGCCCGTCTTCTCGACCAACACGATCTCTTCGAGCGCTATGCCGCGCTCGAGCCCCTTGACCATGTCGTAGACCGTCAGCGCTGCGACGGCGCCGCGGTCATCGCCTCCATCTCGACGCCGGTGCGTCCAACGCTGCGCACCTCGCTGCGGAGCTCAACGAGGCCGCTCGCAACTTCGACGCTCGCGCTGACGTCCGCGAACGTGAGCTCGATGGGATGCGCGAGCGGGATCAACTGGCCCGTCTGCTTTGCGGCTTGCACGCCGGCGATCCGCGCTACGGCGAGCACCTCGCCTTTCGGTCCGCTGGCCTCGGCCACCGCGCGCGCCGTCTCTCGCGACATCCGCACGCGTGCCCGCGCGACCGCGCGCCGCTCGCTCGGCGGCTTGTCCCGACGTCGACCATCCGCGCGCTTCCGTCCGCTCCCACGTGCGACAGCTCTCCGCTCACCGCGGCGCCACCCCGTCGACCCATTGCGCGGTCCCGTCGCGCTCGATCGCGCGCTTCCAGATCGCGGCCTGCTCCTTGACGCGGTCGATCGCCTCGCGCGCCCCCGCAAAAGCCTCCTCGCGATGCGCCGCGGACACGGCGACGATGACGCTCGGCTCACCGAGCGGCACGCTGCCGACACGGTGATCGATCGCAATCGCGGCGAGCCCGTGTCGCTCGGCGCACTCCTGCGCGATCCGCGCCCAGGCTCCTCGGCCATCTCGCTGTAGGCCTCGTAGTCGAGGCTCGCTACCTCGCGCGTCACACCGCAGAAGACCACGATCGCACCAGCCTCGTCGCCGCCCCACCGCGCGCGCCAGCTCCTCGATCGCGAGAGGCCCCTCGCGCAGGCGCGTCGCGGCGTGCGGCGCGCCGCCGCTGACGGGCGGTATGAGCGCGAGCTCGTCGTCCGGACCGAGCACGGTGTCCGCGCTGGCGTAGTCGCGGTTCACCGCCATGCGCACCGGAAGCAGCTCGATCAATCCGCCCAGAGGTCCGCCGGCGGCGAGCTTGGCGAGTGCATCGCCAACCGTGGCACCGTCCGGCAGCTCGAGCTCGATCCGGCTAGACCCGGCGCGCTCGCGCAACATCGCGAACAGTCGCACTTGCACGTGCATAGCGTCCAGACTATCCGCCACTGCCATTCGTCTCCGAGCACGCCGGTCGCTACCTGATCGACGAGCGGTCAAAGATGGTCAACGGCAAGGTCCTTGGAGCTCTCAGCGAGATCGTCGCGAGCTACGACGCCGGGGCCGGCGCGCTTGAGCTGCGCTTCCCCGCCGGGACGCTCGTTGCTGGTCCGGTCGTGCTTGGCGAGTGGGTCGACACGCGCTTCTTCTCGCGCGAGTACCGCGCGCGGCTCGTCCCCGGGGCGTTCTCCGCCGCCATCTCCGAGCACGCCGGCCGCTTGTTGCGGCTCGTGCACGGCGATCCGCAGACCGGCAGGGGCATCGACCGTGGACTCGCCGGCGCCGTCTCGCTCGTCGGCAGCGCATCGGTCGCAAAACTCGCCGAGCTGGCCGGGGTGGGGGTCGACTCGCGACGCTTTCGCATGCTCGTCGAGGTCTCCGGGCTCGCGGCTCACGCCGAAGACGGGTGGATCGGGCACGAGGTTCGGGTCGGTGGTGCGCTCGTCCGCATGCACGGCCACGTCGGGCGCTGCCTGGTGACGGGTAGGGACCCCGAAAGCGGCGTCTCCGACCTCGACACGCTCGGGCTGTTGCGCTCCTACCGCGCTGGGCTTGCGACGACCGAGCCGCTGGCCTGCGGCATCTACGGCGCGGTGATCGAGCCGGGCGCTGTGCGGCTCGGAGACGCAGTCTCGCTCAACGCGTAGCGCCGCCGCCCCGCCGGGGAGATCTGCGGGGCGGCGGCGCCGGCTCGGCGTCAGGCAGCTGCCTCTGCCTGAGCGAGCCCTGGTTCCTCGCTCGGCGCGGCCTGGAGGGCCGGCCGGCGCTCGAGCAAGAGCGCGGAGATGACGGTGCCCGCGGCGGCGATGCCGGCAAGCACGTAGAAGGCGGCTTGGAATCCGTGGACCAGCGCCGCCGGCGCGAACGCCCCCGTGTGATGAGCGCTGGCATAGTTGTTCGTGAACGTCGTCGCGATCGTCGTGACGATTGCGACGCCGATCGCACCGCCGACCTGCTGGACGGTGTTGATCAGGCCCGAGGCGACGCCGGCCTCGGATCCGCGCACGCCCGTCAGCGCGCCGATCGACATCGGCACGAACGCCAGCGCGAGGCCGAGGCCGCCGAGGAGGAACGGACCGAACAGGTTCGTCCAGTACTCGCCATGCACCGGAACCTGCGCCAGCCAGACGAGCGCGCCGGCAGCGATCGCCATGCCGACCGGCATCACGACGTGCACGCCGAGGCGCGTGGTGAGAGCCTGGGCGATGCCCGAGCAGAGGACGATCGTCAGCGCGAGGCCGATGTAGGCGAAGCCCGTCGTCAGCGCCGAGTAGTGGAGGACCTGCTGCATGTACAGGGTGAGCACGAAGAACTGCGCGAAGATCGACGCGCCGAGCAAGAGCCCGCCGACGTTCGAGCCGGAGAGCGTCCGCAGGCGGAACATCCGCAGCGGCAGCAGCGGCGCCTTCGAGCGGCTCTCGATCACGAAGAAGCTCGCGATGAGCGCGACCGAGAGGGTGATCAGGACGATCGTCTCAGTCGTGCCCCAGCCGTGCTGCGCGGCATGGGTCATTGCGTAAACGAGCAACATCAAGCCGGCGGTGATCGATGCCGCGCCCGTGAAGTCGAAGTGCCGATGCCCAAGTGCGGCGACGCTCTCGTGCAGCAGGAACGGGGTCGCCGCGATGACGGCGATGCCGACCGGGACATTGACGAAGAAGATCCACGACCAGCCGAGGCCACTCGTCAGGACGCCGCCCAGCAGCACGCCGATGGCGCCGCCGCTGCCGGAGACAGCGCCCCAGACGCCGAGCGCGACGTTGCGCTCGCGTCCCTCCTGGAAGGTCGTCGTCAGGATCGACAGCGCCGCTGGCGATACGAGCGCCGCGCCGAGGCCCTGGAGGGAGCGGAAGACGATCAACGACGGCTCCGACCACGCCAGACCGTCCAGCAGCGAGCTCACGCTGAACAGGGCGAGGCCGATCACGAATAGGCGCCTGCGCCCGAGCAGGTCGGAGAGGCGGCCGCCGAGCATCAGCACGCCACCGAAGAGGATCGAGTACGCGGTAATCACCCACTGCAGGCTGACCTGTGAGAAATGCAGGCTGTTCTTGATCGACGGGCAGGGCGACGTTGACGATCGCAACATCGAGGACGACCATGAACTGAGCCATCACGATCAGTGCGAGGATCACCCAGCGGCGCGGATCCGGCTCCGTCCCGGGCTGTGTAACGTTTTCATGCGCCATGTTTGCGCCTCCCAATCGTTTGAGGACCGAACCGTAGCACAGTCCGATCGTTCGACCGCTACACTTCCGTAACAGATGAGCGCGCTGATCTTGGAAGAGCAGTCTCAGGCGGCGCCGGCGATTGCCCGCGAGCTAGCGGACAGCACGGTGTACCTGCTGGTAAGCCTCGCCGTCGGCTGCAAGGCCCTGGCGGTCGCGCGCGTCGCTGACGCAGGCTTCGAGCTGTACGACTACAGCGTCCTCGCATTGCTCAGTGAGGGCGCCCGCGCAACACAGGCGGCGATCGCCGACGCCCTGATGGTCGACCCGAGCCGGCTGGTGGCGCTCCTGGACTCACTCGAGGAGCGCGGCATGATCGTTCGCCAGCGCGACCCGCAGGACCGGCGCCGCCACGTCGTCAGCATCACCGCTCAGGGCACCACCGAGCTCGCGAAGATGCGGCGGATCGTGCACGCGATGGAGGACGAGTTCTTCTCGCCGCTCACAGCCGACGAGCGCAGCGCGCTCCATCGGATGCTCGTGACGCTCGCCGCCGAGCACGACCCTCGCTGCTGCCCGCTCAACGACAGCGCCGCGGCAGAGCTGGCGGCGCAGCTGCGCCGTACGTAACCAGCGCCGATTCGCCGCGCTCAGACCAGAGCCTCTTCGATGCTCCGAGCCGAGCGCCCGGCGAGATGGCAGGCGAGCGGGGCTGCGGCGCGCTCGCCGACAGCCTCTAAGCTGGGTCCAATGACGGGAGTCATCGACCGCTTCGCGCGGCCGCTGCACGACATGCGCATCTCGGTCACAGACCGCTGCAACCTGCGCTGCCCCTATTGCATGCCGCGCGAGTCCTTTGGGCGCGACTACGCATTCATGCCGCGGCACGAGCTCCTGAGCTTCGAAGAGCTCGCGCGGCTCTGCCGCGTGTTCGCCCGTCTAGGCGTGCGCAAGGTCCGCCTCACCGGCGGGGAGCCGCTGCTGCGCAATCAGCTCGAGCTGCTCGTGGCACAGATCGTGGCGATCCCCGAGATCGAGGACCTCGCCCTGACGACGAACGGGACGCTCTTGGCACGCAACGCGCGCGCTTTGCGTGACGCCGGTCTGCGGCGCGTAACCGTCAGCTTGGACGCGCTCGACCCGGCGGTCTTCACTGCGATGAGCGACGCGCGCGCGCCGCTTGCGGCGGTGCTCGCCGGCATCGACGCGGCTCGGGCCGCCGGCCTCACACCGGTGAAGATCAACATGGTCGTGCGCCGTGGCGTCAACGAGCACTGCGTGATCCCGATGGCAGAGCGCTTTCGTGGCCGCGACGAGATCGTGCGCTTCATCGAGTACATGGACGTCGGCACGACCAATGGGTGGCGCCCAGCCGAGGTCGTGCCCGCGGCCGAGCTGCGCGATGCGATCGCTGCGCGCTGGCCGATCGAGCCGCTCGCGCCCTGCCATTCCGGGGAGGTCGCGACGCGCTATCGCTATCGCGACGGCGCCGGCGAGATCGGCTTTATCCACTCTGTGAGCAGCCCTTTCTGCACGTCGTGCACGCGCGCCCGCCTCTCCGCCGACGGGCGGCTCTACACCTGCCTGTTTGCGAGCGCCGGCCACGATTTGCGCGCGCCGCTGCGCTCCGGCGCGAGCGACGCCGAGCTCGGGGCGCTGGTCAGCGCGATTTGGCGCTCGCGCGTCGATCGCTACTCGGCGGAGCGTGCGCAGCTGCGCGCAACTGTGGACGGGCCCCGCTCGCGCGTCGAGATGTCCTACATCGGCGGCTGAGTCACCGGGGGTTTGGCTCAAGGAGGCGCTGCGCTGGCGACCAAGGCCGCGCCGCCTTGCCGGCCGCTGCCGACAGTCGCGTGCTTTGCTGAATCAGCCGCGCGTGCGCCACTAGAGTCAAGGCGTGCCCAAGCAGGCGATTGAGCTCGACGAAGCGCGCGCGCTCGTGCTCTCGCGCGTGGTGACACTCGCAACCGAGCGTGTCGAGCTCTCGCAGGCGCTGGGTCGGGTGCTCGCTGAACCGCTGCGAGCCGCGGCTGACCTGCCCGGGTTTGACAACTCGGCGATGGACGGCTTCGCGCTGCGAGCCGGCGAGAGCGCGCCCGGCGCGCGCCTTCGCGTCGTCGGGGAATCGCGCGCCGGCGCGCCGTCGGCCCACGTGCTCGGGGTGGGGGAGGCGTGCGCGATCTCGACCGGCGCCGCGATTCCTGTCGGCGCCGACGCGGTCGTGCGCGTCGAGGACACGCGCCGGGACGGCGATGATGTCGAGCTCGCGCTTGCCGTGCCCGTCGGCGCGAGCGTTCGCTACGCCGGCGAGGACGTCAAGGCCGGCGAGGCGCTGCTCGAGCCGGGGGTGCGCCTCGGCCCGGCCGAGCTCGGGATCCTCGCCGCGCTCGGATCTGGCGAGCTGACCGTGTATCGGCGGCCTCGTGTTGGCGTCGTCACGACCGGTGACGAGCTCGTTGCGGTCGGTGGAAGTCTGCCGTCGGGGGGCGTTCACGATTCCGGTGCGATCGTGATCCCAGCGCTCGTCGGGCAGGCCGGGGGCGAGGTCGACTCGATCGCGCACGCGCCCGACAGCGCGGTCGCCATCGAGCGGGCGCTCGAGCGCGCCCTTGTCGCCGACGTCGTCGTCGTTTGCGGCGGGATGTCGATTGGCGAGCATGACCATGTCGGAGCCGTCCTCGACGCGCTTGGCGTCGCGCGCGAGTTCGCCGGCGTCGCGCTACGCCCGGGTCGTCCGACGCTGTTCGGCACCCGGGGCGAGACGCTCGTCTTCGGCTTGCCCGGGAACCCCGTCTCGTCGTTCGTCACCTTCCTCATCTTTGTGCGCCCGGCGCTGCTCGCCCTTGCGGGCGAGCGCCCCGACGCCCGCCGCGCTCGCGCCAAGCTCGCTGAGCCGGCCGCACGCGAGCCGGGACGGATCCACGCGGTGCGCTGCACGCTCGATCTCCGTGACGACGGCTGGTGGGCGACGAGCACCGGCGCGCAGGGATCGCACGTTCTGCGCTCGCTCCTTGGCGCCGACGCGTTCGCGCTGATCCCGGCCGGGGAGGGACAGCTCGACGTCGGCGCGCAGGTAGTGATCGAGCTGATCTGAGCAGCGCTCCCCCTGTCCCTTGACAGTCCCGGAGTTGGTGGTAAAACGGAGGAGGTAGTACGGAGAAAGGAGTTCCCGATGGACCGGAGTCGCCTTTCGTAGAAACCCGCCGGCCACGGCGCCCGATCTGGTGAGGTGTCCCAGTGAGAGCAAATGGGACCCGACCGCGTGCTAGCGCGCAACTGGGCGTCGGAGGCGGGACATACAACCGTAAGACCACGGGCCCTGTGCCGGACGACCGGCGGCGGGGCCCGAAGTCGTTAATTGGCTCGCGACGCCGCTATGCGCGGTATGCTCGGACCCAACGTCGCGGCGGCTCCGGCCGCGCTCACATCGACGGGAGCCACCGTGAGATCCCAGGAAGCGGCCCGGCAGGCCGCTACATACTCCGCTTTGCCCGATCAGTCGACTCCGATCTGCTGGTCGAAGGAGCTGGCCGCCTACGCGCGGCCGAGCATGGCCCGGAGCATCCTGGACCTCGCGACGTCGGTGCTTCCCTATCTCGCCCTCTGGGTCGCGATGTACTTCTCGTTGCGCGTGTCGTACGTGCTCACGCTCGCCCTCGCGGTGCCTGCGGCCGGCTTCCTGCTGCGCACCTACATCGTCTTTCACGACTGCGCCCACGGATCGTTCCTGCCTTCGCGGCGCGGGAACCGCTATCTCGGGACAGTTCTCGGGCTCTTCGTGATGACGCCGTTTCACTGCTGGCGTCACAACCACGCCGTGCATCATGCGACCGCCGCCGACCTCGACCGCCGCGGACAAGGTGACGTCCCGACCCTGACGGTTGCCGAGTACGTCGGGCGCGACCGGCGCAGCCGCCTCGGTTACCGCCTGTTCCGCAACCCGCTCGTGATGTTCGGCCTCGGCCCGCTGTTCGCCATGGTCATCGGCCCGCGGATCGTCACGAGCTCCGCCAGGCCGGTGCAGCGCCGCAGCATCCACGCGACGAACATCACGCTTGCGGTCATGGTCGCCGGCCTCTGCCTTCTGGTTGGCTGGCGCCAGTTTCTGATCATTCAGGGTTCGACGGCAATGCTCGCCGGATCGGCCGGGATCTGGCTGTTCTACGTCCAGCATCAGTTCGAGGACACATACTGGGAGCGCGGCGGCGAGTGGACCTACAGCGACGCCGGACTGCGCGGCAGCTCCTTCCTCAAGCTGCCCCAGCCATTGCAGTGGTTCACCGGCAACATCGGCTTCCACCACGTACACCACCTCTGTGCACTGATCCCCAACTACAACCTCCAGCGCGCGCACGAGGAAAACGATGTCTTCGCGAGCGTGCCGACCCTGAGCTTCTGGGACGGCCTGCGCGCCACGCGGCTCAAGCTCTGGGACGAGGACCATGGTCGCCTGGTTACGTTCGCCGAGGCCTGGGCCTCGGTGCGGGTCGCGCCCGCCGCCGCCGCCCAGGCGGCAACGTCCTAACGCTGGTCGGAGCGGAGAGGGCGGGATTCGAACCCGCGATGGAGAGTTAACCCCATACTCGCTTAGCAGGCGAGTGCCTTCAGCCACTCGGCCACCTCTCCGGGAGGCCGAGTCAGTGTAGCTGCGGTGACGGCCCTGGGATCATGGGCATGGTCCGGGTCCGCTCTGGGCCGTCATCCTCGCTGGCTGGAGCGCGCGCGTCATGTGGACGGCCACGCCCTCGGCGCGGCGTGCCTGCTGGTCGCGGGCGATGGCTGACCGAAGGCGAGAGCTACAGCGCGGCGCAGCAAGCACGCGATGAGCCCGCGAGGAGGCCCCGACCGGAGCCGTAGCCGTACCCGAGTCTGAACGCGGGGCCGGCCCGCCGGGTCCTCATAGCGATCGTCTAGCCTCCAGGCGTCACCTGGAGGGGTGGCAGAGCGGTTGAATGCGGCGGTCTTGAAAACCGTTGTGCGGGCAACACCCGCACCCAGGGTTCGAATCCCTGCCCCTCCGCTCGCGCATCGCTGCCCCTCCGCGTGACACACTGCTGCGTGGCATGGTTGTGCCGCTGGACCGGTCGAGGACGGCTGCGAGCAGCGACGGCTGGCGGCTGCTGTTCTGGATCGTCTTCGGCCGCTCCCGCAACCCGATGGCGCTCGTCTCGCTGGACCGGCGACTCCTCGCGGTGAATCCGGCGGCGATCGCGCTGAGCGGGCGTCCGCGCGAAGCCATGATCGGGCGCGATCTCGACGCGGTGCTGATCCCCGTGCAGCCGAAAACGCTCGACTACGAGTGGAGCCAGCTGCGGCGGGAAGGCAGCTTCGAGGGCGAGCGGACCGTGATCACCGCGCGGGACGAGCGCGTGACGATCCAGTACGCGCTGCGAATGATCAACATCGACGGTGATGACGTCATCCTCGCGGTGGTGCTCGACTCGAGCGCCGAACCGATGAGTGTCCACGCCGCGCCGCGCACCTGGCAGGCGAGCATGCTGAGCCCCCGCGAGCTCGAGATCGTCGGCCTCGTCGCGATGGGCCTGCGGGCGCACGAGATTGCCGGTGAGCTCGGAATCGAGCGGAGCACGGTACGGACCCATCTTCGCAACGCGCTGCGCAAGACGGGCTCGCGCTCCCAGGCACAGCTCGTCGCGCTGGTCCTCGCCGGGCATGTTCCGGCGGCGGCGGTGCCCGCGACGGCCGCTACCTATAACTGACGATGGACGCAGCGGCGCGGGGGCGATCATCGGTGGGTGCCCGTCGAACCGCTCAGAGACCAGGCCTCCGGGATCGCCCTGATCGGCGCGACACCGGACGAACGCGGTCTGATCCTGCGGGCGAATGCGCGCCTGGCCGAGCTGCTTGACAGCAGCGTCGATGCGCTGGCACAGACACAGTTTTGCCGCTACGTCCATCCCGACGATCACACGCAGGTACGTACCGCGTTCGTCGATCTGGTTACCGGCGCCGGCGAGCTCTACGACACGCACCTGCGGTTGATCGCGGCGAACGGCGCCGTGGTTGCGGTGCGCGCGTATGCGAGCCCGATCACGATGCGCGACGGGCTTGCGATCGTCCTGCGCGTGCTCGCCGCCTAGAGAACAGCGGGTCTCGCTACATTCCTGAACGTGGCGCAGACCTGCGAGTGGGTTGCGGCGAGCTAGGCGTGCCGACGCAGATCGCACTGCTGCGCAGCATCAACCTCGGCCCGGCGCGGCGCGTGCCGATGGCCGAGCTGCGCGCGCTGCTCACCGCCGCCGGCTACAGCGCCGTCCGCACCCACCTGCAGAGCGGCAACGTCCTGCTCGAAAGCGACGCGGCGCCGGACGCGCTCCAGGCGCAACTCGAGGAGCAGCTTGCCGGGCGCTTCGGCTTCCAGATCCCGGTGATCGTCCGCTCGCGCGGGGAGCTCGAGCAGGTGATCGCGTCCAACCCGTTCGGTGCGCGCATCACTGATCCGCGGCGCTACCAGGTCACCTTTCTCGCGAGCGAGGGGTCAGCCGAGCTCGAGGCGCGCCTGCGCGCGGTCGCGAAGCCCGGGGAGGATGTTGCCGTCATCGGCCGCGAGATCTACGCGTGGCACCCGGACGGGATCGCACGCTCGGACCTCGCGAAGCTCGTCGCCGACCGTCGGATCGCCGGCACCGCACGCAACTGGAACACGATCACCGCGCTGTGGCAGCTCGCGAGCGGCTGACGCGCGCCTCAGGGTTGGCGGCGCTTCGCCGCGTGGCGGCGGGTGTAGAGCTTCTCGCGGATCGTCATCGCACCCGGATGCCCGCTCCCGGGCCAGGGCGTGAGCAGCAGCAGCAGGCGCGCCTTCGTCTGCGCCGCAACCTCGTGCCGCTCGCCCGGCGCGAGCTCGACGAGCAGGCCGCTCCCGCCGCTCACCTCTCCGCCCGCGGCGCGGACGCTGACCGTCCCCTCGACGACGAAGATCCACGCGCGCTCGCGGACCTGATGCTCGGCAAGCGTCTCGCCAGCGTCGAGATCGAGCGCGATCGCGCGCGCAACATCACTCGAGGAGAGGATCTCCGGCAGTCGCGGCTTGAGCTCGAGCGTGTTCAGATCCCAGCTGTCCATAAGCGTGGCCCACATTGTTCCGGACCGCGCATGCCTGTGCCCTCAGTGGGTGCGCCGACCGCGGAACTACTTCATCGCCTCGATCTCGCGTGCCTCTTCGCGGGCGGCGAGCGACAGCGGCTCGTTGCGCTGCTCGCGCACGATGTACAGCGGGCGGCGCTTGACCTCGTCGTAGATCCGCGCGACGTACTCGCCGATCACGCCGATCGCGATCAGCTGGATGCCGCCGAGCAGCAGGATCGCGATCGTGATCGTGCCGAAGCCCGGAAGGTAGGAGTGCGCGAGGCGCAGGCCGATGACGGCCGGGATCGCGAGCAGGGCGACCGTCGAGATCAGGAAGCCGAGGTACATCGACAGCTGCAGCGGCTTGTGCGAGAAGGAGGCGATCGCGTCGAAGGAGAAGCGCAGCATCTTCGAGAGCGGGTACTTCGTCTCGCCGGCGTAGCGCGCGTCGCGGTGGTAGGGGATCGCGGACTGCGTGAAGCCGACCCAGACGGTCATGCCGCGCAGGAAGCGGCTGCGCTCGCCCATCGAGAGCAGGGCATCCAGCGCGCGCCGGTCGAGCAGGCGGAAGTCGCCCGAGTTCGGTGCCAGCTCGACGTTCGCGAGCGCGCGGAACAGCTTGTAGAACCAGCGTGCCGTCGCGAGCTTGAAGAACGACTCGCCTTCGCGCGCCTCGCGGACCATGTAGACGACGTCCGAGCCTTCGCGCCAGCGCTCAACCATCTTGCCGATCAGCTCGGGCGGGTCCTGGAGGTCGGCGTCGAGCATCACGACGGCGTCGCCACGTGCGTGCTCGAGACCCGCCGTCAGCGCCGGCTGGTGGCCGAAGTTGCGCGCGAGGTGCACGACGCGCAGCCGCGCGTCGCCCTCGGCGAGGCGATCGAGGATCTCGCCGGTGCGGTCCCTGGAGCCGTCGTTGACGATGATCAGCTCGTAGTCGAAGCCCTGCGCCACATCCTCGAGCGCAGCGCTCGCGCGCGCGTAGAACTCCTCGACGAGCTCTTCCTCGTTGTAGACCGGGGCGCAGACACTGAGCAGATCCAGCGTGCGCGTTGAAGGTAGGGCGGTCACTGCGGTCGGTGCAAATGCGGGGGTTGCCCCGCGACCTTGAAAGGGTACCCGCGAAGGCCCACTCTGCGTGTTTTGTTGCGCGAAGCTAACACGCTGCGGTGAGCGCTGCGGTGACGGCCGCGTGATCATGCGGACGCTCCGGATCCGTGCTGGGCCGTCATCCTCGCTATTGCCGAGGGAGCGTCGGGTGTCGAGTGGTCGAGCTCGAGGGAGCGGCGTGCGTTTGGTGCGACACGCGACGCGCGCTCCGCGGTCAGCCACCGCCTTGCGTACCCTCTCGCCTGTCGTGCAGACCGCTGACGCAACTACAAAGCACATGCAATGCTCCACACGACGCGCGTGATGAGCCGCGCAGGCACGCCCGGCACGGGTCCTGATCATCAGCGCGAGAGCGTGGCGGGTCGAGCACGTCGAGCCGCCGCCTGGCAATTCATCAAGTACGGGGTGGTTGGTGCGTCGAACACGCTGATCACGCTCGCGACGTACACCCTCTGCGTGAAGCTGCTCGGCGTTCCGTACCTGATCGCTTTGCTGATCGGCTACGCGCTCGGCGGGCTGAACAGCTACCTGCTGAACCGGCATTGGACGTTCCAGGCCGGGCATCTCTCGCACGCACATGCCGGCACTCGCTTCGCGGTCGTCCAGGTCGCGGCGATTCTCGTCAACGAATTGCTGCTCTACGTGCTCGTCCACGACTCCCATGTCGAGAAGATCGCGGCGCAGGCGATCCTGACGGTACCGGTTGTCGTCGTCACGTTCTTCATCAACCGTGTCTGGACGTTCGGCGGTGAGGGCCCGGTGCTGCCGGGCCAGCCGCGCGCTCGATGAGGGTGCTCGCCGAGGGCCGGCGCGATCGCGTCGTGGCGTTCACGCTCGCTGCGATCACGCTGCTGGCGCTCGTGCTGCGCCTCGTGCACCTCGGCCGCGTGCCCGAGGACGAGTTCTACGACGCGGCCGTCCGCTCGATGGGCCTGTCCTGGCACAACTTCCTATATGGCGCGCTCGAGCCGGGCGCGAGCGCGTCGATCGACAAGCCACCGCTCGATCTCTGGCTGCAGGTCGTTTCGGTCAAGCTGCTCGGCTTCGGGCCGACCGCGCTGAAGCTGCCGGAGGCGCTCGGTGGCACGCTTGCCGTTCCGCTGCTTTACGCCGCGCTCCGCCGCGTCGCCGGGCGCCTCGCGGCGCTCGCGAGCGCGTTCGTCCTCGCGATCCTTCCGCTCAGCGTCGTCGCCTCGCGCAGCGACACGATGGACTCGGTGATGAGCGCGATGCTTATCGGTACGGCATGGCTCCTCGTGACCGCCGTGTTGACGCGCCGCTTGCGCTTCGTCGTTGGCGCCGGTGTCGTGCTCGGGCTCGCGTTCAACGTCAAGCTGTTCGAGGCGCTCGTGCCACTGCCGGCGTTCGCGCTGTTCTATTGGCTTGGGACGGCTGGCGAGCGTCGCCGCGCCGCGCGGCTCGCGGTTGCCGGCGCCGTCTTTGCCGGGGTCTGCGTGGCGTGGCTCGCGTTCGTCTCGCTGACTCCCGCCCACGACCGCCCGTGGCCGGTCGGCTCGACGAACGGAAGCGTCTGGAACGCGGTGTTCGTCTACAACGGGATCGACCGCATTGGCGCAATGATCCTCGCCGGCCATGCGGCGACGTTCGCCGGCGGTCTGCTCGCGGTCCTTTCGCCGCCCGGCCTGCTGCGCCTGTTCGCTCACAACGAGATCGACTACGGCGGGTTGATCGGCACCGCGTTGTTCGCCGCCTTCGTCCTCGCGCTCGCCGCGCTCGCAGGCCGCAGCTGGCGGCCGCGTCTTCCCGCCGGCCAGCTCGAGCGCGCCGCGCTTGCGGGCCTCGCGCTCTGGCTGCTTGTCGGCTTCGTTCTCTTCAGTGCCTCGAGCCGCACCCATCCGCGCTATCTCGAGGCGTTCACGCCGGCGGTCGCGACGACGCTTGGCGTCGCGTTCGTCGTGCTCGCGCGGCGCGCGCGGCGATCCCGCGTGTGGTCCTACGCGCTCCCGCTGTTGCTGCTTGGCTGCGTCGTCGAGTCAGCAGCCGGTAGCGGCGATATCGGGCGTGCCGGCCTCTACGCTGGAGTGCTGCTCGCTGTCGCGCTGGCGGTGGGGGCGGCGATTCTCCTCGGCCGCGCCGGAACCCCTCTGCCGCTCAGCCCGCATACCCTCGCGAGCGCTCTGCTCGCCGCCGTTCTCGCCCTCGTGATGCTGAATGACGACCTGCGCATCATCCGCCACAACAGCACCGTCCAGGCCGCCGAGGTCACGCTCTCGCCGTCGCTGATCAGCGCCCTCTCCCATTTCCTGCGCAGCCACGACGACGGCGTGCATTACGAGGCCGCCTTCAGCGCTCCCACTCTCGCCGCTCCGATCATCGCTCGAGACGCCCGCCCCGTTCTCCTGCTCACCTCGCTCAGGGCACGCCCCCTCACGACGCTCGCGCAGCTCCGCCGCCAAGCGGCCGCGGGCCGGGTCCGCTACGTCTTCACCGAAGGTGTCTGCCCCGGCGCGCGGTACACGGACCTCCCGGCCTGCTCGAGGGCCTCGGAGTGGGTGCGCGCCCACGCCCGCGATGTCACAGACGAGCTCCACCTCTCGACCAAGCACGGTCTGCTCTATGACATCGGGGGCTCGCGCTAGAGCACCTGACGGCGCACACGGTCCGAGGTACGTGTGAAGCTGGAGGGAGTGGCCGGCGGCCACTGCTCGCCGAAGCCCGGACTTAACACCACGAAACAATCAGGCGCATAGGTTTTGAGGGTATCCCCGACCACCACGATGAGATGAGTGGCGCTCGCACGACCGAAGGGGGCGAGCGCTTGGATCGCCGGAGGTTCCTCGTGCGGAGCGCCGCGGTTGTCGGCTCGGGGAGTGCGCTCACGGCGGCTCGGGTCGCGGCGGCCGCGCGCCCGCGCGCCGCGCTGCCGCCCGCGACCCGCACCCGGCCGAACATCCTCGTGATCATCGTCGATCAGATGCGTTACCCCCGCTGGTTCGGCGGCTCCGGTCCGCAGGTCGCGCTGCCGCCGAACATCCAGCGCCTGGCGAGCAGCGGCGTCAGCTTCGCGCGCCACTACACCGCGTCCAACGATTGCACGCCGGCTCGTGCCGCGCTCCTGACCGGGCTCCACACCCACCAGACCGGTTGCATGCTCACCGGCGTCAGCACGCTGTCCCCGAGCTTCGACACGTGGGGGAGCCTGCTGCGGAACCTGGGCTACAAGACGTTCTATTACGGCAAGTGGCACCTGACGCGCGGTGATCGCCGCTGGAACGAGATCGATGGCCCGCCGACGCTCGACCGCTATGGCTTCTCGGGCGGCACCTACCCATCTCCGAACGGTGCGCCGAACCAGGGCTGGCGAGCGGACCCGCAGATCGCCGATCAGTTCATCTCGTGGTTCGCCTCCGAGGCGACGACTCAGCCGTGGTGCGCGACCGTCTCGTTCGTGAACCCGCACGACATCGCTTGGTGGTACCGCTGGACGGAGATCTCGCGCAACGAGTTCTCGGCGCCGAGGGTGATCAAGCGCCTGCCGCCGAACTTCGAGACCCCGCAGCAGCTCGTCTCGCGCAACAAGCCGCGCGTGCAGCGCTCGCTGCTTCAGACGACCGACCTCTCCTTCGGCGACGTGCCCTACAGCGGCCGCGAGCTCCTGCCGTCGTGGCTGCCCTTCCTCGATCTGTATGTGAAGCTTCAGCTCGCGGTGGACGTCCAGATCGGACGGGTGCTCGACGCGCTCGCCAGCCACCCTGCGGCGGCTGCGAACACGATCGTGATCTTCACTGCCGACCACGGCGAGTACGGGGCGTCGCACGGCCTGCGCGGGAAAGGCGCCGGGCTCTACGAGGAGGGCATCAACGTGCCGCTGATCGTCAGCGACCTGCGCGGCGTCGCGACGAAGGGCGAGAACGTCACGCGCAACCAGATCAGCTCGAGTGTCGATGTCGTGCCGCTGATCCTGACGCTGGCGACGGGGTCGAACGCCTGGCGGCGCGACGCGGCGTTCGCGCACCTCCACAACCGCGCCGATCTCAGCCGGGTCCTCCTCGACCCGCATGCACCCGGGCGCGAGTACGCGCTTCATGCAACCGACGAGATCGTGACGGAGTTCGCGCTCGAGCCCTACAGCGCGACCGCGCCGCTGCACATCGTCGGTCTGATCACCGAGAAGGCCAAGTACGGCGTGTACTCGAATTGGAGCTCGCATTCGACCAGCCCGCGACTCGCGGACTCCGATCACGAGCTCTACGACTACTCGACGCTGGGCGGGCGCCTCGAGATCGACAACGTCGCCGGGCACAGCCACATCGAGCAACCGCTACAGCGGACGATGGCAAGCGCCGTGACGGGCGAGCTCCACGCGAGCTTGCCGCCGCGCTTGCGTCAGGCCCAGACCGACGGCTTCAAGAACTACTTCCAGAGCGCGACGGTCGCCGCGGACAGGACGAGCGCTCGCCGTCGTAAGCGACTCGAGGAGATCGTCGGCAGTCTCGGCGGTTCGCTGGCGGGCAAGCCGAAGCGCAAGCACCGCCGCCAACCCCCGGGACTCTGAGTCAGCGCGCCCGGCGCACAGCCGAGCTCGCGAGCACCTGACCGGAGGAGCCCAGTGCTTGGACCTGCACGTACGGCCCGCCGCTGGCCTGGAGCGTCGTTTCGAACCCGGTAGCTGTCGCCGTTCCGGCCGCGCTGAGCGACGCCGCTGAGCTGCCGGTCAGGAGCTTCCACGAGCTGACGTCGGTGGCACCGTTCCAGCTCGCCTCGACCGTCAGCCTGCCGCCGGCGCTCTGCGCGGCGACCGCGGGCGTCGTGGTCGGTTGCGCACTCCACGGCGCCAGGAACGTGCGGAAGTCCTGGACATCGAGGCCGAGCGTCCCGTCGAGGAGGACCTTGCCGCTCGAGTCGTACTCGGTGAAGTCGGGCAGTCCGCCGTAGCCCATCAGCCAGTTGCCGCCGTCGAGGCTGATCAGGTCACCCTGGCTCGAGGCGAGCAGGGTTCGCGCAGGGTTTGTGAACGCCTTCACGAGCGTGACGGTGCGGGTGGTCGTGTTGGGGTCCAGCAGCAGACCGCGCGACTGCTTCTCCTCGGGCGGCGAGGAGCCGTTGTCGAACACGGAGATCAGGCCGCCGGGCTCCCAGCGCGCATCATGCTGCCAGTAGAACTTCACGCCTGGGCCGAGCTTGAACGTGGAGTGCTTGCCGCCGATCTGCCAGTTGAAGGCGCCACTGTGGAGGTCGAGGTCGTACACCGCCCATGCGCCGCGCGATGAGATCAGCAGGTCGCCGTTCGTCCCGGGGTCGATCGAGTTGACGTGAACGTAGTCCCAGTCGGTCGTGTGCGGGATCGGCGAGTGCGCGTCCGACAGCGGGATGTGTCCGAACGCGTGCCACTCGTACATCACGAGGCCGGTCTTGATGTCGATTTCCTGGACGACCGAGTCGTTCACGTACTCGTCGGCGAGGCCGCCGATCTGTGAAAGGTTGAGCTTGACGGGGTCGAAGGCGTCGATCCACGCGGTTCCCTGGGCGGTGATCGTGAACTGGTGCAGATCCGCGCGATAGCCATTGCCGGCGCGCACGACCGCGAGTGGCTGGTAGCTGCTCGTGTAGATCTCATCCTCGCCCTGGCCGAAGCCGAGTTGGAGAACGCGGCCCTGCCACCAGGTGAGCACCGTCTGCCCGTCATAGGTCTGGGGGTGGAAGTTGCTCGCGTAGTCGTGGGGGGGCAGCGCGTGAAACCAGAGCAGCTGGCCGCTCTGGGTCGCGATCATCACGCCCGGTGTGCCGTGCCCCTGGTATGGCGCCATGAACAGATCCCCTGGCGTCGCGCCCGCCTGCGCCGGCGTGATGATGCGCACGATCGAAGGCGCCACGCCCGCGAGCGTGCGAAAGTGCTGCACGTCCGCCGGGTTCCCCGCCTTGACGGGGAACTGCGTCTGGTCGATTGGCGCCTGGTGCGCGACCGTGAACGTCGTGTGCACGGTCTGGCCGTTCGCGGACCCCCCGTTTACGAGTGCGCTGACGGTCACGGTCTCGCCCTGCGCGAACCGCCCGACCGGCAGGAAGCTCGCGCCCGTGCCTGTCGAGTACGCCTCGAGCTTCCCGCCATGGCCGCCGCTGATCGAGCCGACGACCTTCACGTCGGTGACCGTCGTCCCGGCGCCGCCAAGGAAGCTGATCTGCGTCGTCGGTGACGCATCGCTCGTGCCGGGGAGCGGCGAGACGGTGATCGCGTTTGCTGCCCGCCGCTGCCGTATCCGCCGCGGGGACGCTGGTCGGCAGCCGCGGGTCAGCCGCGCTCGACCCGCAAGCGCTCAGCGCCAGGCCGAGGACGGCGACGAGCGCGCAGGCCAACCTGCGGTCGAGCGGACGGTTCTCGCCGTGAGCTACGAGCATCGCATGATCGCCGCCGGCGAACCGGCAGCACCACGGCCGGACACTACCGGACTGGCCTCGGCGCTCGTGCTACCCGCCGGCCATGGTCGCGTCGTAGCCGAATGAAGCTGATCGTGCCCCAGGCGAGCGGGATCCAAAGCGTGATCGCGTGGTAGACGACTGATGCCGCGGCAGCCGGCGTGGCCTTCACGCCGTAGAGCACGAACATGCCGACGATCGATCCCTCGAGCACGCCGATGCTACCGGGCACCGGCAGCACGTTCGCGAGCCAGCCAATCTGGTAGGCGAGCACGATGACCATCAGCGATGGGCTGTGCCCAGCCGCCTCGAAGCACGCCCACAACACCGCGATGTTGAACCACAGGTAGCCGAAGGCCCCGAAGAGCCGCCAGTCCGGGCTCAGCAGAGCCTTGCGTGTGTCGCGCACGGTGCGCGCCGTCGCGCGCGCGAGCGCCGCTCGCCGCCCGGTCCCGCGTTGCGTCGCGAAACGGTCGCTGATCGCAGGCAGCACGAGAAACCCGGCGAGGATCAGCGCGACGAGCCCCGCGGGGACCAGCGTCAGCCATGGATCGGTCGGCCCGGGAACGATCCCGAGCCCCATCAGCAGGCCGGCCGCGATCAGCGTGACCGCATTGACTGCGCTCGTCAGCAGGAACAGGACCGCGGAGCGTTCGGCGACCTCGCCCAGCCGGAATCCGCGCTCGCGCAACAGCCACGCTCCGACGACGAGGCTGCCTGCGCCACCGAGCGAGACGGCGGCTCCGAACGCGAGCTCGGTGAGCGCTACGCGCGCGCCAAACAGCGTGGAGACTCGCTCGAACACGCCGAGGAAGACGAGGATGTAACCGACGCAGGAAAGAACCTGCAGCGCGATCGCCGCGACCAGCCACCAGATGTTCATCTGCGTGACGACGCGCCCGACGCCGTGCAGCCCCGGGACCGCGATCAGCAGCGCGATGAGCAGCACGACGAGCACGGCCGCCGCGACGATCCCGTTTCGCAGTCGCCGCGCCTGCGACTCTGGCGCCTCGACGACCTCGGTCGCGTGCCCCGAGTCCTCCTGCTCGATGCTTGTCACGTTGCGGTCTCGGTCATGTCGTTCGCGACGTTCGGTCGAGAGACTACGCATTCGCTCACGCCAGGCCGCGCGTCGGCCTTGGCGCCATCGCCCCGCGCACGCGGATCGGTCGCTAGTGCGATGGGCCCTGCTGATGGAGCTCTTGTGGGTAGCGCGCGATTGGCGCCGCCCACGCCGCCGGCCCCTTGACGTGATGCAGGCGGGGGATCATCCAGGAGCGCTCGATGGAGCTGAGCGTCGCAGAGCGCGCCGCCGCCCCCGGGTCGGCATCGAGCTGGCCGCGGCGATCCGACTCCCCGTCTTCGCACTCGCCCCACCGCTCGCGCGAAGCGAAGCCGTGCTCAGGTGACGTGGAAATGAGTGCCGAAGAGGACGAGCGGCCAGAGCACGATCGCGAGCACGGCGCTCAGCACTTGGTAGAAGGTGTCGGCGTGCTTGAAGTAGTTGTGCCCCTGCGCGACGAACGCGCCGATGACCAGGTAGACGATCGCCGGCAGTCCGAGCCGGACGCCGATGAGCGGGATCTTCACGTGATTTCTCCCTCGTAGTAGTCGACGGCATCACCGATCCGAAACAGCAGCCTCGTGGCGGACGGCTTGTCGAAGGCGCCGAGCTTGCTCGAGTCCGGGTACACCGTCATCGCGGGCTCGAGCACGTTCGAGAACATCACGACGCGCGCCGTTTGCGTCGACTTGTTCGTGACCTTGTGCGCGCCCGCTGGACCGGCGGGAAAGCAGACGATCTCGCCTTCGCGCAGGGCGTCCTCTCCTTCCGCGTGGCGCACATTGACTTCGCCGCGCAGTACGAGCAGGAGCTCCTCCTCGCCGGCTTCCCAGTGGTAGGGGCAGACGCTCTGCCCGGGAGGCAGCTCGTAGACCGAGCCTCCGAGCCTCTGCATGCCGATCTCGGGCCCGATGCGCGCCGTTTTCGCCTGGTACCCGGCCGGGTCGCTCTCGTCCGGGGCGGTTGGCGCGCTGAGTACGTTGAAGCGCCGCATCAGCCGGCTAGTGTGCCACTGGAGGCGGCGTGAACGTGACGTCCACTTCCTCGCGCTCGCTGCGATCCTGAATCTGCGCGAGGCTGCGGTGCACGGCATCGTCGGCGGCGGTTGGCGGGTCGAGGATGCTTCGCGGCCAGTAGTGATGCAAGAGCACGCTATTGAGCTCGGCGGCGTAGATGACGAGCCGCGCGCCGAGATAGATCCATGCCAGCAGCCCGATCACCGTGGCGAAGCTGCCGTAGGTCGCGCCCGCGTTCTTCAGGACGTGCGTGACGTACACGCCGCCGAGCGACTGCAGGAGCTCCCAGCCGGCGGCAGCAAGCGTGATCCCGGGCCACAGGGCGCGCGTTGGCACCGTCGCATTCGTGAGCTGGCGGAACGCGATGAAGAAGAGCAGGACGTTGAACGCGAGCGCGACGGCAAATCCGGCCACCTCGAGCCAGACCGCCGCGTGGAGCCCACCCGACATTGCGCCTGCGATCGTCGTCGCGACGATCTCGAGCGTGCCGACCGTTACCAGCAGCCGCAGACCGCGTAGGCGTAACTTGATGAAGTTGGGGCGCCGGTCGTACGGCACGGCGACGATCTGGTTGAACGCGTTCTGGACCGCGAGCGTTATCGCGAGCCCGCCCCAGAGTGCGCCTAGTGCGCCGACGGCCAGCCCGATGCCGCTGCCCCTCAGGTGCCCCTGTTTGAGCGTGTCGCCGAGCAGTGGGATGTTCGGCAGGCCTGAATGCTCGATCGTCTGCAGCGCGCTCGCGTTCGACTGCACGATGAAGCCGAGGATCGAGATCGCAAGCAGCAGCAGCGGGAACAGCGAGAGGAAGCCGTAATAGGAGATCACCGCAGCGAAGCCGCCGCCGCCGTCGTCGCTCGCCTTCTTGAGGATCGCCACGACGATCGCCGCTGGGGCCTTGCGGCGCTGGTAGCTGTCGAGGCGGCGAAGCAGCGCGAACATGTCAACCCTGGGCATTCTCGCTGCAACCGGGGTCGGATTGCTCGCCGCCGCAAGCGCCGGGACCGCGCTACCCGTGAGTCGGCGTCCCCCGCGCTTCTAAGTGACAGACTCGGTAGCGTGCGGGGCAGGGTGAGCGAGGCAATGGTTCGGCCCGTGGGACGGCGATGACACCAACGGTGCAGCTCACGCTTTCGGCGCGCGCGGAGAACGTTGCCCTCGTGCGCGAGCTCATCGCGGCCGTAGCGGAAGTCGCCGAGACGGGACGATCTCGTGATGACATTTGCGCAGCCGTTAGCGAAGCCGCCAACAACGTTGTCGTCCACGCCTATGCCGGCGAGGAGGGACCCCTCGAGGTAACCGTGCGCATGCTTCACGGAGCGCTCGAAGTGAGCGTGCGCGACCAGGGTTTCGGCATCGTCTCGCGCCACTCGGCGGAGGCGGCCGCGAGTGAATCGATGGCAGAACGCGGTCCCGGCCATGGCCTCGGCATCGCCGTCATGGACGCGCTCGCGGACGGCTTCGAGCTGCGTCCGCGCGAGCCGCATGGGGTTGAGGCCGTCCTGCGCTTCGCGCTCACCGCACCGTGGCGGATCGACGGCGTTGGAGACGAGCTTCGCGGTGGCGTCTTCGAGCCGGCTGGACCCGACGAGCTCGCCATCGTGATGTCGCCGGCCGAGCTCGGCTCGGTCGTATTGCCACGGCTCGTTTGCGCGGCCGCGGCGCGCGCGGGCTTCACCGTCGATCGCATGTCGGATGCTCAGCTGCTCGCCGATGCGTTGGCGGCACATGTCGTGCCCGTCCTGCGCGGCACCGTGCTGCGAGCACGTCTCGGGATCGGTCGGCGCGAGCTCGCGATCGAGGTTGGCATGCTCGACCGGGGCGGCGGGCGGGCCGTCATAGCCGACTCGAGCTTGGGACAGCTTGGGCCTCTCCTCGAGCGCCTGGCAAGCTCGACCGAGGTCTTCTACAGCGACCGTGGCGAGCTGCTCGAGCTCTCGATCCGCGACGAGCGTCAGCCGGCAGCGCCGCTGAGCGGCTCCTAGCGCTCGAGCTGCGAACGCAACTCGTCGAGGCTCGCGCGGAGGATGCGCGAGACCTGAAACTGCGCCAGACCGAGCCGCTCACCGATCGCTGTTTGCGTGAGGCCTTCGAGGAAGCGCAGCCGCAAGATCTCCTGCTCGCGGCGCGAAAGGCCTGCGATCGCGTCTACCCGCCGCCCGGCGCGACAAGGGGGCGAGGGCGCGCCGGTGGCGGGTGGACGGTTGCCGGCTTTCGGCATCCGCTTGCTGATTCCGTACCCGATCGCCGCCTCAGGCAAACGCGGGCGCGACGTGTCCGTCACGGAGGTGTGCGCGGTGCGACCGCCCGTCTGCGCTATCCTCGCAACATGGGACTCGACAACCCAGTCCATATCCTGCTTCTGCTTCTCGTGCTGCTGCTCGTCTTCGGCGCACGCAGGCTGCCGGAGATCGGGAAGTCGCTCGGGGAGGGAATGCGCGGTTTCAAGGACGCCGTCAGCGGCAACCAGCGCGACACGCTCAACCAGAGCACTGCCACTCAGCAGCCTGCTCCGGCGCCCGCGCCGGCACCCGTCGAGACAGCTCCCGTCGAGAAGCAGTAGAGCGGTTCAGGCGAAAGCCGGGCAGTACCGGGTCTCTCAAGACCCGGCGTGAGCGTGCGCGATCCCGACTGCGGCCAAAGGACCGCAGCTGGTCACGAGTCCGCGGCCGTCTGGTCGCGGAAGTGCTTGCTGAGCATCGTCTGCTGGCCCTGATAGTTGGAGCCGGCCTGTGCGCCGTAGAGACGGTCGGGGGGCGCCTCCATACGCTGATAGGCGAGCTTTGCGATCGGCTGGCGGTGCTCGACCATGAACGGCACGTCGCGCGCTCGCACTTCGAGCGCTGCTCGCGAGCCGAACCGCTGCCCGTCTGAGCTATAGCCGAAGCCCGGGTCGAAGAAGCCGGCGTAATGCGTGCGGAGCTCGCCCGCGGTCGGGTCGTAGGCCATCATCTCGGCCGCGTACCCCGGCGGGACGCAGACCCCCTCCGCCGACAGCAGGAGGTAGAAGAGCTCCGGGTCGAGCACGATCCTCCCTCCCCTCTCGGGGTACACCGGCTCCCAGTAGTCGCGCCACTCGTAGTGGCGGATCTTCCCGAGGTCGAGGCGATGGGAGTTCTTCTTCGCGCGGTAGCCGACCACGCGGTTGTGGGGCCCGGAGAGATCGACTGACAGGAAGAGGCCATCCGAGATCTCGAGGTCGCCGGCCGGCAGGGCGTGGGAGTCCATGTAGAGCAATGGCGACTCGGCGTGGATCTGCGGAATCGTTGCGTCGCTGACGCGCGCCGGCGCCGTCTCGAGCCGGATCTGGTTGAGCGACAGCAGCTCCTCGACCTTGACCGCGAACGAGCGCGGGACGACCTCGAGATAGAGCTTGCCGTGATAGCCGGCGCCGACCTCGTCGAAGCGATTGTTGCCGTCGGTGAGGACGCGCGTGAAGACATCGAGCCGGCCGGTCGAGCTCTTCGGGTTTGCCTTCGCGCGCACGTGCGGCGGGAGGCGGAGCTCCTCGACGAGCGGGATCAGGTAGGGGCGGCCCGGCTCTAGCGTCGCGCCGCCGCGGTCGATGTCGACCTCCTCGATCGTCAGCGCCTCCGCACGCTGCTCGACCGGCGAACCGATCGCGGGCAGAAACGAGCAGCGCAGGCGCAGCGCCTTGCGGCCCAGGCGCAAGTCGATCGACGCCGGCTGGATCGAGCTTTCGGCAATCGCATAGACCGAGGTCACCCAGCCGGCCTGCACCGCCTCGCGCAGGCGCTGGGACGGGAGTACGCCACCGGCGCTGCTCGCGCGAGCCGCGGGTTCGACGTCGGCTGCGGGTTGGGTGCTCACCGGTCGGAGTCTAGGGCGAGCCGGCACGCCCCCTGGTCTGAGATAGCCGCACCTTGCGCAGTCTGCGGCCCATCACATCGCGTCGTCCCGCGGGCGGCCACGCCTGAACGCGACCAGCGACGCGCTACGTCAGCGCCGCGCCGGCAGTCCCTGGGCGGCGGCGACGCCGCGGGCAACCCAGCGGGCGAGTTCCGGCTCGCTCACGCAGCCCTCTTCGGTGACCCGCAGCCAACCGTCCATCGCCTTGCCGCGCATCACGAACGGGTCGGCGTGGGGCTCGTCCTCGAAGTCCTCGCTGACCCGCAGCAGCAGGCCGCCCTGCCCCGAGGCGGCGACGGCCATGGTGCCATTGACGAGGAATGCGAGGCCGCCGAACATCTTCTTCTCGGTCACGGCGTCGACGCCGGCGAGCTGCTCGCGAATGCGGCTTGCGAGGACCTCGTCGTAGGCCACGATGCGGAGCCTAGCGTGCGCAATGTTGCTTGCGGGTAGCTGAGTGTCGCGTTGCTAGATTGACTTGCTCGGCAAGGAGGATGTTTCGTGGCGCGATCGATCTGGAGTGGGTCTGTCTCGTTTGGCCTGGTGAACGTACCGGTCAAGCTCTACAACGCCGTGCAGCGCCGGAACGTCACGTTCAACCAGCTCCATGCAGAGGATCACGGGCGCATCCAACAAAAGCGCGTCTGCAGCATCGACGGGGATGAGGTCGCCTTCGAGGAGATCGTCAAGGGATACGAGTTCTCGCCCGGCCAGTACGTCGTCGTCACCAACGAAGAGCTCGAGTCGCTCGGCGCGAAGAAGACCAAGACGATCGAGGTCGAGCAGTTCATCGATGCGAGCGAGATCGACCCGCTGATGTTCGACTCCTCCTACTACGTCGCCCCCGCGACGGGCGCCGGCAAGTCGTTCCGTCTGATGGTTGACGCGATGCGCGAGGCGGGCAAGGTGGGGATCGGGCGCTTCGTGCTGCGCCAGAAGGAGCATCTCGTCGCGCTTCGCGTCCAGGGCGACGCGTTGATCCTCGTGACGCTCGTGTACGCGGATGAGGTCGTCTCGACGGACGCGCTCGAGGACGCCGGTGACATCCAGGGCAAGGTCACCGATCGCGAGCTCGCGATGGCCCAGCAGCTGATCGGCATGCTGTCCGCTCCGTTCGAGCCGGAGCACTACCACGACGAGTATCGCGAGCAGCTGATTGACCTGATCGAGCGCAAGGTGGCGGGCGAGGAGATCTCGCTCGCGCCGCCGCCGAAGGCGCCGAAGGCCGTGCCCGACCTGATGGCGGCCCTGCAGGCCTCGGTCGATGCACTTGCCAAGGAGCGTGGCGGCGCGACGAAGCCGGCCGCGAAGCCGCGCGCTCGCAAGGCGCCCGCGAACAAGCCCAAGGCCGCGCAGCGCTCGTGAGCAAAGGTCGCGAAAGCGACCACCTCCGCTCCTACCGGGGCAAGCGCGACTTCACAGCTACCCCTGAGCCCGCCAGCGAGCAGCGCCGCCGGGGGCGCAAGGACGCATCGGGCGAGCCCACGGATCGCTCCCACAACCGCTTCGTCATCCAGGAGCATTCGGCGCGTCGCCTGCACTGGGACCTGCGGCTCGAGCGCGACGGGGTGTTGGCGTCGTGGGCGCTGCCGCGGGGGCTGCCGCCCGAGCCGAAGCAGAACTTCATCGCGCCGCACACCGAGGATCACCCGCTCGAGTACCTCGACTTCGCCGGGGAGATCCCTGCCGGCAACTACGGCGCCGGGACGATGACGATCTGGGACCGCGGCACCTACGACGTACTGAAGTGGGAGCCGCGCAAGGTCGAGGTCGACCTGCACGGTGAGCGCGTGCAGGGGCGCTACGCGCTGTTCGCGATCGGCAAGGAGAACCCGACCAAGGATTGGATGATCCACCGTATGGACGCGCCCGCCGATCCGGCGGCCGAGCCGATGCCCGAGCGCGTGGAACCGATGCTTGCGCGCGCGGGCGTGCTGCCGCGCGATGACGGCGGGTGGACCTACGAGGTCAAGTGGGACGGCGTGCGCGCGATCGCTTACTGGCAGCCCTCGCGGCTTCACTTCGAGTCGCGCAACCTGCTCGACATCACCGAGCGCTACCCAGAGCTGGCACGGCTCGGCCGCGCCCTGGGCTCGCACCGCGCCGTGCTCGACGGAGAGATCGTGGGCTTCGATGAGCACGGGCGCCCGAGCTTCGGCGCGCTCGCTCAGCGGATGCACGTGTCGGCCGCCGCGGCCAAGCGCTTTGCCGCGAGCGCGCCCGTCACCTACGCGATCTTCGACCTGCTTTGGCTCGACGGACACCCGCTGATGGAGCGTCCCTACCGCGAGCGTCGCGAGGCACTCGTCGCGCTCGAGCTTCATGGTGAACATTGGATGACGCCCGAGCCGCTGCGCGGGCGCGGCGCGGACGTGCTCGCCGCGAGCAAGCGGTCGGGGCTCGAGGGGATCGTCGCGAAGCGCCTCGACAGCCGCTACCGCCCGGGGCAGCGCGACGCCAGCTGGATCAAGATCAAGAACACGGCGCGCCAGGAGCTCGTGATCGGAGGGTGCACGAAGGGGGAGGGAAGGCGCGGCGGGGCGATCGGCGCCCTGCTTGCTCGGCGTGCCAGAGGATCGGGGAGCGCTGCGCTTCGCCGGCAAGGTCGGCACCGGGTTCAGCGACGAGGAGCTCGTCCGGCTCGGCAGCCTGCTGCGCCCCCTCGTGCGCAGCGATTCGCCGTTTGCTCCTGGCGGTCCCTTGAAGCTGCCGCGCGCCGCGACCTTCGTCGAGCCGCGAGCTCGTCGCGGAGATCGAGTTTCGCGAGTGGACTCGCGACGGCGCGTTGCGGGCACCCAGCTACAAGGGGCTGCGCGACGACAAGGAGGTCCGTGAGGCGCGCCTCGGTGGCGCGAGATCGCCGGCACGCGAGAGGTCAAGCGCTCGAATCTCGACAAGGTGCTCTATCCCGAGACCGGAACGACCAAGCGCGAGGTGATCGACTACTACGAGCAGATTGCGCCCGTGCTCCTGCCGCACCTGCGCGACCGGCCGCTGACCGTCAAGCGCTACCCCGACGGCGTCGAGGGCAAGGCGTTCTTCGAGAAGCGCTCGCCGCGCCATCGTCCCGCCTGGGTTCGCACCTTCGCGATCGAGAGCGGGCGCAGGGAACCATCGACTACACCGTTGTCGACGACCTCGAGACGCTCGCCTGGCTCGCGAACCTCGCGGCGCTCGAGCTGCACGCGCCACTCGCCTCACCTCAGACCCCGAGCACCCGACGCCGTGGTGTTCGACCTCGACCCGGGCCCGCCGGCCGGGATCGCGGAGTGCTGCCCACGTGGCACTGTCTGCTCAAGGGCACATTCGACGAGCTTGGTCTGAAGGCCTCGCGAAGACGTCGGGCTCGAAGGGCATCCAGGTCTACGTGCCGCTGGCGGGCGCGACATTCGCGCAGACCAAGCGCTTCTCCGAGCATCTCGCACAGCTCCTCGAGCACGACCAGCCCGAGCTCGTCGTCTCAAAGCATGGCGAAGGCGCTGCGCCCCGGCAAGGTGCTGATCGACTGGAGCCAGAACGACGAGCACAAGACGACGATCTGCGTCTACTCGCTGCGGCGCGCCCGCAACCGACCGTGTCCACGCCCGTGACCTGGGACGAGGTCAGCGGCGCGATGCACGGTAAGCCGCTCAGCTTCGAGGCACACGACGTCCTCCAGCGGGTGGCGCGCGACGGCGATCTCTTCGTGCCTGTGCTGGGCGGGGGCCAGAAGCTCCCGGAGCTGTAGGTTTCGGCGCCGCCGGCACCGTGTGAGTGCTCTCTCGCCCCGTCCGCACGCCTCTCTACATTCGTGTCATGGCTTCTCGGCGTGGCAAGCAGGACGCGCTTCGGATCCTCGATCCGGCGCGGGCGATCCACGCGATCGCGGACGCGGTCGGACGCGACGCGCGCCGCGAGCTCGTCGAGCTCGTCATCACCGCCTGGGTTGACACGATCCCGGAGCCTGAGCTCGCCGACCACTACCGCAAGGCGCTCGCGGGCCTTGCGCCGGAGGATCTGCGCGACGTCGCGGGATGGGGCTCATGCGGCGTGGCGGTCGCGATTCCGAGCCGCGAGTTCCTGCTCGGCGCGTTTCGCTCGCTCGGGGACGGGCGTCGCGAAGCGCTGCGCCAAGCCGCCTGCCTGCGCGGCCTTTCGGCCTTCGACGCCGGTGTGAGCGAGCTCCAGGTACTCGACACGGTCCTCCCGTGCCTCTCGCGCGCGCAGCTCACCGAGCTTGCCCGCGAGGCGACAGAGCTCTATCTCACGGATCGGCTCGGCACCGAGAACTGAGGCGCGGTACGGCGTC
Source organism: uncultured Solirubrobacterales bacterium (assembly GCA_963773395.1). Lineage (GTDB taxonomy): Bacteria > Actinomycetota > Thermoleophilia > Solirubrobacterales > Solirubrobacteraceae > Palsa-513. Next base: position 30,468 of record CAVZAY010000012.1, on the reverse strand, counting down.
GCCGCCGGCGCCGCGCCCCTCAGGCTCAGCCTGACTTGCCTGTCCGCCCGGCCATCCACTCCGCCTTGTGCGCGCGCTTGGCCGCCTGATAGTCGGCGAGCGCGGCCGGCGAGTCGACGTCCCCGAGCGTGGGGTGCGCGGGCACGAGGCCTTGAGCGACCGTTATGCCAAGGCGCTTGGCGAGCACGGACCCGAGCGCTTTGACCTTCATCTCGCCGAACCCGGGCAGCGCCCCGATCCGTGCGCGCAGGTCCGCCGCGTCCCGCGCCTCACCCCAGATCCGACCCGCGTCGCCCGCGTAGTCGTCGCGCACGCATACCGCCAGCTCCGCCACGCGCGCCGCCATCGCTCCCGGAAAGCGATGGAGCGCGGGTCGTTCGCGAAACGCTGCGTCGAGATCCACGCCTGCCAGGACTGCGGGCTCGATCGACCCGACGCGCTCGCGTAGCACCCACGGTCCCATGAACGCCTTCTGCACCGGCACCTGCTGGTCGAGCGCGAACCCGATCAGCAACGCCATCGGATCGCTCGCGATCAGCCGGTTTGCGTCCTCGGAATCGGTGAAATAGAGCTGTTCGGGCACTGCCACAATCGTAGCCGTCCCCCACGGAGGTCATCCATGCCAGTCATCAATCGCAGCGAGCTCCCGATGGCAACCTCAAGGGCGCCGACCACGGCGCCAGCGTCTGCTTGATCTTCGACGAGAGCGATCCGGGCGGTGGTCCCCGACTGCATCGCCACACCTATGACGAGACGTGGGTCGTCATCGAGGGCAACCTGACATTCCGCTCCGGCGGGGAGGACCGAGCGCGGGCCCGGGGGACATCGTGATCGTGCCGCCGCACACGCCGCACAAGTTCACCAACGACGGCCCGGGTCGCTCCAGGCTTGTCTGCATCCACGCCAGCCCGACATTCGTCACCGAGTGGTTGGAGTGATCTCTTCTTGGGGGATGGCGGATGTTCAGGACCCGCGTCGCCTCGCGCTCAGTGCGGTGGGGCGCGGCGGCAACGCGCGACGTTTGCGTTTGCGCTAGCGGCGCGACGACCGCAAGCCGGAGGTCACCGCCACCTGAGCCTGCGCGGGGTCGTCGTCCGTGGCGCTGGCTGCTTGAGCCCGCGGCGCTGTCCGCGCCGCGGATAGAGGCGGCGGTGCCTCCCGTCCGGCTGGCGAAGTGCTCGTAAACACGAGTAACTTCATCACCGTCCGCGGTACCCGAACTGGACGCCGATTATGCGAAGGCGCCGGCAAAGCGCGCAAATAGCGCGATCTTCGAGTCCTCCGGCCTTGGCGCGATGGCGTAACGCCCGACCGGCCTTCGCGGACTGAACATCTAGCGCCTCTTTAGCGAGTCTCCGTACCCTCCCGAGGATCATGCGACGCCATGCCCGATGACCGACCCGGACGCCGACCTTCTCAGCCGTTTTCGCGCGGGCGACGAGCAGGCGTTCGTCGAGCTCGTCGCGCGTCATCAGATGACGATGCTCCGCCTCGCCCAGAGCTTCGTCGCGAGCCGGGCGATCGCCGAGGAGGTGACTCAGGACGCCTGGCTTGCGGCACTGCGCGGGATCGGCGGCTTCGCAGGCCGCTCCACGTTCCGTACCTGGCTCTTCGCCATCCTCGCCAACCGCGCCCGCACAACAGGCATGCGTGAGCAGCGCACAACACCACTCGAGAGTCCGGAGCCCGCAGTCGACCCTGCGCGCTTCGGCGCCGGCGGCATGTGGACCAGCCCGCCCGTCGACTGGACGGATGCAGCCGCGGAACGCCTCGATGCGCAGGCCCTCGCGACGGCCCTCCAATCCGCGCTCGACGGGCTGCCACCGCGGCAACGCCAGGTCGTCCTGCTGCGCGATGTCGACGGGCTCAGCTCGGAGGAGGTCTGCGAGGTTCTCGAGCTGAGCGAGGCAAACCAGCGCGTCCTGCTGCACCGCGGGCGCTCTCACCTGCGCACCATCCTCGAAGCCAACTTCGGAGCGCGCTGAGCATGCTGCTGCGATTGCGCCGCCAGCCAGACCTCGTCTGCCAGCAGATCGTCGAGCTCGTCACCGACTACCTCGACGGCGCGCTCGCGCGCGCCGATCGCGGCCGCTTCGAGCGCCACCTTGCCGGCTGCCCGCACTGCACTGCGTACCTCGCGCAGATGCGCGAGACGATCCGCCTCACGGGGAGCCTGCGAGTCGCTGATCTCAGCCCCGCGATGCGCGCGGACTTCGGCGAGCTCTACCGCCGCTGGCGCGCGGAAGCGACCTGGGGAGTCCCGCCGCAACAGCGGCGGCGGGTAGTTCTCCGTGCCCGCTGGCGTCCTTCCTCCCGATGCGTCGCGCGCCCGCGCGCGTAGCGTCTGGTCCCACATGAGCGCAACCGCCCCCGCCGCGCCGACCGCGCCGCGCGCCGGCACCGAGCGGCTCCGCACCCCGTGGCTGATCCTGCCGGTCCTCTGCATCGCGGTTCTCGTGGTCAATATCGATGCGACGATCCTCAACGTCGCGCTTCCAACCCTGGTCCGCAAGCTCCACGCCAACCAGTCGGACCTCCAGTGGATCGTCGACGCCTACTCGCTCGCCTTTGGCGGCCTCTTGATCGTCGCCGGCAGCCTCGCCGACCACCTTGGCCGCAAGCGGGCCTTCATCTCAGGCTTTGCGGTCTTCGCTGTCGGCTCACTGGGCGCCGCTCTTTCTTCGAGCGTTGACATGCTCATCGCCTTCCGCGCAGTCATGGGCGCCGGCGCCGCGCTCCAGATCCCGGCCGGTCTCTCGATCCTCAACGACGTCTTCCGCTCGCCGAGCACGCGTCGCACCGCAATCGGGCTGTGGGGCGGCACGATGGGCGTCGGCGTGGCGATCGGACCGCTCACCGGCGGGATCCTGCTCGCACACTTTGCTTGGGGCTCGATCTTCCTCGTCAACGTCCCGCTCGTCCTCCTCGGCGGCCTCGCCGCGGCTCGCCTCGTCCCCGAGTCACGCGACCCGCAGGCCGACGAGCCCGATCCAACCGGGGCCGCTCTCTCGATCCTCGGCCTCGGCCTCGTGCTCTGGGCGGTGATCGACGCGCCGCTGCACGGGTGGAGCTCCACCATCGTCCTGGCCACCCTCACGGCGGGCCTCGCGACGCTGGCCCTCTTCACCGCCTTCGAGCGCCGCTCGACCCACCCGATGCTGAAGCTCGAGTTTTTCCGCTCGCGCCGTTACACGGGTGCGATCGCCGCGGTCAGCCTCGGCGTCTTCGCCCTCTTCGGCGCCCTCTTCATCCTCTCGCAGCTGCTCCAGAACGAGCTCGGTTACACGCCCCTCCAGGCGGGCGTGCGCATCCTCCCGATCGCGGGCGTCCTCGCGCTCACAGCACCGGCCTCGACGCTGCTCGTCCGCCAGGTCGGATCGAAGCTCGTCGCCGGATCCGCTCTGCTCGCGATGGCCGCCGGTTTCTGGCTGATCCGCGGCGCCTGCACACCGGCGGTCTCCTATGACTCGCTGCTGCCCGGCATGCTCTGCCTCGGGCTCGCGTCGGGCCTGCTCATGCCGACCTGCGCTGACGCGATCCTTGGCGCCGTTCCACGCGCCAAGGCGGGCGTCGGACAGCCACCTACGGCGTCTCGATCCAGACGGGCGGCTCGATCGGCGTCGCCGTGATCGGTTCGATCCTCGCGACGCGCTACAGCCATCGTCTCGCGCCGCTCGTCGCGCACCTCGCTCCAGCTCCCGTGCTCCAGGCGATCACGGGCTCGCTCGGCGGTGCTCTGGCTGTCGCTTCCCGGCTCTCGCCGCCGTACGCCGCCATCCTCGCCCACGCCGCTCGCACCGCCTTCATCAGCGGCATGCAGCTGAGCGCCACCGTTTCCGCCGCCGTCGCCCTCGCCGGCGCACTGCTCACGCTCGCCCTGCTCCCGGCGCGTGCGGATCGTTAGTCCGCCTCACCGCCCGAGCGAGTCGCTAGAGCGCGTCCTCCTTGCGGACCTATCCCTGGGCGACCGCTGCGGTCTCGCCGGGTGCCGCAGACGCTGCGCCGCCCGGCACCATCGCCGGTAGGTTGGAACTCGCGCGTAGCCCGAACACGGTGACGAAGAATGCGATCAGCGCGAAGCCGGTGCCGATCCAGAACGCGAGGTGATAGCCGCCGACGAGCGCGGCGAGGTGGCCGTCCCCCGCGTGCAGCAACGAGGTGGTGCGTGACGCGGCGAGGCTTGCGAGCACCGCGAGACCGAGCGCGCCACCCATCATGAACGAGGTGTTCACCAGGCCCGAGGCGAGGCCCGAGTCTTCGGGCGGCACGTCGCCCATCGCGGCGAGCAGCATTGGGTTGAAGACGATCCCGCCGCCGAGGCCAGCAGGATCATCGACGGGAGCACGTCGGCCGCGAAATTCCCGTGCACCGGCAGCCGCGTGAAGAGCGCGAGCCCGGCGGCCGCGAGCAGCAGGCCTGCGGCGAGCGGGCGCTTGAGCCCGAAGCGCATGACGAGCATCGCCGACACGCCGAGCGAGAGGCCGCCCATGATCAGTGTCGCCGGCAGGAACGCGAGGCCAACCTGGAGCGAGCTGTAGTGCAGAACGCCCTGGAGGTAGAGCGCAGACAGGAAGACCAGGCGAACAGTGCGCCCGCCCAGAGGACGCCGAGACTGTTCGCTGTCGAGATGTTGCGGTGACGGAAGAGCCCGAGCGGCATCAGCGGCGCGCTGTTCCGCGACTCGATTGTCAGGAACGCGCCGAGCAGCACGACCGCCCCGCCGAGCAGCCCGAGCGTCTGCGCCGAGGTCCAGCCGGCGCTGTTGCCGTTGACGATCGCGTAGACGGCAAGCATGAGCGCTGCGGTCACGCTGACCGCGCCGCCGAGGTCGAGCTTCGTGTCGGCCATGCCACGGTTACCTTCCGGCAGCACGCGCAACGCGAGGACCGCCACGATCATTCCGATCGGCACGTTGACGAGGAAGTCCAGTGCCAGCTGAGCACGTCGGTGAGGATGCCGCCGAGGATCACGCCGATCGTGCCGCCGCCGGACGCGACGAAGCCGAAGATCCCCATCGCCTTCGCGCGCTCGCCCTGCTCGGTGAAGAGCGCCATCGTGAGCGCGAGCGAAACGGCATTGACTGTCGCGCCGCCAAGGCCCTGGATGACACGCGCCGCGACGAGCATCGTCTGGCTGCTCGAAAGGCCGCACGCCAGAGAGGCGAGCGTGAACAGGGCGATGCCGCCGAGGAACAGGCGCCGCGGCCCGAACATGTCCCCGAGGCGCCCGCCGAGCAGCAGGAACCCACCGAACGTCAGGAGGTACCCGTTCACGACCCACGCGAGCGAGGACTGGTTGAAGCCGAGCGAGCGTTTGATCGTCGGCAATGCAACGTTCACGATCGTCGTGTCGAGCACGATCATCAGCGTGCCCAGGCAGAGGACGAGTAGTGCGATCCAGCGTTGCCGATCGGCAGCGCTGCGTCCAGTCCCAGCTTCCATGCATCCCTCGTTTCCCGCCGAAGTCCCTGCTCCCATTGAAGCAGATGCCTGGCCGCGAGATTCGTCGCGCTCGGCGACCCGGAGGCGCAAATGGCGCCGCCCTCGAGGCCTACACGGGGACCCTCCGGGGCCGCTCAACTGGTCGTAGACCGGCTAGTCGGTCGGATATGTGTCGTCGCTGAGGGTGCTCCAGGGCACCAGCCCGTCGTAGACGAACTCAGCCGGCGGAGTGGAGACGGTCTCGATCCGGTGCAAGCGATAGGCATCTGCGGTGCCGTCGCCGCGCGCGGCGTAGAACGTCGTCCTGATCCCCTCCGGTGGAAGCTCTGACTCGTCAACGAAGCTGCCGTCGAGAGGACCACCAACCAACTCGAGTTTCATGATCGCGATCGTACGCCCGCGAGCTGACGCTACGCGCCTGCGCGTTCACGTCGGCAACGCGCGCGCGCTGGCTGCCACCCATGGTCCCGGACAGCCGGCTATTGCGACGGCCCGGCGTGCGCCTGCGAGGCCCGCGCGCGCGGATCGAGGTCGGCCAGCGTTAGCTGGTGCATCGGCGGGCGGTCGATGATGCGGCGCGAGCCGACCCGCAGCTGCCCGTCGACGTGGAGCAGCTCGCCGCTGTCCAGTAGCCGCCAGGCGGGGTCGTCATCCATCCGCTCGCTGGCGACCACGACGAGCGGACGTTCGCGAGCCTCGGCGCAGCAGACGTGCGTCCCGAGGCGGCTTCGGTGGTGCAACTCCTCGCCGGCGTGCGCTCGAGCACGTAGAGCTCGTGCGTCTGCGGGTAGCGGAGGCCCAGAGCTCGTCCGCGCTGGTCAGCACGAAGTTGAGCGCGTAGAGCGGCAGCTGATCCGCGATCCAGGTGACCGCCGCGGTGATGCCTGCCTCGACGTCTCCACCGTGCTCGTCGATCCGCTTCGTGATCAGGGCGAACGCGCGCTCCGAGTCCGTTTGGCCATGCACGTGCGCGAGCGCCGCGCCAAGCTCGGAGTCGAGCGCAGGGAGGCCCTCGAGCGCGCCGTTGTGCGCGAACAGGCGGCGCTCCTGCTCGAACGGGTGCGTGTTCTCGCGCGCCGCCGGCCCGGCCGAGGCGAAGCGGATGTGGGCGAGGAAGGTGCGCGAGCGGATCTCGTTGGCCTCGCGCACGAAGCGCTTGTCGTCGTGCGCGGCGAGCGGCTGCTTGCTGACGTGGGGCGCGCCGCGCTCGTCGAACCAGCCGATGCCGGTCCCGTCCGGCTCGCGGAAGCTCTGCCGGAGGAGGCTGTCCGGCGCATCGAGGAGCCAGAACGTCGCCGTGGTCGGCTCCGCGCCGGAGGTCATGCCGAACAGGCGGCACATGCGTGGAACGGTAGCTGGCGAGCGGACCTCGGTTGCGATGAGACCGCCTCGCTGCTGGCGAACGGCGAATCGCGATCGGAACAGACGCGCCGCCAGACCGCCGCTATGGTGGCGCGATGAGCACGCGCGCGTGGGCGCTCTTCGGCGCCCTCTCGGTCATCTGGGGCGTTCCCTACCTCTTCATCAAGATCGCCGATGACGGCGGCGCGACGCCGGGTCTGATCGCGTTCGCGCGTGTCGCGCTAGGCGCCGCGGTCCTGCTCGCGCTCGCGGTCCGGGCGGGCGCGCTCACCGCGCTGCGTGGCACTGGCTCTGGCTCGCCGTCTATGCGGTCGCCGAGATCGTGATCCCGTTCCCCGCGATCGCCGCCGGCGAGCAGCGTATCCCGTCCTCGCTCGCGGCGATCATCATCGCCTGCGTGCCGCTGCTCGTCGTGCTCCTCGAGCCCCTTTTCGGGCCGACGACCCCGGTCGGGCGCCGTCGTATCACGGGTCTCGTCATCGGGCTCACCGGCGTAGTCGCGCTCGTCGGCGTCGACGCGTCGGCGCACGTCAGGACCCTTGTCGGGGCCGCCGAGACGCTGGTCGGCGCGGTCGGCTACGCAGTCGGGCCGATCGTCCTCAAGCGGCACCTCGCGACGCTCGACCCGCGCGCAATGATGGGCGCGAGTCTCGCGATCGCAGCGCTAATCCTTATCCCGGTTGCACTGCTGGATGCGCCCGCCCGCGTCCCCTCGGCCGGCGCCCTCGGCTCGATCGTCGCGCTCGGCCTCGTTTGCACGGCGCTCGGCTTCGCACTGATGGCGGTTCTCGTCGTCGACATTGGCCCCAGTCGCGCCCTCGTGATCGCCTACATCAACCCGATCGTCGCGGTGGCGCTCGGCGTCGTGTTCCTCGGCGAGCACCCCGGCTCCCTCGCGCTCGCAGGCCTCGCGCTGATTCTCGCTGGCTCCTGGCTCGCGACCGACGGCCGCCTGCCCGGCCGCCTCGCGCCGGCCCGCCCATGAGCACGACCGACAGCTCGCGCCGGATTTGACGTCGCCCGATTTCCATCGCGTCCACGAGCCCCTTGCTTGGCGCCTCACCTACTCGTCGAGGGGCGGATCGTCGCGCACGTGGTGCCCGTGTCCGGTTCGGCGCGGCTCGAGCGTCTTAGTTGGTAGATGGAGCGCCAGATACTGATCGAAGACGAGCGTGGGCCGCTCGTCGCGCGCCTCACAGCCGTCCTGGGTGGCGATCGCCACGCGGCGGAAGATCTCGCGCAGGAGACGCTGATCCGCGCCTGGCAGCGCCTGCCGGAGGGGCTCGACGCGTCGCGTCGGCGCGCGTGGCTCGCGCGCACGGCACGCAACCTCGCGATCGACGAGCTGCGTCGCCGCTCGCGCCGCCCGCTCGCGAGCGCGGCGGATACCGCAGGGCTGCCGGCCGCCGAGCCTGACGCCGCGCGCGAGGCGCTCGCCCGGCTGAGTCCCCATGAGCGCTTCGCGCTGCTGCTGCGCTTCGAGGCCGGCTTTACGCACGCCGAGATCGCGGCGCTCCTCTCGACGACGGAAGAGGCGGCGCGCAAGCGCGTGTCAAGAGCGCGCGCCGCGTTCCTGCGCTCCTACCGCGCCGAGCGCGCCGGCAGCGAGCCGGTGATCCTCCTCGCAATCGGTGAGCAGGAGTCGGCGGCGCCGTACGTCCGCTGGCTCGAGCAGGCCGGCGCGCGCGTGCGCCAGGTGCGCAGGCGCGTCAGTGAGCGTGATCTCGCGATCGCGGACGGGATCGTTTTCAGCGGCGGAGGCAATGACATCGATCCGGGCCTCTATGGCGAGCGCCGGCGCCCGGTCTGCGTGGAGCCTGATATCGCCGCCGACCGGCTCGAGCTGGCCGCACTGTCGGGCGCGCTCGCACTCGATCTACCCGTCGTCGGCATCTGTCGCGGCGGCCAACTACTCACATCGCTCGGGCGGCAGCCTCTACCAGGACGTGCACGCCGACGGCCTGACCAAGCTCACCCACAACGGCACGCCACACCTTGTGCGCACTGAGCGCGCCGGGCTGATTCGCCGCCTCGCGGGCGCTTCGCCGCAGGTCCACAGCGAGCACCATCAGGCGGTCCGCAGCCTCGGGCGACGGCTGCGCGTCACCGCTCAGTCCGCCGACGGCGTGATCGAGACGATCGAGCGCGACGACCGGCGTTTCGCGCTCGGCCTCCAGTGGCATCCCGAGCACTCCGACAGCGCGGCTGGCGCGCTCGTTGCCGAGGCGCTCGTCGAGGCCGCCGCGACGCGCTGATGGCGGTCGCCGCATCTGAATGGGGACCGCCTGTGTGGCGGTTCGCCCAGGCGGCGCCTACCGCCCGTCCTCGTAGCGTGGCGTCGGGGGGATCGGTTGCCCGGCATCCAGCGCCGCCACTACCGCCTGCGCGTCGGCGAGTCGGTACTCCTCCCCGTACACGGCCCCGGGCCGGCGGGGCGCCTCCATGACCGAGCAGTCCGCGGTGCCGCCGAGGTCGACCGCGACGAAGCCGGCATCGTCGATCAAGCCGCTGACGAGCCGCTTCGCCGAGTCGTCGTCGCCGCACAGCCATTGGACGACGCGGCGCTCGCCTTCGCGTCCCGCGGCCTGGGCCTGGAAGGCGGCGGTGAGCGTGTTGAACGATTTCGTGTAGGCGGCGCCGGGCATCCGCGCCGCGTTGAAGTGCGCCGCCGTGTCTCCGTGGGGCGGCAGCGGCGGATTACCGAACTGGTTGGTCGTGTCGATCACGATCTTGCCCGCGAGCGAGCCCGCCTGCTCGAGCGCGTTCGGCAGCTCGCTCCACGGGACGGAGAACACGATGACCTCGGCGAACTGCACCGCCTCGGCGGGCGGTCCGCTGCTTCCGCCGAGCTCCCTGGCGAGCTCCTCGAGTTTCTTTGCGTCGCGGCTGAACGACAGCCTGACCTCGTGTCCTGCGCCGCCGAGCTGGCGCGCGATCCCGCCACCGATGCGGCCCGCGCCGACGATCCCAATTCTCATCGTGTCCTCCTATACCCGGCTGCGATGCGCGCGAACGTGAGCTGGCCGACTTTGCGCACGAGCGGGCCGGTCCTATGCTGGTCAGCCATGAGCAAGGCATACCGCAAGCGCAACCTCGGCGAGGTCGAGGACTCGGCGGCGAAGCACGGTCTCTCCGAGACGCAGGAGGCGCGCTTTCCTCGCGTCGAGCTTGGCACGGAGCAGACCGCAATGAACTACCTGAAGGTCAAGCCGAACAAGCGCGAGGCGTTCGCTCACCGCCATCACGAGGCGGAGGAGATCTACGTCGTGCTTGCCGGCGGCGGTCACGTGAAGCTCGATGACGAGATCGTCGAGCTGGTCAAGCTCGACGCGGTGCGCGTCAGCCCCGGCACGGCACGCTCGTTCGAGGCTGGGCCGGACGGCCTCGAGGTGCTGATCTTCGGGCGCCGCTTCGAGGGCGACGGCGAGATCGTCGAGAACTTCTGGGATTCATAGCCGCCGGTCGGCGTCCGCTTTACTCTGGTGGGTAGCCACCGCAAGCGAGGAGACGCCGTGAACCCCTGCACGCACCTCGACCAGATCGCCGTCGCGCGCCCTGAGCAGGTTCCCGGCTGCGAGGACTGCCTGGCGATCGGCGGACGCTGGGTGCACCTGCGCGTCTGCCGCACCTGCGGCCATATCGGCTGCTGTGACTCATCGCCGAACCAGCACGCGAGCAAGCACGCCCGGGCACCGGACATCCGATCGTGACCTCGGTCGAGCGGGGCGAGGACTGGTCCTACTGCTACGTCGATGACGCTGTGTTCGTGCCCGAGGGCTCACTGATGGCAGAGCGGGCTGAACCGCTCGGCACGGGCTCGCGGAGCCGGAGAACGCGGGCGGCGCGTTCCCGCGCCTGACGGATGCGCAGCTGGCGCATTGCGCGCCGCGGGAACCGCGCGCTCGGTGGCGGCCGGCGAGGTCCTCTTTCGCGAGGGCGATCCCGCAGACTATCGACTTCTTCGTCGTCGAGTCCGGCGCGGTCGCGATCGTCCAGGGCTACGGCGCCGAGAACCGCGTGATCGCGGTCCATGGCAGCGCACCGCTTCCTCGGCGAGCTCAACCTGCTCACCGGCGCGCCGCCGCTGCTCACCGCGGTCGTCCGCGACGCCCGGCGAGGTGATCCAGGTCCCGGTGGCCGAGCTGCTCCGACGCTCGTCGCCGCCAGACGAGGACGCTCTCCAACCTGATCCTGCGGCCTTCCTCGCGCGGCGCTCGATCCTGATCGAGCTCGGCGCCGGCGTCCGCGTGATCGGCTCACGCTTCTCGCGCGACACGCGCCGCCTGCGCGAGTTCCTGCGCGCGCAACCGGATGCCCTACCAGTGGCTCGACCTCGAGGACGACGAGGAGGCCGACGCGCTGCTGCACGCGCTCGTCGATCGCGCCGGACGAGACGCCGGTCGTGCATCGCGGCAGGCGGCGTGCTGCGCAACCCGACGAACGCGGAGCTCGCGGCGATGCTCGGTCTCGGCGCACGCGGCGCGCCCCCGCGCGATGTGCGACCTGGTGATCGTCGGCGGCGGACCGGCCGGGCTGGCGGCGGCCGTCTACGGCGCCTCGGAGGGGCTCGACACGCAGGCGATCGACGCGGTCGCGTTCGGCGGCCAGGCGAGCACCTCGGCGCGGATCGAGAACTACCTCGGCTTCCCGACCGGCATCTCCGGCAGCGAGCTGGCCGAGCGCGCGATCGCTGCAGGCGCGGCAAGTTCGGCGCGCGCCTCGTGGTGCCCGCGCCAGGCGCCGACGCGCCTCGCCGACGACGGACGGCCACTTCGCGATCGAGCTCGCCGACGGCGACGACGGTCAACGGGCGCGACGATGATCGTCGCGACCGGCGCCCAGCTACCGCAGGCTCGACATCCCCGGATCTCGAGCGCTTCGAGGGCGGCGGCGTCTTCTACGCCGCGACCCAGGCCGAGGCTCAGCTCTGCGCCGGCGACCCGGTGGTGATCGTCGGCGGCGGCAACTCGGCCGGCCAGGCGGCGATGTTCCTGTCCCAGCACGCCGCCGACTGACGCTTGTGATCCGCGGCGGCGATCTGGCGAAGTCGATGTCGCGCTACCTGATCGACGAGATCGACGAGCGCGAGCAGATCGAGGTGCTACCGACACCGAGGTCGTCGAGCTCAAGGGCGAGGACGGCGCTCGAGGCGGTCGTCGTCGCCGACTCGCTGCACCGGCGAGCAGCGCGAGATCGACGGCCAAGGCGCTCTTCGTGTTCATCGGCGCCGAGCCGCACACCGACTGGCTGCGCGGCCACGTCGCGATGGACGAGCACGGCTTCCTGCTCACCGGCCGCGACGTCCAGGCGACGAGCTCGCCCACGACGGCGAGCGCCGCTCTTCCTCGAGACGAGTCAGCCGGGATCTTCGCCGTCGGCGACGTCCACGCCGGCTCGATCAAGCGCGTCGCCTCCGCCGTCGGCGAGGGCTCGATGGCGGTCCAGCTCGTCCACCAGCGCCTCGCTGCCCTCTAGCGCACGATCCCGTCCGCAATCGGATTGCTCTCGCCGACGAGTTGGCAGCCTTGTCTCAGGCCAGGTTCAGCCGGTGCGCGACCGCGGCAGCCTGCGTACGGCTCGAACGCCGAGCTTGCCGAGGATGCGCGAGACGTGGACGCTCGCCGTCTTCTCGGCCATGAACGAGCGCCGCGCCGATCTGTCGGTTTGTCGCACCCTCCGCCAGCAGCGCGAGGACCTGACGCTCACGTGCCGTCAAGCCGAACGGATCCTCGCCCTCGCCGGCTCGGCGACATCGCCAGCCGCCGCCCGCTGTCGGCGACTCCGCGCCCGCTCCGCCAGCGTCGCGAGCTCGGTGATCAGCCAGCGCGAGCCGATCCGCCGCGCGAGCTCGAGCGCCGGCTCGAGCGCCCGCCGCCGCACCCGCGCGATCATCGTGCTCCCTGCCAGCGCCTCGAACTCGCGCCAGCGCCGCGGTCGCCTCGCGGTAGGGACGCTCGACCTCCTGCCAGGCCTTTGTCGCGGCGTGCCAGGCCTTGGCGTCGTTGCGGCCCCTCGCCCGCGCAAGCTCTGCGGTCCCGGTCGCGATCCAGGCGTGCTCGATCGGGCCGCCGTCCTGTGCCGCCGCCTTCAGACGGTCGACATGAATGCGCGCCCGCGCGATCGCATCACGCTCGCGCCGCCTTGTCGCGCAGGTCGCGCGAGCGCTGCGCGAAGTCGGCTTCGATCCGCACGCCCGCCGCCGTGACGCGCGCGATGCGGATGACGTCCTCGGTGCACAGCTCGAGGCGGTCGAGCGCCTGCGCCACGGCGGCGCGCGCCGCCGGCAGGTCACGGCGACGCCGATGAAGCTCGGCCCGGAGCGCGCCGTATTTGCCGATCCACTGTGGCTCGGGTGAGCTGCGCGACGAGCTCGGCGACGTCCTCGAGCGCCAGCGCGGCGCGGTCCTCCTCGCCCTCCACGAGCGCGATGTCGGCCTCGCAGAGAGCGCGGAAGATGCGCAGCAGCCCGACGAGCTGCGGCGGCACGCTGGCGAGGAGGGCCTTGGCCTCGGCGATGTTGCCGAGGTCGAACGTGATCTCGCAGATGCACAGCCGCAGCCAGTCGTGGTTGCTGCGCGCGACGGAGGCTGCGAGCCCGTCGCGCGCGAGGGCGAGTCCCTCCACGGTGCGGGCGTGGGCGTGCAGCACCTCGGCGAGATTCGCGAAGGCATAGCTTGCGCCGTCGGGGTCGTCGCTCGCCTGGGCGACGGCGATCGAGCGACGGAGCAGCTCGACGCCTTCGTCAACGCGTCCGAGTGCGGCGTAGGCCATGCCGAGCGTGTTCAGGAGCTCTGCCTGGGCTTCGCTGTCTTGCGCGGTGGTCGCGGCCGCCAGCGCCTGCTCGCCGTCGCGCACCGCGTCGCGGTAGCGCCCGCGCAAGACGAGCGTTCGCGCAAGCCAGGCGAGCAAGAGCGTGCGCTCGCGCGTGCCGTCCTGCTCGCTCAGCATCGCCAGCGCTCGCTGCGCGCCGGCGAGCGCGTCGTCGCCGCGGCCGAGTGCCCATTGCAAGCGAGCCAGGCGCGCAAGGATCGCCGCGTAGCGCTGGCGATCCCTCGCTCGGGTCGAGCTCTTGCAGTGCGCTCTCGAGCAGATGCTCCCCGCGCGGGCGGTTGCCGCTCAGCGAGTGCGCCTGGGCTGCGAGAGCGAGCAGTCCGACGTGATCGAGCTGTGCCCACCGCAGACGCGTTCTCCACCCGCGGCCACAGCTCGATCGCGCGGTCACTGAGTTCGGCCACCTCGGCGTAAGCGTGGACCCGTGTTGCAGCGATCGCCGCCTCGGTGCTTGCGCGCAGCGCCGCCGGCTGGTCGCCGGCCGCCGCGTAATGGACGCGATCGCCCCTGCGCGATCGATTGCGTCTCCGGCCTCGGCCGCCCACGTGCGCTCGAAGGCGCGCGCGAGCGCGAGGTGGAGCGCGCCGCGTTCGCCCGGGAGCAGATCGTCAGCGACCGCTTCACGTAGTAGGGCGTGGCGGAATGCGAGCCGCCCGTCATCGGCGCTCACAAGCACCTGTTCGTCGACGGCTTCGCGCAGCGCCGTGGTGAGCGCCGGGCCGTCGAGTCCGGTTACCTCGGCGATCGTTGCCTGGTCCAGCTGGCGGCCGGCGGCGATCGCGCGCGCTGCTCGCTGAGCATCGGGTGAGAGGCGCTCGACGCGCAAGAGGAACGCGTCACGCAGGCTCGCCGGCGCGGCGCCGCGGCCGTCAAGTCCCGCGGCGAGCAGCTCCTCGGTGAAGAGTGCGTTGCCCTCGCTGCGTTCGTACAGCCGCGCAACCAGCTCCTCGGCGGGCGCGTCGCCGAGGATGTCGGCGAGCGCCTCGGTCAGCTCGGCGCGGTCGAAGGGCTCGACATCGATGCGCCGCGCGCGACCAAGTCGGTCGAGCTCGGCGAGCAGCGCGCGAAGCGGGTGCCGGCGGTGCAGCTCGTCGGTACGGAACGTGAGCACGAGCAACACGCGTTCGCTGCGCAGGCTGCGAGCCAGGAACGAAACGAACATGCGCGTCGAGCTGTCGGCCCAGTGCATGTCCTCGAGCACGAGTGCCACCGACTGACGCTCGCTGAGCACGTTCAGTAGCTCGAGCAGGGCTTCGAACAGGCGCAGCTGGCCGCTCCCGTCGCGGCTGTCGGGCGGCGGCGGGGTGGCGTCGAGCCCGGGCAGAAGCGTCGCGAGCTGGGTGCGAGTCCTCTCCGGCAGCATCGCAAGCGCCGCGTCCTGGCCGCGTACGAGCGGACGCAGCGCGTTCAACAGCGGCGAGTAGGGCAGCTCGCTGTCGCCTTGCTCGACCGCCTCGCCGCGCAGCACAAGCATCTCGCCGCTCAAGCGGCGTTCGAGCTCGTCGACGAGGCGCGTCTTGCCTACGCCCGACTCACCGCCCAGCAGGACGAGCGTCGGGCAGCGCCCCTGCGCTTCCCGCGCCGCCAGCTCGAGCTCGCCGAGCTCGCCGACTCGTCCGACGAAGTGGCTGCTCGTCAGCCGCATTCGCACCTGCGAAGTATCGCCTGATTGCGCTCCAGGGACGCGCCCTGCTGACGCGACCACGCCGTGCCGCACGGTCCCGTAGCTCATAGGAGCGCGATTCGGCGAGTTGGCTCGTGAGGGCTGGATGCACTGCGACTCCCTTCGGTTGTGTCCACGCTCGAAGGCTCCATGAAGGAGCCGCCGCTCACATCGGCAATCCGCAGCCAGTTCGCGCAAGCGACCCCTTAGCTGGGGGCGTCGGAGCCTTAGCCGTCGGCGGCGGCCCGGCCGGTTCGCTAGCGCCGGCCCCACGGACGATGCATACGCCCGGCTCCTGGCGGGTAGGCCTGATTCGTGAGCCCGCTGGCCGAACAGATTGCGCGGATGCGGCGCGTGGCGCGCCGCCGGAGCGTACCGGCGAGCAGCCGGATGCCCGGCTTAGGCAGGCACGGAGGCGTCTTCGAGGGCGCGCAAGATCGCGGCGGCATCGGGACGCGTGAGCGGGCCCGGCTGGTTCAGCTGGCGCGCGAGGCGGCGCGGGGCGTAGAGTCGGAAGTCCGCGATCCGCAAGGTCCAGAGCGTCGGTAGCGCGGACCGGGCGCGGCGGCCCGTCGGGTTGACGAGCAGAAGCACCCGTAGACGGGCACTTCGTCCGCGAGCACGCCGCGCACCGCTCGTACCTGCTTGGCGAGTGCGTCGACGAGCCGCGTGTGGTTGCGCCCACCGATGATCAGGCGCGGCTTGCCGAGCAGTGGATTGATCACCTCGACATTGCCTCGACAGCGCTTCGTGTCGATCACGTAGACGCCCGAAGGTGCGATCGCAATGTGATCGATGTTGGTGCCCGAGCCGGCGAGTCGACGGTCATGCAGGACCGGCACGGATGGGCAGCGCGCGGCTATTACCCGGGCTACCTCCTCCTCGCCACCGGCGCCGGTTTCCCAATTGCGCTCGTCCTGGCGCGATATGCGCTCGCGCTCGGAGAAGGCGTCGATCACGCGCCAGGTTCGCGTGCGTCCGGCGGCGCTCTCTGCCGATTCGCCCGCGCTCGCCTCACGACGGCTCTTGGGATCGCGCGCCATCATCGCTCCAGCGTTGCAGCTCGGGCGGCGGGCCGGCACACCGTCGATCGATTCCCGTCACGGCCGGTTTGCGAAACCGCTGTTCTTATGGGGACGCTTCGCGTCCCGGCGGTCTTGTCTCGATGTGCAGCAGCTCCTGGCGAGCGTGATCGACCTGGAGTGTCGTGTGCTCGATCGCGAAACGTTCTCGCAGCGCAGCCGCGAGCTCGCGCCGCGCCTCGTGGCAGTCCGCCTGCGCGTCGACGAGCACATGGGCGGAGAGCGCTGGGAAGCCACTTGTGACCTCCCACACGTGCAGGTCATGGACCTCCTGGACGCCCGCGACGCCCACCATCGCGCGCCCGATCGCTGCGACATCGAGCCCCTTCGGCGCTGCCTCGAGGAAGATGCGCCCGGAGTCGCGCAGCAGCCGGTATGACGCCGCGAGCATGGTCGTCGCGATCACGAGCGACGCGATCGCGTCCGCGCGGCGAAAGCCCGTCGCGATGATCACCCCGCCCGCCGCGGCCGTCGCGAGGAACGCGAAGAGATCCGTCGTCATGTGCCGGAGGGCGCCCTCGATGTTGAGACTGCGCCGCTCGCCTCGCGCGAGGATCAGCGTCGCTGTGAGGCTGACGACGGCGCCCGCGAGCGCCACGATCAGCACCGCGCGCCCGCCGACGCGGGCGGGGTGGACGAGGTGCGCGATGGCCTCGTAGACGATTACGCCGCCGAGCACGAGTAGCGTCGCGCCGTTGAACTGCGCTGAGAGGATCTCGGCCCGCCGCAGCCCGTAGGTCATCGCGCCGCGCGCCGGACGCCGCGCGAGCCGGACGGCCGCGACAGCCACACCGAGCGCAGCCGCGTCGGTCAGCATGTGGGCCGCGTCTGAGAGCAGCGCGAGCGAGTGTGCGAGCACCCCGACGGCGACCTCCACACCCATGAACGCCAGGATCAGCGCCAGCACCACAGCCAGCTGGCGTTCGCCTGCGCTCGCGTGGCTGTGTCCGTGGTGGTCGCTCACCGCCTCGGATTCTCCTCGTCCGGCCCGCGGCGGTGGGCCGCGGTGTGCTGATCGCTAGCTTTCGGCGATCTGGCGCAGCAGCGGCAGCGCCTGGGTCAGCGTTTCGAGCTCAGGCGGGCTGAGGGCGCTGAGTTCACCGGCCAGCCAGCCCTCGCGCTGACGGCGACATTCGGTCAACGTTGCGATCCCGCCGCCGGTCAGCGTGACGAGTGCACGCCGGCCGTCGCGCGGGTCGCGCGCGCGTGCGATCAGGCCCTGCTCCTGGAGCTCCGCGAGCATTTGCGCCATCGACTGCGGGCGCATCGCGCTCCGCTGCCGCCAGTTCGCTCGCGCTATGTGGGCCGCCGCGCTCGAGGCGTGAGAGGACCGACGTCTGGGTAAGCGGGAGTGGTTGGCGCTCGGCGCGCATGCGCCGCACGAGTTGGCCGAGGACGACGCGCAGCTCGCTGGCGAGCAGCGTCTGGTCGGTGTCCGTTGGGCTCGGCATGGGCACGATAGAAATCGACAGGTAAACTGATCAGGCCGCCTGTATAATAGCCGAAGTGCCAGACACCTCGACACGGATCCGCTCCGCCCGCTTGGCGGGTCGGCGGACGCCGGATGCGCGCTACAAGTGGATCGCGCTCTCCAATGTCACGCTCGCCGTGCTGCTCGCGACGATCGACCTCTCGATCACGATCATCGCGATGCCGGACATCTTCCGCGGCATCCGCCTCGATCCGCTCGCGCCCGCGAACAGCTTCTACCTGCTGTGGATGATCCTCGGCTACATGGTCGTCTCGAGCGTCCTGATCGTCGGGCTCGGCCGGCTCGGCGACATCTTCGGGCGCGTGCGGATCTACAACCTCGGCTTTGTCATCTACACCGTCGCGTCGTTGATCCTGACGGTCGATTGGATGCACGGTCGTGCCGGCGCGACCTATCTCGTCGTCTTCCGCGTCGTCCAGGGGATCGGGGGCGCCTGCCTGCTCGCGAACTCGGCGGCGATCATCACAGACGCCTTTCCGCGCAACCAGCGTGGCATGGCGCTCGGCATCAACAACATCGTCGGCGTCACGGGCATGTTCATCGGCCTCGTGCTCGGCGGCCTGCTCGCGCCGATCGACTGGCGCCTCGTCTTCCTGATCTCGGTCCCGGTTGGGCTGTTCGGCACGGTCTGGGCCTACCTGCGCCTCGAGGAGCGCAGTGAGCCGCAGCGCCGCCCGATCGACTGGCTCGGCAACCTCACCTTCGCGCTCGGGCTGATCCTGCTGATGGTCAGCGTGACCTACGGCATCCGCCCCTATGGCAGCTCGCAGACCGGCTGGGGAAGCCCGCGCGTCATCGCACTGCTCGCGAGCGGCGTTGCCTGCCTCGTCGCATTCGTGGTGATCGAGGCGCGCGTAGCTGACCCGATGTTCCGCCTGCCGCTCTTCAGGATCCGCGCCTTCAGCTTCGGCTCGATTGCGACCTTCCTCTCGGCCGTTGCGCGTGGCGGCCTGATGTTCATGCTGATCATCTGGCTGCAGGGCATCTGGCTGCCCGAGCACGGCTACAGCTTCTCTGACACGCCGCTCTATGCGGGCCTCTACATGCTGCCGCTGAGCTTCGGCATGCTCGTCGCGGGCCCGGTCTCGGGCTACCTCTCAGACCGCTTCGGCGCGCGCCCGTTCGCGACCGCTGGGATGCTCGGCTCGGCGGCAGCCTTTGGCGTGCTGTGGATCCTGCCGACGAACTTCGGCTATCCCGAGTTCGCACTCGCGCTCCTGATGATGGGCCTCTCGATGGGCCTCTTCGCCTCGCCGAACCGCGCTGCCGTGATGAACAGCTTGCCGGCGGCGCATCGCGGTGCGGGCGGCGGCATGAATCAGACCTTCCAGAACTCGGCCCAGGTGATCTCGATCGGGATCTTCTTCACATTGATGATCTTCGGCCTCAGCTCGACGCTCGCGCACACGCTGCGCAGCGGCCTCGAGGCGCACGGGGTCGGCGCGGCCGCCGCCGCCTCGGTCGTGCACCTGCCGACCGTCTCGGTCCTCTTCGCAGCCTTCCTTGGCTTCAACCCGATGGCGCATCTCGTCGGCGCGCACGCTCTCGCCGGCCTCAGCGCGCACAACCGGGCGCTGCTGCTGGGTCACCGCTTTTTCCCGAGCCTCATCTCCGCTCCCTTCCGTGCGGGCCTGCACGAGGCGTTCACGTTCGCGATCTTCGCCTGCATGCTCGGCGCGGGAGCGTCGCTGATGCGCGGCACTTCTCGCAAGTCGAGCCAACCGGCGGGCGAGATTCGCGCGGCGCGAGCCGAAGCAGACGTCACGGCGACACCCCTCACCTAGGAGCCACGGTATGCACGTGCACTGGTATGGCCACTCGGCATTCAGACTGACCGGCGCCGATCGGTCGGTTGTGATCGATCCGTTCGGCGACATGAGCATGGCGGGCGCGCGCGGCATACGCTGGGACTACCCGGCGATCGACGCCGCCGCGGCCGATCTCGTGCTGATCACCCACGAACATCGCGATCACAACGGCCTCGCGGCGGTCGCCGGCTCACCCGCGGTCCTGCGCTCAACGGCAGGTCGGCTCGACTCGTCGCTCGGCGAGGTCGTGGCGATTGCCTCCGAGCACGACGAGCAGGCCGGCACGCAGCGTGGGCCGAACACGATCTTCGTCTTCGAGCTTGACGGCAAGCGGGTCGCGCACTTCGGCGACTTTGGACAGCGCAACCTGCGCGACGAGCAGCACGCGGCGATCGGCCCGGTCGATCTGTTGTTCATCCCCGTCGGCGGTGGCCCGACAATCGGCGCCGAGCAGGCCGCGGCAATTGCCACGCAGCTGCGTGCGCGCGTCGTCGTGCCGATGCACTACCGCACGTCGCGAATCGACTTCCTCGAGCCACTCGATGCATTCCTCGCGCTGCTGCTCGGTCACGAGCAGCTGGTCGAAAGTGCCTTCGATCTGGTCCTGCCCGAGCCGCAGGGCGAGCCGCACGTCATCGCGCCGGCTGCGCCGTAGTCAGCTGCACGGCGTCGTGGCAACACCGTCCTTGCGGCTAGTGGGGCGGCTCGGCCAGCTGGTGGGCGTACGCAGCCGCGCCTTCTCGAAAAGGTGGTTGATATGCGACTTCACGGTCGTCGGGCTGACGACGTTTGATCCTGTTCCTGGTCATCGCCGCCCTCCTTGGCCTCGCTGCAGCCAACTGGCCGGCGAAGCGGGCCGCGAACCTCGACGTCCTCGGCGCGATCGCGACCGAGTGAGAGGCGGCGGGCGGGCGCGCGCCCAGCCGTCGGCGGGCCGGCGCGCACCGTGTTCCAGCTCTCCCAGGTGATCCTGAGGATCAGCAGCGTTATTGCGAGGCCGATGATCGGATCGGCGATCGGCGCTCCAAGCGCGACGACGCCCGCGCTCAGGATCACGCCCGCGGATACCAGGGCGTCCGAGCGAGCGTGCTGGCCGTCGGCGACGAGCGCCGGGCTTCGCAGACGCCGTCCGCCGCGAAGGCGCACGATCGACGCCACGGCGTTGCCGGCGATTCCGACCGCGCCGGCAAGCGCGAGCGCGAGGAGGTGCTCGGGAGCGAGCGGGTGCACGATGCGAAGGACCGCGAAGACCCCTGCGGTCAGCGCGCTCGCGAGAATCGTCAAGACGACCGCGATCCCGGCACCCCGCTCGGCGCGCTCGGAGCGCAGCAGGAACGCCGCGCCGAGCGGGACGGCGGTCAGCGCGTCGCCGAGGTTGTGGATCAGGTCGGCGAGCAGCGCGATCGACCCCGTCGTGATGTAGATGACCGCCTGCAGCCCGCCGGTCAGGCCGAGCAGCGCAAGCGAATAGAGGACTACGCGCAGCCCATCCCTCGACCGCTTGATCGACGGGTCGATCAGGCCGTGCGAGTGCTCATGCGGTGCGACGCCGCGATCGGCATGGGCGTGAGCCACCGCACAGATTATATCTGCATAGCTGTTCAGCTATGCGGCTAATAGCCGCCTCCCGCGCTATCCTCCGGCAGATGACCCGAGGACACCTCCGGACGGCCGATCAGCTGGATGCCCCGCTCGCGCTCAGCGTCGCCGCGACGATGCAGGCGCTGGCGACGGCCAGTCGCGTGCGTATCCTTGGGCGCCTACGCGGCGGGCCGCTCAGCGTCAACGAGCTCGCCCAGGCAGTCGACATGGATCCCTCGGCTGTCTCGCAGCAGCTGCGCGTTCTGCGCCACCTCGGCTTCGTCGTCGGGCGGCGCGAGGGGCGCCGAGTGCTCTACGACCTGCACGATGACCACGTCGCCGACCTGCTCGACGAAGCGGTCTCGCACGTCGAGCACGTGCAGCTCGGTCTCTCGGGGCGCACGCAGGCCTCCGAGCGAAGCCGCTCACCCGTCGGCTGATCGGCTTCGCTCAGCCGGCCGACGCGAGCCGCCCCTGCGTCTCCTCGATCTCCAAGGGTTGTCTTTCGAACACCAAACGGAAATGGTCGAGCAGCTCGCGCTCGAAGCAGACCTTGTTCGCACTCACGCCCGAGGTGAAGCCATAGCGGAAGGTGGGGCTCCGCAGCCACAGCGGCAGGAGCGACAGCTTCAGCAGACGCTTCCGTAGGCTCGGTGCGCCGATCCGCCGGCTCCACTGCGTGATCGTCTCGATGTAGTCGAGACGGCCGCTCGAGCTCGCGATCAGACGGAAGTGCGGCTCGGCGCAGCGTACGACCTGCTCGCGCCCGAACGGCAGGAACGACGCCGGGAACTGGCAGCCGAGCAGGAACAGGATGAACGCGTCGGAGTCCGGCGGCGCATGTTCCGAGACCTCCTCGATCGGGATCATCTTCGGCCCGAACACCATCGTCTGCAGGTAGAAGCGCCCGCCGACCGGCAGCAGGCTCGCCGTGTTCGCAAAGAACTGACGGTAGACCGCCTCCTGGCGCCCGGCGCGGTGGTCCTCCGGCGAGCAGAAGTGCTCGAACGCCCCGAGGCTCGCGACCGCATCGAACTGACCGAAGCGCTCACGCGTGACGGTGCGCGCATCGCACAGGTGTACGTCGAGGCCGTGGCGACGGCATGACGCAACCTGAGCCTGCGAGAGCGCGACCCCGACCCCCTCGCTGCGGCGCTCGCGCGCATAGTGCAGCAACCCGCCCCAGCCACACCCGAGATCGAGCAGGCGCCGGCCCTCGCCGATCCCGACCTGCTCGGCGATGTAGTCGTGCTTGCGGCGCTGAGCCTGCTCCAGCGTCAACGAGAAGTCACCGTCGTACTTCGCGCCGCTGAAGTCCGCCAGCTCGCCCAGACTCAGCCGAAGGATGCGGTCGATCGACGTGTAGGTGAACTCGATCTCGGCCCGACCGGCCACGCGCACAGAATACGAGCCGGTGAGACGAGCGCCGGGCTCCGTCGTCGGTGCCGGCGTGCCGCCCGCAGGCTCCTTGGCGTCGGCGCCGCGAAGTTACTGCCGGCGCAACGCGGCGGGCCGCAGCGACGGGCTCTCCCAGCCGCCGTCCGGGGGATTCACGTTCGTCCCCGGGGTGACGATCCCATCGATCCGGTCGAGCACGTCGCTCGGCAGCTTGATGTCCGCCATCGGCAGCAGCGATTCGAGCTGCTCGATCGTGCGCGGCCCGATGATCGCCGCCGTCACGGCCGGGTGATTGAGCGCGAATGCCATCGCCATCTCGATCAGCGGAATCCCGCTCTGCTCCGCGAGTTGCGCGAGCGCCTCGGTCGCTTCCAGCTTGCGCTGCACGCCCGGCAGCGAGAGGTCGTAGCGCTCGACGAGGCGCTGGCGCGCGTGGGAGGTCGGCGTCGTGCTCTCGGCGCCCTTGCGCCAGCGCCCGGTGAGCCACCCGCCCGCGAGCGGACTCCACGAGATCACCCCCATCCCGTAGCGCTGGCAGGTTGGGAGTACCTCGGCCTCGATCCCGCGTACGAGCATCGAGTACGGCGGCTGCTCACAGCGGTAGGGCTCGAGGCCGCGCTCGGCTGCCTTCCACTGCGCCTCGACGATCGCCGAGGCTGGGAAGGTCGATGAGCCGATGTAGCGCACCTTGCCCTGGTGAACGAGGTCACTCAGCGCCCCGAGCGTCTCCTCGAGGTCGACCTCGGGGTTGTAGCGATGGATCTGGTAAAGGTCGATGTGGTCGGTGTCGAGCCGCCGCAGCGACTCCTCGACCTCGTGGATGATCCAGCGCCGCGATACCCCGCGGCGGTTCGGGTCCTCGCCCATTGCCCCGTGCACCTTGGTCGCGAGGACGACGTCATCGCGCCGCCCACCGGCGAGCGCCTTGCCGACGATGATCTCCGACTCGCCCTGCGAGTAGACGTCGGCTGTGTCGATGAAGTTGATCCCGGCGTCGAGCGCCCGGTGAATGATGCGGACCGAATCGGCGTGGTCCTTGTTACCCCACTCGCCGAACATCATCGCGCCGAGGCAGAGGTTGCTGACGACGACTCCTGTACGCCCCAATGCTCGATGTTCCATGGACCCTTTATTCCCCGGCCGGCGCCGAGTATTCCTCGTCGCTTACGTGGGTGCCCCAGTCCGCCGCGTTGCCCGCCGCGTCGACTACGACGATCGCGATGTGGGTCATGAAGCGGTCCGGTGCCGCACCGTGCCAGTGCTCCTCTTCGGGCTCGAAGAAGACGCGGTCGCCGGGACGGATCACCTCCACACGGCCGCCGCGGCGCTGGCAGCGACCGACGCCCTCCGTGACATAGATCGTCTGGCCGTTCGGATGCGTGTGCCACGCGGTTCGCGCTCCGGGGGTGAAGCGGACGGCGCTGGCGGAGATTCGCGAGCTCGCGCTCGGCGCCGCGACGGCGTCGATGAAGACGTTGCCTGTGAACCAGTCGGCGGGTCCGCGCGCGGTCTCGGTCGCGTTACGCGTGATCTGCATCTGTCCCTTCTCGCCGGCCCCTGAACCCTCAGGAGCCAGCCTCGAGCTTCGCTTTCATTGTGACTGACTGCTTCGCTGGGCCTATGCCGCTGACGCCGACCGCTCCTCGCGCTGCCAGCCGATCGCCGGCGCGATCGTCGCGAGCGATCGTCTCGAGCATCGCCGCGTTGTAGTCGACGCCGAGCTGGCTCGGCACAGTGAGCAGCAGCGTGTCCGCCGCCGCCACCGCTTGCGTCGCGCGCGAGCTCCGTGGCGATCCGCGTCCGGCTCACCGGTGTATGCTGCGCCCGAAGCGGCTGATCGCGCCGTCGAGCCAGCCGACCTGGTCTTCGTTCGCGTCGGCGCCGAACAGCCGGCGGTCGAGGTCGGAGGTGATCGGGATCACGCTGCGGCTGACCGAGACGCGCGGCTCCCGCCCGTGGCCCGCCTTCGCCCACGCCTCGCGGAAGAGCTCGATCTGCTCGGCCTGGAGCTGGTCGAACGGAACCTGCGTGTCCTCGAGAAGGAGCGTCGAGCTCATCAGGTTCATGCCCTGCTCGGCCGCCCACACGGCGGTCTCGGCGCGAGCCCGCACCCCACCAGATCCGCTCCGCGAGGCCGGGCGACTGCGGCTGCACCGCGAGCATCGCGCTCCCGGGCCGGCCACCGACGTCGGCGGCGACGACGCCGGCACCGGCGATCGCGGCGCGGAACAGCGCGCCGTCTTCTCGCGCGCCTGATCCGGGTCGACGCGAGTAGCCGAATGCCTCCGCGCCGTGCCAGGCCGGCTCCGGCGAGCCGCGGCCGACGCCCAGCTGCAGCCGTCCGCCCGCCAGCAGGTCCGCGGCGCCGGCGTCCTCGGCCATATAGAGCGGGTTCTCGTAGCGCATGTCGATCACGCCGGTGCCGATCTCGATCCGGCTCGTCTTGACGCCGATCGCGGCGAGCAGCGGGAACGGCGAGGAGAGCTGGCGGGCGAAGTGGTGGACTCGGACGAACGCGCCGTCGATCCCGATCTCCTCGGCGGCGACGGCGAGCTCGACGGTCTGGCGTCAGCGCGTCGGCTCCGCTGTGGGTCATCCCGCCGCCCGGGTGCCACGCTCCGAACGACAGGAAGCCGATTCGCTTGGGATGGGCCACGCGCTCAGTCTCGCAGGCGCGTTCAGCGGTGCGGCTAGAGTGCAACAGCGTGATCAAGCTGCACGCAACGGGCATCCTCCCGTCGAGCGGGTTCGCCGACCAGATCCGTGCGATCGACGCCGTGGGCCTGGACGGCGTGTTCGTCAGCGACCACCTGTTCGTCAGCCATGGCAAGTCGCGTCGTGACGCGGCGCCCGGCGGCGATCCCTTTGTCAAGCTCGGCGCCGCGGCGGCGCTGTCGGACCGCCTGATCCTCGCGACCCTGGTCGTCAACATCGGTCTCATCCACCCTGCACTGGCGGCGCGCGGCTTCCTCGAGCTGGCCAACCTCGTCGGCGGGGAGCGGGTCTTCGCCGGCATCGGCGGCGGCTGGAATCGCGAGGAGTTCGAGGCGCTGGGCCAGGCGTTCCCGCCCTTTGCCGAGCGCATGGACCGGCTCGAGGAGGCCGCTGCGCTGACCCGGATGCTCTTCGATGAGGGTTTCGCGGATCTTCACGGCGAGCACGTCGACGCCCTGGGTGTGCGGCTCGAGCCGCCGCCCGGCTCACCTCCGCGTCTGCTCCTCGGCGGCGGCTCCGACCGCATGCTCGAGATCGCTGGACGCCACGCGGACGTCGTCGACCTCAACGGCTCCTCGCGCCGTCTCAAGCTCAGTGGGGCACACCCCGCGCTCAAGGACCCGGTGCGCCGGTTCACAACGACGGTCGGCGATCTTGCCGATTCAGTTCAGCAGGTGCGCAGCAGCGCGCGAGCGTCAGGCCGCGACCCTGATCGCATCGAGTTCTCCGTGCTCGTGTCCGCAGTCCGCTTCTGCTCCGACGCGGAGGTCGCGGCCGTCGAGGGCGAATTGTGCGCCGCGGCCGGCCTCGACCCCCAGCCGCTAACGGACTGCCCCTACGTGTTCGTCGGCCCGGCCGAGCGGATGGTCGATCAGCTTGCCGAGCGCGTCGAGCGCCTGCGCCTGCGCCACCTGATTCTCAGGCCGGTCGAGCCCGCTGTCGTGCGCCGCTTCCGGGAGGACGTGGTGCCGGGCGCGGCTCGCTGAGCTTGAGTCTTAGTCCATGTCGCCGCGGATGCGCCTGTAGCGCTCGTAGATCACGCGCGAGCCGAACGTTCTGGTCTCGATCAGCTCCAGCGCGACGTCCTCGGTGACCGGCGGGAGGAACGGCGTGCCGCCACCGATGACGATGGGATTGCGGAATATGCGCAGCTCATCGACGAGGCCGAGGTTGATCGCCGTCGCGGCGACGCCGGCGCCGCCGATCTCGACGTCCTTGTCAGTCGCGGCGAGCGCGGCAGCGACCTCCTCGGCCACCGACGCCTTGGCGAGCCGAGCATTGCCCTGGACGCTGTTGAGCGTGCGGCTGAAGACGACTTTCGGAAGCGCGCACCAGACGTCCGCGAACGCGGTGTGGGCCTCGGTGTCGCGTACCGACGGATCAGTCTCCCACACCAGCATCGTCTCGTAGAGCTTGCGGCCGCACAGATGGCAGCCAAGCTCGCGCACCCGCTCCAAATGAAAGCAAAACAGCTCCTCGTCAGGAACGGTCCACCCCAACCCACCGTTCCGGTCGGCGATGAAGCCGTCGACCGAAACGCTCATGGAGTAGATCAGCATGCGTTCAAACCCTACCCTCCCCGCGAACGGGAATCGGGTGCGATAGCCCGTCCTTTACGTCCAAAGCCCGGAGATGGGTACGGCCCGGATGCGGTCCTCTATTGGGAGCGTGTGCTCGCCTGAGTAGACGACGACGCCCGTCTTGAAGCGAGCGGCCATGTAGCTGCTAACGTACGATCAATGACGCTACCTACTCGGGAGTATGAGGTTGGGGTGCGGGAGTTGCACGATCGACTGAGCGAGCATCTTGAGCGCGTCGAGCAGGGCGCGGAGGTGCTCGTTACGCGCCGCGGCCGTCGGATCGCGCGACTATCGAGCGTTGACGTCGAAGGCCCGCTCAACGATCTCGTTCGCCGCGGACTGATTACCGCACCGACGCGGCCGCGTAGCTCCCGTCGGGCGAGCGTGGAGGCGAAGGGTTCGGTGTCGGACCTGGTCGCTGAGCAGCGCCGCTGATCCTGTACTTCGACACTTCGGCGCTGGTCAAGCTCGTCATCGTCGAGGACGACTCCAACGTCGCATCCCAGCTGTGGGACACACCGCTTGCCGCGGCGTCGAGCATGCTCTTCTATGCCGAAGGCCGCGCGGCGCTGGCGGCCGCGCGGCGTGGCGGGCGTCTGTCTGCCGCCGGGTACAGGATCGCCTGCGAAGGGTTCGAGTCGCTGCAAAGCGAGTTGCTAATCGTCGGCATCGACAGCGCGCTCGTCTACCAGGCCGGAGAGCTGGCCGACCAGCACGGGCTGCGGGGCTACGGCGCGGTTCACCTCGCGAGCGCCTTGTCGCTCGCGACCGACACAACGGTCGTCAGCTGGGACGACGATCTTCGGCGAGCAGCCGCAGAAAGCGGATGCGCAATCGCTCCGCCGCATTGACCCACGACCACCATCCGCGCAGGTCCGGTGGATTGTTTTTGGCTCGGCTGGAGTACATAGAGTTCGTGTCATGGACGATGCGATCGCCACCTACTTCCAGGCGTGGAACGTGCAGGATCCGGATCAGCGGCGGGCGCTGCTCGAACGGTCTGTCACCGAGGATGTGGAACTCGTCGATCCGGCCGGGCACTGGAAAGGTGCAGCCGGGCTCGCAGAGCGCATCGGCAGATATCAGTTGGCTGCTCCGGGCACCGAGGTCGTGCCGGCCAGTGGTGTCGATGCCCACAACGATGTTGTGCGCTACGCGTGGAAGGTCGTCGATCAAGATGGACGCGACGTGATCGCGGGGATCGACGTCGCAGAGCGCGCCGACGATGGGCGCCTGAAACGCATCGTCATGTTCCACGGGCTCCTTCCCCCGCAATAAGACAAGAGACCGAGGCATCGACATTCACCGTGGGTCCAACCGCAAAAGGCCCCTTCGACCAGAGAGCTCGCGTGGCTCTGGCATCGCGTCGTTGGCTTACAAACCACCGGTTTGCAGCCCCTTCCCATGGGCACGGCTGGTTTCGAACCAGCGACCTCTCGCGTGTGAAGCGAGACGTCACTCCACGCAAGAACGCCCGTTTTGCCTGCAAATCAGGTGAATGCGCGATGGCGGCCGAGTCGCGAAATTGCCGTAGTTTGCGTTCGTTTCAGCGGAGTTCGGGCAGTTGGGGCCCCGGAACTGCCCGGACAAGTCGGCTGCGCCCAGAGCGGGACAGGGTCGGCCGTTGCATCTGGCTGGGATCTACCTCGCGGCCTTAGGCGTCGGCAGGCATACGCTCAACGCGTGGTAGTCGCCGTTGGTCAACCGCGACGGTACTTGTGACCAGGTCGTGTTGTCGTAGAAGCTGTTCGGTGACCCATGCGCATACGAGGCGCGAATCGCCGCGTCCGCGTTCGGGAAGAAGGTCAGGTTCATGAAGTGGCGCTGACCGATGAATCGGACGAGGACATCCGCGCCCGCGGAGCGCACCGCACTGACCGCACGCGATGCCTTCAAGCAGGTCGTCGCGGCGGCCTGCTTCACCGGTGGGGCCTGAGGCCCGCGGAGGTCCTCTAAGAGGCCCGGTGGCGGCGAGCTGGACCCGTGCAGGAGCAGCACGGCGAGGGCCACGACCGCGGCGAGCACGATCGTGTCGAGCACCGGCCAGGCCGAGCGGCGTGCGAGAGGCACGAGCCCGATGTGCTTGTCCATGATCCAATCATCGGCTTCTCAGAGCGGACGACGTAGCGCTCTCATCGAATCTGCGCTGGGATCATTGCCACAGTCCGGAAACGGGTACGGCCCAAATGCGGTCGTCGATTGGGAGTGTGTGTTCGCCTGCGTAGACGATGACGCCGGCCTTGAAGCGTGGACCGAGCTTGTCGCGAAGCAGGCGTAGGCCGCGCGTGTCGGAAGCGGTGACGACCGTGGCGGACTTCGCTTCGACAGCGGCGAGGTCGCCGGACGCGGCTTCGACGACGAGGTCGACTTCGCGTTTGTCGGTGTCGCGGTAGAAGTACAGCTCGACCGGCGTGGTGCTCCAGGTCGCCTGCTTGACGAGCTCCATGACGACGAACGTCTCAAACAGGCTGCCCGCGATCGCTCCTTGGTCGGGCGCCGAGTAGCGTCCCGCGTTGATGCCGATCAGCGTGGCTGCAAGTCCTGTGTCGCTGAGCAGCAGTTTGGGTGACTTGACCTGCCTGGCGCCGAGGTTCGCCGACCATGGACGCAGCCGGTAGACGAGGAAGAGCTGCGTCAGGAGCTCGGCGTGTGCTTTGACCGTCTTCTCGTCGATTGAAAGTTCCCGGCCGAGGGCCGCGTAGTTGACGAGGCCGGTGGTGCGGGCGGCGAGCAGCCGGAGTAGTTGCTCGAGCTTGAACCGATCGACGCGGACGTCGGCGACGTCCGGCAGATCGCGCGCAAGAGTCGCCTGGACGTAGGACCTCAGGTAGCGCGAACGCTGGCGCGGCGTCCGCTTGAGCGCATCCGGGAAGCCGCCGGCGATCACGATCTCGGCGCTCGCGGCGCGACCTTTCGGTGTGCCACTCACCTGCGGCGGGCTGGCGTCGAGCATTTCGTCGATGATCGACCCGCGTCTGCCTTCGATCTCAGCCTGAGCGAGCGGCCAGAGGTTCACGTACTCGACCCTGCCAGGGAGTGCGTCGGCAACGACCTGGGCGGTGAGCAGGTCGGCCGAACCGGTCAGCAGGAACTGGCCGGGCGTTGGATCCGTGTCGAGGATCTGCTTCACGGCGAGCATCAGACTCGGCACGCGCTGGACCTCGTCAATCACCGCCGGACGCGGCAATGACAGCGCGAACCCGTCCGGATCCGCACGGGCGGCCTCGCGCGTCGCGTCATCGTCGAGCGTGAAGTAGTGCGGAACGACGCCAGCCGCTTGGAGCTGCTTCGCGAGTGTGCTCTTCCCTGACTGGCGGGGACCGGTGATCGCCGCGGCCCGGCTGACGCTCAGGATGTCCCGCAGCTCCGGCTCGATACCCCGAGGGATCAGCGCCATGCGACTAGCTTACAGCACGATCCCGACTAATCCGGAGTACGCTAGTCGATCAAACCGGAGCAGAAGATCCGTGTAAACCGGAGTACAAGCTCACAAATCTAGCGTATTTACAGGCTTT
>CAVZAY010000011.1:0-23477 GCA_963773395.1 uncultured Solirubrobacterales bacterium | reverse complement strand
GCAGGCACTCGGTTAGGAGCCGGCCCAAGCGCCGGCGCAGCTGTTTTGGTGCGCGAGGCCCGATCGCGCTCAGCGCAACGCGATCCCGCCGAGGCTGCGAATCACCGCCCGGCGCATCCCGAGGAACAGCACGAGGAGCGGGAGCATCGAGACCCACACCGCCGCCATGATCACCGGGACGTTATAGGCGTACTGCGTTTGGAACTTCGTCACTCCGAGCGGGAGCAGCGCATGGTCCGGGGTCGTCGTGAGCACGAGCGGGACGAGGAAGTTGTTCCAGCAGTTGAGGCCGTCATAGATAGCGAGCGTGGCGAGAACGGGGCGAGCCAGCGGCCAGACGAGGTTGCGGAACAGCGTCCACTCGTTGCCGCCGTCGACGCTCATCGCGTCATACAGCTCGGTCGGTATGTCGCGGATGAAGGCGACCATGATCAGCACCGAGAGCGGTACAGCCGTACCGCAGAGGACGAGGATCACGCCGGCTTCGGTCACGCTGTCGTAGATCCCGAGCTTGATCACGACGAAGTAGACAGGAACGATGATCGCCTGAATCGGGACGGCCAACCCGATCACCACGAGCTTCATGAAGTTGCGCGAGGCGGGGGTCGCGCGGCGCATCACGCGAAACGCGGCCCCGAGCGAGCCCCCGAGCACGAGGATGAGCGTGACGACCGTCACGATCACGGTATTCAGGAAGTAGCGTCCGAGCCCGGCGGCGAACACGCTGTTGTAGCTGCCGAGGCTGAGTGGACCGGTGGGCAGCCACGGGTTCGCCGTCAGGTAGGTGCCCTGGGTGCGGAGCGTCGCGAGCACCATGTAGTAGAGCGGGATCAGGACGATCAGCAGCCAGACCGTCGCGAGGACGAAGGTCGTCCCGCCGCCCAGGCGACGGCGCCAGCGGATCGAGCCGCCGGCCCGCCCGCCTCGGCGCCCGACCTGCGAGGCATCTCCCCCGCGCCTCAACGGCGAACGCACTGTGGTCGTGCTCATGCGGTCTCCTCGCGGCGATTCATGCGATGCCCGCCTGCTGGCTGCGCAGCGAGGCGAACCCGGTGAAGCGGAGCGTCACCCCCGCGACGATGATCGCGAGGATCCCGAGCACCGCTCCCAGTGTCGCTGCGTAGCCGAAGTTCTGGTACTGGAAAGCCTGCTGGTAGGACCACAGCGACAGGACGCGCGTCTCGTTGCCGGGCCCGCCGTTGGTGAGGATGTAGAAGATGTCGAAATAGGTGAGCGAGCCGGCGACGATCAGCACCGACGAGGTGACGACCGTGTAGCGCAACTGTGGCAGCGTGATATGCCAGAACGCCTGCCATCCGGTAGCGCCATCGATTGCGGCAGCCTCGTAGAGGACGTCCGGGATGTTCCGGCGGCCGGTTTGATAGAGCAGCGTGTGGAACGGGATCCACTGCCACGCATTGATCACGATCAACGTCGGTAATGCGATCGAGAGGCCTCCGAGCCAGTTCTGATTGAGCCAGCTCAGGTGCCACGTGTGAGCGAGGTAGACGAGGCCGCCAAGGTCGGGGTTGAGCAACGCTTGCCACATCAGCGCGATGCCAGCGGTCGAGAGCAACAGCGGCAGCACGTAGATCGCGGCATAGACGCCGCGCAAGCGCCCCCGGCCGGCGACGAAGATGCCGAGCGCCATGGCGATCGGTGTTTGGATCAGCCAGCTGAAGATCACGACCTTCAGCGTCACCTCGAGCGCGGCGCCCGCGGTGGGATCGTTGACGAGCTGCCGCCAGTTGGTCAGCCCCGCCCAGGTCAGGCTGCCCAGGCCATTCCAGCTGAAGAAGCTGAGGACGAACAGACCGACGATCGGTACGAGGATGAACACGCCGTAGATCAGCGTGATCGGCCCCAGGCCGATCAGGTCAGCCAGCCGGCGCTCCCGCGTGAGGCGGGAGCGCCGGTGGTCGGTGATGGCAGGAGCTCCGAGTCGAGCAGCCGTGCTCATCAGGGGTGCGCGCGCGGGGTCAGTTCGCGCACTGCTCGGTTACCCCTTGACAGCGTCCATCGTCGAAACGAACTGCGCCGGCGTTTGTGTCAGGTTGAACACGTCGCCCAGGTTGGTCAGCATCGGCTGTGCCTGCGCCGGTGGCACCGACTGATCCCAGGAGTACTGGAAGAATGGCGCCGCCTTGACGTCGCTGTACTGCGCCGTCAAGTATGAGCCAATGTTGCTCGACGCCAGCAGGCCGCCGGTCCCGTTGATGACGGGGACCTGCCCCGCCGAAACCAGGCTCGAGGCGAACGATTTCGTCTCGAACATCGTCGAGAGGTACTGCATTGCGACCGCCCGCGCCGTGCTACTCGAGTGCTTCGCGATCGCGAAGTAGCCCGAGACGGTGTTACCGGCGAGATCCTTGGCACTGCCCTTGCCGCCAGAGACGGCCGGGAACGGAGCCTGCCCGAGCGTTCCGCCGCTGACGAAGGCCGAATCCTCTCCGAGGATGCTCGACACGTCCCACGAGCCCATCAACTGCATGACGGCCTTCCCGCTGTAGACGAGCGCGTCGCTGGCGGGGAAGTCGATGCTGTTGAACCCGGTGTTGAACGCACCGTCCTTGACAAGCGTCTGGATATCGGTCAGCGCGCCGGTGATCGCGGGATTGTTCCACGCGTTCTTCTTGCCGGCGAGGATGTTCTCGAAGACCGTCGGTCCGCCGAGGCGATCCGTGAAGTACTCGAGATACATCAGGCCCTCCCAATCCGACTCATCAGCGAGCGAGATCAGAGAGACGCCGGCCGCCTTGGCCTTCGCAATATCGGCGACGAGCTGGTCGAAGGTCGTCGGGAACGTTCCGATGCCGGTGCTCGCAAGGAGCGACTTGTTGTAATAGAAGTAGACGGGCCCCGTGCCTTCGATCGGCACGCACCAGACCGTCCCCTTGAGGGTGCAGTTGCCGAGCGATGCCGGCAGGAACGTCTTCAGCCAGGCCGGCTTTCCGATCTTGACGACGTCGCCCGCGTTGATGTACTGCTCGAGCGGCCCGCCGCCCCAAGTGAAGAAGACCGTGGGCGGATTGTGAGCGCCCATCGCGAGCTGGAGCTTCTGCTTGTAGGGAGTGTTTTCGATGATGTCGACCGTCACGTGGTCGCCCGGATGTGTGTTGTCGAACTTCTTGGCGAGGTTCTGCATCAGGTTGTTGACCGGTGCTCCACCGTCGACGAACCACACGGTGATCGAACCTTTCGGCCCATTGCCCTTGGCGAGCGCAGACGCACTCGTGCCGAGCACGGCCGTGGCGAGCGCACCGGCGACCAGCCCGACTCCCGCCAGATAACGAACTGCACGATTGCGGCGCATCACAGCGCCGACCCTTCGAACGCGCCGGAAAGCCGGCGATCCGAGCAAGACAAACGAGACACGTTCCGACCTCCTCCTTATCTCCTCCGCAGCGACGCGAGCGAAAGTTGCGTCGCAAGTTTGCCTAGACGGCGGAAACTAACGCGCGGCGATGCCCTTGTCAAGCGGCCGACCTGGTCGCGGACAGAGCCCTCAGGGATGGCATTGCGGCCGGCCAGAACGAAGCCAATGTCCAATAACTACAGCCCATATCGGGGCGCCGGGCAGGCGCTGGCGCAAGCTCTCGAAAACTTGCCTTCGAAAGTTGCGCAATCGAGTAGCTGTGATACCGTTGCGGCCGCCTGCGTCGGGCGATTCCCACCCGCGGCGCACACAACCAAAGCCCCGTATCCACAACGAAATCGGACGACGATGGCGAACCCGCCAGCCAGCCCAACAGATGGCAAACGCCCGGTCACGCTCGCGACGGTCGCGCTGGCAGCGGGCGTGTCATTGCCGACCGTCTCGAAAGTGATCCGCGGGCGTCCCGACGTCGCGCCACAAACGCGACAGGCAATCGAGCGCCTGCTGACCGAGTACGGCTATGTGCCGCGGACAGCGCGCCGCCAGGCGCCGAGACGCCGAACGCTCGACCTCTCCTTCGACGCGCTCGAGAGCGCTTACAGCCTCGAGCTCATCAAGGGCGTCGCTGCGGCGGCGGCCGAGGTGGGAGTCGACGTAGTCGTCGGCCTGACGCCTGACGACCCGCACGGGATCCAATGGGCCCGGCGTCTGACCGAAGCCGGTCGGATCGGCGTCATCTGCGTCACCTCAGCGATCACCGCGGAGCAGGTGGCGCATTTCCGGCGCGCGGAGATCCCACTCGTCGTCGTCGATCCAGATGACGTTCCCGAAGGGGTTCCGAGCATCGGCGCCACGAACTGGCTCGGCGGCCTGAGCGCGACCGAGCACCTGATTGCGCTGGGACACCGGCGCGTCGCAACGATCACGGGCCGGCCGACAGCCCTGTGTGCGCGCGCCCGCCTGCACGGCTACAACGCCGCGCTGGAGGCGGCTGGCATCACGCCCGACCCGGAGCTCATCCGCTCCGGCGATTTCGGCTTCGAGCTGGGCCGCGAGGAGGCGTTGGACCTGCTCGCGCTGCCCGATCGCCCGACGGGCATCTTTGCCGGCAACGACTACACGGCCTTTGGAGTCGTCGAAGCCGCGCGCATACGTGCGCTACGGGTTCCCGAGGATCTGAGCGTCGTTGGCTTTGACGACGTTGCGATCTCGCGCTGGGCGGCGCCACCGCTGAGCACCGTCCATCAACCGCTCGTCAAAATGGGGCGCGTTGCCTGCCAGACGTTGCTCTCGATGGCGGCAGGCGAGCGGCCGGAGTCCGATCGGATCGAGCTCGCGACGGAACTCATCGTTCGCGATTCGACAGCACCACCCCCGCCGAGCGACGGCGGAAGCGCAGGATGAGCCAAAAGTCGCGGGAGGCGCCTGCCATCCACGCCTGGCAGGATCGCTCGCGTGGGGACGACGAGCGCCTCGCAGCGTTGCTCGAGTCGATGACGCTCGAGGAGAAGGTTGCACAGCTCGGCAGCGTTTGGCTCGGATTCATCGGTGCCGGCGTGTCGCCGAAGGAGCCAGGATTCGAGGCGAGCGACTGGGAAACAATCTCGCAAGCGGGCCTTGGCCAGTTCACGCGGCTGTTCGGAACCGCACCGATCGAGCCAAGCGATGGCGCCCGCCGGCTCGCCGAGCTCCAGAAAGAGCTCGTCGGCGGCACCCGGCTCGGAATCCCGGCGGTGGCACACGAGGAGTGCCTCACCGGGTTTACGACGCACGGGGCGACCATCTTCCCCACGCCGCTCGCGCTGGCGGCCAGCTTCAACGCGGAGCTCGTCGAGGAGATGACCGCGAGCATCGGCGCGGTAATGCGGCGCGCGGGCGTGCATCAGGCCCTCGCGCCCGTGATGGACGTCGTACGCGATTACCGCTGGGGGCGCGTCGAGGAGACCTTCGGCGAGGATCCCTACTTGGTAGGGGTGCTTGGCGCCGCTTACGCACGTGGGCTCGAGTCGAGCGGCATCGTAGCGACGCTCAAGCACTTCGCCGGCTACTCGTGCTCCCGCGGCGGTCGCAACCACGGACCTGCGGCGATCGGGCCGCGCGAGCTCGCCGACGTGATCCTTCCGCCTTTCGAGCTCGCTCTACGCGACGGCGGCGCACGCGCGGTGATGCATTCCTACGCCGACCTCGACGGTCTGCCGCCGGGGGCCGACAGCGAGCTTCTGACGCGAACGCTGCGGGAGGAATGGGGCTTCGAAGGGATCGTCGTATCCGACTACTGGTCGATTGCGTACCTGGCGACGAACCACGGCCTCGCAGCAACGGCGGCCGGGGCCGGCGCCCTGGCGCTAGCGGCCGGCGTTGACGTCGAGCTTCCCGATACGCGCTGCTTCGGTCCGCGCCTGGTCGCTCTGGTGCGCGACGGCGGGTTGCCCGCCGAGCTCGTCGACCGCGCCGTAGCTCGCGTTCTGCGCCAGAAGCTCGCGCTCGGACTGCTCGACGCGGAATGGTCGCCGGACCCGGACGCGGTCGAGGCGCGCCTCGTGTTCGACCCACCCGAGCATCGCGCACTGGCGCGGGCGATCGCCGAGCAGTCGATCGTGCTCTGCGCAAACCAGGCGGGCGTGCTCCCGCTCCGCGACAGCCTGCGCAAGGTCGCGGTCATCGGACCGTGCGCCAACGATCCGTTCACTTTCCTCGGCTGCTACGCCTTCCCCAATCACCTCCATCACGACCTGCCCGAGCTGGACCTCGGCGTCGAGGTCGCTTCGCTGCTGTCGGCCCTGGTGGACGAGCTTCCCGACGCCCAGATCCGGTTCGCTGCGGGTTGCGCCGTGCGCCAGCAAGGCCGCGGCGGCTTTGACGAGGCAGTCGCGGCCGCCAAGGCTTGCGAGCTCGCGATCGTCGCGGTCGGAGACCGGGCCGGCATCTTCGGCGACGGCACCTCGGGTGAGGGCAACGACGCGGAGGTTCTGACGCTGCCCGGCGTCCAAGCCGAGCTCGTCGAGGCAATCCTGGACAGCGGGACGCCAACCGTGCTGATCGTCGTCTCCGGGCGCCCATACGCGCTCGGAAAGCTCGCCGAAGGAGCGGCCGCCGTAGTCCAGGCATTCTTCCCCGGCGAGGAGGGAGGTGCGGCGCTCGCGGGCGTTCTCTCTGGTCGCGTGATGCCCGCCGGCAAGCTCCCCGTACAAATCCCGACATCGCCAGGCGGCCAGCCGACGACGTATCTGCATCCGCTGCTCGGCGGCCCCGGGCTCGGGCGCAGCTCGATCGAGGCGAAGGCGCTCTACCCGTTCGGACACGGCCTCTCCTACACCACGTTCGACTACGGGGAGCTGGCCCTCGGCGCGCAGACGCTCACAACCGACGGGGAGCTGACCGTAGCCTGCCGGGTCACCAACAGCGGACGGCGATCCGGTACCGAGATCTTCCAGCTTTACCTCGCCGACCCGATTGCGGAGGTCGCGCGGCCGGTCAAGCTGCTGCTCGGCTTCGCGCGAGTGACACTCGAGCCGGGGCAGAGCGCGACCGTGCGCTTCGCGCTCAGTGCGGATCGGCTCGCCTACACCGGTCGTTCGCTCGAGCGGATCGTCGATGCGGGCGAGATCGTCCTGATGGTTGGCTCATCGAGCGAGGACATCCGCGCCAGCGCCACGGTCAAGGTCACGGGTCCGACGCGGCGCGTCGGACCCGACCGCGTGATGACTACGCCCGGCCGCGTCGAGTACGGCTAGATAGCGGTTCGCGGGCGGCAACGGTGCCGCCCGCTGCGAGGACGGCTCAGTCGGGCTGGTGGACGATACGGATGTAGGGCCGCGGCGCTTCCCAGCCCTCGGGGTACTTCTCTCGGGCCTGCTCGTCGCTCACCGATCCGGCGATGATGACGTCCTCGCCCGGCTGCCAGTTGACCGGGGTGGAGACCGTGTGCTTCGCGCCCAGCTGAAGCGAGTCGATCACGCGCAGCACCTCGTCGAAGTTGCGGCCGGTCGACATCGGATAGACGAGGATCAGCCTGACCTTCTTGTCCGGGCCGATCACGAACACGTTGCGCACGGTCTGGTTGTCGTTCGGCGTGCGCTCGGTCGGATCGCCGCTGACGCTCGAGGGAAGCATGCCGTAGGCCTTCGAGATCTTGAAGTCGGCGTCGCCGATGATCGGGTAGTTCGGCGCCGTCCCCTGCGTCTCGGCGATGTCGGCCGACCACTTGCTCGTGTTCTCGACCGGGTCGACCGAAAGGCCGATGATCTTGACGCCGCGCCGGTCGAACTCGGGCTTGATCTTGGCCATATAGCCGAGCTCGGTCGTGCACACCGGGGTGAAGGCGCGGGGATGCGAGAAGAGCACCGCCCAGGAGTCGCCGATCCAGTCGTAGAAGCTGATGTGACCCTCGGTCGTCTCGGCCTCGAAGTCCGGAGCGATGTCGCCCAGCTGCAAACTCATGATTCCCGGTCCCCTTTCAGTAGTTATGAGCATTTAAGCACGTGCCGGGTGCTGCCACACCGTAGACCCCCGTAGCGACTTGGCGGCATCGTCCCGACCGCCGCGAGCGCCCCGCGCGCTAGGCTGCAACCAGATGACGAGCGCCCTGATTCTGGTCCGCCACGGCGAGAGCGAATGGAATTCGAAGGGCCTCTTCACAGGCTGGGTCGACGTCGGTCTGTCGGAGGCAGGCGCCGCCGAGGCGCAGCGGGCCGGCCGCCTGCTCGCGGACGAGGGCCTGCGACCGAACTGCGTGCACACCTCGATGCTGCGCCGGGCGATCGACACGGCGAACATCGCGCTCGACGCTGGAGAGCTTCACTGGCTTCCGGTACGGCGCTCGTGGCGCCTCAACGAACGCCACTACGGCGCGCTGCAGGGCAAGGACAAGGCGCAGACCCGCGCCGAGTTCGGGGAGGAGCAGTTCATGCTATGGCGGCGCTCCTACGACGTGCCGCCGCCGCCGATTCCCGACGACGATCCCCTCTCCCAGGCGGCCGAGGACCGCTACCGGACGCTCCCTCCCGAGCTGCTGCCGCGCTGCGAATGCCTGAAGGACGTCGTCGAGCGGCTCCTGCCTTACTGGTATGACGCGATCGTGCCCGAGCTCGCGGCCGGGCTGATGCCGATCGTCTTCGCGCACGGCAACTCGCTGCGCGCACTTGTCAAGCATCTCGACACCATCAGCGACGAGGAGATCGCCGGGCTCAACATCCCGACCGGGATCCCGCTCCTGTACGAGCTCGACGACGAGTTTCGGCCTGTCGTCGCGGGCGGTCGCTACCTCGATCCCGACGCGGCGGTCGAAGCCGCGGCGGCGGTAGCCAACCAGGGCCGTTAGGGGCTCAGCACCTCGGCGGGCGCGTGCTCCGGCCGGTGGTGGGGCTGCGCGAGCCGTGCCGAGTAGATCGAAGGCGTGTTGAGCAGGCGCGCGAGGACGGTCGCCTCGCCAACCGCGAGCAGCAACGGCACGGTCAGCGAGCCGCCACTGCCGGTCAGCTCGAGGATCAGCACCGTCGCGGCGATCGGACCCTGCATGGCCGCCGCCAGCACGGCGCCGCCGCCGATGAGCGCGTAGCTGCCGACCGGCGAGCCTGGCCACAGCTCGCTCCACAGATGACCCGATACCGCGCCAAAGAGCACGCCGAGCGTCAGTGTCGGCATGAAGAGTCCACCGGGCGAGCCGCTCGCCAGGCAGGCGCCGGTCACGAGCGGCTTGAGCGCGAGCAGGACGGCAAACAAGCCGAGCGAGAGCGAGCCCGCGAACGCCAGCTGCGAGAGATCGATTCCGTTTCCGAGTAGCTGCGGGTAGCGGATCGCGAGCGCGCCGAGCGCCGCGAAGATCACGATCGGCGCGATCATCCTGGCCGCGCGGCGCGTTGGCCGTACGCGGTTTGCGAGCGCCACGAGCCGCACCCAACCGACGGCGAGGAGGCCGGCTAGCGGCCCCACGATGGCCGCCCAGACCAGCTGCGCACCCGCGACGTGGAAGGAGCCGATCGCGAACGTGGGTCTGGTAGAGATAACGATCCACGCTACGGCGGTCGCAAGGATGCTCGTGAGCAGGGCCGGCAGGACCAGTGGCAGCGCGAGCGAGCCGAGCAGCACCTCGAGCGCGAAGAGGGCCCCGCCGAACGGGACGTTGTAAACGGCCGCCATTCCGGCACCGGCGCCGGCCGCGACGAGCAGCCGGCGCTGCGACGGCGTGATGGCGCTCCCGTTGCGCTCGCAGAGCTCGCTGGCGAGGGCGGCGCCCGCCAGCTGCGGGGCGCCCTCGCGCCCGAGCGAGGCGCCCATCCCGACGGTCACGATCGCGACGACCCCGCGGATCAGGCTCGGCACGAGCTCGAGGCGCGCGCGCCCGAGCCAGATGGCCTCCGAGATCTCGCCGCCACCGGATCCGCCGAGGCGGCGCAGCACAAACGTCCCCGCGGCCGCGATGACACCGGCGCAGACGAGGACGAGGACGTGCCGCGTCGGCGACGCCGCGCTGATCGCGGCGAGCACGTGATTGGCCGCGCCATTCCATGAAAGCCGCTCGACGAGCTTGAGCAGCGCAACGAAGCCCGCCGCGGCGAGCCCGGTGCCGACCGCGATCGCGATGACGAGCCCCCAGAATCGGAGGCTGTAGCCGGCGAGGATTCCGCGCCCGGGAATGTTCGGCTGCGGTGAGGCGAGGCTGCGCCTCATGCGGCGAACGGTGCCCAAGGCAACGAAGCGGAGGTGCGCCCGGTTGGCGTGAGCTCGACGACGATCGTCCACCGATCGCCCCGCACGAGGCTCTCACGCCACTCGACCGGGCCCCCGGCTCCGCGCGTCAAACGTGAGACCGACAGTGCCGCCTGACCCGCGGGGAGCGCGAGCGCGCGCCGATCGGCCGGCGGCGGGATCACCGGGCGTAGGCGTTCGGACCCGGAGCGCAGCTTGACCCCGCAGCGAGCGACGAGCTCTACATAGATACCCGTGCGCGCGAGATCGATCTCGAGCAGCGGCCCGGCGATGCGCGCCGGCAACCACGAGCGATCGAGCGCGAGCGGCTCGCGATCGACTAGGCGAAGACGGTCGATGTAGACGAGCGGCTCTGAGGACGGCAAGCCGAGGATCGCCGCGACACGAGCGTCGGTGCGCAGCCGGGCGTCACGCGTCGTGCTCGTCTGTTCGTGACCTGCCGACTGGACGTACTCGAACAGGCTCTCG
This sequence comes from uncultured Solirubrobacterales bacterium, assembly GCA_963773395.1. Taxonomy (GTDB): domain Bacteria; phylum Actinomycetota; class Thermoleophilia; order Solirubrobacterales; family Solirubrobacteraceae; genus Palsa-513. The sequence continues at coordinate 12,925 of CAVZAY010000011.1, read as the reverse complement.
AGCGTGCCCGCGGCCTGCTCGAAGGTGCGCGGGCGGACGGTCGTGCCACGCCCTCGCTCACGCTGGATGAGGTCCTCGTCGGCGAGGCGACGCACGGCGTCGCGCACCGTTTGACGTGAGACGCCGTAGTCGCCCATCAGCTCGAGGTCAGTCGGAAAGCGCTCGGCGAACTCTCCACGACTGAGGCGCTCGCGCAGGCGCTCGAGCAGTTGCGCCCAGAGCGGCAGCGGACTTCGCCGGTCAAGCGACGGATGGTTAGATTGTTCGGACATTCGTACCTATAGGATACCACCTTGCTACCGCGCAGCGGGTGCCGCTGTCCGATACGGTGCCGTGCGATCCGCCGCGTGAGACGCTCGCCTCGCCTGTCAGCGCCGGTCGTCTGGACGGCGGCGGTCGCAACCCTGTCAGTGCTCTACATGTCGCTCGTCGTCCCGCTCGGATCGGGTCCCGACGAGCCCGAGCACACCTATCGAGCCTTCCAGCTGGCGCTCGGGGACCTCTTCCCGCAGATGCTGAGCTGTGTCGGTCACGCACTGCGCGTCGGGTGCCGCGGCGACTCCGGTCGCCTTGCGCCGCCAAATCGGGCCGGCGGTCCCGTTCCGCCGGTCCTGATCGCGGCGTTCGACCAGCTGTACGCACTGTCGCACCACCACGGCGTTGCCGGCCATTTCAAGGCGAGCGACTACTCGAGGCTGCTCGGATCGATGCTCGGCGGCAAGGCCACGCGGTTCGCGAACTTCGAGAACACCGCGCTCTACTCCCCCGTCAACTACCTGCCCGAGATGCTGGTCTTCTGGATCGCCCAGCACACCTCGGAGTCGCTGCTCGGCGCGCTGTACTCCGCCCGGCTGCTGACCGGGATGGTCTGGGCCGCATGTGTAACCGCGGCGGTCGCGATCACGCCGCGCTGGAAATGGCTCTTCTCGATGGTCCTGCTCATCCCGAGCGCGCTGTCGCAGAGCGCCGTGATCAACGCAGACGCCGTCTCGCTCGCCGTCGTCGCGTTGACTGCCGCCTACACGCTGCGCCTGGCTGCGAGCGAGGCGCAGCTGCGACGCCGGCAGATCGCGGTGCTCGTGATCCTCGGACTCTTGCTCGGGCTGATGAAGCTGCCGCTCGTCGTCGTGCTTGTTGCGGTGCTCGCGATCCTGTGGCGAAAGCTCGGGCAGGGCCGTGAGCGTGCCGTGCGGACAGCGACCGTCGCGCTACCCGCCGCCGGGGCGGCGTTGTGGTGGAACCTCGCGTCAAACGGCTACTTCGTGCCCTACCGCAACATCGTCTACGGACCCGCCACGCGCGCGCTCGTAAGCCAGACGCGTCAGGAGCATTACCTCCTCGCCCACGTTTTCAAGCTGCCCGTCATCCTCTGGACGACTGCGGTTCACGGCCACCTCTTCATGCTCTGGGAGGTCGTCGGGACGCTTGGCGAGTTCGGGCTGCCGGAGTGGTTCGCGATCGTCTGGCTCGTGCTCTTCGTGGGCCTCGCGATCGGCAGCGAGGGTCCGGGGGTCGGGCGGGCGGCGCGCGGCTGGATCGCGGGGACGCTCGCGGTCTACTTCCTCGGGACCGCGCTCGCGCTCTACCTCACCTGGAGCGCCGTCGGCGCGAGCGAGATCAGCGGGATGCACGGGCGCTACTTCACGCTGGTGGCGATCTTTGCCGTCCCGATGCTGGCCGCGCTCGGCGGCGGGCGCATCAGGCACCGCCAGCGCGCGATCGCCGCCGCAGCCGTCATGATCAGCGCGTTGTCAGCCGGGACGATGTTCTTCTATGCGTCCTACCACTACTACGGGCAGGGTCCGTGGCAGGTCGTGCCGAAGCTCACCTCGGTGCTGTTCTGATGGAAGTCCTCGCGCGCGCGCGCCGACCACCGTTGCAAACGCTCCTCGCAGCGATGCTCGGAAGCTGCGCCGTCGCCGCGGCCCTGGTGAGCGGAGTGGCCGCTCAGCCGCAGACGATCACGCCAAGCGAGCTCGGCGCCCAGGTGAGCACGCTGGCCAATGGCATCGCCATGCAATGGTCCGGGCACGAGCTGGCGGGCGGTTCGCTGATCGACCCGGTGATCGGCCCGCTGAAAGGCGACTACGGCGATGCGATGACCGGTCAGGCGATGGTCGTGGCGGGCATCGCCGCAGACGACGAGACACTGATCTCGCGCGGCGTCGCGGCAGAGCTCGCCGACGCCGCGCATCCCGACAACGGCGGCTTCGAGCTGCTCGGCCTGAGCGGCGCGTACAGCCTGAACCAGCGCGAGCTCGCGAACGACCCGGCTTGGGTCGCCGCGCGCGGCCGGATCGCGCGGTTCCTGCGCCGACACAAGCCGTCGATCTCGGACCTCGAGCGCTGCTACGCGAGCCCCCACTGCTACACGAACCTCAAGCTCGTCAGCGCGGTCGCGGACATCTCGCTGCTCGAGACTGGCCTACGCAGCGGGGTCAAGGGGGCGCTGCTCGCCAACCGCAGCGGGCTGCGTGCGCGAGTGCTGGCGCTGCTCGCGATGGCAGCGGCAAACGCCGGCCGCGACGCATATCGCGCCGGCGCCTCCAGGCTCACCGGGCTCGGCATCCTGAGCGATCCGAGCGAGAATCCGCTCGCCTACCACGCGCTGTCAACAGTGATGCTCGGCCGTGCGATCCTGCTGCTCGGGCCGGCCGCGCCGGCGTCGATTCGCGACGCGTTCGCGCGCACAGCGAAGGCGCTCGTCGCACTGCTCGCTCCTGACGGCGCCGAAACCTACATCGGGCGCGGGCAGGCGCAAGTGTGGACCGCGGGGGTCACGATCGACGCACTCGCGATCGCCGCCGAGCTGACGAGCGATCCCACCTGGCGCGGGCGCTACCTGACGTCAGCGGCGACCACCTTGACGCGCCTCGAGACGCTCTACCCGGCGAGCGGTTGGGGCCTGCCGCTCGTCCCGCGCTTTGCCGGCAGCGGCGACCCGCGCAGTTACGCCGGCATCGACCCCTATGCCAACACGGTCGAGTACAACGGCCTCGCGCTGTGGGCACTCGACGACGCCGCGCGAGCGCTTGCAAACGCCGCGCCGGCACCGCCCGAGCCGCTGCCCAGTACCACGAACGGCACGTTCATCGACCCCTCACACACGCAGTTTGCCGCGGTGACACAGGGCGAGTTGTGGTTCGCCGTGCACGCCCTCGACAGCAATCTCAGCGATCCACGCTACGGGTTCGGCCTGCTGGCGGCAGAACTCGACGGGCCGAACGGCTGGGAGAGCGTGATGCCGGCTCCTCCGCTCACGAGCAGGCCGGTGGTGGGCTCGGTCGCATTGCGTGCAAAGGGCGGCCCACTGCATCCGGTGGGGCGACACATCCGCGCCGGCGCGAACGGCGCCGTCACGATCAAAGGAGGTTGGGAGCTGCCTGGCGATCGCAACCTCATCGACCGTGGAACCATCTGGACCTTCACGCCACACGACAGCGCGGTCACGCTTCGCACCACGGCCGCAGCCGGATCGGCCTACGAGCTCCAGGTCTGGTATCTGGCAGGCGCCCAGCTGTCGTTCACACCGCAGCGCCTCGCGGTCGTCGAACCCGACGGGACGAGCCAAACCTACGCTCTGAACAGCCGCATCCACATACTGCGAGGTGTGCGCGCGAGCTCAGCCTACGCGGCGAGCATGCGAAGCCTGATCCTGCTCGTCAAGCCGCCATCCGGCTCGCTCATCTACACCACCAGCTTTTCGCTCACCACGCCGACCGGCTCCAGCGGCCCGACTGGCGCGACGGGCACAAGCGCCACCAGCGGTCCGACCGGTAGTTAGCTCGGGCCAGCCTAGCCGGCAACCGCAGTCGAATCACGGAGGATCAGCGTCGTCTCCAGCTCCACGTGCAGCGCCTCGACGCGCTGGCCGTCGAGCAGCCGCGTGAGCAGGCTGACGCTCATGCGCCCGATCTCGGCCAGCGGCTGGTGCACCGTGGTCAGCCGTGGTGTGACGATCTGCGCCTCGGCCGTGTCGTCGAAGCCGACGATCGACACGTCGTCTGGGACGCGCAGCCCGAGCGCTCTCGCCGCCTGCATGGCGCCGAGGGCGAGCTGGTCGTTGAAGGCGAATATGGCTGTTGGGCGCTCGGCACGCGAAAGCAATTCGGTTGCGGCGGTCAGGCCACCGTCGACCTCGAAGTTCGACTCGATCACGAGCTGCGGGTCGGGGAGCACGCCGGCGGCAGCGAGCGACGCCTGGTAGCCGCGCAAGCGCTCGTCGGTCGCCAGCCAGCCGCGTGGCCCGGTGATCGCGGCGATGCGGCGATGACCGAGCTCGAGCAGATGAGCGGTCGCCTGGGCGGCGCCCGATGAGGAGGCGGCCGAGACCGTCGGGACGGGTGACTCCATGCGCTTGCGCGGGTCGACGACGACGAAGCGGAAACCGTGATCCATCAGCGCACTGAGCTCCCGGCTCGACTCTTCGGGCAGGACCAGCAGCGCGCCGTCGGTCGTCCCGTGCATGAGCCGCTCGAGCAGAGACACCTCGCGGTCGTGCTCGTGGAGCGTCGGGCAAAGGACGATCCGCATGTCCTGCTCGTAGAGCGCCTCGGTGACGCCGGCGATGATCACCGAGAAGTAGGCCGGATAGATTCGCGGCACCGTAACCCCGATGAGGCCCGTGCGCCCGCCGGAGAGGCCCCGCGCGCTGCGGTTCGCGGTGTAGCCGTGCTCACGCACCACGCGCTCGACCACACGCCGCGTCTCCTGCGAGACATAGCCGCTGCGGTTGACGACGCGCGAGACGGTGGCGGTCGAAACGCCGGCAAGTGCCGCAATCTCACGGATCGTCGGTCTACCATTGGCGGGGGAATTGTCGCGGATTGGCGGCATCGTTTCAGTAATGTTACAGATCTAGAGCCAGATTGTGCGCCTGGAACCCCTAGATTCCGGGGGTTCTCTCTTAGATCCAGACGGTTCCCACTTGACGGACTGGAAACGGTAGGTTAGCGTTTACAGATTGTTCGGCTCGTTCCGCGCGCGGTGTGGCGCAGCGAGCGGGGTCAAGGGAGAGGTCAGTTTTGACGTTCATTCTTCGCCGTCTCGGCTTCTACGCCGTGGCCGCCTGGGCCGCGCTCACGATCAACTTCTTGCTCACGCACCTGCTGCCGAGCAACCCGGTCCAGGTGATGATGAGCCGCCACCCGGAGTTCCCGCCGTCCGCGCGCCGGGCGCTTGAGATCCAGTACGGCCTCGGAAAGCAGGGCAGCCTGCTGCACCAGTACTGGGTCTACCTCGACCACACCTTCCACGGCAACCTCGGCATCTCCGTCCTCAACTACCCGGCGACGGTCGCCACCGTCCTCAACAACACGGTCCCGTGGACCATCTTCCTGGTCGGTACGGCAACGATCATCAGCTTCTCCATCGGCACGCTGCTCGGGATCCTCGCCGGCTGGCGGCGCGGCGGCCTGTTCGACCGGCTACTGCCGGCCTTCACGTTCGTCCAGGCGATTCCCTACTTCGTCCTCGCCGGGATCGCGCTCGTCGTGTTCTCGACCGACGTGCACGTGTTCCCGGCCTACGGCGGCTACACGCTCGGCGACACGATCGGGCTCAACGGAACGTTCATCGCCAGCGCCATCAACCACTCGCTCCTGCCAGCGCTGACGATCATCGTCACCTCGATGGCCGGCTGGATGCTCCAGATGCGCAACGTGATGATCACGACGATCGGCGAGGACTACGTGCTCGCCGCGCAGGCCAAGGGGTTGTCCACGCGCCGCATCATGTTCACCTACGCCGCGCGCAACGCGATCCTGCCGAACATCGCCGGCTTCGCGACGGCGCTCGGCTTCGTCATCGCAGGCTCACTCGTGATGGAGATCGTCTTCTCCTATCCCGGCGTCGGCTATCAGCTCTACCAGGCCGTGACGAACGACGACTACCCGATGCTGCAGGGCATCTTCCTCGCGATCGCCGGCTGCGTCCTCGTGGCCTGCCTGCTGGCGGACGTCGTCTACGTGCTCGCCGACCCGCGCGCCCGGACGAGGGCGGCCTACTGATGGGGATCACGGTAGCCCCCACCCTGCCGGTCGAGACCGTGCCGCGCGCCCGGCGCGGGCAGTTCCTGCGCTCGATGCCGCTGAAGGCGAAGGTCGGCGGCGGGATCCTCGCATTCTTCGTGCTGATCGCGATCATCGGGCCGGCGATCGCGCCGTATGACCCGAGCGCAATCAACGCGACCCAGAACGTCGCGCTGGCGCCCAACGCGCATCACCTGCTCGGCACCGCCGTCGACGGCGGCGACATCTTCTCGCAGCTGCTCGTCTCGGTCCGCGGGACCGTCGTGCTCGGAGTGCTCACGGCGGTGATCGCGACATTCCTGTCGGTTGCGATCGGCGTCACCGCAGGGTTCCTCGGCGGTGTCGCGGACGAGGGACTGTCGCTCGTCGCGAACGTGTTCCTCGTCCTGCCCGCGCTGCCGCTGCTGATCATCGTGTTCGGGTTCCTGCCTCACACCGGACAGCTTGCGACCGCGTTCGTGCTCAGCATCCTCGGGTGGGCCTGGGGCGCTCGGGTGATCCGTGCGCAAACCCTCACGCTGCGCGGGCGCGACTTCGTGGCGGCTGCGCGAGAGACGGGCGAGCCGACGTGGCGGCTCGTGATGTTCGAGGTCCTGCCGAACGAGGTGAGCCTGATCGCGGCGAGCTTCGTCGGCACGTTCCTGTACGCGATCCTCACCTCGGTCGCCCTCGCATACATCGGCGTCGCGGACCTCAACGCCTGGTCGCTCGGCACCATGCTCTACTGGGAGAACAACGGGAGCGCGATCAACATCGGCGCCTGGTGGTGGTACCTGCCGCCCGGGCTCGCGGTGTCGGTGCTCGGGATGAGCCTCGTCCTGCTCAACTTCGGGCTCGACGAGCTCGGCAACCCGCGCCTGCGGCGCTCGAAGAAGGCACGCCAGCGCGCACGCGGCGCCGGCGCATGGCGTCCGACCGACCCGACCCCGGTTCATCGCATGGAGACGGCGTCGTGAGTGCTAGCGCGGACATGAACGGCAAGGGGCCGGCGAGCGCCCCCGCGCCGGAGCCGCTGCTCGAGGTGCGTGACCTCTCGATCGTCTACGACGAGGACGTCAAGGCGGTCGACCACGTCGACCTCACGCTCGGACGCGGTGAGACCGTCGGCCTCGCCGGTGAGAGTGGATGTGGCAAGTCGACGCTCGCGCTCGGCCTCTGCCGCCTGCTGCGCCCGCCCGCGGTGATCACGAGCGGTAGCGTCATCTACCGCGGCAGCCGCCTACCGGCCGGCGGCATCGACCTGATGGAGCAGAGCTCGCGCGAGCTACGCAAGGTGCGCTGGCGCGAGATCTCGGTCGTCTTCCAGAGCGCTATGAACGCTCTGAACCCGGTGCTGCGCGTGCGCGACCAGCTCGGCGACGCGCTCGACGCGCACCTCAAGCTCGGCCGCCAGGAGAAGCAGGATCGGCTGCACGAGCTGCTCGACCTGGTCGGCATCCCGCGCGAGCGCCTGCGCAGCTATCCGCACGAGCTCTCGGGCGGCATGCGCCAGCGGGTGATGATCGCGATGGCGCTCGCCGCCGAGCCCGAGGTCGTGATCATGGACGAGCCGACGACAGCGCTCGACGTCGTCGTGCAGAAGGAGATCCTCGCGCAGATCGTCGCGCTACAGGAGCAGCTGCACTTCGCCGTCCTCTTCATCACGCACGACCTCTCGCTGCTGCTCGAGATCGCTGACCGCATCGCCGTCATGTACGCGGGCAAGATCGTCGAGATCGGTAGCGCCGCGAAGATCCACAACGAGCCATCGCATCCGTACACGCAGGGCCTGCTCGGCTCATTCCCGAGCGTCCACGGCCCGCGCAGAGCAGCTCGCCGGCATCCCCGGCTCCCCACCGGACCTCGGGGCCCTCCCGCCGGGCTGTCCGTTCGTCCCGCGCTGCGCGTTCGCGAGCGACGGATGCCGCGAGATCGACATGAGCCTCGCGCCCATCAGCAGCGACGACGCGAGCCACCTGACGGCGTGTCCGTTCGTGAGGCCCGCCAAAGCCGGCGCCGCACAAATGCTGCTCAGGCGCGAGCGCCGAGGCATCGCCGGGAGCGGAGCGCCACCGATGAGCACGACGCGACCCACCCCAGGCGAGGTCCTGTCGGCCGCGGCCGAGCGCGGTCCGCTAGTGCTCGAAGCGCACGCGTTGGCGAAGGACTTCCGCCTCTCGCACGGACCGCGCGGCGTTGTTCTTTCGGCCGCACGCGAAGTCTCCTTCGGGCTGTATCGCAGCGCCGTCGTTGCGCTGGTCGGCGAGAGCGGCTCGGGCAAGTCGACCGTTGCGAAGATGCTTGCCGGCCAGGAGCGCCCAACCGGCGGCGAGATCCTGCTCGACGGCGTCGCCGTGCAGCCGTGGAAGCACGGCGCATTCCGCGCCTACAAGAGCGACGTACAGATGATCTTCCAGGATCCGTTCGCGTCGCTGAACGCGGTGCACACGGTGCGCTATGCGCTCACCCGGCCCGTTCGCCTACACCAGCACACGAAGGACAAGGCGGCGACCGCCGCCGAGGTCGCGCGGCTGCTCGAGCGCGTGCGACTGACTCCCACCGAGCACTTCGTCCGCCAGCTATCCGCACGAGCTGTCCGGCGGCCAGCGCCAGCGCGCCGCGATCGCGCGCGCGCTCGCCGCGCGTCCGCGCGTGCTGCTGGCCGACGAGCCGGTCTCGATGCTCGACGTCTCGATCCGCCTCGAGGTGCTCGACCTGCTCGACGAGCTGCGCTCGCAATTCGAGCTCGCGATCCTCTACGTGACCCACGACATCGCCTCGGCGCGCTACTTCGCCGACGACACGCTCGTGATGTACGCCGGCGAGATCGTCGAACGCGGCCCCTCGGAGGACGTCACGCAGCGACCGGCGCACCCCTACACCCAGCTGCTGCTTGCCTCGGCGCCCGACCCCGAGAAGCTCGGTGAGTCGCTCGAGCCTGCGCGCTCGGGTCCGCCGCGGCGCGCGGGGAGCGCCCTGTCGAGCACCGTCGGCTGCCGCTTCGCGCCGCGCTGCCCTTTCGCGACGGATCAATGCCGCGCCGAGTCGCCGCCGCTACTGCGGATCAACTCGCAACGCGCAGCCGCCTGCTGGCGGCTCGACGTCGCCGCACCAGGCTTGCTGCATCAAGAGTACGAGGAGAAGGAGGAGGCCATCAGCACCTGATCAAGGAGGTTGCGATCCGTCCGACGCGGGTTCTGGCAAGTCGCCGCGCCGGACGTTCGGATCACAAGGCGCATGCATCGCATGCGCACATTGGAATCTGCACATACTCTGTGCCGCAATGAAAGGTACATACAGCAATGAAACCCCGATCGCTGAAGAGACGGTTCGCGAGCCGTCTCCGCGACAGCCGCAGTCACGGTGCTCGCGGCAGTCGGCGCGGGCGTGTTCACGGCGCCCGCAGCCCTGGGCTCTGCGCACGCGGCAGCTTCATCACCGCTGATCATGGAGTCGAGCCAGGAGACGACCCTCACCGACAACTTCAACCCCTATGACTCGACGGGCGCGGCGGACACGCTCGGCGCGACGCCGCTGATCTACGAGACGCCGCTGCAATTCGACCTCGTGAGGCCGCTGCAGAAGCCTTACGACTTCCTTGCGAAGCAGCTACAAGTGGGGCCCCGGCGGCAACGTCGATCATCTTCACGATCCGCAGTGGCATCCAGTGGAGTGACGGCTCGGCGTTCACGCCGGCCGATGTTGCCGGCACCTACAACATGCTGGCGAAGTACCCCGACACCAACACCAACGGCATTCCAGTGACGAGTGCCACGGCGAGCGGGCAGACCGTAACGGTGAACTTCTCCTCGCCGGCCTACACCGACCTGCAGTACATCGGGACCACGTACATCGTGCCGTCCTCGATCTACAACATGTCCACGGATCCCGGCAAGGCGACGATCACCAGCCCGATCGGCACCGGCCCGTACATGCTGGCGTCGTTCAGCGCGACCGCCGGCGTGACGCTGAACGCCAACCCGAAGTACTGGGGCGGCCCGTGGAACGTCGGCGGCGGCGCGCCGGCGGTCTCGCAGGTCCAGTTCCCGCTGCTCGGAAGCAACAGCGCCGTTCTCGCCGCTCTCCAGAACAACCAGCTCGACTGGGCAGGCAACTTCCTGACCGGCCTGAGCGCGTTCACGAGCGGCGCGGGCCACAAGGTGTGGTTCGCGGGCGTCAACACGAACAGCCTGATTCCGAACCTCAAGACGTGGCCGATGAACCAGCTCGTCGTCCGTAAGGCCGTGAGCCTGGCGATCAACCGCACAGACATCAGCAAGACGGGCGAGTCGGGCCTCGAGCCGGTCGCGACCAACGCGAGTGGCATCGTGCTGCCGAACTTCGCCGCCGACCTGGCGCCCGCGGTGAAGAACGACAACGCTGCCGGCGACGGCCAACGCGAAGGCGGCGGATGCCCTGCTGAAGAAGGCCGGCTACACGCTGAAGGGCGGCTGGTACGCGTTGAAGGGCAAGGTCGTCGACATCACGATCAGCGACCCGTCCGACTACACGGACTACGCCGAGGACGACAAGATCATGGTCCAGGACCTGAAGGCTGCGCACATCAAGGCCGCCTTCAATGGCGTCGCGGACACGGCGTGGTACGCGTCGCTTGCCAACCAGACATACGGCAGCGCGACGAGCCACTGGTCGAACTCGTCGATCCAGATGTACGGCGTCTATCAGGGCTGGCTCGAGAGCTCGCTCTCTGCCGAAGGCACGAACAACGCGGCGAGCGGTGACTTCGAGGGCCTCCAGAACCCGACGATCAACAAGGAGCTGCGGACGCTCTCCGCAGCGACAACGACGAAGGCGACGCTCAAGGCGATCACGCCGATCGAGGAGTACGTCGCGAAGAACCTGCCGGTCATCCCGACCGTGTATGGCGCGTCGTTCGACGAGTACAACTCGGCCGCGTTCACCGGCTGGCCATCAGCCTCGAACCCGTACGAGGAAGGGCAGCCGCAGCAGCCGAACAACGAGGTGGTCGTCCTGCACCTCAAGCCGGCGGCCTAGGCCCCAGCACCAACACAGAAAGGCAACCCGCCCCGCCCCCTCACAGGGGCGGAGCGGGCCCTGCCCGATCCCGGCTCAGAAAGGAATCAACGTGACCGACGACGACTGGGACGGCCGGCGCGTCCACACGCGCCCACGCGTTCCCGGCCGGGTTTCGCTGGGGGGCGGCCACGTCCGCCTACCAGATCGAGGGCGCGGTCGCGGAGGACGGCCGCGGCTCGATCGATCTGGGACACGTTCAGCCATACACCGGGGAAGGTGGCCCACGGCGACACGGGCGACGTCGCGTGCGACTTCTACCACCGCTGGGAGGAGGATCTCGACCTGCTCGCGGCTCTCGGCCTCAACGCCTTCCGCTTCTCGATCGCGTGGCCGCGCATCCAGCCGGACGGGCGCGGCGCGCCGAACCAGCGCGGCATCGACTTCTATCGCAAGCTCGTCCACGGGCTCCACAGCCGCGGCATCACGCCCGCGATCACGCTCTACCACTGGGACCTGCCACAGGCGCTCGAGGATGCGGGCGGCTGGCCCAAACGTGAGATTGCAGAGCGTTTCGCCGAGTTCGCACAGATCATGGCCTCGGCGCTGTGCGACGCCGACGCGTTGTGGATCACGCTCAACGAGCCGCTTCAGGTCGCCCACCAGGGCTATCGCATCGGCACGCATGCCCCGGGCCACCGCGACGATGCGCTCGCCGCGGCGGCGACGCACCACCTCCTGCTGGGCCACGGCTTCGCGCTCCGCGCGCTGCGCGAAACGCTGCCCGGCGCCGCGAGGGTGGGGATCGCGATCGATCTTCATCCGGTCCGCGCGATCGGCGAAGGCGCGCGCGAGGCAGCAGCCATCGCCGACGCCGAGCAGAACCGGCTCTTCTTCGAGCCGATCGTGCACGGCACGTATCCGCGCGCGGCCCGCCCGCACATCCTCCCGCCGGCGAACCTGATCGCCCCCGGCGACATGGAGCTGATCAGCGCCCCGATCGATTTCCTCGGCGTCAACTACTACAACCCGCACTACGTCAAGATCGACGATGACGAGGGCCGTCCGGCCGGCAGGCCGTCGAAGGTCGGACCGAGCGCGACGGACTACAAGCCCGCCGGAGCTCCCCCGCACCTCGCTCGGCTGGCCGATCGAGCCGAGCGGGCTGCTCGACGCGCTCGTCGCGATCAACGAGGAGACGCCAGCCGACCTTCCGCTCTATGTGACCGAGAACGGCTGCGCGGTCGAGGACTACATCAACCCGCGACGGCGCGTCGACGACATCGCCGCGCGTCGAATACCTCCGCGGGCACCTGGAGGCGATTCACTGGCAGTGCGATCCGCGCGGCGTCCCGCTGCGCGGCTACTTCGACTGGTCGCTGCTCGACAACTTCGAATGGGCGTCGGGCTATGACGCAGCGCTTCGGCCTCGTGTTCGTGGACTACGAGACACAACGGCGGGTCCCGAAGCGCAGCGCGAGCTTCTACCGGCAGGTCGCGCAAGCGAATGCGCTCGCCGTCGCAGGCCAGCCGGACGAGGACGCGCGCGACGAGCGCAGGCAAGCATGACGGTCGAGTTCGGATACTTCGACGACGAGCGCCGCGAGTACGTCATCACGCGCCCCGACACGCCGCTGCCGTGGATCAACTACCTCGGGCTCGAGTCCTACTTCGGCCTGATCTCGAACACCGCGGGCGGCTGCTCTTTTTACCGTGACGCGCTGCTACGGCGCCTGACCCGTTACCGGCACAACAACGTGCCGTTCGACTTCGGCGGTCGCTACACGTATCTGCGCGACGACGCCGACGGTGACTTCTGGTCGCCCTCCTGGCAGCCGACGCGCAGCGAGCTAGAGCACTACGAGTGCCGCCAGGGGCTTTCGTACACGACGATCGAGGCGGCGCGAGGCGGGTACGAGCGC
>CAVZAY010000010.1:0-25099 GCA_963773395.1 uncultured Solirubrobacterales bacterium | reverse complement strand
TAATCCGAGGGTCCCAGGTTCAAATCCTGGCGGGGGCATCGGATGCGGTCACGTGATGCCCTCGCGCTGAGACTGCTGCTCGCACGAAATGCGGCTGCGGGCTGACGCCCCCGCCGACGGGTCGGGTCCGGGTTTCTGAGCATGAGACCGGCTGTACGATGGGGCCATGCCGATGCCCAAACGGTCAGGCGTCGAGGACTACTTCGAGCAGCTCACGCCGGTCCAGAGGCGTCACCTTGACGTGCTCCGCGAGCTCAGCCTCGAGGCTGATCCTTTAGCGCGAGAAGAGCTGAAGTGGAACTTGCCCGCGTACGTCCGCGGCGAGAACAAGCGCCTGTGGATGCTGCAGAACTTCAAGAACCACTGCTCGCTTCGCTTCCCGCCGCGATTCTTCGCCTCCCACAAGGCCGCAGTTGAGGCAGCCGGCTACGAGGCCGGTGAGGGCTTCATCAAGCTCCCCTACGACCGTGAGATCCCGACCGCGCTCTGCAAGGCACTGATGCACGCCCGGGTCGACGAGTACGAGGCGACCGGCGCCGACTGGTCAAACGGCTGACCCCGGCAGCCGCCGCAGGTCAAACGTGGGCGGCGACTGAATGACCGAGACTGTTGGGATGTCGGGCCGGTGAGCTAGAGAGGAGCAGTCAGATGCCTGATCGTGATGCAGCGACGGAGGGGGACCGTCAACTCGATTTCCATCCTGCGATGGGCGAGCGGTGGGAGATCACGCGGAGTACCGAGGACACCTCCGGAGAGGTGTTCGAATCGACGGTCTGGATCGATCCCCGGATGCCGGGGCCTCCCTTCCACGTGCATCCGAATAGCGAGGAAAGCTTCGAGGTGATCGAGGGGTCCTTGGATGTCTTCAAAGATGGGGAGTGGACGACGTTGCGTCCCGGCGCGACGGCGGCCGTTCCCCCCGGCGTGCGGCATACGTTTCGCAACGAGGCTGATGAGACGGCGAAGGTTGTCATCCGGATCCGGCCCGCAGGGAGGTCGGAGGCGTTCTTTCGTCACCTGTACAGGTTGATCGGCGAGGGCAAGATCAAGCAGCTGCCGCCGAAGGAGCCGCGGTCCGCGATCTACTCGGTGATGCTGTTCGACGAGTACCCCGATTGGACTCGCCCGACCGGGCCCATGCACGGCGTTTTCAAGGCAGTCGCGCTTGTCGGGAGGGCGCTTCGGTTCGAGCCCTAGTGCGAGCGGTTATTTCGCGACGAGCCTGCGACTCCCGCGCGCGCTTAACGGCGACCCCTCAACCGCCGTGCAGACGGAACGCTTTTCGCGGGATGTCGCCCACGAGCGCCTTGGCAATCGCACGTGCCTCGGTCTCGGAGAGTTGGTGGTCGATCACGAGCTCTGCGAGGTAGGCGGCGTCGAGCCGGCGGCTCATGTCGTGCCGCGAGGCGATTGAGCACAGCGCGCGCGTGTCGTCGATGAAGCCGGAGGTCTTGTAGAACCCGGCCGTTTCGGTCACCGCCGCGCGAAACCGCCGCACAGCCGCCGGGGCGTCGAGGAACCACCAGGGCGCCCCCGCATAGACGCTCGGATAGAAGCCGGCGAGCGGTGCGATGTCACGAGAGAACGCCGTCTCGTCGACCGTGAACAGCACGATCTGGAAGCTCGCGCTCGTGCCAACGCGACTGAGTAGCTCGCGAAGCGGTTCTGCGAACGTGGTCAGGGCGGGCACGTCATGGCCGGTGTCTGGACCGAAGCGTGCGAACGTGGCCGCGTGATGGTTGCGGATGACGCCGGGGTGAAGCTGCATGACCAAGCCGTCCTCGGCGGCCATCAACCCGAACTGGAACAGCATGTTGCGCCGGTAGGCCTGAGCGCCGCTGGCGCTGATCGAACCGTCGAGGCCCTGCCGGTGCAGCGCCTCGGCCTGGGTGTCACTGAGCGGCGTGGCCCAGGCATCGGCGACGCCGGCGTCGGTCGCAGTCGCGCCGTGCTGCTTGAAGAACTCGCGCCTGATCCGGATCGCTGCGAGCAGTCCCTGGTAGCTGTCGCACTCTTGCCCGCTGATCGCCGCGAGCGCGTCCAGGCGTTGGCGCCAACCGTCGGTGCCGGGCGTCATGTACGCGTCAGCGCGTAGCGTCGGGATCACTTTCGCCGGCAGGTCGCTGATCGTGGCGAGCTGGCGATGGTGCTCGAGTGAGTCGGCCGGATCATCGGTGGTTGCGAGCACCTCGACTCCGAAGCGCGCGAGTAGCTCGCGCGGCCGGTACGCGCGCTGCGGGAGCTTTTCGGCGATCCGGTCGTAGAGCTCGTCCGCGGTATCGGCTGACAACCTCAGCGTTATGCCGAAGACGCGCTCGAGCGAGTCCTCGAGCCAGTAGCGCACCGGCGTGCCGGCGAACAGTCCCCAGCTGGCACAGAGCGTCCTCCAGATCTCGCGCGCGGGCGTCCCCGAGCTGCCCACCCCGAGCCTGTCGAGGTCGATGCCAGAGCTGTGCAGCAACCTCGTGACGTAGTGGTCCGGGGTGACGAACAGGTCGGCCGGGTCGACGAACGGTCTGTTGCTCGCGAGCATCTCTGCGCTCACGTGCCCGTGGGGCGAGATGATCGGCTCGTCCGCGACGGCTTGGTAGAGCTCTCGTGCGAGCCGACGCACCGTCGGGTCGATCCCGAGCAGCCGGTCAGGGTGTGGGCCGGGGCTGTTCATCGCGCTCGTTGCGCGGTCGTCGAGGCTCGGACAACGAGGTGCGTCGGCAACGTTGCAGAGAGTTGCACGAGGCCGTAGGGTCGCACAAGGCTGCCACGATGACTCCCGCCCGTCTCAGTCGCTCGACCTGGCCCGCGCCGGTCAGGCCGGTGCGGATCGTGCACCTGGGGGTCGGCAACTTCAGTCGAGCCCACCAAGCCTGGTACGTGATGCGTGCGGACGACACGGCGGCATGGGGCGTCTGCGCGTTCACCGGCCGGCGCCCCGCCGTCGCCGAGGCTCTGGCACCCCAGCAGGGTCTCTACACGCTCATCGAGCGCGGGCCTTTGGACGACCAGCTGGCGGTCGTCGAGGTTCTTTCCGACGTTCGCCCCGGCACGGACCTGGGCGGCCTGATCGCTGCGGTCGCTGCGCCTCAGACCGCGGTCGTGACGCTGACTGTCACCGAGGCGGGGTATGCACCCGTGATGGCCGATCCGGCAGCGTCCGCGCTCGGCCGGCTCGCACTCGCCCTCGGCGAGCGCCATCGCCGTGGCGCGCAGCCTGTGGCGATCGTCAGTTGCGACAACCTGCGCGCCAACGGTCTGGTGCTGCGAACGCGGGTGCTCGAGCTGGCGGAAACGCTCGACTCGCGCCTTGCCGACTGGATCGCCAACGAGGTCGCGTTTGTGAGCACGTCTGCCGACCGGATCACGCCGGCCACCACCGACGCGGATCGGGGCCTGGTTGTGCAGGAGCTCGGGCTGATAGACGTGGCGCCCGTGGTCTGCGAACCGTTCAGCGATTGGGTTCTCTGCGGCGAGTTTCCCGCTGGGCGCCCGGACTGGGAGCGTGCGGGCGCGCGCTTCGTTGACGAGATCGCGCCCTGGGAGCAGCGCAAGCTCTGGCTGCTCAACGGCGGCCATTGCCTGCTCGCCTACCTCGGCCTGCCCCGCGGGCACGAAACGGTCGCCGAGGCGGTCGCGGATCCGCAGCTGAGCTCCGCTCTGGAGCATTTTTGGGATCTCGCGCAGCGACATCTACCCGCGGGCGACCTCGACCTCGCGACGTACCGCCGCGAGCTCCGGGAGCGCTTTGCGAACGCGCGGATCGGCTACCCGCTGAAGCAGATTGCCGCCGACGGACTGGAGAAGTTGCGCAACCGGGTCGTGCCGGTGATCGAAGCGGCGCTGGCAGGGGGCGATGAGGCGGGGCCCGCGCTGCGGATCGTCGAGGCCTGGGCGCGCTGGCTGATTGCCGATCCGGGCCGCGCCCAGTCTGACCAGAGCTGCGAGCGGCTGCGAGCTGCGCTGCGCGGTCGCGGTCCCGGCGACCAGGCAAGCGGCTTGCTCGAGCTTCTCGCGCCTGGACTCGCCGAAGCGGCGACAACCCACCACCAAGGAGGGGACCTTGAACATCGCATCGGCTGACGTATTCGTCACGAGCCCGAGCCGCAACTTCGTCACGCTCAAGCTGACGACGGACGATGGGATCACCGGGCTTGGCGACGCGACGCTGAACGGGCGCGAGCAGGCGGTGGCCGCGTACCTGCGCGAGCACGTCGCGCGGCTGCTCGTGGGGCGGGATGCTCATCGCATTGAGGACACCTGGCAGTACCTCTACCGAGGTGCGTACTGGCGGCGCGGCCCGGTGACGATGGCGGCGATCGCCGCCGTCGACATGGCGCTCTGGGACATCAAGGGGAAGGCCGCCGGACTGCCGCTCTACCAGCTGCTCGGGGGGGCCTCGCGATCCGGTCTGCTCGCCTACGGCCACGCGTCCGGCGGGTCGCCGCAGTCGTTGTCGGAGTCGATCCACGCGCACATCGAGCGCGGCTACCGGGCGATTCGCGTGCAAGCTGCGGTGCCCGGCATCCGCGCCCTGTACGGCGTCGCCGAGCAGCGGCAGGCTTCGGGTGAGCGCTACGACTACGAGCCTGCCGGGCGCGGTCTGGCGCCGCCGGAGGAGGATTGGGACAGCGCTGCGTATGTGCGGCACGTGCCGTCGGTGTTCGAGCGCGTCCGCGAGGAATTCGGTCCGGAGCTGCCACTGCTACACGATGTCCACCATCGGCTGACGCCGATCGAAGCGGCGAAGCTTGCACGGCGCCTGGAGCCCTACGACCTGTTCTGGCTGGAGGACTGCACGCCGGCCGAGAATCCGCAGGGCCTGCGCATCGTTCGCCAGCACTCCACGACCCCGCTCGCGATCGGCGAGGTGTTCAACACGGCCTGGGACTACCAGCAGCTGATCACCGAACAGCTGATCGACTACGTCCGCGCGTCAGCGACCCACTTCGGCGGGGTGACGCCCCTGCGCAAGGTGATGGACTTCGCCGCTCAATACCAGATCCGCTCAGGCTTCCACGGTCCGACGGACGTCTCACCCGTTGGCTTCGCCGCGCAGCTGCACGTCGGGCTCGCGATCCACAATTTCGGCATCCAGGAGTACATGGAGCACAGCGAGGCGACCAACTCCGTCTTTCGCCAGAGCATGACGTTCCGCGACGGCGCCCTCCATCCCGGCGAGACAGCCGGCCTCGGGGTCGAGCTGGACGAGAAGGCCGCCGCAGCATTCCCCTATCAGCCGGCCTACCTACCAGTGAGCCGGCTCAAAGACGGCACGATGCACGACTGGTGAGCCGGCCGCTACGAGAGCCTCGAGCTCACGATCGGCCGCCGGCCGCCGTCGCGGCGGCCTGCCAGCTCACCTCGCGCGGTGGCGCTCGTAAGTAGACAGCCCCCACAGCCCGAGCCCCAGCACGGCGTTTGCCGCCAGCCAGACGATCGCGAACGCCGCGACGGCCAGCAGCAGCATCGGGAAGAGGGGCCCGAAAGCGATGGCGACGATGAGAAACATCGGCAATAGCGCGAAGGACAAGATCACGTACCGCATGCTGGCCACCTTGTTTCGAACGGACAGACGGATGCGACAGTAGGGGTCCAGCGGGGCGCCGGCATCCGTCGAAGGCGGCGGATGCGCGGGGTCAACTACCGACTGCGGGCGCGTCGATCTGCCGTCCGCACGGATCCGAGTCCTGCGAGGGTCCGGCTACGCGCCGGCTTCTCCTACGGCTGCGAGCTGGGCGCGGTAGCTCGAGACCATCAGTTCGGTGAGCTCTTCGAGCGAGGTTTGGTGGACCTGGCGCTCGACCGTGATGCGCCCGCCCTGTAACACGAGCAGGCGGTCGCAGAGCTCGAAGAGGTGCGCGAAGTTGTGGTCGATGACGACGATCGAGACGCGCCCGCTGGAGGCGAGATCCTTCACGAGGTCGATGATGAGACGCGACTCCCGGGCCCCCATCGCCGCGAGCGGCTCGTCGAGCAGCAGGATCTTCGTCGCCACGCGCACCGCTCGTGCGACGGCGACCGCCTGACGCTGTCCGCCGGAGAGCTGGTCGCTGTCGGCTTCGACGCTCGGCACGTTCACATGGATGTCGTCGAGGTACTGGCGCGAAAGCTTGCGCATCTGCCTCTTGTCGAGGATGCCAAGCGGGCCGAACTTCGTCAGCTCGTGGCCGAGGAAGAGGTTCTGGTAGACGGGAAGCTGCGGGATCAGCGCGAGATCCTGGTAGACCGTCTCGATCCCGTGCGTGCGTGCAGACTCGACTGAGGTGAGCCGTACCCGCCGCCCCTCGATGAGGAGGTCGCCGTCGTCCTGCGGATGGAAGCCGCTGAGGATCTTTACGAGCGTGCTCTTGCCGGCGCCGTTGTCGCCAACGAGCCCGAGCACCTCCCCTTGCTGCAGCGTCAAGGTCGATGCCGCGAAGAACCTCGAGCGCGCCGAAACGCTTCGTCACGCCGCGCACCTCGAGCGCAACCTTGCCGTTCGTTGCCGCGGGCGTCGTCGCGCTGGGCTGTAGCTCGTCGCTCATCGTCGTGCCTTCGAGCGCGCGATCACTCGATCGAACTGGACGTTCAGCGCCATTGCGGAGATGATCACGGCGCCGACGTAGATGTAGAAGTCGTTGGTGCTGATTCCGGCCACGGTCAGCCCATCCTCGAGGACGCCGAGCAGGATCGCGCCGATGAAGGCGCCGTACACGGTGCCGCGGCCGCCGGTGAGGGCTGTGCCGCCGATCACGCAGGCGCCGATCGCGTAGAGGATGTAGTCGACGCCGGTCTGGCCCGGATCGAGCGTTCCGTACTTGACGGCGTCCACGATGCCCACGAGACCGGCGACGGTCGAGGCGAGCATGAACGCCGAGATCTTGACACGCCGGATCGGCACTCCGGCCTCGGCAGCCCCGACGAGGTTGCCACCCGTTGCGATGATGCGAACACCGAAGCGTGTCCGTGTGAGCAGCAAGCCGAGCAGGCACGCGATCACGACCACCCAGATGATCTCAGCCCAGTTTGAGTTGCCCATGACGCTGCTGGCAAAGCCCGACTGGCCGCTCAGCGGGATCGGGCTGGCCGAGGCATCGTTCGAGCCGACGAGCACCGCGCCGAAGAGGATGAAGTTCATCGCCAGCGTGGTGACGAAGGACGGGACGTTGAGGAACACGGTGATCATCCCGTTGACTGCTCCGACCGCGGCGGCAGCGACGAGCGCCAGCAGGATCGCCGGCACCACCGGCAGGCCCGCGCTGTGCAGCCACCACTCGACCCACGGCGTGAAAAGGAAGACCTGGCCGGCGGACAGGTCGATCTCGGCCAGCACCAGAAGCAGCACCTGTGAGACGGCGATCGCGCCGATCGGCCCGGCGTAGCCGGCCGCCGCCGCAATGCTGAGCGTGCTGGTGAACGATGGCCCGGAGTCGATCGCGAAGAACACGAACAGCCCGACCGTGAGAACGATCGGGGTGAGCTCGCGCTGGTAGATGAAGATGCGCGCGATCCGACCTGCGAGGGACGGCCCGCCCACGCGGTCCTGCCCCGGCGGCGGAATCGCCACCGGGGCAGGAGCAGGCGTTGGAGCGGCTGACTGCACGCTCAGGGAACTATCAGGCGATTGACGACGGCGCCTTGAGCACCTTCTGCGCCGCGCTCGTGCCTTCGAACCTGTTCGGAACGAGGTAGGGCGCGACGTTCTTCTTGGTGACGATGCCGATGCCGGTGTCGGTATCGGTCGGCACCATCAGGCCGCCCGAGATGTTCCAGAGGAACAGCTGCATGATCGTGTCGAAGCCCTGCAGGTAGGCCTGCTGGTCCACGGTGGCGCTGACGGTGCCGGCGTTGATCGCCTGGCATACCGGCAGTCCAACGTCCCAGACCGAGGCGCCGACAATGCCCTTCAGCTTCTGCTTCGTGATGAACTGGGCGACCGCGTCGCTGTCACCGCTGTCAACGGACATCATGAACTTGACGGACTTGTGACCGGCGTACCAAGCGGCGATCTTGTTGTACTCCGGTGCGCCCACGGTCGCCGAGGTGCCGACCTCGACGAAATCGACGCCCGCAGCCTTGAAGACCGGCGTCGCGCCGTCGATCCGCGGCTGGATGTTTCCGGTACCTGGGGTCGCGATGATGCCTGCGACGAGATCGCCCTTCCCGATTCCCTGGGCGAGGATCGCCTTCGCAACCGCTGCGCCAGCGGTGAGGTTGTTCTGACCGACGTAGGCCATCCGGCCGTTCTTGACGCCCGCGGACACGTCGGCGTTGTAAGCGATCACGGGGATACCGTGGCTCAGCGCGCTGGCGGTCGGTCCGTTGAAGGCGGTGTTGTCGATCAGCGGACAACCGATCCCGTTCGCGCCCGAAGCGATACCGGCGTTGAACGCCGAGACCATCGCGCTGACGACCGAGGCGGTCGAACCCACCCACTGGAACGAGGTACCCGTCAGGGCGCACGCGTCCTGGCAGCCGTAGATCGTTGCCGTGAAGAACGGGTTCGTCGTCACGTGGTTGTCCATCACGAACTTGTACTTCGGATGGCTGGCAAACGCCGCGACGTTGTCGTTGCGCTTGTAGGTCGCCGCGCTCGCCCCCTGCTCGGTCAGAACATCGACGAGACCGGCATAGGCGGGTATGGCTGCAGCCGTAATCCCCGCATTGCGCAGGAAACGGCGACGCGAGAACTCACGTTGTGCCTCGCTGTGAACATCAGGTTTATCTGATGCCATCTCTCCTCCTTCCCTTCTCCTCGAACTTCACTGGATCGGGCCATCTGTGTGGCCCGTAATGCCCCTATCTCGGTCGGGCTCTCATCAAGTCAGTCGTTCGAGGGTGTCTATGACAGATATGGCCGTCACGCTCACACGTGCCGTCAGCGAGGGCTAAAACCTCCGCGCGCGGAACACTAGCTGATCAGGGGCGAACGCGGTGCCATCTGCCGACGCCGCCGGACGGGCGCGCCACGCCGCGGATCGCCGTCCTTCGCACCGATTCACGGACCGCCGCTGCTCGCTCCGAGGCCGGCTCGGCCGGCACCGTTCGTTACAGGTTTGTTACCTGTAGATGCGTCACTTCCAGCACGCAATCTCCTCGGCGGGCGCGCTACCAGCTCAGCAGCATCAGGCCAAGCGTCACGCCGGGACCGACTGTGACGACGAGCACGCGCTCGCCGGCGGCGGGCTGAGCGCTTGCGATCATCTCGTCGAGGACGTAGAAGATCGAAGGCGTGCCGATGTTGCCGCGCTCGGCGAGGACCTTGCGCGCCGACGCGACCTGGCGGTCGGGCAGCTCGAGCGCCTCCTGAACGCAGTCGACAATGCGCCGGCCGCCGGGGTGAACCGCCCAGTGGTCGATCGCGAAGCGCGTCAGGCCCAGCGGACGGAGGAATCCCTCGATCAGGTCCCCGAGACCGGACGTGGCGATGTCGGGCAGCTCGCGCGCAAGGTGCAGGTAGCTCTCGTCGTCCGCGAGCGCCATGTGCACCACATCAAGCGTCCCCGGGATCTGGAAGACCGAGGAGGCGACGATCCTGGGTCCGTCGGCGCTGATCCGCCGCGTCGATCACGGCGGCGGCGCAGCCGTCGCCGAAGATCGCCGAGCCGATCACCTTGGCCCGCGGGTCGTCCTCGCCCGCTGCCGTCAGCATGCCGCTCATGCTCTCGACCGCAACGACGAGACCCTTGCGCGCCGGGTTCGCTGCGATCGCCTGGCTGATCAGGCGGAACAGCGGCACCGCGCTCGCGCAGCCGACCCCGGTGACGTGGTACTTGTCGGTCGTCGGCGCGAGCTCGTAGTGCTCGATCAGACGGTGCGCCAGCGTCGGTGCGCCGACGGTGTAGATGCTCGAGGTGATCAACGTGTCGATCTCATGCAGGTCGATTGCGAGGCGGTCGATCGTCGCGACCGCCTGCTCGAAGAGGTCTTGCTCGGCGGCGTGAGTGCGCCCCTGCAGCGTCGACGCGCCACTCGGCTCGAGCATCGCCAGCGCGCGACGCTCCACGCCGCAGCGCTCGAAGATCCCTTCGGCGAACGGGTCGCCAGCCATCCCGAGCGCGACGAGGACCTCGCGCTGGCTGAACGTGCGCGCCGCCGGCGCCACCGCAAGCCCGGCGATCCGCGCCACGCGCGAGTAGCGGCGCGCCGGTCGGCGCACCGCCCCTGGACGCCGCGCGAAGCGCGCGCGGAATGACCGTCGGTCGTTCAGATGGGGGAACGCGAGGTCGGGCTCGGCGACCCCGAGAAACTCGCACAGCGGGCCCCAGCCCTGCTCGATCTCATAGACCAGTAGCCGCTCGCCGGGGACGCTCGCCATGACCTCGCTGTTGTGACGCTCGAAGCGTGCGAGCGCGCCGTCTCGCTCGGCGAGGCTGCCGTCGAGCAGCCCCTTCCAGATCGGCCCGTCGACCAGCATCAGCCCGTCGACGATCGCGCTCTCGGCTGCCTCGAGCTGCTCGCCCCCGGCGAGTGCGAGCTCGCGCGCCGCGCGGATGCAGCTCGCGTAGCTCGCGTACCACTCCTCGGGGTCGCGCACGCTTAGCAGGACGAGCGACTCGGGCCACGCCTCGATCAGCTCGCGGTAATGGTGCGCGCCCACCCAGCCGAGCGCGCCCTGCCGGTCGCCGAGCGCCTCGCGCCAGGCGTCCGGTCCGTCCTCGCCGCGGGCGCTGGCTGCGGCCGCATCGGCGGGAGCAATCAGCGGGTGCAGGCAACGCTCGAAGCCGAGCGTCTCGAGCGCAGCCGTCAATGACAGCGTGCCAGTGCGCGTGTAGCCGGCGCCGACGACCTTCACTTACAAGAGTGTACGCGGCGCCTGGCAGGCAAACCGCGTTCACAGCTCAGTAACAATTGGCTGCGTGCCCCTGCGCTGCTAGAACCCCGGCCATGGCGGCGAGCGATATTCGCGTGATCGGGGCGGGCCTGCCGCGTACGGGCACGCTGACGCAGAAGGTTGCGCTCGAGCTCCTCGGGCTCGGACCCTGTTACCACTGGGTCGACGTGATCGCGGATCTGCGCCGCGTCGAGCAGTGGCACCGCGCGCTCGACGGCAGGGGGCCTTGGGACGAGATCTTCGACGGCTTCAAGGGCACGGTCGACTGGCCCGGCGGCTTCTTCACGCTCGAGCTCGCCTCGATCTACCCCGACGCAAAGGTCGTCCTGAGCACGCGGGACGAGCAGCGCTGGGCCGAGAGCTTCCGCGAGACGATCTGGGACTTGTGCTTCGGCGACGTGCTGATCCGCTACCTCTCGCGCGCGCGAGAGAAAGTGGACCCCCAGTGGCACCGCTACCTCGAGCTGATCGACCGGATGTTCTGGATCGAGAAGGGCACGTTTGCCGCCGGCCACGACACCGACGAGCAGCTGATCACCGGCATGCGCGCGCATGAGCAAGCGGTCCGCGAGGCGGTGCCGAGCGAGCGCCTGCTCGTGTGGGAGGTCACCGAGGGCTGGGAGCCACTGTGCGAGTTCCTCGACGTGCCGGTTCCCGACCAGCCCCTGCCGCACGCCAACGACCGCGAGACCTTCCACGACCGCGTCACGGCGGGCGCGATCAACACGCTGGCGCGCTGGTACGAGAGCCGCACGCCGTAGCCGGCGTCCTTGGATCGCCGCTCAGGGCTGCGGCTTTTCCCCGATAAGCGCCGCCCCCGCAGCGACCACGCTTGCGGGGTGGACTTCGGGAAGCGCCCGATTCTCGTTTTCTGGGAGACGACGCGGGCCTGCGGGCTCGCCTGCCGCCACTGTCGCGCCTGCGCCGTGACGCAGGCCCCTCCCGGCGAGCTCACGGCGGCTGAAGGCCAGCGCCTGCTCGAGCAGCTGACCGGCTTTGGGATGCCGCGGCCCGTGCTCGTCGCCACCGGTGGGGACGTGCTGATGCGCGCCGACCTCGACTCCCTGGCCGCGCGCGCGGCGCAGCTGCGCCTGCCGCTCGCGATCGCGCCGAGCGTCACACCCCTGCTCAGCGCAGCGCGCATCGACAAGCTCCACGGGCTCGGCGTGCGCGTCGCGTCGATCAGCCTCGACGGCGCCTGTGCCGCCGTCCACGACGGCATCCGCGGCGTCCCGGGCCACTTCGAGCACACGCTCGCCGCGATCGCGCTGCTGCGCGCGGCGGGCATCACCGTGCAGGTGAACACGGTCGTCACGAGTGAGACCCTCGAGGAGCTCCCGACGATCCTGCGTCTCGCGCGCGAAGCGGGCGCGAAGATCTGGGAGCTCTTCTTCCTCGTCCGCACCGGCCGCGGCAGCGACCTCGCCGAGCTCGACGCCGGGACCTGCGAGCAGGTCTGCCATTTCCTCGTCGACGCGTCCTGCTACGGCCTGATCGTCCGCACGGTCGAAGCTCCGTTCTTCCGTCGCGTGGTCGCGGAGCGCGAAGCCGGCAGCGCGCCGGCCGGCTCGATCTATGAGGCCCTGAGTGCGCGGCTGCGCGAAGAGCTCGGATCGCCGTCAGGTGCCCCGCGCGCGCAGACGAAGGGGACTCGCGACGGTCGCGGCGTGATCTTCGTCGGCCACGATGGCTCGATCACGCCGTCCGGGTTCCTACCGCTCGAGCTCGGCAACGTACGTGAGGACGACATCGTCTCGGTCTATCGCGACGATCCGCTGCTGCGCAAGATCCGTGCCGCCGAGTTCAAGGGACGCTGTGGCGCCTGTTCCTGGCGCGAGCTCTGCGGCGGTTCGCGCGCGCGAGCGTTCGCCGCTCACGGCGACCCCCTCGCCGAGGATCCGTGCTGCGCCTACCACCCGCCGCGCGCACCGCGCAGCCGGGGGATTCGGGGCCGCGAGCCGGCTGGCGAGCTTGCCGCTTGACGTGGCCGCCGGTTGACATAAAGCCCGAGCGCAACCCGGGCATCATGTTCTGCAGCGCCATAAACCTCAGGTCGAGGGTTAGGGATAGAGATATACCGCTCGCCACCAGAGCTCGGCGAGCACCCGCACCGACTCGTCCGCATCGCCACCGCCGATCATCACTTCGCGCGCGATCTGGCCCTCGACCATCGCGAGCAGCGCCCGCGAGGAGGTCCCGGCGGGGATATCGCCGGGGGCAAGGCCGCGTTGCTGGTCGCGGCGGATGCGCCGCGCCGCGGCGTTGCGCAGCCGCAGGATGTAAGGCTCCCATTCAGGTGGCAGGCGGTCCATCTGGCCGGAGAGGCGCGCGGCCAGCAGCAGGACCGGGGAGTGCTCGCGGACGACCGCAACCGTCTGTGCGAGCGCCCGGTGGATGTCGCGCCGCGGGTCGCCTTCGCCCTCGAAGTAGGGCTGCGCCGCGCCGTACATGTCGGAGAAGGCGAGCTGGATCAGGCGGTCGATCAGTGCCCGCTTGTTCGGGAAGTAGAAGTACACCGCGGTGCGCGAGACGAAGGCGCGCTTCGCGATCCCGTCGATCGTGATGCGCTCGTAGGGCTCCTCGCGCAGCGCCTCGCGCGCCGCCGCGATGATCGATTCCTCGGTGGCGTTGCGCGAATGCGCCTGCGCGGCTACTACGTGTAGCGCGCGCGTCGCCAACCGATACCCCGACAGACGAGCCCAGACATGCTCGGCCTAGGGTAGCCGTCAGGCCGCCGCGAAGGCGATGCAGGCGTTCTGGCCGCCGAAGCCGAACGAGTTCGAGAGCGCGATGCTTCGTCTGCGACCGGCCGCGCACCCTCGGTGACGTAGTCGAGATCGCAGTCGGGGTCGGGCTTCTCGTAGTTGATCGTCGGCGGCAGAATGCCGCGGCGCAGCGCCTCGATGCAGACGAGCGCCTCCGCGGCGCCGGCGGCTCCGAGCAGGTGCCCGATCGCCGACTTCGTCGAGGAGACCGGCGGCGCGTCGGCGCCGAAGACCTCGCGGATGGCGAGCGTCTCGATGCGGTCGTTGAACGGCGTGCCCGTGCCATGGGCATTGATGTAGTCGACGTCCTTGGGGCTCAGGCCGGCGTCGGCGAGGGCGCTGTTCATCGCGAGCTGCGCGCCCGCGCCCTGCTCGTCCGGCTGGACCATGTCGAAGGCGTCGTTCGAGGCGCCGTAGCCGATCACGCGCGCGTAGATGGTCGCGCCGCGCGCGCGCGCGTGATCCTCGCGCTCGAGCACGAGCACCCCGGCGCCCTCGCCGAGCACGAAGCCGTCGCGCCGTGCGTCGAACGGGCGCGAGACGCCCTCGCTCGAGAGCGCGCCCATGCGACGGAAGGCGGCGATGCAAAGCGTCGTCAGCGCAGCCTCCGCGCCGCCGGCGAGGACGACGTCCGCGTCGCCGCGCTCGATCATGCGCATCCCCTCGCCGATCGCGTGCGAGCCCGTCGCGCACGC
This sequence comes from uncultured Solirubrobacterales bacterium, assembly GCA_963773395.1. GTDB lineage: Bacteria > Actinomycetota > Thermoleophilia > Solirubrobacterales > Solirubrobacteraceae > Palsa-513. The sequence continues at coordinate 10,832 of CAVZAY010000010.1, read as the reverse complement.
CGAGGCGACGGAAAATCCCGGGCCGTGCAGACCGAGATGAATCGCCACCTGGCCGGCGGCGGCGTTCGGCATCATCATCGGGACGAAGTTCGGCGAGACGCCGCGCTCGCCCTCGTCGAAGAACGACTCGCACTGGTCTCTGGAGCGTGCCGAGCCCGCCGATCCCGGTGCCGAGCAGGATCGCGACGCGCACCGGATCGCACTGCGCAACCTTTGACTCCGCGGCGGCCTGGAGCGCTGCAACGAGACCGAAATGGGTGAAGCGGTCCATCCGCCGCGCGGCGCGCGGGTCGAGGTGCTCTTCGGGATCGAACTCGCGCGCGGCCGACAGCCCGTCGACGATCCCGGAGCGGCCGGCAATCAGTGCATCGAAGAACTCGTCGGCGCCCTCGCCGAGCGAGCTGACAACGCCGCGACCGGTGACTGCGACGCTCACGTGCCGGCCGGCGCGTTGGCGAGCGCGAAGCGTCAGCCGCACCGCGTCGCCGACACCCTGGATCGAGCGCAGCTCGCCGTCCCCGATCTTCACGCCGAAGCGGTCCTCGAGCGCCGTGACGAGCTCGACGAGCTCGAGCGAGTCGATGTCGAGATCGCGCCACTCCGTTTCCATCGTCGCCTCGTCCGCGCCGGGAACCTTCAGCTCGGCGAGCTCCGCACGGACGCCCTCGAGTACCTCTTCCTCTGTGAATGCCATTACCTGCTCCTTGTTTCGACCTTGTCTTCGACGCGGCGGTGCCGCGACCCCGGACCATCCTTCCACGCACTGACCGCGGCGCCCCAAACGAAGCCGGCGCCGAACGCGACCATTGCGACAAGCGAGCCGGGCTCGATCAACCCGTCGCGCTGAGCGCGCGCGAGCGCTAGCGGGATCGATGCCGCGGACGTATTGCCGGTCCACTCGACGTTGAACGAGACGCGCTCGTACGGGACGCCGAGCGCGTCAGCGACCGCTGTGATGATCCGCGCGTTCGCTTGGTGCGGGACGAAGTAGTCGATGTCCGCGGGCGCGAGTCCCAGTCGCTCGAGCACTTTCACGCTCGCCTCGGTCATCTGCGCGACCGCATGGCGGTATGTCTCCTGCCCGGCCATGCGCAGCTTGCGCTCATCGCGCTCGGCGTAGAGCAGCGGCGCGAGCTGAGCGTCATATCCGAACTCGAAGCCCGCGATGCCGATGCTGTCGCTCGACCGGACCGACGACCACGGCGCCGGCGCCGTCGCCGAAGAGGACGGCCGTCGCGCGATCCTCGTGGTCGGTGATGCGCGAGAGCGCTTCGGCACCGACGACGAGCACGTTCCGTGCGCGAGCGGTCTCGACGAGCGCTGCGGCGTGCTGGAGTGAGTAGAGAAAGCCCGTGCAGGCAGCGTTGAGATCGACGACGCCAGCCCGCTCGGCGCCGACCCGTGCCGCCAGTGCGGGCGCGAGCCCGGGCGTCAGCTGGTCGGGCGTGATCGTTGCGGCGATCACGTGGTCGACCTCGCTGGGCGACACGCCGGCGTCCGCCAGTGCGGCGGTCGCGGCGCCGGCCGCGAGCTCGGCGAGCGTCTCTTCGCCCTGGAGGTGGCGGCGCTCGCGCATTCCCGTGCGCCGAACGATCCACTCATCGCTCGTCTCGACGCGCGCCTCGAGATCGCGGTTGGTGACCACGTGCGCGGGCAGGGCGTCGCCGATGCCGAGGATGCCGGCTTTCATGCGACGGGGATCGTTCGCTTGACGAGACCGGTCAGGATCTGGCCGGGGCCGAGCTCGAGGTATTCCTCGACCCCGAGCTCGTGAAAGGCGAGCAGCGTCTCGCGCCAGCGCACGGGCCGCAGCAGGTTCTCGGCGAGCTCGCGCTGCGGATCGGTGAACGGCCGCACGCTGCTGTTCGAGTACACCGGGATGCGGGGCTGGCGAAAGGCCGTTCGCTCGAGCGCGGCCCGCAGGCGTTCGGCGGCGGGCGCCATGAGCGGCGAATGGAAGGCGCCCGAGACGTCGAGGCGCTGCGCGCGCGCACCGGTCTGCGCCTTGGCGCGAGCCTCGACCTGCTCGAGCGCCGGGATCGCCCCGGCGAGCACTACCTGACCGGGGGAGTTGTCGTTGGCGACGATCAGTCCGAGCTCATCGGCGAGTGTGCGAATCGCCTCGGGATCGCCCTTCAGCATCACGGTCATGCCGCTCGGCGTGAGCGAGGCTGCATCGGCCATTGCCGCCGCGCGCTCGTCGACCAGCTCGAGCGCCGGCTCGAAGTCGACCGCGCCGGCGGCGACGAGCGCCGCGTACTCGCCGAGCGAATGGCCGGCGGCGACGATCCCCTCCGGCTGCTCGAGCTGCCAGCGCGCGATCGAGCAAAGGAACACCGCCGGCTGCTGGTAGCGCGTGCCTTCGGTGAGCCGTTCGAACGGGTTGTAGTCGAGCAGCGCTAGGCCGCGCTCGATCGCGGGCGCATCGCGCACGTCGTCGGCCATGCCTTCGCGGTGGCTCCCCTGACCAGGGAAGATGAGTGCCGCGCTAGCCATCCACCCCCAGCAGACTCGATTTCGGCGTCGTGGTTTCAGAGGTTTGACGCGGCGGGGCCAAGTGTCGAGTGCCGCCCCGGCGCGAGTTTGCGTCTCGGCGCTCCTCGCCCGCGAACGTGCCGGGTCGATAATCGATCGACATGGAGGCGACGGCTGCGGAGCTCGGCGAGCGCACGACGACCCCGGTCGAACTGCTCTGCGACCTCGTCTTCGTCTTCGCCGTCGGCGGCCTCGCCGGCGTGCCTGCGCTGCTAGTCGCCTCGGAGGCGCTGCGGGCGCGGAGCAGCGCCGCTTGAGGATGGCTTGCCAGGCAGCGCGAAGTAGACGGCGTTCAGCGCGCACAGCGCGAGGCTGATGGGCGCGCTCACGAACGCGACTGCAACCGCCACGACATAGACGGCGAGGCCGCGTATGTTGCGCCAGCGGTAGTAGCGGACGTCGCCGGCGTCGACCCAGGATGCAAAGAGGCCCGCGCGGGAAGCCCAGTAGTAGGTCGCGAAGAACGCGAGCCCCATCGCGAGCAGGCCGCACGCGTAGGTGATCGCGGCGACCTCCTCGTCTGATGGCGCCTGCAAATGGCTCGCGAGCAGGCTCGTCGGGAAGGGGATCAGCGTGACGAACAGGAGCAGCAGCAGGTTCAGCATCCGCAGCGTGTGATCGGCACGCTCGATCCGTTCGAACTGGCGGTGGTGGTTCGTCCAGATGATTCCGACGGTGAGGAAGCTCACTACGTAGGTCGCATAGTGCGGCCACTCCGCCAGCAGCGCGTGCGCGAGGTGGCCGGGAGGCGAGCGCACCGAGAGGTCGAGCACGAGCAGGGTGATTGCGACGGCGAAGACGCCGTCGCTGAACGCCTCGAGCCGATCCGTCGCCTCCGCGCGTCTCGCCACGCGCCGCACGGTAGCGATCGTGGCGGTTGCCGCGTAGGGTGTCGGATGTGTACCACGTCGAGTTGCGCGAGTTCCCGCACAACACCCATGCCTTCAACCTCGATGAGGAGCGGCTGCGGGCCGAGGTCCTCGACCCGTTCGCCCGCGGCGAGATCTTCGAGCTCGGCGGCCGCGCGTGGGTGCCCCAGCGCACGACGCTGACGGTCCTCGAAGGCGCTGAGCTCCCGCTGCACGCATTGAGCATGGGCCGCGGCTGGAACAACGCACGTCGCAAAGCCCAGGACGTGACATCCGCTGTGCTCGCGATGCTCGAGGCGCCTCCGCCCGCGCCGGCCCCCTCGACGGCCGCGAGCCTGGGCAGCGAGGAGGCCGTCGTACGTGACATCCTCGCGCGCTGCGCGATCGGTCCGCTCAGTCTCGCCGCGGTCTGGGACCGGGCGGAGATCGCCGCGCCCGACGGGTCCTCGGGTGATTGGCTCGTCCTCGCCCAGGGGGCAGTCAGCAAGCTCTTGGCCGAGGAGCGCGTAACGCTCCGTCGCGGCGAGGAGCCCGACGCGCCCGCGATCGCAACGGATGAGCTCGCCGCCGTCCTCCGCACGCGCGAAGCCTGGGCCAGCGACCGAGCGACCGCGCTCTTCCTACACCCCGCCTGACCAGACTCAGCAAACCAGGCGCCCGGCGCGACCTTCTACACTCCGTCTCCGCGCTTGGTGGGCGTAGCTCAGCTGGTAGAGCTCCGGGTTGTGGTCCCGGCGGTCGGGGGTTCGAGTCCCCTCGCTCACCCTTAGAAAGGGCCTGCAATCAGCAGACTTTGGTTCGGCGGCGCTCTACTAACCAGAGGCCAAAGCCCGAACGAGGCACCAAAGGCTCGAGGCCCGATGATGGCGAACAGCTTGGCAGCGTAGCCGGCCTGCGCTCCCCGCCGGCGCGTTCCTACTGGGCGGTTGCGGTAACGGGCGGACGGTCTCAGCAGGCTCCTGCTAGTTATCCAACTCGGTAGTCGGGCTCCGCTCGGAGCCCGACGCTCCCTCATCGCGCAGAGGGGCCGTGTGGCGCACTCCCTTTTCTCGGGAGGGGCAGTGTCGGTTCGCTGCGAGGTAGGGGTGTGGGGCTGAGCGTGGTCGCTCGTTGAGCCTGATTGCGGGTGGCGTGGTGATCAGGCGGACATCGTCGGACCGCGCGCGCGGTCGAGGTCACCGCGATTGCGCCGACTGTGGTCGGTGGCGAGCTAGCGGCGGTTCGTGTGACGCTCATCTAACGCCTGCTCCGTAATCTGCGCGTCGATCCGCTTGACCGCGGCAGCCACGGACAGAAGGGAATTTCAAGTGCGCCATTCGGATGCCCAGACCGTCCGTCGAGGATTACGGGCTCTCGTCGTAGCGTCTGTAGCGCTTCTCGCGACGCTTGCGCTCGCCGCGACAGGTGCTGTTGCCGCGCATGTCGCGGCAGCCGAGCCGCCGAAGCCACCGGTCGGTACATGGCAGCTCGCCGCGAACCCCGACGGACCGGCCTACATCAACGGCACATTCACGATCACGAGCAACTACTACGTGACGGCTTTCCAGGGCACGCTCACGGACTTGGCTCAAAGCGCCTGCGGCACTGGCACGGTCACGGTCACCGGCAAGCAGAAGATCACCTACCACGCCGTCGCCGGCCAATACCAAGTCGATGGCCACGATTCTGAGTCCCTGCTCAGCGTCAAGCTGACGCACAACGGCAAGAAGATCAAGGGGAAGTTCCAGCTCGCCTTCTACCAGGCGGTCGGGGGTGGGGGCGAGACCGGTAACGGCTCACTCATCTATGGCGGATGCAATATTCCGTTCGGCATCCAACCCCCACCAAGCTGAGCACCGGCTGCGCCCCGCGCCGACGACGAGCACACGGCAACTCCTAACAGCGACTGCGGCGGCGTGGGCCTGAGGCAGACGCCCGCTGTTCGCGCACAGAAGCAGCGCAATCCTCATATCAGTTCAGTGGGCGAGACCAGGAGCGGGCGGCCGGCTCGGCCCGCTCTCGCAACTCTTCGAATCCAGGAGCTAGCGCATCCGCGGCTGGCCGTGAGAGACCGGCGCCTGCCGGAGACGGGGCCAGTTCTCAGGCGGCGGCGCTGCGCTGGCTCTGAATGCGTGCGCTTCCGGCCTCTGCGGGCGTTGCCGGTATCCAGCGATGCATCATCTCGGCCAGCGCTGCACGGCGCATCGGCTTGCTGAGGTAGTCGTCCATGCCCGCCGCGAGGCAGAGCGCGCGGTCGTCGTCCATTGCGCGGGCCGTCATCGCGATCACGGGCACGCGGGCGGCCGCGCCGTCGAGCCGGCGAATCGCCTCGGTCGCCTGGAAGCCGTCGAGGTTCGGCATCTGGCAGTCCATCAACACGGCGTCGTAGTGCCGGCGCTGGATCGCCTCGAGCGCCTTGTAGCCGTCGGGAACGATGTCGCAGCGCAGCCGATGCTCTCGAGTGCGCGCGCGACGACGAGCTGGTTCACAGGGCTGTCCTCGGCGACGAGCACGAGCGGCTCGGTCGACCAGAGCGGTGCGGGCGCGGCGTTTTCGGGGCGCTCGTCGGCTCCGGCGGCGGCGCCCTCAGTCTCGAGCTCGAGCTCGACGCGGAACGTGCTGCCGTGCCCCGGCTTGCTTGCGACGCTGATCGTCCCGCCCATCAGCTCGATCAGCTCGCGCGAGATCGCGAGGCCGAGGCCGGTGCCGCCGTAGTTGCGCGTCGTCGACACGTCGGCCTGGCTGAACGGCTCGAACAGGTGATCGACGAAGCGCGGGCTCCATCCCGATCCCGCTGTCGCTCACCTCGATGCGGATCAGGCTGCGCGCCGCTCCGGCGCGCCGCGCGCTGACGTTGACCGTGACCGAGCCGTGCGCTGTGAACTTGACGGCGTTGGTCGACGAGGTTGAGGACGATCTGTGCGAGGCGGCGGCCGTCGCCGCGGACGCGACGGGGCACCTTCTTGCCGATCCGCAGCTCAAATGGGAGGTTCTTCGCCTGCGCCTGCGCGCCTGCGATCGCGCAGGTCGCGTTCATCACCTCGTGCAGGTCGAAGTCGGTGATGTCGAGCTCGAGCTTGCCGGCTTCGATCTTCGAGAAGTCGAGGATGTCGTTGATGATCGCGAGCAGCGCTCGCCGGACCGCGCGACCTGCTCGATGGACTCGCGCTGCTCCGCCGTCAGCTCCATGTCCAGCAGCAGCTCCGTCATCCCGATCACGCCGTTCATTGGCGTGCGGATCTCGTGGCTCATGTTCGCCAGGAACGCGGACTTCAGATTCGATGCCTCGAGCGCCTGATCGCGCGCGATCGCGAGCTGGGCATTCACGCGATCACGCTCCTGCTCTGCCTCGACTTGCGCCGTTACGTCGCGAGAGATCCCGAACGTCCCAACGATGTCCCCCCGCTTGTCGCGCAACGGCACCTTCGTCGAGGACACCAAGATATCTGGCCGTTTCGGGTACACCTCGCGCTCGAGGTGGGCCACTACCGACTCCCCGGTCGCCACGATCCGCTGCTCGTCAAGGAATGCAGGCTCCGCGTGTTGGCGGCTGAAGAAATCGAAGTCCGTCTTGCCGATCACGTCCTCGACCGGCATCCCCGGCGCGATGCGTGCAAGCCAACCTTCGCTCACCAGCACGAACCGGCTCTCAGCATCCTTGAAATAGATGACCTCGTCGCTGCTCGCGAGCAGGTTGTCCAGGCACAGAAGCTTGATCTCCTCGCGCGAGTAAGCGTTCAGCTTGTGGTTTGAGCGTGACTTGGGCACGGCATGTAATCCATGTGAAGCAGGCGCCTCAAGTATCGGCAGGTTGGGGCGGAACTGCAACGTGCTGCGCCAACAAGGGCGCAGGCGGGTCCGTCATCTCGACGGTCCGCCGCGAACGGTCGTCGAATGGGAGCGTCCGATCAGCCGCGCTCCACACTCCCCGAAAAGAAGAGAAGGCAGGAGGCCCGCGGACATCGCCGCTCGCTCCCGGATCCGCCCAGTAGGGCTGTTGTGCGGGAACAGAAACGCTGCTGCTGGCTCGGAGTGTGACCGCCGCTGGGTCGTGGGTGCGGTCGCGCTGGGCGAGCTCGGCTATGGGCCGAAGGTGACCGTAACCTCGGAGTTGATGGCGAGCAGGAAGCTTGCTTGGCCTTTGGCGTTCATTGCAATGCCGTCCAGGGCCATGGCGCCTCGATCGCCGCTCAGGCTGCTGCTTGGCGTTTGCCAGCGGCCTCGGGTCCATACCGAGTCATAGATCGGGGCTCCTCCCCAGGCCGCGAAGATCGTCGTGCCGTTCGACACTGCTTCGAAGTCCTGCTCGCCGACGCCACGGCCGAGAACCGAGCTCACAGCGATTTGCCCGTAGCTTGTCACCTGATCGGCGAGCAAGTGGCCGTAAAGGGCGATCAGTGCCATCACACGGCCCGAACCGATCGCCTCGAGCGTCGTCGTTTGGGCCGTGCTGCTTGGCCGGGTCAGCTGTATCACCGAACCGACGGTGTTGCCGGGTGTGATCCATTGCATCTCGGCCTGAAGGTCCACGGAGCCCTGCGCCTCGTCGTTGGCCAGGACCCACGAGATCGCGACCGCACCAAGAGCGTCGAGGCTCACCGAGGAGACGTCCGTGACCGTGTCGCCAGGCTCCTCGCTGGCTGGTCCCACGCCGATCGGCGCGCTCAGCTTCCCGCTCGGCGACACGCGCTGCACGAACCAGTCTGGCGGGGACGGGCTAGGCGTGAACGCCCCCCCAAGCGACGACGCCGCGTCCGTGCGACGCGGCAACCGTGCACCAGCCCGAACGACTGCTGCTCGGCTCGTCCGCGACCGCGACGCGAACCGCGCCGGACGGGGACACCGAGCCGACATGAACTTCCAGGCCGGACGCGGACCAGCTTGTCCAGCACACGAGCGCGCCATCGTCGCCGACGCTGGTGACAGCCGGCCCACCGCCGTGAAAGTCGCCGAGGTAGCCGGCAAAGGATTCTGAACGCAACACCCGTCCGCTAGCGGACACCGTCAGCAGCCTCACAGTGTCTTTGCGAATGTCTTCGACCTGCCAGACAACGAGCGTGCGCGAAGCGGACAGTGGCTCGCTGTCCAGTCCCCTAACGCTTTGCTGGGTCCGGGCTGCCGGCACGGTCGCAAGGACCGTCGGCGTCGCGATCGCGCCCACGGCCGTAATCGGCGCGAACCAGAGACCTCCGTCGCAGGGCGCGTCGCAGAAAACGTCAGCCATACCGCTCGCAGAACCCCATCGTTACCGAGCCCCGACGACCCCGGCGGAATCGGCGAAATAGCGCTGACCGGCGTGACCACCGGTAGTCCAACCGGCGGCGAACGCCGGAAACGACAGAACCACGCAACAAACAACCAGCAAGAACCGCCGACAGATACGACCACGGTCACATCGAGCGTCCGCACAACCACCATCCGCGGACGCGCCGGAGCGTCCGATCAGCCGCGCTCCACGCGCCTCCAACGGAAGCACAGCGAGAGCGCGCGCGCCAGGCCGCCCGCTACCGCTCACGCCCACGACCGAGAGTTCTTGGAGCCCTCTGTGGGGTTCGCCCGTGAGACTGGCCACCACACGCTAGAGACGGCTCGCGACAAACCAAGCGCTCGAAAAGCCAACGACTCCCGCAAAAGCTGACGACTTGCGCACACTATACGCACTGCGTTGCAGTGCACCGTAAACGGTATCTTTTGCAGTATGCCAAATCGGCGTTTTGCGATCCCCGATATCGCCGAACGTCAGTGGGGGTTGATCACGCGACAACAGCTGGGATGCTGGCGGATACCGGGCTGGCGATGCTCGCGCGGCGACTTGCCGATCCAACGCTCGAACGCGTGAGGCATGGGGTGTATCGGGTGCGCGGGAGGTGGGGAACCGGATCACCTTCGGCTGCGCGCCGCGTGGCTGGCGCTGGACCCGGCGGTGCCGATATGGCGTCGCCTCGAGGATCCCGAGGTGGCGCTCGTGTCGCACGCCTCGGCGGCAGACTTCTTCCGACTCGCCGATCTCCGCTCGGGGGTGCACGAGTTCACGATGCCGCGCAGGCGTCAGACGCGCCGTCCTGACATGCGCCTCCACCGCGGCCGCGTTCCGACCAACGATTGGGCCGTGCTCGGCGGCCTCCCGGTGACGACGCCCGCCAGGATCATCAGCGACCTGCTCGGTGACCACGTGGCGCTCGGCCGCGTCGCGCCGATTGTCGCGAAGGTGATCGACCGCGGATACGACTCGCCGTCCTCCATCGCCGAGCACATCGCGCCCTTCGCGAGTCAATTCCGGCTGCGCCGTGGTGATGGAGCTGCGCGACCCCAGAAGCTGCTGACGACCGCTCGCAGGGCGCCGGCCGCTGACCGGTAGCTGGGATCGTCACATCACGAGCGCGGCGAGGAAGTGCGGCGGGCGCGCCCTCGGCCGCGCGCGTGCTTATTATCGTTTAGATACGGTACGTGCGGGGTGTGGCGTGCGTTACGTATCGTTTTGATACGCTATGCGCATATGCCTGGGAAAGCCTACACAGCCCTGGCTTTACAGCCAGTAGCATACGGCTATCTGACGCCCGAAAACTGCCTGGAGTGCGCGTGTCGATCCCGCTCAGCTGCGGTTGATGGCCGCTCGCAACACGTTGCTGACATCAGGGCTATGGCCTGTAATCGGATTACACCGCGCCGCACATGGCCCTCGACGCTGACATGGACAGCGGAGTTGCACGGGCGGCGAGGGTGTGCTCAGTCACGAGACCGCCTTGGACTAATGGCTTGCGGCGACATCAACCCCAACGCCATCCATCTCACCGTGCCGCGAGGGTTCCGCACCCGCAAGGCGGTGCCCGCCACCTACCGGCTGCATCGGCTCGACCTCAATCCCGGCGAGATCGGCTGGTACGAGGGCATCCCCATCGTGACGCCAGAGCGAGCGATCATGGGCGGCATCGAACAGGCGCTCGGCTGGACCTGCCATCGACCAGGCGATTCAGAACGCACGTGCGCGCGGACTCATCACACCGCTGGCCGCGGAGCGACTCGCAGCCCAGCGCCATATTCAGCTTGGCAATCCGCGTGACTGACAAAGCCAATCGGCTGCCGGGAAACGTCAGCCATCTGCAAAAGCTGATCATCTACGCCGCCGAGCGGACATGCCCCCGGCGCGGCTGCAGCGGTGGTTGAACGCGATGGTTGTTACTGCGGTTCTTGATCGGGTTCGCGACGAGGATGGCGAGCCGATCTTCCTGCTGAACTGGCCGGGGTGGCCATGGAGCTCCGCCTTCAGCTTCGCGCCCGGACGACCAGCGACGACGACGCAGCCTTCCGAGCTCGCGCCGAGGAGATGCTTGATCGCCTCGATGAAGCACTCACGCAGTCCTGGAGCGGCTTCACCATCACCCGTGACGCGCCGGAGCGCATCACGACTACGCAGGCCGTCCGGGTCCGACTTCGACTGAGCTACAGGGG
>CAVZAY010000009.1:0-17323 GCA_963773395.1 uncultured Solirubrobacterales bacterium | reverse complement strand
AGCGATGCAACGCGCTTCCAGGAGATTCAGGGACGCGCGCTCAGCATGCTCGAGCTGGGTCCGCAGGACACGCTCTCGACCTGGCCTGCGGGACGAGGAGTGGCCGTACGCGAAGCGGCGAACGTTGTGCAGCGGGCGGTCGGGCTCGATGTGTCAAGCGGCATGATCGCCCAGGCCCGCGATCGGGCGGCAGAGCTCGCGAACGTCGAGTTCGTCGAGGGCGACACGAGCGCGCCGCTGCCGTTCGCCGCCGGTGCCTTCACGGCGGCGCTGTGCACGACGGCCTTCCATCACTTCCCGCGGCAGCGTGCCGTGCTTGGCGAGCTAGGGCGCGTGCTCGCCCCAGGTGGCCGCGTGGTCATCGCGGATGTGAATCGCCGCCATCCGGCCGTCTTCGTCCTCGACATCGTCCTCCGCGCCGTGCAGAGAAGCCACGTCGGCTTCCGCGGTCCCGTCTGGATCGCTCGCGAGCTGCGCAGGGCGGGCTTCAGTGACCTCCACGTCGAGACGGCGTGGGGCGGGGCATACGTGTTCGTGAGGGCGCGAAAGGGAGGTGAGGCTTGAATCAGGCAAGATGCACTGAGACCGAGGCGAGCGCGGATACTCATCCGCAAAGGGCGTGGTTGACATAAGAACCATCCGGCGGAAGACGCGGGTCAAGAGGGGAGGCGTTGCGCCAGCCCTGGCTGTTGCCGGCATCGCGCTCGCCATCGCGGCGGCGAGTGCATCGGCGGGCCGACTGCCACGACTGCTCGCCAACGTCCGCTGCACCGGGAATACGTGTTCAGGCGTCTACAAGCTGCGCCCAAGCCTCGTCGTGCTCGGCGATTACGAGGGCGGCAACCTGACGATGCTCTCCTGGCGATCGTGGACGGCGACGAGCGCGAGCGCCTCCGGCGTGGCGGTCGTATCGAACATGGGCACGACGACCAAGACTCCGATGACGGTCACGGCCTCGCGCGTGCGCAAAGGGCTCTTCACGCGGATGACCGTCACGTTTACACCGGCGCACGGACCGACGCAGGTCGAGAAACTCAAGCTGGCCGCGGCCCCAGCGAGCTGGCAGCAGCAGCGCTAGCAGCCTCCGTTACGAGCCTGGATCAATCGTGCGCGGGGACAGCATCCCCGCCGGGATCGACCGATCGCGCGCTGCGAGACGCTCGCGACGGTCTACTCAACATAAGCTAGGTTATCGAGCATTAAGGCGGCGAAAAACGCCCGGAGACGGCGCGCCGGCGCCGCCCCCCTCCTGAGGAGGCCGAGGAATGTCCGCAACGCTGAAGCTGACGCACAAAGCGATCGGCGCGGAGATCCGCCGCGGCAGCTACGACGTCGTGGTCGACGGAAAGCCTGCCGGGTCGGTGGACCTCAACGAGACGATCGACATCGCGGTCGAACCCGGACACCACACCCTGCAGCTGCGTAACGGCCGAAACTCGAGCCGAACCAGGACGTTCGACGCCGTCGAGGGCGAAATCGTCGCCTTCCGCTGCAGCGGCAAGAGCATCTTGCCGGTCTTCCTCCTGTCCTTCGTCGTTCCGAGCCTGGCGCTCTCGCTCCATCGCGAGTAGGCGCGCGACGCCGAGCTGGCGCTCAGCGAGGCAGGCTCGAGCCCGGAAAGCCGTGCACGGGGTGAGCCTCGTCGCTGAAGACGCCCCCCTCGACGCCCGGATCGGTATCCATAATCCGGCGGCCTTCTCTGTGGCGCAGTCGAACACGCCGATTCCGGCCCAGGTGCCGTCATCCGAGCCCCGCCGTCGTCCGCGTCGCGCGACGGCGCCGCACACGACGGCGGCAAGCGCCGACCGCGCGCAGTCGTTAGCGTGTCGGCGATCCTGCTGGCTCAAGGGCCAGTTTGAGATCGAGGCCTGACGGGCTCGATCGAGGGAGCCCCCCCCATGCCGAGCACAACGAAACCACTCAGCGGCACCCAGGTCGCGGACGCGATCCTCGCCACGATCAAGGACTGCACAGACCGCATCGCGACCGCAGACTCGGCGCAGTCCGCCCTCACTCTCGCGCAGGCGGTTCACGAGCTCGCTGACGCGCTCGCCGCGCTGCGCTTCTCGGGCAGCGGCGGCTAGCGGCGTCTCCCCCTCGCGCGGCCTATGCGTCGGTGGTGACGCTCGTGGCCGGCGCGCGCTGCTTGCGCAGGAAGTCGCGGATGCGCCCGCTCCGAATCGACTCGATCAGCGCCTCGAGATCGCTGCTCCAGCGCTCCACCGTGAGTGTGAACGCCTGATGCTCGGTGAGGGCGCGCAGCGACTGCGGGAGCGACGCGGCCGCCGGCATCGCGGCACCGTCGACCAGCACCGGTACGACCTGCGCGTCCGCGTTCGCGAGCGCCGCCTCGACCTCGAGGCGCACCCAATCCGCGGGATCGTTCAGGCGCAGCGCGCCGTTGCGGTCGCGCGCGTCCGCCCATTGCGGGCCGATCACGACGAGCACGACGCTCGCCTCGCGGATCGCGGCGCGCAACTGGTCGGGCCATGCCTGGCCTGCTTCGATCGAATCGCTGTCCTTGAAGACCTGGTCCTCGCCGAAGCGTCGCGCGAGCTCGTCGCGAAGGATGCGCGCCGGCCAGCTGCTCTGCTCGCGGCGGTAGGAGACGAAGAACGCAGCGCCCTCCGTGCTCGGGAGGGCTTCGTATGCGGTCTTATAGGCCTCCAGATGGCGGCGCGCGATGCGCTCAGCCCATAGATCGGCGCTGCCCGCTTCGACGGTGCCAACGATCAGGCCAAGGATCGGGTAAACGACCGGCAGCACAGTGTTGCCGTCGAACTCGAGCTGTGCGACGACGAGGTACACGCCGGCGATGGCGATCGCGACGCCCGCGAGGATGATCCCCGGGCGCAGCGCCAGGACGATCAGCGGCATGACAAGCGTCATCAGGACGATCGCGAGCACGTTGATGGCGCCGGACGCGCCGCGCAGCGGGTTGCCGCGCAGGATGCTCCACACCTGGTTTGCCCAGAGCTCGACCCCCGGCATGTTGCCCCCCGCCGGGGTCGGGTGGACATCCTGCAGGGCCTGTGCCGTCGCGCCAACCAGAACGATCTTGTCGTGGAAGAAGCCCGGCTTTACCGCGCCCGTGCAGCCGGGCAGGCTCTGGGATTTGGAGCAGACGTCCGGGAATGAAACCGCCTTGAAGGTTCCGGCGGGGCCGGCAAAGTCGACGAACGCCGTGTTGTGGGGGAAGTCCGTGCGTGGGACAGCGTGTCGCATCGCCTGCTCCGTGACGCGTACGCCGAACGTATCGAGCCCGCTCTCCTTGTAGCTGAGGCTCGCGTCGAAGACGGGGACGTTGGTGTTCGCGGCGAACGCTCCCAACTGCTGGCGTAGCTGGCGCGTCGTGTAGTTGAAAATGTTAGTCGCGCCCCCCTTGCCGACCGCAGTGGTCGAGAGAACGATCCCTGGCGCGTGCTTGACCGCTTCGATCAGAGCGTCGTCGTCTTGCGGATCCGTGGGGTTGGTGAACTGGATATCCACTCCAAGCGCCTTCGGACCGCCGCTGCGAATGGTGTTGATCACGCTCGCGTCGTATCTGCGTGGCGCCGGCCAGCGCGGGAACGTCGATGACGAGGCAGTGGTGCGGTTGTCGATCCCCACGATCACGATGTCTGACGGCGGTGTCTGCGTGCCGCGCAGCGCAAAGCGCGTGGTCAGCGTGGTCTGCTCGAGCGAGTTGAAGATCCGGCCGACGTAGCCGCCGATACTCAGGACGAGCGCACTGACGGCAGCGATCGCGAGCATCGCCCGGCGCAATCGCTCATGCGTGACCCAGGCCCCTCGTCCGCCGGCGTCGGGAACGGCGGGGGTCGGCCGCTCCGGTGCCTCTACGGCGCGCAACAGCCCGCGGAGCGACCCGAAGTCTGCGCGCAGTCCGACACGAAATTTGCGGCGTGGCGGCTGTACCGACGGCGTTGCGGGCTCGCTTGGCGGCGCGGGCACTGACTCGGGCGCCGAAGTCGCTGGCAGTTCCGGAGCGGGCGGCGCCGGCTCGACGTCGCCCTCCGCCTCGGCGACGGGCTGGCGGAGCTCGGCAAGCGGCTCCGGTGCCTCCCCCACCTCGGCCGGCAGCGGCGGCGAGTAGAAGACGTGGGAGGCGCTCAGAGCCTGTGGGCCTTCACGTACGGCTTCGCCGGCGCGCAGCACGAGGTAGTCGCCGACGCGGTGCTCGCCGCGGTCATACGGGGGCAGGTGCAGGCAGATGGCGCCGTACTCGGCGACGAGGTTCGTCAGCTCCGCGAGCGAGTCGGAGCGGCGGTCGAGATCAGTGGCGCTGCGCTTGACGGCTTCGGCGCCGAGGCTGCTCGCGCCGACCCACCAGTCGCCGGCGGCGACGTTCTCGCGCATCTCGATCGCCTCCCCCACGCGCGTGCCGATGCGCGCGCCGGTCTTCTCCTCGGCGGGGTCGAGGTGCGTAACGGTGCGGCACATCGTGAAGAATGCGTTCGCGATCTGGCGCGGCTGCGCTTGCGCAAACGCGATCGCCGCGACGCCTCCGTTCGAGCGGTCGAGGTGGCGGGTCATCGCGTCGCGCATGTGCGCGACGAGCTGCGAGAACTCGTAGACGTAGCGCCCGATCGCCCGGTAGGTCGCCTCGGGCGAGAGCTGCGCCGCGGAGCGCTCGTCTGGCATCCGCTGAGGCTAGCCGCTCCCCCGCCTGCGCGCGGGCGGCGGCTCGGGCGCGAGCTCGGTCACGCCGTAGCCGAAGGACTGGAGCGCGCCGGCAATCGTCTCGACGGCGCTGACGTCCCAGTAGCGCTCAGCTTCCGTCAGCTCGCTCCAGGGCACGAAGTAGGGTGAGCGCCCGCGGTTCGCGTCGCGATCGCCGTGGCGCCAGCCGGCCTCGAGGCGGTCGAACACGTAGCGCCCGTGCTCCATCTCGGCGAGCTGCTGGATCTGGCGCTCGTTCAGCCGCAGCGGCCGCCCGCCGGCGTCGAGGCGCTCGACGCGCAGGCCGAGCATCGCGAGGTTGTTGGGGATGTCGTCGGCCTGGGCGCGGTTCGAGGCGCGGAAGACCGGCAGCAGGCGATCCCACGGAGCGCACGCAGGGTCACGCTCGAGGCGTTCCGGTGGCTGCTGGCTACGGTACTGGGCATGCGCCAGCTTCGCGAGGTGGTCGCGCAGCTCGCTGTCCGCGAGGTGCGTGCGTGAGATGACCGCGCGTACCGACATCGCGTCGGAGGGCAGCTCGATGATGTTCTCGGCGCCGCCCGGGAGATCGTCATCGAGCGCGATCGGCGCCTCGCCCTCCGGATCGAGCCAGGCCACGGTCGCGCCGAGCGCGCGGGCGATCAGGACCTCGGCGCGGGTGATCTGGCCGCCGGGTGTCGCGACGAGGCTGACCTGCGCCGGCGAGAGGCCAGCCGCGAGGATGTCCGTCCACATCATCAGCGGCTCGAGCTCGCTGAACTGCGCACCATCCGTCTCCCGCAGGCTCGCATACAGCTCGCGGTCCCCGGAGCCCTGCGGGACATAGCCGATCAATGGAATGCCATAGCCGTTTGCCGCGGCAGCCGCGATCCCGGCGACGCCGCTCGCCGTCCCGCCGCTGAGCACCACCCCCTCGAAGTCGCGCAGCGCCTGGAAGCGGTCCTCGTCGGGCAGCAGGCTGTCGTGATCGCCGCGCGGGCTGTAGCGCGCGCGGCTCGGCTCGGACTCGAGCGCACCAGCGCGCGCGGCCCGGCGGCGGCGCGCTGCGGGCGGTCCGAGCAGCCAGCTCAGCGTTTGCAGCGCCTCCTCGGTCAGCGCGTGGCTCGCGGCCGCAGCACCCGCGAAGATCGCGACACGGTCGAATCCACCGAGCGGCTCGGGCTCCGCGCCCGCCAGAAGCTCCCGTGGCGCATCAGCGCCGTCTTCCTGGCGCAGGACGTATTCGCGCAGCGCGAGCATGCGCTCGGCCGTCGTCGTATCGGCCGGGAGTCGCTCCAGGTCGTCGCGCAGCGCGGCCAGCTCGGCCGGGTCGCGTGTCGCGCGCGCGAACTCGCACGCCGCCGCGAACGCGCCGGCATGAAGCTCGGCCGGCGCGACCCGCGTGCGCCAGGCGCTCGCGAGCAGGCGATCGTCTTCGCGCGGGATCTCATATAGGCGCAGCGCACAGCGTTTCAGCACGTCAGCGGAGCTCAGATCGAGCGCGAGGCCCGCGGCGACGAATGCCTCGAGCGTGACACCCTCGTCATCGAGCAGGGCGCGCAGGAACGGGACTTCCCGCGCCGAGAAACGCCAAGCCGGTTCGCTGTGAACATCGAGCTCGCGGATCGTCATGACACGCTCGACGGCGGTGCGTGCCACGTCCGCCGCCGCTCCGCGCCGAACGAGCTCATCGAGCAAGCGCTGCCGGGGGGCGGCATGGCGGCGGATCGAGTCGGCGCGGCAGGCCAGCTCCGGGAGCGAGGCGCCGGTCGTCGTCGCGCGGTGGCGGCTGTGCTTCGTCTGCTCGTGGATCCGCTCGTCGAGCTTCCCCACAGCGCTCATCGAGACGCGCAGCAACGGCACGCTCTCACCCAAGGCTCGCCCGACGGCAAGCGCCAGGCTGATGCCGGCGAGCTCGTCCGTACAAGCAACGAGCGCATGCGACACGAGGTTCCCGTTCCCGGTGCGCAGGCGCCGCAGCCACTCGTCGCTCTCGACGGCCCCCTCCCCCCCAGCCGGTGCGTCACGGCTGTAGATCTCGACCAGCTCCGGATCGGGCACCCAGCGGTTTCGCAGCCGCTCGACGCGCGACACGGCGTCCGCGCCGTAGACGCTGAGGCGCAGCGGCGGGAGTCGATCGCCGGGCACCTCGAGCGCCAGCGCGCGCCAGCGCCGCAGGCCCTCGAGGACCAGCGCATCGAGCAGCGGATGGTCGCCCGCGAGCAGGAGGTGCGGCGCGCGTCCGTCGCGCGGCGCCAGCAGCGGCTCGCCGTCGTCGTGCCAGTCGCCAATCGGCGTCTCGTCGATCAGCAGCGCGCGAGCAGCAACCGCATATGTGCTGAACGGGCTGACCTCCGGGGTATCCGTCCGCTCCTCGAAGAAACGCAGCAGCCCGGGCTCCTCGAGACGGATCAGGATGCGCACGCGCGCCGCGGTTCGTGCGGCCGCCGTGACGATCTGCGCGTTCACGTAATCGTTGGCCGTGACCGCCATCAGCTCGGCCGCGTGCTCGATCCCGGCTGCGCGCAGCGTGTCGGGCAGCGTCGCATCGCCCTGGAGCGTCCAGGCCAGACGGGCGGGGTCGTGGGCGAGTCCCGATGCTTGCGGGTCGATGTCGATCAGAACAACGTCCCCGGCGCGCCCGAGCTCCAATGCAAGACGCGAACCGAGCGCGCCGGCACCGCAGATCACGACGTGTCCGCGCAGGCGGTTGCGAATGTACCAGCGCCGGATCCGGCTGCCAGTCAGGGCGAGCAGGGCGCGGACGGTGAGACTGCCGGCGAGCAGGATCGCCACGACGAGCTGCCACGGCACCCGCACGCCGAGGCCGCTTGCAGGCCCGAGGCCGAGGCCGAACAGGTCGACCGCGGAGATGAAGCTCTGGATGACGTCGAGGTGGTGCAGCGGCTTCGTGCCGGGCGCGCTCTCGACACGCAGGAAGCCCCAGATACCGAGCCCGATAGCCGCGGCGCCGATCACGATCCACGGCGGCACGCGCAGGTGCCGGCGCCACCATCGCAGGCCGAGCCGCCAGCGTCTGACCAGTGACCGCGGCGTGTTGGGGGCGGGCGCGGCGGTGCTCACGGCGTCATGCTCGCACCAGCGGCGGCGGCTAGCGTGCGCTCAAGAGCCGCTGAGCGCCACGAAGCTGGATGCCTCAGGATCCGGACGCAAATGCCGCCAGCGCCTCGCGCGCGTGGCCGACGACGGGCTCGCCGTGCGCCAGCAGGAGTAGATCGAAGTCGAGCTGCGCCGCGAGCCGAGCGTACGCGGCGCGCAGGCCCGCCTTCGTTCGTTCGGGCTCGTCCAGCAGGTGGTCGGGCACGAACCCAAGTGCGCCGTTGCGGCGCACGACGCCATCGGCGCAGGCAAGCGCGCGATGGGCAGGGATGTGGAGCGCAGTCTCGTCCGGGCAGATCGCCCCCACCTCGTAAGCAACGACGCCACCGGGAAGCTCGTCGCCGAAGTCAAACGGCGTGACCGGGCCGCGGCCGTCGAGCTCGTGCAGGCCGCCACGCACGCAATGGACTTCGCAGCCGAAGCGCTCGCGCAGTCGCCAGGCGTGGCGGTCGTGATGGCGATTGGTCATCAGCACGTGTCGCGGTGCTCCGTGCTGCTCGAACCACTCGGCCCCGTCGGGCGGGGTCATCGGGTCGATCAGGATGCCCTCGCGCTCGAGGTAGTACGAGTGGGCGAGACTGTGCGTGTGCTCGTGCTTTGTGCTCCAGTGCCACAAGCCTGGTGCGATCTGCGCCATCGCGGTTAGCGCTCGAAGCGGTGCAACGAGTCCATCGTCTCGTGGTCGCTGAGAAATGCGCGTGTCTCGATGACCATGCCTTCGCGTGTGCGCAGCCGCAGCGAGTACGGCGTGACGGGCTCATCGTCGATCACGAAATCGCCGAAAACGAGCACATCACCGGACGTGGAGATTGAAACCTCGCCGATCCGGCCCTGATAGCCGAAATCCGATCTGGCAAGATCGGCGAACCACTCGCGGATCCCCGCGTGGCCGTCGTAGACGCCGCCGCCGCGCGCCAGCACGGACGGCTCGTGCCTGACCTGCGGGCTGCAGAGCGCGATCAAGGCGTCGGGATCGCGGCGGTTGAACGCGTCGATCCAGCGTTGCGCAAGAAGCTGCGCCGCCTGCTCGACCGAGCCGGTCGTCGGCGTACCCCCTGCGCCTGTCTCCCGCAGTGCGCTCATCAGCTCATTTTCACTCGCGAACCCGACGTCTAATGGCGCCGTAGGCAGGTTGTCGGCCGCCGGCGGCAAACACTGAGACGCGCAACTGGCATCGCGAGGCCCATACTGTTGAGGAGACTAGATGAGCGAGCCGGATCTCGACCTTGCCGCCGCCGAGCTGCGGGCTGACGCGGGTGACCTGCGCGCGCTCGTCGGCGCCCTCGCGGCGCGGCTCGAATCGGCCCTGCCGCGGCTGGTTGCCGTCAAGCGCCGCAGGATCGGCGGCTTTCGCTCGAAGGAGACCGTGGTCGAGTCGCTCTCGATCGACCTCGGCGACATGCGCTACGAGCTCGTCAACGCGCCCGGCGGCTACCAGTGCCTGCGCCACGCCGTCGTCCGCGGGATCACGCTGCGGCGCGAGCAGCAGGCGCTCGGCGAGTGGTTGCGTGAAGTGATCGGCGCGGTCGCGAAGCTCGCCGAGCTCAGCGAGCACGATCGCAGCGCGCTCGAGGGCCTCGTCCGGTGACCCCGATCTTCCGCCGACCACCGCGCCAGGACCCGGCCGCCGAGCAGCGAGCCGAGGAGTCCGAGCGCAGGCTGGCGGCGGGCGGGCTGCCCGTCGCGGCGAGCGAGCGGCTCGCCGCGCTCGCCGCGGGTGGGGCTGCCTTCGGTAGCGACCTCGAGGTGTCCGAATTCGCCTTGCTCGAGCGACTCGGCGTCACCCCGATCACGCTCGTCATGGGCTCCTCGATCTACCACGTCGGCTGGCAGGGCGGGATGGGCTACACGTTCGCGCCCGGCGAGATCGACTTCCTCTCGAGCGGCCACAACGAGTGCCGGCGGCTCGCGCTCGGGCGCCTGCTCGAGGAAGCCTCGACCTGCGGCGCCGATGCAGTCGTCGGCGTGCGGATCGAGCAGGGCGGCCACGACTGGGCGCCCGGCGCGGTCGAGTTCATCGCGGTCGGGACGGCGGTGCGCCTGCCGGCGGCGCTGAAGTCCGAGCGGACCGTGCTCACCGACCTCTCCGGACAGGAGTACTGGAAGCTCTGCGCCGGCGGGGTGCGACCGGTCGGGATTGCCGCGCACACGAGCGTCTATTACGTGCCCGCGAGCTGGCAGACGCAGATGGCACAGGGCGGAGGGATGTTCGGCAGCGGCTGGACGAACCAGGAACTGCGCGACTTCACGGCCGGCGTATACGCGGCGCGCGAGACCGCGATGAGCTACCTCGGCGCGCAGGCGCGCGAGCTCGGCGGCGACGGCGTCGTCGGTGTCAAGATCGACCAGCACAACAGGGGGCATCGCGTGGCCGGGCTCGGCTACGAGCGCGAGGACCTGATCGTCACTTTCAACGTGATCGGGACCGTCATCCGCGAAGAGCCGGGGCTGGTCGAGGAGCTCGCGCCGGCGCTCGCGACGCTCAGCCTCTAGCGCGCCGCGCCTCAGCGGCCCGGCAGTCGCGCCCGCGCCTCGCGCTCCTCGGCGCCGAGCCAGACGTAGATCTGGGCGAAGACGTAGAGCGTCATCGCAATCGAGCCGGGGACGAGCATGACGCCGCCCGCGAGCTGCTGGTCGGCGAGCGCCGAGATGCCGCCGGGCCGGTCGAGGATGTGCGCATAGAACGGGTAGAGCGGCGTGCTCGAGAAGATCAGCACCAGCGAGATCACCCAGCCGACGAGCGAGGCGGCGACGATGTAGTAGACGCGGTGAATGTTGCGCAGGCGCAGGCGCAGCGGCGGCGATTCCAGAACCTGCGTCCAGAGCAGCATGCTGAATACGACGAAGCTCAGGTGCTCGAGGTCGTGGACCGCACGATGCGCGGCTGCGAAGTCGTAGATGCTCGGCAGATGCCAAGCCACGAGGTCGACGCTGAACGCGACGAAGGCCGGGATCGGGCGCCCCAGCAGGGAGAGCGCACGCAGCGGCGCGCACCAGCGCGAGCGCGCCACGGTGCCTGCGAGGGCGCGGCGAAATCCGAGCGGCAGTGGTCGCCAGATCGACATCCAGGGCGCGGCGAGCACGATCAGCGGTGCCGCGACCGCGATCAGCAACACGTGCTGAACCATGTGGACCCACAGGAGCTTCTCGGCGTCGCTGTCGATCGGACCGACGACCGCGACCGCGGTCGCGACGAGGCCGGCGTAGAAGTAGACGGAGCGCATGCGCTCGCGAGTGCTGCGCGGGCGGCGCAGGATCCGCTCGGCGCGCCGCTCGCCGAGCGCGTAGAGCGCGCCGAAAAGCGAGATCAACGCCAGCGGCAACACCGCTTGGCTCATCGCGCTACTGCCCGGTGTCGTGCGGCGGCTCGGTCGAGTCGCGCCGCTCGGAGCGCTTGAACCAGCGCGCCCAGAGGCCGACGACGACTGCCAGGAAGCCGATTGGCAGGACGAGCGTCAGCCAGCCGATCCCCGTGTAGTTGGTTCCGAAGTCGGCGATCACTTGACGAGGTAGAGCAGGACGAAGGCGACGATCTCGGTCGCGCCCATCATGTACATGTAGGTCAGTGCGGCGTCGGCGCCCGGGCGCAGGAGCCGCGCCGGGTCGCCGATCTCCGGGTCCGCGGAGCTAGCACGGCGCAGCGACTGCGCCCAGATCGTCTCCACCCAGTAGACGCTGCCGAGCCAGAAGACGGCGAACCACATCGTGAAGCCGAAGAAGACGCTCGCGAGGCCGCCGTCGGTCGCGCCGAAGTGCAGGTTGTAGTACTCGGTCGCCTGAAGTGCGATCGCGGCGAGTGCGACAAGCCAGGAGATCAGCCCGAGCGCGCGCCAGCTGGTGCTCGGCCCGTCTGCAAGCGCACGGCGTCCGCCTTCGAGGGCGAGGCAGGAGACGAGCACGCAGGCGAGGATCGCGACGCCCCAGCCGACCGGCGGGTTCACGTGCGGCTCGCGGAACGCATGCGCCGTGTTCAGCGCGCGCAGATAGAAGAACCCGAACACGAACGCCATGAAGAAGATCGCAACGGCGCTCGCGAGGACCTTCGAGCCGACCGCGAAGTTGCGCGGGATCGTCTCGCGCGGCTCGTGGTCGAGCGCCATACCGGGCGTTGAGCTCATGCGCCCGCCCCCGCTGGCACGCCGCCGAAATCGGCGACCGGCACCGCGCCGGGCTCCCCGTAGCCGTAGGGATCGGAGGTGATCGTCGGGATCCGCTCGAAGTTGTAGACGGGGACGGGCGAGGGAAGCTGCCACTCGAGGCCCTTCGACTCCCACGGGTTCTGCTCAGCGGGCTCGCGCTTGAAGACGAGCGAGTAGATGAGGTTCCAAAGGAAGATCAACATCGACAGGCCAAGCAAGAAGGCCATCGCCGAAACGAACACGTTCAGGTTGTGAAGCTCGGCGTTGTAACTCGAGACGCGGCGCGGCATCCCGAGCATCCCGGCCGCGAACAGCGGGAAGAACGTCAGGTTGAAGAAGATGAACATCGTCCAGAAGTGGGCCTTGGCGAGCGCCTCGTTCAGCTTCAGCCCCGTCATCTTCGGCAGCCAGTAGTAGATGCCGCCGAGCAGAGCGAAGACGAGCCCGCCCATGATCGTGTAGTGGAAGTGCGCCATCACGAAGAAGCTGCCATGCAGCAGCGTGTCGGCGGGGACGTCGGAGAGGAACACCCCGGAGAGCCCGCCGAACAGGAAGTTGAAGAAGAAGGCCATGCAGAACAGCATCGGGACGGTGAAGCGGATCTTCGCGCGCCACATCGTCCCCATCCCGTTGAGGAAGATGAACCCGGTCGGAATCGAGATCAGCTCGGTCGAGAGCATGTAGAAGGGCCGGAGGTTGGCGTTGATACCGCTCATGAAGAGGTGGTGCTGCCAGACCATGAAGCTCATCAGCGCGACGCCGAACAGACCGGAGATCGCGAGCTTGTAGCCCCATAGCGGCTTGCGTGCGAAGACCGGGAGGATCTCGAGCACGATGCCGAAGCCCGGCAGCGCGAGGATGTAGACCTCCGGGTGGCCGAAGAACCAGAAGAGCTCGTCCCACAGCAGTGGGCTGCCGCCGGAGCTCGAGACGAAGAACGTCGAGTCGATCGTGCGGTCCGACATCGTCATCACGAGCGCGGCCGCCAGCACCGGTGCGGAGAGCACCGCCAGGATCGAGGTCGTGACGAAGCCCCAGACGACGATCGGCAGGCGGTTCCAGGTCATGCCGGGCGCCCGCTGGGTCATCACCGTGACGATTATGTTCAGGCCCACGAGCACGAGCGAGATCCCGATCAGCGCGAACGAGACGAGGTAGGCGTCGATGCCCGAGCGCGCCTCGTCGGCGAGCGGCGCATAGCCCGTCCAGCCGGTCGGGAAGCCGCCGAGCAGCGTCGCCGAGAGGAGCACGAAGCCCGCTAGTACGGTCAGCCACATCGTCAGCGACTCGATCCGCGGAAACGCCATCCGCCGCGTTCCGATCAGGATTGGCACGAGGTAATTGCCCAGCGGGCCGATCACGCCCGCCGACATCATCATCAGCATCATCGTCCCGTGCAGGCCGACGAGCGTGAGGTAGTTGCCGGCCGGGAAAAGGGTTCCATGGACGCTCGTGAGCTCCGCGCGGATGAACATCGCGTTCAGCCCGGCGATGAAGAAGAAGAACAGCGTCGCGACGAGGTACTGGAGCGCGACCACCTTATGGTCCGTGCACAGGCGCAGGTAGCGCCAGGCGCCGCTGTCGTTGCCCTCGTGCAGGGCGATCGGTCGCCCGAAGATCCGCCCGATCGGGTAGTTGAAGAAGCCGAGCCCGGCGATCCAGCCGAGGATCGCGAAGCCCATCCCGATCAGTACCGCGACGTCGTTCTGGTCGGTGCCCGCGTTCCACGCCGAGTGACTGCCGATCACGGCGCCGATCTTGTGGCCGAAGTAGTAGGCGAGGATCGCGAGAAGGGTCGCCGAAACGACGTTGAAGCCGAGGAGCGGACCGAGGCGCGGTGCGTCGCTGCGGGGTTGGGTCACGTGGCGTTCCTGATCGGTTGTGGGTAGTAGGTCGTCGAGTAGGGCGGCAGCTGCTTGGTGATTCCGGCGTACTTCGTCTCCTGGCGGGTGATCCACTGCTTGAAGTCGCTCGCGCCGACGACCTGGCCGGTCGTGTTCATGTGCCCGTGCCAGAGGCCGCAGAGCTCGTTGCAGCGGACCTGGAAGGAGCCCGTGCGGTCGGCGGTCACGAATGCGACGTTGTCGGCACCGGGGACCGCGTCCGCCTTGACACCGAGCTCGATCGCCCAGAAGCTGTGGACCACGTCGAGCGAGGTGACGTGGAACTCGACATCGGTGCCGACGGGAATCTCGAGCGTTGGCGTCTCGACGCCGCCGTAGGCCGGGTAGCGGAAGGTCCAGACCCACTGCTGGGCGATCACCTGGATCTGTAGCGCCTTGCCGGCGTTGGCCGGCTTGGCCAGCGGGTTCGGGCCCTCGCCGCTGCCGACGCCGCTCGCGCCGGCACTCGTCAGCAAGTCGATCGAGCCGTAGGCGGCGAGGCCGATAACCATGCAAGCTGTGATCGCGACCCACGCCATCTGCAGAGGTGCTTTGCCGCGCTGAGGCTCGCTGTCCTCGAGCGGTGCGCCGCGCTTCGCCCGGAAGTGAACGGCGGCGTACGCGAGGTAGGTCCAGACCATCGCCAGCACCGGGAGCGCGACCGCCGTGAGCACGACGATCACCTCGTGCTGGGCACGCGTGTCGTTGGTCATCGAGCCGGGCGGGATGTCGTGGCCGAGGATCACGACCACGACGATCTCGAGGACGACGGCCAGCGCGAGCCAGAGCGCTAGGAAGCGCCGCAGATGGTTGCGCTCGCTCACGCGACCTCGATCATGCCGTCCATGTAGCCGATCGTCTGCATCGGCCCGCCGAACCCGTAGAGGAAGCCGAACGCGCACGGGACGATGCACTGGAAGCGGTAGTTCCCGGGCTTCGGCGTCTTGAAGGTGAAGCTGATCGTGTTGTGCGCCTCGCTGGTATTGCAGGGAGCCGCCGAGCACTGGTTCTTGGCGTCGTCTCCGACCCCTGGAAGCGGCACGTTCAGTCCGATGTCCGGCGCCGTGAAAGTGTGCGCGGGCGAGGCGGCGTCGACGTAGCTCGTGGAGCGACCGTTGAATTTGATGACGCCGCCGACCGTGCCGCGCACATAGGCGAAGAACGGGTTGCGAAGCCCGGTAGCGGTGTCGTACTCGTAGACCGTGACGTGGACGTAGCGCGTGCCGGCAGGGATCTTCAGGATCGTCGAGTGCTGCCAGCGGCCGGAGGGGTCACGGACCTCGTAGGTCACCCAGTCCGGGTAGGGCGCATGCCCGTAGGCCCCGTCGGTTTGGAGCGTCAGCTGCGCCGTCGTGCCGTGCACGGTGGCCGCGACGCCGGGGGGCGCTTCCTCGAGGATGAAGATGAAATAGACGACGACGACCGCAATGAGCAAGCCAAAGCACGCGCCAACGCCGACCAGCCGTCCTCTCATCGCCGCCCTATTTACTCCTCCGCGCAAGCTTTTGCAAGAGCGGGCCCTCGACATGAGCGCACTTTCACACTCTGGCGCGCCGCGCCTCCTTCGTCCGGTCGACCCTCGCGAGCGTCACCTTGCGCAGGCGCACCGCGTCCGGCGTGACCTCGGCGCACTCGTCGGGACGCAGCAGCTCGAGTGCCTGATCGAGCGAGAGGCGCCGATGCGGGACGAGGCGCACGAGCACCTCCGAGGTCGAGGAGCGCATGTTCGTCAGGTGCTTCTCCTTGCACGGGTTCACGTCGAGGTCGTCGGCGCGCGGTTCTCCCCCACGATCATCCCCTCGTACACCGGCTCCCCGGGAGCGATGAACAGCGTGCCGCGCTCCTGGAGGTTCATCAGCGCGAATTGGGCGGCAACACCCGCGCGGTCGGCCACGAGCGCACCGGTCGGCCGCTGGCGCAGCTCGCCCGCCCACGGCTCCCAGCGGTCGAACACGTGGTGGGCGATCCCCGTCCCGCGCGTCTCCGTGAGGAACTCGGTGCGCAGGCCGATCAGGCCGCGCGTCGGGACGAGATACTCCATACGCACCCAGCCCGTTCCGTGGTTGACCATGTGCTCGAGGCTGCCCTTGCGCAGCGCGAGCAGCTGCGTTACGACGCCGACATACTCCTCCGGGACGTCGATCGCGAGGCGCTCGACCGGCTCGTGGCGGCGCCCCTCGATCTCACGCGTCAGCACCTGGGGCTGGCCGACCGTCAGCTCGAAGCCCTCGCGGCGCATCAGCTCCACGAGGACCGCCAGCGCGAGCTCGCCGCGGCCCTGCACCTCCCAGGCGTCCGGGCGCTCGGTGTCGAGCACGCGGATCGAGACGTTGCCGACGAGCTCCTGGTCGAGCCGGGCCCTCAGCGCGCGCGCGGTCAGCTTCGTTCCGCTCTGGCCGGCGAGCGGCGAGGTGTTCAGCCCGAGCGTGACCGAAAGCGACGGCTCATCGACGCTGATCACCGGCAGCGGGCGCGGATTGTCGATGTCCGCGAGCGTCTCGCCGATCGTGACCTCCGCGATCCCCGCGATCGCGACGATCTCCCCCGGGCCGGCCTCCTCGGCGGCGACACGCTCGAGCGCCTGCGTGACGTAGATCTCGCCGATCTGTGCGCGCTCGACCGACCCGTCCGCACGGCACCAGGCGATCTGGGCCCCGCGCCGTGCGACCCCGTTGCGGATCCGGCAGATCGCGAGGCGGCCGACATAGGGCGACGCGTCGAGATTCGTGACGAGCGCCTGGAAGGGGTGCGAGGGATCATGCAGCGGCGCCGGTATCCGCTCGAGCAGCAGATCCATCAGCGGCGCCAGGTCGCTGGCGAGATCGCCAAGCGAGAGGCCGGCGCAGCCGGCCTTCGCGTTGGCGTAGACGATCGGGAACTCGATCTGCTCCTCGGTCGCGTCGAGGTCGAGGAACAGCTCGTAGACCTCGTCGACCACCTCGGCGACGCGGGCGTCGGCCCGGTCGACCTTGTTGACGACGAGGATCACCGGCAGGCCCGACTCGAGCGCCTTACGCAGCACGAAACGCGTCTGCGGCAGCGGGCCCTCGCTCGCGTCGACCAGCAGCAGCACCCCGTCGACCATCGAGATCCCGCGCTCGACCTCGCCGCCGAAATCGGCGTGTCCGGGCGTGTCGACGATGTTGAGCTTCACGCCCTTGTACTGGATGGAGGTGTTCTTGGCGAGGATCGTGATGCCCTTCTCGCGCTCGAGATCCTTCGAGTCCATTACCCGCGTCGCGACCTCCTGGCCGGCGCGGAACACCCCCGACTGCCACAGCATCGCGTCGACCAGCGTCGTCTTGCCGTGATCGACGTGGGCGACGATCGCAACGTTGCGGATGTCGCCGCGGGGCGTGAGCACTCGTCCGCAGGCTATTGCACCGCTTGTCCGTGCGGGTGATTGGGTAGCGCGGTAACGTCTGTCGAGCGAATCGCAGCCAACCGTCAGGAAACCAATAAATGGCATATGACCCGACAAGCACCGAGGGGGTTCCGCAGGCGGGGCGCGCGCGGCTCGAGCAGAACCGCGCCGGGCTGTTC
>CAVZAY010000008.1:0-78506 GCA_963773395.1 uncultured Solirubrobacterales bacterium | reverse complement strand
AGCAGCGGTCGTCCGCCACGCCGTCCAGCTCGAGCTCGATCGCCTCGCGGCGCTGAATGCGCAGGCCCTTGACGGGTGTTGTCGAGAGCGCCGCAACGATCGCTGTCCCTGTAAGCGCCAAGGGCTGGATCGTAGGGCGGCCCGCTCCCGCCGCGCGTGAACGCGACGGGAGCGTCGCCTTAGCGCTCACTACGCCTCGACGGCCCGCGGCCTGACCTCGAACGAGCCGAGCGCCAGGTGCTCACGCGGTGCGCCGGCCTCGCGTTGCGCCGTGATCGACCCCTCGAGCTCGGCTTCGATCTCCGCCATCGTTGCCGGACGCGTCCGATGCACGGCATACATCCACGCGCCGCCGATCATCATGTAGCCGAGGAAGATGTAGGGGAACAGGTTCACCGGATAGGGCGGCGCCGGATAGAAGCTGCCAACCGTCGGCACCATCAGGCAGAGGAAGGCGAGCGTCGCGACCGCGACGTTGCGAGCGCGCAGCTCCCCCAGCTTGCGTAGGTAAGCCGGCGCCGCGATGCTCACCATGAAGTAGGCGAGCAGGAATCCGAACGCGGCCAGCGTGCCGGCGTCGTTGAACACGAGCAGTGCCGTGCCGCTCGTTGCGTAGAGGATCGTCGCGAACGACAGCATCAGCGCAATGATCAGCGCGATCGCGCCGTGCGGGGTCATGTGCTTGTGGTGCACGGCGCGCAACTGCCGCGGGAAGATGCCGTGGTCTGACATCGGCAGCATGATTCGCGCCCCAGCGTTCAGGCAGGAGAGGGTCAGCGAGAAGAAGCTGACGCTCGCCCCGAGCCAGATCGGGATCTTGAAGAAGCTGACGCCGTAGAGGTTCGAGATCGTGCTCAGCGGCGCCGTCAGGCTGCTGAGCGCGATGCCATGACGAGTCGTGGCGAGCACTTCGATGTAGGCCATCAAGACCATGAACCCGCCGGTCAGGAGCAAGCTCCAGATCACCGCACGAGGAACCGTGCGTGTCGCGTTGCGCGCCTCGCCACCGAGCGTCGTCGCGCTCTCGAAGCCGACGAGCGAGAAGATGCAGACGACCACCGCGAAGTCGACGCCCTTGAGCGTGACTCCCTTCAGGGCGAGCTCGTTCGTGTTGATCGCGCTGACGTGGGGGTGGAAGACGACGACCGCCGCGAGGGCGAGGATGAACGTCACAGATAGCGCCTCGAAAAGCAGCATCAGCAGCGAGGAGAGGCGGATGTCCAACCACGCCACGACGGCACAGACGCCCGCACTGAGCACGAAGAAGAAGATGGGCGAGACCGTTCCCGCGCCGGCGGTGCCGAGGAAGTTCTGTGCGGAGATCGCGAAGCCGCACAGTCCTGCGACGCCAATGAAGAAGTAAGACCACAGCAGCGTCCAACCCGACAGCACGCCACCAACGGGCCCGAGGCCGCGGCCACTGTAGGCGTACATCGAACCGGCGGAGGCCGAGCGCTTCGCGAACTGGTTCAGGCCGCCGACGACGAACAGCAGCATGATCGTGGCGAACAGGTACGCGGCCCATGTACCGAGACCCGCGTCCGAGAACGCAAGCGGCAGAATCAGCACGGCGGTCATCGTCGGCGAGATCAGTGCGATCGACTGGGATAGCGTTGTCGAGAAGCCGAGGGCGTTTGGGCGCAGGCGATGAGCGCCCCGCTCGGCGGCAGGCGGCATCGCCGCAGTAGCCGAAGAGGCCATGGCGTCAGTTCTCCTTCCTGAGGACTTAACGAGAACGACCGCGGCTCACAGCGCGCCTTCAGTGCAGCGCGCCCTCCCCGCGGTCAGCCGCGGATGTTGGCCGATGATCGCCGCAGCGTGATCGGCCGGGCGGCCAAGATTCGGCCTCGGGGCCTATCCATTCTGGCCAGCAAGCAGTTCGAGATCCGACGCCCGGCACCCCCGGCGAGGATCGCCACGAGCGCTCGGGCCGCCGACTCCACCAGGCAAGTGTGGCAGTGGTGGATAGTCTGAAAGCTGTGCATGTGCAGGTGCGACTGTTCGCGGTGTTGCGCGAGCGCGCCGGGTCTAGCCGGATCGAGCTCGAGCTGCCGGACGGGGCCACGGTTGGCGATGCGCTCACCAAGCTCGCCGCCGGCGGACCTCTGGGCGGACTGATCGAGCTCTTGCCGGTGCGGATGGCGGTGAACCGCGACTACGCGAGCGCGGACACGGTGCTCGGTCCCGACGACGAGCTCGCGCTGATCCCGCCCGTCAGTGGCGGCGCGCCCCACGCGACGACCCGCCTGCGCGAGGAGCCGCTTTCGGTCGAGGAGCTCGCGCGCGCGGTGGGCCGCGACGAGGCTGGTGCGATCGTCGTGTTCTGCGGTGTGACGCGCGAGGTCGCAAGCCTCGACTACGAGGCCTACCGCGAGATGGCCGAGGAGCAGCTCGCGCAGATCGCACGGGAGTGCGCGGAGCGGCACGCGTTAGCGGCGATTGCGATCGATCACCGTGTCGGCAGCGTGCCGCTGGGCGAGCCGAGCGTCGTCGTCGCGGTGTCCGCGGCACACCGCGAGGAGGCTTTCGCCGGGGCGCGCGAGGCGATCGACCGCGTCAAAGAGCAGGCCGCGATCTGGAAGCGCGCGGTCGAGAACGATGGAACCGCGCAATGGGTCGACGGGATGGCGCCGCAATGACCGGAGAGCTGACGCACTTGGGAGCGGATGGAGGCGCGCGGATGGTCGACGTCGGGGACAAGCCGCCAAGCGAGCGGCGGGCTGTCGCGCGCGCGCGCCTACGGATGTCACCGGAGACGGCGCGGGCAGTGGCGGAGGCAAGCGGGCCGAAGGGCGAGGTGCTCGCCGTCGCGCGGATCGCCGGCGTGCAGGCGGCAAAGCAGACCGGTCAGCTGATCCCGCTCGCGCATCCGATCGAGCTCACGTTCGCGGACGTCAGCGCGAGCGTCGAAGTTGCGAACGGACTCGTTGAGCTCCGTAGCGAGGTGCGCAGCATTGGACGCACCGGCGTCGAGATGGAGGCGATGACCGCGTGCGCCGTGGCAGCGCTGACCGTCTATGACATGGTCAAGGGGCTCGAGCGCGGTATAGCGCTCGAAGAGATCGTGCTGCTCGAGAAGACAGGTGGCAAGCGCGGCGACTGGCGGCGCGAGTAGTGCGGGCCGCACTGATCACGATCAGCACCTCCAAAGCCACCGGCGCCGGCCACGACGAATCGGGCGAGCGCCTCGCAGAGCTCGCGGGCGCACTCGGGCTCGAGCTGGCGGGACGCGAGCTGATCCCAGACGACCGCGAGCTGATCGAGCGGCGCCTGCGCCACTGGAGCGAAGGCGGCCGCTGCGAGCTCGTCCTCACGAGCGGCGGCACCGGCGTCGCGCCGAGCGACGTGACTCCCGAGGCCACGCGCGCAGTGATCGAGCGCGAGGTTCCGGGGATCGCCGAGGCGCTCCGCGCGAGCTCGCGCGCACACACGAAACATTGGCTGCTCTCGCGCGGTGTGGCAGGCATCCGCGGCACGACCTTGATCGTCAACCTGCCCGGCAGCCCAAAGGCGGTGGTGCAGGCAGGCGAAGCCATCGCCGAGGCGCTGCCGCACGCTCTCGAGCTGATCGCGGGCCGCCCTAGCGAGCACGCCGGCCCGCCATACTGAGCCGATGCAGCAGAGCCTGCCGCTCGGTGAGGCCGCAAGCGCGATCGGGGTCAGCGTCGACACGCTGCGACGCTGGGACCGCTCAGGGAAGCTCGCAACCGAGCGCGACGAACGCAACCGGCGCCTCGTCCCGCGGTCGGAGGTCGAGCGACTCACGCGGCGGCCCGAGCGCCATCGCACGCGGACGCCCAACTCGCCGCGCAATCGCTTCAGCGGTGTCGTGCGCTCGGTCGAGGTTGGCGGGGTGATGGCGCTCGTCGAGATCGCGGCGGGTCCGTTTCTCGTGACCGCCGCGATCACACGCGACTCGGTCGAGGAGCTTGGACTCAAGCCGGGCGTCGCCGCGACGGCGTTCGTCAAGGCGACGTCCGTGATGGTCGAGCGAGGCTGACCTCGTCAGTCGCTAGCGCCCGCTAGCACCGCGATCGCGGCTGGCGGCAGGTCGAAGCGGCAGCGCTCACCCGGCGCGAGCAACGGGGCGGTCGCGTCGCGCGCCCGCAAGATGAGGTCGGGACCGAGTCGCAGCGAGACCTCGGTCGTAGTGCCGAGATCGAGCACCTCTTCGATGCTCGCCTCGAGCAGCCCCCCGGATCCGAGCCGCACGAGCTCCGGGGCAACGCGCCAGAACACGGGGGTCCCAGCCGCGATGGCGCCGGTCGCCGCGGTGAGCTCGATGTCGCCGCAGGCGATGCGCCCGGCCTGCTTAACCTTGCCCGGCAGCAGGTTGGGAACACCCAGCAGCCTGGCAACTTGCGGTGAGCGCGGGCGATCGAAGACCTCTCGTCGCGGTCCCGCCTGAACGATCCGCCCATCGATCAGGACGATGATCTCCTCGGCCAGCAGCGCGGCCTCCTCGGCGTCGTGCGTGACGATCACGCTCGCGATCCCCGTCTCCTGCTGAAGCCGTCGCAGCTCACGGCGCAGCTCGCCGCGCACCGGCGCGTCAAGCGCCGCGAAGGGTTCATCGAGCAGCAACAGTCGCGGTGCTCGCGCGAGCGCCTGGGCCAGCGCGACACGCTGGCGCTGGCCGCCCGAAAGCTCGTCCGGTAGGCGGTTCTCGAGCCCGTCGAGCCCGAGTCGGGTGAGCCATTGCGCGGCAAGGCGCGGATCGGCGCCGACGCCAAATGTCAGTTGGCGCCAAACCGTGAGGTGCGGGAACAATCCCGCACCCTGTGGGACGTACCCGACCTGGCGACGCTCAGCCGCGATCAACTCCATCGAGCTAGTGCCGTAGCGGACGGATCCGGCCTGCGCGCCGAACAGACCTGCGAGCGAGCGCAGCGTCGCCGTCTTGCCCGAGCCGGAGGGGCCAACGATCGCCAGCTGTGGCCGCGTGGCGGCATATCGCGCGGCGAGGTGGAAGTTCCCGAGTCGCAGGTCGAGGTCGAAGGCGATCGGCTCGCCGGCGACCGACGGCGGCGCGGTCGGCGACGGCATGCGGATTGGCCGGCGCCGACGGGGGCCGGCATGCAGACTGCTCGCCAGCACGACAACCGCCGCGAGAGCAAGCGCCACGGCCGTCGGCGCCGCGGTTGTGCGCAGGCCGGTGCTGCTGAACTGGAGATAGGTGTAGACCGGCAGGGAGTACGGATGGAAAGCAAGGACCACGGTCGCGCCGAACTCGCCGAAGGCGCGTAGCCAAGCGAGCAGCAGCCCGGCGCGCAGGCCGCCGGCCGCGACTGGCATGGCAACGCGCAGGAAGCGAGCGAGCTCGCCACGCCCGAGGCCGGCGGCGAGGTCGAACAGGGCCGGGTCGATCGCAGCGAAGCTCGCGCGAGCGACGATCACGAGGAACGGCGCCGCGACGAACGTCTGCGCGAGCACGATGCCCGCCAGCGAGTCGGTCAGCGCGCGGCCGAAGAACGTGCCGAGCGCCGTGTAGGGCCCGACGACATAGATCAGCAGGATGCCGCTCATCAGCGGGGGGAGCGCGAGCGGCAACGTGACGAGGAAGCCGACGAACGAGGCGAGGCGGCCACGAGAGCGCGCCAGCACGTAGGCGAGCGGAATACCGAACACTGCAATCAGGGCGGTCGAGATCGTCGCCGCCACCGCCGAAGTCGCGAGCGCACCGAAGAGGCCGGGTGTGGTGAAACCAGGATGCGCAGTCTGCGCGAGCCGAATCACGAAGCCGATGAGCGGCCATGCGAGGTAAAGCGCGAGCAGGCCGCCGAGCAGGACGAGCGGTCTGCCTCGTGGAGCCCGGGCCGCCATCGCCGCGAGCTATCTCCGCGTTGCGCTCGGGAAGAGCTTTCGCAGCGGCTTGGGGATCGCCGAGCGCGGGCCAACAAGCTGTGCTGGCTGTCGCACCACGATCCCATGAGCGCTCATCACACTCTCGGCCTGGCGCCCGAGCAGGTAGGAGATAAACGCTTCGCCACCGGCCTGGTCGGGAGCCCCGTTCAGGAGCGTGACTGTGTAAGGCGAGTAGAGCTTTACCTTGCCGAGCCGGATCGTCGGGAGCCCAGCGGCGTTCGCCTCGACCGCGTAGAAGAAGCCGGCGTCGAGCTGGCCCGCTTCGAGGCGGCCGACCATCGTCTGCTCAGGAAAGACGTTCGTCGTCGACTGCGCCAGCGACAGGAGTGACGGATCGCGGTACGCCTTCGCAGCCTCTCTTAGGGCGTCGACGGTCAGGACGCCCTTCGGGTCGATGGCGGGGTCGGTGCGTCCGAGCAGGAAGCCCGGCAGCGTCACGACCTTGTACCAGGGCATCGTCTCGAGGTCGTGGGCGAAGCTGCTCGCCGGGTTGTAGGCCAGGAGCAGCTCGGTCTTTCCGAAGTTGGCGTACCAGGAGACCCAGTTCCCGTTGGCCGGCCCTTCGAGCGAAGCGTCCGCCTGCGTGCCGGCGCTGACGAAGACGTCGCCAACCTGCGTCTTGCCTTCGATCTCGGTGGCAAGTGCGGTCGAACCGGCGGCGAAGCCTGTGAACGAGTAGCCGGTCGCGGCATCGAACTTCGGGCCGATCGCGTTCTGCATCAGATCGACGAGCGAGCCGGCGTAGAGGACGTCGACAGGACCGCTGCCCGTTGGAGCAGCCGCGGCCGAGCCGCCGCCGAGCACCACTCCACCCGCGCAGCAGAGGCCGATGACCGAGGCGACGAGGGCGCAAGCGCCGATCGAGCGTGGTTTGTGCATAGGCAGCGCGCGAGCCGGACGCGACGCGATGGAGCCGCGAACGCCTATGTACCCTAGCAACACCTAGGCGACAGGCACGATGCCCATCCGCCTGAATGGCTCTCAGTCGCCGTCAGCCGTTCGCGGAGCGCGCCTTTACGCACGCGTACCGCGATGGGACGATCCGCTCGGTCGCCTTCGGCGGACGCACGTAGTCGCGCTCCTGGCGCTTGGGCAGCTTCACGTGGTCGTGGTTGCGGAGGTGCTCGTAGGGGACCATTGAGAGGAGGTGGTCGATCAGGTTCAGGCGCGCTGTGCGCTTGTCGTCCGCCTCGACCACCCACCATGGGCTGTGGGCCGTGTCCGTGTACTCGAACATGCGGTCCTTGGCCTCCGCGTAGTCGACCCAGCGGGCTCGTGCTTCGAGATCCGTCGGGCTGAACTTCCAGCGCTTGCGCGGATCCTCGAGGCGCGCCTTGAACCGGCGCTCCTGCTCGCGGTCGGAAACCGAGAGCCAATACTTCAGCAGCGTGATGCCGTCGTTTTGCAGCGCCAGCTCGAACTCGGGCGCGAAGCGCAGAAACTCGCGGTACTGCTCCTCGGTGCAGTAGCCCATCACGTGCTCGACGCCGGCGCGGTTGTACCAGGAGCGGTCGAAAAGGATGATCTCGCCCGCCGCCGGGAGATGCTCGACGTAGCGCTGGAAGAACCACTGCGTCTGCTCGCGCTCGGTCGGCGTGGGCACCGCGACGACGCGACACGTGCGCGGGTTCAGGTAGGCCGTGATGCGGCGGATCACGCCGTCCTTGCCGGCGGTGTCACGGCCCTCGAACAGGACGACGAGGCGCTCGCCATGCTTGACGATCCACTCCTGCATGTACACAAGCTCCGTCTGCAGGCGCAGCAATTCCTTCTCGTATTGGCGCGGCGTCAGCTCCACGGGTGGCATGGCTCCATGATCGGTCATTCGTTGACCGCCGTTGAGAGTAGAAGCCCGTATGTCACAAATTGCGTGAAACGACGTATTAAGCAGAGAGAGATGGGCGCGCACCTCAACTGTCCCCGATGCGACTGGCACTACCAGACGCGCAACGCGAGCTGGCACATCGAGTACTGCCCGCGTTGCCTTGCGCAGGCGCACCGGGCGGTCCGCCTGCAGGCAAGCACACTCGGGCTGAAGAGCGGCGGGCGCACCCCGCACAGACACGCCACGAACAAAGCCGCCTAGCGCAGCGCGACGAGCTGCCGCGCGAGCGAGTCGGGACCGCGACTTAGGGGCGGCTAGACTTGCCTGCTCTGCGCCCGTAGCTCAGCTGGATAGAGCGTCGGTCTACGGAACCGAAGGTCGGGAGTTCGAATCTCTCCGGGCGCGTGGGAAAAGCCCAGCAAAGCTGGGCTTTTCGCTTTGTTGGGGAGTGCGACAGATGCTAACCATGTCCCCAATATGTCGCAAGATCGCGCTACCGTACGCTGCATGGAGGGCCTGAATCGAGCGCCCAGCGGCCACGTCTTTCGCATCGAGCGCGTCCGCGGCCCGGCGTGGTACGCGAAGTACCGCCTCCCAGGGTCGCCAGGTGCAGAAGAAGATCGGCCCGGCGTGGACCGAGCGCGGGCGCCCGCCGGCCGGCTACTACACCAAGCGCCAGGCCGAGGAATGGCTTCGCAGCGTGCTCGACGAGGTGCGCCGCGGGACGCTCGTCGGAATGGTCCGGACCGGCGCGACGTTCGCGGACGCGGCGGCGGAGTTCATGCGCTACGCCGAGCACGATCGCGCACTGAAGCCGTCGACGCTCCGCGGCTACCGCTCGATCATCGACGCCTACCTGCTGCCCGCCTTCGGCCAGCGGCCGCTCGAGCAGATCACGAGTCGCGAGATCGAGACCTGGCGCGCAGGCCTGGTTCAGGGTCGCACCGGCAAGACGCTCGTGAACGCGACCCGCAACCGGATGCTCGTACTGCTGCACGGGATCTTCGCGCGAGCGTGCAAAGTCCACGGCCTTCCGATCAACCCGGTGAGCCCGGTCGAGCGCCAGCGCGTGCGAGCTGGCGGCGACATCGACGTCTTCAGTCCCGAGGAGGTGTGGGCGCTCGTCCGCGCGGCCAGCGAGGAGCAGGACGCCGCGATCTACCTCACCGCCGCGTTCACGGGGCTACGTCGCGGCGAGCTCATCGCACTGCGCTGGCGTGATGTCGACTTCTCCGCCTCGACGATACGCGTGCGCGGAAGCTATTCCGACGGAGCGCTGACCGCACCGAAGTCAGGCAGAGTCCGCAGCGTGCCGATGGCCCCTGAGGTCGCCGAAGCGCTCGCGCGGCTCAGCACGCGTGAGCTCCGCACCGGCGATGACGACCAGGTCTTCATCGGCATGACCGGTGGCTATCTGGACGCATCAGCCCTGCGCCGCCGCTACACGGCGGCGCTCAAGCGAGCCGGACTGCGCCCGCTTCGGTTCCACGACCTGCGCCACACGTTCGGCACGCGGATGATCGGCAAGGCAGACATTCGCCGCGTCCAGGAATGGATGGGCCACGCCGACGTGCAGACGACGATGAAGTACCTGCACTACGCCCCGCGCGGCGAAGACGCCCAACTCGTCGCCGAAGCGTTCCGCACCGCTGACGCGTCGGTCGCGGGCCGCGACTGAGCGACACACAGCCGCCGCTCGCCTGTCGTACGATCCTGGAGTGGGACAGAAACGAGACTTAACTGGGATCGAGACTCGCAAGGCGGCGAAGGGGACTGAAGTGTTCCGGGCCTACGTGGCCGACCCGTCGCGGCCCAAGCGCAAGCTGACCGGCCCATGGGGCACCCACGAGCAGGCACTCGAGTGGCGACGCCGGGCGACCACGATCAAGGCCGAGGCGAAGCGCCGCGCCCAACAAGGGCGAACCGAGGCGACTTTGGCGCTCCTTGAGCGCTCGCTGCACGAGAAGCCTCCGTCAGCTGAGCGCGCGCGGCGTGCGTTGCCGATCATGCGGGAACCGGGCGGCGGACCACGACCTCGACGATGAAGTCGGAGCCCGCTAGGGCACGTTGAAGCTGAACGTGCCCACCTGGAGGACGTGGCCTTGTCGTGGTGCGATGAGCGGGATGATCGGACTCGTCGGGTTGGTGGCGCTTGCGTATTCGATGACACCGTGGATGGTGCCGGGGCATTGCTCGTCGGCGTAGATCGTTTCGGTGATGCGCTGGCCCGCATGGATGTCGTAGTGCGTTTCGCCGCTCGCGGTGGAGAGGTCCCCGGCTTGACAGGCCTTGTCGTGCTCGCGGATCGTGCGAGTTGTCCTCAGCCAGTAGGAGTACTCGTAGGTGCTGTCGATGTTGCGGATGGGGACGCGCGCGGTGAACGAGACGATCGCCCGGACCTCTGGTCTGCCGCCCGGCCCGGTCGGCCTGACTTGACCGTGGAAGGCTGGGGTGAGCCGGTAGCCGTGGGGTGGGCGCCCACGGCACGCGATCGCGCTGCCTGGCTTGCCGTTCCAGCAGAAGCGCCAGCCTAGGCTCGTTGTGACAGTCACCGGCGAGCGCACCTGTGCCGCGGTCACGGGCCGTTCGCTGACTTGAGTGACGCCGACGGGCGGGCACCATCCGAGCGGCCCCATGCGGCACACATGCCCGTTGCGGTAGTGGACGGCGCTGATCACCCCGTACGCGTTGAGGATCGCGCTCGAGCTCCAGCCGTTTCCGCATGGGTGAATGACGTGCCCTCGCACCGTCACGGCGTGACCGCGCAAGATCGCCGTGAAGCAAGACTGGGCGGTTGAGCGGCCGACGATCAGGTAGGCGCCGTCTGGCCCAGCGGTCTGCTCTGTGACCTCGTGCCCGTTCGTCGCCCGGTAGGTGATCGCTGCGGCGTCCGGGCCGAGCAGCCCGAAGTAGATGTCGCGCAGATCCTTACGCGGGCAAACCGGAATGCGGGGGGGACTGAAGCCCGGCGGCGGCGAGGCCTTGGTCGGCAGGCAGTCACCGTCGATCGCGCTGCTCGGTGTCTGCTGGATGATCGCGTTGAAGACGGCGCTGCCGTGCCGGTCGAGCTCCGAGCATCCCATGCCGCTCCTCCCGAACTGCTCGTAATTGACGGAGAACGCGTGAAACGCTCCGTCATCGTGGAACGCGCCGTCCTGGCCGAGTGCGCCAATCGTTCCGTTGACAAGCCGGCCGTACTGTAAGCAGGCGAGTCCCCGGGTCGTGCGCATGTAGCGCAACCCCCACGCCGGTCCGCCACGCGGATCCTCGACTGATAGCGGCAAGAGCTTGACGCTGGACGTGACCGCGAGCCCGTTCAGAATGTCGGGGTTGGCCGGCACGTTCGCACCGACCGGAGTGCCGGTCCGAAACACCCCGGCGGCCGCCAGCGCACCAGTCGCGCCGCCAAGACACAGCACAGCGAGCACTGCCAGTGGACGCCAACGCTGCCCGATGAAGCCGCGACGGCGACGGCGAACGGCGATCCGCTCAAACTCCGAGCCAAGCTCGCCGAGCACCCTGATCTCGTGCCTCATGACTCGCCTCGCTCGCTAGCGAGCGCCGGCTCCAAAGCGGCCGCCAACGCTCGAAGCCCGCGCGACACCCGCGCCCGCGCCGTCGCCTCCGACACCCCGAGGCGAAGCGCGAGCTCGCGGTACGGCAGCTCCTCGACAACTCGCAGCCGCAACGCCTCGCGCTGATCAGCGCTCAGTGCGGCAAGCTCCCCGGCCAGCGTCGAGCGCAACGAAGCCAAGTCCGCCGCGCGCTCAATCTGCGCCACATCGTCGACCTCGATCACCGGTGTGCGGATGCCAAGAAGACGGACCGCCCGTCGCTCCACGCGCCCACGTTGCAGATAGCGGCCGAGCTGGCGGCGCGCGATCGTGAACAGCCATGCCCGCACCTCCTCGCGACTGTCGAGCCGCACCCGAGCCCACCCGCGCCAGGCCTGAGCAAACGTCTCCGCCGTCAAATCCAACGCCACCTCCGAATCGAACGTGCGCCGAGCGAAGAACACGAGCACTGCCTTTGCCTCCGCCTCATAGAGCGATACGAACGCCTCACCACGCGGCATCACCACTAGATTGCCGCGAACGCCAGATCCGTGACGACCACAGTCCGGTATCCGCGCCGATTCCGACAGAGAGAGCACGCGGTGCTGTGGTGCTGAAGGCCGGGCTGTTGCGTTCGGTGGTGCTGGCACGTCTTAGTTAGCGTGGAGTCCACGTTGGATTCGCGCAGCGACGTTGAGCTGTTGGAATCGAGCCGGAACGGCAGCGGCGGCTTCGGCGTCTTCTACGGCCGGCACTGTCGGGCGGTCCTGGCGTTTCACGCGCGGCGGGTACGCGAGCCCGAGCTCGCAGCCGACTTGACGGCCGAGACGTTTGCCTCGGCGCTGCTCGCGGTGAGCGAACGCAAGCGGAGGCTGCCCGACAGTCCGGTTGCTTGGCTGTTCACGATCGCGCAGCGCAAGCTGCTTGACAGCTACCGGCACGGTCAGGTTGAGGACCGGGCGCGGCGCGAGCTCGCGTTCGAGCCGATGCAGGTCAGCGACGATGGCATCGCGCGGCTGGAGCAGGAGATTGCCGCGACCGATCTGCTCGCGCACCTCGCGACGGTACTACCGGCGGATCAGTTCGAGGCGCTGCGCGCCCGCGTAATCGACGAGCTCCCCTACCGGGAGATCGCGCAGGAGCTGCGCTGCTCGGAATCGCTCGTGCGGATGCGCGTCAGCCGCGCACTGCGCAGTCTGCGTTCAACCACCTTGCAGGCACAGCGGGAGGCAAACGATGGATGACATTCTCGACTGGATCGGCGGCCAGCTACTGATCGCCGAGCGGCGTCCGTTGCGCCGCCATCGCGCCCTCACGATCCCCGCGGGACGGCGCGCAGTGCTCGTCGCGGCGGCCGTCGTTCTCATGGCGCTGCTCGCTGCCGTGGCTGACGCTGCGGGCCTGATCAATGTCTCGGCGCTCTGGCAGCAGCAACCAAACATCCCATCC
Organism: uncultured Solirubrobacterales bacterium; assembly: GCA_963773395.1. Taxonomy (GTDB): domain Bacteria; phylum Actinomycetota; class Thermoleophilia; order Solirubrobacterales; family Solirubrobacteraceae; genus Palsa-513. The sequence goes on along the minus strand of CAVZAY010000008.1, from coordinate 65,813 downwards.
CCGGAAGGCGTCGCGACCTCGACCCCGAGCGACCTCGCCGAGGCGTACGCCGTCCTTCGCCGGCCGCGCGACTCGGCCGACGCCCTCACCGCAGGGCGCGCTGGCGGTTATGCGGCAATCACGGTCCCCGGCGGCGGGGGTGGCCACTACGGCGCCAACCCATCGTTGTCGCACTACCTCGGCACGATCGACGGCACGGCGTTCTGGCTGGTGCCCGGAAACCTCGGCAGCTGCCTGGAGACATCCAACGACGGCACGAGCTGCACGTCCAACGCAAGGATGGAAACAACAGGAACGCTCGGCCTGCTCGCCGGCATCGCCGGCCACCCGTCGACCGTTCTCGGTGCGATCCCTGATAGCGCGAGCATCACCGCCACCACGACCGCCGGCAGCCCCGCGACAGTTCACCGCGCTAACAACGCGTTCATGGTCAGCGGCACGAACCTCGCGACAATCACGATCCACCCCCAGAACGGCCGCAACTACACAATCGACATCCCCCAGACCCCGGCGCCCGGAGGAACAGGACCAGCCAGCGGAACCAGCGGGCCCTAGCCGGCCAGACGTAACGGCATCGACCACAAGACGGTAATCACGCCGGCGTGACCGGATCCACGCCTGGGGAAGCGCGGAAGCCTTGGACGTCGATACGGTTGCCTGGTGCCGATCATTCGCGTCGAAATGTGGGAGGGACGCAGCGTCGATCAGAAGCGGCGGCTTGCGCGGGAGCTCACCGAAGTGCTGGCCCGCATCACCCAGTGCGACCCGGCGACGGTGCGCGTTCTCATCGCTGACTACGCGCCAGAGAACTCGGCGGTTGGCGGCACACTGCACGCAGACACCGACAGCTGACCGCCGGTAGTCCTCCGCGCCGAAACCGAGCACGCAGCTCGCGTGGTCCGAATCGCGCAGTTGCGCGCGTGGGATGATCGGTGGCGGTGAGGGTCCGGGCTGACTATGAGCGGATCGGCCCTTGGTATCGGGCGGTGCGCTGTACCGAGCCTCGGCTTGCCGCGGTGATCTGGCAGGCGCTGGGGGACGCGGCGAGCGTCCTTAACGTCGGGGCCGGGACTGGCTCCTACGAGCCTACCGATCGCGAGGTGATCGCTGTCGAGCCGTCGGCGGCGATGATCGCGCAGCGCCCGCCAGGGGCGGCGCCTGTCCTGCGCGCGAGCGCTGAGGAGTTGCCGTTGGCCGATAAGTCAGTTGACGTGGCGATGGCCGTCCTGACCTTGCAGCACTGGCGCGACGTTGACCGCGGCGTGCGCGAGCTCGCACGCGTCGCCCGGGATCGTGTAGTGCTCGTCACGATCGACGGTGAGGTTCTGGCCGCTCAGTGGCTGGCATCCGACTACCTGCCCGAGCTCGTATCGCTCTACCAGGCCAGCTTTCCCACGATTACAAGGCTCGCCGAGATGCTGCCGAACCCGTCTGTCTCGCCAATCCCGGTGCCGCGCGATTGCATCGTCGGGTTCTCCGCCGCGTTCTGGGCTCGTCCCGAGGCATACCTCGACCCGGCCGTACGCGCAGCCAACTCCGGCTGGAGCCAGCTCGACCCCCAAGTCCTCGAACGCGCGCTAGCCGCGCTCGAGGACGACCTCGCAAGCGGTCGCTGGGACGCGCGCCACGACGACCTACGAGCCCTCGAGGCCTATGACGTCGGACTACGGCTCGTCACAGGCACGCTCACAGACTGACGCCGAAGCGAACGCCCCAGGCGCGGATCGGGTTCACGCGCCAGCACAAGCCGCCCCGAGCGTTCGAAGGCCCGATCGCCTGACGGCAAGGCTGCCGCGTATCGCGCTTTGCGATCACGCCACCGACGTGGCCGGTCGTGACTCCTTTGTTGTGCGAGCGAGCGTCTCGGCGACAGCGGCCAGGCGTGGATCCACCCGGCCCTGGATCGCGGCCTGCGGCGTGATCGCTCGCGCGCGGGATGCCTATGGGCCGGTGCCGAGCGGCTCGAGCGTGCGCCAAGGCTGATGGCGCGTTCGGCGGCCAACGACTAGAAAGCCGAGCGATCCCTCGCTGTTGTTTGCGACGCTGATCGTGAACTCGGTGACCTGCGCGTAGTTCGCGAAGGGGGTGGTCTTCTTGTCCGCGTCGTAGGGCCCGCGCGTGATTCGGTAGTCGCCGCCGCATTCCCCTACGTAGTTCCGCGCCGCGTCGACCGGGGTGCGGCCAGATCCGATCGCCGTGCAGAAGCTGTCCGAACCTAGGCCAGCGCACCCGGCAATAGGCGCCACCACCAAAGCCAGCGTCACGATGAGCGGCAACCAACCGCATCGCAAAGGCCGAGTGGCGTCAGCCGCGACACCGGCAGCAGTCGCGGCTCTGCGGGCCTTCACAGCCCAAGGATACGAGTGGCCAGCCGCTGCTGATTCTCGCGCTTTGGGGCTACGTCGTCGCGTAGTTTCGGGCGATGGAGATACCGGGCGGGCAGGACGCGGTTGAGCTGGTGGCTGAGCTGATCCGAGGCGCAGCCGCTCCCGCGCCGATGTCGTGCAAGGTTCTTGCGATCGACGGTCCTGGGGGCGCGGGGAAGAGCACGCTCGCGTTGCGCGTAGCGGAGCAGCTCGGCGGCGCTCCGGTGATTCAGACCGACGACTTCGCAAGCTGGATCAACTCGCTCGACTGGTATCCGCGTCTCCTCGGGCAAGTCCTTGCGCCGCTTGCCGCCGGGCGCGTCGCACGCTACCAGCGCTACGACTGGGACACGCGGACCCTCGCCGAGTGGCGCGATGTGCAACCCGGCGAGTACCTCATCATCGAGGGCGTCAGCTCGTCACGGCTCGCATTTCGTCCCTACCTGGCAGCGAGCGTGTGGGTCGCAACCGCGCGCTCAGAGCGCCTTCGCCGCGGCCTGGCACGAGACGGACAGGACGCGCTCCCGCTCTGGCAAGACTGGATGGCCGCGGAGGACGACTACATCGCCCGCGAGCACCCAGACCAACGCGCAGACGTCGTCGTGAGCGGCGAAGACAGCTAGCTGCCACCCAGCGTCGGCGACACCCGGAAGCACGCGCGGATGCTCATCGCGCGTTGCGGTCACGTGCGAGGCGGCGTGGTTGGCGCCTCCTTTGAGATTTTGCGACAGCGAGGCGTGGCCTGCTGGCCGGTCGCCTCGGCGTGGCGGGGCGATGTCACAGATGGGTGGCTGGTGCGAGGATCAGGTAGATGGAGCGTTCTGATGAGGAGCTGTTGCGGCGGACGGCCACGGATGCCGGGGCGTTTGGCGTGTTCTATGAGCGTCATCGTTTGGCGGTGTTCCGCTATGCGCGTTGGCGCACGCGGGACGTCGAGACGGCCGCTGATTTGACGTCGGAGATCTTCGCCGCGGCGCTTGTGGCGGCGCCGCGGTTCCGGGCGGGCTCGATGCCGCCACGGGCGTGGTTGTTCGGGATCGCAAACCATAAGCTCGCGGACTTCCATCGTCGCGGCGTGATCGCCGATCGCGCCCGGCGACGTCTTGGGATGCAGCGGCTCGTGTTTGACGATGCCGCGCTTGAGCGCGCTGAGGCGCTGGCGGACCTGGCGGGGTTGCGGCGCTCACTCGAGGTGCTTGTTGCTGATCTGCCTGCGGGTGAGCGCGCAGCGGTGCTCGCGCGGGTCGTTGATGAGGCTGATTACGCGGACATCGCGGTGGCGCTGCGTACGAGCGAGCAGGCGGTGCGCCAGCGCGTTCGCCGTGGACTGCGACGCCTCGAGGCGGGTTTACGAAAGGGAGCCGAGTGACTGACGTTCTTGATCTGATCGGCGAGGAGTTGCAGCAGGCGGCCGAGCGCCGGGTGCGGGGCTCGCACCGCAGCGTTCGCGTGCGGGCGCTTGGCTTGCTGCGCGCGCAGGCGCATGATGGGCGCTCGCGGTGGCGATGGCGTCCTCTCGCGTTGGTGCTCGTGTTGTGTCTTGGTGGCGGCACCGCCGCGCTCGCGGCGGCCGGCGCATTTCCGACGAACACGAACGACCAGACCTATGGCTCGACGGGACATCTGCCGCCCGGACTGATCACGCCTGGTGAAGAGCCCGATCTCATCCTCGCGATCGGCAGGCCGTTGAATGGGCCGGGCTACGTGACCGGGATACATCCTCAGATCGCAGCTGGACGCCGTTGACGGGGCTGACGTGGCGACCCCCGCACAGGCAGTAGCTTGGGATGAAGCTCACACTGGCCACAACGCGACCGCGGTCTCGATCCCGCTGTACGCGAAGGACGGGACTACTGTGATCGGCACCTTCGCGCTCAAGCCGACACCCGCTCCGACCCTGACGACGGCTCCGACGACGACGACAGGAACGACGGGAACGAGCCCGTGAGTTGCGATCGGGTGGAACCGGCTGCGCTGGCATGCAGCTGCGTGGACGCTGCTGGTCACGGTTTCGGGATCTCATCCCTCTATAGGTTGAGACTCAATGCCGCTTGACCTCGATCACCTCGCCCGCCTATATGAGGAGCACGCCGCCGACCTAGTGCGCTTCTTCGCGCGGAGAACCTTCCAGGCGGATGTCGCCGTCGATCTCGTGGCTGAGACTTTGCGCAGGCGCTCGCGCATCGCGACCAGTTTCGCGGCGCGAGCGATGGTGAGGCTCTCGCGTGGCTGTTTGGGATTGCGCGTCACGAGCTCGGCACGTATTTCCGCCGCGGCGTTGTCGCCCGACGTGCAATGGCTCAGCTCGGTCTGACCGTTCCGGCATTGACGGGTGCCGACTTCGAGCGGGTTGAGGAGCTGGCCGACCTGCGCGCTCAGCGCGAGGTTGTGGCGCAAGCGTTGGCCGAGCTTTCGATTGACCACCGCGAGGCGCTGTAGCTCAGAATGGTCGAGGAGCAGTGGTACGCGCAGTTGCGCGGCGGCCAGGGACGACTGAGGGGACGGCGCGCGCGCGGGTGAGAGCCGGGCACTGCGCGCGCTCGCTCAAGCCACACCCAATCTCGAAAGGAACCCCGGACATACCTGACAGTGCCGATCGGCGTCTGCCCCCGGCTCTCCAATCATTGAGCGTCGAGTTCCTGGGCGGCGATGGGGCGCTCCAGCCAGAGCGCGAACGCCCTCACGTATGGAGCCCATCTTGGTTGGCGAGGCCGACTGGAGCGGCTGTCCGTGGCCGGCGTGGCGCTGGCCACGGTCGGCCGCCGCAGCTACGCTGGTCGTGCTGGAGGTGTCCGGATCGAGATCAGCCAGCTCTGGCCGCGACGCCGCCGCCGCTTGTCTACCACGCCGGATCCGCTCAAAGCGGGCGCGCGGTTCCTCTCCTGCGCTTCACCGGCTGGCGAGGGCGGCGGGACGGCCGGTCCCCTCGCAGGGAGTGGTTAGCGGTGGTTTCGCACTTTACGTGAAGTCTGCGGGCTGAAGTATCTCACCGTTCGAGTTCTCCAGCGCCACGGTCACCTCCACGATCGTCCCGTGGGCCCCACAGTCCTGGACACGACCCGACGGGCGCGAGTCGAGTCATCCGGAGAGAGGCCAAGAGCCAACGGAGCGCGCGTGACCGAAACGAATAGTGGCCCGGTATTCGAGGACTTCACGGTGCCATCAGGAGTAGGGCGCGCTTACCCGCTACTGCGCCTGTCTACTGATCCAGCGGTCGTTGCTCGCCAGCTCAACGCAGGGAACCCCCCAAAACGAACCGAGCCCGCAGAGCGCTTTCATCTGGCTAACCAACCTAAACCTCGAACAACCGGTCCCACCAAACGTGGAGGCGACGATCCTCCGGGTGCTCGCAACCAGTCCGGGACTGATCAACAACGGCAGCGTCGTCGACCGCGCCGGGCGCCCCGGGGTCGCTGTCAGCCTCGACTCCGGCTGCGGCGGTGTGCGCACGCGATACACGCTCATCTTCAGCCCCAGCACCGGCCGCCTCCTCGGAGAAAGAGAAACCCTCATCGGCAAACCGAGGAAGCTCCCACTACGCCGCGGCGCCGTTCTTCAGCCTACGCGGTCTTTCTCGTATCAAGCTGCGTCGACAGCAGCAAGAGCCGGCCGTAATGCAACCCAACCCGGAGCAGACAACTTTCTGAGGAACTCGAGCGCTACATCGATGGCTACAAGTACCGTGGCAAGCGTCGATCGCTGCTTGGGCTCCTTCCCGACAACGAAAGGCCGTCGTGAGCCGCTTTAGTAGGCGCATCTTCGGTACTGGCGTGGTACTTGCTGTGAGCGGACTGACCGCTGGCATTGGACTCGCCGTCCCAACTGGCTCGCCCTCCGTTCATCCGGGGCCCAGGCCTCCAGCCCGGACCGTGCCCGCAGAACGTCCTTCTACGCAGCGAACGCGTGGCTGAACGTGCCTTCGCCGTGCTACGTCGTGGTCGCGCGTCGAGCGTGACAGGCTCAGATGCCTACGTCGTGGCTCTGTCGCAGGGGTCGTTTACGGCGTCCGTCTCGCAAGCCGCAAACGGAGATGTGTGCCTCAAGACAGACGACGGCGCCGCCGGCATCAGCATCTCCTGCGGCAGTGCTGAGTTCGCCGCAACCCACGGCCTCGTTATGTCGACGATCGGAGCTGGCATAACTCCGCGGATCACCGTGCTGCTACCTGACGGCAGCTCGTCAGTGGCGTTTACGGGCGGTACAACCAGCAACGCCGCTACCCCAGTCGTAAACAACGTGGCGACCGCGACCGTCAGCCTCAGCGGGGGCGTGTCCTACACGCTACCCAACGGCACGGCGCCGAGCGTGTCGTAGATTCCTGCGCCGCAACAGTCAGTCGCCGCGACGGGCTGAACAAGCCGGGAGAGCTGACGGCACCCGACACGAGCGACCACGGACGCTCGCTTTGACCAGCAAAGCAGCTGCGCGACCCGTGCCCCGCCGCGCGCCCGCTTTTAAAGCGACTACGTGGCAACGGGATGGTGCTCTACTCGGGGTTCAGGTCCGCTAGTTCTCCGCGGGCGAGTTGGACTACCCCGGCGACGGCTTCATCAGCCGTATCCGCGAGCTGATCGATCAGCGTGCTGAAAGCGTCGGCGCTCTCGTCGACGCGACCCAGTTCGTGTAGCAACGTGGCTCGAAGGAAGGGCACCGGCCAGTCTGCGTTCCCATAGTGGGTCACGTTCGGGGTCGACGATCGAGTTTTGCAGTCAACGACCTCAAGTCCTTCTTCGCCGTAGCTGTCGCGAGGAACTCGAGCACCGCCTCGCCTTCCTCGGCGCCGCGGCCGAGACGGCCGAGTGGATGAGCTTCTGCACAAGCGCATCGCCACAGAAAAGCGCTGCTCGTGCTCCGTGCTGTCTTCGAAGCGCTCGATGAGCTGATCAACTACCGCAGCGCCCGTTGTCGTCTTGCATCAGTTCCAAGACATTCAGCTTCATGATCAGCACGTTGAAAAAAAGCTCGGATGCCGTCCGCGAGATCAGCCAGCTCATGGAACGTCTCGTCGAGCAAGGAGAGCGCTTCATCGCGCAGACCGCGATTGGCGAGCAGCCAGGCCTTTTGAATCGCAGCATGTGTCGCGGCGTCGCGCATGCGCCGGTCTAGGCACCGCGGGCTCGCCTAACCGTCTCGTCAAAGAGGGCTTCTGCCTCCTCGAACTCGCCAGCTTGTTGGCGATCGAGCGCGCGAAAACATATCGCGCGCGTAACAAAGTTCGCCTCCAAGGGTCCGTAGCTGATCCAGACCGATCGACCAGCTTCGCCAGGGTCGACATCCTCGGCTCCTGCATCCCGAGCGTCCCATAGACCCGGGCCTGTCTCCACAGAGCGGCCGCTACACACTGGACGATCACCGCGTCATCTACCGCGCCAAACCGAGCGATCACCAGCTCCAGCGTGCGCAGCGCGGCTTCGTAGTCCGCGCGCTCCTCCAGATCGCGCGCCAGTCGCACTAACGAGCCAGCCCCGCTGCGGTGCTCCTCAACGCCCGTCATCTCAGCACCTTGGAAGGCTTGCCCTTATCGATCACAACCTCGACCCTTGGGCACCGAGAGCTTCCCACCCGTCCGGTGGGCGCAGGCGCCAGAGGTGGCCGCTGGGGCTCGCGACCCATACGACATCCAGGCCGACCGGCAGCACAGGGACCGTGTCCGGCGGCGGGCCGGTGTGCATTGCGAGCTCCGCTTCGGGTTGCGTTTTATCGATCCATATGAACAGGTGGCGCTCATCCGCGTCGGCGGCGAGCAGCTTCTCAGCGTTATTCGCGGCGTGTCAGCAGCCAGCAAGTTCACGGCATCGACGTCAGCGCCAAAGCCGCCATGACCAATGAAGAACAGATGCGGAGGCCCATCAATGCCCCCGGACGCGCGCCCAGGTCACACCGAGTTCAGCAAGCTTCACACTCGCCTCCACAACAGCTTCGTCGGCCTGACGGGGGTACAACCGACGATCAACGCCGTTGACACCACGCTCCTCAAGCACGGACAACGCTGACGGGCTCGCCTTCGCGATGTCCTTTACGACCGGCAGTCCCGGGCCGATGGTGCGGATGCTAAGCAACCAGCTGCTCCGCAACCCCGGCACCGGAAACTCGCCTCGAAACGCGGCCGCGAGGACAGAGAGCACATCTGGGTTAGCAGCGCGCGTGACCTCGAGCGCGATCCGCCTACCCTGGCACTGAAGATCGAAGTCGTGGCTCCCATCAGCTGCCCAGCAACGTCGCGCGGCACGACGACCGCCTCGAGAATCGCACGACGATTGTGGCGGCCCGCAGTTCTCCCTCATCCAACTCGCGACCAGGCATCGCTTGCCATAGTGCCAGCTCGCTCAGCTACGGTCCGTAATCACGCCGGCCCGGTCGCTCGGCCGTCTTCCTCCGCTCGCTTCGCACCAGCCGCTCTGGACCGCCAACAGCCCGAGCACACGTGACGCACTGGGGCAGTGCCTGGAGCCTCGAACGTTTTGTGAATTGTTTAGCCTTATCGCTGAGGTGCGCTCAGGTTCTCCAAGTGCGCTCAGGTCGTGATGCTCTTGCGTGGCTTGGCGGGCGTTTCTCGTTCGTTGCATGAGTCGACGAACAAATCGCGGGCAGCGCCGCAGCCGGGTTCGCCGCGTACTTGACCACCTCGGCTAGCCGGGGCGACTACTAAGTCGGCGGCGAGCTGGAGGCCGACGGCGGCGCCTGGCATGGCCGCCCGAAGCACTCGGCGAGCTGGGTCTGATCCGTCCGTGCCGGTCCGCAAGTCGGATTTCGTCTCGTTGATGGAGGGGCGTTCGCCTGCGTCGGGTGAACCGGTCCGCCGGGTTGGTGGCGACGGGTCGCGGGTCGCGGGGATCGACGCGACGTTCAGCGCGCCGAAGTCGGTGTCCGCGTTGTGGGCCGTGTCCGATCCTTATCGGCGCGCGCAGATCGAGGTCGCGCACCGCAAGGCCGTCGCGAGCGCGCTCGGTCGGATCGAGCGCGACGTCGAGCTGGTGCGTCGGCGTGAGCGCGTCGAGCTGCGCTGGGAGAAGGCGCAGGAGCCTGGTGGCCGCCGAATTCGTCCACACCAGCTCGAGGTCGACCCCCGATCAGGAGCGTGACGGGTCCCCGACCCGCAGCTCCACAGTCACGTCGTGATCCTCGCGGCGGAGCGTGAGACCGCCGGCTTCGCCGCAGTCGACTCAAGAGAGTTGTTTCGGTCGCAGCGCGCGAACGGCGCTTGGTATTGCGCGGAACTGGCGCACGAGCTGCGCGGCCCGGCCTGAGATCCGCGGCACGACTGGCAGGGATGGGCGGTTCTTCGAGGTGAAGGGTGTGCCGGATGATTTGTCGAAGCGTTGGTCGCGCCGGCGTGAGGTGATCGAAGAGGCCGCGCGCCAGTCCCGTGACCGTTACGGTCGCGCCCCGAACCGCGGTGAACTCGGCTCGATCGCGGTCGCTACGCGCGGCACGAAGACCGTCACGGCGCCGGTGGATGGTCCGCATCGTGGCGCGCAGTCGGCGAGGAATACGGCCTGACGCGCGCAGCAAGCAGCTGTTCGACCCACCGATCCCGGGAGCCGGACGGACCTCCGCCGTGAGCTGTTGGCGGACATCACACGCAACCGGTCGATGGCTCAAGATCGAGGAGCTGGAGGCTCGGGCGTTCGAACTGTCGAGTGGTGTCCAGCTGCCGCAAGCAGCGAAGGAGCATCTCGCGGCGCTCGAGCGCTCAGGGGGAGCTGGTGCCTCTTGAGGGCGGACGGTGGACAACCCGCGAGTTGCGTGAGCTTCGAGCAGCGAGCACTGCAACACCGCCGAGCGCCGCTCGGAGGAGCGCGCCGGGACCGCGTCACGGGAGCGGGACGCGGCGCGGGATGCCACCCGGAGCGTCACGGGTCTGCTCATCTCGAGCAGCGCGAGCGCGCTACAGCAGCTCACGGGTTCGGGTGGTGTCGTCGCGCTGGTCGGTGAGGCGGGCACCGGGGAGGGGATGGCGCTTGACGCGGCGCGGGAGGCGCGGGAGCGCCATGCACCGGGTGATGGGTACCGCGATCGCCGGCGCCACCGCGCAACCGTCCGGTGCGGACGCGGGGATCAACGAGTCGATGACAACGGACCCGCCGATTCACCGCGTCGAGCACGATCGGCTTGGGCTCGACAGCGGACTGTCGTTGTGATGGACGAGGCGGGGATGGCGGACACCAGGCGTCTCGCCAGGCTGATCGAGATCACCGACCTTAGTATGAGCTTGTGTTGGCGGGGATCCCGGCGCAGCCTGGCGATCAGCGCCGGCGGCCTGTCTCGGGAGCTCGTCGACAATGTGCCGACCGCCGAGCTCACCCCGTTGTACCGCGCCGAGCACGAGTGGGAACGCCAACCCTGGGGACTGCTGCGTCGGTAGGGCGCGAGAGTCGCGCTCGCCTCCTGCACCAAGCCCGACGACCGTCTGCACGTCCACGAGACGCGCGAGCAGGCCGGGGAGCGGATGGTCAAGAGCTGGGCCGTGGCACCAACGCGCACCCGAACGAGCGGGTCCTGATGCTGACCGACGCGTCCAATCACGACTAGACCAGCCCCACCAAGGCGCAGCACGACGCAGAACAGAAACGAGGCGAACTCGGCCAGCACCAGGTCGAGCTGCCCGACCGGCCCTACAGCCTGCATGCTGGTGACGAGGTGACCTTCACCGCACAACACCGCATCGAGGGCGAGCGGCGCGTCGAGAACGAAACCCACGGCCGAGCTGATCCACGCAACGAGCAAGACCAGCGCCTGCTCACCGGACCCGGGGACCCCAGCCCGCGAGAATCGACGTCAGCCCGCGCGACTACGACGGACTACGCCTCGCCTACGCGCAGCACGTCTACAAGGCCCAGGGGCTCACCGCCGACCGCGCCCTGGTTCTCACGGGCGGCTGGCAACGGACCGCGAGACAACCTACGTCGCGCTCACGCGCGCGAGAGCAACCACATCTACACCTCGCGCGAGGACCTCGGCCACGCCGGCATCGACAATGACGCCATCGACCGGCTCGCCGAGCGCGCCCGCGAAAGCCGCGCACAGAAGGGCGAGCATCACCGCGACCAACACGGTCGGACGCGGCGAGCAACCGGCTGGTTCGAGCGTCGCGTCCTCAAACGCAGCACGCCCGACTGCCAACGGTTACCTCGACCGCGAACCCGGCGACGAGCGAGACCATCAACAGCTGGTTCTCCGCGAGCCGGGCCAGATCGCGAACAACAGGGTGAGCACGAGCGACTCAGCACCCGCCACAACACCATTATCGCGACACCGGCGCGGTCACCTCGCTCGAACACCCCGACCAAGGCCTCGAACAACGCGACGACGCGCGAGCAGATGACCACTCGCTCAGCGACCGACTACGCCACGCCATCGAGGAACGCGACGATTTCAAAGCAGACCCGTCGCTCAGCGCCAGCGAACGACTACGTTAAGCACTCGAATGGCAGGCCGCACACGAACGCGACAACGACCGCGGCCACGGCTTCGAGATCTAGCACCCCACCGGCACCAGCGGCCGGTAGCTCCGCTCGCCGGCCCGTCAACCCCGGCTACGCCGAGGTTCCCCTCACTACGTTGGTGACTGCCGCTCCACTCCGCTCATTTCTCGACTCCGAGTCGGCCGGGGCCGACTCCCGTCCGGAACCGAAGGGTTGGTCGGCCGGTTTCGTGTCCCCAACCGTGTCCCGACTTCGGCGTTTCTTGAGGGTAGTTCAGCGTACTTGAGAGTACCTCAGAGCCCCTGATAACACTGGAAAAGCCCGGCAGATGGGCCATCAGATTTTGGGCGCGTGGGAGAACGGAGCGCTGCTGTGCGGATTAGCCGGTCGTTGGCAGCGTGAACGCGACCCGGGCGCCGCCGCCGGGCCGGTTCTCGGCCCAGATCCGGCCGCCATGCGCCTCGACGAGGGCGCGGGCGATCGCGAGCCCGAGCCCGGAGCCGCTCGACGTGCGCGAGGACTCGGCGCGCCAGAAGCGGTCGAACATGCGCGCCGCAGCCTCGGCGCTGACGCCCGTCGCCGCGTGTCCTCGACCGCGATCGTGACGTCGTCGCTCGTGCGGGCTGACGACGATCGCGATCGCGCCGTCCGGCGGCGTGTGGCGGATCGCGTTCGTGAGCAGGTTGTAGAGCACGCGCTGCGACCTGATCGGGCGCGCAGCGGCACCGCCGGCAGCTCGACCGCGCGGTCGGCGCCTCGAGCCTGATGCCCTTGGCGCGTGCCTCGGCCTCGAAGCCGCGCACGCACGAGCCGATGACGCGCTCGAGGTCCGCCTGCTGGAGCTCGAGCGTGAGCACGCCGGCGTCGATACGCGCGAGCTCGAAGAGGTCGTCGACGAGCGCCGGAGAGCGTGCGCACCTGCTCGGCGAGCGCCGGCATGTACTCGCTCGGGATCGGCGAGCCCGTCGTCGATCGCCTCGATCATCGCCTGCATCGAGGCGAGCGGGGTGCGCAGGTCGTGGCTCGCCCACGCGACGAGCTCGCGGCGCGCCTCGAACAGCCGCTCGATCGAGTCGGCCATCGCGTTGAACGAGTGGGCGACCTCGACGACCTCGGCCGGGCCGCGCTCGGAGGCCCGCGAGGAGAGGTCGCCCGCCGCGAGCGCGGTCGACGCGCGGCGCAGGCGTCGAGCGGCGCGCGGATCCACCGCGCCAGCAGCAGCGCAGCAGCACAGCGAGGAGAGCGCCGCGGCCGAGGAGACGGCGAGCACCTCGGTGTCGGCATGCATCTCGAACATGACCCAGCCCGAGGCGAGCACGCCGGCGAGCGGCAGGATCACGGCGAGCAGCGCGAGCGCGGCGAGCTGCAGCCGCAGCGCCGGCAGCAGGCGCAGCAGGCAGCGCGGCGCAGCACGCCGACCGCGAGCGTCGCCAGCACGAGCAGGATCGCGAGCTTGATCATGGCGTCAGCCGGTAGCCGCTGCCCCAGACCGTCTCGAGGTGGCGCGGTCGCGAGGGATCGTCCTCGATCTTCGCGCGCAGCCGCCGGACGTGGACGGTGACGGTGCCGGTGTCGAGCTCCGAGGTGTAGCCCCAGACGCGGGCCATCAGCTCGCCGCGCTCGAAGACGCGGTTGGGGTTGCTGGCGAGGAACCAGAGCAGGTCGAACTCGAGCGTCGTCAGGCGCAGCGGCACGCCGGCCTTGCGCGCCGCGCGCCGGCGCGGATCGATCGTCACCTCGCCGAACTCGATCGGCTCGGTGCTCGGCGGCGGCGAGGAGCGCCGCAGCACCGCCTTGACACGGGCGACCAGCTCGCGCGGAGAGAACGGCTTGGTCAGGTAGTCGTCGGCGCCGACCTCGAGCCCGGTCAGCCGATCGGTCTCCTCCCCGAGCGCGGTGATCATGATCACCGGGAGCTCCGATCGCGCCCTGATCCACCGGCAGAGCGACGAGCCCGTCCATCCCGGGCAGCATCAGGTCCAGCACGATCAGGCTCGGCGTCTGCCGCTCGAGCAGCTCGCGAGCGGTGTCGCCGTCGGCCGCCTCAAGCGTCGTCGTAGCCCTCCTGCCGGAGGTAGCGCACGACGACGTCGCGAACCGACGGCTCGTCGTCGACGACAAGGACGGTGCTCACCCGCACATTGTCCCGGTCGGTGCCGGCGTGCTGCTTAACAGTTCCTTACAGGGACCATCGGTTCAGGAATTCGTAATGGTCGCCGGCCGCGCCCCGGGCTACCGTCGCCTCGACCTGGATAACAAACGGAGGTACGACCGATGCACTGGAGACCCACCACTTTGGCCGCGCTTGCCGCGGCGACCCTTGCGCTCGGAGCGGTCGGCGCGTCGGCGTCGATGATGAGTGCCGAGCTCGGCGCGCACTTGTCGGGGATGGGCGAGCACGGGGTCGTAAACCTCAAGGTGACGAAGAGCACGGGCCAACTCTGCTGGTCGTTCGATCTTCCGACGATCGCCGACGTCACGAGCGCGGCGGTCCATACGGGGACTACGGGCTCGGTGCTGCTCGAGCTGGGGATGCACTACACGAAGACGGGTTGCGCGAAGGAGTCGGCGATGACCATCGAGCACCTCGACGCCAAACCAGGCTCCTATTCGGTCTGGGTCAACACGAAGGCTCACGCAGGGGACCTCCGCGGCACGCTTTCGGCCGGCATGGCCTCGATGTAGGCCGGTTCGGTTGCCTGAGCTCGATCAACCTGGCACGTCGCCGCGCGAGAATCTCGGCGCGCGGCGACTCGGACGGGCCGGTTTCTTCGGCCTTGTCGGCGCCGGCGTCGCCACGCTCTTCTTCGGCAACGAGATCTCGCGCGTGACGAGCCTCGTCACCAAGCCATTTGCCGACGTCACCGGCCTGAGTCGGCTCGTTCCAAGCGGCGGCTGGCGGATCTACACCGTCGCGGCCACGATGCCGGTGTTCGACCGCGCGACGTGGCGCCTTCGGATCGACGGGCTCGTTCACACGCCGATCGAGATCTCCTACGACGAGTTGCTGGCGTTCCCCAAGGCCGAGCAGGTGTCCACCTTCCATTGCGTCACAGGCTGGACGGTGCCCGACGTTCACTGGGGTGGCGTGCGGTTTCGCGACCTGCTCGCGCAGGCCGGCCCGTTGCCGGCTGCGCACGCTGTGCACTTCATCTCCGCCGAGCGGCCCTACCAGGACTACTTGACGCTCGCCGACCTCGCGCTACCCGACGTAATGCTCGCCTACGAGATGGACGGCAAGCCGCTGCCCCAAGAGCACGGCGCTCCGGTGCGCGTCGTAATCCCGGACATGTACGGCTACAAGAACGTCAAGTGGGTCGAGCGGATCTCGCTCGTCCGCGAGCAAGGCGAGGGCTACTGGGAGAACCTCGGTTATGACGTCAACGCGTGGGTCGGTAACTCCAACGGCTATGGCTGAAACGGTCACGAGCCGACGGAGCGAGGCCGGACCGGGCCCGCGCTACGTCCAGCGCTTCACTCTCACCGAGCGCCTCCTGCACTGGGTGCACGCGAGCGCGTTCTTCGTCCTGCTCGGCTCGGGCCTCGTCATGTACATCCCGGCCCTCGCGACGATCGTCGGCCGTCGCCCGCTGATCAAGGACGTCCACTTCTACACCGGCATCTCCTGGCTTCTCGCGCTAGCGGCGATCGCATTGCTCGGCAACCGGCGCGCTGTGATCCGGGCGATCCGGGAAGTCGATCTCTTCGACCGCGACGACCTGCCGCTTCCTCGCCGGACAGACCCGCAGCCCGCAGGGGCGTTTCAATGCCGGCCAGAAGGTCAACGCGATCATCACGGCCGCTTTCGCAGCGCTGTTCTTCATCTCGGGCCTGCTGCTCTGGCTCGGCGAGCGCAACACCGACATCCGCCTCGCCGGCACGCTCTACCTCCACGACGCCCTGATGTACCTCTCGGTCGTGATCGTCACCGGCCACCTCTACCTCGCGTTGATGAACCGCAGCACACGACCTTCGCTACGAGGAATGGTCCTCGGCAGCGTCCGCGAGGACTGGGCTCGCGCCCACCATGTGAAATGGCTCGAGGCGAACCCCGAGGTCGTTCCCGGGGTCGTGCAGCCCAGCGCCGGCACTCCGGCCCGCGCGCCGCGCACCTGAGCGCGGTCACGCGAGCAACGCCGGTCGGCGCGCGCATGGTCCTGGGCGAGGCTGTCGGGGAAAGTCCTGGCGATACTGGCTGGCGACTCGCGCCGGGTAACTAGGGCGCACCGGGCGTGACCGGTAACGGGCGGACGCCTTAGCGCGCTCCTGCTGCTCGGCCCTTGCAGTAGTGACGACGGCCGGGTCCGGCGCCGCCGTTCTTTTGCGCGCCGAGTACCAGCGCACTGCGCGATCAGCGAAGGGGATCGGTTTGCTGTGCCAGTCCGTGTAGGTACGCGTAGCGGACGGCTTGGGCGCGGTCGCGGGCGCCGGTCTTGTAGAAGATCCGGTTGATGTGCGTCTTGACGGTCGCGTTGCTGAGTATCAGCTTGTCGGCGATCTGCGCGTTACACAGCCCGTCGGCGATCAGCTTGAGTACCTCAACCTCGCGCGGTGTGAGTTCGTCTGGAACGTCGGGCCGCGTCGATGGCACAGGTTCTGTGGCTGACCGTGGCTGGGGTTGATCGAGCACGGCGGTTACGAGTCGTAGCTGGATGGCGTGGTCGAGGTGGGTCTGGCCGGCGATGAGTGCCCGGATCGCTTGTTCGATCTCCTCGGCGGTCGCGTCCTTGGTCAGGTAGCCGCGAGCTCCGCAGCGCTCGCGGTGGTGCTCGCGATCGTCGGGCTGATGGTGTTCAAGTAGGCGCCCGCGCCACGCCGGGGTGGAAGGCGCAGAGATCGGGGCGGCGGCGCGGTCCCCCACCCGCGGCCGCCGCCCCGCCTCACCCCCTCGGGCGCGGCTAGTGCTGCTCGGGCCCGTGGAACGGGGGCTGCTGCGAGTACTGCGTCGAGCCCGGCGTGAGCGACACGCCGCGGTAGACGGTGGCGTTGGTCGGCCCGGCAACTGTGTGGAACGACTCGCCTGATGGGAGCGTTGTCGCGCTCACCTGGTCGGTGATCCCCACCACCTCGTTGGGATCGGCGCCCTCATCGCCGCTGCCGCTCTGCGTCGCCGTCTCAGCCCAGATCGTCGCCGTCCCGTTCGGGTTGACGCGACCCGTGACGTTGCGCAGGCCGCTCGTCGCCGGTGCCCACGGCAGACCCGTGCCACCGGGCCCGCTGTTCACTCCGGTCGGGTACCCCGCCACCGTGTAGGGCACGCCCAGGTTCAGGCCGTTCTGCAGCGTGTAGGCGAGCTGCCACTGCTGCGTGCTCGAGTTGAAGACCCACTTCTGCAGGCCCGCGCGTCGAGTCGAGCGGATCGGTCCACGTCTTCGTCGTCGAGTCGTAGGTGTCCGTGTTGCTGCCCTCATCGGCGACGTACAGCGTGTCCGCGTTCGCGAACCAGATGCCGAACGGGAACGAGACGCCGCTCGACGCGCTCGCGAGCGTCGTCGGGAACCCGGCGAGGATGCACATGTTGTACGGCGCCACGCCCTGCGTCGTGATCTTCGTCGGGTCATACGCGATCGGCGCGCTCGGCAGCGCTGCGCCGGGCTGCGGCAAGCCGACGCCGCTCGGGCAGGCCTTGCCGGTCGTGTCGATGAAGTACACGGTGTTGACACCGTTGCCGCCACTGCCCTTCGTGTAGTA
Organism: uncultured Solirubrobacterales bacterium; assembly: GCA_963773395.1. Taxonomy (GTDB): domain Bacteria; phylum Actinomycetota; class Thermoleophilia; order Solirubrobacterales; family Solirubrobacteraceae; genus Palsa-513. The sequence continues at coordinate 48,331 of CAVZAY010000008.1, read as the reverse complement.
GACGACGTTGTCGTAGATCGTCAGGCCACGGAAGTTCGTGTCCTTGCCGACCTTGTCCGCCGGCTGCCCGAGCTGCGTGATGGCGAAGCTTCCGACCGGCGTCGGCCCGCCCGGGTTCTGGAACGCCTTCGGCCCGATCGACGGCGCCAACGCCTGCGCGCCCGTCCCCTCGATGCCGCCCGCAAACGGTGACTTCTTGCCGCCGTCGTCCGCGTTGCCTGCCATAAAGGCGATCGGCTGGGTCGAGCATCGTCTTGCGCGAAGAGGCTCGGCGTCCCGTCGGCGATGATCGCTGCGCGGCCGTTGTCACCCGTGTAAGCGTTCGTCAGGGTCTCGTTGAAGTTGCCCTGCCCATCGAGCGTCACGACCTCGCGATACCAGGGACCGACGTCGTTGTTGTTTGCGACCGTGTCCTCCTCGCCCGGCGTGTTCGCGTTCGAGACGTCGAGCGTCGCCGGCGTGGCGTCGTAGCCCATGAACGACACGTACTTGCCGCTCGTCGAGAGGTTGAGCGCGAGCTCCGACTTCGAGGAGAAGCTCGTCACGACATCGCTCGTCGGCACGGTGAGCGTGTTGATCAAGTGCCCGCTGTTCGGATCCACCTGGTCGAGGAAGATCGGCGAGGTGATGCCGAAGGAGCCGTCGGCAGCGTCGTTGTTGAACACCTGCGGGTAGGTCCCGATCCGTGTTGGCATACCCGCAGGAGCTTGTGCAATCTGGCGGCAGTAGCGTCCCTGTGACGCCCGTGCTGCTCGCCGTGAGGCTCGGCTCAGCGTAGGTGCTACGCGCGATCAGCAGGTTGTTCGGGTAGAGCTGGGCGCCGCCCGAGCCGAAAAACGGGACGTCGCCCTCGGCCGTGGCGACAATCGCGCCGAGCGCGAGCGCGACAGCGGCTCCGCTCGCGGTCAGGCGCGCGCGTCTTGCCCGCGTCAAACGGTCCTTCAACCGCATTGGCCCTCCTGGTGGTCGGAAACAGAGTTCTGCGCGGCGCAACCTAGGGCCGACCCCTGCCGGCCCGGGTGACCATCCTGTGACGATCGACTTACCTACGAGCTCGAGCCGGCTGCTCGCTGAAGGGGCGCCATCGACGCTCGGCTATCGTGCGCCGGTGCCGCACACCAACTGGGCTGGCAACTACAGCTACCGCGCGCGGACACTCCATGCGCCGGGCTCGCTCGAGGAGCTGCAGGAGCTCGTCAGCAGCACCGCCCGACTACGAGTGCTGGGCTCACGCCACTCGTTCACGGACATCGCCGATGGCGAGGAGCTTGTCACGCTCGAGCGCCTTGGCCCCGACGTGGTGATCGATCGCGACGCGCTGACGGTCTCGCTCGCGGGCGCGGTTCGCTACGACCGGCTCGCGGGAGAGCTCGACCGCGCGGGCGTCGCGCTCGCGAACCTCGCGTCGCTGCCACACATCGCGGTCGCCGGCGCAATCGCTACGGCCACGCACGGCTCCGGCGATCGGAACGGGAACCTCGCCACGGCGGTCGCCGCGCTCGAGATCGTGGCCTCCGACGGCAACCTGCTGAAGATCGCGCGCGGCGATCCCGAGTTTGAGGGGGCCGTGGTCAGCCTCGGTGCGCTCGGGGCTGTCGTGCGTGTCACGCTCGACGTCGAGCCCGCCTACCAGGTCCGCCAGCAGGTGTTCCTGGGACTCGCGTGGGAACAGCTCTTCGAACACTTCGACGCGATTACCGCGAGCGGCTACAGCGTCAGCGTGTTCACGCGTTGGGGCGCAGAGACCGAGCAGGTGTGGGTCAAGAGCCGCGTGACGACCGAGTCAGCACCGGTCGCCGGCGGGCTCTTCGGCGCACCGGCCGCGACGAACGAGATGCACCCGATCGCCGGTCTCGATCCGATCAACTGCACGCCACAACTCGGTGTGCCGGGCGCCTGGCACGATCGCCTGCCCCACTTCCGGATCGGCTTCACGCCGAGCAGCGGCGAGGAGATCCAGTCGGAATACGTCATCGCGAGGCCGTACGCGCTCGCCGCGATCGAGGCGCTGCGACGAATCGGCGCGAAGCTCCGACCGCTTCTGCTCGTGAGTGAGGTCCGGACCGTCGCGGCCGACCGGCTATGGCTGAGCCCGCAATACGGGCAAGACACCGTCGCGATCCATTTCACCTGGAAGCGCGAGCATGAGCGCGTGGAGCGCGCGCTCATTGACGTAGAGCGGGCCCTCGACCCGTTCGCGCCGCGGCCGCACTGGGGCAAGCTGTTTCTCGCCGATGCAGCTACGCTCGCGCCGCGCTACGAGCGGCTCGCCGACTTCGCGGCCCTGCTGGGGCGAGTCGACGCGCGCGGCGCGTTTCGCAACGCGTGGCTCGAATCCCGCGTGCTCGCAGGCGCCGACTGAGTCCTCAGCGCGGACGGGACCAGCGCGGAGTCCACTGAGCTCATTCTAGGCAGGCAGACTCGCGGCCCGGCCGAGAATCATCGGTCGCGAGCGACGAGCGTCAGGCGCTGTCGGAGACGTCAGCCGGCGGCCTGTAAAAAGCGATCCAGCCGGCGGCGCCGAGCAGCACGAGACCGACGAGGAGGGCAACGATCCCGCGCAGGGAGCGGTGCCCTGCGGCGTGATGGAGCGTCCCCAGAACAGAGGGCAACGACTTGGCCGCGACGGTGAAGTAGATGATCGCCGCAACGATCGCGATGACACCCAGGATCGCGAGGATCGCTGCCGTGATCCGCCTCGATGACACGGCGCAAGCTTATCCCGTCGCGACACGACGCGAGCGCCGCTCACGCGTGCCCTCGCGAACGCCGGCGCTGCGCGCTCTCGAGCTCGGATCGTGCGAGGTCGTCCGGCAGAAGGCTCACGGCGCTTATCAGGCGCTCGTGGCGTTGCTGCGTGAGGAACTCCCAGAACCAGCGGCGAATCACCTCGAGGCGCTTCTGCCAGTCGACGAGGAACGCGATGTGGACGCCGGCCCAGATGAGCCAGGCTAGGAAGCCAGTGAGTTGCAGCCCGCGGATGTCGGCGACCGCCCAGCTACGCCCGACGATCGCGAGGTTGCCCTTGTCGTGATAGCGGAAAGGCGGCGGCGCGGGGCGACCGGCAAGCCGGCGCGCGATCACGCGGGCCACGTAGGCTCCTTCCTGGAGCGCGGCCTGGGCAACTCCGGGGACGCCGTCGATCGCGATCATGTCGCCGATCGCGAAGACCTCCGGATGCCCGGGCAGGCTCAGGTCGGTAGCGACCTCGAGGCGCCCCAGCTTGTCCAGCATCGCGCCGCTCGCGCCGGCGAGCTGGTCGGCGAGGCCTGACGCGCGGACACCGGCGGCCCAGAGGACTGTGTGGCTGGCGATGCGCAGGTCCCCATCTGGACCGCTGAGATCGATGCCGTGTTCGTCGATCGAGGTGGCACGTGTACCTACGAGCACCTCCACGCCGACGCGGCGCAGCTGCGCAGCGGTCTTCACCCGTAGGTGCTCGGGAAACGACGGCAGGACATTCGGCTCGGCGTCGAGCAGGACGATCCGTGCATCCTCGCTACGGATCGCGCGATAGTGGTTCTTCAACGTGTGGCGTGAGAGGTAGGCGAGCTGACCGGCGAGCTCGACCCCCGTCGGACCTGCGCCGACGATGACAAAGGTCAGGTAGGCATCGCGCTCACTGCCGGCCTCAATCGTCTCGGCCTGCTCAAACGCATTCAGGATTCGCGTGCGAATCCGGTACGCATCGTCCAGCGACTTCATGCCCGGCGCGTCGCGCTCCCACTCATCGTGGCCGAAATACGAATCGCGCGCGCCGGCAGCGACGATCAGCGTGTCGTAGGGCAGGGTGAGCTCGCTGGCTGCCGCCGCTGCGACCGTGCGCCGCTGCAGATCGATCCCGCGAACCTCCGCGAGGATGACGCGGACGTTCTGCGCCCCCACGAACACGTCGCGCAGCGCCGGTGCGATCTGGCTCCCGGCGAGGATGCCGGTGCTCACCTGGTAGAGCAGCGGCTGGAACAGATGGTGGTTGACGCGATCGACGAGCGTGACAGAGACGTCGCGGCGTGCCAGCTTGCGGGCGGCCTTCAGGCCACCGAAGCCGCCGCCGACGATCACAACGCGGTGGCGGCCAGCGGGCGAGCGTACGTCCTCCGTCACGGAACAATGATTGCAGCGCACGTGTGCGATGGCCGCCTAGGGCAGCGCGAATGGTCGGCCGAACACGCCTGTCGTAGAGAATCGCTCCATGGCAAGCGAGCAGACACCGCTCTACCTTGCGCGCACGGCGTGGTCGCGCAGCGTCGCGACGCCGCTGCTGCGCTTTCTGCGCGCCGAGACCGGTGGCGCACTGGTCCTGTTCGTGGCGACGCTCGCGGCGCTCGTGTGGGCAAACGTCGACGCCGCCTCCTACGCGAGCACCTGGGGCACGCGGCTCACGATCAGGCTCGGCTCGGCGCAGATCAGCCAGGATTTGCGCCACTGGGTCAACGACGGCCTGATGGTGGTCTTCTTCTTCGTCGTCGGGCTCGAAGCGCGGCGCGAGTTCGATATCGGCGAGCTGCGCGAGCGCAGGCGGGTCGTGATCCCCGTAGTCGGTGGCATCGGCGGGATGCTCGTGCCGATCGCGATCTTCCTCGCCTTCAATGTCGGCCGCTCGTCGGCGAGCGGCTGGGGCGCCGCGATGTCGACGGACACCGCATTTGCGCTCGGCATGCTCGCGCTGGTCGGGCCTCGCATCTCCGGGCGTCTGCGGGCTTTCATGCTGACCGTCGTCGTCGTAGACGACCTCGTCGGGATCCTCGTGATCGCGACCGTCTACACGCACCACCTTGTGCTCGCCGCCTTCCTTGTCAGCGCTGCTGACGTTTGCTGCCGTGCTCGCCGTCAAGCGACTGAGGGTGCGGATCCGTCTGCTCTATGTCGCGCTCGCCGCGGTCATGTGGGTCGCGGTCTACGAGTCGGGCATCGACCCCGTTGTCGTCGGACTCGCGATGGGGCTCATCAGCTACGCCTACACGGCAACGCGAAGTGACCTCGAACGCGCGAGCGATGTCTTCCGCTCCTTCCGCGAACAGCCGACACCGGAGCTCGCGCGATCGGCGCGGATCGCCGTCGAGTCTGCGATCTCACCGAACGAGCTCCTCGCGCAGATCTTCCACCCCTGGTCGAGCTACCTCGTGGTCCCACTGTTCGCACTCGCCAACACGGGCATCCAGCTGAACGGTTCCTTCCTCGCGCGCGCCTACGCCTCGCCGGTCACGCTCGGGATCCTCGTCGGTTACGTGGTTGGAAAGCCGGTTGGCATCCTCACGGCGACCCAGCTCGTACGGATCGTGAGCCGCGGGAAGCTGCGGCTGCCAGTCGGCTGGGCGGCGGCGCTCGGCGGCGGCGCGATCGCGGGCATCGGCTTCACCGTGTCGGTGCTGATCGCAACGATCGCTTTTTCCGGCGCGCAGTTGCAGGAGGCAAAGCTCGGGATCCTCAGCGCGGCCGTCTGCGCGTCCGCGATCGGCTGGCTCGTCTTCCGCGCCCTCGCGGCGCTCCCGGCACCGCGGCGCGCGCGCGCGCTGACGGGCCGACTCGAGCTGATCGTCGATCTGGCGGTCGAAGTCGACCCCGAACATGATCACATCAGGGGCCCCGCCGAGTCCCCGATCACGCTCGTCGAGTATGGGGATTTCGAGTGCCCGTTCTGCGGCCAGGCCGAGCCCGTAGTGCGTGAGCTGGTGCGTGACTTCGGCGACCTGCGCTACGTCTGGCGGCACCTGCCGCTGACCGACGTGCACCCACATGCCCAGCTCGCCGCCGAGGCGAGCGAGGCGGCAGCCGAGCAGGGCGCTTTCTGGCCGATGCACGACCTCCTCTTCGACCACCAGGGCGCCCTGCGACCGGTCGACCTTTACGGCTACGCGCAGCAGCTGGGACTCGACGCGGGGCGCTTTGGCTCGCGCCTGCGCGAGCATCACATGGCGGCGCGCGTGGAAGAGGACGTCGACAGCGCCGACCTCAGCGGCGTGTCGGGAACTCCCACGTTCTTCATCAATGGCATCCGTCACTACGGCGCCTACGACATCGACACGCTCACCGCCGCCGTGCGCGCGGCGAAGAGCCGGCAGCTAGCGCAGGCAGCGGTAAGAGCAGGGGGCGAGGCGGACTGACGCGCGCTTTCGCGCGCGTCCGGCGCCAGCGGTTAGGGGGCACTCCGTCGCACCGAGCCGCCTCGCTCTTCAAAGATTGCAGACTCGGTTGTTAGACATACGCGGCAGTCGCGCCAAGGCGTCAGGATTCAGACAACGGTCGCGCGCGGCGCAGGCGAGTACGATCAGTCAAGCGTGAGGAGGACGTTTCATCGGCCGGCGTACGCGGCTGCGCGGCCGCTTCGCAACGCGGGCATGGCAAGCACGGCGCGGGTGCTCGAGCGCGACCCCGAGCTCGGCGAGAACCTCGATCCCGAGCGCTTTGCCGCAGCGCTCGCGCGTTCGCAGGCCGGCACGATCCGCATCCCGCGTGGACCCTGGGCGCCGCCGGCGAGCTGGCCGGCAAAGATCCGCGAAGGCCCGGGATTGCTCGTGCTCGATGGCTTCATGCTGCGGCGGGTCGTGATCGACGACCGCGCCAGCGGCGAGCTCCTCGCAGCGGGCGACATCATGCGCCCGTGGCAGCGTGAGGATTCGGTCGCGTCCGTACCGCGACGACCGGCATGGCGCGCGCTCGAGCGCGTCCAGATGGCGGTGCTCGACGCCGACTTCGCGCGCCGGATGGCGCAGTTCCCTGAAATCGGCACGCAGTTCGTCGCACGCGCACTGCGCCGCTCGCGCCAGCTCGCGGTGAACGTGGCGATCGTGCACCAGCCGCGCGTCGAGGTGCGGGTGCTGCTGATGCTCTGGCATCTCGCCGATCGCTTTGGCACGGTCCGACATGACGGGGTGATCCTGCCCGTGCGACTCACGCACACGCTGATCGCCGAGCTCGTCGCTGCGCGCCGGCCGACGGTGAGCGCTGCACTCGCAGCGCTCGAGCGCTCGGGCGAGGTCAGCCGCGAGCCCGACGGCGCCTGGCTACTTCGCGGCCGCCCTCCGCTCGTTCCGCTCAGCGAAGCGTGATCAACGATGTTGCGGTTGTGCCACCCGCGACCGTCGCGTTCAACGTCTCCTCGACCGGGTGCTTGCGCGCCTTGCGCAACGCGGCCGGGCGGAAGGCTCGCCGCCCGGCGGGCGTGAGTACGAGACGCACCGTCGCGGGTTGCCCGGCGCCCAAGCTGTAGCGCGTGGAGGCGAGCGCAAGTGCGCTCTTCACGGACTTGTGATGGAGCTTCACGGTGACCAGCTCGTCGAGCGTGACAGTGCCGCTGCAAGGCGCGGCCTGACAGGAGAGCCCGACCGGGATCGCCCCGGCGCTCGGCGGAACGCGTGCCTGCGCGATCGTGAGCACAGGCGTCGCGATGACCAGGGACACGTTCAGCGGCGGCGAGGTGATGCCGTTGGCATCGGTGACCTGCACTGCGAACGCGCTCCCCCCCGCCTTGGTCGGCGTGCCCGACACCAGACCCGAGCTCGAGAGCGCGAGGCCGGCGGGAAGCGCTCCCGTGAGCAGCGTAAAGCTGAAGGGAGCGGCGCCACCGGAGATGGGTAGGGGCTGGCTGTAGGCGACTTTCAACTCCCCCGGGGTCATCAGCCAGGTCCCGATCAGCGGCGGCGCGAGCGCATCAAACGGAACCTGCGTGCTGCCGTCGGGATTCGTCACGGTGATCGGCTGCGAGCCGAGGGCTAGCGACGTGGGTACGCTGAGAGCGAGCGAGCTGTCGCTCTCGCTCGTGATCGCCGCCGCCGCCGAACCGAAGCTGGCGGTCGTTACGTTTGTGAAGCCGTAGCCGCTCAGTGTTGCCGTGAGCCCCAGCTCGAGTTCTGAGCGCGGACTGACGCCGGTGACGACCGGCGGGGCGTACTGGTAGGAGCCGGCGTCGCAGGAACTGGCCGGGCCCTGGGTGCGCGCGATGCCGCGCTGATCACTGCCAGAGCAGAACGCGGCGCTCTCACCAGGGATTACGACGCCGGTCGGCACGGAGGCGTCCGGATCCCCCGTACTGTCGAGGCGCGCGGTCTCCGTCGGGCCGCCGTTGGCGGCGGGCGCAGCGACTGAGAGCTGCGCGTCGCTGTTGTGACTCGTCGCGCCGACCGGACACGTCGAGTCGTCGCTGTCGTCATAGCCCTCGTCGGCGATCGTGCCTGCTCCCGAGCAGTCGGCGCCGCCGTTGGCCGCGAGAAGGTCTGCACCGAGGTCGACCGGCGTACTCGCGCCGGCTTCAATGACGCCAGCCTGGTTGTGCGCGATCGTGCTCCCGTACAGGGCAGCCGCAGTGGCGTGCGTGTCGTCGACGCCGCGCCCGAGGTTGCCTGCGATCGTCGAGTCTTGAATCAGAAGCGCTCCGCCGCCCGCGTCCAGGCCATCGCCGGCGCCCGCGATCAGGGCCGAGTCGACGATAGTGAGGCGCGTCGCCGTCGTCAGCTGGAGATCAGGGCTGCCGCCCTCGATCGCGAGCTGCTCGAGCGTGACCGTGAGGCCGCTCGCGTTCACTGTGAGCGCGGCGCCGGTTGTCGTACTGATGACAGCGCCGCCCGAGCCCACAAGTGCGAGCGAGGTCTCACTGCCGGCGGAGATCGTCGCCGGCGCGTAGGCGCCCGCGCCGAGTCGGATCGTCACGGCATTGGTTGATCCGGCAGCGACCCCTAGGGCGCTAGTGAGCGTGCAGGCATCGGCCGCATCCCCACAGCTTTCGTTCCCGGTTGCTGCCGGCGCCGCGTAGAGCGTGAGCGTCGCGGCACTCGCGGCCGCCGTCGCGACCGCGAAGCCGCCGGCGGCGATCGACAGCGCCAGGAGCAGGCGGGTTGCGAGTCTCTGGGCGCCTGACACGCAGCGCCAGTCTACGAGAAGCCGATCGGACAGACGCCGGCTATCGCTGCGATTGGCTTCAGCTCGCGCGCTGCGAGCACGATGGCGGTTTCGTGCTCGCGAGACAATCCCCCGCTTCGGCGCGACTGCACAACCGAATGGCAGCCACGCCCGCTTACGGCGACCGGCGCGAGCGGGACCACCAGCAAGCCCGCCGATCGAGATAGGCTTCGGGCGATGACGCCAACCTGGATCTGGCTCCAGGCGGCGATCGTCCTGTTCGTGGTGATCGGGATGATCGTCGCGATCGTCAAGCTGAGCTAGTGCCCTTCAGCGCGATCGTTGTCGGCACCGACGGCTCGGACCCGGCGCGCGAGGCCGTGCGCCAAGCAGCGGAGCTCGCCAGCGTGCTCGGCGCTCACGTCCACCTGGTGTGCGCCTACGAGCCATCGCCAAGCGTCGCGGTGCGCGAGCGCGCAGGCGCGGTCGAGTGGGCGCTCGGCCCGCCCCGTGAAATGGTCGACGCGACGCTTGAAGACGCGGCGGCGGTGGTGCGGGCGGCTGGCGTGACGGTCGACGTCTACGCGCGCCGCGGCGACGCCGCCGACGCGATCCTCGATGTCGCCGAGGAGCGTGGCGCCGACCTGATCGTCGTCGGCAACCGCGGCACGACTGGGCCGAGCCGATTCCTGCTCGGCTCGGTACCGGACAAGATCTCCCACCACGCGCCGTGCGCGGTGATGATCATCCGCACGCCGCAGGCCTGACGGCAGCGTCTAGCCGGTGGGGCCGCTCGCCCCGCTCGTTCCGCTCGTTCCGCTCGTGCCGCTCGTGCCGGTTGTCCCAGTCCCACCGGTCGATCCGGTCGGAGCCGTCGCCGCCGCGGCGTTGACGAGACCCGCGCCGAAGTACTGCGGATCGTCGCGCCCGTCGGCGCCGAGCGGCGTCGCCGTTTGTTCGAGCCGTGCAACGAGCTGCTCGACCGTGGGGTGCGGCCCGAGCACGCCGCTCGCGAGCACGAGGGCCGCGATCGCACTCACGTGTGGCGCGGCCATCGACGTGCCGTAGTAGCCGCTCGGGAGGCCGAACACGCGCGGATTCGGATTGTCGAGGTTGGCGAAGGTCTCCTGGTAGATGTCGTCCGCGGGCGAGACGGGACCGTTGGACTGGCATTGCGAGTCGCCGGGGATTGTCGCGTCGCCACCCCCGCCGGGGGCAACGAGCGCCAGTCCCTGGCCATAGTTCGAGTAGTAGGCGAGGCAGCCGTCAAGCGTCGTCGCACCGATCGCGAGCACACCGGGCGCCTTGGCCGGGTACGAGATCTGTGAGACCGATTCGTTGCCGGCGGCGGCGACGACCAACACGTTGTGCGCGTGGGCATAGGCGATCGCCTGGATCAGCTGCGGAATGTCGGCGGCCGTGACCGTGCCGGCGTCGAACTCGAGGCTCAAGTTGATGATCTGGGCGTGGTGGCGCACGGCGAACATGATGCCCTTGGCGATCGTCGACGCCCGACCGTTGCCCTGCGAGTTGAGCACGCGGACGGGCATGATTCGAACGCCGTAGGCGAGCCCCGTCACTCCGATCGCGTTGTTGGTCTCCTCGGCGATCGTGCCGGCGACCTGCGTTCCGTGGCCGTTGCGGTCCTCGGGATAGGCCGTGTGTGAGATGAAGTCGTAGCCGGCAACGAATTGCGAGGCGTTGAAGTCGGGGGAGCGCACGTAGCGCCCATGGTCGGCATAGGCGACACCGGTGTCGAGCACCGCCACGACGATCCCGGCGCCGTAGCCGCCGGGGTGCCCGTCCGCGATGAGATTGGCCCAGGCCTGCGGCGCCCCCACGCCCCACTGCCCGTCGAAGTTCCATTGCAGCGCCTCCCATCCCCCCGGCGCGCCGGTTGTACCGGGATCGTCCGGTAGAAAGGGCGTCGGCGCGAGCTGGTCCTCGCCGGGCAGGACGCCGGGAGGGAAGCCGCCGGCCGCGGGCGGAGCAGAAACTGAGCTCATGTGTGCGATGTAGTCGGGCACCGCCCAGAGCACGCCGGCTCGCCCGCGAAGGCGGCGCAGCGCGGACTGCACGCTCACCCCGCGGCGCAGTTTTACTTCCGCTACGCCAGCCGCCGCGGTCTGGGTGCCGCGCATTCCCACAGCGGCGAGCGTCGCGTCGCGTGCGGATGCAGATGAGTGCGCCGCAAGACCGACAACGACTACTCCGGGAGCGTACGGGGCGCTCGCGGCGAGGGCGCTCGCCGGCGACACGAGCAGAGCGCACACCAGCGCAAGCGAGATGTATCGGCCCGCACGAAGCGGTTTGCGGTTGCTTTCCTCGGCTGTCATTGCAGGCCCAGCCGATTATCCGCTGCGCCGGCTGACTCCCACAGAAGCGTAACGAGCGAGATGGCGCCGGTGTCGCGCTGCTTAGCTTGTTGGGTGACCGAACGCTTCTTCAGGCTCGACGAGCACTTCATGCGGCTCGCTCTGCGCGAGGCCGAGCGCGCACTAGCGCACGATGACGTCCCCGTCGGAGCGCTGCTGGTCCGAAACGGTGAGGTGCTCGCGGCGACGCACAACGAACGCGAGCTGCGGGCAGACGCGACTGCGCATGCGGAGATGCTCGCGCTGCGCGAGGTTGCGCGCGGCGCGAGCGATTGGCGACTGCTCGATTGCGTGCTGTATGTGACGCTCGAGCCGTGCGCGATGTGCGCGGGCGCGATTGTGCTCGCGCGTATCCCGAGACTCGTGTTTGGCGCACACGATCCAAAGGCGGGTGCCGCCGGCAGCGTGCTCGACGTGTGCGGCGAGCCGCGCCTCAACCACAGACCGGAAGTGGCCGGCGGGCTGTTCGCCGAGGAGTCGGCCGACCTGCTGCGCGCGTTCTTCGCCTCGCGGCGCGGTTGAGAATCAGCCCACAGCGGGATGCGCAGCAATCACGGCGGCTGCGTCAAGATAGGAGGGTGAGCACCGGTACACCCGCGCAGTCAGAGCCGGCGGGACTGCTGCGCGCTCTGCCGGCGGGTGAGCGGACGCTCGCGGCGGTGCTCGAGCACCAAGCGGCGGCGCTCGAGCGCAAGCCGCTGCTGAGGACCACGGCCGGCGAGACACTGAGCTACCGCGAGCTGCGCGAAGCGGCCGCGAGCTGGGCCGGCGCGCTGCGGGACGCCGGCATTCGCCAGGGTGACCGCGTTGCGGCGGTGGCAGGCAGCCCACGCCAGGTAGTCGAGCTGGTTGCGGGTTGCGCTTGGCTTGGCGCGGTGGCAGTGCCGCTCGACACGGCGATCCGCGGTGCCGGCCTTGCGCACGCGCTGCGCAACTCCGGCGCACGGGCGCTGCTGATCGAGACCGAGCATCTCGACGCGCTCGCGCGAGTCCCGCCGCCGGCGAGCCTCGAGCACGTGTGGCTGCTCGACCGCGCACGCGCCCACCGTGCACACGGCTATCGCTGTGAGCCGCTGCCGGCGCTCGAGAAGGCGGCCGCCGCGAGTGCCTCGCGTCCGGGAGATGCCTTCGCGATCTTCTACGAAGGGCCCGCAACAGGAGCCGCCAAGGGTGTCTGCTGCCCCCACGCGCAGCTGTATTGGTGGGGCATCCACGACGCAGAGCTGCTCGAGCTCGGGCCGTCGGATGTCTGCCTGACTGCACTGCCGATGTTCCGCGCGGAGACGATCGCAAGCCTCTGGTCGGTGCTGCTGTCGGGCGCGACGCTCGTCTGCGCAGGGCGCTTCTCGGCCGCCCGCTACTGGCGCCTCGCGGCCGAGCACGGGGCGACCCGCACCTATCTGGCCGGCGCCATGGCGAGCGCGCTGCTGGCGCAACCGCGCAGCCGCGACGATCGCCGCCATTCAGTGCGCGCCGCGCTTTCAGCAAGCGTCGCACCCGAGCTGTACAGCGGCTTTCCGCACACATTTCGATGTCGAGCTTCGCAGCGGCTACCGCTCAACCGAGCTCGGACGTGTCACCGCACGTAAAGGTGTGCCGGCGAGACCCGATTCGCTCGGCTTGCCGCTCGCGGAGTTCGAGGTCGCGATCCTCGACGCAGACGACGCCCCGCAGCCGGCGGGCGTCCCAGGCGAGCTCGTCGTACGCCCGCGCGAGCCGTTCAGCGTTACAAGCGGATATTTCGAGTTGCCGGCCGCCACAGCTGCGGCTCTGCGCAACCTCTGGTTCCACACCGGCGCCCGCGCGGTATGGCAGGCCGACGGCTCACTGACCCTTCAGGAACCAGCCAGCGGCCTGATCGAGACGCCGGCGGCAAGCATCGATGGCGAGGACGTTGAACGCGTGCTAGGAGAGCATCCGGATGTAGCCGTTGCGGCCGCGTTCGGAGTTGCGGTCGAGGGTGGACACGACGAGGTGATGGCGGTCGTGGTGCTCGAGGCCGGTCGCGAGGTCGACGAGCTCGAGCTGCTCGACTTCTGCCGCCCTCGCCTTGGTCCGCCGGCGCTGCCACGCTTCGTCGAGCTCGTCAATGCGATGCCGCGCACGGCCAAGGGCGAGATCGACAGGGACGCGCTACGCCGGCGCGGTGTCACGGCCGCCACCTGGGAGCGCGAGCTCCGGATTCGCGTGCCTCACCGCTCCGCGGTGCGCGATGATGGCTAGTCTGCACCGCGTCATCCGGAGGGGTGGCAGAGCGGTTGAATGCGGCGGTCTCGAAAACCGTTTCGGGCGGTTACGTCCGACGAGGGTTCGAATCCCTCCCCCTCCGCTCGGCCTCCCGCGTTGAAATGCCGCGCCTGCGCCTGCTGCTCGACTTTCTGAAGCCCAGACGCAGCTATGCCTACGGGCGCGAGCACAAGTGCCAGCGCGCCGAGCTCTGGCTGCCCGCCGGCGATGGGCCGCACCCGGTAGTCGTCTCCATCCACGGCGGCTCGTGGCGCGCGGGCTACACGAAGGTTGTGATGCGCGGGCTTGCGGGCGATTTGCTCCGGCGGGGATTTGCGGTCTGGAACATCGAGTATCGATGCGTCGGCCGCGGCCAGGGCGGTGGCTGGCCCGCGACGTTCGCGGATGTTGCGAGCGCGATCGACGCCCTCGCAGGTTTGACGGCAGCGATCGACATCGGCGCGGTGACGGTCCTCGGCCACTCGGCCGGCGCCGCGCTCGCCCTCTGGGCCGGAAGCCGCGCCAGCCTGCCCGCAGGGGCACCGGGCTCCAACCCGCTTGTATCGCCGATCGCGATCGTTGCCCAGGCAGCGCCGGCGGACCTTGCCGGCATCTACAGAGCAACCGGCGGGGGCGCCGTCGCCTCGTTGATGGGCGGCTCGCCTGATCGTTTCGCAGACCGTTACGCGCTCGCCGATCCGCTCGCGCGGGTGCCCCTGCCAATGCCTGCGTTGCTCGTCCACGGAACGGAGGATCGCATCGTCTCTGTGCTCCATTCACGTAACTACACGCGCGCTGCGCGAGCCGCCGGCGCCACGGTCGAGCTGGTCGAGCTCGACGGTGACGCGAGCAGGCGCCACCGTTCACACCTCGATCCGGCGAGCCCCGCCTGGGCGGTGGTGGCGCGCTGGCTTGCGCTGCGAAACGCCGCGCTCAACTCGCGACAAGCAACTCCGGGCCTTCCGGGATGCCCGACTTGTTGAGCACCGGATTCGCCGGCGTGGCCATCAGCAGCTGATCGTCGAGCGGGACGCAGAGCGCCTTCGCACCGTCCAGGTCGAGCTCTGGCGAGAGCCACGCCCGCTCGCTCAGCCGATCGGCGAGGATCACGGGCATCCGGTCGTGTAGCCGCGAGACCACCGAATTTGCGCGCGTCGTGAGGATCGTCACCGTTTCGACTGGGCGCTCCTGGCCGCCCGGCTCATCCGCGGGAAGGTACGCGCGCGTCCAGAGCCCAGCAAGCGCAAAGAGCCCGCCGTCGCGCAGCGTGAAGCGAAACGGAACCGGCTGCTGACGGCGATCCTCTGATCGCAGCCACTCGTAGAAGCCATCGGCCGGAAGGAGCGCCCGGTTGCGCGCACTCGCCAGCAGGCGGCGGTAGGCGGGGCGCGTGTCCGCGCTCTCTGACCGGGCATTGATCATCCTGCTCGCAACCTTCGCGTCCGTAGCCCAGCTGGGGATCAGGCCCCAGCGAAGCTCGCGCGCGAGCGGGGCGCCGTCCCGGCCAAGCACGATCGCCACGACGGACTCGGTCGGAGCGATGTTGTAGCGGCGCGTCCCTTCGCTGAACGGCACGCTGACGCCGAACCGCTGCTCGATATCGGCAGGATCGGCGATTGTCGTGTAGCGCCCGCACATGCCTTTCTCAGGCTAGCGTCGACGCGTGTACGGGCGGCATGTGAAGGAACTGTTAGCGAGATCGTGAAACTGGCCCTCGACCGAATGGCCGGGGGGTACAAATTGCCTAGGCAAGAGGCAGGCTTGGAAGCTCGCAACACGCTCAGTCGCAGCGCGCGTGCACGGCACGAGGCTGGAGCCTGCCCTTGGAAGGCGACGTGAGCGAGGTCCAGCCACGACTCGCGTCGGCCCGCTCACGCCGCGCGCCGCTCGCGCGTCGCCGAGCGCTGGCGCTGGGGGCCCTCGCGGCAGTCGTGGCCGCGGTCTCGGTAGTCACCCTGGTGACCCTCCACGTGTTCACTCAGCCACGCCCCCCATCAGCGCCGCCGTCGGTTGGGCAACACAGGCACCCGGCGACTGACTGCGGCGCCGCTCGTCAGCATCGCTCGGGTCGGCACGCTCGCCACCGCGGTGGCGAGCGCCGCCGCGGTTCCCCAGCCCGGCGGCTCAGCCCTCTTGCTCGGCGGCCTCGACTCGGCCAACACTGCGATCGGCGCGATACAGAGCTTCGACGGCACGCAGACGACGACTGCCGCCGCTGCGCTGCCGACGGCGGTCAGCGGCGCCGGCGCGGTCCAGTTCGCCGGTACGACGTATCTGTTCGGCGGCGCCGGCGCGGGCGGCCCGACCACTGACATCGTGTCGATAGCACAGGGCGGCACGCCGACGATCGTCGCCAGCCTTCCCCAGCCGACAAGCAACGCTGCCGTCGCGCGAATCGGCGGCACGGCCTACGTGATTGGCGGCACCAATGGCACAACCGACCTCTCAACGATCGTCGCCTACACCCCGAACGTTGGCTCGCGGACGGTGGCCAGCCTGCCCGAGCCCACCGAGGGGCCGCGGCAGCGGTGCTTGGACGGCAACGTCTACGTCGTCGGCGGGAGCCGACGGCAACACGACGCTGAACACGATCTATCGCTTCGATCCGGCACCGCGACCGTGACGCAGATCGGATCGCTCCCGTATGCCGCTGACCAACGCGGCGGCGGTCCCAGCGGATGGGAAGATCGTCGTCATCGGCGGCACGCGAACCGTTGCGGGGGATCAAACGGCCGAGATCCTTGCCTTCCCAGCGACGGGCCACCCCATCACCGTGCTCGGAACGCTGCCGGTCAAGCTCGACGACGCGGCCGCGGTCAGTACGCCGACTGGCTTTCTGGTGCTCGGCGGCGTCGAGGACGACGGCCAGACGAACGCCACGATCTACAAAGTCCGCGTGAACGCGTAAAGGCTGGTCAGGAGCCGAGACGGCGGCGATGCTCTGCGCGCTGCTCCTCGTTGCTTTGATGCTCGCCGCGCACCTGGATCACGATGTAGACGATCAGCACGTTGACGACGACCCCGATGCCGATAAATGTCGCCACGAGGCCGAACGTCTCATTGAATGCCTTGCTGAACGCGAGCATGTCCATTACCGGTCGCGGCGAGCCGGTCGCCGCGACGCAGGTTATCGCGTAGCCTTCGGCGCCGTCACCGCACGGAGAGGTGCCGGAGTGGACGAACGGGCGCGACTGGAAATCGCGTGACGGGCGGAAGCTCGTCCGAGGGTTCGAATCCCTCCCTCTCCGCCTCTGACACGCCGCTTAGCTAGGCCGCCGCCAGACCCTCAGCGCCGCCCTCCTCGGAGGCGGCCTGCACGAAGTCACGCTGACGGATCAGCGCAAATGAGAAAACGGCTCCGACGAAAGCGAGGACCGCCGCGATCAGCGTCACCTCGTTGAGCCCGCTGACGAAGCCGGCCTTTGCTGCATGGGCCACCGTGCCGCTGAGCGCGCCACCGGCGCTGAGCACCCCACCACCGCTCGTGATGTGGGCGGCGATCGTGTGGGCCGAGCGTGCGAGTGGCGTGTGCGCAAGGTCGGAGACGATCACCGAGCGCGACTGCGTAGCCAGCAGCGAGCCGAGCGCGGCGACGCCGGTCGCCGTGCCGACCTGCCGCAGCGTCGAGTTGATACCCGATGCCATCCCGGCGCGCGTGTGCTCGACGACGCCGACCGCGGTAGACGCGAGCGGCGTGTTGACCAGCCCGGCGCCGAGGCCAGTCAGGACGAACCCAGGGATCAGGTGCGTCCAGCCGGTCGAAACGTTGATGCCGCGCATCATCAGCAGGCCGGCACCGATCAGCACGAACCCGGGCGCGATCAGGGTGCGTACGGGGAGGTGGCTCGACAGGCGGCCCGCGACACCGGAGATCAAGAACAGTGCTCCGGTCAGAACGAGGAAGTGCAGGCCGGTCGAGAGGGCCGAGAAGCCGAGGATGTTCTGCTGGTAGAGCGTGAGATAGGTGAGCAGCGAGAAGATCGAACCGTTGACCGCGAACGCGGCCACGAGCCCACCGGTGAAGGCCGGCTTGCGCAGCAGCGAGAGATCGAGCATTGGATAGGAGGAACGCAACTCGAGTCCGATGAACGCTGCCAGCAGGACGGCGAACGCGGCGAAGCAGCCGAGCACCTCGCCTGCGCCCCAGCCGAGCGCGTTGGCCCGGATCAACCCGTAGACGAGCGCCGCGAGCGCGCTCGTGAAGAGCACGAACCCGGCCCAGTCCGCGCGCGTCGCGTTCGGATCGCGTGACTCGCTGACGCGCAACAGCGTGATCGCAAAGGCGATCAGTCCAAGCGGGACATTGACGAAGAAGATCCAGCGCCAGGAGAGATCGGTCGTGATGATCCCCCCAAGCACGGGGCCGACCGCAACCGAGACCCCGGTCGTCGCGCCGAAGACCGCGAAAGCCGCGCCGCGGTCACGGCCGCGGAAGGCGTCGGAGATGAGCGCCAGCGCGACCGAGAACATCGTCGCCCCGCCGATCCCCTGCAGACCGCGCGCGACGCAGAGGAAGGCCGCCGATCCGCTCAGCCCGCACAGGACTGACCCGAGCGTGAAGATCGTGATGCCGATCGCGAACAGGCGCCGCCGCCCGAAGCGGTCGGCGAGCGACCCGGTCGTGAGCAGCATCGCCGCGAGCGCCAGCGCGTAGGCGTCGATCACCCACTGCAGCGCCGAGAGCGATGCGTGGAAGTCGTGCTGAATCGTCGGCAGCGCGACGTTCACGATCGTGAGGTCGAGGAGCAGCATGAAGATGCCGATCGAGACCGCGACCAGGGTCCACCACTTGCGTGCCATTAGCGCCTCCCGTGTTGCGCGTCTGGAGTGTGCGCCGTCAACCTTATCATCATTTTGACTAACGATCGTTAAGGCTATCGACTTCCCGTATCCTCCGTGCCCGTGCCACAGCCTGCCGAAACCCGTCTCTCGCCCTCGCTCGCCGACAACCTCGGCTACCTGCTGCACCGCGCCTTTCAACACGTCCAGGCAATCCACGCCGAGGCGGACACGCGTCCGCATCCCCGCGAGCTCGCGATCGTCTCACGCCTGCTCGCGATCGGTCCGCAGCCTCAGCACGAGCTTGCGCACACGCTGAGCGTGAATCGGAGCGTGATGGTGCACCTCCTCGACAGCCTAGAGCGGCAGGGATTGGTCGCGCGCGAGCGCAACCCGAACGACCGCAGATCGCACCTCGTGAGCGCGACCGATGTCGGCGCCGCCGCGCTCGCGCGCGCCGCTCCGGCGATGCTCGCGGCGGATGAACGCGTGACGGAACGCCTCAGCGTGGCTAAGCGCCAAGAGCTCTACACCCTGCTCGGGGCGCTCCTCGGATCGACACTGCCCGATGTGGCGGCGCCGATCTCACGGACCGTCACCTACCGGATCGCACGCGCGCACTTCCTGCTGGCGGCGCGCGCCAACCGCGCACTGGGGCCGCTCGCACTCGACGTGCGCGAGTACGGGCTGATCACGAGCGTGCGCGACCTCGGGCCCTGCTCGCAGCAGGAGATCGCCACGCGCCTCGACGTCAGCGGTCCCGTGATCGTGGAGCTCGTCGATTCGCTCGAGGCGCGCGATCTCGTCATGCGCGAGCGCAACCAGGCGGATCGACGCTCATACGCATTGCGCCTCAGCCCCGATGGCGAGGCGCTGCTCGACGGAGGCGAATACCGCCATCGAAGCCGCCCTCGCTGCGGCCTCGCAGGAGATCGGGCGCGCAGGCATGCGGCGCCTCGCCGCGCTGCTGCGCGAGATGCTCGGAGCGGGGACCGCGGATTGAGACTTCACCGGTCCGGTAGGGCATGCTTTGCGCCGTGTGGCATGCAGCGGAATTGAGACCGGTGCTCGAAGGTGCGCTCGTCCGTCTCGAGCCGCTCGAGGAGCGCCACCGCGCGCAGCTGCGCCAGGCGGCCCACGACCCCGAGATCTGGCGCTGGATGCCGCTCAACGCAAGCGCCTCGCCGGAAATGTTCGACCGCTACTTCGAGCGCGCGCTCGACCGCGGCGAATCGGAGATGTTCGCGACGATCGAACTGGCGAGCGGCGTCGCGATCGGCGCGACCGGCTACCACGCGCTACGCCCCGAACATCGTGGCGTCGAGATCGGCGGCACGTGGCTGCGCCCCCAGGCGTGGCGCACCGGGGCCAACCGCGAAACGAAGCTGCTGCTGCTCGCACAGGCATTCGGCACGCTCGAGTGCATTCGCGTCGAGTTCAAGACCGACGCGCTCAACGAGCGCTCGCGCAACGCGCTCGAGGGGATCGGTGCGCGCTACGAGGGCACCTTCCGCAGCCACATGATCGTACGCGGCGAGGTAATCCGCGACAGCGCCTACTACAGCATCATCGCGAGCGAGTGGCCGATGGTGCGAGCGAGACTGGGCGCGCGTGAGTGAGCCGCGTGCGAGCGCCGGGCACCGTGAAGCACGCCTGCGCGCGGTACGCCGCCGCCGACGCATCGCCGGGCTAGCGCTCGTCTGCGCGCTTGCCGGCGCCGGCTTCGCGATCGCGGCCACCGGCGGCGGCGCTCACAAGCGACCGGAGCGACGGACGCACACGACCGCGCCCGTGACGGTCGGCAAAGCGCACGGACCAGTCGACCGATGCCTCGCGCCCTACCGCGTCGAGCGCGCGCCGATCCTCGAGTACCACGTGATCGCGCCGGCTCCCCCGGGCGCGCCGTTCCCGCTGCTGTACGTACAGCCGTCGCTGTTCGCGGCGCAGATGCACGCGCTCGCCGCGGCGGGGTATCACGCCGTGACGCTCGATCAGCTGTGGGCGAACTGGCATCAGCGCAAGCGGCTACCGTGCGGCAGGCCGATCGTCGTCAGCTTCGACAACGGCTACGAGACACAATTCCAGTACGCGGCTCCCGTACTCAAGCAGCTCGGCTGGGCAGGGGTCGAGAACCTGCAGCTGACCGGCCTATCGTGGGCCAACGGCGGGATCTCGCATCACGAGATCCGCGAGCTCGTCCGCGACGATGGCTGGGAGCTCGACACGCAAGGCTACGACCACACGGGGATGGTCGGCCTCGGCGCCGCGGCGCTGAGGTTCCAGACCGCGACTACGCGCCGCAAGATCCAGCGGATCTTCCATGTCCCCGTCAACTGGTTCTGCTACCCGTCGGGCGAGTACGACCCGACGGTGATCGCCGCACTGCAGGCGGCCGGATTCCGGGGCTCGACGACGGAGCGCTGGGGCTGGGCGGGGCCGAACGACAACCCCTACGCCCTGCCGCGCATGGAGGTCCATCCGACCCAGAGTCCGAGCCAGCTCGTCGCCGACGTCGCGGCGATGGCGTCGGATCCGCCGCCGCCCGACGCGGGCGCGCACTAGCAGACACGCCGCTGCGGCTAGGCGACGCGTTGGGTGTCGCGGCGAAATGCGTAGACCGCGCCGACGGTGAGCAGCGACGGCCCAGGCCGCGATCGTCGACCCACGCGCGCAGTGGCCAGCCCTGGCCGGTAAGGCCGGCGTGGGCTGCCTGGACGAGCCAGTAGGACGGGAGCAGCCGGCCGAGCTCGAAGATGAAGCCGTGGTGGCCGAGCGGGAACCAGGTGCCGCCGAGGAACGCGAGCAGCGAGGCGCCACCGCCGGTCGCGGGCCCGATCGAGTCGACGTTGAGGAGGTGGCCGAGCATGACCCCGAGCGCCGCGAACGGGCGCGAGCGCAACGAGGATCAGGCCGACCATCTCGAGCCAGCGGCCTGCCGGCAGGCTCACGCCGAGCGAGGCGCCGGCCAGACGCGAGGCCGAGGATCGTCAAGCACGGACATCATGTAGGCGGTCAGGATCTTGGCGCGGAAGTAGTCGCGCGTCGTCAGCGGCGTGATCCGCAGCTGGCGGGTCCATCCGGCCTGGCGCTCGGCGGCGATCCGAGTCGCCGGTCGAGATCATCGCGATCATCGTCCCGAGCGCAGTCAGGCCGACCATGTAGTAGAGCGGAAAGGAGATGCCGCTCTTGTCGAAGTTCGTGCACGTGCCGGTTCGGCGCGGCGATCGCGAAGTAGAAGACGCAGCGGAAAGCCGAGCGAGAAGAAGAAGAAGCGGCGGTTGCGGATCGCGCGCAGGAGCTCGTAGCGCGTATACAGGATGCCTCTCACGAGGCACGCCTCGGCGTCGTCGGCGGTCAGCGCGAGGAACGCGTCCTCGAGCGCGCCGCCCGTGATCTCGATGTCGCGCGCCGCCGGGAAGCGCTCGAGCAGCGCGCGGATAGTCTGGTCGGAGTCCGAGCAGACGAGGCTGATCACCTCGCCGCGGCGCTCGGCGGAGCTCGACGCCGGCCAGCGCCAGGAGATCACCCACCTCGACCCCCGGCAGCGTCGCCCGCAGCGTACGCACGCCCACACGGCCCTTGATCTCAGTCGGCGGCCCGTCGGCGACGATCCGCCCGCGCGCCATGAGGATCACGCGGTCGGCGTTCTGGTCGGCCTCCTCGAGGTAGTGGGTGGCGAAAAGGACGGTCTTGCCGCGCGCGGCAAAGGAGCGCATCGCCTCCCAGAACTCGTGCCGGGACTCGACGTCCATCGCGACCGTCGGCTCGTCGAGCACGAGCAGGTCGGGGTTGCTGATCAAAGCGATCGCGAAGCGCACGCGCTGGGTCTCGCCTCCCGACAGCTTCTGCGTGCGGCGCCCTGCGATCCGATCGAGGCCGGTCTTTGCCATGCACCTCGCCGACGTCGGACGGGCGCCGGGTACATGCCCGCCATCATCGTCAGGAGCTCGCGGACCGAGAGGTACTGGATCAGCGCGCCGGTCTGGAGCATCGCGCCGATCAGGCCGGCATCGACTGCGGCCCGGGGCTCGCGATCAAACAGCGTCACGCTGCCGGCATCGGGCGGCGTGAGCCCCAGCAGCATGTCGATCGTCGTCGATTTGCCGGCGCCGTTCGGACCGAGCAGCGCCACCGTCTGCCCGCGCGCGGATCTCGACATCGACGCCACGAACCGCGTGGACCGGTCCGTCGGGACTGCGAAAGGTCTTGGTCAGGCCGGCGATTCTGATGCCGGCGCCAACGGCAGCGTCCTCCATCGGGATGGACGGTAGCTGAGTAACGGCTTTCATTCGCGTCTCAGGAAACACACAGGCTTCGGCGCGATGATCCGGCCGTGCAAGAAGCCGAGAAGCTCCGCGTGCTCGTTGTCGACGATGAGCCGAACATCGTCGACGTGATCTCGATGGCGCTCCGCTTCGAGGGCTTCGAGGTCGAGTCGGCGGCAAACGGCGCCGACGCGATCGCCGCGGTCGCCGCTCGCAAGCCCGCGGTCATCGTGCTCGACGTGATGCTGCCCGACATCGACGGCTTCGAGGTCGCGCGCCGCCTCGCCGGAGCGCGGACCGGCGTGCCGATCCTCTTCCTGACGGCGCGCGACGCGACCGAGGACATCGTCCACGGCCTGACGGTCGGCGGCGATGACTACATGACGAAGCCGTTCAGCCTCGAGGAGCTCGTGGCGCGGATCCGCACGGTGCTGCGCCGCAGCGGGCGACGGCGTCGAGCCCTCTCCGCAGCTCGTGTTCGGCGACCTCGAGCTCGACGAGGACACGCGAGAGGTTTCGCGCGGTGGCCGGCCGATCGAGCTGACGGCGACCGAGTTTCGCCTGCTGCGCTACCTGATGCTCAACCCGCGGCGCGTGCTGACGCGCTCGCAGCTGCTCGACCACGTCTGGCAGTACGACTTCGGCGGCGACGCGCGCGTGCTCGAGACCTACATCAGCTACCTGCGCAAGAAGGTCGACGCCGAACAGCCGCCGCTGATCCACACCGTGCGCGGCGTCGGCTACGCGCTGCGCCTGCCGCGCTAGCGCTATGTGGTCGCTGCGGGCGCGCCTTCTGCTCGGCCTCGTCCTGCTCGCCGCCGTCGGGCTGCTGGCCGCCGGCTACGTGACCTACCGCGAAGAGCGCTCGTTCCTGCTCGGCCAGGTGAGCTCGGAGGTGGTCGGTTCGTTCAGCACGGTGGAGGATCAGGTGGATACGGTGGACCACCTGCATTTCGCCGGTCCGGAGCCGGGCGCAACGCCCGGCCAAGGGGGCGGCGCAGACAGGACGGGGGCGGTTAGCGTGCCGGGCGGGCCTCCGCGCGAGCACCAGATCGACCCGGTGGGAACCTTCGGCGAGCACGTGAGCTGGACCGGGCACCGCAGCGGCCAGCCGGTCGCCTATGACTTCAAGGCGCAATACGACCCGCTGCTGCCGCGCGATCTCACGAGCTACGTGAGCCGGATCGGCTCGCAACCGCGCCTGTTCGACGCGAAGGCCCGGGGCGAGTCCGGCGTCTCCTACCGGCTGATGATCCGGCCCTCCGACGTCGGCTACGGTCTGACGGTCGTCGGGATCTCGCTCGCGAGCACAGATGCATCGCTCGCGCGCCTCGAGACGATCGAGGCGATTGTGATCGGTTCGGTGCTGGTCGCGCTGGCGCTGCTCGGCTGGGTCGTGATCAGGGTCGGCCTGCGCCCGCTCAACCGGATCGGCGCTACGGCTGGCGCCATCGCGGCGGGCGATCTCTCGCGGCGCGTCAGCCCGGCCGACGGGCGGACCGAGGTCGGCCGGCTCGGGCTCGCACTGAACGCGATGCTCGGGCAGATCGAGCGCGCGTTCGCGAAGCGCCGGCAGAGCGAGGACCGGCTGCGACGCTTCCTGTCCGACGCCTCGCATGAGCTGCGCACGCCGCTGAGCTCGATCCGCGGTTACGCGGAGCTGCTGCGGCGCGGCGCGGCAGGCACGGCTGCGGAGCGCGAGAAGGCGACCCTGCGGATCGAGCAGGAAGCTGCGCGGATGGGGATCCTCGTCGAGCAGCTGCTGGCGCTCGCGCGCCTCGACGAGCTGCCTGATGGCTTGCGCGAGCCAGTCGATGTGGCGCCGCTCGTGCGCGACGCCGCGGCCGACGCACGGGCGGCGGCGCCCGACCGAGAGGTCGCCATCAGTGTGACGCGCGGGTCCCACCTCGTCGAAGCCGACCCGCAGGAGCTGCGCCAGGTGCTGGCGAACCTCGTGGGGAACGCGCTCAAGCACACGCCGGCGGGAACGCGGGTGGAGCTCTCGCTCTCGCACCGCGACGGCTACGAGCGCATCGAGGTCCGCGATCACGGCAAGGGCTTGCCCGCGGGCGCCGAGGCGGCGGTGTTCGAGCGGTTCTGGCGCGCGGAGGGCGGGCGCGGCCGCGGCAAGGCGGGCGCCGGTCTCGGGCTTGCGATCGTCGCGGAGATCGTCGGCGCTCACGGCGGGCGCGTCAGTGCGCGCAACGCGCCGGGGGGCGACGGCGCCAGCTTCGTCGTGGAGCTGCCTGCCCGGGCCGGGGAGCGCTAAGGCACCGTGTCGCTGATCCCGACGAGCTGGGACCAATTCGGTTCTCAGTCGCTCGCGCGAACCTCCGCGGGCGCCCCGTAGGGGACGAGGCAGGCCGGCAGCTCGACGGAGCCGTCTTCGCGCTGCCCGTTCTCGAGCAGGGCGACGATCGTGCGACCGACGGCCACCGCGGTGCCGTTCAGCGTGTGCGCGGTCACCGCGCGCCCACCGCCCGCGAGGCGCACGCGGATCTCCAGGCGGCGCGCCTGGAAGTCAGTCGTATTCGAGGTCGAGGTCAGCTCGACGTAGCGCTGCTGCGAGGGCAGCCATGCCTCGCAGTCGTACTTCTGCGCGGCCGAGGCGCCGAGATCCCACGCGGCGATGTTGAGCACGCGGTAGGGCAGCCCGAGTTCGGTGAGAATCGACTCCTCGATTGCGAGCAGGCGCTCGTGCTCCTCCTTGCTGCGCTCGGCGGTCGTGAACGTGAACATCTCGACCTTGTCGAACTGGTGCACGCGGATCACCCCGCGCGTGTCCTTGCCCGCCGCGCCGGCTTCGCGACGGAAGCAGGTGGAGAAGCCGGCGTAACGGCGTGGCAGCGTCTCCTCCTCGAGGATCTCGCCCGCGTGCAGCGAGGCTAGCGCGACCTCGGAGGTCCCGACGAGGTAGAGCTCGTCGTCGGGGACCGCGTAGATCTGCTGCTCGGTGTCGGGCAGCATGCCGGTGCCGAAGAGCGCCTGCTCGCGCACGAGCACCGGCGGGATGACAGGCTCGAAGCCTTCAGCGGCGAGACGATCGATCGCCCAGCGCACGAGCGCGAGCTCAAGCAAGACGAGGTCGCCGCGCAGATAGGCGAAGCGCGCGCCCGACAGCCGCGCCGCAGCCTCCATGTCGATCATCGGACCGGCGAGGTCGAGATGGTCGCGGAAGCCCTCGCCGACCCGCGGCTCGCCGACTGTGCGCACCACGGTGTCCTCGAGCGGAGCGTCGTCGAGCGGAGGGTTCGGCAGGCGGACCGAGCGCCTCGTGCAGCTCCTCGTCAACCTGCGCGAGCTCGCCTTCGAGCGTCTTCTCGCGGGCGCCGAGCTCGCGCATCCGCGCTATTTGCCCGCTTACCTCGCCGCCGTCGCGCTTGGCCGCCCCGATCGCATCCGAGGCGGCGTTCTTCTCGGCACGCAGCGACTCGAGCTCGGGCAGCACGGCGCGCCGCCGCCGATCGAGCTCGATGACCAACTCGAGTGCTTGCGCCAGTTCCGCTCCGCGCCGCGCCAGCGCCGCGCGTACGGCGTCCGGCTGCTCGCGGATCAGAGCGAGGTCGAGTACGGCTCCAGCCTACTGGCCCGAGGGCGCCAGCGTCAGGCTCTTCGGCGCCTCGTAGCCCGCGTAGTGCGCGAGGAACTCGGCGACAGCATGCGCCTGCGCACCGACGACGATGTTCTCGGGCATGATCTGGCCGGAGAAGCCGCCGTTCTCGAGCGCGTAGAGGACGTTCCCGACCGTCTCCTTGCGATAGTCGAAGTTCGGCGCGTTCGTGCGCAAGCGGCTCTGAATCGAGGTCGCCGAGCCGTTCGCGCCGGCGAGCGACATCGTGTGGCAACCCGAGCAGTGATCAAGAAAGATCACGGCGCCCGCGTGGTAGGGGCTTGTCTTGGCGATGCTGATCCCCTGCGAGCCGCAGGCGCTGATCGTCGCCGCTGCCGCGCAGGCGACGATGACGCTAGCAGCGATCTTCCCGGCACGGCCCATGCGGGCGCAGATGATACGGATAATGACTCGCGCGATGGCAGCGAGACCCCTTGCGGCGCTCCTCTTGGCCCTCGCGCTCGCCGGCTGCGCACAGTCGAGCGCCACCGACCGCGCCGGCCTGCTGCGCCTACGAGTAACCGAATACACGATCACGCCCGAGTCGATCACCGTGCCAGGTGGGCGCGTGCGGCTGCGCGTCACGAACGATGGGGTGCTCGTGCACGAGGTCGCGGTGGCAAACGGCGACGGCCACATCGTCGAGCAGACGGGCGCGATATTCCCCGGCCACGCTGCCACGACCGCGCCGTTCGCGCTCGTGCCGGGGAGCTACCGCGTCTACGACCCGGGTGCGAACTACGCCGACCTCGGGGCTTACGGATCGCTGCGCGTGACAGGCAGGTGACGATGGCCTCGAGGCTGTGGCGAGCGGCGCGACGCCGCACCCAACGCCTCCTTCACGGCCCCAACCGGACCCAGATCCCGCGCGAGCTGTTGCGCGAGGGCGCGTTCTTCGTCGCGGGGCGCTTTCGCGACACGCTCACGGTGCGCTGGCCCGCCGGGACGTTCGTCGTCTCGACCCATGATTACGACGTCTCGCGGCGCACGTACGTATCGGGCCCCTACGGGCTCGAGCGGCTGCTGCGCGTCGGCGAACTCGTCGAGCTACACGGGCGCGAGGTGCTGGAGGTCGGCGCAAACATCGGCACGACCACGGTTCCGCTGTTGACCGTGCTGAACGCCGGGCGAGTTCACGCGTGCGAGCCGATCAAGCGAAACCTCGCGCTCCTCGAGCGCAACGTCGAGTGCAACGGCCTGCGCGATCGCGTCACGATCCACGAGACCGCCATCTCCGATCGCCCCGGCATGCTCAACTTCTCGCTGGCCGACCGCTACTGGGGGTCCAGCCGCGTCGCGGCCGAGGGCCAGCCCGCCACGGCCACGACAATCGACGCGCTGCTCGCCATCGGGCTGTCGCCGGCACTCGTCTGGATCGACGTCGAGGGACACGAAGCCGCGGTCCTCGCGGGCGCAAGAATGCTCGGCTCGGTTCCGATCGTGATCGAGCACGACCCACGTCAGCACGCCGACCTGACAGCCCTCCACAGCGAGATCACGCGCCGAGCGGGTCAGCTGATCGACCTGGCCAGCGGCAAGCCAGTCTCCCTCGAGGGCCTCGGCACAACCGACCTGCTCATCCTCCCCTAGCTTTCCGCCTCGACGCGCACCCCGCGCCCGATCAAGCGCGCGTTCAGCCTTTCGCAGCCCTGCGGCGCGCGCTCGCGGCTCAATACGTACCCCACGCCCGCAGGGCGAGAAAGCACACAACGAGCGCCGCCAACGCGACGACGAGCATCTCGCGGCGAAGGATCGCCGTGACGATCTCCTGCTGCTCGGTCGGCGGCAGCACCCCGACGGCCTGCGCGTCAGGCAGATCGCGCTGGGTCAGCACATGGTCGGCGGCGAGGATGCGGAACTGCTCGGCGATGAAGCCGATCGCGATCGGCAGCAGCGCGTAGAGGTAGAAGAGGTCGCTGGAGGCCTTCTCGTTCGCGAGATAGAGGACGCCCGCGAGCACGGCGTAGGCGATCGCCAGCGCCTGACCCGATCGCGCGAGCAGCCAAAAACCGCGACTCGGCTCTGAGCGTGCGCAGCGCAGCAGGCCATAGAGGCCTGCCGCGCCGTTCAGAGCGGCAAGCGCGAGGGCCGCGTCCAACGCGATGGTCCGGTGCGTCATACGCTTCCTCGGATCGTCCGGTTTGCCACTAAGTAACAGTTCGGCACAAGGTCGAGTGCTAGTGATATAACGGCTTGGTGCTGCGTAGTTACCTGCCAGCGATCGTGTTTCTGGCGCTCGGGGGGATCGTCGGTGGGGTCTTCGCCTACCTCAACACGGTCATCGGACCGCGCCGACGGATCGCGTCCAAGACGCAACCCTACGAGTGCGGGCTTCCATCCGAGGTGAAGTACGGGTTCCGCTTCGGAATCAGCTTCTACCTGATCGCGATGCTGTTCATCCTGTTCGACATCGAGACGATCTTCCTGTATCCGATCGCCGCGGAGCTGCGCGCGTTCGGGGCGTTTGCGCTGTACGAGGCGATCACCTTCGTGGTCCTGCTCTTCGTCGCGTTCGTCTATGTCTGGCGGCGGGGAGCACTCGATTGGCGGTAGCGCGCGAACCGCTTGGTTCGCCTGACAGCTTCCGCGCACGGCAGCTGCTTGCGCGCGACCTGCTGCGCGGGGACCTCGCGGGCCTCGAGCTGGAGCGCGCCGTGGAGCAGTCGGTGCTCACGACGACGCTCGAGAAGGCGGTCGACTGGGCGCGATCGAACTCGCTGTTCCCGGCCACGTTCGGCCTCGCCTGCTGCGCGATCGAGATGATGTCGATCGTCGCGGCACGCGTCGACGTGGCGCGCTTCGGCTTCGAAGCGTTCCGGGCCTCGCCACGGCAGGCCGACCTGCTGATCCTGTCGGGACGCGTCTCGATCAAGATGGCGCCCGTCGTGCGGCGGATCTACGACCAGATGCTCGAGCCGAAGTGGGCCATCGCCATGGGCGCCTGCTCATCTTCGATGGGCGTCTTCAACAACTACGCGATCGTTCCGGCGGACAAGTTCATGCCGGTCGATGTCCACGTGCCGGGCTGCCCGCCGCGCCCTGAGGCGCTGATGCACGGCATCCTCAAGCTCCGCAAGATGATCCAGGACGACCCCGACCTCGGCTGGCGTGAGCGCTACGGGGCGGTCGGGACCGAGGAGGTCTCGAGCGGCGTGGACCCGTCGCCGGAGCCCGCCGGTGCCTGACCAGGTCGGACTCGAGCTGATCGCGAACGAGCTGGGCGTCGTCGTCCCCGGCAGCGTGCGCGAGACCGCCTTCTTCCGCGGCCAAGCGAGCGTGTGGGTCGAGCCGGCGCACGTGCGCGCCGTTCTCGGCGCGCTGCGCGAGCGCCACGGCTACCGGATGCTGATGAGCGTCCACGGTGTCGACTACTACCCCGAGGAGCCGCGCCTCGGCGTCCACTATGAGCTGCTCGACATGGCGCGCGTGGACCGCATCGCAGTGAAGCTGCGCGTACCCGTGGATCAGCCGCAGGTCGAGTCAGTCACCCCAGACTGGCCGACGGCGAACCATCAGGAACGCGAGATCTACGACATGTTCGGCGTCGTCTTCGACGGCCACCCCGATCTGCGTCGGATTCTGATGCCGGAGGATTACGAGGGCCACCCACAGCGGCGCGACTTTCCGCTCGGCGGCGAGCCCGTGCTGTTCACGCACAACGATCCGAGCTCGCCAGGGTGGACACGATGAGCGCCAAGAGCGACTACCGCCAGATGGAAGGTTCGATCACGCTCGCCCCGCTCTCCGAGCAGATCGGCAGCCAGCGCCTCTCGAGCGAGCTGCTGACGCTCAACTTCGGTCCGCATCATCCTGCGACCCACGGCGTGCTGCGACTACTCGTCACGCTCGACGGCGAGATCGTTCAGGACGTCAAGCCGATCATCGGCTACGTCCACACCGGGATCGAGAAGACGGCCGAGGACAAGGCCTACTGGAAGGTGATCCCTGTCGTCGAGCGGATGGACTACCTCGCCTACTACTTCAACGCGCTCGCGTTCTGCGGCGCCGTCGAGACGCTGCTCGAGTGCGAGGTGCCAAAGCGCGCCCAATATCTGCGCGTGATCCACCTCGAGCTCGATCGCATCATGTCCCACCTCGTCTGGCTGGGCACGAGCGCCCTCGACCTCGGCGCGATGTCGATGTTCTGGTACTGCTTCCGCGAGCGCGAGCAGATCCTCGACCTGTTCGAGATGTCATCCGGCCAGCGCATGCACACGCGCTACTTCCAGGTCGGTGGCGTGATCGAGGACATCCCCGTCGGCTTCGCCGAGAAAGTCCGCGAGTTCACGAGGATCATGCCGGGGCGCGTCGATCAGTACAACGACCTCCTGCGGCGCAACGAGATCCTGCTGCAGCGCCTGCGCGGGACCTGCCCGCTCGATGAGCGCACGCTGCTGGAGCTCGGCGTCACCGGCCCGCTGCTGCGGGCTGCGGGCAACCCGTGGGACCTGCGCAAGGCTGCGCCATATTCGTCGTACGAGGACTTCGACTTCAAGATCCCGGTCGGAACGGTCGGCGACAACTACGATCGCTTCGCGGTGCGGATCGCGGAGATGAAGGAGTCGGTGAAGATCATCGACCAGGCACTCGACGGGCTGCCCGAGGGGCCCTACATCACCGAAGACCGCAAGATCGCGCTGCCGCCGCGCCACGAGCTCGCGACCTCGATGGAGGCGCTGATCCACCATTTCAAGCTCGTCACCGAGGGCTTCCGCGTGCCGCCTGGCGAGGTCTATTACGCGATCGAGTCCCCGCGGGGCGAGCTCGGCTGCTTCGTGCGCTCGGATGGCTCGGCCAAGCCCGCGCGCGTGCACATGCGCGACCCGAGCTTCGTCAACCTCCAGGCGACGGCGCCGATGACCCGCGGCGCCTACATCGCCGACCTGATCGCGACGCTCGCGATGCTCGATCCGATCCTTGGCGGCGTCGACCGATGAGCGGCCCGGGCCCCGGCTTCGAGTACATCCAGGAGCTGCAAGGGCGCGCAATCCCCCGCGCCAGCGACGGCTCGCGCACGCCCGGCTGGGATCAGCCCGCGGATCTGACGAAGGACCCGGCAGAGATCCCCGATCCCGCGGTCATCCATGTCGCGCCCGCCCTGCGCGAGGAGATCGAGGCGGCGATGGCGCGCTACCCCGACCG
This sequence comes from uncultured Solirubrobacterales bacterium, assembly GCA_963773395.1. GTDB lineage: Bacteria > Actinomycetota > Thermoleophilia > Solirubrobacterales > Solirubrobacteraceae > Palsa-513. The sequence goes on along the minus strand of CAVZAY010000008.1, from coordinate 17,099 downwards.
CCACTCGGCGGCGCTCCCCGCGCTCAAGGCGGCGCAGCGCTTTCACGGGTGGTGCTCGCCGCAGGCGATCCTCGAGGCCGCCTGCGTGATGCGCGTCACGCCCGGCTACCTGACCGCCGTCGCGACCTTCTATGACATGTTCGAGCTCGAGCCGAAGGGCAAGCACAGCGTCTACGTGTGCACGAACATCAGCTGCTCGCTGCGCGGCGCCGACGCGCTCTACGAGGAGATCGAGGCCGCCGCCGGCGAGGACGGCGAGATCAACGTGCGCCACTTCGAATGCCTCGGCGCCTGCGACATCGCGCCAATGGTCTCGGTCGACAACGTCTACTACGGCCCGCTCGGCAAGGGCGACGCGAAACGTCTAGTCGAGGACCTGCGCGCCGGGCGCGAGCCGCTGCCGGAGCTGCGCCTCGCACTGCGCCGGACCGCCGCCTCCGAGCTGCCCGCGGAGCATGAGCAGTGACGCAGGCACTCCTCTTCAAGGACATCGACGAGCCGAACCTGGCCGACATCGCGGTCTACGAGCGCCGCGGTGGCTACGAGCAGCTGCGCAAGGTGCTCTCGATGAGCCAGGACGCCGTGCTCTCAGAGCTCGATGCGTCCGGCCTGAGGGGACGCGGTGGCGCGGGCTTCCCGGCGGGACGCAAGGCGTCGTTCCTCCCCAAAGGCGACATGGACAAGTACCTCGTCTGCAACGCCGACGAGTCGGAGCCCGGCACCTTCAAGGATCGCGAGCTGATGCAGAAGTGCCCGCACGCGCTGATCGAGGGCATCGTGATCGCAGCGCGCGCCGGCGGCATCAACCGCGCGTTCATCTACATCCGCGGCGAGTACGAGGAGCAGGCGCAGATCCTCGACCGCGCGATCGCCCAGGCCTACGGCGCGGGCTACCTCGGCGAGCGGATCCTCGGCAGCGACGTCTCGCTCTCGCTCGTGCTGCACCGCGGCGCCGGGGCCTACATCTGCGGCGAGGAGACGGGCCTGCTCGATTCGCTAGAGGGCAAGCGCGGCAACCCGCGCCTGAAGCCGCCGTTCCCGGCGATCGAGGGGCTCTACGGCGGGCCGACGCTGATCAACAACGTCGAGACCCTGATGACGATGCCCCAGATCCTGCGCATGGGCGGGAACAAGTACGCCGAGCTCGGCGTCAGCGGCTCGTCGGGGACGAAGATCGTCTCCGTCTCCGGGCATGTGCGCCGGCCGGGCAACTACGAGATCGAGCTCGGCATCCCGTCGCGCAAGATCATCTACGGCCTCGCCGGCGGGCCGCCGCCCGGGCGCTCGGTGAAGCTCTGGTTCCCCGGCGGCTCGAGCGCGCCGGTGTTGACGGCCGAGGACCTCGACGTCCCCTACGACTTCGACAGCCTCGCCAAGGCCGGGAGCATGCTCGGCTCGGGGGCGATCATCGTCGTCGACGACTCGACGCCGGTCCTCGACGTCGCGCTCAAGACGGCGCGCTTCTACCGCCACGAGTCGTGCGGCAAGTGCACACCCTGCCGCGAGGGCACGAACTGGACGGTGAAGATGCTCGAGCGGATCGAGGCCGGCGAAGCGACCCCGATGGACCTCGACATCATGGCCTCGGTGCAGGAGCACATCATCGGCAACTGCCTGTGCGTCCTCGGCGACGCGATGGCGATGCCGATCGGCTCGATGATCGCCAAGTTCCGCGGCGAGTTCGAGACCCACATGCAGCGCGCGCAGCTCGCGGGGGCGAGCGGCTGATGCCGCGCCCGCAGCCAGGCGAGATCACCTTCTCGATCGATGGTCGCGAGGTGAAGGCGCCTGAGGACATGATGCTCGCCGACGCGGCGAAGCTTGGCGACATCGAGATTCCCGTCTTCTGCTATGAGCCCAAGCTCGGGCACCCGGTCGGGGCGTGCCGCATGTGCCTCGTCGAGATCGAGGGCATGCCGAAGCTCCAGACAGCCTGCTCGACCGCGGTCAAGGACGGGATGGTCGTCCACACGCGCTCGGAGCGAGCGCGCGTCGCGCAGGAAGCGGTCGTCGAGTTCCTGCTGATCAATCATCCGCTCGACTGCCCGGTCTGCGACAAGGGCGGTGAGTGCCCGCTGCAGGACATCACGTTCGGCTGGGGCGGGGGCAAGTCCCGCTTCATCGAGCCGAAACGCCATTTCCGCAAGCCGCTCGAGCTCTCGCCGCTGATCGCGATCGACCGCGAGCGCTGCATCCTCTGCTACCGCTGCGTGCGCTACTCGCAGGAGATCCCCGAGGACTACCAGCTCGTACTGCTCGAACGCGGCGCCGAGAGCTTCGTCGGCACCTTTGATGGCCATCCCTACGTCGCGCCCTTCTCGGGCAACATCGTCGAGCTCTGCCCGGTCGGCGCGCTCACCTCGCGCCCCTATCGCTTCCGCGCGCGCCCATGGGACATCGAGGACGCGGGGTCGATCTGCACGCTGTGCCCGGCGCAATGCAACACGCGGCTGACGGTCCGCGACGAGCGTGTCCTGCGCGTGCTCGACCGCAACCACCCCGAGGTCGACGACGGCTGGCTGTGCGACAAGGGACGCTTCGCCTACCAGGCGATGCACGTCGATGAGCGCATCACCTCACCGATGATCCGCGACGGCGGCGTCCTGCGCGAAGTCGGCTGGGACCGCGCGCTCGCCGAAGCGGTGGGCGCGCTGCGCCGCAGCGGATCTGCCACGGCGGCGCTTGCGGGCGGCGGTGCGACGAACGAGGAGGGCCTGCTGCTCGGCCGGCTGCTGCGCGACGTGCTCGGCTCCTCGCATCTGGACTCGCGCGATGGCGAGGTCGTGAGCCTGCCGCATTGGCGCGCACTGGCCAACCCCGCACTTGCCGCTCGGGTCTCGGACCTCGAGTTCGCCGATGCCGTGCTCGTCCTCGACTGCGAGCCGCTCGACGACATGCCGATCCTCGATCTGCGGTTGCGCAAGGGCGCGCGGCGCAACGGCGTCAAATTGCTCATCGCCACCGAGCGCGCGATCTGCGCTCGACGCGCGCGCGTTCGCCTCGCTTCGCTTCGCGCCTGGCCGCGGCGCCGAGCTCGCGTGGGCGCTCGCGGTAGCGCTGCGGCGCCAGCCGGTCGATGCCGCGGCGCAGGCGGCCGGCATAACGACGGATGACCTGCACGAGCTCGCGGATGCACTGCGCGACGCCGGCCGGGAGATCGTGATCCTCTACGGCGAGCGGGTGCTCGATGGGATCCCGGCGCACTGCTGGCACTCGCGAGCGCGCTCGGCCTGGCCGAGCAGGACGGAGCGGGCCTACTCGGGGTGCCGGCAGCGGCCAACGGCCGCGGACTACGCGAGGCTGGGGTCACGCCGAACGCCGGGCCCGGGCTCGGCCTGCCAAAGCTGGCCGGCGGTCATGGCGCGCGCGAGATCGCACGCCGGCTCGCCAGTGGCGAGCTGACGGCGCTCTACCTGCTCCAGGTCGACCCGGTGCTCCACTATTCCGACGCCGAGCTGTGGGAGCGCGCGCTCGCACGGGCAACCACCGTCATCGCGCACGCCCCGTTTCTCACGCCACGGCCTGCGCGAGCACGCGACCGTCATCTTCCCGGCCGAGACGAGCCCCGAGAAGGAGGGCACGATCACGCACCCGGATGGGCGCGTGCAGCGGTTGCGCGTAGCCGCCGCACACGCGGGTGAGGTGCGCGCCGAGTGGCGCGTTCTCGCCGAGATCATCGAGCGACTCGGCGGCGCGCAGGCGCCACCAACGGCCCGCGCGCTGAGCGAAGCGCTGTTCGAGGATGTCTCCTTCTACGGTGGGCTCACGCTCGATGGCCTCGCCGGCCGCGGCATGCGCTGGCCCGAGCTGCCGGTGTCGAGCACGCGCAGCGATGAGTACGAGGAGGCTGAGCCGAAGCTGCGTAACGCCGCTGCGCGCAGCGAAGGGCAAGCTCCTGGTCGGCACCTACCGCTCGATCTGGGCGGCGCCGGAGGTCGCGGCCTCGCCGGCGCTCGCGTTCCTCACGCCGCGCCAGCGCGTCGAGCTCGCCCCCGCCGACGCCGAGGCGCTCGAACTGCGCCATGACGAGGCGGTCGTCGTCTCAGACGGCGAGCGCGAAGTTCGCGCGCGGGTCGTGCTGCGCGCGGCCGCACCGGCGGGGACAGCGTTCCTCGAGCGCGAGCTCGACGCGGACGGCGCCAACATCCTCCGCGGGCCGCATGTCACGATCCGCACGGTCGCCAGCGTCGAAGCGGAGGCGGCGGCCCTGCTCGCCGAGGAGGAGGCCCGCGTGCGGCAGAGACGGATGCTCGCTCAAGCAGAAGCGGAGCAGGTCACATGAGCTTCGCGCTCGTCGATTACTTCGAGCCGTGGTGGATCCAGATCATCAAGGCGATCGTCCTGTTCGCGATCGGCTTGCAGATCGTGCCGCTCGTGCTGCTCGCCGAGCGCAAGCTGCTGGGGCGCTTCCAGGGCCGCTACGGGCCGAACCGCGTCGGGCCCTACGGCCTGATCCAGCCACTCGCGGACATCGTCAAGCTGCTCGGCAAGGAGCAGTCGCGGCCCGAGACCTCGGTCGGCCCGCTCTTCATCGTCGCCCCGGTGATCTCGATCATGACCGCGGTCGGGACGTTCGCGATCATCCCGTTCGGCGACGCGCCGCACATCTTCGGCACGCGCGTCGGCCTCTACGGCATCGACGTCTCGATCGGCCCGCTGTACATCTTCGCGCTGTCGGCAATCGCCTTCTACGGGCTGATGCTCGGCGGCTGGGCGTCCGGCTCGAAGTACTCGTTCCTCGGCGCGATGCGCGCAGCGGCGCAACTCATCTCCTACGAGGTCTCGCAGGGTCTCGCGCTCGTCGGCGTCCTGATCACCGCCGGGACGCTGTCGCTCACCCAGATCGTCCACGCCCAGGAGGGCATGTGGTACATCGTGCCCCAGCTCGCCGGCTTCCTGATCTTCATGGTCGCCGCGTTCGCCGAGACGAACCGCGCGCCGTTCGACCTCGCGGAGGCTGACGCCGAGCTCGTCGGCGGCTACAACACCGAGTACGGCGGCGGGCGCTTCGCCTCGTATTACTTCGCCGAGTACCTCAACGTGGTCGTCGTCTCCGGCGTGGCCACGACGCTCTTCCTCGGCGGCTGGCTGATCCCCGGCTGGCACGGGCAGCCCGCCTGGACCGACCCGTTCGTCGTCCTGTTCAAGATGACGCTCTTCATCAGCTTCTTCATCTGGATCCGCGCGACGCTGCCACGCCTGCGCTACGACCAGTTGATGAGCTTCGGCTGGAAGATCCTGCTGCCGCTCGCGACGCTGAACGCGCTCGCGACGGCGATCATCGTCGTGGCGGTGCACAAGTGAGACTCGCCGTCGAGCGCTGGGATCCGGGCGAGGACCAGATCGAGGTCCAGCGCGCGCCCGAGCCGGGCGGCGCCGGCGGCGCCTACCGCGCCTTCGGCGAGACGCTGCGCGGCCTGAAGACGACGTTCGCGCGCGTCATCGAGGGCGTGCACACGATCCAGTACCCGGAGCAGAAGGTCGCCGTGTACCCGCGCTTCCGCGGCCGCCACAAGCTTCACCGCTTCGAGGACTCGGGTCTCGAGAAGTGCGTCGGCTGCTCGCTGTGCGCCGCGGCCTGCCCGGCCGACTGCATCCGCGTCGTCGCCGCCGAGAACACGCCGGAGCTGCGGGTGTCAGCAGGCGAGCGCTACGCGGCCGTATACGAGATCAACATGAGCCGCTGCATCTTCTGCGGCTACTGCGAGGTCGCCTGCCCGTTCGACGCGATCACGATGGGCCACGATTACGAGCTGTCCGACTACAACCGCGGCGATTTGATCTTCACCAAGGAGATGCTCCTCGCCGAGCCGCTCGACCAGACGCCGCTGCGCGCGCAGGGCGAATGATGGCCGACCGTAGATGACCTACCTCATCTTCTTCATCGCCGCGATCGGAGACGCTCGCGGGGGCGATCGGCGTGATCGCGCTCAAGGACCCCTTCTACAGCGTGCTCGCGCTCGTCGTCCATCTGATCTCGCTCGCCGTGCTCTTCATGCTGCTGCGCGCCGAGTTCGTCGCCGCGGCGCAGGTCGTCGTCTACGCCGGCGCGGTGATGGTGCTCTACATCTTCGTCGTCTCCTACGTCGGCGGCCAGAACCTGCTCGGGAGCGCGGGGCCCGGCCGCGCCGGCACGCTCGGCGGCGTTCGCCTGCGCCGGCGCGCTGGTCGCCGAGCTCTTCATCGCCGTGCTCGGCACCGGTCTGAAAGCGGTCGGTACGGGCGGCGCGCACGTCGCCGCGGGCTTCGGCAACCCGGAGTCGATCGGAACCCTCTTCCTGACCAAGTTCCTCGCACCGTTCGAGATCGCCTCCTACCTGCTGCTGCTCGCCGCCGTTGGCGCCGTCACGCTCGCGCGCCGTCGCGGGGGGCTCGACGAGGGGATCGAGCAGCGGGCGCCGCGCATCAGCGTCGCGGAGTTCATGAGCGCGCGCCCGTTTTACACGGGCACCCAGCACGAAACGCTCGGCCGCCGCCGAGTCGCTGCCGCCGGCGCACGAGAAGGAGCCGACGCAGCGATGACGATCGCCTGGTATCTCGCCGTGTCGGCGCTGATCTTCGCGATCGGCGTCGGCGGCGTCCTCGTGCGCCGCAACCCGCTCGTCGTCCTGCTCTGCCTCGAGCTGATGCTGAACGCGGCTAACCTCGCGCTGATCGGCTTCTCGCGGATGTGGGGCAACGACGACGGCCAGATCTTCGCGCTGATCGTGATGGTCGTCGCCGCGTGCGAGGTGACGGTCGGGCTCGGCGTGATCGTCGCGATGCACCGTCACCGCCTGCCGGTCGACGTCGACTCGATGCGGGAGCTCCAGGGATGAACGCCACGCACGCCGCGTGGCTCGTGCTCGCGGCGCCGCTCGCCGGCACGCTCGTCATCGCGCTCGGCTTCAAGTGGCTGCCGCGCCAGACCGCCGGCTGGATCGGCACGCTCGCGATCGCCGTCTCGTTCGGTTACTCGATCGTCGCCTTCGTCCAACTCCAGTCGCTGAGCCCGGCGCACCGCGAGCTGACCTCGACGCTGTGGACGATCGCCCGCACGACCGGGGTCGATGCGAAGCGCGACGCTCCTCGTCGACCCGCTTTCGGTCTTCATGATCCTCGTCGTCAGCGGCGTCTCGATGCTGATCCACCTCTACTCGGTCAGCTACCTGAAGGGCGACCGCGGGTACGCGCGCTTCTTCGCCTACCTCAACTTCTTCGTCTTCTCGATGCTGCTGCTCGTCCTCGCCGGCAACTTCCTGCTGTTGATCGTCGGCTGGGCGTTCGTCGGTGCCGCGTCATACATGCTGATCAGCTTCTGGTACCGGCGCACGAGCGCGACGCAGGCGGGGATCAAAGCGTTCGTGATCAACGTGCTCGGCGACGTCGGACTCGTGCTCGGAACCTTCTTCATCTTCCGCCACACGCACAGCCTCGACTTCGTCGCGACATTTCATGTCGCTCCTCATGTCTTCGCGCTAGCGGCAGCGGCGACGTGACAGCCGGCTGCTTGCTGCTGCTCGTCGGAGCGTTCGCGAAGTCGGCTCAGATTCCGCTGCACACATGGTTGCCGGACGCGATGGAGGGCCCGACGCCGGTCTCGCGCGCTGATCCATGCCGCGACGATGGTCACTGCCGGCGTCTACCTGATCGCGCGCATGCACCCGCTCTTCCAGCTCGCGCCGGCGGCGCAGGACGTCGGCGCGATCGTCGGCTGCCTGACGCTGCTTGATCGCCGGAACGATCGGCCTAGCGGCGGTCGACATCAAACGCGTCATCGCCTACTCGACGATGTCGCAGATCGGCTACATGATCATGGGCGTCTCGGCCGGCGCCTACGCCGCGGGGCTCTTCCACCTGATGACGCACGCCTTCTTCAAGGCGCTGCTGTTCATGGCGGCGGGCTCGGTGATCGGCGCGATGGGCGGCGAGCAGTCGCTCGACCGGATGTCCGGGATGCGCAAGGCGCTCCCGTTCACCTTCGTCTGCTTCCTCGTCGGCGGCCTCGCGCTGTCCGGCATCCCGCCGTTCAGCGGCTTCTTCTCGAAGGACGACATCCTCGCGCAGATCGGCAGCCGCGGCGGCTGGTATTGGGCCCTTTACGCCGCTGGTTACGTGGGCGCCGCACTCACAGCCCTCTACACGTTCCGGATGATCTTTCGCGCCTTCCTCGGCGAGCCGAACGAGCAGGCGCGCGAGCTCGAACACGGCCACCTCTTCCATCCCGAGCAGCCCACGAACCCCGCGAACGGTGAGGTCGAGGACACCGACGTCGGCTTCCCCGGCCCCGACCACGTGATCGCCGAGCGCGCCATGCCGATGCGCGTCGCGATGGGCCTGCTCGCGCTGCTCGCGATCGGTGGCGGCGTCGTCGGCATACCGAAGACCACCAGCTGGCTCGACAACTTCCTCGCCCCCACCTTCGCCGGCTCGACGATCCACCTCGCGCCGTCGAACACACTGATCTATGTCGGGCTGGCGCTCGGAACCGTGATCGGCCTCGGCGGCATCGGCCTGGCGTGGGTTGTCTGGGTCGCGCGACCCGGCAGCTCGACGCGTGATCGCCGCACGTTTCGCGCCGGCCTACGCCTGTTCGCGGGCAAGTGGTACTTCGACGAGCTGATCGACGCGCTCGTCGTGCGACCCGCCATCTGGTTCGGGCGTTTCGCGCAGGGGAGCTTCGAGCGCGTCTTCGTCAACGGCACGCTGATCGGCGGAACGACGGCGATCGTGCGCGCCGGCTCCGCTGCCGTGCGCTCCGCCGAGAGCGGCTTTGTCCGCTACTACGTCGCGTTCGTCGTCATCGGCCTGAGCGGCGTCGGGCTCTACTTCCTGGTTCAAAGCTGTTCCTGATGCTCTCGATCCTGATCTGGCTTCCCGTGGCCGCGGCGCTGGTGGGTGCGCTGATACCGCTACGGCGCGCCGGCGGTCTGCTCGCGCTCTGCGGTGCGCTCGGCGCGCTCGGGATCGCGATTGCGCTGATCGCCTCTTACAGCGGGCACGGCTACGCGCATGTCACGGACGTCGTCTGGATCCGCTCGCTCGGCATCCACTACGCGCTCGCAGTCGACGGGCTCAACCTGTTCCTCGTCGCGCTCACGACGTTCTCGTTCGCGCTCGCGATCGCGGCCGCGAACATCCGCGACTGGCCGCGCCCACGCGTCTTCTACCTGCTCTTCGCGCTGGCCGAGTCAGCGGTGCTCGGCGCGTTCCTCGCCCAGGACCTCGCGCTGTTCGTCGCGTTCTTCGACCTGATGCTGATCCCCTTCTACCTGCTGCTCGGTATCTGGGGCGGACCGGGCCGCGTCGCGGCGACGCTGAAGCTCGTCATCTACACGTTCGTCGGGTCGCTGCTGATGCTTGCAGCTGCGATCGCGCTCGCTGTGCTCACCTCCGAGCACAGCGGGCACCCGCTCAGCTTCGCGCTCGCGACGCTCGCCGCAAATCCGCTGCACAAGGGGAGCCAGGAATGGATCTTCCTGCTCTTCGCCGCCGCATTCCTCGTGAAGATGCCGGCCTTCCCGCTGCACGGCTGGATGCCGGACGCCTATCGCGAGATGCCGACTCGAGGTGCTCGCGGTCTTCAGCGGCGTCCTCTCGAAGGTCGGCGCCTACGGCTTCCTCGCGATCGTGCTTCCGACCATGCCGCTCGCTGCCGTGCACTTCCAAACGCTGATCCTCGTGCTCGCGCTCTGCTCGATCATCTACGGCTCGGCGATGGCCTTCACGCAGACCAACGCCCGCCTGATCGCCGGCTACTCGTCGGTCGCGCAGCTCGGCTTCATCACGCTCGGCATCTTCGCCTTCGCGCCGCAGGGCGCCCAGGGCGCGGTGCTGCAGATGGTCAATCACGGCCTCGTCGTCGCGCCGCTGTTCCTGATCATCGGCGTGCTCGCCGCGCGCGCCGGCGGCTCGGATGACATCCGCGACATGGGCGGGATCGCCTTCCGCGCGCCGGTCCTCGCGACCTTCTTCCTGATCGTCGCCTTCGCGACGCTCGCGATGCCGGGATCGGGCAACTTCGTCGGCGAGTTCCTGATCCTGCTCGGCCTCTTCCAGACGAAGATGGTCTTCTCGATCATCGCCTTCGCCGGCGTCGTGATGGCGAGCGTCTACGCCCTGCGCCTGTTCATCCGCGCGATGCACAACCGCGTCGGCCCGAAGGTCGAGTCGCGCGAGATGAGCCTGCGCAACACGCTTGTGCTCGTCCCGTTCATCGGCGCGATCCTGCTGTTCGCGATCTACCCGCAGCTGCAGCTGCACCGCAGCGAGAGCACGGTCACCGGGTCGATCGTGCGCGAGGAGATCTACACCGGACAGCACGTGTCCGTCGCCCAGCTGGCCGGTCTGCCGCAGGGCGGGTCGCGTACGGCCCGAACGTCGAGACCACGAGCGCAACTGCCGGCGCAGGCAAATGATCGCCGCCGCGCTGATCCACCCGCACGGGCCCGCACATCGACTGGGCGGCGCTGTCGCCGCTCGTGGCGCTCGTCGGCGGCTCGGTCGTCGTGCTGATGGTCGGCCTGCTGCGCTCGCGCTTCGCGCGCACGCAGGTCGTGCCCTTCCTGACGCTCGTGAGCCTCGGCGGAGACGATCGGCTTCGTCATCTGGCAGTGGCACAGGCCCGTCGCGGCGATCAGCGGCGCGCTCGCGTTCGACCAGCTGACCGGGACCATCACGCTGCTCGTCGCGGCGGGCGGGATCGCTGCGACGCTGCTCTCCTGGCGGGGACAGGCTCCGCGCGAGTCGGCGCACGGCGACTTCTACTCGATGATGCTCGGCTCGATCGCCGGGATGGTCGTGCTCGTCGCAGCACAGAACCTCGTGACGCTGTTCGTCGGGCTCGAGCTGCTGTCGATCCCGCTGTACGTGCTGTGCGCGACCGAGATGCACCGGGCGGCGTCGCTCGAGGCGGGCCTCAAGTACCTGATCATCGGCTCGGTCGGCTCGGCGACGCTCGTCTACGGCCTCGCGCTGATCTACGGCGCGACCGGCTCGACCGACTTCAGCGGCGATCGCGAGCTCGATCAGTCACGGCCACAGCTCGGACGTCCTGCTCCTGACCGGCATCGCGCTCCTGTCGTCGGGCTCGCCTTCAAGGCCTCGATCGCGCCGTTCCACCAGTGGACGCCCGACGTCTACGAGGGCGCGCCGACTCCCGTCACGGCCTTCATGGCGGTCGCGACGAAGGCGGCCGCGTTCGGCGTGCTGCTGCGCGTGCTCGACGTGATGCTGCCGGCCGAGCACCTCAACTGGCGTCCGGCGCTGCTCGTGCTGGCCGCGATCTCGATCGTCGTCGGCAACGTCGGCGCACTCGGGCAGAGCTCGCTCAAGCGGCTGCTCGGCTACTCGTCGGTCGCGCAGGCCGGCTACATCCTCGCCGGCGTCGCGGTCGGCGACGACGCTCGGGGCGCGCGCGACGATCCTCTACCTGGTCGTGTACCTGCTGATGAACATCGCCGCTTTCGCTGCGATCGTCGCGCGCGAGCGCATGACTCCCTACGGCGACGACTTCGACGCGGTCGCCGGGCTCGGGGCCGAGGACCCGTGGCTTGCCTGGCCGCTGACGATCGCGATGTTCGCGCTCGCCGGCGTTCCGCCACCGCCGGCTTCATCGGCAAGTTCTTCCTGATCGACGCGCTCGTCGGGGCCGGCTACACCTGGCTTGCGATCCTCATCGTCGTCGGTTCGATGATCTCGCTCGGCTACTACCTGCGCGTGATCAACGCCGTCTGGATGCGCTCCGCGCCCGGACCGAGCGCGAGCGCCGCCGCCGGAGTGCCGGTGATCGCGGGCGGCTCACCCGAGGCCGACGCACTCGGTCAGACGCACATTGAACTGCGCTTCGCGGCGGTCGTCTTCGCCGGCGCGACGGTCTTCTTCGGGATCGTGCCGCAGCCGCTCTTCGACCTTGCGCAGCACGCCGCGAACACGCTTTCCGGCGCGCTCTGAGCAATGAGCCGGTCGGTCAGCGCGTAGCAACCGGCAGCGGCAACGGTCCGCCCGCGTAGTAGGCGCGGGCCCGGGCGTCGAAATAGCCGCCATCGTCGGGCCGTCCGTCGCCCGATGCGTCTCCAGCGTCGGTGTCCTGCGCCTGCCCGCCCCCGAACAGCAGTGCCACGCCGCCGGCGTTGACGAACGCCCGCAGATGTGCCCCGCTTCCACTCCCAAGCAGCCACTGCACCTTGTTGTCCTTGTAGTGGTAGGGCGTGTTGTTGACGATCGGGGAGACCGTGTTGCCGAGCGGAATCTGCCACATCACGATCGGGAGCCGGATGCGCGCGTGGTAGTCGCGCAGGAAGCGCAGGTCGTGGTTGAAATCTGCGGGTGCCCACCACGCATCCGAGCCCTCACCGTTGACAACCTGCGCGTAGCCCGCGTCGCGATCGGTCAGCTCGGTGAAGGTCACGTCGAAGTGAGCATGCAGCGAGCGGTAGAACGCGACGGCCGCCGCCGCCATCCGGTCGACCTCGGCGGGGGACGGGTGGCTGAGGTGGATGTCCTTCCCCGTGCCCCAGATCGAGATCGGATAGCCGACGATGACCCGAGGCGCCAGCCGGTCGCGCAGTGCGAGCACCGCCTGCGCGAAGCCGGCCGCCGTGTTGGGCAGGCCGCGCAATGCCGGAATGCCGGTGGACGCCACCGCCGCGGGCACGCTTGACGCATCGCCGTGGGCCGCGTGCTGCTCGACGTAGCCGAACAGGTCGGGCTCCATCTGCACCAGCACTGGGCCCTTTGCCGAAGCGGCGCGGCGGTAGAACAACTCGAGCGTGCGGTAATAGCTGCTCATCGTCGCGACATTGGCGAGGTTGCCAAGATCGGCGCTCGCCTCGTCGGCGACACCGGCGCCAGGCTGCGACTGGCGGATCTCGTAGTAGGAGAAGACGGGGATGATGCGGTGCGCCTCGGACTCCGTGATGTAGAGGCTCACGAACGAGCCGTTCGGGTTCCACTGCGGCCAGTCCTGCCCCGTGTTGACACCCCCGGCCAGGTACTGGTAGCGGAAGCCGAACGGGGCGACGGCCGCGAGAACAGCGGCGCCCCCGGGGGAGCTCGCGAGTCCGAGCTCGAGGTGGCGATACGGCCATGGAAGCGGCGCAGCGCCCGTCTTCGGACGACCGCTACCGTGGGCGGCGCCCGCGACTATCGCCAAACAAGCGACGGCTCCGAGCGCAGCTCGCCGTGAGCGACGCCGCCAGAGAGACTCCACGAGCCGTATATCGGCGCCGCGCCCCCGAGGCTTGACCTGGCGTTCCTGCGCGACCTGCTCCTGCGCTAGCGTTTGCGTCCATGCGCAGGAGCGAGGCGGCGCTGGGGGCGGGCGTCGCGGCGCTGGTCGCGGCGCTGGTTGCGGTCAGCACGGTAGGCGCCGCGGGATCCGTCATGTGGCGAACTGAGCCGAGAGCGCCCCTGACTGCGCCCAAGTACGGCCAGATCAACTTGAGCTGCGTTGCGAGCGGCTTCTGTATCGCAGTCAGCTCGGCCGGCCACACCGCGACCTGGGACGGGTCGTGGCACGCGGCGCCGAGCCTGAGCTCGAGCGTCGGGTTCGTCGTCCAGGTCTCGTGTGTCGACTCGTCCTTCTGCGTCGCGGTCGCGAGCTCCGGCACCACCGCGCGCACCAACAACTACGCGATCGTGTGGAACGGAAAGGCGTGGCGGGCGCCCGTAAAGCTCTACACCGTCGATTCTCCGGCGGGCCTCTACAGCACGCTGCACGGCGTCTCGTGCACGGCCACGACGTTCTGCATGACAACCGGTGGCGGCGAGTCCTACGAGTTCAACGGCAATACGTGGACGGGGCACCGCGGGGTCATCAGCGGCACGGACGGCAATGGGGTGATCGCGTGCGCCTCGCGGAGCCTATGCGTGAACCTCCACGACGATAGCCCCAACACCTGGAACGGCTCGAGTTGGGCTTACGTCCGGTCTGAGCCCCTGAACGACACGATCCCGGGGGTCCTCGGCTTCTTCACGCAGCTGTCCTGCGGATCGGCCACGCTCTGCGTCGGGGTCGGCGTCGAGGAGGGAGCCGTTGTCTGGAACGGAATGCGCTGGAGCATCGCCGGCGGCGTCGCCAAGACCGCGTCGGGTTCGATCTCGTGCGCGAGCGCCGGCTTCTGCGTCGCGACCTCCCACGCATCCCACCGGACGCTCGTGTGGACCGGATCGAGCTGGGGGGCGCTGTCGGGCTTCCCGCTCGGCGCGGAGGCAAGCGTGTCGTGCGGGCGCCCGCGGAGCTGCGTCGCGGTCGCCAATTCGGGCGCAACCGCCGCGCTCTCCTGAGCTAGTGGACCAGCTCGCGAGCGTCGCGCCGCCCGCTCGCGATTTCTGATGCCTCGCGCACGAGATCCTGGTTCATCAGCGCGAGAAACAGCAGCGAGCCGAAGATCACCACTGCATCGATGCTCTCGCGGCCCTGGCTCGTCCAGTAGTCGTCCTCGAGATTCAGCCAGAGGGCAAACTCGTCGAGCGTGAGCGCCGAGGCCATCCCGTAGCCGATCGCCGAGGTCCGTGAGCCCCAGCGCCGTTTCGGGTCGATGCCGAGCGCGACCTGCGCGTTCCAGGCATAGCCGGTCAGCAGCAGCCCGATGATCCCGAAGGTCATGTGATGGATGTGGCGGCCGCCCGGCTCGATGTTGCGAAACGGTCCGCGCCCGGCGCGAATTGCGTGCGTGATCACGCGCACCGTCGTGAACGCGGTCAGGAAGCCTACGTTCCCGAGGAACAGGCGCTCCTGGCGCGGGTCGGAGAGATGCTTGCGGTAGAGCCCCGACAGCACCTTTGGGGCGAGCAGCGAGCGCGACGGCGGCGGTAGGCCCATCGGTGCTGAAGATACCCGGATGCCTTCAAAGCGGCCGCGAAGGCCGTGTTGGGGCCCGGGTCCCTCAGTCGCCACCCCGTACGCGAGATGTTCTTCGGGGTTAGGTCACGCACCGGCCTGCGCCCTTGATCTGGTAGACGGCGGTGTAGCCGACGTCGAAGCCGTGACGCGCGGCACGCAGTAAGGCGCCAGATTCGCAGCCGCTCGGGCCCGGCGAGCCGCTCGGCCTCTTCGAGGTGCTCGTCGAGGCGGTCGTGCCAGGCGCGCAGCGTGTCGCGTAGTCGCGCATGAACCTTCGATGTGCTCCGTGTAGAAGTGCGGCGCGCTCGAAGCGAGCTGCGTGCGCGAGAGCAGCAGCGGGTGGCCGTCGGGGAAGACGTAGCGCATCGTGAACTTGTCGGCCAGTCGGGTCCTCCTCGGGGCGCATCAGGCTGATCGCATGGTTGAGAACGACGCCGCCCGGCTTACCATGCGATCGAAGCGTTCGCGCGTAGACGTCGATCTGCGACTCGCCGACGTGCTCGGCCATGCCGATCCTGGCGATCGCTCGAACGGTTCGTCGCGCAACTGGCGGTAGTCGGCGATACGGATCTCGACGCGGTCCTCGAGGCCGGCCGCGGCGACGCGCTTGCGGGCCACTCGGCCTGCGACGGCGAGACGTGATGCCGGTGACGCTGACGCCGGCTCGCGCGCCGCATGGATCGCGAAGCTGCCCCAGCCGCAGCCGACGTCGAGTACGCGCTGGCCGGGCTCGAGCCCGAGCTTCTGAGCGATCAGCTCGAGCTTCGCCTGCTGCGCCTCCTCGAGCGTCCTCGCCCCGCGCGAGAAGATCGCACAGCTGTAGGTCATCGACTCGTCGAGGAACAGCGCGAAGAACTCGTTGCCGACGTCGTAGTGGTAGCGGACGGCGGCGGCGTCGCGCGCGGTGCTGTGGAGCTCGCCCTGGAGGATCAGCTCGCTGCGGGGCGGCGCGGGACCCGGCCGGGAGCGGCCGGGCGAGCGCGCCAACAGCCGCGCCTTGTCGCGGCCCGCGATCGCCGGCGGCTCCCAGTCGTCGACGACGATGAAGGCCGCATCGAGGTCATCGACAGTCAGCGACCCTTCGACGTAGGCGCGGCCGAGGCCCAACGACGCCGGGAGCCCGCAGGGCGTGCGCGAGCGCCGAGGCGCGGCGTCACGTAGAAGGTCGGCGCCCCCGGCTCGGTCGCCGCAAGCTCGCAGCCATCCCAGCCTCAGCGCGAACGGGCGCTGCGGAAAGACGCGGGCAAGCTCCCGGCATAACGGTGCACAAACTCGCACGAGCGCCACAGACGAAGCCTATTGCCGGCGAGCCTGGTTGTCCCTGCCGAGCGAGCGTGGCTTAAGCTGAGCCATCGCTCGCGGCCGCTCTTCACTTGCAGCGCTGGCCGTCCTTCTGATCGCCGCCGCGCTCGCGCTCGCGGCCGAGGGAGCACCGGCGCGCGCCCCGGCAGACGCCGCCGCTGCTACCGGCGCGACGGCGGCGACCGGTGCGACGACCACGGGCCTGCCGCTGCTGGGGCCGCCGAAGATCGTCAAAGACTTCATTCCGTTCGGCGCCGAGCGCAAGGCTCAGATGCGCACCTACGCCGAGCTGCACTACGGCATTCGGAGCTACCACATGGTCGGCCTTAACTGGTGATCTGGCATTTCACCGCGACGACGACGTTTTCGAGTGTGTGGAACACGTTTGCCGACGACCTACCCGACGTTCAGTACCACGTGCTGCCCCAGGTATGCGCACACTTCGTGATCGACACCAGCGGGACGATCTACCAGCTCGTGCCGCTTGACCTCATGTGTCGCCAGGTCGTCGGCCTCGACTACACGGCGATTGGCATCGAGAACGTGGGCATGTCCGATCAGCAAGTCATCGGTGACTCGGCGCAATATCACGCCGCACTCGAGTTGACGCGCTGGCTGCGCTGCCGCTATGACCTCCCGGTCCGCAACGTCATGGCCGCCGCGGAAACCTCAAGAGCCCCTGGTGCTGCGAGCACGTCACGCTGGTGCAGCCGCGGCAGCGCGCAAGAGGACTTCGACCCGCGCCGACATGAACATCGTCCAGGCCGCCGTCGGCCGACTACGCCCTTGCCGCGCCTGAGCACGCGCTAGTACATCACCGCGCCGGCGGACACGTTGATGTCCTGCCCGGTGAGGTTGTTCGCCGCGCTGGAGCACAGAAAGAGCGTCGTCTGGACGATGTCGGCTTGGGTGACCGTGCGCTTGAAGGCGGCTGCCTGGACCATCTCGTCGCGCAGCGCGCCCGGGGGAAGGC
>CAVZAY010000007.1:0-9341 GCA_963773395.1 uncultured Solirubrobacterales bacterium | reverse complement strand
GCATGCCGCGCCGCGCAACGGCTCGACCTCGACGGCGCTCGTCGTGCCGACGCAGAGCGGGCGGTCGGCACGCCTGGTCTCAGCCCACCGCCCGAATGTGCCGATCTACGCGCTGTCCCCGGAACGCGAGACGGTGCGCCGCTGCGGCCTAATGTGGGGCGTCACCGCAAGCTGGATGCAGCGCCATGAGATCGCCGAGGAGTTGATTCGCGACGCCACGGAAACCGTCGTGCGCCTCGCTGGCGCAAGCCGGGCCAGCGCGTCGGCATCACGGCGGGCATGCCAAGCGGCACACCCGGCACGATGAGCCTGCTCCATATCTAGCGCGTCTAGCGCTGCGGGCCGGCGCTGGGGCCCGCTCCTTGGACTCGGGGTGATGTGACGGAGTCGTGCTGGTCGGGGCTCCTCGCTTTGCTTATCGCGCGGGCGATGTGACGTGGTGTGGGCTGACGCAGTCGGGTGCGCGGCCGGCTTGGTGGGCGGATGCGTAGGCAGCTCCAGGCAGCGCGCGCGGACGTTGCGTCAGCGCGCGCGGCCGCTACCACCGGGATGCGCGATGAGCATGGCGAGGATGACGGCCCCAGGCGAGCGCTTCACATCGCAGGCCTACAAGGCCGTCACCGCAGCCTATAGGCCGCCTCCGCGCGTCCGAGCTCGGTGACTGGCGGCTCGTCGAAGATCCACTCGCGCGCGATCTGGTGCCAGTTGGCGCTCGCGCGCAGCTGGGAGATGACTGCGAGCGTGAGCGTCTCGGTTCGGCGACCAAAGAGGTGCTCGCGGGGAAGGTTCTCGTGACGCATCTGCTGATAGTGGCGTGAGCGCGGATCGGACATGTCGATGATCACTTGCGTGGCGACCTCAGGCGTCAGCTCCACATCGGCGTCACGCGTGTACCACCAGGTCACATCGAAGAATTGCTGCAAGATCTGGTCCGCCGTGTAGCGGTTCGCGTCGCGCAGGAAGCCGCCGGCGCGCAGCTGCTCCAGCAGGCCATCGGTGTCGCCACGGATCGCTCGGCGGGCGAGCGCGAGCTCGAATTGCGACCGAGGCGTCGATCCGCTTGAACAGGCCGAAGTCGAGGAAGGCGACGCGGCCGTCGTCGAGCAGCAGGAAGTTGCCCGGGTGCGGGTCGCCGGAGAACTGGTGATGGCGATACATGCATCCGAAGTAGAAGCGAAAGATGATCTCGCCGAGGCGGTTGCGCTGATCCTGCGGGCGCCGCTTCAGTTCCTCGAAGCCAATCCCCTGGACGTACTCGCTGACCAGTACGCGCTCGGAGGAGTGGCTCGAGATCACATCAGGCACGAGGATGAACGGGTGCTCGCGGTAGAGGCGCGCGAGAGCACGCTGGTTTGCAGCTTCGAGCTCGAAGTCGAGCTCCTCGCTGATGCGCTCGCGCACCTCCTCAGCAATGTCCTTGGCGTCGAGCTCGGGGGCGAGGCGGGCGATCAACCGGACGAGCATCCCGAAGTTCTGGAGGTCCGCGCGAACCGCCGCCGCCGCGCCCGGATACTGGACCTTCACGGCGACCACGCGGCCGTCGTGCAGACGGGACGTTACACCTGGCCAATCGAAGCGGCGGCAACGGGCTCGCTGTCGAACTCGGCGAAGCTGTCTTTGAGTGGCTCTTCGCGCTCGGACTCGATCACGCGCCGCATCTCCACGAACGGAACAGCTGGCGCGCTGTCACGCAGTCCGCGAGCTTGCGCTGAAACTCGTCGCGGAACTCCTCGGGAACGAGCCCGACGTCGAGGAACGACATGACCTGTCCGAGCTTCATCGCGGCACCCTTCATCGTCCCGAGCACCGCGACGATCTGTTCAGCGGTCTCGAGGTGGCGGCGCTCCAGCGCTTCCCGGCTGCTCCTCGCCGCGCACGACGTTCGCTGCGCGGGTGGCAAGCTGTTTGAACGCGGTGCCGGTCGCGAGTCGGCCGATCGTCGCCGAGCGCTGCAGGCGCGAGGTGGGGATGTCCTCGCGGGCCATCGTGGCGCTAGTCGATCCGTTGCACGCGGGAGCCGGGGACGATGTCGTCGCTGCCGTCAGGCCAGCGCACCCATGCCTTGGTGCCCCCGTCGTAGTCTGGCGCCAGCAGGATTAGCGTCGCGGGCTCGCCGAGGGCCAGGCACCGCTCGCTGCCCTCACCGTCGAGACCGCGCCAGACCCTTATGAACGGGTTGCGATCCCACTCGTGACCGACCGTTGTCGCGTCGCTGTGGCCGGGTTCGATCTGCGTCTCGTGAGGGAGCTCCATCAAGGTACCCATGATCGAGTCCTTGAGCGCTTGATAGGTGCCGTGACCGGGAGCGCGAACGCCGCCGACCGATTCGCGAAAGAGGGTGTCACCGGTGAACACCGCGGCGCCCGCGCCATCTATGACCAGGAAGGAGAGCATGCCCAGGGTGTGGCCGGGCGTATGGAGCGGGCGGATCCGAAGCGATCCGACGCTGAGCTCCTCCCCGGCGGCGATCGTACCCGTCGCCGAGGGGACAAGCTCGCGTTCGAGCTCGTGGATCAGGACGGGCACCGCGGGCCAATGCCGCGTAAGCGAGGCGACGCCCGCCACGTGATCGCCGTGATGGTGGGTCAGAAGGATCAGGCTCGGGGTCACGCCGCGGCGTTCGGCGGCTTCGACGAGCGGCTCGACGGGCGGTCCGGCGTCGATCACCGCCGCAGCTCCGCCCGCCTCGTCAAGGACGAGGTAGCAGTTGGAGCGCAGTGCGGCGTTGGTGGCCCGTTCAACGATCATCGGTCCGCCCTAGACTCCGCGACATGGGCTTCCTCCACACGTGCTACAGGATCACAGACATCGATCGCTCAGTGGCGTTCTATCGCGCGCTTGGCTTCGAGGAGGTGCGGCGCATGCCGATCCGCGACGAGGCGATCAACGTCTTCATGACGATCCCAGGCGACGGCGACGAGCCGCGACTCGAGCTCACCTACAACTTCGGCGTCGATCACTACGAGCTCGGTAGCGCTTACGGCCACATCGCGATTGCCGCCGGCAACCTCGACGACGCGCTCGAGCGCCTCGCGGGCCTCGGGATTGAGCCGGAGCGTCCGCCCTACCGAGTCAACGAGGGCGGCTCGCGGATCTGCTTTGTACGGGACCCGGACAACTATCGAATTGAGATAGTTGAACGATCGGGCTAGCGGGGCCCCGAGCTCCGGACCGTCGGACGCTGCACGGAGCCTGGGGCCTCGACTATCGGTAGGTTGAAACACAAGGCAGGCCGACCAGAGGGGGAGCGTCATGAGTGACCAGAGCGTCGAGTTCCTAAAGGGGCTCTATGCAGCCTTCGGGCGAGGCGACGTTGCAGCTGTACTCAGCGGGTTCGCGGACGACATCGAATGGCATGAGGCCGAGGGAATGCCGTATGGCGGCCCATACCGCGGCGGCGAAGCCGTGGTTCAGCACGTCTTTGGCCCGATCGCCACAGACGTGGACGGTTTCGCGGTCACGCCCGAGGAATTCGTCGGGTCCGGTGACACAGTCGCCGCGGTCGTCCGATACACCGGCACCGGCAAGGTGACCGGGAAGACCCTGGACGTCGCCCTCGTGCACGTCTGGGACATCCGCGACGGCAAGATCACGCGCTTTCGGCAGTTCATCGACACGCTGAGATTCGCGGAGGTCGTGCCCGCGGACGTGTCGGTTGCGTCGTGAGGGCGGCGGATCAATGCCCGACCCGGACGGCTATCGGGTGGAGCTGATCGACGGGCTAACGCGCTGATCGAGTGACTCAGGAGCGTGCTAGCGCTGGCGCGCCCGAACGGCCGTGCCGTAGGCGCAGATCTCGGTCCACATCGAGCCGAGCTCGGCGGTGTCGAAACGGAAGGCGATGATCGCGTTCGCCCCCTTCGCCTCGGCCTCCTCGACGAGTCGCGTCGTCGCATCCTGCCGCCCCGCGGCGAGCATCTTCGTCATGCCCTTGAGCTCACCGCCGACCAGCGACTTGAGCCCGGCGCCGATCTGTGCACCGAGGTTGCGCGAGCGGACGGTCAGCCCGAAGACCTCACCGAAGACCTCCTCGATCTCGTAGCCCGGTAGGTCGTTCATCGTCGAGATCAGCATGCGGCGCGATGCTACTCCTCGCCCAGCTCGCCGGGATAGGCCGGCACGATGAGCGGCTCCTTGACGTGGATCTCCTGCTCGATCTCGTCCTCGATACCAAAGGCCGAGCCGTCGCAGTCGATGCGAAAGCGCTTGGGTGCAATCCGATCGTCGGGCAGCACCGGCACGCCCCACAGCTCCTCCCACCCGAACAGCTCGTAGTTGCCGGGGTTCAGCAGAATCGCTCGCGGCGCCATCGGACAGGTGCTCGCGTGGTGATCGAGACCGCGACGGATGAAGGCGAGCATCTCCGCTTCGAGCGAGGCCATCTGTCCGCAATCACTGTAGAGACTCGGCGGGATCGTCGTGCGCGACCAGCGTCGCGTAGTAGCCGCCACGCCCGATCAGCTCGTCGTGCTTGCCGACCTCGACGATCCGGCCGTGGTCGAGAACGACGATCTGGTCGGCGTCGCGAACCGTGGAGAGACGGTGAGCGATCGTGATGGTCGTCCGCCCGACAGCGAGCTCGTCGAGCGCCTCCTGCACCGCGTGCTCGGTCTGCGTGTCGAGCGAGCTCGTCGCCTCGTCGAGGACGAGCACCGGCGGGTTGCGCAGCACCGTCCGCGCGATCGCCATGCGCTGCTTCTCGCCGCCGGAGAAGCGGTAGCCGCGCTCGCCGACGACCGTGTCATAGCCCTCGGGCAGCGAGGCGATGAGGTCGTGAATCCGTGCCGCGGCGGCGGCTGACTCGACCTCCTCGTCGGACGCCTCAGGCCGGGCGAAGCGCAGGTTCTCGCGCACCGAGGCGTGGAACAGGTAGGTCTCCTGGGAGACGACGCCGATCGTCGCGGCGAGCGAAGCGAGCGTCGCGTCGCGGACGTCGACGCCGTCTACGGTGATCCGTCCCTCCTGGGGCTCGTAGAGGCGCGCGACGAGGTAGCCGAGCGTCGTCTTGCCGGCCCCGGTCTCGCCGACGATCGCCGTGCGGGTCCCGGCCGGGACGACTAGGTCGATGTCCGTGAGCGTCCAGTCGGAGTCGGGCGCGTAGCGGAACGCGACGTCCTCGAAGCGCACCTCGCCGAGCAGCTCACCCGGCCGCAGCTCGACGGCGCCGGGCCGCTCCTGGATGTCCACGGGCAGGTCGAGGTACTCGAAGATCCGGTCGAAGAGCGCCAGCGACGCCTCGACGTCGGTACCCACGGAAAGCAGCTGCGCCATCGGGAAAAGCAGGCGCGTCTGGATCGTCGTAAAGGCGACGACGGTGCCGACGCTGATCACTGAGCCGGCGACGTGCTCGCCGGCGAGCCAGTAGATGATCGCCGGCTGGATCGCGAAGACCATGTTGATCGTCGACATCAGCCAGCGCCCAGCCATACGCGAGTGAACCTCGAGCTTGGCGACCTCGTCCGACTCTGCCGTGAAGCGCTCGGCGAGGTCGTCGCCGCGGCCCATCGTCTTGCCGAGCATCATTCCCGACACCGACAGCGACTCCGCGACGAGCGCGGAAATGTCGGCGAGGCCGCCCTGCAAGCGTGCTGTGATCGCGCGCCGCTCGCGTCCTACGCGCCGCGTTATCCAGACGAACAGCGGCATCAGCGCGAAGGAGATCAGCGCCAGCCGCCAGCTCATGATCGCCATCGCGATCGTGGCCCCAAGCACGGTCGTGGCGTTCTGCGCGATCGTCGTCGCCGTGTTCGTCGCGACGTTGTCGATCCCGCCGATGTCGTTGGCGATCCGCGACTGGACCTCGCCACCGCGGGTCCTCGTGAAGAACGCCAGCGACATCCGCTGGAGGTGGCGATAGACCGCGACCCGCAGGTCGTGCATCACGCTCTGGCCGACCTCCGTCGAGACGTAGGTCTGCACGACGCTCAGCGCCGCGGTGACGATCGCGATCGCGATCATGCCGCCGACGAGCTCGGTCAGCAGCGTCGTGTCGTGGTGGAGGATCCCCTTGTCGAGAACGTCGCGGAGCAGGAACGGCGAGAGCATGCTGAGCCCCGAGGAGAACACGATCAGCGCGAGCACCCAGCCGAGCTTCCAGCGGTAGGGCGCGAACAGCCGCACGATCCGCCGCCTGTCGCGCTCGCGCTCGGGATCCATCAGCGGCGGCGGCGGCTCGCTCGGCCCGAGCACACGCTGTCCGCCGCGCGCGCCGCCACGCCCCCGCCCGTCGCCGTGCATCCCGATGCCATGGCCTGCGCCGCCCGCGCCCGTCCCGCCCCAGAAGCTCATCGCTCCTCCGCGATCATGCGCTCGAGCAGTGCCAGTGCGCGGTCGAGTGTGGCGCGGTCATCGGGTTCGAACGAGGCGAGGCGGCGCGCGAGATAGGCGTCACGGCGGGTCCGGCTCTCTCGCAGCAATGCGCGGCCCGGCTCGGTCACGGCAACGCGGCACGAGCGCCCGTCGGAGGGGTCTGGAGTGCGCGCGACGAGTCCCCGAGACTCGAGGATCGCCAGCAGGCGTGTCGCGGTCGGCCGGCGCACGCCCTCGAGCTGTGCAAGCTCGCTCGGCGTGATCGGGCCGCGACGGCCAATCGTGGTGAGCGCCGAGTGCAGCGCGGGCGGGAGGCCGCTGCCCGCCTCACGCCGCAGCCGCCGCGAGAGCCGCATCGTCACGCGCCGCAGGCGTGCAGGGAGCTCTTCGCGCGCGGTGGGAGTAGCAACAGTTACGGTCATATAGTTAGTACTTCTAACTATATCAGCGAGCTTTCCGCGTCCCACAGGGCATAGCCTGTCGGCCGATGGAGCTGAGTCCCGGTACGCTCGCCCGCGGCAGCTGGCGCCCTGAACAGGTGCACGCGACCTGGTCGCGGGAGCCCTACGATCCACCGCCTGCAGCCGCCCGAGCCGCGAACGAGGCGATCGCAGAACTCGCGCGACGCGGGTCCCCCTCCCATGACGGCACAAGCGCGCGACTTGTCAGCTTCCGAGCGACCCGGCACGAGCTGGCGCTCGAGCTGCAACCGATCCGCTGGTCGCTGCGCCTGAGCGCGAGCGACGCGTTGCAGAGCCTCGCCGCGATGTGCGTCGTTCGCACGACCGACGGTCGCTGGCTCGCCGGTCATCGAGCCGAGTGGCTCGCCTCCTGGCCCGGCCGCTGGGCGCTCGGCGCCGGCGGGTCCGTGGACGCCGGCGAGCACCCCGTGCAAACGCTGCGACGCGAGTTGTTCGAGGAGTGGTCGCTGCACGCCGAGCAGTTGACGATCGAAGCGCTCGTCTGCCTCGCACACCGCCTCGTCCTCTTCGTTGGCATCGCCTGGGTCCCAGCGGACGCAACCGTCGTCTTCGAGGCCGAGCATTCGAGCTACGCGTGGTGGCCGTCCGATCCGGAGCAGTGGCCACCCGAGGCCGACGGTGCGGTTCGCGACATGGGGCGCCTGCTCGAAGCGTGATCACGTTCAAGAACCTCGAGCGAGTCTCGTTAACCCATTCGGCGATCTACACCGCACTGCTGATCGTGGCTTTCGGCTTCCACAATCCGCAGCCGGCCACGGTCATCCTCGGTTTCAGCCACGGGATCCTGTGGATCTTGATGTCGCTCGCCTGCCTGTACGCGGCACGCGCGCGCATCATCCCGCTACGGATCGCGGTCGCTGTGGCGGTGCTCGGCGGGATCGCGCCGTTCTTCGGGAGCGTCGAGTTTGTGCGCGAGCAACGCCGCCGCGCCGGAGCCGGCCAACTGCCCGGCTCCGGGGGATCGCCACGCTAGAGTGCATGTAATGGCCGTCGATACGACGATCCAGGTTGTCATGCCGAAAATGGGAGACTCGGTTGCCGAGGGCACGGTCCTTGGATGGCGTAAGGCCGAAGGCGATCGCGTCGCCGCCGACGAGACGATCGTCGACATCTCGACCGACAAGGTCGACGCCGAGGTCGTCGCTCCGGCGTCCGGCACGCTCGTGAAGGTTCACGCCGCCGAGGGGGCCAGCGTGAGCGTCGGCGCGGTGCTCGCGGAGATCGTCCCGACGAACGGCTCTGACCCCGTCGCAATCGTCGATCCGGCGCCAGGCGCGCAACCCGAGCCCCCGCCGACAACGATCGTCGACATCGTCACGCCGAAAGCAGGCGAGTCGGTCAGCGAAGGCACGATCCTCGCCTGGACGGTAGCGGTCGGCGACGGCGTCAAGGCGGGCCAGACCGTTGTCGAGATCTCCACAGACAAGGTCGACGTCGAGCTTCCCGCCCCTGCCAGCGGGATGATCAGCGAGCTCCTCGCCAACGCCGGCGACACCGTGACCGTCGGCCAGGTGATCGGTCGTATCGCGGCCGGCGAAGTCGTCCTCGATACGACCGATGCTGAAATTGCGCCTGCTGCTCGCGAGGCTGCTGAGGACCGCCCGGCGGCGTCCGACGGGGCCGCGGCTTCGCCGGTTGCGCGGCGTGCGGCCGACGCGCACTCCGTCGACCTCACGACGGTCGCAGGCTCCGGCCCGCGCGGGCGCATCACGAAGGCCGACGTCCTGGATGCCGCAGCCCAGCCTGCCGCGAAGGCTGCGGCGGCGTCAGCGACGGCGATCAAGGGCGGAGCGGCGATGCTCGTCCACTACATGGAGGAGAGCCGCAAGATTCCGACGGCGACGAGCTTCCGCACGCTCGCGGTCGGCACGCTCGATGCGCGGCGCGGGCAACTCAAGCAAGCCGGCAAGAAGGTGTCCTTCACGCACCTGATCGCGTTTGCGATCGCCCGCGCGGCGGCGGCGCTGCCGGTCATGACCCAGCACTTCGCGAAATCGACGCGATCCCTCACCGATCGACGACGGCGCCGTCAACCTCGGCCTCGCCGTCGACGTCGAGCGCAGAGACGGATCGCGCACGCTGATGGTCCCGGTCGTGCGTGACGCCGGCAACCTGGCCTTTGACGCGTTCCTGGCCGCTTACGACGACCTCGTCGAACGCGCGCGCACGAACAGCCTGACCGCCGACGATCTCCAGGGCGCGACCATCACGCTGACGAACCCGGGCGGCATCGGCACGTCGGCGT
The DNA here is from genome assembly GCA_963773395.1 of uncultured Solirubrobacterales bacterium. Lineage (GTDB taxonomy): Bacteria > Actinomycetota > Thermoleophilia > Solirubrobacterales > Solirubrobacteraceae > Palsa-513. The sequence goes on along the minus strand of CAVZAY010000007.1, from coordinate 305 downwards.
CGGTGCCGCGTCTGATGGAGGGGCAGGGCACGATCGTCGCGGCGGGCGGATCGCCTATCCGCCGGGCCTTGCTGCGGTTGGCGCCCAACTCGGCGCGGAGAAGGTCATGACGCTCACATCCACCTATGACCACCGGGTTTTCCAGGGGGCGGAGTCGGCCGCTTCCTCGCGCCGTCCAGCCACTGCTGGCCGGCGCCGACTCGCTCCACGACGGTGTCTTCGCAGCGGCTGGACCTAGTTCCCCGCACAGACTCGGGTGACGCCCGCTCGCCGCCCGCGGTCGCCGCGCCGGCGGCGCTCCGAGC
>CAVZAY010000006.1:0-10806 GCA_963773395.1 uncultured Solirubrobacterales bacterium | reverse complement strand
CGCGCGGTCAGCGTTCAATCAAGCGAAACACTGGGTGGCGTGGGGCCTCGGCCGCGAATTCCTCCAGCGAGGAGGCGGGCGTCACGTCGAAGAACGGGCGCGCGACGGCCGCGGCGCCGAGGTAGCGCTTCAGGACCGGTGCCGCCTGCTGGGGTGTGGCCTCCTGGATGCCTAGCGTCTCGGAATGGCCGGCGCGGCTGATCACCACCTCGCCGCTCGCGCGGGCGTTGCGCACCCAGTCGACCTCGCCGTATGGAGCTACGAGCCAGCGCTCGCCGTTCTCGATCAGCGTGACAGGCGTCGAATAGGCTCGGCCGCTCTTACGGCCACGGACGGTGAGGTTGTAGGTGTGCCGGCCCGCCAATCCGCGCTGCGCGAGAGGACCGATCACGATATTCACGAGCCGGCGCGCGGCCCCAAGACGGTACGTCCTGGCCACATCGAAGCACCCTACTCCCCGAAGGAACCACCAACCCGACACCGCACGTCCTGCGCTGGCACGCTCGCTCCTCGCGCAGGGGGACTGTCTCGATTGCGCAGAGTGTGACGCCTGCTTCCACAGAAAGCGGTGGCGGGTTCGAAGGCCTGATCGATTGCGCTGCTGTCACGAGATGTGAGCAGTGCTCGGCGGGCGTTCATCCGGTGGCCGCGCTCGTGTCTGTGGGGCCCAGGTGCATCGTTCGGATCGGTCTCAGCGTCGCGGTGAGGAGGCACATGGCTGCGCCGCCTACGCCGGCTGCGGCGAGCACGGTGCGCGGACCGAGCAGCGGCGCTAGCAGGCCGCCTAGGAGCAATCCGAGCGGTAGGCCGATCTGGCTCAGGGAAAGGTCGATCGCAAAGACGCGTCCGAGGATCTCGGGCGGGACGACGCGTTGGACGACGGTGTCGAAAAGCGTCAGCGTCAGCAGCACGCCGATGCTCGCCACTGCCGAGAATGCGCAGAGCACCGGTACGGGCAGGGTCAGCGCGACGGCGAGCGGCATCAGTGAGAACGGCACCGCGAATAGCATCGCGGCCGCTAGCGGCCGTCGCGGTTGCACGTGCATGACCGCCGCGCCGCCGATGACGGACCCGATGCCGCCGACCGCGAAGATCGCCGCCCAGGCGCCGGCGCCGCCGAGATATCCCTTGGCGACGACCGGTCCGACCGCGAAGAAGACGCCGAGGAACACCTGGACGAACGAGAACGAGCATGCGAGCGTCAGGTACCAGTCGATCGCCACGAACGCCGACCAGCCCTCGCGAATCTGGCGAAGCACCCCGCTGGCGGCCGACTGCGCGCGCTCGGGCTCGCGGGCACGCACGCGGGTCAGCAGCGCCGCGTTGATGAGGAAGCTCGCTCCGTTGATCGCGATCGCCCAGCCACCGCCGATCGTTACGACGAGCACCCCGGCGAGCGCCGGACCGATGACGCCAGCGGCGCTGGACGCCATCTGCGTGATTGCGTTCGCCGCCTGCAGCTCGTCGGGCTCGACGACCGCCGGCAATAACGCGGTCTCCGCTGGGGAGAAGAAGCTCCCGGCAACGCCCTGAACGGCCGCGCAGGCGCATAGCGCGGCGATCGGCGGGTGGCCCGCGATAAGCAGTGCCGCGAGCGCAAGCTGGCTCGCGCCGCGGACAGCATCGGCGAGGACCATCACCACGCGCCGCGGGTAACGGTCCGCCGCGACCCCGCCGACTAGGAACAGCGCCAGCTCTGCAACCGAAACCGAGCCGAACACCAGTCCGATGTCGAGCGCGCTGCCGTGCTCGGCGAGAATCGCGAACGCCAGCGCAATCGGCAGCATCGCACCACCGACGCTCGAGGTCGTCTGGCCGATCAGCAGCAGCCGGAAGTCGCGGTTGCGCAGCGGCGAGAAGCGCGACGCCCAACCGCCGGGGGCCCCGGATACTCCCATGGCTCGGCACGATATCCGTCGTGATTGTCCGCGAAAGCCTCAGCTGCGCGCTATTCGCTGCTCGGCGCTACGCGGCGATTCTCGAGTCGCGCGCTGGCAGGCCGCTCACGAACGCCGCGGCTTCACGGCGGCTGGTGAGGATTACAGCGCGACAGTCCGTGCTGTCAAGGAGCTCGAGCAGTCTCGGCCTGACTCGTCGGCGAAACGACATGACCCAACGAATGAACTCGCGGTTGATGCGGTCGTACACGCCTAGGTCGGGGTGTAGCTCGCCACGGTAGCGAAGCCGCCGTGTGGCCACGCCTGATAGGCACCGCCAGGTCGGGAGGTCGAGAAAGACGACGGTGTCAGCGGCCGCTAGCCTCCGCGGGGAGAACGCCGAGCTTCATCCCGTCGATCACCCATCGCTCGCCGCTGATCATCTGTTCGTGAATCGCGCGCCACTGCTGCGGCGTCGATTCGACTCGGCCGATGCCAGGGCGCTCCTGCCAGAAGAACCCATCGACGTGCAGAACCGGCAGACATAGCCGGCGGCCAAGCTCGTTCGCGAGCGTCGTCTTGCCGGCGCCACCACAACCAATGACCGCCACGCGTTCCAAGAACCCGACGGTACGATCCCGCCCGGACGCCGCCCGCCTGACCGACAAGCGGCAGACGCTCGCATCTCGCGCAATGGGAGCGCGTGATCAGGGTTGGCGGCCGTGCTCGCTTTGTGTGGGAGCGAGCGTCTGCGGTCAGCCGGTCTTGAGGTATTGGTGGAGGGCTTTGCGGATAACTGACGACGTGGTTTCGTGGTCGTGTTTGGCGCGTGTGATGAGCGCGTCGCGTAGCTCGGGTTCGAGGCGAACGGATTCGACTGTCGCGGCGGCCGAGCCGATTGGGGGGCGCCCGCCACGCCGGCGCAGCATCTCGTCGACGTCGTAGCCCTCTTCGGCCTGCGCAGCGAGCTTCTCGACGAGCTCGTCGGTGATGGGCACGCCACTGGGCGTTGTTCCGTAGGTGTTCTTTGCCATCGTCAGCCTCCTGCCAGCAGTCGTTCGTATCTCGGGCGCATCCTCATCGCGTGGATCGCAAGCTCTGCGTCGCCTTCACGCGTGACGGTCACGATCTCGAGCAGGTCAGCACTGCGCGCCGGGCCGAGGTAGAGAGTCGTTTCGTCCGCTTGAGCTTCGATCACCATCGCGTTGGTCACTGCGTGTTCGATGTCCTCGTCGGCGATTCCGTGTCTCCGCGCCGCCGGATGAATCTCCACGCGAGAATTGTAATACGAAACACTCCGGACGACTGGAACCGCACCGAGACGCCACCGGCCGGCCGCGCTCGCAAGTCGCGCAACGCAGCCGGGACCCCCGGTGGGGGCCGCGTGTCGCCCTCGGGATTTGGTGCAGCGTCTGGACCGGGGGCTCGTGGCGGGGTCGATACTTGCGAATGATGGGCGCGGGGGCTTCGATATTCGTGCGGCCGGCCGGCGACGGTGACCGGGAATGGATAGCCCGCGTGCTCGAGACACGCTGGGGATCTGCCGAGATCGTGAGCCGTGGACGCCGTCATGGCGCAGACCGGTTGCCAGCATTTGTCGCTGAGGTGTCCGGTGCTCGCAATGGTCTCGCGACCTACTGGCTTGATGATGACGAGGCGGAGCTCGTCAGCTTGGATGCTCTCCAGCCGCGCCAGGGCATCGGGAGCGCGCTCCTCGCTGCCGTGATCGATGTGGCACGCGAGCATGGCTGTCGACGACTACGAGCGATCACGACCAATGACAACCTCGATGCGATCCGCTTCTACCAGCGGCGAGGCCTTCGCCTGGTGGCGGTGCATAGCAACGCGGTCGATGCCGCGCGCGCGATCAAGCCCCAGATCCTTGACGTCGGCCACTTCGGCATTCCGCTCCACGACGAGATCGAGCTAGCGACCAACCTTCGCTAACGCCCTCAACACCAAACGGCGCGCTCGCAACTCACGCGATGGGAGCGGGCGTCCTCGTGGCCGGCACGTGATCGCATGTTGTGTGGGGGCGGGCGTCCTCGTGGCCCTGGTGTATTCGGTCGGCCGCGTGGTTGCCTGAACGGGCCGCGCGAAGGACGGAGCGCCGTGCGATGACGCACCAGGCGGTTCCGACAACTAGGAAGACGACGCCCGTGGCCATCCATGGCCGCGGGCTCGAGCCGCGAGCGTCGCCGCGGTTGATCTTCATGACGCCTCCCGTGCGTTTGAACGTGTGTGTGCGGGCGGGCCGGCGCACGGGTCGAATCCTCGTCGTCAGCAGAGCGCTTAACCGGCTAGTGGACGCGGCTGTAGAGCTTGCGTGCCGCGGCGATCAGCGTTTGGTTGGAAATCACGTTCTTCGCGCCGTTCCCCCAGCCCGCGCCGAGGACGTACACGTACGGTCCGGACACGAAGCCGACGTTGCTGGCGCCGCCCGCCGGGCCAGAGCCCGTCTGCTCGAAGCCAACTGCTCCTGGGATCCCGCTGACCGCAAACGGTATCCACACCACATCGGGAGTGTTCGCGTATGTCGACTTGAGGTAGGCGTTGGCGTTGGCGTTGGTGGACAGCTCGACGACGAGGCTGAGGCCGTAGCGCTGCGAGTTCCCGGGCGTGCTGAGGTTCGAGACGGCCTCGCCGACGAACCGCCCACTTGACGAGCTGCGCCTTGCTAGCGATGCCATCCTTGGCCGCTGACGCCGCGCTTCGCACCGCGGTTGGCGTCTTGCTTGGCGTCATTCCCGCGAAGCTGATCACGCGCTGTGTCAGCGGCAGTGACGGGCTGCTCGCAACGGCGCTCGCTACCAAGACGAACCGGCCCGCGTGCGAATCGCGCATCAGCTGGCCGTACCGTGTGCACATGTCCAGCGTGTAGCCCTTGGCCTCATATGCGTTGATCTCACGGGTCATCCGCGTCGCCTGTGCGGCGTTTGAGCTCGCGGGCGTACCAGTGAGGAGCGCGGCGGCCGCGACTGCGACGCAGATGCCGCCTGTGGCAGCCGCGCTGGCGACGTGAGCTCCGCGTAGACGGCGTGGGAGATCTCTTATGGCGTGGCGGTGGGCGTGGAGCGCCCCGGCGATAGCGCTCTGGTCGGGGAGGGTATCGTGGCGAAGTTGCGGTGACATGGCATGACTCCTTGCTTGGCGGTGGTGCCCGGTGAGCCTGGAGTTAGGTCGTCCGGACTGATGCCGGCACTGTCGCGCCGCGCGAGGTTTGCGCCAACGCAGCTCGACGCTGTGGTGGTGCGTCGTTTGACTCAGTGGGGCTTGCCGCTACGCGCTTCCGTAGGCGTGGCGCAGCAACGCCTCGGGGTCGCGTATCAGCACGCTGCGCCGGCCCGTGGTGATGCAGCCCACGGCGCGCAGCGTCGCCAGTGCCTTGGCGGTTGCCTCACGCGATGCGCCGCACCAGCTCGCGAGCTGCTCCTGGGAGAGGGGAAGCTCGACCTCGATCCCGTCGGGCGCCGCTTGGCCGAAGCGATCGCTCAGCTCGCGCAGCCGCCATGCGACGCGTCCGAGCGTGTCGAGAGCGGCGAATTCCAGCCGCTTGCGGTCCGCGTCGCGAAGTCTGCCGCGAGCACGCGGAGCAGCTCCATCGCGGCGGCGGCGTCGGTCAGCGCGCGTGTGAACGCCGAGCCTGGTGCGACTGTCGCCTCGCACCTCGCCGAGGGCCAGCGCCGTCGCCGAGCGCGGCGCGCCGTCCAGCGCCGACATATCACCGATCACGTCGCCCGGTCCGCGCAGCCCGAGCACGATCTCGCGACCACTGGATGCGACGCTCGAGATCATCACCCAGCCGCGCTCGATCACGAACACGCGGTCGGCCAGGTCTCCCTCGATGAACAACGCCTGGCCGCGGCGAAAGCGGACCGGACGCCCGCCGCTGCGCAATGCGCTCGCCAGTAGCTCAGTCATTTGCGTGGCCGTGGACACCGCGCCGGCGTGATGTCGCGCTCGCTCCGCGCGAAGTCGTTCGTACTGCGGCTGCTGACGACTTGACGCGTCTGAGCCTGTGCATCCGCAGGCGACCGTAGTTCTTGGCCATCGGCACATGTCCGACGTAGTCGCAGGCGAGGTCACCACGCCCGGCGAGCACGAGCGCCGCGGCGAACGGCTCAGTGACGTACACGGCGCCCGGGGGTGTCATGGGCTCGATCCGGGCGGTGCGGCTGATGTGCGAGCCCGTGAAGTCGGGCCCGTCGACGACCGGGTCGTGGTATGAGAAGACGGGACCCACGTGGGCCCCGAGGCGGAGCGCCAGGTGCCCCGGGAGCCCCTCCGCCTGGAGATCGACCGTGGCCATTGCGTCCTGAAGATCGAGCGCGCACAATGCTGCCGCAACGGCATCCGTGAGCACCACGAACACGGCGTCGCCCCACGTCCTGCGGTAGCAGACATGGCCGCGATGGCGTTCCAGCACGACCGCGAACGCCCCCAGCACGCGCTCGGCAAAGCACAGAAGCTGCTCGTCGTTGAGCACCGAGAAGCCAGTCACATCGGCAAACAGCATCGCCCTTATGACTCGGGCCTGATCGGGCGTCACGTGCCACGAGGCCGGCTGCCTGGTCGCGGCGTCCCGCGCCGCCGTACGCCGATCGACCCTACCCTGCCGGCGCGGGGACGTCGCCTCCTCGAGCGGGCCGATCACCTCGGCGGCCGGGGCGTCGATCGAAGGGTGAATGACCGTGACGCTGCCGCCTCGGCGCCGCCAAGTGTTGACATCGATCGTTGTCCCCGCAACGCCGTGGGCGGGCCCGCGATCCAAACCGCAAGCTGACGCACGTTCGCATCCAGGTAGCGCGCACGCAGCAGCGCCAAGCCCATCGCCAGCTCGCTGCAGTACCCGAACAGCACGTCGTCGCCGCGGTACGCGTCATCCGTGGCGAACCGGACCGAGGCCGCATTCTCAATGCAGCGATCAAAACGTTCGATCCAATCGGGACCCGGAGGGGCAACGGATGCCTCGATGAATTCCGCCTGGGCGAATGGGAGCACGACGTGCACCTCAGCTTCAGCCGCCAGCAGGGCCTCAGCCCACAGATGTCAGCGCCGCTCGCCAGCGAGCCGTACGCGAAGCCTGGCATGTCGCGCCGCACGACCTCGTTGATGCGCGCGGCGACCATCGGCTCCGCTTCGGCCGGAAAGCGGGCCGGCTCTCGTCGCGCCGATGCGGTGACCGCAGAAGTGGACGACGCCGGGGCCGGGAGGGCGCCGAGGATCGGCGGATCGACCCCCCGATCTCGCAGATCATCCGCAGCTGACGCCGGGTCCTGGCCAGCGCTCCGTAGTCCTCGCGTGGAGGGTCGCCGCCCGCTCGAGCGCGCGGACGCGGCCGGCTGATCGCCGCGTAGGAGCTGAGCCTCAGCCTCGGTCGCGGCGGCCCAGTACGAGCGGTCTTCGCTGGTAGCGAGACGTCGACAACGGTCTCTGCGAGCCGCCGGGCTCGAGCTCGATCCCCCCCGACGAGCCACAGCGTGGCGGCATTGATCGCCGGGTAGTACCGCCGGTCGCGCGAAGACCGCGCCGTAGATATGGGCCGCAGACCGCGCACGGCGACGGCGCTCTTCGCCATCGCACGCGAGGGCGATGTCCTTGGCGATCCGCGCCCACAATGCCAGGACCTCCTCGTCCGAGCTGTGCCCGAGCCCGTACCGGTCAAACCGCCTAGCCGCTTCCTCGGTGGCGCCCGCGCGCGCCAGCGCGAGTACCGCCCGGTGCTTGAGCGCGACGTCATCGGGAAGCTCCTCCAGCCCGTTCGGCCAGGTCGAAGGCGGAGAGCAGCTCGCCGCGCCGCTCTTCGCGTCTGACCGCGTCCAGCCACCATGCGGCGGTATGCCGCTCGGAGTCATCGCCGGGGCGTTCAGTCGAGGCCGACACGGCAACGAACTCTAGGCATACGTGGTGATACCGGTCACCAGGCCGGCCGCCGCCGCGACCGTTGACCGACAGCTCCTAGCCGCGTAGAGTCGATTCGAGGCATGACCGCCGTCTTTGTCGCGTACTCGAGGCGTGACTCGGAGTTCGTACCCGCCGGATGGCTCGGTATCGGACCGGGGCAAAGAGGTCTGGTTGGACACCGAGGGGATCGCCGACGGCGAGGTCTTCCCCGCGGCGATCCGCGCGATCGAGGGCTCGGACACGTTCCTGTTCGTGATCACGCCTATCCGCGCGGTCGCCGTTTTGCGAGAGCGAGGTCGAGTACGCGAGGGAACTAACAAGCGGATCGGGCCGGTGCTGCGCGAACGGTCCCCGATCAGAGCTGCAGGCCGAGATCCGCGATCGGAGCTGGATCCCTTTCACCGAGACGCCGTTCGAGCCGGGATGGAGCGACTGCTGAGCGCGCTCGACCGCGATCCCGAGTCTTGGCGCACACCCGATGGTTGGTCAAGGCGATCGAGTGGGAGCGGAAGGTCGCGACCGGAGCTTTCTGCTGCGTGGCTTGGAGGAAGGCGGCGGACGCTGGCAGGCGTCGCCCCGAGGGCGCAGACCCGGCCCCGATCCGTCTGCAACGCGATCCTGCTCGCCAGCCGGAGGCCGCAGCCCGCCGGCAGCGGGCGATGTGGGCGGAGCGGCGGCTGGCGGCGGTCTCGATCGGGCTGCTCGTGTTCGCCCTGATCTCACGCGGACAGGCGGTGTCCGAGCGCGTCAGCGCCCGCGCCCAGGCCCTGGCCGCCGAGAGCCAGGCGCAGACTGCCCAACGACCCCGAAATCTCGCTGATCCTCGGGATGCGGGCGGTGCACCAAAAGGCCGCCCCCCAAACGCTGCTCGCCCTCCGCGCCGCGCTCGACGCCTCACCGCTCGAGCGCGCCCTGCCGACAATCGCAAATACCGGGGATTGTCTATCGGCTGCCATCAGCCCCGACGGCCGGCAGATCGCCGAGGGAACCTGCAGCGGACTGGTGCGGATCCTCGAAGATGCCACGGGACCCGCATGCTGAAGAGCATAAACATCAGCGTCAGCGCCTACGGGCTCGCGTATTCCCCTGACGGGAACGAGCTCGCCACCGCCGGCTACGGCGTATGGCTGATCGACCCGCGGACCGGGGCCGCCTCTGAGTGGCCAGCGGCTGCGGACGAGATCGATTCAGGCGCCTTCTCGGTGGCATTCAGCCCCAATGGGAATACGCTCGCGGCCGCCTTTGGCAGTGGATTGTTAATCGGCTCTTGGAAGGGCGCGACTGCGCGGCAGCTGTCAGCTTCGCTTGGTGGCAACGTCGTCTATAGCCCCGATGGTCGGCTGCTGTTCGTCGGCGGACAGGACGCTTCGGTTCACGTATACGATGCTGCCACCGGCCGCTTGGTCCACCGGATCCTCACCCCACCAGGGAGCGGCGGGGGGGCGACTGTCGCCGTCAGTCCCAACGGCAGGCAGCTGGCGGTCGCATATCCGACGACTGCACAGGACGTCACGTCGGCGGTATCGATCTACAGCACGTCGACGTGGCGCGAGCAGTCGACGCTGTTGACGCTCCCGGACGTGGAGATCACGGCGCTTGCGTTCAGCCCGGACGGCTCGCGTCTCGCGGTCGGCGCTGTGGACGGCACCGCCGGCGTGTGGTCCGTTCCCACCAAGCAGGAGCTGGTCTCCTACGACGGGCCGGCGGGGCCGATCTCGTCGATCGCGTTCACCCCGAATGGCAACTCCGTGCTGAGCGCCTCCGACGACGGGGTTACCCGTATCTGGCGCGCGGCCGGTGTGGAGCAGTCGTTTGAGACGCTGCCGCTGCCCGCTGTCCCCTCGCAGGTCGTGTTCGATGGCAACACGGTCGAGACCGTGCCGGCCGGGCAGCCGGTCGCGCCGGTCGTGTTCTCAACGCCGGCGTCCGGCGGTCCTGCGGTCCGGCGACGGACGCTGCCAGGCGTCAACGCGGTCGTGCTCAGCGGCGACGGACGTCTCGCGCTCGGTACCGACACCAAGCCGTCGGTGGGCCACGACACGATCTTCAACACGCGTTCCGGCCAGATCGTGAAGCGGATCTCCGTCACGTCGATTCCGGCCGTCTACGGCAGCGTTGCTGACGACGCGGCATTCAGCTGGAATGACGCCAGCGTGGCGCTCGTGGAAGGATCAACCACGAGCGGGCCCATTCCTGTGATCCGGTCGATCCAGACAGGCAAGACAATCGAGCTTCAGGGAGCCGCCGTATCGTGCGGGTACGCGCCCGAATCGTTTGCGTTCAGTCGTGATGATCGCCGCCTCGCCGGGGCCCAGTACTGCGGCTACGTCGATGTCTGGGACACCCAAACGGGGCGGCTGCTTCGACAGGTGAAGGAAGCCGGCGACGTCTCGGCCGTGGACCTCAACCCCAACGGGTCCCGGCTCCTCGTGGCATCGTGGGACTCGCAAGCGACGATCTGGAGCGTCGCCACCGGGCGTCGGCTCGTGAACCTGATTGGCGACACCCGCGGTCTCCAGGGGGCCGCCTTCAGCCCCAACGGCTCGCTCGTCGCGACCTCGAGCCTCGATCACACAGTCCGGATCTGGGACTCACACACCGGCCAGGAGCTGCGCGTGCTCACCCTCCCCGACGCCCAAGGGCCGCTCGCATTCAATGCAGCGGGAAGCGCGTTCGCCGTCGCTGAGAGCGACCCCGCCCCCGGCGCCCCCGACATCGTCCGCGTGTTCGATACCTGCCCCGCATGCACGAACGCGCACGCCCTGCTCTCGCTGGCCGCGCGACACGCGACAACCGAGCTCACAGTGCTCGAGCAGACCGTCGTGGACAACTCCTAAACCCACCACGACCAGGCGCCGAACCAGGAAGCTGTTCAGGGCGGCTCCTCCCCATCCACCTTTGAACCCGGACCGGGTTTCGCCTTAGCACGTGCCGTGCACGGGCCGGCTCGGAACAGGTCGAGACGCTCGCTTTCCCCTCGGAAAGCAGCCACCATCCCATCGCACGGTCGCGTTGTCGCAACCGC
>CAVZAY010000005.1:0-275282 GCA_963773395.1 uncultured Solirubrobacterales bacterium | reverse complement strand
CCTGGGAGAGGGGAAGCTCGACCTCGATCCCGTCGGGCGCCGCTTTGCCGAAGCGATCGCTCAGCTCGTGCAGCCGCCATGCGACGCGTCCGAGCGTGTCGAGAGCGGCGAATTCCAGCCGCTTGCGGTCCGCGTCGCGAAGTCTTGCCGCGAGCACGCGGAGCAGCTCCATCGCGGCGGCGGCGTCGGTCAGCGCGCGCGTGAACGCCGAGCCTGGTGTGACTGTCGCCTCGACCTCGCCCAGGGCCAGCGCCGTTCGCCGAGCGCGGCGCGCCGTCCAGCGCCGACATATCACCGATCACGTCGCCCGGTCCGCGCAGACCGAGCACGATCTCGCGACCACTGGATGCGACGCTCGAGATCATCACCCAGCCGCGCTCGATCACGAACACGCGGTCGGCCAGGTCTCCCTCGATGAACAACGCCTGGCCGCGGCGAAAGCGGACCGGACGCCCGCCGCTGCGCAATGCGCTCGCCAGTAGCTCAGTCATTTGCGTGGCCGTGGACACCGCGCCGGCGTGATGTCGCGCTCGCTCCGCGCGAAGTCGTTCGTACTGCGGCTGCTGACGACTTGACGCGTCTGAGCCTGTGCATCCGCAGGCGACCGTAGTTCTTGGCCATCGGCACATGTCCGACGTAGTCGCAGGCGAGGTCACCACGCCCGGCGAGCACGAGCGCCGCGGCGAACGGCTCAGTGACGTACACGGCGCCCGGGGGTGTCATGGGCTCGATCCGGGCGGTGCGGCTGATGTGCGAGCCCGTGAAGTCGGGCCCGTCGACGACCGGGTCGTGGTATGAGAAGACGGGACCCACGTGGGCCCCGAGGCGGAGCGCCAGGTGCCCCGGGAGCCCCTCCGCCTGGAGATCGACCGTGGCCATTGCGTCCTGAAGATCGAGCGCGCACAATGCTGCCGCAACGGCATCCGTGAGCACCACGAACACGGCGTCGCCCCACGTCCTGCGGTAGCAGACATGGCCGCGATGGCGTTCCAGCACGACCGCGAACGCCCCCAGCACGCGCTCGGCAAAGCACAGAAGCTGCTCGTCGTTGAGCACCGAGAAGCCAGTCACATCGGCAAACAGCATCGCCCTTATGACTCGGGCCTGATCGGGCGTCACGTGCCACGAGGCCGGCTGCCTGGTCGCGGCGTCCCGCGCCGCCGTACGCCGATCGACCCTACCCTGCCGGCGCGGGGACGTCGCCTCCTCGAGCGGGCCGATCACCTCGGCGGCCGGGGCGTCGATCGAAGGGTGAATGACCGTGACGCTGCCGCCTCGGCGCCGCCAAGTGTTGACATCGATCGTTGTCCCCGCAACGCCGTGGGCGGGCCCGCGATCCCAAACCGCAAGCTGACGCACGTTCGCATCCAGGTAGCGCGCACGCAGCAGCGCCAAGCCCATCGCCAGCTCGCTGCAGTACCCGAACAGCACGTCGTCGCCGCGGTACGCGTCATCCGTGGCAAACCGAACCGAGGCCGCGTTCTCAATGCAGCGATCAAAACGTTCGATCCAGTCGCGACCCGACGGGGCGACGGATACCTGGATGAACTCGGCCTGGGCGAATGGGAGCACGACATGCACCTCAACTTCAGCCGCCAGCAGCGCCTCGACCCAAAGGATGTCGGCGCCGCTGGCCAGCGAGCCGTACGCGAAGCCCGGCATGTCGCGCCCCACGACCTCCTTGATCCGCCCCGCGACGGCCGGCTCCGCTCCGGCCGGAAAGCGAGCCGGCTCTCCTCCCCCGATCCGGTGACCGCAGAAGTGAACGACCCCGGGGCACGAGAGGGGGCTGAGCAGCGCCTCGTCGACGCCCAGGATCTCGCAGATCATCCGCAGCTGGCGCCGCGTGCTCGCCAGCGCTCCGTAGTCCTGCGCGTGGAGCGTCGCGGCCAGCTCGAGCGCACGGACGGCGGCCAGCTCCTCGCCACGTAGAAGCTGCGCCTCCGCCTCGGTCGCGGCCGCCCAGTACGACCGCTCGTCACTGGTCGCGAGGGCGTCGACAACGATGTCTGCCAGCCGGCGGGCTCGCGCTCGATCCCCCCCGATCAGCCACATCGTGGCCGCGTTGATCGCCGGGTAGTACCCGCCGGTACGCGAGTAGACTGCGCCGTAGATCTCGGCCGCCGCGCACGCAAGGCGCCGGCGTTCTCCGCCCTCGCACGCAAGTGCGACGTCCTTTGCGATGCGAGCCCGCAATGCCGCGACGTCCTCGTCCGAGCTGTCCCCGAGCCCGTAGCGGTCAAAGCGCCTCGCCGCTTCCTCGGTCGCGCCAGCCCGCGCGAGCGCGAGTACCGCCCGGTGCTTGAGCGCGACGTCGTCGGGATGCTCCTCCAGCCCGTGCTCGGCGAGGTCGAAGGCGGAGAGCAGCTCGCCGCGCCGCTCTTCGCGTCTCACGGCCTCAAGCCACCATGCGGCGGGATGCCGCTCGGATTCATCGCCGGGGCGTTCGGTCAAGGCCGGCACGGCAAGCGAACTTTAGGCATACGTGGTGATACCGGTCACCAGGCCCGCCGCCGCCGCGACCGTTGACCGACAGCTCCTAGCCGCGTAGAGTCGATTCGAGGGCATGACCGACGTCTTTATCGCGTACTCGCGGCGTGACTCGGAGTTCGTGACCCGCCTGGCAGGCTCCGTATCGGACCGGGGCAAAGACGTCTGGATGGACACCGACGGGATCGCCGACGCCGAGATCTTCCCCGAGGCGATCAAGCGCGCGATCGAGGGCTCGGACGCGTTCCTATTCGTGATAACGCCTTCATCTGCGCGGTCCTCATTTTGCGAGGACGAGGTCGAGTACGCGCGCGAACTGAACAAACGGATCGTGCCGGTGCTACGCGAAGCGGTCCCCGATTCAGAGCTACACGCCGAGATCCGCAATCGCAGTTGGATCCCTTTCACCGACGACGCCGAGTTCGACGCCGGGCTGGCGCGGCTGCTGGGCGCGCTGGACAGCGATCTGGACGCGGTCAAGGCGCACACGCGATGGTTGGTCAAGGCGCTCGAGTGGGATGCGGCCGGTCGCGACAAGAGCTATCTCCTGCGTGGCTTGGAGCTGAGGGCAGCGGAGGGATGGCAGGCGTCCCGGCCCGATGACGCCGACCCGGCCCCGATCCGTCTCCAGCACGAGTACCTGCTCGCCAGTCGCGAGACGGCAGCGCGGCGGCAGCGGGCGATCACGGGCGGAGCGGCGGCAGTCGCGGCGGTCTCGATCGGGCTGCTGATCTTCGCGCTGATCTCACGCGGACAGGCGGTGTCCGAGCGCGTCAGCGCCCGCGCCCAGGCCCTGGCCGCCGAGAGCCAGGCGCAACTGCCCAACGACCCCGAAATCTCGCTGATCCTCGGGATGCGGGCGGTGCGCGAGAAGACCACCCCCCAAACGCTGCTCGCCCTCCGCGCCGCGCTCGACGCCTCACCGCTCGAGCGCGCCCTGCCGACAATCGCAAATACCGGGGATTGTCTATCGGCTGCCATCAGCCCCGACGGCCGGCAGATCGCCGAGGGAACCTGCAGCGGACTGGTGCGGATCCTCGACGCCGCCACGGGACGAGTGCTGAAGAGCATAAACATCAGCGTCAGCGCCTACGGGCTCGCGTATTCCCCTGACGGGAACGAGCTCGCCACCGCCGGCTACGGCGTATGGCTGATCGACCCGCGGACCGGGGCCGCCTCTGAGTGGCCAGCGGCTGCGGACGAGATCGATTCAGGCGCCTTCTCGGTGGCATTCAGCCCCAATGGGAATACGCTCGCGGCCGCCTTTGGCAGTGGACTCTTAATCGGCTCTTGGAAGGGCGCGACTGCGCGGCAGCTGTCAGCTTCGCTTGGTGGCAACGTCGTCTATAGCCCCGATGGTCGGCTGCTGTTCGTCGGCGGACAGGACGCTTCGGTTCACGTATACGATGCTGCCACCGGCCGCTTGGTCCACCGGATCCTCACCCCACCAGGGAGCGGCGGGGGGGCGACTGTCGCCGTCAGTCCCAACGGCAGGCAGCTGGCGGTCGCATATCCGACGACTGCACAGGACGTCACGTCGGCGGTATCGATCTACAGCACGTCGACGTGGCGCGAGCAGTCGACGCTGTTGACGCTCCCGGACGTGGAGATCACGGCGCTTGCGTTCAGCCCGGACGGCTCGCGTCTCGCGGTCGGCGCTGTGGACGGCACCGCCGGCGTGTGGTCCGTTCCCACCAAGCAGGAGCTGGTCTCCTACGACGGGCCGGCGGGGCCGATCTCGTCGATCGCGTTCACCCCGAATGGCAACTCCGTGCTGAGCGCCTCCGACGACGGGGTTACCCGTATCTGGCGCGCGGCCGGTGTGGAGCAGTCGTTTGAGACGCTGCCGCTGCCCGCTGTCCCCTCGCAGGTCGTGTTCGATGGCAACACGGTCGAGACCGTGCCGGCCGGGCAGCCGGTCGCGCCGGTCGTGTTCTCAACGCCGGCGTCCGGCGGTCCTGCGGTCCGGCGACGGACGCTGCCAGGCGTCAACGCGGTCGTGCTCAGCGGCGACGGACGTCTCGCGCTCGGTACCGACACCAAGCCGTCGGTGGGCCACGACACGATCTTCAACACGCGTTCCGGCCAGATCGTGAAGCGGATCTCCGTCACGTCGATTCCGGCCGTCTACGGCAGCGTTGCTGACGACGCGGCATTCAGCTGGAATGACGCCAGCGTGGCGCTCGTGGAAGGATCAACCACGAGCGGGCCCATTCCTGTGATCCGGTCGATCCAGACAGGCAAGACAATCGAGCTTCAGGGAGCCGCCGTATCGTGCGGGTACGCGCCCGAATCGTTTGCGTTCAGTCGTGATGATCGCCGCCTCGCCGGGGCCCAGTACTGCGGCTACGTCGATGTCTGGGACACCCAAACGGGGCGGCTGCTTCGACAGGTGAAGGAAGCCGGCGACGTCTCGGCCGTGGACCTCAACCCCAACGGGTCCCGGCTCCTCGTGGCATCGTGGGACTCGCAAGCGACGATCTGGAGCGTCGCCACCGGGCGTCGGCTCGTGAACCTGATTGGCGACACCCGCGGTCTCCAGGGGGCCGCCTTCAGCCCCAACGGCTCGCTCGTCGCGACCTCGAGCCTCGATCACACAGTCCGGATCTGGGACTCACACACCGGCCAGGAGCTGCGCGTGCTCACCCTCCCCGACGCCCAAGGGCCGCTCGCATTCAATGCAGCGGGAAGCGCGTTCGCCGTCGCTGAGAGCGACCCCGCCCCCGGCGCCCCCGACATCGTCCGCGTGTTCGATACCTGCCCCGCATGCACGAACGCGCACGCCCTGCTCTCGCTGGCCGCGCGACACGCGACAACCGAGCTCACAGTGCTCGAGCAGACCGTCGTGGACAACTCCTAAACCCACCACGACCAGGCGCCGAACCAGGAAGCTGTTCAGGGCGGCTCCTCCCCATCCACCTTTGAACCCGGACCGGGTTTCGCCTTAGCACGTGCCGTGCACGGGCCGGCTCGGAACAGGTCGAGACGCTCGCTTTCCCCTCGGAAAGCAGCCACCATCCCATCGCACGGTCGCGTTGTCGCAACCGCGCTAAAGGGACACTCTCGGGCAGAGCGCCTCGCTCGCTCCACTGGCGACGCCTCGTAAGCGATAGATCACCGATCGCCGAAGCGATCGCTGCACCTAGACTGCGAACATGGCCAAGTTCTGCCGCCACGGGACGCTCGTCGACTCGTGTCCGATCTGCCGCGCGAGCGTCGAGCTGGAGCAGCGTACGGCCGCCCAGACTCGGGCGGTGCGCCGCAGCCCGGCGAAGCGCACGCAGTCGAGCCTGCGCCCGCGCAGGGCGAGCGCAGGCGGTCCCGGTCGGCTGATGATCCGCCGCGAGGTGCGCGAGGCCGACGACGGGTTTCGCTCGCCGCTCGCCCCCGGCCTGCGCTCCAGCGCTGACGGCGCCCGCCTCGCGCAGGAGATCGCTCGCGCGCACAGGCGGCTCGAGGTTTTGCACGAGTCGCCGCCGGGTCTCTACGCGGAGGTCGCCGGCGAAGCGGACCTCGAGGAGGCGAGCTGGCTGGCGTTTCTGATCGCCTATCTCGGCCCGCTCGCGAGCGATGACCCGTTCGCGACCGTGCGCGAGCGGCGCACGAGCTGGCGCAGCGACGAGCTGCCGATGCTCGACGGCGCGGCTCTCGGCCTACGAACGGCACACGACCCGGCGCGGGGGCAGGCGACGCTTGCTGCGTACCGGCGTTTCGTCGAGCGCTTCGGCTCGCAGGCGGCGGCCTTGAGGGCCGAGGTGAGCTGGAGCGCGGCGCAGCGCTTCGAGCGCTTGTTCGAGCGCCTCGCGCTACCGGGGCTGCACCGCCGCGCGCGCTATGACCTGCTCGTCACGCTCGGCGCACTCGGGCGCTACCCGCTGGCGGGCGCGAGCCTATTGCTGATTGAGGATGACGCGGTGAGCCGCAGCGCAAAGCGAGTCTTCGGGATCGGCGACAGGCTTACGCTCGAGCGCCGCGCGCGCGAGCTGGCGAGGGCCTGCGAGGCGCCGGTCGCTGCCTTCGATCTCGCGCTCGAGAGCTGGGGCGCGCCCGAGCCGATCGCGCAGGGGGTGCCGGTGACGCTCGACGGCGACGCGCAGGCACGCGCGGCGCACGCGCTCGGCCTCTAGGGCCGACCGGCACCTGCCGGGCTCAGGCCGGTACCGCGCGCTCGCAGAGGTGTGCGCCGACCTTGCGCTTCACGCGCTGGAGCGCGTTGTCGACCGTCTTCGTGTCACAACCGAGGCGACCGCCGATCTCCTCGTAGGAGCGGCCGTCGAGATACAGCGAGAGGACGTTCGATTCGAGCTGCGAGAGCGCGGTCGAAAGGCAACCGACGAGCGAGCGCAGTTCCTCGGTCGAGACGACCCGGCTTGCCGGATCGTTCGTCGCGGGGCCGGCGATCTGCTCGTCGAGTGACGGTGCCTCCTCGTCGGTGCCACCGCCGGCGGGACCGCTGAAGGAGACGTAGTGGTTGAGCGGCGTGTGCTTGTTGCGCGTCGCCGTCTTGACGGCGGTGATGATCTGGCGCGTGATGCAGAGCTCGGCGAAGTTGCGGAAGCTCGATTCGCGATCGCTGCGATAGTCGCGGATCGCCTTGTAGAGCCCGATCAACCCCTCCTGGATGAGGTCGTCGGAGTCGCCGCCGGCGAGGAAGTAGGACGACGCCTTGAGCCGCACGAAGCCCTGGTAGCGCGCGACGAGGCGGTGGTAAGCGGTCGGATCGCCCTGCTTCGCGAGGGCGATAAGGAAGCCATCCTCAACCTTAGGTTGAGCGTTGACTTGGCGGGAGGTGAGTGCCACGAGCTTTCCTTTCGTGCCCTATGGGCATGTGTGGATGGCTCAGTGACGCGCTCCTCCCCTGGCGTCAGCTGCGGTTTGATGAACCTAAACTAGAGGTTAAGGCTCTTTGTGGAGCGGAACCTTAGCCGTTGTTATGGACAGCGTCAAGGGGTTCGCGACGCTGCAATACCTCGTACAGCAAAGCGGCCCCCGCGGCGCTCACGTTGAGCGAACCGGTACGCCCGCGCAGGGGCAGCATGACGAGCTGGTCGCAGCTTCCTGCAACGCGCGGACGCAGTCCGCGGCCTTCCGCACCGAGCACCAGAATCACGCCCCCGCGGTAGTCGGGGGCGTCGTAGCGCGCGGCGTTCTCGCTGATCGCGGCGCCGTAGCACCAGCAGCCGCCGCGCTTGGCGGTGTTGAGGAAGTCCGCGAGGTTGCGCACGCGCGCAACGCGCAGATGCTCGACCGCCCCGGCCGATGCGCGGCAGACGGCGGGGGTCACCGCCGCGGCGCGCCGTTCGCAGAGCACGACCCCGGTGACGCCGACGCACTCGGCGGTGCGGCAGAGCGCGCCAAGGTTCTGCGGGTCCTGGATCTCGTCGAGCGCGAGGATGAGCGGGTCGGCCGCGCCGAGCAGCTCGTCGGCCTGCACGTAGGGGAACTCTCCGACCGTCGCGCAGACGCCCTGGTGCTCGCCCGATCCACAGGCCTGCTCGATCGCCGCCGCCGTGCTGCGCCGGAGCGGGACGCCGCGCAGCCAATCCTCGCGGGCGAGAGTCCCCGTCGCAAGCAGCTCGTGGACGGTTGCAGCGCGCCGGCCGCGCAGCGCCTCGCGAACCGCGTTGGGACCGTAGATCACCACTACAGCGGGAGCAGCTCGAAGCCGTCCGGACCGTCGCGGACCGTCCAGCCGGCGGCCGCGATCGCGTCGCGGAGCTCGTCCGCGCGAGCGAAATCGCGCGCGGCGCGCGCCTGCTCGCGGTCCTGCGCCAGGGCGATGACCTCGGGCGGGGCCTGCACCGTCGCGGCGTCGAGCAGGTTCGCGAGACCGAGGACGCCGAGCATCTCGCGCAGGTCGCCGGCGCCGGTCGGCTCGCTGCGACGGTTGGCCTCGCGCACCCACTCCCAGAGCACGGCGAGGGCGGCGGGCGTGTTGTAGTCGTCGGCGAGACTCGCGAAGAAGCGCTCGCGCAGCGGTGCAAGCTCGGGCGGTGAGCTCGCGTCGACGAGCTTGCGCGCGAGCTCGCGAAGGCGCGCGACGTTGGCGCGCGCCTGCGCGAGCGGCGCGGCGCCGAAGTCGATCGGCTGGCGATAGTGGGCGCCGCAGAAGAACAGAACGACTGCGTCGCGCCCATGTTCGTCGAGCACCTCGTGCAGCGGGGCGATGTTGCCGACGGACTTCGCCATCTTCTCGGCGCCGAACTCGAGCATCCCGTTGTGCATCCAGACGCGCGCAAGCTCGGCGCCGCGCGCGCAGCGCGTCTGGGCGGCCTCGTTCTCGTGGTGGGGAAAGAGGAGGTCGAGGCCACCGCCGTGGATGTCAAAGCCGGGTCCGAGCAAACCCTCCGACATCGCCGAGCATTCGATGTGCCAGCCCGGCCGGCCCGCTCCCCAGGGCGAATCCCACTCGCTGTCCTCGCCCGCCTTGTGCGCCTTCCAGAGCGCAAAGTCGAGCGGGTCTTCCTTGAGCGCCGCACCCTCGACGCCCTCACCCTGGTCCATCTGGTCGGGCTCGCGCCGCGAGAGCGTGCCGTAGGCCTGGTCGGCCCGGACGCGAAAGTAGACGTCGCCACCCGCGACGTAGGCGTGCCCGGCCGCGATCAGCGCTGCGATCTCCGCAACGATCGCCTCGATCCACTCGCTCGCGAGCGGCTCGTGATCGGGTCGGCCGAGCGCCAGCCTGTCGGTGTCCTCGATGTAGTGGGCCGTCATCTCGTCTGCGAGCGCGACGCTCGCGACCCCGCGCGGTCGCCGCGGCGGCGTAGATCTTGTCGTTCACATCCGTGACGTTGATCGCGAGCGTGACGGCGTAGCCGCTGTGCTCGAGGAAGCGCTTGAAGAGGCTGAAGACCACGAACGGTCGCGCGTTGCCGATGTGAATCCGGTCATAGACCGTCGGGCCGCAGGCATAGATCGAGACGCGCCCGGGCTCGTGCGGCGCGAACGGCCTGACCGTTCGCGTGCGGGTGTCGTAGAGGCGAAGCTCAGTCATGATCGGCCGCGCGACGCAGCGTGGCGATCGCGAGGACCGCGACGCCCTCGCCGCGACCGACGAAGCCGATCCCCTCGCCGGTGCTCGCCTTCACGTTGACCTCGTCGGGCGCGAGCCCGATCGCCTCGGCGAGGCGCTCGCGCATCGCCCGGCGTGCGCCGGCGAGCTTCGGGCGCTCGAGCAGGATCGTCGCGTCGACGTTCACCACGGCGAAGCCCGCCTCGCGAACCATGCCGGCGGCCGCGCGCAGGAGCTCGATCGAATCGGCGTCGCGGTAGCGCTCGTCGCTGTCGGGGAAGTGCTCGCCGATGTCGCCGAGGCCGGCCGCGCCGAGCAGCGCGTCGGTGACCGCGTGGCAGAGTGCGTCCGCATCCGAGTGGCCTTCGAGGCCGAGCTCGGAGGGCAGCTCGACGCCGCCGAGGATCAGTGGCCGGCCCGCCACGAGGCGGTGCGAGTCGTAGCCGATGCCGGTCCGGATCACGCGCCTTCGCCGCCGATCGGCGCGAGCGTGCGCCGACGCCTGGAGAACGTCGCGAGCTCGCCGACGCCGAGCGAGTCGAGCAGCTCGAGCGCCTGGTCGTAGGCGTAGCCGACCTGAGCGGGGACGTGCGCGTCGCTCGAGAGCGCCACTGCGAGCAGAACCCTCGAGGCAAAGTGCAAGAAATGAAGGCGAAGGGTAAACCTCAGCTATAGGTTTACGTAAGCCCGCTGTCGAGACCTCGACCGCGACCCCGCCCTCGACGATCGCCTCGATCGCGGGCTCGTAGTAGCGGCGCAGGTCGCCCTCGGGACGGCGTCGCGGATCGCCCCAGATCTTGACGAGGTCGGGGTGCGCGAGGATGTCGAACAGGCCGCTGCGAGCGGCCTGCGGCCGAGCGTCTCGAAGTAGCGCCGCCAGATCTGCTCCGGGCTGCGGCCGCTCTGCCAGACGTCGTAGCGCGCGTAGTCGACCGCGAAGTCGCCGAGGAAGTGGACCGACCCGATCGCGTAGTCGAGCTCGCAGCGCTCGATCAGGTTCGCGATCCGGTCCTCGCGTCCCGGGATGAAGTCGACCTCGAGCCCGAGTCGCAGGTCGGTCTCGCTCGCGCACGAACGCGCAGTAGCCGAACGAGATCGTCGTGCGCGTACTCGCGCCAGTAGGGGTGGTCCCAGATCGTGAGCGCCTGACTGAAGCGGTGCACGTGCTCGGACACGCCGAGCTCGCCGATGCCCGCCGCCCGCGCCGCCTCGCGGTAGCGCTCAGCGCCGGCGCTCGTGAAGTAGAGCTCGGCGGTCGCGTCGAGCTCGTCCGGGCGCAGGTGGACGTGGTAGTCGGTGAGCATCGTCGCGATTCAATCAGCTGCCCGCGCGAGCGAGCAGCTGCTCGGCGACGAGCAGATCGAGTGGAGTCGTCACCTTCAGGTTCTCGCGCGGGGCCGCGACGACGCGCACGCGCCCGCCGTGGCGCTCGACGAGCGCGGCCTCGTCGGTCGCCTTCGCGAGCTCCTCGTAGCGGGAGCGAAAGCGCTCGCTCGAGCGCGGCTCGGCGAAACACCTGCGGCGTCTGGACCGCCCACAGCCGCGAGCGGTCGAGCGTGCGCACGACGATGCTGGTCGTCGTCGCACTCCTTCGTCGTGTCGGTCACCGGCGCAGCAGCGATCGCCGCGTCGACTCCGCTCTAGCCCGGCGAGCACCGCCTCGATCAGCTGCGCGGGTGACAAGCGGTCGTGCCGCGTCGTGGACCAGGATCGGATCGGCATCGGCCGCGACGGCCGCGAGCGCGTTGCGCACCGACTCGCTGCGCACCGCCCCGCCGGTCACGCACGACGCACCCCGGGAACGGCGGCCACCCCAGGCGGCAGCGCCACCACGATCTGCTCGATCATGGGAGTGGAGCGCAGCGCGGCTGTGCTCCACTCCCACATCGGCCTGCCGCCCAGCGAGACGAGCGCCTTGGGTCGCTCCGACCCAAGGCGCTCCCCTTGACCAGCAGCCACGACCAGCGCGACTGCCATCTCCTCTCTCTCTCCGGCAGCTACCGGCGAGCCGCCAACGTCTCGGCGTCGCTCGATCGCGACAGCAGCTCGTCCAGATAAGCCTCGGCTTCCGACTCGGTCTTGTCGAGGGCGTACATCAGCTCCGACGCGAGGATCTTCTTCGCGCGCGTGTACATCTGCTTCTCGCCACTCGAAAGCCCCTTCTCGTGCTCGCGCAGAGCAAGGTTGCGAACGACCTCCGACAGCTCGTAGATGTCGCCGGTCTTGATCTTGTCGCGGTTGTGCTTGAACCGGCGATTCCAGTTCTTCGGCATGTCCGAGACGTCGTCGCGTAGCACGTCAAGAACCTTCTGCACCGTCTCCTCGTCGATCACGCGTCGCAAACCGGCAAGCGTCGCGTTCTCGGTCGGGACCATGACCGTCATGTCGTTGTGCAGGATCTTGATCGTGAGGTACTCGCGGCGCTCGCCAAAGACCTCCTTGATCTCCTTTGCGCAGACCTTGCCCGCGCCATGATGCGGATAGACGACGTTGTCGCCGAGCTCGAACTCGATGTACTCGGCCACCACCTCGACTGTCACATCATCGGCGTCAGGATCGATCTCGGCGTCGAACTCATCGTCGATGTCGAGCTCAACGTCGGCGTCGGGATCGAACCCATCCTCGAGCAGGTCTGCTTCAGCTGTTTCGGGAATCTTTGTTTCCTCCTTGACGCGCGCCCGCCCACACCCGCGGCGGGCTGACCAGATCACATTTGCAGGTAGCGATCCACCAGGTTGACCTCTTGCAGCCGGCGAAGGCCCTCGCGGATGTCCTTCGCTCGGATCTCCCCTACTCCCTCCACGGCCTCGAGCTCCGAATCGCTCGCAGCGAGCAGCTCGTCGAGGCCGCCGAAAGTCTGCACGATGCTCGCCACGATCAGCTTGGGCAGGCGCGGGATCCGTCCCAGGATCCGGTAGCCGCGCGGCATCACCGGGTAGTCGAGCGTGTTGAGCTTGCGCCCGTAGCCGAGCAGCTCGGCGAGGCAGCCGAAGTCGAGCAGGTCGTGGTGGCTGAGGCGACCGATCTGCTCGAGCACGCTCGCAAACTGCTCGTCGCTCGGCGAGGCGATGTAGTCACGCACGAGCGCCGCCTTCTCGGCGGCGGTGCCGACCATCGTGTCCTCGAGATGCATCTCGATCAGCCGGCCCTCGTTGCCGAGCTCGACGATGTGGCGCTCGATCTCGACCGCCATGCGCGCTACGAGCTCGGCGCGCTGAAGCACGGTCAGCACGTCGTGGAGCGTGCCACCGCCCTCGAACTCGAGCGCCGTCAGGCGCGTCGAGACCTGGTCGAGGCGGGCGCGGTACTTGTCGAGCGTCGCGAGCGCCTGGTTTGCCTTCGCGAGCACGGTCGGGATGTCCTCGAGCACGTACTTGACGCCGTCGACGTAGAGCGAGATCACCTCGCGCCGCTGCGAGATCGCGATCACGAGAGCGTCGGTCTGCTTGGCGACGCGCTCGGCGGTGCGATGGCGCGTACCGGTCTCGACCGACAGGATCGTCGGGTCGGGCATCAGCTGGACGTTCGCCATCGCGATCTTCGTCGCGTTCGCGTTCAGCGTGATCGCACCGTCCATCTTGGCGAGCTGGTAGAGCATGCCCGGCGAGTAGTCGATCTCGAGCTTGATCCCACCCGAGCACAGGAACGCGAGCTCGTCGACCTCGCCGATCACGAGCAGCCCGCCGCTGCGCGACTCGACGATGTGATCGATCCCCTCGCGCAACGCCGTCCCGGGCGCGACCATCTCGAGGGCTTTGACGAGGCGAGGGTCTGTAAGCGGCTCGATATCGCCTACGTCGTCGGATCGAGTCACTGCCATCGCCCCCGATTCTAGCGAGATTCAGCGCGGCTAAAGGGCTCGCTCGAGCGCGCTGCGAAACCCGTGGGCGCGGCGGATCACGCCGCCAGCGCCGGCGCGCGCTGCTGGCGCGGTAGCGCGAGCGCGAGCGCCTCGCGCAGCGTTGCCACCTCGTCACCTTCGCTGCCGGGCGGCGCGACGATCGTCTCGAGGCCGAACTTGCGCGCCTCGGCGATGCGCCGCTCGGGATGGCCGACCCAGCGCAGCTCACCGGTCAGGCCGAGCTCGCCGAACGCCCCGAGAGGCACCGCCGCGTGCGGTCCGCCGAGCGGGACGTTCCGCTGCGCGCTCGCGACCGCCAGCGCGACGGCGAGATCGGCGCCCGGCTCATCCACGCGCACGCCGCCGACGACGTTGACGAAGACGTCGGCGGCGCCGACCGGGACGCCGCCGTGGCGCGCCAGCACGGCGAGCACGAGCGCGAGGCGGTTGCGGTCAAAGCCGTTCACGACGCGGCGTGGCGGCACGAGCTCCGACGGCGTGACGAGCGCCTGCACCTCGACGAGCAGCGGCCGCGTGCCCTCCATGGCGGCGAGCACGACGCTACCCGCGCGCGCGCGTCGCGGCGCCGACGAAGCGCGCAGACGCATCAAGCACCTCGACCAGCCCGTCCTGGCGCATCTCGAACACGCCGACCTCGTTGGTCGAGCCGAAGCGGTTCTTGATCGCGCGTACCGTGCTGTAAGTGCGCTCGCGCTCGCCCTCGAAAGCGAGCACGCAGTCGACGAGGTGCTCGAGCACGCGCGGCCCCGCCAGCGCGCCGTCCTTCGTGACGTGTCCGACGAGCAGCACGGCGATCCGCTCGCGCTTCGCGGTCGTGACGATCCGGCTCGCGACCTCGCGCACCTGGCCGACCGAGCCCGGGGCGCCGCTCAGCTCGCGCGCGTCGAGCGTCTGGACCGAGTCGATCACGCAGACCTCGGGTCGCTCGCGCTCGAGCGTCGCGAGCACCGCCTCGAGGTCCGTCTCCGCGATCGCCGGCACATCGAGCGCGCTGCCAGCGAGGCGCGCGGCGCGCAGGTGGACCTGTGCGGTCGACTCCTCGGCCGAGACGTAGAGCGTGCGCCGCCCGGCCGCGGTGAGGTTGCCGAGCGCCATATTCATCAATGTCGACTTGCCGATCCCGGGCGCGCCGCCGATCAAGACGACCGACACGCAGCGAGGTTCCCGAGCGCCATGTTCATCAGCGTCGACTTGCCGATTCCGGGCGCGCCGCCGATCAAGACGACCGAGCCCGGCACGACGCCGCCGCCGAGGACGCGGTCGAGCTCGCCGATCCCGGTCTCAAGGCGTGGCGCGCCAGGCGCGTGCGCGTGGCTGGCGAGCGCGACCGGCTTGCGCGCGGCGCTCGCCGCGAGGCTCACGCGCCCCGCCCGCTCGCGGACCTCCTCGACGAGCGTGTTCCACTCGCCGCAGCCCGGACAGCGCCCGTGCCAGCGCGGCTCCTCGTGACCGCAGGCCGAACAGACGTGAACTGAGGCCGAGCGAGCCATCCGCGAGACTACGCGGCGCAGGGGACACAACGCAGAGCTGCCATCCCGACCCCGGCGGACCCCATTCGGGGCACAGGCATGCGCCTGGGTCCCGGACCGCGTACCCGTTCGGGGCACAGGCATGCGCGGTCCGGCGGTCGGGCGTACCCCGTTCGGGGTACAGGCATGCCCCGACGGAACTACTCCTTATCGACTCGGAGTCCTCGGAGGCTTCGGGCTCGCTCGGCTCTTCGTCGGAGCCGCCGCCGCCACCGCGACCGGCTGCTTCGCCTTCTTCGGCTTGACGATCGTCAGGCGGACCTCCTGCGCGTCGCCCTCGGGCGCGGGATCGACGATGACGGTCGCGCCCGGCGGGAGCTGGGAGCGCAGGACGAAGTCGGCGAGCGGATCCTCGATGTAGCGCTGGATCGCGCGGCGCAGCGGACGGGCGCCCATCGCGGGATCCCAGCCCTTCTCGACGAGCATGTCCTTGGCCTCATCGGTGAGGTCGAGCTGGAGCTCGCGCTCGGCCATCGAACGGCGGATCCGCGTCAACAACAGCTCGACGATCTGCTTGATCTCCTCGCGCTGGAGCTTGTGGAAGACGATCACGTCGTCGATGCGGTTGAGGAACTCGGGCCGGAAGACCTTCTTCAGCTCGCCCATGATGCGGTTCTTCATGTCGTCGTAGCTGATCCCGGTCTCGTCGGCGGAGACGGCGAAGCCGAGCGGCGTGTTGCGCGCGATCTCCTGAGCGCCGATGTTCGAGGTCATGATCACGATCGCGTGACGGAAGTCCACGGTGCGCCCCTGCGAGTCGGTCAGGCGACCGTCCTCGAGGATCTGCAGCAGGATGTTGAAGACGTCCGGGTGGGCCTTCTCGATCTCGTCGAGCAGCAGAACGCAGTAGGGCTTGCGCCGCACGGCCTCGGTCAGCTGGCCGCCCTCGTCGTAGCCGATGTAGCCGGGCGGCGAGCCGACGAGGCGGCTGACCGCGTGCTTCTCCATGTACTCGGACATGTCGATCCGCGTCATCGCGTCCTCGTCGCCGAAGAGGAACTCGGCGAGCGTGCGAGCGAGCTCGGTCTTGCCGACGCCGGAGGGGCCGAGGAAGATGAAGCTGCCGGTCGGGCGCTTGGGATCCTTGAGGCCCGCGCGCGAGCGACGGATCGCCTTCGAGATGACCTCGATCGCGGGATGCTGGCCGATGACCCGCTTGTGGAGCTCCTCCTCCATGCGCATCAGCTTCGCCGTCTCGGCCTCGGTCAGCTTGACGACCGGGATGCCGGTCCACATCGAGACGATGTCGGCGATCTCGTCCTCGCCGATCGAGGGGCGCTCGGCGCCGGTCTCGCCGGCCTCCCACTGCTCCTCGAGCTCGCGCTTCTTGTTCGTCAGGCGGCGCTCCTTGTCGCGCAGGTTCGCGGCCTTCTCGAACTCCTGCGCCTCGATCGCGGCCTCCTTCTCGCGGCGCGTCGTCTCGATCTCGACCTCGAGCTCGCGATTCTGGGGCGGGGCGGTCATCGACTTGATGCGCATCCGCGAAGCGGCCTCGTCGATCAGGTCGATCGCCTTGTCGGGCAGGAAGCGGTCGGAGATGTAGCGGTCGGCGAGCTCGCCGGCGGCGGCGAGCGCCTCATCGGTGATGTTCACCTTGTGGTGCTGCTCGTAGCGGTCGCGTAGCCCCTTGAGGATCTCGACGGTCTGCTCGACGGTCGGCTCATCGACGCGAATCTGCTGGAAGCGGCGCTCGAGCGCGGCGTCGCGCTCGAGGTACTTGCGGTACTCGTCGAGCGTCGTCGCGCCGATCGTCTGCAGCTCGCCGCGCGCAAGCGCAGGCTTGAGGATCGACGCGGCATCGATCGCACCCTCGGCGGCGCCGGCGCCGACGAGATTGTGCAGCTCGTCGATGAAAAGGATGATGTCGCCGCGCTGGGTGATCTCCTTCATCACCTTCTTGAGGCGCTCCTCGAATTCTCCCCGGTACTTCGAGCCGGCGACCAGGGCCGCCAGGTCGAGCGTGTAGATCTGCTTGTTCTTGAGCAGCTCGGGAACCTCGGAGTTCGTGATCCGCTGCGCAAGGCCCTCGACGACGGCGGTCTTGCCGACGCCGGGCTCGCCGATCAGCACAGGGTTGTTCTTCGTGCGACGCGACAGGATCTGCATGATCCGTTCGATCTCGGTCTCGCGACCGACGACCGGGTCGAGCTTGCCCTCGGCGGCAAGCTTCGTCAGGTTGCGCCCGAACTGGTCGAGCAGCTTCGAAGACTTCTTGGACTCGGCGCTCGCCGGGCCGCCCCCGGTCGCGGCGGCGCCGCGCTGGCGACTCGGGCCCGAGAGCATGCGGATGACCTCATTGCGGATCTTCTCGGAGTCGGCGTCGAAGTCCAGCAGGATGCGCGCGGCAACGCCCTCGTTCTCGCGCACGAGGCCGAGCAGGATGTGCTCGGTGCCGATGTAGTTGTGCCCGAGGCTGAGCGCCTCGCGCAACGCGAGCTCGAGCACCTTCTTGGCGCGCGGCGTGAACGGGATCTGGCCGGAGGTGACCTCCTCGCCCGAGCCGACGATCCGCACGACCTGCCCGCGGACTCGCTCGACCGTGATGTCGAGGCTCTCGAGCACGCGCGCGGCAAGGCCCTCCTCCTCGCGGAGCAGGCCGAGCAGGATGTGCTCGGTGCCGATGTAGTTGTGCTTGAGCGTGCGCGCCTCTTCCTGCGCGAGAACGACGACCTGACGGGCCCGCTCTGTGAATCGCTCAAACATCGCTCGCTACTTCCTTCCCCGTTGCTGGCGCTTCGTTGGTCTTGCAGAACGACGGTTGGGGACAGGGACGACGACGCGCAAGGCTGCTCTCCGAGTATTCGGCGGGCGCCGCCAAAACTGTTGAGCCTTCCTTGATCTGCGCCTGAACGCAGTTTACCAGTGCCGGCGGGCCGCCCTACGCACCAGCCGTGTCACGCGGCTCAGCGGTCGCGCATTGCGGGAAAGAGAATCACCTCGCGGATCGGGCTGCGCCCGAGCAGCAGCATCACGAGCCGGTCGATGCCGAGTCCGACCCCGCTGGTCGGCGGCATGCCGACCTCGAGCGCCTCGATGAAAGCCTCATCGAAGGGCTGGTACTCCTCGTCGCCGGCGGCGGCCTGCTCGCGCTGGGCGAGGAAGCGCGCGCGCTGCTCGTCGGGATCGTTGAGCTCGGTGAAGGCGTTCGCGATCTCGACGCCGCCGGCAAAGGCCTCCCAGCGCTCGACGTAGCCGTCGCTGGAGCGGTGCGCCTTGGCGAATGGCGAGAGCTCGACCGGATAGTCGAAGACGAAGGTCGGCCGTTGCAGGCTGGGTTCGACGGTCGTCGAGAGGAGCTCGTCGACGAGCTTTGCCCAGGTCGCCCGCTCGGTCTCGATCGGGATGGTGTTCGTCTCGATCGCCTTGGCGAGGGCGTCGCGGTCGCGCAGCAAGTCGATGTCGATCCCGGCGTGCTCGCGGATCGCGTCGCGCAGCTTGACGCGCTGCCAAGGTCCGCTGAAGTCGATCGCCGGGTCGGGGACGGCGCCGGCGGCGGCCGCGAGGACTGCCTCGAGGCGCCTCGCTCCATCCTCGTAGTCGGCGTAGGCCTCGTACCACTCGACCATCGTGAACTCGGGGTTGTGCTTCGGCGAGAGGCCCTCGTTGCGGAAGTCCTTGCCGAGCTCGTAGACGCGCTCGAGGCCGCCGACGATCGCCCGCTTGAGGTAGAGCTCGGTCGCGATCCGCAGATAGAGCGTGCGGTCGAGCGCGTTGTGGTAGGTCGTGAACGGGCGCGCCAGCGCGCCGCCGTAGATCGGCTGCAGCACCGGCGTCTCGAGCTCGACGAAGCCCGCGCCGTCGAGCGCACCGCGGATCGCCGCGATGATCCGCGCGCGCGCGACGAAGAGATCACGCGTCTGCACGTTCGCGACGAGGTCGAGCTCGCGCCGGCGCAAGCGCGTCTCGAGATCCTGCAGGCCATGATGCTTGTCGGGCGGCGGGCGCAGCGACTTGGCGAGCAGGGTGAAAGCGGTTGCGCGCAACGAGACCTCGCCGCGGCGCGTGCGGATCGCCACGCCGTCAACGCCGACCAGATCGCCGAGGTCGAGCGAGACGAGCCGTGCGAAGCCCGCCTCGCCAAGCTCGTCTACGCGCGCGTGGACCTGGAGGCGACCGGAGCGGTCCACCAGGTCGACGAACGCGGCGCGTCCGGCCTCGCGACGGGCAGCGATGCGACCGGCGACGCGATGGCGGACCGCAGTCTCCTCGCCGGGCGCGAGATCGGCGTGCCGGCTCGCGACCTCCGCGAGCGGCTCGACGCCCGGGAACGCGTGCGGGAACGGGTCGACGCCCTCGGCGCGCAGGCGCTCGAGCTTCGCGCGCCGCGCCGCGAGAATCTCTGCGAGGCCACCCTCTTCAGCGTTCATTGCGCCGGTGAGGCTACAAGGGTGGCGGCTGTGTTGAAGAAGCCGGCTGTTTCCCGCCCGTGGCCGGCGCGGTATAGCGGTCGCTGGAGGGCCGCGGCTAGGCTTCGGTTCAGTGGCGATGCAGCTGCCGCCTTGGCTCGAGGACGTTCGCGACTGGTACGAGCGGTTTTGGAGCGCGCCCGAGGCGCGCGAGGACTCGCAGCGCCAGCGGCGCCGCGTTCCCGATTGGCTGCTCGCACTGCTGCCCTTCGTGCTGATCGCCGGCGCAGTCGCCGTGCTGCTGATCGCAATCGCCGTGAAGCACTGAGCGGCCCCGCACCTGTCGCCGATTCGCCTGTTCGTCTACGATCCCGCGATGGCCGATATCGCGGAGCTGCTCGCGTCCACTGCGCTGTTCAAGTCTGAGTCGAAGAAGGACCTTGGGAAGCTGGCAAAGGACGTCCATGATCGAACGTTCGCGCCGGGCACCGCGCTCACCGATCAGGGCAAGTTCGGCTCCGTCTTCACGCTGATCGCCGATGGCCGAGCCAGCGTCACTGTCGATGGCGTCGCCGTCGGCTCGCTCGGTCCCGGGGAGTTCTTCGGCGAGATGGCGCTGATCGACGGCTCCAACGTTCGGTCCGCCACGGTCATCGCCGACACCGAGGTGCGCGCATTGATGCTGACCCAACCGGCCTTCCGCGCGTTCGCGAAGTCGCACCCGAAGACGATGTGGGCGCTCCTAGAGATCCTCGTCAAGCGACTTCGCGAGGCGCAGGACCGCTCGGACTGAACCTTGTCCCGCCCCGACAACACACCAAAGAGGGGGCTCAACATGCCGCGTGTACATGCGTCTCACGAGGTCAAGGACGTCCAGCACTGGCTTTCCTCGCCAAAGCGCGAGGAGGTCTTCGGGCCGCTCGGCGTCACCGAGATCAAGACCTACATCGACCCCGAGGGCTCCAACCGAGTCGGCCTGACGATGAACGTCGCCGACATGGACGCAGTGATGGGCCTGATGCGGACGCAGGAGGGGATCGATGCGATGGAGTACGACGGCGTCATCCCCGAGACGATGGTGATCCTGATCGAGTCCTAACCGGGTTGGTCGCCCGCGCCGGCCGGGGTCGGCTATTTCACGCCGACGTCGATCTTCGTGATCTTGAGCTTGCGCGCCGGCCCGCGCGGGACCTGAACGCTGACCGTGTCGTTGCGCTTGTGCCCGAGAAGGGCGCGCCCGACCGGTGACTCGTTCGAGAGCTTGTTCTCGGCCGGCCTGGCCTCGGCCGAGCCGACGATCGTGTACTTCGTCGACTTGCCGGTCTTCTCGTCCTTGACGTGCACGACCGAGCCGATCTGGACGATGTCGGTGGAGATCTCGTCGGCCTCGATCACCGTGGCCATCCTGAGCTTCTCCTGGACGTTCGCGATTCGCGCCTCGAGCATCGCCTGCTCGTTCTTGGCGTCGTCGTACTCCGCGTTCTCGGCGATGTCGCCGAACTCACGGGCTTCCTTGATCCGCTCGGCGACCTCGCGCCGCTTCTCGGTCGACAGGAAGTCAAGCTCGGATTGGAGCTTCTCCAGCCCTTCTGGGGTGAGGATGATGTCCTTCGGCATGTCCCTTTAGTTCGTCCGCGGTGAAGCCGAGGTGGCGGTGAGGACTGCGTGCCCACGCGGCGGGCGCGCAGTATAGCGAGCGCGCACAACGGGCCATAGTGGGCGCCTAAACGGTTGTCGGTATCGCTTCGGGGGCGGCCTCGAGCAGCCCGCGGACCCCGGCGAAGCTTTCGCTCACCTGTAGCGCGCCCTGGAGCCGGCGGGCGTGGCGGCGATCGAGGCCGAGGCGCTCCAGGTACCACGGGTAGAAGCGACGCAGGTAGCGGGTCGCGCGCGCGACACCGAGGTGCTCGACGGCGCGCTCGATGAGCCATTCGAGCTCGGCGAGCACCTCCGCGCGGGCCGGCGGCGCATCGCGGGCGCCCAGTAGCTCGGCAAAGATCCAGGGGTTGCCGAGCGAGCCGCGCGCGATCATCACGGCGTCGGCGCCCGTCAGCGCGAACGCCTCGCGCACCGCCGCCGCCGTGTGCAGCCCGCCGCTCAGGATCACCGGGGCATCGAGCGTGCGAACGAGCTCGGCGACAGCCGCGTAGTCGGGGCTGCCCTTGTGACCCGCGACCGCCGCGCGCGGATGGATGGCGATCGCGCTGACACCCGCCTCCGCGACGAGGCGGTGTGCAAGCTCGATCCCGGAGCTGTCGCCGCTACGCCGGCCGGAGCGCAGCTTCACGGTCACCGGGAGGCCGCTAGCTTCGCGCGCCGCCCTGGCGAGGGCAATCGCGCGCTCACCGTCATCGAGCAGGGCGGCGCCGGCGCCCGTGCGGCAGACCTTCGGCACCGGGCAGCCCATGTTCAGGTCGATCACGTCCACCCCGAGATCCGCGACGTAGCGGGCAGCGCTGCGCATCACGGCGGGGTCCGAGCCGAAGAGCTGGATCGAGACCGGGCCATAGTCGCGCTCCCGGGGATCGATCCGCAGCAGCTCGCTGAGCGTGCGGGCGTTGCGGTAGTGGACTGCGTGGCTCGAGACCATCTCGGAGACGGTGAGGCC
Organism: uncultured Solirubrobacterales bacterium; assembly: GCA_963773395.1. Taxonomy (GTDB): domain Bacteria; phylum Actinomycetota; class Thermoleophilia; order Solirubrobacterales; family Solirubrobacteraceae; genus Palsa-513. The sequence continues at coordinate 253,435 of CAVZAY010000005.1, read as the reverse complement.
GGCGCCGTAGCGGCGCGCCTGGAGGCGTACGAACCAGTTGCCGATGCCAGCCAGCGGTGCGAGGATCACCCGGTTTGGCAGCTCGAGATCAGCGAGACGCCAGCTGTCGGTCAGCGCGGTCATACGCTCGAGAGTAGCGGGGCGGCTAGCGCCGACCGCGGCTGGCGCGCCGCCGGTCACGCAGCGTTGCGACGCCAGATGATCTCGAGGCCCTTCAGCGTGAGGAGCTCGTCGACGGCGTCGATCGTCTCGGTGAAGGCGGGGACGATGTGGTGGGCCAGGCCACCGGTGGCGATCGTCGGCGCCGCGCCACCCAGCTCTTCGCGGATCCGGGTGACGATGCCATCGACCTGGCTCGCGAAGCCGTAGACGATCCCGGAGCGGACCGCATCAACGGTCGTCTTGCCGATCAGCGAGCGCGGCTCGGCAAGCTCGACCTCCGGCAGCTTGGCGGCGCGCTCCCAGAGCGCCGCGAGCGATATCTCCAACCCGGGCGAGATGATCCCGCCGATGTACTCGCCGGCTTGTGAGACGACGTCGTAGGTGATGGCGGTGCCGAAGTCGACGACGATGCAGGCTTCGCCGAAGCGCTCGAATGCGGCGACGGCATTGACGAGCCGATCCGCGCCGACCTCGCGCGGATTGTCGACGCGAATCGAGATCCCGATCTTGACCCCGGGACCGACGACGAGCATCTCATGCTCGAGATAGCGTCGAGCCATCTCGGCCCACTGGGGCGCGAGCTCGGGAACGGTCGAGGCGATGATCGAGGCGTCGATCTGCGACAGCTCGATGTCGCGCAGCTCGAGCAGGTTGCGCAGCGTCGCGCCAAGCTCGTCGGAGGTCGAGACGCGGTCGGTCGCGAAGCGCCAGCGCTCGACAAGCTCACGGCCCCGCACCGCGCCGAAGTGGGTCTGGGTGTTGCCGACGTCGACTACGAGCAGCATCGTGAGGTGATTATCGAGGGCGACGCAGCGGCGGGCCAGCCAGGCGCACGCCCTCCGAGAGCGGCAGGGCGAGCAGAGCGTCGGCGAGACGCGCACCGTCCGGCAGGCACAGCTCGAAGTCGAGCTCGAGCAGGGGGATCAGAACGAAGCGCCGCGTGGAGACCTGCTCGTGCGGGAGGGTCAGGCGCGGCGAGCTGTAGCTAAGCTCACCGAGCAGCAGCAGATCGATGTCGATCGGACGCGGTGCCTGGCGCGGTGCGCCCGCGTCGCGGCCGAGCTCGCGCTCGAGCGCCTTGCAGAGGTCGAGCAGCCCTTCGGGCTCGAGCGCCGTCGCGATACGCAAGCAGGCATTGAGGAAGCTCGGCTGGTCGAGGATCTCGCCGACGGGGTCGGTGTCGTAGGTCGAGGAGCCGGCGAGAACTTCGACGCCGCGGGCCTCGAGCCCGCTAACGGCGGCCTCGAGGTTGCGCCCGGCGGTCGCCGACGTTACTGCCAAGGCCTAGGTAGCCGGTGCGTTGCGGGCTCACCAGGTTGCTGGGTCCCCGAGCTCGGGGAAGTCCATCGAAGCGGCAACGTTGAGCAGCATTCCCTGGGCGAAGAACGTGTAAAGCTCCTCGGCGCTCGCGCCGTCAGCGAGCCGCGCGACCTCCTCGCGCAGCATGTTGTAGCCCTTGCGCGCGACCACGCGGATCTCAGGGTCGGCGCACGCGGCATAGAGCTGCATCTGGGCGAGCAGCAGCTCGCGGTCGCTGAGCATCTCGATGTATGCGTGGCCCATCGACATCAGGCGCTCCTTCGGCGTGGCGCCGTGTGCGGCGTTCGCGAAGGTGTCGCGCGTGCGCTCGAAGCAGACGTCGGCGCAAGCAAGGAAGAGATCCTTCTTCGTCCCGAAGAGGCGGAAGAGATAGGCGTGCGAGATACCGGCCCGGCGCGCGATCGCCTCGGTGGAGGTGCCGTGCAGGCCGCCGCCAGCGAACTCGCGGAGCGCGACCTCGGTCAGCTCCGCGCGTCGTTGCTCGGCGGTGCTTCGTGGTCGTGGTGGCATGAAACGTATTGTAAGTGACTACTCACCAGATGTCAGTCGGGGAGCTCCCGCCAGACCTCGACCGAGACTTCCTCGACGGGCAGCGGGATCGGCGGCTCCGGCTTCGCCGCCTTGACCCAGACGGCCTCACCGTCGAAATCCTCGATGATCCGGTCGGCGATCGCCGTGCAGAGGCGCTCGAGCGTCTTGTAGTTGCGTTGCTGGGCGACGAGCGCGACCAGCTGGCAGACCTCCGCGTAGTCGATCGTGTCCTCGATGCGGTCGGTCTCCGTGGCGTCGGACTCGCCGACATCGATGCGGATGTCAAACAGCAGCCGCTGACCAACCTCACGCTCGGCGGCGGTGACCCCGATGTGCGTGAACAGAGACAGCCCCGAGATCTCGATCGTGACGACGGTCTGCATCCCGTCGCGCGCCTCGAGCTCCTCCCCGTCGGTGTCTAGCTCCTCGGGCTCGTCGAGCTCGTCGGCGTCATCTTCCATCGCCCGCTGACCGTAGCAGCCGCGACGGCAAGCGCGTCGGCGACCGGCGCCACGTCGTGCACGCGAAAGTGCGTGGCGCCGCGCTCGAAGGCCATCACGCAGGTCGTGATGGTTGCGGCAACGCGCTCGTCGGTCAGGCCGCCCGGTGATTCGCCCGAGGAACGACTTGCGCGAGGTGCCGACGAGGATCGGAAAGCCGATCGCGACGAGCTCCTCAATCCGGCCGAGCAGCGCGAGGTTGTGCTCGACCGCCTTGCCGAACCCAATGCCGGGGTCAAGAATGATCCGCGCCGGCTCGATGCCCGCCGCGATCGCGAACTCGGCGCGCTGCGAGAGGAAGTCGCGAACCTCGCCCACGACATCGGCGTAGCGTGGGTCGACCTGCATCGTGCGAGGCTCCCCGCGCATGTGCATCAAGCAGCAGTCAACGCCCCGCTCAGCGACGAGCGCAGCCATCTCTGGGTCGTGTCGAAACGCGCTCACGTCGTTCACGAGGCTCGCGCCGGCATCGATGGCCGCGCGCGCGACGGCCGCCTTCGAGGTGTCGATCGAGATCTGCGCATCGACCCCCGCCGCGCGAAGCCCCTCGATCACGGGCACGACGCGCCGCAGCTCCTCCGCCTCGCCAACCGGCTCCGCCCCGGGCCGCGTCGATTCGCCACCCACATCGATGATCGCAGCGCCCTCCCGAGCCAGCTCGAGCCCCTGAGCGACCGCCGCCGCCGGCTCGAGGAAGCGCCCACCGTCCGAGAACGAATCCGGCGTCACGTTCAAGACGCCCATCAAGCGGTAGCGCGCGTCCAAGCGGCTGATCCTGGCAGGATTGATCTAGGAGCGACTTTCGCGAAGCGAAAGCGCGACGACTTAGAGCTGTGGGCGCTCTGGCGGATCGATGCTGCGGAACTCCGCGGTGCCGCCGGCCAGGCCGGGACGGCGCAACGGTCGCTTGGCTTCGGGCCGCGGACGCGTGGGCTCCGTGACGGCCCCCTCGGGCAGCTCCGGCGCCTTCGGCACCTCGTCGGGGAACGCGTCGGCCTCGGTGGCGCCGGCGAGGAGCATCTCGAACTGCTCCTTCTCGATCGTCTCCCGCCTGAGGAGGATGTCCGAGATCGTGTCGAGGCGCTCGCGATGGTCGTTGAGGAGCTTCGTCGCGCGCGCGTGCGCGCCCTCGATGATCTGACGCACCTCGTCGTCGATCTCGCGCGCGATCTCATCCGAATAGTCGGGCTCGGTCGAGAACTCGCGACCGAGGAACGGCTGTCCGTGGTCGTGACCGAAGACGCGGGGCCCGAGCTTCTTGCTCATCCCAAAGCGCATCACCATCTGCTTGGCGGTCGCCGTGACCTTCTCGATGTCGTTCGAGGCGCCGGTCGTGATCTCGCCGAAAACGATCTCCTCGGCCGCCCGGCCGCCGAGCGTCATCGCCATCGTGTCGAGCAGCTCGGCGCGCGTCGTGAGGAAGCGGTCCTCCAGCGGCATCGAAATCGTGTAGCCGAGCGCGCGTCCGCGGGAGATGATCGAGACCTTGTGGACCGGGTCGGCATGCTCGAGGTAGTGGCCGACGATCGCGTGGCCCATCTCGTGGTAGGCCGTGATCGCGCGCTCCCGCTCGCTCATCACGCGCGTCTTCTTCTCGGGGCCCGCGACGACGCGCATGATCCCCTCTTCGAGCTCGACCTGGGTGATCTCGCGCTTGCCGCGGCGCGCGGCGAAAAGCGCTGCCTCGTTGATCAGGTTCGAGAGGTCGGCGCCGGTGAAGCCCGGCGTCTGGCCGGCGAGTGCGTCGATGTCGATGCCCTTCGCGAGCGGCTTGCCGCGCGTGTGAACCTCGAGGATCTTCGCGCGACCCTTACGGTCGGGCCGGTCGACCGCTATCTGGCGGTCGAAGCGACCGGGACGCAGCAGCGCCGGGTCGAGGATGTCCGGCCGGTTCGTCGCCGCGATCATGATGATGTTGTCCTTCGCCTCGAAGCCGTCCATCTCGACGAGCAGCTGATTGAGCGTCTGCTCGCGCTCGTCGTGGCCGCCGCCGAGGCCGGCGCCGCGATGGCGCCCGACGGCGTCGATCTCGTCCATGAAGATGATGCAGGGGCTGTTCTGCTTGGCCTGCTCGAAGAGGTCGCGCACGCGCGATGCGCCGACGCCGACGAACATCTCGACGAAGTCGGAGCCCGAGATCGAGAAGAACGGCACGCCCGCCTCGCCCGCCACCGCACGCGCGAGCAGCGTCTTGCCGGTGCCCGGCGGACCGTAGAGCAGAACACCCGTGGGAATGCGGGCGCCGAGCGCCTGGAACTTCTTCGGGTTCTCGAGGAAGTCCTTGATCTCGTGGAGCTCCTCGACCGCCTCCTCGACGCCGGCGACGTCACGGAAGGTGATCTTCGGCGAGTCGGCGGAGAGCCGCTTGGCCCGCGACTTGCCGAACGACATCACCTTGCTGCCGCCACCCTGGAGGTTGTTCATGACCAGGAACCAAAGGCCGAAGAAGATCAGGAACGGCAGAATGTCGATGAGGATCGTCGGCCAGGCGCTCGTGCTCGTGGCGTCCTCGTTGTAGAGCGTGTGACCCGCCCCGTAGCTGCGGTTGACGGTCTTGATCGTCGCGATGATCTGGTTGACCTGCTGGTCGCCGACGAAACCGACGGAGTAGCTCTTGCCGCCGTAGGTCGTGAAATCGATGTCGTTCGAGGACGGCTTGATCGTGAGCGTCTTGACCTTGCCCGCCGGCAGCCACTGCTCGGTCAGCGTCTGGTAGGTCGGCGCCGGCGTGCCCGAACCGGACGGGATCAGTCGCGAGACGAAGAACGCCAGCACGATGACCAGCACGATCGGGAAGAACGCTCCTCTGAAAACGCGGTTCATCGCGGGCTCCGACTGGAGTACTGACTAAGAAAAGGCGCTGGCGCCAAGGCACTCAAGCGTACCATGGTGTTTTCGCCCGTCCGGTAGGTTTACCTACCGCCGCGATAACCAGTCATGCGTCAGTTATCGGCCAGCGCGGCCACAAATGGAAGGTTGCGGTAGCGCTCGCCGAAGTCGAGACCGTAGCCGATCGCGAAACGATCGGCGATCTCGAAGCCGACATAGCGCGTGGGAAGGTCCACTTTGCGCCGCGCAGGCTTGGTGAGCAGGGCGCAGACATCGAGGCTCGCGGGATCGCGCGCACCGAGGCTGCGCATCAGATACTGGAGCGTCAAGCCGGAGTCGACGATGTCCTCGACGATCAAGACCTCGCGCCCGGCGATCGGAGCGTCGAGGTCCTTCAGGATCCGGACGACCCCTGACGAGTCGGTCGCGGAGCCGTACGACGCGACGGCCATGAAGTCGACCTCGCACGGCGTCTCGATCGCGCGCATCAGGTCGCTAAGGAACAGCACGGCACCCTTGAGCACACAGATCAAGAGCAGGTCGCGCCCGGCATAGTCACGTGAGATCTCCTCGCCAAGCTCGCGCACGCGCCGCTGCAGATCATCGGCGCTGACGAGCACCTCACCAAGCTGCGGGCCCTGCCTCGAACTCATGTGATGTGCCTCAACCGCACTGGGCAGGTCTCCTCGCATTGCTTGATCGCGCGACGCAGGCCGCGCTCGCGGGTGCGGCAGCCGCGCGCGGCGGACGGGAGCGTACACGGCGCCAGGGTGGTGGGCTGACCGCGGCCCGGCGCGACGGCGGCGCCTGGCCATCAGCCCACCAGTCAGCGAGGATGACGGCCCAGCACGGATACCGCTCGTCAGCCTGACTCCGCGGCCGTCACCGCAGCTATGAGGGCGACGCGACGGGTCTGGGGGGTGACGCGCACGCGGTCGGCCGTCGCTAGTGGGGCGACCCAGAGGACCTCCTCGCCGCAGACCACGATCGGCGTGAGGGCGCGCATGGCGCGTGGAAGGCGGCGGTCGGTGAAGAGATCGGCGACCGACTTCGAGCGGCCGTCGAGGCCGATCGGGCGGATCGAATCGCCGGCTCGCCAGCCGCGTACGCGCAGCGAGTCGAGCTTGAGGCGATCGGCATCGAGCACCGCGACAGCGCCGTCTCCTCGCCGCTGGGCGAGCGCCTCGTCCGCCATCGCGGTGCGAAGCTCAGCCCTCAGCGTCCACTCGCCGAAGCGGGCTTCGCCCGGTACCGACAGCGCCACCTCCTCGGGCAAACCGTCGTCTGTGGCGCGCTCGAAGCGCAGCACGCCGTATTCGACCACCGCCCGCACACCGCCGCCGAAGTCAAGGGTGCTCGAGCCGCCGGCGCGGGCCAGCGCTTCGAGCTCGTCGAGCCGCCGCCCCGCGCGGGGCAGGAAGCCAGCCCCGGCATTCTCAGCCAGGCGAACGAGGACGAGCCGCGCGAGCGGCGGTTCGAGGCCGCCCAGCTCGGCAAGTGGAACCGCGGCGCGCCCGGCGAGGAATTCGTCGATGACGCGATCGAGGACGCGCGCCTCATCGCGGAGGAGCTCCGCGGTGCGCAGCACGTTGGCCTCGGCGGCGGGGTGAATGCTGCGCAGGCTGGCGAGCAGGTCGTGGCGTACGCGGCCGCGCGCGAAACGAGCCTCGGAATTGCTCGCGTCCTCGCGCCAGGGTAGCCCGCGCGCCAGGCAGTAGGACGTCGTCTGCTCGCGATCGATGCCGAGCAGGGGACGGATGAGGTTTCCGTCGCGCGCAGGCATGCCGAGAAGAGCACGTCGTCCCGGCGAGGCCGCCAGCCGGTAGAGGATCGTCTCGGCCTGGTCGGAAGCGGTGTGGCCGGTCGCGACGAGCGCGCCCCGTGATGCAGCGAGCCGCTGGGCCGCGCCGTAGCGGAGTTGGCGCGCCCATGCCTGGAGGTTGCCGCTAGCGGGCGGCGCGGGCGCGAGCTCGACGCGCACCGGTACGCCGAGGCGCTCACAAACAACCCGCACGTGTGCCTCGTCGCCATCTGCAGCGGCGCCACGAAGGCCGTAGTTGACATGCAGGACGCTCACATGCCCGCATCCGAGGAGCGTCACCAGAACGTCGAGAAGACAAACTGAGTCACGGCCGCCCGAGACGAGCGCGATGCATTCCGGATCGTCATCGAGCAGGCGTGTCGCGCGCACGCGCGCGAGGATGTCCACCACGGTCGGCGTGTCACTCACGTCAACCTAGGCCGAGGTCCGCAGCGTCTCCTGGTCGCGCGAGACGCTCGACGGCTCATCCGAACGTGCCGCCTCGAGATCTTCGACGGCGCGCGTCAGCGCAGCGAGCTGGCGCTCGAACTGCGCGGTTCGCGACTCTGCTTGATCGGCCTGCCGGCGCAGTGCGCTCTCGATGCGCGCAAGCGAGTCCTCGACACCACCGAGCCGCTCCGAGAGCGAGCGGACGCGCCGAGCAAGTCGCTCCACGTCGGCAGCGCTCGGAACGCCCAACAGGCCGATCGCCGCCTCCTGTGCCTGCGCGGCCTTCGAACGCGCTGCGAGTGTCCGCCCGAGCGCGTCGCCGAGCAGCGGACTTCCGAGCAGGCCACGGGCCACGGCCCCGAGCAGGCGCTCGCCGCGCTCACCCAGCGACGCAACGCGATCCGCTGACTGCTCTGCCATTCTCAAAAGGTTAGGCCAACCCGGAAGGTTGAGGTGGAATTAACCGTGCGCGCAGCGTGCGATTGGCTGCAACTCCGCTCGGGTACTCGTGTTTCAAAGGGCACGCGGCCGTTCCGGCCGCAGTTAGGAGGAGGACTCGATGCTAGGTCAACGTTTTCGCTTGGGGCTGCTGTGCGCCGCAGCCGCCGCGATCCCGACCGTGGGAGCGGCGGCGGCGAGCGCTGCTGCCACGCCGCCCACCGCAACAACCGGACAGGCAACGCAGATCACCTACGACTCAGCGGTCGTCGACGGCAGTTCAAACCCGGAGGGTCTCTCGACTGAGGTCTACTTCCAGTACGGGCCGTCCAAGTCCTACGGCCAGGCATCCGCACCGATTCCGCTCACCGGTAACACGACACAGGCGGTTTCGGCGCCACTGAAGGGTCTTGCCGCCTTCACCGCCTACTACTTCCGGGTCGTTGCAGTGAACGCAAACGGCACAACCTACGGCGCGGCAGAGCACTTCACGACAAAGAAGATCCCGCTCTCGCTGCAGATCGCGGCAACGCCAAACCCGATCCCCTATGGCGGACTGCTGACAGTCGCCGGGACGCTCTCGGGCACCGGCAACGCAAGTCAGCCGGTGGCGCTGCAACAGAACCCATATCCGTACAGCACCGGCTTCACACAGACCGGCAACACGGAGCTGACTAGCTCGACCGGCGCGTACTCGTTCGCGATCGCGTCCCTTGACATGAGCACTCAGTACCGCGTCGTCAGCACGACGAATCCCAACCTGGTCTCACCGGTCGTACTCGTCACGGACTCGCTGCTCGTGACCGTGCATTCACACGCCGCCGGAACGCGCGCGCACCCCGCTGCGCGCATCTACGGCAGCGTGGAGCCCTCGAGCGAGACCGACGCGAAGTTCGCGGTCCAGGAGCTCTTCGGACAGACCTGGAAGCTGATCAATGGAGGGATCACCGCGCGCGTCGCGCGTAACGGCGTCGTGCCCTTCTCGAAGGTCGTGCACCTCAAGCACGGCGGCTTCATCCGCGTGTTCGTGGGCTCCGTGCAGGGCGCGAACTCGGAGAGCTTCAGCGCGCCGATCTCCGTGCGGGGCTACTGAGGCGGCGCGCGCGGCGCCAGCTCGGGTGAACGCGCGTCCGTCCGGTCGTGCGCCCGCCGTCAGGCTGTGGCGTCGATCGGACGCCCGGGCTGGGCCGGATCCAATAGCTCGCGCGCGATGACGAGCCGCTGGATCTGTGACGTGCCCTCGTAGAGCTGCAACACCTTGGCGTCGCGCATCAGCTTCTCGACCGGGTGGTCCGTCATATAGCCGTGACCGCCATAGACCTGAACGGCGTCGGTCGTGATGCGCATCGCGGCATCAGCCGCGTAGCGCTTCGCGTGGGCGGACAGAAGCGTCGCCGGCTCACCGCGGTCGAGCGCAATGGCGGCGCGCCAGTAGAGCAGACGCGCTGCTTCGATCTCGGTAGCCATATCGGCCAGCATGAACTGGATCGCTTGATGGGAGGCGATCGGCACGCCGAACTGGGGCCGCTCGGCGGCGTAGGAGAGGGCGAACTCGAAAGCGGCGCGCGCAACGCCGACCGCCATCGCAGCGACGCCCGGCCGCGTGCGGTCGAGCGCAGTCATGGCGATCGCAAAGCCGTCGTTCTCGGCGCCGACGAGGTGATCGAGCGGCAGCTCCACATCCGCAAATGTCAAGGCCGCGGTATTCGAGGCCCGCTGGCCCATCTTGTCCTCGTGGCGATCGACGATGACGCCCGCGCCTCGGGGAACCACGAAGCAGGAGATCCCGCGACGCCCGGCGTCCGGATCGGTCTTCGCGAAGACGACGTAGAAGTCGGCGTAGGCCCCATTTGTTACGAAGCACTTCGAGCCGTTGATGACGTAGCGATCCTTGACGCGCGTCGCGCGTGTGCTGAGCGCAGCGACATCCGACCCGGCGCCGGGCTCCGTGATACAGAAGGAGGCAAGCCGTGGCTCCTCAACGAGGCGCGCGAGGTAGGTGCGCTTCAGCTTCTCCGAGCCCGCCAGCAGGAGCGGCATCGCCGCCAGCCCGTTGCAGCCGATCGACGTTTGGATCCCCGAACAGCCCCACGCCAGCTCCTCGTCGACCAGGGCCCCGTCAAACGCGCCCAATCCGCCGCCACCGTAGCGCTCGGGTATGTACACGTTCATCAGGCCGAGCTCCCAGGCCCTCCGGATGAGCTCCGCCGGGAACGTCGACTCGCGGTCAAGACGCCAGGCGACCGGCCGGATCTCGTTCGTCGCAAACGCGTGCGCAAGCTCGCGCAGGGCGCGCTGCTCATCGGTCAGCTCGAAATCGATCAACGACGAGGAGGAGCGCCGATCACAGCGACGGCAGCGAGCCGCCTCGGAGGAGGCTGCTGAACGGCTTGGAGTTCGCCGGCGGGGAGATCGTCTCGGGCGCGTTGAGGTTCGTGATCACGAGATCGAGCGTCAGCGATCCGCCCGTCAGCCCGCCGAGAGCCGCCTGATCGGCCTGCGGAACCGATAGCGAGACGGCGAGCCGGAACTCGCGCACGATGTGGTCGCCAGCGCCCGTGTACACGTCGACCGACGCGCTCTTGACGATCTGCGCGAGCAGGCGCAAGTCGTCGCCGGCGACCGAGGCACTCGCGCCCGGGACGGCCGAGCCGACGTCGCCGAGCATCTTCTGCAGGTCGGCAACGAACTTCGCGGTGTTGACCTGAGCGGTTATGTGGTCGGTGCTCACGCCACCGACGCTCGCGCTACCAACGTCCTGCGCGTTCTCGAGCCAGCTGCGTGGATCGATGCCGAGGCTCGTCAAGAGGCCCCGCGAGCGCGTGCTCTGCGCGGAGCCTTTCCGCTCGAGCAGGCCACCGATCGACGCGGGAAGCGAATAGTCCGCGCCGGCGAACACCACATACAGCGAGCCGCTCGCCGAGATCAAGCCCACCGGGATCGAGCTTCCGAGGGCGCTGACCGTCGCGTTCAGATCGAACGCCGGCGGCTGCCCACGAGCGACGCTGAAGGGCCCGCTGAGCTGCACGCCGAGTGAGCTCCCGCCGAGGGCCGCAAGGCCCGGCAGCGAGGCGTGAACGGAGAGCGACAGCTCGCCGGAGCGCACCTCCCCGGCGTTCGCACCGAAGGTCTGCGAGAGCAGCGGCGTCGCGGGCGGACCACTGCCAGAGGAGCCGCCACAGGCCGCGATGAGGCCTGCGACCGCCAGCACACCGAGCACCGCAGCGGCAGCGCGCACGCGACGTTGCATGGCTCGGGAAGCGGGCTTCACGACGGGGCACCGACGGTACCATGCTCCCCGTGCGTCCGCTACGGCTGGCGGGTTGCGCGGTCTTGCTGCTCGCTGTCTGCGGCGTTGCCGGCGCGTCTGCCACGAATGGCTCGGATCGTGGGCACCGGGTCCCCAACAGCAACCTCGAGCTGGTGCTCGTCGGTCATGCCGTGCGTGCCGTCGTGCCCGGCACCGACGTGGGCGCCCGCTCGGCTAACGCCGACCCGGCGACCCCGGACGCGCCCGCCGTGCCCGTGGCGGGCGCCGCGGCGCGGCGAGGACTCAGCTTCACCGCGGCCGTCGCGAGCTTGGCGGTGCGCGGCGAGATACCCACCACCACCGCCACCGCTGACGTGTCCGCGTGGAGCGCAGCACGATCTGCGATCCGACGCCTTCGCGGCACGCGCAAGGCAGAGCTCAGCTCGGTGGCGCGCACGCTCGCGACTATCGCTCACAGCGGCGCCCTGACCCCCGCGCGACTGCCAGAGCTGGTCCTCACGCTGCAAGAGAACACGCAGTGGTGGACGACCGGACCGCTTCTGTCCTACGGGCAGCGCGTCGGCTTCCCCGACAGCAACCTCGTGTGGGAGTACTACCCCGGGCAGGGAATCCAGGTGCAATGGCTGGGTACATTCGGTGCCGCGAATGGGTTCTACGATCAGCACGACGGCACCGATCTCGCCGCTCTGCTCTCGCAGGCACTCAGCCTCGCCGTGTCGCGCGCGGGCGGGATTGCGTGGGAATACGACTTCCGCTTTGACGGCGGCGGCCCACATTGGGTCAGCGCGATCACACAGGGAACAGCGATCGAGGCGCTCGTAAACGCGGCGACCCTGTTGCACGACACCACCTACCTGACGGATGCACACGAGGCGCTTGGCATCTTCAACGCGCCGCCGCCCGCCGGAATCGAGCAGAGCGTGCAAGGCGGGAGCTGGTATCTGATCTACAGCTTCGCGCCACACGACTACGTGATCAACGCCTTCATCCAGGCGTTGATCGGGCTCTACGACCTCGCCTATGCGGGCGACCCGGCGGCGCAGCAGGCGTTCGCGCGCGGCAACGCCGCGGCCGAGCTTGCGATGCCGAGCTTCAACACGGGCGCGTGGTCGATGTACGACCAGTACGGCGAGTCGACGCTCAGCTACCACGAACTGCTCATCAGCTTCCTGCGCACGCTCTGCAAGCAGGAGAGCGCCACGACCTCGCAGGCGCTCTGGGTCCTCGGCCCTGGTACTCCTGCCGGGGGCACCGGGCCGAGCGGAACCAGCGGCGCGAGCGGCGCGTCGGGAACCAACGGGACGGGCGGCACGCCCGCAGGCGCGACTGGAACGAGCGGCTCCAGCGGGGCGTCTGGTGCGAGCGGCGCATCCGGCTCGAGCGGCGCATCCGGCTCGACCGGCGCATCCGGCTCCAGCGGGGCGACCGGGTCGAGCGGCGCGAGCGGCAGCACGGGACCGAGCGCAGCGCCGGCGGCCGTCTTTTGCACGACGGAGGCGGCGTTTGCCGCCGACCTCAAAACGCCGCCGCAGCTCACGATCTCGCCTCTGCGTGTGCTGCGGGTACGCAACTTGGCGAGGATCGTCTTCACGCTGTCGAAGATCGCGACCGTCAACTTCGCGGTCACGCTCGGCGGCGTCACCAGCTCGATCGACACGTCGCTCGTGCCTCACGGCAAGCACTACTTCGCGTGGCGTCCGCGGCGACCGGGGACGTACACGATCACCCTGAGCGCGGCCGACCTCGCTGGGAACAAGGCGACACAGACGGCTTCCGTCACGGTCGCCGGCTGAGAGCCGACCTCGAAGGAACCGGCCAGACCTATCATGCGAGGCACGTGGAAGCGCTGCCCGCATCGGTCGACGAGCTAGCCGACGGGCTGCGTCACGTCGGCTACCTCCCGGGCGGCGAGACCGCTCTGGTCGCGTTTCTCGCGCTCCGACTCGGCAAGCCCGTGCTCGTCGAGGGCCCCGCGGGGGTCGGCAAGACCGAGCTCGCGAAGGCGCTCGCGAGCCATCTCGGGCGCGAGCTCGTGCGACTGCAGTGCTACGAGGGCCTCGACGAAGCGCGGGCGCTGTATGAGTGGAACTACCGCAAGCAGCTCCTGCGCATCCAGACCGAGGCGCAAGGGTCCGCTTGGAGCGAAGTGCAGGAGGACATCTTCGGCGAGGAGTTCCTGCTCGCGCGCCCGCTGCTGCAAGCGATCCGTGCCAGCTCCCCGGTTGTGCTGCTGATCGATGAGATCGACAAGACCGATCAGGAGTTCGAGGCGATGCTGCTCGAGGTGCTCTCGGACTTCCAGATCACGATCCCCGAGCTCGGGACGATCGCCGCAAGCTCGCGGCCTGCCGTGATCCTGACTTCGAACAACTCGCGCGAGCTGACGGAGGCTCTCAAGCGGCGCTGCCTGTACCTCTGGCTCGACTATCCGCAGCTCGAGCACGAGCTCGCGATCGTCCGCTTGCACGCACCCGAGCTGTCGGAGACGGTCGCCCGCAAGCTCGTCGAGATCGTCGGCATGGTGCGCGAGCTCGATCTCAAGAAGCCGCCGTCGATTGCCGAGTCGATCGACTGGGCACGCGCGCTGCTGCTGCTCGGCGTGGAGGACATCGACGCTGACAGCTTCGCCCAGACGATGTCGGTGATCGTCAAGCACCGCACGGACGTCGAGCTCGTCGCCGCGCGGGTGGGCGTCGCGCTGACGGCCGCCTCGTGAAAAGGCAAGACGCGGGAATCGATGCCCGGTTGCTCCAGCTGGGTGAGGAGCTACGAGCGGAGGGAGTCAGCATCGGGACAGCCGAGCTGCTCGACGCGTTCGCGGCGCTCGGCGAGATCACCTGGACCGACCGCGAGGCGTTCCATGGCGCGCTCGCCGCAACCCTTGCGAAGTCGCAGGAAGAGCGGCGCGTCTTCGATGCCGTGTTCGATCGCTTCTTCTTTCGCGCGGCGGAGGCCGCGGCACTGCGCGAAGGGGTCAGTGAGCCGGATACGGCCGGCGCACCGTACGGCGTCAAGATCGATCTCGAGGAGCTCAGACAGCAGCTCGAGCAGGCCTTGCTCGAGCTCGACGAGGGGCGCCTGCGCGACCTCGCCCGCCTCGCGATCGCGGCGCTCGGCGCCAGCGACGGCAATCCCGCCGGCGTTGTCGGCCTCGACGTACAGCGCATCCGCCGGGCGCTCGGCCTGCGCGGGGCGACGGGCGCGGACGGCGCCACGGGCAGCGTGCGGCGCGAAGCGCTCGTGCGCTTCGAGGCGCTCCTGCGCACCGAGCTCGAACGCGCGCAGATCCAGCGCAACGAAGCGCTTGGGCCGAAGCGCGCGCTGAGCGAGCTCGACCGTGCGCTGCCGAGCGGGCCGTCAGCCGACCTCATCGCCGTGCACCGCGTTGTCGCGCAGTTGCGGCGGCGGCTCGCGAGCGGCGGCCGCGAGCATCGTGGCCACCACCGCCACGATCACGTCGACTTCAGGCGGACATTGCGGGCTTCGCTGCAGACGGGGGGCGTGCCGGTCGTGATCAGGCAGCGGCCGCAGCGTCCCCGCCGTCCGGAGCTGTACGTCCTCTGCGACGTCTCGACCAGCGTCAGCTCCGCGGCCGTGTTCTTCCTCTCGGTGCTGCACGCTTTGCACGACTCGTTTCGCAGGATGCGCTCGTTCGTCTTCATCGAGCGCGTGTCCGAGGTCACCGACGTCTTCGCGCGTGAGCGCGGGTTCAGGGAAGTGAGCGAGACGATCGCGCGCGATGCCGGAGTGGCGGACGTCTCGGGCTACACCGATTATGGCCGCGTCTGGACGGAGCTGCGGGCGCTGATCGAGGACGACCTCGATCGACGCTCGACGCTGATCATCCTCGGCGACGCGCGAACCAACGGCCGCGACCCGCGCGTCGATGAGCTCGCCGCGCTTGCGGCGCGCGCCGGGCGCAGCATCTGGCTGAACCCGGAGCCGCGCCTTTACTGGAACTACGGCGACTCGGTGATCGCCGCCTACGAGCCCCTGTGCGAGGTGTTCGAATGCTGGACCGCGCGGCAGCTCGAGGAATTCGTCAAGCAGCTGACGCGGACCGTGCCCGCATAACGGCGCGTACGCCTCTACGATCGCCGCCGATGCGCAGCGCATCTTCCGTAAGCGCAGCTCGGGCGCCGCTCGCGCGGGGCCGGGCCTGGCCGCTGCTCCGCGGACGGCCGCGCCTGCGCAGCCTGCTCGTGCTCGCGCTCGCGGCGGCGTGCGCAGGCTGCGGCGAGGTGCACACCGACAGTTCGGCGCTCGGTCCCGCGAGACCACTGACGGTCGCGCTCAGCGGACCGGCGAGCGCGCTCTACGCTCCCCTCTACGTCGGGCTGGCCGACGGCGAATTCGCGCGCGGCGCGCTGCGCGTCAGCCTCGCCGCCGCGAGCTCGGACGCAGGGTCGCTCGCTGCGCTCGAGTCCGGACAGGCGCAGGTCGCGATCGCCTCCGAGCCGGCGGTACTCGCCGCACGAGCCGACGGCGAGCGCGTGGTCGCGATCGGGGCGCTCGAGGACGGGCCGCTCGAAGCGATCATCTCGCTGCGCCCGCTCGCCTCGCCGCGGGCACTGGTCGGGAAGAAGGTCGGCACCGACGGGACGAAGCTCGCCGCCGCCGAGCTCTCGAGCTATCTCGAAACGGCGGGCGTCGCCGCTGCTCAGGTGCGCCTGGTCGGGGCCAGCGAGCCGGCCGCCCGCGGCAACGGCGCCTATGCAGTCGTCGCGCGTTGGGACCTCGACGCGGTCGCGTTGGCGATCGCCCACCACCGCCCGAACGTCGTGCGCGTCGCTGCGGCCGGTGTGCCGAACTACACGGACCTCGCGATCGTCGTGCGCGTCAGCGAAGCCCGCTATCAGGGCGCGCTACTACGCGCCTTCCTGCAGTCGCTCACGCGCGCCGAGGCGATGACGCGCACGAACCCCACGGGCGCGGCGCAGATCCTGGTTCGTGCCAACCCGACGCTCGGCCTGCATCTCGAGCTGGCGGCGCTGAGCGCGACCCAGACCGTTGCCGAGCCGACCGGGCACAACCAGCCGTTCGGCTACCAGAACCCCTACGCGTGGCAACGCTTCGGCGAGTGGATGGCGGCGCGAGGTCTGCTGCGCAGCGCCGCGATCGCCGGCGACACGATCACAGACGAGTTCCTACCAGGGCAGGGCGAGTGATCGCGCTGCGCAGCGCAAAGCCCGCGGCGAGCCCGCCCCACGGCGCATAGGGCGCGAAGAAGCGGCGCACGTCGGCCTCCTCCGCGCGCTGGCGCGGATCGCCGGATAGGAGCCGTCCGACGAGCTTGCGCAGCCCGAGGTCGCCTGCCGGAACCTGGTCGTAGCGGCCCTGGCCGTGGAGCGCGAGCGACTCGACCGTCCACGAGCCGATCTCGGGAATCGCGCGCAGCGCTCGCCAAGCCCGCTCGTGCTCGGGCGCGGCGAGATCGACCCGTCCGGCCGCAACCGCGCGCGCGGCGGCCCGCAGCGCAATCGCGCGGCGACCGGCGAGGTCGAAGGACTCAAACAGCGCGGGGGCCGTCGCGGCGATCGTTGCGGGCGCCGGGAGGTCGCGCAGGGCGCACCACGCAACACGGCGACCGAGGCGCGCGATGATCCGCCGCTCGATCGCCACAGCGCGCGTGAACTCGATCAGCTGCTCGCAGATCGCCCAGGCGAGCGCTTCGAACGGCTCGGGGCGCCGGGGCGGGCGAAGGCCGGGCATCGCGCGCAGCGTGCGCCCGATCAGCGGATCGTCCTTGAAGCGGCGGTGAAACTCGCTCAGATCGTCGTCGATGCCAAACGCGAAGCGCATCCGCTCGAGCGCCGCAGCGCAGCCTTTGCGTGAGCGGCCCCAGGCGCCGAGGAGGACACCGCTGCGAGAGCCGGCGTAGGCGGCGCGGACGAGCACGGGCTCGCCGTCGATGTGCAGCAGGCGCTCGAGCACGCCGCCGCGACGGCGCAGGACCCCGTCCGCACCCCCGCCCGGCAGGAGCAGCGGCGAGCGCGGCTCGAGCTCGAGGCGCATCGTCACCGGCGGAGGCATCGCGCCATTGTGGCCGCTCGACGGGACGTGCGTGCTGACGGGAGCTGGCTAGTGCCGACGCAGCGTGCGGACCGAGACGAGGAAAGTCTGGACCTCGCCGTAAGGCTGCAGAGCCGGTGCGGGCCTACGCGATGCGAGCAGCGACTGGGAGCCGCGGCGGCGGCTCAGCACGGCCACGGTCGCGGCTCCGGCAACAAATCCGGTCACGGCTGCGGCGGCCGCCTGAGCGAGCGCCGGTGGGCTACTCCTGACCGGCTCGATGACGCGCACCGTCTCGACGAGCGCCAGCTCCCCGCCGGCCTCCTCGAGCGCTTGCGAGAACTCGCCCGCGTCCTCTGGGTGCTCCTCCATCAGCCCAGTGTAGAGCCGGCTACAAGGTGCGCTCGAACACGCGATAGCGGCGCACAACTTCGCCGCCCATGCCCTGCATCGCGCGGTTCATCGGCCGATTCGTCTCGAGGATCCAGCCCATCTCTCCCCCCTTTTGCGGCGTGCGCTCGGCAGCATCGAAGTGCAGCTGGTAAAAGCGCGCAGCGACACCCGTGTGCTGATACTCGGGCTTGACGCCGAGCGCGAAGACGCGCACCGCATCGATCTTGCGCCGCCAGTACAGGGCTTTGGCCCAGCCGAACGGCAAGAGGCGGCCGTTCAAGTGGCGCAGAACCTGGTTGTAGTCCGGCAGCGTCAGCGCCGCCCCCACCACCTCGCCGGTGTCCCGCCGCTCGGCGATGAACGCCCAGTTCTCATCGAGGATCGGCTTGAGATCCTTCGCGTAGTGGCGAACCTCGTCCTCGGTCAGGGGCACAGCGGCCCAGTTGCGTTCCCAGGCGGCGTTGTAGACCTCGAGGAAGCGGTTCACCTCCGCGTCGAGATCGCGCTTTCGCATCGGACGGCAGACGATCCCGTGCTCGGCCTCGGCCTTGTCGGCCATCGCCCAGATCATCGGGTGCACGCGCTCGCGGTTGGAGATGTGCAGGCTCCACATCAGGAGGTCCATCGCCTTGACGAGTCCCTCGGCCTCGAACAGGTCTCTGTAGTAGGGGTGATGCCAGCTCGAGAGGATCATCGGCGGCCGGTCGAAGCCCTCGATCAACAGGCCGCACTCGTCGTTGGTCGTGAAGTCCATCGGCCCGACCATCCGGTCACGGCCCCGCTCGCGCAGCCACCCGGCAGCGGCGGCAAGCAGCGCGTGCGCCGTCGCCTGGTTGTTCTCACACTCGAAGAAGCCGAACAGGCCCCAGCTGTTGTGCTGGAACTCGTTGAAGCGGTGATCGATGTGGGCGCTGATCCGCCCGACCGGCTGTCCGTCGCGGTAGGCGAGGAAGTACTGCGCCTCCGCGTGCTCGAAGAACGGGTTGCCGCGCTTGTCGAGGCGCTTGCGGACATCGAGCACGAGCGGAGCGACCCAGCGCGGCTCGTCTCGGTAGAGGGCCGCGGGAAGTAGGATGAAGCGGCGCAGGTCGCGTCCGCCGGACACCGGCCGAATCTCGACAGTCATCGAGCCCACCCTATATGGCGATCTCAAGCGGCGCTGACGTCTTCGCGAAGGTCCGCGAGAGCGCGCGGGTCGCGCAGGCGCAGGCCGCGCGCGAAGTCGGCGTGCTGCCCTACTTCCGCGAGGTCCAGGGCCCGGCGCGCCCCGTCGTCGAGATGGAGGGCCAGGCACGGATCATGCTCGGCTCGAACAACTACCTCGGGCTCACGGGCGACCCGCGCGTCATCGCGGGCGCACGCGACGCGCTCGAGCGCTACGGAACCGGGCTGACGGGATCACGCTTCCTCAACGGGACGACCGCACTCCATCTCGAGCTCGAGCAGGAGCTCGCCGACTGGATGGGAACCGAAGCCGCGATCGTCTTCACGACCGGCCACCAAGCCAACCTCGCGACGATCGGGACGCTCGTTGGCCCCGGGGAGACGATCGTCGTCGATAAGGGCGACCACGCATCGTTGCTCGACGGGGCGATCCAATCGCGGGCGAAGCTTCGCGCCTTTCACCACAATCGCACCGACAAGCTCGAGCAGGCTCTACGCAAGGCGACTGCGGACGGCGGCGGCATCCTCGTCGTCGTCGACGGCGTCTTCTCGATGGAGGGCGACGTCGCACCCTTGCGCGAGATCGCCGAGGTGTGCGAGCGCTACGGCGCACGGCTGATGGTCGACGAGGCGCACGCCGTGGGGGTACTGGGGGCACGTGGCGCCGGGACCTGCGAGCTGCTCGGCGTCGAGGATCGCGTCGACGTGCGGATGGGCACGTTCTCGAAGTCGCTCGCCTCGTGCGGTGGCTTTATCGCGGCCGATGCGGACGTCATCGAGTTCCTTCGCCTCGAGGCCCGCGCGTTCGTCTTCACGGCCGCGGGCGTGCCCGCGGCGCTCGGAGCGGCGCTGGCTGCGTTGCGCGTGATTCGCTCCGACGAGGGTCGCGAGCTGATGGCAGCGCTGCTCACCAACGCGCAGCGGCTCAACCGCGGCCTGCACGATCTCGGCTTTGCGGTCGTCGAACCAACGCCGGTCGGCGAGGGGACGGCGACGCTCACGCCGATCGTCCCCGTGCTCGTTGGCGAGGACTGGCGCTGCGTGCTGCTGTGGCGGGCGCTGTACGACGCCGGCATCTTCACGAACGTCGCGGTGCATCCCGCGGTGCCGCTCGACGGTGCGCTGCTGCGCACGAGCGTCATGGCGACGCACGACGCCGCCGTGCTCGACCGCGCGCTCGAGCTGTTCGCGACGGTCAAGCGCGACTTCGAGGCCGAGCACGGGCCGCTCCCGAGCGCGAGCTAGCAACCGCAAAGACTTGTGCGCCGCTGCACAAGGTCTAGACAAACGCCCGCCGGCACAAGAAATTCTCGCTCTGAGCGACCGACCACTCGAGCTGGGACTTGAGGAGGAGGCCGGGCCTGACGTAGCTTCTAGCAGCGCCCGCGGAGCGCATGAGGGGGGCCTCGTCACGGGGCTCCCGACCGGAGAGAGAGGTCTTGGCGTGGTCTGCCACCGGCCGCTCGCGCTGGTATGTGCCCGCGTGCGAGGTGTACTTGTCAACTACGGAAGCGGTGGCCCGTCCGCAGATGGGGCCGGGGAGTTGGAGATGAACGCGACAGCAGTGATGATTCGTGGGCCGCTGCAGGCGGAGGACTCGGAGACGGCCGCCGTGCCCGGGCGAACGCAGGAGCCAGCGCCGCAACACCTCAGGGCGCTCCAGCGCGCCAACCAGATCAGGCTCGCGCGAGCCGAGATCAAACGTCGGGTCGCGGTCGGCCAGCTGAACGTCGTCGACGTTCTCCTCTCCGGCGTCGAGGAGATCGAGACGATGGAGATCGCCGAGCTGCTGACGAGCCAGCGCCGCTGGGGGCACACACGCGCCCGACGCTTCCTGGCAGCGATCCCGATGACCGAGAGCAAGACGATCGGTTCGATGACCCAGCGGCAGCTCGCGACGCTCGCGAACATGCTCACGCCCGCCGGTCCGCGCGCTCCCCGGCCGCTGACAGAGCAGGCCGAGCGGGTCGCGGCCTGACGGGTCCAATCAGCGTCGCAGCGAGTCGCCACCGGCGGAGGGCCGGCGAGGACGGGGACCGAGCTGGTCACCGCCAGGGAACGACTCGAACGACACGCGGCTTGCGGGTTGCTCCGGAGGGCCAACCCGCAAGCTCGCCGCTTGGCCCGATGGACAACGCGGCTACCAATCGCGCGCGGTAGGCTCAGCGCCTCGGCAGGGCCGCGCGTCCGCCTGCCCACCGTTTCCCACCGCGTAGCAGGAGAAGCATGCCAGTGTCAGAGCAGCTGCAAGCCGTCCGTGACCTCGCCGAAGGGGGCAAATCGCTGAAGATCGACGGCGAGTCGCCGAGCGCGAAGGACGCGCTCGCCTTCGCGAAGGACCACGGCGTCCGCATGGTGGATTTCAAGTTCACCGATCTGCCCGGCACCTGGCAGCACATGAGCATGTCGCTGCGCAGCCTCAGCGAGGACGACTTCACCGACGGCCTCGGCTTCGACGGCTCGTCGATTCGCGGCTTCCAGCAGATCGCAGAGTCGGACATGCTGTTGATGATCGATCCGGCGACGGCGTTCATCGATCCGTTCTACGCCGAGAAGACCCTTTCGGTGATCTGCAACATCATCGACCCGATCACGCGCGAGGCCTACTCGCGCGACCCGCGATACGTCGCGCAGAAGGCCGAGCGTCACCTGGCTGCGAGCGGTATCGCCGACACCGCGTACTTCGGGCCCGAGGCGGAGTTCTACATCTTCGACCATGTCGCCTTCGACCAGCAGAACTACATGGCCTTCTACGAGGTGGACAGCGAGGAGGCCTACTGGAACGTCGGCAAGGGCTTCCGTGAGGGCGGCAACCTCGGGCACAAGCCGCGCTCGCAGGAGGGCTACTTCCCGGCGCCGCCGCTCGACACGCTCGCCGACCTGCGCGCGCTGATGGTGATGGTGCTCGAGGCGCTCGGCATCGCGACGGAGTTCCACCACCACGAGGTCGGCGGCCCCGGACAGGCCGAGATCGACCTGCGCTTCGCGCCGCTGCTGAAGATGGCCGACGCGCTGATGACGCACAAGTACGTCATCAAGAACACGGCCAGAGCTGCCGGCAAGAGCGCGACGTTCATCCCCAAGCCGATCTACGAAGAGAACGGCTCCGGCATGCACGTCCACCAGTCGCTGTGGAAGGGCGGCGAGACGCTCATGTTCGACCGCGACGGCTATGCCTTCTTGAGCGACTTGGCGCTCAGCTACGCGGCCGGGATACTCGAGCACGGACGTGCACTGATGGCCTTCTGCGCGCCGACGACCAACTCCTATCGCCGGCTCGTGCCGGGCTACGAGGCGCCGGTCAACCTCGTGCACTCGAAGCGCAACCGCTCCGCCGCGGTGCGGATCCCGATGTACCTCGCCTCGCCGAAGGCAAAGCGGATCGAGTTCCGCCCGCCCGACCCGCTCGCGAACCCGTACCTCGCCTTCTCCGCGCTCTTGATGGCGGGGCTCGACGGCGTGGAGCGGGGGCTCAAGCCGACCGACCCCGTCGACGTCGACCTGTTCGAGCTCTCCGACTACGAGCTCAAGAAGATCAAGAACGTTCCCGGATCGCTCGCCGAGGCGATGGACGCGCTCGAGGCCGACCACGAGTTTCTGCTCAAGGGCGACGTCTTCACCCAGGACCTGCTCGACCACTGGGTCGAGTACAAGCGCGCCGAGGCCAAGCAGGTCGACCTGCGACCGCACCCCTGGGAGTTCCCGCTTTACTACGACGGCTGATCCGGATCGCACCGCCGGCTCTGCGGGAAGAGTCCGCTCCCGCGCCGTCACGCCAACCCAAAACACAGGAAGCAGACAATGCCCCGAACCAGGATCCACAACGTCTCCGCAGCCCAGTGGAGTGCAAACGGCGACGCGCTCGGCACTCGTGATCTGACCGAGCTTACGAACGAGTCGTTCGGGGCGAACGTCTTCAGCGCCGCCGAGCAGCGCAAGCGCCTGCCCAAGCACGTCTACAGCCAGCTGCGGGCGACCGTCGCGCGCGGTGAAGAGCTCGACACCTCGCTCGCCGACATGGTCGCGCAAGCGATGAAGGACTGGGCGCTCGAGAAGGGTGCGACGCACTACACGCATTGGTTCCAGCCGCTTACGGGGCTCACCGCGGAGAAGCACGACTCGTTCTACATGCCGGCCGGCGACGGTACGGCGATCGCCGACTTCAGCGGCAGGGAGCTGATCCAGGGTGAGCCTGACGCATCGAGCTTCCCGACGGGCGGGATCCGCGCGACGTTCGAGGCGCGCGGCTACACGGCCTGGGACCCGACCTCGCCCGCGTTCCTGCTCGAGAACCCCAACGGCGCGCTGCTCTGCATCCCGACCGCGTTCGCGTCCTGGACGGGCGAGGCGCTCGATCACAAGATCCCGCTGCTGCGTTCGATGGACGCGCTCTCGAGCGCGGCGATCCGCGCCCTGCGGCTGCTCGGCGAACAGGCGCCGCAGCGCGTCTTCACGACCGTCGGGCCGGAGCAGGAGTACTTCCTGATCGATGAGCAGTACTACTTCGAGCGGCCCGACCTCGTAACGTGCGGGCGCACGCTGTTCGGCGCGAAGCCGCCGAAGGGGCACGAGCTCGACGACCACTACTTCGGCTCGATTCCCGAGCGGATCCTCGCCTACATGCTCGAGACCGAGCTCGAGCTCGGCAAGCTCGGCGTCCCGGTCAAGACGCGTCACAACGAGGTCGCGCCGAACCAGTACGAGATCGCGCCCGTGTTCGAGGGCACGAACATCGGCTGCGACCACCAGATGCTCACGATGCAGGTCATGCAGAACGTCGCGCGCAAGTACGGCCTCGTCTGCCTGCTGCACGAGAAGCCGTTCGCCGGCGTCAACGGCTCCGGCAAGCACAACAACTGGTCGATGAGCACGGACTCCGGTGAGAACCTGCTCGAGCCGGGTGACACCCCGCACGAGAACCTCTCGTTCCTGTTCTTCGCGGGTGCCGTGATCGAGGCCGTCGACAGCTACCAGGAGCTGCTGCGCGCGTCGATCGCGAGCCCCGGGCAGGACTTCCGACTCGGCGCCAACGAGGCTCCGCCGGCGATCATCTCGATCTTCCTCGGCGAGGAGCTCGAGCGGATCTTCGGCGCGATCGCCGAGGGAAAGACGCAGCCCGTCGAAGCCGGGATCGTTCCTTGGCCTCGGGACGCCCGTGCTGCCGCCGCTGCCGCTGCACTCCGGCGACCGCAACCGTACGAGCCCGTTCGCGTTCACCGGCAACAAGTTCGAGTTCCGCGCGCTCGGCTCGAGCATGTCGCCGGCTTGGCCGAACACGGTGCTCAACACGATCGTCGCCGAGACGATCGACCGGCTCGCCAGCGAGCTGGAGGCGCAGCTGAAGGGTGGCGCCACGCTCGAGCGCGCAATCCTCGCGATCGTCAAGGACTCCTACGCTAAGCACAGCCGCGTCGTTTTCGCCGGGGATGGCTACTCGGAGGAGTGGCACGCCGAGGCGGCGCGGCGCGGCCTCGCGAACCTGCGCTCGACGACCGAGGCGCTCCCCTGGCTGATCGAGGACTCGACCGTCAAGCTGTTCGAGAAGCACAAGGTGCTGTCGAAGCGCGAGCTCGAAGCGCGCTACGAGGTCTACAGCGAGCAGTACACGACGACGGTGAACATCGAGGCCGAGACCGCGGCTTCGATCGCGCGGACACTCGTGCTGCCCGCAGCGCTTCGACACCTGGCGCTCGTCAAGGAGGCGGGGGTCGAGCGGCTCATCGCGGAGACACAGGAGCTCGTGGAGGGCTTCGTCGCGGCGATCGGCGAGCTCGAGCGGGCGAACTCGCCACACCCACACGTCGAGGGGCTCGAGCACGCGAAGTACATGCGCGACACGGTCCTGCCCGCGATGGGCGCTGTCCGCGAGGTCGCGGACAAGCTCGAGCGAATCGTCGCGGACGACCTGTGGCCGCTGCCGAAGTACGCGGAGATGCTGTTCATCAAGTGAGCTCGGCGGCGAGAGCGGCGACGCGGGTCGCGATGTCGTCGCGGATCGCGCGGACCTCGTCGATCGGCCTGCCCGCAGGGTCCGGTAGGTCCCAGTCGATGTAGCGCTTACCGGGGATGTACGGGCAGGCGTCGCCGCAGCCCATCGTGACGACGACGTCCGCCCACTGCGCGAGCCCGTCTGTGAGCAGCTGTGGGGTGCGATCCGATACGTCGATCCCGAGCTCGAGCATCGCCTCCACGACGACCGCGTGAACGTGCTCGGCGGGCTCGGTGCCGGCCGAGCGGGCGGCGTGCCGGCCGCCGGCTGCGCGTTCGAACAGGGCTTGACTCATCTGCGAGCGACCGGCGTTGTGCAGGCAGACAAAAAGGACGTTCGTCATTTCAGCTGGGCTCCTCTGGCGTCGACGGCGGAGCCGAGGCGCGTGCGCCGCTGTGCGGAAGGATGACCTGCGCCGCGTCGGCAGGGGTGACGTCGGGGTAAAGCGTGCGGACGAGGACGACGGCCGCGACCCCGCCGGCGAGCTGCGCCAGCACGAATGCCGGTGCGGAGGCGGGCGCGATTCCGGCGAAGGTGTTCGAGAAGATGCGCCCGATCGTGATCGCGGGATTGGCGAAGCTCGTCGAGCTCGTGAACCAGTATCCGGCGCCGATGTAGGCGCCGACAGCGGCGGGGGTCGTAGAGGCGCGGCGGGTGCGTGCGAGCGCGAAGATCACGAGCAAGAGTCCTGCGGTGGCGATGATCTCGGCGAGCAGGTGCGCCGGGGACGCGCGGTGGTGGGTCGAGATGCTGGCAGCCGACAGCGCGAACATGGCGTTGGCGAGCAGCGCGCCGCTGATGCAGCCGGCGGTCTGGGCGGGGATGTAGGCGAGGGCGGTACGCCAGCGGATGCCGCCGAAGCTCGCGTCGGCCAGCGAGACAACGGGGTTGAAGTGGCCCCCGGAGACCGGCCCGAACATGAGGATGATGGTGTACAGGCCGGCTGCGGTGACGGCCGCGTTCTCGAGCAGCTCGAGGCCGATCTCATGCGCAGAGAGGCGTTGCGCGGCGATCCCGGATCCGATCACGACCGCGGCGAGCAGCGCGCTGCCGAGGTACTCGGCGAGCAGCGCCCGCTTCATTGCGCGGCGGCGTCGAGCGCTGCGCAATGCTCGGCGCGCAGGCATTCGCGCGCCTCGCGCAACGCGATCGCCATGATGTGGCTCCGCACCGGAACATCGTCGAAGCGGGCCAGTACGGCGTCCGCGCAGGCACGGATCTCCTGCGGATTGCGGCTGGCCTCGAACTCCTCGCTGAGCGAGGGCAGCATTCGCACGAGCCGGTAACGATGGGCGGTCGCGTCTGTGCGGATCGCGTCGAGCCTGTCCTCGATCAGCTCGTGCACGTGACGCTCGATCAGATCGCGTATCGGGCGAACCCCCCCCACGGGCAGGCCGGCGGGGTCCGGGATATCCCAGGCGTCGACCGTGGTCGGCACGTAGGGGCAGGCATCCCCGCAGCCCATTGTCACGGCCCAATCGGCGTGCAGCTGCATCTCCGGCAAGAGCTTGCGCGGGCGGCGCCCCGCGAGATCGATGCCCACCTCGCGCATCGCCTCGATCACACCCGGCCAGATCGCGGACGCTGGATTCGAGCCCGCCGACTCGGCGCGGACATCGCTCGGGGCGTCGCGCTCGAAGAACGCTTGCGCCATCTGCGAGCGCCCCGCATTGTGATTGCACACGAACAGCACGTACTTCATCGAATCACCTCCCGCTGGTGGCTGACACGGGAGGAGCTTATCCATTGACAGATATCACTTCAATCGATATACATAAATTGATGGCTTTCGATCTGGAGCTGGCGCCGAAGCACAAGCGGCCGCCCGGCGAGCCATGCTGCGAGCCCGTCGTCTACCCGGACGTCGAGCGCCGGCAGGCGGAGCGGCTGGCGGCCGTCGCGAAGGCGCTCGGGGACCCGGTGCGCCTGCAGCTCGTGGACGTCCTGCGCAAGCACGCCGGCAAGGTCTGCGTCTGCGAACTGGTGCCGCTCTTCGACCTTTCGCAGCCGACCGTCTCGCACCACCTCAAGGTGTTGCGTGAGTCCGGAATCGTGGGCTCCGAGCGTCAAGGGTTGTGGGCCTATTACTTCGTCGTGCCCGACGCATTGAAGGAGCTGTCCACATGGCTGGGCTAGAGAACGACTGCTGTTCCGCCGCTGCGCAGGAGACCTGCTGCGGGCCCGCCGACAAGGTCGAGTGCTGCGCCGACGAGGCCATGCGCAGGTTCGCCCCGCCTCCCCGAAGATCTGGCCGCCGTTGTCGAGGCCTATAACGCCGGCATCAGCGAGCGCGTGGCGACATTTGAGACACGACCACGCACCGTCGCCGAGCTCGCCGATTGGCCGCACGACGGGCAGCCCTTCGTCGTCGCCGAGCTCGACGGCGCGGTTCTCGGTTGGGCGCGCGCCGGGCGCTACTCCGACCGCTGCGTGTACGAAGGCGTAGGCGAACATGCGGTCTATGTTCACCCGCTGGCCCGCGGGCGCGGAATAGGTCGCCGGCTGCTGCTCGCGCTCTGCGAGGAGGCAGAGCGCCGCGGCCTGTACAAGCTGACGAGTCGCGTGTTCTCGGACAACCAGGCCAGCCTTGCCGTACATCGCGCTGCGGGGTTCGTTGAAGTCGGCGTGCAACGCCGCCACGGCATGCTCGACGGCGCCTGGAAGGACTGCGTGCTCGTCGAGCGACTGCTCGGCCCGGCAGCGAAGTAGCCCGCGCCGACGACGCCGCCAACCTTGCCATAGTTTTGTCAAGGTTGGCCTGTTTCGCTGGTAGGATGGGTTGATGCGCGGCGACTTCCTGGACGCGATCGCGTCGCGGGTCGTGATCTACGACGGAGCGATGGGCGCCACGCTCGAGCAGCTCGAGCTCACGTCCGCCGACTACGGCGGGCTCGCCGGCCGCTGCCACGAGGCACTCGTGCTGCACCGTCCGGATGTGATCGAAGGGATCCATGCCGGGATGATCGAGGCCGGCGCCGAGGTCATCGAGACCTGCACCTTCCAGGGCTCGCGGCTCAAGCTCGGTGAGTGGGGCCTGGCCGAGCACACGCTCGAAATCAAATCGCGCGCCGCCCAGATCGCGCGCAAGGCCGCGGGGACGAAGCGGTTCGTCGCCGGCTCGATCGGTCCGACCGGCTTCCTCCCGGCCTCGAATGATCCGGCCCTCGGCCAGATCTCGTTCGGCTGAGCTGCTCGAGGTCTTCCGCGAGCAGGCGGACGGACTGATCGCCGGCGGTGCCGACCTGCTGCATCATCGAGACGGCGCAGGACATCCTCGAGCTGAAGGCAGCGATCTTCGGCGCACGCGAGGCGTTCAAAGCCGCAGGGCGGCACTCCCGATTCATGCGTCCATATCGCTGCTGCCGAATGGCGGCAAAATGCTCCTGGGGACCGACATCTCCTCTGCCCTTGCCACACTCGACGGGCTCGGCGTCGACGTGGTCGGACTCAACTGCTCGACCGGGCCGGAGGACATGCGCGACGCGATCCGCTTTCTCGGCGACACATCGCCGCTGCCGGTCGCCTGCATTCCAAACGCCGGCCTCCCGATCCAAGGGCCGCGCGGCGAGACGATCT
Organism: uncultured Solirubrobacterales bacterium; assembly: GCA_963773395.1. GTDB lineage: Bacteria > Actinomycetota > Thermoleophilia > Solirubrobacterales > Solirubrobacteraceae > Palsa-513. Next base: position 224,999 of record CAVZAY010000005.1, on the reverse strand, counting down.
TCCCGCTCGAGCCCGAGCCGTTCGCGACCATCTCGGCCGAATTCGTCGAGCGCTACGGCGTCGGGATCGTCGGCGGCTGCTGCGGCACGCGGGCCGAGCACATCGCCGCGCTCAAGGAGCTCATCGGCAGAGCGCTCGAGCGCCCCGCGGCCGGCGCCGCGCGCCGGCCGCACGTGTCCTCGATGATCGCCGCGACGCCGCTCGCGCAGCTCCCGGCGCCCACGATCGTTGGCGAGCGCGTCAATGCGCAGGGATCACGCAAGGCCAAGGAGCTGCTGCTCGCCGACGACTACGACGGGCTCGTCGCGATCGGCGAGGGCCAGGTCGAGCGCGGAGCGCACGTGCTCGACGTCTGCGTCGCGCTGACCGAGCGCCAAGATGAGGCGGATCAGATGCGCGAGCTCGTCAAGCGCCTCTCGCTCGCGGTCACGGCGCCGCTGCAGATCGACACGACCGAGCCTGACGTGATGAGCGCCGCGCTCGCGCAGCTCCCCGGGCGCGCGATCGTCAACTCCGTGAACCTCGAGGCCGGACGCGCGAAGCTCGACAGCGTCGTGCCGCGGTGCCTCGAGCACGGCGCCGCGCTGATCGCGCTGACGATCGACGAGGAGTCGATGGCGAAGACCGCCGCGCGCAAGGTCGAGGTTGCGAAACGGATCCACAGCTATGTCGTTGACGAACACGGCATGAGCCCCGAGCTGCTGATCTTCGACGCGCTGACGTTCACGCTCGCCACCGGGCAGGACGAGTTCAAGAACTCGCGCCGTCGAGACGCTCGAAGGCATCCGCGCGATCAAGCGCGAGCTGCCTTCCTGCAAGACATCGCTCGGCGTCTCGAACGTCTCGTTCGGCTTCGGCAAGACGGCGCGCGCGGTGCTCAACTCCGTGTTCCTGCACCACGCGGTCGAAGCGGGACTCGACCTGGCGATGGTCAATCCGGCGGACATCACGCCCTACCCCGAGATCGACGCGAATGAGCGCGAGCTCGCCGACGACCTCGTCTTCAACCGGCGCGAGGACGCGGTCCAGCGGTTCATCGAGCATTTCGAGTCGCGCGGCGCAACCGCTGTCAACGAGAACGAAGACCCGACGGAGGGCATGGAGCCGGAAGAGGCGCTCCACTTCCACATCCTGCGCCGGCGCAAGGACGGCGTCGAGGCGTGGATCGACCGCTGCGTCGAGAAGATCGGGGCCGTGCCGACGCTCAACGACGTGCTGCTGCCGGCGATGAAGGAAGTCGGCGACAAGTTCGGCGCCGGTGAACTGATCCTGCCGTTCGTGCTCCAGTCGGCCGAGGTCATGAAGCGCGCGGTCGCGCAGCTCGAGCGCTACCTCGACCGCATCGAGGGCTACACGAAAGGGACCGTCGTCATCGCAACCGTGTTCGGCGACGTACACGACATCGGCAAGTCGCTGGTCAACACGATCCTCACCAACAACGGCTACACCGTCGTCGACCTCGGCAAGCAGGTGCCGATCTCCGCGATCCTGGAGGCCGCACAAGAACACGAGGCAACGGCGATCGGCCTCTCGGCGCTGCTCGTCTCGACCTCGAAGCAGATGCCGGCGTGCGTCGCCGAGCTCCACGAGCGCGGCCTGCCCTACCCGGTGCTCGTCGGCGGCGCCGCGATCAACCGCGACTTCGGGCTGCGCATCCTCTACCCGAAAGGCGCCGACTCCGAAGAGCTCTACGAGCCCGGCGTCTTCTACTGCAAGGACGCGTTCGAGGGTCTCGCACGGATGGACGAGCTCGTCGAGCCCGAGCAGCGCGAGCTTCTCGTCGCGCGCACGCGTAAGGCTGCTCAAGCGCTGCGTGAGCGCGCGAGCGACGCCGAGGAGCTCCGCACCGACGACGACAGCGTCCGCTCGGCGGTGATCGCTGCGGACCCCGTGCCCGTGCCGCCGTTCTGGGGCGCGCGCGAGGTGTCGTGGATCTTGCGGACGTGTACCCGCACCTCGACACGCACGTGCTCTTCAAGCTGCACTGGGGCGGCAAGGGCGTGAAGGGCGATGCCTGGCGCGAGCTCATCGAGGGCGACTTCCAGCCGCGCCTCGAGCGGATGTGGCGCGAGCAGACCTACCTGCACCCACGCGCGCTACTCGGCTACTTCCCCTGCTACAGCGCCGGGAACGAAATCGTCGTGCTGGATCCGCAGGACAACGGCCGCGTGCTCGAGCGCCTCGTGTTCCCACGCCAACCCGGGCACGACCGGATCTGCCTCGCCGACTTCTTCCGCCCCCGCGAGAGCGGCGAGCTCGACGTCGTCGCCCTCCAGGCGGTCACGGTCGGCGACGAAGTGACGCAGCTGATCGGGCAGCTCGAGCAGGAAGGCGAGTTCGCCGAGCAGCTCTTCACACACGGTCTCGGCGTGCAGGCGGCCGAGGGCCTCGCGGAGTGGCTGCACGGCAAGGTGCGCAGCGACCTGGCGATCGGCGCGACGCAGGGGCGCCGCTACTCGTGGGGCTACCCGGCGTGCCCGGAGCAGTCAGAGCACGAGAAGGTCTTCCGCCTGCTGGACGCACCCCAGATCGGGCTGCGACTGTCGAGCGGCTACGCGCTCGAGCCGGAGCAGTCCACGCTCGCGATCGTCGCGCACCACCCCCAGGCGGTCTACTTCGGGATGAAGTCGGGCTTCCTGCCGCAGGGCGCGCCGCCGCCCGATGACGTCATCGCCGGCTCGCAACGCGACCCCACGCGCGCCGCGGGTGCCGCCGAGCTCGCGGACGATGACCCGGCGCAGAGCGTCGAGAGCGAGAGTGAGGCGCCGATCAGCGCCAGCCCGCGATCAGCGCGAGCTTCTGCTGGCGCGGCAAGCGCTTGATCCGCGCCTCCTCGCGCCGCGCGGCGTGCGGGTCGCTCACGCCCAGCGCGCCGGCGAGCTCAACCGGCAGGCGCGAGCGGGTGTAGCGAGCGCCACGGCCAGAGGCGTGGGCCGCGAGGCGGCGCTCGAGGTCGATCGTCCAGCCCGTGTACAGCGAGCCGTCGGCGCAGCGCAGGACGTAGACCCAGGCGTCCACGGCACAATCTTCGCCGCAACGCCGGCGCGACCTGCGGCCCGGATGTGGTGAGGTACGCGCGCACGCGCTACCGTCAGCCAGTGCCCGGCCGCAAGGACTCAGCTCGGAGCGCCCACAGCACACGGTCGCTGGGGCAGCTGCGGTTCAGCATGCGCTCGCGGATGCTCGGAGCGCTCGTCCTCACCGCGCTCGCGACGCTCGTGGCGGCGGCGCTGGCGCTGCTCGCCCCGCTCGAATCACAGCTGCGCGGCGACAGCATCCGGATCGGCGAGGGTACCGTCACGGTCGACCGAGGCCGGCTCTCGAACCTGCCGCTCACGCCTGCCGGCGAGCCGGTACTCAGAGCGCTCGACGCAAGGCTCGAGCAGTTCTTTCGCATCAACAGCGCCACCTACGTCGTCTGGGACGAGCGTCTCACGCGGATCGACGACACCGACCGGGACGACCGCAGGGCAATCGACAGGATCGCGCCGAACGTCGTGCGCCGGGCGCTATACGGCTCCTCGAAGACGCCGCACACGCTGCGCAGTGATGTCCTCGTCGTGACGATTCGCTACCGCGATCGCGGACGCCGGTTCGTACTCGAGATGATCAAGCGCGTCGACGCCGTGACCGTGGCCGGGAGCGTCGTGCGCAACGCGCTGATCTGGGCTGCGCTGATCGGGTTTGGTGTCGCCAGCGCGTTCGGTGTCGCGCTGTCCTCGCGCCTCGTCCGGCGTCTGCGACTGCTCCGTGACACGAGCCGTGCACTGCTCGAGAACGAGCCGAGCGCGGGCGGCATGCCGCGCGACAACGTGCCGGACGAGATCGGCGAAGTGGCAAGCGGCCTGCGGACCCTGCACGAGCGCCTCCAGCTTCCAAGAGCAGGCACGGCGCGTCTTCATCGCGACCGCGTCACACGAGCTGCGCACACCGCTGGCCTCGATGGAAGGGGCGCTCGAGCTGCTCGAAGACGACCTGGCGGAGGAGGCGATCGACATCCCCGACGCACGCCAGCGCGTAGCAGCGGCCTCGGCAGCAGGCGCGGCGACTCAGCGCGCTGGCGGCAGACCTGCTCGACCTCAGCCGCCTCGACGCGCGCCTCGAGCTGCGCAGCGAGCCCGTCGAGCTCGGCGAGATCGCGCGCGCCGTCGCCGCCGAGTTCGAGCAGCGCGCAACGGATCGCGAAGTGGTGATCGAGATCGACAAGGGTGACGGGCCGTCGTGGGCCGACGCCGATCCCTCGAGCGTGGCCCGCGTGTTGCGGATCCTGCTCGACAACGCGCTGCGATTCGCGCCGGCGGGATCGAGCGTCACGATTCGCATCGGCAGCGCACCCGAGCGGCCTATGATCGAGGTCAATGACGGCGGGCCCGGAGTGCCCGACGACGAGCGCGAGCTGATCTTCGAGCGCTTTCAGCGTGGCCGCGACAGCGGCGCCGAGAGCGGCTTCGGGCTCGGCCTGGCGATCGGCTCGGAACTCGCAACGCGGATGGGCGGGCTGCTCGAGCTGACCGGCGAAACCCCCGGCGCAACATTTCGCCTGACACTGTCCCCCGCGTCGGCCGCCCTGGAGGCGGCCGACGAGCCCGTCGGCGCCGGACCATCGCCCGGGCCCTGATCCGCCCGCCAGAACCGCGACGCACGCGGCCTGGAAGACGCCGATGTTCGACGCAGCGAGTGGATGCGCGCCGTGGGGGCGCGCCGCTCCGGCTCGACGCTCGGCAGGCGCCGGCCGTGTGGCAGCGAGGCGCGCGCCTGATCGCGGGCGCGCAGCCCGATCCGCGCCGCGACGCCGCCAGGCACCGGCATCGCGACCGCATCCTCGTACGCCGCGATGACCTGCGCCGTAACCCGCGGCCAGGCGAAGCGCTGCGCGGCGACGGCCTGCAGCGGCCGACATCGCCTGGCGGCGCTGTAGCGTCGTAGGCAAGGTCGAGCACCGCGCTTGCGAGTGCGCTCGGGGTCGCCAGGCGCCACGAGCACGCCTTCGACGCCGTCGTTGACGACGCCGGCGTAGCCGGCGAATGTTCGACGCGATCACTGGCACGCCGGCGGCGAACGCCTCGGTCAGCACCATGCCGAAGCTCTCGCCGCCGAGCGACGGAGCCAGCAGCAGGTCGGCTTCGCGCAGCAGCGCGAGCTTGCGCGCGTCGCTGATCTTCCCGTGCGCGCGCACGCCCGTCGGATCGAGCAGCAGCGGCTCGACGTCGCTCTCGGTCGCGCCGACGAGGTCGATCTCGACCGGGGCGTGCTCGCGCAGCGCCTCGAACGCGCGCAGGGCAACCGGCAGGCCCTTGCGCTCGACCGCCTGGCCGACGAACACGAGCCGCAGCGGCCGCTCCGCGCACGGCAACGCTGGCTCGTGCACGCGGCACGAGCGCTGGAACCTCGACGCCGTTGGGGATCACGCGGTAGTGCCCGCCGAAGAAGCGCTCGCCCGTCCACGCCGCGGCCGGCGAGACGGCGATCCTCACGGCGAGGCGGTTCAAGCGCCGGGCCGCGCCGGCGAGCGTTGCCGAGGTTGTTCGTCAGGCGGTTCGTCGAGTAGGCGTGGAAGGTGCCGACGAGCGGCAGCACGCGCTCGCCGAGGACGTCCCAGCCGAGGATCGGGGCGATCGGCTCGTGGACGTGCACGACGTCGTAGCGCCCGGTGCGCAGCTCGCGCCGCAGCGTCGCCACCGCGCTCGGGGAGATCGAGAGGTTCGAGACCGCGCCGTTCGCGCGGAATCCGACCGTACGCCCGAGCGAGACGATCTCGCCGCCCAGCTCGCGGCGCTCCGGCGGCGCTCCGCGATGCGAGCGGACGCTGCGAGCGTCATCGCGGATCGAACGGCGTGAGGATGCGCGGCTCATGTCCCGCATCGCCCAGGTGCGCGGCGAGCGAAGCGATGTGGCGTGTGACCCCGCCCGGATAGGTCCACGAGTAGGGCGAGACCAGCGCGACGCGCATGCGCACACATCCTAGCCGCTGAAATCCGCCCGTATACTGGGCTCGAGGCCGCCCTTCGGCCACACGGATGCCCGAGCGCCACTTCGTCAAGTACACGTTCATCAAGCTCGACCCCGCTTGGCGGCGGCTCGATGACGAGGTGCGCGCAGCGCACAAACAGGAGCTGATCGCCGCCTGCGAGGACTTCGCGAGCGACCACCTGCTGCGCTCGTTCTCGACCGTCGGCACGCGCGGCGACACCGACCTGCTGCTGCTGGCGCAGTCGGCGAACCTCGACCGGATCCACGAGCTCCACGTCGTGCTCGCGCCAGACAGGGCTGATGAAGTGGGCCTCGATCCCGTACTCCTACCTGGCGATGACGAAGCCCTCCGAGTACTCGGAGGAGTCGCGCCTCGAGGTACGACCCGGGCACTCGAAGTACCTCTTCGTCTATCCGTTCGTGAAGACGCGCGAGTGGTACCAGCTGCCGGCGGCGGAGCGCTACCGGATCATGCAGGAGCACATCCGCGTCGGACGCGAGTACCCGAGCATCGATCTCAACACGAGCTACTCGTTCGGGCTCGACGACCAGGAGTTCGTGGTCGCGTTCGAGTCGGACGAGCCCGCCGACTTCCTCGACCTCGTGCAGAAGCTCCGCACGGCGGAGTCCTCGATCTACACGAAGCGCGACACGCCGACCTTCACGTGCATCGCGATGTCCGTCCCGCGAGCGCTCGCCGCGCTCGATGGCGAGGCGCTCGCGGCGACGACGCTCGCGGAATGAGCGTCGACAGCGGCGACGCGAGGATTCGCGTCGCGGTCATCGGCTCCGGCCCGGCCGGCAGCTACGCGGCGGGTCAGCTTCTGCGCCACAGCGCGACGGAGCTCCACGTCGACCTGTTCGAGCGCCTGCCGACGCCGTGGGGACTCGTGCGCGCGGGCGTCGCACCCGACCACCCGAAGATCAAGAGCGTCACACGCGTATACGAGAAGACGGCGGAGCATGCCCGCCTGCGTTACTTCGGCAACGTCGAGTTCGGGCGCGACATCACCGTCGAGGACCTGCGCGCGCACTACAACGCGATCATCTACGCGGTCGGCACGCCGATCGACCGCGAGCTCGGAATCCCCGGCGAAGACGCTCGAGCGCAGCTACGCCGCGACCGACTTCGTCGGCTGGTACAACGGGCACCCCGACTTCGCCGAGCACGAGTTCGACCTGCGCGGCGAGCGCGCCGTCGTGATCGGCGCGGGGAACGTAGCGCTCGACGTGGCGCGGATGCTGATGCTCAGCGAGCGCGAGCTCGCCTGCACGGACGTGGCAGACCACGCGCTCGCGGTGCTCGCGCGCAGCAAGATCCGCGAGGTCCTCGTCGTCGCGCGCCGCGGCCCGCAGCAGGCGGCGTTCACCAACCCGGAGCTGCTCGAGCTGGCCGAGCTGAGCGAGGCCGAGGTCGCCGTCAGTCGCGAGGACATCGCGCTGTGCGACGGACTCGAGGATCCGGGGATCGACCCGATCGCTCGGCGCAACGACAAGATCGTGCGCGGATACGCAGCGCTGGCGGGCGGCGAGAAGGCGCGCCGGATCGAGTTGCGCTTCCTGCTATCACCGATCGAGATCCACGGCGAGCACGCGCGTCGAGGCCGTGACGTTCGCTCGCAACGAGCTCGTCGCGAGCGATGACGGGAGCCTGCGGGCGCGCGCGACCGCCGAGCGGCTGACGATCCCGGCGCACACCGTCTTCCGCGCGATCGGCTACCGCGGCACGCCGCTGCCGGGCGTCCCGTTCGACGAGGCGCGTGGCGTCGATCGCGAACGCCGGCGGGCGCGTCACCGACGATCAGGGAGTGCGCCACGGCGAGTATGTCGTCGGCTGGGCGAAGCGCGGGCCGAGCGGCGTGATCGGCACGAACAAGAAGGACGCTGCCGACACCGTCGAGCGCCTGCTCGAAGACCTCGGCGGCGGGCGCCTACTCTCCCCCGCGCCGATCTCGGACGCCGCCCTCGCGGCCTACATCCACGAGCGCGCGCCGCGCGCGGTCGACTATGCGCGGCTGGGTGAGGATCGACCGTCACGAGGTCGCGCTCGGTGCAGCCAGCGGGCGCCCGCGCGTGAAGCTGACGACGATCGCCGAGCTGCTCGCGATCGCGGAGCGCGAGCAGTGAACGAGGCCGAGGCGCACCTGAGCGCCGCCGACCCGGTGCTCGGCGCGCTGATCGCAGCGCCTCGCCGGCCAGGTCGAGACGATCGAGGCCCGCCGGGGCCGCCGGCCCGCCGACTACTACGCGGGGCTCGTCCGCACGATCGTCGGCCAGCAGCTCTCGACCCGCGCCGCGCAGGCGATCTGGCTGCGCGTGCTCGGCTACTTCGACGGCGAGCTGCCGACGCCGGCGATGATCCTGGCAGCCGACGCGGAGGAGCTGCGCGCGGCCGGCGGCCTCTCGCGTGCGAAGACAAGCTATCTGCGCTCGCTCGCCGAGCACGTCGAGTCCGGCGCCCTCGAGCTCGACCGGCTCGAGCAGCTCGACGACGCGACGGTGATCGCCGAGCTCGTCGCGGTCAAAGGGCTCGGCGAGTGGAGCGCGCACATGTTCCTGATGTTCCAGCTTGGGCGCCCCGACGTCCTGGCCCCCGGCGACCTCGGCGTCAGGAAGGGGATCCAGATCGCCTACGAGCTCGAGACGGTACCCACGCCGACCGAGGTGATCACGCGCGCCGAGCCGTGGCGGCCCCACCGCACGACGGCCTGCATGTACCTGTGGGGACTACTGGACGCGCGCCCGCTGCAGTGAAGACCACCCCGTTCGGGGTGCAGGCGAGCGTCGCTGGCTGTAACGCCAGCCCTAAACGGGAGAGCAGGACTCTTGCCCGGCCACGCGGAACGACGAGCCGCAGCCGCAGGCGGCAACTACGTTCGGGTTCTCGACCTTGAAGCCGGCACCCGTGAGCGCGTCGACGTAGTCGATCTGGGAGCCGTCGACGTAGGTCAGCGCCTCCGGCGCGACGAGCAGCTTGAGGCCGTGATCCTCGAAGATCTGGTCGTCGGGCTGGGGCTCGTCGAAGGCGAGCTGGTACTGGAAGCCCGAGCAGCCGCCGCCGCGAACGCCGACGCGCAGACCGGCAGCGACATCAGCGTCCTGTGTCGCGAGGAACTCGCGGACCTTCTCGGCACCCTTGTCGGTGATCGTGATCATCGCTTTCCAAAGTATAGCCAGGCGGATTGCAGGCTCGGCGAGGTCGCTGGAAATGGCCGGGCGTTAGCTAACCTTTGATGGTCATGCCGCAAGCTGGCGAAATCAAGTCACGGATCGAAGCCGCAATCCCTGGAGCTCGAGCAGAGGTCGAGGATTGGACCGGTGGCGGTGATCACTTTCGCGCGAGCGTGACCGCGAAGGCCTTCTCGGGCCTTTCGCGAATCGAGCAACATCGCCTCGTCTACCAGGTGTTCGGCGATGAGATCGGCGGCCCAATCCATGCCCTGTCACTGAGCACCCAAAGCGAATGAGGGAACGAATGAACGAGCAGACGTCGGAGGTCCGCGAGGCGATCGAGAGGGCAATCGCCGACAACGAGGTGATCCTCTTCATGAAGGGCACGCCGAACGCACCGGCGTGCGGATTCTCGGCGCGCACCGTCGGTGCGCTGCAGTCGCTCGGCGCGAAGTTCGCCGCGGTCGACGTGCTGCCCGACCCGCGGATCCGCAGCGAGCTGTCGGCGCTGTCGCAGTGGCCGACGATCCCGCAGCTGTTCGTGCGGGGCGAGCTGGTCGGCGGGTGCGACATCGTCACCGAGATGCATGCGAGCGGCGAGCTCGCTGCGCTGCTCGGCATCGAGGACGCGGATGCCGCGCTCGATGAGCCGCAGCTGGGGAGCGGCGTGCTCGAGATCGAGAACCGACTCTAGAGGGCCATGGTCGTCGAGCAGCTGGCGCCGGGGGCCCGCCGGACGCGGACGGGCGTAGTGCACATCTATGAGGAGGAGGAGGCGTCCTACGACGAGGAGCGCCAGCGCCCGGACGGCTCGTACCTTTGCGCGACCTTCGGCGGACGCTGGACGCGCCAGCCGCGCGACATCGACGGGCCGTCGTTCGAGCGACTGACGCTCGATCAGGCGCTGACCTGGGCGCGCGCGCGGGCACCGGAGGTCCAGATCCGCTACGGACGCGTGGAGTACCACAGCGCCGGCGAGATCAACCCGGGCGGACTGCCCGCGTGGCCACCAGCCGATCTGCCGGCGCGCCTCGTCCGCCGGCGCCCGCCGGAGCAGGCCTGGCGCGAGCGCAGCGAGGGTGACCCGCCCGTCGAGTGGCGCGTCGAGCTGCTGTTGGCGCCGCCGAACGTCGACCACATGGCGACCGCGAAGCGCTGGGCGGCCGAGGAGATCGTCGAAGAGGCCGCGCGCAGCGCCGGCGCGATCCGCTGGGACGCGGCTCCGCTCGACGCCTACCTCGAGCAGGGCAGCGACGCGCAGATTCCCAGCATCGGGCTCGCGGGAGCGAACCCGCCGGCCTTCAGGATTCATATGTGGGGATTCGCGTCGACCTCGGTGCAGGCCGAGGAGAGCGCGCGCGGACGGTTACCGAAGCTGCCGCCCGGTTGGTCGGTGCGCGCGACCGCGTACCCATCTCGCTGACCGGCACCGGTCCTTCGTTAGTGTCTCGGCCGCGATGCGGCCGGTAGCGATCGTCACTGACTCGACGCACTACCTGACGCGCGAGCTCGTTGAGCGGGCCGGGGTCGTCGAGGTGAGCCTCTACCTGCACAGCGGTGGACGCGCCGAGCGCGAGCTGGATTGCACCGACTACGACGCGTTCTACGGCGCGCTCGCGGAGGGCGGATCGCTGCCGACGACCTCCCAGCCGTCGATCGGTGACTTCGTCGCGGCCTACGAGCCGCTGCTCGAGAGCGGTCGCGACGTCGTTTCGATCCATCTGTCAGGCGGGCTCTCCGGCACGCCGGAGGCGGCACGCCAAGCGAAGGCGATGCTGGAGGAGCGCGGCGCGCCGGGACGGATCGAGGTGATCGACTCGCAGACCGCGGGGGGCGGGCTCGGCTGCGTCGTTCTCGCGGCGGCCGCCGCGGCGCGTAGCGGCGGCGATGCGCAGGCCGTGCTCGAGCGCGGCGAGGCGGCACGCGACGCGATGCGGCTGTGGTTCTGCCTCGACACACTCGAGTACCTTCAGCGCGGCGGACGGATCGGACGCGCTGCGGCGTGGATCGGCGGCGCGCTACAGATCAAGCCGATCCTCTCCGTCGAATCGGAGATCACGCCGGTCGAACGCGTGCGAACCGCGGGCCGCGGCTTCGAACGGTTGGTCGAGTACATGCGCGAGCTGCACGAGAGCGGCGCGGACGCCTGGGTCGTTCAGCACGTACAGGCGCCGGTGCGCGCGGCTGCGCTCGCGGACCGCGGGCGCGAGCTGTTCGGCAGCGACCCGGTCTGGGTGTCCGAGGTCGGTCCCGTCATCGGCACGTACACCGGACCTGGCCTGCTCGGCGTCGGCGGGTTGCCGGCGTCGCTGCTCGCCGGGCTCTAAGAGCGCTTGCGACGGCGCGGGCGGCCGCCGAACAGACCACCGCCGGCCAGAAAACCCGCGAGGATCGCGCCGATCACCACCTCGCGTCGGTGGCTCGAAAGCTGCTTGCGCCAATCGGTCAGCTCCGCGACCCCGCCCCGTAGGCGGTCGAGCGAGAGGGCCAGGGCCTGACGGTTGGCCTCGATCGAGGCGCGAATCTCCTCTGGCGAGCGGTCGGTCATCAGGACTGCGGCTCCTTCGACACCGTCTCCTTGATCTTGCGGGCCTGGTCGATCGCCATCGTGGGCGTGGGCGGCGTACCGCGCCGCAGCGCGAACGCAGCTGCGAAACCGGCGAGCACGCCGAGCAGGATCAGCCCGCCGGCGACGACGAAGTAGCCCCAGAAGATCTGGTTGCGCGGGAAGAGCTCATACCAGGCGAGCCAGGCGAGTCCGTGCAAGGCGAAGAGCAGCGCCACGATCAGGAACAGCGCGGCGGCGAGCGCGACGATCATGCCGGTCACGATCTTGACGAGCTTGGCCGTGATCTCCGCCTTGGCGAGCTCGATCTCCTCGCGCACGATCGTCGTCGCGCGCTCCGAGACCTCGGCAATCGCCTGCGCGATGCTCGCCGACTCGTTTGTTTCAGCGGCCAAGGCGACGGACCAGGATTGCGAGCGCCACGCCCGCAGCGAACGCCGCGGCGACGTAGATCTCAGGGTGCGCGGCCGCCAGCTGCGTGGCGCTGGGAGCGGCGTGCTGCGTCGGTCCAGCGCCGTTCGCGCCGACGCTGTCCGCCGGGATCGTCGCGCGGCCGGTGAGCGGGCTGCTCGAGCCGAAGGACGACCTCATTCCGGCGGCTCCTCGTCGAAGACGCGGCGCCACACCGCCGAGGCCACGCGACTCGCCACGACGCTGGCGAGAGCGCCGATTCCGGCGAGCAAGCCGGACCACATGAGCTTCTTCATCGGATCACCCTCCATGCTGGCAGTGAATCAGATCGCACACGCGCACAGCGTCCGCGATCAACCGTTCGGCGGCCACGCATAGGCCTGCGGGCGGCGGTTGGCGAGCGCCGGAAGCTGCCGGCGGATCTCGGCCAAGCGCGACAGATCGAGATCGGCGGTGATGTGCGTGACAGCGTCCGGGGCACTGGCAAGCACGATCCCCCACGGATCGACTATCACCGAGCGACCCCCGGAGCGGCGACCCGGGGCGTGCTTGCCGATCTGGTTCGCCGCGATCACGAACGCCTGGTTCTCGATCGCGCGGGCCCGCAGCAGCGTCAGCCAATGATCGCGCGTCGTCGCCAGTGTGAACGCCGCCGGGACCAGCAGCACGCGCGCGCCGCGCAGCGCGAGGATCCGATAGAGCTCCGGGAAGCGCAGGTCGTAGCAGATGCTCAGGCCGAGCTCGACGCCGTCAGCGCTGCTAGAGACGACGATCCCACTGCCGCGCGTCCTCGAGCTCGGACTCGCGGTAGCTGACACCGTCGACGGTGACGTCGAACATGTGGATCTTTCGGTAGACGGCGCGAACTTCGCCATCTGGCGCGACGTGAACGGAGGTGTTCGCGAGGCGCCCGTCCGCGCCTGCGAGGCGCTCCGCGATCGAGCCGGCGACCAGGTCGATACCCAGCTCGCTCGCGATCTCCTGCGCCCAGCTGATCGCGGGACCGTCGAGCGGCTGGGAGCCTTCTCGCAGCTGCTCGCCGGTGCCGAGCACGCTCCACTTCTCCGGCAGCAGCACGAGCCGCGCGCCATCCGCGGCGGCGGCGCGCGTCAGACGGTCTGCGCTGTCGCGGTTGGCGCTGAAGTCGGCGGCGGAGTTGAGCTGGATCGCCGCGGCGCGGAGCAGCTCAGTCATCGGCCGGCAGCGGCGCGCCTCGCCCCTGATGGCGCGGACCGGTGTGTGTTGCCTCGCTGCGCCGGTCGTAGAGCATGCGGACCTGCGCGAAGATCGCGTCCGCGACCTCCTGCTGGCGCAGGCGCCCGGGGTCGGTCTCGCGCGGGAAGGTCATCGGCTCGCCAAACTCAATCGTGACCGATGGGAACCGCCCCCGCCGCCAGTTGCGGATCCGCTGTGAGCCGACGATCGCGACGGGCACGACGGGCGCGCCTGACTCGAGCGCGAGCCGCCCGATCCCCGGCTTTGCGCGCCGCTGCAACTCGCCGCTACGCGAGCGGCCGCCTTCGAGGTACATGCCGACGACGCCCCCGCGCTCGAGGATCAGCTCCGCGGTCATGAACGCGTCGTCGTCGCGCGCGCCGCGGCGAACCGGGAAAACGCCGCCGCGCATGAAGATCTCCGCGAGCGGCTGGCGGAAGAGCTGCGACTTGCCCATGAAGCGCACCTTGCGCCGCAGGTGACAGCCGAGCAGGAAGTGGTCCATGAACGAGAAGTGGTTCGGCGCGAGGATCACCGGGCCGCGCTCGGGCACATTCTGCGCTGCCACCGCACGCGCCCGCAGGAACGTGTAGGCATAGATGCCAGCCGGGATCCGCACGAACTCGTAGACGACGCTCGGCTCGTGGGAGCGCGCGTAGCGATGGAAGCGGTCGAAGTACTCCTTCGGCCGCGGATCGCCATAGACCTGATCCCTGATCCGTGCCAGGTCGTTGCTGATCGTCAAACCCCCGTGCGCCTCATTGCGCGACGGAGCTTACGGGCTCAGGCGGCCTGCGCGTCGCTGCGCACGATGCACCGCCACGAAGGCAGCGAGCTGGCGCGCGCGGTGCGCGAACCCGGCAAACCCGCGGCCGCGCCGGCGGTGCTCGAGCGCGAGCGGGACCTCGAGGATGCGCCAGCCGTCGCGCAGCGCTGCGGTCGTCATCGCGAGCTCCATGCCGAAGCCCGGGGCAAACGGAAGCAGCTTCGCCAGGATCACGCCGCGCAAAGCACGCTGACCCGAGATCGGCGCCGCGAGCGTCGCGCCCGTCGTGCGGCGCAGCGACCAACGTGCGAACGCAAGCGCGATCCCGAGACCGTCGCCCGGCCGCCGTTCGCGCGGCGCAGCGATTGTGAGATCCGCCGAGCCCGCGAGGAGGGGTGCGAGGAGCACAGCGATCGAGGCCGCGCTCGGCCCCAGGTCTGCATCGCAAAGCACGTAGGTCGCATCGGGGCCTGCGAGCTCGAACGCTCGCGCGCAGCCGGCGCTCGCGGCCTGACCCTTGCCACACGGGCGACCGAGGCTCGTGACCAGCGCTCCCGCGGCACGTGCAAGGCTTGCCGTCGCGTCCCGCGACCCGTCGTCTGCGACGACGATCCGCGCCGCGGGCAGGGCGCGCGCCAGTGCTTCGAGCGTCGACCCCAGGCGCTCAGCCTCATCGCGTGCCGTGACGACGACGACCGTCGCGGGACCATCCGTGTCGGCGTGTCCAGCTATTGTCCGCTCCGGCTGCCGCGACAGCGGCGCACGAGGATGGCGGCGATCGAGGCTCATATCAGCGGCGTGGTGTGGCGCGTCGACTGCGCGATCGGCGACGAGATCTCTGAAGGTGACACGGTTGTGGTGCTCGAGTCGATGAAGATGGAGATGCCGGTCGAGGCCGACAGCGGCGGGACCGTCAAGGACATCCTCTGCGCCGTCGGCGACAAGGTCAACGAAGGCGACCCTTTGGTCGTCCTCGGTTAGGTGCGCGAATGCCGCCACTGATCACACGCGAGGAAGCTCTGTCGCTTGGCGCGATCGTCGAGCACAGCGAGATCGAGGGGCTCGTCGAGCGGGCGTGGCAAGCGCGTGTTGAGCGCTTCGGCGATGCGACCGACATGTGCTCGCTGGTCAACGCGAAGTCGGGGGGCTGCGCTGAGGATTGCGGCTTCTGCGCACAGTCGCGCTATGCAGCGGCCGACACGCCGATGCACGCGATGATGGAGCCCGAGCAGATGCTCGCTCACGCGCGCGCCGCCGAAGCCGCGGGCGCGCACCGCTTCTGCATGGTCGCGCAGGGCCAAGGGCTGTCCAAGCGCGACTTTGAGAAGGTGCTGGAGGGTGCGCGGCTCGTTGCCGAGCACACGAACCTCAAGCGCTGCGCCTCGATCGGCCACATGTCGGTCGAGCGGGCGAAGCAACTTCGCGAAGCGGGTGTCCAGCGCGTCCACCACAACGTCGAGAGCGCCGCGAGCTTCTACCCGGAGGTCTCGCAGACCGTGCGCTACGAGAGCCGGTTGCGAACGATCGCAGCGGTCAAGGAGGCAGGGCTCGAGACCTGCGTCGGCGGAATCCTCAACCTCGGCGAGACGGCCGAGCAGCGCGTCGAGATGGCGTTCGAGCTATCGGAGATCAACCCGACGAGCGTGCCGATCAACCTCCTGATCCCGCGCGATGGGACCAAGTTCGGCGACCGGGCGGTGATGGACCCGTGGGAGGCGGTCAAATGGATCGCGATCTTCCGGCTGATCCTGCCGGAGGCCCTCTTCCGGCTGTGCGGCGGGCGAATCGAGAACCTCGGGGAGCTCCAGCCGCTCGCCGTCAAGGCCGGGTTGAACGGTGTGATGATGGGCAACTTCCTGACCGCGCTCGGCGCCGCCCCCGAGGAAGACCAGGCGATGTTCGAGGAGCTCGGCCTCAACGTCGCTCGCCAAGCGGACAACGGACGCAACCCGCGCCCTGACAACCGCTCGGGCTGGCTCGAGGGCGACACGCCGGATGGCGCCGCCGAGGCCGGGCCCGCAAGCGAGTTCGGGCTCGACGTCCGGCTGTGGGATCCCTCGGCGCAGCTTCGTTATGCGAGGAAACGGCGAAAGCGCCCGGAGGCGGCGGAGCTCGAACGATGATCGACCTCGAGGCGGAGCTGGCAGAGCTTGCGCGCTGCGGGTTGCATCGCTCGACGCGCCTCGTGAGCGGACCACAGGGACCACAGGTCCTGGTCGACGGTCGACCAGTGCTGTTGCTGTGCTCGAACAACTACCTGGGCTTCGCCGAGCACCCGCGCGTCCGCGAAGCTGCGGCGGACGCCGCGCTTCGCTGGGGCGTCGGCGCCGGGGCCTCGCGCCTCGTCTCCGGCACGATGACGATCCACGATCGACTCGAGGGGCGGCTCGCGGAGTTCATGGCCAGCCAGGCGTGCGTGCTCTTCGGCGCCGGCTACCTGGCGAACGTGGGCGTGATCTCGGCTCTGGCCCCGGCGGGCTCGACTGTCTTCTCGGACGCGCTCAACCACGCGTCGATCATCGACGGCTGCCGGCTCGCCGGGGCGCAGACGTTCATTTACGAGCATTGCGATCTCGACCATCTCGCGTGGGGCCTGCGGCGCGCAAGGGGCGGTCTGATCGTCACCGACGCAGTGTTCTCGATGGACGGCGACGTTGCCCCGCTGGCCGCGATCGTCGAGCTCGCCGGGCGCCACGGCGCGCGCGTCGTCGTCGATGAGGCGCACGCGATCGGCGCGCTCGGGCCCGGGGGCCGGGGCGCCGTCGCCGAGGCCGGGCTCGAGGGAGCGGTCGACGCGATCATCGGCACGCTCGGCAAGACGCTCGGCTCTTACGGTGCCTTCGTTTGCGCGAGCAGCGTGCTTGTCGACTACCTCGTCAACCGCGCGCGCACGCTGATCTTCTCGACGGCACCCTCGCCGCCCGCAATCGCCGGCGCGCTCGCCGCGCTCGAGCTCTTGTCCGAGCAGCCGCGACGCGTCGAGAAGCTCCAGGCCAATGCTGGCGCGATGCGGGCCGAGCTCCTCCGCGCGGGCGTCCCGGTAGGCGGCGGTCGCACGCAGATCATGCCGCTGATCGTTGGCGCCGCCGACACGGCGGTTGCGCTCAGCGGCGCTGCGCTCGAGCGAGGAACGTTCGTGCAGGCGATCCGGCCTCCCAGCGTCGCCGAGGACGGCTCGCGGCTGCGTCTCACGGTGATGGCCTCGCACAGCACGAGCGACTTGCGACGCGGCGCCGACGCGATCGCAGCGGCCGCGCGCGCGGTCGGCGTGAACTTCCGCGAGAACCTGCCGTCGGCGCGGACCACGGCAATGATCGGCAACGCGGCCTGAGTGGCTGCGGCCGGGCCGGGGCTCGCACCGTTGACGCGCGCCTGCTTCATCAGCGCAACCGACACCGAGGTCGGCAAGACGATCCTGGCCGCGAGCATCGTCGCGGCGCTGCGGTCGCGAGGAGTGCCGGCGCGCGCGCGAAAGCCGGTCATCACGGGCGTTGGCAGCGTCGCGATGGACCCGCCGAGCGATCCCGACGCGGACCTCGGCGGGCTCGCGGACGACGAACTCCTCGCGGCGGTCGGCGGCGAGCGACCGCAGGAGGTATCGACGTTGCGCTTCGAGCTGGCCGCGTCGCCGCATCTCGCGGCGGCCGAGGCGGGCCAGGAGATCGACGGCGCAGCGATCGTGACGGCACTGCGAGCCGCGGCCGCGGAATCGGATGCGCTTGTAGTCGAAGGGATCGGCGGCCTGCTGGTTCCTTTGAATGAGCGCTACGACGTGCGGCGGTTGGCGAGCGAGCTGGGCTGGCCTGTCGTGATCGCGGCGCGGCCGGGGCTCGGCACGATCAACCACACGCTGCTGACGCTCGAGGCGGCGCGCCGGGCGGCGCTCGAAGTGCGCGCGGTCGTCCTGACGCCGTGGCCGGCCGAGCCTGACGAGATCGAGCGCTCGAATCGCGCGACGATCGAGCGGCTGGGCGAGGTCGAGGTGTTCGGACTGCCGCGGCTCGCGGTGATCACGCACTCGAGCCTTGCCGCCGCGGGCGCCACCTTGCCCTGCGCGCGCTGGCTTGGCTGAGGAGCGGCGTCTGAACCCGGGCTGGTAGGCGCGGGCCGCGGTCCTCAGTCCTCGTAGGGCTCGAAGTCGCGCTTTCGCGCCCCGCAGACCGGGCAGTACCAGTCGTCGGGGATGTCCTCGAAGGCTGTGCCGGGCGGGATCCCGCCGTCGGGATCGCCCTCCTGCGGGTCGTAGATGAAGCCACAGGATTCACAGATCCAGCGACCGCTTGTGCCGTTCACGGGCTGAAGCCTCGGGTCAAGGTAACGGCGCCGCCTCCTCGTCGCGGATCACGTGAACGACGGCGTTGATCAGTGCGAGGTGGGTGAACGCCTGGGGAAAGTTGCCGAGATGGCGGCCGCTGCGCGGGTCGAGCTCCTCGGCGAAAAGGTCGAGCGGCGATGCCAGCGCGAGCAGGCGCTCGCAGAGGGCGCGCCCGCGGCGGCGCTCCCCGATCTCGAGCAGCGCCGAGACGAGCCAGAAGGAGCAGATCAGGAACGTGCCCTCCTCGGCGCCGCGGAACCCGTCGTCGGTCTCCGCTGGGCGGTATCGCAGTACGAGCCCGCCCGGCTGAGAGCTCGCGTTCGATCGCCACGATCGTCGCGCGAACGCGCGGATCGTCTCCCGGCAGGAACCGAACGAGCGGGATCAGCAAGTTGGATGCGTCGAGCGAAACCGTGTCGTAGTGCTGGACGAACACGCCGCGCTCGTCGACGCCGCGCTCACAGACATCGGCATGGATCTCGTTGGCAACCTCGCGCCAGCGGTCGGCGACGACATCGCGGCCGCGACGAGCGGCGAGCCGGGCGCCGCGGTCGAGCGCGACCCAGCACATCAACTTCGAAGAGACATAGTGCTGAGGCTCGCCGCGCGATTCCCAGATGCCCTGATCGGGCTCGCGCCACACCGCGGCGGCTCGCTCGGCCTGCGCCTCGATCACCGGCCATAGGCGCGGCGAGGTGTGACCGTACTGCTTGGTGTGCACGTAGAGCGAGTCGAGGACTGCGCCGAAGACGTCGTTCTGGCGCTGCTCATAGGCGGCGTTGCCAATCCGCACCGGGCGTGAGCCCTCATAGCCAGTGAGATGGTCGAGCGTCTGTTCGGGCAGCTCGCGCTCGCCGCTGACGCCGTACATGATCTGCAGCGAGCCGTCGCTGTTGCGCTCGAGATCGGCGACGTATTGGATGAAGTCGTCAGCCTCCCAGCTCAGACCGAGCGCGCTGAGCCCCCAGAGCGTGAAGGTCGCGTCGCGCATCCACGTGTAGCGGTAGTCCCAGTTGCGCTCCCCACCGGGCGTCTCGGGGAGCGATGTCGTCGCGGCTGCCACGACGGCCCCGGTCGGCGCGTAGGTGAGCCCCTTCAGCACGAGCGCTGAGCGCTGCAGCTGCGAACGCCAGCGGTGGTCGGGGAACCGGCCGGTATCGAGCCAGCTGCGCCAGTACTCGGCCGTTACCTCGAGGCTCCGATTCGCCTCCTCGAAGGAGTGCGGGCCGTCAAGCTTGCGCGACCACGACAGCGTGCAGTAGCGCCGGTCGCCCTTGACGAGCCTGTGCCGGGCGCGTGCCGAGCCGCCCTCGATCCCGATCCGCAGGTCGCTCGTCAGGCGCACTGTGCGGCCAGCGCCGGCGGCGTCGAAGGCCTGCGGGTCGCCCGGCACTGGGCTCCAGAGAGCCGGCGTGCGACCGTAGTCGAACATCGGCTCGCAGAGCAACTCAACCTGGATCGTCCCGTGAAAGCACTCGATCGTCCGCACGAGGACGTGGTAGGCGTCGTGGTCGGCCGGCGGGCGCGTGTGCGCGGTGCTCGAGCCCATCTCGCGCTCGCGCCAGTGGCCGATGATCAGGGCGTCTCGGACCACGGCCCAGCCGGTCGGCGTCTGCCAGGTCGTTTCGAGCACATTCGTGCCCGGGTCGTAGCGCCGGCCCGCCGGAACGCCCATCCCGGCCGGGCCGAGACGGAAGCCACCGGCGCCACGATCAAGGATCGCCGCGAACACGCTTGGTGAATCAAAGCGCGGCGGACAGAGCCATTCGACGGTGCCGTCGGGCGCAACGAGCGCCGCCGTGTGGCAGTCGGAGAGGAACGCGTAGTCGGCGATCGGCGGAAAGGCCGAGGAGGTGTTGACGCGATCGTCGAAGGGCGTCGCGCGCGGGAGGCGCTGGCGATCCCACGGATCCATCGCCCCGGCACGGCGCAACGTGCTCGCGTTCGGGCTCGTGGGCGCCGCGGCGGTCTCGGCGTTCGCGCTCGCGGGCGTCGCGTCGGTTTCCGGGATTTCGATCTCACTCATCACGCACACCATTGCATGCCGGTCCGCGTAGCGCAGCCGGCGCAGGCTCTCCTTCAGCGCCCGATCCAGCGAAGCTACGCGCCACTTTCGATGACATGCGTCACGGCGTTGATCAGCGCCAGGTGCGTGAAGGCCTGCGGGAAGTTGCCAAGATGGCGCCCGCTGCGCGCGTCGAGTTCCTCAGCGTAGAGCTGGAGCGGCGAGGCGTGCGCCAGCAGCTGCTCGCAGAGTTCCCGCGCGCGCGCCGTCTCGCCGATCTCCGCCAGGGCAGAGACCATCCAGAAGGAGCAGATCAGGAACGTGCCCTCCTCGCCGTGGAGCCCGTCATCGGTCTCCTCGACGCGGTAGCGCAAGATCAGGCCGTGGTCATTGAGCTCATCGGCGATCGCCAGCACCGTCGCACGAACGCGCTCGTCCTCGGGCGGCAAGAAACGGACGAGGGGGACGAGCAGGTTGGACGCGTCCAGCGCAACTGTGTCGTAGTGCTGGACGAAGACACCCCGCCGGTCGACCCCGCGCGCGAGGATGTCGGAGCGGATCTTGTCGGCTTCGCGCTGCCACGTCTCGGAGAGGTCAAGTTCGCCACGCAGCTCCGCGAGACGCGCCCCGCGATCGAGCGCGACCCAGCACATGAGCTTCGAGGACACGTAGTTACGCGGTTCGCCGCGCGCCTCCCAGATCCCCTGGTCGGGTTGGCGCCACAAGCGGCACGCGCCCTCGACCTGTGCCGCGAGCACCGGCCAGAGCCGATCGGGGATGTGATCGTGGCGCTTCGCGTGCAAGTAGACCGAGTCGAGCACCGCGCCGTAGACGTCGTTCTGTCGCTGGCGGTAGGCGCCGTTGCCCTTGCGGACCGGCCGGGCGCCCTCGTAACCGCGCAGGTGGCTAAGCGTCGACTCCCGCAGGTTTCGCTCGCCGCCGATCCCGTACATGATCTGGAGTGAGCCGTCCTTGTTGCGCGGCAGATCGGCGACGTATTCCATGAAGTCGTTCGCCTCCCAGTCGAGGCCGAGCGCGTGCAGGCCCCACAGGGTGAACGTCGCGTCGCGCATCCAGCAGTAGCGATAGTCCCAATTGCGCTCGCCGCCCGGCGTCTCGGGCAAGGAGGTCGTCAGCGCCGCGATCATCGCGCCGGTCGGCGCGTACGTAAGGCCCTTGAGCACGAGAGCGGAACGCTGCAGGTAGGACCGCCAGGGATGGTCGGGATAGCTTCCGGCAGCAAGCCACTCGCGCCAGTAGTGGCTCGTCCGGGTGATGTGAGCGTCCGCCTCGTCGTAAGTCCAAGGCCCCCCGAGCTGCTCGCCCCAGCTCAGCGAGCAGTAGCGTCGCTCGCCTTCGCGAAGCGTGTGCCGCGCGTGCGCATCCGACCCCTCGATGCCAACTCGCATATCGCTCATCAAGCGGATCGTCGTCTTGCCGTCGGTGGCGTCGAGCATCGTCTCGGGCTCGTCGACCGCCGCGCTCCAGGTGGCCGGCCTGCGGCCGTAGTCGAAGCGCGGGGCGCAGACGAGCTCGAGCGGGACCTCGCCCTGAACGCACTCGACCGTGCGGACGAGCAGGTAGTCGGCGTCGTGATCGGTCGGCGGGCGCGTGTGAATCGTCGCGCTGACCGAGTGGTGGTGCCAGTCGCCGATCGTCAGGGCATCGCGCACCACGACCCAGCCGGTTGGCGTCATCCAGGTCGTCTCGAGCACGTTCGTGCCCGGCACGTAGCGGCGCCCGGCGGGGACGTCGACGCCGTAAGGCGCGAGCCGAAAGCTGCCGGCGCTGCGATCGAGCAGCGCGCCGAACACGCTGGGAGCGTCGAAGCGGGGCAGGCAGAGCCACTCGACGGAGCCGTCCGGCGCGACGAGCGCGCCGGTGTGGCAGTCCGACAGGAAGGCGTACTCGGCGATCAGCGGGAACGGCGATGCCCCGTTCCACTGGCCGGGCGAGACCGCGAGCCTGACCTTGCGCGACGGCGTGGGCGTGGCGTGCTCGAAGGCACCGGGAGCGCCATCGAGCTGGCCGTTTCCCGGACGCCTTCCGGACGCCCGACGCGCGGATCCGGGAATGCGGCGGCTTGGCGGCATCGTTGCGCGAGGGTAGCGGCAATCGCGGATACCGGAACTTCGACCGCCCGTAGGCGTTAGAGTCGAGCAGGGAGGGTCATCACGATCACCCTCCGAACCAGCCTGTGGAAGCCTCCGCACTGCCACGCGCTGCGACCGATGGCCGAGTGCCGCTCTCGGCCACGCTCCTGCGCCTCCGCACCGACGAGCAGCTGGTCTGCGCATTCCGAGCCGGCTCTGACGACGCGTTCCGCGTCATCCACGACCGCTACCAGGGGCGGCTGCTCGCCTACGCGCGTCAGATGCTGCGCGGGAGTGGCGGCGATGCCGAGGACGCGATGCAGGACGTCTTCGTTCGCGCGTTTCGCTCCTTGCGCGCTACCAACCGTCCGATCCTGTTGCGCGCCTGGCTCTACAGGATCGCGCACAATCGCTGCATCGACGAGCTGCGCCGGCCGATCGCCGTGCCGACCGAGCTCGACGGCGAGACGCCGCGGGCCGCGGCAGCGCTCACGAACACCCAGGATCCGTCGGTCGTCGCGGAGCGCAGCGAGGTCCTCGCCCGACTGGTCGACGACGTGCGGACCCTGCCGGCGCCGCAGCGCTCGGTGCTACTGATGCGCGAGTTGCAGGGCATGAGCTACCAGGAGCTCGCGGACGCGTTGGGGGTCTCCATATCCGCCGTGAAGTCGCTGCTGTTGCGCGCGCGAACGGGCCTTGTCGACCTGCGCCTAGCACGTGAAACGCCGTGCCCGGACATCCATACAGATCTCGTCACGGCCGTCGACCGGGGCGTGCGAATGAACGCCCGCGCGCGCCGGCACTTGCGGGAGTGCTCAGGCTGCCGCGCGTACCATCACGAGCTGCGGAGCATTCACAAGGGGCTCGCGGCGCTTGCGCCGGTCGGTCCGTTAGCCAAGCTCGCATCGCTGTTCGGCATCGGCGGCGGTGGCAGCACCGCGGGCGGTGGCGCGGCCGCGCTGAGCACCGGCGGCGGGGCGGCGACCACGACGAGCGGCGCCGCCAGCGCGCTTGGCGGCGCGGGACTCCTCGGTGGCGCGAGCGCGGCGAAAGTCGTCGCGGTGGTGGCGACCGCGGCCGTCGTCGGGGGTGCAACCCCTGTCGCCCTGCAGTTGAGTGGTGGACCGCCGAAGCCGCATCTGAGCTTCCCCGCAAACGCCGGTCAGCTGAGTGCCACGACGGGCGCGACGGTTGGCCCATCGTCGTCCCCATCCGCGCTGGTAGGGGCGGGCCTTGCCACGACACCCGCCGGCGGGGCCCCGGCGAGTGAGCTGGTATTGACCGCCACTGCTACGACCGGCGGCACTGGCGTGAGCGGCGCCACGCTGACGACCGGGGCGACCGGCGCGACCGGGGCGAGCGGTGTGACCGGCGCCAGCGGTGCCAGCGGGACGAGCGGGACGAGCGGGGCAACCGGCACCAACGACGCGACCACAAGCGGAGGCACGATCGCGGTCGCAAGCGGCTCGAGCAGCACAGCGGTGACAACGACCACGGGCCCACCGGCGGCTGTGGGCGCGAGTGGCGACACCGAGAGTACGGGTGCCAGCGGGCCGACGGCGATCATCGCCCGAGCGAGCACGGGCGCGAGTGGGGCAAGCGTCGGCAGCGGTGCGAGCGGGAACAGCGGCGCCAGCTCGAGCACCGGCGCTCCCTGAGCAGACGAGACTGCTACAGCAGCAGTACGGCGGGGCGCTCCAGGCGCTTGCGCACGGTCTGAAGAAACTCCGCCGCGTCGGCGCCGTAGACGATCCGGTGATCGGCCGACAGCGTCATCTCCATGATGCGACGCACGACGATGCTGCCGTCCGGCCGCGCGACGGCTCGGGGGCTCGCAGCGCCGACGGCGAGGATCGCTGCCTGCGGCGGGTTGATCACGGCGGTGAAGCGCGCGACTCCGAGCATGCCGAGGTTCGAGACGGTGAACGTGCCGCCCGACAGGTCGGCGGGGGCGATGCTGCCGTCGCGCACTTGCGTCGCAAGCCGCCTGGTCTGCGTCGCAATCTCGATCAGCGAACGGCGATCGACATCGAACACCGTGGGAACGACGAGCGATCCCTCAGAGGCCACGGCGACGCCGATGTTGATCCGCGAGTAGCGCTCGAAGCGCCCGTCGACATAGGCGGAATTGACGTTTGGATGGGCGCGCAGGGCGAGCGCGCAGGCCTTGACGATGAGGTCGTTGACGGAAGGCAACGGCGACGCGGTGTTGCGGAGCTGCTCGCGCAGCTCGAGCGCCGGATCGGCGTCGACCTCAACCGTGACTTGGAACTCCGGGATCGTCGCCTTGGCGCTCGCCATGCGCCGCGCGATGAGCGCCTGCGTGCGCGTCGGCTCGCTCACGACGACCTCTCCCTTTGCGCCGGCGCCGTCGCCTGCCGACGGCGCCGTCCCGCCCGCGGAGGCCGCGACGACGCCGTCCGAGGCCGCGAGGACATCTGCCTTGACGATGCGACCGTCCGGTCCGCTGCCCGCGATCCCCTCGAGCGCGACACCCAGCTCGCCGGCGATTCGCCGCGCCACCGGCGATGCCTTGACGCGCTCTGTACCGGGCGCCGCAGCTTGCGCCGGCACGGCGAGCGACGGCGGGGCGCTCTTGCCTCGAGCGGGCTCGGCGGCCGCTGTCGGCGGCGCCTGCACCGGGTCGGTAGCCGGGGCAGCGTCCGCCTTTGCGGCGTCCGCGCTGTCGAGTAGGCGTGCGATCGTCGCTCCGATCTGGAGCGTGGCGCCCTCGGCCGCGACGAGCTGAACGAAGCCGCTCTCGTCGGCTTCGTAGGTGACGGTCGCCTTGTCGGTTTCGATGTCGGCGAGCGGATCGCCGACGCGAACCTCATCGCCTGGCTGCTTCAGCCACTTGATGATCGTCCCCTCCTCCATCGAGTCGGAGAGGCGCGGCATCACAACGTCGCTCACCCGCGCAAGCCTAGCGTCGTGAGGACCGCCGCCGCGATCCGGTCCTCGTTGGGCATCGCAGCGGTCTCCAATCCCTTCGCGTAGGGCAGCGGCACCTCAGCCATCCCGACGCGCTCGACCGGCGCGTCGAGGTCGTCGAAGCACGCCTTCTGGATGCGCGCCGCCAGCTCGGCGGTTACGCCGTAGGTCGGCCAGCCCTCCTCGATGCAGACCGCGCGACTGGTCTTTGTCACCGACTCGGCGACCGTATCGACGTCGAGCGGGCGCAACGAGCGCAAGTCGATCACCTCCGCGTCCACACCATGATCACGCTTCAGTCGCTCGGCAACGTGGAGCGCGCGGACCGTGGCGAACCCGTGAGCGACGAGCGTGACGTCCTCGCCCTTGCGCGCGACCCGGGCGAGCCCGATCGGCACCAGATGCTCGGGGTCCAGCGGTACCTCGCCGCGCTCCTTGTAGATCGCCAGGTTCTCGACGACCAGCACCGGATCGTCGTCGCGAATCGCCGACTTGAGCAGCCCCTTGGCGTCGGCCGGGTTGGCCGGCGCCACAACCTTGAGGCCAGGCGTGCCCGCGAACCAGCCCTCGAACGATTGCGAGTGCTGCGCCGTGAGCTGGTTGCCGGCCCCGTTCGGCGTACGAATCACGAGCGGGCATCGCACCTCGCCACCGAACATCGCGCCGATCTTGGCTGCGTGGTTGACGACCTGGTCCATCGCCACGAGCAGGAAGTTGATCGTCATGATCTCGACGACGGGGCGCTCGCCGATCATGGCAGCCCCGATGCCCGCGCCGACGAATCCCTCCTCGGAGATCGGCGTGTCGCGCACCCGATCGGGACCGAACTCGGCAAGCAGGCCGGCCGTAACCTTGTAAGCGCCTTCGAAGACACCGACCTCCTCGCCCATGATGAAGACGCGCTCATCGCGCTCAAGCTCTTCGCGCAGCGCGAGGCGAAGCGCCTCGCGGTAGGTCATGACCTCGGTCCCGGAGACCGGCGTCGGGCTCTCAGCGGTCTCGGCCGGGCTCATTGACCGAGCCCCCCAGCGAATACGAGCTCCCGCTCGCCGAACGGCGCCCCAGTGAGCATGCGCGCGAACTGCGCGGCGCTGCCCGGTGCATACATCCCGCGTGCCAGCTCGCTCACGGCGGGCGGGGGATCCGCGCGCGCCCAGTCGACCACCGCGGCGACGCGCTCCGCCACCGCGTGCTCGACTCCCTCGAGCTCGCCGTCGGCCATGCCATCTTCGACGAGCAGCGCCCGAACGCGCTGGATCGGATCGTGGTGCATGTGCTGCTCGATCTCCTCGGCGCTACGGTAGGAGAGCCCGGGGTCGGCGACCGAGTGGCCGCGGTAGCGATAGGTCACCAACTCGAGGACGGCCGGGACACGCTCGCCGCGCGCGGCGGACAGCAGACTCGAGGCAGCTTCGACGACGGCGGGCAGGTCGTCTCCGTCGACGCGCAGCGAGGGGATGTCGTAGGCGGCGGCGCGGCGGTGCAAATCCGTTACAGCCGAGGCGCGCTCGACGCTCGTGCCCATGCCGTAGGCGTTGTTCATCACAAGGAAGACAACGGGCAGACGCCAGACCGCCGCGAGGTTCAGCGATTCGTGCCACGCGCCCATGTTGATCGCGCCGTCGCCGAGCTCACAGAGAACGCACTGCTGGCGCCCCTGGCGGACGAGGCCGAGGGCGAGCCCGGTCGCAAGCGGGAGCTGGCCCGCGACGATGCCCCAGCCGCCGTAGTAGCCGAGCTCGACGTCGAGCAGGTGCATCGAGCCGCCGCGCCCATGGGCGCAACCGCCGGCGCGCCCGAAGAGCTCGGCCATGACGGCTTCCGGCGGTACGCCACGAGCGAGCGCGAAACCGTGACAGCGGTAGCCCGTGATCAGAAGGTCGTCCGCGGCGAGCGCATGCATCGTCCCGACGGTCGCGGCCTCCTGCCCGGACGAGAGGTGGCAGTAGCCGCCGATCAGCGCCGCCTTGTAGGCCCGCTCGGTCTCGGTCTCGAAATGCCTGATCAACAGCATCTGCTCCCACAGCCCGAGCAGCGTGCTTTTCGCAACGGTCGTCATGCGCTCCGTTCCTCCTCGTCCTCGAAATAGTCGGGGTGTTCGTCGCGCAGTGCCGGAACCGCGGAGAGGACCATCCGCAAGTGGTGGCGCAGCGCGGCCTCGGCATCGTCAGGCGAGCCGCGGCGGAGCGCGTCGAGCACAGCGTGGTGCTCGACGACCATCGTCGATAGGTAGTTCGGCTGCGGGAGGCTGAGGCGGCGCACGCGGCTGAGGTGCCCCTTCGCTCGCTGCGCAACCTCCCAAGCGAAGCCGCGGCCGCTGATCTCGCAGATCGCCGCGTGAAACTCGTCGTCGAGCAGCGCGAAGCGCTCGTAGTTCGCCTCGGCTACCACCTCCTCCTGACGGCGGATGAGGCCCTCCAGGGCAGCAACGTCGCCGCGATCGGCACGCTCGGCCGCGACGCGGACCGCGGCGCACTCCAATGCCTCGCGCACGAACTGGGCATCGGCGACGGCGGCGGTGCTGATTCGCGTCACGAAGGTGCCGAGCTGGGGCACGACCTGGACGAAGCGCTCGTCACGCAACAGCGTCAGGGCCTCCCGGATCGGCGTGCGGCTGACGTTAAGGCGTTCGGCAAGCTCGTTTTCGGAGATGCGTTGTCCGGGCTCGAGCTCGCCGGCAATGATCGCCTCGCGCAGCGAGCTGTAGACCCGGCGACTCGTAGACCCCGGCTCGAGCCGTCGCGAATGCGATATGCGCATGTCCGCCACCGCCCTGTATACTTACATACAAGCAGTAATGATTCCAGGACTTTCCCCGCGCGGCGTTTGGTTGCCGTGCCCACGGAAAGACTTGCCGCTACGGCTCACGTAGGCGGCAGAGCAGTACCTCTCCTCCCTCATACGCACGAGGCGGCGGCGCGAGCCGTCGCCTCGCCGCGTGGTCGCGCTCCAGCTTCAGGCAGAGGCAGCCGCCGTGGCGGCCTGCCGCGTGACGCGCCGCTTGCCCCAGCGCGAACTTTCGGCGTAGCCGATGATGCGCGCGAAGTAGTCGCGCAAGTGCGCCGGCTCCAGGCCCAGCGGGCCGAGCACAGTGCGGGCGCGATCGTTGTCGAGCGTCGCCTCGATGCCGAAGTACGGCAGGTAGACGGCCGCCTGGTCGGGGGTCGAGTCAGCGTGGTGAACGAGGCGCGGCGGCGGCCGACCGAAGTAAGCGCACGCCAGCTCGATCAGCTCCTGGTTGGTTATCGCACTGGCGCCGGCGACAAGATGAACGGTGCCGCGAACGTCGTCCAGATCGAGCAGGGCGAGCAACCCCTCGGCGACGTAGTCGATCGGGACGATGTCGGCCACGCCGTCCGGATCGACCGGCACCTCATCCATCAGGCCGCGCGAGAAGGCGCGCAGCGGCCAGTAGATGACGTTGAAGACGGGCGTCCAGCCGGTCCTGCTGTCGCCGACGACGATGCTCGGGCGCGCAACGACGAGCGGCAGATCGCCCGCCGCCGCAGCCACCGCCTGCTCACCGGCGAACTTGGTCTGCTCATAGGTGTTGCGAAAGCCCTGGCCGAGGTCGAGATCACACTCGCGGAAATGGCCGTGATAGCGACCGGCGACGTAAGCGGTCGAGACGTGCACGTGGCGGTGAAGGTGGCCGCGCTCGGCAATCTGGCGCGCCAGCTCGAGCATCCGCACCGGGCCGACGGAGTTCGTCTGCCGGGCCGTCTCGAGCGGCAAGTCAAACGAGATCGACGCCGCGCAGTGAATGATGCTCGTGACGCGATCGAGCAACTCGTCACGGTCGCTCGGGCTCAAGGCCAAGCCGTCGACCGACACGTCCCCGGGTACGGCGCTGACGCGCTCGAGGCTCTCGGGACGCTCGTCGTAGAGGAGATCGTAGACAGCATCCAAACGGGCCTCGGCGGCCTCGCGCGAGGGCGCGCGCACGAGGCAGATCACCTCCTTCTCGTCGCGCTCGATCAGGCGCGCGAGGAGCTCCATGCCGAGGAATCCCGTCGCGCCCGTGAGCAGGACGGTCTCAGACACGCCGCGGCGCTCCCATGGCGTGAAATCCCCCGTCGACGTGGATGATCTCGCCGGTGATCGCCCGCGACATGTCGGAGAGCAGGAAGCAGACGGCTCCGGCCACGACACTCGCATCGCGCGTATCCCAACCGAGCGGGGCACCATCGCGCCAGAGGCCCGCGAGCGTCTCGAATCGGGGGATGCTACCCGCGGCGATCGTCTCGATCGGTCCTGCCGAGACGAGGTTCACGCGGATGCCTCGGGGTCCCAGGTCGCGCGCGAGGTAGCGCGAGACGCTCTCGAGCGCCGCCTTGGCGACGCCCATCCAGTCGTAGACCGGCCACGCGACGCTCGCGTCGAAGTCGAGCCCGACGACCGACCCGCTCGCTGCCGCCTCGAGCGCGGGGGCCAGTGCGGCTGCAAGTGCCTTGAGCGAGAACGCGCTCGTCTCGAAAGCCATGATCGCCGATGCGCTCGGAGTCTCGAGGAAGGCGCCGCCAAGTGCGTCCGCCGGCGCGAACGCGATCGCATGCAAGAGCCCGTCGAGCGAACCCCAGCGGCGATCGACCTCCGCTGCGACCGCGGCAAGGTGGTCGGGATCGTTGACGTCCAGCTCGAGCACGTCGGGGGTCTCCGGCAGCGACTTGGCGGTGCGCTCGGTCAGGCGCAGGCCGCGGCCGAAGCCCGTGAGGATGATCTCCGCGCCGAGGTCCTGCGCGTGGCGGGCGACCTCGAACGCGATCGAGCCGCGCGTCAGGACGCCGGTTATGAGCAGCCGCTTGCCGTCGAGCATTCGCGCCGGCCTACAGGGGAATGTTGCCGAGCGGGCGGCGTCGGGGCGGCACGGAGTCGAGCGCGGCAAACGCGGCGGCGGTGCGCTCGCGCGTCTCGCCGGGCTCGATCACATCGTCGACATGGCCTTCCGCGCTTGCGGCGGCCGGAGTGAGGTGCTCGGCCGCGTAGTCGGCCGCCAGCGAGACGCGCAATGCCTCCGGATCCTCGGCGGCGGCGATGTCTCGGCGGTGGATGATGTCGACGGCCTGCATCGCTCCCATCACGCCGAGCTGGGCGCTCGGCCAGGCGTAGACAAAGTCGGCGCCGAGCTCCTTGCTGTTCATCGCGATGAACGCACCGCCGAAGGCCTTGCGCACCAGGACCGTGACGCGCGGGACGGTGCACTCCGAGAAGGCATGCACGAGCTTCGCGCCGTGGCGGATCACACCGAGCTTCTCCTGCTTGGTGCCCGGAAGGAAGCCCGGAGTATCGACGAGGACGAGCAGCGGAATACGAAAGAGGTTGCAGGTCCGCACGAAGCGGGCCGCCTTCTGGGAGGCGTCGCTGTCAAGCACACCACCGAGGTAGCGGGGCTGGTTCGCGACGATCCCCACCGAGCGGCCTTCGAGACGACCGAACGCGCACACCACGTTGCGCGCGAGGCGCGGCGATATCTCGAGCAGACGGCCTCCGTCCAGCAGTGAGCGAGCGACGTCGCGCACGTCGTAGACCTTGCGCGGCTCAGCGGGCACGAAGCTGTCGGGGGCGTCGCCGGGGGGATCGACCACCGGCCAGATGGCGGCGGGAGTCTCGCTGTTCTGCGGCAGGAAGTCGAGCAGGTCGCGGACGAGGAGCGCTGCGTCGAGGTCGTTCGCCGCGACCAG
Source organism: uncultured Solirubrobacterales bacterium (assembly GCA_963773395.1). Classification (GTDB taxonomy): domain Bacteria; phylum Actinomycetota; class Thermoleophilia; order Solirubrobacterales; family Solirubrobacteraceae; genus Palsa-513. The sequence continues at coordinate 193,875 of CAVZAY010000005.1, read as the reverse complement.
GTGGCAGACGCCATTGCGGTCGTGGACACGATGGCCGCCGAGCTCCTGCGCAGTCACGTCCTCGCCGGTCACGGCCGCGACCACACCCGGCCCGGTCAGGAACATGCTCGCGTTCTCGGTCATGATCACGAAGTCGGTGAGCGCCGGCGCGTAGGAGCCGCCGCCGGCGCAGGCACCGCAGATCACCGAGATCTGGGGCACCTCACCCGAAAGGGCCACGTGGTGGTGGAAGATCCGGCCGTAGCCGGCAAGCGCCGCGAGTCCCTCCTGCATGCGCGCGCCGGCTGACTCGATGAACCCGATCACGGGCACGCGCGTGCGCTGCGCGAGCGCGAGGACCGACACGACCGTATCCGCGTGCGCCTCGCCGAGTGAGCCGCCCGCGAACGAGGCATCCTGCGCGAAGCAGGCAACCGGGCGCCCATCGACGCGCCCGGTGGCCCCGAGCACGCCGTCGCCGGGGCGCGCCTTCTCACCCATGCGCCGCGACAGTACGTCCGTGCGCAGCAGATTCAGGGAATCGGGATCGCAGAGAACCTCGAGCCGCTCGAGCGGCGTGAGCTTCTCCTCTGTGGTTGCGGTGGGAGCCATCGTCATGTTGCCTCCAGGCACAGCACTGCGTTGTGGCCGCCGAAACCGAACGAGTTCGAGATCGCGAGCAGACGGTCGCCGTTGACATCCAGCGCACGAGCGACAAGTGGAACGTAGTCGAGATCGAGCTCCGGGTCCGGCTGCTCGAGCCCGAGCGTCGGCGGGATCATGCGCGCGCGCAGGGCGAGGATCGTCGCGACCGCCTCGACGGCGCCCGCGGCGCCGAGCAGGTGCCCGATCGCCGACTTGGTCGATGAGATGGGAATCCGCTTGGCCGCATCCCCCAGCGCGGTCTTCAGCGCGCTCGTCTCGGCCGCATCGTTGATCGGCGTCGACGTCCCGTGCGCGTTCACATAGACGAGCTCGTCGGGGCTCACCCCCGCGTCGGTCAGCGCACGAGTGATCGCGCGCGCGGCGCCCTCGCCGTCAGCCGGCGGCGCCGTGATGTGGAACGCGTCCGAGGTCGCGCCGTAGCCGCGCAGGACGGCGAGGATGCGGGCGCCACGTGCGCGCGCCGTCTCGCCGTTCTCGAGCACCAGCGCCGCAGCGCCCTCGCCCATCACGAAGCCGTCGCGCCGGACGTCGAATGGGCGCGAGATGCCGATCTCGGAGAGCGCCTCGACGGCGACGAATGCCGCACGCGAGAGCTCTGTGAGCGCGGCTTCGGTGCCACCGGCAACGATCGCCGTGGCGTCACCGGCCTGGATCGCACGCATCGCGGACCCGATCGCGTGAGTACCCGCCGCGCACGCCGAAACGACGCCGTAGCTGGGACCTTTGAGACCGTGGTGCATGCTGACCGCTCCAGCCCCCGCGTTGCCCATCATCAGCGGTACCGCGAGTGGCGAGACGCGCTTCGGCCCGTGCTCGATCAACATCCGGTCGTTTGACTCGATCGTCCCGATGCCGCCGATGCCGGTGCCGATGATCGCGCCGACCTCCTCAGCCGGATACGGCAGCTCGCGTTCCCAGCCGGCGTCGGCGAGCGCCTCGCGCGTCGCGACGAGGACTAGTTGCGTGAAGCGATCGGCGCGCCGCGCTTCCTTGACCGAGAAGTGCTCGCTGGGCTCGAACTCGCTGCAGCGGCCCTCGCCGTCGACGATGCCGCACACACCCGCAACCCATCGCTCGTGGAGCTTTGCTGCGCCGACGCCAAGCGGGCTGACGGCGCCGACTCCGGTGACCACTACGTCGATCACTTCGCGCGCTCTGCCACCAGGTCGATCGCGTCGCCGACCGTCTTGATCTCGGCCACGTCGTTCGCGCTGAGCTCGACGCCGAACTGCTCCTCGATGACCTGCGATAGCTCTGCGAGGTCGAGCGAGTCGACGTCGAGCTCTTCGAGCGCCGCGTCGCGCGAGATGGCGTCGGGATCGGCACCGAAGGTCACAAGGGACTCCGTGATGACCCTCTCGATCTGCTCGCTGGTGGGGGCTTCTGCCATTGACCGTCCTTTCGCGTGATTTTCAGGCGGCCAGGCCGCCGTCGACGTACAGGGTGCTACCAGTGATGTAGCTCGCGCGCTCCGACGCGAGAAAGGCGACTGCCGCAGCGACCTCCTCCGGCGTCCCGGCGCGCTGTGCGGGAACGCGCTCGGCGAGCACCGAAGGGATGTTCTCGGTCATGTCTGTCGCGATCAGGCCCGGAGCGACGGCGTTGATCGTGACGCCGCGGCGCGCCACCTCGACGGCGGCCGTCTTCGTGAAGCCGATGACCGCAGCCTTCGAGGCGGCGTAGTTGGCTTGCCCCGCGTTCGCCCGCGGGCCGACCACGGATGCGATGTTGATCACGCGACCGAAGCGCGCCCGAATCATCTCGCGCAAGACAGCGCGCGTCAGACGGTAGGTGGCGTGCAAGTTCGTGTCGAGGACACGCTGCCAGTCATCGTCGCTGAGCGAGAGGGCGAGACCGTCGGCGCGCACGCCGGCATTGTTGACGAGCACGCTGATCTGACCGAGCTCCGAGTGCACCGTCTCGACCAGGCGCGCCGGACCCTGCGGTTCGGATACGTCGGCCTGGCAGATGACCGCGCGTCCGCCGGCCGATTCGATCGCGGCTGCTGTCGCCTCCGCACCAGCGGCGTCCGAGCGATAGTTCACGGCCACCGGCCACCCGTCGGCCGCGAGCGCGCGCGCGATCGCTGCCCCGATCCCCCGGGAGGCGCCGGTGACGAGCGCGCAAGTCCCGTCAGGGCGCGCCGATTCGCTCACCGGCCGCCCGCCTTCCGCTCGCGTGCCATGGGCTCTTCTACTCCATTGAGGCCGGCGGGGTACGCTCGGCGCGCCGAACATGCCCCGATCGGCGGGGTGAAAACCACCCACGTGGGGGGTTCATGCGGCCGCCTCGACCTCCGCGCCGTCGTCTTGCGCCCTGGTCTCGTGGTACTCCTGCTCGACGTTGACAGACCAGATGTTGTCCTTGCTGGTCACGTCCGAGGCGATGTTCTCGACCGCGACCATCGCGGTGAGCATCGAGTGATCCTGATTGTTGTAGCGGTGCATCCCATTGCGCCCGACGAGGAACAGGTTCGTGAAGCGGTCGAGGTACTCGCGCAGCTCGGCAAAACGGTCGTAGGTGCCAAAGTAGGCCGGGTAGGCCTTCGGCACGCGGATCACCGTGTGGTCGAGCACGTCATCGTGGCTGACGAGGCCGAGCGAGACAAGCTCGTCGATCGCGAACTGCGCGAACTCCTCCGAGGGCTTGGACCACAGCTCGTCGCCCTCGTTGGCGAAGTACTCCATCCCGACCCAGACGGTGTCGGGGTCCGCCACCAGGTACGGGCTCCAGTTGTTGAAGATCTGCAGGCGCCCGACCTTGACGTCGGGCTCCTGCACGTAGATCCAGTTGTCCTTCATGCCTGCGAGCGCGCCGCCGGGCGAGCGCAGCAGCACTCCAACCGTGATGAAGTCGCGATAGGAGAGCCCCTCGGCGATCGCGCGCACCGACGCCGGAATGTCGGCATCGAGGCCGGCGACGAGATCCTTGATCGCCATCGACGAGAAGAAGTAGTCGCCTTCGACTCGCTTGACGGTGCCGTCCGGATCGCGCACGGAGGCGGCGACGATGCGCTCCCCCTCGGCGTGGAGTGCGACAATCGCCGTGCCCATGATCACCTGGCCACCGCGCTCACGTACGCGGCGCGTGACCTCCTCCCACAGCTGACCGGGCCCGCGCTTCGGGTAGAGGAAGCGCTCGATCAGGCTGGTCTCGGTCCCGCGCTGGTAGATGTCGCCGCCGCCCCGCGAGGGAAGCAGGCTGCGCAGCGCGTGGGCCAGCGCACGCGACACCGAGAGGCCCTTGATCCGCTGCGCGCCCCAGTCGGCCTTGATCTGGCTCGGCGGCACCCCCCAGACCTTCTCCGTGTAGTCCTCAAAGAAGGTCGCGTACAGCTCGCGCCCGAAGCGGTTGACCATGAAGTCCTCGAGCGATGACTCGTTGGGTATCGGCCGCAGACGCGCGCGTGCGTAACTCAGGCCGATGCGGAGGATCCGCACCGGGCCGAGGTTGCGGACCGTGTTCGCGTTCAGGCTTACCGGATAGTCGAACATCCGGCGCAGATACATGATCCGCGAGCGCCGTTCGCGCAGCAGCATCACCAGCTCATCCCGGTCGGGGTCCGGGCCGGTGCCGTTAGCCGTGGACGAGATCCAGCCGGTCAACTGATCGGGATCGAGCCGTTGCAGCGGAACGATGTCCGTCCACCAGTGCATCACGCGCGTGCTCTTGGAGAAGAAGCGGTGACCGCCGATGTCGATCCGGTTGCCGTTGTGCTGGATCGTCTTGGCTAGTCCCCCCACGCTCGTGTCGGCCTCGTACACGACCGGCACGACATCGGTGCGGTCGAGTAGCTCGAGGGCCGCCGTCAGGCCAGCTGGCCCGGCGCCGGCGATGATCGCCACGCGATCCTTCATTTGTCCTCGGTCATTGCGCATGCGCGGCCGCGCCGCCGGCGCATGATAGCCCCGGGCTCGATCACGCCGAGAGGCCCAGTCGCTGGGCTCGCTGGACGGCCTCCGCGCGGTTGCGCGCACCGAGCTTGCGATAGAGCGCGCTCGTGTGCTCCTTGATCGTGTGCGGCGACAGGTGCAACGCAGCGGCGATCTCGCGGTTGGTCGAGCCGCCGGCGATCAGGTCGAGCACCTCGCGCTCGCGCTGCGAGAGCGGTGGCGCGTCGATCTCGACCTGAGGCTGGAACACGGTCATGCCGAGCCCGACCATGCGGACGGCGCGCGCGATGTCGGCCGCGCCCCAGTCCTTCGGGATGAACCCGGAGGCACCAGCTGCCTTAGCCGCGCCGGGCGAGATCCGGCCCGCACCGGAGATCAAGAGGACGTTCATCTCCGGCGCGCGCTCACGCAGCTGCGCGCAGATGTCGGGGCCTGACTCCTCGCCGATGAAGAGATCCACGAGCGCCACGTGCGGCTTGTAGCGTGCTGCGAGCGCGTAGGCCTCGGCGCCCGAACGGGCGCTGACGCAGCGTTCGACCCAAGGCTGGTTGCCGAGCATCAGCCGAAAGCCCCAGTGGACAACATCGTGGTCGTCGACGATCAGCACGCGCAGCTTCGTCTCGTCGCCGCCGAGCTCCCCTGAGGGATCGAGCTCGGAAGCGGTCATAGGATCTCGTTCCCATGCGGCACGACGAGGCGGACCTGCCACAGGTCGCCGTCGCGCGCGCCGAACTCGAGCAATCCGCCGTGTTGAAGCGCCTCGAAGCCGGCCAGTCGCAGGCCCATGCCGGCGACGCCCGGGTGTCCCTGCACGCCGTCGTTTGTCACCTCGAGCACGAATGCCCCGTCCCGGAGCACCGTGTGCACGGTGACGCGCGTGGGGTGGGCGTGCTTGTGCGCGTTGCGGATCGCCTCGGCGAGGACAGACTGGGCGAGCGGCTCGAGCTCGGCTGGCACCGCGAGCGCGTCATCGTCCGCCCCGTCGACCGCGATCCCGAGGTCGGGGTGCTCGTGACGCAGGCGCTCGACCTCCTCTCGGAGGGTCGTCTTTGTCTGGGCCGATGGCCGGCCGAGCGGTCGCTGGATCGCGCTGCGCAGCTCGCCGAGGGCCTGTTGGAGCTCGTCAGCGCAGCGCCGCCGAGCATCATCGGCGAGCGGCTGGTCACCGGACAGCGCGAGCGAAATACCGAACAGGCGCTGCACAACGCTCTCGTGCAGCTCACGGGCCAGGTCGATTCGCGCCTCGAGCTGCATCGCCCGCTCGTACTGGCGCGTCGCTGCGCGAGCCATCGACGCCAATGCCGCGATCTTGCCGATGATCCACAGCACCTCGCGCTCGGTGTCCGACAGCGGCGCGTCGTCACCGCCGCGATCGGACAGGATCACCCCAAGCCAGCGCCCGCGCGCTGCCATCGGCGTGCAGACGAGCATCCGCGGTGCGAGCCGTTGCACGTACTCGGCCGGCAACTGGCTTGCGATGTCGCCCGAAATTTCGAGCACGCGATCCTCTGCGAGCGCGCGCATCGCGAGCGGCGCCGACTCGGCAGTGAAGAAGAATTTCGAGAACAGCGACAGGTCGACGCCGTAGCTTCCCGCCGCGTAGACCCGCCGCCGCGCCGAGTCGTAGCGAAAGATCAGCAGGCGGCGCATGGCCGTGCAGCGCGTGATTCCCTCGCACAGACGGCTATAGAAGTCATCGCCGACCGCCTCCTCGCTGCGCGCAAGGACGTCCGCGAGGATCTCGATCGCGTTGCCAGTGGCCAGCGCGCTCGCGTCGTGGCCGTGGTCAGTTGGCTTCGGGTTCATCTCTCGCCAGCATGTGGAACTACATTCTCCACGGTCGCACCGATGAGCTGCTTCCTTGGCGCGTAGGCTGACCTGGTATGGAGCTGCGCCACCTTCGGTATTTCGTGGCAGTCGCCGAGGAGCTCCACTTCCACCGGGCGGCGAAGCGCCTGCACATTTCGCAGCCGCCGCTCAGCCAACAGATTCGCGCGCTCGAGGGCGAGCTCGGTGTCGGACTGCTGGAGCGCAACCGCCGCCGGGTCGAGTTGACCGCGGCGGGAGCGCGGTTCCTCGTCGAGGCGCGCGAGATCCTTGCCGCCGTCGAGCGAGCGTCTGACACCGCGCGCCGGGTCGCAGCAGGGGAGGTCGGCTCGCTGTCGGTCGGTTTCGTCGGCTCGGCGATGTTCAACCCGGTGCTGCCCGAGATCCTGCGCGACTTCGCGAACCACTATCCGGACGTCGCACTCGATCTCCGCGAGCTCCCGACGGCGGAGCAGCTCGACGCGCTCGTTCGCGGTCGGATCGATGTCGGCGTGATCCGCGGTCCGCTCCACGTCTCGACGCTTTCGCCGCGGCTCGAGTTTGCGGTGATCCACCGCGAGCACCTGGTCGTGGCGTTGCCGGAGACACACCGGCTGGCCGGCGAGCCGCGGCTCGGCGCCGCACAGCTGCGCGGCGAGCGCTTCGTGACCCTCGGACGCAGCGAGGCTCCCGGCCTGTGGGGGCCCCTGAGCGCGGTCATGGGCAGCGCCGGCGGCATCCCCGACAACGTGCTCGAAGTGGCCGAGATGCAGACGATCATCGGCCTCGTCGGCAGTGGCCTCGGCGTCTCGCTCGTGCCCGCATCGGTGAGCGAGACCGAACGTCCAGGCGTCACCTTCCGCCCGCTCGCCGACCCATCGCCGGCGATCGAGCTCGCGCTCGCGTGGGCGACGGACGCCCGGTCGCCGGTGCGGACGGCGTTCCTTGCGCTCGCGGCGCCGAACCGGTCCTCACCCGGCCCTTAAAAGTGCAAACCCCCCGGGGCTTTTAGTACTTCTCACGGGGGGCTGCACGGAGGAGAGGGACACACAGGGTAGCCGACACCCGTAAATCGTCCAATACATGTTTCTTCTCTCTGTGATCTGTTCCGCCTCTCAATCGCCCGTGTAGCGTTTGCGGTCGAGTCCTGCCCGACCGCCCTGCCACGCCCCGATAGGAGACCGAATGTCAGGCCAAGCTCCCAATTTGCTCATCTGTTACGACGCTTCTGATCGTGCCAAGCACGCGATCGAGGTCGCCGGGAGGCTGTTCCCCGGCGCCGCGGCAACCGTTCTCCACGTTTGGGAGCCGGTGGAGCACATCGTCGCGCGCTATGCCGTGCTCGCGCCGTACCTCGGCGAGCAGGTCGACGAGGCGGACGCAGGCGCGGAGCGGGAGTCGAACACCGTCGCACAGGAGGGCGCGGATCTCGCAGCGCGAGCCGGCCTGCACGCAAGCGCCGAGAGCGTGATCTTGGAGATAAGCGTCTGGCAGGCCGTGATCGAGGCGGCGAAGCAGCTCGAGCCGGACGTCGTTATTACCGGCACGCGCAGCCTCCACGGCATCCCGGAGCTGCTCGTCGGGACGCTTTCGCACGCCCTGCTCCAGCACTCCCACGTCCCCGTGCTTGCCATCCCGGCACCCGAGGTGCCTGCGCCGCCGGCGGGCCACTGAGCTGATCGCTGCCCGCCCGCCAAGGGCGACGATGCCCGTAAGGGGCCAGTCAGCCGCCGTAAGGGGTGAGACGCCCGAACTGACTGAGGATTCCCGATGTGCCGAGCGCCCGCTTAGGCGATGGTTCAAGCGGTGGGTGGACCAACGGTGAATGGTTGCTAGCGTTGCCCGGCGAGCGCGCGAGCGAGGAGCTCGCGCAGGGTCGCGCGCTCGGGAGCGCTGAGCGCACCGAGGATGTCGTCCTCGATCGCCCCTTGCGCGCGCTCGGCGCGCTCCAGCGCCGCGCGTCCAGCATCGGTCAGCTCGACGAGGTGGCGGCGGCGATCGGCAGGATCACGAACGCGCGCGATGTAGCCCGCTGCCTCGAGCGCGTTGAGAAGCAGGACCATGTTGTTGGCGTCAACCCCGAAGATCTCGCACAGCAGCTGTTGCGGGGCGTGCTCGACATCGCGCAGATAGGCGAGCGCGACGTAGTGGCGCAGGCTCATGCCGAGCAGCTCCTCGGTGCTGCGCCTGTAGATCAGCTTGGACATCCGCGTCAAGAGCGGCAACGTCCGCGAGGCATTCATTTCCCGCTCAATCATCACTGCTACAGTGACGATCGTAGCGTTGCTGTCGAACGGGAAGGACTGATTCGCGATGGCTGACTCTCGGCAGGAGTCGCGTCGCCGCTGGATGGCGCTCGTCGTTGTCTGCCTGGCGATGCTGATGAACGTCCTCGATCTCACGGTGGTGAACGTGGCGCTACCGAAGATCCAGCACGATCTGCATTTCACCCAGTCGGCGCTCGCCTGGGTGATCGACGCCTACATGGTCGCCTTCGGCGGTTTTCTGCTGCTCGCGGGACGGCTCGGCGATCTGGTCGGTCGCAAGAAGGTGTTCCTGGTCGGCCTTGCGATGTTCACGCTCTCCTCGCTCGTCTGCGGGATCGCCAATAGCCAGGGCCTCCTGATCGGCGGGCGCTTCGTGCAAGGCCTGTCGGGATCGCTGTGCACGTCCGTGATCCTCGCGATCATCGCGACTGAGTTCCCCCAGCAGTCCGAGCGCGCGCTGGCGATGAGCGCGTACATCTTCGTGACCGTCGCCGGCGGCTCGATCGGGCTGCTTGCGGGCGGCGCGATCACGCAGGCCCTCAACTGGCACTGGATCTTCTTCATCAACCTGCCGATCGGCGTCCTCGCGTTCGTCCTCGGCGTCGTGCTCGTGCGCGAGAACAAGGGGCTCGGCCTGTCGCAGGGTGCCGACTTCGTTGGGCCGCTGCTCGTGACGGCCGGCCTCGTAGCGCTCGTCTATGCGATCGTCAAATCGACGACATACGGGCTCGGCTCGGCGCGGACGCTCGGCGTCGGCGGCGGCGCGCTCGCGCTGATCGCGGCGTTCGTCGCGCTCGAGGGTCGTCTGCGGAACCCGATCATGCCGCTGCGGGTCTTCGCGGTGCGCGGACTGGTCAGCTCCAGCCTGGTGCGTGCCTGCATGTTCGTCGGTATGTATGGCTGCTTCTTCCTCGGCACCCTCTATCTCGAGCACGTGCTCGCTTACGGAGCGCTGCGCACCGGGCTCGCGTTCCTGCCGATGACGATCGTGGTCGCGATCATGTCGATGGGAGTCACAGCTCGGCTCGTCTCGGCGTTCGGACCGCGGCGCGTACTGCTACCCGCAATCCTCTGCGTCATTGCGGGCGTGCTGATGCTCTCCCAGATCAGCGTGCACGGCGACTACTTCCCGCTGATGTTCTTCGCTTTCGCCCTGCTCGGCCTCGGCATGGGCACGGCCTCGGTGCCGTTGCTGACGCTCGCGATGGCCAACGTTCCACCGGCGGACGCGGGGCTCGCTTCCGGGGTGGTCAACGTCTCGATGCAGGTCGGTGGCGCGCTCGGCGTCGCTGTGCTCGGGACGATCTCCACGGACCGGACCCACACACTCACGCGCCTTGGCCATCCGTTGGCGAGCGCACTGACAGGCGGCTACCAGGATGCATTCGTCGTCGCGGGCGCGTGCGCCGTCGCGGCGTTCCTGCTCGCGCTGGTGCTCCTGCGCCAGCCGCGTCATCGCGAAGCGGAGCCGGTGCGGGAGCGCATCGACGGGCGCGCTGCCGCGGAGGCCTAGAGACCGGGTGAGCTTGGGGCGGCGCGTTGCTGCGCCGCCCCGTCCTCGTCGAGTTAGCTCCCTCTCGGTCAGACAACGAAGCTGAGCGCGTAGGCGATGAACGCCATGGCCAGCACACCTGCACCCGCTAGCGAGCGCGCCGTGGTGAAGTCCTCGCGACGCACCGTGAAGAAGATCGCGAGCAGTGCAAACGGGTCGACGTACTTCTGCCATGGGTAGCGGATCGCGAGCGCGCCGAGCAGGAAGCTCGCGAAGAACGCGAAGAGGAGCCACCGATGAGGGGCGACGAGCGCGCGCCACCCAAGAAGCGCGCAAGCCGCCGGCACGAGCCCCCAGAACAGCAGCGAAGATCCCGCGATGTTCGGGAGCCGAGCGGCGGCATTCCACAGGAGCCCGGCTGTGTGCGTCCCGGGCTCGGCGGGGAAGGCGAGTAGGAGAACCGCGCCGGCCAGCGCCGCGGCCGCCGGCAGGGCCAGCGCGCGTGTGAGCCGCGCACGCGGCCAGGCGCTGGCGGCGCGCCCCGCGACGATCAGTGCCGGCGCGAACAGCACCGCGCAGTAGAGGCCGAACGTCGCCAGCGTCAGCTCGGGTGTCTGGACGACGAGCGCCCCCTCGTGTCCGCCGACGTCGCGGCCGGCGCCGCACAGCGCACACGAGCTCGGGTCGCCGCCGGGCGGCACGATCCCGTGCCAGCTTAGGAACAGCAAGCCGACCGGGATCACCGTGAGCGCGACCGCGCCAGCGAGCTCGGCACGGCGCAGGAGCGTCGAGCCGGCTCGCAACGCGTAGAGACCGCCAACGGCAAGCATGAAGGCGGTGCTCTGGCGTGTGAGCATCGCCGCGGCGAGCGCCACGCAGCCAACGAGGAACGCAACGACCGATCGCGTCTGGCGGGAGCGCTCGAAGCGCTCGACCGCGACGACGATGAAAAGCGTCGCGAGGTTGTCCGTGATGACGCGGAAGGACGTGCCGAAGACGTACGGAGAGAGCAGGAAGAGGAGCGCGAGCGAGAGCGCGGCGAGGCGCTCGAGCTCGAGCCGGCGTCGCAACAGGTAGTAAACGACCAATGCGAGCACGTACGAGATTGCGACCTCGACGAGTCGCAGGCGCCAAAGCGCGTAGCCGATCAGCTTCCCGGCGTACGCCTCGAGCAACGGGAAGAGCGGCGTCTGAGCGGCTACGTAGTGGTGGAGGCTCGGAAATGGCAGGCCGTGCGAGAACTGGATGATCGTCGGGTAGATGTAGTTGCCCTCGTCGGTCGAGTGGAAGATCGGCAGCGTGACGGTCATGCCGCGCAGAGCAGCGACCATCACGAGCAACGGGACGGCTAGGGCGCCCGGCGCAAGCCAGCGCGAGTCGAGCCACCGCTCGCGCATCGTTGGGAGCTCGAGGGAGGCGTTCATCACCGCCGCCACGATAGCCCGCGCGACCGTCGGCGGACAAAAAAGCGCCCCCCGCGCCGCACTCGCGTGAAACCTAAAAGCGCGGCGGCCGGGGGGCGCCCAGACGGGAGGACATGTGCTGCTATGAAAGCCCGCGCCCCGAGGGAGTGGAGCGTGGCTGATGTTTGCGCGCTCTGCACGCTAGTCTCCGGCGCCGCTCGCAGGATCGGGATTAGCCCGAAATCGCTGCGGACCAAACTACGTACGCACAACCATGCACTCCGCTCGCCCTATCTGCGGTCAGCGGGTCCTGATTCGTAGACTCCGTGGCGATGTCCGCCAAGGACATTGGCCCATACCTGCAGGGCGTCGATAAGCCTGGCCACAGCACACTCGAAGCTCTGCGCAGCACGAAGGCTCAATCGGGGCGCCCGGATTTGAACCGGGGACCTCACCGACCCGAACGGTGCGCGCTACCAGGCTGCGCCACGCCCCGATGACGTCGGCCAGTATCCCACAGCGGCGAGGTCAGCTAGCGTGCGCGGAATGGCCAAGCTGAGCGAGATCATCGCGGCGCTCGACGAGCTCCTGGACGCCCCTAGCTTCACGGACTTCGGCCCGAACGGCCTCCAGGTCGAGGGCAGACCAGGGGTGACGCGGCTGGTGAGTGGGGTCTCGGCGAGCAGCGAGCTGTTCGAGCGTGCGGACGAGCTCGGGGCCGAGTTGATCTTGGTCCATCATGGCCTCTTCTGGGACGGCGACGACGTACGCGTCATCGGCGCGCGGCGCGAGCGTCTGCGCCTCCTGCTCACCGCCGGGATAGCACTCGCCGCCTATCACCTCCCGCTCGACGCGCACCCGACGCTCGGCAACAACGTCCTCATCGCAACCGGGATCGGCGCAACGCCAACCGACGCCTTCGCTCCCGTCGCCGGTCGCCCGATCGGCTGGATCGCGAGCTTCGACGGAGTTGGGATCACGCGCGCGGACCTCGTGGGGCGGCTCACGGCGCTGACGAGACGCGAGCCCGTCGCCTTTCTCGAGGGGCCGGAGCCGGTGCGCCGTGTCGGCATCGTCTCAGGAGGCGGTGGGCGCAACGTTCACGATGCGATCGCGGCGCGACTCGATGCGTTCATCACCGGCGAGCCGGAGGAGTGGGCGCGCGCCGTCGCGCGCGAGGCCGGGATCAGCTTCCTCGCCGGCGGGCACCACGCAACCGAGACCTTCGGCGTTCGCGCGCTCGGCGATCTGCTGGCCGAGCGGTTCGGCATCGAGCACCACTACGTTGAGATCGAGAACCCTGTTTGAGCGCTAGTCGATCCGCGCGACACCCTTGCAACTATCCGGCGCGAGCGATATACGTAGCCTGGTCACAATTTTAGGAGGGACGCACCGATGGCGAATCACCTGACGCCCACGGAGCTCGCGCGTGAAGCAGGCCTCGAACGTCGCGAAGTGATCTCCAAGTGCATGGAGATGGGCGTCCCGATCTTTCAAGGTCGGATCGACAAGGCCCTTTTCCTCGACAACCTCCGTCGCTTCGGCGTGGCTCAAACGCTGCCAGCCGAGGCCTAGTTAGCACCACCGCTACTCACGCGCCGCGCTGACCGGTACGTGAGTAGCGGCTGGTGGCGCGCATCGCCCAAGCGCGTCCTATGCTCCGGGCGAGTGTCGCTCCGACGGAACGCAACGCTGCTCGCGCTGGCGCTCAGCGCGACCGCAGTCGCCGGGGTCGGCGGCGCGGCCGCGCAAACCACGGGCTCGAGCGGACCGACGGCGGTGCCGGCGCCACCCGCAGCGCTCGAGGCTAAGTTGCTCGCCGCGATGAAGCCGTTCGCGCGCAACTCCGGCGCCTATGTACTCGATCTCGACACTGGCCAAGTCCTGTTCAGCGAGAACGCGACCCGCCGCCGATACCCGGCCTCGGTCGAGAAGCTCTACACGCTGACGACGGCGCTCGCCCTGTTCGGCACCACCGGCACGCTCGAGACGAGCGTCTACGGCGTTGGCACGCTCTCGCCGACGGGCGTGTTCAACGGCAATCTCTATTTGCGCGGCGGCGGCGACCCTACCTTCGGCGACACGGGGTTCATCCGCAAGTGGTACGGCGGCATCGGAACGACGGTCGCCGCACTCGCCCACCAACTGATCGCCGCCGCGCACATAACGCGCGTCAACGGTTCAGTGGTTGGTGACGCGTCCTATTTCGACGACCTCGGCGGCGACCCGGCAAGCGACTTCCTGCCTGACCCAAACCTCGCGGGCGAGCTCAGCGCGCTGAGCTTCGACCGCGGCGCCCAGGGCACCCAGGGGTCGCCGGCGGCGCACGCCGCGTGGGAGCTCGCAGGCGCGCTGCGCCACTCCGGTGTGCAGGTCACCGGGCGCTCGCAGGCGGGCACCACGCCGGCGGGCGCCCAGCTGCTCACGACGATCGCCTCGCCGACAATCGGACAGCTCGCGGCGCTGACCGCCGGGCCGTCGGACGACTTCTTCGCAGAGATGCTGTTGAAGGCGCTCGGTGCACGCTTCGGTGCCGGCGGCACGACGGCTGCCGGCGCGGACGTCATACGCACCTACGTCGCGCAGCTGGGGCTGACGCCTCAGATCGTCGATGGCTCCGGCCTTGCGCGCGGCGACCTGACGACCCCGCTCCAGGTCGTGACATTGCTGCGCGACCTCAGCCCGGGCGGCAACGCCGAGCTGCAGAGCGTCGGTCAAACGCTGCACGCGGCGCTCCCGGTGGCCGGCGAGACGGGCACCCTGGCGGCGCGAATGCATGGCACGGCAGCTGCCGGCAACTGTCAGGCAAAGACCGGCACGCTGAGCGATGCATCGGATCTCGCCGGCTGGTGCGACGGTCGCTACGCCTTCGCGATCCTGATCAATCATTGCGCCGTGTGGCGCGCGCAGCGGGCCGAGGACGCGATCGTCGAGGCAGTCGCAAAGCTCGCGGCGCCCGCTACAGCAAAGCCAGCAAAGCAGCCTCGTCGATGACCTTCACGCCCAGCCGCTCAGCCTTCTCGAGCTTCGAGCCGGGCGACTCGCCGGCCACGAGATAGTCGGTGTTCTTCGAAACGGAGCTCGTGACGCGCCCGCCGGCAGCGACGATGCTCTCGCTGGCCTGTTCGCGGGTAAGCGTCGGCAGCGTGCCGGTTAGCACGAACGTGCGACCCGCGAGCGGCCCCTCCCCGGGCGCCGGGCCCTCCTCCTCGAAGCGCAGTCCCTCGGCGCGCAGTCGCGCGATCAGCTCGCGCAGGGCCGGTGAGGCGAGCTGCGCGGCAATCGACTCAGCCATCTTCGGCCCGACGCCTTGGGTTTGCACGAGCTGCTCGGGCCCCGCCTCCAGCAGGCGGTCGATCGAGCGCAACTGGTTTGCCAGGCTGCGCGCCGTGACATAGCCGACCTCCTCGATCCCGATCGCGAACAGCACGCGGTGGAACGGCCTCGAGCGCGACGCATCGATCGCGGTGATCAGGTTACGCGCGGAGATCTCGGCGAAGCCGTCGAGCTCGAGCAGCTGCTCGGGGCGCAACTCGTACAGATCGGCAGCGTTGTGCACGAGGCCGCGGCGCAGGAGCGTTCCAACGAGCGTCTCACCGAGCCCGTCGATGTCCATGGCAGCGCGCGAGACGAAGTGACGCAGGAGCTGCCATTGGCGTCCTGGGCAGTCTGCGTTCGGGCAATTAGTGAAGACCGAGCCGGGCGGCTTCACGGTCGGGGTGTCGCAGACCGGGCACCGTGCAGGTGGCTGCGGCAGAGTGCTGCGGTCCGGGTTCTCGACCGCATGCGGCGCCGGAGAGACGACCTGGGGAATCACGTCGCCCGCACGCAGCACGATCACGTCGTCGCCCTCGCGCAGATCCTTGCGCGCGAGGTCCTCTTCGTTGTGGAGCGTCGCGAGCTTCACCGTGACACCGCCGACGCGGACCGGTTCGAGCTCGGCGTACGGGTGCAGATCGCCGAACTTGCCGACGTTCCAGCGCACCGCGAGCAGTCGCGTCTTGGCAGTGGTGGGCGGGAACTTCCAGGCCACCGCCCAGCGCGGATCCCGGCCGACGGCGCCGAGCCTGCGCTGGAGCTCGAAGTCCGAGATCTTGATCACGACGCCGTCGATCTCGAAGTCGAGATTGCCGCGACGGCGCTCCCACTCGAGGCATTGATCGACGACCGCCTCCTCGTCGTCGCGCATGACGATCTCGCTGTTGACCGGGAAGCCGCGGTCGCGCAACCAGGCGAGCGCCTCCCATTGGCTGCGCAGCGCGAGCCCATCGGTGACGCCGATCGCGTATGCGAGCATCGACAGCGGCCGGCGGGCGGCGAGCGTCGGATCGAGCTGGCGGACCGTGCCCGCCGCCGTGTTGCGAGGGTTCATGAACGTCGATTGGCCCGCAGCTGCGAGGCGCTCGTTCAGCGCGGTGAAGTCCGGCAACGACATGTAGACCTCGCCGCGAACCTCGAGCAGCGCCGGCGCGTTCTCGATTCGCTGCGGGATTTCAGCGATTGTGCGCAAGTTGTGCGTGACGTCCTCGCCGATCTCGCCGTCGCCGCGCGTCGCACCACGCTCGAGCACACCGTCGCGGTAGAGCAGCGAGATCGCGAGTCCGTCGATCTTCGGCTCGCAGACGAAGCTGAATGTGGGGGTATCGATGCCTTCACGCGCGAGGTGCGACCGCATCCGCGCGACCCATGCGCGCAGTTCCTCGGCTGAGCGCACGTTCGCCAGCGAGAGCATCGGCTGCAGATGGCGGATCTTCTCGAGCCGATCGACGGCCTCCCCGCCGACGCGTTGGGTCGGCGAGTCGGGGGTGACGAGCTCGGGGTGCGCCGCCTCGATATCGCGCAGCTCGTTGTAGAGCGCGTCGTAGGCGTCGTCGCCGATCTCGGGGTCATCGTCGACGTAGTAGCGGCGCGAATGGTAGGCAAGGAGCTCACGCAGCTCCGCGGCGCGGGCCGCCGGATCGCTAGCCGGGCTCACGGTGTCAGCACGGCCTCCAGGTCCAGCTGCGCGAGTGCGTGCATGCCGGGATGATCGGTGAGGTCGAAGTGGATCGGCGTCAGGGCGATCCGCCCCGCGGCGACGGCCGCGAGATCGGTGCCGGCAACGTCCTCAAAGCCCGGGGCCGCGCCATAGATCCAGTAGCGGCGCCGTCCTTCCTCCTCGCGTTCGAGGCGCAGCTCGTCGCGATACACGCGCTTGCCGAGCGAGGTGACCTCGATTCCAGCCGGCACCTCCCCCGGGACATTGATGTTGAGCAGTGTCTTCGGCGAAAGCGGGACCGTGTCGAGCGAGTCGACGAGCCGGGCGACGATCTCGGCCGCGAGCGTGAAGTCGAAGCTGCCACGGTCGACGTACTCGAGCGCGGCGCCGGCGGCCTGCTGCGAGACGGCGATGCCTGGGATTCCGAGCACGACCGCCTCGAGCGCAGCCGCAACAGTGCCCGAGTACGTGATGTCGTCGCCAAGGTTCGCACCGTGGTTGATCCCGGAGACGACAAGATCGGGCGTGAAGTCGCTGACGAGACCGAGGTTTGCCAAGCGGACGCAGTCGACTGGGGTGCCATCCGTGGCGTAGCCGACCGTTCCGTCGCCGAAGTCGACCTCGGCGACCCAAAGCGGGCGCCGCGTCGTGATCGAGCGCGCCGTCGCCGAGCGGTTTCCATCGGGTGCGACGACGAGCAGGCGAACGTCGTCCAACCTGGCAAGCGCACGCCGGAGCGTCTGCAAGCCGTCGGCGTCGATACCGTCGTCGTTGGTCAGGAGGATCTGGCGCACGCGTTCCAGGATATGGCCTGCGGCGGGTCGCCTTCCGCGAGCGATGCGCCAGCCGCACCGTCGCGTGGCTTGCGTTCAAGGAGTGACGAGGCGATGCTCCGCGCTGACGCGACGCGTCAGCGCACGTTCCTACGGATGCGAGCGGTGAGAGAACTGGTCTTTGGACGCTCGAGCAGCTGATCGTCGAGGAAGACGTCGACCTTCTCGCCGTAGAACGCGATTAGGCCGGCGATCGCCGCAAGCGCGACCGTCGGGAAGTCGTAGTACCACGCCACGTCGGGGTGGAGCTGCGTGCCGAGGCGAGCCGACCAGTAGCCGCTCGTGCGCCCCTTGTAGGGGCACGCGGTGACGGTTTCGCTCGGCTCGAGCCGGCTGAAGTCGACATCGCCCCGATTCAGGTAGTAGCGCGTTGGCAGACCCGTCTCGAAGACCATCACCGGGGAGGCACTCTCCGCGAGCACCACGCCGTCCAGCTCAATGCGAACCCGGCGTGTCGAGCGCAGCGCATCCACCCTCGCGTACGGGCTCCGCGGATGTACGAAGACGGGCTCGTCCTCCTCGAGCCAGGCGTCGAGTGCATCCCACTCAAAGCGGAAGTGGTCGACGATCTCCGGCAACTCGGATTCGACGTAGAGCCGCGCGGCCTCCGCGCGCTCGCGCTCGCCGGCGCGCAGGCCATAGCGACAGGCGCGGCCGTGCTTCAGCTTGTGCGGATGACGCTCGTCGATCAGCACGCTCGCGTCGACGTCGGAGCGCGGTATCAGGAAGGCGGGGTAGGCAGGGATCTCCCACAGGTAGAGGGCCCGCGTCGTGTCGAAGACCTTCGCTCCGGCGAAGTAGCCGCGCACGCGGCGCGGCACCGGCTCGACATGACCCGCCTGCGCGAGGTGCTCTGGATAGTCGGCCACCTCTGAGACAAAGTAGCTCACGCGCCCCAGCCTCAGGCTTCGCAGCGTGAGCGGCGAGACATTGCTCGAGCTCAGGCTTCGCTGACGTACTCCATCAGCAGGCAGTCGTGCCAGCCGGAGCCGTCGTGGTCGCGCTCATAGCTGTGAAGGATGCCGACCGGCCTGAAGCCAACCTTCTCGTAAGTGTGAATCGCCGCGGCGTTGTCGGCAGCCGGGTCGATCGTGATGCGGTGGTGCCCACGCACCGCCACGAGGTGGTGCACCGTCTGGGCCAGCGCCTCCGTGCCGATGCCGCGGCCATGCAGCGAAGGGTCGACGAAGATATCGACCATCGCGTGCCGGTAGTCCGGGTCCTCCTCCTCGAAGAACTGAATCATCCCCGCAACGACGCCGTCGTAGTCGATAACGAGGCGGTGGGCCGTCGGGTCCTCGCCCGGGAAGTCCGGGCTCGGGGTGCCCCACCAGTCCGCGACGCCCGGCTCGCGGTGGATGCGAAGGAGCTCGCTGACGTCGCCGGCAGCCAGTGGACGCAGCGTGATCATCAGTAACTCACGCTAGCGAGATAGAGCCCGTGGGCCGGCGCGGTGCGCCCGGCGGCCGAACGCGGAGCGCCGGCCAGCAACGCCGTGAAGTCCTCGAGCGAGCGCGCACCCGACGCGACCTCGAGCATCGTGCCGACCAGCACGCGGTTCATCTGGCGCATGAAGGCGTCGGCCTCGATCCAGAACGCGAGCAGGTCGTCATCGAAGGACCACTCGGCGCGCAGGATGTTGCGCTCGAAGTGCACGTGGTCGGTCTCGGTCGGCGTGAACGCGGTGAAGTCGTGCCTGCCGCCGAGCACGCGCGCGCAGGCGTGGAGCAGGGCACGGTCGAGGGGGCGCGGGTACTCGAGCGCGCGGTCGCGCTCGAAAGGCGAACGCATACGCGAGTGGTGGACGCGGTAGCAGTAGGTGCGCGAGCGGGCGCTGTGGCGGGCGTTGAACGAGTCGTCCATCGGCTCGCTCGCACTGACGGCGACGTCGTCGGGGAGCAGCGCGTTCAGTGATGCCGGGTCGAGCGCCTCGTGGGCATAGCTCGCGACCTGGCCCCAGGCGTGAACGCCCGCGTCGGTGCGCCCGGCGACCGTGGTCGAAACCGGCTCGCGGAGGATCGTCGTGAGCGCCCGCCCGAGCTCGGCCTGGACCGTGCGCTGGTCGGGCTGGGCGGCCCAGCCGGCGAAGTTCGTCCCGTCGTAGGCGAGCGTGAGCTTCGTGACCACTACGTGAAGTGCGCGGCCGCGACACGGCCGCACTGCCCCCTAAGCGACGAGTTCGAGCAGCACCATCTCGGTGGAGTCGCTGGGTCGCGGCCCGAGCTTGACGATGCGGCTGTAGCCGCCCGGGCGCTCCTCGAAGCGCGGCGCGATCACCTCGAAGAGCTTGTGGACCGCGAACTTGTCCTGGCCGAGCGCCGAGAGCGCCTGGCGGCGTGCGTGGAGGTCGCCGCGCTTGGCGAGCGTGATCAACTTCTCGATCTCCGGCTTGACCGCCTTCGCCTTCGCCTCACTCGTCTTGATGCGCTCGTGCTCGATGACCTCCTTGGCGAGGTTCTGGAGCAACGCCTTGCGGTGCGCTGCGTCGCGGCTGAGCTTGTGGCGGGCCTTCTGGTGGCGCATCGCTAAGGAGCTTAGTCGTCGCGCAGGTGCAGCCCGCGCGCGGCAAGCGTCTCGATGACCTCGTCGATCGACTTCTTGCCGAAGTTCGGGATCGCGTTGAGCTCGGCCTCGGACTTCGAGATCAGGTCGCCAACCGTCGCGATCCCGGCGCGCTTGAGGCAGTTGTAGGAGCGGACACCGAGCTCGAGCTCCTCGATCAGGATGCTGTACTCCTCACCCTGCATCAGCGAGGCGCCGGCGGCGCCGACACCGCCGAGCGCACCATCGAGATGGCCGACCGGACCCTGACGGAGCTCCTCGACACGATCCTCATCGGTGAAGATCGCGAGCTGGGAGATCAGCAGCTCGGCGGCCTCGCGCAACGCTGCGGACGGCTCGACCGAGCCGTCGGTCTCGATGTCGAGCGTCAACTTGTCAAAGTCGGTGCGCTGCCCGACGCGGGCCTGCTCGACGTTGTAGGCGACACGGCGGACAGGCGAGAAGATCGAGTCGATCGGAATCACGCCGATTGGCTGGTCGGGTGACTTGTTCTCCTCCGCGGGCCGGTACCCGCGACCGCGCCCGATCGTCATGTAGAACTCGAGTCGCGCCTTCTTCTCGAGCGTCGCGATATGGATGTTCGGGTTGAGGATCTCGACGCCTGAGGGCAGGTCGATGTCGGCTGCGGTTATCTCGCCCGGACCGGTCGCGACGAGGGCGGCCTCGATCTCGGTCGCGTCGGAGTGCATGCGGCAGACGATGCCCTTCAGATTGAGGACGATGTCGGTCACGTCCTCCTTAACTCCCGGAATCGTCGAGAACTCGTGCGCGACGCCTTCGATGCGCACGCTCGTCACAGCAGCGCCGGCCAGCGAAGAGAGCAGCACGCGGCGCAGCGAGTTGCCGAACGTGTAGCCGAAGCCGCGATCGAGCGGCTCGATAACAAAGGTGCCGTGGTTGTCCTCGGCCGATTCGCTCGTGATCCGGGGGATTTGGAAGTCAAGCATCGGGGTCCTAACGTCGTTTGTTTGGGCGCGCCTGGCACGGGCCGGTGCGCAAATCTCGGGGCGCTGCGCTACTTCGAATAGTGCTCGACGATGAGCTGTTCCTGCACCGGCGCCGCAACTTCGCGCCGCTCCGGCTTGCGCAGCACCTTCGCCGTGAGCCCGTCGTGGTCCGCCTGGAGCCAGGCCGGAACCTGGCCGGTCAGCTCGGTCGCGTCGCGAATCACCTGCGTGGCCTTCGTGTCGGCCTTGACCGCGATCACGTCACCGGGCTTTACCTGGAAGCTCGGGATGTCGACACGGCGGCCGTTCACGGTCCAGTGGCCGTGGCGCACAAGCTGGCGTGCCTGACGGCGCGACGCGGCGAAGCCGAGGCGCACGAGGACGTTGTCGAGGCGACACTCGAGCAGCGTCAGCAGGTTCTCGCCGGTGACGCCCGGCATGCGCGACGCCTTCTCGTAGTAGTTGCGGAATTGGCGCTCGAGCAGGCCGTAGTAGCGGCGCGCCTTCTGCTTCTCGCGCAGCTGGAGGCGATACTCGGACTGCTTCTGGCGTCCGCGGCCGTGCTCGCCGGGCGGGTAGGAGCGCCGCTCGACGCCGCACTTGTCGGTCAGACAGCGCTCGCCCTTGAGGAACAACTTCTGGCCCTCGCGGCGGCACTGCTTGCAAGCGGCGGAAGTATCCCTTGCCATTCGCTCGCCTACACCCGCCGCCGCTTGCGCGGGCGGCAGCCATTGTGGGCCTGCGGCGTCACGTCTTTGACACCGGTCACCTCGAGGCCCGCGGCCTGGAGCGAGCGGATCGCCGTCTCGCGTCCTGAGCCGGGACCCTTCACGAACACCTCGACCTTTGAAAGGCCCTGCTCGATTCCCTTGCGGGCGGCGGCATCAGCGGTGACCTGAGCGGCGAAGGGCGTTGACTTGCGCGAGCCTTTGAAGCCCGCGCCGCCAGCCGACTCCCAGGCGATCACGTTGCCTTGCGTGTCGGTCAGCGAGACGATCGTGTTGTTGAACGACGTCTTGATGTGCGCCTGCCCGACGGGGATGTTCTTCTTGACCTTGCGACGGCCGCGCGCGGGGCGCCTTGGTGCCGGCATTACTTCTTACCGGCCTTCTTCTTGCCGGCAACCTGCATCCGCTTCGGGCCCTTGCGCGTGCGCGCGTTCGTCTTCGTGTTCTGACCGCGAACGGGAAGACCACGGCGATGGCGGATGCCGCGGTAGCAGCCGATCTCGACGAGACGCTTGATGTCCTGCGAGACCTCGCGGCGCCGATCGCCTTCGACCGTCAGGCCGCGGTCGATCGCGTCGCGCAGCTGGGCGACCTCGTCCTCGGTCAGGTCGCGCACGTAGGTGTCCGGCGAGATGCCGAGCTCGGCGAGCAATTTGTTCGAGGTCGGCCGGCCGACGCCGTAGATATAGGTCAAGCCGACCTCGACGCGCTTGTTGAGTGGCAGGTTGACGCCAGCGATACGGGCCATCGAGCGCGCTACCCCTGGCGCTGCTTGTGGCGCGGGTTCTTGCAGATCACGAGCACCCGTCCGCGACGACGCACGATCTTGCACTTCTCACACATCGGCTTGACCGACGGCCGTACCTTCATGAAAACCTTTCGGATGACTCCGCTGGTTGGCTCTGGCCGCCGGTTCGGCTGCCGCTACCACCGCGGATTACGTACAAACAGCTCGGGCCTACCCGACCCGAGCGCGACCGCCAATATTAGCAAGCTCGCTTTCCACCGTATCGCCGCCTTCGGCGAGGTGCCACGGCGTGAGGATGCGCGGCCCGTCCGGCGTAATCGCGACCGTGAACTCGAAGTGTGCGGCGAGCGAGCCGTCCTGCGAATAGATCGACCAGCCATCGTCGGCTGCGAGCACGTCGGTGGTGCCGATCGTAGTCATCGGCTCGATCGCGAGAACCATGCCGCTCTCGAGGCGCGGGCCAGTGCCGGGCTTGCCGAAGTTCGGGATCTGGGGGTCCTCGTGCATGTCACGGCCAACGCCATGGCCGACGAGCGAGCGGACGATCTGGAGCCCCTGGCCCTCGGCGGCGGCCTGGATTGCGTGCGAGACGTCGCCGAGGCGACCGCCGACGACGCACCGTTCGACGCCGGCGAACAACGCCAGCTCGGTACCGGCGAGCAGATGGGACGCCTGCGCACTGACCGGCCCAATCGGGAACGTGCGGGCCGCGTCGGCAACCCAGCCGTCGAGCGTGACACCCACATCGAGCGAGAGCACGTCGCCACGTTCGAGCTCGTAGGGGCCGGGATCCCGTGCACGATCATCGAATTCGGGGATGCGCAAATCGACGCTGGATAGCCGCGATAGCCCTTGAACGACGGGACCGCGCCCTGCGAGCGGATGAACCGCTCGGCGGCCGCGTCCAATTCGGCGGTCGTGACGCCGGGACGCAGCTGGCGCTCGAGCAGGCGAAGCGTCCGCACGAGGATTGCGCCCGAGGCGGCGATCCGGTCGATCTCCGCGAGCGACTTGCGAATGATCAAAGCTCGTCCTCGAGCTTCAGCGTCGCCAGCGTGGAGCGGATATGCGCGTGCACCTCGCGTGGCGAGGCGGTTCCGTCGAAGCGGCACAGTAGGCCGCGCTCGTCGTAGTAGCTGATTAGCGGCGCCGTCTGCGCGTGATACACGGCCAGGCGCGTACGGACCGTCTCCTCCTTGTCGTCGTCGCGCTGGATCAGCTCGGTGCCATCCTCGTCGCAGATCCCCGCCTGCTTGGGCGGGTCGAAGTCGACGTGATAGATCCGCCCGGTCCTCGGGTTGGTGCGCCGCCCACTGATCCGCTTGACGACGACGTCGTCGGGAACATCGATCAGGAGGGCCGCCGTGAGCCGGCGGTCGAGCTGCGCGAGCTCGCGGCCGAGCGCGTCCGCCTGCGCGACCGTGCGCGGGAACCCGTCCAGCAGGAAGCCGTCACGCGCGTCATCCTCCGCGATCCGCTCGAGCACCACGCCGATGATCACGTCGTCGGGAACGAGCTCGCCGGCATCCATGTAGCGCTTGGCCTCCTTGCCGAGCTCGTGTTGTCTCGCTTGGCGCCGCGCGCAAGATGTCGCCCGTCGAGATGTGCGGGATCCCGAACTCGTTCTGTTAGCTGGGCGGCCTGGGTGCCCTTGCCCGCCCCCGGGGGGCCCAGGAGGATCAGATTTAGGTCGCTCTGAGCGCCCTAGGGTCTGAGGAAGCCCTCGTAGTTGCGCATCATCAGCTGCGCCTCGAGCTGCTTCATCGTGTCGAGCGCGACGCCGATCACGATGATGATCGACGTGCCGCCGAAGTTGAAGGTCACGCCGCTGCGGGCGTAGACGATCGCCGGCAGGATCGCGATGACAGCCAGGTAGATCGCGCCCGGGAAAGTCAGGCGGGCAAGGACCCGGTCGAGGAACTCGGCGGTCGGCCGTCCCGGTCTGACGCCGGGGATGAAGCCGCCGTACTTCTTGAGGTTCTCAGCCTGATCGACGGGGTTGAACGTGACCGCCGTGTAGAAGTAGGTGAAGACAATGATCAGCAGCGCCTCGCCGAAGATGTAGTGCCAGCCGCTCGGCGAGAAGAAGTCCGCGAAGTGGCGCGACCAGCTCGTGTTGACGAGCTGGCCGATCGTCGGCGGAAAGGCCATCAGCGAGGCGGCAAAGATCACGGGGATGACGCCCGCCATGTTCACGCGCAACGGCAGGTAGGTCTGCTGCCCGGAGGTCATGCGCCGGCCGATCACGCGCTTCGCGTACTGGACCGGGATCCGCCGCTGGCCCTCCTGCACGAAGACGATGCCGCGACGACAGCGAGGATCAGGAAGGGCGCGATCACCTTGAAGACCTGGTTGTTCGTGTTGTACCACGTCTGAACCGCGCCCGGCAGGCGCGAGACGATCGAGGCGAAGATCATCAGCGAGATGCCGTTTCCGATCCCGCGCTGGGTGATCAGCTCACCCATCCACATCACGAGCACGGTGCCGGCTGTGAGCGAGATCACGATCAGCATGATGTGCTGGAGATCGAAGACCGGGATGATCGGTTGCGCCGCGCTCGACAGCGAGTGGAAGAGGAAGACGTAGCCGATCGACTGGCCGAGCGCCAAGCCGACCGTCAGATAGCGCGTGTACTGCGTGATCCGCGCCTGGCCGACCTCCCCCTCCTTCGAGAGCTTCTCGAGTGAGGGCACGACGACGGTCAGGATCTGCAGCACGATCGAGGCCGTGATGTAGGGCATGATCCCGAGCGCGAAAACGGCCATCTGGGTGAGCGCGCCGCCGGAGAACAGGTTCAGGAGGCTGAGAATCCCGGTCGAGCCGGCGGACGAGTTCGACAGGGCCTTCGCGGCGCTGGCGCTGATCCCGGGCGCGGTCAGGTGAGCGCCGAACCGGTAGAGCGCGAGCATCAGCGCGGTGAACGCGATCTTCCTGCGGATCTCGGGGACCGTGAAGGCCTTTGCGATCGTGCTGATCATGTGGTCTGGAGGCCTAGCGACCTCCCTCCTTTGGAGGGCTTGCCGTCTTTGTCTGGCGCTCGCACCTGACGGTAGCAGCCGGCTGTGACGCTGGTTCGGCATTCGGTGCCGAGCCTCGGCTACGAGTCGACGCGGACGCAGCTGCCGCCGGCGCCTTCGATGCGCTCCTGCGCGGTCTTGCTGAAGGCGTGGGCGTGGACCGTCAGGCGCTTGGTGAGTTCGCCGCGGGCAAGGATCTTGACCGGCACGTCCTTGCGCGTGCCGAGCCCGCGCTGCCTTCAAGCGCCTCGAGCGTCACATCGGCGCCAGCGTCGAAGCGCGCGTCGAGGTCGGCGATGTTGACCGGCTGAGTGCGCGTGCGGAAAGGCTCGAACGGCATCGACATCTTCTTCGTTCGGCCCGCGCAGCTTGCGCATCCGCATGTGGATCGGCATCTGACCACCCTCGAAGCGGGCACGATCCTTGGCACCCGAGCGTGAGCCGTAGCCTTTCTGCCCGCGGCCTGCCGTCTTGCCGGTCCCGGACCCCTCGCCGCGACCGACGCGCTTGCGGGGGCGGCGCGACCCCGGCGCGGGGCGCAAGGAGTGCAGGCCAATGTACGGCTCGCGCGGCGCCTTTGGCGCCTTCGCCGGCGCGGACTCCTCCTCGGTGGTCGCGCTCCGGCGCGCGGCGGGCATCAGCTCTGGGGCTCTTCGATGTGGACGAGGTGGCGGACGCGGTGCAGCATGCCGCGGATCTGGGGCGTGTCGCCGACCTCGACCGTGTGCCGGATGCGGCGCAGGCCGAGCGAGCGCAGCGTCGCGAGCTGGGCTTTGTCGGCGCCGTTGCGGGAGCGATCCTGCGTGACCCGCAGCATTACGGTCTTGTCGCTCACGCCGTGGTCTCCGCGGGCTTGGCGTTGGCGCCGTTCTCGCGCTTATCCGCCAGCCCGAGGACCTGGGCGACGGAGAGGCCGCGCAGCTCCGCGACCTCCAACGGCGTGCGCAGGCTCTTCAGACCGTCGATCGTCGCCTTCACGAGGTTGATCGGGTTCTGCGAGCCGAGGCTCTTGGAGAGGATGTCGCGGATTCCCGCGAGCTCGAGCACGGCGCGCACGCCGCCGCCAGCGATCACTCCCGCGCCCGGCGCCGCGGGCTTGAGGAAGACCTTGCCGGCACCGAACACTGCCGGTGGTCTCGTGGGTGATCGTCGAACCGTGCTTGGGCACGCGGAAAAGCGACTTCTTCGCCTGCTCGACACCCTTCTGGATCGCGAGCGGCACCTCGTTAGCCTTGCCGTAGCCGACGCCGACCACGTCCTTCTCGTCGCCGACGACGACGAGCGCCGTGAACGAGAAGCGCCGGCCGCCCTTGACGACCTTGGCAACGCGGTTGATCTCGACGACTCGCTCCTGGAGGTCGAGGCCGGCTGGGCTAACTGTTCTGTCGATGCGCATGAGCGGGGAAGGGTAGCTAAAGCGTGAGGCCGGCTTCGCGGGCGCCCTCGGCGAGGGCCTTTACCTGACCGTGGTAGAGATAGCCACCGCGGTCGAAAACGGCGGTCTTCACGCCCGCCGCCTGCGCTCGCTCGGCCAGCAGCGCGCCGGCGCGATTGGCGCGCTCGGTTGGAGCGAGCTTGCGCAGCGCGGGCTCGGTCCAGCTCACGGAGGCAAGCGTGCGGCCGGTGCCATCGTCGACCAGCTGCGCCGAAATGCCGCGGTTCGAGCGGAAGACCGACACGCGCGGGCGCGCCGCGGTGCCGGAGACCTTGGCGCGCACGCGGCGGCGGCGCTTGAGGCGCTTGTCCTGCTTGGTCGCCGTGCTCATGCCCGCTTGCCGACCTTGCGGGTGACCTGCTCGCCCTCGTAGCGAATGCCCTTGCCTTTGTACGGCTCCGGCGGACGCTGCTTGCGGATCGTCGCGGCGATCTCGCCGACCTGCTGCTTAGAGATCCCGCGGACGACGATGCGAGTCGGCTGCGGCACTTCGAACTCGATCCCATCCGGCGCGGCGATGCTGACGGGGTGCGAGTAGCCGAGCGCGAGCTCGAGGTCGGCGCCCTTCAGTTGCGCTCGGTAGCCGACGCCCTGGATCTCCAGGCGCTTCTCGTAGCCGTTGCTGACGCCGGTCACCATGTTCGCGACGAGCGTTCGCACCAAGCCGTGGAGCGCCCGATGCTCGCCGCGATCGGTCGGCCGCGTGACGACGATTTGGTCGTCCTGACGGGACACGGTGATGTCGCGAGGGATGCGCTCGGAAAGCGCGCCCTTCGGCCCGCTGACGCGCACGAGCTCTGGCTCAATCGTCACCTCGACGCCACCGGGGACCGGGATCGGCGCTCTGCCGATGCGCGACATCACCAGACCTCCGCGACCAGCTCGCCGCCGACGCCGGCGGCCCGCGCCTCATGGCCGGTCATGACGCCGCGCGAGGTTGACACGATCGCAGTGCCGGTGCCGCCGTTGACGCGCGGGATGTGCTTCGCGTCGACATATGAGCGCTGTCCCGGCCGTGAGACGCGGCGCAGACCCGAGATCGCCGAGCGGCGGGCCTCGTCGTACTTGAGTCGGATCTCGAGCGTATCGCCCGGTCCGTCGGAGGCGGGCGCGACCGTGAAAGCATCGATGTAGCCCTGCTCGGCGAGGATTCGCGCAAGCTCGGCCTTCTGGCGCGACCCCGGCATCACGACGATCTCGTGCGAAGCGTGGATCGCGTTGCGAATGCGCGTCAGGAAGTCGGCTATCGGGTCTGTCATCGACATCGGTTGCTACCTACCAGGAGGATTTGGTCATGCCAGGGATCTGCCCCTGGTGCGCCATCTCGCGCAGGCAGATCCGGCACAGGCCGAACTTGCGATAAACGGCGCGAGCCCTGCCACAACGGTGGCAGCGACTATAGCCGCGGGTCTTGAATTTGGGCGTGCGGGCCTGCCGTACCCGCTGGCTGAGCTTAGCCATTGTCGTCCTCCGAACCGTCGGACGCGGTTTCGGAGCTCTGCTCCGCAACCGGATCCTCCTCTAGATCATTTTGCAGGGTGGTTTCAGCTTCCGTGGCGGCCGACGCCTGCACCTCGTCAGCAACCGCGGCGCCCTCCTCGTCGGTTGCCTGCGGCTCCGGGGCGGGTCGCGGCTGGTCTCGGGCTCGGCTGCTGCCTCGGGCTCGGGCTCGAGCGCCGGCTCGGCCTGGGAGCTGGGTTGCGACCCGTTGACCTGCTGGGGCTCCTCGCCGGGGAGCTGGGGGCGGCCTTCGGCGGCGAACGGGAATCCGAAGGCGTCAAGCAGGGCGAACGCCTCGAGATCGGTCCTGGCCGAGGTCGTGATCGTTATGTCGAGGCCGCGGACCTGATCGACGGCGTCATAGTCGATCTCAGGGAAGATGATCTGCTCGCGCACACCCATCGAGTAGTTGCCACGGCCGTCGAAAGCGCGCGGATTGAGGCCGCGGAAGTCTCGGATCCGGGGGATCGCGACGGACATCAGGCGGTCGAGGAACTCGTAGCTGCGCTCGCCTCGCAGCGTGACGGAGACGCCGACCGGCATGCCCTCGCGGAGCTTGAAGTTCGCGATCGACTTGCGCGCGCGGCGAACGTTGGGGCGCTGGCCGGCGATCTTCGCGAGCTGCTCGGTCGCGGCCTCGATGATCTTCGAGTCCTGCTTGCCGTCGCCGACGCCCATGTTGAGCGTGATCTTGTCGATCCTCGGAGCCTGCATCGTCGATGCGTAGCCGAACCGGCGTAGCAGCGCGGGCCGGATCTCGCTGAGGTAGCGGGCCTTCAGGCGCGGCGGTTCCGCGGCAGCCATCAGTCGATCCTCTGCTTCGAGCGGCGTGCGACGCGCACGCGCTTGCCGTCCTCGGCGCGCTCGATGCCGGCACGCGTAGGCTTGTGGTCCTTCGGGTCGAGCAGGGCAACGTTCGAGACGTGAATCGGACCTGGTCGCTCGATTACGCCGCCGACCGATTCGGCACGGGTCGCGCCCGGTCACCTGGCGCGGCCGCTCGTGGCGCTTGACGATGTTGAGGCCCTCGACGTATACGCGCTGCTTCTTCGGCTCGACGCGGGTCACCTTGCCGACCTTGCCGCGATCCTTGCCGGCGATGATCATCACCTGGTCGTCACGGCGGATCTTCATCAGAGCACCTCCGGCGCCAGCGAAACGATCTTCATGAAGTTGCGCTCGCGCAGCTCACGCGCGACGGGGCCGAAGATACGCGTGCCGCGGGGGTTGTTCTGATCGTCGATGATCACAGCCGCGTTCTCATCGAACGCGATGTAGGTGCCGTCGGGACGACCGAATGCCTTCTTCGTGCGCACCACGACGGCGCTCACGACATCGCCCTTCTTGACGGTGCCTTGCGGGCTAGCTGTCTTCACGGTCGCCGTGATGACATCGCCGACGTGCGCGTAGCGGCGGCGTGAGCCGCCTTTGACGCGGATGCAGAGGATCTCCCGCGCACCCGTGTTGTCAGCCACGCGCAGGCGCGTTTCGTTCTGGATCATCGCGCGCGCTCCAACACCTGGTCGAGCCGCCAGCGCTTGGTGCGCGAGAGCGGCCGCGTTTCGATCACCCGCACGAGATCGCCCTCGTGGGCCTCGTTGTTCTCATCGTGCGCGTGCAGCGACTTCGATGTGCGAACGATCTTCTCGTAGCGGCGGTGCCGGCGCGAGATGTCGATACGGACGGTGATCGTCTTGTCGGCCTTGTCCGAGATCACGACCCCCTGACGCGTCTTCTGCGAGCCGCGAGTCGCGCGGTTCCGCCTCGGCCGCGGCAGCAGGCTTCGCGGCGGGCTTGCGCTCGCGCACCTTGATGCGGCGCCCGCGGCGAGCTGCGCCGGCCTTCGCGCGTAGCTCGTCGCGCTCCGTCTTGCGCTCCTGCGCTGTGCGCGCAGTCGCGGCGCCAGCCGATGACCGTTGCCGCGCGCGGCGCCGACGCTCCTTCGACGAGAGCACCTCCTCGGGCGGCGCGGGGGCCGGCTCCTCGGTCGCCCGGGCGGGCGCGGCGACGCCGTCCCGCGTCCTCGGCAGCCGCCGCTTCTGGTGCCGGCGCCTCGGCGGCCGGCTTGCGTCCCACTTCCTCGGCGGCCTCGCAGCCGGCTCTTCGGTCACCGCTTCCTCGGCGGCTTGCGCAGCCGGCTCTTCGGTCACCGCTTCCTCGGCGGCTTGCGCAGCCGGCTCTTCGACCGTTGCGTCCCTTGCCTCGGCGGAAGTCTCGTCTTCAGCCATCAAAGCTCCTTGCTCTCGGGCTCGCTCAGCTCGCGCTCGCGTGCGATCGTCAATGCGCGGGCGAGCGCGCGGCGGTTCGCGCGTAACCCAGCCGTGTTCTCCAGCTCACCGGTCGCGTTCTGGAAGCGCAGTCCGAAGAGCTCGCGACGAGTCGTCGTGATCCGCTCGGCGAGCTCGGCATCGCTCAGGTCACGCAGGTCAGCAGCCCGGTCCGCCATCAGTCCTCGCGCGAAACGAACTTCGTCTTGACGGGCAGCTTGTGACCGGCGAGGCGCATCGCGTCGCGCGCTAGGTCC
This sequence comes from uncultured Solirubrobacterales bacterium, assembly GCA_963773395.1. Taxonomy (GTDB): domain Bacteria; phylum Actinomycetota; class Thermoleophilia; order Solirubrobacterales; family Solirubrobacteraceae; genus Palsa-513. Next base: position 163,097 of record CAVZAY010000005.1, on the reverse strand, counting down.
TCGGAGACACCGGCGAGCTCGAACATCACGCGACCCGGCTTGACCACGGCGACCCAGCCCTCGGGAGAGCCCTTGCCGGAGCCCATGCGCGTCTCAGCCGGCTTCTTGGTCACAGGCTTGTCTGGGAAGACGTTGATCCAGACCTTTCCGCCGCGACGGATCTTGCGCGTCATTGCGATACGCGCGGCCTCGATCTGGCGGTTCGTGAGCCAGCCGGCCTCGAGCGCTTTGAGGCCGTACTCGCCGAACTGCACCTTCACCTGACCGCGCGAGACGCCTCCGCGGCGGCCGCGGAACTGCTTGCGATGCTTGACCCGCTTCGGAGCGAGCATCAGCGGGCACCTCCCCCGCGCCCACCGCGCGCGCCGGGACGTCCGCGCCCACCGCGCCCGCCGGGGCCGCCGGGGCCGCCCGGGCCGCCGGGCCCGCCGTCGCCACCACCGCGGCCGCGCCCGCCACCGCGCTCGCGCTCGAGGCGCTCGCCGCGCTCGGGGCGGTCTCCGCCGGGAGGGGCGGGTGCGCTCATGTCGGTGAGGTCGGCGCCGGTGTATCCCTCGGGCATGATCTCGCCCTTGTTGATCCAGCACTTCACGCCGATCCGACCGAATGTCGTCCGCGCCTCGTAGAAGCCGTAGTCGATGTCGGCACGCATCGTGTGCAGCGGAACGCGCCCGTCGGAGTAGGCCTCCGTGCGCGCCATCTCGGCGCCGCCGAGACGCCCCGACACCTGGACCTTGACGCCCTTCGCGCCCGAGCGCATCGCGCTCGTCAGCGCACGCTTCATCGCGCGACGGAAAGCGACACGGTTCTGGAGTTGCTCGGCGATCGACTGCGCGACGAGCTTCGCATCAAGCTCAGGGCGCTTGATCTCGAGGATGTTCACCTTGATCTGCTTGCCGGTGATCTTGTGCAGATCGCGGCGCAAGGCGTCGACCTCGGCGCCCGACTTCCCGATCACGATGCCGGGGCGCGCCGTGCGGATATTCACCTCGACCTCGTTCGCGTCCTTCTTGATCGTGATGTCCGAGAGTCCGGCGTGGGCGAGCTTGCCGATGATGTGCTCGCGAATCTTGATGTCCTCGGCGAGGAACTGCGCGAAGTGCCGCTCGTTGAACCAGTTCGATTGCCAGTCGTGGATGTAGCCCACGCGCATCGACTCGGGATGAACCTTCTGACCCATCGCTACGCCTCCGTCCCGAGCTCGATCGTGAGATGGCTGGTGCGCTTGAGGATCGGCGTCGCACGGCCCATCGCGCGTGGCTTGAAGCGCTTGATCGTCGGCCCCTCGTCCGCATAGACGGCGGTCACGCGCAGCTCGTCGGCGACCAGCTCGTGGTTGTTCTCAGCGTTCGCGATTGCCGAGTTGAGCAGCTTCTCCCAATCGCGCGCGACGCCGCGCGGTGCGAACGCGAGCAGCGCGCGCGCCTCAGGCACGGGCTTGCCACGGATATGATCGCAGACGAGGCGAGCCTTGCGAGCCGAGCCGCGGACGTAGCGCGCCCGCGCCGTGACGGTGACTGGCCCGGTCGGGACCGCGCGACGCCTGCGGGCGGGTGCGGGTGCAGGTGTCGCCGGCGTCTTCGCGCCACGCGCACGCGAAGCGGCGCGCTTCGGCGCCTCGACCGCGGGCGCCGCGGTTTCGGCCGCTGCCTTTGCGGGGGTCTTCGCGGCCGCGCGCGAGCGGGGCGCCTCGACCGGTGCGGCGCCCGTCTCGGGCTTGACCGCCGCGCGCCGCCGTGCGGGCTTCTCGGCGCTCGCGGCTGCAGCTTTGCTTGCGCGCGCGGGCTTCTTCGCCGCGGCCTCGTCGACCTTCTTCGCCGCGGCCCTTGTGGGCGCAGCAGGCTTCGCGGCGGCGTCGCCCTTGGTGCTCGCAGCGCGGGCGCGAGCGGCAGGCTTCTTCGACTCGCCTGCCCCCTCGGCGGCCGGCTTTGCGGCCGCGCGAGCGCGTGCCGGCTTCTTCGGCTCGTCCGCCACCTATCTCACCTTCCCCGAGCCGGCATGGCCGCGATAGATGCGGGTCGGCGCGAACTCGCCGAGCTTGTGACCGACCATCGACTCGCTGACGAAGACGGGGACGTGCTTACGCCCGTCGTGCACCGCAATCGTGTGGCCGACCATCTCGGGAAAGATCGTCGATGAACGCGACCAGGTCTTGACCATCTGCTTAGTGTTGGCTGCGTTCATCGCGGTGATCCGCGACAGCAGCCGCTCCTCAACGAACGGGCCCTTCTTGCTCGAGCGACTCAACGCTTGCCCTTCCCGCGGCGGCGACCGCGAACGATGTAGCGATCAGATGTCTTGCCCTTCTTGCGCGTGCGGTAGCCGAGCGTTGGCACGCCCCACGGCGTGACGGGATGGCGACCGGGCGTCGTTGAGCCCTCGCCGCCGCCGTGCGGGTGGTCGACCGGGTTCATCGCCGTTCCGCGCGTCTGCGGGCGCACGCCGAGGTGGCGCTTGCGCCCGGCCTTGCCGATCTTGACGTTCTGATGGTCGGCGTTGCCGATCACCCCGACCGTCGCACGGCACTCGGCGCGCACGAGGCGCATCTCTCCCGACGGCAGCCGCAGTGTGGCCATGTCGCCGTCCTTCGCCATCAGGCGAATCGAGGCGCCCGCCGAGCGGCCGAGCTGTCCGCCGCGGCCCGGCTGCAGCTCCACGTTGTGAACGACGGTACCGGTCGGCATCTTGGCGAGCGACAGGCAGTTGCCGACGGCGATCTCGGCCTGCTCACCAGACATCACGCTCATCCCGACGGTAAGCCTGTTCGGCGCAAGGATGTAGCTCTTCTCACCGTCCGCGTAGTGCAGCAGCGCGATGTATGCGGTCCTGTTCGGGTCGTATTCGATTGCGGCGACGCGGGCGGGGACGCCGTCCTTGCGACGCTTGAAGTCGATCTTGCGATAGAGCCGCTTGGCGCCGCCGCCTCGGTGGCGCGAGGTCTTACGCCCATACGAGTTGCGCCCGCCGCTCTTCGTGAGGCCCTCGACGAGCGATCGCTCCGGCTTGTCGGCGGTCAGCTCGGCGAAGTCGGAGTAGGAGACGAAGCGCATCCCCGGGCTCGTCGGCTTTGGCTTGCGGACCGGCATTACGACGCTCCCTCGAGACCGGCGAAGATCGGAATCGTCTCGCCCGCGCGAACCTGAACGATCGCCTTTTTCCACGCGCGCGTCTTGCCGCGGGTGGCACCGCGCCGCTTTGGCTTCGGACCGCATTGAGATCGTGCGCACCTCGACGACGTGGACCGCGAACATCGCCTCGACCGCCTGGCGCACCTGCGTCTTGTGCGCGTCGGGATGGACGCGAAACGTGTACTTGCCGGCGCTCGCGAGCACGTAGCTCTTCTCGGAGACGACGGGACGGATGATGACTTCGGTGTGATCCACGGATCAGCTCTCCGTTGCCGGCTTGCGCGCGCGGGTCGCTCTCGGCGCTGGTTTGGGCTTCGGCGCCGCCTTCGCCGCCGCAGGCTTCGGCTTCACGGCCGCCGCGGGCTTCGCCTTCGCCGCCGCAGGCTTCGGCTTCACGGCCCCCGCAGGCTTCGGCACCGGCGCCGGCGCTGGGACGTCCGTCGGCCTCGGTGCTGTCGCGGTCGCTGGCGCCGCTTCGGTCTTGGCCGCCTTGGTCGCGCGGGGCGGCTCGACGGGCGTCGTCTGCTTCGCGCTATCGCCCTGGGCGGGAGTCACGGCGGCGCGTGCGGTCAGCTCGGCGAGGGCCACCTCCGAGCACAGCAGCGAGGCGGCGCCAACGACGTCCGCGACGCCGACGCTGCTTGCCACGAGGACCGAAACACGGTCGATGTTGCGGAACGAGAGCGCGGCGGCCCGCTCATCCGCGCTGACGACGACGAGCGTCGGGCGCGGCTGGGCCCATCCCGCGAGCAGCGCCGCAGCTGTGCGCGTCGAGGGCTCCTCGAAGGAGCCGGCGTCGAGGATCGCGAGCGAGCCGCGCGCGGCGTGCAGGGAGAGCGCGCTACGCAGCGCGGCGCGGCGTTCTTTGCGATTGACCTTGACCGTGTAGCGAGCGTGGATGCGGCCCGAAGACGGTGCCACCGCCGGTCCACACAGGCGAGCGAGACGACCCGGCGCGAGCTCGACCGGTTCCCTTCTGACGCCATGGCTTTGCACCGCCACCGCTCACGCGACCTCGCGTGCGGGTCGCAGCGGTCCCACGACGGCGAGCCGCGAACTCGGCGCGGACCGACTCGTGCACGAGCGGGCCGTTGAAGCGAGCCTCGAAGGCGGTGGCGTCGAGCTCGATCGAGCGCTTTGCGCCGCCGAGTGCCGGTGCGCTAGGCATCGGACCGAACCTCTACATAGCCACCGCGCGGCCCGGGCACGGCTCCGCGCACGAACAGCAGGTGCTCGTCCGGCCGAACGGCGACGACCTCGAGACCGCGCTGGGTCACGCGCTTGTTGCCCATCTGGCCGGGACCACGGATGCCCTTGAAGACGCGTGACGGGGTCGCGGACGCGCCGATCGATCCGGGGGCGCGAGTGTTGTGCGAGCCGTGAGTGACAGGGCCGCGGCTGAAGCGGTGGCGCTTGACCGTGCCCTGGAAGCCCTTGCCCTTTGAGGTTCCGGAGATCTTGACGACCTCGCCCGGTGCGAATACGGAGGTATCGACGGTGTCGCCGACGCCGAGCCCCGCGCCCTCGTCACGGAACTCGACGAGGTGGCGCAGCGGCGGCGCCGAAGCCTTCGCGAGGTGGCCGAGCTCGGGCTTGGTCAAGGCCTTCTCCCGCGCCGCGCCGAAGGCGAGCTGGACGGCGTCGTAACCATCGCGCTCGCTCGTTCGGATCGCGGTCACGTAACAGGGCCCGGCCTCCAGAACTGTTACGCGGGCGACCGCGCCATCCTCGCCGAAGATCTGCGTCATGCCGAGCTTGCGTGCGAGGATCGCTGCCATCAGCTTGCGAGGCGGATCTCGATGTCGACGCCGGCCGGCAGGTGGTCGAGTCGCTGCAGCGAGTCGACCGTCTTCGGCGTCGGCTGGTGGATGTCGATCAGGCGCTTGTGTGTACGGATCTCGAAGTGCTCGCGCGAGTCCTTGTCCTTGAACGGCGAGCGGATCACGCAGTAGATGTTCTTCTCGGTCGGCAGCGGCACCGGCCCAGAGACGGTCGCGCCGGTCCGCGTGGCCGTGTCGACGATCTCCTTGGCAGCCGTTTCGATCGCCTGCGTGTCGTAGGCCTTGAGGCGGATGCGAATCTTGTTTTGGGCTGCCGGTGGCAATTGTCTGCGCTGCTTTCCTTCGGTTGTGGTGCGTGATCGGTGCGGCGGCGGCGCAAGCCGCGCCCACCCCCGCGCGCTCGGCGCGCATGTCGAGCACGCGCGCCGCTGACTGTCGTATCGGTTGTTGCTCTGGCGATTCGCCGCTCGCGAAGCGAGGCGGCGAAGGCGCCTACTTGATGATCTCGGTCACGACGCCCGAGCCGACCGTACGGCCGCCCTCGCGGATCGCGAACCGCAGCCCGGGGTCCATGGCGATCGGCTGGATCAGTTCGATCTCCATCTGGACGTTGTCGCCGGGCATGACCATCTCGACACCTTCGGGCAGGTTCGCCACGCCGGTGACATCGGTGGTACGGAAGTAGAACTGGGGCCGGTAGCCCGAGAAGAACGGCGTGTGGCGGCCGCCCTCCTCCTTCTTGAGAACGTAGACCTCGCTCTTGAAGTTGGTGTGCGGCGTGATCGAGCCGGGCTTGCAGAGGACCTGGCCGCGCTCGATCTCCTCGCGCTTGGTGCCTCGCAGCAGGCAGCCGACGTTGTCGCCGGCCTGGCCCTGATCGAGGATCTTGCGGAACATCTCGACGCCGGTCACGACCGTGCTCGTGGTCGGGCGTGATACCGACGATCTCGACCGTCTCGCCGGTCTTGATGACGCCCTGCTCGACGCGGCCGGTCGCGACGGTGCCGCGGCCGGTGATCGAGAAGACGTCCTCGACCGGCATCAGGAACGGCTTGTCGAGCTCGCGGATCGGCTCGGGGATGTAGTCGTCGAGCGCTGCCGTCAGCTCGAGGATCTTCTCCTTGGAAGCCTCGTCACCCTCGAGCGCCTTGAGCGCCGAGCCGGTGATGAACGGAATGTCGTCGCCCGGGAACTGGTAGGAGGAGAGCAGCTCGCGGACCTCGACCTCGACCAGCTCGAGCAGCTCGTCGTCATCGACCATGTCCGCCTTGTTGAGGAACACGACGATGTACGGCACGCCGACCTGGCGCGCCAGCAAGATGTGCTCGCGTGTCTGGGGCATCGGGCCGTCGGCCGCGGAGACGACGAGGATCGCGCCGTCCATCTGCGCGGCGCCGGTGATCATGTTCTTGACGTAGTCGGCGTGACCGGGGCAATCGACGTGGGCGTAATGGCGATTCTCGGTCTGGTACTCGACGTGAGCGGTCGCGATCGTGATCCCGCGCTCGCGCTCCTCGGGAGCGTTGTCGATCGAATCGAAACTCCGGACCTCCCCGCCGAACTTCTCTGCGAGAACGGTTGTGATGGCAGCGGTCAGCGTCGTCTTGCCGTGGTCGATGTGACCGATCGTGCCGACATTGACGTGCGGCTTGTCGCGCTCGAACTTCGCCTTTGCCACTTCAGTTGCTCCTGTGTTCGCAGTTGGAGGCCCGCCGGTCGGAGGCGAACCCGGAAATACTCTCAAAAACCGTCATCGTGCGCGGACGGGCGTGCGCTAGGCAGCAACGACAGCCTCGCCTCCGCGGCTCTCCACCACCCGCTCGGCGATGTTCGGCGGCACTTCCTCGTAGCCGTCGAACTGCATCGTGTAGGTGGCGCGGCCCTGCGTGTTTGAGCGCAGGTCGGTCGCGTAGCCGAACATCTCCGACAGCGGCACGCGGGCGGTGACCGCGAGCGCGTTGCCGCGCCGCTCCTGGCCGCTCGATGCTGCCCGCGCCGGCGCGAGAGGTCGCCGATGACGTCGCCGAGGAAGTCCTCGGGCACGATCACCTCAACGGCGAAGACCGGCTCGAGCAGCACGGGCTTGGCGCGGCGCGCCGCCTCCTTGAACGCGAGCGAGCCCGCGATCTTGAATGCGATCTCCGACGAGTCGGTGTCGTGGTACTTGCCATCGGTGAGCGTCACGCGTATGTCGACCATCGGGTAGCCGGCCTTCACACCGGACTCGAGCGCTTCCTCGCAGCCCTTCTCGACCGCGGGGATGAACTCGCTCGGCACCGAGCCGCCCTTGATCTTGTTGACGAAGTCGAAGCCCTCGCCCGGGGCCGGCTCGAGATCGATGTAGACGATGCCGTACTGGCCCGAGCCACCGGTCTGGCGGACGAAGCGCCCCTCGACGTGCTGTGCGGTTCCGCGCACCGTCTCGCGGTAGGAGACCTGCGGACGGCCGACGTTGGCCTCGACGTTGTACTCGCGCTTCATGCGGTCGACGAGCACCTCGAGGTGCAGCTCGCCCATCCCGGAGATCTCGGTCTGGCCGGTCTCCTCGTTGGTCTGCACGCGGAAGGTCGGGTCCTCCTCGGCGAGGCGGCCGAGCGCGACCGACATCTTCTCCTGGTCGACCTTCGTCTTCGGCTCGACGGCGACCTTGATCACCGGCTCGGGGAAGACGATCTGTCTCGAGCTTGATCGGGGCGTCGGGCGCGGCGAGCGTGTCGCCGGTCGTCGACCTGCTTGATGCCGACGGCGGCGGCGATGTCGCCGGCGTAGACCTCCTGCACCTCCTCGCGGTCGTTCGCGTGCATCATCAGGATGCGCCCGATCCGCTCGGTCCGTCCGGTCGACGACGTTGAGGACGCGCGACCCGGCCTCGAGCTTGCCGGAGTAGACGCGGAAGTAGGTGAGCTTGCCGACGAACGGGTCGGCCATGATCTTGAAGGCGAGCGCCGCGAACGGCTCGCCGTCGTCGGCCTGCGCGCGTCGCCTCGACGCCCTCGCCGTCCTTCGTCGGCTCGATGCCGACGACCGGCGGGCACGTCGAGCGGCGAGGGCAGGTAGTCGATGACCGCGTCGAGCAGCGGCTGCACGCCCTTGTTCTTGAACGACGAGCCGCACAGCACGGGCGTGAGCGCGATGCGCGAGCGTCGCCTTGCGGATCGCGCGCTTGAGCAGCGTCGACCGGGATCTCCTGCTCCTCGAGGATCAGCTCGATCAGCTCGTCGTCGTAGTGGGAGACCTCCTCGAGCAGGTGCTCGCGCGCAGCGGCGGCGGCGTCGGCGAGCTCGGCCGGGATCTCGCGCTCCTCCTGCTCGGTGCCGAGCTCGTCGAGGTAGTAGATCGCCTTCATCGTCGACCAGATCGATGACGCCGGCGAACGTCCGCCTCGGCGCCGATCGGCAGCTGGATCGGCACCGGATGCGCGCCGAGCCGATCGATCATCGTCTGCACGCCGCGCTCGAAGTCGGCGCCGATGCGGTCCATCTTGTTGATGTAGGCGATCCGCGGGACGTGGTACTTGTCGGCCTGGCGCCAGACCGTCTCCGACTGCGGCTCGACGCCGGCGACCGAGTCGAACAGCGCGATCGCGCCGTCGAGCACGCGCAGCGAGCGCTCGACCTCGACCGTGAAGTCGACGTGGCCCGGCGTGTCGATGATGTTGATCCGGTGGTCCGTTCCACTGCGCAGGTCGTCGCGGCCGAGGTGATCGTGATGCCGCGCTCCTGCTCCTGCTCCATCCAGTCCATCGTGGCCGCGCCCTCGTGCACCTCGCCGATCTTGTAGGTGCGGCCGGTGTAGTAGAGGATGCGCTCGGTCGTCGTCGTCTTGCCGGCGTCGATGTGGGCCATGATCCCGATGTTGCGGGTGCTCTGGCTAGGGTGAAGGCTCGTGGCATGCGGGTGAAGTTCGCTGGTGGGGTGCTGACGTCGGGCAAAAAAATAGGCCCGCTCGGGCCTGTCGCACTTGCCGATGGCTCCAGCCCGCGGTCGGCGTCGCTATGCTGCTCGTGGTCTCCATCGTGGAGTGACGCGTCGACTAACCCGCGCGTTCGCAGTCGAACGCGCACGTCCGTGACGCGTGGAGGCTGATGATAGCAAGGGCTGAACGAGCTCTCAGCCGCAGCCATTGGCGAACGCGCGGGCGACGGCGCCATGCGGCGCGCAGCCACGCGCCGTCGGCCGGGCGCTACCAGCGGTAGTGCGCGAAGGCCTTGTTGGCCTGCGCCATGCGGTAGATGTCGTCCTTGCGCTTGTACGCGCCGCCCTGCTGGGACTGCGCGTCGAGCAGCTCGCTGGCGAGGCGCTGGGCCATCTGCTTCTCGCGCCGTGTGCGCGCGAACTCGACGAGCCAGCGCACGGCGAGCGTGCGGGCGCGGCGCGCGGGCACCTCGACCGGAACCTGGTAGGTGGCGCCGCCGACGCGGCGCGAGCGCACCTCGAGCTGCGGCGTGAGCGCTCTTGATCGACTCCTCGAGCGCCTCGACCGGGTCCTTGCCCGTGCGCTCGGCGAGGATCGCCAGCGCGTCGTAGACGATCCGCTCGGCGGTCGACTTCTTGCCGTCGAGCATCACCTTGTTGATGACCTGCTGGACGAGTCGGGAGCGGTGGACCGGGTCCGGCTCGACCGGCCGGATCTGTGCGGCGGCGCGGCGGGGCATCAGCTCTTCCTTCACGCCGTACTGCGAGCGCGCCTTCTTGCGGTCGGTGACGCCGGCGGCGTCGAGCGCGCCGCGGACCACCTTGTAGCGCAAGCCCGGAAGATCCTTGACGCGGCCGCCGCGCACGAGCACGACCGAGTGCTCCTGCAGGTTGTGGCCCTCGCCGGGGATGTAGGCGGTCGACCTCGATCGAGCCGGTGATGCGCACGCGCGCGACCTTGCGCAGCGCCGAGTTCGGCTTCTTCGGCGTCGTCGTGTAGACGCGCGTGCAGACGCCGCGGCGCTGCGGCGCGGCGACCTTGCGCTTGCGGCCCTTGCCGGACTTCAGGCCCGGCGTGGCGAGCTTCTTCTTCGGCGGCTTGCGCGCCCTTGCGGACGAGCTGGCTGGTGGTCGGCATGCGGCCGCGGACCATAGCAAAGGCCCCGAGCGGCCGGCCGGCCGGACGCCCGGCCCGGCCGCGCCGCGTCGGCGCGTCGCCGCGGCGGCCGCGGCGGCGCGCGTGGGCGCGGGCATCAGCGCCGCCGCGACGATGACCGCAGAACGCGAGCGACCTGCGCGACGATGCCGAGCGGCGCCGCTCGGCAGCGGGTCGCCGAAGCACGAGGACGCCCCGGCGATCGCCGAGATGTTCGCGGTCGCGCCGGTGATCGCGATGACAGGGACCGCCTCGCCGTCCTGCAGGCGACTTGCGGAGGCGAAGAAGGCGACGACCGACGCGGCGATGGCGACGGCCAGCCACGGGCTGAGCGCAGCGCCGAGCACGCCGTGCGCGCCCGCGATGCCGGTGAGCGCCTTGATCGAGATGTCGGAGACGCCGAACAGCATGCCGGCGGCCGCGCCGAGCATGACGCCGTGGTGCTCGCGCTGGCGCGCCGGCGGGTGGCCCACGATCAGCAGGCCGCCGAGGCCGCAGAGCGCCGCCTCGAACGCGATCATCGCGGCCGGCGAGAAGTGGCGTGCGCGCCGTGGTCGCGGGCACGGTGAGCGCGAAGACGACGAGCCCGGCCGCGGTCAGCGCGAGACCCACCACTGGCGGCGGACCGACCGTGAAGCCGAACAGGCGCTCGGCCATGACGCCGACGAGCACGACGCCGCCGGCGAGGACCACCTGCACGACCGACAGCGGCGCGAGCGCCATCGCGGCGACGTGGAGCACCCAGCGCGACGCCGGCGACGAGCCATGCCGATCGTGAACCACGCGAGCCGAACAGCGCGCGCGCCGAGCGCAGGGGTGCCGAGGCGACCGCGCGGCAGCGAGCTCGCGCCGCGTGCTTGTAGAAGAACGCGAGGTTCGTCACGAGCGCGCAGCGGACGGCTAAGAGGATGCCGAGCTGGATCATGAGTTCGTTGGCGAAGAGCGAGTGGGGCCTCGAGGCCCTTGCTCCTATCGACGGCGTCGATCTGCCTGAAGCGGTACTCGGTCAACGTCGACCATGCCGGTCTGCGTGTCGCGTCGCGGGCGGGCTCCACGAGCCGGCTAGACTGGGGAAGTCGAACCACGGCTGGGTGACCGTGCGCGCTACTCGTCTTCTCTCACGTGTGCTACGGCTCTCCCGTCGGCACGAGCCGCGGCGGACGTGCACAGCGGGACTGGTCGCGCCAGCCTGTCCGACGCGACGCAGCTGCGGCGAACGTTCGACGTACCCGACGAAGTTCAGCCGATGCCCAAAATTTCGTGCGCCGTGCGCAACACGCGGCGCGCGAGCAAGCGCCGCCGACCTTCCGCGCGCCGAGCGCCTAAAGCGGCAGCAGCTCGGACATCGTCGCGCGCCACGCGCTTCGGTCCGACCGCTGAGCGTGCGAGCCGGCCTTCGGGGAGCGCTCTGCGCGCCCCAAAAGACGTGCACTCAGTCTTCGACGTCGAGCTCGGCGAGCTCCTCGGCGAACCCGGGATCGCTGCCGAGGCCGATCTCCTCGAGCGAGGCGAGGTCGGCCTCGAAGTCGGCGAAGCCGCTCGACATGCCCAGCTCGCAGGCGAGATCGTCGCCACCGAGCAGGCCGAGCTCGTCGATGGCGCGCGGGCAGCGGCTTGGCGGGCTCGATCTCGATCCGGCGGTAGCGCTTGAGACCGGTAGCCGCCGGGATCAGCTTGCCGATGATCACGTTCTCCTTGAGACCGAGAGGCGGTCGATCTTGCCCTTGATCGCGGCGTCGGTGAGCACCCTCGTCGTCTCCTGGAAGGACGCCGCCGAGAGGAACGACTCGGTCGCGAGCGACGCCTTCGTGATGCCGAGGATGATGTCCTCGAACTCGCGCCGCCTCGCCCCCGTTCTTGGCGACCTGCTCGTTCGCCTTGGCGAACTCGAAGCGGTCGACGAGCTGGCCCGGGCAGGTAGTCGGTGTCGCCCTTCTGGTCGACGCGCACCTTCTTGCAGCATCTGACGCACGATCAACTCGATGTGCTTGTCGTTGATGTCGACGCCCTGGGACCTGTAGACCTTCTGCACCTCCTTGACGAGGTACTGCTCGGTCGCGGTCGCGCCCTTGATCGCGAGCAGCTCGTGCGGGTTGAGCGAGCCCTCGTTGAGCTGCGTGCCGGCCTCGACCTTCTGCCCCGGCGGAGACGTAGATCCGCGTGCGCCGCGGGAACGTGATGGCGATGCTCCTCGCCGGCGTCGTCGGTGATCACGACCGTCAGCGCCTTGTCGGTCTCCTCGATCGAGATCACGCCGTCCTGCTCGGCGATCTTCGCCAGGCCCTTCGGCTTGCGCGCCTCGAACATCTCGACGACGCGCGGCAGACCGTGCGTGATGTCGGCGCCGGCGACGCCGCCGGTGTGGAAGGTGCGCATCGTCAGCTGCGTGCCCGGCTCGCCGATCGACTGCGCGGCGATGATGCCGACCGCGTCGCCGATCTCGGCGATCTTGCCGGTCGCGAGATAGCGGCCGTAGCACGCCTGGCAGACGCCGGTACGGCCTCGCACTTGAGCACCGAGCGAACCGGGACGCGTGCGTTGTTACCGCGCTCGTGATCCTCGCGATAGGCTCTCGACGATTCGGCGAACTCGGCGCGGTCGATCTGCTTGCCCTGCTCGACGAGCATGCGCCCGCGCTTGGTCTGGACGTCGGCCGCGGCGACGCGTCCGAGCAGGTTGTCGTTGGGCTCGCCGTCGTCCTTGAACGACCGGCATCTCGATGTACTCCGTCGGTGCCGCAGTCGTCCTCGCGGATGATCACGTCCTGGGCGACGTCGACGAGACGGCGCGTCAGGTAGCCGGAGTCGGCGGTGCGCAGCGCGGTGTCGGCGAGACCCTTGCGCGCGCCGTGCGTCGAGATGAAGTACTCGAGCACCGACAGGCCCTCTATGAAGTTGGCCTTGATCGGGCGCTCGATGATCTCGCCCTTCGGGTTCGCCATCAGCCCGCGCATGCCGGCGAGCTGACGGATCTGCTTGAACGAGCCGCGGGCGCCCGAGTTGGCCATCATGAAGACCGGGTTGAGCTCGTCGAGGTTCGCGATCATCGCGTCGGCGACCTCGTCGGTGGCAGCGTTCCAGAGTCTCGACGACGGCCTCGTGGCGCTCCTCCTGGGTGATCAGCCCGGAGTCGTACTGCTCGTGGATCTCGGCGACCTGCGCTTCGTAGCGGCCGAGGATCTCCTGCTTGTTCGGCGGCACGACGATGTCGTTCTTGGAGATCGTGATGCCGGCCTGGGTCGCGTACTTGAAGCCGAGCTCCTTGATCGCGTCGAGCACGAGCGAGATCGTCGTCGCGCCGTAGCGCTGCGACGAGCGCGTCGATCAGGCGCGTCGTGTCGCGCTTCTTCATCGACTGGTTGACGAAGACGTAGGTGCTCGGGTCGAACGCGATCCCCGAGCGCCTCCGCGAGCGCGCGCTCGATGCGGTCGTTGTAGATGATCCGCCCGACCGTCGTCAGGACGTGCCCACCCTCGCGGCCGATACGGCCGGAACTCGGCGACGCCGTGCAGCTTCACGACGCCGGCCTCGTAGCAGAGCTCCGCCTCCTGCGCGGTGCGGAACACGTGCACCTGCGGCTCGTGCGTCGCACGGTCGACCTTCGCGAGATCCTCCGCGCTCGGACCGTAGGTCAGGTAGTAGCCGCCGAGGATCATGTCCTGGGTCGGGGTCGCGAGCGGCGCGCCGTGCGCCGGCGAGAGGATGTTGTTCGAGGACAGCATCAGGATCCGCGCCTCCGCCTGCGCCTCCGCCGAGAGCGGCAGGTGCACGGCCATCTGGTCGCCGTCGAAGTCGGCGTTGAACGCGTGGCAGACGAGCGGATGAACCTGGATCGCCTTGCCCTCGACGAGCACCGGCTCGAACGCCTGGATGCCGAGGCGGTGGAGCGTCGGCGCGCGGTTGAGCAGCACCGGGTGCTCGCGGATCACCTCTTCGAGGACGTCCCAGACCTCCGGGATCATCGCGTCGACCATCTTCTTGGCCGCCTTGATGTTCTGCGCCGACTTGCGCTCGACGAGCCTCGCCATGACGAACGGCTTGAAGAGCTCGAGCGCCATCAGCTTCGGCAGGCCGCACTGATGGAGCTTCAGGTACGGGCCCGACGACGATCACCGAGCGGCCGGAGTAGTCGACGCGCTTGCCGAGCAGGTTCTGGCGGAAGCGGCCCTGCTTGCCCTTGAGCATGTCCGAGAGCGACTTGAGCGGGCGGTTGCCCGGTCCGGTGACCGGGCGGCCGCGGCGGCCGTTGTCGAACAGCGCGTCGACCGCCTCCTGCAGCATGCGCTTCTCGTTGTTGACGATGATCTCGGGCGCGCCGAGGTCGAGCAGGCGCTTGAGGCGGTTGTTGCGGTTGATGACGCGGCGGTAGAGGTCGTTGAGGTCGCGAGGTCGCGAACCGGCCGCCGTCGAGCTGGACCATCGGGCGCAGCTCCGGCGGGATCACCGGGACCGCGTCGAGGACCATCATCTCCGGCTTGTTGCCCGACTGGATGAACGCCGAGACGACCTTCAGGCGCTTGACGGCGCGCGCTTGGCGCTGACCCTTCGCGGTCTTGATGACCTCGGAGAGCTCGATCCGCTCGGCGTCGAGATCGACCTGCTGGAGCAAATCGCGGATCGCCTCCGCGCCCATGCCGCCGCGGAAATACTCGCCGAAGCCGTAGGGGCTGCCGAAGCGCTCCTTGAGCTCGCGGAAGAGCGTCTCGTCGTGCTCGATCTGCTTCGGCTCCATCGCCTTGAAGAGCTCCCACACCTGGCGCACGCGCTCAGCGGCGTCGTCGATGTAGGCGGCGGTGTCGGCGATCTCGCCGTCAAAGCTCTTGCGGAGATCCTTGAGCTGCTTCTCGCGGTCCTCGGCGGAGAGCTTCGCGACCTTGATGTCGAGCGCGTCGGCCCACAGGTGATCGTCCGGTGAGAAGCCGGTCTGCTTACCCGTCTGCAGATACTCGTCACGCCGTGCGAGTGACTCCCGCAGCTCGAGCAGGCGCTCCTCGCGCTCGGCGGCATAGGAGTCGAGAACCTTGTTGATCTCGCCCTCGAGCTTGTCGAGGTCGCGGGTGCGAGCCTCGTCGTCGACCCAGGTCACGATCGAGGCGGCGAAGTAGAGGACCTTCTCGAGCTCCTTCGGAGCCATGTCGAGGAGGTATCCGATCCGGCTCGGAACGCCCTTGAAGAACCAGATGTGGCTCACCGGCGCCGCCAGATCGACGTGCCCCATGCGCTCACGGCGCACCTTGGAGCGCGTCACCTCGACGCCGCAGCGCTCGCAGACGATGCCCTTGTAACGAACTCGCTTGTACTTGCCGCAGTAGCACTCCCAGTCCTTCGTCGGACCGAAGATGCGCTCACAGAAAAGGCCATCCTTCTCCGGCTTGAGCGTCCGGTAGTTGATCGTCTCCGGCTTGGTCACCTCGCCGGAGCTCCAGCCCCGGATCTGCTTCGAAGACGCGAGACTGATCTCGATGGCGTCGAAGTTGTTGATGTCGATCACGCTGTCTCCTCGTCAAGCGATTCGTCCTGTGCAAGTGATTCGAGGCTGACGTCCATCGGGACCTCGTCGAGCTCGTCGCCGTCGATGCCGAGCACGTCGGCGCCGGCGAGCGCAGACCTCGGGCATGTCGTCGAGATCGTCGATCGAGTCGCGCACCTCGCCGCCGCCATCGTCCTCATCATCGGGGTCGCCGTCGGCGCCGTCCGCGTCCGGCGCAGCCTCGCCGCCCGGCAACTCCTCGTCCACGCGCACACCGGAGAGGTCGATTCCGAGCTCCTCGGCGGCGCGCAGCAGATCGTCGTCCTCGTCGCGCATCTCGGCGCGCTGGCCCTCCTCGGAGACGACGTTGACGTCGAGCGCCAGCGACTGCATCTCCTTCAGCAGAACCTTGAAGGACTCAGGGATCGAGGGCTCCGCGATGTTTTCGCCCTTGACGATCGCCTCGTAGGCCTTCACGCGCCCGACCGTGTCATCGGACTTGATCGTCAGCATCTCCTGGAGCGTGTACGCCGCGCCGTAGGCCTCGAGCGCCCAGACCTCCATCTCGCCGAAGCGCTGTCCGCCGAACTGCGCCTTGCCGCCGAGCGGTTGCTGGGTGACTAGCGAGTACGGGCCAGTCGAGCGCGCGTGGATCTTGTCGTCGACAAGGTGCAGGAGCTTCAGGATGTACATGTAGCCGACGGTGATCTGCTCCTCGAAGGGCTCGCCCGTCCGCCCGTTGTAGAGGGTGACCTTGCCCGAGGCCTGCTCGCCCGCACGCCGGTTGCGGTCGATGTCCATCTGGATCGCGCCCTTGTAATCGTTCTGCCAGCTGACGAGCGCCTGGTCCACGTCGGCGACCGTCGCCCCGTCGAAGACCGGGCTGGCGACATAGACGCGACCATTCGCGCCCTTCTGGTGGGCGTGCTTGTAGGCCTCGGAGCCGTCGTCGTACCATCCCTGCGCCGCGACCCAGCCGAGGTGCGTCTCGAGGATCTGGCCGACGTTCATGCGACTGGGAACGCCGAGCGGGTTGAGGATCACATCGACGGGTGTGCCGTCCTCGAGGAACGGCATGTCCTGCTCGTCGACGATCTTCGAGATGACGCCCTTGTTGCCGTGGCGCCCGGCGAGCTTGTCGCCCTCGGAGATCTTGCGCTTCTTGGCGACGAACACGCGCACAAGGTCGTTGACGCCAGGCGGCAGATCGTCGCCCTTGTCGCGGCTGAAGGTCATGACGTCGATCACGACGCCGCCCTCACCGTGGGGGACCTTGAGCGAGGTGTCGCGAACCTCCCGCGCCTTCTCCTTGAAGATCGCGCGGATCAGCTTCTCCTCGGCGGTCAGCTCGGTCTCGCCCTTGGGCGTCACCTTGCCGACGAGCAGGTCGCCGGAGCCGACCTCCGCGCCGACGCGCACGATGCCGCGGTCGTCGAGGTTGCGCAGCGACTCCTCCGAGCGGTTCGGGATGTCGCGCGTGATCTCCTCGTCGCCGAGCTTCGTCGTGCGCGCGTCGATCTCGTACTCCTCGATGTGGATCGACGTCAGCTCGTCGTCGCGGACGAGCCGCTTCGAGAGGATGATCGCGTCCTCGAAGTTGTAGCCCTCCCAGGACATGAAGGCGACCATCAGGTTCTTGCCGAGCGCCATCTCCCCGCGATCGGTCGAGGAGCCGTCGGCGAGGACGTCGCCCTTCCCGACCTTCTGCCCACTCGCGACGAGTGGCTTCTGGTGGATCAGCGTGCCTTGATTCGAGCGCATGAACTTCTGGAGCTTGTAACTGTCGGCCGTGCCATCGCTGCGCTCGACCGTGACCTCGTTCGCGTCAACGTAGGTGACCGTGCCGGCGTGCGTCGTGAGCAGCACGTCGCCCGTGTCGAGCGCCGCACGGCGCTCCATGCCGGTCCCGATCAGCGGCGCGTCGGTCTTCAGCAGGGGGACCGCCTGGCGCTGCATGTTCGAGCCCATCAGCGCACGGTTCGCGTCATCGTGCTCGAGGAACGGGATCATCGCGGTCGCCACCGACCAGATCTGCTCGGGTGAGACGTCGACGAGATCGACGTCCTTCGGGCCGACCGTGACGTACTGGCCGGCCTGTGTGCGGCAGAGGATCTCCGGGCCCTTGAGGCGCCCGGTCTTCGCGTCGATCGGCGTGTTCGCCTGCGCGATCACGCGCTCTTCCTCCTGCGTCGCGTCGAGATGGACGATCTCGTTGGTCAGCGAGCCGTCCTTCACGACCCGGTAAGGGGTCGTGACAAAACCGTGCTCGGACACCTCCGCGTAGGAGGAGAGCGAGCCCATCAGGCCGATGTTCGGACCCTCGGGCGTTTCGATCGGGCACATCCGGCCGTAGTGGGTCGGATGGACGTCGCGCACCTCGATCGGTGCGCGCTCGCGCGTCAGCCCGCCGGCGCCGAGCGCCGAGAGGCGGCGGCGGTGCGTGAGGCCGGAAAGCGAGTTCGTCTGGTCCATGAACTGCGACAACTGCGACGAGCCGAAGAACTCCTTCAGCGCAGCCACGACCGGACGGATGTTGATGATCGTCTGCGGTGTGATCGTGTCCGCGTCCTCAGTCGTCAGGCGCTCGCGGACGACGCGCTCCATCCGGTAGAGCCCGATGCGGAACGCCTCCTGGATCAGCTCGCCGACGGTGCGCAGCCGGCGGTTACCGAAGTGCTCGTACTCGTCGAGGTGCTCGAGGATCGGCTCCCGCGGCATGCTGACAGCCTCGGCCGCGTAATCCTTGATCTCGACCTCGGGCCGCTCGGGCATGCCGAGGCGCTTGGGCAGCATTACGAGCTCGCGGACCAGGGCGATGATGTCCTCGTGCGTCAGCGTGCGCACATCGAGGTCGATGTCCAGGTCGAGGCGCGAGTTCAGCTTGTAGCGGCCGACGCGCGTCAGGTCGTAGCGCTTCGGATCGAAGAACAGCTGGTTGAGCAGCGCGCGCGCGTTCTCGACGCTCGGCGGCTCGCCGGGGCGCTGCTTCTTGAAGAGCTCGACGAGCGCCCCCTCCTCGGAGCGAGTCTGCTCGGTGTCCGACTCGATCGTGTTCTGGATGTAGTGCGAGTTGTCAAAGAGGGCCAGGATCTGCTCGTCGCTCGCGTAGCCCATCGCGCGCAGCAGAACCGTGACCGGCAGCTTGCGCTTGCGATCGATGCGGACGTAGACCTTGCCCTTCTTGTCGATCTCGAGCTCGAGCCAGGAGCCGCGTGCGGGCATCAGGTTCGCGACGAAGACCTGCTTCTCACGATCCTTCGGCTCCATCAGGTAGGCGCCCGGGGAGCGCACAAGCTGAGTCACGACGACACGCTCGGTCCCGTTGATGATGAAAGTGCCGCGCTCGGTCATCCAGGGGAAGTCGCCCATGAACACCGACTGCTCACGGATCTCGCCGGTCTCCCGGTTGATGAACGCGACTGTCACCGTCAGCGGCCGCGCGTACGTCAGGTCCTTCTCGCGGCACTCCTCGATCGGCGCGACGGGCTCGTCGAAGACGAACTCCCCGAACTGGACGGCAAGGTTGCCGGTGTAGTCCTCGATCGGCGAGATGTCGTCGATCGTCTCGCGCAGGCCACCGGCCTTCGGCTCGGTCAGCCAGTCAAACGATCGGCGCTGGATATCAATGAGGTTCGGGACATCGAGAGGCTTGTTCAGACGCGCGAAACTACGGCGCGTCCGAAGGACGGATGCAGCGGCCAAGGTGCGACTCCTGAGGGGTCGAGAGACGGACAGCGAGAAGCGCGAGAGCGCAGGCCAAGAACATTAGCACAGCGAAGCCGTGCCCCTTTCGAGGCCGCTGACACTCACGGGCCCCGCCCTCTCTGCCCCGCGTATGTGGCGCGGCTCAGACGTGCGAGAGGCGGCTACGACTATCGGTCAGCCAATTGACTGTAGCGAAAAAGTGGGCCGAATGGGCGTCGTGGCCCATTCGGTCCAAACAAACCGGCGGCGCTCCTAGGAGACCTGGACGCTCCCGCCGGCCTCCTCGAGCTCCTTGCGCAGAGCGTCGGCTTCCTCGCGATCGATGCCTTCCCTGACCGGCTTCGGCGCCTCGTCGACGAGTGCCTTCGCCTCCTTGAGGCCAAGGCCAGTGGCAGCGCGAACGACCTTGATGACCTGAATCTTCTTGTCGCCAGCCGCCGTGAGCGTCACCGTGAAGGCGGTCTGCTCCTCTTCCGCCTCCTCGGCCGCGCCGCCAGCCGCCGGCGACCCCGCCGCCGGCGCTGCGACCGCCGCGCTCGCGGAAACCCCGAAAGCTTCCTCGAGGGCCTTGATCCGCTCGGAGAGCTCGAGCACCGAGATGCTCTTGAGCTCGTCGATCCACTCGTCTGTGCTTACAGCCATCGTCGTCTCCTACTCGTCGTCGCTTGTCTCGTCGGAGCTCGCCTTCGGCGACTCCTCCTCGGGCTCACTTGCGCCTGACTGCTGCGCTGTAGCTGCTGGATCCGCCGGCTCGTCGGCGGGTGCTTGGGCTTCGGTGCTTGCCTCGTCCGCCGGCTGTTCCGCGGGCGGCGGCTCGCCGGCCTGCTTTTGGTCGCGGACCTGACCGAGGCCGACCGCGAGGTTGGCGATCAGCGCGTTCAGCGTGCGGGCGAGTCCGGAGATCGGGCTCGCGACGAGACCAACGAGCTGGCCGTAGAGAACCTCGCGCGAGGGCAGGCGCGAAATCGCGGTGATCTCCGCCGGCGAGAGTGCGGCGCCATCCATCAGGCCGCCCTTGAACGCAAGCAGCTGTGTAGCGCGCGCGAAGTCGGCGAGCGCCTTTGCGGCGGACGCGCCGTCGCCGCGGACGAACGTGAGCGCCGTCGGGCCTTCGAGGAGCGCCTTCAGCCGCTCGGCCCCGGCGGCGTCAGCCGCGCGCTCGGTCAGCGAGTTCTTGACGACGCGGAAGGTTGCGTCGGCTGCGCGCAGGCGGGCGCGCAGATCGCGCGCCTGCGCCACCGTGATGCCGCGGTAGTCGACCGCGAAGATTGCGCTTGCATCGGTGATGTTGGCGGCGATCTCGTCGATCACCGCGGCTTTCTCTGCTCGGTTCATCTGGCTCCTATTCCGGGCTTATGGCCAGGCCAGCCGGAGGTCTAAGGTGGCCTCGACTCTGAGAGGTTACGCAGCCGCCGGAGCGGATGCCTCCTCGACGATGTCGCGGGTACGGCTCGGATCGACCTTGATGCCGGGGCCCTGGGTCGTGGCGAAGGTGATCGAGCGCAGGTAACGCCCCTTCGCGGCCGACGGCTTCGCGCGGATCAACTCGTCGAGCACCGCCGCGTAGTTCTCGAGCAGCGCGCGCGACTGGAAGCTCTTCTTACCGATCACGAGATGGACGATCGCCGTGCGATCGGTCCGGTACTCCACCTTGCCGGCCTTGGACTCCTCGACCGCCCGGCGCACGTCGGTAGTGACGGTGCCAACCTTCGGATTCGGCATCTTGCCCTGCGGACCGAGGATGCGGCCAAGGCGGCCGACGAGCGGCATCATGTCGGGCGTCGCGATCGCGACGTCGAAATCGGTGAAGCCGTCCTCGATTCGCTTCGCGAGATCATCGGCGCCGACGACATCCGCGCCGGCCTGCTCCGCCTCGCGGGCGGCGTCACCCTGGGCGAAGACGGCGATCTTGACGTCGCGGCCGAGGCCGTTGGGGAGCGCCACGGTGCCGCGCAACTGCTCGTCGGCGTGACGGACGTTCAGCCCGGTGCGAATGTGGACCTCGATCGACTCATCGAACTTCGCGCGAGCGAGCTGCTTGACGAGCTCGATCGCCTCCGCCGGCGCGTGCTCGCGATCGCGCTCCGCGTGTGCGCGCGCTTCGAGCATCGCACGACCATGGCGGGCCATCAGCCGACAACCTCCACGCCCATCGACCGGGCCGTGCCGGCGATGATCTTCGCCGCGGCATCGACATCGTTCGCGTTGAGGTCGGCGAGCTTCGTCTGCGCGATCTCACGCAGCTGCGCCTGCGTGATCTGGCCGACCTTGTTGCGGTGCGGCTCGGCGGAGCCCTTGTCGAGGCCGATCGCCTTGCGGATCAGGTCCGCGGCGGGCGGCGTCTTCGTCACGAACGTGAACGAGCGATCCTCGTAGACGGTGATCACGACGGGGATCACGGTGCCGCTGTCCTGCGCGGTCTGCGCGTTGAACGCCTTGACGAACTCCATGATGTTGATCCCGTGCTGCCCCAGCGCGGGACCGACGGGCGGCGCCGGCGAGGCTTGGCCGCCGACGGCTTGGAGCTTGATCGTTGTCAGAACCTTCTTCGCCATCGCTAGAGCTTCTTGACCTGGTCGAAGCCGACCTCAACCGGCGTCTCGCGGCCGAAGATTGATACCAGCACCTTGAGCCGCGCCGCGTCCTCGTTGATCTCGGAGATCTCGCCGGAGAAGTCCGAGAGCGGCCCGGAGATGACCTTCACCGACTCACCGATCGTGAACGTCGCACGCGGACGGCCGGCGACCACCGCGACCTCCTTCTTGAGGATCCGGTCGACCTCCATCTGGGTCAGCGGCACCGGCTCGTTGGAGGCACCAACGAATCCGGTCACGCCGGGCGTGCCCTTCACGAGCGACCACGAGTCCTCGTTGAGCTCCATGTTCACGAGCACGTAGCCCGGCATCGTGCGCTTGTCGACCGTGATCTTCTGGTTGTCCTTCATCTCCGACACCGACTCGGTCGGCACGACGACCTGGCGCACGGCGCGCTGCTGGCCGAGCGAGACGATCCGGTGCTCGAGGTTCTGCTTGACCTTGTTCTCGTGACCCGAGTAGGTGTTGACGACGTACCAGCGGAACATGGCTCTAAAGGATCGCGTTGACGATCTGCTGGGAGACCTCGTCGGCGATGCCGAGAAAGACGGCCGCGACAACGACAAAGCCGAGAACGACGCCGGTCGCCTGCACGACCTGCTGGCGGTCGGGCCACTGCACGCGCTGGAGCTCAGCCCAGCAGCCGCGCAGGAAGCCGACAACGCGAGCGCCCTGCGAGGAGCGCTCGTCGCGCTGCGGCCGCTCGCTGGAGCGCAGCGGGCGTGCGGTCTCGCCGAAAGCCGCGGCAGCTTCGGTGCTCGTCACAGGATCACCCGCGAAAGGTTCGAGCTGCGGAAAGACGCTCGAGGCCGTGGGCCAGGACTCCTCCTCGTCGAGGGCGCGGCCGGCGGGCTCGTCATCGGGCAGGCCGAGGCTGCCCGCCGCGTGTTGCGGCGGGACGCGGGCGCCCGGCGGCCGGTGTGAGCGGCTGCCACGGCGGGTGCGCTTACGATCGCGAGCCACTGCACCTCCGACTAACGGGTCTCCCGATGCGAGGTGTGCCGTTTGCACCAGCGGCAGTACTTGCGCAGCGTTATGCGGTCCGGGTTGTTGCGCTTGCTCTTATTCGTTTGATAGTTGCGCCGCTTGCAGTCCTCGCAGGCGAGGGTCACAGCGATGCGCACATCTCCACGGGCCATGGTTTTCCAGGTCTCTCTTGAATGACATCCGGCGCCGGGCAAGGAAAAACCCCGCCACGGCGCGAGGTCACTGCAGTGTAGAGGACCGCCCGCCTCGACGCCGCCGTGGCCATCCGCCGAGCGCTGCCATGCGCGCGCGCGAGCGGAGTATCGTCCGCCGCGACCGCGCCACGACCAGACAGAGGGGGCATTCATGCGCATTCCTGACGCGCCGATCAAGGTCGACATCACCGACGAGACGTTTGCGGGTGTGACCTACCACCTGCGCGGCTCGCTCGTCCCGGAGCTCCAGATCGAGCTGTCCGGGCAAGCCGTGATGTTCGAGCATCACACGTTGCTCTGGAAGGAGCATCAGGTCGGCATCGGGCTCCACGCGCTGCCCGGCGGGCTGAAGCGCAAGTTCGTCGCCGGATTGGACTTCTTCATCACGAAGACCGAGGGCAGCGGGCGGATCGCGTTCTCGCGCGACTGGCCGGGGCAATGCATTCCGATCCACCTCGCAGGCGGCCAGGAGATCAACGTGCGCGAGCACCACTTCCTCGCGGCGACCGACAACGTCCACTACACCTTCGAGCGCGTCAAGGGGCTGCGCAACATGTTCTTGGGCGGCACGGGGTTCTGGATCGACAAGTTCCAGGCCAAGTCGGGCGACGCGATCGTGTGGATCTCGGGCCAGGGTAACGTCTTCGAGATCGAGCTCGACGCGGGTGAGGAGCTCGACGTCGAGGCCGGCGGCTGGCTGTACAAGGACCCGTCCGTCAGCCTCAGCTCACACTCGCTCGGCCTGAAGACCGGACTGTTCGCAGGCGACCACAAGCTGACCTGGAATCGCTTCACCGGGCCGGGCAAGGTGGCCGTCCAGACCATGTACGTCGAGCCCTTCGAGTCCGAGGCCGGTTCCGGCGCTGTCAAGGACGCGGCGGCCGGCGGCGTCGCCGGCGCGGTGATCAGCGGCTTGCTGCGCGGCTGAGCCGGGCCTTTGGCCCGCTCACCGCGCTCATGTGCGCGCGTGCTGTGGTGCGCTGGGCTGCTGTATTGCCAGCGATGCGCCGGCGGGTGTGTGAGACGCGGCGCCTTGGGTGGTGAGCTTATCCCTGGGCTGGAGGCCCGAATCAAAGACCAGGGTAGTGGCGGATCTTGTAGCCGGCGAGCGAGGGCTGTTGCGTGAGCCAGCGTGTGGTGTAGGGACCGGCGCGACCGGCCGTGTCGAACCAGACGCCGTCGACATACATGAAGGTGTGCCCCGCGTTGGCGAAGACCGTGAGGTAGCGACCGGGCCCGGGCGCGCCCCAGTGCTCGAGCTGGCCCGAGGTCTCGGGAGCGGAGATCAGGCCGCCGGCGGCGAGAGCGTAGGTGACCGAGCCGGAGCAGTCGTAGGCGTCGTCGACGAACGAGCGGTGCCCGCCGCCGTAGACGTAGGGAAAGTCGCGGATCGCATTGCCCCCGGCGATCACCTCTTGGATGCGCAATGGAAGCTCGATCGGCGCGAGGGCGACACCGGTGCGCGCATCGACGATCACGTGGATCGGCTTGTCGGCGATCGACTTCTGGATCGCCTTCTCCTCGTTGAGCTCCTGACGGATCTGCTGATCGCTCGGAGCCCCGGGGCTAAGGAAGGATTCGTGCGCGGCGGTGCGCGGCGACGCGGCCTTGGCGTGGTGCAGCGCGCTGCGCGAGACCGGGAAGCTCTGCGCGGCAAGCGGATCTGGTGCTTCAGCAGCGATGTGAGCGCGCTCGTGCGACGCGACGATCGCCCGATGATTGTTGTCGCTCCGCGTCAGCGTGAACACGAGGGCCACGCCGAGCACCACCGCCGCGGCGCCGGCGAGCCAGGCAATCGGCGTGCTGCGGCGCAGTGACGGGGTGGCGCCTTCACTCATAGATCGTGATGACGGCCAGGATGGCATAGATCGCGATCAGGGCCCACCCTTCGAACACGCGTGCCTCGCCATCGTCGGTTATCTGCCAGACCGCGATCGCACTGAGCGCGAGCGCGCCAATGTAGATCGGCGGCAGGTTGAACGTCAGGTGGGTGCCGAACGCGAACGAGATCAGGATCAGGAGCGGGAACAAGAACGCCGCGATCTGCGCGACGGAGTGCACTACGACCGAGACCGCGAGATCCGAACGCCCACGAGCCGCCATGCTGACCCCGGTGGCGTTCTCCACCGCGTTGCCGGCGATGGCGACGATCACGAGCCCGGCAAATGCTTGCGAGATATGAAGCTGGCTGATCGCGGGCCGCAGGGCGTCCACAAACCAGTCCGAGACGAAGGCCGCGGCGGTGCCCGTGAGCACCAAAAGCATGACCGCCGTCGGGAGTCCCAGCGTCGGGGCGCCCGGTCCGGCTCGGCGCTCGCCGCGCACGTGCGGGACGATCCAGGCCACGTAGACCGTCAGCAGCAAGGCGGCGCCGATCGCCGAGATCGCGTCGACGTGGTGCGAAAGCGCGCCCCGACCGGCGAGCGAGAGCGCGACGAGCACGATCGCAAACAGGCAGACGAACAACATCGTTGCGGTCGCACGGATGATCCGCGGGTCGAAGCGCATCACGCCGCCGGCCTGCGGCCGCAACGCTCCGACGACGAACACGAGGCCGAGGACGAGGAGTGCGTTGGCGAGCAGCGAGCCGACGATCGCGCTCTGGGCGACGACGCGCTCGCCGGCACGGAGCGCGAAGATCACGACGAACAGCTCCGGCAGGTTGCCGACCGTCGACTGAAGCAGGCCGGTCGCGCCTGGGCCGAGGTACTCCCCCACCTGCTCAGTCGCCACCGCGACGAGCCACGCGAGGCCGGCGAGCGCAGCCGTCGCGATCGCGAAGGTCGCCACCGAGGGCCACCCCGCGAAGTGGCCGAGCGCGGTCACGGCGACAAGCAGCGTGACGCCGGCGAGCGCGAAGCGAGCGATGCGACCCGGCGCTGTCATCAACTCAGCGAGCTGCGCAGCCGCGCTCCGTCAGTGACTCGTCAGCACGCGGTCGATGAGGCCGTACTCGGCTGCTTCCTCGGACTTGAAGAAGCGATCGCGCTCCATGTCCTGGTGAACCTGCTCAACGGTCTTCCCGGTGTGCCTGGCGTAGATCTCATCGATCCGGGCGCGCAGGTTGATCACCTCGCGCGCGTGAATCTCGATGTCGGTCGCCTGGCCCTCGAAGCCCGCGATCGGCTGGTGCATCAGGATCCGACTGTTCGGCAACGCAGAGCGCTTGCCGTGAGCGCCGCCCGAGAGCAATAGGGAGGCAGCCGACATAGCGATGCCGACGCACATCGTCTGCACGTCGGGCTTGATGAAGTTCATCGTGTCGTAGATTGCGAGGCCGGCGTACACCGAACCGCCGGGCGAGTTGATGTACAGCGAGACGTCCTTCTCCGGGTCCTCGGACTCCAGGTGCAGCAGTTGCGCGACGACGACATTCGCAACCTGGTCGTCGATCGGACTGCCGAGGAAGATGATCCGCTCGTTGAGCAGCCTGGAGTAGATGTCGTATTCGCGCTCGCCGCGCGCAGTGCGCTCGATAACGGTCGGAATCAGCGGCATTCCGCTAACCCTAGCGGTCGCCGGCACTTCCACCGCCCCGGGGAGCGGATAATCCGCACGTGGCGTCGTTGAACTGGCCCAACCTCCTGACGGTCGTCCGGATCCTGCTCGTACCGGTCCTGATCGTCGCGCTGCTCGGGCAGACGACGGACGGGGACATCCTCGCCGCGATCGTCTTTGCGCTCGCGTCCGCGACCGACTTCGCGGACGGTTACCTCGCGCGCGCGCGCGAAGAAATCACGACGTTCGGCAAGCTGATGGACCCGCTCGCGGACAAGCTGCTGATCGTCGCGGCGCTGATCTCGCTCGTCTCGCTGCACCGCGTCGCCGCGTGGGTGGCGATGGTGATCATCGCCCGCGAGCTCGCGGTGACCGTACTCCGCCTCGGCGCGACTCAGTCCGGGGTGGTGATCGCGGCGAGCAACTTCGGCAAGCTCAAGACGTGCGTGCAGATTGCGACGATCATGTGCCTGATCGCGTTCCGCCACCACCCGCTCTGGCTCGAGGTGCTCGTCTACGTGATGGTCGCGATCACGGTCGCATCCGGGCTTGACTTCTTCTTTGGCATGCGCCGGCGCCTCACACAGTCGCGCGGCGCAGAGATCGCACCGGGCGGCTGAGCTCAGGCGTCAAGCCAGTCGCGCAGGGATGTCTTGCGCCCGAGCGGTTGCGACGCGAGCTCGAGCTCGGCCCGCAGCTCGCCAATCGTGCCCTCGCGTTCGGCGAGCACGTTGTGCTGGTGGATTGTCTCGAGGTTCTCCTGGCGCGCCGAGACGAACGCGTCGTCGGGCAACTGCGGCAACTCCGTGAGCACACCGCTGATCATCTCCCGCACGCAGTCTTCGACGAAGCGCGGGCGGGCGTGCGCTCGCATCACGACTGCAGCCTCGTCGCTGCGCTTCATCAGCTCGTAGATCTCGGAGGACATCGAGCCCTCGACGATTCGCAGGAGCGTCGCGGCTTCGATCTCCAGCAGCTCGGCCTCGGTGACGCCGACGTGAAGCGTGCCCAAGCCGCGCTGGTTGTGCGTTGCGACCGGGACGATGCCGAGGATCCGCTCGATCTCGTACGCGCTGAAGCCGTCCTCGTCAAGCTGCCGGCGCGCGTGGTCGGCGACGAGCTCCTGCGCGCACGGGCAGGCCGTAATTCCCTGCGCCGCCACGCCCACGAGGCGTCGCGTTCCGCGCTCGTTCGCGACCGCGATCCCGAACAGCGTGTAGATCTCCTGCGTGTTGATTCCCGAAAGCGGAGCGGGCCGGTGCTCGGGGTAGCGTGCGGCGATCGTGACCTCGGCCCGCCGTGCGCCCTGGCGCACGCGCACCAACTCGGCAACGCGCTGGGCGAGTTGCTCGGCTCGGAAGCCTGATTCACCCACGATCACCTCGCCGATCGCGTCGTTCACAACCTCCTCGAAGCGGGACATGTGCGCGCCCTTCTGATCCGGCCCGAGGTCGACGAAACACTCGACGCGCGCGGAAAACAGCTGCTCGCTGCCCGATTGGGCGATCCTGATGACCTTCTCGACTCCCGTCAGGCCGACGCGTGACAGCCCGATCGCGACGTCGGGTCGCTGCGCCTGCACGTCGGGCGCGCGTTCGCTCATGCTCATGTCACCCATCCCACGCAGCCTAGCGCCACCGGCCCAGCGGCTCGCCGCGTGCTTGTGCCTTGTGCTATCAATCTGCCGCGTTGCGTGGCCGGGGAGGCGACGTTGACGCGAGGAGAGGAGCGGTAGGTGCAGGTTCTGCAGGCGATGGCGCCAGCGAGCGCGGAACCGTCGGCTAGCGTCGACCCGATCGCTGACGCCGAGGACCTGCGAACCCTTCTGGCAGAGGCCCAGGAACGCGGCTATGTCGCAACCGCAGTGCTCGCGCACACCGTCGAAGAGCTCGAACTTTCCGCCGACCAGGTGCACGAGCTGTACGGCCTGCTCGAGGAGCAGGGCGTCGAGTTGATCGACGAGGCGGCTGGCGACGCTGACAGCAACGGCAACGGCAACGCTGCCGCCGAGCCGACGGTCGAGCTTGATCTCAACGTCGAGCCCAGCCTTGACTCGCTGCGCCTCTACTTGCGGACGATCGGACGTGTGCCGCTCCTGACCGCCTCACAGGAGGTGGAGTTGGCGCGTCGCATCGAACGCGGCGACGTCCAGGCAAAACAGCAGATGGTGGAAGCGAACCTGCGCCTCGTGGTCTCGATCGCAAAGCGCTATCTCGGCCGCGGGCTTTCATTCCTCGACCTGATCCAGGAGGGGTCGCTCGGGCTGATCCGCGCTGTCGAGAAGTTCGACCACCGCCGCGGCTACAAGTTCTCCACCTACGCAACTTGGTGGATCCGCCAGGCCGTCACCCGCGCGCTGGCCGACAAGGGGCGGACGATCCGGATCCCCGTGCACGTGGTCGAGCGGCTGAACAAGGTCGTTCAGGCCGAGCGCCAGCTCGTGCAGCAACTCGGACGCGAGCCGTCCGACGAGGAGATAGCCGCGATGCTCGAATGCTCACCACGCGAGGTGCGTGAGATCCTGCGCGTCGCCCAGCAGCCGATCTCCCTCGAGAAGCCAGTCGGCGACGAGGAAGACTCGCTGCTCGGAGACTTCGTCGAGGACCAGTCGGCCGAATCTCCGTTCGAGCTTGCCTCGCGGCAGATCCGCAACCGCGACGTAATGTGCGCGTTGGCCGTACTGCCGCGCCGCGAACGCGAGGTTCTCGAGCTCCGCTACGGCCTGACCGGGAAGCGGCCGCAGACGCTGGAGGAGGTGGGGCAGGCCTTCAACGTAACGCGCGAGCGCATCCGCCAGATCGAGAACCACACGCTGAAGAAGCTCGAGCTGCTGCCGGAGGCACAACGACTACGAGACGCTTCGTAGGGCCTGCGTAAACTCTCTCCCCGCGGCGGGATTCCCGAGCGGTCAAAGGGGACGGACTGTAAATCCGTTGGCTCAGCCTTCCTAGGTTCGAATCCTAGTCCCGCCATGAGCAGCAAATACGGGCCGTTTCGCGATCTGCCGACCTCGCGCTCATCCCCCTCGTGTTCCCCAGCGGCCGCCGGCCGCAGGGGTCGAGGGAGGCGACATTGTCAGGCGACGCGAAGCGCGACGCGTAACTACCCGCGGACGCCGCCGTTGTCGTCGGCCGCGCGCTCGGGTAACTCGCGGGGCGCTCGGGAGCTCCGGCCACGTCGAGGGTCTCGGCGTGGCGCTGGGCGAAGATCTGCTTGACGATCTCGTCGAAGAACTCAGGGCGCGCCGACGACGAGGTCCGAGCAGTCAAGTTGACCGTGCTCGCCTTTGAGGTCGGCTGAGAGACCCCCTCACAAGCTCTTCGGCTTGGTCACGCGACCCCGGCGGGGTTGGGGGTTACGAGTCGGATCATTCGTCCAGGCTAGGGGGAGGCTCAGCGCGACGACAACGCCCGGCAGCCAGGCCAGCTGGGCACGTTCCCGCCCACTGCCGGTGATTGATAGTCGTCCACTGCTGCGGGACGGCTCATCCTGACGGTCAATCGTCCGATAACAGCCGTGTGCTGATGTCTGTGACACGCCCGCGCCTGCGGCGAGGCTGTGATCTTGATCGGGTCATCGCGGCGGAGATCAAGGATGACGGGTTCCACGAGGCGATCATTGGCGTGGCGAGCATGCCTGGGCTGCGCCACGTCCTCGAGATCGGCGCATCGAGCGGAGCCGGAAGCACGGAGGCACTTGTCGCCGGAATCGGCCTGCAGCCCGAGGCTCCAACGCTGCACTGCCTGGAGGTGTCTGAGCCGCGCTACCGCGCACTCGTCGAGCGCTACCGCGATGTCCCGTGCGTCCGCTGCTACCGCGCCTCGTCGGTGGCGCTCGCCGACTTCCCGAGTGCTGATGAGGTGGCTGCCGCTTGGCGGCCCGGAGATCCGCCGCTGCGGACGCAGCTGCGCTGGCTGCGCCAGGACCTCGACTACATCAGGGATCACGACCTTCCGCAATCGGCGATCGCGTCGATCAAGGAACAGCTCGCGATCGACAACTTCGACGTTGTGCTGATAGATGGCTCGGAGTTCGCGGGCACGGCCGAGCTTGCACAGGTCTACGGTGCGCGGTTCCTGCTGCTCGATGACATCCGCATGTTCAAGAACCGGGCGAATTACGAACGGCTCAGTAACGATCCGAGCTACCGCCTCATGGCCTCAGACCTGCGTCTTCGCAACGGCTACGCGGTCTTTTGCCGTGCGAGCGAGACTAGCTAGCCCGGGCTCTCGTTTCGCCAGGAGCGAGGTAGCTGGCCGGGGGCGTGGCGTCAACGATCGCCGGCGGGCCATTCGCTACGGAAGCGACCGGGATGGGCACGTCGCCTCTTGCGAGCAATCGATAGACCGGTCACGACTGTCGAGCGGGTTCGAGCCGTAGTCATCAGATCGTGTTCGCTGCGTGTTTCCAACTCGGCGAATCTGAGCGCACTTCAGCGTTCTCACGCGACACCGAGAAGACCCGAAAACACTTGAGAAGACGAACTTCGGCGGCACTGTAGATCCGTTAGCTCAGCCTTCCTAGTTCGAATCCTAGTCCCGCCATCGCGGCGAATACGGGCGCCAAGACCTCGGTCGGTCAATCGGCTTGCGCGAATCTCCTTGCGCGGCTCCGCTAAGGAGGCATCACTGCTCGGCGCTCAGCCCGGGGAGCGCTCGCAACAGCCTTCGAGCGGTCACAGTGTGGCGGGCTGCGCCGGGGTTGAGTCTGGCGGCGCCTCGACGCGGCGGCGAAGCTCGACCTGGGGGATCAGCCAGGCCGCCAGGAAGGCGATGGCGCGCGATCGGCACGGCGATCCTGAACACTGTCTGGATCGACTCCGCGTAGGCCACGGCGATGTCGTGGTGGACCGTCGGGCGGAAGCTTGTCGAGGATCGCCGGCGTGACGCTCGAGCTCGACAAGCCCGCTTGGCAGCCGCGCGGTGCCGAGCTGCTTGGCGAGGTTGCCGGCGAGGACGTTGGAGAAGATCGCGCCGAAGATCGCGGTGCCGAACGATCCGCCGATCGAGCGGAAGAAGGTCGCGCCGGAGGTGGCCACGCCGAGCTCGCCGTGGGGGACGGCGTTCTGCACGATCAGCACGAGCACCTGCATCACGCAGCCGAGCCCGATGCCGAGCACGAACATGTACAGCGACGCGACGACGCAGGCTCGTGCCGACCCCGACCAGCGACGAGCAGCAGCAATCCCGACGGTGATCAGCGCCGTCCCGACGATCGGGAACGCCCGGTAGCGGCCGGTCCGGCGTGATCACGATGCCCGATCCGGTCGAGCAGATGATCAGGCCGCCGAGCAGCGGCAGCAGCTGCAGCCCGGAGCGGTCGGCGACTCGCCGTGGACGATCTGGAAGAACGCCGGCAGGTAGGTGATCGCGCCGAACATCGCGAAGCCGACGATGAAGCCGACGACGCTCGTGATCGAGAAGCCGCGGATCGAGAACAGGTGCAGCGGCAGGACCGGCTCGACCGCGCGCCGCTCGACGAAGACGAACACGACGAGCGCCAGCGCGCCCGCCGACGGCGAACGCGACCATCAGCGTCGAGCCCCACGGGTAGGTCGTGCCGCCGAGGCTCGTGAACAGCACCAGACAGCTAGCCGACAGCATCAGCACCGCGGCGCCGAGGTAGTCGATGACGTGCTGGATGCGGCTCAGGCGGCCCGGCACCTGGATCGCGATCACGGCGAGCGCGACGGCACCGATCGGCAGGTTGATGTAGAAGATCCAGTGCCAGGAGAGCTGGTCGACGAAGACGCCGCCGAGCAGCGGGCCGATGATGCTCGCGACCCCGAAGACCGCGCCGAACAGCCCCTGGTAGCGGCCGCGCTCGCGCGGCGAGACGATGTCGCCGACGATCGCCTGCGCGCCGACCATCAGACCGCCGCCGCCGAGTCCCTGAACGGCCCGGAAGGCGATCAGCTCGGTCATCGTGCTGGCTGAGGCCCGACAGCGCCGAGCCGCAGAGGAAGATCACGATCGACGCCTGGAAGAAGCCCTTGCGCCCGTACTGGTCGCCGAGCTTGCCCCACAGCGGCGTCGAGACGGTCGCGGCGAGCAGATAGGCGACGATCACCCACGCCAGATGCGAGGCGCCGTGAAGATCGGCGACGATCGTCGGCAGCGCGGTCGAGACGATCGTCTGATCGAGCGCCGCCAGGAACATCCCGATCATCAGCGCGCCGATGATGATCAGGACCCGCCGCTGGCTCAGGCCCGCGATCGGCGCCTCCTCCACCGGGGCGCTCAGCGGCTCAGTCATCGCTGCCCGCTCCCGTCGGCGGCGGGGTGGCGCCTGGTGTCACGCCGTCAGCCTACTTCGACACGCCGCACGCCCAGCTACCAGGGAATCTTCACCCCACCCACCCGCAATGCCCCGCACCGCGCGCCTGAGCCAAGACGGATACGCGTGTCGACCAACGAGTAGCTGCACCGGTTGTCGTTCCGCCTCGGAAAGCCATCTATGCCGTTGATATATAGTATCGACGGTACAGAAGTTACCAACGTGTCGGGTGGTATCGCGATGACTGAGGCGACAAGCGGCAGCGAGGCAAGCGCGCCTCACGTGCTGGCAGGGCAGACTGCGCCTGCTGCTGGTTCGCCTCTCGCGCCAGCTCCGCCGGCGGGACCCGTCCGACCTGACGATCGCCCAGACCTCCGCGCTCGCCACCGTCGTCCGCAGCGGGCCACTCAGCATCGGTCATCTCGCCGAGATCGAAGGCCTGCCATCCCCCGCGGCGACGCGACTTGCAGACAGGCTCGAGGAAGCCGGCCTGGTGTCGCGCCAGGCGAATCCCGCCGATCGCCGGGGCATTCACCTCGTCGCTACTGCCGAGGGCAGTGCGCTGCTGGCGCGGCGGATACAATGGGCGAGACCTGGCTTGCCGAGCAACTCAGCGCCCTCGAGCGAGGCAGACCGGCTCGCGGTCGAGCGCGCGATCACAGTGCTCGAGCGCCTCGCGACCCAGCCGGCGACGACGCCTCGTGCTCGGCCGGGTGGACGCCGCACCGATGAGACTCCCGCATGACTCGACGGGACAGTGAGACGCTCGCCGGCTCGTCGGACCGCACTACAAGTGGATCGTCCTGTCGAACACCACCGTTGGCGTGCTGCTCGCGACGCTCAACGCGACCAGCCTGATCATCGCCCTGCCGGTCATCTTCCGCGGTATCCACCTGAACCCGCTGCTCCCGTCCAGCTTCCCCTACCTGCTGTGGATCATGATGGGCTACCTGCTGGTGTCGGCCACGGTCGTGGTGACCGTCGGGCGCATCGGCGACATCTTCGGCCGCGTGAAGATGTACAACCTCGGCTTCGCCTGGTTCACGGTCGGGGCGATCCTGCTCTCGCTCGTCTGGAGCAAGGGTTCGACCGGGGCCCTGGAGCTCGTCATCCTGCGGATGTTCCAGGCGATCGGTGGCGCGCTGCTGATGGCCAACTCGGCGGCGATCATCACCGACGCCTTCCCCTCCGAGCAACTCGGCCTCGCGCTCGGGATGAACATGGTCGCCGCGATCGTGGGCTCGTTCCTGGGCATCATCGTAGGCGGCGTGCTGGCCCAGGTCGGCTGGCGCTGGGTGTTCCTCGCGAACGTGCCGATCGGAGTCTTCGGGACGGTCTGGGCCTATCTGAAGCTCAAGGAGATCGGCGTCCGCATCAAGGCCAAGATCGACTGGCTCGGCAACCTCGCCTTCGCGGCGGGGCTTGGAATGCTCCTCACGGGCGTCACCTACGGCATCAAGCCCTACCACCATTCCCTGACCGGCTGGGGCAGCCCGTTCGTCCTCGAGATGCTGCTCGGGGGCTTGGCGGCGCTGGTCATCTTCGTCCTAGTCGAGATGCGGGTCGAGGAGCCGATGTTCCGCCTGTCGCTGTTCCGCATCCGCGCCTTCACCGCCGGCAACGCGGCCTCGTTCCTTGGATCGATCGGGCGGGGCGGCCTGCAGTTCATGCTCATGATCTGGTTCCAGGGCATCTGGCTGCCCCAGCACGGCTACCGTTTCACCGACACGCCACTGTGGGCCGGGATCTACATGATCCCCTTCATGGTCGGCTTCGTCGTGGCCGGGCCGCTGTCGGGCAAGCTTTCGGACAAGTACGGCGCCCGACCATTCGCGACTGCCGGAATGCTCGTCTCGGCCGCGATGTACGCGGTGATGATGACCTTCCCGGCGAACTTCTCCTATCCGCCGTTCGCGGTCGTGATGTTCATCTCTGGCATCGGCGGCGGCCTGTTCGCGTCACCGAACACCGCCTCGATCATGAACTCGGTGCCCGCGCGGCACCGCGGCGCGGCGTCCGGCATGCGCGTCACCTTCGCCCAGGCCGGCATGCCGCTATCGATGGGACTGTTCTTCACGCTGCTCGTCCTCGGGCTGAACGCAAAGGTACCCGGAGCGATGTACAGCGGGCTGCTCGCTCACGGCGTCCCCGTCGCCAAGGCAACGGCGCTATCCCATCTACCTCCGCTCGGCTACATCTTCGCCGCGTTCCTCGGCCTCAACCCGCTGAAGAGCCTGCTCGGCCCGGCATTGCTCCACCACCTTCCCGGCGGCGCAGGCCGCAGCCCTCACCAGCCGCTCCTTCTTCCCGCACCTGATAGGGCCCTCGTTCAAGCACGGACTCGTCATGATCCTCACGGTCGCCGTCGTGATGAGCGTGATCGCGGCGATCGCATCGGCGCTGCGCGGCGAGAAGTTCGTCCACGAGGATGACGAGTCGATCGCCCAGAAGGCCAACCTCCACCGCCACGCCCACCGCGTCAGGATCCGTCCGGTCGGCGAGGGCCGCGCCTCACGCCTGCCGCCCAGTCCGCTAGAACCGGACGGAGCAGCGTCCACACGCGACGACGGGAACCACGCGCCGCTGCGCAGATCCGCGGCGCCACGCGCCAGGTCAGACTGAGCGTGCTCTCGGGCCGCTCGCGTGCGGGCTTGCCTCACTCGCGACGGGCCAAGAGGTGAGCCCCGCCGGCCTGCCCCACGGCTCGCGCGCCACGCAGTCGCCGCCGGTCGCCGGGAGGCGGTGAGTGGTGTTTGTGCTAATCTCATAGAAACCGACGAGTCGGTTTTCATGTCCTCGCCTCGCCAATGCCGAAGCTTCGTCCCGAGACCCGCATCGAGCGTCGCCAAGACTTGATCGATGCGGCGTGGCGTTGCGCGGCAAGGCGCGGCTTTCGTGACCTCACGGTTGATGAGGTGTGCGCCGAGGCGGGGGTGAGCAAGGGCGCGTTCTACGGCTACTTCGAGCAGAAACAGGATCTGCTGCTCGCGCTGCTGGAGGACGATGCTGCCGCACTTGACCGTGAGCTTGAGTCGATCACGGCGTCGAGCGAATCAGGAGTTGAGCGTGTGCGACGCTTCGCGCAGGCGATGCTCGCTCGCGGCGACGACGCCGCGCGGGTCCAGGTTCGCGCCGACCTATGGGCCGATCTGTTGACGGAGGAGCCCGTGCGTCAGCTTCTCGCAGCGGTGACCCGACGGCGCCGTAAGCTCGTGCGATCCTGGATCGAGGTCGGGGTCTCCTCGGGCGAGCTCGTCGAGATCCCCGCCAACGCGCTCGCCTCGATCCTCCTGGCCTTGGCGGACGGGTTGATGTTGCACGGCGCGCTCGACCCGGCGGCGTTTCGCTGGCCCAACATCCGCCACGCGATCGACGTGCTGCTCGCCGGCATCGCGGCCGAGCCAGCGCACTGACGGATATGACGCGTCCCACCGCGAATTTGGGCGGGCTGCGCGCAGTGGCGGAGCCGTGGCGGGAGCGGTTGGCACGCTCAGTCGCCCGCGGCTCGGGTGGACTGATGGCGTTGGCGCTACTGACGGGCGCCGGTTCGGGGTTGGGGGCAGTCGCGTTCCGCTACATGATCAGTGGCTTCACTGAGCTCTTCACCGGGCACTCCGCTTATGGGGTGGCGGGGCACGCTCACAACCCGCTGGTGCCGGGGCTGGGGATTTGGTTCGTGGTGCTTGCGCCGGTGATCGGTGGGCTGGTCTACGGTCCGCTGGTCGCGCGGTTCGCACCCGAGGCGCGGGGGCATGGCGTGCCGGAGGTGATGCTCGCCGTCAACCAACTTGGTGGCCGGATCCGCGCACAGGTGCCGATCGTCAAGTCACTTGCCTCGGCGATCTGCATTGGTTCGGGCGGTTCGGTCGGTCGCGAAGGGCCGATTGTGCAGATCGGCTCCGCGCTCGGATCCGTCACAGGGCAGCTGTTCCGGTTAGAGGAGTCGGAGCTTCGGCTGCTGGTTGCGTGCGGCGCAGCAGGCGGGATCTCGGCGACGTTCAACGCGCCGATCGCCGGCGTTTTCTTCGCACTGGAGCTGATCCTGCGCGACTTCCAAACCCGGTCGTTCGGGCTGGTCGTGCTGAGCTCTGTGACCGCTGATGCGATCGGGCGCGCCGCGTTTGGCAACCATCCGTTCCTGTCGCTGCCGGCGTTCAGCTTCTCATCGCCGTTCGAACTCGTCCTCTACGCCGGCCTCGGTGTCCTCGCGACCGGCGTCGGTGTGGTGTTCGTTCGCGTCATGTACTCGGGCGAAGACGCGGCGGACAGGCTGTGGCGCGGTCCCGAGTGGTTGCGCCCCGCAGCCGGCGGGATCCTCCTGGGGCTCCTGCTGTTGATCGTGCCGCAGATGTACGGGGTCGGCTATCCGGTCCTCGAGCGGGGGGTCGGCGGCCACTATGTGGTTGTCGTTCTGCTCGGGCTGCTGGCAGCAAAGATCCTGGCGACCAGCCTGACCATGTGGATCGGCGGATCCGGGGGTGTGTTCGCCCCGTCGTTATTCATGGGTGCGATGCTTGGCTCGGCCTACGGCGCGGTCGCCCACCACCTGCTGCCGCACCTGGCCGCCGCCGCCGGCGCGTATGGCCTGGTCGGGATGGGCGCCGTGTTCGCCGCCGCTGCGCGCGCGCCGATCACGGCGGTGATCATCATCTTCGAGCTCACCGGCGATTACCGCATTGTGCTCCCGTTGATGTGCGCGGTCGTCGTCGCGACCACACTCTCGAACGCCGTGAGCCGCGACACGATCTACACGCTCAAGCTCCGCCGCCGCGGGATCGACATCGACCGTCCACAGCCATCAAGCCTGATGGCGCAGATCACAGTCGCCGAGGCGATGG
Organism: uncultured Solirubrobacterales bacterium; assembly: GCA_963773395.1. Classification (GTDB taxonomy): domain Bacteria; phylum Actinomycetota; class Thermoleophilia; order Solirubrobacterales; family Solirubrobacteraceae; genus Palsa-513. Next base: position 125,556 of record CAVZAY010000005.1, on the reverse strand, counting down.
GCACACCACCACGTCCCGCAAAACCGGACGAGCCGCTACGCGAGCTGATCAAACGGTTCGCGGCCGAACGCTGCGACTCGCTACCGATCACCGACGATCACGGCTCACTGCTCGGCGTGATCGCCGCGCTCGACGTAGAGCGGGCGATCAGCGAACGAACCGCCACCACCACGCGAGCGGGGACGCTCGCGCGAGCGGCGCCGGATCTGCGAGCAGACGAGTCGCTCGAGGCTGCCGTGCACGCCCTCGGCGCCAGTGATGATGAGGGCGTTCCCGTCATCGGCGAGAATGGTCAACTGGTTGGTTGGCTCACGCATCGCCGCCTGCTGCGCGCCTACCGCGAGCGATCCGCCACCCGGATCCAGCCGTGAGCGCCGCGATCGAGACCGTCGGGTTGAGCAAGACGTTCGGCGAGACCGCCGCCGTCGAGCATCTCGACCTGCAGGTCGAGCGCGGGCAGGTCTTCGGGTTCCTCGGGCCGAACGGCGCCGGGAAGACGACCACGATCCGGATGCGGCTCGATCTCTGCCACCCGAGTTCCGGTCGCGCGTGCTCGGGCTCGACAGACGCCGCGACAGCGTCGCGATTCATGCGCGCTGCGCCTATCTCCCCGGCGAGCTCGAGTTGTATCCGCGGATGACCGGCCACGAGCTCCTGGACTGGTTCGCGCGTACATTGCCGCGCGGCTGGCTCAGGACATCGTCGAGCGGCCCGACGTGCAGCAGCGCGCTGACTAACCCATCGAGCCCCGGGGCTCCGGCCGCGCGGTTCGGGAGCCGACGTCTACCTCTCCGGCGACATCGATCCCACGAGCGCGGGCGGTGTCATTGCTCAGCCAGCGAGCGCGGTCGCTTGAACGGAGGCGCCGGTCTCGACCCAGGAGCGCACGATGTCGCGCATCGAGATGACGCCGGCGACCTCAGACCTGTAGAGGACGACGAGGTGGCGGAAGCCCCCGGCTGTCATCGCCGCCGCCGCACGCTCGAGCGGCCAGTCCGCTGTGGCATAGACCACGTTGCGGGCGACATAGTCGCCGACCAAGGCGAGGTCGATGTCGCCGCCCTCGCCGATGCAGCGCAGCACGTCGCGCTCGGTGATGATTCCCGGACCCGGCAGGGCCGGGTCGAGCACCACGGCGGAGCCGACGTGGCCATGGGTCATCCGCCGAGCCGCCTCGCGCAGCGTGTGCGATGTACCAACGGTGATCCGCGCAGGGCTCATCGCCTCACCTACCGTCATCACGACCCTCCGTTCGGTCTGGTCAGTGGAGTCGGGACAGAGTGAGCGATAGTAGCAATCGCCACGAGAGCTCTTGATGTAGGTTCGGGCGATGCGGCCACCGGGCGGCCAGGACGCGGTAGAGCGTGTGGTCGCGCTGGTCCGGGGCGCCCGCGCTCCGGCGCCAATGAAGACCAAGGTGCTGGCGATCGACGGTGGCGGCGGCAAGAGCACGCTCGCCGCTCGTGTGGCGGAGCGACTGGGCGGCGTGGCGGTGATTGCGACCGACGACTTCGCAAGCTGGAGGAACGCGCTCGATTGGCACGAGGTGAAAGCCGGCACCTACCTGATCGTCGAGGGCGTCAGCTCGTCCCGAGTTGCGTTCGCGCCCTACCTGGCTGCGAGCGTGTGGGTTGCCACCGCACGCCTAGAGCGCCTGCGTCGCGGCCTGCAGCGAGACGGGCAGGACGCGCTTTCGCTCTGGCAGGACTGGATGGCAGCCGAGGACGAATACATAGCGCGCGAGCGCCCAGATCTGCGCGCGGATCTCGTCATCAGCGGCGCGGACAGCTAGCGCCGCGAACCGAACGACCGGTTTCCCGGCGCAGGCAGCGCGACGAGCGCGCCGGCGACCAGCGCCGCCAAAGGACCGATCATGGCGCAGGTATAGCGGAGGGCGCGCCGCATAAAGGCGATTCCACGACTTGTGCGGATGGCTGCATGCAGCCATCCGTCCGGGCGGCGCATGCGCCGCCCGGCGCCTCGGCGCATGCGCCGAGGCGATCAGTGGTTCAGGTACACGGCGAAGAAGTCGCGGTCGTCAGGAGTCAGGTAGCGCGTCGTCGGCCGGTTCATGTCCGGCAGGAGGTTCGACGGCGCGAGCGCGTTCCAGCCCCCGTATGTGATGAAGCTGACCCAGTAGGAGTTGATGTCGAGCTCCATCGCGCGCACCGCACCGGCGCGGATCAGCGCGTGGGCGAGGCTGACGACGGTCTGGTCGTTGCCCGCGACGTAGATCAGGTTGCCGTGGCGATCGATCCCGATCGCCGAGCGCCAGACGAGGATCGCATTGCCGACGGTCGTGCCCCACGCCGAGGTCGTGGAGAGCGTCGGGTTCGGCTTCCCGTCGTTGACGATCAGCGGCAGGTTCTGGCGTGCGTAGGAGATTCCCGCGGGCGCACGTTTGCCGAAGCGCCAGTCGACGATGTCGACGCTGCCGTTGCGATAGCCGACGAAGGTCGCCAGGCCGTTCACCATCGGCGCGTAGGTGTGGCCGTAGACCGTGTAGCCGCCAAGCGAGTCGCTCAGCTTGAAGCCGCTGTTGAAGGTCGCGAGCAGGCGCCCGCGGCTCGCCGGCGGCACCTCCATTGGACCGCGCGTCGGCAGCGTAACGGCCGGCTCCAAGCGACCCGGGTAGAGCTGGATCTGCGTCCGCTTCGTGTTGATCCAGGCCATGCCAACGACAACGCGTGGGTAGTCAGGCTGGTCGCGGATCGTCGTGACCAGCAGCGGCGGCTGCTTGCCAAGCCCCGGTCGGGTCGCATGCCACACGCCCTCGCCCGCGAGCCACGGCCAGATCAGCGGTCGCACCCGGGCCGGGCGCACGCCGGCATCGATCGCGGAAACGTGAGTCGCGACGACCGCGCCGCGGCCGACGTTGGGGAGCGACTTCAAGGCCGGACCGCCCTTGGCCGGCGCGGTCAGCGTGTAGTACCAGTTCTCGACCTGCGCGACTACACCGACGAGACCGTTGTCGCGCAGCCATTCGACGGTGCGCACGCCGAGCGCCGTGTTCGACGGCGAGGAGGCCATCTCGGCGAACGAGATGACTGCCGGTATGAGCGCAACAAGCGCGGCAACGATCGCGACGCGCCGCAGGCGCCGCAACAGCTCACCCGGCCCGGGGCGCAACTCGCGTGACAGGCGCGAGGGGTTTGCCGTTGCCATCGCGACAAACATAGACACGTGTCGCGTCGCGACGCGTCCCTACGCCGCGGGGATGTGAGTCTTCTCTAACCCCCTTGTTAGCGCCCGCTTAGCGCTCCCGCCTAGCTCCCGCCGGGGCGAGCCCGAGCGCGACAGCGGCACGCTTGCGAGTTGGCGAGCCCGGCGCCGTCGAGCGGCCCGGGAACCCGATGCATGAGAATGATCTCATCATCTTGTGGCCTTAACCCGCGAGTGACTGTTTCTCGCTGTGGAAAGGTATTGGCGATGGGCTCCGCTGAATTCGCCGCCTCGCCACCCGCCCTCGCTAGCCAGCAGGCGCGCAGCGCCCGGACTCCGGCGTTCACGCTGCTGCGTGCGGCGAGGCCCAAGCAATGGACGAAGAACCTACTTGTGTTCGCAGCTCCGATGGCGGCCGGCGTGCTCGATGACGTTGGTGACCTCGAGCGCATCGCGCTTGCGATTGCCGTCTTCTGCATGCTCTCGAGCGCCACCTACCTGGTCAATGACGTGCGCGACCGCGAGCAGGATCGCCACCATCCGGTGAAGTGCAGGCGCCCGATCGCCGCGGGCGTGCTGAAGCCGCGCACGGCGCTTGCCGCGGCCGGCGTGCTGGTGACGCTCGCGCTCGCGCTCGCGATGGCGCTGCGCTGGCAGCTCGCGCTGGTCGGCGCCTGTTATCTCGCGCTGACCACGACCTACTCAGTCTGGTGGCGGCGCGTGATCGGCCTTGACATCCTCGCGATCGCCGCCGGGTTCGTGCTCAGGGCGGCGGCGGGCGGTGCGGCCGTCGACGTCGGCCTCTCGCGCTGGTTCCTGCTCGTGACCTCGTGCGGGGCGATCTTCGTCGTGGCAGCTAAGCGCTACGCCGAGCTGCGCGAGGAGCGTACGAGCGCCCCGTCGCGGCACAGCCTCGGCCGCTACTCGGTGACCGCGCTACGAGCCATCCTGACCCTCGCCGCCGCCGGAGCGATCAGCGCGTATGTCCTGTGGGCCACGACGCGTCACCAGCAGGGACCGTGGTACGCGCTGACGATCGTGCCCGTGGTGCTCTGGTTGGGGCGCTACGGAAGGCTCGTCGCAGCCGGCGGGGGCGAGACGCCCGAGGAGCTGATTCTTGGCGATCGGCCGCTCCTGGTCGTGACGCTCGCGTGGACGCTGCTCTTCGTGGGCGCCCTGTATGTCGGTCGTTGAGCGCGCCCGCGCAACGCGCCGCCCTGGGGGGCGCGCAGAACGCCGCCTGAGCGGTTGGGGGCGCGCGACGTTCAGTCGCGCACGCGTCGTGCGCACGCAGTCGCACGACGAGGTCGTGGCGCTACTCGGCGAGGACGCGACGACTCGCGGCGGCGTGCTGGCCCGCGGAGCAGGGCGTTGCTACGGTGATGCGGCTCAGCTCGCCGGCGGCATCGTGCTCGATTTGACCGGTCTTGCAGACACGATCGAGATCGACCGTGAACGGAAGCTCGTTCGCGTCGACGCGGGTGTCACCTACGCGCAGCTGCTCGGGCACCTGATTCCGGCGGGACTGATGATCCCGGTGATCCCGGGGACGCGCCACGTGACACTGGGCGGCGCGATCGCAAGCGACGTTCACGGCAAGAACCACCCGGCTGACGGCAGCATCGCCGGGCTCGTCGAGGCGCTCACGCTCGTCACTCCCGGCGGCCGCGTCCACGAGCTGACGGCCGAATCCGGCGGCGAGCTGCTGGCGGCGACGCTCGGAGGCCTCGGCCTGACCGGCATCGTCACCTCGGCGACGCTGCGCGTCGAGTCGCTGGCCGCTCCGGGCTGGCTCGTGGACACCGACCGGACGGATTCGCTGGAGCAGACACTGGCAGTGATGTCGCGCGATGAGGGCCACCGCTACAACGTCGCCTGGCTCGACCTGCTGGCGCGCGGCGCGCACAGCGGGCGCGCCGTGGTGACGCGCTCGCGTGACGCGCAGCCCGGCGAGCTTCCCAGCGAGGGCGCGCCGCACGAGGACCTCTCGCACTCCTCGCGCCTGACGATTCCGCCCGGCTTCCCCGGTTGGGTGCTCCAACCGCCCGCGATCGCGGCGTTCAACAGCCTGCGCTGGCGTGCCTTCCCGCGACACGAGCGTGGCAAGCCCGTCGGGGCGGCCCACCACTTCTTCCCGCTCGACGGATTCGGCGCCTGGAACCGCCTTTACGGCGTGCACGGCTTGTTCCAGTACCAGTTCGTGGTCGGCGAGGAGCACGCCGAGGTTCTGACTGCTGCCGTCCGGCTGCTGGCGGCGCGACGCGTCCCGGTCTTCCTCGCCGTGCTGAAGCGGCTGGGAGAGGCCGACGGGTGCCCGCTTTCGTTCCCGATGCCCGGCTGGACGCTGGCGCTCGACATCCCGGCCGGGGCGGCGGGCGCGAGGCAGGCGCTCGACACGCTCGACGAACGCGTCGCCCACTGCGGTGGCCGCGTCTATCTCACGAAGGACGTACGGCTGCGACGCGACCTGCTCGAGGCCATGTACCCCGAGCTCGGGCGCTTTCGCGCGGCGCGCGAGCTCGTCGACCCGGATGGCGTCATGCGATCGGACCTCGGGCAGCGCCTCGGACTCTGCGGGCCCCTGCGATGACCGAATACAAGCGCGCGATCGTTCTTGGCGGCGGCTCGGAGATCGCACTCGCCGTCGTCCGCGCAGTCGTTCCGCCGGAGGCGCACGTGGTGCTTCTCGGGCGCGAGGGACCCCACCTCTCGGGAGCCGCCGACGCGCTTCGCAGCGACGGCTATCGCGACGTGCAGACCGAGCTCCTGGAAGCGGACGACACGGCGAGTCACGGCCGGGTGGTCGGCGATGCCTTTGCCCGGCTCGGGGGAGCCGACCTCGTCGTGCTTGCAGTCGGCGTACTCGGGGAACGCGGCGGTGTACCCGCAGATATTGAGGGCGCCGTTCGCGTTCTGGATACGAACGCCGTCGTCGCGGGATCGCTGCTGCTGCACGCGGCAAGAGAGCTGAAAGAGCGTGGCGGCGGAGCCCTCGTCGTCCTCTCGTCAGTCGCCGGCGAGGTGGTCCGGCCCGCCAACCTGGTCTACGGCGCATCCAAGGCGGCGCTCGACGCGCTGGCACGCGGAACCGGCGATGCGCTGCGCGGCGACGGCGTGCGGGTGCTGGTCGTCCGGCCGGGATTCGTACGAACGCGCATGACGAGCGGTTTGCGCGCCGCGCCCCTGGCAATCGACGCTGCCGCCGTCGGACGCGCCGTGGCCCGCGGCCTCGAGCGGGGCAGGACGGTCGTCTGGGCACCGGCGGCGTTGCGCTGGCTGATGCTCGCGCTGAAGGTCATGCCGCGAGCGGTGATCCGGCGTCTACCGCTATGAGCCTCCCCGCCCCCCGCCAGGAGCCTCCGCCGAAAACCCTCGAGCGCCCGCAGACCTCGGCGCGGCGAGCGATCCGCCGACAGCGCCGTCGCGAGGCCGGCCAGCGCCGCCTCGACGTCCTCGTCGGTGTCGTGGTCGGGATCCTCGGCGTTCTCCTTGCCCCGGGCGTCGCAATGGCGGCATTGATCGCGATCCTCGTACTCCTGGCGCTCGGGCTCTACGCAGCGCTCGCGCGACGGCGGCGACGACGGCACCGCGTCCGCCGCCGCTTGCCGCGCGCCGGCAATTCCGCCGCGCGCTAACGCGCGACCACTGTCAGGAAGTCGCGCGTGTCGGGGGCCAGCAGCTGGCCGGCGATGCCGAGCTGGCCTGGCACGACGGGATTCGCGACCGGGCCGCCCGCGTGGTGGACGTATAGGTAACCGGCGACCCAGTCCGGGTTGATGTCGAGCTCGATGGCCCGGACGACGCCGGCTGCGATCAACGTGCTCGCCAGCGAGGCGGGCGTGAGTTGCTCACCGGCTGCCCAGATTAGCTCGCCGTTCGCCGTGATCCCGAGCGCCGAGCGCGCAACGACAGTCAGGTTCTGGATCGTGTTGCCCCAGCAGGTCGTGATGCAGGTCGAGACCGTCGGCGCCGCGAGCGCATTCGCGACGAGGAGGAGCTGGTTCTGGAGCACCGAGTAGACCTTCTCGCCTGCATTGGGAATCCCGGCGCCCCAGGCACCGATGTCAGTCGTCCCGTTCGCGTAGGTGACGATCGAGGCCAGCCCCTTCTTGAGCGGGACCGCGACGTGAGGGCCCGCGACGAAGCCGACATTCGAGTAGGTCAGCTTGAAGCCACCGTTGAAGCCCGCGATCACCTGGTGGACCTCCCGCCCGCTGATCTGGTCGCCGTAGGTCCAGCCGGTCGTGCCGCCGTCAAGCGAGCCGGCGTGAAGGTCGAGGCGCACCTTGGCTTGATCGAAGCGCATGAGCGTGACCCCACCCCGCTGTGCCAGCCAGGCGGCGGGCTGCCCGCCGACGGTGCCAACGACGGTCCAGCTCGGCCCTGGAGCGGCCGGCACGGTCACGACCGGGGCGCGGCTCGCACGCACAACGCGAAGCCGCGCGTGCCGGGTGACCAAGGCGCGCGTATCGTTGCGACTGGCCGCGCGCGGCGCCTGCCCAGACGGCAATGCGAGCGCCACGAGCGCGACCACTGACACGGTGCCCACGGCGAGCGCAACGGCGCGGCGGCGTGCATAGACGGCGCGCGAAGCCGGCGTGTTACGCCTCATCCGGCCCGGGCCATGCGGTTCACCACTGTGAATCCTCGGGCCGGAATTCAAGCACTCCTAACGCGCGGATGAGGAGGCTCTCATCGCGGCCCAGACGCCGCTTGAGAGGGTTCTAATCGGCCGCTTAGGAGAGGTTGTGGCGCGCTCGCAGAATCCATCGGGCGATGTCCTACCCCAGCGACGAACCGCGCGTGCCTCGCAGACCCCGACCCCCGCGCGCGCACAGCATCTCGGAGACGGAGCTCGCTGAGCGCCGGCGGATCCAGATCCGCGACGGTGGGCTGTGGCGGATCGGGGCCGCGACGCGCTGGTTGCTCGCCGGTGCCGTCAGCGCCACCGGCGCGCTCGCGCTGCTGGCGGCCGGCACCTTCCACGGGCACACGCTCGCACCGGCGGCGGCTACGGCCCAGGCCGCCAGTGCGAGCACCGCGTCGCCAACGGCCGGCAGCGCCAGCTCGCTCGCGGCGCCGGCGCAGGCGCCGACGACCTCAGCCGCCCCGGCAGTGGTCGTTTCAGGCGGGTCGTGAACCCGCTCGCCGCCGCCGGGCCCACGGCGCTGTGGTACCTCACGCGCGCGACGGGTGCTGTCGCCCTCGTCCTGCTGACGGTGACCGTCGTCCTCGGCGTCGCCGGGGCGAGCCGAGCGCAAACACAGGGCTGGCCGAGATTCGTCGTCGAAGGGGTACACCGAAACGCGTCGCTGCTCGCGATCGTGATGCTCGCCGTGCACATCGTGACGACGGTGCTCGATCCGTTTGCGTCGATCAGCCTCGTCAACGCGATCATCCCGTTCACGGGCAGCTACAGGCCGATCTGGCTCGGCCTCGGAGCGCTCGGGTCGGACCTGCTGATCGCGCTCGTACTCACAAGCCTCGTTCGCCGCCGCCTCGGCCAAAGGACGTGGCGTGCGACGCATTGGCTCGCCTATCTCTGTTGGCCGGTGGCCGTCGTCCATGGCCTCGGGACCGGGAGCGATGCCCGCTCGTGGCTGACTGTGATCACGGCGGCGTGCGTCATCGCGGTCGTGCTGGCGATCTGGGCGCGCGCGGCGTACGGCTGGCGCGGGCGCCCTGGCTTGCGAGTCGGGACGGTCGCTGGCTCGATCGGCCTACCTGTGCTGCTCGTTGTCTGGGCCGCCGGCGGTCCGCTCGCGCGCGGCTGGGCGTCGCGGGCCGGCACACCCGCCGCGCTGCTCGCGCGCACCACACAGCGACAGGCGTCCACGTCGCTCACGAGCACAAAGCTGCCGGCGCTGCCCGTCACGACCAACCTTCGCGGCAGTGTGAGCGACACTCAAACGAGCACCGGCGTCGAGGTGGATATCGCGCTGAGCTCGCCGCTCCCAGCGCTCGCCGCACTCGACGTGCGGATCTACGGCTCTCAGATCGCCGGCGGCGGCGTCTCGATGAGCTCGAGCGCGGTGACCGCTGGCAGTGCGGGCCAGCCCGACCACTTCACCGGGATCGTGACGGCCCTGGCCGGAAACGAGATCAGGGCGCGCGTCGGCAACGCGCACGACGGCGTGATCGAGCTCGACCTCGTTGTCTCACTGGACCCCGGCACCGGTGCCGCGTCGGGCACGCTCACGATTACGAAAGCCGAGACGCAATGACCCAGGCGCTGGCGGCGAAGACTGGCCTGCCACGACTGCTCGAGGGGCTCGCCGACGGGCCGCTCGTCAGCCTCGAGCGCCACCACGAGGTGCACGGTCCGATGCCTGCGCCACAAGAGCTCGATCGCGCCGAGCTCGTCGAGCTGATCGCCGATTGCGCGCTGCGCGGACGAGGCGGCGCCGCCTTCCCCGTGGCGCGCAAGCTGCGCGCCGTCGCCGCCGCGCGCGGACGTCCGATTCTTGTCGCAAACGGCTGCGAGAGCGAGCCGCTCAGCGGCAAGGACGCGCTGCTGCTGCGCGAGGTCCCGCATCTTGTCCTCGATGGCGCGAGCCTCGTCGCGCGCGCGATCCGGGCACAGCGCGTGATCGTCGTGGTCAAGCACAGCGCACCCGAGCGCGCGTTGCTCGAGCGAGCGATCGCAGAGCGCGCCGCGCAGGCCTTCGACGACGTCAATCTCGAGGTCTTCGCGGGCGCCGCTACGTTCATCGCTGGACAGGAGACCGCGGTCGTCTCGCAACTCAACGGCGGTCCGGCACTGCCGACATTCCAGCCGCCGCGCGTCAGCGTGCGCGGCGTCGCACGGCGACCGACGCTCGTCCAGAACGTCGAGACGCTCGCGCAGATCGCGCTGATCGCACGCCACGGAGCCGACTGGCACAACGCAATCGGAGTCGTGAACGAGCCAGGTTCCACGCTCGTCACGGTGGTGCGGGCCGCAGGCACGCGCAGCGTCTTCGAGATCGCCTACGGCACCCGCCTTGACGACGTGCTGGCGGCCGCGCGGGTAGACGTCGGCGCGGTCGGCGGACTGCTGTTTGGCGGCTATTTCGGTACCTGGCTGCCCGCCAGCCTCGCGGGCGAGCTGCGCCTCTCGCACGAGGAGCTCGGGCGCTACGACGCGTCGCTTGGCTGCGGGGTCATCGCGGCGCTGCCGGCGAGCGCTTGCCCGGTCGCCGAGACGGTGCGCGTCAGCGCCTACCTCGCCTCGCAGTCAGCAGGTCAGTGCGGGCCGTGCGTTCACGGCAGCTCCGCGATCGCGCGGCGCCTGGAGGCGGCGAGTCGGGGAAGCGCCGGAACGCTCGCGTTCGAGGACGTGCGTCGCTGGACGCTCGAGATCCAGGATCGCGGCGCCTGCCACCATCCGACGGGACTCGGTCGCTTCGTCGGGAGCGCGCTTCGCACCTTCCGCCGAGAGTTCGAGGATCACGCACGGCATGGGCCGTGCGCGGCCTGCACGGCACAGGCGGTGCTGACGTGAGGCTCCGCTGCAACCCGATCGAATGCGACGGGCACGGTCTGTGCGCCGAGCTCTTCCCGGAGCGAATACGCCTCGACGATTGGGGCTATCCGGTGATCGCCGACGAGCCGATCCCGCGTGAGCTCGAGCAGCATGCGCGTCGCGCCGCGGACGCCTGCCCGACGCTCGCGCTATCGCTCGAGCCCTAGCCAGTGGCGCACTCCATTGCGGGGCTAATCCCAGAGCCGCTCGAAGGCGCCGGCGGGTCTGCGCCGCGCGCTGAAGCCGGCGAGCTCGAGCACGAACAGCGCCCCGCCGCCCGCGCTCGCGCGCACCGACACGCGCCCGCCGTGGGCCTCCGCGATCGCCTTGACGATCGCTAGACCGAGCCCCGTGCCCCCTGCCGCGCGACTGCGCGAGGCATCGGTCCGGTAGAAGCGGTCGAAGACCCGCGCCCGCTGCTCGCCCGGGATCCCGGGTCCATCGTCGGCGAGCTCGAAGCGCAGCCGCCCGGCGCCGAGATCCTGGACATCGAGCCGGACCAGTCCAGACACTGCTGAGGTGTGGTTGATCGCGTTCTCGATCAGATTGCGCAGAGCCTGGGTGAGCCGGTCCGAATCGGCGAGCAGAACGCCGCTCGGCACCGGACCAAGCTCGAATCGCCGCTCCGCAGTTGCGGTGACACCCGCCCAAAGATCCTCGATGAAATCAGGCAGATCGACTTCGTCGAGTCGCAGGAACTCGCCCTGCTCGGCCTGGGTCAGGAGCAGCAAGTCATCGGCAAGGCGGCTCATCCGTGCGACCTCGGCGGTGACCAGGCGCTCCACCCTGACCACGTCCTCGGAGGAAGGCGAGCGCTCGGCAGCCAGGACCTCGAGTTGCCCGCGGATCACGGTCAGCGGCGTGCGCAGCTCGTGCGAGGCGTCGCCGATGAACGAACGCTGGGCTTCGAAAGCGGCAGTCAACCGATCGAGCATGTGGTTGAAGGACTCGGCGAGCACGCGGGTCTCGTCCGCCGGGCCACTCTCACTCAGCGGCATGCGCGGCCGCAGGTCTCCGCCATCGACGCGCGCCGCGATCGCGGCCATCCGCCGCAGCGGTGCGGAGACGCGTGCACCGACGAGCAGCGAGGCAGCCAAGGCGAGCGCCAGGGCGACCGCCCCCGCGAGGGCAAAGGCGCCGACAACGCCGTTCTGGGATCGCTCCACGATCGCGAGCGGCTCGCCGACGCCGAGGTGCACCGCGACGCCGCCCGCCCTGACCGTTTCGCGCAGCAGGCGCAGATCGCCGACATCGGGGGCCGGCTGCGTGCTGATGCCATCGCGTGCGCGCAGCAGGCTCGCCGCAAGCATCGCCTCCGAGCGCTGCTCGAGACGCGTCTCGCCGTCATCGGCGCGCAGCCCGAAGAGCTCGGGCTGGTTCGTGACCACGCCCGTGCCCGGCAGCGTCGCGAACAGCAGCGTGGACGCGGCGCCGAACGGCTGGCTGGTCACGTAGGTCGAGGCGCGCCTGGTGACGTCGGCACGGGTCGCCGCACCGTGCAGCACGTGCGCGAACTCGCTCATTTCGCCGCGCAGCTCCTGGTCGACGTCACGGCGAATCTGCGAGCCGGTGCCGTTGTAGACCGCGAAGGCCGTGACGACCAGCGCGAAGATCATGACGATGGCGACCCACGCCGTCAGGCGCCAGCGCATACCCGAAGGCATGAGCCGTCTCGGGCTCATACGAGGAAGCGATAGCCGACCGAGCGAACGGTGGCGAGCGGTGCGGGGCGCCCGGGCTGACCGAGCTTGCGCCGCAAGTAGCCGACGTAGACGTCGACGATGTTCGTCTTTGGATCGTGCTGGTAGCCCCAGACCGCGCTGAGGATCTCCTCGCGCGAGCAAACGTCGCCGGCGCGGCGAAGGAGATAGGCGAGCAGCTCGAACTCGGTCGCGGACAGGCGCACCAACAGGCCGGCGCGCCGTACCTCGCGCGTGAGTAGGTTCAGCTCCACATCAGCGCCCGTGAGGGTTGCGGAGGGGCCTTGCACCGCCTGGCGAAGCTGAGCCCGCAGGCGCGCCGCGAGCTCTGCAACCGAGAACGGCTTCGGCACATAGTCGACCGCCCCGGCATTGAGACCAGCGATGCGATCGGAGATGTCGCTGCGCGCCGTGAGAATCACAACCGGCACCTCGGGCCGCTTCTCCCGCACTGTCGCGAGGAGCTCCATGCCACTGAGCCCGGGCAGCATGAGATCGAGCACGATCGCATCGAACTGCTCGCCGACCGCGCGGCGCGCACCCTCACGCCCATCCAAGACAGCGTCGACGACGAAGCCTTCGCTGCTCAGCCCGCGCGTGACGAAGTCCACGATTCCAGGCTCGTCTTCGATTAGGAGGATGCGCGGCCCAAACGGCGGGGCGGAAGCCGCGGACGGCTGAAGGTCCGACGCCACAGTAACGCCAGAATAGACCTGCTCCCCGGCACCTTCGTCGCATATGAGGGTTCTCACGGAGCGGTTACGGAGCACTTACGCGTCGCGCTGAGACTGCGGGGGTGGAGATCGAGACGCACGCGCAACGCCGGCTTGCCGCGACCGGGAGGCGCTGGGCAAGCGGCGGCACGATCGGTAACGCGGAGCTGACCGCGATGACGGCGATCGTGCTGCTCGCGCTGCTCGCCGCGCTCGGCATCACCGTCCTGCGCGTGCGTCAGCTCCTGAACCCGCACATGTTCATCGGGATGATGCTGCTGGGTCCCGTCGTGCTGAAGATGCTCAGCACCGGCTGGCGCTTCATGCGCTACTACACCGGCAGCGCGCCCTACGTCAGCAAGGGGCCGCCGCCGCTCATCCTCCGTGCGAGCGCGCCGATCGTCGTGCTCTCGACCGTTGCGGTGTTCGCAACGGGGATCGTCCTGCTCGTCGCGGGACCATCGGCGCGCAGCCCGTTCCTCGCCCTGCACAAGGCGAGCTTCCTCATCTGGCTCGCGTTCATGGCGCTGCACGTGCTGGGCCACCTACCCGAGCTCTCGCACTCGCTGCGCGCAAGCTCGCGCGAGCGCGCCACGCCGTGGGATGACTACGGCGCTGGTCGCGGCACGCGGGCGCTCGCGCTCGCCGGCTCACTCGCCGCGGGAGTCATCCTCGCGATCCTCACGATCCCCCTGTTCGCCTCATGGGCGCATTTCCACGTTCTCTCCCACTGAGCCCGGCACCGGCCAGCCTCAGCTTCGAGGCGCTGGGCGGGTTCGCGACCGTCGCGACAACCGTCGCGGGCGAGCTCGACACGGCCGTAGCGGTCGTCATGGCCGAGGTACGGGCGATCGACATCACAGCGAGCCGCTTTCGGCCCGACTCTGAGATCGAGCGCCTCAACGCGCGTGCCGGCGAGCGCGTGACGGTCAGCCCGCTTCTTCTCGACGCGATCGCGGTCGCGATCCAGGCGGCGCACGTCAGCGACGGGAGCGTCGATCCGACCCTCGGCACGGCACTCATCGCCGCCGGCTACGATCGCGATTGGCACCAGCTGGAGCGCCCCTCCCCGACTGCGCCCGGACCGCCCGCGCCGCGCATCCTGCAGCTGCGCCGCGCGGAGGCCTGGCGGCTGATCGAGCTCGACCGCGAGGCGCGGACGGTGCTGGTTCCGCGCGGGGTGAGGCTCGACCTCGGCGCCACTGCAAAAGCACTCGCCGCCGACCGCGCTGCGGCCGCCGCAGCATCGCGCTGCGCCGGCGGCGTGCTCGTCGGGCTCAGTGGCGACATCGCAACAGCCGGCGAGCCGCCGGCGGGCGGCTGGAGCATCCACGTGAGCGACGACCATCGCGCGCCGGCGTTCGCCCCCGGGCAGACGGTTGCGATCAACGACGGCGGCCTTGCCACGTCGTCCTCGACAACGCGGCGCTGGTTGCACGGCGGTCACAACATGCACCACATCATCGATCCGCGAAGCGGAAGCCCAGCCCGTTCGATCTGGCGCACCGTGAGCGTCAGTGCCGCGAGCTGCGTCGATGCGAACACGGCGAGCACCGCTGCGCTCGTCCTCGGCCGGCGCGCGCGGCCCTGGCTCGAGCGCCTCGGCCTCCCAGCACGGCTCGTCGGGCACGACGGCGAGGCCGTGATCGTAGGTGGATGGCCGCGTGACGTCGAGGCCGCGCCGCAGGCGGGATAGGCGGCTCGCCGCGCGCAAGCGCGCGGTACGTCGCCGGCGCACGGTCGCAGTCGGCGGTCTCGCCGCCATCGGGCTTGCGATCGGCGTGCTCGCAGCGTCGGGGGGCACGCACCCGATCCACCGCCAGGCGCGCCTGACGGCACTGCGCCACTCGCAGGTGCTGGCACAGACGCCACCGTCGACCGCGCCGACGCCTGGATCGCTGCCGCAGACCAACGCGTTCCCCTCAGCCAACACGCCGCTCTTCAAGCAGCTGATGGGCGACCTCTGGACCGGCGTCGTCGAGAATCGGGTCGCCACCGCGCTCCCGGCTTTCTTTCCCCTCGGCGCATACACACAGCTGAAGGCGATCGGCGACGCTGCGGGCGACTGGCACAACCGGCTCGTCTACGACTACCGCCTCGACATCGGGGCAGCCCACGCCGGGCTCGGCGCCGACGCCGCGCGCGCGCAGCTGCTGGGCGTCACCGTCGTGCGCAGCTACGGCCACTGGGTACCGCCGGGTGTCTGCTCCAACAGCGTCGGCTACTACGAGATGCCGAATGCGCGCCTCGTCTACCGCGTGCGCGGCCAGGTGCGCTCGTTCGGAATCGCCTCATTGATCTCCTGGCGCGGGGTGTGGTACGTCGTGCACTTCGGCGCGATCCTGCGCTCCGCGGACGTGGGCGAGGTCGATGACCCTGCGAGTGGACCCGGTACGTCCGCCTACTCCGGCACCTGCTGAGCCGGAGCTACTTATCGGCTCCGATTCAGGCCTGTCGCAGTCCGCGACAGACAGTTACAAAGGCGTCGTATAGGCGCCGCTGATGCCGCCGTCAACCAGAAACGTCGATGCGGTGACATAGCTCGAGTCGTCCGAGGCAAGGAAAAGCGCGGCTGCGGCGATCTCCTCGGCCCGCGCGAAGCGGCCGATCGGAATGTGGACCATGCGGCGAGCCGCGCGCTCGGGATCCTTCGCGAAGAGCTCCTGGAGCAACGGCGTGTCGACCGGACCGGGGCACAGCGCGTTGACGCGCACACCCGAGCGGGCGAACTCGACGCCGAGCTCGCGGCTGAGGGCGAGGACGCCGCCCTTCGAGGCGGTGTAAGAGATCTGTGAGGTTGCGGCGCCCATCACCGCGACGAACGAGGCGGTGTTGATCACCGAGCCGCCGGCCGGGTCGTTGGCGAGCAGGTGCGGGATGCCATGCTTGCAGCAGAGAAAGACGGAGCGGAGGTTCGCAGCCTGGACGCGCTCGTAGGCCTCCAGCGTCGTGTCGAGTACCGATGCGTCATCGGTCGGCGAGATGCCCGCGTTGTTGAAGAGGACGTCGATGCGGCCGAGCTCGGAACGGACTCGGGCGAAAAGGTCGATGACCTGTTGCTCGTCGGTGACGTCGGCCTCGAGCGAGAGATCGCCGGGCGCGCCCACGAGGAGATCGACGCCCGCAACCTTCGCACCCTCGCGCTGGAAGCGCGCGATCGTGGCGGCGCCGATACCGCCGCTGGCCCCGGTGACGACGCAGACCCGGCCGTCGAGCCTCATGACGTTGAGTAGTAGATCGACTTGACCTCGGTGTACGCGTCGAGCGCATGGGGCCCGAGCTCGCGGCCGTAACCCGACTGCTTGAAGCCGCCGAACGGCGTCGCCACGCGCACCGAGGTGTTCGAGTTGATCGAGAGGACGCCGGTGTCGATCGCCCGCGCGACGCGCAGGGCGCGCGCGCCGTCGCGCGTCCAGATCGAGCCCGACAGACCGTAGATCGTGTCGTTCGCGAGCTCGACCGCCTCGGCCTCGTCCTTGAACGGGAGGACCGCGACGATCGGGCCGAAGATCTCCTCGCGGACCGCGCGCGCCGCGCGGGACGTCGGCGCAAGGACCGTGGGCGCGAACCAGAAGCCCGGGCCCTCGGGAGCGCTGCCGCGAAACGCGACGTGAGCGTCGTCCTCGTCGAGGAAGGAGGCAACGTGCTCGCGCTGGGCGCTCGAGATCAACGGGCCCATCTCGTTGCCGGGATCGAGCGGGTCGCCGACCTTGATGGCCTTGGTGTGCTCCTCGAGGAGAGCCATGAAGCGATCGTAGACCGCCTGTTCGACGAGGATCCGGGAGCGTGCGCAGCAGTCCTGGCCGGCGTTACCGAACACCGCCCCTGGTGCGGCCGCGGCGGCGCGCTCGAGGTCAGCGTCGGCGAAGATCACGTTCGCGGACTTGCCGCCCAGCTCGAGCGTGACGCGCTTGATCGTGCGCGCCGCGGTAGCGGCGATCGCGCTGCCGACCTCCGTCGAGCCGGTGAAAGCGATCTTCGCGACGTCAGGGTGCTCGACGAGGCGAGCGCCGACGACCCTGCCGGAGCCGGTCACGACCTGGAAGACACCGTCGGGAAGGCCGGCTTCCGCCGCTAGCGCTGCGAAGCGCACCGCGGAGAGCGGAGTCAGCTCGGCGGGCTTGAGGATGGCCGTGTTGCCCGCGGCGAGCGCGGGCGCGAGCTTCCAGGAGGCGATCGTCAGCGGGAAGTTCCAGGGGACGATCAGGCCGACGACGCCGAGCGGCTCGCGTACCGTGAAGGCCTCGCCGCCCGCGACCGGGATCGTGTCGCCGAGCAGGCGCTCGGGCGCCGCGGAGTAGTAGCGGAAGGTGTCGATCACCATTCCGATCTCGCCCCGCGCGTCACCGATCGGCTTGCCCGCGTTGCGCGCCTCGAGCAGCGCGAGCTCCTCGTGGTGGGACTCGAGCGTGGCGACGAGTGCGCGGAGGTGCTCTGCGCGGGCGGCTGGTGTGAGAGCGCGCCAGGCGGGGAAGGCCTTCCCCGCGCGGGCGACTGCCTCGTCAACCTCAGCCGCGCCCGCGCAGGAGACCTCGCCCAGCACCCCCTCGGTAGCTGGCTCGACGACGGTGGTAGTGGACTCAGGCACCGGCGGCGATTAGCGCCTCGCCGGACCCCTGGATGGCCTCGTCGTCGATTGTGCGCACCGGGCCCTTGAACGTGTTCTTGGCGCCAGCCTCCCAGCCAATCCAGACCGCGATCAGCAGAGCGATCGTGACGAGCGGGGCGTAGTTGAAGGCACTCCAGCTAAAGCCGCTGTTCCACGGTTCCGCGGCGAGCGATGTCGGGAGGCTGAAGATGATCACGCACAGGGCGACCCAGACCATTGCGATCGCGTTGATCCACCGGTGGTGCTTGCCGAGGTTCCACACGCCGGCCTCGAACTTGCTGCCCATGCGGAAGCGCAGGAACACAGGGAGGATGTAGGCGATGTAAAGACCGATCGTAGTGATCGAGGTCACCGCGAAAAATGCGACCGGCAGGCCGGCGCTGTTGCCGAACAGGGCCGGGATCGTGATCACGAGCGCAAACACGACGACGAACAGCACCGCCCAAGTCGGAGTGCGATGCTGGTTCAGCCGCCGCCAGAGGCTGTGTCCGGGCACGGCGCCATCGCGCGAGAACGCGAACACCATCCTTGAGGCGGCCGCGACGCAGCCCATCCCGCAGAACAGCTGGCCGACCGTCGACAGGTCGAGGACGAGCTTGGCGAGACCCGTGCTCAAAGCAGACTCGATAATTGGCACCGAGCCGCCGCCACCTGCGTTGATCGTCTTGATGTGCGTGGCAGCGAACGTGATCGCCAAGAGGACGGCCCAGCCACCGACCGCCGAGTACGCAATCGACCTCCACAGACCGCGAGGCGCGGCCCGCGCGGCATCGTGGGTCTCCTCGCTGAGGTGGGCCGAGGCGTCATAGCCGGTGAATGTGTACATGGTGAGCAGAAAGCCGATCGGCAGGATGAGGAACCAGTACATCCCTCCAAAGGCGTTGCCGCTCGCCAGGTTGCTGTTGTTGGATCGGTGTCCGAACACATACGAGAAGCTCTGATGTGAGGAAGGGCCAAAGATCAGGACGCCAACGATCACGAGGACGCCGATCAGCATCCACCACGCGGATACCCGGTTCAGCAGTGCGACGAGCGGCGAGGAAAACACGTTGATCAGCGCGTGGGCCGCGAGGATGATGAAGAACAGGACGAACGTGTGGTCGAGCACGCCGGAGTGGCTCGCCGTCGTGAAGTTGAGGATGAAGTGGAGCCCGTACAGGGCGAGCACCGAGTTCAGGAACGACGCGGCGCCGTAATCGACAGCGGCTGTGATCGCGACGAGGCCGAGCAGGTTGAACCAGCCGGTGAACCATGCCCAGCGGACGCCGCCGAGGCTATATGCCCAGTAGTAGATGCCGCCGGCTGTCGGGTACTTCGAGGCGAGCTCGGCCATCGAGAGTCCGACCATGAGGACGAGAATGCTGATCACCGGCCAGCCGATCGAGATCGCGACCGGCCCGCCGTAGTTCCACGCCTGTCCGTAGGTCGTGAAACAACCGCTCAGGATGCAGATGATCGTGAGCGAGATCGCGAAATTGGAGAATCCACTCCACCCGCGGTTCAGCTCCTGCTTGTAGCCGAGCTTCGCGAGTGCTGCTTCATCTGCGCCCAGGGCTTCCGCCGCCATCTGCACCCCTCCCGTCAAAGGAAATGGTCTGAAGGTCCGTCCTTAGCGCGGGGAATCTATTTGCAGCGGGGGCTGCAAGTCAACCCCCTGCGCAGATCAAAGTGGAAGAAGGCCCGCGAGGACGTGCGCCGTCGCGTGAGCGTGCTCGGCCATCTCGCCGGCAGCCAGGGGGACGTCGCCCGCGCGTACGGCGGAGATGATGCGGCGGTGCTGGTGGTTGGAGGAGCGCAGGACCTCGCGCGGATGGGAGATCAGAGTGATCAAACCCGTCATCTCGCCCTGGGTCGCCGTCATCGCGGCGACTAGGCGCGCGTTTCCCGTCGCCTCGGCGAGGCCAACGTGGAAGAGGACGTCGCTCTGTCGATAGGCCGGGTAGTCGTCAAGCTGGTCGGCCATCTGATCGACGAGCGCATCGAGCGCCGCGAGCGCATCGAGCGTCGCGCGCTCGGCCGCCAGCACGACGATCCCGACCTCGACGGCCAGCCGCGAGTCGGCGACCTCGTGCCAGTTCGCGAGCACGTCAGGCGAGGGAGGCTGGACCGGTGGCTGGGGATCCGCGACGAAGGTGCCGCCGCCGCGCCCGCGCGTCGCGTGCAGCAGTCCGCCCTGGGCGAGTGCGCTCAGCGCCTGGCGCAGCGTCGAACGCGCGATACCAAGACGCGCGCACAGCTCGCGCTCGGCCGGCAGTCGCGTCCCGGGCCCAAGCAGGCCGAGCTTGATCGCCGTGGCAAGCCTGTCGACGGTCTCCTCGAACGCGGTCTGCGAGCTGATCGGCGCGAAGACGACCTCCTCCGGCGCAAGCAGCAGGGAAGGCACCTGGGTAGATGGCGCGGCGCTCACAGCCGCTCGAAGCCGCGGAAGCGCTCCCAGTCGGTGACCGCGCGGGCGAACGCGTCGAGCTCGACATCGGCAGCGTGCACGTAGTGCGTGACGACCTCCTCGCCGAACGCGTCGCGCGCGATGGCCGAGGCCGCGAACAGGTCGCGGGCGTCGCGCAACGAGGGCGGGACGCGCGGCAGCGACGGGTCGCGGTAGGCATCGCCCTCGAAGACCGGCGGGAGCTCGAGCGCCGAGTCGATCCCATGCAGCCCGGCGGCGATGATCGCAGCGAGCGCCAGGTAGGGGTTGAGGTCGGCGCCGCCGACGCGGTTCTCGAAGCGCAGCGAGGGACCCTCTCCGACCACGCGCAGCGAGCAGGTGCGATTGTCACGACCCCAGGCTACGGCGGTCGGCGCGAAGCTCCCGGGCGCGTAGCGCTTGTATGAGTTGACGTTCGGCGCGAACAGAAGGGTGAGCTCCCGCAGCGCCGCGAGCTGGCCGGCGAGAAAGGAGTTGAAGACAGCGTCGTCGCGGGCGAACAGCGGCCCCTCGGCGTCGCCGAGCGAGAAATGGATATGGCAGGAGTTGCCCTCGCGCTCGTTCAGCTTCGCCATGAACGTGATCGACATGCCCTCGAGCGCGGCGATCTCCTTGGCGCCGTTCTTGTAGATGACGTGCTGATCGGCAGTGCGAAGCGCGTCGGCGTAGCGGAAGTTGATCTCATGCTGACCGAGGTTGCACTCTCCCTTGGAGTCCTCGACCGCCATTCCCGGCCGCCCCCATGGAGTTGCGGATGCGGCGGATCAGGGGCTCGACGCGCGCGGTGCCCAGCAGCGAGTAGTCGACGTTGTAGAGGTTCGCGGGATCGAGGTCGCGGTAGCCCTTGCGCCAAGCGTCCTCGTAGCTGTCGCGATGCACGATGAACTCGAGCTCGGTACCGGCAAAGGCGGTCCAGCCGCGTTGCGCGAGACGATCCAGTTGGCGGCGCAGAACCTGGCGTGGCGAGGGCAGCACGTCGGTCCCGTCGAGCCATGCGACATCGGCGATGCAGACTGCTGTTCCCTCCTGCCAGGGAACCGGGCGCAGTGTCTCCAGGTCGGGCTTGAGCAGGAAGTCACCGTAGCCGCGCTCCCAGGAGGCGATCGCGAAGCCGTCGAGCGGAGTCATCTCAACGTCGACGGCAAGCAGGTAGTTACAGCCCTCGGCGCCGTGCGCGGCGACCTCCTGCACGAAGTGCTCCGCGACGACGCGCTTGCCCATCAGGCGACCTTGCATGTCGGTCAGGCCGAGCAGGACCGTGTCGACCTCCCCCGCATGGACCAGCGCCTCGAGCTCCTCCAGCGTCATCCGACCGTTGAAGGTATAGGACGCGAGCCTTACGTGCACCCGCGTTAGCAGCGACTGCCGACGGAATGGTATGTTCGCGCTACCTAATCCGCTTGCGGATCGCTACGGACCTGAGGAGGGGCACGCATGTTCAAGAAGATCGTCTGGGCAACCGACGGGTCCGACGGCGCGGACCGGGCACTTGCAGTAGCGAAGTCAATCGCCGCCGATAACAAGGCTTCCCTGCTTGCCCTGCACAGCGTCGAGTACCTCGCGGGCAAGGGGACGGCACTCCAAAACCCGGACGACGACGAGCGTCAAGCGAAGATTCGCAAACAGGTCGAGGCGCTCAAGGGCGAGGGCATCGAGGCGAGCACACGGATCGTGGAAGGCGGGATGACCGGCGCCGCCCACACGATTGCGACGGTCGCGCGCGAAGAGGGCGCAGACCTGATCGTCGTCGGCACGCGTGGACACACCGTCCTCGCCGGTCTGCTTCTCGGCAGCGTCTCGCAGCGCCTGCTGCACGTCGCGCCCTGCCCGGTGCTCGTCGTGCCGACCGCCTGAGGCGTCAGCGCCGCAGGCGCGTCTTACGGCAACCTTCATCTCAGTTAGCGTGCCCTCAACACTGGAGCGCCACACTGCTTGTCGATGAGCACGCGCAGGCCGCCGGTTGCCACTTCGAGGCTGTCGCTTCGCCGGCTGTTGCTCGCCGCGCTTGCCGGTGGCCTTGGCGTCTTCGGGCTCGGGGTCGAGCCGGCCGCGTCCGCGGCGCAGAAAGCACCGGGCATGCCGGTCTCGGCTAGTGCGCCCAGGCAAGAGCAGCCGCGCAGCTGACGGGCCGACAGGCTCCAGCTAGCATTCGCTTCGCGCCCTCTTAGCTCAGCTGGTAGAGCACTTCCATGGTAAGGAAGGGGTCGACGGTTCGAGTCCGTCAGAGGGCTTCGCAGGTTTTCCCTGCTGAGCGCGCGCTTTTGAATCCGCTCGATCGCCTGTCGAGGCCCAAGGGAGCGTTTGGTAGCCACTTGGGTCACGCTCCTCGCCACGTGCGCCCATTTACGCGGCGTTCTGCCGATGTTCGTCGCGACGTTCGTGTGCGCAGATAGGCGCACGCGGTGCTTTGGCGCTGTGTTCGGGCCCGACGGTCGCCTGCGGCTTGACCACTTTGCAGGTAGAAAAGGGGTCAGCGGAGAGCAGCACGCGGAGTGCACCGAGGGTCAGTGACAGCGCGACGTTGGTCGTCGCCGGTGGCTGCTCTCGAAACTGGCGTCGGCGACCGCGGGCGCCTGCTCGACCCTTTTGCGGGCTAGCTCGGGGCGTTGAGTTGTGTGCGCAGCCAGTCGGCCATGGTCGTCTCGTCCCAGTCGCCTGAGGCGATTGCAAGGACCGCGTGCTCGGCGTCATCGACGGTTGGTGGCGTAGTCCAGGTCCACCCGTTGGTCTCGATGAAGACGCGTAGCATGACCCAGACGGTGCGTTTGTTGCCGTCAGGTAGCGGGTGGTTCTTGGCGAGGTGGACGACGAGCACAGCGGCCTTGTCCACGAAGTCGGGGTAGAACTCGACATCGCCGAACCCTGCCGCCGGGGCGTGCAGAGCGGAGTCGGCGAGGTCCAGCTTCGCGGCGCGCATCAGGGTGTCGACTTCGAGGCCGGTGATTTCAGCGGCGATCGCGATGTAGTCGACGAGGTCGACGTATGCGACGCTCACTTCGCGAGGCGTTCGAGCAGCTCGCGATCCTCCGCGATGATGCGTCGGAGTCGCGCCTTGAACTCGGGATCTCTGCGGCGCCGCTCGACGGCCTCCTTGAGCGCCAGTTTGACCGTCTCGTTCAGGCTCTTGTCCCTCCGCACGCGCGAGCGCCTCGGTGTCTGCCGCGAGCTCGCTATCGAGCCGGACAGTGAGATTCTTCGCCATAGCCGCATAGTAGCATGGTGGCACTGAGTCAGCGGACTCGCAGCTGCTGCTCGCGCCAAGCGGCAACGCCACCCGGTTCCCGGCAGACGACTGCTCGACCTCGACCCAGGAGCGGGTCCGGCGCGCTGCCGGCATACTGCTGCTCGTCCGCAGCCGTCACGCGGCGCTCCGGCACTCGGGCGCTCGAATCTGGGCGGGAGCGGTAGCGGTCACGCTGTCGAGTTCACGCGGAAGGGACAGCGAGAACGGGTCGGCGTCGCGTGGCTGCTTTCGCGTCGAAAGCAGCCACGAACGGCATTACGACCGAGACCGCCCATCGCGCGAACGTCAGCCATGTGGTGCCTCGCGCACCACGGAACGAGTCGCGGGTTAGGCGGTTGATGCCCCGATCAGTCGATCTGTCAAGGCTCACTCATACTCTCGCTCGACTGGCGCGACCGCACTCAACGAGTCGGACGCAACGAACGCCTCGATTGGGCAGCGACCGCCCGTGGCAACTCCAGTGGCAGTCCCTTCGAGCGGCCATGAGAAACTCGAATCCCCGAGCCTGCCCGCTGGTCGCCGCGTTGCCGGCGCCACGCCGACACCGGCGTGTACCGCGCAACAGGATCGGCGCGGCGTGCTCGCCGAGGATCTCAGCCCTCAGTAACCGCGAAGTTCTGGTCGGTAGCCGGGTTGCCGGCCTGGACCAGGTTGCACGTGGCCTTGATTCCCGTCGGGTTCGCGATCTGCGCCGGCTCGACCTCGATGTCCTGCCATGTGAAGAAGCCCTTCGCGCTGCTGTAGGACTTGTTGAAGCGCCCGGACACCCCCCAAGCAACGGAACTGCCGGAAAAGCCAACGTGCTTCGGGTAGAACGAACGCTCTGGCGCAGCAGCGCCCCGCGTGCACCACCTTACCGCTGATCGTCCCCGACGTCGTGCTCGCGTAGATCTCCGAGCCGTCGCACGTCGTCGGCACGTCGCTCCACGTGATCTTCACTTTCGTCGCCTTCCCGTCCTTGAAGGTCGCTTTGATCGTGATCGTCCCGCCCCCGGCGATCGACCCGCTGTAGTCGCGCGTCGATGCGAAGGCTGGGACGGCCGCGATAACCGCGAGAAGTGCCGCCAAGACCGCGATTCGACGCGGCCAGGCGCGGCGAGAGCGACGGCCCAGCCTCGATCGCAGTTCCGCAGCGGCGGCGATGACTTTCACAACCCGATGGGCCACGAGGCTCTCCTCTGATCGCGGGCGGCAACGCAGTGCGCCGGAGCGTACACAGATGGGGGACCGCTACCACGCACTATGTGCCGAGATCCGCGTACGAGGATCGGAGCCGCTTTGTTCAGCGTGATGACGGGGTGGAGAGGGCTGCCAGCGTTGTCGAGATCGTCCAGGCTAGGGTTGCGGCTGCGGAGCGGTTGGGGACGCCGAGCTTGCGGTAGCAGCGCTGTAGGTGCTTGCCGACGGTGCGCTCGCTGATCTCGAGGGAGGCTGCGACGTGTGCGTTCGATTGGCCGCGCGCGACGCGCGAGCGCAGGCGGCTTCGCCCGCTGTCAGGCCGCGGTCGACAAGCCGCTCGGCCATCGCTGTCTCGGAGGGGCCTTGCTCCCCTGCAGCGTGGCGTAGGTGATCGCGTTGCGATAGATCTGGATCAGGTATGGCCGGGCACGGTCAAGCAGCGCCCGTTCGCTGCCGGTGAAGTCACGGCTGGTTCGGCTGAGCGCGATCGCGACGTGGCTGGTGCTCGAGACCTTGATGACGAACGAGATCTGGTGCTCGATACCAAGCACGGCGTAGAACGCACGGTACAGCGACAGCGCATGAAACTCGTCGCGTGAGACGACGTCCGACAGCCGATACGGGCGCGTGTCGCCGGTGCGCTCAAAGCGCACGATCAACGGATGCTCGTGCGCGTGCGCAGCGAATGCCGCAAGCAACGCGTCAGACAGCGGCGGGCTCACGACCCCGTATTCGAACGCTCCGCCGACGCCCATCTCGTTGATCGAGATCCAGTCGCTCGGTACCGCGCGCTCGAGCGCGACGAGCAGCCCCTCGCGCAGATCCCCAAGCTCCAGCAATCCCTGCACCTCACCGACCAGCTCCAACAGCCGGGTGTCTCCTGACGCGCGCATCGACGAACCGTAGCCGAGCTCAAGCGTACGCGGATATCGACACGGGAGCGATGGCGCGCGCGGCGTAACGCAAACTATGCGTGCCTGCTCCCGAACCAAAGCGGCCGCGTACCGGAGCCCCCGCTGGTTGTCGCTCCGCGCGAATACCGACAGCGCGCCCGCTACCGGATTCGCCCAGATCCAAGAGCGTGAGTACTGGAGGGCGGCGTGCTCGCTGCGGACGACCACCAGGTCAGACGCCCGACGGCGCGACCGCTTCCGCAATGACCGGCGGAGCGAGTGCGAGCCGGGCGTTGGGGCGACACACCTGGACCCCTATCGCGTGACGGCGGTCACCGGGATGCTGCGGGACGCTCCCGCGGGCACGAGTTATGGGGCGCACGATGACCAGGTTGATGCTGCGCCGCCCGCGTCGGCTACCGGATCCAGTAGCCGTCAGGGGTCAGTCGCAGCACCTATCTGCGCATATTCGCGCTAGCTGGTGGAACCCCGAAAAGCCCGCCGTTGCAGGCGATAATGGGCTTACGTAGGCGCTGGTGGCCGCCCCAAAGTTCCATGGTAAGGAAGGGGTCGACGGTTCGAGTCCGTCAGAGGGCTTGGCGTAACGGCCCGCAAACTGGGGGCATTCGACTGGTCGGAGCAGGACTCGCCACCCGACCAGCAGACTCTCGCAGTGCGCGCTCGAAGGCAGCACGCTGGTCGGACTCAGCGGCTGTTCCGCTCACGCCCAGGATCCCTCTTGCGGGTAGTTAGTCGCGGAGGCGGTGGAGGAAGTCTTGGAGGCGTTGCGGCTGGGTGCTGGTCGCCGCGAGCGCGCGTTTGAGCGCGTCGTCGAGCGTGCGGCGCAGCTCCTCGGGGTCGAGTTCGTCGAGCAGGGTTGGCGAGGCGAGCGCGAGCCAGCCGGTCCAGATCTCGCGCCGCAGCTTCGCGAGCGGCGCTTTCTCCCTTACTGGGTCCGCCGCGAGGGCCGCGATCGCGTCACGCTCCAGGCGAAGCGGCACGCGCAGCTCGAGGCCTTCCGGACGCCACAGGAACGTCGCCTGCTCCCACGAGAACCCCGACCGCGGCGGCGGTACGGTGAACGGAACGGGCCTGACCGACGCTGTCGGTCTGTCGTGGCTGACAGCGAGGGGACTCGTCCGCCTGCCGTGTCGCTGATGCACCCGCGATACCCGCAGCCCGAACTGCTCTTCCAGTACGCGTGAGGCGGCGCGCTCGAGCTCACGCGCGGCGGCACGCAGCACGCGATCGGGTCGCCAGAAAGCGCCCGCATGCTCCCAATCAAACGGCGGTCGCAGCGGATGCGCCACCGCGCCGGACAGCCCGACCGGCGCCCGAGTTTGTCGCTGTGGCCCGGAGAGCATGCGAAGCACCTGGTTGCGGACCTTCTCCGCGTCGGCGTCAAAGTCGAGCAGGATGCGAGCGGCGACGCCCTCGTTCTCGCGCACGAGGCCGAGCAGGATGTGCTCGGTTCCGATGTAGTCGTGACCGAGGTGGAGGGCTTCGCGCAGCGCCAGCTCGAACACCTTCTTGGCGCGTGGCGTGAACGGGATCTGGCCAGGGGTGACCTCCTCGCCGGATCCGACGATCCGCACGACCTGACCGCGAACGCGCTCGAGCGTGATGTCGAGGCTCTCCGGTACCGCGCGCGGCGAGACCCTCCTGCTCGCGCAGCAGGCCGAGCAGGATGTGCTCGCTGCCGATGTAGTTGTGGCGCAGCTCTCGCGCCTCCTCCTCGGCCAGCACCACAACCTGCCTGGCGCGCTCCGTGAACCGCTCAAACACGCCCCCAGGATCCCACGGACCAGATCACCTGGGCAACAGCACGAAGCCGAAAGCCGTCAGAGGGCTTGTTGCTGCGGACCTCCTCGAAGGGGGGCGCTGGAGCGGCGCGCCTCGTGGTGTCGGGCGCTCACGCGGGGTGAGTAAACGCGGGCCACGTGCGCTGCCGCGGGCGAGGGCGGCGAGGCGCTCGCGCTCCGCCGCAGGGGCGTAGGCCCCGCGACGGTCAAGCGCTGGTTGACGCCCGACCAGCTCCGGACGGGCTTCGCGCAGCCAGCCCATGAAGACCTCGCGGACCTCGCCGCGAAGATGGAGCGCGATGCCGTTGATCGATTGCGCGCCGGCCTCGCGCGCCACCTCGACTAGCGTCTCCACCTGGTTGCGGCGCGTCGTTGACGCCGGGCATCAGCGGCGCGATGAAGACGCCCGGTGCGGATCCCCGCACGAGTTCAGCTCGGCGACCAGGCCTCGAGCCGCGCGCGGGGGGTGCGGGGTGTGCGGCTCGGTCGCGCGCCAGGCACGCTCGTCGAGCGTCGGGATCGAGAGGCTCGCGCTGAACTCACGATCCGCTGCCGCAACCTCGAGCATCAGAATCGAGGTCGCGCAGCAGGAGCGGCGACTTGGTGAGAACCGAGCAGGGGTTCGCCGCGTCGCGCAGCACTTCCCAGATGCCGATCATCAATCGGTAGCCCCCCTCAACCCACTGGTAGGGATCGGTGTTCGTCCCGAGCGCGACGTGTTCGCGGGCCCACGACGGCCGCCCCAGCTCCGCTCGCAGCACCTCCGGTGCGTTGACCTTGACGACGATCTCACGCTCGAAGTCGCGGCCGGCGTCGAAGCCGAGATAGGTGTGCGTCGGCCGCGCGAAGCAGTACACGCAGGCGTGGCCGCAACCGCGATAGGGGTTGATCGTCCAGCGGAACGGCATCCGCGATGCCGCGGGCACGCGATTGAGCACGGAGCGCGCTCGCACCTCGTAGAAGCGCATGTTGAGCGCCTCGGGCGCATCGAAGTGGCGTACGACGACATCGCCGTAGCCCGGCAGCGGACGTTGAACGGCTGCGTCCTCGGTCAAGGCCTCCCAGCGCACGAACACATGTTCGCATGCGCGACCGACGTTGCGCGCCGTCGCCGGCGGACGCTTCACGGCGGTGCGTCTATCCTGACGCCGTGCTCACCGCGGGCGCCCACTGACGCGATGCGCGCCCTCGCGCTCGGTGCGTCCGCCCTGTCGCTGTCGCTCGCAGCGTGCGGAGCGACGCAGCGCGCACCGCGGCGCGAGGCGCCCTGGCCGGGCTCGGCGGCGACGCATCCGGGGAGCGGCCCGAGCCACCTTGCGATCTCGCGCCACGGCGGCGGACCGCCGCTCAACCTGTTGATCGCGCAGGCCGACGACCGGATCGTTTCGATCTCCCCGCGCGGCCAAGTCGTGTGGCGCGAGCGCCAGGCCGACCCAGGCACCGTGTTCGTCAGCCGCACCGGGCGCACGGAGATCATCACCGAGCCAAGCGCATCGCAGGTCGTGCTGCGACGGATCGACAGCGGAGCGGTGGCCCTCCGCTACGGACGGCGCGGGCTCCGACTTCGGGACCCAGGTAGCGCGGTCGAGGACGCCCGCGGCGAAGTCGTGATCGCGGACACCGGTGACTGCCGCGTCGTCTTCGCGGCGCAGAGCTCCGAGCGTCCGGCTCGCGTCACCGCGCGGGCCCACGGATGCCCACGATCAGCGCTGGCCGACGACGGCGTTGTGGTCGTGACCGAGCAACGCCCGGCGGGGATCGTCGTCCTGAGCGAGGTCGGGGCGCAGCTTGATCGCATCCCGTTGGGCGGCCTCGCCGCACCCTCGGACGCGGGCGCGTTCCGCCCGGATGCGGTGGTTGTGGCCGACCGTACGAAGCCGGGGCGCGTGGTCGAGCTCGACTGGCGCGGCAGCGTGCTCTGGAGCTACGGGCCGTCTTCGCGGCCCGGGCGAACTCGACCGGCCGCGCCTGGCGAGCGTGCTCCCGGACGGCAACGTACTCGTCGTCGACAGCGGCAACGACCGCGTCATCGTGATCGACCGCCAGACGAAGCTGATCGTCTGGCAATACAGGCCATCGCGGGACCGCGGGCAGCCGGCCCGGCTACCTCGACCGGCCGACGAGCGCGGCGCTCGTGCCGCTGGGCGGCACCTGAGTCGCGCTAGCCGACGATGTAGTCGCGGATCGACGGGCTGAGTGCGAGCTCGATCGTGACCGAACCGCCGCTCAGGCGCAACCCGCCGTAGTCGTCCGTGACCTCGGCGTCCCAGCCATGCATGTTGACAAGGCGCAACGCCACGTCGCGCACGCAATCGGCCCGCTCGGCGGCGTCCTTGCGACGCGGCACGTAGTTGAGCTGCAACGCCACGTCGTAATCGACCTCCGCAGCCGACAGGCCGCGCAGGCGCGCGAGGTTGCGGTCGACTTGCGCGGCCACCGGGGCGAGCGCTAAATCGGTCGGTTCCTTCGGTACGAGAGCCATCGCGTTCCCTCCGTCATCGTTCTTATCTGCCCAGGCTCCTCGCCGGAGCGTCCGTAGTCATCCGTGGGACGGCGTCGCGACGGTCGTAGGAAGCACCCAAACGCGCTACCGTGACCCAAGCGATGATTTCTCGCCGATGAGCGCGCTAGCTACAGCGAGCGAGCTGCCACAGGGACGCCGCGCGGGCTGCTGATACTCCATCACGGGCGCGGTGCCAACGAACACGACCTGCTCGGGCTCGCGGACATATTTGATCCGGACGGCGAGCTGCGCGTCGTGGCGCCGCGGGCGCCCCTGACGCTGCCGGGTTGGTCTGGCTATCACTGGTATGTCGTGCCGCGGGTTGGCTATCCGGACCCCGATACCTTCACCGCCGCCTGCGAGCAGCTCGGCGCCTTCCACGACGAGCTGTGGGAGCGCACCGGCGTGGGTCCCGAAGAGACGGTTCTCGGCGGCTTCTCGATGGGCGCGGTCATCAGCTACGCGCTTCGTCTCGGCGAGGACCGGCCACGGCCGCGCGGCATCCTCGCGCTGCCAGGTTCATACCCACCGTGCCCGGCTGGACGCCGGCACTCGCTACTAGCGAGGGGCTGAACGTGTTCATCGGGCATGGGAGCAGAGATGAAGTCATCGCAGTCGACTTCGGTCGCGGGGCGCGCGCGGCACTCGAAGCCGCGGGCGCCGTGGTCGAATACGACGAGTCGACCGGAGGCCACGCTGTGGGAGCCGAGCGCGCGGCCCGCGCGGCGCGGTGGATCGCGAGAATCCTCGGGCTCGAGCGAGGCTCGGCCGGCGGCGCAGACTGACGCGATACTTACGCACGCGTGGTTGGATCGGGATCATGGCCAGCATCGAACAGCCAGGTGACGCACTCCCAAGGCTGACACGCCGTGCGCTGCTGCGAACCGGGGCGTTCGCTGCCGGGGCCGTCGCGGTCGGGGCTACCTGACGGCGA
Organism: uncultured Solirubrobacterales bacterium; assembly: GCA_963773395.1. Lineage (GTDB taxonomy): Bacteria > Actinomycetota > Thermoleophilia > Solirubrobacterales > Solirubrobacteraceae > Palsa-513. The sequence goes on along the minus strand of CAVZAY010000005.1, from coordinate 94,888 downwards.
CCAGCTGCGCCGCACCTTCGCGCCCTCGATCCACGTCAACGACGTACTCACGAGCGCTGCCCCGAACGATCCACAGTTCCGCTCGCGCCCCGACCTGCGCATCCCCGGGCTGAGCATCGCCACGACGAGCGCGAAAATCGCGCCCGGACTCATCTTCATCGGGCCCTACAACGCCCCGAAGGGCCAGCAGGCAGGAGCGGTGATCGTCGACGAAACCGGCGAACCGGTATGGGAACGTGGCCTGCCCTACGGACAGGTCACGACGGACCTGCGCCTCCAAACCTACCGCGGGCGGCCGGTCCTCACCTGGTGGGAAGGCGAGATCGTCAACGGCCACGGCGTCGGGCACTACGTGATTGCGGGCGAGCACTACCAGCATCTGCGTCACGTCCAGGCGGGTAATCGCCTGAGCGCCAACCTGCACGAGTTCGTGATCACTCCGCGTGACACCGCGCTCTTGACCGCGTACTCGATCGTGCCGATGGACCTCGCGGGTCCCATTGGTGGACCTCGCGACGGCACGATCCGAGAGACACAGATCATCCAAGAGCTCAACCTCGCGAGCGGTCGTGTGCTGTTCGAATGGCACAGCCTCAAGCACATCCCACTCGCGGCGTCCTACTACCTACCGGTCTACACGCCATGGGACTACGTCCATCTCCGAACTCGATCGATGTCGACTTCGACGGAAACCTGCTCGTCTGCGCGCGCAACACCCACGCCGTCTACAAGATCGATCGCCGCAGCGGCGAGATCATCTGGCAGCTTGGCGGGCGCTTGCAACCAGTTGGACATTCGACCCGTCGGCAACGTTTGCGTGGCAGCACCACGCGCGGCGGCCGACCCGACGGGACGCTCTAAGCCTGTTCGACAATGAAGGACCTCCGGGTGGCGGCGCCCCAGTCGCCCCAACTCGTGCTCGCGCACTAGACGAGCGCCGGCGCCGAACCGCCCAGCTGCGCAGCGAGTACCTTCACCCCGCGCCGCTGCTCGCGACCAGCCAAGGCGGTGTCCAGATACCTACCCCAACGGGAATGTGTTCGTCGGCTGGGGGGCGGGAGCCGTTCGTCTCCGAGTTCAGCGCCGACGGGGAACTCCTGTTCGACGGCCAGCTCGGCGCCAGCTACCTCTCCTACCGCGCGTTCCGGCTTCCGTGGAAGGGCGGCGGCGAGGGCGCGCCGGCGCTCTTCGCAGAGCGCACCGGCTCGGCATACGCTGGTCTACGCGAGCTGGAACGGCGACACGCGCACGCGCTTCTGGGTCGCCCTGTCAGGCCGACGTGCCAGCTCGCTCACCCCGCTCGCCGCGCGCCCGCGCGAGGGCTTCGAAACGGTCCTGGCGGTGGACGGGGCACCTGCGGTACCTCGCAGATGCGCTCGGTGGACGAGAGCGGCAACGTGCTCGGCCAGTCCGAGATCGTCCGCGTCTAGCCGTCGATGGTAGAGCAGCGTCGGGCGGCCCCGAGCGCTACTCTCAGCCATCGCTCTCCGCTCCCCATCGGCGCGCACGATATCCACTCGTGGCAAAGATTGCGAGCGAGAACAAGCCGGGCTCTGCTCGCGCGCTAGGGGCCGATGCCGCCGCTCGAACCGCTCGAGCCGCTGCTGAACCGCTCGAGCCGCTCGAACCGCTCGAACCGCTCGAACCGCTCGACCCTGTGCTGCCGCTCGACCCTGTGCTGCCGCTCGACCCTGTGCTGCCGCTCGGTGGTGGCGGCGGCCGCCTGAAGCCGGAGGGGTCCATGAGGACAGCGGGGTTAAGAGCCGAGAGCGCCGTGCAGGTTGACCGCGTGGGTCACGCCCGAGGGTGGGGTGCAGTGCGCAGTCTGGAAGGCCTCGAGGTTGAGCGGGACCCCGTAGTCACATCGAAGGTGCCGCTCGTTGGGCGTCGTTGGGTACGACCGCAGCGAGATCTCCTGCATCCAAACCACCTGGTCGCCCGTCGACCCCTTCAACGAGCGCCGGCCAAGCAGTCGGTATGGGCGATGTTAGTGCCGGGAGTCCACCGGCGCCTCGAGCGCCGCCCACTCTGACGGTAGAGGCCGCCTGCCAGCTCCACCAGGAGAAGCCAAGCGCGCCGTAGGCGGCGACGAGCTGGCGAAAGCACCCCATCACAGGCAGCTGGGGCGCCGCCGAAGCTCTGGCCAACCGGCACGATCGGGCGCCCGTAGATCCTGTTCTCGAGGTACGTTTGCGTGTAGGCGTCGTCCGGCGAAGTGCCGATGTCCTTCCAGTAGATCTGCGGCAGGTTGAACTGCGCACCGTTGGGGCCGAGAAAACCAGGTTGGGCTCCGATTCGTGATAGTTGACGTAAGGGAAGGACGTGAGCCCGAGCGGGTAACTTGGGCGGATCGCTGCGCGGAGCGCATTTAGGTAGGTCTGCGCGCCGTAGTAGTTGCCCGCGTACTCCGCTTCGGCGTCGATGACCAGGCAGTCGGCGCCATCCGCGACCGCCTGTGCCCCGACGGCGGCCTCGCCCACCACCTAGCTACCGTAGACGTATTGCCAGCCGCAAACCCGCAGCCCGAGCGCATGCAGCGCCTGCACGAGCGTCGGGCTGAACTGGCTCCAGAAGCTCGTGCCGTCGCCGCTCTTGATGAACAGGGTGCTGATTCCAGCCTGCTTGGCCTGCGCCGCGATCGCAGCGAGGTTGCCGCCATCCGAGGCGCTCAGATACCAGATCCACATGCCCTCGCCGTCGAACGCCGAGTTCCCGGCGCCGGCTGTACGGCGTCGACGGTGATCGGCGCCGCGAGCACCGTGATCGGCCCGTACGGGTGCGAGCGTGCGCCCGAGGGCTTCTGAAGGTAGATCTTGCCGCTTGCCGCGTCGAGCGGCACCGTTGTCACCCAGCCGTGACGCGTCGGACGCAGCGGGCTCGAGAGCGGGTCAACGCGGGCGCTGACGGCACCCGCACGCGGGAAGTAGACCCTGACCCGCGCGAAGTTGTGCCCGTTGAACACGAGCTCACCGGTTGCCTGGACCTCGAGCTGCTGTTTCTTGGCGCACTGCGTCTTGCCGACCGCGAAGCACCGAGCGCGTTGGATCGTCGGATGGATGCCCTGGTAGCGCCAGTTGGCTTGGGCCTGGCTGGTCGAGGCGGACTGGCTGGAGCTGACCGGCGGTGTGGTACCGCCCGTGCCGGTCGAGCCACCGGGACCAGGCGCCGTCGCTCCACCACCAGTTGGGCTGGTCACCGCCGCACCGGAGCCGGGACCGCCAGCGCCGAGCGCCAGCGTCAGCAGTGTGGTGTTGATCAGCGTCCTCGTCCTCATCGCGGGCCCTCGCCCTGCCCTGGTCCACCCGACACCGCGGGGTGGCGTCTTGACCTACAACGCGTACCACGCCAATCGGCTCGCTCCAGGGCGTATGCGGATCCGTTTGCACATGACATCGGACGGCACCGTCAACTCCTTTGTAGCCGCTGACGCCGGGGCGCGCCCCGCCGGCACGGTGGGTTTCAGCGCGAAGGGCGCGCGTCCCTGCCGCGCCTTCGCAGCTGGCGTAAACGTTGCCACATGCCGGGCGATCGCGGCTGCGTTGCAAGCCATTCTTCGCGCAAAGGCAGGCGGCCTGCGGCGCGCGCGCGCATCACGCACTGGGTGTGCGCGTGGCGGCGACGCGAGCTGTTGCCCTCGGGCACCAGCAGCATGTGCTCCGTCAGGGCGGGGAGCCAGCGACCGCACAGCGGGCAGCGATAGGTCTTGGGCTGACGGTTCGCGGCCGGGCGAATCACCCACCAGCGAGCGGGCTCAGCCTCACTAGCCTTCGACCTCGTGACAGTGCACGAGCAAATCGTCGCTGACTACGGTCGCGAAGACGAGCCCGACTGGCGCGCCGTCCCCGGCCGAGTGCACGCGCTCACGGTGGATGGCCGCCGGGTGCATGTCACAGCGCTTGGCAGCGCAGTTGGACGGCCCATGCTGCTCGTGCACGGGCTCGGCGGAAGCTGGCGGACGTGGCTCCCCACACTGCCGCGGCTCGCCACCTCTAGACGCGTCCTCGCTGCCGACCTCCCGGGCTTCGGCCGCGCGCAGATGCCGGTCGCACCGATCTCCATCGCGGGCTACGTGAACGCGCTCGAGCGCGTCTGCGACCTCTTCGAGCTCGAGGCGCCGGTCATCGCCGGACACGGCCTCGGCGCCGTCGTCGCCACTGAACTCGCGGTCCGCCATCCGCAGCGCGTTGGCGCGCTGGCGCTGATCGACGCATCGTGGCCCCGCTTCGGCGAGCTCCAGGCGAAGCGGCGAAACTCACGCTCGCGCTGGCCACCGGCTTGTGGCGCGTCCGCGCGCGAAGCACCTCGCCCTCGCCGCGGCAATCCGCCATCCGTCGCGGATCGCTCCCGACCTGCTCGCACAGCTCGGCGCCGGACTGCGAGCACCGGGGGCGCAGGCGGCGCTCGCGGCGCTCTTGGAGCACAGGCCGGAGCGGTTGCACGAGATCGCCGTACCAACGCTCATCGTGCGCGGGGCCAACGACCGCCTCGCGCCGGCTGCCGACAGCGAGCGCTTCGCCGCGCAGATCGCGGGCGCGCGCCGCGAGACGTTCGCCGACTGCGGACACCTGCCAATGGTCGAGCACCCGCGCCGCCTCAACGAGCTCCTGGCGAGGATCGCGGATCAGTTCTAGCTCGCCGCCGGTAGGTGCAGGGGGATCGCGACGTCGGCTCGGTCCGGCGAGGTGAAGGCAGTACCGTCGCAGACCGGCTCTGCGCCCTGCGGCAACGTGTGCTCCATGTCGAACAGCCGGCTCGAGCTCGACGCGTTCAGCGTGACCGTCATCGCGATCGCAGGCGAGCAGGCGTCGTACTCGAATAGCGCCGTATGCACATCGTGGTCTGTGTAGAGCACCTCCCAGGCACTGCGCCCGCCGGGCCAGGAGACCTCGTACACATACGACCTCGTCGCGCTGCCGAGCCCGCGAGCGCGAGCGAAGGCACGGGCGCGCGGCGAGGCCCCCGCGGGCGCCGTCGCACGCACACTGATGGCGTTCGCCGGGTTGTCGAGGTCGACCCAGCTGGCGAGGGCGGTGCCGTAGGGGGCGATGGGGTTCAGGTCCTTCCAGCCGGCGGGGACGAGGGCCCAAAGGTCTGCGTTTCGGTAGGTGGCCAGACCGCCGCCACCGCTCGAGGCGAAGATCAGGCCGATCGCGACCCCGAACGCAACGCCGAGGGCCGCCACGCTCCACGGCGCGGCGTCTGCGGTCCAACGCAAGCGGGCGCGCACAGCCGAGAAGCCTATTCACAGCGCCTACTGCCGCGGCCCGCCGTCTCGGTGCGTACGATGAAGGGGGTTGACCGTCGCGGTGGCAGGGCACGGCGTCGGCGCATTAGGAAGGACTCAAGGGTGAGATTGTCGTTGTGGCGCCGCGCGCCAAGTGGCTCTAGCTCGACGCGCTGGAAGCGCGTGAGCTACGCGCTTGCCGCCATGCTTACGCTCACCGCGACAGCGGCGGCAACGCCGGCCATCGCGACAGCGGCGCGACTCACATACATCGCGGCCGCCGCAAGCACGAGCGCCACCCCGCAGGTCGTACTCGCACGCGCGAACGGGGCGGGACCGCGTTCACTGGGACCGGCGAGCACGGCGGTGCTCTCACCCGACGGTGTCTATGTGGCGGCGGTCGGTCCGGGGCGCGGATCGCCCGCGCCCGGATCCTCGCTGGTCCTCTACTCAGTCGGCGCGAAGAAGCCGATGCGCACGCTCCGAATCTCGGCTGCCCAGCTGACGATCCTCGGCTGGGCGCCGGACGACGGTTGGATCGCGGTCACGGACGGCACCTCGCTCGTCGCCGTTCCTTTGCACGGCAAGGCGCGCGTGCTGACCACCGGGACGATCGCCGGTGCGAGCTTCGCCCCGCGCCCTCCGGACCGGCTCGTCTTTGCGCAGGCAACGACGCTGAACGCCGGGGCACCCGTCAACCTCTACAGCGTCGGCATGGCGGGCGGAGCGCCGAAACAGCTCACGCATGACGGGCTCAGTGAATACCCGCTTTGGGGACCGCACGGGATCGTCTACTCGCACGAGCAGTCCGCGCCCAACCCCGGCGCCACGGGCACGACGCTACAGCTGTGGCAGCTGGCCCCGGCGCCCGTACCCAGGCGATCACCAACGTCGCGCTGTCGGCGCCATGGACGGGCCTCGAGCCGGTCGCGCTTTCCGCCGACGGTCAGCACCTACTCGCAAACCTCGTCGGGACCAACGACTCGCAGGCCTGGTGCATAATCTCTCGACGAACCCCGCCTCCGAGCACCCGCTGGGAGCGAGCGGCACCGTTACGATCGGCAACGCAATTTCGCACGACGGACGCGAAGTGCTGATCACCGAGGGCAGCGGGACGCTCGCCGGCGATGACTTCTCCAAGAGCACGGTCGCAGTCGAACCGTGGAACGGCGGGCTCGCACTGACGGTCGCCCAGCACGGCGCGTTCGCGAGCTGGGATCGATAGCTCGGCCTCCGGCCGAGCTATCGATCCCGATTGCTTTGCGGGGGCGGGCGACGAGCCCGCGGTTTACGGTAACCCCGGCGGGTAGGATCGCGGCCGCGTTGAGGTGCAGATGGGTAATGGGAGTCTTCGCTGCGGGCGTTGCGCTCAGCGCTTGCGGGACGGTCAAGCGGGGGGTCGTGCATCCGCCGACGGCGGCCCTGATGTACCTGCGCGGCGGAGACGTCGTGCTCGCGAAGCCCGGGGGTGGCGATGCGCGCGTGCTGGGTCCGGCCCAGCAGGCGCTGCTCGCGCCCGATGGCCGGGCCGTGATCGCACTCTCGACCGGCGGCGGCAGCGCCGTGTTGACGGCATATACGGTGCAGCGCCGCGCTGTCAGCTCGCGCGTCGTCGCGGTGCTCGCGCCGCCCGACTTCGCGACACGCGGAATCCGGCTGCTCGCGTGGTCTGCGGACTCGCGTCTCGTAGCCCTGAGAGGCTATGCGCTCAGCCGGTCCGGCGAGGACGGTGCGCTGCTCGTCGCTGACCTGGCGAGCGGGCAGCTCACGACGATCGCACGCGGCACGCTGCTTGGCGCGAGCTTCTCGCCGACGCGGCCCGACCGCATCGTCTATGCCCACGCGACGATCCTCCAGCTCGACGACAACGAGGCGAGCCTGTGGATCGCGAGCGCCGACGGGACGGGGCGCAGGGCGCTCACGCGCAGCGGGCTCGCGAGCTGGCCGCTATGGACCGAGGCGGGCATCTACTTCGCGCGACTCGAGCGACTCGGAACAGCCGGCAGCGCACCAACCTACGAGATCTGGCGTGTCCAGCCGAACGGCTCGCAGCTCGAGCCGCTCACCGGCATCAGCGGCGGGCCGCCGCAGCCGCGCTCGCGGCCTCGGCGGACGGCCGGCGGGTCGTCGCCAACCTCGAATCGCGCGGCGGCGGGCCGGTCACGGTGTGGACGGCGATGCTGAGCGAAATGGGTGGAGCGCGCAGCAGCTTGGGCTGGTAGGCATCGCGACCGCCGTCTCGCGCAACGGCAAGCTCATCCTTGCGAACGTGTTCGGCAGCGAGCCCGAGGTCGAGGCCGTGCCGTGGACGGGGGGCCAGGGCCGGTCGCTAGCGCTCGGCGCGAGCGCGCCGGGGTGGAACCGGTGAGACGCGCGACGGGCTAGCGCTCATCAGGCCAGCGCCCGAAGCGTTCGAAATACGCACGGGCGCGCGCCTCGGCGTCGCGCTCGTCGTCGCTGCGTAACCCGTAGCGGTAAGCCCAGCTGATCAGCCAAACCGCGATCCCGGCGGCGATCAGGGTGCTGCCGCCGTAGAGCGCATCGAGCGTGCCAAAGCTCAGTGCGACAAGGCCGGCGACGATGATGACCGCCGGGAGGATCCAGCGCGTGAAGAGAAGGACGCCGGGAGTGCGGCGGCGCTTGCGTGGCGGCGATGCGGCGGGCGGACGCGAGGCGCCCCGGAGCTCCGTGCTCGGGGCGTGGATGCGGGCGCGGCCCTCGGAGGCGTGCGGGCGGGCCGATCGCAAGCGGCGCTCCACTAGCTTGCGAGCAGGATCGGTCCGGTTTCGACAGCCTGGAAGGCGCTACCTGGAACGGACTTCAAGAGATCCAGGACGTTGTCGTTCCAGCGCGGATCCGTCGCGCCCTGGAAGTACCAAGGGCTGCCGTTGTCGGCGAGGATCAGGCCGTAGGTCTTCATCGCCTGCAGGATGATCCGGTCGGTGCGCGGGAAGCGCGCGATCGGGTAGGACGCCTCGAGGCGCAGGCGCAGGCCCATCGGCGGCAGCGCGGGATTCGTCGAGCTCGACGCAAAGTGCGTTGCGGGATGGATGAAGCCGGCCTGCGTCGTCGGGGCCGTAAAGCGGATCGCGTGGTTGATCTGCCCGCGCTTGATCTCGTCGTAACGGATCAAGCCGGCGAAGATCGAGAGGCCGGCGGCGTCCGCCGACGTCCAGCCGTTGGGGCGCAGCTTGTCGGCACGCAGGTTGAAAACGGCACCCGAGCCGGCGTCCCAGGATCCATCCGCGTTCGGGTGGGCGTCCCACAGCTCGTAGAGCATGCAAGTGCCCTTCTGGAGCACGATGACGTGGCGATCGCCGGAGGCGTTCTGACCGCCCTCGACTGGCGCGCCCGGGGTATCGGGTACGGTCCGGGATCGGACTGATCGCCGTAGGCAGTGAAGTGCACCTTTACCTTCGGCTGGTCGGCGGGCACGATCGTGTAAGGGATGCCGTAGGAGCGTTCGTGCCCGAAGTCGGGATGCAGGTCGGGCTCGCCCGATCGACGCGACGTATTGCGAGGAGAGCGGGCTCAGCGGGAGGTTCGCGACTTTCTCGTGCCACGCGCTGGAGGCCGGAAAGACCGGGCAGCCACCGGTCCCGCGACCGAGGCGGCCTTGAACAGGCGAGCTCGCGAGCGCGCTCGCCGCCGCGGCGAGCGCGACGGCGGCGGCGGCAAGCGCGGTCAACCTCGCGGAAAGCACTCGCGTCGAGCCTAACATGGGCTTCCCGCGAGCCCACGAAGATGGACTTGTGACCTAAAGCGCCGCCCGTCGGGCACCGATACCTGGCGTGTGCGCCGCGAAAACGGCGGTGGATCGCGTGGGCCGAGCGCAACCACCCGCCTTTTCACCAAATATGCAGCGATCACGCTGCTTCCGATGCTCGCCCTGGGCATCGCCCTCGCGCTCAGCCTGAGCTCGGAGGCCAGCCAGCGCGGGCTTGCGCAAGCACGCGGAGAAGCCCGGCTCGTCGCACAGACGGCGGTCGAGCCGCTCCTCGGGATGCGCCCGCTGGGCCGCGGCGTGACGGTGGCCGAGCGGCGCGAGCTCGAACAGCTCGTGGCGAGCGCGGTACGCACCAAGGACATCCTGCGACTGCGCCTGCACGCGCTGTCAGGTCAGGTTGTCTTCTCCGATGACGGCTCGGGCTTTCACGGCAGCCCCGATGACGAGGCACTCGAGGCCGCCGGCGACGAGACCGTTGCGCGCCTCACCCATCTCAATTCCGACAGCAACGACGCCGGGCGGACCGGCCCGGCCGCGCGTCGAGGTCTACCAGCCGCTCTACGCGGGCGCGCACCACGTGCGCGTCGGCGTGCTCGAGCTCTACCTCCCCTATGCGCCAATCGCGCCGGACGTCACGGCCAGCCTCCACCGGCTCTACCTCGACTATCACCGGAGGCCTCCTGCTGCTCTATCTCGCGTTGCTGAGGATCACCCTGTCGATCACCCGCGGCCTGCGCCGGCAGGTGGCCGTGAACGCGAGCCAGGCGGAGCAGCTGCGCGCAGCGAGCGCACGAGCACCGCATGCTGTTCGAGCACAACCCGCAGCCGATGATCGCCTACGACCGCGAGACGCTCCAGATCGTCGCCGTCAGCAACGCCGCCGTGCCACGCTACGGCTACACGCGCGAGGAGTTCCTGTCGATGAGCATCGCCGACCTTTGCCCGCCCGAGACGTGCCCGGGCTGCTGCGCCGCCTCGAGGCCGAACGAAACGTGTGGCACGACGGCGCAGCGAGGCGCCGGCAGACGCGTCACCGCTACAAGGACGGGACGATCATCGACGTCGAGGTCGACCAGCGACGACCTCGTGCTCGACGGGCGCGCCTGCCGGATCGCGCTCTGCCAGGACGTGACCGAGCGCAACCGCGCCGCGGCGGAGCTGGCGATCGCGCGCGACGCAGGCGGTCGAGGCCTCGAACATGAAGTCGGCGTTCCTCGCCAACGTCAGCCACGAGATCCGCACGCCGATGAACGGCGTGCATCGGCATGACCGAGCTGCTGCTCGACACGGACCTCGACGACGAGCAGCGCGAGCTACGCCGAGCAGGTCGCGCGCTCCGGCGAGCAGATGCTCGCGATCATCAACGACATCCTCGACCTCTCGAAGATCGAGGCCGGCCAGCTCGAGCTCGACGTCGCCGACTTCGACGCTGCACGAGACGATCGAGCAGGCCTGCGCGGTCGGCGGCGGTCGCAGGCGCGCGCGAAGGGTCTCGAGCTTCGAGGTGACGATCGACGACCGGCGTGCCGCGCACGTGCCGCGGCGACGGCGCGCCGCCTGCGCCAGGTCGCTGCTGAACCTCGTCGCCAACGCGGTCAAGTTCACGCGCGAGGGCGCGGTCACGCGTCGCGCGTCGAGCGCGGCCACGGCCGACGCGACGGGCGCGCACGCGTGCGCATCGAGGTCAGCCGACACCGGCATCGGCATCGACCCGGCGAGCTCGACGCGGATGTTCGAGCCGTTCACGCAGGCCGACGTCTCGACGACGCGCCGCTACGGCGGCACCGGCCTCGGCCTGGCGATCGCGCGCGAGCTCGTCGAGCTGATGGGCGGCACGATCGGCGCGCGAGAGCGAGCCCGGCGCCGGCAGCACGTTCTGGTTCGAGGTGCCGCTCGAGCTGCGCCGCGCACGGCGCGCCAGCGCGCTGGCAGCGACGCGGCAGCCGGCTCCGCGGCGACCGGCCGCTCGCCTGGCGACGACGCCGCCGCTCGTGCTCGTCGCCGAGGACAGCCCGGTCAACCAGATCGTCGCGGTCGCGCGCGCTCGAGCGCTGCGGCTGCCGCGCCGACGTCGTCGAGCGACGGCCGCGAGGCGCTCGAGGCGCTCGCGCGCGCAGCGCTACGACGCGGTGCTGATGGACTGCCAGATGCCCGAGCATGGACGGCTACGAGGCGACCGCCGAGCTGCGCCGGCGCGAGGCCGGCGGCGGCGCACGCCGGTGATCGCGATGACCGCGCACGCGATGAAGGGCGACCGCGAGCGCTGCCTCGCGGCCGGGCATGGACGACTACATCGTCCAAGCCGATGCGCCACCACGTGCTCGAGGAGCGCTCCACCGCTGGATCCCGAGCTCGCGGCCGCGAGCCACGCAGCGTAGCCGGCGCGGCCCATACAGCCGGCCGTCCTGCGCCGGCTATGAGTACTTCGCAGTCGTGAGCTCGTAGGCGAGGTGGACCGCGCCGTTGTCGTAACCCTCGCTCGCGAGCAGCCCGAACCGAGCTGCGAGCCCGTCCTCGAAAAGCCGCGGTCCGGCCCCGAGGGAGAGCGGATAGACAAACAGGTGGATCTCGTCGACCAGGTCGTCGGCAACCATCGCGCGGACCAGGGTGCCGCTGCCGCTGACGTAGATGTCACCGTCGACGCGCTCCTTGAGCGAGCGGATCGCTTCAGGGCTGTAGGCGCCGAGGACGCTCGAGTTGTTCCACTGGGGATCGCGCAGCGTTGTCGAGACGACGTACTTCGGCGATCCGTTCATGAACGGCGCGCCGGGATCGTCGGCGTCCGTCCGCTTCGACCAGCTCGGCGCGAACATCTCGGTGCTCCCGCGCCCCATCAGCAGCGCGCCGCATCGGTGCATGATCCCGCCGATCGCGTCCCCCATCTTCGGGTCGAATCCGAAATCCATCGACCAGGCGGGGGCGTCGATCACCCCATCGAGCGTCGTGAACTCGTGAACCAGAATCTTGCCCATCCCGACCTCCGTTCATCGTGACTCGTGCACAACCTCAGACCGACCCGCCCGCGAGAACTCATCGTTAGCCGGCGTGGCGGCCTCACCCGCGCAGTGCCCAACACCGCGCTCATCGCGGAACAGGCATGATCAGCGATACCTTCAGAGCTTGGGGATAGCTGATCGATGCCGGAGCCAGGAGCAGACGACGCTCGCCGCGCGCTACCCGACCTCAGGCGACGAGGCCGGCGTGATCCGAGTTGAGCGTATCGAGCGACCGCGCCCGGCGGCCGGTGAGGTGCTCGTGGAGGTGGCGGTCTCCGGCGTGAACCCGACGGACTGGAAGGTGCGCCGGTCCCCGCCGGCCAACGCCTTCCCCTGGGTCGTGCCCAATCAGGACGGCGCGGGCGTGATCGTCGAGGTTGGCGAAGGGGTGCCGGCCGAGCGGGTGGGCCAGCGCGTCTGGCTATGGCTCGCGCAGTGGCGGCGCCCGTCGGGCACCGCAGCCGAGTACGTGGCGCTACCCGCCGAGCGCGCGGTGGCACTCCCCGAAGGCGGGTCGTTCGACCTCGGCGCCGGCCTCGGCGTTCCCGCACTGACCGCGGACCACTGCCTGTTCGAAGACGGCCCGCTCGCGGTCGGGGACCGCGTCCTCGTACAAGGCGGGGCCGGCGCCGTCGGACACGCCGCGATCGAGCTCGCACGCCTCGCGGGCGTACGCGTCGCAGCGACCGTCAGCAACGAGGAGAAAGCCGCGCTCGCCAGTTCCGCCGGCGCCGAGCTCGTGATCGACTACACGCGCGAGGACGTGGTGAGCCGCCTTCGCGAGCGGACCCCGAGGGCGTAAAGCGAATCATCGAGGTGGACATCAGTCGCAACCTCGAGCTCGACGCGAAGGTGGTCGCCCCGGTGGGTCGATCGTCGTCTACGCCGTGCAGCCCGAGCCGGTCCGCACACCGCGTGAGCTGATGGCCGCGAACGCGCGCGTCCAGTTCATGCTCCTGTACACGATCCCCGACGATGCGAAGCTCGCGGCGGTCGCGCACGTCACGCGGGCGCTGGAGGCGGGGGCGCTGACAGAACTGCCCGCGACGCGCTTCCCGCTGGCGGACACGGCCGCCGCACATGACGCCGTCGAGCGGGGCGCCGTCGGCAAGGTGCTGATCGACGTGCGCGCGCCCGACCAGCCGTAGGCGCAACAGGTCTAGCTCGAGGACCGTGCCGGACGGTGACTTGCTCGCCCGGCCCCAAGCCGACGCCCGGACTCGAACCGGGGACCCCTTCATTACGAGTGAAGTGCTCTACCAGCTGAGCTACGTCGGCGGGTCGCGGTGATGCTAGCGGGCCGCCGCCCGGTCAGGGCGTGGTGCGACGCCAGGGCAGCGCGACGCGTTCGAGTGCGCTGACCGCGGCAAATAGGGCGATCGCGATCAGTGCCAACACGCCGATCGCGGCGAACTCCGCGGCGGTCGCGACCTCGTTGTTGTAGGTGAGGATCAGGTAGCCGAGGCCGGAGGAGCTACCGACCCACTCCGCGAAGATGGTGCCGATCACCGCCAGCACCGCGGCGATCCGCAGGCCCGAGAAGATGTAGGGCAGCGCGGTCGGCACGCGCACCAAGCGCAGCTGCGCCGTCCGTCCGGCGCCGAGCGAGGCGAGCGCTTCGAGCAGCGCCGGGTCGGCGGCGCGCAGCCCGTCGATCGCGTTCACGGCGATCGGGAAGAAGCTGACGAGCGCGACGACGACGAGCTTCGCGGCGATCCCGAACCCCGCCCAGACGACGACGAGCGCGGCGATCGCGGGGACCGGCACGACCTGCGAGATGACGAGCCACGGGTAGGTGGCGTGCTCGGCCAGGCGGAAGAAGCTGAGTCCGAGCGCGAGCAGGCAACCGACCGCGGCGGCGATCGCGTAGCCGGCGAGAATCTCCGACAGCGTCGTCCAGGCGGCGGGCGCAGAGCGTCCCCGCGTCGTCGACGAAGCGCGCGCGCGACCTCGACCGGCGAGGGCAGCACCTGCTCGGAGATCCCAGAGACGCCGACATAAGATCTGCCAGCCGGCGAGCACGATGACCGCGAGCGCGGCGGGGGGCAGGATCTTCTTCATCGGGCTGGCGTGACGCTCCGCGACGCTCGCCTGTGCCCCGTTACAGGGTGCTCTTCATTCAGCAGCGCCCGGATCGCGCGCGCCGGTCCGAGCAGCTGCTCGGGCTCCCGCGGGCGCGCCGGCGCGATCCTCGATGACCCCGCGCTCCCGCGCGGGCCGCGCCGAGAGCACGTATACGCGGTCGGCGAGGAACGCGGCCTCCTCGACGTCGTGCGTGACCATCAGCACGCTGCGGCGCTGCGCCTGCCAGACCTCGAGCAGCCACTCGCGCAGCTCCTCGCGCGTCAGCGAGTCGAGCGCGGCGAACGGCTCGTCGAAGAGCAGCGCGTCGCTCGGCGTAGGAACGAGGCGCAGCAGCGTGGCCCCCTGGCGCATCCCGCCGAGAGCTTGCGCGGAAAGCGGCGCTCGAAGCCGGCGAGCCCGAAGCGCTCGAGCTCCGCGCGCGCCCCGCCCGCGCGCATCCGCGACGCCCGCGAGCTCGAGGCCGACCGTGACGTTCGCGAGCGTGCGCCGCCACGGGAGGAGCGAGTCGCCCTGCGGCATGTAGACGACGCGCCCGCTGCGCGCGACCTCGCCCGCGTCGGCCTCGAGCAGCCCCGCGAGGATCCGCAGCAGCGTCGTCTTGCCGCAGCCGCTCGGCCCCACCACCGCGACGAGCTCGCCCGCGCGCAGCTCGAGCGTGACGTCGGCGAGCGCCGCCGTCGCCCCGAAGCTCTTACGCAGGCCGCTACAGACGATCAAGGGAGAGGAAGCGGTTCGTGCCGAAGCGGCCACGCCTCAGCGCCCGCGCGATCAGTCGGTGCGCCGCAAGCCAGCGCGAAGAGCGCGGCCAGCTTGCAGGAACGAGCGTGCCGTAAGGGCACGCCGCCCGAGTCGAAGATCGGCAGGTAGGCGCGCGCAGCGAGGCGCGCGCGAGGCGCGGCTCGATCGCGCTGTTGGCGTGCAACAGGTCGGCGAGGCTGCGCTGCGGGTCGCGCAGCGTGTCCTCGTAACCGTGCACGGTGGCGGCGACGAACGCACGCACCAGGCCGGGGTCCGCGCCGATCAGCTTGCGCGTCGTGAACGCCACGAGACCCGGGTAGTCGGGCCCGCCCCACTGGTTGAGCTTGAAGTCCTCGACCGGCTGCCCGCTCTGCGCGACCGTGACGCCGTCGTCGGGCCAGTAGCCCGTGAACGCCGCGACCTTGCCCGCCTCGAGGTCCGCGTCGCCGCCGAAGCCGATCGTGACGGCGTGCACGCGCGCCGGATTGCCCGCCGCCGGCGCGCACGATCGTCGCGAGCACCGCGGAATCGGAGGGCACGCCAGTGATCCCGACGGTGCGCCCGGCGAGGTCAGCCGGCGAGCGCAGGTGCTCGCTGCGCAGCGCGATCAGCGCCCCGAGCGGGTCCTGCACGATCGCCATGATCGCCACGGCGTCGTGCCCCTGCGCCGCCTGCTCGGCTACGTCGATCCCGTCGGCGAGCGCGAACTCGATCCTCCCCGTGTCGATCAGCGCGAGCGGGTCCGAGGTCGACCCGGGCGGGATCACGCTCAGGTCGATGCCCGCGCGCCGGTAGTAGCCGGCGGACAGCGCGCGGTAGATCCCGGCGTGCACCGCGTTCGGCACGAAGTCGAGCATCAGCGTCGCGTGCCACCGGCCGCTTCGCCGAAGTCGCGAGCGTCGAGCCGCAGCCGGCAAGGAGCAGGCAGGCGAGTAGCACGAGGCGGCGCATCGACCCGCATCATTACGGCTGCTGCCTGAAGACCGAGCGGCGCGGAACATCGCGCCAGCCCAAAAAACTACCCCGCGCTCGCCACTCCCACGGGGGCAGGCGACGCCGGTGCCGCCGTGCCCGCAGTAACCGCCCGGGTTCTTCGCGAGGTACTGCTGGTGATAGCCCTCGGCGTAGTAGAACGGGCCCGCGGGCTCGATCTGGGTAACGATCGTGCCGTAGCCGCCTGCGGCGAGCTGGCGCTGGTAGAGGTCGCGGCTGCGCTCCCCGCCGCCTCGCGTTGCGCGTCGTCGGAGTAGTAGATCGCCGAGCGGTACTGGGTGCCGACGTCGAGGCCCTGGCGCATCTGCTCTGCGTCGGGTCGTGGCCCTCCCAGAAGGCTTTGAGCATCGCTTCGAAGCTCGTCTCCAGCGGGTTGAAGACGACGAGGACAACCTCGGCGTGGCCCGTCGAGCCCGAGCAGACCTCCTCGTAGGTCGGGTTCGGCGTGAACCCGCCCGCGTAACCGACCGCCGTGACGTAGACGCCGGGGAGCGCACCAGAAGCCCCTTTTCGGCGCCCCAGAAGCAGCCCATGCCGAAGACAGCCCGCTTCCCAGTCGGGAACGGCGGGTGCAGCGAGCGCCGCAGGACGAAGTGCTCGCGCTCGGTCGGGATCGCCGTCTCGCGCCCGGGGAGCGCACGCTCGCGCGCGATCATGCGCGTCTTGTCGCCCAGCAGGGCGGAGAGAAAGCTCACGCTGCGGAGCATACGCGGCGCGACAGCCCGTCGCGAGTATGAACCGCGCGATCCGCATCCTCTGGCTCGGCGTCAGGGCGCCGGCTCGCGACGGCCTCGTCGAGCAGCGGGCGCGCGAGGGCGGGCGTGGCGCGCGCGATCGCCGCGCCGACCTGGGCGCGCAGACGCTCGGCGGCGAGGCTGAGCTGGCCCTGCTGTGGATCACCGGCGCCAACGAGCTCACGCAGGAGCGCGGCGCGCTCGGCTTGCGTGATCGCGCCGGCGGCGAGCGCGCGGTCGAGGATCGGGACGGCGATCCCCGGGCTACGCGCCGCGATCAGCTCGCGCGCACGGTCCAGCACCGCCGCAGGATCGGCGTGGAGGGCCGGCGGCGCGGCAGGCGGTGCGGCGGGCTCGGAGGTGGCGAAGACCGCGATCTTCGTGGGCGTCTTGGTCGGCATGGCGCGCTCCTTTTGGCTTGCTCGCGAGCAGTCTCGCGGGCGCGCGTGTGTAGAGGCTGAGCGTGCTCTAAGCGTTCGCTAAGACTGCGAAGCTGCCCACGCCGCAGCCGAATGTAGCGCGCCGTGGCGCGGTAGAGCCGCGATCCGGTACGCGAGCGCCTCGAGCGTCAGCTCCTCGGTCGCGTTCAGCGTGAGCGCTTCGCGTGCCGGGTCGATCAGGGCGAGCGCGCGTTGCAGGCGAGCGACGCCCTGCTCGCGCGCGAGCACCTCGAGCTGCTCGAGCCGGTCGGTCGCGTGGATGACCGTCCGGCGCGCCGAGCGCGATCGACACGGCGTCGCGGAAGACGAGCCCGGCGGTCGCGAGGGCGAGGTCGAGCGCAGCCTGCGAATGGCGGCGCGCCGTCCGCCGGAGCGCCTCCTCGTGCTCGCGCGTCAGGCGCGCGCGCTCGGCGCGCGCCGTCAGCTCGAGCTCATCGCGCCTGGCGCTCTGCGAGCTCCGCCGCCGCCCGCCGCCCCGGCGTGCTGGGCCAGCTCGAGCAGCGGCGCCCACGGCCGGTCGCTCGAGCTCCCCGCGCAGCGCCCCGGTCGCGTAGCCCTGCGCGGCCTCGCGCAGCGCCGGTCCGTCCCCGAGCGCGAGCGCCGCAGCCTGCTCGCCGTCGCCGAGCGCCAGCCGGCGCACGCTTGGCCGCTCGGCTGCGACCCCGCGCGCTGCGAGCTCGGTCGCGAGCCGTTCGAGCCCGGCGCCTCGAAGCGAGCGAGCTGGCAGCGCGAGGCGACGGTCTCGACCACCTCGCCGGGCCGCGTCAGTGATCAGGATCAGTGGATGAACTGGGCGGCTCCTCGAGCGCTTGAGCATCTGGTTCGCGGTCGAGTCGCCGATCGTCTCGGCCCGCTCGATCACGAACACGCGCCGCCGCGCCTCGACGGCGTCCGCGTCGCCGCGACGACGACGGCCTCGTCGATGTCGGCGACGAGCATCTCCGACGCGCCGCTCGGGGTGACCCAGCGTGAGGTCGGTGCGCGTCCCGCAGCACGCGCTCGGTTGCTGCGACCCGGGGCGGTGTGCCGTCTGTGATCAGTGCGGCGGCGAACGCGCGCGCGGTCGCCCGCTTGCCGGCGCCGGCCTGTCCCTCGAAAGATAGGGATGCGACTTCTGGCCTGGCGGCAGCGCCGGGCCGAGCAGGGCACGCGCGTGGGGTGGCGCGTCGATCCCAGGCAGCACCTCAACGGCGCTCGGCCAGCGTAGCCTCGGCGCGCATGACGGCGCGCGGGCGGCTGATCACGATCGAGGGCACGACGGAGCCGGCAAGACGACGCTCGCGGGCGGTCTCACCGGAGCGCTCCGCACTCGAGGCATCGACGTCCGGGCGCTGCGCGAGCCGGGCGGCGTCGCGTCGCCGAGCGGATCCGCACCCTCGTCATGGACCCGGCACGCGGTCGCACCGCGAACCGAGGCGCTCCTTTACGCGGCCGCGCGCGCCGCAGCTCGTCGCCGAGCGGCTCGAGCCGGCGATGGCCGCCGGGCGCTTGGTCCTGCTCGACCGTTTCGTCGACTCCTCGCTTGCCTATCAGGGCGCGGGCCGTGAGCTCGGAGTCCACGAGATCGCCCGGCTCAACGCGTTCGCGACGCGCGGCCTGCGACCGGACCGCACGCTGCTGCTCGTGATCGACCCGTTGGTCGGCCGAGTTCGCCGCGGCGGCGCAGGACGCCGCATCGAGCTCCAGGACGACGCTTTCTTCGCGCGCATCGACGCGGGATCCGCGCCTCGCCGTCGCCGATCCCGAGCGCGTGCGCATCCTCGATGCCAGCTCGCCCCGCAGGAGCTACTCGCGGCCGCGGCGGCGGAGCTGTCTGATCTTCTGGGGCGGTCGAGGCGCAGGCGCACCACATTTTGGCGGGCGTGATCGTGCCATCGTGATCTTGGTCCTGCTCGCGCTCGCCGCCGGCGACCCTGCTCGTTCCGCGCGCCCTCGGCCTCGATCCGGCTTGGCTCGCGCACACGCGCCATGCCCTCGGCGAGGCGCGCTACCGCGCCGGCATACTCGCCGGGAGTTCGCCGACTTCGTCCGTTTGGGCCGCTGAGCAGGCCATTTTCGTTTCCTGTCGAGGGCCTGCGACCGGTACCACCGAGTAGCGCCGGAAGCCAGGTACTAGGGTTTCGATCTGTCCGGTGGGAGGGGATCATCGTCGCCACCCACAGACCACATTTGGACGCCGCCGAGCGCGGGCGCCAGGAGGCGCGAGACGATGGCAGCGAGCACGAAAGACAAGCCGTTGGCACTGACCGTCCGGCGTCTTTTCACCAGCCCGGACATCGACCCCTTCGACACCGTCGAGTGGGAGCTGCGCGACGCCCGCATCGGCACGGCGACAAGGTCGCCTTCGAGCAACGCGACGTCGAGTTCCCCTCGACCTGGTCGCAGAACGCGACCAACATCGTCGCCCAGAAGTACTTCCGCGGCCAGCTCGGCTCGCCCGAGCGCGAGCGCTCGGTCAAGCAGATGGTCTCGCGCGTGGCCGGCACGATCGCCGGCTGGGGCCGCGAGCGCGGTTACTTCGCCACCGACGACGGCCGCCGACGCCTTCGAGGCCGAGCTGACCTACATCCTTGCTTCACCAGATCGCGGCGTTCAACTCGCCGGTCTGGTTCAACGTCGGCTTCGAGGACAGCCCGCAATGCTCGGCGTGCTTCATCCTCAGCGTCGACGACACGATGGAGTCGATCCTCGACTGGAACACCCAGGAGGGGATGATCTTCCGCGGCGGCTCGGGCTCCGGCATCAACCTGTCGAACATCCGCGGCTCGATGGAGCCGCTCGCCAAGGGCGGCACCGCCTCGGGCCCGTCTCGTTCATGCGCGGAGCCGACGCGTGGGCGGGCACGATCAAGTCCGGCGGCAAGACGCGGCGCGCCGCGAAGATGGTCGTGCTCGACATCGACCACCCGGACATCCGCGAGTTCATCTGGTGCAAGGCCAAGGAGGAGGACAAGGCCGCGGCCCTGCGCGACGCCGGCTTCGACATGTCGATCGACGGCGAGGGCTTCCCTCGATCCAGTACCAGAACGCGAACAACTCGGTGCGCGTCACCGACGAGTTCATGCGCGCGGTCGAGAACGACGAGGACTGGCATCTGATCGCGCGCATGACCGGCGAGCCGGTCGGCGAGCCGATCCCCGCGCGCGAGCTGATGCGCGAGATCGCCGAGGCCGCGTGGCGCTGCGCCGATCCGGGCGTCCAGTACGACACGACGATCAACCAGTGGCACACCTGCCCGACAGCGGGCGGATCAACGCGTCGAACCCGTGCTCGGAGTACATGCACGTCGACGACTCGGCCTGCAACCTCGCGTCGCTGAACCTGATGAAGTTCCGCCGCGCGCGACGGCAGCTTCGACGTGCGCGCGTTCGAGCACGCCGTCGACGTCATGTTCCTCGCGCAGGAGATCATCGTCGGCCCGTCGAGCTACCCGACCGAGAAGATCGGCGTCAACGCGCGCGCGTTCCGCCAGCTCGGGCTCGGCTACGCGAACCTCGGCGCCTACCTGATGAGCAACGGCATGCCGTACGACTCCGACGCCGGTCGCGGCACCGCGGCGGCGATCACCGCGCTGATGACCGGCCGCGCGTACCGCAAGTCGGCCGAGGTGGCCGCGGCGCTCGGGCCCTACGAGCGCTACGAGGACAACCGCGACGCGCACAACGGCGTGATGCGCATGCACCGCGACGCGTCGTATGCGATCGCCGACGACGCCTGCGCGGACGGCGCGCTGCTCGGCGCCGCGCGCTCGGCTGGGACGAGGCGGTCGCGCTCGGCGACGAGCACGGCTACCGCAACGCCCAGGCGACGGTGCTCGCGCCGACCGGCACGATCACCTTCCTGATGGACTGCGACACGACCGGCGTCGAGCCGGACTTCTCGCTCGTGAAGTTCAAGGAGCTCGTCGGCGGCGGGCAGATGACGATCGTCAACCGGCACCGTGCCGCTGGCGCTGCAGACGCTCGGCTACGGCGACCGAGCAGGTCGACCAGATCGTCGCCTACATCAACGAGCACGGCACGATCGTCGGCGCCCCCGGCCTCGACGCGGAGCACCTGCCGGTGTTCGACGTCGCCGTCGGCGAGCGCGCGATCTCGCACATGGGCCACATCAAGATGATGGGCGCGGTGCAGCCGTTCATCAGCGGCGCGATCTCCAAGACCGTCAACCTGCCGCAGACCGGCGACGGTCGAGGACATCGCCGACGCCTACACGCAGGCGTGGCGGCTCGGCATCAAGGCGCTGGCGATCTACCGCGACGGCTCGAAGACCGCGCAGGCGCTGCGCACCGACGCCCAGAACGGACGCGCCGGCGCCGGCCGACGTCGACGCGCTGATCGAGCAGGCGGTCGAGCGACGCGCAGGCGCGAGGCCGGCCCGCGCGCAGCGCATGCCGCGCGAGCGCCAGTCGATCACGCACAAGTTCTCGATCGGCGGCCACGAGGGCTACATCACCGCCGGCATGTACGAGGACGGCACCGTCGGCGAGATCTTCCTCACCGACATCGGCAAGGAGGGCTCGACGCTGCGCGGCATGATGAACTCGTTCGCGACCGCGATCTCGATCGCGCTCCAGTACGGCGTGCCGCTCGAGACGCTCGTGCGCAAGTTCAGCTACATGCGCTTCGAGCCGGAGGGGATCACCAACAACCCGGAGATCCCGTTCGCGAAGTCGATGCCCGACTACATCATGCGCTGGCTCGCCTCGCGCTTCCTCGATGCCGACGCCCAGGAGGAGCTCGGGATCCTGACCCCGGAGGTGCGGGCGCGCAAGGCTGGCCGAGGAGGCGGCGATGTCGGTCGTCCTCGGACACCGCCGGCCCGGCGCCGGCGGACGGTAGGCCGAGCACGCACTGCCGGGAACGGCGGATCGGTGCGCGCCGGCAGCGCGCTCACCGACACGCCGCCGGTGGTGCCGGCGCGGCGCAGGGCCTCGATCTCGGGCCGGCCTGCAGCCAGTGCGGCGGGATGATGCAGCGCACCGGCTCGTGCTACACGTGCTCGAGCTGCGGCAACAACACGGGTTGCGGATAGGCGGCTGCGGTGGCCGGCCTTTGGCCGGCCATCCTCGCCGGGCTTAAGAGCGTGCGCGTGGCAGCAGCGTTGCGGCTTGTGAGCTGAGCTGCAGCGGGCTGGCGAATGACGGCGGCGCGGCGTTTCAGCCCGCGCGTGGTGAATCGGGGGGAGGACGGAATGGACCGGGAGAAGGCGGTCGCGTTTGTCGAGGGGTACGGGCGAACGTGGCAGACGTGGGACTTCGAGGGCTTCGCTGACCTGTTCGCCGACGACGTTGTGTGCGTCGAGCACCCGACCGATGAGACGGTGGTCGGCCGCGGCCAGATTCTCGACTACATTCGGCGCGAGCAACTTGCTGCGGGTGTCGTCGCTGTTCGGATGGGCATGCCGATCGTTGAGGGCGACTGCGTGGTCGGCGAGTTCTGGACGACCATGAGTAAACCCGGTGAGCAAGCGACGCTGATCGGGGCCCTTCATCGCGCGACTGGGACGCGGAAACCGGGCGCTGCCGCCACTTCCGCCAGTACTGGCATGAGGTCTCGGGTCACGTCCACCCATACCCGGGGTGGGGCGTCGCCACGTAGAGCTGCGGTGGCCGGCCTTTTGGCCGGCCATCCTCGCTGGCTAACAGCGTGCGCGTGGCAGCAGCGTTGCGGTTCTCGACTACTTCGGTCTCGCTCCGGCGAGCACCGCTTGGGCGATAGCGGTAGCGGTTCGTGCTGTTCCTCACACGTGCGAAGGGAGCACTCCGGCCTCGTGCCGACTTCGGCTACCGCGTGGTCGCTAGCCCACATGGAAGAGAAGCGGCCCCATGTGTACGATTCAGCGCCGCAGACTCGAGGACCTCGGGGAGAGGGCTTGTACAACTGGTGGGTCTTCATTCACGTTGTCGGCGTGCTCGGCTTCGTGCTGGCGCACGGGGTTAGCACGTGGGTGGCGCTGCGATCCGCAGAGAGCGCGAGCCCGAGCGGCTACGTACCCTGCTTGATCTCTCGGCGTCGGCAACCATGGCGTTCTACATCGCCGACCTTCCTTCTGCTGCTGGGCGGGATCGCCGCCGGGATTTGACGGGCACTGGTGGAGCCATCAGGCCTGGATCAGCGTGGCGCTCGGCGTGTTTCTCGCCGAGATGGTCTTCATGTGGGCGCTGACCAGGCCTGTACTTTCGCCGGCTGCGCCGGGCGATGGCGATTGCCCATGGCGGAGGGACAGCCGTTTGCCGACGGAGATCGAGCAGCTGGTCGACTCGCCGGTGCCATTGCTGAGTCTGTGGGTGGGGGCTGCCGGGCTTCTGTTCATCCCTCTACCTGATGATCCTGCAGCCGTTCTGACTGGCTCCCGCACGCTGTCGACCTGGTCGCGTTTCAATCCATCCTCCTCGGCACCGACGGTTCCGCGAATGCCCGGCTTGCCGAGCACGCCGCGACGACGCTAGCGAGCGCTACCGGCGGGGAGCTCATCGTCGTCTCGGCATTCGACGCGAGCGCGGGCTCGAAGGAGGCGGCCGAGGAGGCGGTCAAGGAAGCTCGCGGCCGAGTGGAGGCGGCCGGCGTCGGTACGTGGAGCGAGGTGGTGGAAGGAGAACCGGCGGCAGCGCTGGTCGAGTTCGCCGACCGCATCAACGTCGAGCTGATCGTCATCGGCGACGTCGGCATGGGAGAGGGAGGACGACTGCGGCTCGGGGGAGTTCCGGACCTACTTTCTCATCGGCACCAGTGTTCTGATCGTGCGCACCGCGAACCATGCGCGTGAAGCGAACGCGGCGGAGCCCCCGCCTGTTCGCTACCGCTCCGTCTTGATCGCAACCGATGGTTCGCCCACCGCCGCGCATGCCGCGCATCTCGGAGCCGCGCTCGGCCGGGCGCTCGGCGCGACTGTCACACTCGCCCACGTCGGGGACGATCTCATGGGCAGGATCGTGCTCAAGGACACGGCGGAGCGCCTGAGCGCAGCCTGATCTCCCCCAGCTGATCGCAAGCGGCAATCCGGGCAAGACGATCGCTCGGCTGGCAGACGAGAACGGAAGCGATCTCGTCGTAGTCGGCAACAAGGGGATCGCCGGCGCGCGGCGCGTGCTCGGCTCGGTGCCGAACACGGTCTCGCATAACGCCAAATGCGACGTTCTGATCGTTCACACCGTCGGACGCTCGCTCGCTGACCTGAAGCCGGGAGAGGGCGCGATCGTCGAGGAGAGGGCGAAAGGTCGCCGGCTACCGCGACCCTTCCGGCCGGATCACCGTGCTCTCGAAGAAGTGCCCACACCTCGGCTGCTCGGTGCAATGGAATGCCACGCTCGCAACGTGGGATTGCCCCTGCCACGGCTCGCGCTTCGACGCCGAGGGCAACGTCGTCAACGGGCCGGCCCAGCGCGCGCTCGAGAGGATCGAGGTCTAGGCTCTCGCACCAGAGGTCGGCAACCTCCCCCGGTCGACCTCGACGACCCCCGATCGCCGATCAAGCTGGCGGGCCGGGAAGTGCGCGGCGCGTCAGCCGGCGAGTGATTCGAGGTACTGGTAGACCGGCAGCTCGGCCTTGCCGACGTGGCAGGTATCCCAGTCGGGTGCGCCGATCAGCTGGCGGCGAATCGGGTCGCCCTCGGCGGCGGCCAGTTGCCGGCCGAGGGGTACTCGCGCTGCGTGACCCAGCGTGGCGAGTAGCCGTAGAAGACGACGGCGCGCGTGCGGTCGGACAGGTTCGTGCCGCGCCCGTGCCAGACGCGGCGCTCGAAGAGCGTCGCGTCGCCGGCCTTCGCGAGCACAGGGATCGCGCCGTCTGGCGTTTGCCCGGGGGTGCGAGGAAGCGGCTCGGTCCAGTGATTGGAGCCCGGGATCACTTCCATGTTGCCGTAGCCGGCCTCGTCGCAGTCGCCAGCCACCAGCGAGTTTGACCGACAGGCGCGCGCGATAGTCGAGGTCCGCTGTTTGCCGGCCGCCGTCCTCGTGCCAGCGCCACGCGTCCGGCTTGTCCTCCTCGGGCGGGTGCACGTCGATGTGCGAGTGGTAGATGTGGATGTTCGGGGTGAGGGCGCCGGCGAGGACGGCCAGCAGGCGCTTGTCGACGCCGAGATCCATCAGCTCTGGGTGGAGGTAGGTGGCACCGAGCGCGTGCACGAAGCCCTGCTGCGCGTCGAAGTGAGCCGGCGCGATTTCGTCGACGATCGCGCGGTAGTGGGCGACCTCCTCCGGGGAGAGAACCCCGGGATGTTGACGTAGCCGACGCGGTCGAGCTCGTCGAGGATCTCGCGCGTCTCGTCCGCGTTCAATGTGGGCGTCTGCGTGCTCACGTAGGTCGTCCTCCTGTCGGCCTGCTGGAGCTGCAAGCCTAGCGCGGCCCCGGAAGCCCCGGCCGACGGCGGACGGCTCAGGCGCGCTCGAGCACGTCGTCGAGAAGCTGCTCGATCTGCGCCTCGGCCATCATCGAGCGCAGCTCGGCGGCGATCTGCGCGCGCGAGAACCCGCGCAGCGCGAGATCGACCGCGTGCAGGCGCTCGGCGCGCGCGACTGCCGTGCTCGCCACGGGACCGGTCGCCGCCCCAGCGTCCGTCGGCGGGGTGAGCGCGCGCCAGAGGACCTCGAGCCGGGCGTCGATCGCGTGCTCCAACGAACTGACGCGCGCGGTGAGCGACTCGACGGCGCGCGTCAAGGCCCCGAGCCCGAGCGCGTCGTCGCGCTCAGCCGAATGGGCGTGCTCGCGCGCCGCGTCACGGTGCGCGCCCTCGATGATCTCTCGCGCGTCACGCTCGGCCTCGGCGAGGATCGCGCTCACGCGGCGCCCACCTCGTCCGGTGTGAGCGGCTGATCCTCCTTCGGACTGTCGGCCCTTGTAGACAAGTGGTCGTGTGCTCGCGCTTGGGTTGGCGCGTGCGCCACGACGGCCCATGGATGAATGCGCGTTAGCATAAGCCGGTCTGGCTCGGCACGCCAGAGACGCCGCATTTTGGCGAGGTGACTAGACGGGTGCCGGATCGAGACTTCCAGCTTTACCGCAGTCGGCGCGAACCGAGCCGCTGCGCGACCGCGAGCAGGACGCGCAGCGTGGCGATCTCGAGTCGCAGATCGACGCGCTCGAAGCTCAGGTGCGCGAGCTCGGTGAGCGGCTCGCAGGGTCCGACCGCGAAGAGGCGCCGATGCCTCCGAGTACGCAGCCAAGTGCCGTCGCGGCGCAGCTGAGCGACCGTGTCATCGCCGCAGCCGAGGCGGTCGCCGCGGAGATTCGCGCTGACGCAGAGCGTCAGGCAGAGCGAATCCGCGAGCGCAGCGCGGGCGCTAGCTCCTCACGCCTATTCAGCGTCGCTCGGGTGGCTGAGCGACGCTTGTCCCTGTACATCTCGGCGTCGGCGCGCGCCAGCACCGACTCCGGGTCGGCTGCCGGATCGCTCTCGACGACGACGCCGATGCTCGCGGTCACCTGGAGCAGACGCCCCCCGGCGGTGACGGGCTGGGCGATCGCGGCGTCCAGCCGCCGCGCGAGCGGCGCGGCAGTCGATCGCTCGTCAAGTCCTCGCAGAGGACGACGAACTCGTCGCCGCCGTAGCGGGAGACGGTGTCGCCGTCGCGAACCTCGCGCTTGAGACGTGGGCGACGCTGACGAGCAACTCGTCCCCCACCGCGTGGCCGTAATCGTCGTTGATCTTCTTGAAGCGGTCGAGGTCGATGAAGATCACGCCGACCGAGGTGCCCGCGCGAACCCGCCGCGCAAGCGCAACCGACAGGCGGTCAAGCAGCAGCTCGCGATTGGGCAGGCGCGTGAGCGGGTCGTGGAGCGCACGATGCTCGAGCTCTCGGCGCGCGCGCAGCTCGCCGCTGATGTCGCGCACGCAGAGCACGTGCGAGCCGTCGCGCAAGCCGAGCGGCACGACGCTGAGCACGAGCGCGCCTCCATCGACGAGCGCCAGCTCGTATGAGTCCCTCAGCTCGCGTTCGGCGAGCGCGAGCTCGAGGCGGTCGAGCTCTGCCGGGTCGAGCGCCGCACGCCGCAGCGCTCGCAGCAAGCCGCCGAGATCGCGCATCGGCCCGCCGGTCGCGGCCTCCGGCACAAGCTCGTCGAGCTCGCGGTTCCACAGCGCGATCCGCCCGTCCGGCTCGACGACCGCAATCGCCAGCGAAACCTCGTCGAAGACCGCCCGCAGCATGCTGGCGTAGACGCGTAGCGCGTCCGAGGACGGCAACACGGGCCCGCGGCCCGGCGACCAGTCCGGCTCGCGCGAGGCCTTGCCCTCGGATTTGATCGGCCCCGGCTGCTTGCCATCTTCGATCAGGGCGAGTGTACGTCCGCGCAACGACTCCCGCTGGTGAGGAAATTGTCCCCCGGCAACGGCGCGCCCGGGGCCCGGCGTCCGACTGCGCGGGCGCGTAGCCTCTGCGCGGGATGAGCGGGAGCGAAGCGGAGAAGCAGGCAGCAGCACGCGCGGCTGCCGAGCTCGTGCGTGACGGTGACATCGTGGGGCTCGGCAGCGGCTCGACCGTCGCGCATCTCTTTCCGGCGCTCGCCGCGCGCGGACTCGCAATCCGCTGCGTCGCCGCCTCGCCGTCGAGCGAGCAGGCGGCGCGCGCGGTCGGCCTCGACATCGTGCCCTTCGAGCAGCTGGCGCGCCTAGACGTCGCGATCGACGGCGCCGACCAGATCACGCGCGAGGGCTGGCTGATAAAGGGCGGCGGGGCAGCGCACACGCGCGAGAAGATCGTTGCCGCCGCGGCCGACCGCTTCATCGTGATCGGCGGCGCGGAGAAGCTCGTCGACGCCTTGGAGCCGCCGGTCCCGCTCGAGCTGCTCGAGTTCGGGCTCGCCGCGACGCTCGCAGCGCTCCAGCGGGTCACGCTCCGCGATGTCCCGCGCAGCCCCGACGGCGGCGTCATCGCGGACTACCACGGCCCAATCGCGGACCCTGCGCAGCTCGCGGCGCGCCTGTCAGCGACGCCCGGCGTGGTCGATCACGGCCTCTTCCCGCCGACGCTCACGAGCACCGCAATCATCGCCCGAGGCGAGGACACCCTCGCCTTCGAGATCCCGCACGGATGACCCGCCGTGCGGAGGTTTGGGTAGGTTTTTCCCACTCGACCCGCCGATCATCCACCAGGGAGCACCCCCGGGGAGCAATGACAATGGGCCGCGTCCGGTCCCGGGGTTGCGGTTGCTACTGCGCGCGCCGCCGGCCGGCCACACCCGGCGCCCATGTCAGCTCACTCGCATCCCTATCCCAGCAAGCTCAGCGCCTCTGCGCCGTCGTGGCGGGTCCGAAGCAACACAGCTGCGCACGTCGCGCCCGGCCGCCGGCTCGTCCTCGCGTCGGCGCTCGCCGGCGTCTGCCTCGCACTCGTGCTTTGCGGCGGGCGCCTCGAGCTCGGCGTCAACGCGGCGCACACAAACAGCCCACCCGCCGCCGCCGTCAGCGGGCCGGCGCGCTCAGCTGCCTCTCAGCTTGCGCACAGCACGGGTAGAGCAGTGGCATCGACACTGCTGCCATGCCCCCGCCACAGCCACTTGCGGACGACGCCTCGCGCGAGCTCCGCCGGCGGTTGCGCGCCCGCGCCAGGCGCGTAAAGGTCCCTCCGCCGCCGCGTCGGCGCGCTCACGGCCGCGCTGTTTGTTGCCGCGTGGGCCTCTATCTACCTCGCCGGGGCGTTCGGGCACTCGGCGTCGAATAACGTGCAGCTCGCCCTTGCTCAGACGCCCGCTCGCCACCGTGCCGGCGGCGCAAGCGCCACTGGCACCGGCGCCACGTCCTCATCCTCCGCCGCGAGCTCGGCAGCACCCACGAGCGTCACCACCAGGCAATCCTAAGCGCACATGCTGGCAGCCAGCGTCGGGACTCACTTCTTCTGGATCACGAGCCGGGCCGCCGGCGTCGTCGCGCTCCTGCTCGCGAGCGGATCGGTTGCCGCCGGACTCGCGATCAGCGGCCGCTTTGGGCGGCTGCGCGGCCCCGACCTGCGCGTCACGCACGAGGCGCTCTCGCTGGCCGCCCTCGCGGCTCTCGTCCTACACGCCGTCGCGCTGCTCGGGGACTCGTTCTTTCACGCCACGATCCCGGACCTCCTGATCCCGTTTTCCATGAACTACAAAGAGCCGTACATGGCGATCGGCATCATCGGTGGTTGGGGCATGCTTTTGCTTGGGCTCTCCTATTACGCGCGCGAGCGGATCGGAATCAATCGCTGGAAGGCGCTGCATCGGTTGACGGCGGTCGCGTGGATCCTCGGCGTGATCCACACGCTCGGCGAGGGAACGGACGCCGGGCAGCCGTGGTTTCTCGCGCTGACCCTGGCCGCCACCGCACCGGTCGCCGTGTTGCTCGCGGCCCGGATCCTGACGACCCCGGCGCCTGCTACGAGGGAGACCCCCTAGCCCTGGGCGCGCGAGCGCAGCAAGCGGCTTATAGGCATCGCGGACGATCGCGCGGCTCAGCCCGCGGGGTCCGCCGAGGAGCTTGAATACGGCCCGCAGGTGCGGACGATCGACGACCACGAGCGGCGCTTTGCCGGCGGCCGCGCCGACGATCACGCGCGCGACACGCTCCGGTGACATCGCCTTCGCAAATGTCGCCCCGCCGGTCGGGCCCCAGGCGATCTCGCCGCGTAACTGCTCGGTCTGCACGTCGCCGGGACAGACCGCGCAGGCGCTGACGCCGCTTCCTGCGAGCTCGTGGTGGAGGACCTCGGCGAGCCCGACAAGTCCCCACTTGCTCGTGCAGTAGGAGGCGTAGGACGGCCCGCCGATCAACCCGAGCTCCGAGGAGACGAGCAGGATCCTGCCATGGCGGCGCTCACGCATCGCCGGCAACACCGCCTGGGTCAGCCACAGCGCCGCGCCAACGTGGAGTCGCCAGCTCCGCTCGAAGTCCACCGGGTCGACGCTCTCGACAAAGTCACGGTGGAGCACCCCGGCACAGCTGACGAGCACGTCGACCGGGCCGAGCGCCGCCGTCACCTCGGCCACGGCGCGCCGGCAGTCGGCCGCCTGCGTGAGATCCGCCGCAACGGCGTGCGCGCGACCGCCAAGCGCCGTCGCGAGGCTCTCGAGGGCAGCGCGATCGCGCGCAACGAGGCCCACAGACGCGCCCGCCGCGGCGAACTGCTCTGCGCACGCACGGCCGATGCCGCGTGATGCACCGGTCACGAGCACGGTCTTCGAAGCGAAATCGGCCACGGTGAGACCTCCAGTCCTTGCTTGACGCACGCGCACGCTAGCGCGTCAGCGTGCAGTGAAGGTCAGCCGTGGCGCGGGTCCGGGGCATCGACGCGCCAGTGGCGCGCGACGCCGGCCAGCCAACCGTCGTCGCTCGGGAACAGGGAGAAGCGCGTGATCGAGCGCTGACCGCCCTCGAAGTCGCCGTAGAGGAGGTCGACAAGGAACACCTGTCCCTGCGCGTGCGCCGCATCGAGGCCGTCGCGCATCTCATCGTCGCGCTCGCGCAGCGCCCCCTGCCAGAACCCGATCCCGCCGGGAGGGATGTACAGGTCGCGCAGCTGGCGGCGCAGGCTGTCGAGCTCCGGACGGTCGGCGCCAGCTCCCTCCACGCGCGGCGTGACCCTCCAGGCATGCAGCACAGCCAACCCTTGACCGACGTTGCGCAACGGGATCACGAAGTAGAAGCGGTCGTCGTCGAGCTCGACCGCCCCGGAGCCGCCCCGCACGCTGACGATCCGGCCGTCGCCGAAGCTCACGGTCATCGTGGGATCGTCGGTGTTCGTCGGCGCGAGCACGGGACGCAGACCGATCTGGAGCGCCTGCTCGGCGATCCGTGCGCTGCGCTGCGATGAGCGGACGCTCGAGAACGTCGCAACGGCGAGGACGAGCGTGCCGCCCGCCGTGCTGAGCGAGGCGATCGTCGCGAGGTCGGACATGCTCGCCGCGAGGCTACAAGCTCGCACCAGGTGCCGCGCGTCTCTACGATCAGCGCCGGTGCGCGTCGCGGTGGTGGGACATGTGGAATGGGTCGAGTTCGCGGTCGTGGACGAGGTCCCCCGCCAAGGCCAGATCGTCGAAGCGACCGACACGTGGGCCGAGCCGGCCGGGGGTGGCGCCGTCGCTGCGGTCCAGCTCGCGCGGCTCGCAGGGGGCGCCAGCTTCTTCACGGCACTCGGGGATGACGAGCGTGGCGCACGCTCGCTCACTCGCCTGGCCGAGCTCGGCGTGGCCGTTCACGCCGCGACGCGCTCGGAGCCGACGCGGCGCGCGCTCGTCTTCCTCGACGCCAGCCACGAGCGCACGATCACGACGATCGGCAAACGACTGTTCCCGCGCGGCACCGATGCGCTCCCGTGGGGTGCGCTGCGCGAAACCGACGCGGTCTACCTGACCTCCGGCGACCCGGATGCGGTCCAGCTCGCGCGCGCGGCGCGCGTTCTCGTCGTCACGCCCCGGGCCGGCAGCCCGCTCGAGACGGTGACAGCGGACGCACTCGTCTACAGCGCGCACGATGAGCGCGAGCGCGCCTGGGCCCACGCGATGACACCGCAGCCACGCCTTGTCGTCGCGACGGAGGGTCGTGACGGCGGTCGCTGGCACGCGGCCGACGGCAGCTCCGGACACTGGAACACGGCGAGCCCACCCGGACCGCTGATCGATCAGTACGGCGCGGGCGACTGCTTTGCCGCCGGTCTCACCTACGGCCTTGGCGCCGGCAAGCGCGTCGAGGACGCGATCGCGCTCGCCGCGCGCTGCGGCGCGTGGTGCGCCGCGGGCCACGGCCCGTACGACAGTCAGCTGAAAGCGCCCTGATCGCGGGCGTGCAGCGACCGTAGCTGCAAGCCCGGTTGCAGGTGCAGGAGTTTGCGGCGGCTGCGCGTACGGGCGCCGTATGAGCTGGTAGCCTGCCGCCCCACATAGGAGAGCCGAGTCGCCAACCCCCAGGGGCAGGCGAGCGGGGGAACCAAATTGGCCATAGGCCATGGGGCGAATCGCCGCCAAAGGCGGCGTAGCGCGAAGCGCGAGCCCGTCAGCTAACCCCGCAGGCGAAACGCTAAGGAGGACCGAAGTGGCGGTAAGTCGTGATCTCGCGAGCAACGGCCTTTGGGTTGAGTCGCTTGAGCGCTCGCTCGCGCGACGTGGCAGGCCGCGCCGGGCCTCGCTCGAGCTCGGGATGCTCACACCGCCGCGCGATCTGAGCAACCCCGACAACATCGCCGACTCGGTCCTCTACTGGCGAACTCGCCGCGCAGCAGCGAACAACTCGGCGATCCCCGCCGCCGGCGGCGCGACGGCGCTGGCTCTGCTCGCGGCGACGACGATCCCCACGCTCGCCGGCGGGCGCTCTGATACGACGCACAGCGTCGCGCGCGGCGCCGGGCGGATCGGCGTGGACGCGAAGACGCGCACGCATCTCGTCGGGCGAGTCCCCCAGCCCAAGGCGTTCGAATCGAGCGCGATCACCGGCCTCGGCGCGCCCGCCGCCGCCGCCAGCTCGCAGACCCGCGCAGCGGTCAGCTACGGCACGATCACCCAGGTCCAGAAGCTGCTCGGGGTCACGGCCGACGGCAAGCTCGGTGCCGTCACCGCCGCGGCGATCCGCGACTTCCAGGCCAAGCACGGCCTGACCGCCAACGGTGTCGTCGACGAGACGACCTTCAACGCGATGCAAGCTGCGTACACGCCCCCAGCGCAGGCCGTGGCGCCGACTGCGCCGGCAGCGACGGGCGGCGGTAGCTCGGGCGGCAGCGTTTCGTCGCGCACGCGGCCATGGCCTCCCCGACGACCGTAGCCGCGACCGCGCCAGTAGTAGCGAGCACGCAGACACCAGCCTCCACGGGCGGCACAACCGTGCAGCCGACGGCGGCCGACGCGACGACGCCGATCGAAACCGTCACGACGACCGGCGGCGGCGGCAGCGCACCCACGAGCCCCGCCGATACGGCAACAACGGCAGACGTGACAAGCACGACGACGACGACCGCCGATACGACCGACACGGCCGTAGGCACCCAGCCTTCGGTGCCAAGCGGCGTCAGCGCGGTCCAGGCGGCGCTGCACATCCCCGCCGACGGTACGTTCGGCTCGCAGACGAAGGCAGCGGTCGAAACTTTCCAGGCCGATCACGGACTCACCGCCGACGGGGTCGTCGGTCCCGCAACGCGCGCGGCGCTCGGCATCGGCG
Organism: uncultured Solirubrobacterales bacterium; assembly: GCA_963773395.1. GTDB lineage: Bacteria > Actinomycetota > Thermoleophilia > Solirubrobacterales > Solirubrobacteraceae > Palsa-513. The sequence goes on along the minus strand of CAVZAY010000005.1, from coordinate 61,844 downwards.
ATGGGCCGACGCTCGAGGACACGCAGCCCCCGCCCCCGCCCCCCGCTCCGACGACCGTCGCGACGACGGACGCTTCGACCACGACCGGCGACGGCGTAGCAACGAGCCCGACGAGTGACTCGACAACGAGCTCGAGCGACACCTCGACGAGCACGAGCGACAGCACGAGCACGAGCACGAGCAGCGACGGCACGCCGGCGAACATCGCCACCGGCATCAACGAGATGGTGCAGGCCGGCTGGCAGATCGCGAAGCTCCCCTACATCTGGGGCGGTGGCCACGGATCCTGGGTCGCCCCCGGTTACGACTGCTCGGGCTCGGTCTCCTACGTGCTCCACGCAGCCGGCCTGCTGAGCGTGCCGGAGGACTCGAGCGCGCTGATGAGCTACGGCGCGCCCGGCCCCGGCAAGTACGTCACGATTTACGCGTCGCCAGGTCACGCCTGGATGACGATCGACGGTCGAGCGCTTCGACACCGTCGCGCTCTCCGAGGACGGCTCGCGCTGGGCGAGCGGCGGCGGCGAGTTCGCGGGCTTCGTCGAGCGCCACCCGATCGGTTATTGAGAAGCGAAGCTCGCGCTTCGCGACTTCGCTTCTATTGCTGGAGCGGTCGGGGTTGGCACGTGCTCCGCTGATCCCGGTGGTGCGTGCGCCTGCGGACTGCCGTCGCCCTGCCTGTAATTGGAAGGGGCCGCGCCTGCCGCGACCCCTTCCGGTGCTCCTGTGAGGGCTTGGTTTAGCCGGTCGCGGGGACGAGTGCGGTGGTCGGGATCGACTTGATCGTGACCGCGATCGGAGCGGTCGCGGTGCCCTGGTTAGCCGGGCGATCCGGGGATCGCGACGCGGACCGTCTCGGTGCCGGGCACGAAGAACTGCTCGGTCAACGAGTACTGCGAGTTCGGCCCGACCTGGTTGGTTGCGATCAGGTGCCACTGGGTGCCGGTCGCGTTGAGTCGCTCGAGGTAGATCGTGCGACCGGTCTCGTCGGGGTTGAGCGAGCCGCTGAATGTCACCGACTGGCCCTGGTTGATCGTCGTCGGCGTCGTCTGGACGGTCATGACGACACGCACACCGACGAACGCCACTGCCGAGATCGGGAGGTTCGGTCCGCTATGGGGGCCGTGACCCTTGCCGGTCGAGCCCGTGCTACCCGTCGTGCCGGTGGCGCCACTGCCGCCGCTCGAGCCGGTGCTGCCGGTCGAGCCGGTGCTGCCGGTCGAACCCTGTGCAACGAGCGGGCTCGCGGCGACACCCGCGTCGGCGTTGACATGGTAATAGGTGTTGCTGGTCGGGAACACGGAGAACGTGTAGTCGCCCCCGACCGTTGTCGTCGTCGTCGCGATCTGCGCCCAGTGCTGGCCTGCGGTGTGAGCCCACAGCGTCAGCATCTGGCCGGAGCCCTGCGCGTCGACGCCGGTGATCGTGTCGCTCTGCGCCCTCGTCGACGACATAGGCGCTCGGCACGATCGTCAGCGCCGTGTTCTGCGTCTGCTCGATCTCGTAGTTCAGCGTCTCCGACGGGCTCGCGATGTTGCGAGCGTCGTTCGGGACGAGAATGCGCACGTCGGCGTCGCCGCCGGTCTGCGACGGGATGACGAACGTGTGCGCGATCGAATAGTTGCCGCTCGCATCGAGCGTGCCGCGACCGATCGTCACCCAGTTGGCGAGCCCTCGCGAGGCCGCTTGGCGCTGGAGCAGGACCCGTGCGCCGGGCTTGCCCGGATCGTCGCTGCCGCTGAACGTGTAGACGTAGCCACGGCCCGTGTAGAGCACCGATCCGTCGGGCTCCGACTGCCCGTTCGGGCCGCTGACGTTCACGGTCACCTGCGCGGCAACGCGCTCGCTGACGATCCGGCTATCGGCGCCGGCTGACGCCACGTACCACTGGCGGTTCGTGTCTACGCGGCCGTCGGCGCGCGAGAACTCATAGACGCCGCCCGGTCCGGTTCGGGTCGTCTGCACCGGCACGAAGCCGAACTGGCCACCGAGCGGATGGTGGTAAAGCACGACGAGCCGGTTCTCGGAGTTGCGGCCGAACAGACGTCCGAAGATGACCACTGAATCACCGACCACGATCGGGTTCGGCTGGGCGTGAATCGTTATCCGGTGCGGACCGAAGAAAGGCGCCGACCTGACGTGGGCAGCGCTCGCGCCCGCCGGTGCCAGGACCGCCAGCGCGAGCGTGCCCGCGACGGCCGCGGCCCTGAGGTGCCTCGGGTACATGGTGTGCCTCCTCCTGGGGGTGAGCTGCATGGCAGCCCTAGAACCCCCATGGCCGGCTCTGGATGCGCCCGCCGCGTGTTACGCGTGCACAACCAGCCAGACCGCATCTTTTGCGGCCCGCTCGTGTTGGCGGCCGATCAGGCGCTCGACCAGGCGTGCGGCGAACGGGCGAGCTTCGCGATGAGCGGCGGCAGCTTCCCGCTTGCCACCTGCTCGACCGTTACGTGCTCGAGCACCTCGCGGATATTGGCTCGCAACGCGATCCACACCTCCTGCAGCGGCGCCGCCGTTCCCGTGTAGTTGATCCGCTCCGGGCGCTCGCCGCGCACGCTCGCCAACGGTCCTTCAACCGCGCGGATGACATCCGCAAGCGTGAGCTCGCCGGCCGGGCGCAACAGCCACCAGCCGCCCTCGGGCCCGCGCTGCGAGCGAACGATGCCGGCACTCTTCAGCTGATTGAGGATGTTCTCGAGAAACGACGGCGGGATGCCCTGAGCTGCCGCGATCGCCTCGGCCTTGCGCGGCGCCTGCTCGCCCGAGCCGACCAGCTCGATCGCAGCACGGACGGCGTAGTCAGCCTTGGCGGTGACGCGCATCCGGCGATTCTCGCGCACACGCAGCGCTGGCGCTCAGCCACGCCTCGTACGCCCCGACGAGGTATGGGCGCGAGGCCCTCACGACCTCGCGCCCTAAGCAGCTCACCCTTAGGGGTTCAGGGCCTTCTTCAGCGCGCTCGCCGCAGAGAACTTCGGTGCCTTGCTCGCAGCGATGTGGATCGTCGCCCCGGTCGCGGGGTTGCGGCCGGTGCGAGCCGCGCGATTACTGACGGCGAACTTGCCGAACCCGGCGACTGAGACCTCACCCCCCGATGACAGCTGCGACGAGATGGTGTCGAACACGGCGTCGACTGCGCTCCTGGCCTGTCCGACCCCGATGCCTGCGCTCTCGGCGACCTTGCCAGCGAGCTCGTTCTTCGTCATGAGACTCCTCTCTTACGGGCAAACCGATGCCCAACCTCTACAGGTACCGCCTCAACGCTAGCGCGCGTAACGGATGTTCAACCATTGCGGGCGGCCACGGACGCCCGAATTTGCGCCGGCTCCGTCGCGGCGCGCGGCTCCAGTCGCCCTGCGGCGGCGACGGCCCAGAGCACCGACAGCCAGGTGAGGGTCGCCAGCGTCACGTGGACCCAAACCAGCTCGGTTGGCAGGTGGGTGTCGAACTGGATGGCGCCGACCACGCCCTGGACGGCGACGAGCACGCAGAGCGACGCCATCGCGAGGCGCAGCGGGCGGTCCGCCTGGCGGCGTTCGAGCATCACCCAGACGAGAACCGCGGCGCAGCCGAAGGCAAACGCAAGCGCGCCGTGCACGTGCACGGCGAAGTTCAGCGTGTTCGAGCCGTCGAACGTGAGGCGCTTGATCGTCTGCCCGACGTTGCCACCGGAATGGGGTCCGGCGGCCGTGCTCACCGTGCCCGCCACAAGCACCACGGCAGCGAAGGGCGCCAGCGCGCGCACCGCCCAGACCGCCAGCCGATCGCTGCTGCGATGCTCGTGATCGGCGTCTCGCCGCGCCCGCCAGTACAGCGCGAGCGCTGCGATCAGGATCACCATCGACAGCGCGAAATGCGCCATCACGAAGCCGGGCGCGAGTTTCTCCTCGACGGTGTAGCCGCCGAGCACCGCCTGCGCGATGACGCCCAGGGGCAGTGCCAGCGAAAGCCGGAAGAGGTCCCGCCGGAAGGGGCGTCGGCGCCAGGCAAAGAGGAATGCGACGACCGTGACGACGCCGACGAGCGCGCCCACAGCCCGGTTGCCGAACTCGATCAGAGAATGCGTCTGCAGCGGCGGGTAGATGTGCCCATAGCAGCGCGGCCAATCAGGGCAGCCGAGACCGGAGTCCGTGAGGCGCACCGCCGCGCCGGTCATCACGATCAGCGTCAGCGCGACGAGGGCGGCGAGCGCAGTCAGCTCGAACTGGCGCGGCGTGATCTCGATCGACGCTAGGCGAGCCCGCATTCGCGGAAGGATGCCAGGCTACCGCGGGACCCGCGGCGCAGAGTCAGACGCCCGACCCGCAGCGGAACGACAGCTCCGCCTCGATCTCGCGCAGGCGCGGCGCCGCGGCGTCCTTGGCAGAGAGCTTCGGCGGCCCCTCGAAGGGCCATGCGATTGCGACGTCCGGATCGTTCCAAGCGATCGCGCGCTCGAGCTCGGGCGAGTAGTAGGCAGTCTGCTTGTAAAGCACGTCCGCGAGCGGCGAGCGCGTGTAGAAACCGTGGGCGAAGCCAACTGGGATCCAGAGCTGATGAAGGGACTCGTCGTCGAGCTCGAACGCCTCCCACTTGCCGTAAGTCGGTGAGTCGTGGCGCAGGTCGACTGCCACGTCGACGATCGCGCCGCGCGCGCAGCGCACCAGCTTGCCGAGGCCGGCGCCAACCTGGAAATGCATGCCGCGAAGCACGCCGGCGCTGGAACGCGAGTGGTTCTCCTGGGGAAAGTGCATGTCGGCGAGCGGCGTGCCGGCGAGCTGATCGCGCCGGAAGCTCTCGTGGAAGAAACCTCGGTCGTCGCCATAGACGGTGGGGACGAGCTCGAGGACGTCGGGGAGCGACGTTTGGCGCACCTCAATCACGGCGCGGTTCAGAGGTTGTCGGCGATGTGCGGCGCCGAGCGGTTGAAGACGACGAAGCCGACCACGAAGACGAGAACGATGAACGCCATCGGGACCGCGAGCTCGCCGTAGCCTCCGATCGCGGCGGCTGCCGAGGAACCACCGAAGTGCCAACCGGGGTAGGGCCTGCTGGGCGGAATCGGGGAGTTCTGGCCGATGAACGCATGGCGATACTGCTCCATCAGGTCGGCGAGCGGGTTGAGCATCCAGAGGTGCAGCAGCGTCCTCCCGTGCGCGCCGATCTTCTCGATCGGGATCAGCAACAGCGAGACGTAGAAGAGAACCTGGATGATGACGTCCCAGATCGGCGCGATGTCGCGCATGCGGACGTAGAGCGCGGACAGGAGCATCGCCAAGCCCGTCGCGAAGAACATCAACACGAGCACGATCAGCGGCAGCTCGAGCCACGACAGTCGCGGCCGCACGCCCTCGGCCGCGGTGAAGATCACGATCGGGACGAAGTTCACGGCGAGGTTGAACACGGCCGTCAGCACCACGGAGAGGGGGATCGCAAGCCGCGGAAACTGGATCTTGCGCACGAAGCTCTCACGTGCGACGACGCAGGCCACCGCGCCGGCGGTCGCCTCGGTGAAAAACGTGAACAGCACGATGCCGCTCAGCAGCATCACGGGGTAGTCCTTGATCCCCGAACCGAGCTTGCCGAGCGAGTAGACGACCATCAGCACGCCGAACATCAGCAGCGGGCGCATCACGGTCCACACATAGCCGAGGACGGAGCCGTAGAAGCGCAGCTTGAATTCGGTGCGCGCGATCGTGACGGCAAGCTGCCAGAACCGCCGCCAGTCGCCGGTCAACGCGCTCGGACCGCGGATCGGCGCGCCGAGCTCCGCGAAGTCGGTGTCGACGAACGCGCTCAAGGCGCAACCCCGACGCGGCGATCGATCGCGGCGCGGATCGGGACGTCGATGACTCCGCCTTGCGCCTGTGTGCCGCTGACGACGATCGAGACCTCGCGGTTGGAGCGGTGCAGCACGTCGAGACCGCGCCCGAGGCGCGAGAGCGTCGCGATCAGCTGGTAGCGCCCGGGCGCAAGCACGTTCGTGAACTCGAGCGAGAACGTCGCCTGCTCGCCCGCCTCGAAGCGCCCTGAGCGCTCGACTTCATGGGCCGTACTGCCGACCAGCACCTTCACCTGATCCGCGTTCTCGAACTCGACTGTGAGCGCCGGATCCTCGACCGCCTCGACGAACTCGACGCGCGCGCAGAAGCGCAGGTCGCCCCCCTGGCGAAACATCGCGGGCTGTGCCCCGCCGTCCGCCGTCTCGCACCAAGCCTCGAGGATGCGCGCGGCGCCGCTGCCGGACCAACCGCCGACGAGGGCCGCGGAGGCCGCCGCGCCCTCGCGGTTGAAGTTGAGCTCCAGATAATGGCTCGCGACGGTCTCCGGGTCACCCTGCGCGACGATCTCGCCTTTCTCGAGCAGGATCGCGCGATGGCAGAAGCGGGTTACGGTGCCCATGTCGTGCGTGACGAGAACGATCGTCTTGCCCTCGTCGCGCAGCCGGTTGAAGACGTCGAAGCACTTCTGTTGGAAGGCGGCGTCGCCGACGGCAAGCACCTCGTCGATCAGCAACATGTCCGCATCGACCTGGATCGCGACGGAGAATGCGAGCCGCACGTGCATGCCCGACGAGTAGTTCTTCAGCTTGAGCTCCTGGAACTCCTCGAGCTCGGCGAACTCGATGACGTGCTCGTAGCGTGCCCGTGCCTCGCGCGGGGAGAGCCCGAGCATGATCCCGTTCAGCACGACGTTGTCGCGGGCAGCGAGGTCTGGATTGAAGCCGACGCCGAGCTCGATGAACGGGGACATCCGGCCGGCGATCCAGATCTTGCCGCGGTCGGTCGCGTAGATCCCGGCCATGCATTTCAGGAGCGTGCTCTTGCCGCTGCCGTTGCGCCCGACGATGCCGAAGAACTCGCCATCGCCGACATCGAAGGAGACGTCCTCGAGTGCCTTGAACTGGTGGTGGCCGCTGCGCCGCAGCGGATGCAGGGCGCGCTCCTTGAGCGTGTGCATCGCCTCTTCGGGGATGCGGAAGGTCTTGGCGACGCCGTCGACCCGGATCGCCGTGCGACCGCTTTCGGTCGAGCGAAGCACGCGCCTAGGATATCTGCGGGCCAGTCCGGTCCGGCTCGTCAGCGCGCTGGACCGGCTCGGCATCCCGCAAAGCGAGGTAGAAGGCAGCGACGCAGCCGAGCGGAACGCTCAGGAGCACCGCGAACGCGACGACCCAGATCAGCGCGACCGGCATGAGGCCGTCGGTGAGGTTCGAGGCGTGATCGAAAGTCTCGGCGATTTCGTCAACAAGCGGGCGCGAATGCGAGTCAAAGAAGGTCAGCGTGATATCGCCGTACACGCCTGTGCCGGCGATCGTCATCGGTGAGCGTGAGACGGTGCGCGCCTCCGCACTGCCGGTCAGACCGACCGCCGTCGAGCCGAGGTCGATGAAGCAGGCTGTGCCGATCCGCGAGCGTCGCGGCGGCGGTTGGATCGGCAGGATCGCGCCGCCGCCGCCGTAGCCACCCGGCACGTGAACGACGCCCCTGTAGCTCCCGGCGCTCAGGATGAGCTCGACCGGCGGACCGCCGCGCTTCGATGGGCTCGCCGGCCACAGTGAGAACTGTGCGAGGTCGCTGTTCGCGTCGATCGTGACCGAGTAGAGACAGGCACGCTGATGCGGCTGCACCGTGAAGAGCGTCGCCGCGAACAGCGGCGGCGGATCGGGCACGCCGGCGATGAGGTGCTCGCCGCCGCGCAGGTGCGGCCGCAGGAGGAAGAGGCCTCCGAGCGCGATCAGCACGAGCGCGAGCGCCCCCGCAAGCGCCGCCAGCCCCGGGCGAGCCGGCCTACGCATAGAACCTCGCGGCCGTGATGCCGATCGCATCGAGCGAGGCGATCACGCCGACCGCAATGATGACGGCGCCCGCGATCACCGCGGCGCGGCGCGGCAGCGATGCCACGGTGAACGTGATCGCCAACGCGAACAGCGAGACCAGCGGCAGCAGGTAGCGACCCGTGATCAAAGGATCGCTACCACCGTTGCCGAGCAGCGCTTGGTAGGACACGTAGTGCAGGAACACGACGCTCGTGACGAGCAACGCGAGCATCACGCTGACGGCGGGCCAGTCGGCACGCAGTCGCCGCCGGCGAACGACGCAGGCGGTGTAGAGCCCGACCAGCCCGACCGCCGACAGGACCTCGAGCGTGGCGTTGAACAGCGGCGAGAACTGGACCTCGAGCGAGCCGAAGGTGCCGTAGAAGCTCTGGATGAAGACCTGCTGATAGCCGTACACGGGACCGATGCGTGGCTGTAGGCCGGGGAGCGGGGAAAAGTAGAACTGCCAGACGAACGAGAGGAACTGGGGGAGGCTGAAGGCGCCGCCGTTGAGCTGGCTGACCTGTCCGCCGTATGCGCTGGTGCCGTTGCTGAGATCTGCGAAGAGCGCGTAAAGAGCGAGCGCGGCAACGATCGTGGCGGCCGCCGCGAGCGCCCGCGGGAGCATCTCGCGTGCCGCGGGTCGGTGGCGCAGCCAGGCGACGGCGAGGGCGACGACCAGCACAGGAATCGTTACGAGACCGCGGCCCTGCGTCAGGGTTGCGGCTGCCGCGAAGCCGCTGGCGGCGAGCACGCGGCCGGTCGACGGCCCGCGCCGAACGAGCCTGACGGCGGCCCACAGAAACGCCGTCACCACCGCGACCAGGAGGTTGTCGACGCTGATCACGCCGCTCATGAACGCGAGCTTGGGCTGCAACGCGACGACGGCGACCGCCAGCGTCTGCTTCCAGCGCACGCGCGCGAAGAGCTCGCCGGCGAGCAGCCATGTGAGCACGATCGTCAGCAGGCGGAACACGGCGCTGAAAAGGCGCAGCACGAACAGGCGCTTGAGCAGCGGCAGCCAGACGAACACGCGGTAGGGGATCGCCATCAGCGCGTAGTAGAGCGGCGGGTTCTTGGCTTGCGGGTTCGAGCCGGAGCCGTTTGCGCGCGAGCCGCGCGGCATCTGGAGCTCGATCTGATGCCAGGCTCGCAGGTCGGCTGAGGTCCACGCCGGACGCGCCCCGAGGTCGCCGGTCAGCGACGACAGGTTCAGCCAGTTGAGCGCGTCCTGTGCCTCGGTGGAGTTCGGCGGCCCCGCGCTTGTCGCGCTCGGGATGCTTCCGGTCTCGGCGAGGTGCTGGATGTACGCGAAGTGGGAAGCCTCGTCGGGGCCCTGGAAGGCCGGCGTCGCTATGTCCCAGGCAACCGACTCGAGCGCGGCGAAGACGAGGATCAGGACCAGCGGACGCGGGGCTTGGCGCAGCGCCGGCAGGACGCGTTGGGGCCAGGAGCTCAGGCGCTGCGCGAGAGATCCCCGTGGAGCAGCTGTCACGTTCTCGGCGGCCATTCGTACGAGGATCGAGAACGCTCGCGACCTAATCGCTTGCGAGCACGACTCGGGCGCCGCATGATACGCCCGGTACCCGTCGCCAGCTCAGTTCGGCGGCGTCGCGAGCGCGGCCCGCAGTCCGGCTTCGACCTGTTCGGCTGCTCGCCGCCACGTCCGGCCCGCGACGAGCCGGGCCCCCGCGGCGCTCAGGCGTTCGCGGCGCGGCGCATCGTCGAGCAGGCTTTCGATTGCATGCGCTATCGCGAGGGGATCGGGCTCTGCAAGCGTCAGTGGCCCTTCGCGCCCGAAGCTCGCGAGCATCGACTCGCTGGCGAGCTCGGTCGTCGGCAGACCGCAAGCCATCATCTCGAGCCCCACGAGCGACGGGTTGGTCAGCGAGAGGACCATGCCGACCGTCGCCTCCGCGTAGAGCGCGGCGAGCCGCTCCCAACCGAGCACCCCCAGATGCCGATGGGGGAATGTCGCGCCCGGCGCTCGGACGTCCCCGTAGAGCACCACCTCGACGTCGGGGCGCCGGCGACAGAGCTCCTCGAGCGCCAAGAGCCCAAGCGGCACGGCCCGCCGGGCGGTGACGACTCGCGCGTAGAACACGACCTGGTTGGTGCGCCGCGGCGCGTCGCGCCTGGCGTAGAGCGTGTGATCGATCGCGAGGTCGAAATGACTGGCGCTCGCCGCGTAGCGCTCGCGCAACAGGTCCGCGAGCCACGTGCTCGCAGCGATGCAGTGCAGACCACGACGGTAGGTGTCACCCGCCCAGAGCGCCTGCGCCGAGGCGGCGTAGAAGTCCGGCTCGTGGTCTTGAACGAGGTAGGCACGTCCGCCGGCGCCCGCGAGCAGCAAGGTCGGCGCAACCGTCTGCCAGCCGGTCGCGAGGACGATGTCGGCGCCCGCCCACGCGTCGAAGTTGCTGTGGAGCTGTAGGCCTTCGAGCCCGAAGTACTCGTTGAAGCGGCGCTCGGTCTCGGACTCCGGCTCACTGCGATGACGCCCCTCCGTGTCGATCAGCCACAGGGAGCACCGATGCCCGCGCTCGCGCAGCGCGTCGAGCAGTCGCGCGATCGTCGCGTGGCCACCGCTTCCCCGCCTGAAATCAGGAATTACGACGGCGAGATGCCACGGGCCGTCGATGGAGGCGCGCGTGGGGGCGAGCGGCGCGGGGCCGTTGCGGGCGAGCTCGACCAGGGTGTCGCACGCCGTGCGTCGCCCGGCGGGTCGCGCTGGAGCCCGAAAGCGACCCCTGACAGACGGGAACCTCATCCGAGCGAGCCGCGCAGACGCCGGTAGAGCGGGCGCAAGGGTCGCGCGATGAGCTTGAGCGAGCGGTTGTGGCGAAGCCGAAGCAGCAGGCGAACGGGAGGGCTGCGCCAGAGACGTTCGCGGCGCTCGAGGCGCTCGTAGAACCCGATGCGCTCGCGCAACAGCTTGCCGTTGAGCTCGATGCCGGCACGCAGATCCGCAAGCAGATGCGCCGCGGCGGCCGCGCCGAGCGGCGCCGGCTCGCGGCTGATCGCCAGTAGCGCGTCCGCCATCAGCTGCGACGACTGCTCCCAGGATGGCCACCCACGCGCGCTCGCGAGCGCGTTCTCGCGCAGGAACCGCAGCAGGTGCGCATCCCGAGCGAGCAGGTCGAGCTGCCGCGCGGTCCCGCGCACGTCGTCCCAATCGGCGAGCAGGCCATTCCAGCCATGAATGACGTACTCGTCGTGACCGGTGACGGGCGTCACGAGACAGGTCGCGCCGCGATGGAAGGCCTCGAGCGGCGGTCCAAACATGCCTTCGACGCGCGATAGCTTCAAGAGCACGTCGGTGCGCTCATAGACGCTTGCCATCTCGCCATGGCTGAGCGGCCCCACCACCTCGTCGACCGGGGCGTCGCCGAGCTCGGCGCGCTCACCGCTGACAACCGTGACCTGATGTGGCTCGCGCATCGCAGCTGCCGCGGCGATTGCAGTCTTCACACCTTTGAACCAGGCGCTGGGGGAGCCCTCGATCAGGACCCGCAGCGCGCCGTCCGACCGCGCGGGCACGCTCTCGATCGGTCCGAAAAGGGCCTTGTCGATGCCGTTGGGCACCAGGTGACACTGCGCGTCGGGCCTCAGCGCGGCGATCGTGTCCGCGATCCAGTGCGCCTCCGTGATGAACGCCACCGGCAGATCGAGGGTCAACGCCGCACCGAGCCGCTCCGCCTCGTGATGCTGGTAGAAGCGGTCCTCGAGACTCTGGACGAAGTACGCGTAGCGATCAGCCGGGATCTCGAAGAGCGTGAATGTCGTCTCCCACCAGGTCGCAACCGCCACGTCGTAGTGCTCGGTGATCGCCTGGGCGCGCGAGCGCACATGCAGATGGGGCAGGTGCGTGTATCCGGTCCAGCTCGCGTCCTCCTGCTCGCGCACCAGCACGAGCGAAACGTCCCAGCCGTCCAGCGTGCTGAGCTGGCGCGCGTGCTCGACGACGACACCGACGCCCCCCGAAAGCTGCAGGTCGTTGACGAGAAACGCTACGCGCACGATTGACGACGGCGCTCCGCGGTGACCGGCGGTTGGCTGGCGAGCGAGCAGTTGGTTGCGTCTTGCCAGTCGAGCATCAGCATGGGCCCAGCGGGCTGAGCGTCGCTATCGTACCCGCCGAGATGACCGCTCCGGGCGCCCGCAGCACTGACGCCCTGGCGCCGGGATTCGCGCAGCGGCCTCCGCGCGTTGCGTTCATCGGCTCACCGGCGTGGCTCGAGGCCTGCGCCCCGCCCGAAGCGACCGATGAGCTTCTGCCGGCGCTCATCGAAAGCGGACCCGGAGCTGCGGTAGCCGCCGCGCTCGCCGACTTCGCTCCGAGCGCGACTGTGGTGCTCGATCCGCCGAACGTCGACGCCGAGCTCTTGCGCTCGATCCCAGGCGTCTCGCTTGGCGTTCTCGTCGGCGAGCTTCCCACCGGCGCGGAAGCGGCCGGGCTCGGAACGCTCGACCGGTTGCTCTCATTTCGCCCCGCGCTGACGGGCGAGCGGATCGCGAACACGATGGTCTGGCGCGCGATCCCCCCGCCCGTGAGCGACGCGCTCTATCACGACGTGCGGCCGCTCCACGGACCGCCACGCGTGATGACGATCGGGCGCGCCACGCCCCACCGCGAAGCCGTGCTGATGCCGGCAAAGCACCACCACGACGTGCTGCAGTTGAATCACGGCGTGCGTGGCGAGTTGCTGCGCGAGCTGCTGTCGTGCTACGACGTCGGCATCTATGTCGCGCCGCAGCGCGGCGGCGGGTATGGCCAGCAAGTAGGCATGCACCTCGCCGCGGGGCAGCTGCTTGTGAGCGATGCGCTCGTGCCGTCCCATGGGCTCGAGCGCGACATCGACTATCTGCAGATCCGCCTCGACGCGGATCTCGTGTCGGTGCTGGACCGCTTGAAGCGCTTCCCCGAGATGTACCAGCGAATCCGCGTCCGTGGCCGCTTGAAAGCCGAGCAGTTTCGTAGCTCACGTGTGTTCGCCCGCATCGTCTACGACCTGCTCGCCGACGTTGCGACATTCGGCCGCGGGCCGCTCAGATGAGTCGGGTCTGTGCGGTCAGCCCGCCGGCGGGGGCCACGGCGAGGTGCGGATGGTGGCGTGGTCGACCTTGCATGCGCCCACGTTGAAGAAGACGAGCTGTGCGGTCCCCGGTGAGGTCAGGGTCTCATGCCCGGTAACCGTCACCCCGACGGTGTCCATCGCGTCCGCTCCCTTCGGGAGCACCGGGATGGGCAGGCTGAGTTGCGTCTGATTGCTGGCCTGTAGCCACCCGCGGTATGTGTGCTTGGCAACCTGCACCACATACGGCCAGCGCCCGCTGAAGCCGGGCGGGGTGATCAGCGAGAAGCTTGCGCAACGCTGACCCAGCCCGGCTACGGCTCCGCTGTACACCTGCGCGGTTGCGCCCTGTCCCGAGGTCAGATCACCGTTGTAGTCGGTGCCCATGACATGCCAGGCTGCCCGCGCGGGCAGTGACAGCTTCTCCACGTTGAGCGGCACCCAGGGCGACTGCGCGACCGTCTGCCCAACGAAGCCGATCCAGTTGCCGCCCTGGGTTGGGACGAGCAGGTAGCGGGGCGCCCCGGGACCCGTGGGCCAGCCCGTTATGCGCCCGCTCGGGATTGCGACGCCGAGGCCGAGCGCGGTCGTGCCCGGCTGGAACGGAAGGTACCCGCCGTTTTGAAAATAGGCGTCCCATTTGATCGACACGTTCCAGAACTCGACGGCGTTCCAGATCCCGAAGTAGTCAATCGTCGTGCCGAGCGTGAGCCCGACGGCCGCGACGGTCGCGTTGGCTGGCACCGCCTCGTCAACGAACGCACGCTGCGATGTCGGCGCGCCACCGCCGGCCGGCGACTCGACGTATTTGCGCAGGTTGTAGATCGTCTCGGTCGTACAGAGCGCGACGAGGCCTACGGCTGTCAGACAGGCGGCGACGCGCGTCCAGCCTGGCCGGCGCGCAACGATCACCACAGCGGCTGCGGCAAGGACGATGCCGAGGTAGACGATCGTGCTCTCCGCCAGGAACGAGAGGTGCAAGTCGGCGGCGTGGTTGAGCAGCACGCGCTGGTAGAAGGTCGCGGCGGGGAACGTGAACCAGCCGTAATCGCTTGTCAGCGGCGGCCATCCGACACTCGCGAGGAGAGCAACGACGACGCCCGCCGAAGCCAGGAACGCGAGGGCAGCGCGCCGGCTAAGCCGGCTCGCGCTCGACCAGTCGTACAAGGCTGCGGCTGCGGCAAGCGCCAAGACGACGGCCGCGTACATCTCGTAGCGCTCGTCGCCATTGGGCGCGATATTCAGCAGCCCCACGAGGGTGGCCGCCAAGCCGAGCACGCACACCACCGCCAGCGCGTGACGACCACCATCGCGCGGCCTGGCGAGGGTCGCGAGCGCCCAGGGAACTGCCAGCGCCGCGCTCAAGATCCCGGTGCCGACGACCAGCCGGGAGAGGTCGTAGCGGTAGAAGCTCAGCTGCGTCGACAGGGACGGCAGGTTGGGCAGCCCGTAGTGGCCGGTCAGTCCGCCGAGCCCGATTCCGGCGAGCACGCCGAGCCGTCCGGCGAGCAGCAGGAGCAGGGCGAATGCGTAGACCGCCGTCAGCAGCCGATGGCGCGACCACAACCGCACGACGAGAAGGCGTGCACGCCGCGCGCGCGTCTGGTCGCGAAGCGCCCAGCTCCACTCGTGCCAGACGACGGCCAGCGGCGGCACGATCGCCAGCGGGATCAGCTCCGTTCGCGCGAGAGCGCCAAGGAACAGGACGACGATCGTCATCGCGTCGTGCGCCCATGACGGTCGCCGCAGAGTCAGCCATGTTGCGTAGAGCAGCCAGGCATAGAGGGGGTAGCTAGTCGGCTCCGCCAGGAACGAGGTCGCCGTCGTGGCCCAGGGGACGAGGACGGCAAGCAGCCCGGCAAGGCCGGCCGCCAGGCGACCGATGCCGGCGCGGCGCGCGAGCAGCACGACCGGCACGGCGGTGCCGGCGAACATGAACGACTGGATCGCGTGGTCGAGTTGGAACGCGGCCGGATCGCGGAAGAAGGCATACGGGATCGCGAGCAGATAGACGTCGAGGCGCTGGCCGATACCGTCGATCCAGCCATAGCCCGGAACCGTCCACAGCCCGCTCGGGAAGTGCTCGGAGATGTAGCGAGCGAGCACCATGTAGTGCAGCTCGTCGAACTGGAAGTTCCCGACCCGAAACGAATAGTGGAGGTAAACCAAACCCACGACGACGACGATCAACCCGGCGAGCAACCGGTCGAGCGGCTGGACCTCCGCAGCCTCCGCAGACCGCGTCAGCCACCGCGCACCCAGCGCGCGCGCGCGACTGAAGACGAACTCCCGTGCCTCCGCGACCACGCCGGCTAGCTTCTGCGGCCGCGTTGAGCTACATCCGCGAGCGCATCGCGGACGAGTCCTGGGTAGACGTCCGACGCTCGAAAGCGTTCGCCCTGATCGCGTCCCGCGCGCTGCACGTCCATGTATGCGCCTGGCTCTCCAGCGAGCTGATCGACGAGCGCGAGCAGCGCGTCGGGCGAATCCACCTCGAGGTAGTCGGTACCCGCCGTCAGTCCGTGAGACGGGCTCAGCTGCTCGGAGATCACCAGATGACCGGCCGCCAGGGCAAGACAAACGCGGTTCTCGAACGACGGGTAGGGATTGTTGTGGAGGTTCAGCTGGACATCCGCCGCACGCAGGACGCGGGCGAGCTCCGCCCCGTACAGGCCGTGGCCGATGTGGACGATCTGATGGCTGCGCTTTACCGGCGCGAGCAGCCGCTCGCGATGCTCGGTCGAGCGCCCGACGAACAGCAGGCGCGGCGGAGTCGATCGCTCGCGCACATCCATGAAGAGACTGTCCGCGACCGGAATCGGGAGTGAGCGCCACACGGGCAGGACATTCTCGGCAGTCTCGACGATCATCGGGTCGAACGAGACGATCCGGTCGAAGTTGCCGGGATCGACCTGCTCGAGCCACCAGAGCCGCTGACGCAAATCGACGTGCTCTGTCCCCAGACGGCGTGGCAGCGGCTCGGTCAGGTAGCCGATCGTGACGGCGCGCAGCGACTCGAACAGCCCGGGCGGGATTATCTCCGGGCGGAACACGACGACGACGTCCGGATCGAGCGTTTGCAGGCGCGCCAGCAGCGGGGCCGCGGGGAAGCCGGCGCGATGGTCAAGGAAGGTCGGCTCGAGGCCACCGGCAGCTCGCTCCAGCGAGCACTGCGCGAAATAGACGCTCTGGCCGACGAAGGCAACCGAGACGCGGCTGTCATCGCCCGCACGGGGCCTCCCCGACTGCATGCCAGATGACGGCGCTTCGGTCACGGGCGACGCATCGCGGCCAAGCATGGCGCCGTCAACGGCTATCGACCGTCACCGCGCCGCAGGCCGAGAATGCTCAGCAGGAACGAGGAGAAGAAGATCTGCAGGCCGACTACGACGAGCTCGGCCGCGATGATCGCGAGGTTCTCCTCAGCGAGCGACCCGAAGCCGTGGTTGGCCCAGCGGATCACGATTATCAGCGCGGTCACGAAGCCGGCGAGCGCAATACCGCCACCGGCGAGGAGCCCGTGCTCGAGCCGTAAGCGCGCGCGCGCCCAATCAAACCAAGCGTCCTTCTCGCCCATGTAATAGGTGCCGTACGTGTGGGCGCACAGACCGAGTGAGAGCACCTGCGTGCCGATGACTGTGATCAACATGCCGCCGATCAGGGCATGGGTGTCCCAGCTGCGACCGAGAACGTCGATATGGACAAGGACCGTCAGCGAGACGAACACCCCGATCAGTGAGAGCAACGCCCCGGGCAGGATGAACAGGTATGTCGGGCTGTGAACGAGCAGGAAGCGCAGATGGCGCCAGCCGTCGCGGTAGCGCGACAGCTTCGAGGAGCCGCCGCGCGGGTGGTACTCGATCTCGATCTCGCTGATCTTGAGGCGCGCCTTTGCGGCGCGGATCACCATCTCGGACGCAAACTCCATGCCGCGCGTGCGCAGGTCGAGGTCAGCGAGGACGTCGCGCCTGAGCGCGCGCATCCCACAGTGCGCGTCGCGCACGCCGGTGCGGAACAGGACATTGAGGAGCCCGGTGAGCAGCGGATTGCCGATGTAGCGGTGGGTCCACGGCATCGCGCCCGGCTGGATGTTGTTCATGCGGTTGCCGATCACGAGCTGGGCGCCTGCGTCGAGCTCCGCGACGAAGCGCGGAATCTCGCTGAAGTCGTAGGTCAGGTCGGCGTCCGCCATCACGATGTAGCGCCCACTCGCGACCGCGAACCCGGCGAGATAGGCGCTGCCATAGCCGCGCCGGCGCTCCAGGACGACGCGCGCTCCGGCGGCCTGAGCCAACGCGCCACTGTCGTCCTCGGAGGCGTTGTCGACGACGATCACCTCCCCGGTCAGCCCGGCTTCGTCGAGGGCTGTGCGCGCGTCGCGCACGCAGGTCGAGATGTTCTCCGCCTCGTTCAGACAGGGGATCACGACCGAAACCGTGACGCTCCCCTGCCCGGGCAGACGAGACGCCGACGAGGGTAACTGCTGAACCGTGCTCACGAGTGCCCTGCGTCGATCATCGCAATTGACGCCAGGCAACCGGAGCGAAAGCGGGCCTCACGGAGCGGAGTGTAGAGGTCCTTTGCGATGCTCCGGTGGTGCGCGTCTGCGTAGTCTACGACTGCCTTTTCCCGTACACGGTCGGCGGCGCCCAACGCTGGTACCGCAGCCTCGCCGAGGGCCTCGCCGCCGGGGGGCACGACGTCACCTACCTGACGCTGCGCCAGTGGCGTGAGCCACCGGCGATCAGCGGCGTGAAAGTCGTCGCCTGCGGCCCAGCGATGGAGCTCTACGTGCCTGCCGGCAGGCGACGGATCCTGCCGCCGCTCCGCTTCGGACTCGGCGTGCTTTGGCACCTGCTTCGGCACGGGCGCAGCTACGACGTCGTCCACATCTCCGCTTTCCCTTACTTCTCGCTCCTTGCAGCGGCGGCCGCCCGACGCCGCGGTCGCTACGAGCTTGTTGTCGAGTGGGTCGAGGTGTGGTCGGACGCGTACTGGCGCGAGTACCTCGGCCGAGTGGGCGGACGTGTCGGGCGCACCGTCCAGGCCGCGTGTGCACGGCTGCGCGCGCGTGCTCTGTGCTACTCACGCTTGCACGCGCAGCGGCTCGTGAGCGAGGGATATCGGGGCGATCCGCTGGTATTGCCGGGGCTGTACGTCGGGCCGCTGGAGCCGGACCCGCCGCTCGAAGCAGAGCCGCACGTCGTTTTTGCGGCGCGCCTGATCCCCGAGAAGGAAGCGCTTGCGGTGATCCCGGCAGTGGCGCGCGCCGCCGAGCACGTGCCCGGACTGCGCGCAACGATCTTCGGCGAGGGCCCGGAGCGCGCAGCGGTCCTGCGAGCGATCGCGCGGCTGGACGCGCGGATCGAGATCGCGGCCCCCGGCTTTGCCGAGCCCGGCGTACTCGCCGACACGCTTGGGCGCAGCCTATGCATGCTCCTGCCGTCGCGGCGCGAGGGCTACGGCATGATCGTCGTGGAGGCGGCAGCCGCCGGGGTGCCCAGCATCGTCGTCGACGGGCCCGACAACGCGGCGGTGGAGCTGATCGAGGAAGGCGTAAATGGGATCGTCAGCCAGTCAGCCTCACCGGAGGATCTCGCGGCGGCGATCGTCCGCGTCTACGAGGCCGGGGCCAGCCTGCGTGCGAGCACGCGCGACTGGTTCGAGCGCAATGCGCGGCTGATCTCCGCCGAGGCCTCGCTCGCGCGGATCCTCGAGGTCTACCGAGGCTCGGGGCCGGCGCGCCGGCGCCGATCGCGCGCGCGTAGCTGGCGAGCAGCCCGCGGGCGGTGCGCTCCCAGGTGAACTCGGCCGCGCGGCGTGGACCCACAGCACGTAGTCGCTCGACCTCGGGTCCGCCATGGAGCAGGCGTCGCATCGCGTCGGCGATCGCGGCGGGATTGCGCGGGTCGAACAGGATCGCGTCGTCACCGACGATCTCCGGTATGGAAGTGGCGTTCGAGCATGCGACCGGAACACCGCGGCTCATCGCCTCAAGCAGCGGGATGCCGAAGCCCTCATACATGGAGGGGAAGACGAGGCCTGCGGTCACCTGCCACAGGCTCTCGAGCTCGGGACCCGACAGCCAGCCCGGCCAGCGCACATCGCCGGCGAGCCCGAGCGCCTGCGCATGCGCGCGCAGCTCGCGCTCATGCGCCGTCGGGTACCCCGGGAGCACGAGGATCGGGCGCTCGTCGATCAGCGCCAGCGCGTCGAGGAGACGGCTCAGGTTCTTGTGCGGCAGCTTGGCCGAGAGCGCGAGCAACACGCGGCGGTCGCCCAGCACGAAGCGCTCGCGCAGCTCCGCCTCCGGCAATGGCGCCACCGCCGCCGGAGCACCATGGCCCTGATAGACGACGTCGATCTTCTCCGGCGCCGTTCCGAGCGAGACGACGATGTCCTGCTTCGTTGCGTTCGATACGGCGATGACGCGGTCGGAGCGGTGGATCGCGAGCGGGACGAGGCGACCCATTGCGAGCGCGCCGAAGCGTCCGTGCACCGCCGGCATGTGGCGGTAGATGAGGTCGTGCACGGTCACGACGCGGACGAAGCGACCGTGCAGCGGCGCGGTCGAGGCGAACGAGTGCAGGAGGTCAACGCCGGCGCGCGAGCTGCGGCTCGCGGCAGTAGCTGCTGCTCGCCGCGGACCCATTGGCGCGCCGACGCGGGCTGACCGGCACGACCACCGTCTCGATCTCGCCCCACGGCCCCTCGCCCGCGTCGCGGCTGACGAAGGCGGTGAACCGCGTTCCGGGCGGAGCGGCGGCGGCGAGCGCGGGGATCGTTTCGCGCACGGCGACCTCCATGCCGCCCGTGGCGCCGGGCACGAGGAAGACCAGGTTCAGCCCGACGTGCACGTGTGGCAGCGTATTGCGCTTGGCGCCGCTCGACCGTGTGTAAGGCTTGCGCCGTGTCCGCAACCGAGGAGAGCTTCGTCCCGCTGACGATCGGGATCGATGCGCGCGCCGCCGCCGAGGAACCAGCCGGACGCGGTCGCCTCGTCCGCGAGCTGCTCCGCGAGCTCGACCACCGGACCGACCCACATCGTTACGTCCTGTTCGCGCGGGAACCGTGGGGCGAGTTGAGTGACCGCTTCCGCTGGGCGTTGATCTCACAGCGCGATCCCATCTGGCACCTACTGGCGGCGCGTCGTGCGAGCCGGGCCTGCGACGTCCTGCTCTCGACCAACTCGTATCTGACCGCCTGGTTCTCGACGATCCCGACTGTGTGCGTCGTCTGCGACCTGATCCCGTTCAACCGCACGCTGCACCCGAGAGCCCGTTCGGTCGTCGCGGAGCGCCTCACGCTCGGTCTCGCAACGCGCCGCGCGGCCGGATTCATCGCGATCTCTGCCGCGACCGAACACGAGCTGCTCGAGCGCTTTCCGCGCTGTCGCGGCCGGACCACGGTTGCGCTCCTCGGCGCATCCGATCCCGAGCCGGCCGGCGGCGACGAGCCCCCGACGGATCTGAACATCAACGATGGATTCGTGCTCGCCGTCGGCACCGTCGAGCCGCGCAAGAACCTGACGCGCCTCGTCGCGGCTTTCGCCCAGCTGCCGCTGGAGCTTCAGAGCAAGCATCCATTGGTGGTCGTCGGGCCAGTCGGCTGGCAGGCGAATCCGGCGCTGAGAGAGCTCGCGGCACTGGGGGATCGCGTGCATGTGCTCGGCTACGTGAGCGATGCGACGCTCGAGGACCTCTATCGGCGCTGCGGGGTCTTCTGCTACCCGTCGCTCGGCGAGGGGTTCGGCCTGCCGGTGCTCGAGGCGATGGCCGCGGGCGCTCCGGTCGTGACCTCCAGCGTGCCCGCGCTCGTCGAGGTCGGCGGGTCGGCGGTCGAGCTTGCCGACCCGCTGGAGGTGGAATCGATTGCCGCGGCGCTCCGTCGGGTGTTGGAGCACCCCGCGCGTGCCGATGAGCTGCGCGCGCTCGGGCGCGCGCGCTCGGCCACGTTCTCGTGGGCGCGGTTCGCACAGACGACGCTCGAAGCGCTCGAGCAGGTGGCAGGCCGGGGGGCGACGCGATGAGCGGAGCGCTCCCGCGTGTCCTGCTGGTCACACCCAACTACGAGGACTACCTGTCGGACGCTGTGCTCCATGGGCTGCGCGCGCTGATCGGCGAGAACGTCGTCGATTTCCCCAAGGCCGAAGCGATGTATCGCGACGCGCCGGCCGAGGTGCGGGCAAGGGTGCGCGGCGGCGGCTTCACGCTGTACGGGTTACTCGATGACGTGCCGCTGGCGCGCGACCAGGTATTCGACCGCGCGCTCGGAGGCGAGTTCGACCTCGTCATCTTCGGCGACATATGGCGGAGCTTTGGCTTGTGGACACAGTGGGGCCCGCAGCTCGCCCGAGCGAGTGTCCGCCTCGCGGTGCTCGACGGGGCGGATCGCGTCGAGCCATACCCCTACTCGGGCCTGTGGTGGCGGGTCCGCGGCTGGTGGTTCCTCCCCCGCGCCCACAACCGCGCCCGGTACTTCAAGCGCGAACGCACGCGGTGGACACCGTGGTTTGCCTCCTACCTGCTCGCGCCACCCCCCTTTGGGCGTCGCCTCGGTCTGTTGCCGATCGCCTTCGCGATCCCCGAGGAGAAGATCTGCATGCAGCCACCGCCCAAGCTGAAGGACTTCCCGGCTCACGTGGTGGACGAGCGCCTCGCCGCGATGCTCGGCGCAAGCACGAGCTACCCGTTCACGCGCGAAGAGGACTACTACGAGGACCTGCGCTCCTCGCGCTTCGGAGTCACGACCAAGCGCGCCGGATGGGACGCCCTACGTCACTACGAGATAGCCGCGTGCGGAGCGGTTCCCTGCTTTCGCGACCTCGACCGCAAGCCTGCGAGCTGCGCGCCATTTGGCCTCAATGCCGACAACTCGATCGAGTATCGCGAGCCCCAGGAGCTGCTCGAGCGGACAGCGTCGATGGCAGCGGAGGAGTACGACCGCCTCCAGCGCAATGCGCTCGAATGGGCGCGGAGCAATACGACCAAGCGCCGCGCGCGGGACCTCTTGTCCGCCTGCGGGATTGAGCTTCAGGCCGGCTGATGCGCGCAGCGGTTGCGAGTTGGTTCGGGCGATGACGGCGGTTTCCGTTTGCGTACCGGTCTATCGGGTCCACGACGAGCCGAACCTCGCAACGCTCCAGGACTGTCTCGCCGAAGCGCTCGCCGGGCTCTCGGGCGAGCTCATCGTCGCATTGAACGGCGTCTCGGCAGCGGCGCTTGGCCTGCGAGAAACGACTCGACGCGTCGATCTCGGCGTCAACCGCGGCGTGGCTCCGGGCTGGAATGCTGCGGCGAGGATCGCCACCGGCGATGTGCTCGTCTTCGCCAACGACGACGTCGTGCTCGGTCCCGGATCACTGGCCCTGCTCCATGACACGCTGGCGCGGCACACCGAGGCCGGGGTTGTCGGGCCCCTCGGATCCAACTGGGATATCGCCGCGGCCCGTCACCTCGGCTGGGTCGATCCCCAGGGACTGGCTACGGGGGCGATCGAGCGGTGTGATGTCGTCTCGGGCTTCCTGTTCGCGGCGCGATCAGAGACCTTCGCGACGCTTGGCGGCTTCGACGAGTACTACGCGCCGTGTTCGTTCGAAGAGGTGGACCTCTGCACGGCCGCTCGCGCGCGCCTCGGCCTTGGCTGCTTCGCGGTCGCAGGCGTCCATTTCGAGCACACGTGGGGGATCTCCGCGCACGCACCCCCGTGGCGGCGGGTGCGCTTCAACGGTCGATCCGAGACGTTGCGATCGATTCACCGGCGCAATCGCAGACACTTCCTCGCGAAGTGGGCCGGTGTGGCGCCGGCCGCTACGGGCTCCCCTTCGTGAGCGAGAGCAGGCACGAGCGGCGCGTGATCGCGTCGCTCGCCGACGGCCCGCACAAGGGCCTGCTGCGAATCGCGAGGCGCACGATCGAGCCGTACGCGCATCGCCACGGCTACGAGCTGGCGCTGCGAACCGACCGCCTCGACCCGTCACGACCTGCGCCGTGGTCGAAGATCCTGCTGTTACGAGAGCTGGCGCAGCGCTACGACACGATCGTCTGGCTCGATGCGGACCTCGTGATCGTCGATCAGAGCGTCGACATCGCCACGGAGTTACGGCCGCGCAAGCTGTTGCACCTCGTCGAGCACACCGTCGGCGAGGCGAGGTTTCCGAACACCGGCGTGATGCTGCTGCGCGGCGGCAGCGAAACCGTTCGCTTCCTCGACGAGGTGTGGGCGCACGACGAGCTCGTCAACCATCGTTGGTGGGAGAACGCGGCCGTCTGCACGGTGCTCGGCTATTCGCTCGAGCCGCCACGCCCGCAGACGCAGACCGAGTGGCTCGCGCGCACTCAGTTCATCTCGCCGCGCTGGAACTGGATACCGGATGCGCGCGTGCCGCGGGCGCGGATCCGCCACTTCCCTGGGTTTGCTACGCGGACGCGTCGCGTGCTGATGAGCGCGGCAACCCTCGAAGCTCGCGCGCGCTCGCTGGGCCGGCGCTCAGCGAGCTAGACGCCAAGCCAGCAGCGGCGCTTGAGCGGCGACGCGCGCACCGCGGCGAGCGCCAACTGGTTCACGCCGTAGCGCAGACGCTCGGGCAGCTTACGGTCGGGATAGCCGGCACCGATCTGTTCGGGGTGGCAGTATTCGGCGCCCCGGTATGTCGCGCGCAGGCGGCCGTGGTGGCGCATCCAGGCGTCGAGGCGCGCTTCAAATGACGGACTCACGGTGACCATTGGGTAGCGCAGCATGGCGACACAGCGCTGACGGTAGATCGGTCCGGCGACATCGGACCGCCGCAGCAGAAACACCTGGTCGCTGAAGCCCAGCCCGAGCGCGAAGTCGTCGCGGTACTCGAGCGTCTCGCGCGCCAGCGTCTCGTGCTCGGGCAGGTTCGCGAACCAGATCGGATTCGCGACCAAGATTCGTGGATCCGAGCGCATCAGCTCGATCGAAGGCGTGAGCCAATCGGCCGGCTTTGACATCGTCACCTCAGCGTCGACATTCACTACCCAATCCGGCCCGTCGGCGGTCGCGAGAACGAGCCCCCAGTCGCACAGGTAGGACGCCCGACCGAGATCCTCGCGTCCGAGCCCGGTGAGCTCGAGCGCCCGGCCGATGTGCTCGCTCACGAACAGCGCCGCGTCCAGCTCGCCGCTCGCGCGCAGCTGCTCGATCCGCGCTTCCGCGTCAGCGCGGTCGTGGACGTTGTTGACGATTGCCGTCCGCCGTGCGAATCGAAACCGTTGTTCAGCCGCCACCCGCGCGAAGAAGCCGGGCGCGAGCACCGTGCGATAGGTCCGCTCGTAGCAGTTGACGCACAGATCGACCGCGGCTTCGCCCGACACGGCGGTCAGTCCATCACACTGGCGGCGGTCGCGAGCCCGCGCATCGCTTGTCAGGTCCCGGCGCCGAGCCGCTTCTCGAGCCAGAGCTTGCGGACGGGCGCCGCGATCGGTCGCATGTAGACGAACTCCTCGATCCTCGCCCGGATGTGGCGCCGCGAGAGCGCGCGACGTAGACCGTTGGGCGTCAGAAGATGCGTCGCGTTCGCAACGTGGTGGTAGTAGCCCGCCCGCGCCAAGCCGGTCTGGGCGACCCCGAGGCGGCGGTTCGCCTCCGCCTCCGGCCCTTCCACGCCGCCATCGCGCCCTGTCGCGACATGGGCGTAGTCGTGGTTCTGGTGGATCACCAGCACGCTCGGGGTCATATCGATCAAGGGCAGGTGCAGCTGGCGCGCGCGGCCCATCATCCAGTTGTCCCAACTCGGCCGGCCGACTGCGAACGGCGGTAGGCCGAAGTCCGTCTCGCGCCGGAAGACGAAGTAGTCGCTGCCACGACCTGGGTCGTACTTGCCGTGCGCGCGCGCCCACGCGCGAAGCTTCGCGCCGCCCTGGGCGAAGTCGAGCGGTTCCCCTACGTCAGCGTCCCAGCGCTGCCCGATCGCGAGATAAGGACGGTCCGGGAGACGCTTGACCGCGTCCAGGAAGTCGTCGAGCAGCACGATGTCGGCGTTCGAGTAGCAAAGCAGCTCACCCGATGCGCACGCGGCCGCGGTCGCGAAGGCCCAGTCGAGCAGCGGCGTCCCGAACTCGTTCGTGAGGGCACCCCCGATGTGGATCGCGCGATGCTCGCGCGCAGCCTCCGCCACGCCATCGTCATCCCCCATCACGAGCACCTCGACATCGCCGCCGAGGTGCTTCCAACTGGCGAGCGCGTTGTTCTGCATCAGCGCCGCATGCGAATCCGTGAACGATCTCGGGATCGTGAAGATGGTGAGGAGCGTCATGGTGACCGGCGCCGAGCGCGCCGGAAAGCTATCGCAGCCAGCGCGGGCCGGCGGACGCGCACCTCGCGCAGGACTCAGAGGACTGAGCCGCCGCGCGTGATAGCTTCGCCGCCACGTCAGTGGAGCCCGACGGCAGTTACCTCAGCGAGTCGGCGTCGGACGTTACGTTCGTCGTCATCAATTGGAACGGTCGCCGGTTCCTCGAGATCGTCCTGCCTTCGATCTTTCGCCAGACGATCGGTGGCTTCTCCGTTCGCGTCGTCGACGACGCTTCGACCGACGATTCGCGCGAGTACGTTGAGCGCGAGTGGCCCCAGGTCGAGTTTCTCGCTCACACGAAGAACGTCGGGATGACGCGCAACTTCAACCAGGCGATCGACTCTGTGACCACGCCGTATGTGGCACTGCTCAACAACGATCTCGAGTTGGCACCCGATTGGCTACGAGCGCTCCGCGACGCCCTCGAATCCCACCCACAGGCTGCGGCGGCCGACTGCAAGATGCTCGCGTACGATGACCGGACGCGCTTCGACGGAGCGGGCGACCTGCTGACCACCGCGATGCTTCCCGGACGGCGCGGAAATGGCGAGATCGACAACGGGCAGTACGACGAGCCGACCGAGGTGTTCAGCGCCTGCGCGGGTGCAGCGCTGTTTCGTCGCAGTGCGTTCGAAGACGTCGGACCGTTCGACGGTGACCTGTTCGCCTACCTGGAGGACGTCGACTGGGGCTTGCGCGCGCGCCTGCGCGGCTGGAGCGCGATCTATGAGCCGCGTGCGGTCGCCTTTCACATCGGTAGCGCGACGACCAAACAGGAGCCTGGCCGCTGGTCACACCTTGGTCCGCGCAACCGGATCTATCTGGTCGTCAAGAATCTGCCGCTGCGCCTCCTGCTCCGCTACGCGGGACGCATCGTCGCCACCGAGATCTACTGCCTTCGGGTCGACGCGCGGACTCCCGGTCTAGCTCGAAAACGCCTGCTCGGTTGGTGGCAGGCTCTGCTGATGCTCCCGCTCGCGTTGCGCAAACGCCGCTCGATTCAGCACGGGCGCCGCGTCAGCGTTGCCGAGCTCGAGGCTTCCCTGACACCGGCGCGCGGGCCGCTGCAAGCGTTGCGAGCACGACTGGCGCCCGCGCGCTAGCCGGCCCGTCCGCGAGCCAGCGGACCGAGCAGCTTCATGGCGGCAGGGCCGAGACGGTTCCTGACCATGCGGATGCGCGTCGGGCGATGGATCCGCCGGTAGTCGCGCAGGATCGGTGCGCACTCCTCCAGCGGGGCAAAACGAACGTCACCCGCCGGTCGCCGATCGCGTTCCCAGGCGAGATGCCACGGCGGCGGCCCGCCGAAGTGAGCGCCGTCAGCAAAGCCGGTGTTCTCGATCATGTTCCATCTCGGCGTGACGAAGTACTGGCCGCGCAGCAGCATGTTGGTGTTGCACACGACATCCCACGACCCACCGAGCGTCTCCGTGAAGATCGCGTCACGAACCATCATCGGCATGTCGTATCCCGCGCGCTCGGGGTGAAAGTCGCCGGCTGCGCCGATCTGCGCTCTCAACGACGCGAGATCGAACGAGAAGCTCTGCCAGCGATCGCGCCAGGTGGCCCAACCCCACGACGCGAAGCGGGGGCAGAGAAACACGTCAAACGGGTACCGGTCGAGCGCGCGCGTTGGAAACGGCAGTCGCAGGCCGGTGATCCCGGCCACTCTCGGCTCGTGCTCGTAGTGGCGCAACGCGTGGAACGCGTATGGAAAGAACTCCGGCGCCACGCAGATGTCATCTTCGATGATGACCGCCGCCTGATGGCGGGTGAAGAGCTCGTCGAGGCCGGAGCGAATCGACCTACTGAGCCCTACGTTCTCGGTGCGCGCGACAAGCACGGGATCGGTCCAGTCGATTCGCGCGATCGCGCTTCGCACCTTCTCGACCGCGGGCACGTCGGCCGCATCACGCGGGCCGTCGGAGAAGACATAGAGCCTCCCTACGCCAGTGGCGCGGAGGCAGTCGAGCGTGCGCACGAGCTGCTCGTGGCGGCGATGGACGAACAGTGCGACGGGCACCTCTGCCTCGAGCTCGGCGCGCTCGGCCACGGCCAGTGCTTCGTCACTCATTCGCTGCGAATCGTAGCCGGGGCACTTCTGAAAGCAGTCGCGTCGCGGCCGACACGACCTCCTCGACAGATGTCGCCAGTATGCAATGCGCCCCCTGCGCCTCGCACGATTCAATGCACCCGTCCGCCGGGGCGGCCGGCTGCAGCGTGATCGCTGGTCCGGGGCGGGGGCCGAACCGCGCCGGCGAATACCTGTGCTCAGGGGCGCCGGCTCGCGGATGGCAGCGGATCTCCACGATCGGCACGCCCGCCGCGGCCGCAAGGTGCATTGGGCCGGCATCGTTGCCGATGAACAGCGCTGCCCGCGCGATAACCGCTGCTGCCACCGGCAGCGAGGTAGCTGCGGCAAGATTGATGCAATTCGGCGCGATTGCGGCGACGCGCGCCGCTGCAACGCTGTCGGCCCGGCTGCCGACGATGACGGCGACTGCCCCGAAGGCTTCGCACAGGGTTTTCGCACAGTGGGCGAAGCGCTCGGGGGGCCAAACCTTGCGGGCTTCGTCTGCACCAATGCCAAAGGCGATGAGAGGAGCACCGGCGGCGGCGGCGACGAGCTCCTCTGCCGCTCGCTCGTCGGCCGCCGTGTACCAACGCGGATGCTGCAAATCCGAACGGCCGTGGGCGTGAACCTCCGGGAGGAGGTGCAGGGCCTTGAGCGCTTCGTGCTCTTCGGCGGGTACGTCTACGACGCGGGTGAACACGGACGGGCGCACGCGCTTGTCGGCCTCGGCGAAACCAAGGCGCACCGGCGCCCCGAGGCTACGGGTGATCTCGAGCGCGCCGTAGTGATCGAAGTCCCAGCGCGGATTGATCGTCACGTCGATTCGGCGGCCGCGCAGCCGGCGTACGAGGCGACGGCGGTCGAGCGTCTTGCGGATGCGTCCGAACCACCGCGTTCGACGGTCCGGGACCGTCGACCACCTCATCGACGACCGAAAGCCGCCGAGCCAGCTCCGCGTTCGTGGTCGTGACGACGAGCACGATGTATGAGGTCGGGTACGCGGCGCGCAATTGAACGAGGAACGGCCCGGTCAGCACCAGGTCGCCGATGTGGTCGAGGCGCAGGACGACGACCGTGTGCTGGCCGGCGCTAGCCATCTGCTGCTTCGCGCCTGAGCTCGTCGAGCGACACGACTGCCGTGCCGGCGCGGCGGACCACGATCCCCGCCGCCAGGTTCGCCAGTCGCAACACGGCCGGCCACTCCATACCGCTCGCGAGCGCGAGTGCGATGCAGACCGCGACCGTGTCGCCCGCCCCGGTCACGTCGATGACCTCGCGGGTGATCGCCGCATCATCCAGCGTGTGGCGACCGTCGACGAACAGCGACATGCCACCGGCCCCCCGTGTCACGACGATCGCAGCGGGGCTCAGCTCGGCGCTCGCCCGGACGCCCGCGGCAACGAATCTCGCTCGGCGTGCCCGTCGGCATGCCGGTCGCGTGGGCGAGCTCGGCGGCGTTCGGCTTCAGGACATCGACGCTGCTGTAGAGCGACCAGTCCTCGCCTTAGGATCGACGACGACGGGCACAGCGCGTGCGCGCGCGACCGCCCGCACCTGATCCATCACGGCGGATGTGACGCACCCCTTGGCGTAGTCGGTCACGAGCAGCACGTCGGCGTCGGCGGCGCGACCGATGGCATCGATGAGGAGACGTTCGTCGGCGTGATCGAGCGGCGCGACCGTCTCGTGATCGATCCGGGCAACCTGATGGTGGCCGGCGAAGATACGCACCTTTCGGATCGTGTCCCGGTTTGCCGAGCTGATGAACTGGGCGGTTACGCCTCCGTCAGCGAGCAGGCGCTCGAGCTCGGTGCCTGCCGCGTCTGCGCCAACGACGGCGTACAGCTGCACCTGTGCCTGAAGCGCCGCGGCGCAGCGCGCGGAATGAGCGGCGCCGCCGGGAGTCTTTCGCTCACCGCGCGCGTGTACCACCGGCACGGGCGCCTCCGGCGAGATCCGGGTCGCCTCCCCGAAGACGTACTCGTCGAGCATCACGTCACCAACCACCGTGACGCGCAGCCCGGGGGCGATCATTGCCGGAGCGCTCATTTCGGCGTCCTCGCTTGGACAAGGCTGCGCACTTCGCTCCAGTCAGAGGCGAGGGCGTCGGCCTGGATATGCGCCGCCAACGCCTCGCCTCCCAGCAGGACGGTGAACGCGCCGACCGCTTTCCCCGCGCCAACGTCGCTCGGCGAGTTCCCAATCATGATCGACCGGTCCAGTTCGATCCCGTGCTCGCGGGCAGCCTCGAGCAGCAGCCCGGGCTCGGGCTTACGACAACGGCAGCCCTCGTCTGGAGCGTGCGGGCAGTAGTAGATGCCGTCCAGCTTGACCGCGGCCGCCGCCAACAGCTCGACGAAGCGGCAATCGACCTCGCGCGCCTCCGCCGAGCTGATCCAGCCCCGCCCGATACCCGACTGGTTGCTGACAACAACAAGGAGAAAGCCAGCTTCCGCGAACGCTGCGAGCGCGGCCGCGGCGCCGGGAAGCAGCTCAACCTGATCAGGGTCGCGCAGGTAGCCGGGATCGGCGACGAGCGTCCCGTCGCGGTCCAGGAAGACGGCCTGCCGTGCCTCAGTGCTCATCGGCGATTGCGTCGACGAGCTGCGAGGTGGAGCGGTCGGGCACGCTCGTGACGAACTCGATCCGGCCGCCGTATTCGGCCACGGTCGCCGCCTCCGGCATCGGCTTGCCGTCCGGCGGACGGTAGTCGTCCCCCTTGACGTGGACGTCGGGCTGCAACGCGCGCAGGCACTCAGCCGGTGTGTCCTCCGTGAAGACGAGCACATGATCCACCGGATCGAGGGCCGCGATGAGCTCGGCCCGCTCATGCGCAGTCGTGAGCGGCCGGCGCGGTCCCTTGAGCCTGCGCACAGACGCATCGTCGTTGACGCCCACGAAGAGCACATCGCCGAACGCCCGCGCTGCCTGCAGCGTCCGCAAGTGACCGACGTGGAGCAGGTCGAACACCCCGTTCGTCCATACGACGACGCAACCGCAACGCCGGTAGTAGTCCCGTAGCTCAACGAGCTCGGGCAAGGTCGTGACGCGCCGATCCCGGGTCGGCTGAACGTCGGCGTCAGCCATGGCTTCCTCGACTGCGTCGCAGATCGCATGGATCACAGCGCCATGACACTCCTGCACGCGGGCCGTCTCGTCGGCGCCGCTGACGAGCGCGACGCTGGCCTGCTCAGCCAGAACGGCGCCTTGCGCTCCGGTGAGAACGATCACTGCGAGCTTCATGCGACGTGCCGTCTCGATGGCGGCCAGGACGTTCGCGGAGCGTCCGCTTGTCGTGATCGCCACGGCGACATCCCCAGGTCTCGCAAGCGCCTCGAGCTGGCGTGAGAAGACGTGCTCGAAGCCGTTGTCATTTGCGATCGAGGTCAAAGCTGCGCCGTCCGTGGTCAGCGCGATCGCCGGCAGCGCGCGGCGCTCGCGCCGAAAACGCCCTACGAGCTCGCTGCTCAGATGCTGGGCGTCGCTCGCGCTGCCGCCATTGCCAAAGCACAGCACCTTCCGGTCGCTCGAGAGGGCCAGCACGATCAGCTGTGCAGCCGCCGCCGTCTGCGCCGAAAGGCGCGGGAGCTCAGCCGCCGCCGCTGCGCTTTCGCGCAGCGCCGCTTCCACAGCTACCGAGACGTCCGTCTTCACCGCAGCCCCGGGCGGACGCTAGCCAGGACGCCTAACGACGATCCGACCACGCGCCGACTGATGTGACGTCACCGAGATGCCTAGCTCCTGTGCAGCCCGCTCTGGCAGCGAGCCGGCCCAGCGAACCCTACCTGAGCGCTCTCGCGATGAACACCGCGGTTCGAGCGCGCGCGACCTAACCGCGTCCGAGCTCCCGCGTCAAGTGGTCCTGCACGTAGTCGCGGATTCCATCTTCAAGGCTATGGAAGCGGGGGGCGAGGCCAGCCGCCTGCAGCTTCGTCATATCCGCCTGCGTGAAGTACTGGTAGCGGCCACGCAGCGTGGTCGGCATATCGATGTACTGGATGTCGGGCGTACGTCGCACGGCCGCGAACACCGCCTGGGCAAGATCGGCAAAGCTCCGGGCGATCCCGCTTCCGACGTTGAATATTCCGCTGAGCCGTGGTGCTGCCAACAAATTGCGAACGACCGCGCAGCAGTCCTTGACATACACAAAATCGCGCAACTGACCGCCGTCTGGATATTGCGGATTATCCGACTTGAACAACCTGGCCGCCTTGCCGTCCACGATCTGCGGATAAAGCTGGTGCACGACTGACCGCATGGCGCCCTTGTGAGCTTCGTTTGGCCCGTATACGTTGAAGAACTTGAGACCAGCCCATCGCTCCGGCGTGGTCGCACCCCGCGCTACGTCGTCGATGATGCGTCGATCAACAGCATGCTTCGTCCAGGCGTAGGCGTTCAGCGGATGCAACCTCGCCAGCGCCTCGGGAGAGTCATCGTCGCGAAAGCCCTGCGAACCGTCGCCGTAGGTCGCGGCAGACGAGGCATAGATGAAAGTGCAATTGGTGCGCGTGGCGTATTCCCAGAGATCGAGCGTCAAGCGGATGTTGTTGGCGATCAGGGCGATGAGATCAGTCGATGTCGTGTCCGAGATCGCGCCCATGTGGACGATGGCGGCAACCTCTTCTTCGTGCTCTGAAAGCCACGCCAGGGCGTCGTCGGCCAGTACGACGTCGTCGGCAGGCACGTCCGCGAGGTAATTCGCGGCTTGGTGATGGGCGAATGTGTCGCAGAGCACGAGCGGGTGCCCCTCGCGAGACAGGTCGGTCGCGATGTTCGACCCGATGAAGCCCCCGGCACCGGTGATGAAGATGACGTCTCGCCGGCGGGTCATGTCCCGCCGAGAGCAGCGAGCGCGCTGTGGGCTGCGAGATCGCGCATGAGGCCGAGTTCGGTGGGTTTGATCGACATGCGTGTCGCCGGGTCGCCGAACCCTACCTCAGGGCGGCGGCGTCGCCTGGCGCCCACGCCGCCCGGCTGACCGCTGTCCCAGACGGCGCCGGCAGCGGTCTATGCACGGGACGGTTCCGCGACGCCGCACCGACGGCAGCTAAACTCGAGCCCTCGATGTCTGTCGACATTGCCGACTCCGGGCTCGCTGCGCCGCGCGTTCTCGCCCCAACGAAGCACAGAGCCCGCATCACAGAGCTGTGGACGACGTGGCAGGTCGCATGGATGCTCGGCGTCCGCGACATGAAGGTGAAGTACAAGCAGGCCGCACTCGGGCCGGTGTGGCTGCTGCTCGCCCCGCTTGGCATGCTCGCCGCAGTCATGGTCGCCTTCGCGGGCGTGACGAGCGTCAACACGCAGGGCATTCCCTACGTCGTCTTCGCGCTGACGGGCCTCACGGTCTGGACGTTCCTGCAGCTGTCGCTGAGCGTTGGCGCGGGGTCGATGCCGATGAACGCGATGCTCATTCGCCGTACCCCGGTACCGCGCATCGCATTCGTGACCGGCCCGATGATCGGGAACCTGCCTCCATTCCTGATCATCCTGACGGCGACCCTAGGTAGTGCAATCGTGACCGGTCGCGTATGGATCTGGTCGTTGCTCGTGCCCCTGTTGCTCGTCTGGCTGTTTGTGTTCGTGCTGGCAGCGTTGTTGTTCGTTTGCTCGATGTCAGTGCGTTACCGCGACACGGTCGGGCTCATACCGCTCATCGTCCAAGCCGGTATGTTCATCTCGCCCGTTGGCTATCCCCTGGCGGGAACCGGGACAGTGCACATCCTGCTGCTGATCAACCCAGTCTCGGGGCTGATCGAGGCATGGCGTTGGAGCCTGCTCGGACTACCGAATCCGAACGTTCTGGCGATCGTTATCGGTGGCGTGTGGACCGTCGTGCTCGCGGTGAGCGGCTGGGAGATGTTCCGGCGCCTCGAGGTGCATTTCGCTGACTATGTCTGAGCTGGCGATCGACTGCGTCAACATCACGAAGCGCTACAACCTGGGGCAGACACTGTCGCTCCAGAAGACGCTCTCGGGCCTGAGGCCTGGTAAGCGCGAGCCGGCACCGACGCTCGCAGCACTCGACTCCGTGAGCTTCACTGTGCCAGCCGGATCGTTCTTCGGAATCGTTGGCTCCAACGGCTCCGGGAAATCGACCTTGACGCAAGTGATCTCCGGGATCACCGTGCCAACGGCGGGGATGGTGCGCGTTTGGGGGCGCGTGCTGCCACTGCTCGAGGTCGGGGCCGGGTTCAACGACGAGCTCACGGGCCGGGAAAACGTTCGCCTGCTCGGAGCGATCCTGCGAATGCCCTCGCGCGAGGTAACGCGCTCGTTTGACCGTATCGTGGCGTTTGCGGATGTACAGCGCCATTTCGACACGCCGCTGAAGCGGTACTCGAGCGGCATGCGGGCCCGCCTGTCGTTCGCCACCGCGATCTGCTTCCCGTCCGAGATCTACGTCTTCGACGAGGTGCTAGCCGTCGTCGACGACGAGTTTCGCGAGCAATGCATCGAAGAGCTGCGCCGGCTCAACGGGATGGGGCGAACGATCATCTTCATGAGCCACGATCTAAGCCTCGTTGCCGGCATCTGCCAAGAGGGCATGTGGCTAGAGAAAGGCGTCGTCCGTAGGATCGGCCCGATGGATGAGGTAATCGACGCCTACGCCGACTCGACCGGCTACGTCCGCATGGCCATCGGCGGTCGGGGCAGCTAGCAGCAACGGCCTCCTGCGGTGGTCGCCGATGCGGCCGCGGGGCCGGCAGGTTGCAACCACCTCGGCTACTGCGGTCGTCGCCCGGCTAGGCCGACGTTTGCCACGATCGCGGCAGATTCTTCTCGATCTCGATCGCGGCGAATCGTTGGGTTGGTCGTGGGCCGTGCTCTCGCGCCCAAGAAACCATGCGCGACAGGCCTTCTTGGAGGCTCGTGCTGGAACGTTCACCGAAGACCTCCCGCGCGCGCGAGTGATCGGAGTACGCATGTTTGACCTCGTTGCGCGCGTCGAGATGGTTGACGGGATGACCGGGCGCTCCCATCGCAGCGCACACCGCGTGGGCAAGCTCGTTAACCGCGTACGCCTGGTCGGCACCGACGTTGAACACCTGGTCCCGAGCCTCTTGGATATCTGGTGACGCCGCGATTAGCGGGACGATGTCGCCGATATACGAGAAGGCGCGTGTCTGCGTGCCGTCACCGAAGATCGAGAGCGGCTCTCCCTGCATGATCTGGTTGATGAAGATACCGAGCACATTACGGTAACGGTCGCCGATGTTCTGCAGCTCGCCGTACACGTTGTGCGGGCGGAAGATCACGTAGTCGAGCCCAAACATCTCATGTGAAGCCCGCAGCTCCTGCTCGACAGCAAACTTCGCGATGCCATAGCTGTCCTCCGGCTCTGGTCTCATCTGCTCGGTCATCGACAGCTGGCCGGCACCATAGACGGCGATCGATGACGTAAAGACGAAGCAGTCAACGTCGTGATTGACGGCAGCGTTAATCAGATTGACGCTACCGATCACATTGTTCGTATAGTTGAAGCGTTTGATGAAGTGGCTCAGGCCCTCCGCGGCGTATGCCGCCAAGTGGTAGACGCGATCGAATTGATAGCGGTCGAAGAGCTCATCGAGGAAGACGTGATCGGTGATCGAAGCCTCGACGAAGACAGCTCGCTCATCCACGTTGTCACGAAAGCCACCAGACAGATCGTCCAGGACCACGACCTCGTCGCCTCGATCGGCGAGCTCGCGCGCGACGTGCGCGCCGATGAAGCCGGCACCGCCGGTTACAAGAACGCAGGCCAAGGGCGCGTAAGCTAGCACTCGGGTTCGCGTGCACGCTCGGGCCCCGCGGGCCGATCCCCGCCGAAGACGAATGCTGGGCCGCGCGCGTTAGCTGCGGTTCAAGGCGCGAGCCGACGCTGAGCGCTCAGCGGGCCGCGGTCACGCCCGCCACCTGTTCGTAGATCCAGGCGTAGGTGCGCTCGAGACCATCGTGCAGTGTCGTGTCCGGCTGCCAGCCGAGGCGCTCCTGGATCATCGTGTTGTCGCTGTTGCGCCCGCGGACGCCTTTCGGTGCCGATAGGTCGTAACGGCGTTCCAGCGGGACTCCAGCGATCTCCTCAACGATGTCGACGAGCTGATTGATCGTGACCATCTCGCTCGACCCGAGGTTCATCGGCTCGAGGACGTTTGAGCCGAGGATCGCCCGCATGCCGTAGAGGCAGTCGTCGATGTAGATGAAGCTGCGCGTCTGCTCGCCGTCGCCCCAGATCTCGATCCGGTGATCGCCAGAGAGCTTTGCTCGGGCGACCTTGCGGCAGATCGCAGCGGGCGCCTTCTCGCGACCGCCATCCCAGGTGCCGTGCGGCCCGTAAACGTTGTGAAAGCGGGCGACCCGCGTGTGGAGGCCGAAGTCCTCACGGAAGTGTCGGCACATCCGCTCGCTGAAGAGCTTCTCCCAGCCGTAGCCGTCCTCGGGCATGGCCGGGTAAGCGTCGCTCTCCTTCAAACCAGGATTGCCTGGATCGGTCTGCTTGTCGGCCGCGTAAACGCACGCTGAGGACGAGTAGAAGTAGCGCTTCACGCCGGCCTCCAATGCTGACTGCAGCAGGTGAGTGTTGATCAGTACGGAGAGCATGCACAACGCCTTGTTGTTCTCGATGAACCCCATGCCACCCATGTCGGCGGCAAGGTTGTAGACATCGACGGTTCCTGCGACCGCCCGCTCGCATTCCTCCCACACGCGCAGGTCCGCGACCACGTTCTCCGCGTCCTGATGAACCTGGTACCACTCGCTGACCGGCTTCAGGTCAACTGAGCGCACGCGGTGGCCATCCTCGAGCAAGCTCGCAACGAGATGGCCGCCGATGAAGCCGCCGCCCCCACCCACAAGCACTACGTCGCCGCTCATCCAACCTCCGAGGAAAGCTCGACCTGTCGGGCCGAGCTAGGTGCGCGCCCATACTATCCCTGAGCCCGCACGCAGCCGCGAACGGCGTGAGGCGGGCGGCGACGTACAGGGGCGCTCTGGGAGACTCGCGGCGAAATGCCAGCCGAGGCGCAGCTAACCGACGCCCTCGATGACCGTGCCGGCCTGACCTTCGTGCGCGGCAGCGGGCTGCGCACGATCGCCTACGCGGGAGCGGTCGCCGCGAGCGTCGCAGCGATACCGATCGTGGCGCGGCATCTGCACGCTGTCGGGTATGGCCGGCTCGTGACCGTTACGTCGCTGCTGCTGATCGTGGCCGCGTTGACCGAGGGCGGCGTCGCAAATCTGGGCGTCCGCGAGATGAGCAGCGGCCGGCACGCAACCCAGCGGCAGTTCATGCGCGAGCTGATCGGTCTGCGTCTCGCGTTGAGTGTCCTCGGCGGGGTCGCAGCGGTTGCCTTCAGCCTCGCAGCCGGCTATCCCACGGTCATCGTCGAGGGCACGGCGATCGCGTCGATCGGCCTCGTCCTTGCCAACCTTCAGGTCACACTCGCCGTGCCGCTGGTCGCGCACCTGCGCCTGCCCTGGCTCGCCCTACTGGACTTCGCCGGCCCGGCCGCAACCTCGGCGACACTCATCGCGCTGGTTCTCGCACGCGCCGGTCTGCTCGCATTCTTTGCGGCGGCGCTCGTCGGGTACACGCTGACGCTCGCGATCACCGCGCTTCTCGTTCACCCCGAGATCTCGCTGCGGCCGAGCTTCGGCCCCCACGCCTGGCGTAGCCTGCTCGGCCAGTCGGCGGTCTTCGCAGCAGCCACAGCGCTCGGCGCGATCTACTTCCAGGTCGTAATGGTCGCGATGTCGCTGCTGACGAACGCCCATCAGGTCGGCGTCTTCAGCCTCGCGTTCCGAGTCATCAGCGTCGTGAACGGCGTGCCGCTCCTAGTCGTCGGATCGGCGTTCCCGATCCTGCTGCGCGCCGCACGCGACGACCACGCGCGCCTGCGCTACGCGCTGGGACGCCTGCTCGAAGGATCGCTGATCCTCGGCGGTTTGATCTCGCTGCTCGCGGTCGTCGGCGCGCCGTTCGTGGCGCACGTACTCGGAGGCGGCGAGTACCCCGGCAGCGCGACGGTACTCGTGATCGTCGGCTGCGGTGTGCTCGCGACGTGGATCGCCGTCGTATTCGCTTTCGCGATGCTCTCACTCGGGCGCTACCGGCAACTGATTGCGATCAACGCCGTGATGGTGGTGTTTGCCGTGGCGCTCTGCGCTGTTCTCGTGCCGTCCGACGGAGCGCGTGGCGCCGCGTTCGTGACGTTGACGCTCGAGGTGCTCCTCGCCGTGTCATATGTCATGGCCGTGACCGTTGGCAGCCCGGGCCTGCGGCCGTCGCTGCCGCTGGCGCCGCGAATCGTGGCCGCCCTCGCATGCGGATTCGCTGTCGGACTCGGCGTGCCGCTCCCAGCGCTGCCCGCGGCGCTCGCCGGCTCGGCGGCGTTCGCGGTCGCGATCGTCTTGCTGCGAGCGGTTCCGCTCGAGCTGATCAGCGCTTTCGGCACGCGCTCGGCTGGTGTCGGCCCGTAGTAGGTTGAGTAGCGGTGGAGATTCGCCTATTCGACACCGCGACGCCGCTCGCACCGCTCGAGAAGGAGCTGCGTGCGGCCGTCGAGCGCGTGTTGTCGAGTGGCCGCTACATCCTCGGTCCGGAAGTCGCGGCGTTCGAGGCCGAGTTCGCCGCCTACGTCGGGACTGAGCACGCGATCGGCGTTGCGAACGGCACCGACGCGATCACGATCGCCCTGCGTGCGATGGGCGTCGGCCCCGGCGACGAGGTGGTCGTGCCCTCGTTCACCTTCTACGCAAGCGCCGAGGCGATCCCGCCGACCGGCGCCAAGCCGGTGTTCTGCGACATCGATCCGGACACGTTCTGCGTCACGCCGGACACCGTGCGCGCCGCGCTGACACCACGCACGAAGGCGGTCATCGTCGTGCACCTGTTCGGCAACGTCGCTCCGGTGGCCGAGATCGAGGCGCTCGGGGTGCCCGTCCTCGAGGATGCAGCGCAGGCTGCCGGCTCGCTCGGGCCCGACGGACGTCCCGGCTCGCTGGGGACCGCCGCGACATTCAGCTTCTACCCGTCCAAGAACCTCGGCGCGTTCGGCGACGGCGGCGCGATCACGACAAACGATTCGATGGTCGCCGAGCGCGTGCGCTCACTGCGCTTCCACGGCTCGCGCGACAAGGAGACCTTCGACGAGCTCGGCTACAACTCGCGCCTGGACGAGCTCCAGGCGGCGATCCTCCGAGTCCAGTTGCCGCATCTGGACGCGTGGGCACAGCGGCGAGCTGACGCCGGCGAGCGCTACGGCGCGGCGGGAATCGACGAGCTCGTCGCGCTACCGGTCGCTAACCCGGGATCGCGGCCGGCCTGGCATCTGTACGTGATCAAGAGCGAGCGCGCGGACGAGCTCGGCGCTGAGCTGCGTGCCGGCGGGATCGAGGCCCGCGCCTACTACCGTCGCCCGCTCCACCACCAGCCGGCGCTCGCAACGGATGTCGAGCTGCCGGGAACCGACGCGGCGGCGCGCACGAACCTGGCGCTGCCGATCGGACCGGCCCTGCGCGACGAGCAGGTGGATGCAGTTGCAGCGGCGGTCCGCACTGCGCTAGGCGTAGTCGCGTTGTCGCGTCCTTAAGAGTCGTGTCGTTCACCAGCGGGCAGCACGCATACGATGTCCACATGCGCGACGGGGAGCGGCGAGCGCCGTTAGCGTCGTGGTGCCCGGAATGGGTCGAAGTGGCATGAGCGCCGCGGCCGGACTGTCACCTAGACGCTCGCGGGCGCCGAGACGATGCGCGGCGCGACACCACGGCTGCGTGTGGGCGCGCCGCCGCGGCCGGATCGCTACGGTGTCAGCTCTCGGCGCTCGTCTCACGAGGCCAGAGGCACATGTCAGGAGCGCGTTTGCCCACAGCTTGTAGAACCGTGGCCTCGAGGGTGCACTGGTGACGGCGCGCCGACGAGCCGGAGCGCCTCGGTTGATCGAATGGACCGGCGAACGCTGCGTTCCCTGGGCCCCCGACGTCCAAGTTGTGTATGAACACGTGCACCGCTACCTTTGGGCGGCCGAGCTGGTTCAGGACCGTCGCGTCCTCGACCTCGGTAGCGGAGAGGGCTTTGGCGCCGCGATTCTGGCCGAGCGAGCCTCCACGGTGGCCGGCGTAGATGTCGACGATCGTACCGTTGAGCACGCGCGTCTGAACTACGCCGGGCCAACCGTTTCCTTTCACCGCGCGAGCGTCACTGATCTGTCGCTGTTCGAAGCGCAGTCGTTCGATGTCGTCGTCGCCTTCGAGGTAGTCGAGCACGTCGACGCACAGGAATTGATGCTCACTGAGCTCAAGCGCGTTCTCACCGACGACGGCTTCCTCATCATCTCGACGCCAGACCGCTGGCTGTACACGGAGAGCAGCGGACAGCACAACCCGTTTCATGAGCACGAGCTATCGGTCGACGAGTTTGAGTCACTCTTGCGTAGCCATTTCTCGCACGTATCGCTATGTGCGCAGCGGACGATCACCGGCTCACATCTCGGGACCCTCGAGAGCAAACCGGACGCTGGCGACTCGCTTGTCGTCAGCGACTTCTTCATCGAGCGTAGCGGCGACGAGTGGAAGCGGGTCAACCAGCCAGCCGCGCTTTATGTGGTCGCAGTAGCGTCAAACTCGTCGCTGCCGTCAATCCCGTCGCGCTCAACGCTAGGTGACTGCAGCCTGGAGCTGATGCGTAGCGCGGTACGCGAGATGGCGCGCGAAGCTGCCGACGCAGCGGCCGCGCGCGATCGGCACAGTCGCGAGCTTCAGGCGATCAACGACCGTCAAAGCCGTGAGATCCAATCACTCACGGCGAATGTCCACAACCGCGACGCTACCGTGGCATCGTTGCGGGGCACGGTCGTGTGGCGTGATCAGCAGCTCCAGGCGACGTGGGTGGAACTCGAGGAGCTACAGCGCTTCAAGCGACGCGTCGATGGCTCCGTGACATGGCAGCTCTTCCAAGGCGCGAGGCGCCGGCTCTACTGGCTGACCGGGGAAGACACATGGCGAGCACGCATGATGAGCGGTTCCCTTCGACTTGTCGGCAGGGCCATCAGACGATCCGGCCCCGCCGCAGCAGCTGACGCTCAGGCTGGAGATACCCACGTTCCGCCCATACCGATCCACGTTCCGATGTTCCGCGAACCCGAGGTTTCGCTGATCATTCCGCTCCATGCGCGGCCCGATCTCACGCGCGCGTGCCTCGAATCGATCGTCGCCTGCAGCACTCCCATGAGCTACGAAATCATCTTGATCGATGACGCCGCAGATGAGGGCACCAAACAGCTGCTCGCGGCCGTCGACGGCGCCCGGATCATCGTCAACGACACGAACGTCGGGTATCTGCGGAGTGTGAATCACGCAGCCGAGCTTGCGTCCGGCAAATGGCTCGTGCTGTGCAACAACGACATCATCGTTCACGAGGGCTGGCTCGCGGCGATGCTTGACTGCGGCGAGTCGGCGAGCAACGTAGGCATCGTCACGCCGCGCTACATCTACCCGGACGGCGCCCTCAACGAAGCGGGAGGGATCATCTGGTCAGACGGGACGGGCGTCAACTTCGGGCGCTGGGACGACGCTTCGCGATTCCATTACCGGTACCGGCGCGAGGTCGACTACGGGTCCGCGGCAGCGTTGCTCGTTCGCACGGAGCTTTGGCGGGAGCTCGGCGGATTCGACGAGCGCTACATCCCGATGTACTACGAGGACACCGACCTCTGCTTCGCCGCGCGCACACGCGGTTGGCGAGTTCTTTATGAGCCGACGGCCCTTGTGACTCACCTCGAAGGAGGGACCGCGGGCACGGACCCAACCGCTGGCCCAAAGCGCCACCAGGAAGAGAACCGGGTCAAGTTCGTTGCAAAGTGGCGGGAACAGCTCGACCGCGATCACATGCGGCCGACGCCGAGCCTCGTTCGACGTGCGGCCAACCGGCATCGCGGGCCGCACGTTCTGCTGGCCGACCATCGCGTCCCAACATGGGACCAGGACTCGGGTTCGTTGCGGATGTACGGCCTGATTCGTGCGCTGCTGGAACTCGGCGCGCGCGTGACCTTCATGCCTGACAACTTCGCGGCGCCTGAGCCGTACACCAGTCATCTCGAGCGCATGGGCGTTGAAGTCATGCACGGCGTCGTGTCCGTGAGCGACGAGCTTGCCGTGCTCGGACCGTCGCTCTCGCTCGTTGTGCTCTCTCGACCCGCAGTGGCAAGCCGCTGGCTCGAGCTCGTCCGCAAGCACGCCCCAGCGGCACGACTCGCGTACGACACAGTCGACCTGCACTGGCTGCGCGAAGCGCGACGTAAGAACCCGACGCTCGATCGCCCGAGCAGCGACATGCCGCTGACAGCGGTCGCGGTGCGTGAGCTCGAACTTGCGCTCATCCGAGCGGTCGATGTCACGTTCGCGGTGACGGAGGCGGAGCGTCAGATGATCCAGCGCGACGTGCCCGGCGCCGAGGTGCTGGTCGTACCGAATGTCCACGAACTCGACCGCGACGTACCTGGGCCGAACGCGCGATCCGGCGTCCTGTTCGTCGGCGGCTTTGACCACGATCCGAACCGCGAGGCCGCGATCCGGCTTGTGCGCGAGGTGATGCCGCTGGTCTGGCGCGAGCTCGGCGACGTTCCGGTGACGATTGCGGGCTCGGAGCCGCCGCCCGAGATCCGCGATTTGGCGTCCGCCTCTGTCGAGATTGCGGGGTGGGTCGAGGAGCTAGGGCCGCTGCTGCGCGGAGCCCGAGCAATGGTCGCCCCGCTCACATACGGGGCCGGTCTTAAGGGCAAGGTGACGCAGTCGCTTGCGGCGGGGCTGCCGGTGGTAACGACTCCAGTTGGGGCCGAAGGGCTCGATGCCGAAAACGGTCGGGAGCTTCTGGTCGCCGAAGATCCCCACGAGCTCGCGAAACAGACGATCGCCGTATTGACCGACGATGCCCTGTGGTTGACGCTGTCGCGATCCGGCCAGGAACTCGTCGACAGGCACTGCGCGCCTAAGCTCATTCGAGAGCGACTCGCGCCGCTGCTGGACCCCTCGACGACGCTCCCCGATCCGGTGGCAACACGCGCGGCCGATCAGGCTGCGGCGTCTGCGCCGGATACTGCTCCCGCAGACAGCCGGCCCTCGACAAACGGCGGACACGGCGAAGCGCGGGTCGTATCCAAGTGATCGATTCCGGCTGATCGGGCGCGTGCGACGCGAGGTGCCGTTCGAGCGAGCGAGGTCCGCTCGAACTAGGCTTGAAGCATGAAGGCGATCATCCTTGCGGGAGGCACGGGCTCGCGGCTTGGCGAAGAAACGTCGGTTCGCCCCAAGCCGATGGTGGAGATCGGCGGGATGCCGATCCTTTGGCACATCCTCAAGCACCTGTCCGTCCATGGAATCCAGGACTTCGTGATCTGCCTCGGCTACAAGGGCAACGTGATCAAGGAGTGGTTCGCCGGCTACTTCCTGATGACTAGCGACGTAACGCTCGACTTGGCCAACCAGTCGATCACTGTCCATGCATCGCGGACCGAGCCCTGGCGGGTCACTCTCCTCGACACGGGAGAGAACACCATGACCGGAGGGCGCCTGAAGCGTGCCCTGGAGCACATCGGCCATAGCGAGACCGTCTTGATGACCTACGGCGACGGCGTCGCCGACATCGACCTTGGCGCTCTCCGCAAGCAGCACGCATCCCACGGAACCCTTGCGACCGTTACCGCCGTACAGCCCCCCGGGCGTTTCGGCGCGCTCGATGTCCAGGGCGACAGAGTCACTCACTTCCGCGAGAAGCCAAAGGGCGACGGCGTCTGGACCAACGGCGGCTTCTTCCTCCTGGAGCCGGGCGTCGCCGACTACATCGAGGGCGACGCAACCATCTGGGAGGAGGAGCCACTGCGCGCACTCGCCCGGGAAGGACAGCTCTCTGCCTACAAGCACGACGGTCACTGGCATGTCATGGACACGTTGAAGGACAAGCTCGACCTTCAGGCGGCCTGGGACAGCGGTAGCCGACCATGGATGACGTGGGCGTAGTCGATCCCGCGTTCTGGCGCGGGCGTCGGGTGTTGATCACCGGCAACACTGGCTTCAAGGGCGCCTGGCTGTCGCTTTGGCTGATCGAGCTTGGGGCCGAGGTGAGCGGATTGGCCCTCGCTCCGCCGACAGACCCGTCGCTCTACGAGCTTGCCCACATAGCGGACGAGGTGCATCAGGACACGGTCGACATTCGCGACCGTGAGAAAGTCCGAGCGGTCATCGCGTCGCGGCGCCCAGAGATTGTGCTGCACATGGCAGCACAATCTCTCGTGCGCTACTCGTTTCGAGAGCCCCACGAAACGTATGAGGTCAACATCATGGGGACCGTCAACACGCTGGAGGCGGTCCGCGCCGTCGGTGACGACGTAGGTGTCGTCGTCAACGTCACCTCGGACAAGTGCTATGAGAACCGCGGCCTGGATCGCGGCTACCGCGAGGACGAGCCGATGGGCGGCTTCGATCC
Organism: uncultured Solirubrobacterales bacterium; assembly: GCA_963773395.1. Taxonomy (GTDB): domain Bacteria; phylum Actinomycetota; class Thermoleophilia; order Solirubrobacterales; family Solirubrobacteraceae; genus Palsa-513. The sequence continues at coordinate 18,125 of CAVZAY010000005.1, read as the reverse complement.
CTATTCGAGCTCGAAGGGCTGCGCGGAGCTCGTCACGAACGCATTTCGCTCATCGTTCTTCGCCGACTCGAAGGGACCCCGGCTCGCATCAGCACGCGCCGGCAACGTCATCGGCGGCGGCGATTGGAGCGCTGACAGACTGATTCCGGACATCATGCGCGGCGCGCTGGCTGCCACCGCGATCGAGGTGCGCCAGCCACAGGCGATCCGACCGTGGCAGCACGTGCTGAACCCACTCAGTGGCTACCTGAAGCTTGCGCAGGCAGCGTCGCAGGACCCGAGACACGCGACGGCCTTCAACTTCGGGCCTCCCGACGAGGACGAGAAGTCGGTCCAGTGGATCGTGGAGCAACTCACCGAACTCTGGCCACAGCCGCTCGACTGGCGGATCGACACGCGTCCTCATCCACAAGAGGCAGCCGTTCTCAAGCTGGACTCCAGTCGCGCGCAGGCACAGCTTGGTTGGCACCCGGTATGGGCTCTCGACCAGGCGCTCGACAGCGTCGTCGAGTGGTATCTGGCCCTGCGTGACGGGAGCGATATGCGCGAGCAGACCCTCGCCCAGATACGGGCGTTCAGCAGCGAATCCGTCGCGTGACCGACGACCCCGTCAAATACAGCGACCTAATCAGCGAATGGCTCGAAGAGCTGGGCTATACGCACTGCTTCTTCGTAGCGGGCGGCAACATCATGCACTTGCTGGACGGAGTGCGAAAGCGGATGTGCTGCGTCCCGTTCGTCCACGAGGTTGCTGCCGGTATCGCCGCGGAGTACTTCAACGCATCCGGCGGCGTCGGGCGCGCCTTCGCGCTGGTAACCGCGGGCCCAGGTCTCACTAATGTGGTGACGGCGATCGGTGGGGCTTGGCTTGAGAGCCGGGAGCTGCTCGTCCTCGGCGGTCAGGTCAAGAGCAGCGACCTCGCGCGCGGGGAGGTTCGCCAGCGTGGAATCCAGGAGATCGCTGGTCGCGACATCGCGGCACCGATATGCAAGGCGTCCGTCACGCTCGAGACCCCGATCGACCGGGCAGCCTTCTCGGAGCTGGTCGAATTGAGCCGGACGCCTCGCTGCGGACCTGTGTTCATCGAATTCTGCCTCGATGTGCAAGGGGCCCCGGTGGCACGCGGCGAGTTCGAGCGGCGTCCGCCAAAGCCGGTGCGAACGCTGCCGCGCGCTTCTGACGATGAGATTCGCGCGATCCGGCAGATGCTCGAGCGAGCGGAGCGCCCCGTGCTGCTGCTGGGCGGTGGTGTGTCGCGAACAGCGGCAAGCGCTGCGCGCCCGCTGCTGGCGGCGTGCGGCGTGCCCGTCATGACGACGTGGAACGGGATCGACCGCGTCGACTCGGCGGATCCGTTCTACTTCGGACGGCCCAACACGTGGGGTCAGCGCTCCGCGAACATCATCTCCCAAAGTGCCGACCTGCTCGTAGCGCTCGGCACGAGGCTCGGGCTGCAGCAGACCGGCTTTAACTGGCAGGAGTTCGTACCTCGGGGCAAGGTTGTCCAGGTCGATATCGATCCGGCCGAGCTTGGGAAGGGCCATCCGCACGTTGACCTCGCGCTCTGCGCCGACGCGGGCGACGTACTCCCTCGCCTGCTTGCTGATCTGCAACTCGGCCCCGGCGTGCGCGAGTGGAGCACCTTCGCGCACGAGGTTCGCGAGCTTCTTCCGCTGAGCGACCCTGCCAACGAGCACGAGGAGGGCTACCTCGATCCGTATGACTGGACGCTCGAACTCTCGGCGCTCTGCACGGCAGCAGACGTCGTGATACCGGCGAGCAGCGGCGGCGCCAACTCAGTGAGCCTGCAGGCGTTCCAGCAGAAGCTCGGCCAACCCATCGTGACCGATCATGGCCTCGCTCCGATGGGTTACGGTCTCAGCGGTGCGATCGGTGCTTCGCTCGCACATCCGGGGCGCCGGACCATCCTGATCGAGGGTGACGGAGGGTTCGCTCAGAACCTCCAGGAGCTAGCGACGGTCGCCGTCAATGCCCTGCCAATCAAGTGCTTCCTCATCGACAACGAAGGCTACGCGTCGATCCGCTCGACGCAACGCAACTACTTCGGGGGCGAATACATAGGCTGCGATACGAAGAGCGGGCTCGGGTTTCCGGAATGGATCTCGCTGTTCGGTGCGTTCGGCATCCCGGCGATCAAGCTCAATGGCGCCTGGACCGAGGAACCACGCTTCCGGGAGCTGTGGGAGTCCAAGACTGCCGCCGGATTCGTCGTCCATGTCGACCCTGAGCAGTCCTACTTCCCAAAAATCTCGAGCCGCGTTACGGCAACAGGGTCGATGGAATCCAACCCTCTCCACCGTATGTCCCCGGACCTTCCCGACGAGCTTGCGCTGAAGGTACTGCGCTACTTGCCGTGATCCTCGAGGCGGTCTGCTTCGACCTCGACGGCACGCTCGTCGACTCGCGTGCGGGTATCGAAGATGCGCTGCGTGCGGCAGTCACCGAGGTACTGCCCGGGCGGGTGCTCAGCGGGCTCGACGACATCATCGGACCACCGCTCGAGGCGATCCTCCGGCAGCTGCTCCCCGACGTACCCGAAGCTCATGCCGCGGTCGCGGCGGCGTTTCAGCGGCGCTATGACAGCAATGGGTGGCGAAGCGCAAAGCCTTATCCCGGCATCCCCGAGGCGCTCGACGCCCTCATGACCGCGGGCATCCGCCTCGACGTCGTAACGAACAAGCGCACGGTCCCGACGCGCCTGATCCTTGCGACACCGGGCCTAGCCAGGCGGTTCACCCTCGCCGTGTCTCCGGACGCCGCCGAGCCATCACACCACACGAAAGCCGAAGCACTGAGAGCGTTGCTCGAGATCGCCGGCCTGCGCCCGGGGCGCGTCGTCTACGTCGGTGATTCCGAAGATGATCGCCACGCTGCACGTGTGGCTGGCTGCAGGTTTGTGGCGGTAGAATGGGGCTACGGTCGGGCTGCCGCGACGATGCAGGTCAGCGACCTCGGACTTGCCAGATCGCCATCGGAATTGCCGGGACTCCTCGCCGACCACCGTCCATGAACCGGGACTTCTTTGAGAATCTCTTCGTTCTCGAGCTGGCTAACAACCACCTCGGCCGGGTTGATCGCGGGCTGAGGATAGTCGGCGAGTACGCGCAGCTCGTTCGCTTCAACAACGTTCGGGCCGCGATCAAGCTGCAGATTCGCAGCGTCGACGACTTCGTACATCCCGATTGGCGCCACCGCGATGACATTCGCTACATCAAGAAGACTCTCGACACAAAGCTGTCGCGCGCCGAGTATCGGACGCTTGTCGACGCAATCCGCCGCGGCGGCTGCATACCGGGCGCAACACCATTCGACGAAGCCTCGGTGGACCTCTGCGTGGAGCTCGGCGTCGAATTCATCAAGATTGCATCCTCGGATATCAACGACTGGTTCCTGATCGAGCGCATCGCGAAGACCCGTAAGCCCGTTGCTCTCTCAACGGGCGGTTCCTCGCTAAAGGACATCGACGACATAGTCACGTTCTTCGACCGCCGCGGCATCCCGCTTGCGATTAACCACTGCGTGTCGATCTACCCGTCTGAGGATTCGGAGCTCGAGCTCAATCAGATCGACTTCTTGCGCGAGCGCTATGCCGGCCACGTGATCGGCCTCTCGACGCACGAGTACGGGGACTGGCACTCATCGATGCTGATTGCATACGCCAAAGGCGCGCGCACGTTCGAGCGACACATCGACATCGACTCGGACGGTGTCACGGCGTCACCGTACTGCACACTTCCCCAGCAAGCCGATGAGTGGTTCAAGGCATACCACCGAGCCCGCGAGATGTGCGGCGGCTCAGCGGGCGACCGGCGCGCGATACCGGAGAAGGAAACGCGTTATCTGGACTCACTAGTGCGCGGCGTGTACGCCCGGCGAGGCCTGCCAGCAGGTCATCGACTTGGGGAGGACGACGTGTTCCTCGCAATCCCGCTGCAGAAGGGCCAGATCTCGTGCCGCGAGTTCATGGCCGGCGAGACTCTGATCGCTTCCGTTGCAGCCAACGCACCGATCGGGATCCGCGACATCGACTCCCCGTATGCCCGCACCGAGTCGCTCCGCAACGCTATCGAAAACAGGGGCGTCGATACGCCGTCCGTTCCGCCCGCGGCCCTTTCATCCCGACGATCGGCCGAGGTATCCGCTGGTGAGGGGATGCCCAACGGCACTGAACCATCCAGGGCGGTCGATTCGGCGTGAGGCTGCAGCGCGCGTCGCTCGACGACGAGCTTCGCGTCGCAGTGACAGGAGCTACCGGCTGGCTAGGGCGCGCAGCGTGCGAAGTGCTCTCACGTCACCCCGCTGCGCAGGTGTATCCGTTTGCACGGCGAGCGCGGACACTGATCCTCGATTCGCAAGCGACGCTCGAGGTCCGTGCTCTGGGCGAGCTGCCCGCCGTTCCCCACGACATCTTGCTGCACTACGCCTACGTGACGCGAGAGCACGTAGAGACCTTAGGGGTCGACAACTACGTCAGCGCGAACACCGAAATCACCGCCGTCATCTGCGAAGCGATGCGGGCCCAGCGACCACGCGCGCTTCTCCATGCTTCTTCAGGCGCAGCCGCGGCTGCCGCGGGCGAGCTGCGGTCCGACCCGTATGGCGTACTCAAGCTGCTGGATGAGCACACGCTCCGGGACATGGCACGCGACGTAGGCGCCCGCTGCGTCACCCTGCGCGTCTACAACGTCGCCGGGCCATGGATGGTCAAGGGCGGATTCGCGCTCAGCGACCTCATCGCGCAGGCCGCCTCAGGCGGACCGATCAAGATTCACGCGCGTCACCCCGTCCGCCGCTCCTATGTCGACGTGGAGGATCTCGCGTCGATAGCGGTCGGCCTCACGAGCGCCGGCGGACTCGACCCGGACGTGCGGCTGGAGACGGCGGGTGACGAAGTGATTGAGGTGGGCGATCTCGCCAGTCGCATCTGCGCGGTACTCGGCCGCCCTGACCTGCAGATCGAGCGAGAGCTTTGGCCCGAGGCGGAAAGTGACGACTACTTCGCGGACGGTACTCGCTTCCACGAGCTGGCGAGAGAGCTCGGCGTGACTCTCCGCGGGCTCGACGAGCAGCTCCGGCGCACCGCGGAGCATCTGTCGAACAACTCTTGGTCTGTGTGAACATGGCCTGCGAGGAAGGTGTAGCTTCGACCACTGTGCGGGCCTGGGTCTCCAGAGCGCTAAGCGATCAGCGGATCCGCTTCCTGATCGTCGGTGGCTTCAACACCGCGTTTGGCCCTGCAGCCTTCGTCACGCTTCACTACACCGTGGAACGCACGATCGGCTATCTCGGCGTTGTTACCCTCACGTGGGTGATCGCCGTGATCGAGGCGTTTGTCGCCTACCGTTACCTTGTCTTCAGAGTGCGTGGGACCGTCCTCCTCGACCTCGGCCGATTCTCGCTCCTATACGTCGGGCTGTACTTCCTCAACCTCGGCCTACTGCCGCTATTCGTTCAGGTGGCGGGATTATCGGTGCTGCTTTCACAAGTCTGCATCGTGTTTCCCTTGATGGTCGTTCTCAGCTACATCGGCAACACCCGCTTCTCGTTTCGCCGCCCGCCCACACCGACTACGTGAACCACAGCCGTATACTCACGCGCGTGAAGCGGTCCGACCCAGCCGTGCGGAGCATTCGATCTACGCCGGGCACATTGATCCAGCACCAGCTTGCGATGGCTGTGCTCAGCCGCTCGCCGGCGGCTCGCCGGAAGCTCGCTAACGCGGCTGACCTTGCGAGCTACTTCGACTGGAAGTGTGACCATTTCGGCACTGTTGCGACCGCGCGCACAAGGGCGGCGGTGTGGAAGAAGATGGCAGCCCGAATGTGCGCCGACGGCGACCCGTGGCACGTAATGGAGTTTGGCGTTGCGTTCGGTCATGCGACATACTGGTGGCTGTCGCGTTTCGACGAGGCGGTAATCGCCACCTGGGATGGGTTCGATCGGTTTACGGGTCTCCCCAGATCATGGCGCGGCCTGCCGGCTGGTGCGTTCGATGCGGGTGGGCATCCACCGCCGATTGACGACGAGCGCATTTCCTGGCACGTGGGGGATGTCGAAGACACGATTGGGATGATGGATAGCGGCCGGATCGCGGCCGGCCATCGGCTCGCATATTTCGATCTCGACCTCTACGAGCCTTCGAGGGTCGCTTGGGATTGGTTATTGCCGCATCTTCGACCGGGCGACATTCTCTACTTCGACGAGGCGTTCGATGCTGACGAACGCCGCTTGCTCGACGACTGCGTGCTCCCCGCGGGTAAGTACGCCTACGTCGGGGCCACCGTGATGAGCCTCGCCGTTCAGGTGCTCTTCGTCACCTGAGAGCCGAAGCGACTCCAGCGCAAACGGCCACGTGAACACGGGCACTGACCGCTTACTTCCGGCGACCGTCCGACCGCCCCGCCACGGTCGCCACTGCGGGTGTGAAAGCCTTCACCCGCGATGACGGTCGCTATACGGGTCGAGACGTCCGCGGCGCACCAACCAGATCGTGCGGCCGCAATGGTCCGCACTCTTACATATCTCATTACCTTCGGCGTGATCGCGGGTTTCCTCTGGGCGTATCGTGAAGGGTTTTACCGAGGCCAGCCATTTCCGTATAACACGTTCCTGTTCCTGCCGAACGTTCATTTCAGCGATCTAACTGACCTATACCCGGCGCTGAGAGCGGGCCACCCGTACTCGTACATCGACTCGAACTACCCACCGTTTAGCTACATCCTGTGCGAGCCGTTCCTGTGGCTGGGTGGAGCCAAGGCTACCGCGCTCTGGGCTGTTGTCGTGGTCGGCGGATTGGGCACCTTCGCAGCTTGGGAGCTGGCCTTTGTCCCGATCATCGACCGAGTTGCCGCTGTAGTTGTGCTGACCATAATCAATTACCCGTTTCTTATTGCCTATGACCGTGGCAACATTGACGTGTTTGTCCCCCTGCTGCTAGCGTTGACCGTGTGGAGCCTGCAGAAGGATCGCACGACGGTGGCCGCCCTCGCCATCGGTGCGGCCGCCGCGATAAAGGTATACCCAGCGATCTTTGCCTTGCTCTTTCTCGCGCGCGGTCAGTCGCGTCCGTTGCTGCTCAGCGGCATCACTGCGTTGGGTCTTACTTTCGTTGGATCCGTGTATTACAATTTCGACTTACTGCACGCACTCAGCTTATGGCGGGCGAACCTCAGTGCTTACAACCGATACTACGTGATCGGCAATGCCGGATTGGGATGGGGCTGCAGCCTTTGGGGACCGCTCAAGATGCTGGTCGTGTAATGTAATGGGCGCCGGCGTATCGACCGTAAAGACGCTTGTGCCCGTGTACATCGGCGTGACGGTAGGTCTCGTGGCCGGGCTGGCTGGTGCTTTGTGGCGCTTGTCACTTCGGTTTTGGGAGGAGATCGCGTTATTGACGATCGCGTTGAACGTGCTCCCGACGGTGTCCGGCGGCTACAAGCTGCTAGATCTCGTTGTTCCAATCGTCCTATTCCTGCGCTTCGGCACGTCCGATCCCTGGCGCTGGTGGTACCTCGCAGGCTTTACGGCGCTGATGGTTCCCAACGCCTATGTGGAGCTGCTCTCCGACGGCACAAACCTCGGCGTCGTCATGGATCCTCTCATTATGCTCGCGATTGCCCTGGCGATCATTACGGCAGGCCTCTCGCGTAGCGATTCGACCGCACCTCCTGCCACGGTTAGTTAGTGACTCCTTAGGCCGTCTGGATCTCCCCCATGCAACCATCGTCGATCTCCACCGCCATGCCAGCTTCTCGGCCACCGGACACCGACCGCGCTGAGACCATGGTCCGTGCCATCACGTACCTCATCGCGTTCGGCGTCGTGGCGGGCTTTTTCTGGGCCTATCGAGAGGGCTTCTACAAGGGCCGACCGTGGCCCTACAACACATTCCTCTATATGCCGCAAATCCACTTCACCGATCTTACGTCACTCTACGGACCCGTGCGCGCCGGAAACCCGTACGCGAGCTCCAACTATCCCCCGTTCTCATACCTTCTCATAGAGCCATTCGCCTGGCTGCGCGGGACCAAGGCGACCGTGTTGTGGACGGCCCTGATCGTTGGCGGCTTGGGCACTTTTGTCGCGTGGGAGCTGAAATTTGTGCGGAGAGTTGATCGCCTCGCTGCCGTGGTGGTACTAACGGTGATCAACTACCCCTTTCTGATCGCCTTTGACCGTGGCAACATCGAGATCTTTGTCACTCTGGCGTTGGCGCTATTTGCTTGGGCTTGGCAAACCAACCGTACAGAGCTAGCGGCAGTTGCGATCGGCGTCGCCGCCGCCATAAAGGGGTACCCGCTGATCTTTGCCGCGCTGTTTCTTGCGCGCGGCCAGTGGCGCAATCTGGCGATCGTAGCTGGAACGGCTCTTGTCCTCACGTTCGCCGGGTCAGGCTTCTACAACTTTGATTTGCCGCACACACTCAGCCTGATGCGCGCCCAGATCAATGCGTACAATCAAGTGTACGTTATCGGGCCCTGGGGCCTGCCATACGGCTGCAGCCTGTTTGGTGCGCTAAAGCTGTTTGCGACCAATGTCATGGGGGGCGGCACTCCAACTGTCACCTACCTGGTGCCGATCTACCAAGAGGTGACGGCTCTGCTCGGGATCGGGCTGGTGGTCGCCTTGTGGCGTCTACCGCTGCGTTTCTGGGAACAGGTCGCGTTGCTGACCTTCGCCTTGGACGCGCTTCCGACCGTATCCGGCGGGTACAAACTCCTACACCTTGTGATTCCGATAGCCCTATTCCTGCGCTTCGGCGCCGACGATCGGTGGCGGTGGTGGTACCTCGCCGGCTTTGCCACGCTCATGGTGCCCATGGCGTACGTCATCATCGGATTTGAGGGAACGAACCTGGGCGTTGTCGCGGACCCCGTCATCATGCTCGCTATGGGCGTGGCGATCGTCGTGTCCGGCCGGGATCGCCGCGACCTGGCCGCGACCCCACCCACGCGGTCGGGACACCTTTCGACGGCGTAGGCGCGCAGTGTGCGCGGTGCGCTGACGACGCGGGTACGATGCGCCTGCCGCACCCCTAGCCCATGAAGAAGCTCATCTCTGTCATCGCCCCGGCGTACAACGAGGAAGCCAACATCGATGAGCTGGGCAGTCGACTCGCGGCTGTCTTCGACGCAGAGGAACGCTACGACTGGGAGGCAATCGTCGTCGAGAATGGGTCCCTCGACGATTCCAGCGATCGCCTGGTCGCCCTCAACCGCCGTGACCCGCGTTTCAAGATCGTCCAGCTTGCCCGGAACTTCAAGATGGACGGCGGCATCACAGCGGGACTCGATTTCGCCAGCGGTGACGCGGTGGTCATCATGGCGTCGGACCTTCAGGACCCACCTGAGCTGATCCACCAGTTTCTGCGCAAGTGGGAGGAGGGATACGACCTGGTGTACCAGATCGTCATCGAGCGACAGGGAACGGGACCGATCCGCACCATGAATTCGAAGCTGTTCTACTGGTTCGCCGGGAAGCTGACCGATGGGCGGATCCCGCCGAACGTGAGCGATTTCCGACTCGCCGACCGCACAGTTTACGAGACGGTACGGTCCATGCAGGAACGTAACCGCTTCATGCGGGGACTGTTCGCCTGGCCTGGCTTTCGGTCGACCGGGATCGAGCATCCGCGCGAGCCGCGCACCGCCGGCGAGTCGGGAGCGAACACTCTCGGCGTGCTGAGCTTGGCCGTTAAAGGGATATTTGCCCATTCATACGTCCCGCTACGCCTGATTTCGATCTTTGGGTTGACACTGTCGGCGCTATCGGCCTTGGCGCTCGTTGCCCTAACCGCGAGCTTCTTCATCTGGGGCGTCCCATTTGCGGGGTTCGGCTCGATCGTCTGCACGGTCGTGCTCATGTTTGGCTTCCTGTTCACGATGCTCGGCGTGCTGAGTGAATACATCGGGCTGATCTACGAGGAAGTCAAGCAGCGACCCAACTTTGTCGTGCGTACCACCATCGGTTTCGAAGCCGACAGGCAGCTGCATCGGAGCACTGCCGAGCGGGCCGAGACGAGTTAGCGCGCCGCCGTGGACGTCTAGGAGCGCGGGAGCCTTGCCACACCCCGGCGGCGTCGGGCCAGCGGCGGTCCGCTGATGTCGCCGAGTACCTGGATCACGTAATCGAGTTGGTCGTCCGCGAGTCCTGGATACACGCCGATCCAGAAGACGTTCTCCATTACGAAGTCGGCGTTGCGTAGGTCCCCGACCACCCGGTGGTCAATGTCATGGTAGGCGGGCTGGCGAAGTATGTTGCCCGCGAACAGCAGTCGCGTCGCAATGCCGCGGCTTTGTAGACCGCTGACGATCTCGTTGCGCCCAACCGGTCCGCCGGGACGGACTGCCAGCGGGAAGCCGAACCAGCTCGGATCGCTGTTTGGCGTGGCTTCGGGAAGGATGAAGGTGTCCTCGAGGGCACTCAACCCCGACGCTAGGCGGCGGAAGTTCCGTCGGCGCGCCGCAATGAAGCCGTCCAGCTTGTCGAGCTGCGAAAGACCCACCGCCGCCTGCATGTCGGTGAGCTTGAGGTTGTAGCCGATATGCGAGTACACGTACTTGTGGTCGTAGCCGTGCGGCAGGTCGCCGAACTGCTGCTCGAAGCGCTTGCCGCACGTGTTCTCCTTGCCTGTATCGCACCAGCAGTCGCGCCCCCAATCACGGAAAGATTCGGCCAATACTTTGAGCTGGCCCTTGTGGCAGAGCACCGCGCCACCCTCGCCCATCGTGATGTGGTGGGCAGGGTAAAAACTCGCGGTGGCAAAATCGCCAAATGTGCCGACGTTGCGGCCGTCATAAGTCGCCCCCACAGCATCGCAGCAGTCTTCGATGAGCCACAGGTCGTGGTCCTCGCAGAATCGCGAGACGGTATCCAAGTCGAAAGGGTTTCCGAGCGTGTGCGCGATCATCACCGCGCGAGTCCTACTGCTCAGTGCGTCCTCCAAGTAGGTGACGTCCACGTTGTACGTCGGCACCTGAACGTCGAGGAAGACGGGTACGGCGCCGTGCTGGATGATCGGATTGACCGTCGTCGGAAAGCCGCTCGCAGCCGTGATGACCTCGTCGCCCGGCTTGATGCGGCGCCTTCCGAGCTTCGAGGAGGTGAGCGCCGCGAACGCAACCAGGTTGGCCGACGACCCCGAGTTCACAAGCACGCAGTGACGTCGCCCGAAGATCTTCGTGAAGCGCTTCTCAAACGCGTGCGCAAAGCGCCCGGAAGTGAGCCAGAAGTCAAGCGACGCATCGACGAGGCTGGCCAGATCGGCGTCGTCGAACACGCGTCCGGACACAGGCACGGGCGACTCCCCAGGCACGAATCCATGCGCCGGGAACGCCGCCTCGTGGTACTCCCGCGTGAGATCGAGGATCTGGGCGCGTAGCTCATCCGCCCGCGAGGGCGGTTCTGACTGGTTCCTGGACAGAACAGAACGGTACCGTCATCGCGTGACGGCCTGCGCCCCGTGGTGCCGCGACAGCTCCGCCGCCGGCGGCGTTTCGGGCACGAGCGAACCATTCTCAGCCTCGTAGACGATGGCTCCGGAGTCCTTCGGGACCTCTCCGGTTTGCGCCACTGTAGTGACGTTGACGGCCCCCAGGCTGGAGTTCGCCATGATCACCGGATCGAGCGTCAGCCCCCAGTTAGCCCCGGGCGTCGGATCGACCACGTAGACCCGATGGGTCAACAGCAAGCGCCCGTACCGATCAACGGTCTCCTGAACCTCCTGCGTCGCGGTGGTTCGCGCCACCATGAAGTACACGTCGCCGAGGTTGTCCGAGTAGCCAATGTTGAGGATCACCGACACCACCACGAACGCGACCGCAACCACGGCGGCCGGCGCGCGCCACGCTCGACGGCGGGCCAGGAGCGAAAGGCAGCACACGAAGAGCATGAGCATCACGACGAACGGCGCGTAAAGAAATCGTGGCTCGACGCGAATCGTGACCGAGATGCCGAGGATCAGGACTGCGACCAGCGCCAAGCCGAGCATGATGCTGCGCCGTCGTCCCGGATGCAGGAGCCACGTCCCCCTCTCCCACGCGAAGAACGCCGCGAGCACCACGAGCGCCGTCAACTCCGCCAGAGCGACGGCGCCGGCCTGTTGAAGCCCCGACAGGGACGGGTAAACCAACCCGTCCAGGTAGGCAGGACCGTTATTTATTCCAACCACATTGAGGACGCTCTCCACGTAGAACTGGATACCCGTTGTCCACGTGAAACCAAGATTTGTCGAGCTGCCGGTGCCCACTAGCAGAGGCAGGTGAAAATAGAAATGCTTCATCGCCAGGTTGAACACGACCGGCCCGGCGAACACCGCGCACCAGGCCACTCTTGCACGGCGCGTAAGCACTCGTGCTGTGACAACCACTAACGCGAGAAACAGAAAGAGCATGATGTAGCGCTCATGGGTGTTAATAATGAGCGCGTACCACAGCGCAGCCAGTCCTAGGTGGACAGCCCGACCGCTCCGTTCGAACTCAACGACCGCGCCGACTAGCAGGACCAGGAAGACCAGGCTCAGAGCCTCCACGGGACCAAGCGCCTGCGTCACTTGGTAGTAGGCGAAGCGGCTCGTGACGACCAGTGCGGCGCACGCAGCCCCCAGGATCACGCTAGAGGACACCCGCAGCACGAGCCGGTAGACCAGCAGCGCCAACAGTAGTGTCAAAGCCACGTTGAACCAGAAATATGGCTCGTAGCTCTTTCCGAACACGATCGTCTCGAGCGTGAACAGCGTTGTGAACACCGGTCGCCACCGGTTGGCGCCCGTATTCAAGATGGTGCGCGTGAGCAGGCTGAGGTGCGGGGTGGTCCACCAGTTGATCGCTCCGACATCGTCGAATCCCATCGCGCCTACACGGAACCGGTAAAACCAGCCGACCGTTAAGACAGCCAGGAGTGCGGGCACCACGGCGGTGCGTACCGGCCAGGCGGCGCGGGCCGCAGCACGAGACAGTCGACTAGTCACAACGAAGGGGTAGCGAGCAAGGTGCTAACGCGAAGCTCCGCCGTACAGGCAGGCTGATAAATGGCACGTTGGCGAACCCATTCGCAACCACCACGTCGACGAGGGTTGGGCTGATAGAGGCCGGGATGAGCATGACGATTAGCGGCCACGGTGCGGCCGCGATGTTCGTGGTGCGCGGCCAAGCCACGCCGGTCGCGGCCGCTCCGGCATTATGCCTCGTGCGATCGTCAAAGTGACGAGTGCCACCGCGCCGCCGATGGTACGCGAGCGTCAGCTAGCCTTAGGTTCTAGTCGTGCCGGCTTCGACACCCATCGCCACTGAGCACAGCACCGTTGCCGGCGCCGCCGAGCGCGAGCTAGCGTCGGCCCGCGCCCGCGAGCATCGCCTACTCGCGGAGCGCGATCGTCTCACGCGGACGCTCGAGGAGCTGGAGAGCGAGAACGCGCAACTCGTGCTGCTGCGCGAGCAGCTGGCGCTAACCGAGGAGGAGCTTGAGGCTGCCCGCCGGTTGCGCAAGGTGTACGAGGACGTGCTTGAGAGCCTCAGTTGGCGGCTGACGCGCCCTCTGCGGTGGGGGATCGCACGTCTCAGGGCGCTGCGGCCGCGCTGACTGATACGAGCGCACGCAAGAGGCCTGCGGTGAAAAAGCTCTGCTTCCTTAGCTCGCCGCGCGGCAATTACTTCATGACCGAGTTGCTCGTCGCTATTGCTCACGCAAGTGAGCGTCGCGGCGTGGCGACGCAACTCCACGGCGAGGTGTTCCCGGACCTCGACGGAGAGACCGCTTTCGTCGTGATCCCACACGAGTTCTTCTCACTGGCGGCGCACGACGACAGCAGTCTTTGTGATCAAGGTGCGGGAACACCTCGCCGTGGAGTTGCGTCGCCACGCCGCGACGCTGGCTTCGGTGAACAACTTTTACGAGCAACTCGGTCATGAAGTAAAAACCAGCGCGGCGAGCTAAGGAAGCAGAGCTTTTTCACGCAGGCCTCTCTCGTGCGCTCGTATCAGTCCGCGCCAGCCGCAGCGCCCTGAGACGTGCGATCCCCATTGAGAGAGGGCGCGTCAGCCGCCAACTGAGGCTCTCAAGCACGTCCTCGTACACCTTGCGCAACCGGCGGGCAGCCTCAAGCTCCCCCTGGGTTCACGCCAGCTGCTCGCGCAGCGGCGCGGAGTACGCGTTCTCGGCTCTCCAGCTCCTCGAGCGTCCGCGTGAGACGATCGCGCTCCGCGAGTAGGTGATGCTCGCGGGCGCGGGCCGACGCTAGCTCGCGCTCGGCGGCGCGGGCAACGGTGGTGTGCTGAGTGGCGATGGGTGTGCGAAACCGGCGCCACGGGAACCTGAGGCTAGATGACGCTCGCGTACCATAGGCAGCGCGGTGGGCGCTCGTTCCAGCTTGACGGAATCGCACGAGGCATAATGCCGGAGCGGCCGCGACCGGCGAGTGCGGCTTTGGCCGCCGCCGCGAACATCGCGGGCGGGCGCCCCGTGGCCGCTAATCGTCATGCTCATCCCGGCCTCTATGAGCCGGACACTTGGTCGACGTGCTGCGAATGGGTTAAGAGCCAACGTGCCATTTATCAGCCTGCCGTGTACGGCGGAGCTTCGCGTTAGCACCTTGCTCGCTACCCCTTCGTTGTGACTAGTCAACTGTCTCGTGCTCCGCCCCCCGCCGCTGTTTTTTTCGCGCCGCCGTGGTGCCCGCACTCCTGGGCTGCGGGACGGTTCGCTCGTTTTACCGGTTCCGTGTCGCGCGATGGGATTCGACGATGTCGGAGCGATCAACTGGTGGACCACCCCGCACCTCCCAGCCTGCTCGCGGTGCTTGAATACGGCGCCCAGCCGGTGGCGACCGGGCTTCACGAGACGCTGTTAGTGCTCGAGACGATAAGGTGTTCGGAAAGAGCTACGAGCCATATTTCTGGTTCAACGTGGCTTTGACACTACTGTTGGCGCTGCTAGTCTAGGTGCCGTGCTGCGGGTGTCCTCTAGCGTGATCCTGGGGGCTGCGTGCGCCGCACTGGTCGTCACGAGCCGCTTCGCCTACTACAGAGTGACGGCGGGCGCTGGGTCCCGTGGAGGCTCTGAGCCTCGTCTCCCTGGTCCTGCTAGTCGGCGCGGTCGTTGAGTTCGAACGGAGCGGTCGGGCTGTCCACCTCAGGACTGGCTGCGCTGGTGTACGCGCTCGATTGTTACACCTCCATGAGCGCTACGTGGTGCCCTCTTCTGTTTCTCGCGTTAGTGGTTGTCACACACGAGTTCTCTACGCGCCGTGCGAGAGTAGGCATGGTGATGGTGTTCCGCCGGGCCGGTCGTGTTCGACCTGGCGATGAAGCATTTCTATTTTCACCCTGCTATTTGCTAGTGGGCGCGGGCAGCTCGAGCAAATCTTGGTTTCAGCATGGACAACGGGTATCCAGTTCTACGTGGAGAGCGTCCTCAATGTGGATTGGAGATGAATTAGACGGTTCCTGCCTACCTGGACGGGTCGGTTTACCCGTCCCTGTCGGGGCTTCGACAGGCCACCGCAGTCGCTCTGGCGGAGTTGACGGCGCTTCGTGGTGCTCGCGGCATTCTTCGCGTGGGAGAGGGGGACGTGGCTCCTGCATCCGGACGACGGCGCGGCGTCGTGCTCGGCTTGGCGCTGGTCGCAGTCCTGATCCTCGGCATCTCGGTCACGATTCGCGTCGAGCCACGATTTCTTTACGCGCCGTTCGTCGTGATGCTCATGCTCTTCGTGTGCTGCCTTTCGCAGTTCCTGGGCCCGCCGTCGAGCGTGGCGCGCGCAGGCCGCCGTGGTTGCGGTCGCGTTCGTGGTGGTGTCGGTGATCCTCGACATTGGCTACTCGGACGACCTCGGCGACGTGTACTTCATGGTGGCGCGAACCACCGCGATGGTTTTGGGGACCGATTTTGATCGGTACGGGCGCTTGCTGTTGACCCATCGGGTCTACGTGGTCGCTCCGACACCCGGGGCTAACTGGGGGCTGACGCTCGATCCGGTGACCATGGCGAACTCCAGCCTGGGGGGCGTCAACGTCACTACAGTGGCGCAAACCGGAGATGCCGAAGGACTCCGGAGCCATGGTCTACGAGGCTGAGAATGGTTCGCTCGTGCCCGAAACGCCGCAGCGGCGGCGGAGGGTGCTCGCGGCACCACGGGCCGTCACGCGATGACGGTACCGTTTACTGTTCTGTCCAGGAACCAATCAGAACCGCCCTCGCCCGCGGAAGCGCTGCGCGCCCAGATCCTCGATCTCACGCGGGAGTACCACGCGGCGGCGTTCGCGGCGCATGGATTCGTTCCGGGGGAGTCCAGGTGCCTTTCGCCGGACGCGTGTTCGACGAGCGGAGCTCGTCAACCTCGTCGACGCGTCGCTTGACTTCTGGCTGACCACCGGGCGCTTTGCCGAGCGTTTGAGCAGCGCTTTGCGAGGCTGTTCGGCCTGCGTCATGCGTGCTTGTCAACTCGGGCTCGTCGGCCAACCTGGTGGCACTCTCCGCGCTCACCTCCCCGAAGCTCGGAAAGCGCCGCGTGAGGCCGGGCGACGAGGTGATCACGGTGGCGCCCGGCTTCCCGACGACGGTCAATCCGATCATGCAGAACGGCCTCGTGCCGGTCTTCGTCGACGTTGAGCTGCCGACTTACAACATCGACGTCACATACTCGAGGCGGCTCTGTCGCAGCGCACGCGCGCGATCATGGTCGCGCACACGCTGGGCAATCCCTTCGACTCTGGACGCCGTCATCGCGTTCTGCGCAGAGAGCACGACCTGTGGCTGATCGAAGACTGCTGCGACGCGCTCGGCTCCACCTATCGACGGCCGCAAGGTCGGCACTTCGGCGATCTGGCCACCGCTCAGCTTCTATCCGGCCCACCACATCACGATGGGCGAGGGCGGCGCGTGCTCACAACAAGGGCCGGCTGCAAGGTGCTGGCCGAGTCGTTCCGCGACTGGGGCCGCGACTGCTGGTGCGCCCCGGGCAAGGACAACACCTGCGGCAAGCGCTTCGATCAGCAGCTCGGCGATCTGCCGCGCGGCTACGACCACAAATACATCTACTCGCACATCGGCTACAACCTCAAGCTCACCGACATGCAGGCGGCGGTCGGGTCTGGCGCAGCTCGACAAGCTCGACGGCTTCATCGCGGCGCGCCGACGGAACTTCGGCCGCTCTACGTCGGGCTCGCGCGATCTCGAGGAGCACCTGATCCTGCCCGAGGCCACGCCGAACAGCGATCCGAGCTGGTTCGGCTTTCCGCTCGCGTTCGTCCCGACGGACCGCCGATCGCGCGCGACGAGATGCAGCGCTTCATGAACGCCGCAAGATCGCCACGCGGCTGCTGTTCGGGGCAACCTCCTGCGCCAGCCCGCCTACCCGCATTGCCCACCGCCTGGTCGGCGACCTACCCAGGGCCGACTTCGTCATGAACAAGGTCTTCTGGGTCGGCGTGTACCCGGGACTCACGGACGACCAACTCGATTACGTGATCCAGGTACTCGGCGACATCAGCGGACCGCCGCTGGCCCGACGCCGCCGGGGTGTGGCAAGGCTCCCCTGCTGCCTAGACGTCCACGGCGGCGCGCTAACTCGTCTCGGCCGGCTCGGCTATGCTCCGATGCAGCTGCCTGTGGCTTCAAAACCGATGGTGGTACGCACGACAAAGTTGGGTCGCTGCTTAACTTCCTCAGCCCGATGTATTCACTCAGCACGCCGAGCATGAGTGAACAGGAAGCCAAACATGCAGCTGATGGAGCCGAACCTTGCAAATGGGACGCCCCAGATGAAGAAGCTCGGCGGGGCGGGGGCCAAGGCCGACAACGGCGACAGTGTCAACCCAAAGATCGAAATCAGGCGTAGCGGAACATATAAATGGGCGGCTACCCTTTTTAACGGCCAAGCTCAGCACGCCCGGAGTGTTCGCTCCCGACTCGCCGGCGGTGCGCGGCTGCGCGCGGATCGTCGATCCCGGTCGACCCGAAAGCCAGGCCAGGCGAAGCAGTTTCCCCGCATGAAGCGTCTTCGTTCCTGCATGGACCGTACCAGTCCGGTAAACTGTGCGGTGTCGGCGAGTCGGAAATGGCTGACGAGTTAGGCGGGATCCCGCCCATCGGTCAGCTTCCCGGC
>CAVZAY010000004.1:0-23495 GCA_963773395.1 uncultured Solirubrobacterales bacterium | reverse complement strand
ATTTCAGCCGGCGTACCGATCGCGACGATCTCGCCGCCGCGCATGACCGCGAGCCGATCGGCGAGGGTCTGCGCCTCGTCCATGAAGTGCGTCGTCAGGAAGATCGTCTTGCCGAGACCACACAGCGAGCGGATCGTCGACCACGCCTGGCGCCGCGCGTGCGGGTCGAAGCCCGTCGTCGGCTCGTCGAGGAAGATCAGGTCCGGCTCGCCGACGAGCGCGAGTGCGAGGTCGAGGCGACGCCGCTGCCCACCGGACAGCGCAGACGCGCGCGTCGTGCGCTTCGCATCGAGCTCGACCAGCCCGATCAGCTCATCGACGCTGCGGCGACGCGCGTGGTAGCGCCCGTACATCTCGATCAACTCGGCAACCGTCAGGTCGAGCTGCACACCGCAGGCCTGGAGCACGATGCCGACGCGTTGACGGAGCGCTCGTGGCCCGCCTGCGGGATCCATGCCGAGCACCGACACGCTGCCCGCGTTGCGCGAGCGGTAGCCCTCGAGGATCTCGGTGATGGTCGTCTTGCCGGCGCCGTTGGGGCCGAGCAGGCAGAACACCTCGCCGCTTGCGACCTCGAAGCTGACGCCGCCGACGGCTTCGAGCGAGCCGTACGACTTACGCAGTCCGTGAACCTCGATCGCGTTCACGGGGCCCAGGATAACGTAGGTAAGTGAGTAATCGCTTTGTAATCGGTCAGGCCGCGGCGTCCTCGGACCAGTCGCGGTAGAGCCGCGCATATGCGCCCCCGGCGGTGATCAACTCCGCGTGCGAGCCCTGCTCGGCGACCGTCCGCGTTCGAGCACGACGATCCTGCCGGCGCCGCGGATCGTCGAGAGCCGGTGCGCGATGACGATCGCGGTCCGCCCCGCCATAAGCCGCCGCATCCCGTCCTCGACGCGTCGCTCCGAGCGCAGGTCGAGGTTCGAGGTCGCCTCGTCGAGAACGAGGATGCGCGGATCGGCGACGAGCGCGCGCGCGAAGGAGACGAGCTGGCGCTGTCCGGCCGAGAGCTGGACGCCGCGTTCGCCGATCTCGGTCTCGTAGCCGTCGGGAAGCGCCGAGATCAGCTCGTGGGCGCCAACCGCCCGCGCGGCCGCTTCGATCTCGCCCTCGTCGGCGTCGGGCCTGCCGAACGCGATGTTCGCGCGAATCGTCCCCGAGAAGAGGAACGCCTCCTGCGGGACGACCCCGAGCTGCGAGCGCAGCGAGGCGAAGCTGACCTCGCGCACGTCGCGACCGTCGATCAGCACGCGTCCCGAGCTCACGTCGTAGAAGCGCGCCACGAGCTTCGCGAAGGTCGACTTCCCGGCTCCCGTGGCCCCGACGAGCGCCACCGTCTCGCCTGGTGCGATCTCGAGCGAGAGGTCGTCGAGCGCAAGCACGTGCGCTGGCCCTCGTCCTCGCCACGCCGGCGCGGATAGGCGAGCTCACGCGCCGAAGCTGAGCGCGCCGCGCAACCGCGGCAGCGTCAGCGCCTGCGCGTCCTCCACCATATCCGGCTGCTCGTCGAGCAGCTCGAAGATCTTGTCGAGCGCGGCCATCGCCGCCTGGTAGGTCGTGTAGAGCTGGGAGAGCTGCGTGATCGGGTTGAAGAAGTTGCTGAGCGCGGCCAGGAAGCCGACGAGGATGCCGACGGCAAGGTGACCGTCGAGCACCTGGCTGCCGCCGTACAGCAGCACGACGACTGTCGCGAGCGCCGAGACGAGCTCGATCGAGGGGAAGTACGCGGCGTTCAGGTAGACCGTCGTCATGTTCGCCGCGCGGTTACCCGCGTTGAGCTCCGCGAACTCGCGCTGGTGGCGCGGCTCCTGGCCAAAGGCACGGACCACACGCACGCCGGAGAGGGTCTCCTGGAGGTAGCCGGTGATCGCGCCGATCGTTTCGCGAGTTCGCTTGTAGGCGTCCGCCGAGGCGATCCTGAACGCGAGCGAGGCCGCAAAGATCACGGGGATCATCGTGAACGTGATCAGCGCCAGCTTCACGTCGAAGGTGAGCAGGATCACGAGCGTCCCGAGCAGCGTCAGCCCGCCCTGGAAGAGCGTGACGACGCTGTCGGTGACGAGGCTGTCGAGCGCCTCGACATCGTTTGTCATCCGCGAGATCAGGACGCCGGTCGGACGCGTCTCGTAGAAGCCGACCGGCAGCCGCTGCAGGTGATCGAAGATCGAGAGGCGCAGGTCCGCGAGCGCGCGCTGGCCGACCCACTCGACGAGGTACGTTTGCGCTGCTGTCATCGCCCAGACGACGAGCGCCGCCGCGAAGAACCCGGACACGATCAGCGCCAGGACCGTCATGTCGTGCTTGGCAATGCCGTCGTCGATCGCGTAGGCCACGAGCGGCGCCGGGGCGAGCGAGGCAGCCGTGCCGCTGACGAGCGCAAAGACCATCATCGCGACGCGCCCACGGTAGGGACGCAGCAGCGCTGCGAGGCCGCGCAGGCGCCGCGACCGTCCGCGCGTACCGCGCAGGCGGCGGGCGACATCACGCCCGCGCGAGCGCACGCTCATCGCGGTGCCGCCTCGGTCCGGCGCCGGCGAGCCGGTTTTTGCTCCGCCTCGGTCTGCTCAATGATCTCGCGGTACAGCGGCGAGCTCGCCAAGAGCTCAGCGTGCGTTCCGTGCGCCGCGAGCACGCCGCGATCAAGCACGACCACGTCGTCGGCGAGGGTGATCGTCGAGAGCCTGTGCGCGATGATGATCGTCGTCCGCCCAGCCATCACCTCACCCAGCGCGAGCTTGATTGCGTGCTCGGTACTCGCGTCGACCGAGGAGGTCGCATCGTCGAGGATCAAGATCCGCGGGTCGGCGAGGATCGCCCGGGCAATCGCGAGCCGCTGTCGCTGCCCGCCGGACACGGTCAGGCCTCGCTCACCGATTCGCGTGTCATAGCCGTCGGGCAGGCGGCGGATGAACTCGTCCGCCTGGGCGCGGCGTGCCGCCTGCTCGACCTCCGCGCGGGTCGCCTGCGGGCGCGCATAGGCGATGTTCGAGTGCACGCTAGTCGAGAAGAGGAACGGATCGTCGCCGGTCAGCGCGATCGCTCGCCGCAGCGAGCCGATCTCGACCTCGCGCACGTCGGCCCCGTCGATCACGATGCGCCCCGCGCTCGGGTCATAGAGGCGCGGCACGAGCATCGCGAGCGTCGTCTTCCCGGAGCCGGTTGCGCCGACGAGCGCGACCGTCGTCCCGGCCGCGATCGTGAGGTCGACGTCGGTGAGCGCCTCGGCTTTCGCACCGTCGTAGCGCAGCGACACCCCCTCGAAGCGGATCTCGCCCGAGCCCGGCGGCAGCGGCGGCGCGCCGGCAGGCGAGCGCAGCCGTGGCTGGCGGTCGAGGATCTGGAAGATGCGGTTGCCGGAAGCGGTTGCCCGCTGGGCCATCGTGAGCGAGATGCCGAGCGTCTGCATCGGGCTCAGCAGCATCAGAAGGTAGAGGTAGAACGCGGTGAAATCGCCGAGCCGCAGGTGGTGGTGCACGACCTGGTCGCCGCCGACGAGGAGCACTGCCGCCAGGCCGAGCTGCGGCAGGAAGCCGATCAGCGGGTTGTAGCGGGTCTGCAGACGCGCCTCGACGAGCGATTGGGCGAACACGCGCTCCGCCGCCCGCTCGAAGCGCGCGCGCTGGTGCGCTTCGCGCGCGAACGCCTTGACGACGCGCACGCCGGCAATGCTCTCCTGCGCCTCAGCGGTCAGCTCGGCGATTCGCTGCTGCACCTCTTCGAGAGCGGGCCGCGCGCGCATGCTGTAGCGGTGCGTCGTGTAGACGACGAGTGGAACGGGCGCCAGCGCGATCAATGCGAGCAGCGGCTGGAGCACGAGCATCGCGACCGCTGCGAGCAGGATCG
The DNA here is from genome assembly GCA_963773395.1 of uncultured Solirubrobacterales bacterium. GTDB lineage: Bacteria > Actinomycetota > Thermoleophilia > Solirubrobacterales > Solirubrobacteraceae > Palsa-513. The sequence continues at coordinate 19,652 of CAVZAY010000004.1, read as the reverse complement.
TCAGCGCCGACTGGACGATGAAGATCAGCCCGTAGCCGAGGAAGAAGCGCACCGACTGGAGGTCCACTGTCACGCGCGACATCAGCTGGCCGGTCTGCTGGCGGTCGAAGAACGCAAGCTCGAGCGCTTGCAGCCGGCCGAACAGCGCTTCGCGAAGGTCATACTCGACGCCCAGCGAGACGCGCCCGGCGACCAGCCGCCGCCCGAGCGTGAGCGCCAACCGCACAAGGCCGGCTCCGGCGATCGCCAGCGCGTAGCCGACGAGCTCGCTGCGGTGATGTCCGTAGCGAATAGCGTTCACGGCCGCACCGCTGAGCTCGGGAATCGCGACCGTCGCGATCATTGCGAGCCCGGCAAGCGTGAAGGAGCTGATCACGCTTGTGCGGTACGGCCGCAGGAAGCCAAGCAGCCGGCCGAACGTCTGCACTTCACAAAATATAGTGGGGACATGCAGTTTCACCGCACGAAGCCCGTCCCCGACCCCGGAATCTGCGCTCGCTGCGCGCATCAGCGACTCGTGCCGACCACACGCGGCTCCGTCTTCTCGCTGTGCGAACGCTCCCGTGCCGAGCCGGAGCGCTTTCCCCGCTACCCACGCCTGCCCGTGCTCGACTGCCCAGGCTTCGAGCCGCGGCGAGGTCAGAGCGCCGACCCGTCATCTTGATCGCCGAGACTGTCAGGCGATGAGCGCTCCAGCTCGTGGCACCGTGCTGACGCGACTGAGCCCCGTCGCCGAGACGGCGCAGAGCTCGCTGCGCGCGCGGGTGCGGCGCGTGCGCAACGCGGGCTTCGTGATCGTTCAGACGGGCATCGCGGCGGGCCTTGCCTGGTTCATGGCCAAGCTCATCGTCGGCACGCCAGACCCCTTCTTCGCGCCCGCCGCCGCCGTGATCTCGGTCGGTCTCCAGCGCGGGCAGCCACTACGCCGGTCGGCCGAGCTTTCGGTCGGCGTGGCGATCGGCATCGGCATCGCGTTCTTGCTGCGGTCTGCGATCGGTCTCGGCTCGATCCAGATCGGCGCGATCGTCGCGCTGACGATCCTCGCCGCCCTGCTTGTCCACGCGAGCATCGTGCTCGTCAATCAGGCCGCGATCTCGGCGGTCCTCGTCATGACGCTGCCGACCGCCGCGCTCGGCAACGGCCCGGACCGCTTCTTCGACGCGCTGATCGGCGGCGCGGTGGCGCTGGTCGTTGGTCAGCTCGCGTTCGCGCGCAATCCCACGAGCAGCGTCGCCGAGCCGGCGAGCGACGTCCTCGGTGAGCTCGCCGCCAAGCTCCGAGACGGCGCGCTGGCGCTCGAGCGCGCGGAGCTGGCGCGCGCGCAGGCTGCGCTCGACTCGCTCCGAGCGCTCGACGGCATGATCGCCGAGCTCTTCGATGCGCTCGCACGGGCCCACGAGGCCGCCGCCTTCTCGCCGGTTCGCCGCCGCTCCCGTGGCGCGCTCGAGCCATATGGCCCGGCGGCTCGCCAGATCGACTATGCGGTGCGTAACAGCCGAGTGCTGTTGCGCACCGTCGCGGCGGCGATTCGCACCGGTGTCAGCGCTCCGCCGGAGCTCGCCCAGTCGATCCGCACGCTGGCGGACTCGGTCGATGCGCTCGCGCGCCAGCTCGGCGGAGTCGTGGGGGAGGACACGACCCGAGAGCTCGCGATCCGCGCCGGCCGCGAGGCGACCGAGATCCTCGCGACACAGAACGACCTGCGAACGACGATGATCGTCGGGCAGGTTCGGGCCACGGCCGTCGACCTGCTCCGTGCGAGCGGCCTCGAAGGCGAGGACGCACGCGCCGCGCTTCCGCCGGCGCAGCCGGAGGACGTCTAGGCACGGGGCTCGCCGCGGCTACGTATTTGCCCGCAGCCGTAATCGGTACTGACGGGCAGGCGCATGCGGTGCTGATCGGAGGTGCCTGCGGCGCGCGCGCCCTAGCCTCCGATTACCAGGCCTAGGAGGCGGCAATGTTTCGTGAAGTGATCGTAGGAGTCGACGGTCGGCCGAACAGCCGCGATGCCGTCGCGCTCGCCAGCAAGCTGGTCCGCGAGCGCGGGCGCATGACGCTCGTCAACGTTCACCACGACTTTCGCTTCGCCAGCGCCAAGCTCCACGACGCGGAACGCGACAAGGCGCTCGCGCTGCTCGAACGCGAGCGCGAGACCGGTGAGGTGGAGGCTGAGCTGACTGCGGTGTGGGCCGGATCGGTCGGTGCCGGCCTGCATCGGATCGCCGAGCAGCGCGAAGCCGACCTGCTCGTCGTCGGCTCCTGCTCGCGTGGCCCGTTCGGTCGCCTGCTGCTCGGGGACGATCGTCGAGCGTCGCTCGACGGTGCGCCGTGCGCGGTGGCGATCGCCCCGGCCGGCTACGCGCGCCACCCGACCCCGTTCGAGAAGATCGGCGTCGCCTACGATGCATCGCCCGAGAGCGCGCACGCGCTCGACCTCGCGCGCGAGGTCGCATCCGAGCACCGCTCGAGCCTCGTCGCGCTCACCGTTGTGAGCATTCCGAGCTACTCCTACGGGACGCTGGCGGCGGTTGACTGGGGCGATGTCGTCGATCGGATGATGGTCGAGTCACGGGAGGCCTTTGCGCAACTCGAAGGCGTCGATGGGCGCGTCGTACGCGGCGTCCCCGGCGAGGAGCTGGCGCGCTGGAGCGAGAACGTCGACCTACTGGTCGTCGGCTCGCGCGGTTACGGTCCGGTTCGCCGCGTCGTCTTCGGCAGTACCTCCGAGCACCTCGCGCGCTCGACCAGCTGTCCGCTACTCGTGCTGCGCCGCGGTGTCGGCGAGCTGGCGCCATTGCTCGAGCCCGAGGCGACGACGCTCGCGGAGGGCTAGTCTGAGCGGTATTGCGCACGGACGCGCACATCGAGGTTGCTCTCCAGCCACGCGCGCGGCGCGACGAGATCGTTGGCCTGCGCGGCGGCGTGCTCGTTGTGCGCGTGTGTGCGCCGCCGGTCGACGGTGAGGCAAATCACGCTCTCTGTCGGCTGATCGCCCGCCGGGCCGGGCTGCCGAGCTCGCGCGTGCGGGTTGTTGCCGGCTCTCACGCGCGGCGCAAGCTGCTCCGCGTTGCTGACATCGAGCGCGAGGAGCTGATCGAAGCGCTCGGCGTCAGCGAGACCTGAGCACTGCCGCGGCGCCCGCGTGGCCGCTGCGCACGGCCCCTTCGAGCGTCGCCGGCCAGCCGGTGGCGGTCCAGGCACCGGCGAGCGCGAATCCTTCGAGCGCCGTGGCGGCTGCGGGGCGCAGCGCCGCCGTTCCGGGAACGGCACGAAACGTCGCGGTGTGCTCGCGCGTTACGGCGACGCGCAGTACCTGCGCGTCGCGTGCGCGCGGCAGCATTGCCGCGAGCGCCGGGAGGTAGCGCTCGGCGAGTGCTTCGTTGCGCAGTTGGCTGTCGGCGCTCGCACCGGAGAGCGAGATTGCGACGTACTGGCGCCCGTCGCGCCACCGCGCCGGGGTGCGATCGAACACATACTGCACGGGGCTTTCGACGCCTGCGGCGAAGCGGTAGTCGAGAACCTGCCGGTCATAGACGACGTGGACGTTCACGATCGCGGACGCTCCGAGCCCGTCTGCCCAACCCGTGTCGTCGGCCAGCTCGCGCGGAACGAGCGCGGCGGCTCGATAGTGCTGCACCGCCAGCACGACGCGATCTGCGTCGAGCCGCTCCTGCTCGCCGTCGACCGCAAAGCCTGCCCCGCTCGCTCCACCCGCACGGCTCGCCAGCCGAGCCGAACCGACACGCCTGCTGCCGCCAGCGCGCGGGCCGCGGGATGCCCAATGATCTCGCTCAGGGGCGCCCGGTGGATCCCGATGTCGCCGGCATCGGCGCTCCGTAGCAGGCCCTCCTGGAAGACGAACGCGCCGAGCCCAAGCGAGGCCTCGACCGCCGGTACGTTGAGCGTCGGCAGCGCGATCAGATCCCAGAGCTTCGTGATTGCCTGCGAGCTCTGCCCGTGCTGGTGGAGCCAGGCGCCGAGCGTCTCGTCGTCGCGGCCGGGATCGACGCGACCGAGTGCGAGCGCGGCACGTCCAGCCGCGATCCGCTCGCGCAGCGTCAGGTGGCGGTAGCCGAGCAGCGCTCGCGCCAGGTGGGCGGGTGCCGGCAGCCCGCTGCGGCGCAGCAGGACCGCCGGCTTGCCGGGCGCGAGCACCGGAATCTCGAGTCGCGGCTGCAGCTCGACGCCGCCGTCGCCGCCGATCCGGCCGAGCAGCTCGCGATAGGCCGTGCAACAGCGCAGGAAGACGTGCTGGCCGTTATCGAGCTCGAGGCCGTCGCGCTCGAACGAGTACACGGCGCCCCCAAGCCGGCGGCGCACCTCGACGAGCGTCACCTCGCACCCGGCCTGGGCGCAGTCGAGCGCGGCCGTGATGCCGGCGAGCCCGCCTCCGATCACGACGATCTTTGCCGGGCTCACCGTCACCGAAGGAGGCTGCGAGCTGCGATCCCGGCCTTCGCGCCGCTGGACAATCTGACGCGCCCCTCGAGGATTCGCTCCGGACGCGCGTCGATCAGCTCGAGCAGGCGCGCATAGATGCTGCTCATTGCGAGCACGCACGCTCCACTACGGCGGTCGAGCAGCTCGAGGAGCCGCCGGCCGCGCTCGAACCACTCGCGGTTGCGCGCGGCTTCGAAATGGACGAGCTCGGCGAGCCTGCCGGGTGCCGCCGTCGACGTGGCGACGATCGCGGCGCTGTCGCCCCCGCCCTCAGCGGGCCAGGCGAAGCGGCGCAGGTCCTCCGCGGGCAGGTAGACGCGCCCATTGAGGGCGTCCTCGCGCACGTCGCGCAGGATGTTCGTGAGCTGCATTGCGACGCCGAGATCGTCGGCCAGCGCGGCGGCCTTCGCGTCGCCGGTGCCGAATACGGCGAGGCACAGGCGGCCGATCGAGCCGGCCACGCGCCGGCAGTAGACGACGAGCTCATCGAAGTTCTCGTAACGCGTCCCGGCGACGTCCATCTGGACGCCGTCGATCAGGTCGACAAACGACTGCCGCGGCAGGGGAAAGCTGCGCTCGACGTGGGCGAGGGCACCGAGCACGGGCCCGGGCGTGCCGCCGTCGAGTTGCTCGATTGCCCGGCGCGCCCGCGCGAGCTCCGCCAGCTTGGTCGCGTCGTCGAGCGTGCCGTCGCCGATGTCGTCGATCTCGCGCGCGAAGGCGTAGATCGCACAGAGGGCCTCGAACTTGGGCCGCGGCAGCAGCCTGATTCCCCAGTAGAAGTTGGCCGCCTCGCGGCGCGTGACTGCTGCGCAGTGGCGCAGCGATGCCGTGGCGTCATCGCTCACCGCCGTCGTCCCGACGCTCACCGCCGCGCTCCCGCGAGTGCTCGCAGGATCGATCCAATGACGCGCCGCGTGGATGGCCGCGGTGTCTGCGCCAGGACCTCGAAGTCCGCGCGCGCGAGGGCGCTCAGCGCGGCGCGCCCACCGCCGACATAGCCGGCGACGGCGATCCGCGGCCAGCCGCGCAGCGAGGCGATCAGCGGGCCGCCCTCGTCGAGCAGGGCCGATGCGCGCGTGCACTCGAGTTCGAGCACGGCGCGCAGGCCGGGTGAAACGCTCGGCGCCTCGATCTCCACGAGGTTGCAGCGATGGCGGGCCAGGTCTTCGAGTGGAAGGTAGACCCGCCCGCGCGTGAGATCTTCGCGGATGTCCTGGCAGTGCTCGATCACCTGGAGCGCGCTGCAGACCGCATCCGATTGACGGATTCGCACGGCGCTCGCGAGGCCGAAGACGCGCAGCACGAGCTCCCCGACAGGATTTGCCGAGAGCGCGCAGTAGTCCATCAAATCGCGCCAGCGCTCATAGCTGCGCACGACTTGATCGGTGCGGTTGGCTTCGATCAGCCTGAGAAACGGCTCGGGGGGTAGATCGCAGGCGGCGATCGTCTCGGCGAGCTCGCGCATCAACTCGTGCTCGGGCTTGCCGCTGTAGGCGGCTTCGAGCTCCAGCTCGAGCCAGTCGAGTGCAGCGAGACGGTCGCCCGGAGCGGCGTCGCCGAGCTCGTCGGTCAGGCGCGCGAAGCCGTAGATCGCGAGCAGATGCGCGCGGTGCGGCACGGGCAGCCAGCGCGGGGCGACCGGGAAGTTCTCGCCCAGTGCGCCGGCCATGATTGTCGCCGCGTCGGGTATCGCCGATCTCGGCTCGGCTTGCTCCGTGATCTTGTCCTGCACTTGACGGCAGCCTCGCAGATCGAACTCACCGACGGGCGGCCCGCAGTGGTCGGCTACGGGCTGCGAGGGCGCCTTCCCCAGGCCGCCCAGACCCTTCCCGCGCCGTAGGATGCCGCGCTGATCGTGCCGACGAAGAAGCCGACGGGATAGTTCAGCTGGTAGGCGAGGGCGATCGCGGCCCAAACGATGATCAGCGCGATCAGCACCGACAGGACCATCGCTTTGAGCGGCTTGTCAGTGAACGACCGGGCGGCGGCGGGCGCACCGATCATCAGGCTGAAGATCAGCAGCGTGCCGACGACGGGGACGGTCATCGTCGTCGCGAGGGCGACGACGGCGAGAAACGCGAGGTCGATGCGTCCGGTCGCGATGCCACGAGCTTCGGCAACGTCCGGCAGCAGCGAGGAGAGCAGGAGCGGGCGGTAGAGAAGCGCGACAGCGACCGCGCAGACTACGGCGAGCCCGGCGGTCGGGACCAGCTGACTCGTGCTGACGCCGAGGATCTCGCCGAACAGGAGCGAGTAGACCTCGGGGGCGTACTCGACGCTGAGGCTGACGAACAGCGCGCCGAGGCCGAGCATCACAACGAGCGTGAGAGCCGTCGCGACGTCGTGGCGGCCGCGCCGGCCGAGCGCGCCGATGCCGAGCGCGCCGAACATCGCGAACGCGCCGAATCCGAGCAGCGTGTTGACCCCGATCAGGCTCGCGCCGGCGGCGCCGGCGAACGAGCCATTGGGGATCGCGTGGGCGACGAACGCCGAACCCCGCAGCACGACGAAGAAGCCGACGAGGCCCGCGACGACCGCGACGATCGAGGCGACGGTCCAGGCGTTGACCATGAAGCCGGAGAACATCGCGTCCGCGCTCAGCTGCCCGCGCCGGTCGGGTCGCGTCCGGTCCCACGCCGCAGCCGTTGCGCGACTCCCGCAAGGAGGTAGCCGAGCAGGATCAGGGTGACGACGAAGAAGCTGACCGGCCAGCCCTGGCCGACCGGCGGCCAGTCGTAGCTGTCATAGGCGAGCAGGATCCCGAGCCAGGCGGCGACGATCCCGATCGCGCCGGCGAGAACGATCGCCCGCCCGGGGCTGCGCGTGAGGCGCAGCGCGGTGGCGGCGGGCCCGACGAGCAGCGCGGTGCTGAGGATCGCTCCGATCGTGTATGCCGCGAGCGCGACCGCGAGCGCGAGCGCGAGTAGATAACCGGCGCCGACCAGCCGGACCGATATGCCGCGAGCCGCCGCCAGCTCGGGGCTGATCGAGCTCAGCAGCAGCGGGCGGCCGAGCACCCCGACCAGGCAGAGCGCGACCGCGCTCAGCGCGATCACCGACGGAATCGCGCTGCTCGCTATCGCGAACATCGAGCCGAAGACGATCGTGACGGTCGCGCCGGTTGTGGTGTCGGAGACGGTGTCCAGGTAGAGGAATAGGGCGGCCAGGCCGAGCGCTGCGCCAAGCACGATGCCCGTCGCGAGGTCGCGGCCGCGGGGCCGCTGAATGCCGATCAGCTCCATCACGGCGACGCCCGCGACCGCCGCCACCCCGTACCCCCACAGCAGCCCGACGCCGAGCAGGTAGGAGCCCGATCCGCCGCTCGTGCCGATGTCGCCGAGCGCCTCACCGGCGAATGCCTGGCCGCGGATCACCGTGAACACGCCGACGCTGCCACATGTGATCGCAGCCACGCCGCTGACGATCGCCGCGACGGCGACGATTTGGCTCGTGAAGAACCCCGGGGCGAAGATCGCTGCCAGCGCTCCGCTCACGAGATGATCTGGACCTGGGTTTGGGTATGAGTGGGATCACTCGCAGCGGCCAGCTCGCCCGCCTCGCCGGCGACCACAAGGACGCGCCCGTGGACCTGGAGGACGTCAACGTGGTGGCCGTAGAGCGCGCTCAGCACCGAGGTCCGGATGACTTCCTCGACCGTGCCACTCGCGGCGCGACCGGCGGCCAGGTAGACGATGCGGTCGATCACCGGCAGCAGGGGGTTCATCTCGTGAGCGGAGATCAGGACCGCGATCTGCTGCTCGGAGGCGATCCGTGCGAGCAGCGCGACGACTTCCTGGCCGCTGCGCAGATCGAGGTTCGCGAGCGGCTCGTCGAGCAGCAGCAGCCTCGGTGCGCTGATCAGGGCGTGCGCAATCAGGACGCGCTGCTGCTCACCGCCCGACAAGGTTCCGACCCGGGCATCGCCGAAGCCGCTCGCATCCACCGCGTCGAGCATTTCATCGACGCGCGCGCGCCGCGCACGCGACGGCGTCGCGATGCCATAGCGGTGCGCGTCGAGGCCGAGGCCGACGAGGTCGCGCGCGCGCAGCGGAACGTCCGGATCGAGCTGGAACTTCTGCGGCACGTAGCCGATCAGCGGGTTGCGCCGCGAGCGTGGCGCGCCGCCGACGCGCACCGTTCCGCGCGCGGCCGGCTGCAGGCCGAGGATCACCCTGAACAGGGTCGTCTTGCCGGCGCCGTTTGCCCCGATCAGCGCGGTGAACTCGCCCGGTTCGATCTTAAAGCTGACATCGCGCAGAACCTCGCGGCCGGCCAGGCTGACGCCCACCTGGTCAACCGCGAGGATCGGCCCGACGCCGTTTGGGGGAGAGTCGGTCACAGCTTCTGCGTCGAGACCTTGTTTGCCACGGCCTTCTGCAGAGCGTTGATCTCGGCGAGCATCCACGACTGGTAGTCGTAGCCCGGTGTGGGCATCGTCTCGTAGACACCGATGACCGGGACGCCGTACTGCTTCGCGTCAGCGAGGAACGATCCCGTCAGCGAGTCTGTGACCTGCTGGTTGTAGAGCAAGACCTTCACGAGGTGCTTTGAGAACAGCGACTCCTGGAGGCTGATCGCCTGCGGTGCGGGGTCAACGCCGTTCATGATGTCGGCCTGGAGCGGGAACGGCGTCAGGTTGTTCGTTCCGGCCGCCTCGAGCATGTAGTCGCCGACGGGTTCCGTCGTTGCGACCGGAGTGTGGGGGTACTTCGCGGCGAACGCCTTCACCGCGGCATACCACGGCCGCAACGAGGCATCGAACTTGGTGGCGTTGGCCTGGAAGTACGCGCGGTGTTGGGGCTCGATCGCCGAGAAGTCGCCGACCAGCGCCTTCGCGACCGCCGGCATCGTCGCCGCCTTGTACCAGAGGTGTGGGTTCGGCGTCGAGTCGGGCAGGCCGAGCAGCTGCTGCACGTCGATCACCTTGCGCGAGGAATTCGGCGACGCCGCCTCGATGGTGTTCATGTACGTGTCGTAGCCGACCCCGTTCTGCACGACGACCTGGGCGGCGCTCACGAGCTTTGCGACGCTCGGGCTCGCCTCGAAGGTGTGTGGATCGGTGTTCGGGTTGCTCTCGATCGCGCTGACGCTCACATATTGGCCGCCGATCTGCGAGATCACGTTCGCGTACTCGTTCTCGGCGCCGACGGCGCGGATCGTCCGGGTCCCGGCGGTGGCAGGGGTGCTGCCGGCGAGCGCCAGCGCGACGGCGGTCAGGAGTGCGGCGGCAACGCTGGGTACGGCTCGCTTGCGCTTCATGGTCCTCCCGGACTCGTTTGCTTGGCCGCGGCCAGCCTACCAGCTATGAGAACGAGTCTCATCTTCACGGCTGCGTAGCCGCTAGCATTGATGTCGATGACACACGCAGCGAGCGGTGCGCCGGATGAATGGGCAGAGCGGGCCAACGCCACGCTGGCCGCAGCCGGCTACAGGCGCGGCGGGGCACGCCACAACCTGATCCGGTTGCTCGCGGCGCAGCGCTGCGCGCTCTCGGCTGCCGAGCTCCAGGAGGCGCTCGCGCGCGACCAGCGTTCGGTCTCGCGTGCGAGCGTCTACCGGATCCTCGAGGAGCTCGAGCGCGCGGAGCTCGTCGCGCGGATCGAGGTGGGGCAGGGGATCGTCAGGTTCGAGCCGATCCGCCACGGCGCCGGCCATCACCATCACCTCGTCTGCGATCACTGCGGGCGGCTGATCCCGTTCTCGGACGAGGGTCTCGAACGCGAGCTCGAGCGCGTCAGCGAGCGCGTCCCACTCGTCGTCGCCGAGCACGATGTGATCCTGCGCGGCGAGTGCGCCGCCTGCAGCGAGCACACTTGACCGCGTCGCACGGGGACGAAGACGCCGCTGCCTGGGCGGCGTAAGCTACGCCCAGGCAACCACTAACCCCGGGAGGCAACACCGATGGGGATTGTTGACAAGCTCAAGGCAGGGGCCGAGCAGACGGCCATCAAGGCCCGGGAGACCGCGCAGGAGCTGCAAACGAAGAAGGAGCTGAGCACCGCTTACAGCGATCTCGGCAAGACCGCATTCAGCCTTGCCGACCGCGGCGAGATCAGCCATGGCGAGCTGAGCGCCGGCGTCGATCACATCAAGGAGCTTCAGGCCCGCCTCGCCGGCCACGGCGACACGAGCGAGGACGAGTAGCCACGCAGGCAGTGCAGCCGTCGGGGCGGTGCGGCTGGGCCGCCCCGACCGGCGCCACGACGCCGGCGTACGTGGGAACCTTCGCCGCGTGAGCAGGACGGCATCGGCGCGCAGGAAGCGCGCCACGCGCTGGCTCGCGCTCGTCGCGCTCGTCGCCATGCTCAGCGCAGCCGCGGGCGCGTCGGCACGCGCCACGAAGCCACCGGCCCCGCGACCGACTCTCGCGGCCGATGCCGCTGTCGTTCAGGCCGAGCTCGCCGGCATCGCGCAGCAGGGCCTCATGCTCGGTTCGAGCACAGCACCCGTCACGGTCGTCGAGTACACCGACCTCGTCTGCCTGCCGTGCGCGCGCGCCGCGACGAACGTCCTCGCTCCGCTGATCGGCGACTACGTGCGCCAGGGAACCGTTCGGGTGGTGCTCGCTCCGATCACCCAGAGTCAGCGTTCGAGCCTCTACGCCTACGGCACCTATGCGGCTGGGCTCCAGGGGCAGGCTTGGGACTACGCGCTGCTCGCCTACGCTCGCAGCACCGCTCGCGGCAACGGGCCGACCGACCAACCCGCGGCGCTCGCTCGCGCGCTCGCCCTGAACGTCGGCCGCTGGCACGCGAGCCTGTTTCGTCCGCGCTGGGCAAACTCAATCAGCGCCACGGCCGCAGTGATCGCGGTTGGGGGCTTCACGAGCTTTCCCGTGTTCACGGTCCGCGGGCTGCCGAACGCGAAGGGGCACGTCGCCGTCAAGATCATCCGGCCACCCGTCACGCTGCCAGCGCTGATCGCCGCGATCGCGGGTGCGCAGGCCTCGCAAGGCCACTGAGCTCTGTGGCCGCTGTCAGCGGGCTGCGGCGAGTGCCGGCTGGCGCGCGGCGAGCGCGTCGAGCTCCGCCGCCAGCCGCCGCGTCAATCCGCACTGCGGGCGGCAGCGCTCGAGCAGCTCGAGGCTCAGCCTGTAGTGGTCGAGCCGGCGCGGCGCCGAGCGTACGCCCGCGCTCGCGAGCTCGCGAACCTTCGCGATCTTGTCGGCGGCGAAGAGCATCAGCGCCTCTTCGCCCGCGTCGGCGACCTGCGCCCGCAGCGCTGCCTTGCGCCGCACATAGCCGCTGATCGAGGCATCTTCGCTCACGGCCACCACGAGCCGTGCGACGTGCTCGCCGAATCGCGTGCGCAGCTCGCTGGCCGGCACGTTCGTCTTCTCGAGCGTGTCGTGCAGCACGCCCGCCGTGACGAGCGGTTCGCTGGCGCCCGCCTCGCGCAGCAGCGTGGCGACCTCGAGCAGGTGCGCAACGAACGGCTCCCCGTCCGAGCGCCGGCGCTGCCCGCGGTGTACCTGCCTCGCATAGCTGACAGCGGCCTGCGCCACCGGCTGCTCGAAGCTCGACACGGCGACTGCGCGCGCCGGGGTCACGGCGCGGCACTCTAACCGAACCCCGTGCTAGGGGCGCTCGACGACGACCGCGGCGCCGCCGCGGCGCGGATCGCCACCGCCCGAGAAGGAGCCGTCGGGCTCGCGCGCTGCCGCCTGCGCGCCGCCGAAGAAGAGGTTGCGCTCGCGGAACGCCGACACCTCGAAGCCAGCCGCGTCGAGCGCCGCGACATCGATCCCCGGTTCGACATACACGACGCCGTCCTCGTAGTGCACGCGCGGCGCATCGACCGCCTCCTGCGCGAGCAGTCCCTCGTCGAGGCAGCGCACGATCGTCTGGAGGATCGCCGAGCGGATCCGGTTCGAGCCGGCACTGCCGACGGCGAGCTCGGGAACGCCGTCGCGCAGGACGATCGTCGGGGACATCATGCTCGGGAGCCGCCGGCCGGGGGCGTGGCGGTGGAAGCCGAGCGGGTTGAGGTCCTGCTCGCCGAGCATGTTGTTGAGGTGCACGCCGGTGCCGGGCACGATCACGCCCGAGGCCGAGCCCGCCGACGCGGTCACCGCGCAAGCCCAGCCTTCGCGATCGAGGACGGAGATGTGAGTCGTCGAGCCGAGCCTCCCCGAGCTGCGCGTCAGGAACTCGTCGACAAAACCGGGTTTGTCGAGGCCGTCGAGGAACTCCGCCGTGCGCTCGGATTGGCTGCGCCGCATCACCTGGACGAGCTCCCCGAGTGACGGCGGCGGCGCGCTCGCGTCCAGCAGCGCAAGCGCGAGCGCAATCAGGATCCCGCCGGCCGCGGGCGGCGGATTGGTCAGCACCTCACGCCCCCGATAGGCGACGCGCAGCGGCTCGCGGTCCAGCACCCGGTAGGCGCGCAGATCCTCGGCCGTGACGAGCCCGCCACGGGCGGCGAGCCAGTCGACCACGGCCGTGCCGATGTCGCCCTCGTAGAAGGGCCGTGCACCCTCGGCTCCCAGGCGCTCGATCGCGTCGGCGAGCTCGGGCTGAACCAGCCGGTCGCCTTCGCGCAGCAGCCGGCCGCCGGGCGCGTACAGCGCCGCCGCCTCGGGCGTCGTGTTGATCGTCATCTCGAGGATCTCCACCACGTACGACTGCTGGCGGTTGAGCGCGACGCCCTCGCGCGCGAGACGCGCGCCGGGCGCGGCTAGCTGCTCGAGTGGTACCCGGCCAAAGCGCCGGGCGGCTTCGCAGATCCCGGCCGGCATGCCGAACGTGCCAACCGACGCGGGTCCCACGTTGAAGGTCTGGGTCGCGTCGCCGAAGCAGACGCGCACGGGGATCAACTCGCCACGGCGGGCCGCGTCCGCGCCGCGCCCCGGGGCTTCGACGAAGAAGTCGAGCAGCGTCGGAGCCTCCCCGGGCGCGACGATGAGCATGTAGCCGCCCGCCCCGAGGCCGGTCAAGAGCGGCTCGCAGGCGAACGAGGCGAGCATCGACGCGATCGCGGCGTCGACCGCGTTGCCGCCCGCGCCGAGCACGTCGGCACCGACGCTCGCGCTGATCGGGTGCCCCGCTGCCACTACCCCGAGCTGTCGGCCCGTCACGTGAGCGCAGATGATCGCACCGACGCGTGATTGTCCGCGCGATCCTGCCGCCTTTCCCCGATGCAGCGCAGCGCGCCCTCCCGGACCCTCCCGCAATGGGCTTTCGCGTCATGGCCAAGCCGGCGGGCGCGCTCTGCAACCTCGACTGCGACTACTGCTACTACCTCGCCAAGGCCGCGCTCTACCCGGGCAGCGCATCGCGGATGAGCGCCGAGACGCAGGCGGCCTATATCCGCCAGCTCATCAGCGCGCAGCCCGACGAGCCCGAGATCACGGTCGCCTGGCAGGGCGGCGAGCCGACGATCATGGGCCTTGATTTCTACCGTCGCGCTATCGAGGTCGAGCAAGCGTGCCGACGACCCGGCCAACGCATCCAGAACACCCTCCAGACGAATGGAATCCTGCTCGACGACGCGTGGTGCGAGTTCCTCGCGCGGCATGACTTCCTCGTCGGCATCTCGATCGACGGGCCGCCCGAGCTGCACGACGCCTACCGCCACGACAGGGGCGGCAAGCCCACGTTCGCCCGCGTCCGGCGCGGTCTCGAGTGCCTGCAGCGCCACGGCGTGCAGTGGAACGTCCTGACGACTGTGCACGCCGCGAACGAGCGTTGCGGCCGGCGCGTCTACCGTTTCCTGCGCGACGAGCTCGACGCGCGCTTCATCCAGTTCATCCCGATCGTCGAGCGCAGCACGGGCGCGGTCAGCGAGCGCTCCGTTCACCCAAAACAGTTCGGACGCTTCCTGGTCAGCGTGTTCGATGAGTGGGTGGGCCGCGACATCGGCCTCGTGTTCGTCCAGGCGTTCGATACCGCGCTCGCGCACTGGGTCGGCGTGCCCGGCGGCCTGTGCATCCACGAGCCGACCTGTGGGCGCCAGGCGGTGCTCGAGCACACCGGCGACCTGTACGCCTGCGACCACTTTGTGCAGGCGGGCTTTCTGCTCGGCAACATCCACGAGACGTCGGCGCGCGCGCTGATCGACGCGCCGCGACAGCGCCGCTTCGGCGCCGCCAAGCGCGAGGAGCTCACGCGCTACTGCCGTCGCTGCCCCGTGCTTTTCGCGTGTAACGGCGGCTGCCCGAAGGACCGCTTCGCGCTCTCGCCCGACGGCGAGCCGGGACAGAACTATCTGTGTCCGGGCTACGAGCTCTTCTTCTCGCACATCGCGGCGCCGATGCGCGCGATGGCCGACCTGCTCGCGGGCGGACGCGCGCCCGCTGAGTTGATGGCGCGAGCGCGCAGCGACTGACCCGCTCGCCGCAGGGCGCTCGCAAAGCGTTGACAACGGGCCGTCGACCTAAACATCTTGCGCGCCGGGCCGATGTAGCAGTTGGAAGCCCTCGAGCCTCTCCAGTCGTCATGCATCTCTTGCGACCAATCAGGGCGGTCTGTAGCGCACCGCTCGCGGATGCGGGCTTCACGCTGGTCGAAACGATCCTCGCTGCTGCGCTCGCACTGCTCGTCCTCTGGCCGGTCTCGACCGTCCTGACAAACACCCAGCAGGCCTCGACCGGGACGATCCAGCGCGCCGACGCGATCCAGGCAGCCCAGGTCGGTCTGCGCGCGATGGACCAGCAGCTGCGCAACGCCTACGCGGTCGAGTTCCCGACCCAGAGCGCCGGCTGCTCGTCTCCGTGGTGCACCTCGATCTCGAGCGGCGTCCAGTACGCGAACGTCGTCGATGTGCTCACCCACAGTGTGAACACCCTGAACACGACGACACCGGACTCCGAGATCCGCTTCGACTGCACGCAGGCGAGCCCGACGATCGCCGGCGACCGCGCGTGCTACGAGTACATATGCACGGCGTCCTATAGCACCGGCTCCGGCTCGCCGTCGAGCTGCACGTCGTCGGGGCATCTCGTGATCGACGACCTCACGAACGCCACCAACACCAAAGCGGGTGCCGTCTTCGCCTTCTGCTATCCGACCAGCGGGACAAGCGGCGGTTGCGCCACGCCCCCCACCGGTGCGTCTCGTCCGAGCTCGGCGCTGGTCACGATCGACGTCCCCGCCGCCAGCTCGCTCTCGACCCACACGCAGGACGGCGATCCGACCACGGTCCAGCTGACGGACACGGTCTACATGCAGAACCTCGACTCCAGCTACGACTCATGAGGGTTCGCACGCGCATCGCCGACGAGTCCGGCCTGAGCCTGTTCGAGGTTCTCGTCGCGATCCTCGTCCTCGTAGTCGGTCTGATGGGCGTTTACGTTTCGATCGGCAGCTCGAACGGAGCGATCGCCGCTGGGGAGACGACCGCTGTGATGGCCCAGGCTGCGCAGCAGCAGCTCGAGAGCGTCGAGGCGCTGCCCTACGCGAGCATTGCGAACAGCGCTGATCCCTCCCAGACGTCGACGACGGACAGCTCGAACCCGACCTACTACCTCACGAGCTGTGCCTCGGGCAAGTGCTCCTCCTACTACGCGGGCCTCAGCAAGACCGGTACCGCCGAGCCGATCGATCTCGACTCGACGAATGGCAAGGTCTCAGCGACCCCTTCAACGCAGGTCGTCGCCGATCCGAACGCCTCGACCTGTGCGGCCGCGAGTACAGCTACTTGTCGAGTTGTCCTCTCGGTTTACACGTTTATCACTAACGTCATACCTTCAGAGGAATCCGCATGCGTGACTACCAGCGGCTGCTACAAGCGCATCACCGTCGCCGTCAAGAACGCCGGCCAGGGTCCGCCTCACCAGCCGTACTACCTCTCAACCCTGATCGGGCCGAAGGGCGGCGGCGGCTCGGGGAACCCACTCACCTCGAGCTCAACGACATGCAGCGACCAAGGACAGAACGCAGTTTGCACTCACTGATCCCCAATCTTCTGCGCCGCCTGCGCGGCGACGAGCGCGGGTTCATCCTTGCGACCTCCGTGATCATCCTGCTGGTCCTCCTGCTGACGATGACCGCGATCACGCTTGCTGCGAGCGACAACACGACGACCTCCTTCCGCACGGGCTCGAGCACTCAGGCGCTCGCCGCGGCCCAAGCCGGCGAGCAGATCGCGCTCTTTCGCGTCAACAACGCGCCGACCTCGAGCGGGGCATCCTCCGGCAACGGGACGCTCGGCAACGGCGCAACCTATTCCTACACGGTCACCTCCTCGCTGACGTCCGGCTCATCGTGCACCGGCCTCTACGTGTCGAACTCGGTCAAGACCGTCACCCAGGACTGCATCGCGTCGACCGGCACCGCCCACGGCGTCAGCCAGACCGTCGAAGAACGCGTCGCCGGTTACGTTCCGCAGAGTCTCTTCCCCGTTGCCGGCATCTTCGCGATCAACGGATTGACGACGACGTCCAACGAACCGACTGGCACCTTCGACATGGGGACGAACGGCAGCTCGAGCCTCGCCGGCGAGCTCGAGACCGGCAAGCTCGAGTACCCGAGCGGCAACGCGCCCCATTACAACGGGTCTCAGAACCAGTGTGGCAACTCGAACAACCCGAACTGCGTGCCCGTGGCGGAATCCAGCCCGATCGCCTGGTCGGCGGTCTCCGCCAGTCTCTATCAGGCGGCGGAGCAATCGAACAACGACGCGTCGATCAACTGGTCCGGTTGCGGCTCGGTGACCTACACAGCGTCAACGCACGTGGTCGGCGGGAGTTCGAATAGCTGCGTGTTCAACATTCCGTCGGGGACGTACTACTTCTGCAATATCAGCTTCAGCGGTTCGACGACACTGGACGTGACACCACCCGCTTACTTCTACATCGATTCTCCGGTCGACACGTCGACCTCCCCCAATTGCCCGTCGGGGGACGGCTACTTCGAGTCGGGCAATCAGCTCGTGATCAACAACGGGCCGAGCAACACGGGCGGTGCGAGTGGCGTGCAGATCTACATTTTCGGTGACCCGCCTTGCACCACCGCGTGCCCGAACTACTTCAATCCCAACGGCAGCACCCTGAACGCCTACGTTTATGCGCCTTACTCCCTGTTCTCGCCCGCCAACGGGACAGGCACCGGGTTCACGATGGTAGGCGCGCTGGTCGCTGCGTCGTTCCAGGCCAACGGCTCGCTGAACTTCACCTACCAGGCTCCGACGACCGCGCTCGTCGGAGGCTCCTCGCAGTCGACGTATTACCCGACGGCGACCGCGATCTGCCCATCCTCCGGCGGGTGCTAGGACGGGCGCGTCGTCCCTAGGTCGGTATCGCAATATCGCGATCGGCAAGCCGCACGACATCGTCTACATGCTCGCTTCGCGGATCTGCGCCGCCGACGGGTGAGGTGCTCGCTGGCCGCAGACGCGGGCGAACTCAAGCCTGTTATCGACGACGTGTACCCGATGGCAAAGATCGCTGCGGCGCATGAGGCTGCCGAGCGCGGAGGCGCCTTCGGCAAACAGGTCATCCGCATCGGCTGACCCCCGGCCAAACTGGAGGCCCCAGCTGTGGCCCAGACGCGGGCGGCATTGGCGCACTGACCTTCATGTGGTCGATCAACACCTAGCGCGGCCGATCCGCCGCTCGGGGGAGCGATCTGCGTGGGAATCGAACCGTCTCGAACGTCCGAGTTGACGATCGGGCGTTCCTATTTCAAGGGATCGGTGATCGAACCGGGCAGGCGCTTATAAACCGCAAAGAAGTCACGGTCGTCTGGTACGAGGTAGCGATCGGGCGACTGGTTTGGCTGGGGCTCGACCATCTTCGGCACGAGGCGACTATGGTCGTGGGTGTAGGTGATCAGCGTGTGCCAGTCGGGATTGATGTCGAACTCCATCGCCCGCACCGCACCGACGTGCTGGAGGATCTTCGCGAGGCTGATCACAGTCTGGTCATCGGCGACGACGAAGATCAGGTTGCCGTGACGGTCGACGCCAACCCCGGTGCGCCAGACGCGGGTGACGCCGCCGAGCGTGAAGCCCCACTGCGGGCTGTTTGGGTTCGCGTTCAACTCGGGGTTCAGCTTGCCGTTCCAGACGATCGGGGCCAGGCTCTGGCGGGCCCAGGCCACGTCCGGGCCGGCGTTCGCGCCACCGCCCCAGTCCAAGATGTTGATTTGGCCGTCGCGATAGCCAACGAGGGTCGCGTTGCCGTCCTTGAGCGGCTCGTTCACGCGGCCGTTGACGGTTGAGCCATTGTCGCCATCCTGGTAGGTGAAGCCGCCGTTGAAGGTCGCAAGCAGTCGCCAGCGCTGGTCCTCTGGCACCATCGTCGGCCCGCGCGTGGCCGCGTTCGGCGGCTTGTAGCGGCCCGGGTAGTATCCGATCGCGGTGCGCGTGTGATCAAACCACGCGACGTAGGCGACGAGCCGCGGATAATCCAGCTCGGTACGAAAGACCGTTACCAGTACAGGTGGGCCACCGTCGACCGGTGGGCCCGTCGGCCTCCAGACGCCTTCGCCAGGTAGCGGGTGCGCAAAGATCGGCTTGACCCGCGGCGGCCGGTACACCGACCCCGTCGCCCCCGTGGAACCGCTCGCACCGGTCACGGAGCTCGCGCCAGTCGCGCCCGTCTTCCCAAGCGCGACGCCAGCGACACCCACTCCAACGGTGGTCGCACCAACTCCTACGGCGGCAATCCCCAAAAGTACGAGCCAAACGCGACGCCTGCTACAGCTGTTTGGCATGCCGGCGAATCTACTTTTTGTGCGATCTGAGACGAGCTGCATCCGTCGGAGTCCGGCTAGTTGTCGGCTGGGGTAACCCGACCGCCGGCAGGCTCTTCAGCTGCGGCCCGCCCGGCTTCGGTGCGGTCATTGTGTAGTAGACGTGCTCGACCTCGTCGACCAGCCAGTTGCCGAAAAGGACATCGTCTCTGACCCACTCGACGCTGCGCTCGCTGAACGTCATGCTCGTGGGCTCCAGCATCCAGCTCGTGTACGAAATGAGCGTCGGCACCAGCAGCACGAGGAGGACAACGCCGACGAAGATGCCCCGGCGTCGCCGCCTGCGCCTAGCCGCCGGCTCACGTCGACGCTCTCGCCGCGCCGCGCGCCGCCCGAGAGGTGACGCGCGCAGCGAGTCAGCCGCGCCCGGCAGATCGCTCAAACCAGGCGCCGAACGAGAACTCCCCAGACCGTCCATCGATGGCATCCCCAGGCGGTCGCGCACGAAGACCGACAAGGCAATACTACCCCGGCCGCCGAGCCGCCCGCCTCCTCTGCGCTGCTCTTTGACGGACC
>CAVZAY010000003.1:0-31432 GCA_963773395.1 uncultured Solirubrobacterales bacterium | reverse complement strand
GCGCTCGCGGCGTGTCAAGGGCCACGATCGCGCCGGCGCGCATCACCGCAACGCGGTCGGCGAGTGTCTGCGCCTCGTCCATGAAGTGCGTCGTCAGGAAGACGGTCTTGCCGAGCTGGCAGAGCGCACGGATCGTCGACCAGGCGTGCCGTCGCGCCGCGGGATCGAAGCCGGTCGTTGGCTCGTCGAGGAACAGCAGCTCCGGCTCGCCGACGAGCGCCAGCGCGAGATCGAGGCGGCGTCGCTGCCCGCCGGACAAGTCACTTGCCCGCGTACTCGCGCTTGGCGTCGAGCTCGACCATTTCGATCAGCTCGTCGACCCCGCGGCGGTGCTCGAGTAGTAGCGCCCATACATCTCGATCAGCTCGGCGACCGTCCAGGCTCGTCCTGGACGCCGCAGGATTGGAGCACGATGCCGATTCGCTCGCGCAGCTCCCGCGAGCCGTGCGCGGGATTAATGCCGAGCACGCTGACGGCGCCGCGCTCGCGTGTGCGGTAGCCCTCGAGGATCTCGACTGTGGTCGTCTTGCCGGCGCCGTTCGGTCCGAGTAGGCAGAACACTTCGCCCATCGCCACCCTCGAAGCTGACGCCGGAAACGGCCTCGAGCGAGCCATAGGACTTGTGCAGGTCCCGGACCTCGATCGCGTTCACGGGGCGGAGAATACCGCCCGTAAGTGAGTAATCGCTTTGTAACCGATCAGGCCGCGGCGTCCTCGGACCAGTCGCGGTAAAGGCGCGCGTAGACGCCGCCGGCGGCGATCAGCTCCTCGTGCGAGCCCTGCTCGGCGATCTGCCCATGCTCGAGCACGACGATCCTGCTGGCGCCGCGGATCGTCGAGGGCGGTGCGCGATGACGATCGCGGTGCGCCCCGCCAGCAGCCGCCGCATCCCTTCCTCGACGCGCCGCTCCGAGCGCAGGTCGAGGTTCGAGGTCGCCTCGTCGAGGACGAGGATACGCGGATCGGCGACGAGCGCACGCGCGAAGGAGACGGCTGGCGCTGCCCCGCGGAGAGCTGCACGCCGCGCTCGCCGATCTCGGTTTCGTAGCCGTCGGGAAGCGCCGAGATCAGCTCGTGGGCGCCGACCGCGTGCGCGGCCGCCTCGATCTCGCTCGCGTCGGCGTCGGGCCTGCCGAACGCGATATTCGCGCGGATGTCCCCGAGAACAGGAACGCCTCCTGCGGGACGACGCCGAGCTGCGAGCCAGCGAGGCGAAGGACACCTCGCGCACGTCGCGCCCGTCGATCAGCACCCGGCCCGAGCTCACGTCGTAGAAGCGCGCGACGAGCTTCGCGAAGGTCCACTTCCCGGCTCCCGTG
The DNA here is from genome assembly GCA_963773395.1 of uncultured Solirubrobacterales bacterium. GTDB lineage: Bacteria > Actinomycetota > Thermoleophilia > Solirubrobacterales > Solirubrobacteraceae > Palsa-513. The sequence goes on along the minus strand of CAVZAY010000003.1, from coordinate 30,113 downwards.
GCCCCGACGAGCGCAACCGTCTCGCCTGGCGCGATCGCGAGCGAAAGGTCGTCGAGCGCGAGCACGCGCGCGGAGCCCTCGTCCTCGCCGCGCCTGCGCGGATAGGCAAAGCTCACGTGCTCGAAGCTCAGCGCGCCGCGCAGCCGCGGCAGCGTCAGCGCCTGCGCGTCCTCGACCATGTCCGGCTGCTCGTCGAGCAGCTCGAAGATCTTGTCGAGCGCCGCCATCGCCGCCTGGTAGGTCGTGTAGAGCTGGGAGAGCTGCGTGATCGGGTTGAAGAAGTTGCTGAGCGCCGCCAGGAAGCCGACGAGGATGCCGACGGCGAGGTGACCGTCGAGCACCTGGCTGCCGCCATACAGCAGCACCACGACCGTCGCGAGCGCCGAAACGAACTCGATCGCCGGGAAGTACGCGGCGTTCAGATTGACGGTCGTCATGTTCGCACGCGGTTGCCCGCGTTGAGCTCGGCGAACTCGTGCGCGTGGCGAGGCTCCTGCGCGAAACCCGCACCACCGCACGCCGGAAAGGGTCTCCTGCAGGTAGCCGGTGATCGCGCCGATCGTCTCGCGGGTCCGCCGATACGCGTCCGCCGATGCGATCCTGAAAGCGAGCGAGGCGACGAAGATCACGGGGATCATCGATGAAGGTGATCAGCGCTAGCTTGATGTCGAAGGTGAGCAGGATCACGAGTGTCCCGAGCAGCGTCAGCCCGCCCTGGAACAGCGTGACGACGCTGTCCGTGACGAGGCTGTCGAGCGCTTCGACATCGTTTGTCATCCGCGATATCAGCACACCGGTCGGACGGCGTCTCATAGAAGCTGAACCGGCAGTAGCTGCAGATGGTCAAAGATCGAGAGTCGCAGGTCGGCAAGCGCGCGCTGCCCGACCCATTCGACGAGGTACGTTTGCGCGGCGGTCATCACCCAGACGACGATCGCGGCGACACGAAGAACCCGCGACGATCAGCGAGAGGCCGGTGATGTCATGCTTCGATTCCGTCGTCGATTGCGTAGCGGGCGAGCGGCGCCGGCGCTAGCGAGGCGCCGTGCCGCCGACCAGCGCAAAGACCATCATCGCGACGCGCGGCACGGTAGGGCGCAGCAGCGCCGCGAGGCCGCGCAGTCGCCGTCTTCGCCCGCGCGTACCGCGCAGCCGGCGAACGACCTCGTGGGCCCGCAGCCGGACGCTCATCGCGGCGTCGCTCCGGTCCGGCGTCGGCGACCCGGTCCTGCTCTGCCCGGTCTTCTCAATGATCTCGCGGTACAGCTCGCGAGCCCGCAAAGCTCGGCGTGCGTGCCGTGTGCGGCGATCCCGTCCATGGTCGAGCACCACGACCTCGTCGGCGAGCGTGATCGTCGAGGCGCGGTGGGCGATGATGACGTCGTGCGCCCGGCCATCACCTCGCCGAGCGCGAGCTTGATCGCGCGCTCGGTGCTCGCGTCGACCGACGAGGTCGCGTCGTCGAGGATCAGGATTCGCGGGTCGGCGAGGATCGCCCGCGCTATCGCGAGCCGCTGTCGCTGCCCGCCGGAGACGTCAGGCCCCGCTCACCGATTCGCGTGTCGTAGCCCTCGGGCAGGTTGCCGATGAACTCGTCGGCCTGAGCGCGGCGCGCCGCCTCCTCGACCTCTGCGCGCGGTCGCCTCCGGGCGCGCGTAGGCGATGTTCGTCGTGCACGCTGGTCGAGAACAGGAACGGGTCTTCGCCGGTGATCGCGATCGCGCGGCGCACCGAGCCGACGTCGACCTGCGCACGTCGGCCCCGTCGATCAGCACGCGCCCCGCGCTCGGGTCGTAGAGTCGCGGATCGAGCGTCGCCGAGCGTCGTCTTGCCCGAGCCGGTCGCCCCGACCAGCGCCACCGTGCGCCCGCCGGCGATCGTCGAGGTCGATGTCATGACGCGCCGGCCGCCGCTCCGCCGTATCGCATCGACACGCCTTCGAAGCGGACGTCGCCGGAGCCGGGCGGCAGCGGTGGCGCGCCGGCAGCGAGCGCAGCAGTGGCGCGCGATCGAGCATTTGGAAGATGCGGCTCCCCGACGCGGTTGCGCGCTGGGCCATCGTGAGCGAGATGCCGAGCGTGCGCATCGGGCTGAGCAGCATCAGCAGGTAGATGTAGAACGCGCTGAAATCGCCGATCTTGAGCGTGTGGTGGACGACGTCTCGCCGCCGACGAGCAGGATCGCCGCCAGGCCGAGCTGTGGCAGGAAGCCGATCAGCGGGTTGTAACGGGTCTGCAGTCGCGCCTCGACCATCGACTGCGCGAAGACGCGTCAGACGCGCGCTCGAAGCGCGCGCGCTGGTGCGCTTCCCGGGCGAAGGCCTTGACGACGCGCACGCCGGCATGTTCTCCTGGACCTCGGCGGTCAGCTCGGCGATCCGCTGCTGCACCTCTTCGAGCGCCGGCCGGGCGAGCGGCTGTAGCGATACGTTGAGTAGACGACGAACGGGACCGGCGGCCAGCGAGATGGCGGCGAGCTCAGGCTGCAGCAGGAACATCGCGATGGCGGCCAGCGCGATCGTCAGCGTCGACTGCATCACGAACATGAGTCCGTAGCCGAGGAAGAAGCGCACTGCCTGGAGGTCCACGGTCACCCGCGACATCAGCTGGCCGGTTTGCTGGCGGTCGAAGAACGCCAGTTCGAGCGATTGCAGCTGCGCGAACAGCGGTTGCGCAGGTCGTACTCGACGCCCAGCGAGACGCGGCCTGCGACCAGCCGCCGGCCGAGCGTCAGCCAGCCGCGCGAGCCGGCTGCGGCGACCGCTAGCCGTAGCCAGCGAGCTCGCCATGGTGGTGCGTAGCGATCGCATTCATCGCCAGACCGCTGAGGTCGGGAATCGCAACCGTCGCCAGCATCGCCAGCCCAGCAAGCGTTCGACGCGATCACGCCGGGCGATAAGGCCGCAGAAAACCCAGCAGGCGCCGAACGTACGCACTTCACAAATATAGTGGGGGCATGCAGTTTCGCCGCACGACGCCCGTCCCCGACGCCGGAATTCGCCCGCTGCGCGCAGCAGCGACTCGTGACGACCACGCGCGGCTCTGTCTTCTCGCTGTGCGAGCGCTCCCGTGTCGAGCCGGGCGCTTTCCCCGCTACCCCGCTACCCGTGCTCGACTGCGCCGGCTACGAGCCGCGGCGAAGGCACACGCCGACCCGTCATCGTGATCGCCGAGACTGTAGGCCGATGAGCGCTCCAGCCCGCGGCACTGTGCTGACCCGGCTCAGCCCCGTCGCGGAGACGGCGCAGAGCTCGCTGCGCACGCGGGTGCGGCGCGTGCGCAACGCGGGCTTCGCGATCGTTCAGACGGGCATCGCGGCGGGCCTTGCCTGGTTCATGGCGAAGCTCATCGTCGGCACCCCAGACCCCTTCTTCGCGCCCGCCGCCGCCGTGATCTCCGTCGGCCTCCAGCGCGGGCAGCCGCTACGGCGGTCGGCCGAGCTTTCGGCGGGCGTGGCGATCGGTATCGGCATCGCCTTCTTGCTGCGGTCTGCGATCGGTCTCGGCCCGGTCCAGATCGGCGCGATCGTCGCGCTGACGATCCTCGCCGCCCTGCTCGTCGACGGCAGCATCGTGCTCGTCAACCAGGCGGCGATCTCGGCGGTCCTCGTGATGACGCTGCCGAGCGCCGCGCTCGGCGACGGGCCGGATCGTTTCTTCGACGCGCTGATCGGTGGTGCCGTCGCGCTGGTCATCGGTCAGTTGGCGTTCGCGCGCAATCCCGCGAGCAGCGTCATCGAGCTGGCACGCGACGTCCTCGGTGAGCTCGCCGCGAAGCTCCGGGACGGCGCGCTGGCGCTGGAGCGCGCCGAGCTGGCGCGTGCGCAGGCCGCACTCGACTCGCTTCGCGCGCTCGACGCAACGATCGCCCAGCTCTTCGATGCGCTCGCGCGAGCGCAGGAGGCGGCCGCCTTCTCGCCGACTCGCCGCCGCTCGCGCGACGCGCTCGAGCCGCACGGCCCGGCGGCTCGCCAGATCGACTACGCGGTGCGTACGGGCGCGTGCTTTTGCGCACGGTCGCGGCCGCGATTCGCACCGGTGTCAGCGCTCCGCCGGGGCTCGCACAGTCGATCCGCACCCTGGCGGACTCGGTCGATGCGCTCGCGCGCCAGCTGGGCGAGGGCGCCGGCGAGGACACGACTCGAGAGCTCGCGATCCGTGCCGGGCGCGAGGCGACCGAGTCCTCGCAAGCCAGAACGATCGCGAACGACGATGATCGTCGGGCAGGTTCGCGCCACGGTCGTTGACCTGCTCCGCGCGAGCGGTCTCGAGGGCGAGGGCGCGCGCGCCGCGCTCCCCCCGGCGCAGCCTGAGGACGTCTGATCAGGACGGCCTACGTCGTCCTGCACGCAACCCCAATCGGTACTGGCGCCCAGGCGCGTGCGGTGCTGATCGGAGGTACTAGCGCCGCTCGCGTCCTAGCCTGCGATTACCAGGCCTAGGAGGCGGCAATGTTTCGTGAAGTGATCGTAGGAGTCGACGGCCGGCCGAACAGCCGCGATGCCGTCGCGCTCGCCAGCAAGCTCGTCCGCGAGGGCGGGCGCCTGACGCTCGTGAACGTTCACCGCGACTTCCGCTTCGCCAGCGCCAAGCTCCACGACGCGGAACGTGACAAGGCGCTCGCGCTGCTCGCACGCGAGCGCGAGACCGGCGACGTGGACGCCGAGCTGGCGGCCGTCTGGGCCGGGTCCGTCGGTGCCGGACTACATCGGATCGCCGAGCAGCGGGAAGCCGATCTGCTGGTCGTCGGCTCGTGCTCGCGCGGCCCGTTCGGTCGCCTGCTGCTCGGGGACGACCGGCGAGCGTCGCTCGATGGCGCGCCGTGCGCGGTGGCGATCGCCCCGGCCGGCTACGCACGCCACCCGACCCCGTTCGAGAAGATCGGCGTCGCCTACGATGCATCGCCTGAGAGCGCGCACGCGCTCGAGCTCGCGCGCGAGGTCGCATCCGAGCACCGCTCGAGCCTCGCCGCGCTCACGGTTGTGAGCATCCCGAGCTACTCCTACGGGACGCTGGCGGCGGTCGACTGGGGCGAGGTCGTCGAGCAGATGATGGCGGAGTCACGGGAGGCGTTTGCGCAACTCGAAGACGTCGATGGGCGCGTCGTTCGCGGCATTCCCGCCGAGGAGCTGGCGCGCTGGAGCGAGAACGTCGACCTGCTGGTTGTCGGCTCGCGTGGTTACGGTCCGGTTCGCCGCGTCGTCTTCGGCAGTACCTCCGAGCACCTCGCGCGCTCGACCAGTTGTCCGCTGCTCGTGCTGCGCCGCGGCGTCGGCGAGCCGGCGCCACTGCTCGAGACTGAGGCGACGGTGCTCGCGGACGGCTAGTCTGGGAGATATTGCGCACGGATGCGCACATCGAGGTTGCTCTACAGCCACGCGCGCGGCGCGACGAGATCGTCGGCCTGCGCGGGGGCGTGCTCGTTGTGCGCGTGTGCGCACCGCCGGTCGACGGTGAGGCAAATCACGCCCTCTGCCGGCTGATCGCCCGCCGCGCGGGGCTGCACACCGCGCGGGTGCAGGTTGTTGGCGGATCTCACGCGCGGCGCAAGCTGCTCCGTGTGGCGGACATCGAGCGCGACGCGCTGATCGAAGCGCTCGGCGTCAGCGAGACCTGAGCACTGCCGCGGCGCCCGCGTGACCGCTGCGGACGGCGCCTTCGAGCGTCGCCGGCCAGCCGGTTGCGGTCCATGCACCGGCGAGCGCGAATCCTTCGAGCGCCGTGGCGGCCGCCGGACGCAACGCTGCCGTCCCGGGGATGGCACGAAATGTCGCAGCGTGCTCGCGCGTAACGGCGAAGCGCAGCACCTGCGCGTCGCGTGCGCGCGGCAGCAGCGCCGCTAGCGCCGGTAGGTAGCGCTCGGCGAGCGCTTCATTGCGCAGCAGGCTGTCGGCAGTCGCGCCGGAGAGCGAGATCGCGACGTACTGGCGCCCGTCGCGCCACTGCGCGGGGGTCCGATTGAACACGTACTGCACGGGGCTCTTGACGCCTGCCGCGAAGCGGTGGTCGAGAACCTGCCTGTCATAAACGACGTGGATGTTCACGATCGGCTGACGCGCCGAGTCCGTCGGACCAGTCCGTGTCGTCGCTCAGCTCGTGTGGAACCAGCGCAGCCGCCCGCTGATGCGGTACCGCGAGAACGACGCTGTCTGCCTCGAGGCGCTCCTGCTCGCCGTCGACGGCGAAGCGCGCGCCGGCTCGCTCGACCCCCACCGCTCGCCAGCCGCAGGCGACCGCCACGCCGGCGGCCTCCAACGCGCGCGCCGCTGGGCGCCCATGATCTCGCTGAGTGGCGCACGGTGGATGCCGATGTCGCCGGCGCCGGCGCTCGCAGCAGGCCCTCCTGGAAGACGAACGCGCCGAGCCCGAGCGAGGCCTCGACCGCCGGCAGGTTCAGTGTCGGCAGCGCGATCAGGTCCCAGAGGTTCTCGATTGCCGCGCGTGGTCTGGCCGTGGTCGCTCCAGCCAGGCGCCGAACGTCTCGTCGTCGCGGCTTGGATCGACGCGACCGAGTGCGAGCGCGGCGCGTCCAGCGCGCGAGCCGCTCGCGCAGCGACAGATGGCGGTAGCGCAGCAGCGCGCGCGCCAGGTGCGCGGCGCCGGCAGCCCGCTGCGGGCAGCACCGCCGCCGGCTCGCCGGGGCGAGCACCGGAATCTCGAGTCGCGGCTGGAGCTCGACGCCGGCTCGCCGCCGATCCGGCCGAGCAGCTCCCGGTAGGCGGTGCAGCAGCGCAGGAACACGTGCTGGCCGTTGTCGAGCTCCAGGCCGTCGCGCTCGAACGAGTAGGCGGCACCCCCGAGGCGCGGCGCACCTCCACGAGCGTCACCGCGCGCCCCGCCTCCGCGCAGTCGAGCGCCGCCGCGATGCCGGCGAGCCGCCGCCGATCGACGACGACGTCGTCGGGCTCACGGCCCGCGCACAGGCTGCGCAGCGCGACGCGGGCCTTCGCGCCGCGGGACAGCCTGACGCGTCCCTCGAGGATCGCCTCCGGCTCGCGCATCGATCCGCTCCAGCAGGCGCGCGTAGATCCTGCTCATCGCGAGCACGCACGCGCCGCTGCGGCGGTCGAGCAGCGCGATGAGCTCCAGGCCGCGCTCGAACCATTCGCGGTTGCGCGCCGCTTCGAAATGGACCAGCTCCGCCAGCGGCCGGGCCGCGGCGCTGGGCCGCGATCGCGCGCTGTCGCCCCCGCCCTCGGCGGGCCACCCGAAGCGCCGCAGGTCCTCGGCGGGCAGGTAGACGCGGCCGTCGCAGGGCGTCCTCGCGGACGTCGCGCAGGATGTTCGTCAGCTGGAGGGCGACGCCGAGGTCATCGGCCAGCGCGGCGGCCGTCGGGTCGGGGCGCCGAACACGGCGAGGCAGAGCCGGCCGATCGAGCCCGCGACGCGCCGGCAGTAGACGACGAGCTCATCGAAGGTCTCGTAGCGGGTGCCGGCGAGGTCCATCTGGACCCCGTCGATCAGGTCGACGAACGTTGTCGCGGCAGGGGAAAGCGCGCTCGACGTGCGCGAGGGCACTGATCACCGGTCGTCGGCGCTCGCCGTCAAGCTCTCGATCGCCCGCGTGCCCGCGCGAGCGCGGCGAGCTTCTGCTCCCGCGCAGCGTCCCGTCGCCGATGTCGTCGATCTCGGCGCGCGAAGGCGTAGATCGCGCAGAGCGCATCGAGCTTGGGCCGCGGCAGCAGGCCGGATCCCGAGTAGAAGTTCGCCGCCTCGCGCGCGTGACCGCCGCGCAGTGGCGCAGCGCCTAGCGCGTCGCTCGCCGCCGTCGTCGCGACGCTCACAGCGGCCCTCCCGCCATCGCCCGTAGGATCGAGCCGATCACGCGCCGCGTGGATGGCCGCGGCGTCCGCGCCAGGACCTCGAAGTCCGCGCGCGCCAGCGCGCTCAGCGCGGCGCGCCCGCCGCCGACGTAGCCGGCGACCGCGACCCGTGGCCAGCCGCGCAGCGAGGCGAACAGCGGGCCGCCCTAGTCGAGCAGTGCCGACGCCCGCGTGCCTCGAGCTCGAGCACGCCGCGCAGTCCCGACGAACGCTCGGCGCCTCGATGTCTACGAGTGCAGCGATAGCGCGCGAGGTCTTCGAGCGGTAGGTAGACGCGGCCGCGCGCGAGGTCCTCGCGAATGTCCTGCAGTGCTCGACCACCTGCAGCGCGGTGCACACCGCGTCGATTGACGCCGCTCCGCCGTCGCCAGTCGAAGACGTGCAGCACCAGCTCTCCGACCGGGTTCGCCGACAGCGCGCAGTAGTCGAGCAGATCCCGAAGCGCTCGTAGTTGCGCCGCTTGTCGCGCGGTTGGCTTCGATCAGCCTGGGAACGGCTCGGGGGGCAGCTGCACGCGCGATCGTCTTAGCCAGCTGGCGCATCACTCGTGTTCGGGCGTCCGCCATAGGCCGCCTCGAGCTGCCCCTCGAGCCAGTCCAGCGCGGCAAGACATCACCCGGAGCGCTGTCGCCGAGCTCGTCGGCCAGGCGAGCAAATCCGTCATCGCAAGCAGATGGCGCGGTAAGGCTCCGCGAGCCAGCGGGCCGCGACAGGGAAGTTCTCGCCCGGTGCGCGCCATGATCGTCGCCGGGTCGGGTATCGCCGATCTCGGCTCGGCTTGCTCCGTGATCTTGTCCTGCACTTGACGGCAGCCTCGCAGATCGACCATGACCGACGGGCGGCCCGCAGCGGTCGGCTACGAGTTGCGAGCGCGCCGTACCCAGGCCGCCCAGACCCTTCCCGCGCCGTAGGACGCGGCGCTGATCGTGCCGACGAAGAAGCCGACGGGATAGTTCAGCTGGTAGGCGAGGGCGATCGCGGCCCAAACGATGATCAGCGCGATCAGCACCGACAGGACCATCGCTTGGAGCGGGCTTGTCGGTGAACGACCAGGGCGGCGGCGGGCGCACCGATCATCAGGCTGAAGATCAGCAGCGTGCCGACGACGGGAACGGTCATCGTCGTCGCGAGGGCGACGACGGCGAGAAACGCGAGGTCGATGCTGGTTCCGGTCGCGATACCACCCCCCTCGGCAACGTCCGGCGGCGGCAGAGGAGAGCAGGAGCGGGCGGTAGAGAAGCGCGACAGCGACCGCGCAGACGACGGCGAGTCCGGCGGTCGGGATCAACTGGTTTGTGCTGACGCCGAGGATCTCGCCGAACAGGAGCCTGTAGACCTCCGTGGGTGTACTCCACGTTGAGGCTGACGAACAGGGCGCCGAGGCCAAGCATCGTTGACGAGCGTGAGTGCTGTCGCGACATCGTGGCGGCCGCGACGGCCGAGCAGGCCGATCGAGCGCTCCGAACGAGCGAGAAACGCCCAATCCGAGCAGTGTGTTGACGCCGATCAGGCTTGCGCCGGCGGCGCCGGCGAACGAGCCGTTCGGGATTGCATGAGCGACGAACGAGGACCCGCGCAGGACGACGAAGAAGCCGACGACCGCCGGCCACGCGGCCACCATCGAGGCGACCCCAGGCGTGGACCATGGACGCGGAGAACATCGCTCCTCGCTCAGTGGGCGCGCCGGTTGGGCCGCAGGTGCGATCGCGCGCCGCGCACCCGTTGCACTGCCCGCAAGCATGTATCCGAGCAAGATCAGTCTGACGACGAAGAAGCTCACCGGCCAACCGTGGCGGAGGGGCGGCCAGTCGTAGCTGTCGTAGGCGAGCAGGATCCCCAGCCACATTGCGCGGATCGCGATCGGGCTGGCGAGGATTCGCGCGTCCGGGGCTGCGCGTCAGGCGCAGCGCGGTGGCGGCTGGCCCGACGAGTAGCGCGGTGCTGAGGATCGCGCCGATCGTGAACGCTGCGAGCGCGACCGCGAGTGCGAGCGCGAGTAGATAACCCGCGCCGACCAGCCGGACCGGTATGCCGCGAGCCACCGCTGGCTCGGGGCTGATCGAGCTCAGCAGCAGCGGGCGGCCGAGCGCCCCGACCAGGCAAGAGCGCGACCACGCTCCAGCGCGTCACCGACGGAATCGCGCTGCTCGCGATCGCGAACATCGAGCCGAAGACGATCGTGACGGTCGCGCCGGTTGTGGAGTCGGAGACGGTGTCCGAGGTAGAGGAACAGGGCGGCCAGGCCCAGCGCCGCGCCAAGCACGATGCCCGTCGCGAGGTCGCGGCCGCAGGGGCCGCTGAATGCCGATCAGCTCCATCACGGCGACGCCCGCAACCGCCGCCACCCCCGTACCCCCACAGCAGCCCGACGCCGAGCAGGTAGGAGCCCGATCCACCGCTCGTGCCGATGTCGCCGAGCGCCTCACCGGCGAATGACTGGCCGCGGATCACCGTGAACACGCCGACGCTGCCACATGTGATCGCAGCCACGCCGCTGACGATCGCCGCGACGGCGACGATCTGGCTCGTGAAGAACCCCGGGGCGAAGATCGCTGCCCGAGCCCCGCTCACGAGATGATCTGGACCTGGGTTTGGGTATGAGTGGGATCACTCGCAGCGGCTTCCTAGCCCGCCTCGCCGGCTACGACGAGGACGCGGCCGTGGACCTGCAGGACGTCGACGTGGTGGCCGTAGAGCGCGCTCAGGACCGAGGTTCGGATCACTTCATCGGCGGTGCCGCTCACGGCGCGACCCCGCGGCCAGGTAGACGATCCGGTCGATCACCGGCAGCAGGGAGTTCATTGTCGTGAGCGGAGATCAGGACTGCGATCTGCTGCTCGGAGGCGATCCGTGCGAGCAGCGCGACGACTTCCTGGCCGCTGCGCAGATCGAGGTTCGCGAGCGGCTCGTCGAGCAGTAGCAGCCTGGGTGCGCTGATCAGGGCGTACCGCAATCAGGACGCGCTGCTGCTCACCGCCCGACAAGGTTCCGACCCGGGCGTCGCCCGAAGCCGCTCGCATCCACCGCATCGAGCATTTCATCGACCCGCGCGCGACGCGCACGCGACGGCGTCGCGATGCCGTAGCGGTGCGCAGGTAGAAGCCGAGGCCGACGAGGTCGCGCGCGCGCAGCAGCGGAACGTCTGGATCGAGCTGGAACTTCTGCGGCACGTAGCCGATCAGCGGGTTGCGCCGCGAGCGTGGCGCGCCGCCGACGCGCACCGTTCCGCGCGCGGCCGGCTCCCGGCCGAGGATCACCCTGAACAGGGTCGTCTTGCCGGCGCCGTTTGCCCCGATCAGGGCGGTGAACTCGCCCGGTTCGAGATCGTAAAACTGACATCGACGCAGAACCTCGCGGCCGGCCAGGCTGACGCCCACCTGGTCAACCGCGAGGATCGAGCCCGACGCCGTTTGGGCGAGTGTCGATCACAGCTTCTGCGTCGAAACCTTGTCTGCCACGGCCTTCTGCAGGGCGTTGATCTCGGCCAGCATCCACGACTGGTAGTCATAGCCGGGCGTCGGCATCGTCTCGTAGACGCCGACGACCGGAATGCGGTACTTCTTCGCGTCCGCAAGGAAGGAAGCGGTCAGCGAGTCCGTGACCTGCTGGTTGTAGACGGAACACGTTCACCTGGTGCTTCGAGAACAGCGCGTCCTGGAAGCTGAACGGCCTGCGGCGCGGGGTCGACGCCGTTCATGATGTCGGCCTGCAGCGGGAACGGCGTCAGGTTGTCTTGTGCCGGCCGCCTCCAGCATGTAGTCGCCGACGGGCTCCGTCGTCGCGACCGGCGTGTGGGGATACTTTGCGGCGACGCCTTCACCGCGGCATACCACGGCCGCAACGAGGTTCGAACTTGGTGGCGTTGGCCTGGAAGTACGCGCGGTGTTGGGGCTCGATCGCCGAGAAGTCGCCGACCAGCGCCTTCGCGACCGCCGGCATCGTCGCCGCCTTGTACCAGAGGTGTGGGTTCGGCGTCGAGTCGGGCAGGCCGAGCAGCTGCTGCACGTCGATCACCTTGCGCGAGGAATTCGGCGACGCCGCCTCGATGGTGTTCATGTACGTGTCGTAGCCGACCCCGTTCTGCACGACGACCTGGGCGGCGCTCACGAGCTTTGCGACGCTCGGGCTCGCCTCGAAGGTGTGTGGATCGGTGTTCGGGTTGCTCTCGATCGCGCTGACGCTCACATATTGGCCGCCGATCTGCGAGATCACGTTCGCGTACTCGTTCTCGGCGCCGACGGCGCGGATCGTCTGGGTCCCGGCGGTGGCAGGGGTGCTGCCGGCGAGCGCCAGCGCGACGGCGGTCAGGAGTGCGGCGGCAACGCTGGGTACGGCTCGCTTGCGCTTCATGGTCCTCCCGGACTCGTTTGCTTGGCGCGGCCAGCCTACCAGCTATGAGACGAGTCTCATCTTCCGGCTGCGTAGCCGCTAGCATTGATGTCGATGACACACGCAGCGAGCGGTGCGCCGGACGAATGGGCAGAGCGGGCCAACGCCACGCTGGCCGCAGCCGGCTACAGGCGCGGCGGGGCACGCCACAACCTGATCCGGTTGCTCGCGGCGCGCGCTGCGCGCTCTCGGCTGCCGAGCTCCAGGAGGCGCTCGCGCGCGACCAGCGTTCGGTCTCGCGTGCGAGCGTCTACCGGATCCTCGAGGAGCTCGAGCGCGCGGAGCTCGTCGCGCGGATCGAGGTGGGGCAGGGGATCGTCAGGTTCGAGCCGATCCGCCACGGCGCCGGCCATCACCATCACCTCGTCTGCGATCACTGCGGGCGGCTGATCCCGTTCTCGGACGAGGGTCTCGAACGCGAGCTCGAGCGCGTCAGCGAGCGCGTCCCACTCGTCGTCGCCGAGCACGATGTGATCCTGCGCGGCGAGTGCGCCGCCTGCAGCGAGCACACTTGACCGCGTCGCACGGGGACGAAGACGCCGCTGCCTGGGCGGCGTAAGATGCCCAGGCAACCACTAACCCCGGGAGGCAACACCGATGGGGATTGTTGACAAGCTCAAGGCAGGGGCCGAGCAGACGGCCATCAAGGCCCGGGAGACCGCGCAGGAGCTGCAAACGAAGAAGAGCTGAGCACCGCTTACAGCGATCTCGGCAAGACCGCATTCAGCCTTGCCGACCGCGGCGAGATCAGCCATGGCGAGCTGAGCGCCGGCGTCGATCACATCAAGGAGCTTCAGGCCCGCCTCGCCGGCCACGGCGACACGAGCGAGGACGAGTAGCCACGCAGGCAGTGCAGCCGTCGGCGGTGCGGCGGGCCGCCCCGACCGGCGCCACGACGCCGGCGTACGTGGGAACCTTCGCCGCGTGAGCAGGACGGCATCGGCGCGCAGGAAGCGCGCCACGCGCTGGCTCGCGCTCGTCGCGCTCGTCGCCATGCTCAGCGCAGCCGCGGGCGCGTCGGCACGCGCCACGAACCGCCGCCCGACCGACTCTCGCGGCCGATGCCGCTGTCGTTCAGGCCGAGCTCGCCGGCATCGCGCAGCAGGGCCTCATGCCTTCGAGCCAGCCCCGTCACGGTCGTCGAGTACACCGACCTCGTCTGCCTGCCGTGCGCGCGCGCCGCGACGAACGTCCTCGCTCCGCTGATCGGCGACTACGTGCGCCAGGGAACCGTTCGGGTGGTGCTCGCTCCGATCACCCAGAGTCAGCGTTCGAGCTCTACGCCTACGGCACCTATGCGGCTGGGCTCCAGGGGCAGGCTTGGGACTACGCGCTGCTCGCCTACGCTCGCAGCACCGCTCGCGGCAACGGGCCGACCGACCAACCCGCGGCGCTCGCTCGCGCGCTCGCCCTGAACGTCGGCCGCTGGCACGCGAGCCTGTTTCGTCCGCGCTGGGCAAACTCAATCAGCGCCACGGCCGCAGTGATCGCGTTGGGGGCTTCACGAGCTTTCCCGTGTTCACGGTCCGCGGGCTGCCGAACGCGAAGGGGCACGTCGCCGTCAAGATCATCCGGCCACCCGTCACGCTGCCAGCGCTGATCGCCGCGATCGCGGGTGCGCAGGCCTCGCAAGGCCACTGAGCTCTGTGGCCGCTGTCAGCGGGCTGCGGCGAGTGCCGGCTGGCGCGCGGCGAGCGCGTCGAGCTCCGCCGCCAGCCGCCGCGTCAATCCGCACTGCGGGCGGCAGCGCTCGAGCAGCTCGAGGCTCAGCCTGTAGTGGTCGAGCCGGCGCGGCGCCGAGCGTACGCCCGCGCTCGCGAGCTCGCGAACCTTCGCGATCTTGTCGGCGGCGAAGAGCATCAGCGCCTCTTCGCCCGCGTCGGCGACCTGCGCCCGCAGCGCTGCCTTGCGCCGCACATAGCCGCTGATCGAGGCATCTTCGCTCACGGCCACCACGAGCCGTGCGACGTGCTCGCCGAATCGCGTGCGCAGCTCGCTGGCCGGCCCTTCGTCTTCTCGAGCGTGTCGTGCAGCACGCCCGCCGTGACGAGCGGTTCGCTGGCGCCCGCCTCGCGCAGCAGCGTGGCGACCTCGAGCAGGTGCGCAACGAACGGCTCCCCGTCCGAGCGCCGGCGCTGCCCGCGGTGTACCTGCCTCGCATAGCTGACAGCGGCCTGCGCCACCGGCTGCTCGAAGCTCGACACGGCGACTGCGCGCGCCGAGGTCACGGCGCGGCACTCTAACCGAACCCCGTGCTAGGGGCGCTCGACGACAACCGCGGCGCCCCCGCGGCGCGGATCGCCGCCGCCTGAGAACGAGCCGTCGGGCTCGCGCGCTGCCGCCTGCGCCCCGCCGAAGAAGAGGTTGCGCTCGCGGAACGCCGACACCTCGATGCGTGCGGCGTCGAGCGCCGCGACGTCGATCCCCGGTTCGATGTAGACGACGCCGTCCTCATAGTGCACGCGGGGCGCATCGACCGCCTCCTGCGCGAGCATTCCCTCGTCGAGGCAGCGCAGATCGTCTGGAGGATCGCCGAGCGGATCCGGTTCGAGCCGGCGCTGCCGACGGCGAGCTCGGGATCCCGTCGCGAACGACGATCGTCGGAGACATCATGCTCGGCAGCCGCCGACCGGGAGTGTGGCGGTGGAAACCGAGCGGGTTGAGGTCCTGCTCGCCGAGCATGTCGTTGAGATGGACACCGGTGCCGGGCACGATCACACCCGAGGCGGAGCCGGCCGAGGATGTCACCGAGCAGGCCCAGCCCTCCCGATCGAGCACGGCGATGTGGGTCGTCGAGCCGAGCGGCCCGACCCCGCGGCGCAGGAAAGCGCCGCACGAACTCCGGATCGTCGAGTCCGCCGAGGAACTCCGCTGTACGCTCGGTCTGGGTTCGTTCCCATCACCTCCACGATCTGTGTCAGCGAGGGCGGCGAGGGGCTCGCGTCGAGCAGCGCCAAGGCAAGGGCGATGAGGGGCCCGCCTGCCGCGGGCGGCGGATTCGTCAGCACCTCCCGCCCGCGATAGGGCACACGCAACGGCTCGCGGCCGACGACCCGGTAGGTGCGCAGGTCAGCGGCGGTCACGAGCCCGCCCCGCTCGGCGAGCCAGTCGACGATCGCCGGCTCCGATGTCGCCCTCGTAGAACGGTCGCGCACCCTCTGCTCCCAGCCGTTCGAGGTCCTCGGCGAGCTCAGGCTGGCCGCAGGCGGTCCCCGGCGCGCAGCAGCCGCCCGCCGGGGGCGAACAGCGCTGCGGCCTCGGCGGTCGATGTAGACGGTTGCCTCGAGGATCTCGACGACGTAAGCCTGCTGCGGGTTGAGCTCGACGCCGTCGCGAGCCAGCGCCGCCGCGGGGGCGACGAGCCCGCTCGAGCGGAACGCGTCCGGACCGGTGCGCCGCCTCGCACACGCCGGCCGGCATACCGAACGTTCCGACCGAGGCGGCGCCGATGTCGTACGTTCGTGTTGCGTCACCGAACCGAGACGCGAACGGGGGTCAGCACGCCACGCCGAGACGCATCCGCTCCCCCTTCCGGGCGCCTCGACGAAGAAGTCAAGCAGCGCCGGAGCCTCGCCTGGGCGCCACAACGAGCATGTAGCCGCCAGCGCCGAGCCCGGTCAAGCAGCGGCTCGCAGACAAACGATGCGAACATCGCGGCGAGCGTTGCGTCAACGGCATTGCCGCCAGCGCGCAGAACGTCAGCACCGGCACGGGCGCTGATCGGGTGCCCGGCGGCCACCACGCCCAGCTGTCGTGCCACCGGACTCACGAGAGCCGACAACATCATCGCACCGACGCGTGATTGTCCGCGCGATCCTGCCGCCTTTCCCCGATGCAGCGCAGCGCGCCCTCCCGGACCCTCCCGCAATGGGCTTTCGCGTCATGGCCAAGCCGGCGGGCGCGCTCTGCAACCTCGACTGCGACTACTGCTACTACCTCGCCAAGGCCGCGCTCTACCCGGGCAGCGCATCGCGGATGAGCGCCGAGACGCAGGCGGCCTATATCCGCCAGCTCATCAGCGCGCAGCCCGACGAGCCCGAGATCACGGTCGCCTGGCAGGGCGGCGAGCCGACGATCATGGGCCTTGATTTCTACCGTCGCGCTATCGAGGTCGAGCAAGCGTGCCGACGACCCGGCCAACGCATCCAGAACACCCTCCAGACGAATGGAATCCTGCTCGACGACGCGTGGTGCGAGTTCCTCGCGCGGCATGACTTCCTCGTCGGCATCTCGATCGACGGGCCGCCCGAGCTGCACGACGCCTACCGCCACGACAGGGGCGGCAAGCCCACGTTCGCCCGCGTCCGGCGCGGTCTCGAGTGCCTGCAGCGCCACGGCGTGCAGTGGAACGTCCTGACGACTGTGCACGCCGCGAACGAGCGTTGCGGCCGGCGCGTCTACCGTTTCCTGCGCGACGAGCTCGACGCGCGCTTCATCCAGTTCATCCCGATCGTCGAGCGCAGCACGGGCGCGGTCAGCGAGCGCTCCGTTCACCCAAAACAGTTCGGACGCTTCCTGGTCAGCGTGTTCGATGAGTGGGTGGGCCGCGACATCGGCCTCGTGTTCGTCCAGGCGTTCGATACCGCGCTCGCGCACTGGGTCGGCGTGCCCGGCGGCCTGTGCATCCACGAGCCGACCTGTGGGCGCCAGGCGGTGCTCGAGCACACCGGCGACCTGTACGCCTGCGACCACTTTGTGCAGGCGGGCTTTCTGCTCGGCAACATCCACGAGACGTCGGCGCGCGCGCTGATCGACGCGCCGCGACAGCGCCGCTTCGGCGCCGCCAAGCGCGAGGAGCTCACGCGCTACTGCCGTCGCTGCCCCGTGCTTTTCGCGTGTAACGGCGGCTGCCCGAAGGACCGCTTCGCGCTCTCGCCCGACGGCGAGCCGGGACAGAACTATCTGTGTCCGGGCTACGAGCTCTTCTTCTCGCACATCGCGGCGCCGATGCGCGCGATGGCCGACCTGCTCGCGGGCGGACGCGCGCCCGCTGAGTTGATGGCGCGAGCGCGCAGCGACTGACCCGCTGCGCGGTCCGTCGCGACTTACTGCCTGCGAGCGGCAGCAGCCGCAGCGTGTTGTCCGCCGTCGTCGACGAAGTAGATGCCGTGTCCTGACGGTGTGATGAGCAGTCCGAACAGCGAGCCGGCTCCCCGGTTTTCCCGTCGGCGGTCCGGGCGGTGAGTTGGGTGCCCGCTGGGGGTCGTCTCGACGATGCTGCCGTTGCCGGCGTTCGTGGTCAGGATGTCGCCGTTGGTGGGAGCGCGAGGCCGAGCGGCTGCTTGAGCTTTCCGCCGTGGTGACGGTCTCCTCCGCGCTCCGCGCGGCGGCGTGGTGCGGGTCATCGCGTCAGGGATCGGCGCTGATCCGGTTTGACAGCGTGTCGGCCAGGTAGAGCGTTCCGTTCTTGCGCGAGCGCGACGCCGGTGGGGCCGATCACCAGCGCGGCCTGGTCATCGCGCCACGGGATCCCGTTGGCGATCGACCTGCTGGCTGTGATCACCTTCGGCGGCTGCCCCGGATGCCCGACCTGCAGGCGGATCCGCACCCACGGTCGAGTTGTCGATCGTGGCCACGCCCTTGGCGGCGCCGCCGTTCAGCACGTTGCTGACGAACAGCGTCGTGGTCGAGCCGCGCGTGATCGAGGTCATGTCCCACGGTCCGGCGATCTTGCGGGCCGGCGATCGTGCTGACGGGCTTACCGCTGCTGTCGAGCACGATCAGGCAGCCGAGCTTCGCCGTTGCGGACTTGCCGTTAGTCGTGGGCAGGCTGCCGACGACCACGTAGCCGCCGGGCAGCACGCTCAGCGCGGTCGTGAGGCCGACGCCTCCGGGACAGCTGCCGGGCAGCGTGCTTGCGCTGATCGTGGAGAACAGCGACCGCGTGCCGGCCGGGGTGACCTCGACGATCGTCGTGCCCGTCCCCTGGTTGTTGGACTTGGCGTTGAAGTTGCTGACAGGTAGTCGCCGGCGTGCAGCGAGCCGACGTCGCTCGGCACGACCGCGAGCCCGTAGGGGTCGACGTCGCCGTTGGCAGGTACGGTCGAGGCGACCGTGCGGATCGTGTGCAGCGACGCGAGGAACGTGCGGCGCCCGGGCACGTCGTGCCGGCCCGGCGCGCCCCGGTCCCCGCTGCGAGAGCCGCGACGCCTAGAACGGCGCCCGCGAGCGCGACGACTGATGGCTTGAACATGAGGGTCTCCTGTCGATCGGTAGAACAGTGCTGTGAGAAGGAAGACGCCACCCCCGCCGTTTCCTTCCCGCCCGCGCATCAAGGAGATCGCCCCATGCGCGCAGGGGCTCAGCCAAGCGTTGACTCCGGCACGCCAGGCTAAACATCTTGTGCGCGGAGCCGATGACGGAATTGAAGTCCAAGCCTCTCCGTGGAAGTCATGCAGCTTTTGCGACCAATCAGGGCGGTCCTGTCGCGCACCGCTCGCGGATGCGGGCTTCACGCTGATCGAAACGATCATCGCTGCTGCGCTCGCGCTGCCTCGTCCTCTGGCCCGTCTCGACCGTCCTGCTCAACACTCAGCAGGCGGGGACCGGGACGATCCGAGCGCGCCGACGCGATCCAGGCGGCCCAGGTCGGGCTGCGCTCATGGACCAGCAGCTGCGCAACGCCTACGAGGTCGAGTTCCCGACCTCGACGAACAAGACGACCACCGCGAACTCCGGGTCCATCACGTGCACGCCGAGCAGCGGTATGTACAACGGCGTTATGCAAAGCGGCGGCGTGCAGCCATGCAACGTTGTCGACGTGCTGGCGCGTAGCGTGAGCACGTCGGACACCGCAACCGACTACGAGATCCGCGTTGACTGCACCAACGGAACGTGCTGGCAATACAGGTGCACGGCGACCTACAACACCGGCTCGAGCTCGAGCTGCACCTCGAGCACGAGCGGGCGTTCGAAGACGCTGATCGAGAGCTCGAATCTCCAACGGGACGAACGCAAGCCCAGTGTTCTCGCTCTGCTACGCGAACGCTGCGACGACGGGCAACGCCTGCGCCAACGGCGCGTCACGCCCGAGCGCGGTATCGGTGACGCTTGACGTCCCGGCCGCCGGCACCCTCTCGACGCACACGCAGAACGGCGACCCAACGACGGTCCAGCTGACCGACACTGTCTACATGCAGAACCTCGACTCCAACTACGACTCATGAGCACTCGCGTGCGCCTGCGCGATGAGACCGGCCTGAGCCTCTACGAGGTGCTCGTCGCGATCCTCGTCCTCGTCGTCGGCATGATGGGCGTCTACGTGTCGATCGGCACGACCAACGGCGCGGTCGCGGCGGGCGAGAAAACCCGCGGTGATCGCCCAGGCCGCCCAGCAGCAGCTCGAGAGTGTCGAGGCGCTGCCCTACGCGAGCATCGCGAACAGCTCGGATCCCCAGCAGACGTCGACCACGGACAGCTCGGACCCGACTTACTACCTCACGAGCTGCGTATCGGGCACCTGCTCTTCCTACTACGCGGGCCTCAGCAAGAGTGGTACCGCCGAGCCGATCGACCTCGACGCGACGAACGGCAAGGTCACTCCTACCTTCGCCCGACCAAACAGGTTGTCGCCGATCCGAACGCTTCGACCTGCGCAAGTACGAACACATCCACTTGTCGAATTGTCGTCTCGGTCTACACGTTTATCACTAACGTTCCCCCGTCAGAGGAATCCGCCTGCACCAATACAAGCTCGTGCTACAAGCGCATCACAGTCGCCGTCAAGAACACCGGCCAGGGCCCGCCTCGCCAGCCGTACTACCTCTCAACCTTCATCGGGCCAAAGGGCGGCGGCGGCTTGGGCAACCCGCTCACCTCCAGGTACTCAACGACGTGTAATGACCAAGGACAGGTAGTAGTTTGCACTCACTAATCCCCAATCTTCTGCGCCGCCTGCGTAGCGACGAGCGCCACTTCATCCTCGCGACCTCCGTGATCGTCCCTGCTGGTCTTGCTACTGACGATGACGGCATACACGCTTGCTGCCAGCAACAACACGACGACCTCCTACCACACGGGTTCGAGCGCTCAGGCGCTCGCTGCGGCCCAGGCTGGCGAGCAGATCGCGGTCTTCCGCGTCAACAATGCGCAACAAGCGGCGGCGCATCCTCCGGTAACGGCACGCTCGGTAACGGCACAACGTTCTCGTACACGGTTACCTCGCTGACGTCGAGCTCATCGCCGTGCACGGGCCTCTACGCATCGAACTCGGTGCCCGCGCATCAACCAAGACTGCATCCACTCGACCGGCACCGCCAACGGCGTAAAGCAGACCGTCGAGGAACGCGTCGCCGGTTACGTTCCGCAGAGTCTGTTTCCGATCAATGGACTCTTCTCAAGAAGACTTCGGCATCAGCGCGTGCTCGTTTGTCATCGGCGGCTCGTCGACGCCGACCGAGCGTCGGTTCCAACGGGTCGATCAGCTTCTGCAACTCGTTGACGATGACGGGAAACATGAAGTACTCCTTCGGCTCAGGCGCGAGCGCGCCATCTTGCTGGAACAACCCGTGCGCCACAAACAGCGGTTGCTCGAGCAGTTGCGTCCTGGCTCAGCAGTCGATTCCGATAGGCTGACGGAACTCTGAGTCCGACAGTGTGGACGAATGCGTACACGGTCGGAACTGCGAACGATGTCAGCCTCCCAGGATCTTCGTGGGGGGGTGCCACCCAGCCAACGAGTAGCAACGACTGGATCCTTGGGGGCTCGGGTGATAACAACGACACGATTCAGTTACCGGGGGGCGTGTACTTCTTCTGCGGGATCGAGACGGCGTCCAACGACCAGATTCAATACAAGGTCGTGAGTGGGGACACGGGCCCGGTCCAAATCTATATCGGCTCGAGACATACGGACCTGGCAGCGATTGCTCGTCGGCGCCATCAACTTCCATCGCGACGAGCGGGCCGATCACCATCGGCTGTACCGGCACCACTCGGGCTGTTCGCCGGTGGAGCCATCGAACGACATCCAGATCTACGTCTACGGGAATCCGGCGTGCTCGGCGAGTAGCCTGGGCTCCTGCCCGGGAGTCACCTCGACCAACGCATTCACGGGTAACGCCGACATCTACGCGCCGTTCTCGACATTGACCGCAGCGGACGGGTGGACGTTGACTGGCGCAATCTCCGTGGGTTACGTCAACTCAACGAACACGGTGACCATCAACTATCCGACTTCCGGAGCCGTGCCCGCGTCGTCCAGCAGCTCGACCTTCTACCCGACCGCGACCGCGATCTGCCCCAATAGCTACGCGTCCGCCGGCTGCTAGATCGTTGCGCCGCGCGCGTGGGCGCGGATCGACGACGGGATCTTGACGGATAGCGACGCCGGCAGTACGCCTCTTGCCAATGGCAACGGCATTCGCGGAAGAAGCTGTTCGCATCCACGATTCGGCGCACCTTTCGGACGCGCTGATCGCTGAGGCGGTTGGCGCGGCGCCGAGCACGGTCCGCGATTGGCTGAACGGTCGCAGCTCGCCAACCGGCGCGCGCGCTCGGCGCGTGGCAGACCTGAGCGCGATCACTGATCGCCTTGCGAGGGTGATCGATCCAAACTACATCCAGGTGTGGCTCTTGAAGCCGATCGAGGCGCTCGATGACCGGCGCCCGATCGAGCTGATCGCCCGTGGGCAGGCTACCGCCGTCGCTCGCGTCATCTCAGGCCTAGAGTCGCCCGGCGCGTCCTAGCGCGACGTGGCGCTCGACGTCGAGCTGGCGAGCATCACGGGACAGTGGTATCGCCAAACGCCGGTAGGCGTCCGCGCAGACACGCGCCCCTTCCCGCCCGACGACAACCGCTGGCAGCGCGGCAGCGTCGTCGACGCTGTGTACTTCGCGCAATGGGGATGCGTCGAGAAGCCGGCCACAACGGTCTGGCCCAAATCGGACAGGTCCTTCGCGGGGCGGCCATTTCGTCGCCACGCACCCCGGGGTCGATGAGCAACACGCCAGCCCGCCCCTGCACGACAACCGCGTTGGTATGCAAGAACTCGCTCTCGTGGACCAGCACACCCTCCGCGACCTGTCTCAGCTGGAACCCTTCCGCTTGTTGTTTGCAACCGCCTGTCGCGTCGAGAAAAGTGAACGCGAGCGCGACGCCGGAGCACCGATAAATTGGGCCCTCGAGTGACAAAGCCGCGCAGCAGACTCAAGAGCTCCTGACCCCTGCGCTTCGCTACGTCAGTCCCCGTCGCCCAACCGAAGTCGCGGGCATCCGGCTCCTGAAACCGCCGTTTTCCAGGCCGTTTCTCATGCCGGAGGAGGGACTCGAACCCCCGACACGCGGATTATGATTCCAATCCTGCGCGGTCGTAAAGGTCCTGCATCTGCCCATGTTCCGGGGCTTCGTTGCCTGCCGGTGCGAACAAGAGTGCAAACATTCGCACGGTTTTCGTGACGGCGAGCGGGCGGCGAGAGGCGGTCTGGAGCCCTCCGTAGCGGGCGGTTGCGGTTTGCCGTCAATAGCCCGCGGCGCGCAGTTCGTTCAGGGTGACCATCAGCGTGCGGGGAGTGTCGGCGAGCGCGCGGAACCCGAACCGCTGGTAGAAGGCAGCGGATTGCGCGTCGATTGCGTGGACGACCACCGCGCGGACCGCCACCTCGGCGGAGGCGACCTGGACGCGCGCGAGTGCGTCGCGCAGGAGTGCTGCCCCAAGCCCCTGCCTCTGGTGTCGTGAGTCAACGGCGAGTCGGGCCAGCAAGGCGACCGGAATCGGAAAATGGGGAGACTGTCCCTTGCGCACTGGCGGGGTCGCGCCTTCGTGGTGCAGCTGCCCGGCTACCAGCGCGTAGTAGCCAAGCACGACGCCGTGCGGGTCCGCGATCACGAACGTGCGAGCGGCGTCGCTCCGATCGCTTTGGCCGGCGTAGCGGGTCAGCCAGCGATCGAGCAACTCGTTGCCGCAGTCGAAGTCGGCGGCGTTATGTCGGGCTGGGTCGAAGCGGTGTGTGCGTCCGGGCTCGGCGCTCACGCGCGATTGCGCAGTTCACGCAGGCGCGCGACCGTGTCGGTGTCCGGCGTCTCGAGCGCGTCGAGGAATCGCGCACCGTCTTCCTCGGTCAGCACGATGTCTCGCTGATCGGCGAGCACCTCCTCCGCACGCGCTCGCGCAGCGCGACGGAAGAAGTCGCTCAGCGTCTCGCCCACCGCCGACGCCGCGGCGGCGTGAGAGAGCGCTCGTCGTCGGTCAGGCGGAGCTCCAAGCGTTGTGCGCGCATGCCAGGAGATTGTACGGACAGCGTACGGCGTAGTCAATCGCACGTCATGTCGGTCCGGCTCCCCGTCGTGGGCGATTGCCGTAACGGGCGGCGGTCTCCGCCGGCTCGTGTAAATCGCCGGAATAGCGGGCGCGCTATCGCCTCGCAGATCGGCGCACCAGACAAGGCTGTCCGCGAACCCCTCGCCGCCGTACACGACCCAGTTCGCGCTGCTGCGGCCACTTGTCGGATGCGTCGGCGTCGGACGGAGACGTAGCGCCCGTCGACGCGAATCGCGCTAGCGGTTGCGCCAACGAGCGGCGAGCTCGAGCGTGAAACCAGGCGAAATGAGGAGCCGTGCGCGTCGCGAAATACGAATTGGTATGGCGCGTAGCGGGCGGCTGGCGCAGGGCATCCCCCGGTCCGCGCACCGCGAAGACGTTGAGGTGCAGGCCGTCCCAGCAGACGGTCTGGTCACCGAAGGTGTCCTTGACCAGCGCATCGAGGTTCCAGATCACCTCGCCCTGCGCGGTTAGGTCGTGCGAGAGCGTGTGCGGTGGACCGGCGGCGTTGACCGGCAACGCGCCGTAGAGGACTGCCGCGGTCGCGACCGCGACGAGCCAGAGTGAATGTCTCATGGGCGGGACTCCTGCTCGCGATGGTGTGGATGCCGTGTCGCGGTCAGCGTAGACCGTCGCTACCGCCGGGCAACGACGCACGCGTCGGACTCTCGGCGCGCCCAGGCGCGGGGAAGCAGGCATGGGGTCGGGCGCGCGCCTGCATTTCGCGCAAGGCGGCTGCGTGACGCGGGCCGGTGTTCGCGCCTCCTTTCAAATTTTGCGGCGGCCGCCGCGCAGCTCAGCTCCAAGCCCGTCGCTGTAGCGTGATCATGCGTGCGTGCTGTTCATGTCACAAGCGTGATCGTCCGAGCGAACTAGGGTCTGATGGACGCCGGAGACGCGTGCGATGACGCGGTCTTGCTTGCTGCGCGCGATGGCGCGGGCGAAGCGTTTGGGTGTTCTATCGGCGGCATGTTGACGTGGTGCTGCGGCTGTGTGCGCGGCGTGGGTTGGATGCCGGCGAGGCTGCGGATGTGACGGCGGAGACGTTTCTGGCGGCGCTGCGCGATCGGCGGGGTCACCGGCCGGAGGCGGGGTCGGCTCGGGCTTGGCTTCTGGGGATCGCTGCGCACAAGCTGGCTGATCAGTCGCGTCGTCGCCCCGATCGACGGGCGTTGGATCGCTTTGCGTTCGAGCCGATCGAGCTGTCCGACTCGATCACGCTGACTATGCCGAGCTGCTCGCTCAGGAGAGCGCGTCTTTGGCTGAGGAGGCGCTTCCGGGTGCCGGATGGGCAGCGCGCCGCGGTTCGTGCGCGCGTGGTCGACGGGGACAGCTACCAGTCGATCGCGCGTCGCTCGCGGTCAGCGAAATCGTGGCACGCCAGCGCGTGAGCCGTGGACTCGCAGCGCTGCGGATCAGCTTGGAAGGGAGCACACATGAGGGATTACGTTGATGAGCTAGAACGCCGGTTGCTGCTAGCCGGCCCGTCGCTGACGCGGGAGACCCCGCATCTCACTGGCGTGGTCGCGGCTCGCGGAGACTCGCGATATCGCTCATGGTGGTGGTCGCGGGCGTGCTTGGCGGTCTTGCGATGAGCGGCGTGTTCGCCGGTCGCTCGGAGACCGCGTGGGGCGCGCAACTCGTCCGGTTCGCGAATGCCTCGCCGCTGGTGCTGCTCGAGCGGGCCGGTTGGCGAGTCGACTACGCCAACGAGGACTCCGCCCAGGACGGCGAGTTGCACTTCACGACCGACTCGGTGCCCTCAAGTCGTCCGCTGAGGATTTCACGACCGACGCGCAACTGAACTGGCGCGCCGGCAAGCTGTCCAGTGGATGGCTGACCGCGCGAACTCAGACGGCCTGACCACCGCACCGGTCCCGGAACCGCAGCCCACGTCTACCAGTACAGCGGAGGGCGTCCCGGACACCAGGACATCACCGCGCTCTGGGAGTACGACGGCCGCGTCCTCGAGTCCGGCGGGAGCCGCCAACGTCGCCGCATTCGAGTCGCTGCTCGCGTCGCTGCGAGCGGTCGACACCGACGCGTGGCTCTCCGCGCTCCCAGCGAGCGTTGTCCAGACAGAGGACCGCTCCGCTGTCATCACCCGGATGCTTCGCGGCGTCACACTGCCGCCAGGTTTCGACGCCAGCGCGATCACTGGAGCCAACCTCGCGAGCGACCGTTCAGCTCGGCGCCACCGTCACCGGCACCGTCGCCTGCACCTGGTTCAAGCGCTGGGCGCAGGCCCGCCGGACCGGCAACCCCGCCGGCGTCCAACAGGCAGTCAACGCGATGGCGACCGCAAAGACCTGGCCCATCCTCCAGCAGATGTCAAAGAGCGGCGCCTACCCGGAGATTCTTGGGCTTGCTCGCCGCCCGGATGCACAAACGGGAACTGGCATCGGCGAGACCACTCATCGGCGCCGTCAACTCCGGCCTCGGCTACCCAGCGCTCGGCGTCCCACTCACTGGGCCAGGAGCCAACTCCGGAGGACCTGTGTCTCTGACGAACCTTCCACCAAATACCACGCGCTCTCGCTGAGATCGACTGCCGCCGCGGAAGTCCGCCGCGACCGTCGTGGCCGCTTGCCGGGTGGCGAAGGCAGCCACGCGACCTTCCCGCCACGCGTTGCTGCTCCCGCGCTGAAGCAGCCGTCTCGGTTGCGGTTACTCCTGCGTTGACGAAACAGCGACGGCGCGCGAGCCAGGGCGGCCGGTTCCCGAACCGCCCTCAGTGAGATGGTGGACGCTGGCGGTGGGTGGGCTCTCGCCGACCCGTTGGAGGAACCCGGGGAGGGAGCTAAGCGTCGTCGAACGGCCCGAGGCTCCGCGGCCGCCGATTCGAACGCTCAGGCGCGGCCATGGTGGTCCGGCCCGGGCTTGCGCCATTGCGATGCTGTTGGGACTCGTATCCAGCTCCGAGTCGATCATGATCGCGGTGCCATTGTCGAGTAGCAGGCGCACGTCGTCGACTCCCTCGCCGTCGCAGCTCGCGTCGACGACGGTGCGACCCTTCAGCGCCTCGACCAGCGCATGCGCGGGATAGCGCTCAGTTTCGGTCATGCGCCCAGCATAAGGATCACGGGCGATGCGGGCTGGGTTGCGCCTCGCCCGGGGTTCTCGCCAGCCGGCCCGCGCTCCCGAGCCTCCTCACCGCCATTCCCAGCCGCCCTCCCGATCCTCCTTACCGCAACGCCACCGCCAGCATTCCACTCCCGCTCCCTACCGCCCTCCGCAACCCCTAGCCGCCGCCGCGCCTCCAGCCCAACAACCACCCTGCCTCCCTCGCTCCGCTCGCTCAGCACACAGTATCACCCATGGTGACGTTATTCCGGCTAGCCGTTATGCCGTATGCTACGAGCCCACGATGGCCAAGCCGAAACGACCCCGGCGCGCGCGCGCTCAACGCCCCCGACCGCGGCCGCTCGACGCTCGTGAGCCGGGTGAATCGCTAGACGTCTATCGTCGGCGCGTTGGTCTAACCCAGGGTGCGAGCTCACCGGCCCAGCTGGCCACTTCGCCGCGGGCTGTCTCGCACGTTGAACATGAGCCGAATCCGCGCGTTGGGACGCTCGGCGGTTACATCGAGGCGCTTGGCGGTCGTCTTCAAGAACCGCGCTGTCTTTGGCGAGCAGTCTGTGACGCTCAGGCTTGGTGACTCACCCGGAACCGCCATCGCGATAGCTGCCAGCGTGAGTCTCGCTTCCTAGCGGTGTTGCGCCGCCGGTACGGCTGCTGCGTGCAGCGGAGACGTCCCGGTCCGCTTGCCCCGATCGTCTCGAGGCGGCAGCCGACCGCTACGGCAGGCAACTGACCGCAACGGGTGGCCGCGGTTCGGGCTCGGGAGGGCGGACCGCTCGACGGCCTAACCTGTGTCCTGTGAGTGATGTACCGAGCGGAACGCCGTTCGAGGTCGGCGACCCGTTTCTGAAGGTGCCGGAGGTCGCGGCGAAGCTTGACGTGACCGCGCAGACGGTTCGCAACTGGATCGACCAGGGCATCCTGCCTGCGATTCGCGTGGGCCGGGGCTTGGGTTAATCCGCGCGACGTCGACGTGCTTTGCGAGGCGGACTGCCGCTGTGCGGGTCCGTCGCAGTCGCCGCAGTGTTTGGGAGCCTGCGGCGGCGCGGATCTATCGCGACGGGATTCGGTCTAGGTCTGAGGGGCGCGACGCGGGAACAGGCCGCTCCGCGGTCCGCTCGCGCGATAGCGGCGGCCAGCTCGCCTGCGGCGTCAGCGAGCCGATCGAATGCCGCGGCCATCACGAGCAGATCCGTTCCTCGTCCGGCTCGCGCGAACTCGGCTGCATGCCGCGTCGAAGATCCGCCATCGCTCGGCCGGCCCGCGTCGTCCCGATTCGGGCTGAAGCTCCCAGGGAGCTACCGGCGGCCCGTCGGGGCTCCCACTTGAAGCCCCGGGAGTGAGCTAGGCGACAACGCTCGGCCTGGAGGTGGCCGGCGGCGGCGAAGCCGGCAAGACGATCGCTGAATCCCGCTCGGGGGCGCGACACGTGTCGCTGGACTGCCGCGTCCCACCCCTCCAGGGCCTCGTAGAACGCAGCTTCGACCGGTGTCTCGGCGGGGTGCTCATCGACGTAGGTTCGCGGGGACAACGTCAACCAAGTTACCAAAGCGTCAGGACTTTGCTATTTTGGCTTTGCCCCGCATTAGGCGTCGAACATCGGAACGACCGGACAAATGTCACCGCGAGAACACACCGTTGACCCCACGTCCCAGCTCCAGCTGTCGCTCGACTCTGCCGACGCGCCCGAGGGCACCGACCTCTAGCGGCTCGCTTTGACGGGCACGCCCCGCCAAACGGACCCGAGCGGAACCCGGCGCCGGTCACCGCAGCACAGACAATCACGGTAGCTCCTCCCGTCGAGGCACTCGTCCCCGCGCCCGCTACAGCTCGTACCGCGTTTTCTCGTGACGCGTAAGGAGGCGGCCGCCAGCCTCGGTATGAGCGTCGATACGTTTGAGCGCCGCGTTCAGCCCGTCATCAAGCTCGTTCCGTGCGGGCAACTCGTGCTCGTCCCGTTGCGCGAGCTGGAACACTAGTCCGAAGAGCACGCGCACTACTTCGCCGGCGTCAGTTAACGGCAGCCCCAAACGCGCGAGTTGCGGCGCATGTGGTTGCTAGCTTCATCCCGAGGAAAACATTAGCGACATGGCACAGCAGCTGCGCGAGCCGACAATCACAGCAAGCCAGGCGATCTGGCAGCGCACGAAGCACCCCGGCGTCTACGTCCGACACCGCAAAGGCTGCCCGCGGGGCGACGACGTTGGCGAGCGCTGCCGCTGCACGCGAGAAGCCATTGTACGGGGCGAGCCGACGGCATCCCGTGAGCGGAAGGATCATCACCCGCCAGCAGCTGCCCCGACATCAACGAAGCGCTCTCATGGCTAGCCGGGGCAGGACAGAACGCCGAGGAGATCCTCCTCGAGCGGGCGCTCGCCGGCCCGACCTTCCAGGGGGTCGCCGACCAATGGTCGGAGGACGTCGGGCAAGGACGCATCGGCAAGCGTCGCGGCAACCGTCGCGCCTACGCCGACACGACGCTCGAGGGCTACGACCGCTCGCTCCGCAAAGTCCTGATCCCGGAGTTCGGCGCGCGTTCCGGCGGGCGCGGTCAGTCCGCGAGAGTGGCAGCTCTTCGTCGACCGCCTCGCTCGTGACGGCCTCTCGCGCTCGCGCATCGCCAACCACGTCGCGGTCGCCCGGGCGATCTACAGCTGGGCCGCGCAGACCGACGCGAGCGCCTCGTCGAAACGAACCCCACGACCGGAGTGGAAATGCCGCCCGTCGACGAGGTCCCACGCGAGCGGGTCAGCGACCACCGAAGAGGCCGAGGCACTACTCGAACCGCTCGCCCCAGCGGACCGCGTGCCGTTCGCACTCGCCTTCTATGCCGGCCTGCGCCGCAGCGAGATGGATCGCCTCCAATGGCAGGACCTCGACCTCGACCACCTGTGGCTCATCGTGCGCAAATCGAAGAGCCGCCGGCACCAACCGCCGGGTCCCGATCGCGGCACCTCTCAAGCCGATCCTCGTCCGCGCCGCCGAGCTACACCGGACACCCCGAAAACGGCCGCGTGCTCGGCCGCCTCTGGCTGGACATAGGGCGAAAAAAATATCCGCGAGCCACGAACGCGTGGAACGACGCTATCGCGAGCGCGAAAAAGCAGAAGCGCACGCTCGACCTGGAGCCCATCGGGCTACACGAGTGCCGGCACACATTCGCGAGCTTCCTCATGGCTGCCGGCTACACGCTCCGGGAACTGATGGAGTACATGGGCCACAGCTCGCTTCCAGGCCACTGAGCGCTACGTGAAACTGCTTCCCCAGCCCGTCGGCCCGGACGGGGCCGCGGAATGGCTGAATACCTACCTCGCCGCTCGCAACAGCGCTCGATGAAGGCAACGCGTCAGTGACCAGGGTCGAGCTGGATTTTGCGACGACGGGGTCCCCGCCGCTCGCCCGGGGCGACCGCAGCGGCATCGCGAAGCGGCAAAGTGCAAACAAAGTGCAAACAATTGTCCAGGATCGCGGCGGATGAACGAGCCGTTCGTGGCGGTCACGCCCAGATCGAGTCGGATCGCCCGAAACCCCAGTAAACACGGGAGATTCTGGCGCTTTGCTTCG
>CAVZAY010000002.1:0-1429013 GCA_963773395.1 uncultured Solirubrobacterales bacterium | reverse complement strand
GGGTCTGAGTGGCCGGCTGCAAGGGCCCGGCGTAGCCGCGATACGTGCACGCGCAGCGCCTTCGCTCCGCTCGCCGGCGGCGCACCCGCCCACAACTCCTCAACCAGCTGATCGCTCGACACGACCTCGTTCGCCCGCAGCACCAGCAAAGCAAGCACGGCTCGCGGCATCCGCCCGCCCAGGGCGAGCTCACGCCCATCGTCACTGACTGCCTGCAAAGGACCCAGGATTCCGAAACGCATACGCCCTCGCGAAGGTACCGACCCCGGTCTATCGCCGCCGACCGAACACCGCCGACGGCACTCCACCCGCGGTTGCAGTGCTCGGGCCGGGGCGTTTACCGGACTGCAAGCCGGCTGCAACCCGTGCGGACCACAGTGCGCGCACCACGACCCAACACGAGGTCAGCCATGCATTCCCGACTCACCCATGTCGCCGCCCAACAGCACATCGCCGACCTGCACCGAGCCGCCGACCACAACCGCCTCGCGCACACCGCCACCAGCAGCAACGCCGTCCCCGAGCCCCGCTGCACGGCCGCGTCGTCTCGCTCCTGCGCCGGCTCCGCCGCCGCCTGGCTCATTGATCACCGCGAGAGGTTAGACAGTGATTTGGGCATATCTAGCGAGAGGTTGGCGGACGGGCCTGTCGGGGCCCGTCATCGCTCTTCAGGCGGGGAACGCGGTCAACTCTTTCGGCTACTGGGCTGATCCTCCCGTTCGAGATCATCTACCTGCACCAGGCCCGCGGCTTCCCGACGGCGACGGCGGGGCTGGTGCTGGCGGCGGTCCTGGGCACGGCGACGGTTGTAGCGCCCCCTTCGGGTGCGCTGGTCGATCGTTTCCGCGCGAAGCCGATCCTGATCGCCGGCAATCTCGCGAGCGGACTCGGCTACGCGGGCTTCGCGTTCGTCGACCGGCCCTGGCAAGCCTTCGTCTGCTCGGCCGTCGGCGGCGCCGGGCTCGGAGTCACGAATACCGCGAACCAGGTTCTGAGCCTCACCCTGGTCACAGCGGAGCAGCGCGCCTCCTTGTTCGCGCTCGGCCGAGTCGCAGGCAACTTCGGCATCGGCAGCGGCGCGACGGTCGCCGGCTTCATCGTCGCTTCCGTCCAGCACCTCCGCGCGTTCCAGGCGCTATACCTCTTCGACGCCATCACCTGCGCTGCCTTCGCGCTGATCGTGCTCGTGGTGGTCCCGAATCCTCGCCTCGCGAAGGCTGCAGCGCCGAGCGACAGTGGGACAGGTTTCCGAGTGGTTGCTCGAGATCGGCTCTTCCTCGTCCTGATCGCCGCCAACATCGTGCTCCTGGCCGTTGGCCCCGCGCTGTTTGCCAACATCCTCCCGCCATTTGCGACGGTGCACACGCCTGTCGGGCCGGGCGAGATCGGTGTTCTCTTCTTCCTCAACACCTTCTTCATCGTCGTGGCGCAGATTCCGGCCACACGGGTCGTCAAGCGGTTGCGTCGCACGCATGCTTTTGCCGCGACCAGCGGGCTATGGGTAATCGGCCTGCTCGCGGTCCTACTCGCAACGCTAACGCGCTCGACGCTCGCCGCGACCACCGTCTTGGCCGGGGTTGCGATCGTGATCGCCATCGGTGAGTGCGTGCAGTCGATCGTGCTCGGACCACTTGTCGCCGAGCTCGCACCACCTCATCTGCTCGGCCGCTACATGTCGTTCTACGGCCTCACCTTCACGGCAGCCCTGGCCCTCGGCCCCGCGGTCGGTGGCGTGGTGCTCGCGACCTCACCCGACGCCGTCTGGTGGGGCGGCGCCCTCGTCGCCGCAGTGATCGGAGCGAGCTTTCTCCTCTCGGGCGATCGTATCCCCGAGCCGCTGGCCGCGACCGCCTCAAGTGCGCCCGGCGGCCACAGGCCTGAAGCCGTATGAAGCTCGTCGTCACCGCTTCACGCTGATGCCTCGCCGGCACGCGGTCCTAGCGCTCGTCGTGGGACCGCGATCCGCCCGTCAGGCCAAGCCTGCTGGCGCCCCACAGGAACAAAAGTCTCCGATCAGGCGTCCCTGCACGGTCCCAGCAGCACCCAAACCGCTGAGGCCGTCATGACCCGAACGGCACAGCAATCCCCCAGGAAAGTCGCGGCAGACTACCCGCCACCAACCGGCGCTCTCAAGAAGCCCACCAAGACGATGACAAGCTCGCATGAAGGCTCGGCCGTGAACGGGTTCGATCAGCATCGAACGGCCTCTCGACGAGAGCGCTCGCGTGCGACGGAAACGCCCTCGTCGGCCTGAAACACCTCGATTTACAGGCTTTTCCTATGGGCACGGCTGGTTTCGAACCAGCGACCTCTCGCGTGTGAAGCGAGCGCTCTCCCACTGAGCTACGCGCCCGGCGATCGTCGACGATTCTAGGCGCTCACGCTCGGCCGGGTCCTCGAGTTCTCCGCGCTCTGCATCTACCGACCGAGAACCACCGGCGCGCAACCCACTACCATCCCCGCTGGACCGTGCTAGGCGGGGAACCAGCGGTGCCCTGAACCCGCAATCCGCTATAGCGGGGCCGAATTCCCTCCCGAGGGGCAGCTCGCGTGGCAGCCCCGCCGGTCAGGGCGTTGATGGTCGAGGGTCCCCCGCGATGTCGGTTCGTGAACCAGGTCAGGTCCGGAAGGAAGCAGCCTTAAGCGGGTCCCGGCAGGCGCGGTGGGAGCTCCCTCACCGGAGCCGAGGCCGGCGGAAGGCACCATACGACCAGCATCGACGGCGGGTGCACGGTCCGCTTTCTTTTCTTATGGGCCCCTTCGGGGCCGGCGGCGTTTCGCGCGCATGCAGCTCTCGCTCATGTCGCCTGGTCGCTGATCACGAGCTCCGAGCACGGAACTCGCGCCATCGAGCTAGTCGCGGGCGTCCGGCGGCACCATGAGGCTGCGACAGGATGCGCGCGTAGACGGCGGCTGTGGCCGCTGGGCGCTCTCACCGTGCGCCCGCTGACACACCCGCTGGGCCAACTGCCTCTGGCACGGGCCTCATGACCATGCATAGATGGCGAACGCCACGATTACGGCGATCAGCACGTAGAGCAGGTAGAGGTTCACGTCGCCGGACTGGATCGGGCGCGCCATGCGCGCCAACCACTCGACTGCGCGCACGACGGGCCGGTACAGGAAGCGCTCGAAGATTGGGGTCACGCGATGGCCGTAGTGGACCGGACCGGAGCGTCCGGCCGGCTCGTCTGAGGCGCGGTGCAGCTCGATCGCAGGACGGTAGAGCGGGTCGAACGTGACACGAACGGGATTTGCGTGCGTCGTCGCCGTGTACTGCATCCGCGCGGTGAATGAACGGATGCCGCCGTCCCAGACGGGCACCGTTCGGCTCGCGGCGCGCGGGCGCCCGGCGAGGTAGATCAGGATCGGAACCGCCGCCACGGCGATGAGGAACACTGCGAGGTAGGTCGGCGAGAAGCCCGAGAAGTTCGTATGCGCGGGGATCACGGTGAGCTTCGGCAGGACCAGGACGCTGTGAATGTTGACGCCGGTAACTGTGCGCGCAGCGCGCGCGAGTGCCGTCAGGACGAGCGGCGCGCCGATGCCTAGGAAGACGCAGATCGCTGCGAGCAGCGCCGGGCCCGCGATCGGCTGGCCCTGCTCGCGCGCCCGTGCTGCGCCCTCGGAGCGCGCGCGTCCGAGAAACGGGATCCCGTACGCGCGCGCGAACGCGTTCAGCGCGAGACCGGCCGTGAGTGCGACCAGCGCTCCGGCGACGACGATCAGGATGCCGACCGTGTGGTTGGGGATGCGAAACCCCTGGAACAGCCCCTGGAAAAGCATCCATTCGCTGACGAAGCCGTTGAGCGGCGGCAGCGCGGCGATTCCCAGCGTGCCGATCAGCGAGATCACAGAGGTTCGCGGCAAGCGGCGGATCAGGCCGCCGAGCCGGTCGAGATCGCGCGTGCCCGTGGCGTGCTCGATGACCCCGGCCTCGAGGAACAGCAAAGTCTTGTAGACGCCGTGGTTGACGACGTGGTAGATGGCAGTGATCAGCAGGAAGGTCGCGATCGTTCGCTGGTGATAAGCAGCGAACGTCATTGACCCGCCGAGCGCGACGAGGATGATGCCGACGTTCTCGATGCTCGAGAACGCGAGGAAGCGCTTGAGATCGCGTTCCATCAGCGCGTAAAGGATGCCGAGCACGGCGGAGAATGCGCCGAACCCCATCATCACGAGCCCCCACCAGGCTGGGCCACCGCGCAGCAGCGTCACGCTGAAGAGCGCGATCCCGTAGATCCCCAGCTTGATCACGAGGCCCGAGAGGAACGCCGATCCGTCGGCGGGCGCGACCGGGTGCGCTGCGGGCAGCCAGACGTGCAGCGGGACGATGCCCGCCTTGAAGCCGAAGCCGAGCAGTGCCAGCAGGAATGCCGCGGTGCGCCAGCCGCCGCCGACGTGACCGGCGCGCGCGGCGATCGTCGCAAGGTCGAGTGAATGCGTCTGTGTCGCGAGGATCGCGAATGCGGCGACGATCAGGGCGAAGCCGATCTCGCTCAGCGCGAGAAACAGAAACGCCCCGCGCGCTACTTCCTCGCGTTCCCGGTGGCGCAAAATCAGCAGGTAGCTGAACAGCGCCATCGACTCCCAGGCGACAAGGAACGTCACCACGCTGCCGGCCACCAGGACGATTGCGGATGCGGTGAGGGCGAGATTGTAGACCGCGAGATAGACGGCGGTGCCGCGCGCCGCTTCGTGGTAGCGCGGCGCGTAGAGCGCGATCGCCAGCGCAACCACCCCGAGCAGCGCGATGAACGGGCCAGCAAGCGCCGTGAACCGGAGGCTGGCGCTCCCGACCAGGTTCGATCCCAGGCTCACGCTCGCGCCGTGACCGTGGATCGTGAGCAGCACGCCGCCGACCAGCGCGCAGCCGCCGCCAAGGCCCGAGAACAGCGCCGAGGCACGCAGCCCCGGCGCCCGGACGGCACCGAGCCCGGCAGCGGTCGCGAGCAGCCAGAGCGCGCCGGCTACGAGCACGACGTCGGTGATCGCGTGACTCATCGCGCAGTCTCCGCGGCGAGATCGAAGCTCAGCGCGGCCACGCGTTGCTCGAGCCGGCCGACCGCCACCAGCAGCCCTTGCAGCAGCGCGAGCGGGCTTGGCGGGCAGCCCGGAACGTAGACGTCGACCGGGAGGACGCGATCGACGGCGCCGTGGACGAAGCCGTCCTCCTCGTAGACGCCGCCGAGCGCGCAGGCGCCGACGGCAACGACCGCCTTGGGGTCGGGCGTGGCCTCGTATGTCTTCATGAGCGCGGTATCCATCGCCCGAACTGCCGGTCCGGTTACGAGCAACAGGTCGGCGTGGCGCGGCGCCGGCGTGAAGAAGAAGCCGAGCCGATGCAGGTCGTAGGGCGGTGCGGACAGCAGTCGAATCTCCGACTCGCAGACCGCGCAGGAGCCCGTGTCGACCGTGCGGATGTGCAGGCTGCGACCGAACAGCGCAAGAGCGCGGCGCCGCAGCTCATCCGCGATCGCGTCGTCGCTCATGTCGACTCGCCGCCGATCGGTATGCGCTTCACGAGCTGCTCGCGACGTGAGCTCGCAAGCTCGAAGACGCCGCTGTGCTCGACCGCGCCACGACCGTCTTCGATGCAGCGCCCACAGCTCGTGCACGCTCCGATGTCGAACATCAGATCAGCTCGATCGCGCGCCAGCGCGCGTGACGGGCAGACCGCGATCAGCTCGTCGACCAACTCGACGGTCAGCCGGTCGGAGTTGAAAGCCGGCGGCGTCGGCAACGTGCTCGCCCACGGGTCGATCACCTTTGGGTAGCGCGTCGTCACGACACCCTTCGCCAGGCCGCGGAGAAACCAGTAAGCCATCAGCGCGCGAACCCCGCGACGGTCAGCCAGAAGCTGGCCTCGATGATCGGAATGTCGGTGAAGACGTTCTGCGCGCGCGCTGCGTCGTCAAACGCGCGCCAGTTGCGCACCGACGCGGGACGCACGCGTGCGCGCTCGATCGTGCCGTGCGAGTCGAACGCGACCCACGCCAGAGCCTCGCCGCGCGGCGACTCCGCCCACCCGAGCGCCGCAGCAGAGCGCGGCTCGGGCTCGGTCCGCCCGGGTCCGGCGGCGGTGAGCTGGTCGAGCACGAGGCGCTCGCAGCGTCCGACCTCGGCGATCATGACCTCGATCCGCGCGAGTACATCGCCCGTGTCGCCTACCGCTGGTGTGATCGCTAGCTCGTCGTACGGAGGGAACGGGTGGTCGGCGCGCGAGTCGATCGCGCAGCCGGCGGCTCGCGCGACCGGCCCGACAAGTGCGAGGCGGTCGGCCTGCTCGTGCGTAAGGCGGCCGGTCGCCTCGAGGCGATCGACGTGCGAGTTGGTTTTCAGGAGCGCTTCGCTGACGCGGCGGAACTCGTCGCAGGCGCGCGGCAGCTGTTTGCGGATCGCGGCGCCGTCGGCGGGGCGCCGCACGCCGCCGGGCGCGAGCACGTCGAACAGGTAGCGATGCCCGAACGCCGCGGCGTTGAGGCGCAGCAGCGATTCGAGCACGATCTCGGCACGCGCCTGGCCGACCGAGAGGCCGGTGGTCTGGCAAGTCGCGGCGATCGCCGCCGCATGGTTGTAGATGCGCTCCAGCTCGAGCGCGATCGAGCGCGTGTGCGTTGCGCTGGGTGGTATCTGCGCCTCTGCCGCAGTCTCGATCGCGCGGCACAGCGCCAGTCCGTTGCCGATCGCGTTGAGGCCGTCCATTCTCTCGACGTAGAACAGCGCCCGGTCGGGCTCCAGGCCAACCAGACGGTGCTCCACGCCTCGGTGCTTGTGCCAGTGCGAGAGGTAGAGGTCGAGGACCTCCTCGCCCGTTGTCACCAGCCCCATGTAGAGGCTCTCCCAGCCCGCCACGCGGACCGGACCGAACGGGAACTCGAACGCCTCGCCCTGCACGACATGGCGCGCGTGCAGCGATTCAAGGTGCGCGTGCGGCCGGCGCCCGAGCCGCGGGAATCTCGCGTCAGCGCCGCGTGGGATCAGC
The DNA here is from genome assembly GCA_963773395.1 of uncultured Solirubrobacterales bacterium. GTDB lineage: Bacteria > Actinomycetota > Thermoleophilia > Solirubrobacterales > Solirubrobacteraceae > Palsa-513. The sequence continues at coordinate 1,422,028 of CAVZAY010000002.1, read as the reverse complement.
ATGCGGTTCAGCGGCTTCCCGTTCGCCGGGCGGATCGCAAACTGCTCATAGACCTCGCACTCTTCGACGAACGCTGCCGGATCGAGATCAGATAGCGCCGGGAACTCGTCGCCGCGCACCGGGCACTCGACGATCGCATAGCGGTTTTCGCGGTCCAGCGCGTAGACGGCGCGCAGCCACACCACGTCGCCCGGCAGCGGCTCGCTCGCGAACAGGTCGGCGAGGCGCGCGCCGGGCCTGCTCGCGAGCTCGTGCGTAACCCCCACCAGCTCTTCCGGCCGGACGCGCGCACCGCTGACGCCGGGCACGAGCTCACCAAACGTGCTCGGGAGTCCCGTGAGAGCCCGCTCGGCGCTCACGTGATCGCTCCGATCGCGTGCATGATGAGCGTGTTCAGGCCGCCGGGGATCCAGACACCCAGAACGAGCAGCCCCGCGAGTCCCGCGACGAGCGGTACCGCTGCCAGCAGGCGACCCGCGCGCTCGTCGTAGGCGACAGTGTTGCCGCTGGCGTCAGGTTGAGCACCGAGCGCCATCCCGGCACAGGCTCGCATCAGCGCGATGAATGCGACGACCAAGAGCAGTAGCAGCAGGCCGACGAGCGCGGGACTCGACGCGGCGAACCCGGCCCGCACGATCGTGAACTCGCTGAGAAACAGGCCGAAGGGTGGTGAGCCTGTGACTGCTAGCGCGCCGAGCAGCAGCGCGGCGCCGGTTAGCGGCATCGCGCCGAGAACGCCGCGAACCTCGTCGACTAGCCGCGTGCGGTAACGCAGGACGATGTCGCCGCTCGTGATGAAGAGCACGGCTTTGCCGATCGCGTGACAAAGCGTGTGCAGTAGCGCGCCGTAGAGCCCGAGCGGGCCGCCGAAGCCCAGGGCGACCGCGACGATGCCCATGTGCTCGACCGATGAGTAGGCGAACAGGCGCTTGAAGTTGCCGCGCAGCACGAGGAACAGCACGCCGATGACGATCGAGATGAAGCCAAAGACGAGCAGCACGTCGTCGGGGTAGTGGCTGCCAAGGCCGACGCCGGCTAACGCTCGGAAGCGAATGATCGCGTACATGCCGGTGTTGAGCAGCGCCGCGGAGAGCATCGCGCTGGCCGGGCTCGGCGCCTCGGAATGGGCGTCGGGCAGCCATGTGTGCATTGGCGCGAGGCCGACCTTCGTGCCATAGCCGACGACGACCAGGAGGAAGCCGAGGCGCAGGCTCTCGGGCTGTAGTGCACCTGCATGCGCGAACAGGAACGACCAGGTCAGGTGATCCGTGGGCGACCCGTGCAGGCCGCTCGCGGCGTAGTAGACGAACAGCGTGCCGGCGAGCGCGATCGTGACACCGAACGAGCTGATGATGATGTACTTCCACGCCGCCTCGAGCGAGATCGCTTTGGCCTCGAGGCCGACGAGCACGCAGCTCGCGAGCGTGCTCGCCTCGATCAGCACCCACAGCAGGCCGAGGTTGCCCGTCTCGAACGAGGCGAGCATCAGCGATGCGAACAGCGCGAAGAAGACGAAGTAGAGCCTGACCTGGAGCGGGCTGAGCTCGCCACGGCGCTCCTCGGCGCGTAGATAGGCGGCGGATCCGAAGCTGGCCAGCGCTACGACGACGGCGATCGTGACGACAAAGAAGCCGCTCAGTGCGTCGAGTGAGATGAACCCGCTCAGTGCGTGGGCTCGCTCGCCGTCAGCGAGGCGCGCAGCGAGCACGATCGCGGCGGCCAGCGTCAGCACACCAGCCATGGCAGCAGTGAGCCCGAGCGGCCGCGCGCGCGCGCTGAAGATCGCCGTCAGCGCCGGCAGCAGCGGTAGCGCGACTACGATGACTGCCAGCGCGATCGTCATTCGCTCAACTGGCGCAGCTCGCTCGCGCTCGCCTCGGCGAGCTGGCGCGCCAAGCCCGAGACGAAGGTGATCATGATCAGCACGGCAGCGACAAGGTCGAGGAACACGCCGGCCTCGACGATGAACGGGAAGGTCGCGACCGTCGCGATCGCTGCGAGGAAGACGCCGTTCTCGACGATCAGCCAGCCGATCAGCTGCGCGATCGTATGGCGACGCACCACCATGCACAGGCCGCCGAGCAGGATGACCGCGACGGCGATCGGCACGACCGCGCGCGAGCCCAGCGCGACCCCGATCTCGCTGCGCCCGATCGTCAGGTAAGCGAACACGGTGAGTGCGGCGCCGGCGATCAGCGAACGCGACAGGCCGGTGGAGACTGCCACGTCGCGCTCGAGGTGGAAGCGCTCGAGCAGGAAGCGCCTGGTCGCCAGCGGTATCGCCACACCCTTCACGACGAGCGTGATCCCCGCAAGCACCCACAGCCCCGCGGCATCCCGCTGCTCGGCAACCAGACCGGCCGCGAAGGCGAGCGCCAGCGACTGCATGCCGTAGTAGGCGACGTAGCGGTCAAACAGCTTCGAGCCAAGGCACGCGAACGCGCAGAGCAGGATCACGACCCCGGCGAGAACGAGCAGGACGCCCTGGGTCGACAGCGACGAGAGGCTCTCCATCGCTACTTGCCGATCACGTACGACGTTGCCACGCCGATCAGTGCGAGCAGGAACGCGCCGCCGAGGAACTCCGCGATGCGAAAGAAGCGCAGCTTCGCAAACGAGCTGTCGATGATCACGATTGCGGTGCCGCAAACGACCAGCTTGCCGGCCAGCGCGAGAATTCCGAGCAGCGCGCTGCCGATATCGCCGGCCCCCCCGAGCCCCCAGGGGATCACGAACACGTTCATGAAGATCGCCGACATCAGGAAGACCTTCATCCAGCTGCCCCACTTGACGAGTGCGTACTCGCGTCCGGAGTATTCGAGCACGCGGCTCTCCTCGATCATCGAGATCTCGATCGTCCCGGCCGGGTTGTCGATCGGTATCCGCCCGTTCTCGGCGAGCACGATCATGAAGAACGCGATCGCCCCGAGAACGTGGGTCGGCAGCACCAACGCGTCCGGCGAGCTCGCGAGCGCGTGGTTCATCAAGTAAGGATTGTCCGACGCCGAGAGGACCCCGACGGTGAAGAAGACGAGGATCAGCGCCGGCTCGGCGAAGCTCCCGACCCAGCTCGTGCGGCTCGCGCCCAGGCCGCCGAGCGGGCTCGCCGTGTCGAGCGCCGCCAGCGAGATGACGAAGCTCGCGAGGCCGAGCACGAATGCCCCGCCGATCAGGTCGGCAAGAAACGCGAGCGGCAACGGCTCGTCGGTGATCACCGGCACGATCACCGACACCGTCAGGTAGCAGGCGAACGCGACGAACGGGGCGCACCGGAAGATCCACGACGCGTCTTGCGAGATCGCGCTGCCTTTGCGCAGCAGCTTCGCGAGGTCCCGGTAGGGCTGCAGCACGCTCGGGCCCCGCTTCGACTGCACGATAGCCTCGGCGCGCGCGATCGCGCCCGCGTAGAGCGGCGCAAGGAACAGAACTACGGCAGACTGCAGGACTTGGATGACGTAGTCCACGGACGTCTCCTGTCGAAGGGCTCCACACTCGTTGTCGAGGTAGAAGTCATCGTCCGGAGGACCGGCATCACGCGGACTTCAGCGCGTACTCGGTCAGGGTTTCTAATGGAGGCGCACGCACTCTGTCAAGGCACGCGTCGTCGAATGTTCGCTCCGATTCGTCGATTTTCGATCTTTGCCGACCGATCTTTTCGCTCATTCCTCTCCCAATGGCCGGGACGGGGTTGACCCTCGCGAGCGGCGTATCGGACGCGGCGCGGGGTGACGATGAGCGTCAGAACCACGACGACGAGGATGTAGCACGATCAGCGTCGGGGATAGGCGATCGCCGCCGACGAGCGGCGTGTAGGGCAGCGAATACAGACTTCACGGCGGAGATGCGGACCTGCTCGGTGACCTGTTTGGTCGCCCGCAACCCCATTCCGCCAACGCGATTGGGCGGACTTCGTCGCCGCGCTCGGGCCACTCGGTCGGCCGCTGGCGACCCGCCTCGCGTTAACATCGGTCCAGCGATGAAGCCCGCTTGACCGCCGCGGCAGCGCGGATGATGGCTTCTACCGACTGACCGGTGGAAGCAATGACAAGCGACGACGCAGCTAATCACGGACTGACGACGGGGCGACTGGGCCGCCCGCGGCCGTGGCGCACCGACGAAGACGACCGCGCGCCGTGAGTCTCCTGTTCCTCCTAGCGCCGTTCGACGTGATTGGGGCGGCGATGATGTTCCTGATCTCCTATGACGACCTCCAACGCCACTTTGGACGCTCGCGCCGTGCTGCGCTGGAGGCGGCGCGGCGAGCCGCCGTCGCGTTCGCATTCCTGCTTGTCCTGTCGGTGGTCATCGCCCTGGTCCTCAATCAAGCCAGCGCGTGATCGCGGTGCACCGGCAGACGCAGCGGACGATGGAGATTGTGGGCGTCGTGCCGGACTCGCGGAGACGCGTAATGCGCGAGGCTGACGGGGCGACCGACTCTGCGGCCACGCGGCGATGACGCTCGGGAGCTGGCCCTATCTGCCCGGAGAGTGCCCGCGGTGCTACTACGTCGGGGAGATCACCGCGCCGTTTGTCGATGACAGCGGGTATGAGATCGTCGGCTTCTGCTGCCACCCACGAATCGGGATGCAGCTGTTTAGCCCAAAGGAACGCACGCCAGCGCAGAGCGAACACTGCCCGTGCTTCCATGCAGTCAGGCCCCTCAAGGTTCAAGAACGGCGGACGTGACGAAGCGACGCCGCCCTCAACGGAGCCAGCGGTCCCGCTGAGAATCTCCTTCGCAATCACGCCGCTGACGACCGGCGCCAGCGTCGGCGTGGTCCGAACGCGGCCCGGTTCTTGAGGAGGCTGTTCTGACGCGGTGCCATTGCTACGCTTGGCATCGCAGGCGATGAGGCTCGCCTTCACCCGCGCGCAGCGCTGATGGCCTCTACTGAACGTGGAGACCGATGGGCGAATCGCCGTTTCAGAGTGTTCTTTCTCCAGCCGGCGCGGTACTGGCCCTCGACGAGCAGGAGCCGTCCTACTTCCGCGACCTGAACCTCGATCAGGTCCTCGCCAAGATCGTCACAGGCTACGAGGAGTACGAGCTCGAACGGATCTTCTGGACGCGGCTGACGCGCACCGACGAGGTCCTCTACCGCCAGGAGGTCTTCAGCGATCTCGAGGTCGACGACACGCGGGCCCACATCGTCGCGTTTGCCAAGGCGATGCGCACGATGCGCCGGCACCTGACGCAGGTCAAGCAGCGCCACTACGCGCGTGAGCGCCAGGCCTGGTTCCTGCGCGCCGCGGCCACCCACGCCGACGCTGTGCGCGAGCTGGATGGCGGACTCGCTTCGATCGAGTTGCGCTCGCGCGGCATGCGAGGCCTGCGCGACCATCTCCACGCCCACGTAGCGAGCGCGGCCTTCGGGACGCTCGCCGACGATCTGGCGAGCGTCAACAGTGCCCTCGCGGCGATTCGCTTCGCCGTGAACTTGCGGGGCACACGCGTCACGGTCACCCGCTTTGCGGATGACGAGGACTACGGCGCCGCGATCGTGCAGACGTTCGAACGCTTCCGCCAGGGCACCGTTCCGCCGCGGACGCTCGGCCTGCAGGGTTGGCCTGAGAACAGTCACGTCAGCGCGCAGATCCTCGAGGGTGTGGCGCTGCTTTTCCCGACGCGTTCGCGGCGCTCAACGCCTTCTGCTCGCGCCACGAGCAGTTCGGCGACCCGCTGATCAGGACCTTCGACCGCGAGATCCAGTTCTACATCGCCTATCTCAGCCACTGCACGCGCCTCGAAGCTGCCGGCGACCTGCACTTCTGCCATCCGCATGTGAGCACGCGCTCGAAAGCGACCGTCGTGCGCGACGGTTTCGACATGGCGCTGGCCCACAAGCTGGCCGCCGAGCGCGCGCCGGTCGTACCAAACGGCTTTACGCTCGAGGGCGCCGAGCGCGTGATCGTCGTCAGCGGCCCGAACCAGGGCGGCAAGACGACGTTCGCGCGGATGTTCGGGCAGCTTCACCACCTCGCCGCGCTTGGCTGTCCCGTGCCCGGCAGGCGTGCACAGCTGACGCTTGTCGACAAGCTCTTCACGCACTTCGAGCGCCAGGAGACCGTCGCGACGCTCAGCGGAAAGCTCGAGGAGGAGCTGCTGCGCGTCCACGCGATGCTCGACGAGGCCACGTCGCGCAGCGTGGTGGTGATGAACGAGAGCTTCAGCTCGACATCGTTACGAGACGCGCTCGTGATCGGTCGGGCCGTGATCGCGCAGCTGGTCGAGCGCGACATGCTGGCCGTTTACGTGACTTTCATCGACGAGCTCTCCCGCCTGAGTGACGCCACGCTGAGCATGGTCAGCACGGTCGATCCCGCCGACCCGGCGACGCGAACCTTCAAGGTCGTGCGCCGTCCCGCCGACGGCCTCGCCTACGCGGCGGCACTGGCAGCGAAGTACAACCTCGGCCGCGACCAGCTGAAGGAGCGGTTGCTCCGATGAAGGTTCGTCTGCTGTCGCCGGATCACGACTACGTGCTCGACGAGAAGCTTGCTCCCGAGCGCGAGGCCATCGTCGCGGATCTAGCTCTCGACTTGCTCTTCGCGACGATGGCGGCAGGCGACCAGCGGCTCTATCTGATCGCGCGCGACGTGACGCTTGCGAGTCTCGGGGAGGTCGCGGCGATCGAGTACCGCCAGCGAGCGCTTGCTGACTGCCTCGCGGAGCCGGCTGTCGTCGTTGAGCTCTACGAGCTCGCAGTCGCGGTCCTGGACGTCGAACGTCGGCTGCTCGGATCGCTGTGGCGCTCGCCGACTTCGATCGTCCACCGCTCCGTCCAGGGGCTCGATCTGTTCATCGACGCGCTCAGGCGCGTCTGCGCGCTGCGCGCCGCCGCCGCCGCCCGCTTGCGCTCCGAAGCGTTCGTCAACCTCTTCGCGACGCTCCAAGTCGAGCTCGACGACGCCTTCTTCGGCGAGGTGGCCGTCCACCTCAAGAACCTTCGCTTCCGCGGTGGTGTGCTCGTCAGCGCGGAGCTCGGACCGGGCAACCGCGGTGAGCACGTCGTTCTGCGTGCGCCACGCTCGCGCGGGTGGCGAGAGCGTCTCCCGACGCTCGGCCGTTCGAGCTACAGCTTCGCGATTGCGCCGCGCGACGAGGCAGGCGCGCGCGCGCTCGACGACATTCGCAACCTCGGCGTCGGCGATGCCGCCGAGGCGCTCGAGCAGTCGTGCGAGCACATGCGCAGCTTCTTCCGCCAGCTTCGCGACGAGCTCGGCTTCTACATCGGCGCGATGAATCTCCACGCAGCGCTCGTAGCGCGCGGGATTCCCATCTGCTACCCGGAGGTCCGGCCCGCCGGCGAGGCCACACTGGTGTCTCGAGACCTTCGTGATATCGCGCTGACGCTCACAACGAGGGACGCGGTCGTCGGCAACGACCTCGACGCGGAAGGCAGGCAGCTAGTGGTCATCACGGGCGCCAATCAGGGCGGCAAGTCGACCTTCCTGCGGAGCGTTGGCGTCGCCCAGCTGATGGCCCAGTGCGGCATGTTCGTCGGTGCGGGCGCGTTCATGACCGATCTGCGCGCAAGCGTCTTTACCCACTTCAGGCGGGAGGAGGACGCGACGATGGAGAGCGGCAAGCTCGACGAGGAGCTCGCGCGAATGAGCGCGACGATCGGCTCGATGACCGGTCGTTCGCTGCTGCTGTGCAACGAGTCGTTCGCATCGACCAACGAGCGGGAAGGCTCCGAGATCGCACGGCAGATCGTCTACGCGCTCCTTCGCGCCGGTGTGAAGGTGCTCTACGTCACGCACATGTACGACCTCGCCGAGGGCTTTCACAACGACCGAAGCGTCGAGGCGCTTTTCATGCGCGCGCCGCCGGTCGGTAATGGCAACACTCCCTTCAAGCTCGTCGAATCCGGACCGCAGCCGACAAGCCATGGCGAGGATGTCTACGAAAGGATCTTCGGCGAGAGGCCGTAGCGGCGCCGCGGAAAAACCACGAGCTAGGCGGGCAGCCGCCGCGTATCGTGCAAGGCGAGATGGCGGCAATCGCCCGAGTTCACGCCCGGCAGATCTTCGACAGTCGCGGCAACCCAACCGTCGAGGTCGACGTCACGCTGGCCGGCGGGGCTTTCGGTCGCGCCGCCGTGCCTTCTGGCGCCTCGACCGGCACGCACGAGGCCGTCGAGTTGCGCGACGGCGGCAGCGCTTATGGCGGCAAGGGTGTCTCACGCGCGGTCGCGAACGTCAACGGCGAGATCGCGCGCGCCGTCACGGGCCGCGAGGCGGCAGACCAGCAGGGGCTTGACCGCGCGCTGATCGAGCTCGACGGAAGCGCGGACAAGGGGCGCCTTGGCGCGAACGCGATCCTCGGGGTCTCGCTCGCCACGGCGCGCGCACAGTCGGTGCACGACAACATTCCGCTGTGGCGCTCGCTCGGCGGCGAGGAGGCGACGCTGCTGCCGATGCCGGCGCTGAACGTCCTCAACGGTGGCGCTCACGCCGACAACCCGGTCGATTTCCAGGAGTTCATGCTCGTTCCCGTCGGCGCGGACAGCTTTAAGACAGCCATGCGCCTGGCAACCGAGACCTATCACGAGCTCAAGCGGACGCTCAAGGCGCGCGGTCTTGCCACCGGCGTCGGCGACGAGGGCGGCTTCGCGCCGGCGCTCGACTCGAACGCGGCGCCGCTCGAGCTGATCACCGCCGCGATCGAAGCGGCGGGCTACACGCCCGGCGAGGATGTCGCGATCGCGCTCGACCCGGCTGCCAGCGAGTTCTACCGCGAGGGCGAGTACCGCCTCGCGGGTGAGGGTCGCTCGCTGAGCTCGGCGGAGCTCGTCGACTACTGGGAGGATCTGGTCGACCGCTATCCGATCGTCATGCTCGAGGACGGGATGGCGGAGCAGGACTGGGATGGCTGGCGCCTTCTGACCGAGCGCCTCGGAGACCGCCTGCAGCTCGTCGGCGACGACATCTTCGTCACCAACCCCGTGATTCTGCGTCGCGGGATCGAGGCTGGCGTCGCCAACTCGATCCTGATCAAGCTCAACCAGATCGGCACCATCACCGAGACGCTCGAGACGATGGCGATCGCGCGCGACGCGGGCTACCGCGTCTTCGTGTCGCACCGCTCAGGCGAAACCGAGGACGCGTTCATCGCCGACTTCGCCGTGGCGACTGGCGCCGGGCAGATCAAGACTGGCGCACCGGCCCGCTCCGAGCGGATGGCGAAGTACAACCAGCTCCTGCGCATCGAGGAACAGCTCGGACCGCGCGCGCGGTTCCCCGGCCGCACCGCAGTCGCCGTCTGAACCCGCCGGCGAGCGCGCGCTCGACGTCATCTAGACGCTGATCGTCTCCCGAAAGCTGAACCCCGCTTGCATCGCGCGCCGCACGGGGCAGGCCTCGGCGACTCGCCGCAGGCGCTCGATCTGGGCCTCATCGAGGCCGGCTGGCAGGTGGATCGTCAGCTCGACCGGCCGCGGGGTGATCTCCGGGTCGTAGGTCGCCTCCACGCTCACTCCCTCGCTCGGCCAGTCGTGGCGCTGCGCGTAGAGCACGACCATCGTCGACACGCAGGCGGCGATGATCGCCGGCAGCAGCTCATGCGGCGCCGGCCCGGCGTTCGTCCCGCCAACTGACTCGGGCTCGTCTGTCACGAGCGTGTGACGGCCGTTGACGTCGACCTCGTTTCGCAGGCTGCCTTCGATCGAGCGTGCCGTGGCGGTGAACATCGCTACCTCCTATGCGTGTCCGAAGCTGACGTTGGGTAGCACGGCGTGCGCCCAGCGTGGCAGATACCAGGCCCAGCGTCCCATCAGTCGCAGCGCGACCGGCAGCAGGAGCAGCCGGATCAGCGCCGCGTCGAGTAGCACCGCGCTACCGAGGACGATGCCCATCTCCTTCGGCGGCAGCGGGCCCGACAGGGCGAAGGTGAAGAAGACCGCGACCATGACTGCGGCCGCCGCGAAGATCACGCGGCCCGAGTGCGCGAGGCCGCCGACCATGGCCTCCCGCGCGTCCGCGCGGTGCTCCCAGTGCTCCTTCGCGCTCGAAAGCAGGAACACCGTGTAGTCCATCGAGATCGCGAAGATCATCGCGAAGAAGAAGACCGGCGCCCAGGCGTCGAGGAATCCCTGGGGCTGGAAGCCGAGCAGCGAGTGAAGCGCGCCGTCCTGGAAGACCCACTTCGCGACGCCGAACGCGGCACCCGCGGCGAGCAGGTTCATGAGCACGGCGGCGGCGGCGACGAGCGGCGCCTGCAGCGCGATCAGCAGTAGCAGGAAGCCGAGACCGAGGATCACACCGATCACGAGCGGCGTCTTCGCGGCCAGGACGGCCTGGAGGTCGTGATTCTCGGCCACCGCGCCACCGACGAGCGCGCCGGCGGGCAGGCTCGCGCGCAGGCGGTCGATCGTCGCGCCGACCGCCGGGCTCGAGGGGTCCTGGCGCGCGATCGCGTCGAGCAGCACGTAGCCGTCGCTGTGAAGCGCGGGCTGCACGGCCGCGATACCGCGATCGTGCTCGAGCACGGCGAGCGCGGTTGCCGCCTCGCGCGCGGGCGCGACGATCTGCAGTGGTCCCGTCGCGCCCGGCCCGAAGGCGGCCTGGACGAGCTGGTAGCCCGTGCGCGAGGAGTCGCCCGCAGGTACGACCTTGATCGACGGCATCGCCGTTCTCAGCGATAACACGGGGACCGCGATCGCGACGAGTGCCACGAGCGCCAGGACGCCGTGGCGCCAGGGCGTCCGCCACAGACGCTCGCCCCAGGCGCCAAACCGCGCCGAGCGATGTTCGCCCGAGTGCGCCCACGGCAGCGCGAGCCTGTCGACCCGCCCGCCGAGCCTGGCCAGGACCGCGGGCAGGAGCGTGAGCGTGGCGGCGAGCACGAAGATGACCGCGAGCATGATTCCGAGGCTCATCGACCGAAATGCCGGGCTTGGCACGAGCATCACGGCGCTGAGCGAGATCAGGACCGTCACGCCGCTGAAGAGCACCGCCTTGCCGGCCGTGTCCATCGCCACGCCGGTCGCCTCCCGGGCGCTGAGCTGAGAGCCGAAGTAGGCCCCGCGGAAGCGGTGCACGACGAACAGCGCGTAGTCGATGCCGAGCGCGAGCGCGAACATCAGCGCGAAGTTCATTGCCCAGATCGAGATCGGCGAGATCAGCGTGCCGAGATACAGGGAGCCGGCCGCGGCGAGCAGCCCGACCATCGTCAGCATCAGTGGCAGGCCGGCGGCGACGAGCGAGCCGAAAGCGATCACGAGGATCGCTAGCGTGATCGGCCAGGAGATGACCTCGGAGCGCAGCATCGCGCTGCGGTTGGCGGCGTTGAAGTCCGACCACATCGCCGCGGCGCCGGTCAGCGCGACACTGACGCCGCGGCCGGAGAGCGCACGCAGTGGCCCCTTCAGGCGATCGGCGGCGCGCACCATCGCGTTCGGGTCGACGCGCGCGCCGGCCTCGATCACGGCCGTGCGTCCGTCGCGCGAGATCGAGACGCCGCGGGCGGGCGCGATCACGGCGCCCACCGCCGGATCGGCGCGCAGCAGCGCCTGCGCGCTAGCGATCGCGCCTGTGAACGCCGGCGCGCCCGCGCCCGTCGAGTGGACCACCACCTCGAGGGCGTAGCTGCCGAGGCCGCGGAAGTGGCTGTCGATCACGCTGCGCGCGGCAACCGATTGCGAGCCGCTCGCCTGCCAACCCGCGCCCGAGAGAGCCGTCTCGACGCGCGGCGCGAAGAAGCCGAGCGCGACCGCAACGGCGAGCCACGCGACGGCGACGGTCCTGAAGTGGGTCGCCGTGTAGCAGCCGAGCCGGCCGATCGGCCCGAGCCGTTTCGAGGTCGTCTCGCCCTGGCCTTTGCCTACGGCGGGCGCGTGGCCGCGCAGCGCCGCGGCGCTCACGCCGCCCCCATCGGGGCGAGCTCAGGCGTCGAGGCGATCCGGTCGAGCGCTTCCACGAGCGCGTTGGCGCTGAGCACGCCGGACTGCGCCGCCACGGGCTCGCCGTCGCGCAGCACGAGTAGCGTCGGAATCGCCTGAACGCCGTAGCGCTGCGCGAGCGCGGGCTGCGCATCGACGTCGACCTTGGCGAAGCGGTACCCGGGGCGGATCGCCGCCGCGCGTTCGAACTGTGGCGCCATCGCGCGGCAGGGGCCGCACCAGCCGGCCCAGAAGTCGATCACGGTGATGCCGGCCGGCGCGATCGCCGCGGCGAAGGTGGCTTCGGTTAGGTGTGTGACCTTGCTTTCCACGCCTCTCCTCACGTCTACACAATGGTACGATGGTAGACAGATTAGGGGACGTCCCCCGGCTTGTCAACTACACAACCGTAGACTTGTAGTAAGCTCTACTCATGAACCGCTCGCAGCTCGCACCCCATCCGCTCCCGGAACCCCTGATCGAGCTCGTCGCGCAGCGCTTTCGCGTGCTCGGCGAGCCGATGCGCATCAAGCTGCTCGACCGTCTGCGAGACGGCCCGGCGACGGTCGGCGAGCTCCAGGAGGCGCTCGGTGCCTCGCAGCAGAACGTCTCAAAGCACCTCGGGATCCTGCATGCCGCGGGCCTGGTGACCCGCAACAAGCTGGGTAACCACGCCCGCTACGAGATCAGCGATCCAAGCGTGTTCGATCTCTGCGACCAGGTGTGTGGCGGCGTCCGCCGCCAGGTCGGTGAGCTGGAGGCGATCCTCAGGCAGTGACTAGGGGTTGCGCGCGGCGCCGGCCGTGAACCAACCCCACGGTCGCGGACCCTCCGCGTAGCGCTGCTCGAGCCGCTCGATCTCGAAGCCTGCGCCGCGGACGAGCTCGGGAATATCCCGCGTCAGGTGGCATCCACCTGCGAGTCGTTTCTGCAGCGGTTCGAGTCGCCGCTGCCAGGCCGCGACGCCCGCCGCGGGCGCGAGGCCGTGCTCGAGGAAGTGAAAGGTCCCGCCCGGTCTGATCACGCGTCGCAGCTCGGCCAGGGCGCGCTCCACATCCGGGATCGTGCAGAGGGTGAAGGTCGACAGGGCTCCGTCCACGCTAGCGTCGTCAAGCTCGAGCTTCTCGCCGTCGAGGCCGACGTGCTCGACCGGCACGCCCGCCCGCGCCTCGCGTCTTGCCGCAAGACGCCGTGCCGTCGCCGCCGGCTCGACCGCCAGTACCGCCTCGACGCCCGCCGGGTAGTGCTCGAGGTTGAGGCCCGAGCCGAACCCGATCTCGAGGACGCGCCCGGCGAGGCCGTCTGTCACCTCGCGCCGCCAGCTTGCGAGCTCGGAAGTGCGGCAGGCGCGGTCGACGAGGTGTGGCAGGACGCGCTCGCGGTAGAAGCCCACCGCCAAACCGTAGCGGCTATGCGTTGCAGCGCCGGTAGACCCGCCACGACCTGTTCTCTGCGGTGAGCGTGAAGCCCGGCGGGACCGCGTAGGTCTGCATCGGGTCGTTCGGGTCGAGCAGGTAGATCCGCCGCACGCCGTCGCTTGCGGGGGCGACGAACGTCCCGCGCGTGATCTCCGCGGGCACGACGTTCGACGGGCTCGTGTGCAGCTCGAGCGCGAGCAGCGGGATCGGAGTGTGGTAGGGCACACCAACCTTCCCGCAGCGCAGTGCGATCGCATGCGAGTGCGTCAACGCGATCAGGTCGTTCTCGACGCGCAGCTGCGCGCTGAGGCTCTGCTGTGCCGGCTTTGACGAATCGAATGTCGCGTGCAAGCGCTTCACGTTCCAGGGAATGAACCCGACGATCGCCGCCGCGCACAGCAACGCGCCAAGCTGCCAAAGTCGCCGCCGCGGGTGCGAGGGGGCAAGCGAGCGCCAGCCTGCCAAGCCGGCGCCGGCGAAGATCGCGCCGAGGGCGACGATGACGAACGTGTAGCGATCGTCGATCGGGAGCCCCGAGCTCGCGATCACCGCGAAGGCCACGAGCGACACGATCCCGGCAGCCAGACCGAGCAGTACGCGCGAGCGAACCAGCCACAGCGAAAGGACGAGCCCGATCCCGCCGGCGATCAGGCCGTCGGGGCCGAGGACCTCGCCGAGCCGCCGCGCGCCCGTGTACGGGAACTTGAGGATCCCGGTCGGGCGTTTGAGCGTGCTCGCCGTGTGCTGCGTATGACGCAGGGACCACAGCGCGTTCCCGGTGATCAGCCCGTCTGAGGCAAGCCAGACCACCGCCGGCATCACGCCAAGCAGCGCCAGCCACGCGAGCTCGCCCCGGCCGGTCCCACGCGCCGCGAGATAGATCCAGTAGACGGCGGCGAACAACCACGCCTCCGGGCGCAGCAGCCCGGCAACGTCTAGTAACGCGATCACCGGCCAGCCCGCCCGCGGTCGCCGCGACTCGACGAGCAAAGCTCCAAGCACGAGCGCCGCGTAGGGGATGTCCACGTACGCGCGCACGCCGTAGCTGAGGACCTCGTAGCGGCTGATCAGGATCAACGCCGCGAAGAGCCCCACGGGCCAGGAGAACCACGCTCGCCCGAGCTCGAAGGCGAGGAACGGAAGTGCTGCGAGCGCCACGTAGGCGAGTGCGAGCACGATCGCGATCGTCGCCTTCGCGCCCAACGGCGAGGCAATCAGACCGAGCAGCTCGGCTAGCGGGTGCGGCGTCGGCGCGAGCGCGAGGTTGTAGGTCGGCGTCTGACCGCGCCCGAGTTGCTGGCCCCAGACGAGCGAGTAGAGCGTGTCGTAGTTCGGGAATCCGAACGGGAGCGCCAGCCGCAGCACGATTGCGCCGAGGAGCACCGATCCGGTTCCAGCGAGGGCGCGCGTGCGCGGCATCGCGCGAAGTCATACTGGGTCCGGCGATGCACTCGACATCCGGCTCGATCCGCGTGGATGAGTGCCGGCAGGCCGTCGGAGCGCTCGCGCCCGCGGGGTAGACTGGGTTACTCGTGTCGACTGGCCCTTCGCTTTACCGCCGCCACCGTCCGCGCACGTTTGCCGAGGTGGTGGGCCAGGGCCACGTCGTCCGCACGCTCGCCAACGCCGTCGAGCGCGACCGCATTCACCACGCCTACCTCTTCGTGGGCTCACGCGGCACCGGTAAGACCTCGATGGCGAAGATCCTCGCCGCCTGCCTGAACTGCGTGGACGGTCCGACGATCACGCCCTGCGGCGTTTGCGAATCGTGCCGTTCAATCGCGACCGCGACCTCGCTCGACGTCGTCGAGATGGATGCCGCGTCCTCGAACTCGGTCGACGACATCCGCGCGCTGCGCGAGTCCGTTGCGTTCTCGCCCCTTTCCGGCCACCGCAAGGTCTACATCCTCGACGAGGCGCACATGCTCTCGACCGCGGCGTGGAACGCATTCCTCAAGACGCTCGAAGAGCCGCCCCCGAACACGGTCTTCGTGCTCGCGACGACAGACGCCCAGAGGGTTCCCGCCACGGTCATCGACCGCTGCCACCGCTTCGACTTCGCCCGCCCGAGCACCGAGCAGATCGCGACGGTCCTGCACCGCGCGGCGACCGCGGAGTCGATCTCGGTCCCTGAGGACGCGCTGCGTCTCCTGGCCCGCCACGCCGCCGGGAGCTTCCGCGACGCGCTCGGCGCCCTCGAGCAGCTCGAGACCTACAGCGCCGGCGAGATCAGCCTCGCCGACGTCCTCGCGGTCCTCGGAATCTCGGACTCAGAGGTTCTCTTCGATCTCGTCGGCGCGATCGCGGCTGGCGACCCGCGCGCGACGCTCCAAGCGGTGGCCGGCGCCATCGACTCCGGCACCGACCCGGCGGCCTTCACGCGCGAGCTCGAAGCCCACGCGCGCGCCCTGCTCATCGTCCAGACCCTTGACGCCACCCCACCCGAGCTGAGCCTCACGCCAGAGTACGACGAACGCCTGCGCGCGCAGGCAGCCCAAACGCCTGCGGTGGCCGTCGTCCGCCTTCTCGACCTCCTCGCCCAAGCGTTGATCGCGAACCGTGCCGGCGCCGACCCGCGAACCCAGCTCGAGCTCGCCACGATCCGCGCCGCCCGCCCCGATTTCGACCCCTCGACGGCGGCGCTCGCCGCGCGTGTCGAGCGCCTCGAAGGCGCGGGTCCGCGGACGACGCAACCACCCGCCACCCAGCAAGCGACACCGCCCGCGCCGACCGCCCATGTGTCGCCCGCGCAAGCACACGACCCCGCGGCGGGAGAGTCCCCGCCCGCCGAATCAGCTGGCGACGCCCTTCCCCTGACGCTGCAGAGGCTGCTCGACGCATGGCCGGCGGTGCTCGAGACGATCCGCTCGTCCAATGCGTTGCTCGGCGCCGTGATCGAGGATGCGGAGCCGGTGGCACTCGACGGCAGGCGCCTCGTGCTCGCCTTTGCCGAGGACGCCGCGTTTCAGCGCCAGAAGGCGGAGGACCGCGCAAGCCGCACGGCGCTCGCGCAAGCCGTGACCGCAGGTCACCGGTTGCGACGTGTCGCTCGACTACGAGTCGCGCGCGCGCGCGCCAAAGCCGATCCCACCGCCGTTGAGCGCCGACGAGCTCGCCAAGCGGCTGATTGGAGGAGTTCGATGGCGAGGAGCTAACCGCCGTGCAGGCGGAGGAGGAGGCCGGCTGATGCCGCAGCCCAACATGCAGCAGATGCTCAAGCAGGTGCAGAGGATGCAGGCCGACATGGCGCGCGCCCAGGAGGAGATCGCTGCCGCGGAGGTCCAGGCGTCCTCCGGCGGTGGCATGGTGACGGCCACGGTGAGTGGCGCGCTCGAGCTCAAGTCGATCCGCATCGAACCAGCGGCGATCGATCCCGATGACCCGGACCTGCTCTCGGATCTCGTGCTGGCGGCCGTCAACGAGGCTTTGCGCAGTGCCCAGCAGCTCGCCGCTGACCGCATGCAGCGCGTTACCGGCGGCCTCGACATGGGCGCCCTCGGTGGGCTCGGCCTGCCGGGCTTCTGAGGCTTGTCCGTCTACGCCGCACCGATCCAGCGCCTGGTCAGCGAGCTTTCGAAGCTCCCCGGCGTTGGCAACCGGACCGCGCAACGCCTCGCCTTTCACATCCTGCGCGCCTCGACCGAGGATGCCGACGCACTTGCCGCAGGCGATCCACGACGTGAAGCAGCGCATCGGCCTGTGCGAGATCTGCTGCAACCTTGCCGAGGGTCCGCGCTGCCGCATCTGCGAGGACGACCGTCGCGACGCGAGCGTCATCTGCGTCGTCGAGGAGCCTGCGGACGTGATCGCGCTCGAGCGAACGCACGAGTACCGCGGGCGCTACCACGTTCTTGGCGGCGCCCTCTCGCCGATCGACGGCATCGATGCGGAGGATCTCCACATCGCGGAGCTGCTGCGCCGCGTCGTGGCGCCCGAGTCGAGGTGCGCGAGATCGTCCTCGCAACCAACCCCACCACAACGGGCGAGGCCACGGCGCTCCACATCGCCGAGGCACTGCGCGAGCGCGCGCCCCAGGTGAGCGTCACGCGCCTCGCGAGCGGCCTCCCGGTCGGTGCCGATCTGGAGTACGCCGACGAGGTTACGCTCGGCCGCGCCTTCGCCGGCCGCCGCGCGGTCTAGCGCCGTCGTCGCTGGCGATCGCGCGCGATTCGCGCTGCGACGCGCGTCCGTGCCCGGGCGTCGTATCCTCGCCATCTAGACATGCCGGACACGATCGTCATGAAGTTCGGCGGAACCTCGGTCGCGGATGCAGAGCGCATCAAGCGGGCCGCGCGACGGATCGTCGCCAAGCGAGAGCGCGGCTTTCGCGTCGTCGCGGTGCTCTCGGCACGCGGCAAGGCGACAGACGAGTTGATCGCGATGGCCGAAGAGGTCTCGCCGACGCCCGACCCGCGTGAGATGGACATGCTGCTCTCGACGGGCGAGCGCATCTCCTGTGCGCTCTGCGCGATGGCGATCAACGACCTCGGTCACCAGGCCGTCTCGCTCACCGGCTCGCAGGCAGGCATCGTCACAGACACCGCGCACACGAAAGCGCGCATCCTCGACGTCCGCGCCGACCGAATCCACGCCGCGCTCGACGAGGACAAGATCGTGCTCGTTGCCGGCTTCCAGGGCGTCTCGACGGCGAAGGACGTGACGACGCTCGGGCGCGGGGGCTCGGACACCACCGCGGTCGCGCTGGCCGCCGCGCTCGGCGCAGAGGAGTGCGAGATCTACACCGACGTTGCCGGCGTCTTCAGCGCCGACCCGCGCATCGTGGCCGGACGCGCGCAAGCTCCCGGTCGTCTCCTTCGAGGAGATGCTCGAGATGTCGGCGTCCGGGGCCGGTGTCCTCCAGCTACGCTCCGTCGAGTACGCGCGCAACCACGGCGTGCGGATCCATTGCCGATCGAGCATCGAGGACGGACCCGGCACCGTCATAGTCGCGGAGCAGGACACCATGGAACGCCCACTCGTCACCGCCATAACCCACTCCACCGGCGAATCGAAGATCACCCTGCTCGGGGTGCCCGACCGGCCGGGCATCGCCGCGCGCATCTTTGGCGCGCTCGCCGACGCGAATGTGAACGTCGACATGATCATCCAGAACGAGCCGGCCTCCGAAGGTGCGGGCGCCGACATGTCGTTCACCGTGACGCGCGACGACCTGCGGGTCGCACGTCTGACGCTCGAGCCCGTCGTGGACGAGCTCGGCATCGGCGGCATCAAGGAAGACGAGAAGATGGGCAAGGTCTCCGTCGTCGGCGCCGGCATGCGCAGCCACCCGGGGGTCGCGGCCAAGGTGTTCGACGTGCTCGGCGAGTCCGGGATCAACATCGAGATGATCTCGACCTCGCCAATCAAGATTTCGTGCGTGATCCGCGCCGAGCGCGTCGACGACGCGGTCCGCGGCCTGCACGACGCGTTCGCGCTGTCTGGCAAGGACACGGTTCTCGCCGAAGACCCGTTCGCAGGTCCGCGATGAGCGCCGAGCGTTCGTCTGGCCGTCGTCGGCGCGACCGGCGCCGTCGGCAAGGTCATACTCGCCATCCTCGGCGAGCGCGAGTTTCCCGCCAGCGAGATCGTGCCGTTCGCCTCCGAGCGATCGGCCGGCCGTCTGATCGACGGGGTCGGGGAGGTCATGCCGTTGCGCGATGACACGATCGCGCGGCTTCGACATCGCGATCTTCTCCGCCGGCGGCGCGACCTCACGCGAGTGGGCGCCGCGGTTCGCGGCGGCGGGCGCGATCGTCATCGACAACTCGAGCGCCTGGCGCATGGACCCGCAGGTGCCGCTCGTCGTCAGCGAGGTCAACCCGCACGCGCTGCGCGCGATCGGGCGCGGCATCGTCGCCAACCCGAACTGCACGACGATGGCGATCATGCCGCCGCTGAAGGCGCTCCACGACGCCTTCGTCTTGCGCGAGTTCGTTGCGACGAGCTTCCAGGCGGCGGGTGGCGCCGGGCAGAAGGGGATGGACGAGCTCGCTGCGCAGATCCCCGTGCTGCACGCGGCGCGCGAGCGTCTCGTCGACGACGGAGCGAGCCTGATCGCTGGGATCGAGCACAAGGTTCACGCCGCGCCGCTGGCCTTCAACGTCGTTCCCTGGCTCGGCTCCCCGGCCGGCGACGGCTACACCGACGAGGAGATGAAGCTTGTCAACGAGTCGCGCAAGATCCTCGACATCCCGGATCTGGCTGTCAGCCCCACGTGCGTGCGCGTGCCGGTGATGGTCGGCCACTCGGTCGAGCTGCGCGCGACGTTCGAGCGCGAGCCTGATCTCGACGAGGCGATCGCGGCGCTCGAGGCCTTCCCCAACGTCGTTGTCGATCCCGTGCCCGACGCCCGCCCGCTACGCCGGTCGCGACGAGGTTGCCGTGGGGCGCCTGCGGCGAGACCTCTTCGACCCGCACTCGCTCAACCTGTTCGTCGTCGGCGACAACCTCCGCAAGGGCGCCGCGCTGAACGCGGTCCAGATCGCGGAGATCCTCGTCGAGCAGGGGATCGTCGGCGCGCGCGCAGCCGCAGCCCAGCACTAGCTGCAATCGCTCGGCGGCCGGGACTCGATAGCGTCCGGGCCCGATGAAGATCATCTACACCCACACCGACGAGGCGCCGGCGCTGGCCACCGCAGTCGCTGCTGCCGATCGTCCGGGCGTTCGCCGGCCGCCGCCGACGTCGAGGTCGAGCTGCGCGACATCTCGCTGGCGGCGCGGATCCTCGCCCAGTTCCCCGAGCGCCTGACGACGAGCAGCGGGTCGCCGGACGCGCTCGCCGAGCTCGGCGAGCTGGCCAAGACCCCCGAGGCGAACATCATCAAGCTGCCGAACGTCAGCGCCTCGGTGCCGCAGCTCAAGGCCGCGATCGCCGAGCTCCAGGCAGCAGGGCTACGCGATCCCCGACTACCCCGACGAGCCGGCCGACGACGAGCAGCGCGACGATCGCGCGCGCGCTACGACCAGGTCAAGGGCAGCGCCGTCAACCCGGTGCTGCGCGAGGGCAACTCCGACCGCCGCGCGCCGGCGTCGGTCAAGGCGTACGCGCGCCAGCACCCGCACTCGATGGGCGCCTGGTCGCCCGACTCGCGCTCGCACGTCGCGACGATGAGCGACGGCGACTTCCGCGCGACCGAGCGGTCGGTGACCGTCGAGCGCGCCGGCGCGCGTCCGGATCGAGCACGTCGACGCCGGACGGCAACGTGACCGTGCTCAAGGCGCGCGCTCGCCGGTGCTCGCCGGCGAGGTGATCGACGCCGCCGTCATGCGCGCGCGCCGCGCTCGAGCAGTTCCTGGCCGAGCAGGTCGCCGACGCCAAGGCGCAGCGGCGTCCTCTTCTCGGTCCACCTGAAGGCGACGATGATGAAGGTGTCCGACCCGATCATCTTCGGCCACGCCGTCCGCGCGTTCTTCCCGACGCTGTTCGACGAGCACGGCGCGGCGCTCGAGCGCCGCGGGCGTCAACGCCGAACGACGGGCATGGCGGCGCTGCTGACGGCGATCGAGCAGCTGCCCGACGCGCGAGCGCGCGGCGATCCGAGGCCGCGATCGACGCCGCGTACGACGAGCGGCCCGGCGCTCGCGATGGTCGACTCCGAGCGCGGCATCACGAACCTGCACGTCCCCAGCGACGTGATCATCGACGCGTCGATGCCGGCCGCGATCCGCGCCTCGGGCCAGATGTGGAACGCCGCCGGCGAGCAGCAGGACACGAAGTTCGTGATCCCCGACCACTCCTACGCGCCGCTGTACGCCGAGACCGTCGAGCGACTGCCGCGCAGCACGGCGCGTTCGACCCGGCGACGATGGGCACGCACGCCGAACGTCGGCCTGATGGCCCAGCAGGCCGAGGAGTACGGCTCGCACGACAAGACCTTCGAGATCGCCGCGCCCGGCACGCGTGCGCGTCGTCGACGACGGCCGGCGACGACGCTGCTCGAGCACGAGGTCGAGGCACGGGCGACATCTGGCGCATGTGCCAGACCAAGGACGCGCCGATCCACGACTGGGTGCGCCTGGCCGTCGCGCGCGCCGCGCGCGACCGGCGCGCCGGCCGTGTTCTGGCTCGACGAGACCCGCGCCGCACGACGCGCGAGCTGCTGCGCAAGGTGCGCGCCGGCGCTCGACGCAGCTCGACACCGACGGGCTCCAGATCGAGATCCTCGACGTCGCCGAGGCGACGCGCTTCACGCTCGAGCGCGCCCGCGCGCGGCGAGGACACGATCTCGGTCACCGGCAACGTGCTGCGCGACTACCTGACCGACCTGTTCCCGATCCTCGAGCTCGGCACCAGCGCGAAGATGCTCTCGATCGTGCCGCTGATGGCACGGCGGCGGCCTGTTCGAGACCGGCGCCGGCGGCTCGGCGCCCAAGCACGTCCAGCAGTTCCTCGAGCGAGAACCACCTGCGCTGGGACTCGCTCGGCGAGTTCCTCGCGCTCGCGCCGTCGTTCGAGCTGCTCGCCGAGAACGACCGGCAACGCCGCGCGCGCAGGCTGCTCGGCGACGACGCTCGACCGCGCGACCGGCCGGCGTGCTCGAGGAGAACCGCTCGCCGTCGCGCGGCGTCGGCGAGCTCGACAACCGCGGCAGCCACTTCTACCTCGCGCTCTACTGGGCGCAGGAGCTGGCCGACGCAGACCGACGATCGCCGACGCTGGCCGCGCGCTTCGCGCCGCTCGCCGAGCGGCTCGCCGCCGACGAGGCAGACGATCGTCGCGGAGCTCGCCGCGGTCCAGGGCTCGCCGGTCGACATCGGCGGCTACTACCGCCCTGATCCGCGAGCGCGTCGCCGCGGCCATGCGCCCGAGCGCGACCTTCAACGAGGCCCTCGCCTCGCTGTAGAGACCCGCGCACAGCATCATCCACCCAGGGCAATACTCACCTAGGGGCGGGCGCTCAACGCGGCGCGGGCGTCACTCCAGGTCGGCACTAGCCGGCAGCGACGGCTCGCTGCGGCGGACCAGGTAGATCGCCACGGCGAGCGCGAGTGCGAGCGCGCCGAGCAGCCCGAGCTCGATCAGCTGGTGCGTCGAGATGCTGGCCTGCTCAAGCTGGGCCGTCACGATGAGGATGCGCCGCACGACGGCGATCAGCCCCACGAGCACGAACGGCTCGACGACGATCTCGCCGCGCAGGATCACGTGGCGCAGAGTGTGCAGGAGCTCCGCGACGATCAGCGTGAGCAGGATCCGGTCGAGCAGCGTGACGCCGATCGAGACGGCGCCCTCGTTGTGGTCGATCGCATTGACGGCGTCGTGCACCGCGCCAATCACTATCAGGACAGCTGCTGCCAGCAGCAGCAGCCCGACGATCACGTAGAGGAGCTCCTCGATCCCCGCGAGCGAGCCGCGCACGGCACGCGCGAGCTGCTCGTGCGTCCGCTCCCCTGGCGCCCCGCTCATGGCCGAATACTAAGGCGCGGCGCCGTAACGAGCCCGGAACGTTCGCCACCTACACTCACCGGCCATGGACCGCCACGGGAGAGGTCCGAGGATGGCTGGTAGCGGCCGGCTCGCGACCCCGCGCACCGCGACCGCTGCCGGCCTGCTCTCGCTCCTCTTCCTGCTCGCGATCGTGCCGATGCAGATCGTCGATCCCGGAGCGTCGCTGCCGACCGGGGGCGCCGTCGTCGAGGTCGTCACCTGGTTCATCTTCGGCGTCACCTTCACGGCCGTCGGAACGATCGTCGCGCGCCACCAGCCGCAGAACCCGATGGGCTGGTTGCTCCTCACGATGGCACTCGCGATCAACGTCGGCAGTGTCACGCCCGCCTACGCCTGGATCGATTACCACGGCCACCACGGTCAGCTGCCGCTCGGTTCACTGGCCGTCCTGTTGAGCGGGTTGTGGGTGCTTGGCTTCATCGCGCTGCCGCTGGTGATCCTCCTGTTCCCCGACGCTCAGATCGGACGCCGCTGGCGGTTGGTTGTCCGCGTCTACCTGCTCGTCGCCACCGCGACCGGCGTCGGCGTCCTCGTGATCGCCGTACGCGACCTCTCGCTGCGGCTGCCGGTCGACGCGAACGGCAACCTCGTCGGGCTCTCGAACCCGACCGGCTGGCTCGGCGTCATTTGGAAGCTCGGCTTCAGCTCCTGCATCCTCTTGTCGCTGGTCGCCGCCGGCCATCAGATCCGCGAGTTCCGTCGGGCCCGCGGCGTCCGCCGCCGGCAGCTGAAGTGGCTGTGCGTGGGCGCAGGCGTGTGCAGCGTCTGCGTGGCTGTGTCGATCCTGTGGTCGAGCGCGCCTGGAGTCGTGAGTGCCGTCCTCTTTCCGATCGCGCTCTCCGCCCTGCCGCTCGCTATGGGGGTCGGGATCCTCAAGTACCGCCTGTACGAGATCGACCGGCTGATCAGCCGTACGCTGTCCTACGCGCTCTTGACGGCGTTGCTTGTCGGCACGTTCATCGGCCTTGTCGCGCTCACGACCGACACGCTGGCGCTCTCCGGCCGCGTTGGCGTCGCGGCCTCGACTTTCGTTGCCGCAGCCCTCTTCAACCCCCTTCGTCTCCGTCTCCAACGCCTCGTCGACCGGCGCTTCAACCGTGCGCGCTACGACGCCGAGGCCACGGTTGCGGCTTTCACCGCGCGGCTACGCGACGCCGTCGAAATCGACGCGATCCGCACAGACCTCCTCGACGCCGTCAGCCGCGCAGTCCAGCCCACGCACGCTTCAGTCTGGATCAAGCCATGAACTCGTCGGTAAGCCGCCACGGCCAGTCGGCGTTGCCGTCCACGGCCGTGGCGCTCGGAGTTCTGTCGGCTCGTGCCTTCTCGCGACGACGCTCGCCATCGCCCGCGTGCGGACAACCAGTCCTCGTCGTCGACGTCGCCGCCAATGTCTCGTGGTCTATCCGTTCGTGAATCGCCTTCCGGCTGTCGGCGTCGTCGTCGCGCGCCGCCAGCCGCGCAACCCGATCGGCTGGCTCCTGCTCGGAGTCGATCGCTGGCGGTGGACGCTCGGGTCCGTCGGCTCGCAGTACGCCGTCCTCGATTACTACAGTCCATCGCGGCAATGCTGCCGCTCGGCGCCGATGCGTCTCTGTTCGCCCGTCCTGGATCTACGCGTTCACGCTCGTGCCGCTGATCGATCCTGCTGTTCCCCGATGGCCATCCGGGCGCGGTTGGCGCTGGCCGCTGCGCGCCTATCTCTGGCGACTGTCGCGCTCCTATCCGCCGGCACGTTGAGCGTCGCCGCCGGACGCCTCAGCCTGCGCATTCCGCGTCGACGGCAACGGCGACCGTCGTCGGACTCAAGCATCCGAGCAGTGGCAACGCCTGGTTTCGTCCGTGCCAGGCGATCTTCGAGCTTCCGGCGGTGTTCGTCCTGCGTCGCCACCGTCGTGAATGCCGGTCATCAGCTTCCGTCGCGCGAGCGGCGAGCGGCGCCAGCAGCTCAAGTGGCTGAGTCGGCGTCGGGCGCGTGCCTCGGCTCTCCTCACGATCATCTGGAGCAGCGCTCCCGCGTCGTCGGCAACGTATCTGTCTCCGTCGCGCTCACCGCCCTGCCGTCAGCATCGGTGTCGGGATCCTCAAATACCGCCTCTATGAGATCGACCGGCTGATCAGCCGCACCCTCTCCTACGCGATCCTCACCGGCGCTGCTCGTCGGCACGTTCATCGGCCTCGTCGCGCTCACGACCAACACGCTCGCGCTTCTCCGGCCGCGTCGGCGTCGCCGCCTCGACACTCGTCGCCGCCGCCCTCTTCAACCCATTGCGCATCCGCCTCCAACGTGTCGTCGATCGGCGCTTCAATCGCGCCCGCTACAACGCCGAGGCAACCGTCGCCGCTTCACGGCCCGCCTGCGCGACGCCGTCGAGATCGATGCGATCCGCGCCGACCTGCTCCACGCGGTCAACCGCGCCGTGCAACCAACGCACGCCTCGGTCTGGATCAAACCATGACCTCATCGGCAAGCCGCCACGGCCAGTCAGCGTCGTCGATCACGGCGGTGGCGCTCGGAGTTCTGTCGCTCGTCCTGCTCGCTGCGACGCTTGTCATCGCCGGTGTGTCGGACAGCCTCTCCTCGTCGTCGGATGTCGCCAACAACGTCTCGTGGACTGTGTTCGTGCTGGCCTTCACGGCCGTCGGCGTTGTCGTCGTGGGCCGGCAGCCACGCAACCCGATGGGCTGGCTCCTGATCGGGGTGGTGCTGTCGCTGGAGGCGGAGAACGTCGGCTCGAACTATGCCTCCTACGACTACTACAGCCACCACGGCAGTCTGCCGCTCGGCGCCGTGGCGACGCTGCTGAGCCCGTCCTACGTCTACGCGCTCGCGCTGGTGCCGCTGATCGTCTTGCTGTTCCCCGACGGGCGACTCGGGGGGCGCTGGCGCTGGCCGCTGCGGCTTTACCTGGCGATCATCGCGCTGGTATCCGCCGGCACGCTGGGCGTCGCGGCCTGGAGCCTCAGCCTGCGAATTCCGGTCGATGGCAACGGCGCCGTGGTCGGACTCAAACACCCGAGCGGCGGCAACGCGTCGTTTCGTCCGCTTGAGGCCCTCTTCGTGCTGGCGCGCGCACTCCTGATCGCCGCGGTGGTCTACCAGACCCGTCGCTACCGGCGAGCCACCGGCGAGCGGCGCCAGCAGCTCAAGTCGCTCGGCTCCGACGCAGGTGCGCTGATCGTCTGCTTCGCCGTGCTTGCGGCATCAGGCGGCTCATCGAACGTCGTCGGCAGCGTGTCGTTCGCGATCGGGCTCGCGCGCTGCCACTCGCATGGGTGTCGGGATCCTGAGCTATCGCCTCTACGAGATCGACCGGCTGATCAGCCGCACGCTCTCCTACGCGCTCCTGACGGCGTTGCTTGTCGGCACCTTCATCGGCCTTGTCGCGCTCACGACCGACACGCTGGCGCTCTCCGGTCGCGTCGGCGTCGCGGCCTCGACTTTGGTTGCCGCAGCCCTCTTCAACCCCCTTCGTCTCCGTCTCCAACGCCTCGTCGACCGGCGCTTCAACCGTGCGCGCTACGACGCCGAGGCCACGGTTGCGGCTTTCACCGCGCGGCTACGCGACGCCGTCGAAATCGACGCGATCCGCACGGACCTCCTCGACGCCGTCAGCCGCGCAGTCCAGCCCACGCACGCTTCAGTGTGGATCAAGCCATGAACTCGTCGGTACGCCGCCACGGCCAGTCGGCGTTGCCGTCCACGGCCGTGGCGCTCGGAGTTCTGTCGCTCGTCCTGCTCGCTGCGACGCTCGCCATCGCCAGCGTGTCGGACAGCCTCTCCTCGTCGTCGGACGTCGCCAACAACGTCTCGTGGACTGTCTTCGTGCTCGCCTTCACGGCTGTCGGCGTCGTCGTCGTGGGCCGGCAGCCACGCAACCCGATGGGCTGGCTGCTGATCGGGGTGGTGCTATCGCTGGAGGCGGAGAACCTCGGCTCGAACTATGCGTCCTACGACTACTACAGCCATCACGGCAGTCTGCCGCTCGGCGCCGTGGCGACGCTGCTGAGCCCGTCCTACATCTACGCGCTCGCGCTCGTGCCGCTGATCATCCTGCTGTTTCCCGACGGGCAACTCGGGGCGCGGTGGCGCTGGCCGCTGCGGCTTTACCTGGCGATCAGCGCGCTCCTATCCGCCGGCACGTTGAGCATCGCGGCCGGAAGCCTCAGCCTGCGCATTCCGGTCGACGGCAACGGCGCCGTCGTCGGACTCAAGCATCCGAGCGGTGGCAACGCCTGGTTTCGTCCGTGTGAGGCGCTCTTCGTGCTGGCGGCGGTGGCGCTCCTGATCGCCGCGGTGGTCTACCAGACCCGTCGCTACCGGCGAGCGACCGGGGAGCGGCGCCAGCAGCTCAAGTCGCTGGCATCAGGCGTCGGGGCGCTGATCTTCTGTTTCGCCGTGCTTGCGGCGGCAGGCGGCTCCTCGAACGTCGTCGGCAGCGTGTCATTCGCCGTCGGGCTCGCGGCTCTGCCACTCAGCATGGGTGTCGGGATCCTGCGCTACCGCCTCTACGAGATCGACCGGCTCGTAAGCCGCACGGTCTCCTACGCTCTTCTCACCGGGCTGCTGGTCGGCACGTTCATCGGCCTGGTCGCGCTCACGACCGACACGCTCGCGCTGTCTGGCCGCGTCGGCGTTGCAGCGTCGACGCTCGTCGCCGCGGCCCTCTTCAACCCGCTGCGCATCCGCGTCCAGCGCCTCGTCGACCACCGCTTCAATCGCGCTCGCTATGACGCGCAGGCAACCGTCGATGCGTTCACTGCGCGCCTGCGTGACGCCGTCGAGATCGACGCAATCCGGGCCGACCTGCTCGACGCGGTCAACCGCGCCGTGCAACCCACCCACACCTCGGTCTGGATCAAGCCGTGAGGCCTCGCGGCGGCCGCACCCGCTTCGCGACACCGACGGCCGCCGTCGGTGTCGGCGCGCCGAGCTGCTCGATGCCGTCAACCGCGCCGTGGAGCCCGCCCACACCTCGCTCTGGCTGCGCGGCTAGGCGCTTACCACTCGACGAGGCTCCAGGCGCCCGGGTAGAGCTCGTCGCCGTCGCTGCCGACGGTCGCAAAGCCCGCCACCGCGAGCTTCAGCTCCTCCATCGCCGCGTCGCGCTTGCCGGCCTTGTGCAGGACGTCGGCGAGGTTGTTGTGCAGCGCCGCTTCGTGGTGGACGTCGCCGTGCTCGGCGCAGAGTGCGATCGCCTCGCGCAGGCGCCGCTCCGCGCCATCCAGCTGGGCGCGCGCCACGTCATCACGCGCGAGGTTGTTGAGCGCTGCTATGCGGATCTGCGGGTCGCCAAGCTCGCCGGCAAGCTCGAGGCTCCGCTCGAGGAACTCGCGGCCGAGCCCGAGCAGCCCGAGGACGTTGTTCGCCTGCGCGGCCGCGCGCGCCGCTCCGCTCGACTCGGCGATACGCAACGCCTCCCGGCCGAGCTCCGTGGCGCGCTCCCGCTCGCCGAGGCGTAGCGCGATGCGTGCTCGGTCCGCTTGCAGCGAAGCGGGTTCTGCCCCAAGCTCGAGCGCCTGCCGATAGTGCGCCTCGGCGAGCTCCCACTCGCCGCGCCGTTCGTGCACGGCGCCGAGCTTGTGCTCGACGGCACCGGCGCCTTCCGCGCTTACGTAGGCCGCCGCCGCTCCGTAGGCGGCGACTGCCTGCGGGTAGGCGCCGCGCCGCGTCTGCAGGTCGCCGATCATCTCGTGCAGGCTCGCCGGGTCCGGGTGCCCGAGCGCCAGCGCCGCCTCGAGATGCGCGATCGCCTCGGTCGGGGCGAGCAGCGCGCCGGCACGCTCCGCCGCTGCGACGTGCGACAGCGCGGCCGCAATGTCGTCGCCGGCCAGCTGGAGGTGGTGCGCGACGATCGCCGGGTCGTCGTGGCGTGCACGGTGTAGCTCGGCGAGGCGGCGGTGCAGCAGACGCCGGCGGGCGAGACCGACGCGGTCCTGCGCCGCTACTCGCAGCCACTCGTGTGCGAAGTCGTAGGCGTCGTCGCGCTCGACGACGAGTCCGTGCGCAACGAGCTCCTCGAGCGCGCCTGCCACCTCATTGTCGGAGCGCCCGCTCGCCGCACGCAACGTATCCATGTCGAAGGTTCGCCCGATCAATGCCGCGGCACCCAGCACCTGCCCGGCCGTGTCACCGACGCGCTCGACCCTCGCCGCCAGCAATGCGCGCGCGCCACCTGTGGCTTCGCCGTCACCGGCAAGCAGCTCCGCGACGAGTAGCGGCAGTCCCTCGCTCTCCTCGTAAATCCGCGCGGCAACCTTTTCGTCACGCCCCGCTCGCAGGACGAGATCGACGATGTCCCCCCGCTGCAGGCGGCCGAGCATCACGCGCCGGCCAAGCGAGCTGAGCGCCGCGTAGTGATACTCGGAATCGGGCTCGTCGCTGCGCCGTGCCGTCAGCAGAAGCAGCTGCTTCGCGCTCTCGAGGCGCCGCGCGAGGTATCCGAGGGCCGCCAGCGAAGCTGGATCGCACCACTGCAGGTCGTCCACGAATATGACGTCGCGCCCGGCGATGAGCAGCTGGGCGATGGTTTCGAGCAGTCGCAGCTCGGCGCCCGGTTCGGTCAGCCCCTGGGTGGGTGGGGTGCCGAGCTCGGGCAGCAAACGCGCCAGCTCGGCGCGCGCGCCTTCGCTGAGCTCGACCTCCTCGGCTGCGAGCGCGCTGCGCAGGAGCTGGGTCACGACCGCGTAGGCGAGCGAGCGCTCTCCCGAGTGGGCGCGGCCCGTGAGCACCGTTCCTCCGCGCTGGGCCAGCGCCTCGAGCGCGAGACGGGTCTTGCCGATGCCGGACTCTCCTTCGATCAGAACGAGTCCCGGCTGGGCGGCGGCGATCTGGCGAAGCTCATCTTCGCGGCCGACGAGGGCCAGCACGGGAGCGGGCGCCGGTGGGCGGGTAAGCGGCTCGGCGACGACCCCTGTAGCGCCGCTCAGCCGGTTGTAGAGCTCGGTCGTCTCGCTCAGCGGCGCTACTCCGAGCTCGCGGTCGAGGACCCGGACGCATTCGCGGTACTGGTTGAGCGCTTGGGCGCGGCGCCCGGCGGCCGCATAGAGCTCCATGAGGCGCCTGTGCGTGGGTTCGTGCAACTCATCGAGGGCGAGCCGGACGCGAGCGGCGGCGACCGCCTCGTCGAGGCGGCCGGCATCCGCCAAGCGCGACGCGAGGCGGTCGAGGAGCGCTGCCCGCTCCCGGCGCAGCCCCTCCGTCGCCTCGTGCAACCAGTCCTCGAACGCGACGCTGTCGCGCAGGAAGAAGCCCGCGAGCAGGTCGTCCCGGTGCAGCGCCGCCGCGGCGGCGAGCGCGTCTGCGTCGGCGCCGAGGTCGGCGGCGATCCGGCGTGACTCCGCGAGGTCGAGAAACGCGTCGTCGAGCTTCAGCGTCACGGCCAGCCTGTCGCAGTCCAAGCGCTCATCGCCGACCGCGCTACGCAGCGTCGAGAGCGTACGTCGCAGGGCGGCGCGCGAGCGATCGGGACCGGCGTCCGGCCAGAGCAATTCAGCGAGACGCTCGCGCGGCTGCGTTTCGCCGGTCACCGCGAGATAGGCGAGGAGCGCCGTCGCTTTCCGTGTATCCACCTGCAACGGCGTGCCGTCCACGGTGATCAGCGGCACTCCAAGGATCTCCATCCGCAGCGAACGCACGGCCGAAGGATCGCACCAGGACGCAACGAAAGCACACGTGGCCTAAGGCTCGTAACGCAGCGCCCGTGGCCGGACCGCCGGACCGTAACGCTCCCGGAACGCAGGTGGCGCTAAAAAGCGCACATGGCAGTCACACCTCGAGCGACCGTTCGCCGCGTGGTCTGGCGCCGCGCGGAGCGGACCGTCCCCGCGCCGCTCGCCGTCGAGCCCCAGCCGCAGGCGCCGCTCGCTGCCGAGCAGCCGTTCGAGATCGCCCCCAACGATCCCCTCGTCGGCTACCTGCAGGCCGCTCCCGGCGCCGTCGACCTCACGCGCCTCGACCTCGATTCGCCGGCCATCCAGGAAATGCGGGCCGCACGGCGTAACGCTGGCGATTCCGCTGATCGCCAATGGCGAGCTGGTCGGGATCCTCAACGTCGGTCCGCGCCTCTCCGACCAAGATTTTTCGGCCGACGACCGCCGCCTGCTCGAGTAGCTCGCGTCCCACGCCGCGCCGGCGGTACGCGTCGGGCAGCTCGTTCGCGAGCAGCAAGTGGAGATCCAGGCCCGCGGGCGAATGGAGCAGGAGCTTGCGGTCGCGCCGACTCATCCAGCAGAACTTCCTGCCCAAGGAGCTGCCCGATCTGCCCGGCTGGCAAGCTCGCCGCTCTGCTACCGGCCCGCGCGCGCCGTCGGTGGCGACTTCTACGACGTGATCGAGCTGCCGGGCGGGCGGCTTGGCCTCGTGATCGGCGACGTGACCGACAAGGGCGTGCCCGCCGCGATGGTGATGGCTGCGACCCGGAGCGTGCTGCGTGCCAGCGCCGCGCGCCTGCATGAGCCGGGCGCCGTGCTCGCCCGTGTCAACGACAGCGTCTGCCCCGACATTCCGGAGAACATGTTCGTGACCTGCTTCTACGCTGTCCTGGACCCCGCGAGCGGAGCGCTTCGCTACGCGAACGCCGGACACAACGTGCCCCTCTTGCACACGCCCGACGGTCCGGCTGAGCTTCGCGCGACCGGCATGCCGCTCGGCCTGATGTCCGGGATGAGCTACGAGGAGAAGGAGACCGTGATCGACGTCGGCACCACGCGTCCTGCTCTACAGCGACGGGCTCGTCGAGGCGCACGACGCGCGGCGCGAGATGTACGGGAGCGCGAGAACCGCGTCGGTCCTCGCCGGCGCGACCGGCCAGCTCGCAGTCGGTGATCGACGAGCTGATCGCCGGACTCGACCGCTTCGCCGACCCCGGTGCCGAGCAGGAGGACGACATCACGCTCCTCGTGCTGCGCCGCGGCGACGGCACGCTCGCCGACTTCAAGGTCCAAAGCGCCGCCGGCAACGAGCGCGAGGCGATGAGCCGCGTCGCTGCGGCGGTGGATGGTCTCGCGCTGAGCCCCGAGCGCATCGAGCGCCTGAAGACCGCGACGGCGGAGGCGACGATGAACGCGATGGAGCACGGCAACCGTTACGACCCCGATCTCTATGTGTCGATTGCCGTTCGCAGCGACGGCCGGCGCGTGAGCGTCTCGATCGTCGACCACGGTGGCGATCGCGACATTCCAACGACGCCGGCCCCCGACATCGAGGAGAAGCTCGCCGGGCGCCAATCGCCACGCGGCTGGGGGCTCTTCCTGATCGAGAGCATGGTCGACGCGATGCACCAGGAATCGGACGGGTCGCGGCACACGGTCGTGCTCGAGATGGCACTCGAAGGAGGTTCAGATGACGCAGACAAGCCTTGAGGCGCTGACCCGCCAGGCCGGCGACACGCTCATCGTCGAGCTGCGCGGCGACATCGACGGCGGCGCGCGCGAAGCGCTGGGCGCCGCCTATGACGCTGGCGGCCCGGGCGTGCCGGTACTGCTCGACTTCGGCGGCGTGGACTACATCAACTCGACCGGTATCGCGGTGATCGTCGGCCTGCTCGCGCGCGCACGTGCCGACGCGCGGCCTGTCAGCGCGATGGGGCTCTCGGCCCACTATCGCGAGATCTTCGAGGTCACGCGCCTCTCCGACTTCCTGACCATCCTGCCGCCCACCGACGAACCAGGAGCAGCGACATGACGCGAGGCCCTTACCACACTCACCGTTCGCGTGCCGAGCACCGGCGTCGCGATCATCGAGATCTCGGGCGAGGTGACGCGCGACTCCGATGCGGCACTGAAGGACGCCTACGAGCGCGTCGATCCGACAGGCGCGCGCGCGATCGTCCTCTCCTTCGAGGATCTCGAGTACATGAACTCGAGCGGCATCGGCCTGCTCGTGACGCTGCTGGTCCGCGCTCAGCGCGCTCGCCAGCGGATCCTCGCCTGCGGCCTGACCGACCACTACCGCGAGATCTTCGAGCTGACGCGGCTCGACGAGGTGATCTCGATCCACGACTCCGAAGCCGCTGCGCTCGCCGCAGCCGCCTGACCCCGGACCCGAAAGGGGAACAACATGAGCACCCAACCCGACGAGCGGGCGGCTGGCCCCTGGGCTGCGCCGGTCGACCGCCTTGCAGTGACAGACGGGCACATCAACGTGTCAGGCCGCCGTCCGACCGCGCCGATGAACGGCTTCGGCCGGATGTGGCAGAAGACCTACCGGACCGCGCTCGGCGCGGTCACGCCGCCAGCAGGCGATGACCGTCCTCAAGGAGCACTTCCCCGAGTTCTGGCCAGCGGGCAACCGCTTCTTCGCGCCACTTGCGGGGATCGCGCCGGGCGAGGTGGCTGCTCTCGACCTGACGATGCCTGGCGGCCTGAAGCTCTCGACCGGCGTGCTCGTGCTCTACGCGGACGACGAATCGTTCACGCTGATGACGCCGCGAGGGGCACATGTTCGCCGGCTGGATCACCTTCAGCGCGTTCGCCGAGGACGGCCAGACATGGGCGCAGGCGCAGGTGCTGATGCGCGCCGTCGGACCCGCTCTACGAGGTCGGCATGACCTTCGGCGGGCATCGCCAGGAGGACCGCCACTGGGTGCACACGCTGACCTCGCTCGCCGCGCACTTCGGCGTCGACGGCGAGGTCACCGTCGAGACCGTCTGCGTCGACCGCCGCCGCCAGTGGGGTCGCGCCCGCAATATCTGGCACAACGCCGGGATCCGCTCGGGCCTACATATGGCAGGCGCACCGCTGCGGCTCGTGCGTGGCCGCCGCTCGCCCTTGTAGCCGGTGGCGGGCAAGCGCCCGCCACCGCTCAGGCGACGCCCGCGACGACGGTCTCGGACCAGTCGATCACGGCGCGCGGCTTGACGATGTGACGGCCCATCCCGAGCTGCTTGGGCGAGAGCCCGAGCGCGAGCCCGACGAGCTGGGGCAGATGCAGCACCGGCAGCCCGAGCTCGCGTCCGACCACGCCGGCCGCGAGCGGCTGCTGCAGGTCGAGGTTGAGATGGCAGAGCGGGCACGGCGTGACCAGGCAGTCGGCGTCGGCATCGATCGCATCGCCGATGTGACGGCCGGCCTGCATCAGCGAGGCCGTCTTGTTCATCGTGATGATCGGGAAGCCGCAGCACTTGTGCGATCCGGCATAGTCGATGACGGTTCCGCCGAGCGCCTCGATCACCTGGGCGAGGTACTTGTCACGCGGGTGCTCACGATCGATCCCGACGCGGTTGGCCGGACGCACGATGTAGCAGCCGTAGAAGGGGCCAACCCGCAGGTTCGCGAGCGGGCGCTTGACGAGCGAGCGCAGCTGCTCGAGGCCGATCTCCTCGACGAGGACCCAGAGGAAGTTCTTGTTGACGACTCCCTTCTCGTAGCGCAGGCCGCCTCCGGCTAGCGTCGCGTTGACGTGCTCGCGGTACTCGGCGTTCGCGTCGAGCCGTTCCTGGCATTCACTCTGCGCGCCCTGGCAGGTGGAGCAGATGTTCATCATCAATTCACCATCGGTCTGCTGTGCGAGGGCGAACGTGCGCGCGTTGAGGGTGTCGGCGAGCTCCTGGTTGTGCTCGGCGATCACGCCGGCGCCGCAGCACGCGCCACGGTCGAGCTCGATCAGCTCGATATCGAGCAGCGGCGCGACGGCCGCCATCGCGCCGTGCAGCTCGGGCGTGAAGCCGCGGCTGACGCAGCCTGGCCAGTAGGCGACTTTCACGCTGCCTCCCCTGCCCCCCGCAACGGGGGGTCGTCGGTCCCGGTCACGTACAGATTGAGCTCGTAGCGCGCCGGCTCGCCCTCGATCCGTTCGAAGATCGCGCGCACATCCTTCGAGGCCTTATGGGGGTGCAGCAGCGCCTTGGCAGGCGTGATCTTGCCGCGCAGAACACCCTTGATGACGATCGGTATCGAGGAGAGCAGTTCGGGTAGCGCGCGCGGGTCGAACTTGCCGCCATAGGAGTCGGGCAGGAGGTCGGCCTCGTGCAACAGCCCGTTGCGCTGGATGTTCTTGACGAACGCGTGCTCATGGCGGAAGCCGTTGTTGCGATCCTCGATCTCGAAGTCCGAACCGGCGATGCGCCGCAGGCGCATGATCTGACCCATCGGGTTGACGTCCTTCGGACAGGCGTCGACGCATTTGAAGCAGTGCGTGCACGTGTACATGCCGTGGGGGTCCTCGGCGATGTAACGCAGCCGCTCGTAGTGCTCGCTGTCACGCGGATCGCCGACGAAGCGGTAAGCCTTGGCGAGTGCCGCCGGGCCGGTGAACAGCGGATCGACCTCCATCGCGAGGCAGTCCGAAACGCAGGCGCCGCACTGGATGCAGGCCATCGATTGCGTCACGTCGACCATCGCCTCGCGCGCGACGAGGTACTCACGCTCGGGCACCGGCTCGCGCGCGAGCAGCCACGGCGTGACCGACTGGATCTTGCGCCAGTGGACGGCGTCCATGTCGACGATCAGGTCCTTGATCACGGGCATGTTGCCCATCGGCTCGACGACGATTTCCTGGCCGTCCCCACGCGCAAGCGCCTCGTCGAGGTGCGTGTTGCAGGCGAGCCCAGGCTTGCCGTTGATCCGCACCCCGCACGATCCGCAGATCCCTTGGCGGCACGAGCAGCGGATGCCGATCGTCCCGTCCTGCGAACCCTTCGCCTCGAGGATGCCGTCGAGGACCGAGCGGTGAGGGTCGAGCTCGACAGTGTGCTTGTCCCAGTAGGGCGGCTGACCGCTTTCGGGGTCGTAGCGGCGCAGGCGCAGCTTGAACTCGGCCACTAGTACTTCCTCTCCTCAGGCTGCCATTGCGTGATCGTCACAGGGGAGTACGAGATCTCTGGCGTCGCATCTTCCGCGAGCGCCACATTGATGTGCTTGAGCCACTCGGCGTCGTTTCGCTCCGGGAAGTCGGTCCTGAACTGCGCGCCGCGCGACTCCTTGCGCTCGATCGCCGAGAGGAGCATCGCCTCCGCGCTGTCGAGCATGTAGCCGAGCTCGATCGCGCCGAGGACGTCCTGGTTGAACACGGTCCCGCGGTCGTCGACGTAGGCCTTCTCCGCCTCCTCCTGCAAGCGCTTTACGGTCTCGTACGCGCTCTGCAGACCGTCCGCATCGCGGAACACAGCGCAGTAGCGGTTCATCGTTGTGCCGAGCTCGTCCTTGAGCTCGGAGATACGCCGCCCCTTTCGCGGTCGCGCCATGATCGCCCCGATCATGCTCTCGTCGGCGCGCAGCTGTGCGTCTGAGCATGTGGGCATCGGCGTCGAGCGCGCACGCTCGGCGGCGTGCTCGCCGGCGCGGCGGCCGAAGATCAGCGTGTCGAGCAGGGAGTTTGCGCCGAGACGGTTGCCCCCGTGAACCGACACGCAGGCGACCTCGCCTGCCGCGTAGAGGCCCGCGATCCGCGTCTGGCCCTGGATGTCGGTCTTGACGCCGCCCATTATGTAGTGCTGTCCCGGGCGGATGATGATCGGCTCGCGTGTGATGTCGACGCCGGCGAAGTCGCGGCCGATGTTGACGATCTCGCGTAGCGCCTCGAGCGTTCGCTTGCGCGGCACGACCGTGATGTCGAGGTAGACCCCCTGGCCGTCGGGTCCGACGCCGCGCCCTTCATCGATCTCGATTTGCTCGGCGCGCGAGACGACGTCACGGGAGGCGAGCTCCATCTTGTTCGGGGCCGCCTTCGACATGAAGCGCTCACCGTCTTTGTTGAGCAGGTGCGCGCCTTCGCCGCGAGCCCCCTCGGTGATGAGAAGGCCGTTCTCGAGCAGCGTCGTCGGGTGGTACTGGATCATCTCCATGTCCATCAACGGCGCCCCGGCGCGCAGCGCTTGCGCGAGCCCGTCGGCGGTGCAGATCAGCGCGTTGGTCGTCGGCTTGAAGCACTGGCCGGCGCCGCCCGACGCGAGGATCACGCTCTTGGCGGCAAAGGTCTCCATGGCGCCGCTGCGGATGTGTCGTGCAACGACTCCTGTGCAGCTTCCGCCCGTCGTCGATCAAAAGCGAAGTCACAAACCACTCCTCGTAGCGCGTGACGGTGCTCGCATTTCGCATCAGCTGCTCGTAGAGGACGTGCAGGATCGCCTGGCCGGTGATGTCGGCGACGTATGCGGTCCGGTTGATCGAGGCGCCACCGAAGGCGCGCAGATCGAGCTCGCCTGCGTCGTTGCGGTGGAAGGTCACGCCGATGTGCTCGAGGTGCATCACCTCACCGGGAGCCTCTCGGCACATCGCCTCGATTGCGTCCTGGTCGCCGAGGTAATCCGAGCCCTTCACCGTGTCGTACGCGTGCGAGCGCCAGTCGTCGGACACGCTGATGGCTGCGTTGATCCCTCCGGCGGCGGCGACCGAGTGCGAGCGCACCGGGTGCACCTTGCTCATGATCGCCACAGAAACGCCGCTCTGGGCGGCGGCGAGGGCTGCGCGCTGGCCGGCGAGACCGGCGCCGATTATCAGGACGTCGTGTTCAGGCATGCGGGCTTGTGCTTGCGCAAGCCAGGACTCTATACGCCGGCCGGCGCTCCCAGCGCGGAACGAATCGCCTGCAACGTGACGACGCCCTTGAGGACGCCGTCGGCATCGACCGCGACGACCGCGCCGAGGGCGCGCAGCCCCTCCGAGCTCAGCAGCGTCTCGAGCGTCGCCGAGGCGTCGATGCGCCACGGCGCGGCGTCATCCGAGATGTCGGCGGCCGTCAGTGCCGGCCGGCCGAGCTCGAGCTCGTGCGTGACGCGTTCGTGCAGTAGCAGGCCGACATAGTGCCCGTGCTCATCGACCACTGCAAACCACGGCCAGCGGTGGCGCAAGAAGAAGCTCTCCTCGACGTCGAGAAGCTTCGTTGCGGCGGGAACCGTCGGCGGATGCGTATCCATGATGTCGGCGACCCGCACGTCGCGCAGCCGGTCCGCGATCCGGCTCTGCACCGCGGCGCGCCGTGCGGTCTGCTCGAGGTAGAACCCGATCAGCGCAAGCCAGACGCCGTCGAGCAGCAAGCCGCGCGCCACGGCGAAGACGGCCAGCACGATCAACAGCCAGCCGAACGCCTGCCCGACTCGCGCGCAGGCTCGCGTCGCGCGGTTGCGATCGCCGGTGACCCGCCACGCGATCGCCTGGGCGATCCGGCCGCCGTCGAGCGGGAAGGCCGGTAGCAAGTTGAAGACCAGCAGGAACAGGTTGATCGTCGCCAGCCACGCGAACAGCGCGAGCGGTGCTGTTACGTGAACGTTCGGGTCGAAGACTGCGACGTTCAGCAGTCGTGTGAAGCTCCCGAACGCGAGCCCGCCGCCAATGCTGGCGAGCGTCACGAGCGCGGTCACGGCCGGACCCGCGGCCGCGAGCGCGAGTTCCGCGCCGGGCGTCGAGATCTCGCCGCGCGTGCGTGTGAAGCCCCCGAACAGCCAGAGGTCGACGCCGTCGATCTGGAGCCCGAGACGGCGCGCCACGACGGCGTGGCCGAGCTCGTGTGCGACAAGTGAGGCGAAGAACGCGAGCGTCGAGAGGACCGCGATCGTGAAGGCTTGCGAGCCACTCGGCAGCACCTGTGCGAAGTAGCCGCGCAGGACGAAGATCACGACAAACAGGACGATGAACCAGGTCCAATCGACGCCGATCCGGATTCCGAACACGCGCGCGAGCTGGATGTTCCGTGTCGGCACCCTTTGAATGGTAGGGCGCTGCGGCGGCGTGACCGGGGCTCGCGGCCACTCGCGCGATAGCATCGCGCCCCCAATCGGCATGATGCAAAGGAACGGGCGGCTTGGCACATGAGGTAACGCTGATCCCCGGTGACGGGACCGGCCCCGAGTTGATGGTTGCAACACGGCGGGCGCTCGAGGCAACCGGGGTTCGCTTCGAGTGGGATATCCAGCACGCCGGTCTCGACGTATACGAGCGCTGCGGCGATCCCCTGCCCGCGGCCACGCTCGACTCGCTGCGCCGCACGCGCGTCGGCATCAAAGGGCCGACGACGACGCCGATCGGCTCGGGCTTTCGCTCCGTGAACGTTGCGCTGCGCAAGGAGCTCGACCTCTACATGTGCCTGCGGCCGTGCAAGGCGTACGCCGGCGTGCGTACGCGTTTCCCCGAGCTTGACATCGTGATCGTCCGGGAGAACACCGAGGACGTTTACGTCGGCGTCGAGTTCCAGGAGGGCAGTGAGGCCGCGTCTCGAATGATCGAGCTGCTCGCGGAGCTTGGAGAATCGGTGCGGCCCGACTCCGGGCTTTCGGTGAAGCCGATCTCGCGCTTTGGCAGCAGGCGGATCGTCGCGGCGGCCTTCGAGTATGCGCGGCGCAACGGTCGCCGCAAGGTGACCGCGGTGCACAAGGCCAACATCATGAAGTTCACCGACGGCCTTTTTCTCGAGCTGGCGCGCGAGGTCGCGAGCGAAAACCCGACAATCGAGTTCGAGGAGATCATCGTCGACAACCTCGCGAACCAGCTGATGCAGTGGCCGGAGGATTACGACGTGCTCGTGCTACCGAATCTCTACGGGGACGTGATCTCCGACCTCGGCGCCGGCATGATCGGTGGGCTCGGTTTTGCGGGCGGGGCGAATATCGGCGAGCACGCTGCCGTCTTCGAGGCAACGCACGGCTCTGCACCGAAGTACGCGGGCCTGGGCAAGGTGAACCCGACTGCCCTGATGCTGTCGGGTGTATACATGCTGCGCCATCTCGAGGAGCTCGACGCCGCCGATCGGCTCGAGCGCGCGCTCGCCGAGGTGATTCGAAAAGGGGAGAGGGTCACATTCGACCTGAAGCAAGACCGCAACGACCCGACCGCGGTCGGCACCGCCGAGTTCACCGACGCCGTCATTGAGGAGCTGAACACCTGATGAGCAAGACCCCCGTAAAGGTTGTCGTGACCGGCGCCGCCGGGCAGATCGGCTATTCGCTCCTGTTTCGAATCGCGAGCGGTGCGATGCTCGGCGAGGACGCAACGGTCGCGCTGAGCCTGCTCGAGATCGCGCCGGCCCTGAAGGCGGCGCAGGGCACGGCAATGGAGCTCGATGACTGTGCTTTCCCGCTCTTGGCGAGCATCGACATCACCGACGATCCGAACGTTGCATTCGACGGCGCAAACATCGCGCTTCTGGTCGGCGCGCGCCCGCGCGGGCCGGGGATGGAGCGACGCGACCTGCTCGAGGCCAACGGTGGCATCTTCAAGCCTCAGGGCGCCGC
The DNA here is from genome assembly GCA_963773395.1 of uncultured Solirubrobacterales bacterium. GTDB lineage: Bacteria > Actinomycetota > Thermoleophilia > Solirubrobacterales > Solirubrobacteraceae > Palsa-513. The sequence continues at coordinate 1,382,117 of CAVZAY010000002.1, read as the reverse complement.
GATCAACGCGCACGCGGCGAGCGATGTGCGCGTTCTCGTCGTCGGTAATCCGGCGAACACGAACGCACTGATCGCAATGTCGCATGCACCCGACGTGCCCCGCGAGCGCTTCAGCGCGATGATGCGTCTCGATCACAACCGCGCGAAGGCACAGCTTGCCGCGAAGGCGGGAGTCAGCGTTGCCGCGGTCACCAACATGACGGTCTGGGGCAACCACTCGGCGACGCAGTACCCCGATATCACCCACGCGAGGATCTCCGAGCGGCCCGCCCCCGAGGTTTTAGATGACATGGGCTGGGTTGAAAGCCAGTTCATCCCGACCGTGCAAAAGCGCGGCGCCGCGATCATCGATGCGCGCGGCGCCTCGAGTGCGGCGTCCGCTGCGAGCGCCGCGATCGATCATGTTCGCGACTGGGTGTCCGGGACGCCAGCTGGCGACTGGGTCTCGATGGCGATCCCTTCGGATGGCTCCTACGGCGTGTCCGAGGGCATCCTCAGCGGCTTCCCTGTGACGTGCGCGGACGGCGCTTTCACCATTGTCGAGGGGCTCGAAATCGATGCGTTTTCGCGCTCGCGAATCGACGCATCGGTGAGTGAGTTGCTCGAGGAGCGCGCCGCGGTCGACAGCCTTTCCCTGCTCACCTGACAGGGAGGGTGCCCGGCCCCGCACGTCGGGGCCGGGTGTCACTCTGCCTGCTCAGCGGGGAAACCAGCCGCGCCCGCGCTTTGCGACCTTGCCGTCGCGCTCCAGCGCCGGCAGTACGCGATACAGATAGTTCTGCTTGATACCCATCGCTTTTGCGATGTCGCCTGTACCGATACCTGGCTGTGCCTTCACGAGCTCGAGTGCCTGCAGCGCCCGCGTTCCACTCCCGCGGGGCCGTCCGCGTCGGCGCGGCGTCGTGCTTGCGGGGGCTGCGCGCCGCGGCCGCCGGCGCGGGGCGCTTGCACGGCTAGCTTGCGGTAGCCCGGCAAGGGCGGCGGCTGCCGCTTCGAGCTGACGATGCTCCTCGACCAGCGGCTCCAGCTCGCGAAGCCGTGCGGCGATCTCCTTACGCTTGGTATCCAGGAAGTCGCTCAACCAATCACCTTTCTAAATGGTTACCTGCCGTACGCCATAAAGCGCACCTGTGAGTCAAATCAGTATAGGACGCTCACTTGTTGAGTCACTCGGGACGACAGCGATCCTGCGCCGGGCACGCCGGCCGCCCACCGTGGCGCGCTCGCGGAAATTGCGCCAGATCGTCGAAATAACTCGCGTTTTGCAGGTCTTCCCGGGCGGTCGATCCATTTTCTTCGCCATTTGCGAGATGCCGACGTGTGCGGCAGAGCGCGGCCTGGTTTGATCGACGAGGTCGTCGTCTGGAAGGAAAGGAAGGTCGCAATGGCCCGCGCTGGCGCATGCACGCCGAGCTGTGAGCAGTGCTTTTTCGCGCGCAACCAATTGTGCGCGCTACCCGAGCGCGAGCCGTGTGTGGCCTACCGTCCAGACCACCCGGAGGGCCTGCGCCCGCCGGCGCAGCTCAGCTTCGTCTTCCGCACCGAGCGACGCACCAGGGCAACGTGGGCGTTTCCGACGGCGCAGGAGCAGGCTGTGCTGCACGCCTGATGACGGTTCCAGCCGCGGGCTGACCGCGATCGCGGCGCCCTGATCTGCGCGCTGCTGCACTACAGCTGCGCCGCAGATTGCCGATGAAGCGATCAGAAGCCCGCTCGGGCGCCGAGCGCCTTTCGGCGGAGGCCGCAAGTTGAACTTCATCCGGTCCTACAAGCGCAAGCGCATCCCGCTCACGCTCACGAGCGCCTCAGTGGTGCTCGCCCATGCCGCAGGTGCTAGCAGCGGCCGCCTCCGCCGTGTCTTCCGCGACGCCAGGGCGGCGGTGCCGCTGCCGCGAAAGGCGCTGCGATGAGTCCCGCGGACCGCGAGGGCGAGGGTGCGCGCCAGCTCGTCGTCTTTGCCGTCGGTAACGAGGAGTACGCGCTGCCGATCGGCGAGGTGCAGGAGATCATCCGCTTCGTCGAGCCGCGCACCGTCTCCTCGGACGCGGAATGGATCCTCGGCGTGATCTCGCTGCGCGGGCGCATCATTCCAGTGTGCGATCTGGCAACGCGGCTTGGCGTGCCGCGCGGCGATTCGCTGGCCGCCAAGATCATCGTCGTCGAGTCCGCCAGCCACACGGTTGGCATCGTCGTCGACGATGTGACCGAGGTGCTCACGGTCGACGAGAGCGAGATCGAGAGCCTGCACGTGGCCGGAAGTCGCGGCGCTCACGCGATCGCCAAGGTGGGTGAGCGCCTGATCGTGCTCCTCGCCAGCGAGAGCATCTTCGACAGCAGCGAGCTGGCCGACGCCGTCTGAGCCGATGTCGGCGCTCGCGGCAACCCGCGTCGTCATCGCCGACGACTCGGCGTTGATGCGAAGCATGCTCAGCTCCGCGCTGCGTGAGGCGGGCATCGATGTCGTCGGTCAAGCCGCCAATGGCGATGAGGCCCTAAGGCTGTGCGACCAGTTGCGACCGGACGTCCTGTCGCTCGATCTCGCAATGCCAGGGCGCGACGGGCTCGCGGTGTTGCGCGAGCTGCGCGCACGCGAGGTTCCGATTCCGGTCGTCGTCGTTTCCGCGTTCTCGGCAGCGGCCGGCGCACGGGCGGTCGACGCGCTCGCCGAGGGGGCCTTCGACTTGGTGGCGAAGCCCTCCTCTCGCGGTGAGCTCGGGAGCTTCACGAACGAGCTCGTCGAGCGTGTCGAGCTCGCTCGCGTCGCGCGACGGCGCAAGGTTCACCGCGAACCCCGCCGTCGCCTCTCGCGCTCGCACGCCAGGCACGTTCGCACGCCGCAGCGAGCGCCGGGCGCCGGCCGCCCGCGAGTCGTGGTGATCGCATGCTCGACGGGTGGTCCGCGCGCGCTGGCAGAGCTGCTGCCGCAGCTCCCGTCGCCGCTGGGGGATGGCACGCTGATCGTGCAGCACATGCCGCACGGCTTCACGGCCTCCCTCGCCAGCCGCCTCGATCGCGTCTCGCAACTGAGCGTCGATGAAGCGCACGGGAACGAGCGGCTCGACCCCGCGCGTGCACTCCTCGCGCCGGGTGGGCAGCACCTGCGGGTGGGGAGCGGTGGCATCGTGACGCTCAGCGACGAGCCGCCGGTCGAGGGCCTGCGACCGCGTGCCGATCTCACGATTTGCGACGCCGCAGAGGTTTGGGGCGACCGCGTCCTGCTCGTCGTGATGACGGGAATGGGCCGTGACGGGCTCGACGGAGCCGCCGAGATTCACAGGGTGGGCGGTCGCGTGATCGTCGAGGCGGCCTCGAGCTGCGTCGTCCACGGCATGCCCCGGGCGATCGTCGAGGCGGGTCTCGCCGACGCCGAATACGACCTGACGGACCTGCCCGACGCGATCATGAACGAGGTACTTGCATGAGCCGGCTCGCGGCCAGCGCCGCCCCGGTCACGGACGAGTACATCGCCTTCTGCGAGGGCGTACGCCGCCTTGCGCGAGTCGATCTGATGCAGTATCGGCGCCTCCAGATGGAGCGCCGGGTGCAGGCGTTCGCGCAGCGTCGCGGGAAGGCGAACCTGCTCGACTACCTGGCACTGCTCGCGGCTGATCCCGGCGAGCTCGACATGCTGCTCGACCGGATCACGATCAACGTCTCGCAGCTCTGGCGCAACCCGCTCCAGTGGCAGGCACTCGCCGAGCAGGTCATCCCCGAGCTCGCATGCTCCGGGTCGATTCGTGCGTGGAGCGCCGGCTGCTCCTACGGGGCGGAGGTCTTCACGATCGCGGCGGTCTGCCGTGAAGTGGCGCCGTCAGCGGCCGTCTCGGTCCATGGGAGCGACATCGACGAGCGCATGATCGCTCGCGCCCGCCTCGCGCGCTTCAGCGACGCCGATACGCGCACCGTGCCGCCGCGCTCGCTGGAGCGCTGGTTCGAGCGGATCGAGGCCGGTTGGCATGTACGCCCCGAGCTGACCGCGCTCGTGTCCTTCGCGGTCGAGAACCTGCTCGAGTGTGCAGCGCCCCGCCGCGCCTACGACCTGATCGCCTGCCGCAACCTCGTCATCTACTTCACCGATGAGAGTCGCGCGACGCTGCACCGCACGCTCGCCGGCGCGCTGCGCCCCGGCGGCTGGCTGCTGGTCGGGTCCACCGAGCGCGTCGCCGATGCGGCGGCCCATGGGCTCGAGCTCGTCTACCCGTTCATCTACCGCAAGAGCTGATGGATCCCAACGAGTACCTACCCGATGTTTGTCGCCGAGTGCCGCGAGCACCTGCAGGAGCTGAACCTCGCGATTGTCGCCCTCGAACAGAACCCGGATGACCCTGAAGGTGTCGACGCGATCTTCCGTGTCGTGCACTCCGTCAAGGGGATGGCCGGCACGATGGGATTCGACGGCATGGCCCGGCTCACGCATGAGATGGAGGAGGTATTCGAGCTCATCCGTCAGCGGCGCGGCGCGGTCGAGCGCGAGGCCATCGATATCGTGCTCGCCTGCCTCGACGAGCTTTCAGCGGCGCTCGATGCGATCGAGCGTGACGGCGAGGAGGTGATTGACCCGGCGCCGCTCATTCCGCGCCTGCAGGCGCTCGTCCGTGGCCGCGACAACGACACGACGCGCCGATCGACGACGACGAGGCTGCGGAGCCCCCGCTCGGCGAGCCCCTCGAGGGTGCGCGTCGTTTTCGACGAGGCTGCGCAGATGCGCTCGGTCCTCGCCTACCTCGTCCTGAGCGCCCTGCGCGAGCGCGGCCTGCTCGAGAGCTCGTCGCCTACCGAGGACGAGCTGGATGGCTGGGACGGAACGACGATCGAGCTGACCTGCGTGGGCGGCGCGACGCTCGACGAGGTCAACGAGGTTGCCGCAGGCACTGAAGGTGTCGTCGCGGTCGTCGGCCGACGGCGAGCACGTCGCGCAGGGCCGCGGTCGGCGCCGAGGCCACGGGCCGGATGAGGCCGGCAGCGAGCGCCAGGAAGCTCCCCTGCCGGCGTCGCGCAAACGGGCGACGCCGCGACACGAGCCGCTCGCGAGCGCATCCATCGCGCGCGTACGGACGGTGCGGGTCGATGCCGAGCGGCTCGATCAGCTCATGCATTGCATGGGCGAGCTGGTCGTCCATCGCACGCAGCTGCGGATCGCTGGTCGCCCAGTCCGACGTGCCTGGGATCGGGCAGGCGATGCAGGAGCTCGAGCGCAGCTCACAAGCCCTGCGCGCGATCGTGATGAAGGTCAGGATGATCGAGGTCGCGGCGGTCTTCGGTCGGCTGCCGCGGCTGGTGCGCGATCTCGCCGGCAAGCTCGGCAAGGAGGTGGAGCTGACCTTGAGCGGCGCCGATACCGAGCTCGACCGCACCGTCGTTGATGCGCTTGGTGATCCGCTCGTCCACCTCGTGCGCAACGCCATCGATCACGGGATCGAATCGAGCGCGGACCGCATCCGCGCCGGCAAGCCGCCCACCGCCCAGCTGCGCCTGTCCGCACGCCAGGCCGGTGGCGGGGTCGTGATCAGCGTCGCCGACGACGGTTGCGGAGTCGACCCCGCGGCGGTCGCGGCGACGGCACGCGCGCGCGGGCTTGCAGCCCCGCCCGGCTGACGAGCTGACCATGGACCAAGCGATCGAGCTCCTGTTCACGCCGGGGTTCTCCACGGCTCGGACGCGCACCGACATCTCGGGCCGCGGGCGTCGGTCTCGACGCGGCGCGTGAAGCTGTGCGCGCGCTCGGCGGCGACATCGCCCTCCAATCGACGCCGGGCGCGGGAACGGTTGCCGAGATCCGCCTACCGCTGACGCTCGCGATCACGTCGGCACTCGTCGTCGAGGTCGACGGGCAACCGTTTGCCGTTCCGCTCGACCGCGTCGAGTGGACGCTGGCGCTCGCCCAGCACAACGTTCGCATGGCCGCCGGTCGGGCGATGCTCGTGCTGGCCGACGGAGTCGTGCCGCTCTGCGATGGCGCCGTCCGTCCTGACCGGCCATGAGGCGAGCGTGCCCCCCGAGCACGCCGTGATCGTGCGCTCCGGCGACACTCAGATCGCGCTCGCTGTCGGCGAGCTCGTCGGCCAGCGCGAGCTCGTCACACGACCGCTCCCGCCGGAGCTCGAGCTGAGCCGGCCCGTGTCCGCCGGGGCCGTCCTCTCCGAGGGAGCTATCGCCCTGCTCGTGGACTGTGAGGCGCTGGCTCGCATCGTCTCCCGGGAGGTGAGCACGTCCCATGGAATTGCTGCCTGAAATCGACGTGCTGCCAGCAGCGCGCCATCTGAGCCCGTAATCGACGGAAAGGAGCCTGATGACGGCCACCTACTCTGACGCGCAGTTCGATGCGCTGCGCGAAGTAGCCAACATCGGCTCGAGCACGGCAGCAACCGCGCTGTCCTCGATGACCGGCATTTCCGTCACGGTCAGCACCCCTCACGCACGGGCGATGGCACTTGCCGACGCGATCGAGTACGCGGGGCCGGGGGAGAGCGTCGTCACGAGCATCCTGATACCGGTCGTCGGCGATCTCGACGCGATCGTGCTGATGGTGCTCGAGCCTGAGACAGAGGCGGCGGCCTGCCGCTTACTGGGGGTCGAGCAGCACAGCGAGGTGGGCGTGTCGGCCCTGCTCGAGCTCGGGAACATCCTCGGTGCCTCCTATCTCGGCGCCCTGGTCACGCTCACCGCGTTGCGGCTCGAGCCGACGCCCCCCGAGATGGTCCGCGACATGCTGGCGGCGACGTTGGCGAGTGCACTGCTCATCGACGTGCGTGACGAGATCGTGTTCGTGCTCGAGTCAACGCTTTCGATCGCCTCGCAGCAGTGCTCCCCGATGTTCCTTTTCGTGCCTACGCGCGGCAGCGTCGACGACATCCTCAAGCGCCTCCACCTGACGACGTGAGAGATCGCGAGATATTCGTACGCATGGGCGAGCTGGCAGTCAGCGGAGCTGCAATGGACGTTCTGACGACGATCGGCCTCGGCTCGTGCGTCGGGGTCGTGCTGCTGGACACCAGCCGCTCCACGGCGGGCCTCGCCCACGTCGTCTATCCACATTCACGGCGGGGCATGCACTCGGGTGGCGAGCCGGCCAAGTACGCGGATACCGTGGTCCCGGCGCTCGTTGGCGCGATGGGCCGCCTCGGCAGCCTGCGCGGCGCACTCGAGGCGGTGCTGGTAGGCGGCGCGCGGATGTTCGCGTTCGTGCGCGCGCCAGAGCTCGACATCGGTTCCGCGAACGTCGATGCGGTCGCTCGCGCGCTCGCAGAGGCCGAGATTCCGATCCGCGCCTCGCTGACGGGCGGCTCGATCGGGCGCAGTGTGCGCGTCCGCGCGGTTGGCGGGCTGATCGCTATTCGCGAGGCCGGTGCCGGCAACCGCGTCTACTCGACGGCCAGCGGGCTCCTCGAGGAGGTGGCGAGCCTGTGAGCGAGAAGCTCGACGAGATCGGTGTGACGCCTCTGGGCGCCGGAAATGTGCGCGGTCAGATCGATTGCGCGGTTGCAGTTCTGGATCGGGCGGTCGATGACACGAGCGAGTATTGCGTCAACGGAACGCCGAACGGCGACGGCCGCGTGTTGCTCGGCGGCGGCAAGTGGGCGGTCATGATCGAGGAAATCCTTCCGCAGGCCGATGAGAAGACAGCGAAGCTCGAAAGGCAAGAATGGAAATGGATGACCTCGGCGAAACACTAGTTGCGAAAGAAGGGACTGGTTGATGGCGAGAGTGCTTGTAGTCGACGATGCGCTGTTCATGCGCAAGGTCGTCTCCGACGCCGTCGCCGCTGGGGGCCACGAGGTGGTCGGTGAAGCCGCCAACGGTGTCGAGGCGGTCGAGCGGTTCATGGAGCTACGGCCCGACGTGACGACGCTCGACATCACGATGCCGGAGAAGGACGGGCTCACCGCGTTGCGCGAGATCATCGCGCTGGACCCAGGTGCGCGCGTGGTCATGTGCTCGGCGCTTGGCCAGGAAAGCAAGGTGCTCGAGGCGATGAAGGCAGGCGCGAAGTACTTCGTCGTCAAGCCGTTCGAGGAGTCACGCCTGGTAGCTGCCGTCAACAAGGCGATCGGCTAGATGGTTGACTCTGCGACCGCGCTCGACTGGGAGGCCACGATGGCCGCCCACCTGGGTGCGACCGGGGAGCCAGCCATCCTGCAGGATCGCTCGCACCGAGCCGCGCAGCAACTCGCGCGCGGCGAGCTATAGTGATCCGCGATGCCGCTGGACCAAGGCGACAGTGACCATGAGACTGCTCGCAAGCGCGGACGCCGCGGCTCACGTGTACTCAAGCTGACGCTGCTTGGCGGGGCCGTCGCGTTGCTCGTACGCGAGGATCTCCGCAACCGGCTGCTGAACCTCCTCTTGGGGGCGGAGGAGGAATTCGACTACAGCACGTTGACCGAGCCGCCGGCGCCGTCCGAGCCGCCCGAGGTCCGCTCCGAGCCATTCGTACGGAGCACGCCGCACGAGCCCGCGGGTGAGGAGCCCGAGAGCGAGGACGCGCCGGAGGTCGCTGCGGCCGACGAGGAGCCGGACTGGGATTACACGCCACGGCCTGCGGCGGTTGAGGTCGAGCCCGACTGGGCGTCGCAGGACGCGCCGCAGACCGCCGCGGAGGAGCCGGGCTGGGATTACACGCCGCGGCCCGCGACGGTCGAGGACGAGCCCGAGTGGGCGCACGGGGAGACCGCGCGCTTTGAGGAGGAGCCTGAAGCCGAGGATGACGCGCAAGCCGGCGAGCCGGAAGAAGAAGAACAAGAATCCGCGTATCCCGAGTCGCCGCTTGCCGAGCCTTCGCCGCCCGCGGATGAGACGCCGCGCAGCCCAACTTCGATCGCGCCGTCCCCGGCCGCGTGGCGTGCGGCCGCGGTTGAGAACGAGCAGGTTGTAGAAGACGAGCCGGAGGCGCGGCGCAGCTGGTAGCGAGGACTCGAGCGTCGAGCCGCCCGCGCCGCCCGTCGGTTGGTGGCAGCCGACCAGGCCGGGACTCGAGCCGCGCTAGCGGTCGCTCGCGGCCTTACGGCTTGAGCTTCGGCGTCTTCCAGCTCGCCTGAACGCGGCGGGCGAGCTCGTCCGCGAGACCGTCGATCGCTACGCGCTCCTGTGCGAGCGTGTCGCGGTCGCGGAGTGTGACCGTACGCGCGCTGACCGACTCGTGGTCGATCGTCACGCACCACGGCGTCCCGATCTCGTCCTGGCGCCGGTAGCGTCGGCCGATCGAGCCGCCCTCGTCATATTCCGCCTGGATGGCCCCGCGCAGCGCGTCATAGACCTCGGTCGCGAGCTCGGGCTGCCCGTCCTTTCGCAGCAGCGGCAGCACCGCGACCTTGATTGGCGCGAGTCGGGGATGTAGCCGCAGGACGGTCCGCGTCTCGCCCTCCACCTCCTCCTCGTCGTAGGCGTCGGCGAGGAAAGCCAGCGTCGCGCGATCGGCGCCCGCCGCAGGCTCGATCACGTGCGGGATGAAGCGCTCCTTGGTCTGCTGGTCGAAGTACTCGAGCGTCTCGCCCGAGTACTGCGCGTGCTGGCGCAGATCGAAATCACCGCGGTTCGCGATTCCCTCGAGCTCCGACCAGCCGATCGGGAACAGGTACTCGACGTCGCTGGTCTGGCTCGAATAGTGCGACAGCTCGTCGGGGTCGTGCGGGCGCAGACGCAGGTGATCGGGGCGGATCCCGAGCTCCAGGTACCAATCACGCCGCGCAGCCGTCCAGAAGTCGAACCATTTCGCGGCATCGGCCGGCGGCACGAAGTACTCCATCTCCATCTGCTCGAACTCGCGCGTGCGGAAGATGAAATTGCCGGGAGTGATCTCATTGCGGAATGACTTGCCGACCTGCGCGATCCCGAACGGCGGCTTCTTGCGCGCGAACTGCAACACGTTCTTGAAGTTGATGAAGATGCCTTGGGCGGTCTCCGGTCGCAGGTAGACCGCTGCGCCCGACTCCTTCACCGGGCCGACAGTCGTCTCGAACATGAGATTGAACTCGCGCGCCTGTGTCAGATCGCATTGCGGCGCTTGTCCCGGATGCTTCGAGGGCGCGTGCCCGCACCGCACCTGGTCGAGCTGGTCGGCGCGGAAGCGCTGCTTGCAGAAGCGGCAGTCGACGAGCGGGTCGGTGAAGTTCGCGAGGTGGCCGGAGGCCTCCCACACGCGTGGGTGCTGGATGATCGCGGAGTCCAGGGCGACGATGTCGTCGCGCTCCTGGAGCATCGCCCGCCACCAGGCGTTCTTGACGTTCGTCTTCAACAACACCCCGTAGTGGCCGTAGTCGTACGTCGACCCGACTCCACCGTAGATCTCGGAGCTCGGGAAAATGAAGCCGCGTCGCTTGGCCAGCGACACGAGCTTCTCCATCGTCACCACGTCTGCCACGGCGGGGGATGGTAGTCATGCGCGCCCTCTGACCGGAACTGACGATTTCCGCCCGTATGATTCAGTCGATGCCCATTTACGAGTACCGCTGCGACAACGGTCACATATTCGAGGCGATGCAGAGCTTCAGTGACGAGCCGCTGACCGAATGCGAGGCCTGCGGCGCGCCCGTGCAACGCGTCATGTATGCCCCGACGATCCATTTCAAGGGCAACGGCTTCTACAGCACCGACTACGCGCGCCGCTCGCCCGCCAAGTCCGACGACCACGACTCAGACAAGAGCACCGCCAGCTCGTCGGGCTCGCAGACCGAGAAGGCGGGCGCCACCGGGGAGAAGGCCTCGGTGACGACCACGTCGCCGCCCAAGTCCGCCAACGATTGAGCGGCCCCGGCGCCGGACTCAGCCCCGGCCGAGGAACGTATTCACGTCCGCCTGCTTCGCGGCCGGCGTGATCGTCAGGCCGCCCGGCAAGAGCCCGGCCCCAGTCGGGTAGAGGATCTCCGTCCTGCCGGAGCCGAATAGGCCGAGCGACGCGGCGACCCCCGCGAGCGTTCCCGGGCCCATGTCCGTCTCCAGCGTTTGCGGCGCGTTCCAGGCGATCCACGGCAAGCGGATGAACCCGGTCGGCGAGAGTACCTGGCCCTTCATCGCGGCGATCAGCTTCTGCTGGTTCAGCTCGCGCGTGAGGTCACTCCACGCGGGGTTGCAGCTGTTCTCGCGCGTGCGGGCAAGGACGAGCGCCTGAGCGCCGTTGAGGTGGTGCGTGCCCGCCGGCAGGACGAGCGAATAGCCGCCGTCCTTGGTCCCGCCGCTGATCTGGGAGTCGACGCAGCCGCCGGTCCAGGTCACCCCGCCCATCGCGTTGACGAGGTTCGGGAAGTTCGTGAAGTTGATCAGGATCACGTGGTTGATCTTGATCCCGAGAAAGCTTTCGACGGTCCGGATCGCGAGCGCGGCGCCACCGAAGTAATACGCCGCGTTGATCTTCTGCAGGCCGTAGCCCGGTAGGTCGACGACCATGTCGCGCGGGATCGACAGGCGCGTCGTTGAGCCGCCGCCGGTGCGGATCAGCATCATCGTGTCCGAGCGTGTCGGGCCGTTCTCGCTGTCGCTCGCCGCGCCGGGCTCCTTCGAGCCGGGCGGGCGGCCGTCGGAGCCGAGCACGAGGATCGTCGTCGCGGAGAACGGGGGAGTGCCCCCGCCCGACAGCGCGGCGACGGCGGAGCTCGGGACGCCGGTGGCCGTCCAGGCGCTGATCACGAACAGCACGAGCGAGACCCCGATCCAGGCGGCGAGGAGCGCGCCGAGCCAGCGTAGGCCCCGCACCCACCACTTGCGCGGCGGGCGTGGCCCGCGTCGGCGCCGCCACGGCAGCCGCGAAGGCGGCTCCTGCTCGGGGATTTCGCCCACGCCGTCCCGCGCCAGCGCCTCGCGTTCGGCGCGCAATTCCGTGAGCAGCTCCTGCGGATCTGGGTTGGCGCGCTCGCGTCGGCGTAGGCCGCGCGAGGACCGGTAGCGCTTGTAGGAGCCGCGCTCGGGCTCGGGCTCTTCGACCATCAGGGCGCCGTCTATAGTGGCGGAGGTGCCGGCTGAATGCGTCATCGGGGTGGACCTCGGCGGCACCAAGGCGGTCGCGGCAGCGGTCGACCGTGAGCTCGCGATGCGCCATCGCGCGCGTCGCGAGATCCTCCGACAGGACCTCCCGACGCTGCTCGCAACGCTCACCGCGCTTGTCGACGAGGTCCGCGACGGTTTTCGCGGCGAGATCGCAGGCGTTGGCTTTGGGATCCCCTGCCTGATCGATCAGGATCGTCATCTCGCAGCCTCTTCGGTGCACCTGCCGATCGAGGGTCTCGCCTTCGCCGACGTGATGGCCGAGCGCCTCGGCATCCCCGCTTTCATGGACAACGACGGGAACCTCGCCCTCCTGGCAGAGCACCACGCGGGCGCTGCGCGCGGCGAGCAGAACGCGGTCATGATCACGCTCGGGACCGGAATCGCGGGGGGGATCGTCATCGCGGGCGAGCTCTACCGCGGCGCGCAGGGCGCGGGCGCCGAGCTCGGGCACATGATCGTCGATGCGCAAGGGCCGGAGTGTGGACCGGGTTGCCCGAGCCATGGCTGCCTCGAGGCGCTCTGCTCCGGCAGCGCGCTTGCGCGCGACGCGCTCGACTTCGCTCGCAACGCACCCGACTCGCGCCTCGGGCAGGCGCTTGCGCAGGGCCGCGAGATCAACGGTCCGCTCGTGACAGAGCTTGCGTTCGATGGCGACCAGGATGCGACCACGCTCCTCACGAGGCTCGGCGAGTGGCTCGGCATCGGCCTTGCCAACGTCACGAACATCTTCAATCCCGATGTCGTCGTTGTCGGCGGCGGCGTGATGGCGGCCGGCGAGCTGATCCTCGCCCCGGCCCGTCGCGTGCTGGCCGAACGGGCGCTCGCGCTGCCCGCCGCGCATGTCCGCGTCACGCAGGCGCGATTCGGCGCCGATGCGGGCGTGCTCGGCGCGAGCGCTGTTTGCGCGCGAGCGCCTGCGCCAACGGGTAAGGGCATGAGCGCAGGACGGCTGATCATCTGCCCGACGCCGATCGGGAACCTCGAGGACGTCACGCTGCGTGTCCTCGCAGCCTTGCGCGAAGCGGACATCGTGGCCTGCGAGGACACGCGCCGCACGCGCACCCTGCTCCAGCGCTACGGCGTGACGGGTACGCTGATCAGCTACCACGAGCACAACGAGCGCGAGCGCGCCGCCGAGCTCATCCCGCGGATGCGCTCCGGCGCCGTCGTCGCACTTGTCTCCGACGCCGGGATGCCGCTCGTCTCCGACCCCGGCTTCATCCTCGTCGCGGCCTGCGTTGCCGCCGGCCTGCCGGTGGAGGTCCTACCGGGACCGAGCTCGGCGATCGCCGCACTCGTCGCGTCCGGTCTGCCCGCCGAACGCTGGCGCTTCACGGGCTTTCTTCCCCGCAAGCGCCAGGAGCTCGAGCAGCTCTTGCTGACGACTGCCGACACGCTCGTCGCCTTCGAGTCCCCCAAGCGACTGCCCCGCACGCTCGCGCTGCTCGCGCAAGCCGATCCCACGCGCCCGGCCGCCGTCTGTCGCGAGCTGACGAAGCTCCACGAGGAGGTCCGGCGCGGCAGCGCGTCGGATCTCGCCGCCCACTACGCCGAAGAGCCGCCGCGCGGCGAGGTCGTGCTCGTCGTCGGCGCCGCACCGGAGGGTCCGCACGACGAGGACCGAGCCCTGCAAGCGCTCAACACGCTCGTCCAGGCAGGCGCCAAGCCCCGTCCAGCCGCCAAGGTCGTAGCCGAGCTCACCGGCGTCCCCGCAAACCGCCTCTACAAAGCACACACCCAAGATCAATGACCGCGCCGCTGCCCGCCGTCGGGTATCACCACGCGACGACTCGCACGCGATCGCAAGAAGCCAGCGAGGAGCGCCGCTCAAGCGCACCCGGGCTCCCCGCACCCCGATGAGCGGCGCCCGCAGCTTCTACGCCACCACAGCGATCGATTACGTCAACGGCGCGCCGCACCTCGGCCACGCCTACGAGAAGATCGCGACCGACATTCTCGCCCGCAACGCGCGCCAGCGCGGGCGCGACGTCTTCTTTCTCACGGGCACCGACGAGCACGGCGAGCCGATCGCCGACGCGGCGGCGGCCGAGGGGGTCGCTCCGCAGGAGCTCGTCGATCGCAACGCCGAGCGCTTTCGTGCGCTGACGGGCGCGCTCGGGCTATCGAACGACTTCTTCATCCGCACGACCGACGCCGGTCACATCGAGCGCGTCCAGCGGGTGCTGCAGAGCGTCTACGACGCCGGTCACGTCTATCTCGGGACGTATGAGGGCTGGTACTGCCCGCGCTGCGCCGACTTCAAGACGGAAGCCGATACCGGCCCCGGCAACACGTGTCTGATCCACGGCATCGCGCTCGATCGCCACAGTGAGGAGAACTACTTCTTCCGTCTGTCCGCTTTTCAGGCCCAGCTCGAAGACCTCTTCGCAACCCGCCCGGACTTCGTCCTCCCGCGACACCAGTTCAACGCCGCACACGCCTTCCTCGCGGGCGGGCTGACCGACGTCTCGCTCACGCGCAAGGAGCTCACCTGGGGCGTTCCCGTCCCCTGGGATCGGGGTCACGTCTTCTACGTCTGGTTCGACGCGCTGCTCAACTACGTAACCGCGCTCGGCTACGCGGAGCCGGGCACCGATCTGACGGCGCGCTTCTGGCCCGCGAGCTTCCACGTCATCGGCAAGGACATCCTCAAGTTCCACACGATCTACTGGCCCGCCCTCTTGATGGCCGCTGAGCTCGAGCTCCCGCACCACGTCTGGGTCCATGGCTTCCTCTTCGGGCCCGACGGCGAGAAGATGTCGAAGTCTGCGGGCAACGTGCTCGATCCGTTCGAGGTCATCGACGAGTTCGGCGTCGACGTCCTGCGTCACTACCTGTTCCGCGAGGTGACCGCCGGCCAGGACGGCCCCGTCTCGCTCGACGGGCTGCGCACGCGCTACGCGACGGAGCTCGCGAACGAATACGGGAATCTCGCTTCGCGCACGCTCAACATGCTGGAGCGCTACAGCTCGTCGATCGTCCCGGCGGTTGCGCTCGACCCGGTGCTCGCCTCCGACCTCGCCGGGCTCGCCGCGCGTGTCGACGCACTCCTCGACCGCGCCGAGATCTCGGCTGCGCTGGAGGAGATCTGGCAGTCGGTCCGCCGCCTCAATCGCTACGTCGAGGAGAGGGCCCCCTGGCAGCTGGCACGCAACGCCGACCCCGCGCTACCAGCTGTGCTCGCGTCGCTCGCGGAGGGCCTGCGTGTCGTGACGGTCGCTCTCCATCCCTACATGCCCGCGAAGACAGCCGATCTTCTTCGGGCGCTCGGGCGCCCCGACGTCGACGCGCGCGAGTTCGCCGAGAATGGCTGGGGTGGCGTCACAGCCACGCTGCCGCCGCTCTTCCCGAAGTGAGCGCGGGTGATCGACGCGCACACCCATCTCGGGGCCTGCCGTAAGCCTGCAGAGGATCTCGTGCGTGACGCCGCAACCGCTGGAGTGCGGCGAATCGTCACCGTTGGAACCGACCCGGACTCGTGCGCCGACGCGCTCACGACCGCCGTTGCCTTTCCGGAGGTCTACGCCGCCATCGGCTGCCACCCGAACAACGCGGAGTTGCTCGACGAGGACCATCTACGACGCGACGCCGCGCACGCGCGTTGCGTCGCGATTGGCGAGACGGGACTCGACTACTACCGCGACCGCTCCCCTCGAGACGCGCAGCAGCGCGCCTTCGAGTTCCAGATCTCATTGGCTCGCGAAACCGATAAGGCGCTCGTGATCCACACCCGCGACGCGGCCGACGACACGCTGCGAATGCTCCACTCGCAGGCCCGGGGTCTACGCGTGATGCTGCACTGCTTCTCGATGCCCGAGCGCCTTGACGAATGCCTCGAGGCGGGTTGGTGGATCTCGTTTGCGGGCAACGTGACGTACCGCGCCAACGAGGAGCTCGCGAACGCGGTCGAGCGCATCCCATTCGAGCGTCTGCTCGTTGAGACCGACGCGCCCTATCTCGCGCCGCAATCACGCCGCGGCAAGCCGAACGAGCCGGCCTTCGTCCGCGAAACGGCGGAGTTCGTCGCGGCGCGCCGCGGCATCAGCTACGCCGAGCTCGAGGCGAGCGTCGGCGCGAGCGCCACCGCACTGTTCAACTGGTAGTCACGGCGGCATCGCGGACTCGGACGCGCCCGAGCGCAAGCGTGCAAAGGAAGCCGATCGCACAGGCGCCGGCGATCGCGTCGAAGCCCGCATCGAACGAGCCGGTCGCGTCCTTGATCGCGCCGAGCGCGTAGATGAACGTGAACGCGCCGAGGTTCGCGAAGCCGTTTCCGAAGCCCGAGAGAAAGCCCGCGTTGCGGTTCCCGAAGAGCTCCATCGGAACTGAGAAGAGCGGGCCGAAGTACAGCTGCGAGAAGACTGCGTTTATTACGACGGCGACGATCAAGGTCGTCAGGCTGTGCGAGCTGGCGAGCAGCAGCAGGTTCGCCCCGAGCGCGACGAGCGAGACCGCGATTACGCTGATCGGGCGACCGAGGCGGTCGGCGACGTAGCCGCCGACGAGGTTCGACGGCGCGCTGATCGCGGCACCGAGCGCAACCAGCGCGCCGGCCACCTGGAGCGAGTAGTGGCGCTGCACGACCACGTACGTGGGCAGCCAGACGTTGATGCCGAAGACGACCGCCAGCCGCACGTACTGGATCGCGGCAATGAGCCAGAGTGCGGGCCGTCGCAGAAGCGCCCGTACTTCGCGCCACGGCACGCTCATGCCGCCGTGGCCGGACGCCGGTGTCGCGCGCGAGCGCACGGCGAAGATGACGAGCGCGACGAGGCCGAGCCCGGAGAACAGCTGGAAGTTTCCGCGCCAGCCGAGCGGGCCGACGAGGACCGGGCCAAGCAGGTTGAGGAAGACGCTCGAGGAGACGCCGCCCGCGAGGTAGAGGCCGAGCGCTGTCGCACGCCGCGTCGGCGGGAACAGGCGCGTCATCAGCAGCAGCCCGGGAGCGAAGACGAGCGCGCGAAAGACCCCGGTCGCAGCCTGGTTGACGATGAGCCCGGCGTACCCGCGCTGGAGCGAGAACGACAGCGCGAGCGCGTCGACGGCGATCAGACCGGCGATGAACACGCGTCGCGGGCCCACGCGGTCGGCGAGCAGCCCGGACGGAATCTGCATCGCGGCGTATGCGAGCGTCGAGGCGGCGTCGAGCGTGCCGGCCTGGGCGAAGCTGAGGTGCAACTGGTGGCGGATCAGCGGCAGGAACAGCGCGACGCCGCCGAGCACGAGCGATTGCGAGCTCTGGCAGGCCATCAGCACGAGCGCGTCGAGCCAGCGCGGTCGCCGTGCGGTGGAGGCGCCGGGCGGCGCCTGCACGCCGGGCGCGAGGGAAGCGGGCAGGGCCGCAGGGTGGCGGCGCTCCGAGCCCGTCATCGGGCGAAAGATAGTCCCGCCGGCGCATCCGGGATCTGTCGCAAATTGGGCTCGCGACAGGCAAACACGTGGCCCGCGGTCACAATCCCATGACGGTGCCCCGAGCTACGCAGCCCACGCTTCGCCGCATGGCGGACTTCGCGGTGCGCCCGCGGCGTTCGCTCGGTCAGAACTTCCTCGTCGACTCGAACATCCTCGGCGTCATCGCGCGCGCCGCCGAGCTCGGGTCGCAGGACGTCGTGCTCGAGATCGGCGGTGGCGTCGGCGTCCTCTCCGAGTACCTTGCAGAGCGTGTTGGCTTCGTTCACGTCGTCGAGATCGATCGCGCGCTCGAGCCGCCGCTGCGTGATGCGCTCGCGCCGTTTGCGCAGCGCAGTGCGCTTCATCTCGCGGACGCGCTCGGGCTCGATCTCGCGACGCTTGCGCCGGCACCGACGAAGGTCGTTGCGAACCTTCCGTACGGGATTGCGGCGAGCGCGATCCTGCGCACGATCGAGGACCTCCCGAGCGTGAGCCGCTGGCTGGCGATGGTCCAGCGCGAGGTCGGCGAGCGCTTCGCCGCCAAGCCGGGCAGCCGCGTCTACGGTATCCCGAGCGTCCTCGCCCAGCTCGTGTGCGAGGTCCGCGTCGTGCGTGCGATACCGCGCACCGTCTTCTATCCGGTCCCGCGCGTCGACTCCGTGTTGCTTCGGCTCGATCGGCGCGGTGCGCCGATCGAAGCCTCGCAGGCCGAGCTTGTGCGTGCCGGGTTTGCGCATCGCCGCAAGACTCTTGCCGCGTCATTGCGGCTGGCGGCAGGAGTCGACCCCGAACGGACGCGCGTCGCGCTTGCTCGGCTTGGCAAGCCGGCGAACGTGCGCGCGGAGGCTCTGAGCCCGCCGGAGCTGCTGGCGGTTGCGCAGGCGCTCGCGTGAGAGACCTCGCGCCGGCCAAGGTGAACCTCTGCCTCTACCTCGGCCCGCTGCGCCCCGACGGCTACCACGAGATCCTCTCGGTCTTCCAGGCGATCAGCCTTTACGACGAGCTCGAGCTGACCGATCACGACGGCCCGGCCGACGAGGTCCGCTGCCCGGGCGTCGGCGGCCCGAACCTCGCAGCGCGGGCAATCGCACTGTTTCGCGAGGCGACCGGTTGGGAGGGCCCACCGCAGCTTCTGCGGGTAGCAAAGCGGATCCCGGTTGCCGCCGGCCTCGGCGGCGGCTCCGCTGATGCCGCCGCCGCTCTGCGCCTGCTGTCGCGACGCTCGGGTCTGAAGACCGATCTCCACGCGCTCGCTACCTGGCTTGGCGCCGACGTCCCCAGCCAGCTCGAGCCTGGCCGCTGGCTCGTCGAGGGGATCGGCGAGCGCCTCACGCGCCTTCCCGATCCGGATCCCTGCGGGTTCCTGATCCTGCCCGCCGCCGCGCAGCTCTCGACGGCTGCGGTTTATGCCAAGGCCGACGAGCTCGGCCTCGCCCGCACCCGCGAGGAGTTAGGCCGGCTCCGCGCTGCGCTCGATCCGATGCGCCCCGAGCCGGTCAACGACCTTGCGCCAGCCGCGCGAGTGCTCGAGCCCACGATCGACGCCGCGATCGATCGATTCTCGGGCTCGGTCTCGGGTTCGGGGCCGACCGTGTTCGCCGTGTTTCCTACACTGCAGGGCGCGCAGAACGCCGCGGACGAGCTCGCGGCGGTGGGCGTTTGCGCATTCGCCTGCGCCCCCGTTCACAATTCAACGCTCACGTGAGCCGGACGAACATCATCTACATCGCCGTCGGCGCCTGTGCGGTCGTCGGCTTGGGCGTGTGGGTTTCGATGATCCTGGTGCCCGCCTGGACCGCGTACACGCGCCTCTGGCAGCGCGTCGTCGCCGGGCTGCTTTCGCTGTATGTCGCCGCCGTGATGGCGAGCGCCGGCATCGCCCTCGGCGTGCTGCTCGTTCCCTGGGTCTGGGACCGAATCCACTCTTGAGCGCGCGACGTGGGTCCGCCGAGCTGGACCTCGCCGCGCTCGAGGAGATCACCGCTGCCGTCGAATCCGGCGCCGGGCTTCCGACCGTGGTGCGCTCCGCCGCCAAGGCGCTCGGCGCGAGCATTGTCGTGCTCGACCGCGGCGGCCAGGCGCTCGCCGTCGCCGCGCGCTCACCCGCTGACGAGCGCTCGCTGCTGAGCTCGGACGACGGCGTCGAGGCGCTCGAGCTGCGTGTCGCCGACAGCCCCGTCGGGCAGCTGCGGATGCGCATGCGCGGCGAGGTCTCCTCGAGCCTGCTGCGGCTCGTTGCGACACTGATCGCCTCCGAGGTCGAGCGCGTGCGTGCCCCCGAGCGCGAATTCGAGGAGGAGAGCGCGGCGTTCCTGAGCGGTCTGCTCGCACACGAGTTCGGGAGCCGTGAAGAGCTGCTCGAGCGCGCCCGCGCGGTCGGCCTGCGCGATCTCGAGCGTGGCACCGTCGTGCTCGTCGTCCACGCGCGCGCGCAGGCCCCGGCGCAGGAGGGCTGGCGCACTCGCCTTCGTCTGCTCGCGGCCCGCGGCGCCCGTGGCGTCGCGCCGAGCGCCGTGGCTGTGATGTCGGAGCGCGAGATCGCGGGCGGGGCCGAGGTCATCGTGCTGCTGCCGGGGGCCGATGAGGCGGCTGGACAGCGCGCCGCCGACAGTGTGCTGCGCGACGTACAGGCCGGCCTCTCCGGCTTCGCCTTCGTCGTCGGCCGCAGCCGCCCGGCGGACGATCCGCTCGCGATCGCGCGCGCAGCCGACGAGGCGCTCCTGGCAGCGAACGTCGCCGAAGGGGACGCCGACGCGCGCGTGCTCGGCTTCGAAGAGACGGGTGCCTACCGGCTGCTGCTCTCGACGATGAGCGAGAACCCGGCGGAGCTGCGGCGCTTCTTCGCCGAGACCGTCGAGCCGCTGCTTGCCTACGACGAGCAATACGAGACCGAGCTCGTCGTGACCGTTTCGGCCTTCCTCGACGCTGACGGGAACGTCGCCGCCACCGCCCAGCGCCTGTTCACGCACCGCCACACGATCCGCTACCGCCTCGAGCGCGTGCGCGAGCTCTGCGGGCTCGACGTCGGCTCGAGCGACGGCCGCGAGAAGCTCTCGCTCGGCCTGAAGGCGATGCGCGTCCTCGGGATCGTTGGCGCCGCTGGCCCGGCCACCGAGCCGGGCGCGACCGGCGGCCGGGTGCCGCGACGTTAGCGTCGCATTAGCGTCCCTCACGGCGCGGTAAAGGACTGGCGCGCGGGGCCGATGTCTCACCTAGCCTCTCTTACTCCATGAGCCTCGCGGTGCCAGCATTCGAACACGCGTGCCTCGACCGCGAGGGCCAGCCGCTCGCGCTGCGGGCCACGGCGGTCCGCAAGAGCTACGGCGACCGCGCGATCCTCGACGGCGTCTCGCTCTCGGTCGCGGCCGGCGAATCGGTCGCGATCATCGGCGAGAACGGTGCCGGCAAGAGCACGCTGATGCGGATCTGCGCCGGCGTCATACAGCCGGACGCGGGTGCGGTGACCGTCTCCGGACGCGTCGGCTACTGCCCGCAGGCGCCGGGCCTGTTCGATCTCCTCTCGGCTGACGACCACCTTGCGATGTTCGCGCCCGCGCTCAGCCTCACGCGCGCGCAAGCGATCGAGCGCGGCCGCGAGCTCCTCGCCGAGTTCGCGTTCCCCGTCCATGTGCGCGCGCAGTGCCGCCACCTCTCCGGCGGTTCGCGCCAGAAGCTGAACCTCGCGCTCGCGCTGCTCGGCGGGGCCGATGTGCTGCTGCTCGACGAGCCCTACCAGGGGTTCGACCACGGCGCCTACGTCAGCTTCTGGGAGCACGTCGAAGGTTGGAAGGGCGCCGGGATGGGCGTCGTCGTCGTCACGCACCTGCTGGCCGACCGCGGGCTCGTCGATCGCGTCGTCGAACTGCGGGTCGCCGGCTCGCGTTTGGAAGCACTTTGAGCCTGCGGCGCATCCTCGTGATCGCGAGGCTGACCGGCGTCGAGCTCTCGCGGCGGCGGATCGCCCTCGGGCTGCTCACAGCGCTTCCGCTCGCGTTCTATGGCAGCCAGGTGAGCCGCGGCTCGGATGCCGTGATCACGGGCGGCGTCGCGATGGCCTTCTCGGTGGCGGGCGCCTCGATCTTCGTCGCACTGACTGCGCGTCCGGTCGACGCGCGCCTGATCCTCGCCGGATACCGCCCGAGTGAGCTGCTGCTCGGGCGCCTTCTGTTGCTCGAGCTGTTCGGCCTGCTCATCACTGGCGTCTTCAGCGCGGTCATGGTCGCCGGCTCAGACCCGACGCACCCGTGGGCGGTCGCGAGCGGGGTCGCGCTGGTGGCGCTGACGAGCGTCCCCTTCGGTCTCGCAGTCGGTGCCGTCTCGCCGCACGAGCTCGAGGGCGTCCTCATCCTGATCGGCGTCGTCGGCGTGCAGCTCACGCTCTATTCGACCGAGCTCGCGGCGAAGTTCCTCCCGTTCTGGGGCGGCCAGCGCCTGCTCGACCATTCCGTCAACGCCGTCGCCGCCGGCGCCGCGGTTCCCGCGAACGCGCTCTACGCGGCCGGGTTGCTCGCGCTCGCGACCTACTTCATGACGCGCCGGGCGCCGGCCGTCGGCGGTACGAAGCGCCACCCGCGCGAGCTGTTGCGTGCTTCTCGCCACGCTTCGGCCTGAGCGAGCCGCGTAGATCGGCGCGCCGCCCAAAAGCCGCGCCAGCTGGGGGGCAGGGATTCGAACCCCGATAGCCGGCTCCAAAGGCCGGAGTCTTGCCGTTAGACGACCCCCCATGGCGGATCGCGCCTCAAGTGTAGATTCGCGTTAGGCTCAAGCGGTGAGTCTCGGGACGGTCGTGATCCTCGCCGCCGGTCGGGGAACGCGGATGCGGTCGGCGAGGCCGAAGCTCGTGCACGACCTCTGCGGGCGCCCGCTCGTCGGCTGGCCGATCGCCGCTGCCCGCGAGGCGGGCGCGGACGATGTGATCGTCGTCGTCGCCGCGGACGCGCCGCTTGACGAGGTGCTCGGGGACGGCGTACGCAGCGCAGTGCAGGCACAGCCCGACGGCACCGGCGGAGCGCTGCTTGCGGCCGCCGGGCTGATCGCGCGCGGGGCGCCGCTGATCGTCACCGCTGGCGACGTCCCACTCGTGGCGGCGGACCTCCTGCGCGAGCTCGCGGCTGCCCACGCGCGCGGCGGCGCGGCGGCGACGATGGTGACGATCGAGGTGGCGGACCCAAGCGGGTACGGGCGCGTCGTGCGCGACGCCGGCGGGGCGATCGAGCGCGTCGTCGAGACGAAGTACACAGACGGTGTGAGCGCCGAGGTGCTCGCGATCCGCGAGGTGAACAGCGGCGTCTTCGCGTTCGATCCCGACGTCGTGCTGGAGTTGCTTGCGCGCGTCACCCCGGTTGCCGGCGAGATCTATCTGCCCGAGGTGCTGCCGCTGATCCGTGCCGCGGGCGGTCGGGTCGAGAGCCACGCCGCCGCCGACTCGGCGCTCCTGCTCGGCGTGAACGACCGCGAGCAGCTTGCGGCGGCGCGCGAGGAATGCCAGCGGCGCGTCCAGCGGCGCCACATGCTCGCCGGCGTGACGATCGTGCAACCCGCGACGACGAGCATCGATGTCGACGTCGAGATCGCGGCCGACACCGTGATCGAGCCTTGCACGCAGCTGCTCGGGGCAACGCGGATCGGCACCGGCGCGGTCATCGGTCCGCATACGACGGTGATCGACTCAACGGTCGGGAACGGCGTCCGCGTCGTGCGCTCCCACGTCGTCGAGAGCGAGCTGGAGGCCGGCGCGACGGTCGGGCCGTTCGCCTACCTGCGTCCGGGCGCGCTTCTGCGCGAGCGCGCGAAGGCCGGCACGTTCGTCGAGATCAAGAACTCGGATATCGGCGCCGGGACCAAGGTGCCGCACCTCTCCTACGTCGGTGACGCGCAGGTCGGGGACGGGACGAACCTCGGTGCCGGCACGATCACCGCGAACTATGACTACGCGCAGAAGAACCGCACGCGGATCGGGGCGCGTGTGAAGGGCGGCGTTCACACCTCCTATATCGCGCCTGTCGTGATCGAAGACGACGCGTGGACCGCCGCCGGCTCGGTGATCAATCAAGACGTGCCGCGCGGCGCGCTCGGGGTCGCGCGCGCGCGCCAGCGCAATGTCGAGGGTTATGACGAGCGTCGCTCTGACGCCAGGGACGCGTAAACTGGAGGCGATGAGCGTGCTGGAGCCTCCGGGCGCGGTCACCAGCCTTCCCATCGACTACGACAAGCGGCTGATGCTGTTCAGCGGGCGTGCGACGCGGCAGCTCGCGCTCAACATCGCCGACAAGCTCGGTGTCGATCTCGGGCCCACGCGCCTGAAGACGTTCTCCAACGGGGAGGTCTACGGCCGCTTCATGGAGTCGATCCGTGGCGCCGACGTCTTCATCGTCCAGTCGACCTGCGGGAATCCGAGCGAGGGGTTGACCGCGAACGACTCGCTGATGGAGCTCCTCGTGATGATCGACGCGGCGGTCGGCGCCTCGGCGCACCGCGTGATCGCAGTGATCCCGTGGTTCGGTTACTCGCGCCAGGACAAGAAGTCGGCGCCGCGCGAGCCGATCAGCGCGCGGTTGGTGGCCCGCATGATCGAAGCGGCGGGGGCGGACCGCGTGCTCACAATGGACCTCCACGCCGGCCAGGTACAGGGTTTCTTCTCGAAGCCCGTCGACCACATGACCGCGCGCTTCATCCTCGCCCAGCACTTCAACGACCTGCACATCGACAACCTGGTCGTCGTCGCGCCCGATGTGGGGCGCGCAAAGCTCGCGCAGAAGTTCGCCGAGAACGTCGGCGCCGACCTCGCGGTGATGATCAAGGACCGCCCCGACCAGCAGGTCGCCGAGATCGGCTACGTGATCGGTGACGTCCACGGCAAGAACGCGATCATCGTCGACGACATAATCGACACCGCCGGCACGCTCGCCGCCGCTGCCGCGACGCTGCGCGAGCAGGGAGTCGAGCAGGTATATGCGGCTGCGACGCACGGCGTCTTCTCCGGTGCGGCGTTCGAGAACATCGAGCGCGCCAACCTCGTACAGGTGGTGGTCACGGACACGATCCCGCTCGCGCCGGGCGCGCCGGCCAAGATGCTCCAGCTCCCGTGCGCCGACATGCTGACCGACTCGATCCGGCGGATCTTCACCGACGGATCGGTCAGCGAGGTGTTCGCCGGCGAGAACCAGCTCTTTTGAGCGATCGGCTCGCGGCGCTCAGCGCGCGCCTGCACCTCAGCGAGGAGGAGACGCTCGCAATCTTCAAGCTCGATGCGCTCTCGGCGATCGGCGGCGAGTACGGCCATCGGCCCGAGGTCGAGATCCTCGATGCGATGACCACCGACGCAGCCGAGCGCGCCGGCGCCGGCGCGCTCGCGGCCTGGTTGCGCTCGACCACCGATCCGCCAACCCCGCTCGAGTTGCTCGAACGCGGCGAGTTCGCTGCCTTCGAGGACGCGCTCGAGCGCTGGCTGCGCGCCAGCGGCGTGCTGGAGGACTGAGCGTCAGGGCGCGGTGGCGGCAGTCGGGATGCGGCGCAGCGCAGGCGCCAGGCTCGCGACGAAGTTCCGATCGCGGGCCAGGCCGCGCCAGTCGGCGCTTGTTCGCGTGTCGACCGGCTCGACCCCGTCCACCGCCGGAGCGTACCGTCAGGTCTGTAAGCTGCTTGGCTCGAATGGCGACCACTCCAACACGCCTCGAGGTAAAGCGGCGCGTATCTGCCGGTTCGCGCGATGTACGGCGGCTGCGTCGCGAGGGCTTCGTTCCCGGCGTCCTATACGGCGGCAGCGACGAGCCGGTCAGCTTCGCCGTCGACGCGCGCGTGCTGCGCCACGCGCTGCACGCTCGCGGCGCCGTGCTCGACGTCGCGGTTGACGGTGCGCCGGCGACACCGGCGGTTCTCAAGGACCAGCAGCGTGACCCGGTCCGCGGGAACACGGTGCACGTCGACCTGGTGCGCGTCCGCCTCGACCGCGCGATCCAGGTCAGCGTGCCGCTCGTCCTCACCGGCGGAGAGTCCGCGCCGGGCGTGCGCGAGGGTGGGGTGCTCGAGCAGATCACGCACGAGCTGCACGTCGAGGCGCTGCCAACCGCAATCCCGGAGTCGATCGAGCATGACGTGTCCGAGATGGCGATCGGCCACACGGTGCTGCTGGAGGCGGTCACCGCGCCTTCCGGTGTCACGCTGCTCGGCGATCCACAGGAAACGGTCATCGCGACGCTGTCACCGCCGCGCTTGCGGACGGAAGACGAGGGCGAGATCGAGCTCGAGACGGAGGTCGTCGGCGAGGGTGGCGAGGCTGCCTCCGATGCCGGCGCGCAGGACGCGAGCGCCGCTGGCGAGGGCGGCGAGAGTTCCGAGTAGCGTCTGCGGCTCGCGCGCGGCGGCTCCTCTGCGGACTGGCTCGTCGTCGGGCTGGGCAATCCCGGTCGCGAGTTCGAGCAGACGCGCCACAACGTCGGCTTCCTGGTCGCCGAGCTGCTCGCGCGGCGCTGGGAGCTCGGACGCCCGCGCGAGCGCTACCGCGGGCGACTGCGCGAGGGGCGTGCCGGCCCTGGTGGACCGCGCATCGCGCTGCTCGAGCCCCTGACCTACATGAACGACGCGGGCCGTTCGGTCGGGCCCGCCCGCGGCGCGTATAAGCTCCCGCTCGAGCGCGTCCTCGTGATCCATGACGAGATCGATCTGCCCTTCGGCGAGATTCGCCGGCGCATCGGTGGCGGCCTGGCCGGGCACAACGGGCTCAAGTCGATCCGCTCGGCGCTCGGGGACGCCGGCTTTCAGCGCGTGCGCGTCGGCGTCGGGCGGCCAGAGTCGACCGACCCCGAGATCGTCGCCGCCTACGTTCTCGCGCGCTTCAGCGAGCCGCCCGCCGACGTTGACGCGCTTGTTGCGCAGGCGGGCGATGTAACAGCGTCCGTCGTGTTGGGAGGCTGACCGTGCTGGCAGGACTCCTCGACCATCTCGCCGAGCGGGAGGATGCGGTCGCGCTCGCGCGCGACGGCGGCGAGGCGTTTTGCGCGGCGCCGTTGCGCCCGTTCCTTGTCGCCGCGCTGCTCGCGCGGGAGCCCGCGCGCGCGGCGATCGTCGTGGCGCCGGATGATCGGGGGGCGCACGAGCTGGCGGGCGATCTCGCCGCATGGCTTGCTCCCCGCCGGGTTCGCTTCTACCCCTCGCGCGGTGTCACCTACGAATCGCACCTCACGCCGCCGCCGCACCTCGTTGGCCTGCGGATCGCGGCCCTGGATGCGCTGCTCGAACCCGCTTCCGCCGCTGCGCCGGTGGTGGTTGCCTCGGCGACCGCGCTGGCCGAGAAGGTCGCCGATCCGGCGCTACGACCGCACTCGGCGACGCTTGCTCTGGGCGACCTGCTCGACGTCGACGAGTTCGCGGCTCAGCTCGTCGACATGGGTTACGAGCGTGTCGGCCAGGTCGAGGAGCGCGGGCAGTTCGCGGTGCGCGGGGGCTTGCTCGACGTGTACGGCGCCACGGCCGATCGCGCCGTCCGCATCGAGCTCTTCGACATCGAGGTCGAATCGCTACGCACGTTCTCGACCTTCACACAACGCTCACTGGAGAGCATCGAGCGTGTCGAGATCGCGCCGGCGGCCGAGCTCGCGCTCGAGCATCGCGGCATCG
This sequence comes from uncultured Solirubrobacterales bacterium, assembly GCA_963773395.1. GTDB lineage: Bacteria > Actinomycetota > Thermoleophilia > Solirubrobacterales > Solirubrobacteraceae > Palsa-513. The sequence goes on along the minus strand of CAVZAY010000002.1, from coordinate 1,355,135 downwards.
CCGTGGCTGGCGACGAGCGGCCGGACATCGCCGAGCTCCTGCCACTCGACCGCTTTGCGGGGTTGCTCGATCTCGTCGATCGCGACGTGGAGCTCGTGGTCACCGCGAGCGAGGAGATCGGTCCGACGCTGCGTGACCACTGGACGGATGTCTGCGCCGCCTTTCACGGCGACGCGAGTCGCCTTTACGTGTCGCCGGAGTTGCTCGAGCGATCGCTCGCCGAGCGCGCGCGCGTGACGCTTAGCTCGATCGCGGGCAGCGCCCCGATCGAGTTTCACGCTCAGGCGACGCTCGCGGCCGCCCGGAGCCTGACCGAGGCCGAGGCGACACTCGAGCGGGAGCTGCGTTCCGGTTACCGGACGGTCGTGACATGGCCCCGTCGCGGCGAAGGCGAGCGAGCGGCGCTCAATCTCGCCCGCCTGCGGGCTCGCTGGATCGAGCAGGGGCCGGGCGCAGATGAGCTCACGTTCGCTCAAGCCAGCCTGCACGAGGGGTTCATCGCTCCGGATCTACGCCTCGCGGTGATTCCCGAGCACCGCCTCTACCAGCGCCGCCGAACGCAGTCGCGCGCCCAGACGGCGCGCCGCGGCGTGCTGCGCAGCTTCGCTGACTTGCGCCCCGGCGATTACGTCGTACACGAAGACCACGGCGTAGCCCGATTCGCGGGCTTCGAGACGCGCACGGTTGCCGCGGTGACGCGCGACTACCTGTTGCTCGAGTACCAGGGCGACGACCGCGTCTACGCCCCGACCGACCAGTTCGAGAAGATCTCGCGCTACGTCGGCGCGGGGGCCGGCGAGCCGACGCTGTCGAAGCTCGGCGGTACGCGCTGGGACGCTCTCAAGGCGCGCGCGCGGCATGCTGCGCAGGAGCTGGCCGGCGAGCTGCTCGTGCTCTACACCGAGCGGCGGCGGCGTGAGGGCCACGCGTTTGCGGCCGACGGCGACCTGCAGCGCGAGTTCGAGGCGCGCTTCCCCTACACCGAGACGCCCGACCAGCGTGACGCGATCGACCTCGTCAAGACCGACATGGAAGCACCGCGTCCGATGGACCGCCTGGTCTGCGGTGACGTCGGCTACGGCAAGACGGAGGTCGCACTGCGCGCCGCCTTCAAGTGCGTTGCCGACAGCAAGCAGGTACTGATGCTCGTGCCGACGACGATCCTCGCCCAACAGCACTATGGGACCTTCCACGAGCGGCTCGGCGACTATCCGGTGAGCGTCGAGCAGGTCTCGCGCTTTCGCAGCGCGGGCGAGCAGCGCGAGGCGATCGCGCGCTTCAACGCCGGCCGGCTCGACATCTTGATCGGCACGCACCGCGTCCTCAGCCGCGATGTTCGCGCGAAGAACCTCGGCCTGCTGATCCTGGACGAGGAGCAGCGCTTCGGCGTACGTCAGAAGGAGCTGTTACGCCAGCTGCGCCTGCAGGTGGATGTCATCGCGATGTCGGCGACGCCGATCCCGCGCACGCTGCAGATGTCGCTCGCCGGCCTGCGCGACATATCGGTGATCGCAACAGCACCCGAGGGCCGTCACCCGGTGCGCACCTACGTCGGCGAGTACGACGCCGAGCTCGTGCGCCAGGCGCTCGAGCGTGAGCGGGGGCGCGGCGGGCAGGCGTTCTACCTGCACAACCGCGTCGAGACGATCGACGAGGTGGCGGCGGGACTGCGCTCACTCGCGCCCGCGCTGCGCATCGAGGTTGCGCACGGACAGCTCGAGGAGGGCCAGCTCGAGGCGCGGATGATGAGCTTCCTGCGCGGCGACGCCGATGTGCTGGTCTGCACCTCGATCATCGAGTCGGGAATTGACATCCCGCAGGCGAACACCCTGATCGTCGAGCGCGCCGACGGCTTTGGGCTCGCGCAGCTCTACCAGATCCGCGGGCGTGTCGGGCGCAGCCGCGAGCGCGCATACGCCTACCTGCTGTATGACGCTGCGGCCGCGCTTACACCGGAGGCGGCGCAGCGCCTCGCGGCACTGTCGGACTTCACCGAGCTCGGCGCGGGCTTTCAGGTCGCGATGCGCGACCTCGAGCTGCGTGGTGCTGGGAACCTGCTCGGCGACGAGCAGTCGGGTCACGTCGCGGCGCTCGGCTTCGAGCTCTACCTCCAGATGCTCGATGACGCGCTGCGGGAGGCCGAAGGCGAGACCGACGGGCGCCCCGAATGGGAGCCCGTGCGCCTCGAGGTGGACGTCGACGCGTACGTTCCGGCCGATTACGTGGGATTCGAGCAGGCGAAGATCGAGCTGCACCGGCGCGTCGTCGCGGCCCGCGAGGTCGCTGAGATCGAGTCGCTGCGCGCCGAGTTGAGCGACCGTTTCGGCCCGCCGCCGCCGCCGGTCGAGAACCTCCTCGACCTCCAGCGGGCACGGATCAAGCTCGGCGCGGCGGGCGCGCGCGCCGTCAGCTTCCGCTCCGGGCGCCTAACGATCACCCCGATCGAACTCGATTCGGCGGGCGTCCGGGAGTTGCGCCAGCGCCTCGAGGGCGTCGTTTACGAATCCGGCCGCTCGCAAGTCCTTGTCCGCGTTCCGGACGCGCCCGGCGAGCGCTTCCCGGCGGTCCTGAAGGCGGCCGACGCGGTGCTCGCGGCCAGCGCAGCGCGGGCCTAGGAGCGGCGCAGCACGACCGCAGGCTGGCGCCGCCGATTGCGCGATTCGCTAGCATCCGCCGGGCTCGTGCAGAGAAAGATGCGGATAGCTGTGGCATCAGTCGCCGCGATCGCCACCGCTGTCGGCGTTGGCGCCTGCAGCGGTGGGGCGCCGTGGTCGGGGCCCGGCCTTCCGATCGGCGGTATCTCGACAACCAGCGCCGCGACCGTGCCGTCGAACGCGATCGCCGTTGTCGGCAGCTTCGCGATCAGCAAGAAGAGCTTTGCCCACTGGATGCAGATCGCGAGCCGGCTCCCTTACGTCAACAGCGGCAAGACGCCGCCGCCGGTCCCAGACCCTCCGAGCTACAAGGGCTGCATCGCCGCGACGCGCGCCGAGTACGCGAAGGGCGCCAAGGTTCCATCGACGAGCGCGCTCGGCGCCCAGTGCGCTTCGAGCTACCAGCAGCTCAGCCAGGAGGTCGTCACGCTGCTGGCCCAGGACGCCTGGGTGCAGGGTGAGGCCTATGACGAGCACGCGCACGTAACGCCGGCAAAGGTCAACGCCACCTGGACGGCGCAGTCCAAGACCCAGTTCCCGACCAAGGCCAAGCTCGACAACTACCTCGCGGAGTCCGGTTTCACCGTCGCCGACATCAAGTGGTACTTGCTGTTCAGCCTGCTGCAACAGGCGATCACGACAAAGGTCAACGCTGGTCTCGGGAAGGTCTCCCCGTCGGCGATCGCGAGCTACTACCACGCGCACGTCGCCCAATACACGCAACCCGAGCGACGCAATCTGGAGCTCGTGCTCGTGGCGAGCGCGACGACTGCGGCGAAAGTGAAGTCGCTGCTCGCCGGCGGCGCGGCCTTCGCAACCGTGGCCAAGAAGTACTCGATCGACCCGACGACGAAGAACACGGGGGGCGTAGCCAAAGGCATCCAGCCCGGCGAGGAGACGGCGGTGCTGAACGCGGCGATCTTCAATGCGCGGGTCGGCGTCTTGGAGGGTCCGCTGAAGACGGCCTTTGGCTATTACGTCTTCAAGGTGACCGGTTCGACGCCGAAGAGCATCCAGAGCCTGCGCGCCGCCTCGTCCGCGATCAAGGCGCAGATCGTCAGCAAGCGCGAAACGGCCGCGACCAATCGGTTGCGGGTTGCGTTCACGACTTCGTGGAAGGCGCGCACCACTTGTGCCGCGCAGTACATGGACAGCACCGTCTGCGGGAATGCGCCCGCCAGCTCGTCGGGCGCGACGGGAACGACGGGGACAAGCTGATCCGTGAGCGCGATCGCCCAGGTCCACGCGCGCCAAATCTTCGATAGCCGCGGCAATCCGACCGTCGAGGTGGACGTGACGCTTGAGGGCGGTGCGCGCGGTCGTGCCGCCGTGCCGTCCGGTGCGTCGACCGGCGAGTTCGAGGCAGTCGAGCTGCGCGACGGCGGTAGCGCGTACGGGGGCAAGGGCGTCTTGCGCGCCGTCGCCAACGTCAACGACGAGATCGCGGCAGCGGTCGCCGGCATCGATGCGAGCGACCAAGCGGCGCTCGACACGCGCCTGATCGAGCTGGACGGCACGCGGACCAAGGAGCGGCTCGGGGCGAACGCGATGCTCGGAGTCTCGCTCGCCGCGGCGCAGGCGAGCGCTGCCGCGCGCGAGCTTCCGCTGTGGCGCTACCTCGGCGGCGACCAGGCGGGGCTGCTTCCGGTCCCGATGATGAATGTCCTCAACGGCGGCGCGCATGCCGACAACAAGGTCGATTTTCAGGAGTTCATGATCGTTCCGGCGGGCGCGGCGCGCTTCACGGATTGCATGCGCATCGGCACCGAGGTCTACCACGCGTTGAAGGCGACGCTTCATGACCGGGGCCTCGGCGGTGGTGTCGGCGACGAGGGTGGCTTCGCCCCCGATCTCGAGTCCAACGAGGCGGCGCTCGAGCTGCTCCTCGAAGCGATCGAGCGTGCGGGCTGGCGTGCCGGCGAAGACGTCATGATCGCGCTCGACCCGGCCGCCAGCGAGTTCCATCGCGATGGGGCCTACGACCTCGAGCACGAGGGCCGCAAGCTGAGCCACAGCGAGCTGACCGAGTACTGGGCGACGCTCGCCGGTCGCTACCCGATCGTCTCGCTCGAGGACGGCATGGACGAGGAGGATTGGGAGGGTTGGCGAGAGCTGACAGTGCGCCTCGCCAGCAAGATCCAGCTTGTCGGCGACGACCTGTTTGTGACCAACACGGAGCGTCTGCAACGCGGCATCGATGCCGGAGTCGCAAACTCGATCCTGATCAAGCTCAACCAGATCGGCACCGTAACCGAGACGATCGCTGCGATCGAGCTCGCGAAGAGCGCCGGCTACACGGCCGTCATCTCACACCGCTCCGGCGAGACCGAGGACGTAGCGATTGCCGACTTCGTCGTCGCGACCGGCGTTGGCCAGATCAAAACCGGTGCGCCAGCGCGCACGGAGCGCGTCGCCAAGTACAACCAGCTGCTGCGGATCGAAGAGCAGCTCGGCGAGCGGGCCCGCTTTGCCGGCCGCGCCGCGTTCGCGCACTGAGCGCGCGGCAGAAGGAGCTGACAGCCGCGCCGCGAAAGCCGGGACGTGGAGGCTCACAGCCAGCGCGTGCCCCGGCGAGCAGACAGTCGACGGCGCTCGACGCGGGTTCGCTGGGACAGGGTCAGCCGTGCTGCCATGCTGTTGCTGCTCGTTGTCCTCGGCTACCTCTACATCGGTCCCGCGCGAACGCTGCTCAGCGACTTGCACCAGGCGTCAGCTCGGCACGCTCAGGTCGTCGAGCTCGAGCGCCAGGCCGCGGGGCTGCGAGCGGAGCAGCGCGCGCTCTCGGCACAGGGCACGATCGAACGTGAAGCTCGGGCGCTTGGCCTCGTGCGACCGGGCGAGCGCGAGTACGTCGTCAGGGGCCTACCAAACAACTGAGCGCCGGGCGCGCGAGCCCTGACGATGCTCGAGACGGCGCTCCACCACTGGCAGGACGGCGACCGGCGCCTCACCCAGACGCCCGCGGCGCAACGCGTCGCGCTGGACCGTGTGATTGAGCGCATCACCGCCGAGCTGCGCTGGCGGCTTGGCACCGGCTTCTTCGTTTCCGAGCTCGTCGAGGTCTACGAGGACTCGCGCGCCTGGGCGCTCGGTCTCGCACTGCAGGCCGCGCCCGCCGAGCCACTTGCGTGGGAGCAATGGGTCAGCGACGCCGCCTTTCACCGCCACCTGCATCGCGCGCGGGATTGGCCGCGCCCGTAAAGCGCCGGCGGAGGGCTACTCGGCCCGGCGGATGACGATCTGGTCTTCCTCGATCGTCACTGTCACAGGCCGATGTCCGGCCCAATGCTCGGCGTAGATCGGGTTGTCCGCCACCGCCGGGTCGAGCCAAAGGCCGTAGCCCTCCTCACCGTGGTCGAACGTGCCCTCGAGCGGACCGGCCTTTGCTCGGCCGCGGCTGCGAGCGCGCCGCTTGGGCGCGGCGGTCGTCGGCTCTTTCTCCTGTGCTTCGCGGCGGGCCGCCTCGGCCGCCTCGGCCTCGAGGCGTGCCTGCTCCGCGGCCTCCAGCTCGGCCGCGATCAGCGCGTCGTCCTCGGCGCGCAAGTCGATCTCGGCGACGAACGGCGCCGGCTCGCCGCTCGCGTCGTCCTCGAGCAGACCGTTCTCGCGCTTGAAGCTCTGGATCTGCTGCACTGTCACCTCGAGCTGGTGTGCGACCCAAGCATCGGTGCGCCCCTGACGCGTCCAGGTCCGGATCTGATTGAGGTGCGGTCTGAGTGATTTGCGGGCCATGGACCGCCCGCACACTAGCGCATAGGCATGGACCGGCTTGCATTCCGCCGCGAGAAAGGAGTTAATGGGCCTGAGCGACCGGGAGAGCGAGGGTCAATTGCTCGTGCTGACCAGAAAAGCGGGTCAGAGCATCATGATCGGCGATGACATCGAGGTCCATGTGACATCCGTCGTCGGCGAACGGGCACGGATCGATGTGGCCTTCCGCTCCGCCCTCGGCGAGCCGGTGCGCGTGGGCATGCAGGTCCCACGGGTCTTGCCGATACGTGCGAGCCAGAGCCTCACGATCGGCGATGACGTCGAGGTGTCGGTCCTCTCGGTCATTGGCGAGAAGCTGCGGATCGGCATTCAGGCGCCGCGCACGATTCCCGTGTACCGCAGCGAGGTTTACGTCGAGATCCAGCGCGAACAGGCCGGCGTGTTCGCTCCGGCTGAGGTCGCGCTCGCGGAGCCGCCGCCGCTTTTGTAGGACGCTCCGCCGCTACTCGAGCACGAGGTAGAGCACGCGGAACATGATGTAGCTCACGACGATGGCTGTCGTCGACAGCGTGAACGAAAGCACCACGTAGCGCATTCGCCCCATCCGTGTGTTGCGCTCGATCGACCGCTTGCGAGCACGACGCTCGTTTGCGCGGCGCAGCGCCTCGCGACGCTGCCGATCAATCTCCATCTCCTCTTCGAACGCCCGCTCGAAGGTGCTGAGAGGCTGGCGCATCCGCATGACCGGAAAAAGAGGCTACCGGTTGTCGCGGCCAGATGAAGTCCCCCCATCGAGCTTCGCAGCGCAGCGTCCTAGAATCATTCGGGAATGTCGCCCGCTGATCTCTTCGTCGTCTGCAAGAACCCAGACTGCGGGGCGGAGGTCAGCCCGTATGTGACCGAATGCCCCTACTGCGGTACGCGCCTGCGCAAGCGCGCGCCGAAGCTCGACAAGGGCCTGCAGCGCGTCTCGCGCGGGCACCGCATGCCGACGCCGTCGCTGGGTCGGCTGCGCCGCGGCGAGATTCCGGGTATCCGGGCCGATCAGCCGCCCTACGCGACGTGGCTGATCGTGCTCGCCACCTGCGGCGTGTGGGTCGCGGCGCGCGCCGGCTACCTGGATTCGCAGGCCGGCCTGATCGCGGCTCGCCCGCTCGGCGCCCACTGGTGGCACATCCTTACGACGCCGTTCGCGTACTGGGATCCCCCCGCAAGCCACTTCTCCAGCCTCGGCGAGGGGGTCTACCAGTTCACAACGCTCTTTGCCGCGGCGCTGTTCGGTTGGCTGCTCGAGCGCCGCCATGGTTCGCTTGTCGTGCTTGCGCTCTTCATGATCGGCGCGTCGGGCGGTGCCTACCTCGCTCTGGAGCTCAAGGCGAACACGGTGGCCGTTGGTGGTAACGGCGGTGCGCTCGCACTCCTTTGCGCCTGGGCTGTGCCCGACATGCTCGCGCGCCGGTCCAACCATCCCTACGACGGCGACCTGCTCGGTGCGGCGGTCATCGGTCTGGTGCTGCTCGCGATGCCGATCGCGCGCTCCGAGGCGAGCGCGCTCGCCGGCGGCTTCGGCGTCGTCTGGGGCTATCTCGCAGGGCTCATGCTGCGTCGCCGCTGAGCGCGGCCCGCCGGGCAGCTCGCGACGCCACGTATCATCCGCTCCGTGACCGCCAGACCATCGCCGGCGGCGTCGCGCAGCCGCACGTATACAGCCGAGGAGGTTGACGCCGCCGTCTCGCGCCTCGGCGACCCCGATCGCCTCGAGCACGCCGCGGAGATCGTCACGCACGCGGCGCCGAGCCTTGCCGGTGTACTCGACGCAGCACTCGTCGAAGGAGGCTGGTTCGGGCCAGCGCTCGAGGATCTTTTACGCCGCGCGAGCGACGAGGCCGATCCCGACGAGCGTCTCGCCGCCGTCCGTGCCGTCGTCGACGAGCAGACACGGCTTGGCATGCTTGTCGGCGTTGCCGTCGGCTTCGAGCTCGCCCGCGAGCTCGCCGACTCCCATCCATCTACCAGTGAAGAGGGCTGACCGTGACTGATATTCGCTTCCTTGGCCACGCAACGTTCGAGCTGAACGACGGCAGCACCTCGGTCTTGATCGATCCGTTTCTCACCGGCAACCCTGCGGCCGCGGTGAGCGCCGATGAGCTTTCGCCGGAGGTGATCCTGTTGACGCACGGCCATGGTGATCACTTTGCCGACGTCGCTTCGATCGCCACGCGGACGGGAGCTACCGTGATCACGATCCTCGAGATCGCGGACGAGCTCACCAAGGATGGGCTCGCGAACGTGATCGGCCCGAATATCGGCGGCAGCGTGCAGTTCCCCGGCGGCTCGGTGAAGCTGGTGCCGGCGTGGCACAGCTCGAGCACCCCGAAGGGGACAGTCAGCACGCCCACGGGACTGATCGTCCGGTTTGGCGGCGCGACCATCTACCACCTCGGTGACACCGCGCTGTTCGGGGACATGGAGTTGATCGGCCGCCGGCACGAGATCGACGTTGCGCTCGTCCCGATCGGGGGCTTCTTCACGATGGATCCGGATGACGCCGCCGAAGCCGTCCGGTTGATCGGGCCCCGCGCGGTGATCCCCTGCCACTACAACACGTTCCCGGCGATCGAGGTAGATGTCGAGGCGTTCAAGGCTGAGGTCGAGGGCAATACCGCGAGCGCGGTGATCGTGCTCGAGCCAGGGGAGACGCACACGCTATGACCCACGCGATCGTCCTCGTCGAAGCGGAGCGCGACGCGATGCAGACATTGGGCGGCCTGATCGCTGACGTGCAAGGAGTGTCGGAGTGCTACTCGGTGACAGGAGCCTGGGACTTCGTTGCGATCGTTCGAATTCACAGCCACGATCGCCTGGCCAGCGTCGTCCAGAGCGGCATCGCCCAGCTCCCGGGAGTGACGCGGACCCAAACGATGGTCGCCTTCGAGACCTTCTCGCAACACGACCTCGAGGCGATGTTCTCGGTCGGCGAGTGAGCCCACGCAGCGGAGGGGCGGCGCGGTGAAGATTGCCGCCCATGTGAAATCCGCTTACGGACCAACCCTCCCGGACCTCGCCCGCGCGCGCTTCGGGACCGCGCACAGAGGCATCCGCGCCGCGGCGGGACTCATTGCGCTGTGCGTCGCGGTGGTTGCGCTCGTGCTTGTCCTCCGCGGCGGACCTGCCACGATCAACGCCAGCGCGGGCGTGGTCCGTTTCAGTTTCAAGTATGCGGGCCTGCGTCGCGAACGAGCGCCCGCTGGCGACGCGCTGGCGCTCGCGCGCTACCAAGGCTCGCGACTCGTCGCAGAGATCGCGGTCGCGCCGCTGCGGTTGCCCGCGAGTGCCGCTCAGGCGACCGGCGTCGAGCCGCTCGTAGCCGCGAACTACATGCGAACGCTGGCTGCACACACGCCGGCGGTCGTCCTCCAAAACACGGGCCCGACGATCGTCAACGGGCTCGCCGGATACAACTTCACGTATAAGCGAAGGATAGGCGACGACGAATACTTCGGTCGCGTGATCTTCCTCACGCCTGCGGATCGCAGGGCCGGCGTAATCGTCTCGCTGCTCGCCCAGCCCGTCCTTTCCGGCATCATCGGAGGGACTGCGAGCGACCTCGCCGGAGCCCTGTATGAGCCGGGGCAGGGTGGTGTCGGCGTTCTCTTCCAGCCGGCGGGACTGTTGAGCGAGCCGCTCGCGACGCTGCGGATCGCGGGCTGATCAGCTGCCGGTGGCGCCCGTTGCGCCACTCGCGCCAGAGACCCCGGTCGCCCCCGACACGCCTGTCAGGCCTGATGTGCCGGTCGGCCCGGAGCTACCCGTGTCACCGCTCGTGCCGGTTGCTCCGGTCGAGGCGGTAGCACCCGTGGCGCCGGTTGGCGTGGAGCCACCAGCGCCTGGCGCCGGCGTCGTCGAGGTGTTGACGCCGGGAGACCCGGCCGGCGCAGTCGCGGGCGGAACGCTGCCGACGGCGTTGGTCGTCGTCACACCGCTTGTGCCGGTCGCGGCCCCCGGGAAGACGCTCGTCGTCGTGACCTCTTCGCTCGCAGCGGCAGTGGTCGTAGCGGTTGCCGAGGTAACGCTCGCAACGGCGCCCCCGATCGCAGCCGCCTGCGCAGCGCGGTGATGACGATGCGCGGGCCGCACCGCAGCCGGACTCGGGAAGACGCTGGTCGTCGTGACTTGCTCGGTAGCGACCGGGGCGGTTCGAGCGACGTGCGCCTTCGCGGCGTGCGAGCTGCTGACCGCCGCTGAGGTGCCGACCGTCAGCAGTGCGGCCGCGGCGACCGTCGTGAGCGCTTTCGCCGTGATTGCCGCCGTAGTGACGGCCCCGACGCTGCCGCCGGCAGCGGTAGTTCCACTGGCCACCGCCGCCGTGCTGCCGACGCTCGCCCCGCCCGCGCCGAGCTTCGTTGCGAACAGCTGCTTGAGCAGCAGCAGTGGCGCAAATGGTGCGAGCGCGGCCAGCGCGCGGTTGTTCGAGCGCAGATGCTTGCGGAAGCGGCCGCAGCGCTCGCAGCTCTTCACGTGCCGGCGCATCGGTTGCGTGAGCGAGGCGATGCCCTCGGCTTCTTCTGCGAGCGCGACGCGGATTTCGTCACATGTCAGCTTCCGTGCTTCTGAAGCCTCCGCGAGCCCGATCCGTGCTCGTACGAGCAGCGATTTGATGCCGGGGATCGTCGTGTCCATGACGTCGGCCATCTGCTCGTAGGAGAGTCCCTCGACCTCGCGCAGCAGCAGCGCCGTGCGCTGTGATTCGGGCAGGTGCTGGATGTCGCCGACGAGCGCTTTGAAGTCCTCGCGACGAAAGACCTTCTCGCTCGTCGAGAGACCCAGATCCGCGAAGTGGACATCCATTGAGTCGACCCCGATCGCGGTGCGCCGGCGCAGATGGTTGAGCGAGCGGTTGCGCGCGATCCGGTAGAGCCAGGGGCGCAGGTTGATGTCGCGGGCATCGGCTCTCAGGGCGTTGTATGCCGCCGCGAATGCTTCCTGCAGGACGTCCTCGGCATCCTCGCGCGAGCCGACGATGCGAGCGCAGAAGGAGAGCAGCCGCGGTTGATAGCGGCTCACGATCACTTCGAACGCCGCCGCGTCGCCGCTGCGGGTCAGCGCGACGAGTCGCTCGTCGCCGGCGAGGCGCAGCAACGCTGCGGGACCGCGGCGTGCGGCGGGGTGCTCCTGAGTGAGTGCGTGGGCTTCCACCGGCCTGATCCGAGCTTTGCTCCCTCTACACGTTAACGGCAGCGAAGTTGCGCTCCGAGAACCCTTCACGTGCGCGCAACAGCTTCCTTCACGTGGGCTCAACAGTCGTGGCCAGCGGCTACGATCAGCGCGAGCCCGGGTTTGGCGAATCGGTACAGCCGGCGGTCTTAAAAACCGCTGTCCGCAAGGGCGTGCGGGTTCGAATCCCGCCCCGGGCACCTTCGCTGCGCATCACTTGGCCAGCGAACGCAGATCGACCACCCGTCGAGCCTTGTCGGTGCTGGCCGGCAGGATGCCCGGCTTGAGCGGGACGATGCGGACGCGCAGCCCAAGTTGCCGGCGCAGGCCCGTTTGAATCGCGCGCACGTCCTCCGCGCGCTCGAGCTCGACTTCGACCTTGACCTCGTCCATGGCCGTGGCTTCCGTGTAGAAGGTGATCCGAAACTCGCCGATCTCGGCGACCTCTCGCATCGTCTGCTCGATCGCGGACGGGAAGACGTTCATGCCACGGATGACGACCATGTCATCGCTGCGCGCAAGCACGCCGCGCGGCAGCCAGCGCCCGCTATGGCCTGCCGGGCACGGCTGCTCGTGGCAGTCCACGACATCTCCGGTGCGGTAGCGGATCGCGGGCGAGCCGAAGCGCCCGAGCGCTGTCAGCACGAGTTCGCCCACCTCGCCGTCGCGCACGGCGCGCGCGCTGGTCGGGTCGACGATCTCCGCGATGAACTCTTCCTCGAGGACGTGCAGACCGCCGGCCTCCACGCAGGGATAGGTCGCTGCGCCGACCTCGGAGAGCCCAGCATGGTCGAAGCAGCGCGCTTCCCAGCCGGCCTCGATGCGGGCGCGAACCGCGGGAACCGACGCGCCCGGCTCGCCGCTGCAAACGATGCGCTCGACGCTACTGAAGGCATCGAGTTGCCCGTGCTGGGCTGCGACCTGGGCTAGGTGGACGGCGTAGGTCGGCGTGCACAGCACAGCGGTCGCTTCGAACTCGCGCAGCGCATGCAAGCGCTGCAGCGAGTCCATGCCTCCGAGGCCGACGCGTGCGGCGCCCACCTCATCGACGCCCTCATAAGACGCCCAAAACAGGAGGTAAGGGCCGAACGAGTAGGCGAGCGCTACGCGGTCGCCCGGACCGATGCCGGCGGCACGAAGGACTGCGGCCATGCACCGCCGCCACCACGCCCAGTCCTCGGTTGTGTTGAGGATGATCAGCACCGGCCCACGCGTGCCGCTCGTTCGGTGGAGCTGTGTGAACTGCTCGGGGGCGAAGCTCAGGTTGGTGCCGTACGGCGGGTGGGCCGCCTGATCTGCGACGAGCATCTCCTTGCTCACGAGCGGCACGCGCTCGAGATCCTCGAGTGATGCGAGCGGGAGTTCGGGCAGGCGCTGGCGCTGGAATTGGTTCGTCGCGCGCGCGCGCTCGAGTAACGCGTTCAGGCGGTCGAGGCGCGTGCGCTCGGGTGATCGAGATCGTGCCGGCACTCGTCTACGGCGTCCAGTCGGACCCACTCGTAGCGGTCGCGCGGGCGAGCGCGGCCCCGCGCAGGATGTCGTTCTCCGACACCTCGAAACCGTCGAGCCCGAACGCCTCGAGCACCTCGATCAGGATCGCGGCACCTGCCACGATCGTCGGCGCTCGGTCGGGATGGAGGCCGCGGAGCTTGCGCCGCTCGGCGAGCGGCAGGCAGGCGAGCCGCGCGAGCAGCAGACGCGCAGTCGCGAGCGACAAACGGTAGCCGTGCACCAGATCTCGGTCATACGGGTCGAGGGCTTGGTCGATCGCGGCCAGTGACGTAGCGGTGCCAGCGACGGCGATCGCCTGCTCAACTCCGCGGCGCTCGCGCGCCGGGACGTCGCGCTCGATCAGGGTGCGCACGTCCCGCTTGAGCGCGCGCAGGTCGCTCTCGGATGGCGGATCCTCGAGCAGGTGCCGTTCTGTCTGGCGGACCACGCCCACCTGGAGCGATATGTGGAAGTCAACGCGGCCGCGCACGCCGACAATCAGCTCCGTCGAGCCGCCGCCGATATCGACGACGAGCGTTCGCTGCTCATCGGCCGCGTCTCGCTCGCTCATCGCTCCGAGGAAGGTCAGCTGCGCCTCCTGGTCGCCGCTCAGAATCCTCGCGTCGAGGCCGTAACTCTCGCACAGCAGCGCTACGAACTCGGCGCCGTTTGCGCTGTCGCGGACGGCGCTCGTCAGTACGGCCACGCTCGCGTCCACTTCGAGCCGGCGCAGGACCTCGGCGTTAGCGTCGAGAACCTTGCGCACGCGCATGATCGCCGCCTTGCTCAGGTGACCGCTCGCGTCCACCCCCTCCCCGAGGCGAGTGATGGAGGTCCGCCGCTCGCACTCGACGACCGAGCCATCGCCGCCGACGTCGGCGACGAGCAGGCGCGTTGAGTTGGTGCCGATGTCGGTGACCGCGACGCGCATCAAGCGACCGCGTTGGGCATCGGCTGCCCGGCGAGCGCCGCCAGCAGGTTCGAAACCGCGATCTCGGTCATCCGTGAGCGCGTGGCGTGGGTGGCCGACCCGATGTGGGGCAGCACGATCAGGTTCGGCGCGTTCAGCAGCGGATCGTCGGCGCGCATCGGCTCGGGATCGGCCACGTCGAGCGCCGCTCCGCCGATCGTGCCGTTGCGCAGCGCTTCGCCGAGTGCCGGCTGGTCGACGATTCCGCCCCGGGCCGTGTTGATCAGGATCGCGCTCGACTTCATTCGGCTGAGTGCGATCGCGTCGATCAAATGATGCGTGTCCGGGGTCAGCGGGCAGTGCAGGCTGACGAAGTCACTCCGCGCCAACAGGTCCCCGAGCGGCGTCGCGCGTGTCGCGAGCACATGCATCGAAAAGCCTTCCGCGCGGCGGGCGACCGCGCGCCCGATCCGGCCAAAGCCGACGATCCCAAGCGTCGCGCCGTGCACCTCGGCACCGTTCCATCGCGTTGCCTCCCATGTCCTCCACTCGCCCGCCCGCACCGAACGCTCCGCAGCGGGCAGGCGCCGCGCCGCCGCGAGCAGCAACGCAAACGCAAGGTCCGCGGTGGCGTCGGTCAGTACGTCGGGCGTGTTGGCGACCACGATCCCTCGCGCGAGCGCTGCGTCGAGGTCGACGTTGTCGGTGCCGACCGCATAGTTGGCGATCGCTCGCAGGCGTGGGGCCGCCGCGATCACGTCCGTGTCGATCCGGTCGCTCAGCATGCAGAGCAGTCCTTCCGCGTCGCGCAGGCCATTGATCAGTTCCTCACGCGTCGGCGGGGCATCACCTGTCCATACTTCGACCGTATGCGCCGCGCGCAGGCGATCGAGCGCGTCCCCGTCGACAATTCGCGTCAGGAAGACCTTTGCCATCGTGCGGATTCTCGCGGAATCTCCGGCCACGATGCACGCGCCGTTGCGTCCGATGCCCTTCCCGAGGACATCGGTCCCTTGATATCGTGTAGGTCCGCCGCGGGGTGGAGCAGTCTGGTAGCTCGTCGGGCTCATAACCCGAAGGTCGCGGGTTCGAATCCCGCCCCCGCTATTGGAAAGGCCCAGCGATGCTGGGCCTTTTTGTTTGGGCGGGGGAGCCCAAGAAGGTCCCAAAGGGTACTCGTCGCATCCGGAACCCGAAGGTCACGCGCTCGAACCCGCCACTTCGATGCCGATCCGCCGGACTTCCTGTGTTGCAGCGCCGTCGCGTTGTCGTGAGCAACCGGCGTCGCGCTTGCGCGCTCGGATCTGGGCGATACCGGGAGCGCCGGCGACCACGTTGCATAGTCGCTCAGCTGCGAAACTCGCGCTGATGGCCGCCTCGTCGGGGCTACAAGCGGCGGTGAGTTCCTAGTCAGGGAGTTCGACGGCCTGCTCGTCGCGATGGGAGCGCTGCGAGAGCCTAGACCTCGATTTTCTCGAGGGCGCGCTGGGCGGGCCCGTTGACGACGTTGCCCTCGGCGTCGAAGCGCGAGCCGTGGCAGGGGCAATCCCACGTTGCGAGCGTGGCATTCCACCCCACCGAGCAGCCGAGGTGTGGGCACTTCTTCGAGAGCACGGTGACCCGGCCGGAGGGGTCGCGGTAGCCGGCGACCTTTCGCCCTCTCTCCTCGACGATCGCGCCCTCTCCTGGCTTCAGGTCAGCGAGCGAGCGTCCGACGGTGTGAACTATCAGAACGTCGCATTTGGCGTTGTGCGAGACCGTGTTGGGCACCGAGCCGAGCACGCGCCGCGCGCCGGCGATCCCCTTGTTGCCCACTACGACGAGATCGCTTCCGTTCTCGTCTGCCAGCCGAGCGATCGTCTTGCCCGGATTGCCGCTTGCGATCAGCTGGGGGAGGTCAGGCTCTCCCAGGCGCTCCGCCGTGTCCTTGAGCACGATCCTGCCCATGAGATCGTCTCCGACGTGGGCGAGCGTGACAGTCGCGCCGAGCGCCCGGCCGAGCGCGGCGCCGAGATGAGCGGCATGCGCGGCCGTGGGCGAACCATCGGTTGCGATCAAGACGGAGCGGTAGCGAACGGGCGGGGGCTCCGCCGCGTTCGCTTCACGCGCATGGTTCGCGGTGCGCACGATCAAAACGCTGCACGGTGCCGAATGCGAGATTCGGTCCGGAACTCCCCCAAGCCGCAGCCGTCCGCCCTCTCCCATGCCGACGTCGCCGACGACGATCAGCTCGGCGTTGACGCGGTCGGCGAACTCGACCAGCGCTGCCGCCGGCTCTCCCTCCACCACCTCGCTCCACGCACCGACGCCGGCCGCCTCAACTCGGCCGCGAGCTTCCTTGACCGCCTCCTCGGCCGCCTCCTTCGAGCCCGCGCTCTCGTCGAATGCCGAGACGACGATGAGCTCGCCGCCGGTAGCGCTCGCTAGCGTCGTCGCGGCGTGCTCGGCGAGCCGAGCGGTCGCGGAACCGTCGGTGCCGAGGAGGATGGATTGAAACGCGACCAGGTCGTCCACGTGCGGGGTTCCTCAGAACGGCTGCAGGATCATCAGGTACAGGATGAACAGAAGCCCAGCAGTCCCCACCCACAGGCTCAGCAATGGCACCGGCGAGTCGACCAGCTGCTCGATCTCCGTCGGGCCAACGGCCGTCCCTCCGCCATGGGCAATTGCCATCGCCCGGCGCAGCCGGCGAAAGTACGGCCTGGTCAGCGCCCACATGAAGACCATCTCGGCGAGAAACACGCCGAGCGCCACGCTGATCCAGCCCTGGCTCCACCAGTGCCCGTCAAACCCCGCGGCGATCCCGCCCAGCAGCAGAAGGAAGGTCGCGATGTAGAACGCCATAGTCGCCGACGCCGAGAGATCGAGCAGCGTGCGTAGCCGCTCGGGCTCGCGCTCTCTGCGGATCGCGAGCGCCACCCACGTGCTAACCCCGTGCGCCAGCACGAAGCCGAGCACGCCCACAACGTGAATGAAGACCCACCAGTTGTACAAGCCCTACTCCCGAGGTGCTCGAGTCTGCGGCGCTGAATCGTACACATGGGCCGCTTTGTGAGGAGCCGGAGCCGGGCAAGTGCGCGGTCGACGTCAAGGCAGCCCGCCAGAGCGCGGCCCCGTCGAGTGGGCGCGCGTTCTCACGGTCCATCACATCGCGCGCGCCCGCCGCAGATGTGCGGGATTCTCCAACGCCTCCGGCGTCGCGCTGCGAGCGTGGCGGCGTACCTGCAGCGCCTTTCGGCGCCGAATGCGCCGTCAGTGATAATGCACGGGCCGGCCGCGGCAGGACTCGCGCCATCCGCGCGGGCGCACGACGCACGCGGGCGCCGCAACCTGAACCGATGAACCTTCGCGCTCTTTCGAATCGCCCGATCCATGGCGACGCCCAGGTGGTGTCGCGATGATCAGGCAGGGTCCGCTCGCCGGGCGCTACCCCGCTGCGGCGGCGATGGTGATGCTCGCTTTGATCCCCTACCTGGCGCTGTCGGCGGCGATCGGTCCTGTCACCCCGATCATCGCGCGTCAGCTTCACACCAGCTTGCAGACATTGACCTTGGGGTCAGGTATGGCCAACGCCGCGTACGCCGTGGGGACGGTGCTGGCGGTGCAGCTCGCACAACATCTGCGCCAGCGGCGGATGATGGTCCTGTACGTGGTGGCGCTTGTCATCGGGTCGGTGCTGGCGGCGTCGGCGCAAAGCGTGGGGATGTTCATCGCGGGCCACGTGCTGCAGGGCCTGTGCACCAGTCTGCTGCTGATCGCGGCCGTGCCACCGCTGGCGCTCAGCTTCGGTGCCGAGAAGCTGCGCTACACGTCGGTGATCATGAGCCTGTGTATCTTCGGCGCGGTGGCGCTCGGGCCGACGATCGGGGGTCTGCAAGCTGGCGCGCACGCCTGGCGACCGCTGTTCTGGATCATCGCGGGTATCGCGGCCGCCGCTTTGATGCTGGCGCTGCTCACCTTCGAGGACGCTCCGGCGGCTGACCCCACGGCGCCCCGTGACGGCGCCGCGATCCTCCTCGCGGCCGCCGGCCCGGTTGCGGCCTTCTACGGCGCTTCTGAGCTGCTGACGCACCGGTTCCTGGACGCCCAAACTTTCGCGCCGCTGACTGGCGGACTTGCGCTGATCGTCCTGCTGGTCGTCTACCAGTATCGCGCCAAGCGTCCGCTGCTGACGATCAAGACGATGCTCTCGAGCACGATCCCGGTGGCGGGCATAGTCATCGCCCTGTGCGCAGCCGCGGCGTCCGTGTCGGCGAGCGCGCTGACCGCGAGCCTGCTGGCCAGCCGTTACAGCGCCCTGCACGTCGGGCTCCTGTACCTCCCGGAGCTCGCGGGCGCGGTCCTGACGGCGATCGCTCTCGGCCTCGTGCTCGAGCGACGGGCGCTCCAATACCTGCCGCTCGTCGGGATGGGCTTCCTCGCCGCCGGCATCGCGGTGTTCCGCATCCAGCTCCCGCCCAGCCAGGCGCTCACGCTCGTCGGCTCGGCGCTGACTGGGGTCGGTCTCGGGGCAACTGTCGCACCGGCTCTTTTCTGCGCCGGCTTCTCGCTTCCAGCGGCAAACTTGCAACGGGTGTTCGCGATCGTCGAGCTCCTGCGCGCGGTCGCGGCATTCATGATCGCGCCGATCTTTGCCCACTTCGCCGTGACCGTCGGCGGCAACCCGAGAGCAGGGACCGGCATCGCGCTGTGGGTCGGCCTGGGGTTGGCAGTCGGCGGTGCTGCCGTCGCGGTGGTCGTCTACCTTTTGGGCGGCGCGC
Organism: uncultured Solirubrobacterales bacterium; assembly: GCA_963773395.1. GTDB lineage: Bacteria > Actinomycetota > Thermoleophilia > Solirubrobacterales > Solirubrobacteraceae > Palsa-513. The sequence goes on along the minus strand of CAVZAY010000002.1, from coordinate 1,336,395 downwards.
GACCGCAGAAGCCGAATATGGAGGCATTCCTGGGCGGCGCAGGACCAGGCTGGCACTCGCCGCCGTTACTCGACGCGGTCCGCAGCCGGTCGTCCTATTCACGCCTCGCCGATCAGCCAATCGAGTCATGACGACAGCGCACACCACCACGGCATGTCCCGTCGTCTTCGCGTACGACGGCTCCGAGCTGGCCAAACACGCAATCGAAGAGGCAGGACGCCTGCTGGGACCGACGGCTAGTCGCGCCCTCGTGCTCACGGTGTGGCGACCTTTCGACGTTGGGTTCGTTCCAGTCGGGAAGCTCCCCTTCGACGCCGAGCAGATCGCCGAGGTGAGAAAGGCCGCCGAGGAAACCGCCGCGGCTGGAGCGGAACTCGCCCAAGCCGCCGGGTTCCAAGCGGAGAGCTTGGCTATCGAGGGCGCCCCAGCGTGGAGGGCGATTGCTGACACCGCCGACGCGCGGGACGCCTGTCTGATCGTGCTCGGCTCACACGGGCGCAGTGGGCTCGCCGGTGCGCTGGTGGGAAGCGTCGCAGGCTCTGTGGCGGCGCACTCACGACGCTCCGTTCTCGTTGTCCACGCGGGAGCGAGCGGATGAGTTCGGCGCGCCCTCGCAGCTGGTCCTGAGCCAGCGCTGCCGTCCGAGTGGACGGTGGGCGCTAGCCGGTCTTGGCGACGTCGCTGTATGCGCGCTGGCGCGCGGGCCGCGCCTCGAGCCGCTCGAGGTAGGCTGCGATCCGCGGCAACGTCCCCAGCAGCTCAAGCCGCCTGGCAGCGCCGAAGACACCGCAGCAGAACACGTCGGCCACGCTGAAGCGGTCGGCGACCAGGTATTCGTGGCCGTCCAGTGCCCGCTCGACTACCGTCGCGGCGGCGAGGAAGCGCTCGAGCGCATCGGCCTCGGCTGGCGCATCCGAGCGCCGGCGCGCCGCGACCAGCTCGACCGACGGGCGTTCGATCTCGCTCAGCCCGAACGAGACCCATTGGTAGACAAGCGCTCGCTCGTGGCTTCCGAGCGGAGCTATCAAACCGGCCTCCGGGTGGCAGTCGGCGATGTGGAGCAGGATCGCGGCCGACTCGAAGACGAAGCCCTCGCCGTCGTCGATCGCCGGCACGCGGCCGAGCGGATGGCGCGCCCTGTGCACGTCACTCTGCTTTGACTCTGCGTCGAGAGTGATCAGCTCATAGGGCGCGCCGACCTCCTCGAGCAGCCAACGAACACGAGCTGAACGGCTCCCCGGACGATGATAAAGACGCATCGGCTCGATCCTACTCACCGGCGTCAAGGCGATCCAGGTAGTCGTAGCCGCGCGGACCGAACCTTCACACGCCAGGGACACGTGATCCGGTCGTCCTCGGCCTCACGTCGTCCGGCGGCCCAGCAGCGTCGGGGACGCGTTCACGCCCGCATTATCTTCTCGGCTGAACGGGCAGTCGAGCGGGAGTCACATACGGGAGGGAGTAGAGGATGTCGGTTTCGCCAGCCATTGCGGGCGCTGAACAGGAGTCACTCAGCGAGCGCGCCGCCCGCAGTATCAAGCACCCACTTGCCAGAACTCTCTTGGTTCTGACGTTTACGACCGGGCTAGTGGACGCGACAAGCTATCTCGGGCTCGGCCATGTGTTCGCGGCGAACATGACCGGAAATATCGTGCTTCTCGGCTTCGGGATCGCTGGCAGCGGCGCTCTACCGGTGATCGCCCCGCTCGTTTCGCTCGGGGCTTTCCTCACCGGCGCCGGCGCGGGAGGCATCCTCGCCAGGAAGATGGCAGATCGCCATCCTCGGCACTTCGCTTGGGCGCTCGCGATCGAGGTGTCACTGCTCGCAGTTGCCACGGGCGTGGCAGCAGCCATCAACATCCGCCCGGACGCTGTGTCGGGCGACGCAGTGATCGCGTTCCTCGCGCTCGCCATGGGTCTGCGCAGCGCAACCATCCGTCGGATCGCCGTGGCCGACCTCACCACAACTGTCCTCACGATGACGCTGACCGGCATCGCGGCCGACGCCCCGTTGTTCGGCGGCACAGGGAAAGGTTCGACTCGAAGGACGAGCGCGGTGGTGGGGATGCTCGCCGGAGCGCTCGCGGGAGCGCTGCTGCTGAAGACGAGCCTCACGCTGCCGCTGGCGGCAGCGGCTGCTTTGGCGCTCGCCGCGGCGCTGCTTTACGTTCCCGCAGCGCGCCGCAACACGTGACGAGCACCTAGCGGCTGTGGGCGTACTGCGTCACAACCGCCTGCATTCGGTGTACCCTGGGTTGACGCGATTGGAAGCGCGTTGGTCTGATCGGCTTTGCGCGCGGCCAGGAAAGGGATCAGCTGATCCCCACCGCCGCTCTTGCCGTTCTTGAACCACTGCCGTCGCGCGCTAACGGTGTCGTGGTCGCGCGCTCCCCGGCGCGCCGCCGTTTGCTTTTGACCGCGCTCGGAACGCTGGTCACGGTCGGTGTGCTGGCGTTCGTCCTCGCGGGTCGGGGCTCGCAGTTCAGTGCCGCTCTGCTGGCGGCGCCGATCTGGCTCCTCACGCTCGCCGCGGTGCTGCACCTGGTGTCGCTCGTGACGCGCGCCGAGGCGTGGAACGGCTGCGTGGGTGCCGCGGGCGGCACGGTTTCGCGGCGCGTTGTCCTGCGCGCGGCCGGCGTTGGCTCGCTCGCGAGCGTGATCAGCGCGCAACTAGGGGTGGCGATGCGGATCGCCGCGCTGCGCCGATCCGCACCCGAAACGTCCCCGCGGATCCCGGCGATGATGGCTGCGGAGGTCCCGATCATCGCCGTCGAGATAACACTCGCCGCGCTCTTCATGTTCACCCTGGTCGGACCACTCGACCTGCCGCTGTGGCTTCCTTTCGTCGCCATCGCTCTGATGTTTGGCGCGATGTTGGGTCTGCGCGGTGTCGCGCGCCGCTACCGGTCCGGTCTGTGGTTGGGTCTTGCGGCGCTGCGGGACTTCCAGGGTCGCCGCCGTCTCGTGGCGCTCGTCGTAATCGAGGTCATCGCGCAGATCGCTCGCAATTGGCTGATCCTGCGGGCCGTCGGGATCGATGCCTCGGTCTTCGATGCAATAGCTGTACTGATCGTCACTGTGAGCCTGAGTCCGCTTCCGATCGGCCCGAGCGTGGGCGCCGCTGCAACGGTGTTGATCCTCGGCGCCCACGGCGTCGCGGCAACCACGGCCGGCGGCCTGCTCCTGACGGTCACGGGCATTGTCGGCGCCCTGTCTTTCGCGGCGTGGGCGTGCTCAGACCATCTGCTGGTCGGACTGCGCCGCATGGCGCAGGCGGGCTGACGGCTCGAGGCTCTGGGATCGAACGTGCCAAGCTTTCTTCAGCGTCTGAAGCGCGTTTCGGCGGCTCCTCAGTCAACCGGAGGCGAGGCTGATCGTCAGGCCTCCGACGAGCAGGTCTCGAAGCCAGGCGATCGAGAATGAAGCGCACCGTGTGGCCTCGGATCAGCGGGCGAAAGACCAGGCCATAAAGAACGAGGCGTATCGTCAAGCCGCCGATCAGCGGGCAAGAGACCAGGCGATCGAGAATGAAGCGCGCCGTGTGGCGTCCGATCAGCGGGCAAGAGATCGGGCGGTCGAGAACGAGGCTTATCGTCAGGCGTCCGATCAGCGGGCTAAAGACCAGGCGATCGAGAACGAGGCGCACCATCGAGCGGCGCCCGAGGAACAGCGCTGAGCGATTACGTGTGAGGCGAGTCCGCGGCTGCGCGAGTGACCTGCCGCTGCGAGTTAGGGTGGCCGTACGGCTGCGGCCGGCTTGCTCACCCGTGATCCGAGGCTTACCCACGGCTGCTATGGTGGGCAGGCGTTGCCGACCACCGTGGAGTCGGCACTAGCGCGATCGCTCGGCTCTCGCTGACCCTCTCTGCCCGGCGGACGCCTTTCCCCGAGGGGCTCTTAAGGAGCGTGCCCGTGAATGCGGTCGGTGCAAAGCCGGCGCCGACGTTGCTGCGACGACGCACGCGGCCGCCGAGCAAATCGGTTGCTCGCTCGCGCCGTACTGGCGACGCCCTGCGCGTGGCGATGCTTGCTCCACCTTGGATCTCGGTGCCGCCGGCCGGTTACGGTGGCGTCGAGTGGGTCGTGAGTGCGCTGACCGAGGCTCTGGTCGCGCGCGGGCATGCCGTGACTCTTTTTTGCGCGCCCGGCTCGGTGTCCACGGCGGAGGTCGTGACGCTGCTGGATGTGCCCCACCCGGATGAGATCGAGCGCTCGCTGTACGAGGTTGACCACGTGGCTCGCGCGTTCGAAGCGATCGACATCCGCGTCCGCGCGAGATCGCTTCGATGTCATCCACGATCACTGCGGCTTCACGGCGCTCGCGATGGCCGATCGGATCGGCACGCCGATCGTGCATACCCTCCACGGACAGTTCACGCCAAGCACCTCCGCGTTCTACACCCGACACGGGCACAAGGCGGTCCTGGTCGGGATCAGTCGCGCGCAGCTCGCGGGCGCGCCGCCATCGCTCGGGGCATTCCAGACGATCCCCAACCCGATCGACATCCGAGCGTGGCCGCTGCGTGAGTACAAGGACGATTACCTCCTCTGGATCGGGCGAATGACACCCGAGAAGGGGCCACACCGCGCGATCGCAGCCGCGCGCGCCGCGGGCGTTCCGCTCGTCCTTGCGGGTGTGATCCAACCCGGGCAACGGGCGTTCTTCGACAGTGAAGTCGCGCCGCACATCGATGGTGATCGTGTGCGCTTCGCCGGCGAGGTCGGCGGAGCGCCCAAGCACGCCCTGTTCGCGGGTGCGCGCGCACTGCTGATGCCGATCCGCTGGGAGGAGCCCTTCGGGATGGTGATGGTCGAGGCGATGGCGTGCGGCACACCGGTGATTGCCTTCGCCGAGGGGGCGGCGCGCGAACTCGTCGTCGATGGGACGACGGGGTTTCTCGTCGCGGACGAGCAGACGATGGCTGCGGCGGTCAGCCGGCTCTCCGGCATCGCCCCTCGCGACTGTCGCAGATGGGTTGCCACGCACTGCGACGTCGACGTCGTCGCGAGTGCGTACGAGCGGATCTATCGATCGGTGGCGTTACGCACACCAGGGGCGGTGGCTAGTGCCTGAGTGCATTCCCCGCCGGTGCGGAGCCACTGGAGCCGTACGGATCGCTCCGATCCGAGCGTCGTGAACCGTGGACGAGTCCGAGATCAGCATGCTCGTGCGCCGGCTGGCGCGACCCCACAGCTCGGGCGGGGTCGTCGTTGAACGAGCGTCGCTGCTCGCCGAGGGCGCGAACTTCACCGCCATCATGGATTGGATCCTCGCCCACGGCGGCGTTGCAGAGGCACCTAGCGATCAGCGCGGCGGCGGGCTCCAGGGTATAGCGGCGTTCGAACGCGGCGCTGCGTCGGTCGTGACGGCACGACGCTTCGTGCTTCCAGCGCTCACTTCAAGCGCGGACGCGCCGGGACCGCCTTCAGCCGAAGATCACGAGGATCGGCCCGCCTAGAAACGGTGCCGCGAGGGTCACGCCTGCCGGCGGAGCCGGTCGAGGCCCTCGAGGATGAGATCGAGTCCCCAGGTAAACTCGACGGCGGGGTCGTACCCCGATTCTGGGAGCTTCGTCACGACCTCGGCGAGGTATGGGTATTCAACGAGCGCGGCGATCTCTCGGATCTGGCCTGTGCGGCTTCTCCGGCCGATTCGGGCGTCGCGAAGCCGAGATCTCCCTCCTGGAGGGCGAAGCCGTAAAGTGATATCATTTAGATATTAGTTTTCCCTGAGGAGGAGCAATGAGCCAGGACGTCCAGCAATACCGCCAGCCCGAGGCGACTCCGGTCGGGCATCTCGGGACCCGCGTCGTTATCCAGGAGCGGCCGGCGTGGGCGATCAGCGGTTGGATCGGGGTGCTCGTGATCGCCGGCTGCATCGCCCTGACGATCGTGCTTGCCGGCGGCTCCCCGGCATGGGTTGCTGTCTTTCCGGCGGTCGCCGGCGGCTTGGTGTTGTCCTCGCTGATCATGGTCCAACCAGGTCACACCAAGGTGCTCCGGTTCTTTGGCAGCTACGCTGGCACGGTCCGTCGCACCGGGCTGTGGTGGATCGTGCCGTTCGCGGATCGTCGGAGCCTGAGCATTCGCGTCAGGAACTTCGAGACCAATCACCTGAAGGTCAATGACGCGGACGGCAACCCGGTGGAGATCGCTGCGATTGTCGTATGGCAGGTCGCCGACACCTCGCGGGCGGTCTACGCCGTCGATAGCTACGTGAACTTCGTCGAAGTCCAGGCCGAGTCGGCGTTGCGTCACGTGGCAACCACCCATCCGTACGACGATCCGGGTGGAGAAGGCACGTCGTTGCGCGGATCGGTCGACGTCGTGGCCGCCGAGCTCGCGCAGGAGGTCGCCCAGCGGGTTGCGACTGCAGGGGTGGAGATCGTCGAGGTTCGGATCAGCCATCTGGCCTATTCCCCGGAGATCGCCCAGGCGATGCTGCGCCGCCAGCAAGCCAACGCCGTCGTCGCCGCGCGCTCACGCATCGTCGAAGGCTCGGTCGGGATGGTCGAGATGGCCCTCGCCCGGCTCGAGCAACACGGCATCGTCACGCTCGACGAGGAACGAAAAGCGGCGATGGTGAGCAACCTGCTGGTCGTCCTCTGCGCGGACCAACCGGCCTCTCCGGTCGTGAACACGGGCACTCTCTATTCGTGAACCGCGAGCGCAAGCAGGTGCTGCTGCGCTTCGACCCCGCGGTCCACGATGCCCTGGCTCGATGGGCCGCGGATGAGTTTCGCAGCCTCAACGCGCAGGTCGAGATGCTGTTGCGCCGGGCCCTCAGCGACGCCGGCCGGATGCCCCGACACGTAGATCCCGTGCCCCGGCGGGGCAGGCCCCCCAAGCGCAGCGGCTGACTGGGTGCTCTGCGCGAGTGCTCTGCTTCGATCAGAACCCGTCGAGGTCCAGGTCGAGGAGACCGTTTGCCGCCAGCCAGCGCACAGAGTCCTTCAGGGCATCGACTGAGCTGTAGCGCGGCCGGTACCCGAGGACGTCGCGGGCGCGCTCGATGCTGGCGGCGACGCTCCGGCTGACGTGCTCGCGACTGATTCCAGCGTGCTCGATGCCGGCCCGGCGCTCGAACTCCGCCCAGTCAACGAGCTCGATCACGGGCTCGCGACCAAACCACCCGGCCACCGCAGCCGCCAGACCGCGCAGCGTCATGGCCTGCTCGGAGACCACGTGGAAGCTCGACCCGATCGCGGCCGGTCGATAGAGCGCCAGTTCAAAGGCCTGCGCGACGTCATCCGCGTGTACGTGGTGCAGCACGCCGAGTCCGAGGTCGGGAAGGGCCAGCGGTTCCCCTGAAGCCAAGCGGCGCCACACGTCGAGATCGAGGTTGCCCGCGGGCGTGATCGACGGCCACGGACCGGTGATGTGCCCCGGATGCAGAACCACGCTCGGCACGCCGCCGGCGCGAGTTTCGCGATGAAGCAGCGCCTCGATCGCTACCTTGGCGGCACCGTACTCGCCAAAGCCCGTCCGCGGCTCGTCCTCGGTGACCGGCACACGCGCGGCCGCGCCGTGTACCCAGATCGTCCCGCAGTGTGCCAGCAACGGACGGGCCGGGCGCAGCGCGTCAACCAGCTGGCGCGCAGATTCGGGCGTGAAGCAGAGCATGTCGATGACGGCATCCGTGGCCAGCGCCGCGATCCGCTCGCCGAACGTTCCGGCCTCGTCCTCGCGCTCACGATCGAGAGTCACGCGCTCCACGACCTGCCACTCGGCGGCCGTGACGTATGGCTCGCGCTCGCCCCGGCTGATGGCCACGACCTCGTGCCCTGCGCGGACCAGACGCGGGACGAGGTAGCTGCCGACGTGGCCTGTGGCGCCGATCACGACAACGCGGCTCATCGCACGAGCTTAGGCGCTCGCGCCTGACACCGATCGGCCGCCGCGTCCCCGGCACCGAGAGGCCCTGGCGTAGCGCGTAATAATGCGCCTGAGGGGGACACATGCTGCGGCGTCAGGAACCTTGCCGTCGGGAGGGCTCGATGAGTAACCAGCCGTATGTCATCGTCGGCGCGAGCCTGGCCGGTGCCAGGGCAGCCGCCGAGTTGCGCACCCAGGGGTTTGATGGACGCGTCGTCCTGATCGGCGCCGAAACCGAGCCGCCGCACGAGCGCCCGCCGCTGAGCAAGCAGTACTTGCGCGGAGAGGTGGAGCGCGAGGAGGCGCTCGTGCACGACGAGCGCTTCTACGATGAGCACAGCATCGATCTGCTGCTCGGCACGACTGTCACTGCGATCGACCCCGGTCAGCCGAGCGTGTACATGCTCGCGCACCGGTTCGGCGATCACATTTGACCGGTCTACTGCTGACGCCGACCGGCGCCCAGCCGAGGACACTCCAGATCCCGGGGAGCGAGCTCGGCGGCATCTACTACCTGCGCGAGCTTGCCGACTGCGACGCCCTGCGCGAGCGGTTTGATGCCGGTGGACACGTCGTCGTGCTGGGTGCCGGCTGGATCGGCTCGGAGGTTGCTGCCTCGGCGCGTCAGTGCGGTCTCGAAGTAAGCGTGATCGACCCGCTCCCGTTGCCGAACGAGCGGATCTTCGGCCGCGAGATCGGCGAGTTCTACCGCGACGTTCATGCTCAGCGCGGCGTCGAGTTGCTGCTGGGCGACGAGGTCGCGGCGCTGGAGGGCGACAGCGCGGTCCGCCGCGTGCGCACGCGGTCCGGGCAGAGCGTCGATCTGCGACTTCCTCGTTGTTGGGATCGGCGTCACACCACGAGTTGACCTCGCCCGCGATGCGGGTTTACGGATCGACAACGGAGTCGTCGTCGACGAGCAGTTGCGCACCAGTGCCGCAAATGTGTTCGCGGCCGGCGACGTGGCAAATGCGTGGCACCCGTTCTACGGGCAGCGAATCAGAGTCGAGCATTGGGCCAACGCGCGTAATCAGGGACCAGCGGCTGCGTGCGCGATGCTCGGTCAGGCGATCAGCTACGAGCGCATCCCGTACTTCTTCTCCGATCAGTACGACGTGGGCATGGAGTACTCCGGCTACGCCCCTGAGTGGGACGAAGTCGTGTTCCGGGGTGAGCGCGACGACGGCGAGTTCATCGCGTTCTGGCTCGCGGGAGGCGTCGTCGTCGCGGGTATGAACGTCAACGTGTGGGAGGTCAACGAGCACATACAGGCACTGATCAGCACCCGCCAGCCAGTCAACGCAGGAGCGCTGGCAGACGCCGACACGTCGCTCGAAGAGCTCGCCCCGGGGCCGGCGACCGGGCCCTGATCAGTCCGGACGGCCGGTCCGCGAGTTGACAGCCCGCTCGAGCTCGGCTTTGCGCATCTTCGAGCGATTGGCGGTGAGCTCGCTCTCTTTTATGTGCTCGTACTGACGAGCACGTTTCGAGCCCTTGGCTATGCCACGTGGCGGCACGCCCTGCTCCTGTCACATGTCAGGGCAGACGATCAAGATCAGAAGTGACCCCGATCTTCTTCCATGTAGCCGCCGGTGCCATCCGGGGTCACTCGGCGCTGACGGTGGTAGCCGCCACCGCCAAACCCACCCCACGAGCTCCAGAAGAAGAGCGATATCACGAAACCGATTGAAGCGATGACCATCAAGATCACGCCGATCGTGTGGATATCGACGCCGCTTGCGGTGACAGAAATGGCGAACCGGAGGATCGCTCCGACCGCAACCAATACGAGACTGGTCCCTACGCCCATCTGTTCCTCCTCTCGCTAGACCAAGTACCTCCCCCCAGCGCCAGACCGCCAAACTTCCGATTCAGCTCGGGTCGGGGACGCCGGCAGGCCTCTTCACGCGCTGCAAAGTGGCGATCTTCCTCGCGTCGACGAGGAAGACGTCGAGTGACAGGCAATCCTCGAGGGCCATCATTCTCTGCGGTGCGCCTGCGCTGTCGAGCACGCAATAGAGCCGGGATCCGTCAGTGAGATACGTGTCAGCCGGGACATCGATCTCCGGGCGGTGAATGGTTGAGTTGAGCATGGGCACCTCCGTCTGCGAGGCAATGTTGCTGCCGATCGAGTTGATACCCCTCGCAGTGAGCGTCCAAGCACGCCATCTTGATTGACTCGCGCTCGTGCGGGGTATCGCGTTTTCCCGGTATCACGAGAACGTTGACTGGAGGTCGATGATGGGTTCGGAACCTTCGCGCGCGGCAGTTCGCGACGCTCCCGGCGCCGGCGCCACAAGCGCAGAGCACGGTTTTGCCGAAGCCAAGCGGAAGCTGGACGTGGGCCGGGAGCGGGTCGGATCGGCGGCTGCCGAGCGCGTCGATGAGATGCGCGATGAGGCGGACACGCTTGCGCGCCTCGCGCGCAAGCGTGCCCGTCGAATCCGCAAGTGTGTGCGCAAGCGCTTGCGAGCTGCCCATCTCGGCTGGCGCATCGGGACGATTGTTGGCGCCGGGACCGCGGCTGTGGCGATCGTCGCGACCCTTCGGCGCGGCCAGCTGACGAGAAGCGGCGCGCTCGTGCGCAAGCGCGCGAGCGGCGCCATCAAGAAGCTGAGCGGCGGCCGCGGGTAGCCGAGCAATCTGCGGGTTCAATTCCCGAGCCGGCGGGTACAAGAACAGTGGCACACGCACCAGCCTCATGGCGGCGTGCAACTCGCTTGGAAAGGGGTGAAAAGGATGGTCGCACTGATAGTGCTGTTGCTGATCTTGGCGCTCTTCGGAGGCCTCGGATTTGCTGTGCATGCACTGTGGTTCGTTCTGATCGCAGCTGTCCTGCTGTGGGCGATCGGCTTTTTCGTCGGTGCCGCCGATACCGGCTTCGGCTCCGGCCGTAGGCGCTGGTACGGACGCTGGTAGTTACGCCGCGGTGCTCCCGGACGTCGGTGTACGTCCGGGAACCTCGCTCGGGCCGTTGTGCCAGATCGGAAGGGCGTTCGATATCACCAGCGCCCAGCGCTGCAAGGGCATGGCCGGTCTGCTCGCGGAGGGCGATAACACCCTGAGCGAGGCGGGTGGCGGCCTCGCAAAGGACGCAGCGATCATCGCAGCGGCGCAAAGAGAGTGAGGCGGATGCACTGCTGACGAAGATCGCGACCGGCGTTCAGGCACGTGCGTCGCGGCCGTACTACGTTTCCTTCCGGGCGCGCTGACATACTGCGCTGGCGAGCTGGATGGCTCCTAGCTGTCCGAAGCTGAGAGGAAGGGACAAATCGATGGCGGTTGATGACGCCGCGTCAAGTGGAGCGCCGAGCTCTCTGACGGAGATCCAGCTGCTGTGTATTCGCTGCCTTATCGCCAATACGACCGAGCGGATCTGGTTCAAAGATCGAGAGAGCCGGATTCTGCTCGTCAACGAGGGCTGGCTAGAGTTGGTTGCGGCTGGGCTCACGCTCGATCAGGCTATCGGCAAGACCGACGCCGACTTCTTCAGCCGCGCTCATGCGTCGCTCGCGCTCGAGGAGGAGCAGCGCGTGATCGCGACCGGCGAGCCGCTACGTGACGTCCTCGAGCTCGAGACATACGAGGACCGTCCTGACCTGTGGGTCTCGACGACGCGGCTGCCGCTGACCAATCCCGACGGGGAGATCGTCGGCACGTGGGGCTTTGCGCGCGACGCGACCGCGCAGGCCGAGGCACTGCAGGCGCTCGAGGCAAGCCGTGAAGGGACCGCTCGCGGGCTGGCCGTCATCGTCGAGATCATCGACGGGTTCGCGCATCTCAGCGAGATGACGCGCCACGTGTCGGAGCTGCTCGACCGTGTCACCGAGGGCGAGCTGCGTGACATTACAAGCGTCTCGACGATCATCGATGACGTCGCGGGGCGAACCAAGCTGCTCGCGCTGAACGCGGCGATCGAGGCAGCGCGGGCCGGCGAGCATGGCCGCGGCTTCGCGATCGTGGCTGATGAGGTCGGCCGGCTGGCGGCGGAGACGGCCGAGCAGACGGCGCGGATCGCCGCGACGATCGCGCGTATCGAAGCCGAGATGGGCGGAGTTCGCAAGGCAGCGACCGCCGCGCTCGAGCGGGCGGCGACCGGGGCCGCGCAGGCCGGGGAAGGACGCCAGGCGCTCGAACAGCTGACCACGGTCCTCGAGTCGCAGATCGAGCGCCTCCGGCTACCTGGCAGCGAGTAGCGGCACGAAAGGCCACCGGGCCAACTGCGCCGGTCGAGCTGGGTGCTGGGAAACAGCGCCGCTCGCGCCACAAACGACATGTGGTCGGCGAGGGCCGACCACATGCCGTTGCAGAGAGAGGGACGTTGCTGGTCCGACAAACGGTCAGACCGGCACGCCTCTAGAACTTGTACTGCTTGTAATTCTGCGGCGTGAACTCGAGCGGCTGCGAGAAAACGATCGTGTTCTCCGTCGCGCCGGTCACTGCATTTGTCGTCGATGCCACGGTCCACTTTCCGGGTGCACTGACAGGCCCGCAGCTTGAACTCCAGCGCCATCTTGATGCAGGCGCTCTTCGCCACAGAGGGTCGCGCTGACGACGCGGATCGCGACCAATTGGGCCGGCGTTCCCTCGCCGGCGTACCGATACGATGGGGGAGAGCTGTGGTCGAGGATCGATGCCGAGACACATAACAAGAGCGACGCTCCTCGTGAGCGCCACCGCGTCCGTCGCGCTACTCGTTGCTGCTGGCGCGCTCGCCGCGCCGCACTCGCCGCTGACGAACTACGTCGTGCAGGGCCACGACGAGACGGGTTTCGCTCCGTCGGCAAAGCCGCTGGAGTACACGACGGCGGCCGAATGGGGCGCCGCGCTCGGCCCCAAGGCAACGGCGACGCCGCGGCTCGCCAAGGAAGGCTTCGTCGAGGCGCTCACCCAGCCGACCGCGTACGCCGCCAATAAGACCTCTGGGGCCGGCGTCTCCTGGGTCGTCGAGGTCGGCTCCGCCGCCGAAGCGAGCGAGGAGGCGGCAGCCGACCTCACTCGCCTTGAGGTGGGCGGCGATGGCGCGAGCGTGACCAAGCGCTACTCGCTGGCGGGGATCCCAGGCTCTCACGCGTGGATCGACCAGGCCCCGGTCGAGGAGAACTTCTACTCAGCTAACGTGATCTTCACCGAGGGCAGCTGCGTCCTGCTGGTGGGTGTCGAGCGCTCGGCCGGCGGCTCGTTGAGCAATGTCATGGGCCCGGTTCAGGCCGCGGCGACGAGCATCCTCAAGCGCACGCACAGACGCTGCCCGTAGTCGCGGGCACGGCAGGCTGGTGTTAGGCCTTCGCGAGCAGACGTCTGCGCCCGTGCGAGTTCCCTATTCGCGGGGCGCCGGCGTCGCTGATCGGGTGTGACGGCGGACCAAAACGACGTGTGGCCGGCCCGAGGGCCGACCACACGCGTCAGAGGGAAGGGAACCACCGGCCGGGCTCTGCCCTTGCGGAGGAAGCCCGGCCGTCTAGGTTTTCTTAGAAGTTGTACTGCTTGTAATTGGAAGGAGTGAACTCCAGCGGTCCCGAGAAGATGACCGTGTTCTTCGTCGCGCCCGTTGTCTTGTCCGCGGCCTTTGCAACGGTCCACTTGCCAGGAGCGTTAAGTGACTTCCAATTAACGCCTGGGCACGTGAACGTGGTGCCGGCCTTGATCTTGTTCTCGACTGCCAGCTCAGACACGCAGTCAATCAGCGCGCCCTGGCCGACCTCGTTCCAGAGGAACAGGCCCTGCATCGATCCATTGGCGTAGTACGTCGCGTTCGGCGCGGGATCGCCGATGCCGAATACGCCGATCTTGCCTGAGTCGCCGAGGTCAGAAACGGCCTCAGCGGTACCGACGACGGCAGCGCCGTCGATCGGGATGATCGCCTTGATCGTCGGGTTCGCGTGAATCATCGACTCAGCCGCTGTCAGCGACGTCGAAGTGACTGACTGGCCGTAGCCGATGATCTGGCCGAAGTTCCCGCCGTTGAGCTGCGGGTAGTTCTGCTTCGCGTAGGCCTCCATCGCGCCAATCCAGGCGAGCTGGATCGTGGCATCAGGCGTCGAGGACATGATCCCGATCGTCGACGACGATCCCGCGAACTTCACCGCCGCCTTGAGCACGCCTGCGGCGATCGTGTTGTAGGCGGTGTCCTGGATGAAGAAGTTACGCGCGCTCGGGACGTCCGAGTCAAACGTAACGACCTTGATGCCGGCCTTCATCGCGGACTGGAGAGCCGCCGCCGGGACCTGCGGGTCATCCGAGGTCATCGCGATGACCTTGACGTGCGCCGCGATGGCCGCCTGGATGTCGCTGACCTGGCCGGTCGCCGAAGCAGTCGCCGGCCCACCATAGGTCGGCTTGCAGATATTGAAGGTCTTCGCGTACTGCTGCGCGCCCTTCAGGTTCGCCTCGAACACCGGCAGACCCTGGAGCTTGAACTCCAGCAGCATCTTGATGCAGCCGCTCTTCGCGCTGGCGGCCGTGGTGCTAATGGTGCCGAACGCGGCACCCGCAGCAAGCACGGCAACGCCACCGGTCGCAAGAGCGACCCGGCCACGCGTACGCAGCTTACGGATTGAGTGCAACACAGTTACTCCTCTCTACCTCCATCTCGTGATTTTCTGATAGTGACAAGTTCTAGTGCTGCTTCGGTCACGGCGCGCCGGTTCCGGGCGCGTCACCCGCGTTCTCGTGTGCGCTCGCGGGGCTCCACGGTCCGAACCGCGCCAGGGTTTTCGCGCGGAAGCTGACCCCCTGCCGGCGGTCGACTATGCCCTTGATCGTGAGCGCGGCGAGAAGCAGCGTGCCCGGCGCGATGAGGGTGGCCCAGGTGTCGTTGACGTTGTCTTGCAGCAGCCCTGGCACCAGCCAGCCCATGATGAACGTGGCGATGATCACGCCCGGCACGCGGCCGCTGCCGCCGAAGATGTCAACGCCGCCGAGGACGACACAGGTGATCGCCGTGAGGAGCAGCGTGGGCGCGAGGTCATCGCGAGCGGTCCCGTAGTTCGCGGCGATGCACATGCCGGCGACGGCGGAGAAGGTCGCTGAGAGAACGAAGGCCTTGACGCGCGTCGCCGACACGCGCACGCCGGCGTAGGCGGCCGCTTGACGGTTGTGCCCGACGAGGACGAGCTGGCGGCCGAAGCGCGTGCGGTGAACGACCAGCGTCGCAATGACCGCCAGGACAGCGAAGATGATCAGCTGGTTGGGGATCTGGATGGTCGCGGAGATGTTGCCGTTGCCGAGCGCCGCGTCGTAGCTCTTCGGGAAGCCGTAGGGCGGGACGGGGCCCTCCCAGGCCACTGCGGCGCTATTGAGGATGAATCCGCCCGCGAGGGTCACGAGCAGCGACTCGAGCTTGAAGTACGTGATCACCAATCCCTGGATCAGGCCGATCACGGCGCAGAGCACGATCGAGAGCACGGTGGCGATCCAGATGTTCATGCCGCCGATGTGGAACTCGGCCATCATGATCCCGGCGAAGGCCGCCATGTACCCGACGGACAGGTCGATGTCGCCGGTGAAGATCACGAACATGACGCCGAGCGCGATCATCGACGTGAACAGGAAGCTTTCGCCGTAGCCGAGGAAGCTGTACGAGGTGCCCCATCCCCCACCCCAGAAGGTCGAGATGCCGAAGTTGAAATAGACGAGCTCTGCGACGAGCAGGACGACTAGCGAGACCATCCAGCGGTCGTCGGTGTCGAGGCGGCGACGGTGCACTGCCTGCTGGGTCTCGGCGACGACGCTCACGACGAGGCCTCTAGCTGAACGGGTTTATGGCCGCCGAGCACAGAGCGCAGCGTCTCGCTTACGGACCTTCCCTGCCGGTTCTGGTAGGCGTCGATCAGGATCGCCGCGAGCAGCAGCACGCCGACGCCGGCCGACTGCCATTGGTAGGCGATGCCGGCGACGATCACCGCTTCGAGCGCGACGGTGAGGAAGATCGCCCCGAAGAAGCTACCGACCACGCCGCCCTTGCCGCCTGTCAGCGTCGTGCCGCCGATCAGCCCGCACGCGATCGCCTGGAGCTGGATCGAGATCTCGCTGCCGGTGGTGTAGCCGGCCGAGCCGACCTGCACGACGTAGATCAGTCCGGCGAGCCCAGCGAGCATCCCGCACACCGTGTAGGCCGAGATCTCGATCGCCTTTACGCGAATCCCGGCGCGGAAGGCGGCCTCGGCATTGGCGCCGAAGGCGTAGATCGAGCGTCCCCACCGCGTCCGCCAGAGGATGACCGCCATGGCAATCGTGATGAGCACGCCAGGGATCAGGATGTAGGGGACGTCGGGGAGGAAGTCGTGTGTGCCGAGGTTGATCCACGAGGTCGGTAGCGTCACGACCGTCCGCGAGTTGCAGATGAGCTGCTCGATCCCGCCGTAGACCGTGAACGTGCCGAGCGTTGCGATGATCGGCGGGATCCGCGCATAGGTCACGAACAGCCCGTTCACGAACCCCAGGCCGATGCCGATCGCGAGCGCGAGCGGCAGCATCGACAGCACCGAGACATGCGAGTCTTGGGCGATAAAGCCCGTCGAGACCGCGGCGATCCCGAGAACCGGCGCCACGGACAGATCGATGCCGCGCACGAGCATCACGACTGTCTCGCCGACCGCGACCACGGCCAACGGCATGGCGCTGGCGAGCAGGAACGAGATGTTTCCTTGCAGCGCGAAGTGGGGCTGCAGCGCGGACGTGAGCCCGAAGATCGCTAGCGTCACGAGGACCAGCATCGGCTCGCGCCGGCGTAGCGTGCGGCGCAGCAGCGGGGCACGCCGGCGCTCGTCCACCGGTAGCTTGCCGGCCGAACCTTCGGCGGCGCTCACTTGCCCCCACCGCCAACGACCATTGCGCCGAGCCGCTCCAGCGTGATCTCGTCGCCCGTGACCTCACCGACGATCCGCCCTTCGTAGATCGCGAGCACGCGGTCGCAGAGAAGCACGAGCTCCTCGAGCTCGGAGGAGATCATCACGACGGCGACGCCGCTGTCGCTGATCGTGTCGATGATCCCGTAGATGTCGACCTTCGCGCCGACGTCAACGCCGCGCGTCGGCTCGTCGAAGATCGCCACCTTGGGATCGGTGAGCAGCCAGCGCGAGAACATCGCGCGCTGCTGGTTGCCGCCCGACAGGGATTTCATCGGCGCGTCGAGCGAGGGAGCGACGACGCGGGTCCGCTTGGCTGCCGTCTCGGCGACCTCCACCTCGGCTCGCGTGTTGAGCAGCTGCCCGCGCTTGGGGAGGTGCGGCACGAACGCCGCCGTAATGTTGCGCGCCACTTCAACGTTGGCGAAGACGCCGTTGTGCCCGCGATCCTCGGGCAGGTAGATCAGACCGGACTCGATCGAGCTTGACGGGCTGCGGTGAGCGTAAGGCTTGCCGGCGAGCAGGACGGTGCCGCTCGCCCTGCGCATGCCGAACACCGATTCCGCGGTCTCGGTGCGACCGCTGCCGACCAGTCCGGCGAGCCCCAGCACCTCGCCGCGGCGGGCGGTGAAGCTGATGTTGGCGAAAGCCCCGTCCGGAGCATTGAGGTCTTTGAGCTCGAGCACCGTCTCGGCGCTCGACAGGTCGCGCTGGCGACGCTGGCGTACGGCGATCTCGTGCCCGACCATCGCCTCGACGAGCTGGCGGTGCAAGGTCTTCTCGGGATTGTCGAAGCGTGCGACGACTCGCGAGTCGCGCAGAACCGTGATGCGGTCGCTGATCGCCAGCACCTCTTCGAGACGATGGCTGATGAAGGCGATCGTGAAGCTGCGCTCACGCAGACGGCGCATCAGCTCGAACAGGACATCGGCCTCGCGCGCCGTCAGCGGCGAGGTCGGCTCGTCGAAGAAGATCACGTTGCAGCGGTGCGCAAGCGCCCGGGCGCATTCGAGCAGCTGCTGCTCGGCGATCGAGAGCTGCGAGGCGGGCGCCCACGGGTCGATGTGAAGCCCAACCTGCTGGAAGTAGGCGCCGGCGTTGCGCTCCATCGCCTTCCAGTCAACCGAGAAGGCCATCGACCCGCGCGGGATGATGCCGACGAAGAGGTTCTCGAGCGCCGACAGCGTGAGCATTAGCGACGGCTCCTGCGGCACGAGGTAGATGCCGTGACCGATTGCAGTGCGCGGTGTCAGGCCGCGCAGGCGAGTGCCGTTGAGGACGAGGTCTCCCGAGTCCGGCGGATGGATTCCCGCCATCACTTTGAGCATCGTCGACTTGCCGGCGCCGTTCTCGCCGACCAGCGTGTGGATCTCACCGGGCTCGAATGTGACCGAGGCGCCCGTCAGGGCGTTCGCGCCACCAAACGACTTCGTGATCGTGTGCGCTTCGTAGCGAGCGGGGACGTAGTCCTCGGCAGTCCTGTCCGAGGCCAAGGCGGCGGCGGCGCGCGCGCGTTTGACGATCACGCTCATCGCGCCGCCGCTCGCTCAGGTCTTGGGGCGCAAAGCACCCCGCGACTCCGCATCGAGTGCCCGCTCCTCTCCCACCGACAACAAGCCGACCAAGGCATTGCAAAGCCATCTAAGCATACGTATGCAGTCGCCGTCAACCAGGGTCCGCAGCCGGACGACCGGCCAGGTTCCACCCGCGTTTCGAAGTGCAAGACCTCCGACCTCTTCCGCTCACGCGATAATCTGCATCGCGGTCCGGCATAATCGATTCAGGCGACGCAACCGGTAGCGCGAGAGCTAGTCCTATGACCCGTTGCTGCGGTCTCAACCGCACATGAGCGACCGTCGCGGCACCGCTCCGTTCGGTCGATCCCGCCGTCGGGCGCCGACGATGAAGGACATCGCGGAAGCCGCCGGCGTGGCCCAGAGCACCGTCTCTCGCATCCTCAATGACGCGCCTGCGCTGATCCGCGTCTCGGATGAGACGCGTGAGCGAGTGCGTGCGATCGCCGTCGAGATGGGTTATCAGCCACACCCATTCGCCCGCGCGTTGCGAGGCGCGCCGTCAATGCTGCTCGGCGCTGTAGTGCGCGACATCATGGATCCGTTCTTCGCCGGTGCGATCGAGATGCTCTCACTGCAGGCGAAAGCCCACGGATACTCGGTCGTGCTCGGGCACGCGCTGGCGACCGCGGACGAGGCAATGGCGTTGACCGCGGTGCTCGAGGCGCGCCAATGCGACGCGATCGTCCTGCTCGGCGACCTACGCGACGAGCTACGGCTGCTCGACGATCTCCACAGCTCTCGCCTGCCCGTCGTCGCTCTCTGGCATGGGTCCGAAGGTCCGAGCCTCGGCTTTCCGACGGTCAGCGTCGACAACCGCAGTGGGGTTCGAGCAGCGCTTGGACATCTCATTGGCTTGGGGCACCGGCGCATCGCCTTCCTCGGCCCGGACGTGCTCGGGGATATCCGCGAGCGCGAGGGCGCTTACCGGGATTACCTCGTTCGTGCGCGGATTCCGCTCGGCACGCGATACATCCGTCACGTGCCAAACGCGGTCGACGGCGCGGGCGAGGCGCTCTGCGAGCTGATGGGACTGCCTGAGCCGCCTACGGCGGTTTTCGCAGCAACGGACATCATCGCGATGAGCGTGATCCACTCCGCCTTCGAACACGACATCGCGGTGCCCACGCAACTGTCGGTCGTCGGCTTCGACGACATCCCCTTTGCGGCCGCGACCGTCCCGAGCCTCACGACGCTCAAGATGCCGATGGAGCGCATCGTTGCGGCCGGCGTACGGCTGGCGATCGGGAACGCCCCAGACAGCATTCCGCGGCTCGTTTTCAGACCTGAACTCATCGTCCGAAAATCGACTGCGCCGCCCCCTGGCGTTGGCTGACAGGGTGCGGCGGCCAGGCAGATTGACGGGAACTGCATACGTATGCTTAGATGCGTTTGCGATGGTGGTGCCGCCCGTGGAGGAAGAGCCGGCGCATCGTGCCTGAGCGTCGGCGGGCATATGCGATCGGCATCGATTTCGGCACCGAGTCAGGACGTGTCGTAGTACTCGATCTCCACGGCGGAGCAGAGCTCTCCTGCGAGGTTGTGCCCTATCCAAGCGTCGTCATCGACCGCGTCCTCCCCTCGACGCGCGAACAGCTTGGCTATGACTGGGCGCTCCAGGATCCCGACGACTGGCAGCTGGTCGTGGACAGCGGCGTTCCGCGGGCGATTGCGACGGCCGGCATCGATCCTGCCGACGTCATCGGCATCGGCGTCGACTTCACGTGCTGCACGGTGCTGCCGGTGACGGCAAACGGCACGCCGCTCTGCCGCCTCGACGAATGGCGCTCGCGCCCACATGCCTGGCCGAAGCTCTGGAAGCACCACGCGGCGCAGTACGTCGCCGATCGACTCAACGAGGTCGCACACGAGCGCGGCGAGCCGTTCATCGCTCGCTACGGCGGCAAGATCTCCTCCGAGTGGTACTTCCCCAAGCTGATCCAGATTTGGCTCGAGGATCGTGAGGTCTACGACGAGACTGCGCGCTTTATCGAGGCGCTCGACTGGATCGTCTGGTACATGAGCGGCAACGAGCGGCGGGCGGCCTGCTCGGCGGGCTACAAGGCGCTCTGGTCACCCGACGACGGACTGCCGCCGGTCGACTATTTCACGACTGCCTATCCCGGCTTCGAAGATCCCGCGGCCAAGCTCGGGACAGAGTTCTTTGCGCTCGGCACCGCGGCCGGGACGCTGCGCGAGGAGCTGCCGCCAAGCTCGGCCTGACTAACTCGGTCGCGATCGCCGTGGGCAATGTCGACTCGTTCGTCTCGACGCCTGGCTGCGGCGTCACCGATCCGACGACCTTCGTGATCGTCATCGGCACATCCATCTGCGACGTCGTCGTGCACCACGATCAGGTCCTCGTGCCGGGCATCACCGGCGTCGTCAAGGAAGGCGTCCTTCCGGGCATGTACGGCTACGAATCGGGCAGCCCGCAGTGGGCGACATGCTCGCTTGGTTCGTCGGCCTGTTCGACGGCGACCGGAACGGGACGCGCTACGCCGAGCTCGAGCGCGAAGCCGCGCAGGTTCGACCCGGGGTCAACCGGCATGCTCGCGCTCGACTGGTGGAACGGCAACCGCACGATCCTGGCCGACGCCGATCTCAGCGGCGTCATCGCCGGGCTCACGCTTCGCACGCAGCCGGCCGAGATCTATCGCGCGCTCCTCGAGTCGATCGCCTTCGGCAGTCGGCGGATCATGGACAACTTCGAGGACCACGGGTTGCGTCTCGAGCAGATCGTCGCCTGCGGCGGGATCGCCGAGAAGAGCCCGCTGACGATGCAGCTGCTGGCGGATACGAGTGGGCGACGCAGTCGTTGTCCCGGCCTCGACGCTGATCCCGGCGCGCGGCGCCGCCCTCTTCGGGGCGGTCGCGGCAGGGCGCGAGGCGGGCGGGTTCGGCGACATCATGGAGGCGATCGAAGCGCTCTCGCCGGGAGTCGGCGCAACCTATGAGCCGGATCCAAAGGCCGTCGCAATCTACGAGGACGTCTACCGTCTCTACCGCGAGCTGCATGACAGCCTCGGGCGGGAGCACGTCGAGTTGCTGCATACGCTCAAGCGCATCCGCGAGCAAGTCAACGCTCGCGAGACGGTGCCCCTGTGAGCGTGATCGACGAGGCGCGAGCACAGCTCGCCGAGCTGCACGCGGAGCTGCCGCGCAACGGGCTCGTCGCCTGGACCGCCGGCAACGTCTCGATGCGCGTGCGCGGCGCGGACGTCGTCGTGATCAAGCCGAGTGGAGTCGGCTACGACGAGCTGACCGCCGAGAAGATGGTCGTCGTCGACCTCACCGGCAAGGTGCTCGAGGGAGAGCTCGCGCCCTCGAGTGACACCGCGACTCACCTCTATGTGTATCGCGCACTTGAGCATGTCGGCGGCGTCACGCACACGCACAGCCCCTACGCCACTGCGTGGGCAGCGTGCAACCGTGCGATTCCATGTGTGCTGACGGCGATGGCCGACGAGTTCGGCGGCGAGATCCCGATTGGCCCCTTCGCTCGAATCGGCGGCGAGGAGATCGGCATCGGGATCGTCGCGACGCTCCAGGGCCAGCGCTCGCCGGCGGTATTGATGCGCAACCACGGCGTCTTCACGATCGGCATCAGCGCTCGCGACGCAGTCAAGGCGGCCATCATGTGCGAGGACGTCGCGCGGACAGTTCTGCTCGCGTGCACTCTTGGCGAGCCGCTCGCACTCGGTCAGGAGGACATCGATGCCCTGT
The DNA here is from genome assembly GCA_963773395.1 of uncultured Solirubrobacterales bacterium. GTDB lineage: Bacteria > Actinomycetota > Thermoleophilia > Solirubrobacterales > Solirubrobacteraceae > Palsa-513. Next base: position 1,314,371 of record CAVZAY010000002.1, on the reverse strand, counting down.
ATGACCGCTACCAAAACGTCTATGGCCAGAGGCCGGTAGACGCAACGACCAGCCGGAGGCGGCAATGATGGGCAAGGATCTCGAGCAATACGAGATTTGGTTCGTACCGGGCAGTCACGCCTTGTACGGCGATGTCGCACTCGGACACGTGGACGAGCATGCGCGCGAGATCGCTGCGGCACTTGACGGCGCATCAGAGATCCCGGTGCGCATCGTGGTCAAGCCGGTCGTCATCTCGGCGGACGCGATACGCAAGGTGTGCGCGCAGGCCGACAGCACGGACAACTGCGTGGGGGTGATCGTTTGGATGCACACGTTCTCGCCCGCCAAGAACTGGATCGCGGGCCTCGGTGCGCTGCGCAAGCCGCTGCTGCACCTGCACACCCAGTACCGGGCCGAGCTGCCGTACGCCGACATCGACATGGACTACATGAACCTCCATCAGTCAGCGCATGGCGACCGCGAGTTCGGGTTCATCGCGACCCGGCATGGGCATCGCGCGTAAGATCGTGGTCGGCCACTGGAGCGAGCCGATGACGCGGGCACGGATTGCGGCCTGGTCGCGCGCCGCCTGCGGCTGGCACGAGGCTCAGAACCTGAACGTCGTTCGTTTCGGGGACAACATGCGCAACGTCGCGGTCACGGAGGGCAACAAGGTTGGCGCCCAGATGCAGCTCGGCGTGGCTGTCAACACCCATGGCGTCGGCGACCTCGTCGACTCGATCGCGGCAGTGAGCGATGCGACGATCGATGAGCTGATTGCCGACTACGAGGCTTCCTACACGCTGGTGCCGGCGCTCCAGGTCGACGGCGGCAGCCGCGACGCGCTGCGAGAGGCCGCGCGCATCGAGGCGGGGCTGCGCTCATTCCTCGAGAGCGGCGGATACGGCGCGTTCACGGACACCTTCGAGGACCTTCACGGCCTGCGTCAGCTGCCTGGGATAGCGACGCAGCGCCTCATGGCCGAGGGCTACGGCTTCGGTGCCGAGGGTGATTGGAAGACCGCGGCGCTACTGCGGATCATGAAGGTGATGGCGACCGGGCTGAAGGGCGGTACGTCCTTCATGGAGGACTACACGTACGACCTCGCTGCGAAGCCGCCGCTGATCCTCGGGGCGCACATGCTCGAGGTCTGCCCCTGATCGCCGCCGCCAAGCCCTCGTGCGAGATCCACCCGCTGGGTATCGGCGGCAAGGAGGATCCGGTTCGCCTTGTCTTCGACGCGGCCACCGGTCCCGCGATCGTCGTCGCGGTGCTCGACCTGGGCGAGCGGCTGCGCCTGCTGCGAACGAGATCGACGTCGTCGCGCCGCCTCACGCGCTGCCGAAGCTGCCCGTCGCCCGTGCGCTCTGGCAGCCGAAGCCCGATTTCGCGACTGCGTGCGAGGCGTGGCTCGCGGCCGGCGGACCACACCACACCGTGTTCACGAGCGCTCTGACACCGAAGCGATTGCCGACTTCGCGAGATCGCGGGCGTCGAGTTCCTCTGCATCGACGACGAACGACGATCCGCGACTTCCGCAACGAGCTCAACTGGAACCAGGCGTATTACCGCCTGGCGCAGGGCTTCTGAGCGACGGCGCGCCGATTCCGCGGGGCTGGGCGCGGTTCTCGGGTTCTTGCGATCTGCCGATAAGGGAGCTGCAGCTATCAGGCGGCATGCGCGACGGTGCCCAAATCACGACGACAACCACAGCGCACAGCCCGCGCGAAGAGATCGAGCGCCTGTGCATGGGACAACCTCTTGTCAACACCCAGGAGCGCCTCTTCTTCAAGGACTGGAGAGCCGCTTTCTCGCCGTGAGCCAGGGCTACGTCGACGGGCTCACGCGGGGCGCTCAGCGGGACGTGATCGGCAAGACCGACTTCGACGTCTTCAGCCGGCCGCACGCCGAGGCTGCCTTCATCGACGAGCAGCAGGTGATCGAGACCGGTGAGCCGATGCGCGCGAAGATCGAGCGCGAGACGTTCGAGGATCGCCCAGACGCATGGGTCTCGACGACGAAGCTGCCGCTACGAGACGAGAGCGGCGATATCGTCGGCACGTTCGGGATCTCGCGCGACGTGACGGCTCAGATCCAGGCCGAGCAGGAGCGCAACCGGATCAACGCCGAGCTTGCGATCGCGCGTGACGCAGCGCTCGAGGCCTCGAACCTCAAGTCGGCGTTTCTCGCGAACGTCAGCCATGAGATCCGCACGCCGATGAACGGCGTGCTTGGCATGACCGAGCTCCTCCTGGACACCGAGCTGACGAGCGAGCAGCGCGCGTTCGGTGGTGCAGATCGGCAGCTCCGGCGAGCAGATGCTGGGGATCCTCAACGATGTGCTGGACCTGTCGAAGATCGAGGCCGGCCGGCTCGAGCTCGATGTCGCCGACTTCGACCTGCTCGCGGCGATCAACGATACCTGTGTGATCGCGAGCGCCCCGGCGCGCGCAAGAAGCTGAGCTCGAAGTGCAGATTCGTCGGCTAGGTGCCCCGCTGGGTCCGGGGCGACGCGCGCCGGCTGATGCAGATCGTCTTGAATCTCGTGACGAACGCGGTGAAGTTCACCCTCGAGGGCAAGGTCAGCGTCACGACTTCGGCGCGGGTGTCGAGCCGCGGGTCGGAGTCTCGTGCGGATCGAGGTTGAAGACAGCGGGATCGGGATCGAGCCTGGTTTCCTTGATCACCTCTTCGATCCGTTCACGCAGGCCGACGTGACGACGACGAGAAACTACGGCGGCACCGGTCTCGGCCTCGCGATCTCGCGTGAGCTGCGTCGAGATGATGGGCGGGACGATCAGCGCGACCAGCGCAGCCCGGCGTCGGGAGCACGTTCCACGTCGAGTCGAGCTCGAACGCGCGCGTGCAGCTGGACACGAGCCGGATGCCGGCCCTGCCGAGACGCATGCGCTGGGTCCGCTGCGCCACGCGTGCTCGTCGTCGAGGACAGCCCGGTGAACCAGCTCGTCGTGTCGCAGGCGCTCGAGCGCATCGGCTGTCGCAGCGATGTGGTTGCCGACGGCGAGCGTGCAGTCGCGGCGGTCCAGCGCGAGCACTACGACGCCGTGCTGATGGACTGCAATATGCCGGTCATGGACGGGTTCGAGGCGACGGCAGCTATTCGCCGGCTCGACTCAGACGCTCGCCGTGTGCCGATCATCGCGATGACCGCTCGCGCGATGGACGACGATCGCTCGCGCTGCCTGGCCGCCGGCATGGACGATTACATCAGCAAGCCGATGCGCCGCTTGACCCTCGAGCAGACACTGCACCGCTGGATTCCGAGCGCGCCCAGCCGCGGTCGCGACGAGCAGAGCGCCGCTGCGTAGCTGAACTAGGCGTGCCGAATGCGGTCGCGGCTCCGGCCGCGACGCCGCCTTGGTCGGCGTGGTGCTAGCTGGCCGGTCTGCTCACGATCTCGAGCAGATCGGTCAGATAGCGCAGATGCTCGCGCATTGCCTGCTCGGCCAAGGCCGGCTTGTGCTGCTCGATCGCATCGAGGATCTGACGGTGCTGGTCGCGCGCAACCGACTCGACGATCGCGGGTTCGATCAGCTCCTTGAGCACGCGGCTGTAGCACGAGATGTGACCACGCGGCGAGGGCGGATGCGACCCGGTTCCCGCCTGCCTCGGCGATCGTCCGGTGAAAGCGTGTGTCGGTCTCGCGCTGGGTCCGCTCGTCATCGGCGCCGCGCTCGCCTCATCGATCGCCCGCCGCAGCTGGGACACGGTCGCAGCGTCCGCGCGCTCGGCCGCAAGACCCGCCAGAGGGACCTCGAGCAGCAATCGGACCTCGATCAGCTCGGGAATCGACGTCAGGTTGTTCTTCGAGCATCGACCGCGATCGCGTCGCTGACCGTGCGGGCGAGACCGCGGTCGGCTGTTTGCGCGACGAAGACTCCACCGCCCGGGCCGCGGGCGGCACGGACCAGGTTCGCGCGCGACAGCAGGCGTACCGCCTCACGCACAGCGGCCGGCGTGACGCCGAGCTCCTCGGCGAGCTCGTCTCCGTGCCCAACCTGTCGCCAGGCTCCAACTGCCGCTCGGCGATCAGGTCCTGGAGTCGTCGAACCGCCGCGTCGCTGGAGGGCGCCCGTCCCATCTGGACTAAGGAGTATAAGAGCGATCTTTGCTTGGCTGCGGTTCGGCGCCCGGTCCGCCGCGATCGAAGGGAACCGTGAGCGCCCCGCAAACCGAGCCATTCCGGGCACGGCTTCGGATCACGGGATGCGACCCGGCAGCTCGCAGGCCCGAGGCGCAACGAATAGCGCGCGCTTTTGTAGTGGCTTGACTTATTCGAATTGCGCGTGGCTACCATCGCGCCCCTTCCCGCGATCGGGCGCGGGAGGTTGCTGAGGGAGAGAGCCGGCGCGGTCGGCGCCTGGTCAACGGAGAGGAGATGTAGCGCTGATGTCCGATGAGAAGCCAGTAACCGATGGACTGAGCCGCGGTCAATTCCTGAAGCGGGGCGGAGCGGCGGTCGGCGGTGCGCTGATCGGCGGCGGCCTCGGCCGCCGCGTCGTCGTGGGCCCGCCCGATCGATCCGACTGCGCGCGACGCCGCCGTCGAGACGATCAAGATCGGTTTCGTCAGCCCGCTGACCGGCGCCGATGCCGGTTTCGGCGAGCCTGATCCCTACGTGATCAGCCTCGCGAACAAGGCGTTTGCGAAGGGCCTGAAGATCGCCGGGCAAGACCTACAAGGTCCAGATCATCGACAAGGATGCGCAGTCCACTCCGTCGGTGGCGGCCCAGGCAGCGCAGTCGCTGATCAGCGGCGATCAGGTCGACCTCCTGCTCTCGACCTCGACGCCTGAGGTCGTGCTGCCCGTGATCGGCGCCGCGGAAGCGGCCGGCGTGCCGTCGATCTCGACCACGGTCCCGTGGGAATCCTGGTGGCTCGGCTCCGGCAACAGCTTCACGTCGCCGAAGCCCTACCAGTGGGTCTTCCACTTCTGCTTCGGTGTCGCCAACTTCTTCGACACCTACACGGATCTCTGGAAGCAGGTTCCGACGAACAAGACGGTCGCCATGATGGCCCCGAACGACGCGGATGGTAACGCCATCCGGGCGAACCTCTTCCCGCTGCTCGAGAAGGCGGGTTACACGATCGTCGATCCGGGGGCCTATGAGGACGGAACGACGGATTTCACGTCTCAGATCACCCTGTTCAAGCAGAAGAACTGCCAGATCTTCAACACGTTCCCGATCCCGCCCGACTTCACGACTTTCTGGCGCCAGGCGGCACAGCAGGGCTTCACGAGCATGGTGAAGATCGCGCAGATCGCGAAGACAGGCCTTTTCCTCTCGCAGGTCGAGGCAGTCGGTGTGAAGCTCGGCACGAACCTCGCCACCGGGGTCTACTGGGGGCCCACCTGGCCGGGCGGATCGTCGCTCACAGGTATCTCCAACAAGGAGCTCGGTGCGGGCTACGAGAAGCACACGGGCAGGTACTGGAACCAGCAGACCGGCGCCAGCATGGCGCTGTTCGATGTCGCGGCTGCGGCGCTCAAGGCGAGCGGCAATCCGAAGGACAAGACCGCGGTCGCGACGGCGCTGAATTCGCTCAAGGTGCGCACGACAGTCGGCGAGCTGCATTGGGGGACCGGCGGCAAGTCGAACCCGTTCCCGAACATCGTCGTCACGCCGATCCCGGGCGGCCAGTGGGTTGCTACGAAGAAGGGCAGCAAGTTCCCGCTCGAGTTCGTCTTCTGCGAGCACGAGGACTATCCGCAGGTACCGATCCAGGCAAAGCTCAAGCCGTACAGCTAGCCGGCACGGAAGGGTTCGCGCATGGCAGGCCGGCCGGTGCTCATGGCCGCCGGGGTTCGCAAGCACTTTGGTGCGCTTGCGGCCCTCGGCGGAGTAGACCTGGACGTTGGGCCCGGCGATGCGATCGGCATTGTCGGGCCCAACGGCGCCGGCAAGACGACGCTGCTGAACGTGCTTGCCGGGACGATGGCACCCTCCGCGGGCACGGTGACCTTCCGCGGCTCGGACGTCAGCCGGGCAAGCGCCGCACGACGAGCGCGCCTCGGTATCGCTCGGGCACACCAAGTTCCGCGTCCGTTCGGCGCGATGACGGTGTTCGAGAACTGCCTCGTCGGCGCCACGGCGGGCGGCGGGCTGCGGCGTCGAGCCGCTTACGCCCGCTGCCTCGAGGTGCTCGAGCTGTGTGGCCTGATCGAGCTCGCGGACCGTCGCGCCGACTCGCTTGGGCTGCTCGGCCGCAAGCGGCTCGAGCTGGCCCGCGCGCTCGCAACAGCCCCGGTCCTGCTACTGCTTGACGAGATCGGCGCCGGTCTCACCGATGCGGAGGCAGCCGAGCTCGTGGCGATGCTGAAGGCGCTGCAGGGCGAGCAGGGTCTCGCCATCGTCTGGATCGAGCACATCGTTCACGTGCTCGTCCAGGTCGTTACGCGCTTGGTCTGCATGGATGCGGGCCGGGTCATCGCGGACGGCGAGCCGGCGGCAGTCATGCGTGACGCCCGCGTCGTCGACGCGTACCTCGGGACCGCCGCGGCATGAGCCTGCTGGAGCTCGACAACCTGACGCTACGCCACGGGTTGCTCGAGGCCGTGCACGGCATCTCGCTGGAGCTCGGCGAGGGCGAGGTGCTCGCGCTTGTCGGCGCGAACGGCGCCGGCAAGACGACCCTGCTACGCGGGATCGCGGGAGCCCACCGTCCTGCCGCCGGCCGGATCCTCCTCGATGGTCGGGACATCACTCGGATGCCGGCGCTACAAGCGCGTCCACATGGGGATCGCCCTCGTTCCCGAAGGGCGGCGCCTGTTCGCGAACCTGACAGTCGAGGAGAACCTGCGCGTCGCGGCGTGCAATCCCGCGAGAGGTCACGTGGACCCTCGAGCGGGTGCTCGAGGCGTTTCCGATGCTCGGGCCGCTGCGCCGTCAGCGGGCAGCGACGCTGTCTGGTGGCGAGCAGCAGGCGACCGCGATCGGGCGCGCCCTGATGACCAACCCGCGCCTGCTGTTGCTGGACGAGGTTTCGCTCGGCCTCGCGCCGATTGCCGTCGAAGCGGTCTACGCGTCGCTCAAGACCGTGCTCGCCGAGGGCACGACCGTGCTGCTCGTCGATCAGGACTTCACGCGCGCCGCCGCCATCGCGCATCGCGTCGTCTGCATGCTCGAAGGGCAGCTTCGTGCTCGAGGGCAAGGGCTCGGAGCTCACGCGTGAGCAGATCACCGAGGCCTACTTCGGTCTCGGGCGGACGGCTGGAGACGACCGCGTGACCTGGGTCAACGACGTCATCCAGGGCATCCTGCTCGGCGGCTACTACGGGATCATCGCCTGCGGGCTGGCGCTCATGTTCGGCGTCATGCGGATCATCAACCTGGCGCACGGCGACATCGCCGTCCTGGGCGCGTTCTTGATGTACCTGCTGCTCCAGCATTGGAGCGTCTCGCCGTTCATCGCGCTGCTGCCTGTTCTGCCGACGATGATCCTCTTCGGCTACGTCCTGCAGCGGCTGGTCCTCCAGCGCAGCCTACGCGCAGGCATTCTCACGCCGCTGCTCGCAACCTTCGGCCTCTCGATCGTCATCCAGAACGCGCTCGAGCAGGGCTTCGGCCCGGACGTCCAGTCGCTCGGCGGTCAAGCCGGATCACTCGTCACGGCGGCGTGGCGGATCAACAGCCAGATCTCGATCTCGGCGCTCGGCGGCCTCATCTTCGGTGCGGCCGTCGCGGTCTACGCGGCGTTGGCGCTGTATCTGTCGCGGACTCCGTCCGGACGCCAGATGCGCGCCTCCGCCGAGGATCCCGATACCGCGGAGCTCGTCGGGATCAACTCGCGTGCGGTGTACGCACGCGCCACGGCGATCGCGATCGGGATCGCCACGCTCGGCGGCCTCGCCCTGGCGCTGCGCTCGACGTTCTCGAGCTACTCCGGCCCGGACCAGCTGATCTTCGCCTTCGAGGCGGTCGTCATCGGCGGGCTCGGATCGTCCCTCTGGGGCGCCCTCCTCGGGGGAATCGTCCTCGGGGTCGCGCAGACGATCGGTGCCCAGATCAACCCTGAATGGTCGATTCTCAGCGGGCACATCGTCTTCCTGCTCGTGCTCGTATCGCCGCGCGGCGGTCTGCTCACGCTGCGATCGGGTGGCAGGGCCCCGGCTTCGCTGCCTCAGGCCGGGACATGAGCGAGCCTGGCACGAAGATCCAGCGCTGGACGCCGGTGTCGTTCTCGTTTACGAGCGGCTTCGGTCTGCTGATCGTCGCGCTCGCGTTCGTGCCGGTGGCGATGGGCGCCAGCATCGTGCAGGACCTCACGACGCTCCTGATCTTGGTCCTGATGGCGGTGATGTGGAACGCGCTCGCCGGTTACGGCGGGCTCGTCTCGGTCGGGCAGCAGGCCTATATCGGGCTCGGTGCGTACGCGACCGTTTGGTTCGCCCTACAGGGCGTCAACCCATACTGGGGCATGGTGTTGGCGACGGTCTTCTGCGCCGTCATCTCGGTGCCGCTGTCGTTCATCGTGCTGCGCTTGGGCGGCGCGCAATTCGCGATCGGAACCTGGGTTGTCGCGGAGGCGATCGGGATCTACGTGTCCTTCGATAACCAGCTCGGTGCCGGCACGGGCACGTCGCTCTCGCAGCTCGACAGCTACGCGGCGACGACGCGCGAGCACATCACCTACTGGCTGACGCTCGGCATGACGGCGTTCTTCGTCCTGCTTGTCTTCGTGCTGCTGCGCAGCCGCCTCGGCGCCTCGCTGCAAGCGATTCGCGACGACGAAGAGGCCGCCGCGTCGGTTGGCGTCAGCGTCCTCGGCGGCAAGCGAATCCTCTTCATCCTCGCGTCGGCCGGATGCGGGGCGGCGGGAGCGATGACGGTCGCGAATATCCTCTTCATCGAGCCGGACTCGATCTTCTCGGTCAACTACAGCGCCTTCATGATCTTCATGGTGCTCGTCGGCGGACTCGGCACCTTCGAAGGGCCGATCGTCGGCGCGATCATCCTCTACTTCATCCAGAAGCAGTTCGGCAACGACGGCACCTGGTACCTGATCGGTCTCGGCGCCAGCGCGATCGTGTTCGCAGTCCTCTTCCCACGTGGGATCTGGGGCATGCTCGAGGAGCGCACGGGGCTGCGCTTCATGCCCGTCGGCTACCGCGTGAAGCGGAGCGCCGCACCACGCGAGGCTGGCCCGTGACGTGATGGCGAGCGTGACGACCCACACACAGGTCGCCATCGTCGGGGCCGGCCCGGCCGGTCTCACGCTCGCCGCGCTCCTGGGCCGCGCCGGGATCGAGACGGTCGTGCTCGAGAATCGCAGCCGCGATTATGTCGAGGCGCGGATCCGTGCCGGCGTCATCGAGCAGGGCGCTGCCGAGATCCTCGTCGAGGCCGGAATCGGAGAGCGGATGCGCGAGGAAGGCATCGTTCACCGCGGCATTCACCTGCAATTCGACGGCGAGCGCCACCATCTGCCGCTGAGCGACCTCGCCGAGGGGCGCCACATCGTGATCTACGGCCAGACCGAGGTCGTCAAGGACCTGATCGCGGCGCGCGTTGCCGCCGATCTGCCGCTGCAATTCGAGGTCGAGGACGTGAGCGTGCACGGCTTCGACGGCGACGCGCCGTCGGTGCATTTCGCGCACGCGGGGCGGCGCGTCGAGCTCCATTGCGAGGTGATTGCCGGCTGCGACGGCTTCCATGGCATCTGCCGTGAAGCCGTTTCTGACCGCGTGCGAATCTTCTCGCGCGAATATCCGTACGGCTGGCTCGGGGTCCTCGCGGCCGTCGCTCCCTCGAGCGAGGAGCTCGTATACGCCAGCCACGAACACGGTTTCGCTCTGCTCAGCTTGCGCTCGCCACAGTTGAGCCGCCTCTACATCCAGTGCTCGCCTGACGACGACTTGGGAGCCTGGCCCGACGCGCGGATCTGGGAGGAGTTGCAGCTACGACTCGCGGTCGATGGGTGGACCCTGCACGAAGGGCCGATCCTCGAGAAGGGCATAACGCCGATGCGCTCCTTCGTCGCCGAGCCGATGCGGCACGGGCGCCTGTTCCTGGCGGGCGACGCTGCGCACATCGTGCCACCGACCGGCGCGAAGGGCTTGAACCTCGCCGTGAACGATGTCGCTGTCCTCGCGGACGGGTTGACGGCGTTCTTCGCGACCGGCAGCGAGACGGGGCTCGATGAGTACTCCGCACGCTGCCTGCGGCGGATCTGGCGCGCTGAGCATTTCTCGAAGTGGATGACGTCGATGCTGCACCGCACGAGCGACGACCCGTTCGTTCGCCGGCTGCAGCTCGCCGAGCTTCGCTATCTCACGTCTTCGGACGCCGCGGCGAGAACGCTCGCCGAGAACTACGTGGGACTGCCCGAGCGAGTTCTTTGGGCTATCACCGCGCGGCCACGCGGACGCGCGGGCCTGACAGCACGGTCACTCAGTCCTTCGGTTGAGCGCCGCTCGACAGCCGGGCCATCGCGCGGCGCAGCGCCCGCTCCGCGGCCGCCCGCTCCGGCGCGCTCAACCCGTCGAAGATCTGCGCGTGAATCTCCTCGACGGCCGGGTCCGCGGTCTTTAGCAGCGCATTCCCGGCCCCGTCAGCGTCGCCCGCAGGATCTGGCCGTGTGTCGGGTCCGCGCGGCGCTGAACGAGCCCTCTCCGTTCGAGCATCGCGAGGATTTCGAGCATCGACTGGGGCGTGACGAGCGCGCGGCGGGCGAGCTGAGCGTTCGAGAGGTCAGGGCGGGCAGCCAGAATCGAGAGTGCTGTGTACTGCTGGACGCTGAGTCCCCACGGACGCAGGCCCACGCGCATGGCACGCCGGATGCCCTGGTTGACCCGGCCGACCACGTACATCAGAGACGCCTCGTGTCCGTTCGAAGGTCGCTCCGCGCCGGGCATTGCCACTAGGGTCCGCCGCCGCCCCGGTACGCCTCCCGCAGGACGCTCTTGAGCAGCTTGCCGGCGCCGGACTTCGGCAAGGGATCGGTGCGGAGCTCGATCGAACGCGGCACCTTGTAACCGGCGATCAGGGTTCGACAGTGCTCGATCAGCTCCTCCTCGTGCGTGGCGTGCCCGCCGCGCAGCGTGACGATCGCGTGGACGGACTCCCCCCAGCGCGCGTCGGGAATGCCGAACACCGCCGCCTCGGCTACTGCGGGATGCTCGATCAGCGCGCTCTCCACCTCCACGGAGTAGACGTTCTCCCCGCCCGTGATGATCATGTCCCTGAGCCTGTCGACGACGTAGAGATAGCCGTCGGCGTCGGCGCGGGCCGCATCGCCGCTGCGGTACCACCCGTCCGCGAGCGCCACCTCGGTCTCCTGCGGCCGTTTCCAGTAGCCAAGCATCACGTTGGGTCCGCGGAGGTAGAGCTCGCCGATCTCGCCGGGCGCAAGCGGCGCTCCCACCGCATCGCGGATCTCGACTTCGACGCCGACGACCGGTACGCCGATCCCGAGCAGGCGCGAGGCATAAGGTTCTTCGCCGGCGAAGCCGCGCCTGTGATCCTCGGCTGGGAGCTGCGTCACGGTCGGCGCGGCCTCGGTCATCCCGTAGAACTGCACGACGTCACAGTCAAACCGCTCGAGTACGCGCCGCTGTAGCGCGGGCGCGATCGGCGAGGCGGCGTACTGGATGTGGCGTAGCGTCCTCAGCTCGCCGCCGTCCTCCTTGTCGAGCTCGTCGAGCAGCATCGCGAGCATCGTCGGCACGAGGACAATGTGTGTGATCTCCTCGCGGCGCACGGTGTCGATGACGGTTCGCGCGTCGAAGCGCGGCAGCAGGACTTGGAGCCCGCCGACCCACGTGCACGCGAACAGATTCGCGATGCCGGCGACGTGAAACATCGGGCAGACATGAAGCCAGCGATCTGCCCGCGCGTGCTGTGTCGCAACGATGTTGTGGCGCGCGTTGGCCAGGAGATTGGCGTGCGAGAGCATCACGCCTTTCGGCCTGCCGGTTGTGCCCCCCGTATAGGAGATCGCGGCGAGCTCGTGCTCGGGGATGTCGCGGGCTCGCCACCGGCGCGTGCTCGAGCAGCCGGCTGTAGAGCACGCAGTCGTCGGGCGGCGCCTCACCGTCATCCTGCTCGTCGAGCACGAGCGGGCCTGCGATGCCGGCCTCGCGCCGGATCGCACGTCCGGCCTCCAGCTGCGCCCGGTCGACGATCAGCAGATCAAGCTCGCAGTCGCGCGCGATGAAGGCCAGCTCGGCAGCGGAAAGGCGGAAGTTCAGACTGACGAGAGCTCGCCCTGCCGCCGGCACCCCGATCCAGCATTCGAGGTGCGCAAGTGAGTTCGCGCCAAGGAAGCCGATGCGTGCTCCCGGCCCAACGCCGATCTCCTCGAGGCCGCCGCCGAGCGCCCTGACGCGGCGATCCAGCTCGCCGTAGGTGACACGGCGACCGTGCGCGACGACCGCAGGCTGCGCTTCGAACAGCGCCGCTGCGCGACGCAACGGCCACGCAGTATCACCGACGGCTCGCAGCACTTTCAGGGACGCTAGTATTCGGATACCTGATAGTCAAGGGATGGATCTGTTGCCCGCGCGCGAGCGTTACGACAGATATGCAGGAGTTGCGCGCGAGCGCTGGTCGTCATCTCGGCCATACCGAGTGGGCCACGATGATGCAGGCGCAGGTGGACGCGTTCGCCGATTGCACCGGCGACCACAACTTCCTTCATGTTGACCCCGAGGCTGCCGCCCAGACGCCGTACGGCGGAACGATCGCCCACGGCTTCCTGTCGCTTGTCGCTGATCGCCCCGGTGATGCAGCGCCTCGTGGTGAGCGACGCGAAGATGAGCGTCAATTACGGCCTCGATAGGGTCCGCTTCCCGGCGCCGCTGCCGGTCGGAGCGCAGTGGCGTGGCGGTGCCGAGATCATCGAGGTCACCGATGTCAGTGGCGGCCTGCAGGTCAAGCTGTCCGCGACGATCGAGGTGCAGGGCCAGGAGCGCCCTGCCTGCGTCGCCGAGTGCCTGGTGCGGTTCTACGGATGAGCGCGTTGCGTCTCGACGACCGTGCGGCGGTGGTGACCGGGAGCGGTCGCGGGCTCGGCCGCGCATACGCCCTCGCGCTCGCCGACGCGGGAGCGGCCGTGATCGTGAACGACATCGACCAGACCGCGGCCGCCGAGACCGTGCAGCTCATTCTCGCGGCCGGCGGCCGCGCCGTCGCGCAGCCGGGTGCCGTCGGCTCGGCCGAGCTCGCCGAGCAGCTCGTCGAGCGTTCGGTCGAGGCCTTCGGTCGCCTCGATGTGATGCTGACCAATGCCGGCGTCGTGCGCGATCGCGTGCTATGGAAAATGACCGACGAGGATTTCGACACGGTGATTGCGACGCACCTGCGCGGAAGCTTCACGTGCGCCCGAGCGGCGGCGATTCGAATGCGCGAGCAGGACGAAGGCGGGCGGATCATCCTCGTCGGCTCACCCGCCGGCCAGTTCGGGAACTTCGGTCAGACCAACTACGCTGCCGCTAAGGCCGGCATCGTCGCCTTCGCCAAGACCTGGGCGATGGAGCTCGCCCGCTCGCGGATCACCGTCAACGCGATCGTGCCGACCGCCTGGACCGCGATGACCGCGAGCATCCCCGCCTATGCGCCGATCGCCGACCGGCTCGCCGCCGGCGAACCACTGCCGACGGTGCTGCGGCGCGAGCACTCGATCGGCATGCCCGAGGACTGCGCTCCGCTCGCCGTCTTTCTCGCCTCCGACGCGGCCGCCGGCATCACCGGCCAGGCGATCGGGATCGGCGGCGACAAGCTGACGCTTTACTCGCATGCAGATGAGCTCGTGACGGCCTACCGCGAGGGTGGCTGGAGCGTCGGCGCGATCGCCGACGAGTGGAAGCGAACGCTCGCAGCATCCTCGCAGCCTTACGGGATCGTGCTCGCGCCACTGGACCTTGAAGGCGCGGCATGACGGTGGACCTCTCCGAGCTCGTCGCGATCGACGTGCACGTCCATGCCGAGCGCAACGCAAACGAGCCACCCGACCCCGTGACCAGCGAGTACTTGGCCGCCGCCGCGCGCTACTTCGGCGGCGATCCACCGCTGCCGACCGCTGCCGAGGTTGCCGACTACTACCGTGAACGCAAGATCCTCGCTGTGATCTTCAACATCGACGACGAAGCTGGGATGGGACGCCGCCGGCTCGGAAGCGAGGAGATTCTCGAGGCCGCGCGCGCCAACCCCGATGTCCTGATCCCGTTCGGCAGCGTCGACCCGCACCGCGGCAAGCTGGCTGTGCGCCAGGCACGCGAGCTGATCGACGCCGGCGTGCGTGGCTTCAAGTTCCATCCGAACATCCAGGCGTTCTGGCCTAACGAGCGCGACTTCTACGCGCTCTACGAGGTCATCGCGCAGGCCGGCTTGATCGCGCTTTTCCACTCCGGCACGACCGGGATCGGTGCCGGTATGCCCGGCGGGGGTGGCGTCCGCCTCAAGTACTCGAACCCGATGGCGGTCGACGACGTTGCGGCCGACTTCCCGGAGCTCAAGATCATCCTCGCGCACCCCTCGTTCCCCTGGCAGGAGGAGGCGCTCGCGATCGCGGTCCACAAGCCGAACGTCTACATCGACCTGTCGGGTTGGTCGCCGAAGTACTTCCCCGAGATCCTGATTCGGTATACGAACACGCTGCTCAAGGACAAGATGCTGTTTGGCTCGGACTACCCGCTGATCACGCCCGATCGCTGGCTCGCGGACTTCGCGGATATTCCGATCAAGGACGAGGTGCGCCCGCTCGTCCTCAAGGAGAACGCGGCGCGGCTTCTCGGCCTCGTGCCCTAGCCTAGCCCGCGCCGAGCGCCTCGCGCGCCGGCGCGACGAGGAGCTCCTGCAGGCGCCGTGCCGCGTCGAGGTGGTCGCCGGTCCAGATCACGCGCACGCCGGTCGCCGTGGCGTGCGCGTCGGACTCGCACAGGTCGCGCGCCATGGCCGCTACCAGGCGGACGTCCGCCGCCGCGTCAACCGGCAGCGCATCGGGCACCTCCTCCGTGCGCACAAGGCTGAGCGCGAAGCGCGAATACCAGTCGGTGAGCCTGCCCGAAGCCTGCGCCAGCTCGCCGCGCGCCGCCGAGCGATCGCCCGCCGGCACAGTGCTGCCATCCCACAGCGCGACCACGGCGTCGCCGGCGATCCTCACGCCAGTCACTCCCGTGACGAGCGCCGTGATCGCGGCGAGCGGCGCAGGTTTCGATCCTCGCTCGTTCAGGTAGCCGCGGAACGTGTCGTCCAGCCGGCGTGAGGCGGCGGCGGCCGCGAGCGCCTCGCGGCGCGGCGGCTGCGTCTGCGGCCCTGCCGGATCGCAACAGCCGAGGCCGTAATTGACGGCCGCGGCAAGGTAGGACGCGCTCGTCCGGTACGCAGAGGCGAGCGCCCGCCCAAGCGCCGCGCCGGCGCCACGCGGCCAGAACAGGAGCCCGACCGCGAGGCTGACGGCGCCGCCGATCGCGACGTCTTCGATCCGCACGAGGCCGATCGTCCAGCCTGCCGGTGCGATCAGGTTGTAGAGGATCACGAGCGCGATCGTGAATGAGGCCTGGCCCGCAGCGAAGCCGATCACGGCGGGCGCCATGCCTGCCATCAGGACGACGATCGGCAGTACCGCCCAGAGCACGTCGTCGTTCGTCCCGATCGCAGAGACGAGCGCCCCGCCGATCACGAACCCGATCGCGGTGCCTGCGAGCGCGCGCACGATGCTCTGGCCGGTGCTGAGCGCGTTCGTGCGCAGCACGCTGATCGCCCCCAGCGAGACCCAGAACGCGTGCTCGACGCTCCCAATGTCCGCCACGAGCACCGCAGCACCGAGCGCGACCGCGCCGCGCAGGCTGTTGCGAAGGAACAGCGAATCGCCGCTCGCGAACGACGCGGCCCGCTCGCCGGCGGACCTGAGCGGTCCCTGGAAGCCCTGGGGCTGGCGACCGAGCACGCGCTCGCGGAAGCCGCGCCGCGCTGCCGCCGCGGCAAAGCGCGCGTTCGCGCCGACCTGCGCAGCGATGAAGGCGAGCTCCTGCGAGCGAAAGCTCGGGTCGAGGGCGGAGACGACCGCCGCCGCCCGCTGCGCGGATGATCCGCCAGCCAGCGCCGCCGGCAGTCGCACGAGGGTCACCCGCTCGAGCTGCGCGAGCGCGTCATGAAGCTTTCCTATCGCCTCCGCGAGTGGCTCATCGCTGTCGCCCGGATGCTCGATCGCTCCGGCGGCCCGCTCGAGCACCTCGGCGGCCGCAACCTTGAGCGCCCACACCTCCCGGTTTGGCGTGGCCGGGCGCGCCTCGCCGCTGGCGAGCAGGATCACATCGTTCAGCCAGCGCAGCTCATCGACGAGCCGGACGACTGCGCGCGCATCGGTCGAGAGGCCGCTCGGGCGGTAGGGCGTCGCGAAGAACGCGCGCTGCAGCTGCCCGACCGCCTCCTGCGCGCGGACAGCGATCACATTTCGCTCTTCGGCCGAGACCTCGCCGTTCGCGAACGCGACCTCGGCGCGCAGCCGCGCCGCCAGCGCCCGGCACGCTTCCGTGGCGCCGCCGCGCACAGGATTTCTCACTGGCGCCGGCCACAGCAGCGCGATTGCGAACAGCGAGACGCCACCCGCAATCCCCCAGCCGGCGAGCCGGTCGGGGATCGCCGACGCGCCTGCGGGCAGCGAGACCGCCAGGATGAAAGCGAGCAGCAGTGCGGTGCTTGCCCCGGCGAGCACGGAGCTGACAGAGCCCAAGAAGAGGACCGCGAAGGCGACGAGCGCCATCACGATGGCGGCCGCAGTGGTCGAACGCGATGCCAGCGTGCCGAGGCAGATCAGCACGCCGCAGGCGAGCACGAGTGCGGCCTGGTCGCGCACACGGTCGCCGACCGGGCCGGGGAAGTCGACGAGCAGCAGCATCGCGAACGACCCGAAGGCCATGAACGTAGCCACAACCGGCTCGCCGAGCGCCTTGTCGCCGAGCGCGAAGAGCCCCGGCATGACGATCGCCGCCCGCATCGCCCGCCGCAGCGCCGCGTGTGCGGGGTCATGCTCCGCAAGCCAGTCGCGCAGCATGCCCTCAGTCCACGCCGAAGCGTGCAAGCTGCGCGCCGCATTCGAGCGCGTCGACCAATCGCCTGAGATCCAGCGCGATCCTTAACCGCCGCGTCACCCACGCTTGCGACGCCACACGCGCAGTGTATGCGCGGCGGTCGCTTTGCAGCGGATGCCGCGGTTGGCGTGCGTGCTAACGGCGCGGCCTGCGCGGCGCGCCGGCGCTCGCGATGCTGGCCTGTGCCCAGGTGTAGCTGTAATTGCTCCACGTCTGCCCCGGCGTCCAGACGAGCGTGATCGCGTAGCCCACCGTGCCGTGGGCGTCCGGCCCCACCGCCACGCCCATGGCGATCGTCCCCGGCTGCGCGAACGCGAGCAGGTTGCGCCGGTGGTCCCAGCAGCCGCTCGCCGCGGGTCCCGTGCAGTCGACGTTGGACGTCGCGGCGCCGGCGTAGCCGTCGTCATACATCCATTCGTAATACGCGTACGGCGCGTTGAACCAACCGCCCGCCCAGTCGGAGGTCCAGGCGTAGCGCCCAAGCGCGCTGAGCGCCGCAGTCGGGTCCGGATCGGCGTCGGTCAGCACCCCGGTCTGGACGCTTGCCGCGAGCGCCGGCGCTACGCCCTCGATCGGCGCTAGTCCGTAGGCGATTCGATCGAGGTTCGCGAGGACGAAGATCTGGCGCGCGCCCGGTAGCGAGTCGAAGTTCGCCGGCAGTGGATAGCGTCCGAGCCCGAGGCTGGCGCGGGCTGTGTCGAGCGCCGCTACGACGGCGTCGGTGCAGGCCACCCCACGCGGCGCGCTGGCACAACTCGCGGGGAGGCTCCCGATCGGCATGTTCTGAAGCGGCGTACTGA
This sequence comes from uncultured Solirubrobacterales bacterium, assembly GCA_963773395.1. Lineage (GTDB taxonomy): Bacteria > Actinomycetota > Thermoleophilia > Solirubrobacterales > Solirubrobacteraceae > Palsa-513. The sequence goes on along the minus strand of CAVZAY010000002.1, from coordinate 1,296,536 downwards.
GCGGGGTCGCTCCCGCCGCGGCGACGCCGGCCTGGAGCGCCAGCGTCAGGGTCATGAGAGCAATCAGCGCGTTCCGCCTCACGCGACCAAGGTAGGGCCACCTCTCCGGCCTCGGCGGGGCATTTCGTCACCCGCGTGTGTTTCGCGCGCCGGTCTCGATTTCGGCCTCGCGGCAAGCGGCCAGGATGCGCAACGCGGTCACGTCGGTGTGACCGCGCTCGCTGGCGCAGAGCTCCCTTGCGTCGGCGCCGCAGGCATGCACGAGCTGGCCGCCGAGCGACCCCGCGACGACGAGCGTGATGCACCCCTTGCGCGTGACCGGGTTGCCGGTGTGTGTGGCGGTCCAGGCGCCGATCGCGAGCGCCGCAGCGAGCATGACGACGGCAACGACCTTCATTGCGCGGCGCTCGCGCCCGGTGAGCGGCGTTGCGAGCCGCCGCGAGTGGCCTACGAGGACCAAGGCGCGAGGAGTATATGAGGCCTCGATCGCACCTTTCGCAGCCGGTAGGTGTTCGCAGACTGCAGCAGGTCCCCCGATCGGGGCCTGTCTCTCACTCCCAAGGTTGCGGCCCGTCATCGGCGGGTCGCAACCGCATGGGCCTGTCGCAGATCAGCTGTGCTGCTCGATGAACTCGAGCGCGCGCCGCCATGCGTCGGCGGCCTGCTCGGCGAACTCCTCATAGCGCACGTCGAAGAAGCTGTGCGGCGCGTCGGGTTCGATCACGACCTCGTGCTCGACGCCGGCCGCGTTCAACGCGCTGTCGAACGCCGCGTCGTGCTCGAGCGTGATGTGCGGATCGGCGCCTCCCTGCACCGCAAGGATCGGCGCCTTCATCTCCGCGGCGCGCTCGATCGGACCGGGCTTGCCGCCGCGCGCGCCGAGCCCGCCGTGGAACCCGATCGCCCCCGCGAGCTCGCGATCACCAGCAGCCGCGAGCCACGCGACGGTACCGCCGTAGCAGCAGCCGAACGTGAAGACGGTGTTGGCGATGCCCTGTGTGCGCAGGTGGTCGATTGCGGCAACGACATCGAGCAGCGCCTCGTCGATATCGAGGTGCTGGAGCATCTCCCTCGCCGGAAAGTCCGGTCCCCGCTTGGCCACGCCGGCAACCCTCCCGTAGTAGTCGATCGCAAGCGCTGCGTAGCCCCGTTCGGCGAAGCGCAGTGCCAACTCCTCGTAGAAGCGCGAGAGGCCGCGGATGTCAGGCGCCAGCACGATTCCTGCCCGCGCCTGTCCCTCGGGCCGGGCGAGAAACGCGGCTAGGCGGTTGCCATCCGCGGCCGTCAGCTCGAGGTCTATGTGGCTCACTGCCGCGCCTGCAATCGCGGCTACGGGGGGGCGCGATGCGGGCTCCGTGCACATGCTGTTCGCATCCTATTCGCGATGCTCTGCAGAACTTCTTCCCGCCCTGCATGGATCCATGCAGCGTGATAGGGTGCCGCGCAACAAAACGCCGAATCTCGAGCTGAGGGGCTCGGGAACGGGGAACCCGAGTTGTTGGGGCGAATCCCACATTGACGTTGTGGGAAGCGCGGCTCTTTCAGCGCTAGCCCGTCAGCTAACCCCGCAGGCCCAAGAGAGAGGTAGCTGTTGCGGCTACGTCACATCGGCACGATTGCGACGACGATCATCTTGTTCGGAGTCGCGGCCGCGTCCGCCGATGCGCGCGGCAGCGACGCCTCGGGTGGCGGTGCTCAGGCGCCCCTGGGGACGAGCGGTGGCACCGGTGCCACAGGCTCCAGCGGCAGCACCGACGCGACCGGTTCCACGGGGACATCGGGCACGACCGGCACGACCGGCCTTCTCCCGGCATCCAACCTCGCGCCGATCTTGCTGCCGAAGGGAGCGGATCCGAGCGCGGTCTACGCTGGGCCGATCTTTGAGCTAACGCCGTCGGGCCTCGCCCCCTACACGCCGCCTGCGCCGACTCAGGCACCGGCCGCTGTCGCAGGTGGCACCACGGCGACTGCCGCCTCGAGCGACGCGCTGACAGCGCTGCCCGACCTCGAGGTGCCCGGCAACACCGCCGAAGAGGTGCAGGTCAATGGTCTCGGTATCGCCGCGGCGCCGGAGGGTGCTCCCGCGATCGTCCAGCAGATCATCTGGAGCGCCAATCAGATCATCGGGCGTCCGTACATCTACGGTGGCGGCCACAAGAACTTCAAGGCGCCCGGTTATGACTGCTCGGGGCTCGTGTCGTTCGCGCTCCATGGTGGCGGTCTGTTGAGCTCGCCGCTCGATTCCAGCCAGTTCATGCACTGGGGTCAGGCCGGCCAGGGTCAGTGGATGACGCTGCTGACGAACCCCGGGCACGTGTACCTCGACGTCGCGGGGCTGCGGCTCGACACGAGCCCGGCGAACGATCCAACGGACCTCGAGGGCTCGCACTGGCGTCCGCTGCGCCCCGTGAACGCGGGCTACGTGAAGCGGCACCCGATCGGTCTCTAGCGGAGACCTGCCGGGCCGACTTGTCGGGGCGAGCTGCCCGCCCCGTTACTCTCCACGGATGGACGATTCGACGCTGATGACGGCTGCGGATCTCGAGGACCTGCGGCTGGAGCTGGCTCAGCTCGAGGGGGAGGGCCGGCGCGAGATCGCAAAGCGGATCAAGACCGCCCGCGAGTGGGGCGATCTCAAAGAGAACAGCGAGTACCACGACGCGAAGAACGAGCAGGCCCATCTCGAAACTCGCATCGCGACGCTTCGCAGCCGCCTCGCGCGGGCGCAGGTCGTCGAGATCGATGGTGCCGCGTCTGACGGTGTCGTCGCCTTCGGCGCTGTCGTGCTCGTACGTGACGAGGCAGGCCGCGAGCATCGCTTCGAGATCGTCAGCTCGCAAGCGGCCTCACCGAGCGCCGGCAAGATCTCGATCGAGTCTCCCGTGGGGCGCGCCCTGCTCGGCCTGAAGCCCGGCGACGTCGCGGCGGTCGAGCTGCCGCGCGGCACGCGCGAGTTCACGATCCTCTCGCTCGAGCGCTAGCCGACCGCGAAGGAGTAGTTGACCCACTCCGTGCGCACCGCGCCGGTTCGGTCATAGACCGATTGCGCCGTGCGGTTGCTCGGCGCCGTGTACCACTCCAGCTCCGCCACGCCACGTTGCGCGCACTCGGCCGAGCAGGCGTCGATCAGGGCCCTGCCGATGCCACGGCCGCGTGCGGCGGGGGCGACGTACAGGTCGTTCATCAACCCGATCGGCGCTGCGCTCAGCGTGGAGAACGTCCAGAAGATCGTCGCGAACCCAACCGCCGGCCCATCACGGTCGCGCGCGAGCAGCTGGATCCCCGCGTGCTCGGGATCGTCGAGCAGCGCCTGCGCAAGACCCCGTAGCGCTGTGTCGCTCGGCGTGGCCTCGTAGAACTCGCAGTAGGCCCGCATCAGCCGTAGGACGTCGTCCATGTGTTCCGCGCCCACGCGGACGACCTCGAAGTCCGTCACTTCGAGCGGGCGAAATGCGCTTCGAGAACTGCCGGGTCCGCAGTCTCAGGGCGCAGCTTGAAGTACTCCTTCTGGAACGGCCACGCGATCAGCATGAGCACGACGCCGAGCAGTAGTCCGCCGATCCCGATGACGATCGGGACCTGGAAGCCGTCGAACGGTGGCGAGTAGTTGGCTCCGGCCACGCTGTAAGAGGAGTACGCCTTGACGAACACGGCAAACATCATCAGGCCGCCGAGCATCGGCAGGATGCCGACGAGGAAGAAGCGCTTCGCGTTGACGAACAGCTCGCGCCGGTAATAGACGGCGCACGCGAAGCCGGTGAAGCCGTAGTAGAAGCAGATCGCAAAGCCGACCGCGGTGATCGAGTCCAGCAGCACGTTGCCGGCCGACCCGTGCTTGCCCGGATCGATCAGCACGACGAAGACCGTCCAGATGATCGAGACAGCGCCCATCGCCAGGGTCGAGACGTCGGGCGTCTGGAACTTCACGTGCGTGCGGCCGAAGATCTTCGGGATCGCTCCCCACGCGGCCATCGAGATCGTGGTGCGCGCCGTGGGCAGGATCGTCGTCTGCGTGGACGCGGAAGCCGACGTCAGGACCGAGAAGAGCAGCAGCTTCTGCAGGATCCCGTTGCCGAAGACGACGGTGCCGAGCGGGCTGAGGACGTCGGACGAGTTGGTCTCGAGGAAGTCGAGGCCGCCGACCGACTGGGCGCCGGTCGTGACGAGCACGTAGATCGCCAGCAGCAGCAGCGTCGAGAGGACGGCCGCGCGGCCGGGCGCTTCGGCGGAGTTCTCGGACTCCTCGTTGACGGCGACGCCCGAGTCCCAGCCCCAGTAGATGAATATGCCGAGCAGCACGCCACCGGCGAGCGCGCCCCAACCGAGCGCGAACGGGTTGAACCAAGACCACTGCGGGTGCAGCGGGTGGACGCCCGCGCCCTTGAGCACGTGGCCCGTAGAGATGTCGATCAGCGCGGTGATCGCGAAGATCGCGAGGATCACGACCTCGAAGGTCAGCAGGAACTGCTGGATTCGTGCGGACAGCTCGATCCCGCGCCAGCAGATCCAGGTCATCACCGAGATCCAGATGACTGCCGCGATGAGGATCGCTGTGGTCGAGTGATAGGCGGCAGTACCATCCGACCAGCTTGAACGTGTAGAGACCGGCGATCACCGACAGCGAGGCCATCACGATGACGTCGGCGACGAAGATCGCCCAGCCGTTGATCCAGCCGAGCTGGGGCCCCATCGCTCGCGTCAGCCACGCGAACGTCGTGCCCGCGTCCGGGTCGTGCAAGTTGAACCAGCGGTAGCCGAGCGAGACGAACAGGATCGGCAGGAACGAAACGATCATGATCGCGGGGGCGTGCACGCCCACGCCGCCGACCGCGACGATGAAGCCGAGCGTCGCTGCGAGGCTGTAGGCGGGAGCCGTCGAGGCGACGGCGATCACGACGTTGGAGGCGTAGCCGATCGCGTTCGCCTTGAGGCCCTTCTCGCCGGGGGCGCTCGAACGCTTCGGTTCGTCGGCGTTGACGGCTGCGCTCTCCATCGCTGGACCTCCTCGTGCTGACCCGTGACCGCAACCCCGCCGCTGCGGTTGGCGCATATTGAAGGGCGCCGCCGCCGCTGTCAATGGACTGCCCAAGCAACCTTTCAGCGCGCTCCTGCCCAGCGCGGTGTTAGCGTGTCGTGAAGCAACCAGATCGGAGGGCGGAGGACCGATGTCTGTCACGACGCAGAAGTACTCGGCGAGCGAGCTCTCGAAGCTCGCGCACAGGCACCTTTGGCAGCACTTCACGCGCATGGGCAACGACCCGAACGCGGCCGTTCCGATCATCGTCTCCGGCGAGGGCTGCTACGTGTACGACGCCGACGGCAAGCGCTACCTCGACGGTCTCGCGGCTCTGTTCTGCGTCAATCTCGGCCACGGCCGCGCCGAGCTCGCTGAGGCCGCGGCGAACCAGATGCGCGAGCTCGACTTCTACACGACGTGGAGCTATGCGCATCCGCGCGCGATCGAGCTTGCGAGCAAGATCGCCTCGCTGGCGCCTGGCGACCTGAACCGCGTGTTTTTCACCTCCGGTGGCTCGGAGGCGGTCGAATCCGCGCTGAAGCTGGCGCGCAACTACCACCGCCTGACCGGGAACGGGCAGAAGATCAAGGTGATCGCGCGCGAGATCGCCTACCACGGGACGACGCTCGGCGCGCTTTCTGCCACCGGCATCACCGCTTGCCGCACGCAGTTCGAGCCGCTCGCTCCGGGCGGCTGCCACGTCCCCAACACCAACAGCTACCACTGGCCGCTCGACCGTGACCCGCTCTGGGCTGCCGAGAAGATCGCGCAGCGGATCGAGTTCGAGGGTCCCGACAGCGTGGCCGCGGTGATCCTCGAGCCCGTGCAGAACGGCGGCGGCTGCTTCGTGCCCCAAGACGGCTACTTCCAGCGTGTCCGTGAGATCTGCGACGAGCACAACGTGTTGCTGATCTCTGACGAGGTGATCTGCTCGTGGGGGCGTCTCGGCTACATCTTCGGAAGTGAGCGCTACGGCTACGTGCCCGACATCATCACGACCGCGAAGGGGCTCACTTCGGCGTACGTGCCGATGGGCGCGATGATCGCCTCCGACCGCGTCGCCGAGCCGTTCATGCAGGACAAGCGCGCGTTCGCCCACGGCTTCACCTTCGGCGGCCATCCCGTTGCCGCCGCGGTCGCGCTCGCCGCGATCGATCTGTACGAGCGCGAGGACATCTGCGCCCACGTTCGTACCAAGGAGGGCGAGTTCCGCGCGATGCTCGAAAGCCTGCGCGACCTGCCGATCGTCGGCGACGTGCGTGGCGCCGGCTACTTCCAGGCGGTCGAGCTGGTCAAGGACCAACAGACGCGCGAGACGTTCACCGACGAGGAGTCCGAGGATCTCCTGCGCGGCTTCCTCTCGGGCGAGCTGTACCGCCACGGGCTGATCTGCCGCGCCGATGACCGCGGCGATCCCGTGATCCAATTCTCGCCACCCTTGATCGCCGACAGCGAGCAGTTCGAGGAGATCGGCGACGTGCTGCGCACCGTCCTCACCGCAGCGTCCGAGCGCATCGCCTGAGCGATGACGAGCGCGGGGGCATTGCGCGTCGGGGTTCTCGGCGCGGCGGGCACGATCGCACCGGCGATCCTCGCTGATCTCGCGGATTCCGCGGAGGTCGAAGCCGTGCTCGCCATCGACCTCGACCGCGAGAGACTTGCGGCCACGGTCGCCCAATACGGCGGGGCGAAGACGACCGCGGGCGTCGCCGACGCGCGCGCCGGGCTCGCCGAGCAAATCGCCGGCGTCGATGTCCTGATCAACACCGCCGCCTATCGCATCAACCTCGACGCGATGCAGGCGTGCCTCGATGCGCGGTGCCATTACATCGATCTCGGCGGCCTCTACCACGTGACACGCCAGCAGCTCGAGCTCTCGGAGCGTTTCGCCGCGGCCGGTCGCCTCGCCCTCCTCGGGATGGGGTCGAGCCCCGGCAAGACGAACCTGATGGCCGCGCGCGCCGTCGCGGAGCTCGACGCTGTCGAGGAGATCGAGATCATCGCCGGCGGTCGCGATTTCGCGCCGCTGGGCGCGTTCAGCCCGCCGTACGCGCTTCGGACGCTGCTCGATGAGCTCACGCTGCGTCCGGTCATTCTGCGCGGCGGCGAACCGGTCGAGCTCGAGCCGCTGACGAGCGGCGGCAGCGTCGACTTCGGCGAACCGATCGGCACCGCCGAGACGATCTACACGCTCCATTCGGAGCTTGTCAGCTTCGGCGAGAGCTTTGGCTGCGCGGAGTGCTCGTTCCGGCTCTCGCTCGCCCCGGCCGTGGAGGAACGCCTGCGCGAGCTCGCCGGGGCCGGTGCGGAAGCGGTCGCGGCGGCGGCCGCGGCGGCGGCCAAGCCGTCGGAGAAGACCGTCTCCGTTCACATCATCGAGGCCCGCGGCGGCGGTCGCGCGGTACGAGTGCGGTCGCTGACAGAGCCGCACCAGCCGTTCGGTCTTGGCGGCTCGGTCGTCTCGACCGCGGCGCCGGCGGCGGCGGCCGTCCGCCTGCTCGCGCGCGGACAGATCGATGCTGTGGGGGTGCAGTTCCCGGAGCGCTGCATCGAGCCGGCGGACCTCTTCGCTGAAGTTGCGACGCGCAGCTGCACGATCGAGCTGCAGACGAGGGAGCTGGCCGCATGAGGGTCGGAATCCCGCGCGAGACGAAAGCCGACGAGTACAGGGTCTCGATGACGCCTGCCGGCGTGCGCGAGCTACACGAGCACGGCCACGAGGTGTTGATCGAGAGCGGTGCGGGCGCGCCGAGCGGCTTCGCCGACGAGCAGTACGCAGCGCAGGGCGCGACGGTCGTGGCGGGCGCCGAAGCGCTCTTCGGGCAGGCCGAGATGATCGTCAAGGTGAAAGAGCCCCTCAGCTTCGAGGTCGAGCGGTTGCGGTCCGGTCAGGTCCTGTTCACCTTCCTGCACCTGGCGCCGGCGCCCGAGCTGACCCGTGGCCTGTGCGCGTCGGGCGCGACATGCATCGCCTACGAGACGGTCGAGGACGCGCATGGGCGCCTGCCGTTGCTGGCGCCGATGTCCGAGATAGCCGGCCGGCTGGCGACACAGGCGGGCGCGTTCATGCTCGAGAAGCCGCTCGGCGGCCGCGGCGTGCTGCTCGGCGGCGTGCCCGGTGTCGCGGCCGCGAACGTGATGATCATCGGCGGCGGCAGTGTCGGCCAGCATGCGGCGGCCGTGGCGATCGGGATGGGTGCCGACGTCTTCATCTTCGACATCTCGGTCGACCGTCTGCGCGAGCTCGAGCTGCGCTTCGGCGTCAGCTGCTCGACCGTCCACTCGTCGACTCTCGCGATCGAGGAGATGCTGCCGCGCGTCGACCTGATCATCGGCGCGGTGCTCGTGACCGGTGACCGGGCGCCGCACGTGATCCGGGCAAGCCAGCTTGCGCTGATGCGACCCGGCACCGTTCTCGTTGACGTCGCGATCGACCAGGGCGGTTGTTTTGAGACCTCGCGGCCGACGACGCATCACGAACCGACCTTCGAGGTCGACGGGATCACGCACTACTGCGTCACGAACATGCCGGGCGCAGTGCCCGTGACCGCCACACATGCGCTCGCAAACGCAACCTTGCCCTACGTCATTGCGCTTGCCGACAAGGGTGTCGCAGAGGCGATCGCAGCTGACCCGGGGCTGCGCAAGGGGGTCAACGTCGTCGGCGGCGTCGCCACCCATGCGGCGGTTGCGCGGTCGATCGGGCAGGAGCCGGTGCCGGTTGAGCAGGCGCTGGCGGCGTGAACGGGGAGCGGATGCGAATACTAGAAAACTTCATCGACGGGGCGTTCGTCGCGGCGGTCGGCGGCGTGACCGAGCCGGTGCTGAACCCGGCGACAGGCGAGGAGATAGCTCGCGCGCCGCTGTCGGGCGCGGACGATGTCGACGCTGCCGTGAAGGCTGCCCGACGAGCCTTCGACGGGTGGGCAAAGACGACTCCCGCGGTACGCGCCGAGGCTCTGCTCGCAATTGCGGGCAAGATCGCGGAGCACGGTGAAGAGCTTGCACGCGAGGAGGCGATCAACGCGGGCAAGCCTTTCGGCGCCGCGCTCGAGGAGATTCCGGTGGCGGTCGACAATCTCCACTTCTTCGCGGGCGCGGCGCGGACGCTCGAAGGCCGTGCGGCCGGTGAGTACCTCGAGGGCTACACCTCCTACGTGCGCCGCGAGCCAGCCGGCGTGGTCGGCCAGATCACACCCTGGAACTACCCGCTGCTGATGGCGATCTGGAAGGTCGGACCGGCACTTGCGACCGGCAACACGATCGTGCTGAAGCCGGCCGAGACGACGCCGATCACGACGCTTCGCCTGGCCGAGCTCGCGGCGGAGTTCCTGCCCACCGGCGTGTTGAACGTCGTCTGCGGGCACGGCGATCCACCAGGCCAGGCCCTCGTCGAGCACCCGAACGTCGACATGGTCTCGCTCACGGGCTCGGTCGAAACCGGCAAGCGGATCGCCGCGAGCGCTGCGAGCACGCTCAAGCGCGTTCACCTCGAGCTGGGCGGCAAGGCCCCGGTGATCGTCTTCGACGATGTTGCGATGGAGAGCGCGCTCGAGACGATCGCGGGCGCCGGCTACTACAACGCGGGTCAGGACTGCACGGCCGCGACGCGGGTGCTCGTATCGGCCAAGGTCTACGACGACGTCGTCGCCGGTCTCTCCGAGCAGGCAAATGAGCTTGTGATCGGCGACACGCTGGCGGATGAGACGACGCTCGGGCCGCTGAACTCCGCGCGTCAGCGCGAACGGGTCGAGGGTCTGCTCGGCCGCGCCGGTAAGCATGTCGAGGTGGTGACCGGCGCCGCAAAGCCGGACAGGCCCGGGTTCTTCCTCGAGCCGACCGTGCTCGCCGGACTGCGCCAGGACGACGAGCTGATCCAGCGGGAGATCTTCGGGCCGGTGATCACGGTCCAGCGCTTCAGCGATGAGGACGAGGCGATCGCCTGGGCGAACGGGACCCCGTACGGTCTCGCGGCCTCGGTTTGGACACGCGACGTGGGACGCGCGCTGCGCGTCTCGAAGGCGCTGCGCTTCGGATGCGTCTGGATCAACGATCACATCCCGCTCGTCTCCGAAATGCCGCACGGCGGGTTCAAGCAGTCCGGCTACGGCAAGGATCTCTCGATCTACTCGCTCGAGGACTACACCGTCATCAAGCACGTGATGGCAAAGCTCGACTGACAGACTGCTCGCGTGCTCACCGTTTACGGCGCCGCGGCGGTCACGTTCATGATGCTGATGTACGCCCTCGAGCGGCGCGGGCCCTGGTTCGTCGCGGCGTTTGCTTGCGGCTGCGCGCTGTCGAGCTGTTACGGCTTTCTCGCAGGCACGTGGCCGTTCGGAGTCGTCGAGGCGATCTGGTCGCTGATCGCCCTGCGCCGATTCCTTGCGACGCGCGGCGATTCAGCTCGCTGACCAGATGTCGAGGACGCCGCTCGTGTCGTGGTTGTTTGCGTCGCCCTCCGGCTCGATCACGTAGCCGTCGACGACGATCGGGCTGTTCCAGTGCCCGCTGCCGCAGGCGAGCGTCGTGACGAGCTTCCCGCTATGCGGCGCGTAGACGTTGATGCCGCCGTTGTCCATGTCGTAGACGTAGAGCAGACCACCCGCGACGACGGGACTCGTCCCGTGATTGCCGTTGCTCCAGATCGGGTGAAGGCGCCGGTGGCGGACGACGTACGCGGTCGTGCCGCCGCCATCGGCGACGAACACGTAGGAGTGCCACACGGCCGGCGCGCTGAAGAGCTCCGCGCCGCCTGGGGTCGATAGTTTCTGCACCTGCCCGCCGGTCCGCTCAGGGTACGGGTGGCGCCGGCCGTCCATGTGCGCGAGGCTGATCACGCGCAGCAGCCCGTCCTTGCCGCCCTGCAGCACGACGTTGCCCGGCAAGAGCGCCGGAGAGCCAGAACCCTCGTCGGTGTCCGAGACGTTGAGGTGATCCTGGTCCACAGGCGTGTAGGCCTGCACGAAACGCAGGTCGGGCAGCGACAGCTCGATCACGCTGTCGCCGAAGTCGCTCGTGCCGTTCCAGGGTGCGTTGCCGGTCGCGATCAGCACGCGCTTCCCGCTCGGCAGGACTACCGGTCCGCTGCGCGAGAGGATCGCCGAGTCGCTCGCGTGCAGCTCGGCGGGTTGATGATCGTGTGCCGGTTGGCGCAGAGCGTGTTGAAGACCGCATCGATGTGACCGGTCTGGCTGTTGATCGCGACGATGTGCCCGACGTAGGGCGGTGCGTCGCCGTCGTAGCCGCCGGTCGATGCGAGGATCTCGTTGCCGGCGATGTTGAGCCCGGCGGTGAGCTTCTCGCGGCTGGGGAGCAGCGTGATTCGCACAGGCCATCCCGACGCCTCGGACCCGTTCGCGAGGCTGAGCTTGTGCACGAGGCCGTCCGGCGAGGTCGCGTAGACGAAGCCGCGCTCGCGTCCGCCAGCGGCGTGGCGACGGTGATCTGGGCGCTGCCGGCCCAACCTGAGATGCCGGGCGGCGTGAACTTCCAAAGGATCTGCCCGCTCGCCGGGTTGATCGCCATCGTGATCCCGTAGGTCGTGGTCACGATCACGACGTTCTGGACCGTTCCCTCCACGTTCACGCCGCTGAGGAAGATCGGCGAGCTGTCGACGGTGCCGGGGAGCTCGACCTTGCGCAGCTGCAGGTGAGCGACGTTGGCCGCGGTGATCCCGGTCGCGTCGTCTGTCGAGCCGGTCCGCTGCGGGTTGAGGCCGAACTCGGGCCAGCTCGTCAGACCGTCGCGGAGGCCGTGTGGCGCACGCTCGCGCCGGCGCTGGCGCTCGCGACAGCAGCAATTCCGGCGCCGAGGAGCGCCAACACGATCCGCCTCATCGATCCCAGCCTAGCCGAGGTGTGCGGGGACGATCGAGGCGCTCAACGATTTGCCCTTCGGCGAACCGATGACGCTGAGCTGGAACGCGCTCGACGCGCGGGCGGCGAGCGACGGGATCATGCTCTGCCCGGCCGCGAGGACGCGCCCGGCTGAGAGTGCGACCGCGTACACCGGTCAGGTCGCTCGCGGCGGCGGAGCCGTTGATCGCTCGCCCAGCGATGAATGGGCCGATGAAGTTCGATCCGCTGGCCAGACGCGGTGACCTCGATGCTGCGGCGACCTGCGCCGGCGGCGCCGTCCCCGGCTCCGATGCGCGCGCTGACGTGAGTGGCCGTGGCGCCGGCCACGAGCACGTTAGCGTCGACCCACCAGACCGTCGCGTGGGCGCCGATCAGCGAGATCTCGCCGGTCGGCGAGCTCGCGCCGACCGTCGCGTTCGTGTAGATCTGCTTGCCGGCGGCGTCCGTGACGGAGATGAGTATCGGCATGTCCGCCTCGCGCCCGCGCTGAGGTGTTGCGGCAGCTCGAGCAGCGGCGGCGGTCCCGCCGCGCTGTGCGACGATCTGCGCCGCTCGCACCTGCACTGCTTTGCTCGCCGTCGCGATCTGCGTGACCGCTGCGCGTCGCGCGCTGATGCCGAGCCGCTTCGCGATCGCGGCGCTCTTCTGCTGGGTCGTCTCGCAGCCGCCAGCGCGAGCGCGCAGCGACGCTGGCCGCGACGCCGCGAGCGCCGCAGCTCATCCGAAGGCGCCGGCCACGTACTCCCGCGTTGCGCTCTCGACGCGGTGCGTCGAAGATCTGCTCGGTCTCGCCGAGCTCGACGAGGTCGCCGAGGTACATGAACGCGACGCGGTCGGCGATCCGGCGCGCCTGCTGGAGGTTGTGCGTGACGATCACGATCGCGAGGTCCTCGCGCAGCTGGAGGATGAGCTCCTCGATCACGGCAGTCGAGCGCGGGTCGAGCGCGGAGCACGGCTCGTCCATCAGCAGGATCTCGGGCTCGCTGCGCGATCGCGCGGGCGATGCACAGGCGCTGCTGCTGGCCGCCGGAGAGGCGTAAGCGCCGACCGATCGAGCGTCGTCGCGGACCTCCCCGTAAAGTCCGGCGCGCTTGCAGCGCCTGGTCGACAAGCGGCGCGATCTCGCGCCGGCGCGGCCGCCGGCGTGACTGCTCGCGCAGCGCAAACGCCGACGTTGTCGAAGATCGACATCGGGAACGGGTTCGGCTGCTGGAAGACCATCGAGACGCGGCGCGCGCAGCTCGGTGTCGACGATCTCGTCGATGTCCTCGCCGTCGAGCAGGATCCGGCCGCTGTGGCTCGCGCTCGGCGTCAGCTCGGTGAGGCGGTTGAGCGTGCGCAGCAGCGTCGTCTTGCCGCAGCCGGACGGGCCGATCAACGCGAGCACCTCGCCCTGGTGGATCGACAGCGAGACGTTCCTGACCGCCGGCTGCTCGCCGTAGAAGACGCTGACGTCCTCCAGGCGCAGACGCTCGACGGCGCGCTCGGCTCGCCCTGAGGCTCGATCTGGTTTCCGCCTTGTTGGCCAGTGCGCTCACCCTAAGTCGATCTTTCCGATCAGCAATACCCATGCTTGGATTGTGCCATACCGCAGCGCCTACGCGCCGAGCCTGCGCTCGCTCGTGTAGCGGCGGGCCGCCGATCCGCCCGATCCGCCCGACGGCCCAGTTCAGCACGAGGACCAGCACGAGCAGGATCGCAGCTGCTGCGTACGCCTTTGTCGGCGCGTTGCCGTCGCCGGCAGGAGAGGCGTTGAAGACGTAGCTGGTAAGCGTCGAGCCCGTTCCGCGCAGCAGCCCGAGGATCGGCACGCCGCTCTGCGGCTGGATCTGCAGTGTCGCGCCGAGCAGCAGAATCGACGATCGCCGTGTCGCCGATGATTCTTCGCAAGCCCGAGCGTCGAGCCGGTCGCGATGTCGCGGCGGATCGCCGGCAGCACGACGCGACGGATCGTCGCGATCTTGCGTCTTGCCGAGCGCGTATGAGGCCTCGCGCAGCTGGCGCGGCGTCGCGATCAGCCCGTTGCGCGTCGCCGTGTAGATCGAGCGGGATCGCGACGGCGGAGATCATGATCCCGCAGGTGCAGGAACGAGCGGCCGAACGCGCCGCCGGGCTGGCCGAACGAGAGTGGCGCGAACAGACCGAGCTCGAAGAGCGCCAGGCCGAAGATCGCGAGCACGACGTCGGGCGTGCCGGCGATGATCTCGACCGTCGACTCGACGACCCGCGCGAGCCAGCGTGGGCCGGCCGAACTCGACGACCCAGACCGCGGTCGATCACGCCGATCGGCACGGCGATCAGCAGCCCGATCACGCCGAGCAGGACCGTGCCCTCGATCGGGTCGAGGAAGCCGCCCGAGCCGGCCTGGCTGACCGACGGGCTGGGGTCTCGTAACCAGCAGGCCCGGGCGCAGGTACTGCGCTCCCTTGACGGCGAAGAAGACGACCAGCGCAGTGGCGATGAGGCACAGGGCGATCCCGGCGGCCCAGGCAGCGACGAAGATCACGAGGTCGCCGCGCCGCCAGCTGCACAGACCGACGCGCGCCGGCCACGGCGGCGGCGCGGGGGTGACGGGCGCGTCGAGTGGCGTCGCCGTCGGCCATCAGTCGCTCACCTGGTAGCGGCGCAGCGGCAGCCGTGACCAGATAGGCGCGCGAGCGAGAGGACGAAGCTCGAGAACAGCAGCAGCGCCGCGAACGCGTACAGCGTCGAGTGAATCGCTGGCGCGCTGATCGACTCCGCGCTCGCGCACGATCGTCGAGGCGAACGTCTCGAACGGCTCGAGCCAGAAGATCGTGCCGTCCGGCGGGTTCGGCGCGAACGAAACGCCGCCCGAGACCATCGAGATCGACGATCGCCTCGCCGATCGCGCGCGCCGCGGCGAGCGCCGGCCGCCGCGACGATCGCCGGGCGGATCGCCCGCAACGAGACCGCGATCGTGGCGCGCAGCGGGTTGAGCCCGAGCGCGATCGCCCCTTCGCGCCAAGCGCGCGGGACCGACTCGAGCGCGTCGGTGATCAGCGCGGTCATGATCGGCGTGATCATCAGCGTCGAGCAGCACGACCGCTACGCCGACGCCGCCGCCGGTCAGCTGGATCACGGTATGCAACCGAGGCCTTCTCGCCATTGCGTGACGAGTGCTTGGCCGATGAACGGGACGAGCACGAGGATCCCGATGAGCCCGTAGAGGACCGACGGCACGGCGGCGAGCAGACTTGATGACCGGCGTCATCACCCTCCGCACGAGCGGCGGTGCGAATTCGACGATGAAGACCGCGCTCGCGATCGAGACGACCAGGCCGACGATCAGGGCGAGCCCAGCGCTTAGAATCGTGCCGTAGATCAACGGCCAGGCGTGGAACGATGTACGCCGACGCCGGCGGTTGGGTTACGCGATCGTGTTCTCCATCGCCCCGATCTGCGAGTCGACGTTGCCGCCCGAGCCGAACAGCGACAGGCCGTCGTGCGAGAACGTCGGCCAGGCGCCGCGCGCGACGAACACGATCATCGCGACGATCGCTACGGCGAGCAGGCACGCAACCGCGCCGAGCAGAAGCTCGGCGCGGCGGTCAGGCCATGGCCTGCGCAGTCGCTCCAGCACGCGTCGTGATGGTTGATTCCATCTAGCCGCGTTACCGGTCTTCGTGATCGTCAGCGGGATCCAGTTGGTCTCGATGATCTTCTTCGCGGCCGCGCTGTTCTGGATCCAGTGGATGAACTTGCCTCGGGGCCGGTCGCCGGGACCGCGCGTCACCTCGTAGAAGTAGGACCAGCCCGGATAGGTCTCGTTGACCGTGTTCGCAACGCTGCAGCGCGATGCCGTTGTAGGCGACCGCGTTGATCTTCTTGTTGAGCGCGAAGTAGTCGGAGAGGAAGCCGATCGCGTTGGGGTCCTTCTCGACCGCGGTCTGCTCGCTGTCCTTCGGAGCTGAGGTGGCGGCCGGCGGCGAGGCGACCTTGCCACCCGCGAGCAGTGTGTTCTGGAACGTCGTCAGGACGCCGGCCACGGACGTGCGGCTCTCGACGTCGATCGGTGTCGGTCAGGCTCGATCCCTGCACCTGGCTCCAGTTGCGCACCTTGCCCTCGAAGATCTGCTCGACCTGCGATGCGGTGAGGTTGGAGATCGGGTTCGCCGTGTTGGTCACGACGCAGACGAAGTACTTTGCGATCTCATAGAAGTCGAGGCCGCTCGGGTCGGTCGGCAGCGGGCCGCGCGAGGAGTCGCCGATGTCGACCTTGCCGGAGGCGACGTCGGAGATGCCGACGCTGGCGCCGCCCTGAGCAAGGCTGAAGCGCGACCTTGCCGTGGTTGAGCTTGGAGTACTTCGCGGTCAACAGCTCGAGCAGGGGATAGGAGGCGGTCGCGCCCGACAGTGTTATGACGGTCGATGATCCGAGCGCGGCCGGAGCGGCGATTGTCAGCGCCCGGCCGCGAGCACGAGAACGAGAGCACTTCGAGGTCTGCGAATCAATGCGGGGCTCCTGGCCGGAGTTTGACTAGCTGTCGACGCTGAGCCTAACGTAAAGTCGCACTAAAACCATCAACAAGCCATTATAGTCTGCAAAGCAGGGAATGGAGATCAAGTTGCTCTACATCTCGTCCGCTCGACGCCGGTTGCCGGCATCGCTTATCGCGGTCGCTGCGATGGCTGGGCTTGCTGGTCGTCGGGCCCCGAGTTCGCCGGAGCCGACAGCACCCAGCCGGTGACGACCGGCGGGACCGGCACCACGCAGCACTACGGCGCCACCACGGCGAACCCGAACGACTACACCTGTACCGGGCAGCTGCGCACGGGCAAGGCCGAGTCAGGCACGCCCGGTACGCAGGTCCAGTACCGCTTCTCGTGCGACGGGCCGATCACCGGCTACCAGATCGACGACGAGCCGCACCAGGTCCTGTACTACGACGCGTCGCCGGTGCTGACGCTCGCCGACGCGCCGACGACCGATATCTTCGAGTGCCAGGGCATCACGCCGGGCTACGCGATCAACTGCGTCGGTCAGTCGTCCGCGGCGGGCGAGGTAGTCACCGGTCAGTTCTCGATCCGCGGGAAGCTCACGACCGAGCCGCAGGTTGACGCCGATCCTCACCGTCACCGACGCCACTGCGCCCGCGACCGACAGTCACGAGCGCCAGCAAGACCTCGCCGATCACGGTGACGCCGACGTGACGCAGTACATGTCCGGCCCGTTCGATCTCGGTCGTCCTGTCGATCTGAAGCACGATGAGTTCTGGGCGAGACGCGGCTTGGCAACACGCCGCCGATCACTCGTGCTCGTCAAGAAGGCCAAGGGCGGCGCGTGGGTGACGACGCCAGTGCCGCTCGACGGCACGACCGGCACGACCGGCGTCGGCGGCGCCGCCGGCAAGTCGGCAGTGTCGACGAAGAAGCGTTGGCGCGGCGTAAAGAGCCCGAGGGCGCTGCGCGCGCAGCCGCGGGCGCCGGTCGGCTCTCGCCCGCGCGCAGCAGGTGCAGGCGCATCAGCTCCGCCTGCGCGTTGATCGTCGCGGCGGGATCCGGCGGGCGAATGCGCGTCCAGCGCCCATCGCCGTCGAGCTGCCACGCGTTGTGGTTGTCCTTGAGGCAGAGCTCTACCGTCTCGAGCACCTCGCCGCGCAGCATCGGATCCTCGATCGGCACCGCGAGCTCGACGCGGTGCTCGAGGTTGCGCGGCATCAGGTCGGCCGAGCTGATGTAGACGGTTGCTGCGCCGCTCGCGCTCGAAGGCGTAAACGCGCGAGTGCTCGAGGAAGCGTCCGACGACCGACACCACGCGGATCGTCTCGGACAGCCCCGGGACGCCGGGTCGCAGGCAGCAGATGCCGCGCACGTTCAGGTCGACACGCACGCCGGCCCGCGAGGCCGCGTAGAGCGCGTCGATGCACGTCGGGTCGACCAGCGCGTTGATCTTGATCAGGATCCGCGCGGGCGAGCTCGGCGAATGTGCCGCGACCGTCTGCTCGATCTCGTGCAGGATCGCGTTGCGCAGATGCGTCGGCGCAACGAGCACCTTGCGGTAGCTGCTCTGGCGTGCGAAGCCGGTGAGGAAGTTGAACAGCTCGGCGACGTCCGCCCCGATCGCCTCGTCGGTCGTGAACAGGCCGAAGTCCGTGTACAGGCGCGCGGTCGTGGAGTGATAGTTCCCGGTGCCGACGTGGACGTAGTTGCGCACCCCGTCGCCCTCGCGGCGCACGACGAGGACGCACTTCGCGTGCGTCTTGAGCGCCGGATGGCCGTAGACGACGTGGACGCCGGCCTCCTCGAGCTCCTTCGCCCACTGGATGTTCGTCTGCTCGTCGAAGCGCGCCTGGAGCTCGACGAGGCAGACCGCCTGCTTGCCGCGCTCGGCCGCGCGGATCAGCGCCGGCACCAGCGGCGAGTCGTCGCTGGTCCGGTAGACCGTCTGCTTGATCGCGAGTACCTGGGGATCGTTGACGGCCTGATCGACGAAGCGCTCGACCGACGCCGAGAACGAGTCATAGGGATGGTGGACGAGCACGTCGCCAGTCCGCATCGCTGACATGACGTCGGTCCGCGCCGTCCTCGTCGGAGCGAAAGCGCGACGGCACGACGGCGTCCAGGGCGGGTCGCGCAGCTCGGGATAGCCGCCAAGCTTCGTCAGCTGCATCAGGCCCGTCAAGTCGATGATTCCGTCGACTGCGTAGACGTCGCGTG
This sequence comes from uncultured Solirubrobacterales bacterium, assembly GCA_963773395.1. Taxonomy (GTDB): domain Bacteria; phylum Actinomycetota; class Thermoleophilia; order Solirubrobacterales; family Solirubrobacteraceae; genus Palsa-513. The sequence goes on along the minus strand of CAVZAY010000002.1, from coordinate 1,277,981 downwards.
GTTGCAGGTGCATCGCGGCGGTCAGCTCGTGCAGCAGCCGCGTCGACATGCGCGCGCCGACTTCCACTCGCACCACTTCCCCGAACCGCCGACGGCGCAGCTCGTCCTCGACCGCTTGCAGCAGGTCGTCGGCCTCGTCCGAGACAGCCAGGTCGGCGTCGCGCGTGACGCGGAAGAAGTCATATTCGTCGATCACCATCCCCGGGAAGAGCGCATCGAGGTTGTGGGCGATCACGTCTTCGAGCAGCACGAAAGTGTCGCCGCCGCCTACCGCAATGAAGCGCGGCAGGATCTCGATCGGGACCTTCACGCGCGCGAACGTCGTGTGGCCGGAGTCCGGGTCGCTGACCATCGCGGCGAGGCTCAGTGACAGGTTCGAGATGTACGGGAAGGGCTGTCCGGGGCCGACCGCGAGCGGCGTCAACGCCGGGAAGATGACGCGCCGGAAGTGGGCGGCGAGCGCCTCACGGTCGGCTTCGCCGAGCTCGCGCACCTGTTTGACGACGATGTCGTGCTCCGCCAGCGCCGGCAGCAGGCGTTCGCTGACGCAGCGCTGCAGTCGCAAGCCGTGTTCGAGCACGCGCTCGTGAACGTCTTCGAGCGTCTGCGCCGGCGTGAGACCGTCGACGCTCGGGCGCTCGACGCCCGCGTCGATCTGGTCGTGCAGGCCGGCGACGCGGACCATGAAGAACTCGTCGAGGTTCGAGCCGTAGATCGCGGCGAACTTGACGCGCTCGAGCAGCGGGAACGACCCATCCTCGGCAAGCTCGCAGACGCGCAGGTTGAATTCGAGCCACGAGAGCTCGCGATTGATGTAGAGGGCGGGATCCCGGGCGCGCGCGCGCTCGGTCGGGCCCGCCTCAGCGGAGGTGATGAAGTCAGTGCTGCTCATCCAACGCGTCAATTATGGGCCCGGGTCGAGCCGTTCGGTGAAAGGGTGGTTGCCGCAAGCAAGCGTTCGCGCAAGCCGCTGTCCTCGATCTGGGCCCACAGCGCGAGGAACTCGCCGAAGCGGGCGTCGCGCCGGCTGTGCAGCCGCAGGCCCAGGCGGCGCACGCCCGCGCCGCGGGCCCTTCGCTGACAGCGCGTCCAAGCGCGCGATCAGCACGTCGTAATCGTGGACTTCACCGATCACGGTCTGCAGCTCGCGCGCCTGTGCCTGCGCCTCGTCGGCCACCGGTCCGATGACGAAACCGAGCAGCTCGAGCACGTAGCGCAGGCGCTTGGCGGCGATACGCATGTCGTGGAGCGCGGCGCCGTTGCGCTCGTCGAGGGCAGCGGGCACGAAGCCGAAGAGCTCGTTGGCGCGCACCGCGACGATCCGGCGCGCTGCCTCAGGAAGAGCCATCGCGGATTCGAGATCACCAATCGCTTGCGCTTTCATCGCGCGAGTCTCTGCAGTCGCCGCTCGAGCAGCGCCTCGTCCGTGTGCTCCAACGCGCTGTTGAGGTGCTCGTTCGCGAGCTGCTGCTCGCGGCGTAGATCCGCGAGCAGACCTTCGATCGCCTGACGCTCGCTGCGGCGTCCATGCTCGCGCAGCGATTCGAGCAGCTCGATCTGAACGTCGCAGTCCCGTCGCTCGCCGAGCGCGGCGGCAAGCAACTTCACTTCGGCAAGCGCGGAGCGCAGGCGTTGGTGTGGGAACGCGGGGGCGAAGATCTCGAGGCCGGCGCGCAGGCGGCGCGAGGCCACGCGCATCTTGTGGACGCCCTCGGTGCGCCTCGGATCGAGCACATGCTCGCGCTCGTGGACGAAAACGTCGCTCGACCGGGCGGCCAGCACGACCTGGGCGGCCTCGCCGTAAGTTTGCTCTGCACTCAGCTCGATCTTGGTCACGTCACACCCCACCCGGCCGTGATCAGCATGTCGACGATCACGCCTTCGCGCAAGCCGCCGCGTCCAACACCCAGCGGGCGCCCAAGGCGGTCACTGATCTCTTCGAGGATCAGCAGCCCGGCAGGCAGCAGACGCGCGCGCTCGACCTCGATCTCGGCGGCTCGCGCAAGCTCCTCACTTGGGGTTCGAGCGAGCATTCGAAGGCCCCGTTCGAGTGATTCGTGGTCGAGCAGGTTGCCGACGAGCCGCCGTAGCGACGTCGCGCTTCCGCCGACCGCGACCGCGAGCTCGGTCTCCGGGAGAACAAAGCCCTCGAACGTGCCGGCGACGTGTGCGCGGATCTGCGAGAGCTCGTGGATCGTGGGCGGGTCCGAGCGCAGGTACGCAGTCAGTGAGTGTTCCCGAGCCGACTCGGAATGAGGAGCTCGCGCGCACGCCGCCGGCTGTCGTGCCGATCGCGATCTCGGACGACGCGCCGCCGACGTCGACGACGGCGATGTCCCCGTCCGGAGGGTGGTCGAGAGCGCATGTCGCCCCGACGAACGCGAGGCGTGCCTCCTCCTCGTCGGTGAGGACGTCCACGTCGATGCCCAGTTCGGGCCGCGATCGCGCCTGGTCAGCTCCTCCTGGTTTGCGGCATCCCGGATCGCCGCGGTTGCGACGAGGCGGATCGTCTCGCTGCCGAGCTCCCGCGCGACGCGTACCTGGGTCCCGACGACGTCGACTACCTCCGCGATCTTGCGCTGCGGTATCGCGTCCTCGCTCGCCAGGCCCTTGCCGATTCGCGTGAATGCGCGCTGGCGCAGCAGCTCACGGATACGCCCGCCGTCGGGTTCGGCGACCAGTAGGCGGGTCGTGTTCGAGCCGATGTCGATGCACGCGCAAACCACTGGGCTCAGGGTATCGGTAGCCTGAGGCGATGGCCGAGACGCTCTGGTTGCTGCGCCATGGCGAAGCGGAGGATCACGCTGCAACCGATTTCGCGCGCCGGTTGACGCCCCGGGGTGAAGGCCAGGCTCGCTGCGCGGGACGAGCGCTTGCGCGTCTCGGCGTCGAGTTCGTTCACGCCTTTACAAGTCCCCGGGTCCGCGCGCTCGACACTGCGCGCCTGGCGTGCGCGGAGCTCGGCTTGGAACCCGTCGAGCACGAGCCGCTGGGGGAGACCTTCGAGGCTCGTGACGCCCTCGGGCTCATGGCAGGCCTGCCACGCGGCGGCTCGCTCCTGCTCGTCGGGCACGAGCCCGATTTCTCGCGCCTGGTCGCCGGGCTCACAGGCGCGCGGGTTGCGATGAAGAAGGGCGGGCTCGCCGCGATTCGACTCGGCGGCGCGCAGGGCGAGCTCGTCGCTCTGTTACGCCCGCGCGAGATCGAGCTCGTCGCTGGGCGTTGAGATCCCGCCATAGGCTGGGAGCTCGGGCTCACCCGGCTCGAGCGGCTCGGCCGCGAATCGGTAGCCGATGCCGAAGTGGGTGTGGATGTAGCGCCAGTCGGGCGACACGCGCTCGAGCTTCTGGCGCAGCTTGCGTACGAATACGTCGACCGAACGGTCGCCGCGCACCATCGAGTAGCCCCAGAGCCGCTGATAGATGAACTCACGCTCGAGGACGCGGCCACCCGAGCTCGCGAGCAGCTCGATGAGCTCGAACTCGCGCCGCGTCAGGTCGAGGCTCAACCCTTCGACGAACGCCTGGTACTGGTCGTGATGGATCTCCACCTCACCGGCATGAATCGGGAGGCTCTCCTGCGGCGACTCGAGCCGGCGGCGGCGACGCACCACTGCCTCGACACGCGCAATGAGCTCTTCGGGATGGCAGGGCTTCGTCAGCCAGTCATCAGCGCCGAGGCGCAGGCCCCGCACGCGTTGTGCGACGGTCGATGAGCCGGTGCAGACTACGACCGGCAGCTCGGGAAGCTCGCCGCAAATGCGCTCGAGCCACTCCCAGCAGCTCGGCCCGAGCACCGCGAGATCGACCACCACCGCGCTCAACCGCATCGGGACGATCGCTTGCGGCGAGATCGACGACGCGAGCACGCGCCGCTCCCAGCCGAGACGCTCGAGGCGCTTGTCGAGCACCTGCAGGAACCCCGAATCGCGGTCGAGGATCGCGACACGTAGCGCCATCGGCGTCGCCTCGAGGACTGCCCCCTCGGCGCTGCTGAGCTTGCCGGCGGAAGCGCGTTCCGTCATCTGGCGTCATTGTAGTGGCGGGCACCCGGGCCGCACAAACGCCCGCAGCCGGGTAACAGGATCTTCACACCTCACCCCCGCAAGCTCGCCGCCTTTGGCATGTCCCCGGTGTCCGCGTGAGCACTGTCTGGCGGACCGCTACGGCTTTCTCGACGCGAACTCCTTGAACAGGCCGGTCACGACGAACACGGTCTGCTCGCCGACGTCGACGGCGTTGTCGCCGATCCGCTCGAGCGCGCGCGCCACCAGCGTCATGCACATCGCCCACTCGCGCCGATCGATCTCGTCGCCAGAGGCCACCGCCAGCTGGAATATGTCGCGCTGAAGCTGATTGACCTCCTGATCCTGGCGAAGGAGATCCTCGGCGACAGCCACGTCGCGGTCGGCGAATGCGCGTCGCGCTTGCGAGACCTCGGAGCGCACGACTTCGCCCATGCGCGCCACCTTCGCGAGGATCTCGGGCTGCGTTGGCGCTTCGCTGCCGGTGAGCGGCAGCACCTTGCACACGTTCACGCACTGATCGCCCATACGCTCCACGTTGCGGATGACGTGCAGGAGTGCCGCCACGACGCGCAAGTCACCGGCGACGGGTGTCTGCCGGGCGAGCAGCGAGAGGACGGTCTGATGGACCTCGAGATAGCGGCCGTCGATGCGATCGTCGTCGTTGATGACCATCGACGCCAGCTCGATGTCCTGGTGGGCGACCGCTTCGAGCGAGCGATCGAGCTGCTCGAGGACAATGTCGAGCCCACCCATGGTGCGCTCCTCGAGCTCGCGCAGCTCGTCCTGGAAGTGGGTGCGCGCTACATGCACTGGCGCGGAGGGTGCGGTGGACATGTTCCTCGCTTCGCTGTGGTTGCCTTCGTGGAGAGGCTACGCGCTCGCTGCTCTGTGCGCGTCGACGTGCGTCGCCTCGCGTGCCGTGTCTTGGGAAGTCTCCGCGCCGACAACGCGGCCGTTGTCAACTTCTCGTAAATGCTCCGGGTGGAATCGGTATCCGAAACCGGGATGGGTGTGAATGAACTGCCGTCCGGGCGCAGCGGCTTCGAGCTTTGCGCGGAGCTTGCTCACATACACGTCCACCGAGCGGTCGCCAGGTCGCAGGTCACGCCGCCAGACGGCGCGGCAGAGCTCGTCACGGCGCACGATGCCCCCGGCTCTGTCAACCATCGCGAGCAGGAGCTCGAACTCTCTGACCGACAGCGTCAGCGCATGTCCGTTCGCGAGCACGAGCCCCTCGGATCGCCTGATCTCGAGATCCTCGATCAGGATGCGTTCATCGTCGCCGTGCTCGACCATCGCCCGACCAGCCTTCCTCGCGCGCGGACCGCGAGGGTTAAGATGCGGTGACGGAGCCGTGAAGAAGTCGTGAAAAGCAAGCGCTCCGCGGGGAGGCAATCTAGGCTGCGACTCCATGGCGTCGTTTCGTAGAGAGCCGGACGAGCGGCTGCTGGGGCTGCTCGAGGAATCCGGGCGCAATGTTCAGAGGACCGCGCTGCTGCTCCGCGACCTGCTCGCGGACTATCCCGAGCGCGCAACGCTGGCGCAGGATCTACGCCTCTGTGAGCAGGAGGGTGATCGGATCACCCACGACTTCATCCACCGCCTGAACGGGACTCGCCGCGTCAGGGCGCCGTTCGATGTGGCCGAGGGCTATCGGCTCGCGACCGCCCTGGACGACATCGTCGACCACTCGGAGCAGGTCGGCGACACGCTCGTGCTTTACGGGGTCGAAGCCACGATGGAGTCAGCAGTCGATCTGGCCGACGTTCTCGTGGGGGCCTCCGAGCAGGTCGCCCATGCGCTTCGCTGTCTGCGCACGGGCACCGGTCTCGCCCCCCACCTCGTCGAGATCCACCGGCTCGAGAACGAAGGCGACCGGATCCGGCGCGACGCCGTCGCCTCGCTGTTCGTCAGCGGTACCGATCCGATGGTCGTCATCCGCTGGCGCGACATCTTCGAATCCCTCGAGGCGGCGGTTGATGCCTGCGAGACGGTGGCTCACGCGCTCGAGGGAATCTCGCTGCGCGACCGCAGGACGCGTTAGGAGCCGTCCAGAAGAAACCAGCTTGCCGGGCTCAGTGCGTCGGGCTGCCGGCCGTGCGCACTGCGAGCGTCGAGATCACGGTGGGGATGCGCGGCTGCCCAATCGCCAGGAGGTGCGCGTCGAGCTGAGTCCAGCGCGTTGCGCCGAGCTTGAAGGCGGGGGTGACGGACGCGGTCGACGCGAGCGCCAGAGAGCTCTGCTGGGGGGTGAAGGAAACGACGATCTCGCCCGGGTCGGACGCGCTTGCCAGCGTGTTCGCCGAACCGGAGACGGTCTCGAAGCTCGCGATCTGGCTCGGGGAACTGACTCCCGGGATGGCGGCGAGGGCGCGCACGGCAGCATCCGCGGCCGTCCCGGCTCCTGTGTGGCCGGCAAGCGGCACACCGTTCAAGCCGGTGATGGCCATGCTGTTCGCGGTCGCGATGCTCTTGCCACCCGTAGTCGATGTGCAGCCGGCGATGGTCGGGACGTAGCCCTTGTCGATCAGGTACTCGACCGAGGCGAGCACGCGCCGGTCGACATCGCCGGCTGCGATCGCCTTGCGCTCGCAGAGCGTGAGCCGCAGCTGCGTGTTGTCGAGGATCAGCCGCTCGAGGTCGATCTGGCTCATCAGGAGCGCTTCGCCGGCGTCGCTGGCATTGAGGTTCGCGCCGTAGAGGGGCTGGCCGAGCGCCTTGCGGTGCAGCTCGAGCGTCGCTAGCTGGGCCCAGGCATCCAGGAAGGGACGCGGATCTATCGCGCGCGCGCTCGCGCCGGCGGGGCGGAGCTCAAACAGGAGGTGCGGCTTGGTCGCTCCGAGGTAGCCGAGGATCGTGCCGGCGAGCACGTGGGAGCCGACGCGCAGCGGCCGCGCCTCGAGCCTGTTGCGGGGCAGTCCGAAGGCGGTCGTGAAGTAGCGGTCGACCAGCCGGCGTTGGCGGGAGGCTTCGTGTGCCGCGCGCTTCGCGGTCGATCGCGCGACGGTCTGGATCGCGCTGGGGGCGAAGATCAGCGTGTCGGGGCCGCTGCGGCTCGCGAACTCGAGTCCGCGGTTTGCCGTTGGTGCACTCGCAGCGGTGCTTGCGCTCTGCGTGCCGGCAAGCTCTGCCGCCGTGACCGTGGCGCTCCCGGGCGTCCCCTGCTCACCGGCGCTCGCGGGGGCCGTGGGGGCAGGGCCGCTCGCGAGCTCGCCGAGCGTCGCCAGCGAGCCCGTGGCGGCGGCGCTCTGTGGCCTCGCAACGAGGCGATACGCGGCAACGCTCGCGAGGTTGCCATACGTGTAGGTGTTGCCGAAGGCGTCCTCGAGACGCACGAAGGTGCCGAGTCGCTTGCTGTGGCCGATCGCGACGATCGTTCCTGCCTGCACGGCCACCGCGGCAGCATGGCGCGCGGCGAAGATCTTCGTAGATCTCGGTGCGTGACCGAGCGCCTTGCTCTCGAACGCAGCGGCGATCGCCGCCGGCGCTGGTGCGTTCGGGTTGCCCGAGCGGCCCGACTTCGCCGGCCGGGCGGAGGTCGCGAGGCTCGTATAACGCGGGTGGTAGCGAAGCTCGATCGGGAAGCTGCCTTCCGCGAGCGAGCTCACCGAGTCAACCAGGGTCGACGGCACGCCGGCGAGGAGCTCGGCTCGCAGCATGACTGACTGCACGTAGGCGGCGGAGTGGTTGTAGGCGAAGATCGCGGCGGGCAGGTTCGTCGCTGCTCCGGCGGCGTTGAGGTACTTGGCAGCGGAGAAGATCGCGTCGGCGGCGTTATAGGGATCCGCGGCGCCCGTATCGCTCGCGGGGACGTAGTACTTCTCCCACGTGCTCGGAAGGAACTGCATCCAGCCGACGGCGCCGGCCGAGGAGACGTTGAGGTCCGAGCCGAAGTTCGTCTCGACCTGGTTGATCGCTGCGAGCACCTGCCACGGGATGTCATACGCGGCACCCGCGGCCTGATAGATCGGCAGCAGGAAAGCCGGTACGTCGAAGTGCGTGACATAGAACTCCGGCACGGCGGCGCCGACTGCGAGGTTGACCAGCGGATCGAACACCGATCCTGGTAGCACGCCGGCGAGCGGGTTCGACTGCGTGAAAAGGTGAGGGTTAGGGGCGGGCGCGAGTGCGCCTCCGGCGTCTGATCGGCCGCTACTCGACCCGACCAACTGATCGCCCGTGGTCGGCTGTGAGCTGATCGCCGCGACCGACGGAGGGGCGGTCGGGCCGCTCGAGCCGCTCGTTCCGGTGGCCCGCGGTGGTCGGTCGCGCCGGTGGTTCCCGACGAGCCCGTCGTTGACGGCGGCGGCGCGGGTGGGGTGCTTGCCGAACTCGTACTTCCGCTCGTGCCGGTTGACGTAGAGCCGCTGGCGCTCGTTGTCGTGGAGCCGCTCGTGCCGGTCGTTGTGCTCGACCCGCTGGCGCCGGTGGCTCCGCTCGCGCCGCTTACGCCGGTGGCTGCGGTCGCACCGGTCGCACCGGTTGCTCCGGTGGCGCCACTTGTGCCGCTCGCACCGCTCGAGTCGCTGACGCCACTCGGACCCGTCGCGTTCAACAGTGCGCTGGCGCCCGTGCTGCCGGTGGAACCCAACGGGCTAGCAGGCGAGGAGCCGATCTGCGGGGCGGCGCCAGCGGCACTTAGTACAAGCAGGGCAAGTGCCGTCTTGGGCACCCGGGAGATCTGCATGACTCCGCGTTCTATCACGACCGGAACCAGCTCGGCGTAAATGTTCTTTCAAGACAGGCCGGTTGCCGCCCGGCGGCCCGCTTTTCAGGCGGCCAGCTCGTCGTAGGTGATCGGCTTGCGACGCCCGACCGAGTGGCGCAGCGCCCATTCGAGTGTCAGCACGTGACCCGGGTATTCGAGGTCCTCCGGATGGACGTCGAGCCGCAGTACTTCGCCCGCGAGTAGCGTCGCCGCGCGCAGGAGCCTCGGCGAGAGGGCCCGGCGTGCGACGCTCGTACTGGCGAGCCCGACAGCCGGGGACGCGTGGTTGACCACAGTCTGTTCCATGCCCGGCTCGCCACGCGCGTTGCTGTGGACGCCCCAAGGTCCGGCCCACCAGCGAAACCGCGATGCGACCAGCTCCCGCAGGATCGGGGTGTAGGCGTAGGCCGGTGCAACGAAGCCGCACGTTTCGATTCCGGCGAGCTTGAGCACGCGCCGCCCGGCGTCGAGCGCACGAGCGGCCTCGCCTGCGTCGAGGCCCGACGAACTCGGCCGGCCTCGCTGTGAGCCGCGGGCGCAGACGCCGCGCGCAACGCCGCGGGTGCTGGAAGCCGTGCTGCGCGATCGCGTCGCCCGCGCGCTGGCGCTCGATCAGCCACTCGGCGATCGCCGGGCTGCGATCGGCGAGTGGATGCAGGTCACGCGCGGGGATCACGAGCAGCGTCACGCGATCGACGCCGAGGTCGGCGAGCCAGTCGCGGATCAGCGTGCAGCGTTCGAAGGTTCCAGGCTCGACGTCGTGCAGGGCGACCGCGAGCGCGGGCGCGCCGCTACGCGGCATCACGCACGCTCCGAGCGCTCCGCGAGGGCGGTGGCGTAGCCGGCGCCGAGGCGATCGAGGGCGCGTTCCCAGGTGCGTTCGGCGGCGTTGCGGGCTGCCGCTCGGCCGAGGCGGGCGCGCAGCAGCGGCGAGCTTGCGAGCTCGACGATGGCGGCGGCGAAAGCCGACCTCGTCGGCTGCTCGAGCAGGCCGTCGACGCCGGCGTGATCAGATCGCGCGGGCCGCCGGCGTCGGCGGCGAGGACCGCGAGGCCGCTCGCCTGAGCCTCGAGCACCACCTGGCCGAAGGTATCGGTGACGCTCGCGAAGCAGAAGATGTCGGCGCTCGCGTACGCGGCGGCGAGCGAATCGCCGTCGAGCCAGCCGAGCCAGGTGGCGTTGGTCGCCCAGTCGTTCGCGCAGCCGCGGGGCTTCCGGTCCGTCGCCCGCGATCACGAGATGGAGCCGTGGGTCGCGCGAGCGCGCCAGCTCGAACGCGTCGGCTAGCAGGTCGATGTTCTTCTCCTGCGCGACGCGGCCTGCGTAGAGGACGTCGATGCCGTCGCCATGCAGGCGCCGGGCTGCGCCGCGACGGGTCGAAGCGCGAGACATCGACGCCACGATCCCAGCGGGCGACTCGCTCGCGCCGCGATCCCGAGGGCCGCGAGCGTGTCGTCGGCCGAGCTGCTCGGCGACAGGACGAGGCTGCACTGTCCGTAGAACGCAGCGAGACGCCACCGCGGCCAGCGCTTCGAGCGAGGCGTTACCCGATCGCAGACCGGCGTAGCTCGCCGAGCTCGGTGTGGTAGGACCCGACGAGCGGTGTTCTGCATGGCCCGCGCAACGAGCACCGCTGCGAGCGCGCTCGGGCCGGGCGAGCAGACGTGGATCAGGTCGTAGCGTCCGGCGGTGATCGCCTCGACGGCCGCCGGCAGGCTCGGACGCCGATCGAGATGCCGGCGTAGTAGGGAATCTCGACGTCTGCCACCGCCGGCAGCCGGCGATCGACATTCGGGTCGGTGCCGATCACCTCGATCTCGAAGCCCGCGATACCGCGGTCGCGGATCTCCTCGATCGTCCGTGTGACGCCGTGCATCGCGCCGATGCCGTCGGCCACGATGGCGATTCGTGGCGGGTCATTGTCGCGGCTCACGAGCTTGGCGCGCTCGCGCGCGACGAAAGCCGCCGACGGCGCGTATGGGATTGCCGGCAGGCACGCGTCGAACAGCATCGGTCCGATCGACGCCGAGCTCGCCGCGGCCGGCCGCAGCGAATGCCCGATCGACGGCGCCGCGCAGCCGGCGCTCGTGGGCGCGGTGTGGCACGCCGCGCAAGCCCGGCGTGCGTGAAGCGTTCGTCCTGCATGTAGGCGACGAGGTCGTCCTCGGAGAGGTGGTCGAGGCCGACCGACTCGAGCCACGCCCGAAGCAGCGCACGAGCGTCCGCCGGTCGCAGGTCCGCCTGAGCTCCGCCCTCGCGCGCGTCGCCTTCGCGCAACAGGCGCTCCGCGATCTTCAGCACCGTGACCGGATCGAGTTTCGAGATCTCGCCGTCGCGGCCGAGTGCGCGCACGGCCAGCGCCATCGCGGCGTGCGCCCACTTCTCGGCGCTGCCCTGCTCGCCGCCCGGTTGCACGCGACCGCTGCGGATGTGCTCGAGCAGCTCGGCAGGCGTGCCGGCGGGCGGAGCCACGGTGAAGGTGCGTCCGATGTCGACCCCGGCGTGGTCATCGCTGCCACCGATCGCGGTGCCACCGTTGCGTCTCGACGTAGATGCTCGCCGGCATGTTGAGCTCCGGCGCGCGCGAACCGTTGCGGGTCTCCCAGACGCTGAACAGCTCCCCGAGGCGTCGACGGTGGCGCGGCCGGAGCGGAGCGCCGACGGCGTAGAACGGGTGCGCGAGCGCGCACGCGATCGAGTTCGCGTGAAGGTACTCGGCGCATTCCTCGACGTCGCGGCTGTGACGCTGCAAGAACTCGTGGTCTTCGGGCGAGATGCCGAAGCAGAGGACGTGTACGGCCTGCGGCTCGCCGCGGAAGTACGCGGTCAGCTCCTCGGAGACGAACGCGTCGTCGTTGTCGGCGATTGCGAGCGCGCCGTCGATCGTGTCGTGGTCTGTGATCGTTACGAAGTCCATTCCCCGGTGCTTGGCAAGCTCGTAGACCTCTTCGGGCGGAGTCGCACACTCGGGTAACCCGAGCGCACGCTGGACCCCGAGGCGGGATGTGGCCGACGCGCTCGAATGGCAGTGCAGGTCGACGAGGGTACGTTGACCGTTGGTCGGCTTCGCTAATTGTCATGTGAGCAGATTCGCCTGCAATTCGCACATTTCTGTGACGAGACGGTGAACTCGGCGCGTTGCTATCAGGATCTTCACGACTTCGAGGTTCGCGGCTGCTGAAGTGCCGCTTGCGAGCCTGACCAACTCGCCCAGCGAGCTCTCGAGCCCCCGGGCAAGACGCGGGGGGGAGTGCGATCCCGATCGGGTCGTGCCCGAGGGCCACACACCCCGGCCGGTGCCCCGGGCTCCAGCGAGCCCGGGGTGCTCGGCGCGGCCCAGGCCGTGCACGGCGCGGATCCGCTGCGGATCGGCTGAGCCGGCGCTGTGGGCATCGGCGCTCATAGCCGGGCCCTGCTGCCCGCTACGATGATCCTCGCTATGGCGGTGCTCGAGACAGACGGCCTCGAGAGAGCGCGCGAGCAGACGCTGGCGCTTGTTGAGACCCTCGGGGACGACGATCTCGAACGGGTGCACTCGACCCTGATGAGCCCGCTCGTCTGGGACCTCGGACACATCGCGGCGTTCGAGGACTTGTGGCTGTGCCACCGCCGCGGCGGTCTGCCCCTGCTGCGCCCGGACCTCGCGGCGACCTATGACGCCTTCGAGACGCCGCGCGCGCGGCGCGGCGAGCTGCGCTACTTGCGGCGAGCCGATGCCGAGAGCTATCTCGCAGTGGTGCGGGCGCGTGCGCGCGAGCTCGACTTGCCTGCGGACGATGCGATCGTCGAGCTCGTCCTCCGGCACGAGCGCCAGCACGCCGAGACGATGCTGCAAACCCTGGCGCTCGCGAGGCTCGACAGGTGGACGCCGCCTTCGCTGGGCGCGGTGCCGGCCGCTGCGGCACGGGTGAGCGGCCTCGACCTGGTCACGGTGCCTGCGGGGACCGTGTCGATCGGTGCGACGGCGGACGGATTTGCCTATGACAACGAGAGACCTCAACATCAGGTAGAGGTCGAGGATTTCGCCATTGGCCGCCTCCCCGTGACAAACGCCGATTGGTTGGGCTTCATCGAGGCCGGCGGGTATGCGCGCCGGCGCTGGTGGTCGTCCGAAGGTTGGGAGTGGCGTCAGAGCGAGCGGGTCGAGCGGCCACTCCACTGGATCGACAACGCTCGCGAGCGGCGCCTCGACGGCGTGCACGAGTTCCAGCTCGGCGCGGCGGTCGTGCATGTCTCCTGGTACGAGGCCGACGCATTTGCGCGGTCCCACGGCCTACGCTTGCCGAGCGAGCTCGAATGGGAGGTTGCGGCGACCTGGGATTTCGACCGCGCGCTGAAGCTCGATTGGCCCTGGGGAGACGAGCGCCCGAGCCCGCGGCACGCGAACCTGATCGAGTCGGGGATCTTCGCGCCGCTCCCGGCCGGATCGCTGCCTGATGGCGCTGCACCATGCGGCGCGCTCGGGCTGATCGGCGACGTCTGGGAGTGGACGGCTAGCGAGTTCCATGGCTACGCCGGATTCCGGGCCCACCCCTATCGCGAGTACTCCGAGGTCTTCTTCGGGCCCGACTACCGCGTGCTGCGCGGCGGCTCCTTTGCCGCGAGCCGCGACGTCGTGACCGCCACGTTTCGGAACTGGGACTACCCGCAGCGTCGGCAGATCTTCTCGGGCCTCCGGCTCGCCGGTGATCTGTGATGAGCAGCGGCATTCGGTTCGCCGCGCCTTCGATCACGATCGACCACGCGCTCGACGGCGCGGCCACCCGCACACTCGCCGAAGATGCGCTCGACGGTCTGACCCAGCCGCTCAAGCAGCTCGCCCCCAAGCATTTCTACGACAGCCGCGGCGCAGCTCTTTTCGATGAGATCTGTGAGCTGCCCGAGTACTACCCAACGCGGACCGAGCGGGCGATCCTCGAGCAGGAAGCGGACCACATAATCGCCAGCAGCGGCGCCGGCGAGCTAGTCGAGCTCGGCTCCGGGCAGTGCGACGAAGACGCGGCTGCTGCTCGATGCGATGTCGCGCGCCGGGCTGCTCGCGCGCTACGTCCCGGTCGACGTCCACGAGGCCTCCGTCCGCGCGAGCGCCGAGCAGCTTGTCAGCGAGTATCCGGGGCTTGCGGTGCACGGGCTCGTCGGTGACTTCGAGCGCCACCTGGACCGCCTGCCGCCGCCCGCCGCGCGGCGGCTCGTGGCGTTCCTCGGGGGGACGGTCGGGAACTTCCGCCCCGGGTCGCGGCGACGGTTCCTGCGCACGATCGCCGCTCTGCTGAGACCGGCGGATCGCCTGCTGCTCGGTACCGATCTGGTCAAGGACCGCGCGACTCTGATCGCGGCCTATGACGACGGCGCCGGCGTGACGGCGGAGTTCAACAGGAACATGCTGCGCGTGCTCAACCGTGAGCTCGGGGCCGACTTCGACCCTGATTGCTTCGAGCACCTCGCTCTCTACGACGAGCGCAATGACTGGATCGAGATGCGCCTGCGCGCACGCGAGCCGCAGACGGTCCGGCTCCCGGCTATCGATCTCACGATCGAGTTTGCGCAGGGCGAGGATCTGCTGACAGAGATCAGCGCCAAGCTGACGCGCGAGCGACTCGAAGCCGATCTCGCGGCAGCCGGTCTGGCGCTGACCGACTGGTACACCGACGAGCGCGGCTGGTTCGCGCTGTCGCTGGCGCGCGTGACTCGCTAGAGGCCGAGCTCGCGCACGCCGAGCTCGTCGAATCCGACGTGGTGGGCGAGCTCGTGTCGGACGGTGCGCGTCACCTGCTCGCGCAGCGCCGCCGCGTCGTGCCCGAAGTCGCGGCGCAGGCTGTCACGAAAGATCACGATGCGATGAGCTGCGTCCATACGCCCGCCGCCACCCTGGTAGAGGCCGTAAAGGCCGGCCCGCCGACCGCCGTCTGAGATCACGACGGCGACGTGGTCGAGGGTGTTCTGGAGGAGGTCGGGCAGATCGTCGAGCGCGTCCCGCACGAGCTCCTCGAAATCCGTGTCGATGAGCGGGTCTAACGCGAGGAACTCGCTTTCCTCTGGATCCCACGCCAGCGCGTCGCGCGCGAGCTCCTCGCTGCGCCGAACCTTGAGCTCGAACTCCGCTCGCTGTCCTGCCAGCCTGCGATGTGGGAGATCACGAGCTCGACGACGCTCGCCAGCGCGATGAAGCCGAGCACGACGATCGCGATCAGCTCGAGTACGCGCACAAGCTCCGAATGAGCTGGCGGGTTCGCTACGAGCCCGACCACGAGCGCGACGAACAAGCCGGTCGCGATCCGCACGACCCAGCTGGCTGAGCGAAGGAGGCGTCGGGCTCATCTCCTGCACTAAGGTAGCTCGTGATGAGCGCGTTCGACAGCCCTGATATCGAGGTGAGCCCGCAGCGTGCCGCCGAGCTGCTCGCTGACGGCGTGACGGTGATCGATGTCCGCGAGGCGTACGAGCGCGATGCCGGCTATATCGATGAAACGCGCCACATCGAGCTCGAGCGGCTCGCCGGTCAGGCCGACACGATCGACAGGTCGGCTCCGGTCGTCTTCCACTGCCGGCTCGGCGTTCGCTCAGCGATGGCTGCAAGCGCCTTTCGCACCGCGGGCTATGAGGCTTACACGATGACCGGCGGCATCCAGGCTTGGGTTGACGCCGGGCTCCCGATCGCTCCCGCGAACGGCTACGTAGCGGAGCACTGATTCGCGGCGATCACTGCCGCGCCGAGCGTCCCTGGCGGCGCGCGGCCGCCGCTGCCAGCTCGGCGACCGCGCGTGGATCGTCGAGGATCGTGACGATGTCGAGGTCGTTGGCGGCGATGTTGCGGTGTGCGAGCGGCGCGGCCCTGATCCAGTCGTGCAGTCCGTCCCAGTAGTCGTCGCCGTACAGGATCAGCGGAAAGTGGCGGATCTTGTGGGTCTGGATCAGCGTTGCGGCTTCGAAGAGCTCGTCGAGCGTGCCGAAGCCGCCCGGGAGGACGACGAATGCGCACGCGTAGCGCACGAACATGATCTTGCGCACGAAGAAGTAATGGAACTGGAGTGCAAGATCGGTATAGGGGTTCGCGTGCTGCTCGTGCGGGAGCTCGATGTTGAGGCCGATCGATTTGCCGCCCGCCTCCTGTGCGCCGCGATTGGCCGCCTCCATGAGTCCACCGCCGCCGCCGGTGATCACGGCGAGGCCACTCTCCGCCAGTGTGCGCGCGAGCGCGCGTGCGGCCGGTACCGCGGATCGTCGCGTGGAGTGCGCGCCGACCCGAAGATCGAGACCGCGGGCCCGAGCTGCGTCAGCGCCTGGAATCCCTGCGCCAACTCGTTCGCGATCCGCGCGATCCGCTCGGCATCGGAGTGCAGCGAAACGACTTCGGCGAACTCCGCCGCGAGCAGCTCCTCGTCGAGGCTCTCGGGTATGCGCGCCGGTCTGTCCATCTCGACTATCAGCAGCTCAGTTCAGGAGTGTGTGGAGGTAGCGCGCGTCCGTGCGGCCGGTGATTGTTGTCGACGGGTTGACGCCGATGTCGCGCCAGAAGGTCGATGCGTAGGGCATCCAGCCGAGGAACAGGTACACGCCGAGCAGGAGCGCGGCGACGCGCAGGCGGCGCGTACGCGCGAGCGCGGCGAACGGCAGCAGCCAGATCAGATACCACGGCAGCACCCAGCTGAGGGTGATGATCAACGCGAAGGTGACCCATGCCGCCGGGACGAGCCAGTCGCGCTGGCGCGCCGCCGCGAACGTGCAGATAACGATCGCAGCGACCAGTCCGAGCTCGATCGCCATGCGCCAGCCGAGCGTCTCACCACCGAAGCCGAGGATGTAGCCGGTGAGGTTCGGGATCCCGAGCGGTATCACCAGCGCGCTCTGCTGCGCGAGGTTGGGCGGGTTCGCGCCGAAGGCGGCATACGCCATGGCGCCGAACGCGGCCAAGCCCACCAAGAAGCTTGTGGCGAGGCGCAGTCGCCGCGTCGACCCGGCGATGATCACCGGCAGGAGGACCGCCGCCGACGCCTTGAGAGCGACCGCGGCGGCGAGCGCGACGCCGGCGCCGAGCTCCCACCACAGCCGCGGCTCGCCGCGCACGATCGGTCGTCCGCAGCCGTCGAGCCACGCGAGGGCTGTGCTTGCGCGCGCCCGCGCTCCCGCCGGGCGCTCAGCGCGTTTGGTCCCTGCTCTGGCGTGTGCACGGCCGATCTGAGCCCGCAGTAGGAGATACATCGCGGTGATGATCACGAGCATCATCAGGAAGTCGTTGTGATCCGCGCCCATACCCCAGACGAGCACGATCGGATTGAGCCCGAGGAACAGCGCAGCCCCGAGCTTGTTGCGCCCGAGTAGGTCGGCGCAGCGCCACAGCATGTAGACGCTCGCGAGGCTCGCTGCGAGCAGCAGCGTCTTCATCATCCAGTAGGAGCCGGCCGTGCCGAGCGGCACCACCGCAAAGGTGATCAACGTGAAGAGCGGCCCGTACGGGCTCTCCAGCCCGTGCCAGTTGCTGAGCGCAAACGTCGGGTCCGTGTGGGGCTCGAGCTCTGGGATCGTCGTGTACGGATTGAGGTGATGCACGACCTCCATCCGCCCGTAGTTGAGGTAGTTGAAGATGTCGGTGAGCGGCATCGGCGGTGATAGAAACCAGATCAGCTGAAGCGCGATCATCGCCATCAATGGCCAGCGCGGATGCAGCCGCGGGGAGCAGATCAGCACGGTTATATAGGCGAGGTACATCGCCGCGACGCCCCAGGTGAAGATCCCCTCGAGCGCGTGGGTGCCGAAGTTGTGCCAGCTCATCAGCGGGCCGAGCGGTCCGCTCAGCCAGAGCGGGTAGTAGCCGACGTGCGCGGTGGGCGAGAGGAAGCTCGGGTGCGCCGCGGCGACGGACGCGATCCACAAGCTCACGACGATCATCACGCCGAGTGCCACTTTCGTGACGCGCGTCGCAGCTTCGCTGACGGGCTCGTCGTGCT
Organism: uncultured Solirubrobacterales bacterium; assembly: GCA_963773395.1. Taxonomy (GTDB): domain Bacteria; phylum Actinomycetota; class Thermoleophilia; order Solirubrobacterales; family Solirubrobacteraceae; genus Palsa-513. Next base: position 1,260,301 of record CAVZAY010000002.1, on the reverse strand, counting down.
CCCAAGTGAGCCATCGCTCCGCATGAGCCTGCTCGCGCAAACGCCGCAGTCGCTCGTGGAGACTCGATCGGCGCGACCTCAAAGCCGGGATCGCGGACGCACGCGCGGCGGCGGACACGCTCGCCCCGGCAACACCTTTGTCGGCGATCCTCTCGACCGAGACCTCGGTCGCTTCAGGCATGAGCCCAAGACGGGTGGCCGGCCACCCGGTCCGGCCACCTGTAACCACTTGCGGTCACGCTGCTGACGGCTGGGTGCAAGGTCGCGAGGATACAGCGACCATGCTTGGCCGCGGTTCGCTCGAAACGGAGCCCGCCGCGGGGGCGGGCTCCGGAGCGCCGCATAACGGGTGGTGCGCTAGGCGCTACAGCGTGACGACGTTGACTGCCTTGGGTCCCTTGTCGCCGGCTTCGGCGTCGAAGGAGACCTTGGCGCCCTCCTGCAGAGAGCGGTAGCCCTCGCCGACGATGCCGGTGTGATGGACAAACAGGTCCTTGTCACCGTCATCCGGTGTGATGAACCCGAATCCCTTGTCATCGCTGAACCACTTCACGGTGCCCGTAGGCATTGCGTTTCCTCCACTGTCTTTTACTTGTGCTGCGACGCGGAGGACGCTTGAAAAGCTTCCGACTGCGAGCGCTCGCACTGCCCACGCCGGATTATCCGGCGTCTTGCAGCAATCACGCTAGCAGGTTGCGGCGTTCCTTCGGCGAGCGCATTGCGATGACCGTCTACGCTTTGTTCATGACGCCGAGGGTCAGCAAGAGTGACGGCGAGTGGCGTGAGAGTCTCACGAGCGAGCAATACGAGGTATTGCGCAAGAAGGGAACCGAGCGCCCGTTCACCGGCGCGTTGAACGCGAACAAGGACGCGGGCGTCTATCGCTGCGCCGGTTGCGGCGCGGAGCTCTTCCGCTCGGATGCGAAGTTCGAATCCGGCACCGGCTGGCCGAGCTTCTACGAGCCGGCTGGTGGCGAGTCGGTTCGCACTGAGGATGACCGTGCCCTCTTCATGCACCGGACCGAGGTGCTTTGCGCGAGTTGCGATGGCCACCTCGGCCACGTCTTCGAGGACGGACCGAAACCGACGGGCCTGCGCTATTGCATCAACTCGGCGGCGCTCGAGTTCAAGCCCGAGTGACGCGATCGATGGTCTCGCGCGCATGGCCGGCTTCGAAGAGCTGACCGTCGCGCAGACGCTCGACGCGAACGCGGCGTTGCGCGACTGGCGCCGCGAGGCCTCGCCGCCCGGCTCACGTCCCCGCGTTGCGATCAACATGATCACGAGCGTTGACGCCCGCGTGACGAAGGACGGCCGCTCGGGCGGGCTCTCCAGCGAAGCCGACCGCGAGCTCTTTCACGCGCTGCGCGCGCAGGCAGACGCCATCATGGCCGGCGCGAACACTGCGCGGATCGAGCGCTATGGCCCGATCATCCGCGACCCCGACGTGCGCGCGCGGCGCCGTGCCGCCGGCCTTCGCCCGCAGCCCTACGCCGTCCTCGCGACTCACTCGGGCCGGATCGATCCATCACTCCCGCTGCTGGCCGACGCGGAGACGCACGTGATCGTCGTCGGGCCGGGCGAGACCCACCTACCGCCGTGCGCGGCTCGCGTGGATTACATCGCCAACCGGACGCTCGACGGCGCCTTTACGGAGCTGCGTAATCGCTTCGGCGTCGACCTCGTGCTCTGCGAGGGCGGGCCAACCCTCTGCGGCGTTCTCCTCACCGCGGGCCTCGTCGACGAGATCTTCCTCACGATCGCGCCTCGCCTGCTCGGCGGCCCGCCGGGTCCGACTTTCATCGATTCGCCACCGCCGGAGGCCGAGACGGCGCTGACCCTTCTGCAGCTGCTGCGCTCGGGCGACGAGCTCTTCGCTCGTTACCGTTGCGGGCCGGCGCCGGCTGGCCGCTGAGGTCCTAGCCTGGCTCCGCGGCCGTCACCGCGGACAGCGATGCCAGGAGCTCGCTCGCCAGCCGCCCGCCATCGTTCGTGTTCACCGGGGTCGCGCTGATCCGGACGACCACTGACGGTCCGTCGAGCTCTTCGAGCGTGATCGTCGGTTGTCCGCGGAGCGCGACGCTGATGCCGTCCGCGAGGACCCCTTGCAGATCGCTCGGGGTCGTCCCCGGACGCAGTCGTGCGCGCAGGCTGACGGCGGTCGGCTCGCGCAGCGGGATGACGGCGATTTGGATGACCGTGTTGTTGGGGACGAGAATGCGATCCTGGCCATTGGCAAAAGTCGTGTAGAGCAGGCCGAGCGCGGTGACGGTGCCCTCGACCTGGCCCGCGAGCATGCCGCCCTGCAGGCGCACGCGCTCGCCGACGCGGAACGGCCGAGCGCTCAGGAGCACGATCCCTGCGATCAGGTTGCCGAGAGTCTGCTGGGCAGCCAGGCCGAAGACGACGGCCGTGAACGACGCCCCGATCGCGATGTCCGCGGTGCCCACGCCGGCGAAGTGCAGGGCGACGATCACCGCCGCGAGCAGCGTGATGAGTCGCACCAGGAAGCCGATCGTCCCCGCCGTCGCCGGGTCGGCGCGCTTTAGCAGCGAGGGGGAGAGGACGCGCCCGAAGTCGCGCGCGATCGCCCAGCCGAGGATCACGAGCGCCAGCACGGTGACGATCTGCGCCGCGGTCTCGCCTGGGCCTGAGACAATCCCGAGCCACGGGCTGCGGTGGTCGTAGACGATGATCACGCTGGCGAAGAGCGCCGCAAGGACGAGCGTCTCGACGCGCGCCCGCCGCAGGCGCGCGCGTGTGAGCTCGGGCACGAATTCGCGCCAGCTCTCGATGCGCGCGACGAGCGGCGCGAACGACGCCCCGGTCTTTGCCTGATCTTCCTCGCCGCTCATCGCCTCACGCGGGGCGACGATAGCGCCGCGGGCGGCGGCGGCGTCCGGGTTGGCATTACGTCTACCACGATCTCTAACCCTCGACTATAGGGTTAAGGGCATCGTGTCTCTGGCACCTCGCCTGCACGCGATCACCGCCGAGTCCGGCAGGCTGCGCTAACCGCCGCGCGCTAGCCGAGCCGGCGCACGACGCGCCGGCCGTGCTCGTGACCGAGCACCCCGATCGCCCCCGGGGCGAGCACGAAGCACGCGCCGTCGATCGGCGCGAGCCCGACCCAGCGGGCGATCAGCACGCGCAGGAAGTGACCGTGTGAGAACACCAGCACGCAGCCGGCCCCAGGCAAGAGGGCGAGCGCCGTATCTGCGCGAGCTCCGACAGCTGGTGCGGACTCGCCGTCCGGGCAGCCGTCGCGCCACAGGTCCCAGCCGGGTCGCTCGGCGTCGATCTGCGCACTCGTCACGCCCTCGTACGCGCCGTAGTCCCATTCGACGAGCTCGGCGTGGCGCTCCGCCCGCTCGCCGTAGCCCGCGAGCTCGCAAGTCTGCACCGCACGGCGCAGCGGGCTGCACCAGACGGCGACGAACGACCACCTCGCGAGGCGTTCCGTGAGCCCGGTGGCCGCGGCGCGTCCGGCCTCGTTCAGCGGCAGGTCTGTGTGGCCCGTGTGCTGTCCGCTCGCCGTCCAGTCGGTGTCGGCGTGACGCACGATCACGAGCTCGGCGTCGCTCATCGGCCGGCGAGCGCTGCACTGTCCGCGATGACGGTCAAGCGCTCGCGCGCGAGCAGGCTGGATGGCACGCGCGGCGTCGGCTCACCGAGCGCGCCGGCGAGCGCCGCCGCCTTCCCCGAGCCCGTCGCGAGCAGGATGCAGGTGCGCGCGGCGCGCAGCACGGGCAGCGAGAGCGACACGCGGTCGGGCGGTGGCTTCGGCGCGTCGTGCACCGGCACGACCGCGCGGTCGTCAACGGCCAGCGCCGGATTGTCGGGGAAGAGCGATGCCGTGTGCCCGTCCTCGCCGATGCCGAGCAGCACGAGATCGAACACCGGCATGCCGGCGCCAGCAAGCGGCACCCGTGCCCGCAGCTCGGCTTCGTACGCGTCCGCCGCCACCTCCGCGCCGCGTTCTCCTTCGATGCGGTGCAGGACCGCTCCTGCGAGGGGTAGCGTCGAACGGACCATTCGCGCGTTCGAGTCCGGGTCGTCGGGGCCAACGCACCGCTCGTCGCCGAACCAGAGCTCGACGCCCGCGAGCTCCCCGGGTGCGAGTAGCTCATAGGTCGCCGCGGGCGTGGTCCCGCCGGCAAGCGCCACGTGGGCGCTGCCGCGCTCGGCGAGCGCGGTCGCAACTATGGTCACGAACTGTGTGGCGGCGTGCCTTGCCACCGCCGCGGGATCGAGCTCCTCGATGACGCGCGGCGTGGGCGTCATTCCTCGAGCATCCCGCTCGTGTGCACCAGTGCCTCACCGTAGATCGCATCCCCCACGAGCGAGAGGCGGATCCCCTCCCCGAGGATCCCGCCCTCGCCCCGCGAGGCCCCTAGCAGGCGCCACGCGCGCTCCGTCCCGTCGGCTTCGCGCTTGGTCGCGCGCAGGCCGCCCGGGCCGCGGTCGAGCGAGATCAGGCCACCGTCGCGCATCGTCAGCGTTAGGCCGGCCAGCCCCGGAACCTCCTGCGCCACCGAGTCCAGCCTGACCTTCACCTTGCCCAGTTTGCCCTCGGCGTGTCCGTGGCCGTCGCGATGCAGCCGCCGCGCCGGCCAACCGAGGCGCGAGCCGAGCCACCCGCAGAGCAGCAGTGCCGCCGCCCCCGAGAACGGATGGTGGCGCACCGTCACCGAATCGATGATGCGTAAGCGCGGGCGCTGCGCGGGTGCATCGAACATCATCGCGACGCGCTCGCGCCACGGCGTCGACCGCAGCCAGGCGAGGTCGACGACGTTGCGATGCTCGAGCAGGCGCGCGGCGCGACGCAGCGCGCCGCCCACGTCCGGGTCATCCATCGAGTCGACCAGAACCGACTGGGAGAGGCCCGCGAGTGCGTCGACCGCCTCCCAGTGACCGTGCGGCGCCCAGACGAGCGTCGGGATGTCGGTGACGACGAGCGGATCGACGATCGAGTCGAGATGCTCGAGCTGCTCGGGGCCGATGTCGATCATCACGGTCTCGAAGGTGAGCGCGGCCCCGCCGTCGGTCGCCGCTGCGTCGGCGGCGACCGTCGCAACCGCGTCGAGCGTCGCGCGTCCCGGCGTGACCGCGCAGACGATCGTGCGCGATGCGTGATTGCGGCCAACGGCGCGCAGCCGGTTTGCGATCTCACCACTCCACTGGCGGTCGACGATGCAGACGAGGTTCAGCACGCGCGCAGGCACGTGTGTCGCATCCTCTGCGTGGCGCTGTGCGAGCAGGCCGCGTAGTGCCGACTCGATCTCCGCGGGCGTCGTGTGCTCGGCGGCCCAGACCATGTCGTCGAGTGCGGCCAACTCGTGATCCCTGGTCAGATTGTGCGCCAGCTGTGGCCGGGAAGCAGCAGGGAGTCGGCCTCGGCGGGTCCAGCCGTACCCGCCGGATAGGCGTCGGGAATTCGCGCCGTCTCGGCCCAGCCAGACAGGATCGGGTCACAGATTCGCCACTGCGCCTCGGCTTCGTCGTTGCGCGTGAAGAGCGTCGCCTCGCCGCGCATCGCATCGAGGATCAGTCGCTCGTATGCCTCCGGCGATTGCGAGAGGAAGGCGGTGTTGTAGAGGAACTCCATGTTGACCGGCCGGATGCGCATCCGCGGTCCCGGGACCTTCGCGCCAAGCGAGAGCGAGACGCCCTCGTTCGGCTGGAGCGTGACGACAAGCTGATTGGGGCGCACGTCCGCGGTGCCATCCTGCTCGAAGGCGAGGTGGGGGACGGGCCGCAGTGTCACGGCGATCTCCGTCACCTTGCGCGCGAGCCGCTTGCCGGTGCGCAAATAGAACGGGACGCCGGCCCAGCGCCAGTTGTCTACGATCAGCCGCAGCGCGACGTAGGTCTCCGTGCGCGAGTCCTTCGGCACGCCTTCCTCCTCGAGGTAGCCGACGACGTGCTCGCCGCCGATGACGCCCGCGGTGTAGCGCCCGGGCACGCTCATCTGCGCCACCTCGGCGGCGGTAGGTGGGCGGATCGCCTCGAGCACCTTCACCTTCTCGTCGCGCACGTCGTCCGCGTGGAAGGTTACGGGCGGCTCCATGCAGAGCAGCGTCAGCAGCTGCAGCATGTGGTTCTGGACGAGGTCGCGCAGTGCGCCGGCGCGGTCGTAGTAGCCGGCGCGGCTACCGATGCCGATGTCCTCGGCCGCGGTGATCTGCACGTTCTCGACGAAGTTGCGGTTCCAGACTGGCTCGAACATGCCGTTGGCGAAGCGAAACGCGAGCAGGTTCTGCACCGTTTCCTTGCCGAGGTAATGGTCGATACGAAAGATCTGCTCTTCCCTGAACACGGCGAGCACGCGCCGGTTGAGGTCGCGCGCCTCGGCCAGCGAGGTGCCAAACGGCTTCTCGATGATGCAGCGCACGTCGCCGTCGGGCGGTTCGGATCGCGCCAGGCCCGCCTCCCCGAGCGCCTCGACGATGACCGGGAAGAAGTCGGGCGCCGTCGAGAGGTAGAACGCGCGCGACATCGGCTCGCCCGCGGCCCCGTCAAGCTCGTCGAGCGTGTCGCGCAGGCGTCCGTATCGGGCCGTGTCATCGAACGCGAGCTCGACGTAGCGCAGGTCCTCGAGCAGGGCATCGAGCACGCTCGCGTCAGGCTGCGTGCGGCTGAAAGCGCGGATCGCGTCCGCCGCCACCTTGCGGTACTCCTCGTGGCTCATCGATCCCCGCGAGACGCCGATCAGATTGAAACGCTCGGGCAGAGCGCCGTCGTGCGCGAGGTTGTAGATCGCCGGGAGCAGCTTGCGCCGGGCGAGATCGCCGGTGCCGCCGAAGATGACGAGGCTCGTCGGACGCACAGGCAGACGCTCGAGGCCTTCTGCGAGCGGGTTCTCGTGCTCCTTTTCTTGATCGTGTGCTGCCATTAGCCTGACCCGCTAGGGGCGCGGGCCGCGCGCTTCACGCCGAGGGCGCCTGCTTGACGGCGTGCCCACCGAACTGGTTGCGCAGGGCGGCGAGCACCCGTGCCGCGTAGTCGCCGTCCTGGCGCGAGTAGAAGCGGCCGAACAGCGCCGCCGAGAGTGCCGGCATCGGCACGTCGTGGTCGATCGCGTCGACGAGCGTCCAGCGGCCCTCGCCCGAGTCCTCGACCCAGCCCTCGAGTTTCGCGAGGTCGTTGCCGTCCTGCTCGAAGGCGCGCGCGGCGAGCTCGCACAGCCATGAGCGCACGACGGAGGCTTGGTTCCAGAGGTGCGCGATCTTCGCGTTGTCGAGCTCGTACTCGGCGGCATGGAAGAGCTCGAAGCCCTCGGCGTAGGCCTGCATCAACCCGTACTCGACGGCGTTGTGGACCATCTTCACGTAGTGGCCCGCCCCGGCCCCGCCGAAGTGGTACCAGCCGCGTTTGCCGATCGCCGTGACCGAGTCCGCGGCGGTCTCGGGCGCCAGCACATCGAGGATCGGCGCGAGCCGTTTGACCGCCTCCTCGGGCCCGCCGACCATCATGCAGTAGCCGTTCTCAAGGCCCCACACGCCGCCGCTTGTGCCGACGTCGACGTAGTGGATGCCGGCCGGCGCGAGCGCGTCGGCGCGCGCCTTGTCGTCGGTCCAGCGCGAGTTGCCGCCGTCGATGATCATGTCGCCGCGCTCGAGTAGCTTCGCGAGCGCGTCGACCGTGGACTGGGTCGCTTCGCCGGCCGGGACCATGATCCAAACCTGGCGTGGCGCTTCGAGCTGCTTCACGAGCTCCTCGAGCGTGTACGCGCCGCTCGCGCCCGACGCTTCCGCGGCCTTGACCGCGCTGGCGTTGAAGTCGAACGCGACGACCGCGTGGTCGGAGTCGCGCCGGATGCGCGTGACCATGTTGCCGCCCATCTTGCCGAGCCCGACGAAGCCAATCTGCATCAGAGGATCCCCCGGATCTGTTCGTGGAGCTTTCGCACAGCCTCGGCAGGATCGCCGTCGTCGCGGACGAGCTCGGCCGGCAGGCCGTGCTTTCGCAGCGTCTGCAGGTCGCCGAGCGCCTGCGCGTCCTTGAGCGTGCGGAAGCCGAACTCTTGTCGCGGGATCTCGACGTCGGCTTCGCTGCCTGCCCCCCGCAACGGGGGGTCGACGAGCAGCGAGAGGAAGCGCCCACGCGGCGGACCGCCCTTGTGCAGCTGTCCAGTCGAGTGCAGGAAGCGCGGGCCGTAGCCGAAGGTGACGGCGAGCTTCGTCGCCCGCATCAGCGTCTCGCGCAGCTCTGCGACGGCGTCGTCGACCTCGATCGAGGGTGCCAGGTAGCCCATCAGCGCGATGTAGTCGCCCGCCTTGGCTTCGGCGAGCAGTGCTGTGAGCTTGTGCGCGTCGGCGGTCGGCTCGTCGGGTAGCCGTCCGCCGGCGAGCACCTCCTTGGTCGCCTCCTTCGCCTCGGCGACGTTCGGCTGGTCGAACGGATTGATCTCGAGCACCCAGCCCGCGACGGCGGTCGCGAACTCGAACAGGAAGAACAGGCGTCCGAGGTCCTCGGGCCCGTTGACGGTCAGCGTGATCGTCGGATGCCCCGCCTGCGCGAGGGCGCTGAGGCGGTCCTCGGCGCCGTCCGGGCGCTCCGCGTCGCGGATCTGGACGAACACGCGGTCCTTCCCGTACGCATCGGGGTCGAGCAGCGGCTCGTCGGCGACGGGCAGGATGCCGCGACCGTGCTTGCCCGTTGACTCGGCAATCAGTTGCTCGACCCACAGGCCGAAGCTCTGCACCGGATCGCCAATGACGAAGGTGAGCTTGTCACGCCCCTCCCGCGCCAGCTGCCCGATCGCGACGCCGAGCCAAAGTCCGGGGTTCGCCTCGCTCGAGTCGAAGTGCGCGCAGGCCTGCTCGGCGATCTGGGCGTGCTCGAGCAGCGCGTGGATCGGCGCGCCGATCAGTGCCGCCGGGACCAGGCCGAAGAGCGAGAGCGCCGAATAGCGTCCGCCGATGTTCGGGTCGTTCTCGAAGACATGCCTGAACTTGTGCTGCTTGGCGAGCTCGACGAGCGAGCTTCCGGGATCGGTGATCGCGATGAACTGCTCGCCTTTACCGCCCGTCAGCGCGTAGAAGTACTCGAACAGCGAGAGCGTCTCGATCGTGCCGCCGGATTTCGTCGAGACGACGAAGAGCGCGTTCTCGAGCTCGATCTCGTTCTGCACCGCAAGAATCGCGTCGGGGTCGGTCGAGTCGAGCACGTGCAGGTCGAGCGCGTCCGTGGGCGCGCCGAACGTCCGCCAGAGCACCTCGGGCGCGAGGCTCGATCCGCCCATACCGAGCAGCACCGCGTCCTTGAAGTTCTCGCCGACGATCTCGCGCGCGAAAGCGACGAGCCCGTCGGCCTGCTCGAGCATCGCGTCGGAGATCTCGAGCCAGCCCAGGCGATCGGCGATCTCGGGCATGCCCGGACCGCCCCAGAGCGACTCGTCGTGCTCCCAGACGCGCCGCGCGACCTGCTCGTTGACCGCCTTGCGCACGCGCTGCGCGACGGCGCCCGCGAGCTCCTGCGGGATCGAAGCCGAGATCGCCTCCGGGCGGCCGGTGAGCACCCCCTGGCGCTCGTTCTCGATCCCGGCAAGGAGCTTGTTCATTGGCGTCACGAACGCCGCGATGCCCTGATCGAGCAGCACCTTCGTCACGTCGCTCATGTCGACTCCCGCCTGCGCGAGCGCCTCGAGCTGCGGCGTCGGGTCCTGATCGGCGCTGCCGGGCTCGATGTGGCCACGCTCCGCGACCGCCAGCAGCGTCTTCATCGGCATCGTGTTGACGGTATCCGGCGCGACGAGGTTGTCGACATAGAGCGTCTCCGAGTAGGCCGGGTTCTTCGTCCCCGTTGAGGCCCACAACGGGCGTTGCACCTGCGCGCCCGCTCTCGCGAGCTCCACGAAGCGCTCGCTCCGGATGATCTGCTTGTAGCGCTTGTATGCGGCGCGCGCGTTGGCGATCGCGGCAGTGCCCGCCAGATCGGTCCGTCCAAGCGCTTCGAGGCGCTTGTCGACCTCGGTGTCGACGCGCGAGACGAAGAAGCTCGCGACCGAGTGGACGTCGAGCGGTAGGCCCTCGGCGTGGCGGCGCTCGAGGCCCTTGATGTAAGCCTCGGCGATGGCGGCGTACTGCTCGACGCCGAACAGCAGCGTGACGTTTACGTTGATGCCCTCGTAGATCGCCTGCTCGATCGCGGGAACCCCCTCGTCGGTGCCGGGGATCTTGATCATCACGTTCGGGCGGTCGAGGCGCTGCCAGTAGTCGCGCGCCTGTGCGAGGGTACGCTCCGTGTCATGCGCGAAATCCGGTGCGACCTCGAGCGACACGAACCCGTCGCCGTGCTCGTCGAACACGGGGCGCAAGATGTCGGCCGCGTCCTGGACGTCGGCGACGGCGATCTTTTCGTAGATCGCGAGCGCGTCGAGGCCGTCGTGTGAGTATTCGCGCAGCGCCTCGTCGTAGTCGGTCGACCCGAGGATCGCCTGCTCGAAGATCGTCGGGTTCGAGGTGACCCCGCGCAGCGAGAGCTCGTCGCGCAGCCGCTCGAGCTCGCCGCTCGTCAAGAGGCCTCGGCGGATCTGGTCGAGCCAGGGGGCGGTACCCGCGGCGACCAGTGCCGCCATGTTCGCGTTCTCGGTGTGGGAAAGGCTTGCCATTGGGCGTGATCCTCTCAGTCGTCAGCTTGCAAGCAAATCGTGCGCCGCCTCGACGATCGCATCTGTGGTTATTCCGTAATGGCGATAGACGTCCGCGGCAGGCGCCGAGGCGCCGAAGGAGCGCATTCCGATGAAGGCGCCGCGCTCGCCGATCCAGCGATCCCAGCCGAGTGGGCTGGCCGCTTCGACCGCGACGCGGGCAGTGCCGGGCGCGCCGAGCACGGCTTCACGGTCACCAGGCGACCGCTGCGCGAAGGTGTCCATGCATGGCATCGACACTACCCGCACAGCGATCCCTTCCTCGCCCAGCCTCTCCGCCGCCTCGACGCAGAGCGAAACCTCCGAGCCGGTGCCGATCAGTACGAGCTGCGGCTGCCCGTCGCTGTCGCTCAGGATGTAGGCCCCGCGCTCGATCGCGTCGTCCGGGATCGCGTCGGGATCGAGGATCGGCAGACCCTGGCGCGAAAGTGCGAACGCGGTCGGTGAATTCGTCTGGCGCAGCGCGAAGCTCCACGCGAGCGAGGTCTCGTTGGCGTCCGCAGGGCGTATGACATTGATGTTCGGGAGCGCTCGCAGCGTCGCGAGCTGCTCGATCGGCTGGTGGGTGGGTCCGTCCTCGCCGAGCCCGATCGAGTCGTGCGTGTAGACGAACATCGATGGCTGGTCCATCAGTGCCGCGAGGCGAATCGCACCCTTCATGTAGTCGGAGAAGATCAGGAAGGTCGCGCCGAACGCGCGCCAGCCGGTGAGCGAGAGGCCGTTGACGATTGCGCCCATGCCGTGCTCGCGGATCCCGAAGTGGAAGTTGCGTCCGCCGTAGTTCTCGCGCGAGACGCTCTCGGCGTTCTCGATCAGCGTCAGCGTCGAGGGTGCGAGGTCGGCGGAGCCGCCGACGAGCCAGGGCACGTGCTCGGCGGCCACCTGGATGATCTGCGAGGAGGCCTTGCGCGTAGCGATCTTCTCGCCCGGCTCGAAGCGCTTGAGCGGTCCCGCCGGCAGCTTCGGCGCGCGGCGGTCGAAGATCCCTTGCAGCTCGGCGGCCTCCTGCGGGTAGTCGGCCTTGTAGACCTCGAAGCGCTGCCGCCACTCCCGCTCGAGCTCGGCGCCCCCGGCCGTCTGGTAGCGAAAGTGCGCCAGCGCTACGTCCGGCACCAGGAAGGGGGGCTCCGTCGGCCAGCCGTAGAACTGCTTCGTCAGGCGGACCTCGTCCTCGCCGAGCGGCGACCCGTGCACTCCGCCTGTGTCCTGCTTGTGCGGCGAGCCGTAGCCGATGTGACTGCGGATGATGATCAGCGAAGGCCGGTCGATGACGTCGCGGCCGGCTTGCGCCGCCCCTTCGAGGCTCGCCAGCGAGAGGTCTTCGCCGAGGTGCTGCACATGCCAGCCGTAGCCCTCGTAGCGCGCGCCGACGTCCTCGCTGAGCGCGATCGCGGTGTCGCCCTCGATCGAGATGTGGTTGTCGTCGTAGAAGACGATCAGGTTTCCGAGGCCGAGATGGCCCGCGAGCGAGCAGGACTCGTGCGTGATGCCCTCCTCGATGTCGCCGTCCGAGCAGCTGACGAAGACGCAGTTGTCGATCAGCTGATGCCCGCTGCGGTTGTAGCGCGCCCCCAGCATCCGCTGGCCGAGCGCCATCCCGACCGCCATCGAGAGGCCCTGGCCGAGCGGGCCCGTCGTCGCCTCGATCCCGGGAGCGTCTCCGTACTCGGGATGGCCGGCGCAGGGGGAGCCGAGCTGGCGAAAGTGCTTGATGTCATCGAGCGTGATGCCCGGGTAGCCGCTGAGGTACAGCGATGCGTACAGCAGCATCGAGGCGTGTCCGTTCGAGAGCACGAAGCGGTCGCGATTCGGCCAGCTGCCGTTCTGCGGGTTGTGGCGCATGATCCGGGTGTAGAGCGCGTAGGCGAGTGGCGCGAGCGCCATCGGGGTGCCCGGGTGGCCGGAGTCTGCCTTCTCAACCGCGTCGATCGCGAGCGTGCGGATCGTGTTGATGCAAAGCTCGTCGAGCTCGGTCTCGCGTGCCACTGTCGTCATCGAGGTTCCTTGTCTTCGTGGTGGTGGGCTTCGAGCTCGCTGCGCGCCAGCAGTGCCGCGCCCCGTACGCCGGCCTGCGGTCCCGACCGCGCGAGCCGGATCTCGGTCTTCGTGCCGACGCCCTCGCGAACGTACTGCCAGGCGAGCGCCTTCGCCGGCGCCAGCAGGAGATCGCCCGCCGATGACACGCCGCCGCCGATCGCGACGACGTCCGGATCGAACGTGTTGATCGCATTCGCTATGCCGATGCCGACCCGCCGTCCGAGCAGCGCGAGCAGCTCGACCGCGACGCGGTCGCCGGACTGCGCTGCGATCACGGTATCGACACCGTTCACGCTGCCGTGCGCTCGCAGCCTCGCCCCGAGGGCGCTTTCGGGATGCCGGTTCGCTGCGGCTCGAGCGAGACCGTCGAGGGCGTGACCGGCGGCCAGCGACTCGAGCGAGCCGGGCTGGGGGAAGTGGTCGGTGGCTGGCGGTATTTCGTGCTCGATCCCGATCAACGTGTGACCGATCTCGCCCGCCGCGCCGGTTGCGCCGCGGTACGGACGCCCCCCGATCACGATACCGCCGCCGACTCCTGTGCCCAGGGTGATCATGACGAGGCACCCGGCATCGAGCCCGGCGTGCTCGTCGTGCGCCTCCGCGAGCGCTGCCACGGTGGCGTCGTTGTCGACGAACACCGGCACACCGAGCTCGTGCTCGAGCACATGGCGCAGCGGCACGTCTTGAAGCACTGGGATGTTCACGGTCGTGCGCACGGTGCCGGTGGCGAACTCGATCACCGACGGCACGCCGATCCCGACCGCCGCGAGATCACCGTCTGCGGCGGCGCGGGCCGCCTGCACCACCTCGCCGATGAACTGCTCCGTGCTGGCGTGGGCGGTGGGCGCGATCCGCGGCTCTCCGAACTTCCCGTCGCGCAGCGTCGCGACCGACACCTTCGTGCCACCGACGTCCACGCCTACGATGGTCGTCGGCTCCGGCCGCACGCCGGAGCTTGCTCCCTTACTCATGGTCCGCCGCGTTGGGGTAGCGATGCACGCGCCGGCAGCGTATCCGGCCGCGCGCTTGTGTCGGCGTTCAGGCGGGGGCGGTTGCGCCGCCCGAGTCGGTGCCCGTTGGTCCGGTCGCCCCGCCGGGGGCGGTCGGCCCGGTGTTCCCCGATGCGCCGCTCGATCCGCTCGGACCGGTCGCGCCGTTCGGGTACCAGTAGAGAGGGGCGATCTTCTGGCCGCGAACGAAGCTGTAGCCGAGGCTGACCGTCTCGGTGATTCCGAGCTCCTGTGCTGTCGCGGAGGTGAGGTCGAAGCTGGCGCCGTTCGCGTACGGACCGCGGTCGATAACCGGCACCGTCAGCTCCTGGCCGCCGTAATAGAGCGTGATCGGAGTACCGCACGGGAGCTTGCGGTTTGCGACGCCGACGATATACCGCGTCAGCTTCTCGCCGCAGGCGGTGCGACGACCGTAGAGGCCTGGCCCGTACCACGTGGCGATCACGGACTTCAGGATCGCGAGCGTCGACTGCGGCGAGCTGACGGAGGCTGTGGCGGAGGCGAGGGCGCCGCTGACGACACGCATGGCGTAGGTGCCGACCCCCTTGGCGATCCAGGCGATCGAATAGGAGCCGTCGGGGCCGACCGTCGATGTAGCGGCCGCGACCCAGATGCCCGGCTTGCTTTCGATCTCGAGCGCGACGGGCTGCCCCGCGTCGGAGGCCGCGAGCGTTCCCGACGCCACGGTCGGCTGCCCAGCGGCGACGCTCGCCGGGGTCAAGACCAACGAGCCCAGTGTCGAGCCGACCGTGGTCGGAACGGGCTGACCGTAGCTTGCCTGCGTGGCGGACGTGCTGCCCCCGCCGGCGCTCGTGCCGCCGGTGCTGGGGGCACTGGACTTCGCGGCGGCGACCGCGGCGGTCGCCGCGAGCAGGCCTGCAATGGCAAGGCTTACGCTCAGCAAGTGCGTCGCTTTATGAGTAGCGGGCATTCTCACTCCGTTGACCGTTGCCTACGGGGTGAGCTGTCGGGCTCGCGCTTGTGGCGCTACCACCGGAGTTCCGGCGGATTCGCCCCCGCGGAGTTGCCTCCGCATTGGTTCCCCCGCTCGCAAGGTGCGGACACCACTGCGATTAGGCTTAGGCGGGCGCGAGCATATAGGAACCGCTACCGCCCCGCAATGACGGTTTCAACGCGGCTACGCGGCACCGGTGTTGCAACTTTGAAACGCCGCGCGGCGTTGTACGTATTAAGCAATAGAACATCGAACGAGGGACCGCGGATCCGGGCCGGAGAATGCCGATACGAGAGCGATGACGAGTCCGACGCGGTCAAGCGAGGCTTCGCAAAAGTTGACTTCACTAAGTAAAGCGCGTACAATTGGCAGCGTGGCCGGACTGCACGTAGCGGCGTGCCCGGACGCTCCTCCCCAGATCGACGCAGACTGGCGGCCCCGGTGGCCGTGAGGGGTCTGCGGCACGGAAACGGAACGAGATGTCAGTAGCTGAACTGCAAGAGCTTGAAGAAGTAAAGGGCCTCGTCACGAAGGGCCAGCAAGTCGGCGTGCTCACCTACGCCGAGATCCAGGGCGCCGTTGCCGAGCTGGACATGGACGAGTCCGATCTTGAGGAGCTCCACAACTACCTCGAGCGCGCCGAGATCGAGCTGGTCGAGGACATCGATCCGGCGATCGCCGCCGGCGCCGAGGTCGAGCGTGCGCCGGACAAGCGCGGTCGGCGCAAGGCCAAGACGGCGCTCGATCTCAAGCCGGACATGACGACGGACTCGCTGCAGCTGTTCCTCAAGGACATCGGCAAGGTCCGCCTGCTCACGGCCCAGGAGGAGGTCGACCTCGCAAAGCGGATCGAGCGCGGTGACCTCGACGCGAAGCAGAAGATGGTCGAGTCGAACCTCCGGCTCGTCGTCTCGATCGCGAAGAACTATCGCAACCAGGGCTTGCCCTTCCTCGATCTGATCCAGGAGGGAACGCTCGGCCTGGTTCGCGCCGCGGAGAAGTTCGACTATCGCAAGGGCTTCAAGTTCTCGACCTACGCCACCTGGTGGATCCGCCAGGCGATCGCTCGCGCGCTCGCCGACAAGGCACGCACGATCCGTATCCCGGTGCACGTCGTCGAGAAGCTGAACAAGATCGGCCGGGCCGAGCGTAAGCTCGTGACCGAGCTCGGTCGCGAGCCGACGCCGGAGGAGATCGCCGAGGTCACCGGGATCGACCCCGAGGAGGTCGACTCGATCAAGCGCTCGGCACAGGCACCGATCTCGCTCGAGAAACCGGTTGGTGACGAGGAAGAGTCCGAGTTCGGCCAGTTCATCGCCGACGAGCGGGCCGAGTCGCCCTATGAGCGCGCCGCGGAGATCCTCACCAAGGAGGCGCTGCGCGAGGCGCTCGAGAATCTCTCCTACCGCGAGCGTCGCGTGCTGGAGCTACGGTACGGCCTCGGCGGCGAGCACCCGCGCACGCTTGACGAGGTCGGTCGCACGTTCAACGTGACGCGCGAGCGTATCCGTCAGATCGAGAATCAGTCGCTGAAGAAGCTCCAGAATCTCGCCGAGGCGCAGAAGCTTCGCGACGTCGCGTAGCCCTGCTGGGGCGGATCGCGGGTGGCCGCGCATCCCGGGAGCCACCGCCCTTCGGTCCCAAGGAGCTGGCCGTGCGTACTAGACGATTGTCGTAGCACAGGCGCCGCAAACGGACGACAGTCTGGGTAGTTCTCAATAGTGGGTCGCAAAGCGCCGATCGACTATTAGGCGTGATCGACATCGAGAAAGTCCTGTGTGCGCTCGTCGCCTGCGATGGGTCCGATCTCCATCTGAAAGTGGGATCGGTTCCGCTCGCCCGTGTCGATGGTGAGCTCGGTCCGCTCACCAGCGACGACTGGCCGGTGCTCGAGCCCGCCGACACGGTCGCCTGCGCCAAGGCGCTGCTTGCGGGCACCGAGCGCATGACGGAATTCGAGCGCCACCAGGAGCTCGACATCTCCTACGAGATCGCCGGCGTCGCGCGCTTCCGCATCAACATCTTTTGCCAGCGCGGCCACATCTCGCTCGTCGCGCGCGCGATCCCGCATCGGATTCGCAGCGTCGACGACCTCGGCCTGCCTTCCGTGGTCACGGAGCTCGCGGAAGAGCCGCGCGGGATCATCCTCGTGACTGGGAGCACGGGCTCCGGCAAGTCGACGACGCTCGCGGCGATCATCGATCACATCAACAACACGCGCGCGGCCCACATCGTCACGATCGAGGATCCGATCGAATTCGTCCACCGCGACGTGCGCTCGATGATCAGCCAGCGCGAGGTCGGCTCCGACACGCACTCATTCAAGGACGCGCTGCGACGCGTGTTGCGCCAGGACCCGGACGTGATCCTGATCGGCGAGATGCGCGATGAGGAGACGGTGGAGACCGCTCTCTCGGCGGCCGAGACCGGTCACCTCGTCCTGTCCACGATTCACACCGTCGATGCCGCAGAGTCGATCAACCGCATGCTCGACTTCTTCCCGCCCCACCAGCACCATCAGGTGCGCTCGATGATCGCCGGCACGCTCAAGGGCGTCGTCTCGCAGCGTCTTGTGCCCGCAGCCGTCGGCGGTCGCGTCGCGGCCGTCGAGGTCCTTCGAATGACCGGCCGCGTGCGCGACGCGATCCGCGACCCGACCCACTCCGAGGCCGGTCTCGCGCAGATCATCGCCGACGGTAGCTACTACGGCATGCAGACCTTCGACCAGGCGCTGCTGGCGCATGTTCGCTCGGGCCGGGTCAAGGTTGAGGAAGCGCTCGCAGCCGCGACGAGTCCGCACGACTTCAAGCTCATGCTCGAGGCCGAGGGCCCCGCGGCGGCGCCCGCTGTTGTCCGACCCCAACGTAATCGCGCTCGCCTCCTAGCGTGCCGGGCGTGCACCTGGCGCGTCTCGCGCGAGGGCATGGCGTCGGGGTGTCGTTCACGGGCGCTTTACTTGGTAAAGTTGCTCTATGGCAATAGACGACACGTGTCCGGTGTGCCACATCGCCGAGCTCGTATGCGGCAAGTGGACGCTGCTGCTCGTCCGTGACCTCGCCGAGGGTCGCAGCCGGTTCTGCGAGATCGAGCGCTCGCTCGCCGGGATCAGCCCGCGCACGCTCTCGCTGCGTCTCCGCGAGCTCGAGGAGCAGGGCATCGTCGAGCGACACACCTATCCCGAGGTCCCGCCGCGCGTCGAGTACGCGCTGACCGCGAAGGGGCGCGACCTGCTCCCGATCGTCGAGAGCATGCGTGATTTCGGGCGCCGCTGGGTGTGCGAGGAGATCTCGCGCGCCCCGGAGCACCAGACGCTCGCAGCCTGAGCCGAATTGCTGCAACTGCCGCTGCGCGCGGCAGGATGCGGCGGCGTGGGGGCGAAACGCTCTCGCATGCGCTCCGGTCAGTTGCATCAGTTGCTGCACGCGTTTGCCGCGGAGGCGGCCCTGGCGCTCGCTGGGGCAACCGCCGCCGGTGACGAGGTCGGCTTCGAGGTCGTCGAGGAGCGCGCTCGGACGCACCGACCGGCCCTCTACTGCTATCGACCGCTGACCGGCGCGTTCGTCGCACGTCACTGGCACGTTCTCCGCGGCCAGCCGAGCGCGCGCCCGGCGCTCGAGGAGATCGGCCGTCTCCCGGGGATCGCAAGCTATCTGGGCGCGCTCCCCGACCTCGGCGACGACGGCCTCGGCGACCCCGCGGAGGCCGTGCTGCGTGCGTTCATCGTGCGCGTCTTCGATGGCGACGAGGAGGGCTTCCTGCTGCTGCCGGAGCGCTTCGAGCCGGCGTACAGGGAGCTGTTCGAAAACGCCGTCGAGAAGCACACCGAGATCGCGCTGCTTGGCCTGCTGCGCGGTGTGAGCAGCACAGTGAAGGAGCTCTGCCTCGGCGAAGGGGTGATCCTCGCTCCGCTCGAGCGCCTCGGCCGCGTCCCGCCGGATCCGGCTTGGTTGCGCGAAGACCGCCCGGCGCTAGTCGTTGCGATCGACCCCGGTGAGGGCAGCGACGGCGTCGCCGACGCGCTTCACCGACTGCTCGAGCTCCAGACCGCGATGCGCCTGTTTGCGGGCGGCATCTCGCTCGCGCCGCTGGCTTGGATCCATGCCGACGGGACCGACTGGCGCGCGCTGTCACTGCCGGGGGGCGGGCGCTCCGACGGCAACGTCGTACTTGTTGGAGAGCAGGAGGCCGAATTGCGGGACTTCTGCTCGCTTGTTGCGCGCCGCCGTCCGTCCGACGGCGTGATCGCGTGGGCGCTGCGCCGCTTCGAGCTCGGGTGTTCGCGGGAGGGCCGGCTCGAAGGGCTCAGCGACTTCCTGCTCGCCCTCAGGGCACTGCTCGAACCCGAGGGTCCCGGGAGCGGCCGGCTGGCGGGCCGCCTTGCGGCCCTATCGGCGGATGGTCCCGAGCGCGGTGAGCTGACGAAACGCATGCTGCGCGCGCTCACGCTCGAGCAGGCGGTGATCGCCGGCAGCGAGCTGTCCGACGGCGCGCTCGCTCTGGCGGGGGAGGTCGAGGATCGGCTGCGCACGTTGCTGCGCGAAGTGGTCGCGGGCGAGCTGCGCGGCGACCTGGCGGCGCTCGCCGACGCGCGCATCTACGTGCCCGAAGCCGAACCGGGCGGCGAGGGCACTGACGAGTTCCACCTGACACGCCGCGCGCTTGCGAGCTCGTTCGGCTCGGACCTGTTCTCGACGCCGCCCCCCGGCAGCAGCCGACCGGGGCGCAGGCGCTTCGATCCGCTCGACGACGCGCTGTTCGACGCGCCGACGACCGAAATGTCGCTGCGCTCCGCATAGGCCCCGCCGCCGCGGATCGCCGTTACGGCAGCAGCTCGCGCGCGACTGCGCCGAGCGTCTCGAGCTCACCAAGCCCGCTCTCTAGCAGGGGCACGAGCACACGCGGCACCTCGCCCAGCGCGTCGGCGAGCCTCTGTATGCCCGTCTGGTCGCGCGCCGCAAGCACCTGCGCGCGCTCGCCGGCGGCGAGCACGACGTCCGCGAGAGCTTCGCCGATCGCAGCCGACAGCGCAGCGGCCGTCGCCGCATCCCGTTCCGGCACGGGCGGGTGGTAGCGGTTGACGACGAGCCCGGCCAATGGCAGGCCGGCGGCGCGCAGCTGGGTCGCGAACGCGATCGACTCGCGGACCGGCTCGCTCTCTGGGGTGCTCACCATCACGAAGGCGGTGGCCGGATCCTGGAGCAGCGACGCGACGGCGCTCGCACGATCGCGAAAGCCCCCGATCAGGCTGCCGATCGCGCTCAAGAACAGCGAGATCTCACCAAGCAGGTCGACGCCGACGAGATGGCGGATCAGCGCCAGAGCCGGGGCACCCGCACGGCCCGCGAGCTTGGCGCCGAGGCCCGCAGGCGCGAGCAGGACGCGCAGCGTACGTGCGTCGAAGAACTGGAGCAGACGGTCGGGCGCGCGCAGGAAGTCGAGCGTGTTGCGAGACGGCGGCGTGTCGAGCACGATCGCGTCGTAGTCATGCGTGCGATCGAGCTCGTAGAGCTTGGCGATCGCCGTGAACTCGTGTGAGCCGGCCACGGCGCCCGACAGCTCGCGGTAGATGCGGTTCGACAGCACGCGGTCGCGTGCGCCCGCGTCTGGCGCGAGCTGTGCCACAAGCTCGTCGAAGGTCCGTTTGGGATCGAGCACCATCGCAAGGACCTCGCCGCGCAGATCGAGCCCGGTCGGCGCGAGGTGTTCGCGGCTGAGGGCCCGTGGCTCGTTGCTCAGCTCGCTCAGAGCGAGCGCCCCGGCGAGCCGCCGCGACGGGTCGATGGTGACGAGCGCGACGCGCCGCCCGCGCGCCGCGAGCCCGAGCGCGATGGCTGCGGAGGTAGTCGTCTTGCCGACGCCGCCGGCGCCGACACAGATGCATATACGGCGGTCGGCGAGCACCTCGCGCAGGCTCTGCGTCACAGCACTGCCCCCAGCTCGCTCGCCAGTCCCGAGATGTCCGCGAGACCCATGCGCTCCACATAGAGGGCTGGAAGCTTCACGAGCGGGACGCCTGCGAGCTCGTGCTCGAGGCGTGCGATCTGCTCGAGCGCGACGGTTCGCATGCGCTCCTCGAACAGCGCCCGCTTGATCGCGGCGCGTGCGTCGCTCGCCAGCGCGCCGTCGTCAGCTAGGGCGGCGCGCAGTGCCTCGACGTCGCTGCTGCTCGCCCCGCCAGGCGGACAGTAATTGACGACGACCAGGTCGAGGTCGAGCTCGGCGCGTTCGCGCAGAGCTGTGCGCAGCTCGATCAGCTCGGTCACCGCCGCATCGACGGCTCGCGTTACGCCCACGAGGCCGGTCCGCGCGGGGTCGTGCAGCATGTCGTCAATCCGTTCGCCCTGGCGCGCGATCGGGCCTGCCTGGGCAGTTTGCGCAAACGTCCGCGGCGCCGTCAGCAGGCCGAGAGCGTGGCCGCTGGCCGGCGCATCGGCGACCACGAGGCGGTAAGGGTCGGCGAGCGGGATCCGCCGCTCCGTCTGCGCGAGCTCCCACAGCTTGCCGGTGTTCAGTAGCTCGCGCAGACCGGGCGTCGCCGCAGCGAGGTAGCCGATAAGCCGCGTCGCACCGACGACGTCCGCGAGCATACGCAGCGGCAGGTGCCCGTGGAGATACTCATCGAGTGAACGCCGCGTGTCGATCTGAATCGTCCACAAATGCGGGGCGAGCTCCACCTCGCCCTCGCCGGCCTGGCGTCCGAACAGATCCGGCAGCTCACCCCGGGCGCTCACCTCCGCCACGATCGTCCGTGCGCGCCGCGCTGCGCCCCAGAAGCCCGAGCGCGGCCGCCACCGTCGTCCGCCCGACACCCCCCTTCCCCAGCACGAACAGGAGCCGCCGCTCGAGCAGGGGCGTTGCCACGGTCGCGGCCATCACCCGATGCTAGCCCGCAGACCGACGGCCTTGATGTCCACCGTGGCGCACCATTCACGCCGATTCGAAACCGGTCGTGCGCCCGCCTACGCGCGCCCGAGTGAATCGCGCGTGAAGGATTACGGCCGTGACTTGCGAATACCGGCCTCGTGAGCAAGGCAAAAGTCATCGCTTTCGCGAACCAGAAGGGCGGCGTCGCCAAGACGACGACGACGCTGAACCTCGCCGTTGCCTTCGGCGAGGAGGGGCACCGTGTGCTCTGCGTGGACATGGATCCCCAGGGCAACCTGACGATGTCCCAGGGAATCGATCCGGACACCCTGGAACGCTCGATGTACGACGTGCTCGTTCACCAGCTATCGATCAGGGAAGTGATCCGCAAGCGCGAGGTGGACATCGCCTGCGCCTCGATCGATCTCGCCGGCGCCGAGATTGCGCTCGCGGCGACGATCGGTCGCGAACGGGCCCTCGAACGCGCGTTGAATCCGGTCCGCGAGGACTACGACTTCATCTGCATCGACACCCCGCCGAGTCTCGGCCTGCTGACGATCAACGCGCTCACCGCGGCAGACAAGGTGATCGTGCCGGTGCAATGTGAATACCTCTCGATGCGCGGTCTCGTCCAGCTTCAGAACACGCTTGCGATGGTCCGCGAGAACCTCAATCCGAAAGTCGACATTCAAGGGATCGTTCCGACGCTCGTCGACTCGCGCACGATTCATGCCAAGGAGGCGATCGAGATCCTCGAGGAGAACTTCGGTAGCCGCGTGTTCGCATCGCGCATCCGCAAGACTGTTCGCTTCGCCGAGGCGCCCGTGAAGGGGATGTCGGTGTTGCGCTACGACCCCAGAGGTTCGGCCGCGAAGGCCTACCGGGACCTGGCGAAGGAGGTCATCAATGGTCGCTCCTAACAAGCGCGCGAGCATGCGCGAAGGTCCGCTCGCGGCGCTCTTCCGCAAGACGGAGACCGAAGGCGGCGACGAGCCGCAGGCCGGCACGCCCGCTGATCCCGCCGGCGCCGACGCGGCGCAGGCAGCGCCCGCGCGCCCGAGCGCCCAGGAGCGCCTGCGGGAGGCGTTCAGCTCCGAGCTGCCGAGCGACATCCTCGAGATTCGTGCCACGCGCACTTCGCGTAAGCACGCGCCGCCGGCCGAGATCCTCAACGGCGAGGCGCACCAACCGATCGAGCGCCAGCTCGGTCGCGCGTGCCTGCGCGTCGTCGGCGTCGGCGGGGCCGGCGTGAACGCCGTCAACCGGATGATCGAGGCCCAGATCCCCGGAATCGAGTTCATCGCAATCAACACCGACGTCCAGTCGCTGCAGCAGTCCACGGCGGGCACCGTGATTCGCATCGGCGCGGCCGTGACGCGCGGGCTCGGCTCTGGCGCCGACGCGGCAATCGGCCGGCAGGCCGCGGTCGAGGCCTACGATGCGATCAAGGCCGAGCTCAAGGGCGCCGACATGGTCTTCATCACGGCCGGCGAGGGTGGCGGAACGGGGACCGGCGCCGCCCCGGTCGTCGCCGAGATCGCTCGCGACGTCGGCGCGCTCGCCGTCGGCATCGTCACCAAGCCTTTCGGCTTCGAAGGCACGCGCCGCGCCCAGGCGGCGCAGCAGGGGATCGACGAGCTCGCCGAGGTCGTCGACACGCTGATCGTCGTTCCCAACAACCGCTTGCTCTCAGTCCTCCACAAGCGCACCTCGATGGTCGACGCGTTCGCCGTGGCCGACGACGTGCTACGCCAGGGCGTGCAGGGCGTTGCCGATCTCGTCACGCTTCCCGGTCTGATCAACCTCGACTTCGCGGACGTGCGCACCGTCATGTCCGATGCCGGTACGGCCCTGCTTGGGATCGGCTTCGGCACCGGGGATGATCGCGCGGTCGACGCAGCGATGGCCGCTGTCTCCTCGCCGCTGCTGGAAACCTCCGTGGAAGGCGCACGCTCGATCCTGCTGTCGATCACCGGTGGTCCGAGCCTCTCGCTCTGGGAGGTCAACGAGGCGGCCAAGGCGGTCAGCGGCGCCGCGCACCCGGACGCCAACATCATCTTCGGCGCGATGGTCGACGAGAGCCTCGACGATCAGGTCTGGGTCACGGTCGTCGCGACCGGCCACGACCGGACGCGCCCGCCCGAGGCCGAGCCGCGCGTGCGCCGCACGCGTACGGCCGCGCTGGCCGGCAGCGCCCGCGCCGACTGACGCGAATCCACAGCTACGCGAACCGCACCTTCCCGTTGGAGCGTGCCCGCTCTCCGGCCCGGTCGGCGAGCTCCAGCTGGCGTAGCGCCGCTCGCAGCATCCGCGCCAGCAGTCGCAGGCGCGCGTTCTCCGAACGCAGCTCGAGCAGCTCCTGCTTTGCGTCCAGCCCGAACTCGATCGTCCCCGCCATGTCGTAAGCGCTCATCCCGGCGAGCAGCTCCGCCTCCGGTTGGCTGTCGATCGCGGCCTCGACAAGCGTCGCGTAGGCGGCGTGCGCGTCCTCCGTTGCTTTGGCGTCGAGCATCTCGACCTCGTCCTCGAGCGCTTCGATCGTCCCGGCCGGATAGGGGAGCGAGTCTTCGCGCTCGATCAGGCGGAACGGTCGCCGCCCGCGCACGAGCACGTTGAAGCGCCCGTCATCCATTCGCTCGAGCACGCGTTCGACCGCACACGTGCAGCCGACCGGCTTGAGCTCGTCCTCTGCGAGCCACACAATGCCGAACTCGCGACTCGAGCCGATGCACTCCTCGATCATCACGCGGTAGCGCTGTTCGAAGATGTGCAACGCGACCTCCTCGCCGGGCAGCGCGACGAGCCCGAGCGGGAACAGCGGGAATTGCGATTCGCGACTCACGCCGCTGATGGTAGGCCTGTTTCCAGCAGGCGGGCGGCTTCATGACGAGCGGGCGCCGGGCGATGCGCCCACGGCCCGTCGCGCGACGAACCGCAGCGCGGACCAGACCTCGTCGACGGCGCAGACCTTGTATCCGGCGCTCAGCTCGATGCTTGAGCCAGCTCGACCAGCAGGCGGACGCCCCAGCCGGAGCCGCCCTTCTCGGCGTATGCGCGACCGAGGCTCCATGCGGTCCCGGCGATGTCGAGGTGCGCCCACGGCGTCTCGCCGGCGAACGCGGCGAGGAACTCGGCGCCGAGGATCGTTCCCGCCAGGCCGCGCTCAGGGGCGTTGTTGAGATCAGCGACGGTTCCGCGGACGAGCTGCTTGTACTCGGCGTGCAGCGGCAGCCGCCAGACGATCTCGCCCGTGTCCTCGCCCGCCCTCGTCACCGCCGCGGCGAGCTCATCGTCGTTTGAGAGCAGCGCGGCGTACGTGTGTCCAAGCGCGACGATCGCCGCGCCCGTGAGCGTCGCGAGGTCGATGACGCGCTCGGCGCCCTCGGCGATCGCATGCGCGATGCAGTCGGCGAGGACGAGACGGCCCTCGGCATCGGTGTTGTTGATCTCGACCGTCTTACCCTTCATCGTGCGCACGACGTCGCCCGGCTTGACCGAGCGATCGGACAGCAGGTTCTCGGTCGCGCCGACGACGCCGACGACCTCGACGGGCAGCTCGAGCCTCGCGATCGCCGCAATCGCCTCGAGCACGGTCGCACCGCCCGACATGTCGTACTTCATCTCCTCCATCGACTGCGAGGGCTTGATGGAGATACCACCGCTGTCGAACGTCACGGCCTTGCCGACGAATCCGAGCACGGGGCCCTTCGCATTCGAGCCCTTGTAGTGCAGCGTGATCAGCGCTGGCTCCTGCGCCGAGCCCTGCGCCACGGCGGCGAAGGCGCCCATCCCGCGCGCGATGATCTCCTCGCGCCGCTCGATCGTCGCCGTCAGGTTCGCGTGAGCGGCGGCGATTTCGCGCGCACGCGCGGCGAGGTCGCTCGGGGTCATGTCGTTGGCTGGCGTGTCCTGGAGCGCGCGCGCTGCGTTCACGGCCTCGGCAACCACAGCGGCTCGCGCCACCGCGGCAGTCTGGTCGACCTCAGTGCAGAGCGTCAGCACCTCGATCGGGCGCTCCGGCTCGTCGACGTCGGTCTTGTAGCGCCGGAAGCTGTAGCTCGCGAGGATCGTGCCCTCGACCAGCGCGCCCGTGCCGCGCACGCCGGCCCCCGCTGGAACGGTCCAGCAGAGCGAGCTGCAGCCGAGCTCGAGCGCGCGCCTAACGGCTTTCGCTGCGGCGACGCGGGCGCGCTCCGCGTCGAATTCCTCCCGCTTGCCGAGGCCCACGAGCAGCTGGCGGTGGCCATCGACGTGAGCGAGCGCGACGTGACCTTCCTGCGCCTTGGCCTCGCCGCCGTCGAGCAACGCCTGGAGCGCGGGAGTCGCGATAGGCTCGCCCTCGAAGGTGCCGTAGACGATCGTGTCGGCACCCGTCTGCTCGGGCGGGCCCTGTACTGCTCTCACGTCCATCAGGCGAGCATTATCGCAATACACTCACGCCGCAGCCCGTTGATGCCAGCCGTGAGCCTCCAGACCGAGAAGCCGATACGCGTCGTCGTCGCGAAGCCCGGCCTCGACGGTCACGACCGCGGCGCAAAGGTGATCGCGCGAGCACTGCGCGACGCCGGCATGCACGTCATCTACACGGGTCTTCATCAGACACCGGAGCAGATCGTCGAGACCGCGCTCCAGGAGAGCGCCGACGCGGTGGGGCTGTCGATCCTCTCGGGCGCGCACATGACGCTCGTGCCGCGGATCCTCGAGCTGCTGCGCGCCGAGGGCCTCGAGCATGTCGTCGTGGTCCTCGGCGGGACGATCCCGGCCGATGAGGCCGCGGCGCTCAAGGCGCTCGGTGTTGCGGAGGTCTTCACGCCGGGCGCCCAGACCGATGCGGCGGTCGAGTTCATCCGCTCTGCGGTCGCCGCTGCTCGATGAGGATCGCGGTCCTCGTCAAGGAGATTCCCGACGCAACCGTCCGCAAGCGACTCGATCCGCGCAGCGGGCGGCTCGAGCGCAGCGGCGAGCGGACGCTGAATCCGCACGATGCCCACGCGATCGAGGCGGCGGTGCGCCTGCGCGAGTCGCCGTCGGCGGCAGTCGAGGAGATCGTCGCCGTGACGATGGGGCCCGCGAGCGCGTCGCGCGCGCTGCACAGGGCGGTGTCGCTCGGGGCGGACCGCTCGCTCCATCTCTGCGACGACGCCTTCGCGGGCTCCGATCTGATCGCCACCGCCTACGTCCTCGCCACCGCGCTCGAGCGGATCGAGCCGGACCTGGTCCTTGCGGGCCAGCAGTCGGACGACGGCGAGTGCTATGCCCTCGCCGCGGCGGTCGGCGAGTACCTCCAGTGGCCGGCGCTGACTCAGGTGATTGCGCTCGAACCGCGCGACGGACGTGTCCGGTGCTCCCGCCAGGCGGAATACGGTTACGACACGGTCGAGCTCGAGCTCCCCGCGGTCGTGGGTGTCGGCGACGCGCTCAACGAGCCGCGCTATCCCTCACTGAAGGCGATCATGGGCGCGCGCAACAGACCGCTCGAGACGCGCACCGCGGCCGAGCTCGGCATTGCCCTCGACCGGGTCGGCGCAGCCGGCTCGCGTGCGCGCTGGCTCGGGGTCAAGCAGCCGGCCCGGCGACCGCAGGCGACGATCATCGCGGACCGCGACGCAGAGGAGACCGTCGCGCGGATCCTGTCCTGGCTCGACGAGCGCGGAGTGACCTGAGATGGCCGACATCCTCGTCCACGTCCTCGACCACGACGGCGAGTTCAACAAGAGCTCGCTCGGCGCGCTGTCGGAGGCTGCACGGCTCGCGGGCGGGCTAGGTGGTGAGGCGCACGCGGTGGTCATCGGCGGGCAGGCGCCTTGTGCCGCGCTCGGCCGCTACGGGGCCGCGCGCGTCTATCGATGCGGCGGTCCCGCCGGGCTCGCGCAGCCGGTCGTCGACGCGATGGCCTGGCTCATGCGCGAGCGCGGTTTCGCCTACGCGCTCTTCGGCGGCGGGCTCCTGGGCCTCGAGGCTGGGGCGGCGCTCGCCGCCCGGCTGGGCGCCGGCATCGCCGTCGAGGTGACGGCGGTCGGCGTGCGGGCAGGGTGCCTCGTGGCCGAGCGGCCGGTCCTCGGTGACTCGCAGATCTCGGAGGTCGAGCTGAGCGGGCCGGGCGGAATCATCGTGGCGAGGATCGGCGCGTTCGAGCCAATCGACCGCGGGGAGCGTCAGGCGTCGGTCGAGGATCTCGCGATCGAGCCGTCTGCGCCCGCGACTCGGGTGCGGATGATCGAGCGCGCCGCTCAGCGTGGGGGGCAGGAGACTGACATCGAGACGGCCGCGGTCGTCGTTGCGGGCGGCCGCGGCCTCGGTGGGCCGGAAGCGTTCACGCTCTGTGAAGAGCTCGCGCGCGCCTTCGGTCCTGCTGCCGCCGTCGGCGCGACGCGCGCGGTCGTTGACGCGGGCTGGTACCCCTACGCGGCCCAGGTCGGGCAGACCGGCAAGACGGTCGCGCCGAAACTGTACGTCGCCGCGGGCATCTCCGGGCAGATCCAGCACAAGGTCGGGATGCAGGGCTCTGAGAGCATCCTCGCGATCAACACGGATGCGCGCGCACCGATCTTCGAGTTCGCCGACCTCGGGATAATCGGTGACCTGCACCGGATCCTGCCGCGGCTCGCAGCGGCGCTCCGCGCGCGCGGCGCCGGTCGCTAGCCGCGTCTCGCAACATATGCCCCTACGGCGTGTTCAATTGTCGTCATGCGCAACCGCGCCGCGATCTTGATCTCCGCCCTACTCGCGCTCGCCGTGGCAGCGGCTCCGGCGATGGGCGCGAATGGCCCTGGCGCGATCAGCTCGCGCGCCGGCGTGATCGACTCGGCGACGCTCACGGCCTGCACGACCGGTGCGAGCGCCGGCGACCGCTCGGCCCACTTCACAGCGACCATGCAGTCGCTCCCGCGCACCCGTTCGATGGCGATCAGCTTCGACCTCTTCGAGCGCGCTCCGCACGGGACGTTCACGCAGGTGCCGGCGCCGGGATTCGGCGTGTGGCAGACGTCAAGTCCCGGCATCACGACGTTCACGGCGAACGAGAACGTGCTCGACCTACCGGCGCCGGCTGCGTTCCGCGCTGTCGTTCACTACCGCTGGTTGAACGCGCGCCACCAGCTGATCCGTGTCGACAGACGCGTGAGCTCGCCGTGCGTCGAGTTACTGGCGCCGGCGTTGGCGCCCGATCTGTTCGTCGCCGCGATCACGCACGCGCCGGGATCGCCACCGGCGAGCACCGAGGACTACTCGGTGACCGTCGGCAACCGCGGCGCCGGTGGCGCGGGAGCCTTCGCCGTTGCCCTCGACGTCGGCGGCATTTCACTGCCGCAGCAGACAGTCAGCGCGCTCGCCGCCGGCGCCTCGGTAACGGTCCAGTTCACCGGTCCGCGCTGCGGCGCCGGCACGCAAGTGACCGCGACGGCCGATCCATCTGGCTCGATCAGCGAGCCCGCCAACGCGCGGCGGACCGTGTCGATCCAGTGCCGCGCCTGACCCGACGGCGGCACGGACGCTCACGGGCCGGCTTCGCGTACCGGCTACACTTTCGGTTGTGAAGCGCGACATTCACCCGGAATATGTGACCGCGCACGTTCGCTGCACCTGCGGGAACGAGTTCGTCACGCGCTCGACGAAGCCAGAGCTGCACGTCGAGATCTGCTCGGCCTGCCACCCGTTCTTCACCGGCCGCCAGAAGCTGATCGATACGGGCGGTCGCGTCGAGCGCTTCCAGCGGCGCGCCGCACGCAGCGCCCGTCGCGTCGCAGCGACAAAGTAGGACTCCGTGGGGGTTGCCGCGCCGCGCGCCGCGCGCGAGCCTCGTGGCGCGCGGGCAAAGGCGCTTGACGACCGCCCGATCGGCGGGCAGGCGGTCCTGGAGGGCGTGATGATGCGCGGCGTGCGGACCTGGTCGGTCGCCAGCCGCGCCCCGACGCCCGAGCAAATCGAGCGCGGCGAGCGCGAGGTGCCGGCGGGCGCGATCGTCGTCAAGACGAACCCCTTCTCGTCGGTCCTGCGCCGCCACAAGCTGTTGCGAGCTCCCGCTCGTCCGCGGCGTCGTCGCCGTCGGCGAGTCGCTCGGCATCGGGATGCGCGCGCTCGGCGCTTCGGTCGGCGTCCAGGCCGGCGAGACCGACGAGGAGCTCCCGCGCGGCACCTTTGCCGGGGCCGTCGCGCTCTCGCTGATCCTTGCGATCGGCCTCTTCTTCGTCCTGCCGGTCGGGATCGTCAGCCTGATCAAGCGCCCGCTGCACTCCGCGACGCTCTTCTGGCTCGTCGAAGGGGTGTTGCGCACGGCGATCTTCCTCGGCTATCTGGTCCTCATCTCGCGCCTGCGCGAGCTTCGCCGCGTGCTCGAATACCACGGCGCAGAACACAAGGCGATCGCCTGCTACGAGGCGGGCGAGCCACTCGAGCCGGCGATCGCGGCGCGCTTCTCGCGCCTTCATCCGCGCTGCGGCACGAGCTTCCTATTGATCGTGATGATCGTCGCGATCTTCGTCTTCGCACCGCTCGGCCTGCCGGCGTGGTACTGGCTCGTCGCGACACGAATCCTCGGCGTGCCCGTCATCGCCGGGATCTCCTACGAGATCATCCGCCTCGCCGCGCGCTACCGCGACCGCCCGGGTGTGTCGCTCGTCATCGCTCCCGGCCTTGCGCTCCAGCGCCTCACGACCCGCGAGCCCGACGAGAGCCAGCTCGCCGTCGCGATCGCGGCGCTGCGCGCGGTGCTCGATGCAGAAGGAGCGGACGAGCTCAACGCTCGTGATCTCGTCGGGCTCGAGGTGGTCGCGTGAGCGACGCGCTCGTCGAACAGATCGAGGCGCGCTTCGCCGAGCTTTCCGAGCAGATGTCCGACCCCGCCGTGATCGCCGATCGCCAGCGACTCGCCGAGGTCGGCCGCGCGTACCGCCAGCTCGAGCCGGCCGCCCGGCTGGCGGCCGAGTGGCGGCGCGCGCTCGACGACGCCACCAGCGCGGAGGAGCTGCTCGCCGACGACGGTGCCGAGGACGCGGAGCTGCGCGAGCTGCTCGCGAGCTCGCGCGAGCGGCTCGGGGAGCTCGAGCAGGAGATCCGCTTCGCGATGGTCCGCCGCGATCCCAACGACGACAAGAACGTGATCGTCGAGATCCAAGGCGCGCGCGGGCGGCGACGAGGCCGGGCTGTGGGCCGACGACGTGTATCGGATGCTCACGCGCTACGCCGAGCGCCGAGGCTTCGCGGTCGAGCCGCTCGAGGACGATGAGGGCAAGCACACCTTCGCGGTCAAAGGCGACGGCGCGTATTCCGTGTTCAAGTTCGAAGGCGGCACCCACCGCGTCCAGCGCGTGCCGCAGACCGAGTCCCAGGGGCGCATCCACACCTCGACGGCGACGGTTGCGGTACTGCCCGAGGCGGAGGAGGTCGATGTCCAGATCGACCCGAACGACCTCCAGATCGACGTCTACCGCTCGACCGGTCCCGGTGGCCAGTCGGTCAACACGACCGACTCGGCGGTCCGCCTGACACACAAGCCGTCAGGCATCGTCGTCGCGATGCAGGACGAGAAGTCGCAGCTGCAAAACCGCGAGAAGGCAC
The DNA here is from genome assembly GCA_963773395.1 of uncultured Solirubrobacterales bacterium. Classification (GTDB taxonomy): domain Bacteria; phylum Actinomycetota; class Thermoleophilia; order Solirubrobacterales; family Solirubrobacteraceae; genus Palsa-513. Next base: position 1,229,226 of record CAVZAY010000002.1, on the reverse strand, counting down.
TCCGCGTCCTGCGGGCCCGCCTGTACGAGCGGGCGCTCGCCGAACAGCAGGCCACACTCGCCGCCGACCGCCGCTCCCAGGTCGGGACGGGCGATCGCGCCGAGAAGATCCGGACCTACAACTACGCTCAGGGCCGCGTCACCGACCACCGCGTGAAGCTGACGCTGTACAGCCTCGATGCCGTGCTTGCGGGCGAGCTCGACGAGCTGACCGGCGCGCTGCAAGCCGAGGAGAAGCGCGAGCGCCTCGCGGCGCAGACGTCGTGAGCACCCCGGGTGGACCGGCTACCGCACGCGACGCGCTCGACGGTGCGCGGACCGCGATCGCGGCGGGCGGCTCGCCGAGCGCCCGCCTCGACGCGGAGATCCTCCTCGCGGACGTGCTCGGCGTCTCGCGCGAGCGCCTCGCGCGCGAGCCGCAGCTGCCCGTCGCGGGGGAGGCGGTCCGCCGCTTCCAGTCGCACGTGCGCCGGCGCGCGATCGAGCGTGAGCCCGTCGCCTACATCGTCGGTCGACGCGGCTTTCGCCGCCTCGACCTCCTCGTCGACCGGAGAGTGCTCGTGCCGCGACCTGAAACCGAGCTGCTCGTCGAGGTCGGGCTCGAGCTGGCGCCAGGTGCACGCGTGCTCGATTGCTGCACCGGTTCGGGCGCGGTGGCCCTCGCGCTGAAGGACGAGCGGCCCGATCTGCAGCTGAGCGGGAGCGACATCAGCGCGGACGCGCTCGGCGTCGCGCGCGCCAACGGGCAGCGGCTCGGACTCGACGTGGACTGGATCCGCAGCCGACCTGCTCGACAGCGTCGACCGCGGCTTCGACGCGATCCTCGCGAACCCGCCGTACGTGCCGCGCGCGACGATCGCGACGCTCGAGCCCGAGATCGTGCGCCACGAGCCGCGCCTCGCACTCGACGGTGGCGAGGACGGGCTCGATCTCGTTCGTCGGCTGATCGCGCAGGCCGCCGCGACGCCGCTGCTCGCGATCGAGGTCGGGGAGGGGCAGGCCGATGCGGTCGCGGCGCTGCTCGAGCGCGAGCTTCCGCGACCGAGCGCCGCCGTGACCTTGCAGGCATCGAGCGCGTCGTGGTGGCGCGATGCTGAGCGGGACGACTCGCCGACTGCCGTCGCTGCCGGCGGCGTCGCCGTCCTCCCGACCGACACTGTCTACGGGCTCTGCTGCGACCCGTCGAACGCCGCTGCCGTCGCGCGCCTGTATGAGCTCAAAGGCCGCCCGCCCCGCAAGCCCGCGGCGCTGCTGTTCACCGATCTCGAGCTCGTGCTCGCCGCGCTACCGGAGCTCGGGCCGCGCACGCGTGCCGCGCTTGCGGCGCTGCTCCCGGGTCCCTACACGGTGCTCGTCCCCAACCCCGCCGGTCGCTACCCGCTGGCGGGCGGCGAGCTGCTCGGCCTGCGCGTCATCGACAGCTCCCTCGAGTTGCCCGGTCCGGTGCTCCAATCGAGCGCGAACCTCGCCGGCGCCCCCGACGCGCGGCGCCTCGACGAGGTCCCCCGCGAAATCCGCGATGGCGCCGATCTGGTGATCGACGGTGGCGAGCTGCCGGGCGTGCCGTCCACGGTCGTTGCGCTGGCTACGTTTGAGACAAGCGGTAGCTGGGACGTCCGACGACACGGCACCAAAACCAACGCGGCGCTCGCCGCCGTGTTCGCTAAGCTCGCCCGGTGAGCGAGCCGCTTCCGCGCGACTACTTCAATCGCCCGGTCGGCGAGGTCGATCCCGAGGTGGCCGAGATCCTCGCGCTCGAGCTCGAACGCCAGCGTCGCACGCTCGAGCTGATCGCCTCGGAGAACTTCGTCCCGCAGGCCGTGCTCGACTGCCAGGGCAGCGTGCTGACGAACAAGTACGCCGAGGGTTACCCGGGCGCGCGCTACTACGGCGGCTGCGAGTACGTGGACATGACCGAGCAGCTCGCGATCGACCGCGCGAAGGAGCTATTCGGCGCCGAGCACGCGAACGTCCAGCCGCACTCGGGCGCGCAGGCCAACGCGGCCGTCTATCACGCGCTGCTCGAGCCCGGTGACACGCTGATGGGGCTCTCGCTCGCGCACGGCGGGCACCTCACGCACGGGATGAAGATCAACGTGTCGGGTCGCCTCTACGACATCGCGCCCTACGAGGTCGACCCGCAGACGAGCCTGATCGACATGGACGAGGTCGCGCGGATCGCGCGCGAGCGCCGCCCGAAGATGCTGCTCGCCGGGTGGTCGGCATACCCGCGCCAGCTCGACTTTGCACGCTTTCGCGAGATCGCGGACGAGGTGGGGGCGTACCTGATGGTCGACATGGCGCACTTCGCGGGGCTCGTCGCGGCTGACCTTCATCCGAGCCCGATCCCGTACGCCGACGTCGTGACGACGACGACGCACAAGACGCTCGGCGGCCCGCGCGCCGGGATGATCCTCTGCCGTGCCGAGCACGCCAAGAAGATCGACTCCGCTGTCTTCCCCGGCCAGCAGGGCGGTCCGCTGCAGCACGTGATCGCGGCGAAAGCCGTGACGATGCGGATCGCCGCGAGTGAGCAGTTCCGCGAGCGCCAGCAGCGCACGCTCGACGGCGCTCGAGCGATGGCGGCGGCGCTGCTCGGCGCCGGCGAGGGCATCGAGGTCCTGACGGGTGGAACGGATGTCCATCTCGTGCTCGTCGACCTGCGCGGCAGCGACATCAGCGGTCAGGAGGCCGAGGATCGACTCGCGGAGGTGAACATCACCGTCAACCGCAATGCGATCCCGTTCGATCCGCGACCGCCGCGCGTCACATCGGGTCTGCGGATCGGCTCGCCGGCGATGGTCACGCGCGGCCTTGACGTCGAGGACTTCCATGAGATCGGCAAGATCATCGGGCTCGCACTCGGGCCGGATTTCGAGGCGGTACGAGCGGAGCTGCTCGAGCGCACGGCGGCGATCGTCGAGCGCTACCCGCTCTACGCGGAGCTCGCTGCGCACGTTTGATGCGCGCCGCCGGCGCGCAGCGGCGCCGGCGCACGCTCGCAGCGTCTGTTGCGGCGCACGACACGTGACGGGTCGGCCTGCGATGCTTTTCGCAAGTCGATGAACCCTTCCGGGCTCGATGCGGTCTTCGCTTTTGCTGTCGCAACTGGGGTGGCGTTCGCTCTGACACCGCTCACGATGCGGCTTGCCCATCGCGTCGGTGCGGTTGACCTCCCCAACGGGCGCGGCCTATCGGCGCGCGTCACGCCCCTGCTGGGCGGCCTCGCGATCTTCGCTGCGCTGCTCGTCGCGGGCCTGATCTGGCTGCCTGCCACGACCGCCGCGGTACATCGCCACGGGGTGCTAGTGACTGGCGTGATCCACTGGCGCGGGGTGCTGCTCGCCGCGGGGCTGATCACGCTTGTCGGTGCGATCGACGACCGCTTCGACCTGAACCCCGCGCTCAAGCTCGCCGGCCAGGTGCTCGCCGCGATCGTCGCCGAGCAAGCCGGAGTCGTCGTGCGCGAGATCACGCTCCCGGTGTTCGGCGCGCTGCACTTCCCGAACGCGGGGCCGACGCTGACGATCATCGGCCTCGTCGGGATGATGAACGTCGTCAACTTCTCGGACGGCGTCGACGGTCTCGCTGCCGGCGTCTGCGCGATCATCGCCGGTGCCTTCTCGGTCATCGCGTTCGATCTCGGCCAGAACGCGGCCGGCGTGCTCGCCGCGATCACAGCCGGCGCGTCGCTCGGCTTTCTCGCGCACAACTTTCACCCGGCCTCGAGCTTCATGGGCGACTGCGGCGCGAACCTCCTTGGGCTGCTGATGGGGACGGTGGCGGTCACGGGCGATCTCAAGACCGAGTCCACGGTTGCCTTCGCGCTGCCATTGATCCTGCTCGCCGTCCCGTTCCTCGACACGACATTCGTGGTGCTCAAGCGTCTCAAGTACCGCCGCCCGATCTACATCGCCGATACGGAGCACTTCCACCATCGCCTCGCCCGGATCGGCTTCAGCGTCCGGCGCACCGTTATCTACCTCTACGCCTGGACGGTCATGCTCGCCGGTCTGGCCCTCGCGTTGCGGTTCGTTCCCTATAGCAACCACGGCAGCCTGCGAGCGGGGTGGCTCGCGTTGCTGATCGCCTATGCGCTGCTCGTCGTGATCGCCAGCATCTATCTCGTCTACGTCCTCGAAATCGTCAAATTCCGGGGCCGCACCGGTTCGCAGGTCGCACGGACGTCCGCCGATCCCGGTCCCCGCGTCGCCGAGCCACCGGCACTGGCGCCGCGCCGCGCAAGCGGTGTCGGCCCAGGCTGACGCGCGACTTTCTCCTTCGGGTCCAGTTCCATGAACGTGTCGCGCGTCCGTCAGCTACTGCTTGCTCCGCTCGTCCTAGGAGCACTCGTGGTCGGCTTCACCGCTACGCCCGCTGCCGGTCGTCAATCGGTGCACCCGGTGGTGGGCATCGCCGACGAGAACCTGCCGATGTTCAGCGACCCGCGGTTCCTCTCGCTCGGAATCCAGCAGGTCCGCTTCTACGTCTCTTGGGATGTGCTCTCGCCGGCCTACCACGACCACTACCGGCGCGACATACTGACCAACTGGCTCCTCGACGCGAAGGCCGACGGGCTCACGCCGCTGATCACCTTCGATCACTCGGACCTGCGCGGCAACGGGAGACAGCTCCCGAGCGTCGCACAGTTCAGCAAGGCGTTTCTCGCGTTCCGCGCGCGCTGGCCGTGGGTGAAGGACTTCGCGACCTGGAACGAGGCCAACTACTTCGGCGAGCCCACCGCCGGTGATCCACAGCGCGTTGCCGGCTACTACCTCGCGCTGCGTCGCGATTGCCCGACGTGCACGATCCTCGCGGCCGAGTTGCTCGATATCGCCAATCGCAAGGAGGCGGTCGACGAGGTCAGCTGGGCACGCGAGTTCGTCCACTACGCGCGGCGCGAGCCGGAGTATTGGGGGCTGCACAACTACGTCAGCGCGAACCAGCTGTCGACCGTCTCGGTACGCAAGCTTCTGGGCGCGGTCACCGGCTACATCTGGCTCACAGAGACCGGTGGCATCGTGCGCTTCCCCCATTACGGACTGCCAAGCTTTCCGCTCACGGCGCACCACGAAGCGCAGGTCGACCGCTTCCTGCTCAACAAGCTCGCGGCGATCAGCCCGCGGATCCAGCGCGTCTACCTCTACGAGTGGCGCGCGCTGCGCAAGCACACCGCCTGGGACTCGGCCGTGATCGGTGCCGACAACCGTCCGCGACCCGCTTACGACGTCCTCGCCAATACGCTCGACTCGTGGGGTATCAAGCCGAACTGCGCGATCTCCACCCTCCCGCCGGCCTGCGCTTACTCCCAACCCAGCCAGTGACCCGCAGGCGCGGCCTGGCAACCACCGCGCTCTGCCTGCTGCTGGGCGCCTGCGGCGCCGGCGCCGCGCACCACAATCGCAAGGTAGCCCCGCGGCCGGCCACCACCCAGCCCGCTGCTGCGCTCCCAAGCGCGAAGCCGCCCGCAAGTACGCCGAGCCTCGCGATCGGCATTGCCGACAACGACACCGCGTTCCTGACCGACCGCCGCTTCCTCGCCCTGCGCATCCGCTACGTGCGCGACGAGATTGCCTGGAACGCGCTCCTCGTCCCCTACGAGCACGCGCGCCTCACGCTCTGGCTCGCCGACGCGTACGCCGACCACTTGACGCCGCTGATCACCTTCGACCACGCCGGCGGGACGCTGCGCCACGCGCTGCCATCGGTCGCGACCTTCAGTGCCCTGTTCCAGCGCTTCCGCCACGACTACCCATGGGTGACCGCGTTCGTGACCTGGAATGAAGCCAACTATTACGGCGAGCCGACGTCCACCCACCCGGCCGTCGCCGCGCGCTATTACCTCGCACTACGCAAGGATTGCCCGACCTGCACGATCCTCGCGCCCGATCTCCTCGACATCACCGATCGCCGCTACGCGGTCGACGAGGTGCGCTGGGCGCGCGAGCTGATTCGTGCGCTCGGGTTCGAGCCGCCGATCTGGGCGCTCAACAACTACGTTGGTGCCAACAGCCTCCAGACCGGCACTACGGAGCGGCTGCTCGCCGCGGTCAAGGGTGACGTCTGGTTCGTCGAGACCGCCGGGATCGTCAGCGAGCCCAACCACGCGCAGGCGGCATCGCAGGCCACGCTGGCGCACCAGGCGCGCGTCGATCGCTTCATCCTCGGACCACTCGCCCATCTGAGCCGGCGAATCAAGCGTGTCTACCTCTACCAATGGCAGCTTCCGAGCCCGCTCCCGGGCTGGGATTCGGCGCTGATCTCGTGGACCGGCGTCCCGCGCCCGGCCTACTACGCGCTCGCGGAAACCCTCGCCGCCGCTGGTATTGAGCCGGATTGCGGACTCTCATCGTTGCCGCCGGCATGCGTCCGGCACTGAGCCGCCACGCGGTATGCGACCCTTAGCCAAGTGAGGATGCTGCGCCGCACGCTCCCAGCGCTCGTTTGCGTGGCCGGTTTGGCGCTCGCTTTGGCATCGCTTGCCGGCGCTCACGTCGTCGTCGGTGTCGGCGAGAACAACACCCAGCTCTTCGGGGACCCGCGCTTCCTCGCGCTGCGGATCGGGCAGGTGCGCGACGACATCGCGTGGAACGCCGTCAACGTGCCGCGCGAGCGGGCCGCGCTCACGGGCTGGCTCGACGACGCTCACGCGCTCGGCCTGCAGCCGCTGATCACCTTCGACCACGTCGTCGGCTCCGTCAAGCAGCAGCGCCGGCTGCCGAGCGTCGCACAGTTCAGCAAGGCGTTCCGCAAGCTGCGCCACCTCTTCCCCTGGGCGACGCAGTTCGAGACCTGGGATGAGGCGAACTTCTATCTCGAGGGCACCGCGTTCAACCCCAAGCGCGCCGCGCAGTACTACCTCGCCCTGCGCCGTGACTGCCCGAAATGCACGATCCTCGCGGCGGATCTGCTCGACGTACCGCGCAGCGAGGCCGTCCCGATGGTGACGTGGGTGCATGAGTTCATCCACTTCGCCCGCCGCCAGCCGGCCTACTGGGGGCTCAACAACTACTTCGGCGCGAATCGCTTCGAGACGTCGACGACGCGGACGCTGCTCCACGCCGTCACCGGCAAGATCTGGTTTGCGGAGACGGGCGGCATCGTCAAGCGGGTTAACGCCACGCACGTGAACTTCAAGCAGGGCGCCAAGCACGCCGCTGCCGTCGATCGCTTCATCCTGCGCAAGCTCGTCAAGCTCAGCCCGCGGATCCAGCGCGTCTACCTCTACGAATGGAAGGCGGTCAGCAGGCATGACACGTGGGACTCGGCGTTGATCTCGTGGAACAACAGCGTGCGTCCGGCCTACGACGTGCTCGCGCGCACGCTCGCAGCGTGGGGGATCAAACCTGATTGTGCGATCTCGCCCGTCCCGCCTGCGTGCGTGGGCTACCTCGGGCCGACGGGGACGAGCGGGCCGACGGGGACAGGCGGGCTGGCGCTCACAGGATCTTGATCGCCACGCAGTAGGCCGAGGCGATGAGCGCGCTCGCCTTCACGCGGCGGCTCGAGCTCACCGACGCCGGTAGCAGGGCCCACATCGCGTACCACGGCAGCAGCCAGCTACTCGCCGCGAGCAATGCGAGCGTTGCCCACGCGTAGCAGTCAAGCCACGACAGGCCACGCCACGCACGCCACAGTGTGCCCAGTACGGCGAGCGCGAAAGCGGCGATGAAGCTGGCGCGGATCCACTCCGGCAGGTGGTGGTAGCCATAGCCGAACAGCATCGAGACTTCGTTCGGCAGGCTGTGGCGCGCGACGTCGCGCTGCTCGGAGAGCAGCGCGTGGCCGATCCCGTCGAGCGAGAAGCCGAAGATCGCGAGCGAGGCGACGAGCGCGGCCGCGAGCCCTCCGGCCAGCCAGATGAACAGCCGGCGCCGGTCGCGGCTGCCGATCAGCGCGAACGGCATCAGCATCACCGCCGAGACCTTGAGTGCCGTCGCAGCGACCGCCGCGAGCGCGCCGCGTGACTCGCGGGCGCGCAGGAGCGCAAGGATCGCAGCGGCGACCGCCAGCCCGAACCACGTGTCGTTGTGCGCGCCCCCGACGGCGAAGACGAGAACGACCGGGTTCAGTCCGTACATGCCGACGGCCCATGTCGGTGAGGTGCCGAGCCGCGCTGCGATGCGCCAGATCAACGCCAGCGTCGCGAGCGTCGTGAGCGCTGCGAGGAGCTTCAGCGCCCACAATCCGCCGGCGATCCCGAGCGGCACGAGCGCGTAGCTCGTGAGCGTGAAGAGCGGGCCGTAGGGCGTTGTGACGGCGCTCGCGCCACGCCAGGTCAGGTACGGATAGATGGCGTCGTGCGGCGCGGCGTTGGCCGTGAAGCTGTAGGGGCTGAGGCCGTGCAGGACACCGAGGCGCGCAAAGCCGAGGTAGCCGAGCGCATCACCTGACAGCAGCGGAGGCGCGAGCGCCGCCCCAAGCGTGGCCAGCACGATCGCCAGCCAGACGCGCCGCGCCGGCAATACGGGCAAACATGCGAGCACGACCGCGTACAGCGCGCAGATCGTGAGCACGAGGCCTTCGAGCACGGCATGCGAGGTCGTAAAGCCGAGCGGGGCAAGCGGGCCGGCGAGCCATCCGGGGAAGCTGCGCGCGCCCGACGGGACGTAGCTCGAGCGTCCCGATCCGGCGTTGGCCCCGAGCAGGACGACGCCGATGACGAGCGCGCCGAGCGCGAGGCTGCCGATGGTCGCGGCCTGCGAGCTCTGGCGCTCGGGCGCGGACTCCGGTGCAGGCTCGCGCGCCACCGTTGCCGCCGTCATGACGTAATCCTCCCGGTTTGGGCGGCAGTCTGGATGGCGCCCGACCGGCGCAGGCTCTATCGTTGCCCACGGCGCCGGCGGTGGGCCTTTTCGTACGAATTCCTTATGTTCCTATGCCCCTGCCGCTAGACTGCAGGTGGCCTCGAGGCGCCCGATCTCGGATTTGAGCACCAGCGACTCAGACGAACGCCTCACCATAGGCGCCAGCACGCCGCGGCGCGTGCTGATTCTCTCCGCCGACGTCGGGGAGGGGCATGCGGCGGCTGCGCGCGCACTGCGCCAGCAGCTCGAGCGCTGCGGCGAGCCCGTCGAGGTCACGTTGATCGACGGCCTGGCCGCGATGGGATCGATGCTGCGCTCGGTCGTCGAGGACGGCTATCGCACGCAACTGCGCGTGGCGCCGAAGTCCTATTCCGCGTATTACTGGCTGCTCAAGCACGCGGCGCCGGTGCGCGCCCTGACGAAGCTCGCGCTGACCCGGCTCGGCGCGCCATCGCTCTCGCGCGCGATCGCGCAGTACGAGCCCGATGTCGTCGTCTCGACCTATCCGGCGATCACCGTCGTGCTCGGCTACATGCGACGGCGGCGCATGCTCACCGTGCCCGCGGTTGCGACGATCACCGACATGACGGGTCTTTTCTTTTGGGCCCAGCGCGGCATCGACACGCACCTGGTCATGTATGAGGCCTCGGTGGCGGACGTCGAGCGGATCGCCGGTCGCGGCAGCGCCCAGGTCGTCCGGCCGCTGATTGCCGCTGAGTTTCTCGAGCCGCGCGACGCCGCCTCCGCCCGCAACGCGCTCGGCCTCCCGCGGGACGGGCACGTCGTAGTCGTGTCCGGCGGTGGCTGGGGGGTGGGGGATCTCGCCGGCGCCGTCGGCGAGCTCGAACGGATTCCCGATACGACGGTGGTCTGCGTTGCCGGACGCAACGAGGAAGTGCGCCGCGAGCTGTCCGAGCGTTTTGCGGCGAGCCGGAACGTGCGCGTGCTCGGCTTCACCGAGGAAATGCCGGAGCTCTTGGCCGCCGCCGACGTGCTCGTGCACTCAACCGGCGGCGTGACCTGCCTCGAGGCGATGGTCCGCGGCTGCCCGGTTGTCTCCTACGGGCTGCCGGTCGGTCACGCGAAGCTCAACACGCGGCGGATGGCCGATCACGATCTGCTGGCACTCGCGAGCTCGCCGGCCGAGCTCGTCGAGCACGTCGAGCGCTCCCGCGACGGTGGTGCGGTGAAAGAGTCAACCGGCATCCGGCCCGACGGCCCGGCCGCCGCCGAGGTCGTCTTGAACGCCCTCGCACGCGTGCGGCCGATCGCGCGCTGGCGGTTGCGGGCGACGCGCATCACCACCGCGATCGTGCTGGCGCTGGGCGCCGGTGTCTGGGTGATGTCGACCGATGAGCTCAACGCCTTCGCGAAGGTCTTGAGCCACCAGGTTACGACGCTGCCGCCGCGCGGCCTCGACACGGTCAGCGTCGTCGTCTCCGTCCCGAAGCGCGACGTCGTGCTGACTGCCCGCAAGCTCGAGCGCGACGGCCTCAGGGCGTCCTTCGCGACCGCGACGGCCCCGAGCGCCGCCACCCTCCAGCTGCTGGCTCGCCTCGGCGACGACGTGATCCCAACAGTCCGGGGCGGCAACGGCCTGCACTGGATTCACTTCACGGCCGAGCTCCACCGCGAGGCACGCCTGTTCCACCTGCGGCGCGGCTTCTACTACCTCGATCCGGCACACGAGAGCTTCGGCGAGCTCCTCCTCGGCTCGGTAGCGGGCGGCAAGGGCGTGACAGGCTCGGTTCAGGTGGGCTCGCGCGAGCCCGTGTTCTCGCGGCCGCTGCGCCCGGGCGACGTCGTCGTGCTGCGCCTCGCGGGCTCCGCAGCCACGTCGCTTCGGACCGTCGGCTGGGTCGGATCCGCCGTTCGCGACTCCGGGTTGGCGGCCACGCCGTTGCCTTCGAGCGTCAGCTGACCCGCGCGGTCGCGCTCGCGCCGCTGGCTGATCGCAAGCAGGGCCGGCGAGCGTGCCAGTACGGTCGCGCCGGTGAGGAGCACGATCAGGCACGCCAGAAGCGGGACGCCCGATGCCGGCGTGTGCAGGAAGCTCTCGTGGAACACGAGCGGCGCCAGCATGATCGGCACGAAGGTTTGAGCTACGAACACGACCGGCGCCACCAGGATCGCGGGCCGCTCCTGCAACGCGCTCATCTCGGCTGTCAGGCCAACGACCGAGGCGACGATCGCGGCGGCTCCCCAGCCGACCGCGGCAGGCCAGCGACCGCCGGACGCGGCATCGGATACAAGCTTCGTTGCGAGGGCGCCCCACGCGAACGCGAGCCCCGCCCCGATCATTGCGACGTTCGCGACTGGGCGGCGAAGCATCTGTGCAGCGAACGGCACGAGCGCTGCGACGCCGAGCGCCGCAAGCACGGCCAGCAGCGCGAACCCGCCGACATCGTGCGTCTGGCGTGCCGGCGCGAGCGCGGCGACGCCGGCGACGCCCGCGACGATCGCGAAGGTGGCGCCGAGCTCGCGCTTTCCGGGTCGCTCGCCGAGCATTCGCTCCCCTAGCGCGAGCAGGACAAGCAGGCCAACGGCCAGTGCGGGCTGGACGACCTCGAGCGGCGCGAACAGCAGCGCGACAATTTGCAGCGGCCAGCCGAGCGCGGTCATCGCCGTCCCGAACAGCCAGCGTCCGCGGCGCAGGAGCTGCGTCAGCAGCGAGATCCGCAGCGTGTGTTCCGGGCTTGCCACCCGCGCGTCGATCGATTGGACGCCGATCCCTAGGCTGTAGAGCGTCGATGCACCGGCCGCTGCGAGGACTCCGATGAGCAGAGAGAGCATGACCAGTCGCGATCATCGCAGCCAGCCCGCAATGGCGGCCAGCTGCGTTTGCGGCCGCGACGGGTGTCGGCTACATGCTCCCCGCACTCAGCTACTACTCGGCGTCCCTGCGTGCCGCGTTCGGTGTGCAGACACGGACGCGCGACGGACGCGGCTACGGCCTCACGTTCGACGACGGGCCGCATCCAGAGGGCACCGCCGCGGTAATGGAGGTGCTCGCGCGCTTCAACACGCCCGCGACGTTCTTCCTCGTCGGTGAGCAGGTTGCGCGCGCGCCGGCGCTCGCCGCTGAGATCGTCGCCGCCGGCCACGGCATCGGGCTGCACTGCGATCGCCACCGCAACCTGCTGCGTCTGGGGCCGCGCGCGGTCGCGCAAGACATCGCGCGTGCCCGGGCACGGATCGAAGACGCCACCGGCTGCGCCGTCGAGCGCTACCGGCCGCCGTACGGGATCTTCAACGCAGCGGCGCTCCAGATCGCACGACGCGAGGGTTGGCGGCCGTTGCTTTGGACGCATTGGGGCCGCGACTGGCGCGCTCGCGCGCACGCCCGAGTCGATCGCGACGACACTGCTCGGGCGCGGCGTCCTCAGACGGGTCGGTGCTGCTGCTGCACGACGCGGACGACTACTCGGCGCCCGGGCTCCTGGCGCAAGACCGTCGCGGCGCTTCCGCGCGTACTCGAAGCTCTTGGGGAGAGTGGCCTAGCTGGCACGCTCGCCGTCTGAGCTACCCCGCGGGCAGCGCGTCCTCGTCGCTCTCGTGCCCGCTCAGCGAGCGCAGGAACTCGTCGAGCTGGACGCGCGAGAAGCGCCGCTGCCCACCCGGGGTCCTGTAGCCGCGGAGGTATCCGTCGTCGCTCCAGCGGCGGACGGTGGCGAGAGACACGCCGAGGTAGCTTGCAGCCTGCGAGCTCGTGAAGGCGAGCTGCGTCTGGCCTTTGCTTGTTGCTCTGATCTTCGTCATCTCAGGGAATTCGGGATCGACCTGTCGTGTTATCGGCAGCGGAGCGAAGAGGCGCAAGTGTTTGCGGAGCGGTGCGGACATTTGAAGGAGATCCTGCGTGAGCCCGCCGCGCAGGCAACGGACCGTGGCGTTCGTGGCAACTGCCGCCGACCGCGCCTGCGCGTGCGCAGCCTCGTGGTAGCTTGACGGCCGTGCCGCCTGCCAGCCGTTCCCGGTACCGAGCGCGATGGGTGCCGGTGGTGGCGCTTGCCTTCATCGTCGATTGTGGTGCTGGTCATCGTGGTGAGCGGCAGCTCGTCGCCGACCACCGGTTATGACGTCTCCTATCCGCAGTGCTCGGGTTCCTACCCGTCGAATCCGCTGTTCGGGATCGTCGGTGTCAACGGCGGGCTGGCGAACAACGCAAACCCGTGTATCAGCGGCGAGCTGCACTGGGCCCGCGACGCGCCGGGGCAGAAGCGGCCGAAGCAGCCGCCCCTGTCGCTGTACATCGACACCGGTAACCCTGGCGGTCATCACGTCGCGGACTGGCCCAGCGTCGGCACCGCGCCGGCCTACGGTGCTTGTAACGGCCTGCTGACCAACGCCTGCTCGTACATCTACGGCGAGCAGCGCGCCGCCCACTCCTACCGGCTCGTCGCCGCGCTCGACCCGGTCGCGGCCAAGACCGCGCCATGGTGGCTGGACGTCGAGCTGATGGCGAGCTGGGCCGGGACCTACCAGCTCAACATCGCCGCGCTGCAGGGCTTCATCGCCGGCCTGCACAACGCCGGCGCGACCGGACCGATCGGGATCTATTCCACCAGCGCCCAGTGGAAGGAGATCACGGGGCTGACGGCGCAGACAACACCGACGGCCTTCAACGGCCAGCTGCCCGACTGGGTGGCCGGAACCGACGCAACGCTCACGCAGGCGCGGCAGAACTGCACGAGCGGTGGCTTCACCGGCGCTGGCGCCGAGCCTCGCGCAGTACCGGATCGGCCCGCTCGACGCCGACCTTCGCTGCACTGGCACACGCTGACCACATCGAGCGATCGTCGTCTTCCTCGGCCTGGCATGAACTAGCCGGCGCATCCGCCGCCGTTTTCCGCGACGAAATCTGCGGCAGACCATATGGGCGTGTTGTTACAAGCTTGTTACAAACTCTGTGGATATGTAGACTGCCGCGGTCGGCGCTGCGCCCTGCCTCCGGGCGCCCGACGGGGCGCGTGGCAGCTGCCGCACGGGGTCCGCAAGCGGAGGCACGCCAACGACATGCCTCTCGATACGCGCGCAGACGCGAAACCGTTACCCGAGCCGCGGCGGCACGCCGCGTGAGCATGTGCTGCGCGCAGAAGCGGGAGCGCGAGGGTGACGGGCAGGGACGCGGCTGGAGCGGGGGCTCTACTGCTCGCCGTGAACGCGCTGTGCGCGGCGATCGGCGCCGGCCTCGGCGCGCTGGTGGGGGCGGTCGGACCGCTGCTGCTTGCCGGGTTCGGGATAGGGTTCTTCGTCGGGATCGCAGTTGTCATTAAGCGCTTCCGCTACCTCTGAACGTCGATGAATCTGAGCCGCTACATCGACGTCATCGTGCTTGCGATCGGTGCCGCGATCGCGATCCCGCTCGGCGCGCCGGTCGGCGGCTACGCGATCGGCGCAGGCACATGGCTGCTGCAGCGCCTGATGGCAGGGAGTCGATGCGCACCTCATCGCGAAGATCACCGCCCCCGTCAAGCACCTCGGCTACTCGCTGTTCGAGGCTTTCGGCCGTGTCTGGCTGCTCGCCGGCGGCATCATCGTTGCGATCATCGTCGGCCACCGGGCCTGGGGGCTGACGGCGGCGCTGATCATCGTCGTCGCCTACAGCGTGAGCTTCGCCGTCCGCGTTGCAAGCGGGCCGCCGCGAGGAAGGCCGGCGCGATGATCGCATCGATCCGGGGGTGGAGCAAGAGGCGCAAGATCTTCGTCGGGTTCCTGGTCGCGTGGCTCGGCGGGACGGTCGCTCTCGGCATCGCGTTCGGCCTGCACGGGAAGAAGAACACAATTTCCTGCCCCAGAACGAGTTCTATCTCTTCAACTGGGCGCACCTGTTCGGGCCGATCTATCTGAACAAGGCGGTTCTCTACCTCGTCCTCGCGGGCGTCATCACATGCGGCCTCATGTTTTGGGTTGCGCGGCACATGCAGATGCGCCCCAACCGGGTCCAGACCGCGGTCGAAGCTGCCTACGGGCTCGTCGCCGGGCAGATCGCCGGCGACAACATGGACGAGCGGATGGCGCGCAAGTGGTTCCCGTTCATCGCGACGCTCTTCTTCTTCATCCTCGTCTCGAACTTCCTCGGCTACGTCCCGCTGCCGGTCAACACCGATCCGATCGAGGAGCTCCACGTCTTCGGCACGCACCTCCCGACCTTCCAGCTGTTCGCGGCGACGACGAACATCTCGTTCGCGCTCGTCCTCGCGTTGCTCGTCTACATCGCCTTCAACGCCGAGGGGGTGCGCGCCCACGGCCCGGGCGGCTACATCAAGAGCCTGATCCCGGCGGGCGTCGGCGGCGGCGATGCTGCTGATGATCTTCCCGATCGAGATCCTCTCGAACATCCTCCGGCTGCTCTCGCTCACGATTCGTCTGTGGGCGAACCTGCTCGCCGGGCACATGCTGATCAGTTTCATGAGCGGCGGCCTGGCGGTGCTGCTCGGCGTGAAGTACCTCGCCTGGTTTCTGCTTCCGTTCGGCGTCGTGATCTACCTCTTCGAGGCGGTCCTGATCGCCGGGCTGCAGGCCTTCATCTTCGCCATACTCGCCGCGATCTACCTGGGCAGCGCGGTGGCCGAACAACACTAGCCCCGAGAAGGAGTCCCACTTGTTTGCTCAAATCGTCATGTCAATCATCCACCCGCTGGTCGCTGCGGCCGCGTCGACGAACGACACGCTCGGCGTCGACGCCGGTAAGGCGATCTCGATCGGCGTCGGAGCGGGCGGCGGAGCAGCAGGTGCCGGTGCCGGTATCGGCGCGCTGTTCGGCCGCGTCTACGACGCCGTTGCGCGCCAGCCCGAGGTGCAGAGCGACCTCACGCGGCCTGCAGTGGCTCGGCTTCGCGCTGACCGAGGCGTGCTTCTTCTACGGCCTCGTCGGCGGCCTCATCGGCTACGTCCTCGCCGTAGATCGCCATGACCCCGATCGCCTCATCAAGCGGCTCCTGGCTGATCTCGCCGAACGTTGGATTGATGATCTGGACGCTCGTCGTCTTCGTGATCTCGGTCTTGATCCTCAACCGGTGGGTGTTCCCGCGGATCCGCGAGATGCTCGATCGCCGCGCCGCCGCGATCAGCGAGCAGATCGACGCTCAGGAGCGCCTGCGCGCGGAGGCCGCGGACGTCCTGCGCGAGTATCGCGAGCAGCTCGCGCACGCGCGCACCCAGGCTGACGAGATCGTTGGGCGCGCACGCGAGGCCGGCAAGCAGCACGAGCGCGAGACGCTCGAGGAGGCGCGCGTACGCCGCGAGCGCATGCTCGAGCAGACCAAGCGCGACATCGAGGACGAGACGCGCCGGGCCCTCGACCAGATCCGCAAGGAGGTCGCGACGTTGACGATCCTGGCGACCGAGAAGGTCACGCGCAAGGCTCTCAGTGCAACCGACCAGCGCAAGCTCGTCGACGACGCGCTGCGCGAGCTCGACTTCACCGTCCTCGAGGGCTCGGAGAACTAGCGACACATGCAGGAGATCGCAAGCGTGTATGCGCGCGCGCTGTTCCAGGCCGCGCGCGAAGAGGAGCGCGCTCGACGTCGTGCGCGAGCAGCTCGGCCAGTTCGCGGACGCGCTCGCCGGGAGCGACGACCTACGGCTCTTCTTTTTCTCGCCCTATTTCTCGACGGTAGAGAAGCGCGACGGGCTCGAGCGCACGCTGAGCGGCGCCGATGTCCTGATCTCGAATTTCCTCGAGCTGTTGATCGACAGCCACCGCATGCCGGTGCTGCCCGCGATCCAAGCGAGCTTCGAGGAGCTCTGGGAACGCGATAACCGGCTGCTCCCGGTCGAGATCACGAGCGCGATCGAGCTCGGCAACAGCACCGTCTCGGCGATCGGCAAGCGGATCAGCGAGCAGACAGGCCAGACGGTGGCGCTCACGAGCACGGTTGACCCCAACATCATTGGTGGCATCGTCCTGCGCGTCGGCAATTCGATCCTCGATGCTTCGATTCGCGGCCGCCTCGAACAACTACGCAAAGAGGTCGTCGGCGCCGCCTAGGACGCGCGACCGCAAGGAGCCCTGACAGCCAATGCCCATGCAGATCAACCCCGACGAGATCACGAGCATCCTCAAGAGCCGAATCACCGGTCTCGACGCCGAGAGCGCCACGCTGACCGAGGTCGGCACGGTGCTCTCGGTCTCCGACGGGATCGCGCGCATCCACGGCCTCGACAACGCGATGTCGCTCGAAATGCTCTCGCTGCCCCACGACGTCGTCGGCCTCGCCCTGAACCTCGAGTCCGACAACGTCGGTGCCGTGCTGTTCGGCGACTGGGAGGAGATCAGCGAGGGGGACATCGTCAAGCGAACCGGCGAGCTGCTCGATGTCCCCGTCGGCGAGGAGCTCCTCGGCCGGATCGTCGATCCTCTCGGCCGGCCACTCGACGGCAGGGGCGAGATCAAGGCCAAGAGCAAGCGTCCGGCGGAGTTCAAGGCCCCCGGCGTGGTGCAGCGCCAACCGGTCAAGGAGCCGCTCCAGACGGGACTGAAAGCGATCGATTCGATGATCCCGATCGGCCGCGGGCAGCGCGAGCTGATCATCGGCGACCGCCAGACGGGCAAGACCACGATCGCGCTCGACACGATCATCAACAACCGGGACACGGGCGTCGTGAGCGTCTACGTCGCGATCGGCCAGCGCATGTCGGCCGTGGTGCAGCTCGCCGAGACGCTGCGCGAGGCCGGGGCGCTCGAGCGCACGATCATCGTTGCGGCGCCGGCCGACGAGGCCGCGCCGATCAAGTTCCTCGCGCCGTACGCGGGGTGTGCGATGGGCGAGCACTTCCTCTACAAGGGCGGCCACGCGCTCTGCATCTACGACGACCTGACCAAGCACGCGTACGCGTATCGCCAGATGTCGTTGTTGCTGCGCCGCCCGCCGGGCCGCGAGGCCTACCCGGGCGACGTCTTCTACCTGCACTCCCGGTTGCTCGAGCGCGCTGTGAAGCTGAACGATGAGCTTGGCGGCGGCTCGCTGACGGCACTGCCGATCATCGAGACGCAGGCGGGCGACGTCTCCGCCTACATCCCGACGAACGTGATCTCGATCACCGACGGGCAGATCTTCCTCGAGCCGCAGCTCTTCAACTCCGGCGTGCGCCCGGCGATCAACGTCGGCATCTCCGTGTCGCGGGTCGGCGGCAACGCCCAGGTCACGCCGATGAGGCGCGTCGCCGGGCGCCTCAAGCTCGAGCTCTCCCAGTACCGCGATCTCGAAGCGTTCGCGCAGTTCGGCTCCGACCTCGATGCGGACACCCAGCGCATCCTCGCGCGCGGCGAGCGCCTCGTCGCCTCACTCAACCAGGGCGAGCGAGCGCCGCTGCCGGTGGAGGATCAGGTGCTGTCGGTCCTCGCCGCGACCGGCGGCCACCTCGATCGGATCGCCGTCGAAAAGGTTCCCGCGTTCCTCGCCGGGGTGATCGACCGGGCGCGGGCACAGCACCAGGACCTGCGCGAGAAGATCGCTGGGGGCGACTGGAGCGATGAGACGCAGGAGGCCGCGCGCAAGGCAATCGCCGAGTTCGCCGACGACTTCGGCTACGACCTCGATGAGGACGGGCAGCCGATCGACGAGGACGCACCGCCGCCTCGTGCCAAGCAGCCCGACCGCGAATCGGACGACGCCCAGGACAGCGACGAGAAGGAGCGAGAGGAGGAGGGAGCCGTAGCCTAGCTACGGCTCTTCGGTGCCTTGGCCACACAGCGCGAAGTTCGCAATCGCATCGCGAGCTTCAAGAACATCCAGAAGATCACGCGCGCGATGGAGGCGGTCTCGGCGGCACGACTGCGCCGCGCCGAGAAGCGGATCGCCGCGCTGCGACCGTACGCGGATGCGCTGCGGCGCATGGCCGTGCAGGCAGCGAGTCACGCGGGGGCCGAGATCGGGCGCGTCCCCCTGCTCGGCGACGCGCGAGCAGGAGGAGCACATCGGGATCCTCTTGATCACGGCCGACCGTGGCCTCGCCGGAGCCTTCAACTCGCAGATCGTCCGCAGCGGGATCCAGCTCGCCGCGCAGATCGAGTCCGATGGAGCCCGGGCGATCTGGTTCGCAAGCGGGCGGCGGGGGATCTCGTCGTTGACGTTCCGCGGGCGCGAGCTCGCCGGCTCGTTCAGCGGCTACACCGACCGTCCCGGCTACCACGACGCGCGGCGCATCGGCGATGCGGTGATCAGCGCCTTCCTTGACGGCGCCGTCGATCGCATTGAGATCATCTACAACGCCTACGTCTCGCCGCTCAACCAGGTGGCGACGCGAGCGACGCTGCTTCCGGCCTCCGGAGCCGCGGTGCGAGCCGAAGCGAAAGGGGAGGCAGACGACCGCGGTGCTCGCCGGGCGCTGCCCGAGTACGAGCCGGAGCCGAACCAGCTCCTGCGCGAGCTCGTGCCCCACTACATCGAGATCTCGATCTATCGTGCACTGCTCGAGTCGGCAGCCTCCGAGCACGGCGCGCGCATGACCGCGATGCGCAGCGCCACGGAGAACGCTGGTGAGTTGATCCAGGACCTGACGCTGGCCATGAACCGCGCGCGTCAGGCCGAGATCACGCAGCAAATCTTGGAAGTCGTCGCCGGCGCCGGGGAGCTGGCCTAGGCGGCCCGACAAAAGGAGCTAACCCGGATGCCAGCAGCAGCCAAGCCAAAGACCGCGCCGAAGAAGTCCGAGCAGAACCTCGGGCGGATCGAGGAGATCCAAGGAGTCGTCATCGACGCGGTCTTCCCCGATCGCCTGCCCGAGATCTACCACGCGATCACGGTCAAGCGTGGGAGCGGGGCAGAAGAGCAGGAGGGGATCGCCGCGGCCGTCGACGAGGTTCTCGTCTGCGAGGTGCAGCAGCATCTCGGCGACGATCGCGTGCGCGCGGTCGCGATGGACACGACCGACGGCATCGCACGCGGCGCCGAGGTGACCGACACCGGCGCCCCGATCACCGTGCCCGTCGGCGAAGCGACGCTCGGCCGGATCTTCAACCTGCTCGGCGACCCGATCGACCGCGGCGAGGCGATGCCGAAGGGCACCGAACGTCGCCCGATCCATCAGGAGTCGCCGCCGGTCGATCAGCTCACGACGGTGACCGAGATGTTCGAGACGGGCATCAAGGTCATCGACCTGCTCGAGCCCTACGCGAAGGGCGGAAAGGTCGGCCTGTTCGGCGGTGCCGGCGTCGGCAAGACGGTGATCATCCAGGAACTGATCCACAACCTCGCGAAGGAGCACGGAGGCCTGTCGGCTTTCTGCGGCGTCGGCGAGCGCTCACGCGAGGGCAACGACCTGTGGCTCGAGATGAAGGAGTCCGGCGTGCTCGAGAAGACGATGCTCGTCTTCGGTCAGATGAACGAGCCGCCAGGCGCACGCATGCGCGTCGCACTCTCCGGCCTGACGATGGCCGAGTACTTCCGCGATCAGGGCCAGGACGTGCTGCTGTTCATCGACAACATCTTCCGCTTCGTGCAGGCCGGCTCCGAGGTCTCGGCGCTGCTTGGGCGCATGCCATCACAGGTCGGCTACCAGCCGACGCTCGAGACCGAGATGGGCCAGCTGCAGGAGCGCATCACCTCGACTCGCACCGGATCGGTTACATCAGTACAGGCGATCTACGTCCCCGCCGACGACCTGACCGATCCTGCGCCGGCGTCCGTGTTCGCGCACCTGAATGCCACGACGACGCTCTCGCGGAGCATCGCCGAGAAGGGCATCTACCCGGCGGTCGACCCGCTCGACTCGACCTCAGCGATCCTCAAGGCGGATATCGTCGGCGAGGATCACTTCCGCGTCGCAACGCGTGTCAAGGAGATCCTCCAGCGCTACCGCGAGCTGCAGGACATCATCGCCATCCTGGGCATCGACGAGCTCTCCGACGAAGACAAGGTGACCGTTCAGCGTGCGCGCAAGATCGAGCGCTTCCTCTCGCAGCCCTTCCACGTGGCCGAGCAGTTCACCGGCACGCCGGGCGTGTACGTGAAGATCGAGGACACCGTTCGCGGCTTCGACGAGATCATCTCGGGCAAGCACGACGAGCTGCCGGAGAGCGCCTTCTTCCTCAAGGGGACGATCGAGCAGGTCGTCGAGGACGCAAAGAAGGGTCGTGGCTGATGCCGCACACGAAGTTTCCGTGCGAGGTGCTGACGCCCGAGGGGGAGGCGTTCAATGGCGATGTGGAGCAGGTCTCGACGAGAACGACCCTCGGCCTGATCGGCATCCTCGCAAACCATGCGCCACTCCTGGCACGCCTCGAGCCGACCGAGCTGCGCCTGTATCGCAGCGATAGCGAGATCCTGCGTTACGCGCAGGGTGAGGGATTCATGCAGGTAGCGGACAACCGCGCCCTGCTGCTGGTCGGTGAGGCCACGCCGATCGAGGAGCTCGACCGCGCGGAGCTCGAAAGCTCGCGCGAGCGCGCGCTCCACTTGCTCGAGACAACACCCGAGGACAGCGAGGCGCGAGCGCGTGCGACGCGCCAGTTGAAGCGCGCGGACACTTTTCTGGGTCTCCTCGGAGCTGACGCGCGGCATTAGGCGCCACCTTGCGGTGGTGCAACGTTTCACCCTCCCTGAGCCCTCAGCCCTGCGAGAGTTCGGACTTAGCCGGCTAGCTAATGTCTGGAGCCGAATGCGTCGGGTCCCCCGCAAGCGGGCGCTCATAACGATAATCGTCAGCGTCGCCCTCGCCGGCGCGTTGGCGGCAAGCAGCTGGGCATCAGAGCTCCCGAGCCAGGTGAGCACGAACTGGGCCGGTTACGCGGCGATCACCGGGCGCTCGACGCACGCCTTCGCCAAGCGCTTCACGAGCGTATCCGGCAGCTGGACCGTGCCCTCCGTCACCTGCGTACCGGGTCAGCCAACGTTCTCCGCGTTCTGGGTCGGGCTGGGCGGCTACCGCCAAACGTCGCGGTCGCTCGAGCAGGTCGGGACGGAGGCCGACTGCAGCGCCGCGGGCGCGATCAGTTATTACGCGTGGTACGAGTACGTGCCGGACGGGCCGCACACGATCCGCGCGATCCCGGTACACCCCGGCGACAGCGTCACCGCAAGCGTCGTCGTCAAGGGCAAGCGCGCGACTGTCAGGATCGCCGACACGACTACGGGTGCGACGTTCAGGCATGCGAAGGTCATGCGCTCACCGCATCCGGACGTCGGCGCGGCCGAGTGGATCGCCGAGGCCCCGTCCAACTGCGATCGCAACAACTGCACGCCGCTCACGCTGACCAATTTCGGCAGTGTCGCGTTCACGAATGCAACCGCGAGCGCCGTCGGCATCAACGGCCGCCATCAGGGCGGGATCGATGATCCGGCCTGGAGGTATGGCGCAATCAACCTTCAGGCGAGCCCCGGCGGCGGACCCGGCTTGAGTCATGCGGTGCGCTCCGCCGCGACCGTCGGCGCCCTGGCGCCAACCGGTGACGCCTTCAACGTCACCTACACCGGGCCCGGCTCGCAGGTTGGCCCACCCGGCGGCGCGACCGGAAGCTCCGGCTCGAGCGGCTCGAGCGGTCCCACCGGCTCGAGCGGCGCGACAGGCGCGACCGGCCCAGCTCCCGCGGGCTGAGCCGGCGCTTCGATAGCCTTGGGCCCTCATGGGTGCAGGCGGAAAGCCGATCGGGGTAATCGGCACCGGATACGTCGGTCTCGTAACGGCTGCCGGCTTCGCTGAGCTCGGCTGCGATGTCTACTGCGTAGACATCGACGAGACGAAGATCGAGCGCCTGGAGCGAGGCGAGGTGCCGATATACGAGCCGGGGCTCGACTCGACTGATTGCGCGCAACCGTGATCGGCTGCACTTTTCGACGCGGCTCGAGGACGCCGCCGTCGGCGCACGGCTCCTCTTCGTCTGCGTCGGTACGCCGCCGACCCACGCCGGCGATGCCGATCTCTCCGCGGTCTATGCCGTGGTCCGTGCGGTCCCGCCGTCGACCGAGCACGCCCTCGTGATGAAGTCGACCGTCCCGTGCGGCACCGGCAAGACGCTGAAGCGCGTGCTCGGGGAACAGGGCAAGGGGTCGCTCGGGTATGTCTCCTGCCCGGAGTTCCTCAAGGAGGGGATCCGCGATCAACGACTTCATGCACCCGGATCGCGTGGTGATCGGGGATGACGGCCATCCAGCCGGGGACGAGGTCGCAGCGCTGTATGAGCCGCTGGGGGCACCGATCGTTCGCACCGACATCGCGAGCGCAGAGATGATCAAGCTCGCGGCCAACGCATTTCTCGCCACGAAGATCTCGTTCATCAACGAGATCGCGAACGTCTGCGAGGAGCTCGACGCCAACGTTCTCGACGTCGCCGTAGGCATCGGCCTGGACGATCGCATCGGCCCGCAGTTCCTCCAGGCGGGGATCGGCTATGGCGGTTCCTGTTTCACGAAAGACGTTAGTGCGCTCAAGCTGCTCGCCGCCAACTCCGGCTACCACTTCCAGCTGCTCAGTTCGGTGATCGAGGTGAACGAGCTCCAGAAGCGGCGGGTCGTGGCGAAGCTCCAGCGCCACCTCGGCGACCTCGCCGGCAGGCGGATCGCGCTGCTCGGCCTCGCCTTCAAGCCGAACACCGACGACATGCGCGGCGCTTCCTCGCTCGTCCTGGCCTCGCGCCTGGAGGCGGAGGGGGCGATCGTTCGCTCCTATGACCCGGTGGCCGAAGCGGAGGCGCGTCAAAGTCATGCCGCAACTGGCCTGTGCCGCCTCGTCGCTCGAAGCCATCGAGGGGGCCGACGCGGTCGTCCTCGTCACAGAATGGC
This sequence comes from uncultured Solirubrobacterales bacterium, assembly GCA_963773395.1. Taxonomy (GTDB): domain Bacteria; phylum Actinomycetota; class Thermoleophilia; order Solirubrobacterales; family Solirubrobacteraceae; genus Palsa-513. The sequence continues at coordinate 1,205,700 of CAVZAY010000002.1, read as the reverse complement.
CCGAGTTCCTCGGGCTCGACTGGCGGCGCGTCGCGGAGGCGATGTCCGGGACGGGTCGTCATCGACGGCCGCAACGCGCTCGATCCGGACGTCGTTCGCGCCGCGGGACTCGTCTACGAGGGCATCGGGCGCGCGTGAGCGCCCCTCGACAGGCAGCGTCATGCAGGCACTGATCCTGGCCGGTGGCGTCGGCACGCGTCTGCGGCCGCTGACCGCGCGTGTGCCCAAGCCCGTTGTCACGCTAGTCGACCGCCCGTTCATCGCCTTCATGCTCGAGTGGCTGCATGGCCACGGGATCGATGAGGTGATCCTCTCATGCGGTTTTCTCGCAGCCAGCGTGCGCGAGGTCCTCGGTGACGGCGTCCGCCTACGGCGTCCGTCTCCACTACGTCGACGAGCCAGAGCCGCTCGGCACGGGCGGCGCCCTCAAGTACGCGGCCGATCTTCTCGGCGAGCGCTTCGTCGTCTGCAATGGCGACATCTTGACGGACCTCGACCTCTCGGCTCAGATCGCCCAGCACGAGAGCACCGGCGCGGTCGCCGACGCTCGCGCTGGCGCGCGTCGAGGACCCGAGCGCCTACGGGCTCGTCAAGCTCGAGGCCGACGGGCACGTCGGCGCCTTCATCGAGAAGCCCTCCGGCGACGATCGGGCCGAGGAGCCGCTGATCAGCGCCGGCGTCTATGTGCTCGAGCGCAGTCTGCTCGACCTGATCCCGCCGGTACGGTCCGTCTCGATCGAGCGAGAAATCTGGCCGCAGCTGATCCGCAACGGCATGTACGGATACGTCGCGAGCGGCTACTGGCTCGACATCGGCAGTCCCGACAAGTACATGCAGGGCAGCTTCGATCTGATCGAAGGGATCATCAAGAGCCCATTGGGTGCCCAGATGGGCGCCGACAACATCGGCCTGGACCCGTCTGCGAAGGTCTCGGGCAGACTCGTCGGCGCGGCCCTTGTTGGGCCCGGCGTCGAGCTTGCGGACGGCGCGCAGGCGGGCAGCCTCGTCGTGCTCGGGCCGGGCGTCCGCGTGCATTCCGGTGCCCGGATCGAACGCGCGATCGTGCTCGAGGGGGCCGAGATCGGGGAGCGCTGCATGCTGCGCGATTGCATCGTCGGTCCGCGAGCCAAGATCGGCGCACACAGCGAGATCAGCGGTGGCGCCGTCATCGGTGAGGACGTCGTGATCGGCGCGCACAACGTGATCACTCACGGCGCTCGCATCTCACCGGACGTCGTTCTCGGCGAGCGCGCGGTGGCATTCTGATGGCAGCGCTCGATCGAGCTGCAATCGCGGCGCTCGACTCGCGTGGCATGTTCGAGGACGTGCTCGGCTTGCCGAGTCAGCTCGAGGACGCGCTTTGGCGAGTCCAATCGGCTGGCCTCGAGCCCCACGACACGCCGGGCGGTCTCGTCGTTGCCGGCATGGGCGGTTCGGCGATTGGTGGCATGCTCGCGCGCGCGGCGCTGGGCGATGTGGCTTCGCGGCCGATCGTTGCGGCCGGTGGCTATGGCCTGCCGCCGTGGACGACGCCCGACACGACCGTGCTCTGCTCCAGCTATTCGGGTGACACCGAGGAGACGCTCGCCTGCTACGAGTCAGCCGGCGCGCTCGGAGCGCACCGGATCGTCGTCACCTCGGGCGGGCAGCTCGCCGAGCTTGCACGAGCCGATCGGGTTGGCGTGATCCCGATCCCCGGTGGGTTCCAGCCCCGCGCGGCGCTCGCCTATCTCTTCGTCAGCGCACTCGAGGTAGCGGCGCTCTGCGGTGCCGGCCCACGCCTGACGACCGAGATCGACGTTGCCGGCTCGCACCTGGCCGCGCTCGCCCGCGAATGGGGGCCGGACGGCGAGGGCGAGAACCTCGCAAAGCAGCTCGCGCACAGCCTCCACGGCACCGTACCGGTGATCATCGGTGCGGGCGTCACGACCGCCATCGCGTACCGCTGGAAGACCCAGATCAACGAGAACGCGAAGGCCCCCGCCTTCTGCGGCGAGCTCCCCGAGCTGGACCACAACGAGATCGCGGGTTGGCAGGGTGCGCCCGCCGTCGCTCCGATGAGCGCCATCTTCCTCGATGACTGCGATACGCACCCGCGGCTGAAGGCACGAATCGAGCTGACGCGCGGTGCGATCGAGCCTGCGGCGCGCGCAACAGCCGTCGTCACTACTCGCGGCGAGACGGCCGTGGAGCGCGTCTGCTCACTCGTGCTGCTCGGCGATCTCGTCTCGTGCTACCTGGCGATCATTGCCGGCGTCGATCCGACGCCGGTGGATGCGCTCACCGAGCTCAAGCGAGCACTCGCCGAGCGCGAATAGTGCCCGCGCCGGCGTACTGCCCGCTCTGCGGCGAGCCGCTGCGAGCGACGCGCGTCAGCGCGCCGGACCGGCTCGTCACTGGCGACGGGCCGTTTCGCGTGTGGGAGTGCAGGTCCTGCCAGCTAGGGCACGTTTCCGTGGACGAGCTTGTCCGCTACTACGGTGGCGCCTACTTCGACAGCTTCTACGAGCACGGACCCGCGCCCGACGCCGGCGCGCTCGTGCGGCTGCGCTCTGCCTATCGAGCGCGGGCGGCGCGGCGGCGGTTCAGCCGGGCCCCGTTCGCGCCGGCCGGGCCGCCGGGGCGCGTGCTCGACGTGGGCTGCGGGGGAGGAACGCTGCTCGCGCACTACCGTGCACTCGGCTGGCAGCCATTCGGCATCGACGTCTCCGAAGCGGCCGCGGCCGCTGCGCGCGAGCAGGGGGCAGCCGTCCACCTGGGAACGCTCGCGGACCAGCCCTGGGAGTCCGCGAGCTTCGATCTCGTCGTCTTCTCGCACTCGCTCGAGCACATTCCCGAGCCGCTCACGGCGCTGCGCCGCGCCTGCGAGCTTCTGGCACCGGGCGGAACGCTGGTCATCCTCGCCCCGAACTGGCGCTGCTGGCAGCGCTTCGTGCTGCGCAGCTTCTGGTTCCCGCTCGACCTGCCGCGGCACGTCAATCATTTCTCCCCGCGCGCGCTCGCTGTCGTGGCCGAGCGTCTCGGTCTCGAATCCCGAGCAATCGGGACGAGCTCGACCGTAATCGCCGTCAGCCTACAGCCTGCACTACCTGATCGCCGGGCGCTGGACGCCAGGGTGGAGGCTCTGGGCGGCATACGCGCTCGGGCTTGCCGTCTATCCGCCCGTCCTCGCCATCGACCGGGTCTTCGGCGGAGACGCCTGCTACGCGATTCTGCGGCGCCCCGTGAATACGCTGTGAGCGTGGCCGAGCCGCTCGACATCATCCTGCTCAGCTACAACCGCGCTCGACTACCTGGCGCAGATGGTCGCGGCGCTCGAGCGGCGCACGCAGGTGCCCCTACCGCCTGACGATCGTCGACAACGCATCGGGTGCCGCGACGCGCCAATGGCTGCGCGCCAACGCTTGGCGCTTTCACCAGATCATCTGGAACGAACGCAACGAGCACCTCGCCGGCCTCCACCGCGGCATCAGCGGCGACCGAGTCAGAGCTCTTCGTCGTGTCCGACGCCGACCTCGTCGTCAGCGCGCCGACCAGCTGACGGGTGCTGGCTCGACGCGGCTGCTCTGCGCTGGCCGAACGCCACCCAGACTTCGGATTGATCGCCGTGCGCCTCGACAGCGTCAGCGCCGCACGTAACGCGCGGCTCGAGTCGCGCGCCGCGGATCGACGGCGAGCTGCTCGAGACGCCGACCGGCGTCTGGCTCAACCTGATCCGCCGCAGCGCGCTGCGCGTCCCCTACATGAGCGACGGCATCACCTGTCACGCCCTGCGCCGCGCCGGCTACCGCGTCGGCATCGCCGCGAACATCTACGCTACCCATCTCGGCGACGGCGACGCGGAGCGCCATCCGGACTACCTTGCGCGCAAGCAGGTGGCCTCCGGCTGGAGCACGACATACCCGCGCTATCCCGAGCTCGCCGAGGTGCCGGTGCCGCCGACGCTCGAGCAGGTCGCACTCGCCGCGCCGCTGCTCGCGGCTCTCGAGGCGGCCGGTGTCGACCCGGCGGACGCGGCGACCGAGTCCGCGGTCGCATCTGGTCGGCCCCGCAGGTCGGCGCGATCGGGCCGGCGCGCGCGATCCTCGCGATCGAGCCCGATCCGGCGGCGCTCGAGCGCGCTTTCACGTTCGCCGGTGAGCTCGTCCTCGTCCTTGCCGCGATCGCACCACCGCGCGCGCCGGACGGTTGGCAGCTGATCCGCGAGGAGCCCGGGCCGCACCCGGTCCTGCTGCGCCTCGCCCGGCTCGCGAGCCGGCCGCGCTGGCGCGCTCGCCTGCTCTACTCAACGGTCGAGCACCGCGCGAACTGGATCGCTGTCTTTCGCGCTGGCGCCTTTGGCGACGGGACGCCGCTCCGCGTCTACGCCTACCGGGCCGAGCACCCGCGAGCGGTCGAGCGCTCGGCGCAGCTCCGCCAGCAACGATCGGACGGCCTGCCGCGCCTGCGCCGCCGCCGAGTCGGTGAGCTCGCAACGAAGCTGCGCCGCCTGTTGCGGGCGGAGTGGGCGATCTTGCGCGCGCGCGGGCGCTGACGCCGGCCCGGCTTGCGAGCGACGCTTGCCGACGGGGAGAACCACTAACGTTGGGCGCGGTTGCGCTCGTCATGAACCGCCATCTCGCCATCGTCCCGGCGCACAACGAGCTCGGAGCGATCGCGACGACGATCGCTGAGATCCGGGCCGCAGCGCCCGATTTCGATGTGCTCGTCATCGACGACGGCTCGACTGACGAGACCGCCGCGGCCGCGGCGAGCGCTGGTGCGCGCGTCGTCAGCCTGCCGTTCAACCTCGGCATCGGCGCGGCCGTGCAGTGCGGCTACATCTACGCGCGAGCGCCACGGCTACGAGGTCGCCGTTCAGGTCGATGGCGACGGGCAGCACGATCCGCGCGACATCCCGCGCCTGCTCGAGCTGCTGCACGCCGATCCGCACGACGCACCTCGTACCGGCTCGCGCTTCCTCGAGCGACGGCGACGGCCACCGCTCCACCGCGTCCCGGCGCGTTGGGATTGCACTCTTCGCACGGCTCGTGTCCCGCTGCTCACCGCGCCAGCAGGTCACCGACCCGACCTCGGGCTTCCGGATGACCGATCGCGTCGGCATCGAGCTCTTCGCGCGCGACTACCCGAGCGACTATCCGGAGGTCGAGGCGATCGTGCTCGCGCATACCTACGCGCTGCACACGCGCGAGATCGCCGTGCAGATGCGCGCCCGGACGAGTGGGCGGTCGAAGATCTCGGCCTCGCTCAGCGCCTACTACCTTGCGAAGGTCCTGCTCGCCGTGCTCGTCAGCTCGCTTCGCTCCCGCCCGCAGCGCAAGGCGGGACCGCTCTCGGAGGCGGCGCCGTGATCTTCGCTGTCGTGACTGCATGCCAGCCAGACGACGGCGACCCTCCAGCGCGTCGCGGTCGTCGCGATCGCGGTGCTCGTCTTCCTGCTCGTGTTCGAGCTGGTTCGCCGGCGCGCATTGATGGAGCGCTACGCGTTGCTCTGGCTGCTTCGCCGCGATCGTGCTCGTCGTGCTCGCCGCTGTGGCAGGGCCTACTGACGCGGCTTGCCGGCGACCTCGGCATCTACACGCCGGTCAACGCGCTGTTCGCCGCCGGTTTCGTCTTTGTCGTGACGCTCCTCCTGCACTTCTCGCTCGTCATCTCGCGGCTGTCCGAGCAGAGCAAGACGCTTGCCCAGCGTCTCGCCCTGCTCGACGAGCGCGTCGACCAGACGAGCAGCCGTCGGACGAGCGCGCAGCCCAGTGCGGTGAGCAAGCGTTGAGCGGCGCGGTCGCGGTCGTCGTCGTGACTCATGACAGCGCGGGCGAGCTCGACGAGCTGCTGGCGAGCCTCGATCGCGCGCTCGGCGAGGATGACGAGATCGTCTTCGTTGACAGCGCATCGCGCGACCGGACGCTCGCGCGGATCCGCGAGCGCATGCCCGAGGCCCGCGTGATCGAGCAGCCGGGCAATCTCGGCTTCGCCGCCGCCTGCCGGGCCGGCGCGCAGGCGAGTGGCGCTCCGCTCTTGCTGTTCCTGAACCCGGACGTGCGTCTCGACCGCGACGCGTTCACACGTGCTGCGCGCGATTGCCGCGTCGCAGCCGGCGTGGGCCGCCTGGCAGCCGGCGGTCATGCTGCCCGATGGCCGCATCAACACGAGCGGCGGCGTCGTCCACTTCATCGGGCTCGGCTGGGCTGGTCAGTGCGGTGAGCCGGCGAGCGCGCTCCCGGATCATCCGCACGAGGTGGCCTTCGCCTCCGGCGCCGCGCTCGTCATTCGGCGTCAGGCCTGGGAGGCGGTCGGCGGCTTCGAGGACTCCTATTTCCTCTACGGCGAGGATCTGGACCTGGGACTCCGCCTCTGGCTCGCGGGCTACCGCGTCGGGATCGAGCCGCGTGCGCGGGTGACCCACGACTACGAGTTCGACAAGGGCGAGCACAAGTGGTACCTGCTCGAGCGCAATCGCTGGTCGACTTGCTCGCCGATTATCCGCTGGCGCTGCTCGTTGCACTCGCGCCGGCGCTCGGCGGTCTCAGAGCTCGGCCTGTTGGCGGTCGCCGCTCGGGACCGCTGGCTGCGCGCAAAGCTGTGTGCCAACCTGGCCGTGCTGCGGTCGCTGCCGCGCGTCCTCGCTCGGCGCCGGCGCGTCCAATCGCTGCGCAAGATCGGGGCGGCAACGTTCGCCGAGCGTCTCACCAGCTCGCTCGAGAATCCCTACCTGCGCCGCCCGCCGGGTCTGCTGGTCGCCGTTCAGGCGGCCTATTTCGCATTCGTGCGCCTGTTGCTGCGAGCCTCGGTCTCCCGCCCTTGTTAGCCTCCGCCGGGCGCCGGCAGCTCGCCCCGGCATCTATCGCGTGACGCCATGTCGCTGATTCTCTCCTGGGCGCTCTTCCCGCTTGTCCTCGCCGCGATCGGACTCGGGTGGGGAGCTCTCGTCCAATGGTTCGCCGGCCACGAGGAGCTCGGTCCGCTGACGATCCCGATCGGCCTGGCGACCGCGATCTGCGTTGCAGGCATCCTGACCGCGTTCTCCGGCACCGCCGAGTTGGCGGCGCCGCTCACCGCGATCGGCGCCCTGCTCGGCGTCGGCTTTGTCTGGGGCCGCGCGCGCCTCGGCGCCGCTCCTGCGCTTGCCGCGATCGGCGTCCTTTTCGTCTACGGGGCCCCCGTGATCATGAGCGGCGAGGCGACGTTCCTCGGCTACGTCCGCCTCGACGATACCGCGACGTGGTTCAACCTCACCGATGCCCTGTTCTCGCACGGGCGATCGTTCTCCAGCCTGCCGGTCTCGACCTACCTGTGGAATGCACAGCAGAATCTCGGCACGGGGACGCTGCACGGCGTCACGGGCGTCGCCTATCCGTCCGGCTCGTTCATGCTCCTCGGCGTCGGCCACTGGGCGACCGGCGGCGTCGACATCGCCTGGCTGTTCCAGCCGTACCTCGCATGCTGCGCCGCGGCGGTGGCGCTCTCGGTCTACGCGTTGCTTGGCGCGCTCCTCGACTGGCGCTGGCTGCGCGCGTTCGTCGCGTTCATCGCTGCGCAGTCGGCGCTGCTCTTCGGCTACGCGACTTGGGGTGGGATAAAGGAGCTCACAGCCGCCTTCCTCGTCGCACTAGGCGCGGCGCTGGCCGCGCGTCTCGTGTCTTCTCCCGCGCCTCGCTGGCGCAGCACGCTGCCGCTGGGCATCGTCGGTGGCGCGCTGATGCTCACGCTCGGCGGGCCCGGCGCAGCGGCCTACGGCGCGCCGATCGTCGCCCTCGCCTTCGTCGGCCTGCTCTGGAATGCCCTGCAAAAGGACGGGCGGGCCCGTGCTTTCGGGGCCTTGGTGTTCATCTTCGCCGTCGCCGCGCTTGTCGTCGGCATCCTCGGCCTGCACTCGGCACGCTTCGTCGCCCCGATCGCCCTGGCCGCCGTTCTGCTCCTCGTTGTCCTCGCGGTCCCGTTCTCGAAGATGGTCCGGCTCGGCGGCACGCTGGTGGCGCTGCTCGCGTTCGCTGCTGCGAGTGGCTTCCCGCTGTGGCTGATCCTCGCCCACTATCTGAGCGTAGACAACGGGTCCTACACGGCCGGTCAGAGCGCGCACACTCAGCTCGGCAACCTGGTCGCGCCGTTGCGGGCGATTCAGATCGCTGGGATCTGGCCGGCTGGGGACTTCCGTGATGTGACCGCCACCGCCGGCTACTTCACCGCACCGGGCTGGTTCCCGCGCTACCCGCTCATCTGGCTCGTATTCATCTCGGGCGCCGGCGCGCTGGCGTGGTCGCTCTACCGGCGCCGCTTCGCGGTCGCCGTCTACGTGGCGCTCGCGGTCGTCGCCGTGCTGCTCGGCTGGGTCGACAACACGACGCCGTGGCTGCTCGACAAGGCGCTTGCGATCTCGTCGCCGGCGGTGCTGATGGCGGGGCTGCTCGGGGGCGCGCTGCTGTTCCGTGAGGAGCGGACCGTCCCGCTCGTCGCCGGGGTCGTCGTGCTCGCGGCGATCGCGGGCGGTGTGATCTGGTCCAACTGGCTGCAGTACCGCAGCGTCACGCTCGCGCCGCGCGACCAGCTCGCAGAGCTCGAGACGATCGGGTCCAAGGTCGCCGGGCACGGCCCGACGTTCATCAACGAGTACGAGATCTACGCCGACCGTCACTTCCTGCGAGCGGGTGCTCCGATCGAGCCGGCGGAATACCGTGGGCCGCTCCTGGCCACGGTGAGCGGCGCCGTCCTCACCAGCGCCGCGTGGGCGGACATCGACTCGTTCCCGCTCGCGACGCTCGAGCAGTACCGCTCGCTCGTGCTGCGCATCTCGCCCGTCGAGAGTCGCCCACCATCGATCTTCAAGCGCGTCTGGCACGGTCGCTACTACGCGCTCTACCAGCAGCCGGCCCATCCCACCCAGCGCGTGCTCGTGCATGTCCCGCTCGGCGACACGCAACTCGACTACTGCGGTGCGGCGGAGTTCGGCCGTCCATTCGAGCAGCTGTGCGCGATCCAGCCGGCCGCGGTGCCACGCTGCAAGCGCGTGCTGAACCTCGGTCGCGAGGCGGCGCGCGACGGTGGCGAGCTGCTCGCCTACGAGCGCGCCGACCCGATCGTGCTACGCGCGACCCAGACGAGCTGGCCGCTCGAATGGATCGCCAACTCGGCCGCCGGCTCGCTAGAGCCGACGGCCCCGGGCACTGCCGTCGCCCACATATCGTTGCCGACCGGTCCGCACCGCTACCAGCTCTGGCTTGGCGGCAGCTTCGCGCGCGGCTTCCAGGTGACCGTCGACGGTCGCTATCTCGGCGCCGTCTCGAACGAGCTCAACAACATCGGTGACTACAACGAGGTTGGTCTCCCGATAACCCTGGGACCGGGGGTTTCCACGATTGCGCTCACCTACCCGCAGGCATCGAGCTTCGCACCTGGTGGAGCCGATAACGAGGTCGGCTACACGGGATTGGACGAGATCGCGCTGCAGCCGCTTGCCAGCTCATCGCGGATGATCGAGTTGCAGCCGCCACAGGCCAGGGAGCTCTGTGGCCGCTCATTGGACTGGATCGAGATCGTCGCGCCTGAGAGCCGCTAGTCAAATCCACCCCAACCTTGACAATCCTTTGGTAAGGTTGCCTGGGTAGCCTGATGCGCGGCTTGACGATCCACGAAGCGGCGCCGATCACGGGCTGGTCGCCACGGATGCTGCGCTACATCGAACGAGTCGGACTCGTCGGGCCCGCTCGCACTGCCGCCGGCTACAGGCTTTACGGACCCGAGCAGCTCCAGCGCCTGCGCACGCTACGCGAGCTGCTTTCCCAGCACGGTTTCGGCCTGGCCGAGCTTGGCTTCGCGCCTGCGGCTGCGCGATCAGCCGGAGCTGCGCGCGGCCGTCGATCAGTGGCTTGACGCCGTGCCCGAGCGTCCAGCGGAGGTTTCGCCCGACGACTGGCTGCGCTGGGAGCAGGAGAAGCACCAGGCGCTGCTTGCCGCCGTCAACCGCAGAGAGATGGAGATCGCATGACCCACACAGCAACGCTCGATTTCAAGGTCGCCGACCTCTCGCTGGCGGCGTTCGGGCGCAAGGAGATCGAGCTCGCCGAGCATGAGATGCCGGGGCTGATGGCCACGCGGCGCGAGTTCTCCGACAGCGCAACCGCTCGCGGGCGCTCGGATCACCGGCTCGCTGCATATGACCGTCCAAACAGCCGTGCTGATCGAGACGCTCGTGGCACTCGGAGCAGAGGTCCGCTGGGCTTCGTGCAACATCTTCTCGACCCAGGATCACGCGGCGGCGGCAGTCGCCGTGGGGCCAAACGGTACGCCCGACGATCCGCAGGGCGTACCGGTCTTCGCCTGGAAGGGCGAGACGCTCGAGGAGTACTGGTGGTGCACTGAGCAGGCGCTGAGCTGGCCCGACGGCGGCCCGAACATGATCCTTGACGACGGCGGCGACGCGACGCTACTCGTGCACAAGGGTACGGAGTACGAGGCGGTGGGAGCCGTTCCGGCGCCTGACGGCGCCGACTCTGAGGAGCAGCGCGTCCTGCTGGCGCTGCTGGCGCGCTCGCTCGACCAGGAGCCGCAGCGCTTCACGAACATTGCCGCCGGGATCTTCGGGGTGACCGAGGAGACGACGACGGGCGTCCACCGCCTCTACCAGATGCACGAAGCGGGCCAGTTGCTCTTCCCGGCGATCAACGTGAACGACTCGGTGACGAAGTCGAAGTTCGACAACCTCTACGGCTGCCGTCACTCGCTGATCGACGGAATCAACCGCGCGACCGACGTGATGATCGGCGGCAAGGTCGCGGTCGTGTGCGGATTCGGCGACGTCGGCAAGGGTTGCGCCGAGTCACTGCGCGGCCAGGGCGCGCGCGTGATCATCACCGAGATCGACCCGATCTGCGCGCTGCAGGCCGCGATGCAGGGATACCAGGTCGCGCGCCTCGAGGACGTCCTCGAGTTCGCTGACATCTTCGTCACCGCAACCGGCAACGTGAACATCATCAGCGCCCAGCAGATGCAGCGGATGAAGCACCAGGCGATCGTCGGCAACATCGGCCACTTCGACAACGAGATCGACATGGCCGGGCTCGCCCAGTTGCCGGGGGTCCGCAGGATCAACGTCAAGCCGCAGGTTGACGAGTGGGTCTTCGCGGATGGCCACTGCGTGATCGTGCTGTCGGAGGGGCGGCTCCTGAACCTCGGCAACGCGACAGGCCACCCGAGCTTCGTAATGTCGAACTCGTTTACCAACCAGGTGATCGCACAGATCGAGCTCTACACAAAGCGCGCCGAGTATGAGCGGCGCGTCTACGTGTTGCCGAAGCTGCTTGACGAGAAAGTCGCGCGGCTTCACCTCGACGCGCTCGGGGTGCGGCTCACCGAGCTGCGCGCCGAGCAGGCGGCCTACATCGGCGTGCCTGTCGAGGGCCCGTACAAGAGCGATCACTACCGCTACTAGCCCGATGCCGCCCGGGCGGCACAGCGCGCTCCAGGATCTGGTCGCCGCAGGTGACGAACGGATCGCATGGGCTGAACGGCAGATGCCGGTGCTGCGCGCGGTCAGCGAGCGCTTCATTGCGCGAGCGGCCGCTCGCCGGCCTGCGGATCGCGGCCTGCCTGCACGTCACCGCGGAGACCGCGAACCTGGTTCGCGCGCTACGCGCCGGAGGTGCCGAGCTGGCGCTGTGCGCGGCGAATCCATTGTCGACGCAGGAGGACGTGGCGGCGGCGCTTGGCGCGAGCCTCGGGGTGGAGGTCCACGCCGAGCGCGGCGAGGATCGTGCGGCATACGCGCGCAACCTCGAGACCCTCGTCGCCGGCGCGCCGGGCGTGCTCGTCGATGACGGGGCCGAGCTGATCGTCACAGCCCACGCCGCAGGCGCGGCACAGGCGCTGATCGGCGCGACCGAGGAGACGACGACGGGGCTCGTGCGCCTGCGCGCGATGGCGTCCGAGGGGGAGCTGCTGCTGCCCCGTGCTCGCGGCGAACGAGATGCTCACCGAGCGCCTGTTCAACGATCGCTACGGCACCGGCCAGTCCGCGCTCGACGGCATCCTTCGTGCCACCAACCTGCTGTTCGCCGGGCGCTCGGTTGTCGTGATCGGTTACGGCGCGGCCGGTCGCGGCATCGCGGCGCGGGCGAAGGGAGCGGGCGCCGTGGTGACCGTCTGCGAAGTCGATCCGGTGCGGGCCCTGGAGGCGCGGATGGAGGGGTATGCAGTGCTGGATTCGCTCGCGGCGGCCGCGCGCGGTGAGGTCTTCATCGCCGTCACGGGCGCCCCAAACGTCCTGCGGCGCGAGCATTTCGAGCGGATGGGCGACGGCGCGGTGCTCGCGAACGCCGGCCACTTCGACGTCGAGATCAGCCTCGACGACCTGCTCGCGCTCGCTGTCGCCCCGCCGCGCGCCGTGCTGCCCCTGGTCGACGAGTACGAGCTCGCCGACGGACGGCGACTGCACCTGGTGGCCAAGGGGCGCGTCGTCAACCTTGCGGCTGCCGCCGGTCATCCGGCGGCCGTGATGGACATGTCGTTTTCGGCGCAGGCGCTAGCCGTCGCGTACCTCGTGCGCTCCGCGGGCACGCTCGCGGCCGGCGTCCACGCGGCACCGCACTCCACTCGATGAGGAGGTCGCGCGGCTTAAACTCGCCTCGCTCGGTGTCCAAATCGACACGCTGAGCGAGGAGCAGACGCGCTACCTGCACTCCTTCCGCTAGCGGCGGCCCGGCTGCGCCCGCAGGCGCGGTGCCAGGCCGCCGCGAACGCTTAAGATCAGTTGAGCGCAGGGCCGGTCGCGCAGCGGCAGCCGCTACGCTGATTCCACATGGGTCTTCTCGACCGCGCACTGAACATCGGCGAGGGCAAGATGTTCAAGCGCCACGAGCAGCGCGTTGCGCTGATCGGCGCTTACGAGCCCGAGCTCGAGCTCGACACCGACGCGGAGCTTCGCGAGCGGATCGATGGGCTGCGCGCTCGCGCCCGCGACGGCGAGAGCCTTGACGATTTGCTTCCGGAGACTTTCGCGATCGTGCGCGAGGTCGGCAAGCGCAGGCTCGATATGCGCCATTTCGACGTGCAGCTGATCGGCGGTATGGTGCTCCATGGCGGGTCGATCGCCGAGATGCGCACCGGCGAAGGCAAGACGCTCACCGCGACGCTCGCCGTCGTCCTCAACGCGCTGCGCGGCGACGGTGTGCACGTCGTGACCGTCAACGACTATCTCGCTCGCCGCGACGCCGAGTGGATGGCGCCAATCTACGAGGCGCTCGGCGTGTCGGTCGGCGTGATCCAGTCAGGCCAGGACACCGAGGCCAAGAGCGCGGCCTACGGCTGCGACGTCACCTACGGCACGAACTCCGAGTTCGGATTCGACTACCTGCGCGACAACATGGCGCAGCGCCTCGAGGACAAGGTCCAGCACGGCGGGCGGATCGACATCGAGGGGCGCAACGTGACGAGCAACGTCTATGCGATCGTCGACGAGGTCGACAACATCCTGATCGACGAGGCGCGCACGCCGCTGATCATCTCCGGGGCCCCGACACAGGCCGCCGAGCTCTATGTCAAGTTCGCGCGGCTCGCGCCGCAGATGATCCTCGGCAAGACCCCCGAGGGCCTTGATCCGCGCACACGCAAAGAGTTCGTGGCCGACTTCGATTACGAGATCGACGAGAAGCACAAGACCGCCGCCGTGACGGAGCTCGGCGTCGCGAAGGCCGAGCGCTTCCTCGGCATCGATCACCTCTACCGGGCCGAGAACGGGCATCTCGTCAATCACCTGATTCAGGCGCTGCGCGCGCAGGCACTGTTCAAGCGCGACGTCGACTACGCGGTGATCGACGGCGAAGTCAAGATCGTCGACGAGTTCACCGGGCGGATCCTCGAGGGCCGGCGCTGGAGCGAGGGTCTGCACCAGGCGATCGAGGCGAAGGAGGGCGTCGCGATCGGCGAGGAGAACCAGACGCTCGCGACGATCACGCTGCAGAACTACTTTCGCCTCTACGGCAAGCTCGCGGGCATGACCGGCACGGCGCTCACGGAGGCAACCGAGTTCATGAAGATCTACGAGCTGCCGGTGGTCCAGATCCCGACGAACGTGCCGATGATCCGCGCGGACCGCAACGACCAGGTCTACAAGACCAGGGCCGGCAAATGGTCGGCGGTCGAGCGCGAGATCGCCGAGCGCAACCGCAACAACCAGCCGGTTCTCGTCGGCACGATCTCGGTCGAGGTCTCCGAGCTCTTGTCGGAGCGCCTGCGCAAGCGCGGCATCGCGCACTCCGTGCTGAACGCGAAGCCCGAGCATGCGGAGCACGAGGGTGAAACGATCGCCGAGGCGGGACGCCCAGGGGCGGTGACGATCGCGACCAACATGGCCGGCCGCGGCGTCGATATCAAGCTCGGTGGCAGCCCGGAGCACCTCGCTCGCGCGCAGCTCGCGAAGCTCGGGCTGCGCCTGGGTGACGAGGGCTACGACGAGGCCTTTCACGAGCGCCTCCCGCAGGCGGTGGCCGAGATCGAGGGCGACCGCGAGATCGTGCTCGACGCCGGTGGCTTGTGCATCATCGGCACCGAGCGCCACGAGTCGCGGCGAATCGACAACCAGCTGCGTGGCCGCTCCGGACGCCAGGGTGACCCGGGCGAGACGCGCTTCTTCCTCTCCGCCGAGGACGACTTGATCCGGCTGTTTGCCGGTGACCGCATCTACAGGATCCTCGATCGTCTCGGCACCGTCGACGTGGAGGGCAACGAGGAGCCGATCGAGGCCGGGCTGCTCTCCAAGCAGATCGAGCGCGCGCAGGCCAAGGTCGAAGAGCAGAACTACCTGATGCGCAAGCACACCCTCGAGTACGACGACGTGATGAACGAACAGCGTCGCGTGATCTATGCCCTGCGCGATCAGGTGCTTGAGGGCGGCGACATGGCGCAGGCGGCGCGAGAGGAGATCGCCGGCGTCCTCGAACGGACGATCGAGGAGTACACCGCCGACGAGTACGCCGAGGACTGGGATCTCGACAATCTCTTCGCGGCCCTGTTGCAGATCTATCCCGTCACCATCGCCCCCGACGAGCTCGACCGCGAGCACGCCGATACGAACGAGCTGAGCGAGCTCGTCATCGACGACGCGATGGCGCAGTACGAAGCCCGCGAGGCCGAGCTCGGCGAGGAGCTGATGCGCGCGCTGGAGCGCTACCTCCTGCTCACGATCATCGACGAACGTTGGCGTGAGCACCTCTACGACATGGACTACCTGCGCGAGGGCATTCACCTGCGCGGCTTCGCCCAGATAGACCCGCTCGTCGCCTACAAGAACGAGGCATACACGCTGTTCACCGACCTGATGAACACCGTCTGGTCCGACTTCGCGCGCATGATCTTCCACGTCGAGGTCCAGGTCCAGGTACCGAACGGAATGCATGAGCCCCAGCCCGTCTACCAGGCCGGCGGTAGCTCGACCCGCGCAGCGAACGTCACCTACTCGGCGGGCGCCGCGATGGGTGCGCGCGCGATCGGCGCAGCGGCGGCGGGTGCCGCGCTCGCCGAGCCCGAGTCCGAGGCCTTGGAAGCGCAGCAGGCCTTCGAGCCCGTGGAGCAGCGCCACTTGAGCGAGGAGCAACAGCTCGGGCGCAACGATCCCTGCTGGTGCGGGTCGGGCAAGAAGTTCAAGCGCTGCCACGGGGCCTAAGTGGTCAGTGCACCGACAGGAGAGCCGACGCCGGCACGCCTTGCCGCGATCCGCGACCAGCTGAAGCTGCTCGCGGACTATCTTTGACCCCGCTTCACTGAGCGAGCGCGTCGCGGCGCTCGAGACGCAGATGGGGGAGGCAGGCTTCTGGGACGACAGCCAGGCGGCGGCGAAGATCGGCGCTGAGCATGCGCGACTCTCGCGACGCCTCGAGCTCTATCGCAGCGTCGAATCCGAGGTTGCCGACCTCGACACGCTCGTCGAGCTGTCGGCCGATGATGCGGAGCTCGCGAGTGAGCTCGACGGCGCCTTTGCTGCGGTCGAGTCCCGGCTCGCGGCTCTCGAGGAGGAGCGGCTGTTCTCCGGGCGCTACGACACGGGGGACGCGCTCGTCACGGTCAATGCCGGTGCGGGCGGTACGGACTCCCAGGATTGGGCTGAGATGGTCCTGCGCATGGAGATGCGCTGGGCCGAGCGGCGCGGCTTCCAGACCGAACTGCTCGATATCACACCGGGCGAGGAAGCCGGCATCAAGTCGGCGACCTTCCGCGTCTCGGGCGACAACGCGTACGGGCTGTACAGCGCCGAGAAGGGCGTTCACCGGCTCGTTCGCCTATCGCCGTTCGACCAGGCCCATCGCCGGCACACCAGCTTCGCCGGCCTCGAGGTCGCGCCGGTCGTCGAGGACGATGGCGATGTCGAGATCGACGACG
This sequence comes from uncultured Solirubrobacterales bacterium, assembly GCA_963773395.1. Taxonomy (GTDB): domain Bacteria; phylum Actinomycetota; class Thermoleophilia; order Solirubrobacterales; family Solirubrobacteraceae; genus Palsa-513. The sequence continues at coordinate 1,189,335 of CAVZAY010000002.1, read as the reverse complement.
ACGACCTGCAGATCGACACCTACCGCGCGAGCGGCGCCGGCGGCCAGCACGTGAACAAGACGAGCTCGGCCGTGCGCATCACCCACCGCCCGAGCGGGATCGTCGTGCAGTGCCAGAACGAGCGCTCGCAGACGCAGAACAAGCAGACCGCAATGGCCATGCTGCGCTCGAAGCTCGCCGAGCGCGAGGAGCGCCGCCGTCAAGAGGAGATCGCGCGCGAGAAGGGCGAGGCGCAGGACGTGAACTTCGGCTCGCAGATCCGCTCCTACGTGCTGCACCCGTACACGCTCGCGAAGGATCACCGAACAGGACACGAGATGGGCGACGTGCAGCGCGCGCTCGACGGCGACCTCGACGGCTTCGTCAGGGCCTACCTCCTCGGCAACCGTGGCTAACGCCACTGTGCCTCGTCGGGAGCTCACTGAGCTCGTGCAACGCGCGCTCGCCGAGGACGTCGGGCCGGGGGATGTAACCAGCGAGGCTACGGTGCCCCCCGATGCTCGCGCTCTCGGGGTCATAACGCAGAAGGAGGCGGGCGTCATCTACGGGCTCGATGCGGCGGCCCTGGCGTTTACGCTGCTCGATCCCGACGCCGAGGTCGAGGCTCTTGCCGTGGAAGGTGCCTGGCGCGAGCCCGGCGAGGCTGTGCTGCGCGTGAGCGGGAGCGCGCGGGCGCTTCTTGCGGGTGAGCGCACGGCGCTGAACTTCCTTGCGCATCTGTCTGGAATCGCGACGCTGACGGCACGCTGCGTTCGCGAGCTCTCCGGCACAAGCACGAGGCTGCTGGACACACGGAAGACGACGCCGGGGTTGCGCGCGCTCGAGAAGGCCGCGGTGCTGGCCGGCGGGGGCGTGAACCACCGCATCGGCCTTCATGACGCGATCCTCCTCAAGGAGAATCACATCGCGATCGCGGGGGGAATCGGCGCGGCCGTCGCGGCGGCTCGGGATTATGCACCTAACCGTCTACTCGAGGTTGAGGTATGTGGTGAGGCGGAGGTTGACATCGCGCTGGCGGCGGGAGCGCCGCGCCTACTGCTTGACAACATGAGTCCCGCCCAGCTGCGCGCCGCCGTCAAGCATGTTGCGGGGCGCGCGGAGCTCGAGGCGAGCGGCGGTGTGAGCCTCGCCAATCTCCGGGAGATCGCCGCGAGCGGCGTAGACTTCGTATCGATGGGGGCGCTGACGCATTCGGCGCCCGCACTCGACCTCTCGATGATCCTCGAGCCACTCAGCGGGTGAGCCGATGAACGCCCTCCCAATGGCCGTAACCGAGCCAACACCACTTGGCGCAGCCGAGATCGCCGAGCTCCAGGCCGAGATCAGGGAGCTCGCCCGGGCCCGGGACGCGCTGATCCTCGCCCACAACTACCAGTTGCCCGAGGTGCAGGACGTCGCCGACGTCGTCGCCGATTCGCTCGAGCTCTCGCGCCGTGCCGCCGACGCCGATGCGAGCACGATCGCTTTCTGCGGCGTTCACTTCATGGCCGAGACGGCCGCGATCCTCGCGCCCGACAAGACGGTGCTGATCCCTGACCTCGATGCCGGCTGCTCGCTTGCCGAGTCGATCACGGCTTCGCAGCTCGCCGCGTGGAAGGCCGAGCACCCGAGCGCGATCGTCGTCATGTACGTCAACACCTCTGCCGAGGTCAAGGCGCTGACCGACTACTGCTGCACCTCCGCGAATGCCGTCGCGGTCGTTCGCCACGTCCTCGAGCGCCATGGCCAGGACACCGAGATCCTCTTTGGTCCCGACCTCTTCCTCGGCACCTACGTCGCTCGCATCCTCGACCATCCGCTGCACCTCTGGGACGGCGAGTGTCACGTGCACGCCGGCATCCGCCCGTCGGACATCCAGGCGACGCGCGCCGCGCATCCCGAGGCGGAGCTCTTGATCCACCCTGAATGCGGCTGCGTCAGCAGCGTGATGGAATACGTCGCCGCCGGCGACATCGACGCGGACGGGGTACGGATCCTCTCGACCGGCGGGATGCTGCGCTACGCGCGCGAAGCGAAGCCCGGCACGAGCGCCATCGTTGCAACCGAGACGGGCATGCTCCACCCGCTGCAGGCGGCGGCGCCGGAGGTGCAGTTCATCGCGGCGAATGCCGAGGCCAGCTGCCGCTTCATGAAGATGATCACGTTGCCGAAGCTCCGCGATGGGGTGCGCGACGGCGTCTACGAGGTGCGTGTGCCGCCCGAGACCGCGGCCGGCGCGCGGCGCGCAATCGAGCGGATGGTCGCGATCAGTTGAACTCGCTCGCGGCGTGTGGGCCGACGCATGCCACCGCAAGCTGATCGCTGATCCCGCGCGCCACCTCGACGACCTCCTCGTAGCTGACGGCGTCGACCCGCGCTATCGCGAGGTCGGGGTCGAGCTCGTCGTCGTAGACAATCGACTGGGCCGCCGCATAGCGCGCGACCATGCCGGAGTTCTCGAAGGCGATCGCACGCCGCCCGGTCGCGTAGGCACGCGCGCGCTCGACCTCCTCCTCGGTCGGCCCGTCGCTTCGCAGCGTGTCGACGATCTCGCGCATCAGGGTGTAGGCCTCGATGCACTTCGCCGAATCGAGGCCCGCACCGAGTCCCAGCATCGACGCGTCGGCGAAGCTGTGATCGACCGACCAAACCGAGTAGCAAAGGCCACGCTGCTCGCGCAGCTCGTCGAACAGCCGTGAGCCCATCGAGCCGCCGAGCAGCGTCGAGTAGATGCTGAGGGCGGCGCGCGCTCGGGGGTCGCGCGCGTCGATCGGCGATCGGTAGACCAAGCGAAGGTGCGACTGGTTCGTGTCGCGCTCCTCGACGAGCGTACGCGGCGCGAACTCGGGCGCCGGCACGACGCCGTCGGCGGCCTCCTCGGCCGGGAAGCGAGCGAAGTACTCATCGACCGTCGGCGCATCCGGAAGATGGTCGGTGTTGCCGACGAGGAATGCGGCGCCCCGGCTCGGCGTCCAGCGACGCGCGCGGAAGGCGAGGATCTGCTCGCGACTGAAGCTCCGCAGGTGCTCCTGCGGCCCGAGCACGGGTCGGCCGAGAGGATGCTCGCCGAACGCGGCCCGGTCGATCAGGTGCTCGGCTACCGTCGCCGGCTGATCGTTTGCCCGCGCGATCTCCTGAATGACGACGCCGCGCTCGCGCTCGAGCTCCGCGGCGTCGAGCTGCGGCCGCCCGGCGATGTCGGTCAGCAGGTCGATCGCGAGCGCGGCCGTCTCGGCGCGCGAAGTGATGTGGAACGCGACCAGGTCGTGGCTCGTGTAGGCGTTGAGCATCGCGCCCATGCGCTCGGCGGTCTCGTTCACGCTGCGATAGTCGCTGTAGCGCTCGCCCCCCTTGAACACGAGGTGCTCGAGAAAGTGGGCGATACCGTTCTCCGGTGGGTGCTCCGCTCGCGCGCCCGCGTCGAAGGCGACCAGGGCCGTCAGCGCCCGCGTCCCGGGAATCGCGATGCGGTGTACCGCGAGACCGTTGGGCGCGACCGTTGTCGTGATGCTCTGCATCCTCCGTAAGCTACTGCGGGACCCCACCTCGGGCTCGGGTGATGTTCAGGTCCGTGCTGGGTGGGGTGTCCTCGTCTGCCCTTCACGCGCGCGGTGTGGCTGGAGCTGCGTCAGCCCCCACCGGCCACGCGGCTGCCTGCTCCGTCAGCACGGCTGCTATACACCCGCCTGGGCGCTTGACGCAGGCGAGGATGACGGCGCAGCACGCACTCGACTCGTCGACCTGACAGCGAGGCCGTCACCGCAGCCATGCAAGCCAATCTCAAGCAGATCTCGATCGCGGCCGTCGCAGCGGTTCTGCTGCTCATCCTCGGAATCTGGTGGGGTGGCCATCCCGGTGATCTCCCGGCGCCGCTGCGTGACGCCTTCGTTGCGAATCCGCACGGGTCGACCGTCGACCAGGCGCTCGCCGATGTTCAGGCGCAGTACTACCGACGGCTCGGTGCGGCGCGGCTCGAGAACGCAGCCATCAGCGGCGCGGTAGCGACACTCGGCGACCCCTACGCGACCTACCAGACACCCGCCGAGTACAGTCAGTTCGGCAAGGCGCCCGCGCCGGCCTCCGGCGTCGGCGTAGACGTGGTGATGGGCCGGAGGGGACTGCGCATCGAGCGCATTCTCCCGGGATCACCGGCGGCGCGCGGCGGGCTCGCGGCGGGCGAGGTGATCACCGGCGCCGACGGGAAGTCCTTCGCCGGCCGATCCGCGGCGTTCGCGGAGGCTGCCATCCGCGGCAGGACGGGCACGCCCGTGACGCTCGCGATCATGCGCGGCGACCACCACTTCCACGTTCGACTCATCCGTGCGCCCCTCCCGGGAGTGCAACTCGTGTCGGGCTCGCTCCGCGTCGTCCACGGGGTCAAGGTCGCCGTGATTGGGCTCGCCACCTTCGACGTGAGCGGAATCCACGGGATTGTCGCCGCGCGGCTCACGCAGCTACTGCACGAGGGAGCGCGCGCGATCGTGCTCGACCTGCGCGATAACGGGGGTGGGCTCGTCAGCGAAGCTCAGGCGGTCGCGAGCCTCTTCATCCGCCACGGCCTGATCGTCACGACGCGCGGGCGCGCACAGCCCACCGAGCGGCTCTATGCAAGCGGGCACCCGCTGGCGCCAACCCAGCCGATGGCGGTCCTCGTCGACGGCGGCACCGCCTCCGCGGCCGAGATCGTCACCGGCGCGCTGCAGGACGACCACCGCGCGATCGTCGTCGGCACCCACACCTACGGCAAGGGCGTCTACCAGGCGGTCCTGCCGCTGGCCAACGGCGGCGCGATCGACATCACGGTCGGCGAGTACTTCCTGCCGAACGGGGTCAATCTCGGCGCCGGCGGCGTCCGGCGCGGCTACGGCATCCGTCCGAACGTCGTCGTGAGCGCCCCGGTCACCGCCCACCGCGACCCCGCGCTGCAGACCGCGCTGGCGTTGGTCGCCGCAAAAGCCAGTTGATCGCCTCGTCCGACGGCTTTGCCGCCGTGCTCGAACGCCGCGGGCGGTTCATCGTTGCGCGCGAGCTCTTCCCACGTGCGCGCGGTACCGGCGGTCCGCTTCGCTCGCGCGGCCAGCTGACCGTCGACCCGACGCGTGCGCGCGCACGTGAGGGCGACCTCGTGTTCGTCCGCATCGGCGGCTCCAAGCGGGGAGGGCGGGCGCAGATCGAGCGGCGGATCGGGCGCCCGGACGTGGCGCGCGACGTGATCGAGGCGCTGATGCTCGAGCGCGGACTGCGGCGGCGCTTCGATCCCGCGGTCGAGCGCGAGGCGCGCGAGGCGAGCGGCGCGGCCGCCGAGCGCGCCGATCTGCGGCACTTACCCACCTTCACCATCGACCCAACGGGGGCGCGCGACTACGACGATGCGATCTCCGCGCAGGCCCTGCCTGACGGCGGCACCCGCGTGTGGGTTCACATCGCGGACGTCGCAGCCTTCGTGCGACAGGGCTCGCTCGTCGACCGCGAGGCGCGCCGGCGTGCCACCAGCGTGTATGTCCCGGGCGGCGTGGAGCCGATGCTGCCGCCGGCGCTGTCGAACGAGAAGTGCTCGCTCGTGCCCGGGCAGGAACGCCTTGCGGTCACCGCGGAGATGGATCTCGACGGCGCGCGCGTCGACGCGCGCGGCGTTCACGCGCTCGCTGATTCGCTCGGACGAGCGACTGGACTACGACCGCGTCGACCGGATCTTCGCCGGCAGCGAGACGCCGCAGGACCCGTGGGCCGAGCCGCTGGCGCTGGCGCGCGAACGTCGCGCGCGCACTCGCCGGCGAACGCGCGCGGCGCGGCGGGCTCGAGATCGCGAGCGCCGAGCCCGACTTCGAGCTCGACCGCTCGGGCCATGTCCGACGCCTGCGGCTGGGGGAGCAGACCGAGTCGCACCGCCTGATCGAGCACCTGATGATCGCCGCGAACGAGCAGGTCGCGAAGGTCCTCGAGGAGCGCTCGCTCCCGGCGCTCTACCGCGTCCACGAGCAGCCAGACCCGGCGCGGGTCGAGCGCCTCGTCGCGCAGTTGGCCTCGCTTGAGATCCCGACGCCGCCGCTGCCCGAGCATCTCTCGCCGAGCGAGGCCGGCGAGCTCGTCGGCAACATCTCGCAGCTCGTTGAGAGCTATGTGCGCCGCAGCGGCCGCGGGCGGCTCGCGTTCGGCTCGCTGATCCTCCGCTCGCTCAAGCAGGCCTACTACTCGCCGCGCAACCTCGGCCATGCCGGCCTTCGCTCGGCGCGCTATTGCCACTTCACCTCGCCGATCCGTCGCTACCCCGACCTTGTCTGCCACCGGTCGCTGCTCGCGGCCGTTGGCGGCGGCGAGCCGGTTCCGGATCGCGGCGCGCTTGGCGAGCTCGGCGAGTGGGCATCGATGCGCGAGCGCGATGCCGCCGACATCGAACGCGCGGCCGATGACATCGCACGCTGCTTCGCGCTCGCGGGCGAGAGCCGCGAACGTAGCTGGGAGGGCGAGGTCACGGGCCTGATCAGCGCCGGTGCCTTCGTCTCCTTTGGTGAGGGCTACGAAGGCATGCTTCCGGTGCGGCGATGCGCGGCGACTGGTGGGAGCTCAACGAGGAGGGCACGGTGCTGCACGGCACGCGCAGCGGCGGCACCGTGCGCCTCGGCGATCCGATCCGCGTCGTGGTGCACTCGATCGATGCGACCGCGCGGACGCGTCGATCTCGATCTCGGCTAGTTTCGAGGCGATGGCGAAAGCGAAGCGCAAGCTCGGCAGCGGCGATGTCGCGTCAACCGTTACGCCTCCTACCGGTACAACCTGCTCGAGCGGCTCGAGTGCGGCATCGTGCTCGAAGGCACCGAGGTGAAGTCGCTGCGCACCGGCGGCGCCCAGTTGAAGGACTCCTTCGCGACGATCCGCAGACGGCGAGCTGTGGCTGCGCGGCGTGCACATCCCGCCGTACGCGCCCGCGAGCCGCGAGAACCACGATCCCGACCGCGAGCGCAAGCTCCTGCTTCACCGCCGCGAGATCGAACGCCTCGCCGCGCGCGTGAACGAGCGCGGCCTGACGCTCGTCCCGACGCGCGTCTACTTCAAGGGCCCGCGCGCCAAGGTCGAGATCGCGCTCGCCCGCGGCAAGGACATCCACGACAAGCGCGAAACGCTGCGCCGCCGCGACGCCCAGCGCGAGATCGAGCGCGGCCTGCGCGACGCCGGCGCTGCTAGGGGATCGCCCGGTGCACGTAGGTCGCGTGCATTCCGAGGGCGAGCAGCGACGATCAGCCCGATGTAGACCGCCGCGACCGCGAGGCGCGCGCGCGGCGCGACGCGGTAGTAGGCGAGCTGCTGCGCGGTCGGGTTGCGCCGCTGCTCCCAGCGGCGGTAGAGCTCAAAGCCCGCGAACAGCGTGATGATCAGGAGGATCGGGTTCGGCGTGAGGAAGTCGAGCAGGACGATCGCGCCGAAGCCGAGGAACCACATCCAGGGCGCCATCGCCGCCATCGCGCGCCCGCCGTCGAGCGGCACGACCGGCAACAGGTTGAAGAGGTTGAGCAGGAAGCCGATGTAGCCGAGCGCCTCGAGGAGCACCGCTCCCGGTGGCGAGCCCGATCGCCGCTACGACGGCCGCCGCGAGCGTGCCGAGCAGCGGCCCGGCGAGCCCGACGCGCGCCTCGGCAAGCGCGTTGTCCCCCAGTGAGCGCGCCCCGATCATCGCCCCGAGGAACGGAATGAAGAGCGGCGCGCTGGCCTTGATCCCCTCGCGTCTGAGCGCCACGACGTGGCCCATCTCGTGGACGAACAGCAGCAGCACGAAGCCGAGCGCGAACTCCCAGCCCCAGATCAAGCTGTATGCGCCGACCGAAACGAGCGCGGTCCCGGCCGTCGTGAGCAGCTTGATGTTCCCCAGCAGCAGCAGCACGGCCTTCAGCTTCGCCAGCAGCGCCACGATCGCCGCGCCGGCCGCGCCGATGCGCCGCCCCAACCACGATCGCCGCGGCTTGCCGAACGCATCGCCCGGGGGAACCAGAGAATCGTGTCCTTCCATCGCCACAGTCTCCCACCCGGCGCTTCCGCCCCGCTAAACATGATTTTCACGGAAGATGCGGGTTCTTCGGACGCGGCCCTTGCATCGCCCGCGGCGCGAAATGTATGTTGGTCCCAGACGCGGATTTGAGCCGCAAGAGCGAGGCCACTGAGGTGTGAGGCCGCGCCACCAAGAAGCTGGGAGTCCCTCGGGGCGCCCGGTGGAGGGTTCCTCGAACGGCTCGGTCCGCGTCTACTTTTGTCTGCGGGGCTTTTCGCGCCTGCGGTTACGGGCGCTACGATGCTCCTACACACCGCCAGGGGACGACAGGCTTCGACGCGGTCGGCTCGTGGGGGTGGTTGCGAGTCGAGGTCCCGGGAGGCCTCGCTAAACACCCGGGAAAACCATACGTGCGGACTCTCACGAGTACGCCCTCGCGGCCTAGCAAACACTAGGGCCATGAGGTCTCGGCCCCCGCAGCCTGCGGCGGGGATCACCGGGATCAGATAGCAGGCTCACCCGGTGCGGTCAGCCCGCGCCAATCCGGGAACACCCAAGCGGGCTGGTCCCCCGCAACCCGGCCGGCGAGGCGAGTGGGGGACGAGATCAGAGCGCCGGCTACGCTCGTAGACGCCACTTTCACGCGATCGCGGACGCGGGTTCGATTCCCGCCGTCTCCACTATGTGAGGGAGGATGGTCCTCGGAGGGAGCCGCCCGAACGCCGTTGTAAAGCAGTGAGGACACGCTGCTGCTGCCTATCGCGCCGAGCGGCACTCGCCGCTGCTCCGCAGCGAGTCGGAGAGCGAGGTGGTGGGCGAGCTCGAGGAGGAGCCGATCCCGTTCTGAGAGCGTCGCCGCCAGGCGATCTGGCCGCCGCAATAGGATCGCGCTCGCCAGTGCGGCCGCGGTCCGCGGCGCGCGTTACGCTGTCCGAACAGAGGAGGGCGCGCTGGTCGGCCGTAACGATTTGTCGGGAAGGCGGACGTGAGCAGTCTGGCGAAGCCGGTCGAAGCGCTCGAACGCGTGGTCGTTCGGTTCGCCGGCGACTCCGGCGACGGCATGCAGCTCGCCGGAGGGCGCTTCACCGACGCCACAGCGTTGCTCGGGAACGACCTCGCTACGCTGCCCAACTTCCCGGCGGAGATCCGCGCCCCGGCCGGCACGCTCGCCGGCGTATCGAGCTTCCAGATCCAGTTCGCATCGAGCGAGATCCTCACGCCCGGCGACACTCCGAACGTACTAGTCGCGATGAACCCTGCGGCGCTCAAGGCGAACATCGACTCGCTCGAGGACGGAGTGACGATCATCGCCAACGAGGACGCGTTCACGACCCGCAACCTGCAGAAGGCCGGCTATGTGGGCAATCCGCTCGAGGACGGCTCGCTCGAGCGCTACGTCGTTCGGCGCGTGCCGATGAACACGCTGACGCAGCGCGCGGTCGAGGGCATGGCCGACGTTTCGACACGCGACGCGCTGCGGGCAAAGAACCTGTTCGCTCTCGGGCTCCTGTGCTGGTTGTACGGTCGGCCGATGGCCGTAACGGAGAAGTGGCTCGAGCACCGCTTCGCGGCCCGCCAGGCGGCGCTCGAAGCGAACCTCGCCGCGCTGCGGGCCGGCTGGGCCTTCGGCGAGACGACCGAGCTGATCGAGGTGCGTTACAAGGTTGCCGGCACGACCGATGTTGCCCCCGGCACATACAGGACCGTGAACGGGACGACGGCGACGGCGCTCGGGCTGATCGCAGCAAGTCTGCGCGCGGGAGTGCAGCTCGTATTCGCCTCCTACCCGATCACGCCGGCATCCGAGCTGCTGCACGAGCTTGCGCGCCACCGCGAGGCGGGAGTACGCACACTGCAGGGCGAGGACGAGATCGCGGCAGCCGGAATGGCGCTCGGCGCATCGTTCGGCGGCGCCCTCGGCGTGACTGCCACGAGCGGGCCCGGGATGGACCTCAAGGCCGAGACGATCGGCCTGGCAGTGATGCTCGAGCTACCGCTGGTCGTCATCGACGTTCAACGTGCCGGGCCCTCGACCGGCATGCCGACGAAGACCGAGCAGTCCGACCTGCTGATGGCGCTCTACGGCCGCCACGGGGAGTCCCCGCTCCCGATCGTCGCGGCCACGACGCCCGCTCACTGCTTCGATGCGGCGATCGAGGCGGCGCGGATCGCGATCCGCTATCGCACACCGGTGATCCTGCTCAGCGATCTCTACTTGGCCAACTCCTCGGAGCCATGGCTGGTCCCCGACGTCGCCTCGCTGCCCGCGATCGATCCGGCATTCGCCGTCGCGAACGGCGCCGGCAAGTTCGAGCCCTACGCACGCAACGGCGAGCACGCGCGGCCGTGGGCGATCCCCGGAACGCCGGGTCTCGAGCACCGGATCGGCGGGATCGAGAAGTCACAGCCGAGCGGCGCGATCTCCTACGAATCGGCGAACCACCAGCTGATGACCGACCAGCGCAAGGCGAAGGTCGCGGGCATCGACGTCGCGCCGCTACTCGTCGACGAGGATCCTGGCGCCGAGCTGCTCATCCTTGGCTGGGGCTCGAGCTTCGGGACGATTCGAACCGCGGTGCGGCGCGTCCGTGAGGGCGGCGGTGCGGTCGCGCACGCGCAGTTCGAGCACCTCAACCCGATGCCGGCCAACACGGTGGCGGTCATTGCTGCCTACCCGCGTGTGCTCGTCGCCGAGATGAACGATGGCCAGCTGGTGAAGCTGCTGCGCAGCGAGCTGGTGCGGCCGCTCGAGAGCTACGCCGTCACTCAGGGGCGGCCGCTGTTCGCCGCCGAGATCGAGCGGGAGATCCTCGACCGCCTATGACGCCGGCGAAGACAGCACCCTCGCGGGCGGGGCGGGCCCTGACGAAGGCCGACTTCCAGTCGGATGTGGAGACGCGCTGGTGCCCGGGCTGCGGCGACTACGCGATCCTCGCGGCCGTTCAGGGTTTCCTGCCCGAGCTCGGGATCCCGCCTGAGCGGATCGTCTTTGTCTCGGGGATCGGCTGTGCCGGCCGCTTCTCCTACTACATGAGCACCTACGGCATGCACGGCATCCACGGCCGCGCGCCGGCAATCGCGACCGGCCTTGCGTCGGCGCGAGGCGACCTCTCGGTCTGGGTTGTAAGCGGCGACGGCGATGCGCTGTCGATCGGCGGAAACCACCTGATCCACGCGCTACGCCGCGACGTGCCGATCAAGATCCTGCTCTTCAACAACCGTATCTACGGCCTCACCAAGGGCCAGGCTTCGCCGACGAGCGAGCACGGCAAGGTGACGAAGTCGACGCCCTACGGCAAGCTCTTCGGAGCGTTCAATCCCGTCTCGCTCGCGCTCGGCGCCGGCGCGACCTTCGTCGCCCGCACGGTCGATACCGACAAGCGCCACCTCCCGGCGATGCTGCGTGCCGCGGCCGCCCATCCCGGCGCAGCGCTGATCGAGATCTACCAGAACTGCCCGGTCTTCAACGACGGCGCGTTCGACGCGCTGACCGACAAGACGACGCGCGACGGGGCGCTGATCTGCCTCGAGCACGGCGAGCCGATCCGCTTCGGAGCGGAGCTCGAGCGGGGCGTCGTGCGCGCCGCCAACGGCGACCTCGAGGTCGCCGACGTCGCGAGCGTGGGGGAGGAGGCGCTGCTCGTCCACGACGCGCATCGGGCCGACCCGAGCCTCGCCTTTGCGCTAAGCCGGCTCGATACGGTTGACGGTGGTGCGACGCCGATTGGCATCTTCCGCCAGCATGCGGGGAGCAGCGAGGTCGGCGAGCTCCAGACTCAGCTCGCGCAGGCGCGAGCGAGCTTCGGCGGCGCCGACCTCGAACGGCTGCTGCGAGGCTCGAACACCTGGACGGTCGCGGCTAACTAGCTGACGTGCCTACACACGTTGTGAACGGTTGAGGAGGCATCCGGGCCTCATCCGAGGCTGTGGGTCTGCGAGGACTCACTTCCTAGGAGGACCCGGATGCAGTTGCACCGTAGAGCGAAGCTCGGACCGGCGGGGCGGTTGGCGCCGCTGACAAAGACCGACCGAGTAAAGAGGTCGCGGTGGCTGTGGCGCGCCGTTCGGGCGGAACCTTCGCGGGTTCGATTCCCGCCGTCTCCACTCCGGGTTGTTCATGAAAATCCACGTCGACGAAATGGGTTTTCAGACTATCCCGAGGGTGGGTTTGCTGCCTGATTCCTGTGGTTCGACAGTTCGACGGCCCCTGATGGGCCGTCTTTCGCGTTCAGGATTCAGTTGAGCTCCGGTCTTCCTTATCGGAACACGTTGAAGCCGGCTGCCTCCAGGCAGCCGGAACTGAAGTCTCTTACGACTATCGAGGAGAGTCCACCGGCCAACTCACGGGCCGTTGACCCACAGTTCCTTTTCGATCATCGCAGCCGACTCCCCGGCGAAGACGGAACGGCACCAAACCTCCGTCGACCAAAGCCGAACCCGTAGCGCACCACGGGCCAAGGTGAGAAGCTGGGAGAACTGCTCACGCGGTATCTCGAAGGAATCCCGCATCATGCCATCGCTCAGAAATGCCGGATCGGCGGCCTGCTCGATCCAAACGCCTGCGTCGTAATCCATGCCGTACACCTTAGGGCGGTACGCCAGCCTGAGCGGCAACACCCGCCTCGCCACGTCACGGAGGATTCCCTTGTTCCACGGGCCGACCCTCAGCTCTAGCGGAAGATTGAGAACGAGGTCCACCACCCGAGGATCCAGGAACGGAACCCGCGCTTCCACCGACGCTTGCATAACGTTGGTGTCCATACGGTTCAAGAGGTGGGCGAGGGAGAAGTCGAAGTCTCGCAGCAGCGCGAACTCGACGTCACGCCTCGAACCGTCGTGACCTGAGTAGGCGAGCTCCATTTCTTTCAGAACGTCCTCGTCCTCCTGGCGCATGCCAGAGGGCCCGTCGCCTGGCAAGGTGACTGATCTGAACCGGGATCGCAGTATCTGCCCTGCGCGGTCCATCAACGCCTCCCTGGGTGGGATGAGAGATCCAAATAGTCGGGGTTCCAGTCGGCGGCAAATCCGGTATCCGACCGGAAGAAAGTCCTTCAGGGGCGGCCCGAAGGGATTCCAGTATCCGCCAAAAAGCTCATCGGCGCCCTCGCCGGTCAGAAGCACCTTGATCCCGCGAGCGCGCGCCCGCTCGGCCATCTGGGAGATCGTGACCGAGCTGGCTGTGGCGATCGGTGCCCCGAAATGGAGAGTCGAATTGACGAAGCCACTGCGCCAGTGCTGCTCCGTCACTTCGAGCATGTCGAGCTCGATCTTCAAGCTGTCGGCCACTCGATTCGCTGCCGCGCCTTCGTCGAGCAAGCCTGGGCTCTTGTGGCGGGCGCTGAAGGCGACCAGGTCCGGCTTGAGCTCGACGGCCAGTGCGGTGATAAGGCTCGAGTCCACCCCTCCCGAACACAGGGTGCCCATCGGGACGTCACCCAATAGTGCGTCGTGCACGGCACTCCGGAGGGTGCTGGCCATCTCGTCAACCACGCTGCGACGGTGGCGCACTGCCAGCCGCTGCTGGACCACGGGATCGATCCGGCGCGCCAAGGCATACCACTGTTGCCTGGACGAACCTGGTGTATCGAGCGGGAATTCGAGGTACGAGCCGGGCCGAACCCTGGTGATCCCAGCAATCAGGGTTTCCTCGGCGCGGTAGCAGGACCAATTGACGATGGTTTCCCAGCCGAGCTTCTTTGGCACCGGCACAACGCCGGCCGCGATGAGGGCGGCGGGTTCGCTCGCGAACCAGATCCCTTCATCCGTACTGGCCAGATACAGAGGCTTGATGCCGAAGCGGTCACGTGCCAGGAGGAGGCGTCCACCAGTCAGGTCAAGTGCCGCGAACGCGAACTGGCCGTTGAGGCGGTCAAGCACTCGAGGTCCCCACCGCTCGAGGGCGTAGACAAGCGTCTCGGTATCGCCGCTCGAGACAAACTTCTGATCGCCGAGGTCGGAGCGGATCTGCTGGTGGTTGAAGATCTCTCCGTTGAACGTTAATACCAGGCGACCGTCGGGATGCCACATGGGCTGATGTGCATGGGCGCTGACGTCGACGATCGACAACCGGGTGTGCACGAGCCCGACATTGTCGACGACCACCACACCCGAATCATCAGGACCGCGATGAAGCAGCGCGTCCCGCATGGCGGCCAGACGCTCTTCAGAGGGCCTCTCCCCAGCGCGCACGATGCCACCCGCAATCCCGCACATGATCCCGGCTAGATCGCTGTCGGCATCGGGGCGAGGAACGCGATTAGAACGCGCCGACGCTCGACGTCATCCCGATGGGTCCTGACGAGCACGGTTCGTCGCCTGATAGGAGACCACACAGAATCATGCTTTCGTTCAGTGGCGGCGAGCGCTGGAGCAATCGCTAATAGATAGCCGCTGAACGGACACTTCCACCTTACCGCACCTCCCGGGGCGCGCGCTTGTCGCCCGCGACGCGAGGACTACGGACGGGAGGCGGCGGCGATCGTGCTCACCCTGTCCTTCACAGGCATGCGCCCAGTGGAGCTGTGTGCACTCCGTAGGGCCGATGTGGATTTCGCCAAAGCGGAGATGCTCATACGTTTCAACATCGACGGTACGGGCTAGGAGAAGGCTCCAAAGAATGGCAAGGAGCGCACAGTCGCAATCCCGCCGAGGGCGCTCGATGCGCTGCGCTCCGTCCCGCCGCGGCTCGACTCACCAGCTCGGGCACCAGGACGGTGGACGCTTAGTCCAGCAGCTATACGGACACCCCGAGGAAGAGCGCAGCAGGGACCTCGTTCGCATGGCGTTTGCGGCCGATGGGTGCGCAGACCTGACGCATGCGATCGAGGACGGCGGGCAAAATGCCCCGTGATCATTGCCTCACAAGGGCGTCCTTCGCCCCGATCGGACCCGCCGTCTCCACTACGCGAAAGGACGGGCGCCGCGGCCGCGGCGCCCGTCCTCGCTGTTAGCCGGTGATCGTGAGGGTAGTTCGCGCCGCCGCCGGCTAGCCGGTCGCGCCGGTGGAGCCCGTGTCGCCGCTGCCGCCCGTGGAGCCGGTCGAGCCGGTCGCGCCGGTCGTTCCGGTGGTGCCAGTCGAGCCGGTCGATCCGCCCGACCCGCCGTGGTGGTGGCCACCGTCGCCGTCACCGCTCCACGAGTTCGCCGGATCCGTGATGTCGTCAGCGATGTTCCCCTGAGCCGTGATGTGGAAGCAGACGTCGATTTCATCGCCGACGCTCACGCCGGTAAACGCGTCCGTGTTGATCTGCAGCCCATCGCTCGAATCGGCCGTGAACGCGTCGGGCTTCCCTGTGCCCGCGTCGGTCATCGTCAACGCCGTCGCGCTGACCGCCGTCACGGTGCCCGTGTCCTGCTCCTCGACGTACTCGACATCCATCGCGTCGTTTGATCCGTCACCCGGCTGGGTGTAGGTGACGTCCACATAGTCGCCGACCGCGAAGCCGTCGGTGATGCTCGGGTCGCTGACCTGGAAGGTCATCGAGCCGGGATCCATGTCGATCGTGATTGCGCTGCCCGAGACCTGCGTGATCGTCCCCTGGACGTCATTGCTCGGCGCGCAGTCGCCCGTGGTCGAGCTGCCGGTGATCGTGACCGTGTCGGCGATCAGGACGCCGGCGTCCTGGTGATAGGCGACGTTGACCGTGTCGCACGTGTTGAGGTCGAGGTTGTTGAGCGTGTCCACGTTCATGTTGAACTGCAGGTCATCGCTGTTGCCCGGGTCGACGATGAAGTCGCTGTCATCGACCTCGGTCACGACGCCGCTGGCACTGAGCTCACCGCTGCTCGTTTGTGGCGGCAGCGTGATCGTGATCGTGATCGAGCCGTTCGCGCCGACCGACTCCGTGATCTCGATCGTCACGCCCGGTTGGAGCCCGATGATGTTCACTGTCACCGAGGGCGTGGAGCTGCTTACGGACGCTGCGCCCGCTGCGTGGCGCGCATGCCGGGACTGGTGGTGCTTGAGCACGTGTGCGGTCGGTCGCACGATCTGGCTTGCGGGAAACCAGAGGCGCTTGCCATGTGCGTTGCGAACAAGCAGCCCCTTCGCGCTCGAGCGCACGACACGGGCGAGGAAGGTGAAGGTGCGCGCGTGGTGATGCGTCGCATGCCCGAAGCTGGCCGGAGTCGCGACCGCTCCGATCAGCGCCACTGACGTGATTAGGATCGCGATTCGCTGCCGCGTCATGAACCCCCCTTTTGGCGCGCCGCGATCCGGCGCCCCGTCAAGTGTTTGGCGTTGCTCATTGATCGGCAAACCGATCCCGCGGACATCTGGGCAGCGCGCGCGGCTAGTCGGATGTGCGAGGCCAACGGACGGACGGAGGATGCCCGCCGGCTCAGTCGACGAGCGTTCCCTGGACGGCGCGTCCGGTTGCCGAGGTCGGCAACCGCAAGCTCGCTGACCCGCGCTGATGCCCTATTCATGTTTGACTAACGCCCATGATCAAAATTGACGAGAAGCCTGACCAGGTCATCACGGTGCGCGACCTGCGCAAGAGCTTCAGCGGCCGCCGCGGGAGGACCGTCGAAGCGGTTCGCGGCGTCGACATCGACGTGCTGCGCGGCGAGATCTTCGGTTTTCTGGGCCCCAACGGCGCCGGCAAGACGACGACTCTGCGCATGCTGACGACGCTTCTGCCGATCGACTCCGGCACCGCGATCGTCGCCGGGTGCGACGTGGCGCGACAGCCGGCCCACGTGCGCGCGCGGATCGGCTACGTCAGCCAGATCGGTGGTGCAGACGATCTCGACACTGGGCGCGAGAGCCTCGTGCTGCAAGGGAGGCTCTACGGCGGTGACGCCGCATCGGTTGCGGCCCGCACCGAAGAGCTGATCCGCCTGCTCGATCTCGGCGACTTCGCCAACCGGCGGGTCGCGACCTACTCAGGTGGGCAGCGCCGGCGCCTGGACGTCGCGCTCGGGCTCGTGCACTCACCGCACGTCCTCTTCCTCGACGAGCCGAGTACCGGACTCGATCCGCAGAACCGCGCGAACCTCTGGGAGCGGATCGAAGAACTCCGCACGGCCGGCACGACGATCTTTCTCACGACGCATTACCTCGACGAGGCCGACGCGCTCTGCGACCGCGTCGCGATCATCGATCACGGCCGCATCGTCGCGCTCGGCGCGCCGGCCGAGCTGAAGCGCGAGGTAGCCGGACAGTCGGTGATGCTGAGCTTGCGCGACGGCGCCGACGCCGTCACGCAAGCGACCGCGCTGCTGGAGCCGCTCGCGATCGTGCGCGAGCTCAGCGCGCACGAGGGCGACCTGCACCTGTACGTCGAGGACGGCGGCGAGGCGCTGCCGGCGCTCCTGCGGCTGCTCGACGAGCACGACATCGGGCTGCACTCGATCAACCTCGCCGAGCCGACCCTCGACGACGTCTTCCTGCGCTACACCGGCCGCTCCCTGCGCGACGCGGGCGCCGTCGGGGAGCCCGAGGGGGCGGTGCGATGACGCTCGCGAAGGACACCCTGCTGCTCGCCCGCCGCTCGCTCGTGCATGCCTTGCGCAATCCGGTCTGGCTGTTCGTCGGCGTCTCGACGCCGCTGCTGTACCTGGCGCTCTTTGCGCCGTTGCTCAAGCACTACATCGCTCACGGGAACGTGCTCGACGAGTTCCTGCCGGGCATCCTCTCGTTGATGGCCTTTGCGAGCGGCTCGGGCCAGGGATTCGGGACGATCTTCGAGCTCCGCGCGGGAGTGATCGAGCGCTTCCGCGTGACACCGGCGAGCCGCCTCGCGATCCTCGTTGCGCCGATCCTCGCGAGCATGCTGATGATGTTCGTCTTCGACGCGCTGCTCGTGGCGGTCGGCGCGGCTTTTGGCTTCGGCGTCCATTGGTTCGGCCTGCTGGTGCTCGGCGTGCTGCTGGGCCTGCTGATGATGATGTGGGCGGCGTTCTCGATCGCGATGGCGCTCCTGACCAAGGAGATCTCCGCGTTCGCCGCCGTGATCAACGGCTTGAACCTGCCCGTGCTACTGCTGGCCGGCGTGCTGCTGCAGATCTCCGTCGGACCGGAGTGGATGCGGGTGCTGGCGCATTTCAACCCGCTCTACTACGTCGTCGAAGCCTCACGCTCGCTCGCCGCCGGATCGTTCGGCTCCGATCACGTCTGGCAGGCCTTCGCGGTTCTCGTGCCGCTCTGCGCGCTCGTGCTCGCGTGGGCGACGCGCGTCTTCCGCACAGCCGTCGCCTGACCGGGCCTGCGGCTGATTACTGAGCGGCTGCGCGGCTGGCGTACCGCCGGGCGACGGGCCAGCCCTGATGGTTCAGGCGGCAGGCGGGCCTACCCTCCCCTTTGTGTCAATTGCCGTAACCGCAACGGCGACGATCGAGGAGACCCTCCGCGAGCTCACGTCGGGTTGCTATGTGACCGACGGCGAAGGCCTCTACCGAACGCTCGGACGAACCGCTGATCCCGACGAGCGCCTCGTGTGCGTAGAGGATTGCGTGAGTCTCGAGATCCTGCTCATCCCGCTCGACACAGTCCTCTCGCTCGACCGCGTCGCGCGCGCTCAGAGCCACTGAGACCCGCCGCCGGCGGCTGCGCGTACACTGCCCGCCACGTGCGGCGCACGATCGTGACCCTCGGCTGTGCTGCGGCGCTGCTCGCAGCATCGCTGTCCACCACGACCAGCGCCGGCGCGACCCAAGCTCCGTCGACGAGCGTGGGGAGCTCGAGCCCGGCGCAGCTCGGCGCCACTACCGGCGCCCCGGTCACCGTCACGACCGACCCGGTCGGATTGAGCGTCGAGTACCAGATCCTGGCCGCGGACCTGGGCAGCGGCTCGTGTCCACCGCCGGCGCTCGTCAGCACGATCGCCGCGCTTGGCGCGCCGACAATCCGCATCGGCGGTGATTCGGAGGACCAGACAGCTCCGGCCGGAACGCCCCAGTTCGCCGGGGTGACCGACCTGCCGCAGGCGTTCTGGACCCAGCTCGGCTGCCTCGACAGCCAGACGCACGAGCCGATCGTGGTCGGGCTCAACCTCGCCTCACAGATACCGGCTTGGGCGGCGACGATCGCCGCGCAGGCGCGCAGCACGATCCCGGCCAACCTGCTCAGCTTCGAGATCGGGAACGAGCCGGACATCGACGGCCCGTCGGTCGCCTGGTGGAACGCGACGGCGCCGGCAAAATCGCTGCTTCCGTTCCCGACCTACCTGGATGACGCGCAGGCAGTCGAGCAGCAGCTCGGGCCGGGCACGATCGTGGAGGGTCCCGATTTCGCGACGCCGCGTTGGCTCGGCGAGATCCCGCAGATCGCCACCGCGCTGTCGCTGCACGCGATCGACGTCCACTTCTATCCGCTCAATGCCTGCACCGGAGCGCAGCAGGCGACCGTGCGCGCGCTCCTATCGCCGGGCGTCTCCGAGCTGAGCGGTTTCGTCAAGGAGATGCTCGGCGTCGCGAACCGAGTCCATCTGCCGATGCTGATCTCCGAGAGCAACTCGGTTGCCTGCCGCGGCAAGCCGGGCGTGTCCGACTCCGCCGCGTCGGCCGTCTGGGGCCTGCGGCTCGTGATCAATGCGATTCGGGGCGGCATCCAGTCGGTGCGCTTCCACTCGAGCGGCTCGACTTACGACCCGTTCGTCGTCGGCGCCGACGGCTCGATCACGGTGCGGCCGCTATACGACGGCCTCGAGACCGCCGTCCAGCTGCTCCCCGTGGGGGCGACCGTCAGGACGCTACGTACCCCGGCGGATCTGATGGGTGTCCTCGTGACCAGCCCGACCGGCGGCAAGACCTACGTCCTCACCAGCTACGCCGCAAAGCCGGTCGCAGTTGCGCTGCGCTCGAGTCACAGCGCGACCGTCGTGAGAGTGCAGGCGGCAGCGCCGGTGATCGAGCCACAGGCAACCGCGCGGCCCCGCAGCGACACGCTCACGCTCACGATCCAGCCGAACAGCGTCGTCGCGATCACGCCGCGCTGAGGCCCAGCGACGCGACCGCGTCTGCCAGGCCCTCGAGCGACGGCAGGTACGCAGCTGCGCCTGGGAGCTCCTCGGCGGCGTAGCTCGTGAGGATCGCGATGACCGGAATCCCCGCCGCCACACCGGACTGAACACCTGGTGGCGAGTCCTCGAGGATCAAGCACTCCGCTGGATCGGCCCCCAATCGCTCGGCGGCTGTCAAGTATGGCTCGGGATCCGGCTTGCCACGCTCCCAATCCTCAGCCGTCAAGATCAACGCCGGCATCGCAAGCCCGGCCCGCGTTAGCCGCGCGCGCGCCAGTTCGCGCGTCCCCGACGTCGCGATGATCAAGCGGCCGTGATCACGCAACAGCTCTGCCGCGCCGGCCACCGCGACGACACCCTCGGTGTGCTCGGTCTGCCGCTGTTCCAGCAGGGCGCCCTCGAGCTCCGCGTCGAGCTCGGGCGCGAGCTCGGCCACCAGCTCAGTCGACTTGCGGCCGAAGGGAAAGTTCGCGAGCGCCTCCTCGCCCAACCCGCGGTATTCGACCCACCAGCGAAATGCCGCCTCCGCCGAGGCTCGCGAATCGACCAGCGTCCCGTCGAGGTCCGAGAGGATCGCCAACCGCTCCGGCAGCCGCACGCTCGCGCTCACCGACCCGTGCGAAGCGAGATCGGCCACTGTGCCACCACAGGCCACCATCTTACGTGCGGCTGGCCGCAAAGCCTGAACCGCACGACGCTCGCGTCGTTCTAGGCCGCCCTGTATATCGCTTCGGTCGCTGGGGCGATCTCGCGCCAGCGGTGGAAAGCCTCGACGACGTCCGGGTCGAACTGGGCACCGGCGCCGGCGTCGATCACGGCCACCGCCTCTTCTTCGGTGAGCGCGTCGCGGTAGGGGCGGTTGGTCACGAGCGCGTCGTAGACGTCGGCAACGGCGACGATTCGCGCGGCAATCGGGATGTCATCGCCGGCCAGTCCGTCTGGATAGCCGCTGCCGTCCCAGCGCTCGTGGTGTGAGCGTGCGATCGTGGCCGCCATCGCGATCGTCTCTGCAGTGCGTGACGGTCCCGAACATCTCCGAACCGACGGTCGTGTGGGTGCGCATCACGTCGAACTCCTCGGGCGTCAGCGGTCCAGGCTTGCGCAGGATGCTGTCGGGGATCACGATCTTGCCGACATCGTGGAGTGCTGCCGTTTCGCGGATCATCGCCGCGAACTGCGAGCCGAGTCCCATCGCCTCCGCGATTCGACGCGCCAACCGGCCGACGCGCGTCGCGTGCTCGTAGTCGTGCGAGTCGCGGCTCTCGGCGATGTGGGCGAGGCGCTCGAGGTTCTCGAAGCCCGACCGTTCGAGCTCGTACCGCAGGTGCTGCTGTAACCAGCGTGCTTCGAGCAGGTTGCGCGTGCGCATCAGTACCTCGATCGCGTCGATTGGCTTGACGATGAAATCGCGTGCCCCCATCTGCAGCGCCTGTCGCCGCACCTTGATGTCGCTGTCGGCGGTGATCACGCAAACCGGCAGCATGTCCGGTCCACGGACCTGAGGTGCGAGCCCGGCGAGGATCTCGAAGCCGTCGCGTCCCGGCATGTGGAGATCGAGGAAGAGGAGGTCCGGCGGGTTGCGCCCGAGCTCCTCCTCGACCTTGTACGGGTCGCTGATACAGAGCACGTTGTCGTACTCCGCGGATGCGAGGATCGTCGCGAGCAGCGTCAGGTTGACGCTCGTGTCGTCGACGGCCACGATCTGCATCTTGCCGAGCTCAGCATGCATCAGACGTCACAAGCTCGCAAAGTTCCTCCAATTTGGCAATGTCAGGATCGAGGAGCCGGCTCAACGGCGTGATCGCGCTCGACGAACGTTCCACGGAGCAGATCGGCATCATGGCCGAGCGCTTGAGCGGAAATGACACGGGATGCGGGCGTTTGCGCCACGGGCTCCCTATTCGCTGTCCGAGCGGATGATCCTCGCGTCCTAGACACTTGAGGCGAATCCTGCGAGCGATCCGTCCCGAGCGCTAGATTGCGCGAATGGCGGGGACGAGTCCGCGTCCTGGCCGTCGACAAGGGGGAAACATGATTCCGAGGCTTTATTCGCTCGCCGCGGTCGGCGCGGCGAGCGTGCTCCTGATCGCGGCCTGCGGCGGCGGGAGCAGTCCGAGCAAGACGCCACCGGCCAAGACAACACCGGCCAAGACCACGCCCGCCAAGGCGACCTCGCCGAGCGGGGCGACGTCATCGGGCGGCCTTCCGGCAGGCCTGACAGGCTCCGTCCTCAAGCAGGCGGCAACGGCGTGCACGAAGGCCTACAACACACTTCCGTCAACCTTCGGCGCGACGGCGAAGACGGACCTGGCCAAGGTCTGCCAGGACCTCAAGAGCGGCAATGTCAGCGCCTTCAAGGCCGACGCCACCAGCTGGTGCAACGCGGCGATCGCCGGCGTCCCCTCGGCCTACAAGTCGGCCGCGCAGGCCGAATGCAGCGCGATCAGCAAGGCTATTCCGTGAGCTGAGCCCGCGCTTCATGCGCGGGCCCCGCGTGGCCCGCGCATGAAGCGTCGACGGATCCCTAGCCGAAGCGGCCGGTGACGTAATCCTCGGTCCGCTTGTCGGCGGGCCGGGTGAAGATCTTCGCCGTATCGTCGTACTCGACGAGGATGCCCTTGCGCTGACCGCTGCTGACGTCGAGGCTGAAGAACGCCGTCCGCTCGGCGACGCGCGCCGCCTGCTGCATGTTGTGGGTGACGATCACGAGCGTGTAGTCGTTCTTGAGGTCCTGCATCAGATCCTCGATCGACGCGGTCGAGATCGGGTCGAGCGCCGAGCACGGCTCGTCGAGCAGCAGGACGTCCGGCTCGATCGCGATCGAGCGTGCGATGCACAGGCGCTGCTGCTGGCCTCCCGACATGCCGAGCGCGCTCGTCTTGAGGCGGTCCTTGACCTCGTCCCAAAGCGCCGCGCCGCGCAGCGCCCGCTCGACGCGCTCGTCGAGGTTCTTCTTCATCCCGAGGATCCGCGGCGCCCATGCGACGTTGTCGTAGATCGATTTCGGGAAGGGGTTCGGCCGCTGGAAGACCATGCCGATCCGCCGGCGCACCTCGACCGCGTCGACGCCGTTCGCGTAGAGGTCGTTGCCGTGGTAGAGGCACTGCCCCGTCAACCGGAAGCTCGAGATCGAGTCGTTCATCCGGTTCAGGCTGCGCAGGATCGTCGTCTTCCCACAGCCGGACGGGCCGATCATCGCTGTGATGCGGTTCTTGTAGATCTCGAGTGAAACGTCCGCCACGGCCAGCGCCTGGCCGTAGTGAACGTTGACTTCACGGAGATCGAAGACGGTCTCAAGCGTTGCGTTGCTTGCGTCACCTGCACCGATCGTCAGCGGCGCGATGATCGGCGGCGCTGACTCGACCTCGGACTGCCTTTCCTCCATTGCTGGCTCAGGGCTCCTCGTTGGTGTCACGTCCGTCATCTCCGTCATCTGCGGGCCATCATCCTAGTGCTGCGGTGCTGCAGAGCGCGCGCGCTGAGACTAGCGACGAGCACGAACTGATCACGAGTACGAAGGCGGCGCCCCAGGCTTTGGCTACGTTCGCGGGCCCGCCCGACTCGGCGTAGTTGAAGATTTCGTAGGGGATATTGGGCAGCGCCTCGCCGAAGACGTTGATCGTCGTGTTGCTGTTGTTCGAAGACCGACGCGAGCAGCAGCATCGGCGCCGTCTCGCCGGCGGCGCGTGCGATCGCGAGGACCGCGCCCGTGAGGATGCCGCCGAGAGCGCTGGGGATCGTCATCCCTACCGTGGTGCGCCAGCGGCTGATCCCGAGCGCGTGCGAGGCGTCGCGCAGCTCTTGGGGCACGAGCGTGAGCGCCTCACCGGTCGTCCGCGCGATCAGCGGCACCATGATGATCGCCAGCGCGAGCGACGCGTAAAACCCTGTCTGCCCGTGGCCGACCACGAGCAGGCCGTAGATGAAGATCGCGACGACGATCGACGGCATCCCGTAGAGCAGGTCGAGCGCGAGCCTGATCGGCCCCGCCGTGCGCTCGTCGAGTACTCGGTCAGGTAGAGGGCGATCAGCAGACCCAGCGGCAGTGCCACGGCCGTGGCGAGCGCGACGATCAGGGCAGTCCCCACGATCGCGTTGGCGATGCCGCCACTGCGCGTGAGTACGAGCTCCGGCGGTGCGTTCTGCGTCAGGAAGGCCCAGCTCATGCTCGCTGCCGCCGCGCTGCGCGATCGCGTAGACCATCAGCGACGAGGATCGCGACGGCAATGAGCGCGGCGACCGTCGCGCCGCCGCGCATGATGCGGTCGACGACCTGGCGCCGGCGGAGATTCCCGCTCGGGTCAGCGGACGGCTGTAGTCGACGGTCCCCATCAGGCCTCATCGCGGCCGGCTGACAGCCGCGCCTCGCACCGCTCGTAACGTCGGGCAGCGCGATAGTGGCGCACGATCGCCTGGGCGCCGAGATTGACGAGCAGCTCGATCACCAGCAGGACACCGCGCAGTAGAAGATCGAGGCGTCTGGAGCTTCGTGTTGTCGGCGAGTCCCCTGAATCGCGATCGTTGCCCCGAGCGTGTTGCCGGTGTCGAAAAGGTTCGGTGAGATCTGGAACACGCTGCCGATCACCTGCAGCGACCGCGATCGCCTCGCCAAGAGCGCGGCTGACGCCGAGGATGCAGGCCGAGGCGATGCCGGGACGCATCGAGGCCGAGGACGACGCCGCGGACCATCTCCCATTGCGTCGCACCGAGTGCGAGTGCGCCGTCCTTGAGCTCGCTGGGAACGGTCAGGAAGAGGTCGCGCGTGATCGCGGCGATGATCGGCAGCGCCATGATCGCGAGGATGATCGATCGCGGTGAAGATGCCGGCTGCCGCTCGCCGACGGCGTGCCGAAGAGCGGGATGAAGCCGAGCACGTTGTGCAGCGCAGGCTCGATCGTCGAGCGCATGAACGGGTCGAGCACGATGATCCCCCAGAGGCCGATGATCACGCTCGGGACGGCCGCGAGCATCTCGACGAGCGGGCCGATTACGGCCGCGGTCCGGCGACGCTGATCAGGCTGAGATACAGGCCGATCGCGATCCCGAGCGGCGCCGCGAAGAGCAGCGCGCCAGCGCCCGTGACGAGCGTGCCGTAGATCAGCGACCGGCGCCGAAGACGGTCGTAGCTGTTCCAGGTGTGTCAGAGAAAGCCGAGCCCGTACTTGGAGATCGCCGGGCTCGCGCTGTTGACGATCTCGTAGATGATCAGCCCGATCAGGGCGATCGCGCCGAACGACGCGAGCGCGGTGAGGACCGAACATCGCCCGATCGCCTAGCGCGGTCGCCCAAGCTGCGGTCGCGTCGGCTCGTGGGAGCGGCGTCACGGCGGCGGCGGTCGTGCTCACGCGGCGCAGCCTAGCCGCTGGTCGCGCAACGCCGGGCCCGTCGGCGGCGGAATTTCACAAGTTGATAACGCATCGGTCACCAGTTCGTAACCGGCGGGGCGGCGCGCACGTGATGCTGCCAGCCAGAGAGCAAGCTGCTCTCTTACAAGGAATCTATGAGGAGGCACTCGCAGATGAAGCATCTTGCTGCCAAGCTCGCCGTGCTAGGCGTAGCCGGAGCCGTCGTACTTGGGGTCACCACGGCATCCGCGTCGGCGTCGTTCTCGCTGAAGGGCGCCGGGTCCACGCTCGTCGCGCCGATCTCGCAGAACGTCTGGATCCCCGACTTCCAGTCACGCAAACAGCGGCGACACTGTTTCGTACAACGCCGTCGGCTCGGGCACGGGCATCACAGACATCACGCAACAAGCCGTCGACTTCGGGGCGTCGGACGCGCCGTTGACCTCCGCCGCAGCAATCAGCGTGCTCGAATTGCGTGCAAATACCATGGGCTCTGTGCGCGACCGGTGCCGTGTACAACCTGTCCGCGCGTTCCGAACCTGAACCTCTCGGGCAAGGTGCTCGCCGAGATCTACCTGGGACGATCACAGATGTGGAACGACCCGGCGATCAAGGCCCTCAACAAGGGCGTCGCTCTGCCGAGCGAGGCGATTACCCCGGTCTGGCGCAATGATGGCTCCGGCGACAGTTACGTCTTCAGGCATTCCTGTCGGCGAGCGATCCGGCGTTCGCGTCCAGCGTTCGGCGCAGTGCAGCACACCGCGCGTTCAAGGTCGGCACGGGCGCCGAAGGGCAGCTCGGGTGTGACAGCAGCAATCGCCAGCACTCCGGGGGCCGTCGGCTACATCTCGACCTACTACGCGCACCAGGCGAACCTGCACGGCGCGGCAATCGAGAACCCGTCCGGCAAATTCGTCCACCCGTATCCGACAAACATGACCGACGCGGCGGCGCTCGTCCCGAACTCCGCGCTCGTGGCGAACACGCAGCCGGTGATCCCGAACTACGTGGCGAAGGCCAAGTACATCCCGCCAAAGGTCAAGAAGGGCCAGAAGGCGAAGAAGCCGACGGCGCTGCAGCTCGCCGCGGAGTACGCGTACCCGATGGCGACGTTCAGCGACGTCCTCGTCCGACCGGACTCCGCCGACATCCCGGACCTGCAGACGTTCATCAAGTTCTGCCTCAGCTCCACTGAGCAGAGCAAGGGTGGCACCGAGGCTGTCGCGCCGCTGCCCAAGGCGGTCGTCACGTTCGACCTCTCGCAGGTAAGCAAGCTCTAACCACCATGCAACTGGACGCGGCCGGCCACGTGCCGGTCGCGTCCAGTTGCTTTTCGGGTGGCTGCATGCGGCCCCCGGGCCGGCGCGCATGCCTGGTGCCCTCAGTGGGTGCGCGCCGGCCTACCTACGAGGGGGTGACGATGTACACGACCGTCTGGTGTGGCTGGACGGTCGCGCTGATCACGCCGCTCGTCTGCGTCGTCCCGCCGGCCCAGACGTTCGCGAGCTTGTAGCTGGCGGCCTTCTGGATGCCGATCGCCTGGGTCGTTGTCGAGATGCTGAGCGTCGTCGAGCCGTCGAGGTTGAGCAGTGCGACCGCGTAGGCGCCGCCGACGAGCGGCTTGATCCAGACCTCGCCTGCCGGGTCGGCTGGCGCGGTCGAGACGTTCGCGGGCCGGCAGCTGCACGCCCTGGATACCGAGCGGGTCCTGGTTGATCGCGATCATCTGCTTGTTGAGGATCGTGTTGAAGCTCGCCTGGCTGACCGTCGAGAGGTTCACGCTCACCATCAGCGGCGCGTCGAGCATCGCCCACATGCTGAACTGGGTCTGGAACTCGGTGTCGCTCAGACCGAGGTTGGGGCCGAGGTAGTCGGGGTCGTTCCAGTGCCCCGGTCCGGCCGCCTTGGTCTCGGTTGCGTCGGCCTGCATGTTGCGCACGACCGCGTACCACGGGACGCCGGCAGGCGAGCCGACGTCCGTGTCGGTGCGCCAGCTGTTGGCGATCGCGGGGGCGAACGACCAGGACGCGAAAGAGGACGCGCCGTACGGCGGGTAGCCGTTGACCTGGCCGGGCTGCGGGGAAGACGCAGACGTTGAGCAGCATCGGGCGGCGCGGCGTGTCGTGGAGGATCGCTTGGTGGATCTGCGTGTATGCGGCTCTTCGGATTCAGGTGCAGGTCGTCGCCACCGCAGAAGTCGACCTTGACCGCGTCGAAGCCCCAGCGCGGCGAACGTGTTGATGTCCTGCTGGTAATGGCCGTACATGCCCTGGTTGATGCCGCCGCAGCCGTTGATGCCGGCGTCGGTGTAGAGCCCGACCTTGAAGCCCATGCCGTGCAGCGTGCGCACGAACCAGGCATCCCGTGCGGCCAGTGCTGCGGGTTGACGACGATCTGGCCGGCGCCGTTGCGCTTCCCGCACTGCCACCAGCCGACGTCGAGCCAGATCAGCCGGTAGCCGGCCTTCTGCATCCCGTTCGTGATCAGGTTGCTGGCCTGCTCGAGCACCGTCGCCTCGTCATAGCGGGCGCCGAAGGCGAAGTAGGTGTCCCAACCCATGTAGGGGGTTGGCGTGAGCACCTGCGTGCTGGCCCCGGTCCCGGCCGCCAGGGTTGCGCTCGCCACGAGCGCCGCCGCAAATGCGAGCAGCGCTCTAGTGGCGACGCGCATGACGGCCGGTGGTGAACGTGATCCTCTGCCGCTTGAGCGTCCCCTTGATCACTCCGACGACAGTGCCGGTTACGGTCAACTCCGCCGTGAGCCGGTGAGCGCGGGCGAGTGTTGCGCGCGCGCCTGCGTTTAGGGCGACCGTCACGGTCGCCTTCGCTCCCGGCGCGATCCGCGCGGTCTTCGTGCCGAGCCGGTGCGGATCGCGTCCCAGCGTGGTCAGCTTGAGCGTGACCGCGCACGCGGACACCGCCTGGGGCGAGCAGGTGATCGCCATCGAGACGGTGCGCGCCGACGACGATGGAGGCCCGACGATCGTCTCGAAGACGGTGCCCAGCGTCTCCGCGGGCACGGCGACATAGCTGCTGTTGGCGCTCGCAGTACCGCCGTCGCCGCTGATTGTCGCCGAGCAATAGAGGTGGTGCGTCTCATCGGCGACGGCGACCACGTAGGTGGCGCCCGTCGCGCCGGCGATCGTGGTCGTGTCGCGCACCCAGCTGTAGGTCGCGTTGGCCCCTGCCGGTAGCGTCACGCTGAGCCCGCAGGTGAGCGTGTTGCCGACCGCCGCCGTGCCGGCGAGAGATGGTGACGGGCGCAGCGGCGCTGCCGTCGCGAACGTCTGGTCGCCGCCGGCGCTCGAGCCGATCGCGTTCGCGGCCACGACCTGGAAGTGGTAGCTCGTACCGGCCGACAGCCCGCTGACCTGGGCGCTGACGCCCTGCGCTCCGCCGGTCGGCGAGGGCGTGCTCGAGCACGGGGCGGTCGAGCCGTAGGAGGTGGCGGTGCCGTACTCGAAATAGCAGCCGGTCAGCGCAGCGTCGTTCGGGTTGACGGTCGCGTTCAGCGTCGCGGTCGTCTGGCCCAGAGCGCTCGCGCTGCCGGTGGTCGCGCTGGGGGCCGGCAGGGTCGCGACGTACGCGTTGCCGGCGCCGTCGACCGCGGCACACAGGCCCTGGTCGGCGCAGGCGACCCCGTTTGGCGGCGACTCTGGCAGCGCGCCCGATGCCCAGGAGGGGTTACCGGCCGCCGGGTTGTCGCTCGCGTAGGCCGTGCCGCTGCCCGCGGCGACGCAGACGCCCGACGGTGTGCAAGTCACGGCGTCGAGCGCCGAGCTCGCGATGTTCGTCGAGTTCCACGTCGAGGCGTTCTGCGTTGCCCAGGCATAGCCGCTGCCGTCGACTGCGACGCAGGTGCCGTTGGTGGCGCAGGCGATGGCGTTCAGGCTCGCGTTCACGTCGTACGCGGCCCGGCTCCAACCGCCGCTCTCCGGCGAGCTCGAGACGTAGATGCCGCTGTGCGCGTCGTCGATCGCAACGCACAGCGTCGAGCCCGTGCAAGCCACCGCCTTGAACGTGTGTCCCGGCGACACCGAGGTCCAGGTGCTGCCGGAGTCCGTGCTGTAGATCGCGCCGCCGCTCGAGTCAACCGCGAAGCAGAAGCTCGTCGCGGGGCAGGAGATGCTCGTCAGCGTGTTCGAGCTGTCCGGCGTCGAGGCGCTCCAGTTGCCCGAGCCGGTGTTCGGATTCACGACGACCGCACCCGAAGCGCCGACCGCAACGCAGAACGTGCTGCCGGGAGCACACGACACGGAGTTCAGATCACCGGCGGCGCCGGTCGCGGCTTGATGCCAGGTCCCGCTGGCCGTCGGTGTCGTGCTCACGTTGGCGTTCGTGCCCGCAACCGACACACACAGCCCGCTCGACGGGCAGGACACGCCCGTCTGGACTCCGAGCCCGGACGCCTCCGAGTTCCACGAGCCTAGCGACGGAGTCGCAGCGGCCGGCGTGCCGGCGCTCGCGAGCACGCCCGCAAACAGCGCAGCGCCGAGTGCCACGCGCATGCGTGTCCGCCCTGCGTTCCGTGTGCTCAGCCTGGACGTCATTACCTCAACCTGTAACGCGCAGCCGTGCGCGATGGTGCGATGACCCTGATCGCGTGGCTAACTCCTACCCCACGCGAGGTTCCCGGAATCCTCGTCAAACTAACGGATGAGGATCGCGCTCGGGCGGTAGGCTGGGCCGCGATCGCGATGCTGGCGCTGATTCTCACGAACCTCAGGCGCCGCGCTGGGCGCACCGTGCTCACATCATTTGGCGTCGGAGTGGGCGTCGCAACGATCGTTGCACTGCTCTCGGTGAGTGCCGGACTGACGCGTTCGGCGGCCGGTCTCGTCAATCTCGGCGGCTCTGATTTGGGCGTCTTCCAGGCCGCGGTCGCGGACCCCACGGCCTCGCTGCTCCCGCTTTCGCTGGTCGGAAGGCTCGAGCACAATCGCAACGTGGTCGACGCGACACCGCTGCTCTTGATCGTCGGCAAGGTGAAGGGCTCGCCGCCGTCGTTCGTCTTCGGCGCGCAACCGAACGGCTTTGTCGCAGGCCGGCTGATCTACGTCTCGGGCCGGGCGGCGCACGGACGGGAGGCGGTCGTTGGCAGTGTGCTCGCCGACGGCCTCCATCTGCGCCTTGGCGGAACGCTCGTCGTCGGTGGGCACCGCCTGCCGATCGTGGGCATCTACCACTCGGGGATCCCTTACGAGGACGACGGGGCGTTCCTCCCGCTCGGTCTCGCCCAGGGGCTGGCGGGCGACCAGGGGGAGGCGACGACGATCGCCGTGCAGCTCGCGCCCGGCGTCTCGAAGACGCTGGCACAACGCTCGATCCAGCAGCAGCTCCCGCACACGAACGTCTTCACCGACCCTGGTGAGGCGGCTCGGGCTGGCGCCAACACCGTTCTGATCCAGAACGCGACGCTCGTATTCATCGTGATCGCGCTGATCGTCGGTGGGATCAGTGTGACGAACACGATGGCGATGGCGGTGCTCGAGCGTCAGGGGGAGCTCGCGCTGCTAAGCGCGATGGGCTGGAGCGCGAGTCGCGTTGCGACCCTGATCGTCGGCGAGGGCGTCGCCGTCAGCCTGCTTGGCGCGGGCCTCGGCCTCTTGCTCGGCGTCATCGGCAGCGAGCTGCTCGTGAGCGTGCTCGGCGTCGGCGAGTTCGTGTCACCTGCGATCACGGCCTGGGGCCTCGGTCGCGGTTTGCTCGTCGGGATCTCGATCGGCGTGCTCGGCGGCATCTACCCAGCGTGGCGAGTTACGCGGATGCCGCCGCTGAAGGGGCTTGCGCGAGCCTGACGCGCGGCTGGGCTTTCCTGATAGATGTAGGTACATGCGCATCGCGGTGACAGGGGGGAGCGGGAAGGCGGGGCGGCCCGTCGTGCGCGACCTGCGCGAGCGCGGGCATGACGTGATCAACATCGATCTCGTGCCCTCGCCGGAGTCGCCGGGGCCCGAGGCCGACATTCCTTTCGCGCGCGCCGACGTGACCGACTATGGGCAGACGCTCGAGGCGCTCGCCGGCGGCGACAGTTGGCCAGTGGTCGATGCGGTCGTGCACTTCGCGGCGATCCCCTCGCCGGCGCACGGGACGCCTGACACGGTCTTTCGGACCAACATCACGAGCACCTACACGGTCTTCTTCGCGGCCGCGCGGCTCGGCGTCAAGCGCGTCGTGTGGGCATCGAGCGAGACGACGCTTGGTCTGCCATTCGAGCGGCCGCCCGATTACGCGCCGGTCGACGAGGCCCACATCTATCCGGAGACGAGCTATGCGCTCTCGAAGGTGCTCGGCGAGGAGATCGCGCGACAGGTGCACCGCAGGTTCGGCACGACAATCCTCGGCCTGCGCTTCTCGAACGTGATGGTGCGCGCCGACTACGACCGCTTCCCGGAGTTCTGGGAGGACCCCCACCTGCGCAAGTGGAACCTCTGGGCTTACGTCGATGAGAGCCACGTGGCCGAGAGCGTCCGGCTCGCGCTCGAGGCGGATCTCGACGGCGCCGACAATTTCATCATCGCGGCCGCCGACAGCGTGATGAATCGTGCGAGCCGCGAGCTGATGGCCGAGGTCTTTCCCGGCGTCCCGGTCGCCGCCAACCTGCAGGGGACCGACACGCTGCTCGCGATCGACAAGGCACGCCGTGTCCTCGGCTACGCGCCGCAGTTCAGCTGGCGCGAGCTCTACTGATCGTTCGCGGCCAGTACCCCGTCGGTAACGGTCAGCATCCGGTCGGCGCGCTCGCCGACCTGCTGGTCGTAGCTCACGATGATCAGCGTCATTCCGCGCCGTGCGCGCAACTCGCCAAGCAGGTCGAGGATGCGCTGCGAGGTGGCGGTGTCGAGCGCTCCGGTCGGCTCGTCGGCAAGCAGCAGGCGCGGCTCGTTGGCCAGGGCGCGAGCGAGGGCCACGCGCTGGCGCTCGCCGCCCGACAGCTGTCCTGGCTGGTGCTCGGCGCGGTGCGCCAGGCCGACCTCGCCGAGCAGCTCGATCGCTCGCGCTCGGCGCCGCGCTCGGGGCATGCCGGCGCCGATCAGCGCCACCTCGATGTTGCCGCGCGCCGTGAGGTTGGCGAGCAGGAAGTGCTGCTGGAAGACGAATCCGACGAGCTCGCGGCGGTGGCGCGCGACGTTCGGCTCGCGCCAGATCTCAGCGCCATCGATCAGGACGCTCCCGCCGGAGGGCTGATCGAGGCCGCCGATCAGGTTGAGCAGCGTGCTCTTGCCCGACCCCGAGTGACCGGTGACCGCGACCATCTCGCCGGGGGCCGCCCGCAGCGAGGCATCCTGCAGCGCGGTCACGGCGCCGTAGCGGCGGCTGACGTGGTCGACCTCGACGCTCGCGCCCGCGCGCCGCGGTGCCTCCGTTGCTAGAGGCGGAGCGATTGGCTGGGTTTGCGTCATCTGCGGCGAGGGCGCTGCCCGCGGCAGTGCGCCGCGTCCAGGCCAGTCACCCAGCGATCATAGTCCGGCGATCGCCCCAACCTCCGTTGCGGCCGCCTCGGCCTGCGCGACGCGGCGCTCGACGAGATCGAGGCCACTGTCCCAGAAGCTGGGATCCGTGAGGTCGATGCCGACGATCGTCCCGAGCTCTTCAGGGCTCCGCGAGCCGCCCGCCGCGAGCAGCTCGACGTAACGCTGCTCGAAGCCGCGGCCCTCCTCGAGGTAGCGCTCGTAAACAGAGAGCGCGAGCAGCTGTCCGTACGCGTACGCGTACACGTAGCCCGGCGTGTTGATGAAGTGCGGGATGTAGGACCACCAGCAGCCGTAGTTCTCTGTCAGCTCGATCGAGTCACCGAGTAGCTCGGCCTGGGTCGCGGTCCACAGCTCGGCGAACCCCTCGACCGACAGCTCGCCCTCCTCGCGCCGGCGCCTGTGCACCCGATCCTCGAATTGGTTCATTGCGACCTGGCGGAACACGGTCGCGATCGCGTCCTCGACGTTCTCGGCGAGCAGCGACAGGCGAGCGCTCGGGGTGGGGGAGGATTCGAGCAGGCTCGCGAAGATCAACGACTCGCCGAACACCGACGCCGTCTCCGCGAGCGTCAGCGGCATCCCCTGGTGGAAGATGCCCTGCCGCGCCGCGAGCGAAGCGTGCACGCCGTGCCCCAGCTCGTGGGCGAGCGTCAGCACGTCGCGCCGGCGGCTCGTGTAGTTGAGCAGCACGTAGGGATGGACTGACGGCACCGTGTAGGAGCAGAAGGCGCCGCCGCGCTTGCCCGGCGCCGGCGGCGCATCGATCCACGGCTGCGCGAAGAAGCGCTCGGCGAGCGCGCCGAGCTCGCTCGAGAACGCGCCGTATCCCGTGAGCACGAGCTCGCGCGCCTGTGACCAGGAGACCTCGACCTCCTCCGCGGCGAGCGGTGCCATCCGGTCATAGTCGGCGAGTCGATCGATCCCGAGCAGCGTCGCTTTGAGGCGATACCACCGGCGGGGTAGCTCGTAGCGGGCACGAACGGCAGCGATCAGCGCGGCGACGGACTCGTCGCTGGCTTCGTTCGCGAGGTTGCGCTCGCGCAGCCAATGCGGGTAGGACCGCAGGCGGTCCTCGGTCGTCTTGTCGACGAGCAGCGCGTTATAGATCGATGCACGCGTGCGCAACCCAGGCTCGAGGGCCCGCGTAACGGCTTCCGCCGCTTCGCGCCGGCGCTCGCGCGAGGGAAGCATGAGGCGGCTGAGCGCGACATCGAGCGTCAACCTCTCATCACCGAGCGCGACCTCGATCGCTGCGGTCTGCTCCGCGAACAGGCGCGTCCAGGCTGCGTGCGCGCTCAGCGCCTTCTCGCTGATGATCCGCTCCTCCGGCTCGCTGAGCAGGTGCGGGCGGTAGCGGCGCGCGGTCTCTAGGTGGTGGCGCGCGAAGTCGAGCCCCGCGCCGGCGAGGAGCTCCGCCGCGCGCGCGTCGTCGAGCGCCGCCCACTCGAGGTCGAAGAACAGGAGCAGCGTCTCGAGCCTCGTGCCGCGCTCCTGCACGCTCTGGAGCAGCGCGCCGCGCTGCGGGTCTGTCGTGTCGGTGGAGAAGCTCAGCCCGGCGAACGAACCGGCACGACCGGCGAGGTCGTAGATCTCGGCCAGTTCGGCCATAGCTTCGCGCAGGCCCGCAGAGTCGATCGTCGCGACTGCGCCGCGGTAGCGCTGCGCGAACCGCTCAGCGCGCTCGAGCGCGGCGTCGAGCAGCTCGGTTGCGCGCTCGGGCCCGCCGCCGTCGAGCAGATCCGACAGTCGCCAACGAACTTCCTCTACCGATTCCGGTGCGCTCATCGCGAGGCTCGCAGCATAGACGCGCGCGCTTTCCGTCCGGGCTCGCTGGTCTCATGTCGCG
This sequence comes from uncultured Solirubrobacterales bacterium, assembly GCA_963773395.1. GTDB lineage: Bacteria > Actinomycetota > Thermoleophilia > Solirubrobacterales > Solirubrobacteraceae > Palsa-513. The sequence goes on along the minus strand of CAVZAY010000002.1, from coordinate 1,154,747 downwards.
CGCAATCGGTCACGGGAGGTGTGTTCGATGACAGTCATCCCAACGACGGCTACGGCAAGCGAGCAGGCCAGAGCGCAGGCGTTCCTCGAGCTTGGCTTCGACACCACGCAGGCGCTGATGCTCGCGGCGACCCGCAACGCCGGCGAGCACATCGAGCTCGACGACGTCCGCCGGCTGCTCGACGCCGGCTGCCCGCACGACCTGGCGCTGCGCATCGTCGTCTAGCGAACTAGCCGCGCCTCGCTTCCCAGGAGAAGCCGCGTATCGCGAGCACGACGCCGACGACTGCCCATAGGCCGATGACCGCGAGCGCGGTGAGGTGTGAGCCGAGCGCCCCGCGCCCGTGGACGAGGCCGCCGGTGAGTCCGTTGATCAGGGGCTCCAGCGGTAGCGCTTGTGCGATGTCGCGCAGAAAACTCGGCACGTGCTTGACGTCGAAGAAGACGCCCGAGACGAGGATCACCGGCACGAAGACGCTGTTGACGATCGCCGGCGCCGACTCGAAGCTTGGGATCGCGTGCGAAAGTGCCGCGCCGAGCAGCGCAAAGGCGGCAACGCCAACGACGGCGAACACGATCAGCGTGAGCGGCTGCGGCGGCCAGCCGAGGCCGAAGAAGACGCGACCGGCGACGACCACGATCCCGATCTGGATCGCCGCGTTGGTGACGGCGTTGAGCGCGAGCCCGCACAGGTAGACGCCGCTCGGTAGCGGCGTGCCGCGGATCCGCTTGAGCACCCCCTGCTCGCGCAGGAAGGTGAGGTTGTAGGCGAGCGCCGTGAATGTCGTCGACATCACGCTCATCCCGGCGATACCAGGCACGATCACATCCAGCTCGTTGCGGTGCCCGGCAACGATCGCGCCGAACAGCGCAAGGAAGATCAAAGGCAGCAGGAAGTTGAAGAACGCGGCGCTCCGGTTGCGCCAGAACATGCGCCGCTCGAAGCGATACTCGCGCCACAGCAGTGCTCCGGCGCTACGCATCGCTCGTTAGCTCCAAGTACACGTCTTCGAGGCTCGGGCGCGTGACCGACAGCGCGTTGAGCTGCTCACCGCGGGCAAGAGCCGCGCTCGTCAGCTCGTTGAGCAGGCGCGTCGGGTCGTCGGTCTCGACGATCGTCAGCTCGCCATTCCCGTTCGCGTAGGCGACGCGATAGCGCGACCCCGCGCCGACGCCAAGCTCGGCCGGCGAGCCCTCGGCGAGGATGCGCCCGCTCTTGACGATCGCGACGCGGTCCGCGAGCTCCTGCGCCTCGTCGAGATAGTGCGTGGTGAGCAGCACCGTCTTGCCGAGCTCGCGCAGGGAGCGGATCGTCTGCCACGCGCCGCGCCTAGCGGCCGGGTCGAACCCGGTCGTCGGCTCATCGAGGAAGATCAGCTCCGGGTCGCCGATCAGCGCGAGCGCGAGGTCGAGCCGCCGGCGCTGGCCGCCCGAGAGGTTGCGCGACTGCTGATCGCGTTTTTCCGCCAAACCGGCGAGCTCGATCACCTCGTCGATCTTGCGCGGATGCGGGTAGAAGCCGGCGAAGTGCGCGAGCAGCTCGGCGACGGTGGCGTGCGCGTAGATGCCGCTGCTCTGCAGGACGATGCCGACACGCGCGCGCAGCTCTCGCGGGCGCTCGCTCGGATCGAAGCCGAGGACGCTGACGGCCCCGGCGGTTCGCTGCCTGTATCCCTCGAGGATCTCAACGGTCGTCGTCTTGCCCGCGCCGTTCGGTCCGAGCAGCCCGAAGATCTCACCCCGCGCGACGCTGAAGTCGATGCCGCGAACCGCATCGATCGCGCCGCCTGCCCCCCGCGACGGGGGGTAGCTCTTGCGCAGCTCGCGCACCTCGATCGCCGCTTCGACGCCTGACATCAGCCCGGATCATGCCAGGCGCCGCACGCCCGGCTCACCGCGTTCGGTCGCGCGTTTGGCTGACCGGCGCGCTACCAGCCGCCGCGCCAGTCGGCGCTTTGCTCGCGCGCCTTCTGTGCGTCGTAGCGGGCGTGCTTGCGCTTCTCGAGCCGCCACTGGAGCAGGCTGGCAAGTCCAACGAACACGGGGAAAAAGATGATCAGCCCGAGGCCGGCCCAGGTGATTGTCGTATCAGTGGTTTCGCCTAGCAGGCCTTCGCCACCAACGGCAAGCGCGGCCGGCGCGACGACTAGCAGGCCGACGAGGGTCGCAGCCGTTGAAAGCATCAGCCTCCGCATCGCCCGCATCGTATCGAGTCCGGCAGGCGCCGCATACGATGCGACGATGGCTGTCTGCATCGCTTCGAATCTCGCGAAGGACGTCGCGGGGACGCCGCTTTTGCGCGGCGTCTCATTCAAGCTCGAGCCGCGCGAGCGGATGACGATCGCCGGTCGCAACGGAGCCGGCAAGACGACGCTGCTGCGGATGCTGGCCGGCGACGCGACGCTCGACGGCGGCGAGCTCAGCTTCGCCAAGGGGATGCGCGTCGCGCTCCACGATCAGCGCCCACCACGCGACCGCGCCGTCGCACTCGAGCAGTACCTGCTCTCCGGCTGCCAGGTCGAGCTGGCGATCGAGCAGCGCCTGCGCAAGCTCGAGGCGGCGATGGCAGCAGGCGCGAGCGACCCCCAAACGCTCGAGCGCTACGCGAAAGCGCAGGCCGAGCTAGAGCACCACGGTGGCTACCTCTGGCGCAACCGCGCCAACGACGTGGCGCGCGGCCTCGGCTTCTCGGAACAGGACTTGCCACGGGCCTTGAAGACGTTCTCCGGTGGCGAGCTTACGCGCGCCTCGCTTGCCCGCGCGCTCGCGACGCGCCCGGACCTGCTGCTCCTCGACGAGCCGACGAATCACCTCGACCTCGAGTCGCTCGAATGGCTCGAGCAGACGCTGGTCGCGTTTCCCGGCGCGATCGCTCTCGTCGCGCACGACCGCTGGTTTCTCGAGACGGTCGGCACCGCTGTGCTCGAGCTGGAGGCCGGGCGCAGCCGCTTCTTTCCCGGCACGTGGCACGCCTGGCGCAGGGAGCAGGCCGCGCGTGAGCTCGCACTCGGCCGCGCGATCGAGCGCCAGCAGGCCGAGATCGCGCGCCTCGAGCGCTTCGTCGAGCGCTGGAGTGCCGGCACGCGCGCGCGCCAGGCACAGTCGCGACGCAAGCAGCTCGCGAAGATCGAGCGTCTCTCACGCGATCCCAAGGACGGCGCGGCGCTCAGCTTCGAGTTCGGTCAGGTCGAGCGCTCCGGCCGGGTCGTCTTCGAGCTCGAGAACGGGCGGATCGAGGTCGGCGACCCGCCACGCACGCTGATCGAGCACGCTGACCTCTGGCTCGAGCGCGGCGAGCACGTGTCGCTCGTTGGGCGCAACGGCACCGGCAAGACGACGCTGATCGATACGCTCACCGGCACGCGGGCGCTGTCCGAGGGGAAGCTGAGTCGTGGTCACAACGTCACGATCGGCTACCTCAGCCAGCACGCCGAGGAGCTCGGCGACGAGGGCAGCGTGGTGCAGGCTGTACAGCGCCAAACGGGGCTCACACCAGGCAAGTCACGCGCGCTCCTGGGGAGCTTCCTATTCAGCGGTGAGGACGCCGACAAGCCGCTCTCGGGTCTCTCCGGCGGCGAGCGCCGCCGCCTGTCGCTCGCGATCCTCGTCAGCGGCAACGCAAACGTGCTGATCCTCGATGAGCCGACCAATCACCTCGACATCGAATCCCGCGAGGCGCTCGAAGACGCTCTCAAGGCGTTCAAGGGCGCGTTGCTGCTGGTCACCCACGATCGCGCCCTGCTCGACGCCGTCGGCACGCGCACGGTGGCGCTCGAGAACCGGCACCTGCGCAGCTACGGCGGCGGCTGGCCGGAGTACCTGCGTGTGCGCGCCGAACGCGAGCGTGACGGGCAGGAGGCGGAGCCGCCGGCGCCCCGGGCACCCACGCGGGCGCGAGTCGCAGCGAAGCCGCAAAAGCAAGCCACGCCGGCTGCGAGCACGAGCAAGAACCGCGAGCGCAGGCAGGAGGAGGCTGCCAGAGCCATCGAGCATGCTGAAGCGTCCCTCGCTCAGCTCGAGCAGGAGCTCGCGGACCCAGCCGCATGGGCGACGCGCTACGAGGCTGCCAAGAGCGAGGCCCGGCACACCGCGGCCAAACGGGCCGTCGAGCTCGCGTACGCGGAGCTCGAGGCGTTGCTCTAAGGCTCATTCGCCGGCGGCGGCTTCGAGCACCAGCGCCTGCTCTACATTTGTCGTAGGTGACAGCTACCCGCAACATCGCGATCCTCGTGCTGATCGCGCTCGCGATCGCCGCAATCCCAGGGAGCTCGCAAGCGCAGGGGATCGTGAGCGCGATCCTCTCGCTCGCGCTCGCTGCACTGATTGCTTACTTCATAGCGCGCCTGTACCGCGACCGCCGGGTCGAGATCTACGGCCTCGGTGATCTGGATCGCGGGATCCTCTATGCGTCACTTGCGGGCATCGTCGTGCTGCTCGCCGGCGCGCAGTGGTTCAACTCGACGGCGGGCGCACTGGTCGAGATCGTCCTGCTCGCGACCTGCGTCGCGGGCCTGATCCGCGTGTACCAGGTCTGGCGCAGCTACTGAACCCTCAGGACCTCGCCGAGCGGCGGCGCAAGCTCCCCGACCAACCAGGCGTCTATCTCTTCCGTGACGCCGGAGGTCGCGTTATCTACGTCGGCAAGGCGATTTCGATCCGCAAGCGCGTCGCGTCGCACTTCCGTGCCGAGGCGCGGTCCGGCACACCCGGCCACGACACCATGGTCGCCGAGATCGCGGACATCGAGTGCCTGGTCGTCGGCAGCGAAGCCGAGGCGCTGCTGGCCGAGCAGGCGTTCATCAAGCAGTACCGGCCGCGCTTCAACATCCGCCTGCGCGATGACAAGTCCTATCCATTCATCGGCATCTCGATGGACGAGGACTTCCCCCGCGTCTACTTCACGCGCGAGCGCCATCGCGCGAATCGCGTCTACTTCGGTCCGTATTCGAACGCCAAGCGCGTCCGCGACACCCTCGAGGTGCTCTCCCGCGTCTTCCTGATCCGCTCGTGCACCGGCTCCGAGCCGGGCCGGCGCTCCGGTTCGCCGTGCCTCGACTACCACATCAAGCGCTGCGGCGCGCCCTGTGTTGGCTATGTCGCGCGCGCGGAGTACCGCCGCGGAATCGACGGTGTCGCCGAATTCCTGCGCGGCAATTACAAGGGCATCGAGCACGAGCTCGAGCAGCGCATGCACGCGGCCTCGGAGGCGCAGGCGTTCGAGCAGGCGGCGGTTGAGCGCAACCGCCTGAACGCGGTCCGCTCGCTGCTCGAGCGCCAGCGCGTCGCGAGCTCGCAGATCGGCACGCTCGATGCGATCGCCGTTGCGCTGCGCGGCGCGGACGCCAACGCCCAGGTGTTCCAGGTTCGCGACGGCGTCCTCTCAGACCGGCAGTCGTTCTACCTTGCAAACGAAGGCGAGCGGCCCCAGGGCGAGGTGATCGAGGAGTTCCTGCTCCAGTACTACGAGACGGCCGCCGCAGTCCCGGCCCAGATCGTCGTCGAGACTCCGGTCTCGGCTGCGGCGATCGCCGCACTCGCGCAGCGCCGGCGGGGCCCGGTCGAGGTCCGCGCCGCGGAGCGGGGCGAAAAGCGCCGGATCCTCGAGCTCGCCGCGCGCAATGCCGCGCTCGCCCTGGAAGAGGACCAGCTGAAGGCCGAACGCCGCCGCGAGCACCGGGCCGAAGCGCTCGACAGCCTGCGTGAGGCGCTTGCTCTGGACGCGCCTCCGATGCGGATCGAGTGCTTCGACATCTCGAACCTGATGGGCACCCACACGGTCGCCTCGATGGTCGTATTCGAAGCGGGTGCGCCGCGCCGCTCGGACTATCGCCGCTTTCGGATTCGCTCGCTCGATGGCAGCAGCCCCGACGACTTCGCGGCGATGGCGGAGGTGCTCGACCGGCGGATGGCGAGCTTCGAGCGCCACATCGACATCTCCCCGCACGACGCCGGCTACGACCGCTCGTTCGCGACGCTGCCCAACCTGATCGTGATCGACGGCGGCAAGGGCCAGCTCAGCAGCGGCCTCGCTTCGCTCGGCCCTGCGCTGGATCGAGGCGTCGCCGTGATTGCGCTCGCCAAGCGGCTCGAGGAGGTGTATGTGCCGGGCCGCGGCGATCCGCTGCGTCTGGCCCACGACACGCCCGCTTTGCAGCTTCTGCAGCGGGTTCGCGACGAAGCCCACCGCTTCGCGGTGACCCACCACCGCCAGCGGCGTGACCGCGCGATGACGGCTTCGCTGCTTGACGAGCTGCCGGGCGTTGGGCCGGCGCGCAAGCGCGCGCTGATCGCCCACTTCGGCTCGCCGGACGCCGTGCTCGGCGCGAGCGTCGAGCAGCTCCAGTCGGTTCCCGGCCTGCCGGCGAAGCTGGGTCGCGAGATCCACGCGCACCTGCACCGCGTCGGCTGAGGTCTCGCCGCCCAGCTTCGGCGCGGAAGCGCGCGCTGCGTCGCTAGGCTCCAAAGCGTGGACGACCTGGTGATCATCACCGGCTTCTCCGGTGCCGGCAAGTCGACTGCACTGAACGTCTTCGAGGACGCGGGCTATTTCTCGGTCGACAATCTGCCGCCACGCCTGATCGAGGGCCTCGTCGAGCTCTTCTCGCACGATGGGTCGAAGGTCGAGCGCGCCGCCATCGTCTCCGACGTGCGCGGCGGTGAGTACTTCGAGGCGATGGGCGGAGTGCTCGACATGCTCGATCGCGGTGGGATGCGCCACCGCGTGCTGTTCCTCGACGCTAACGAGCAAACGCTGCGTAACCGATACCAGGAGACGCGTCGCCGTCACCCCCTCGCGGCGTCGGTCGGTGAGGGAATCGCCGCCGAACGCGAGCTGCTGCGCCCGCTCGAGCGCCGTGCGGACGTGGTGATCGACACGAGCGCGCTCTCGACGAACGGGCTGCGCGAGGCGATCGTGGAGCGGCTGCTCGGCCCGGAGCGTGCGACGCAGCTCTCGGTCACGTTCGCGAGCTTCGGCTTCAAGCACGGTCCGATGCGCGACGCGGACCTGCTGTTCGACGTGCGCTTTCTCGCCAACCCGCACTACGACGCGGAGCTGCGGCCGCTCACCGGCACCGACCCGCGCGTCGTCGCCTTCATCGACAGCGACGGCCGCCTGCGGCAGCTCTACGACCTGATCGAGCCGTTGCTCGACTTCCTCCTGCCCCAGTATGTCGCTGAGGGTAAATCGCACCTACTGGTCGCGATCGGCTGCACCGGCGGGCGGCACCGTTCGGTCGCGGTCGTCGAGCACCTCGCACGACGTTACGCGCGTGAAATTGACATGCTTGTACAGGTGAGCCACCGGGACGTCGGCAAGCAAGCCGCCGACGGCTAGGCCCTCCCGCCGCGGGCGGCTCGCCGCTCCGTCAGTAATTCGTCAGCACCGAAGGATGGTGGTATGCCCGTACGTGTAGGGATAAACGGCTTCGGCCGGATCGGCAGGGGCGTTTTCCGCGCTGCGAAGCAGTCGGGCGCGGACCTCGAGTGGGTCGCGCTCAACGACGTGATGGACCTCGAGACGATCGCGCACCTGCTGCGCTACGACTCGCTGTACGGCCGTTTCCCCGGCGAGGTCGTCGTCGAGGGGGACGAGCTCGTGGTTGACGGTGAGCGCGTGAAGGTGCTCGCGGAGCGCGACCCGGCGCGACATCAACTGGGGTGACCTCGGCGCCGACGTCGTGATCGAGTCGACCGGGCATCTTCACCAAGCGCGATGGCGCCGCGAAGCATCTCGCGGGCGGCGCGCGGAAGGTCGTGATCAGTGCACCCGCGACCGACGAGGACATCACGGTCGTGCTTGGCGTCAACTTCGACCAATACGACCCCGCGAGCCACCACATCATCTCCAACGGTTCGTGCACGACGAACTGCCTCGCGCCGATGGCGAAGGTCCTCCACGAGGCAGTGGGCATCAAGCACGGCCTGATGACGACGATCCACGCCTACACGGCCGATCAGCGCCTTCACGACATGCCGCACAAGGACCTACGTCGGGCCCGCGCGGCGGCGCTCAACCTGATCCCCGCCTCGAGCGGTGCCGCGAAGGCGGTCGGCCTCGTGCTGCCCGAGCTCGCCGGCAAGCTGACCGGGTTTGCGGTGCGCGCTCCCGTTCCGGTCGGATCGCTGGTCGACCTCACATTCGAGGCCGCGCGCGAGACGACCAAGGAAGAGATCAACGCGGCGCTGCGCGAGCGCGCCGACGCCGGTGACCTCGCGGGCATCATGGCCTACACCGAGGATCCGATCGTCTCCTCGGACATCGTCGGAAGCACGTACTCCTCGATCGTCGATGGCCCGCTGACGACGGTCATCGACGGCACGCTCGTGAAGACGGTCAGCTGGTACGACAACGAGTGGGGTTTCTCGAACCGCATGGTCGACCTCGTCATGAGCGTCTGATCATGCGCTCGCTGAACGACCTCGACGTCAGCGGCAAGCGCGTCCTCGTCCGCGTCGATTTCAACGTTCCGCTACGCGATGGCCTGATCACCGACGACACGCGGATTCGCGCGGCGCTGCCGACGATCGAGGCGCTGCGCGCGCGCGGCGCGAAGATCATCCTCGTCTCGCACCTCGGCCGCCCCAAGGGTGGGCCGGATCCCGCGTTCTCGCTGCGACCGGTCGCCGATCGTCTCGCCCAGCTGACCGGCACGAAGGTCGGTTTCGCCACCGACGTCGTGGGCGAGAGCGCGAAGGCTGCGGTCGCGGCGCTCGAACCTGGCGACATCGTCGTGCTCGAGAACATCCGCTTCGAGCCGGGCGAGACGAAGAACGACGACGGGCTCGCCGCGCAGCTTGCCGCGCTCTGCGACGTCTACGTCAACGACGCGTTCGGCTCCGCTCACCGCGCGCACGCCTCGACCGAGGGCATCACCCGCCACGTCTCGCAGACGGCGGCGGGGCTTCTCCTCGAGCGCGAGGTCAAGGTGCTGAGCGCGATCCTCGAGCAGCCGGCGCGACCGCTCGTCGCGGTGCTCGGCGGCTCCAAGGTGACCGACAAGATCGGCGTCATCGATCGGTTCCTGGAGCTCGCCGACGCGGTGCTGATCGGCGGCGCGATGTGCTTCCCGTTCTTCAAGGTTCAGGGCCACTCGGTCGGCGCCTCGCTCTGCGAGGAGGAGGGCCTCGACGCGGCGCGCGGAGCCCTCGAGCGCGGCGGCTCGAAGCTCATGCTGCCGGGCGATCTCGGGATCGGCGAGCGCGCCGAGACGGGCGCCGAGCGTCGCGACACCGACGGCGTCGAGGTGCCCGATGGCTGGATGGGGCTGGACATCGGCCCCGGCACGGCTGAGCGCTACGCGAAGCTGATTCGCGCAGCCGGCACGGTCTTCTGGAATGGGCCGATGGGCGTCTTCGAGGCGCCGCCATTCGAGCACCGGCACGCGTGCGGTCGCCGAGGCGGTCGCGGCATGCCCGGGCACGACGGTCGCCGGCGGCGGCGATTCGGTCGCCGCGCTCGCAACGTTCGGCCTGACCGATCGCGTGACGCACGTCTCGACGGGCGGCGGCGCGACGCTCGAGCTCGTTGAGGGCCGCGTGCTCCCTGGCGTCGCGGCGCTCGGGTAGGCGAGCCATGTCCCGTATACCGCTGGTGGCGGGCAACTGGAAGATGAACAAGACGGTTGCGGAGGCCGAGCAGCTGATCCAGGCACTCCTGCCGCGCGTGGCGAGCCTCGACGGCGTCGAGATCGCGATCTGTCCGCCTTTCACGGCGCTCCAAGCGATGATCGACAGCGCTTTCGGCTCGCGTGTCGCGGTGTTCGCCCAGAACATGCACGAGGCCGACCATGGCGCGTTCACCGGCGAGATCTCGGTGCCGATGCTGCGCGAGGTGGGAGTGAGCGGTGTGATCATCGGCCACTCCGAGCGCCGCGCCTATTTCGGCGAGACCGACGAGCGCCTCGCATCGAAGCTCCCCGTGGCGCTCGACGCGGGGCTTCAGCCGATCCTCTGCGTCGGTGAGTCCGAGAGCCAGCGCCTGGCGGGTGAGACCGAGGCTCTCCTGCGCCGCCAGCTCGAGGCTGCCTTCGCGAACGTCGAGCCCGAGCGCTACGCCGATGTCGCCGTCGCCTACGAGCCGATCTGGGCGATCGGTACCGGGCGCGTCGCGACGCTCGAGCAGGCGCAGGAAGCCTGCGCGTTCGCTCGCTCGGTCCTCGCCGAGAGCTCCGCGCAGGCCGAGCGGACACGGATTCTTTACGGCGGTTCGGTGACAGCTGAGAACGCCGCCGAGCTGCTCGCGTTACCCGACGTCGATGGCGCGCTCGTCGGCGGAGCTTCGCTCAGCGCCGAGTCGTTCGCGGCGATCTGCGCCGGCGCCCGATCGTAAGAGTGCGGACAGTTGCTCGCGGGCGGGCGGTGGGCCGTCATCGCACCGGTCCGTTGCGTCTCGCCGGCGATGTGCCTCAGGCCCAGTGATACTACGTCGGACGTATGACCATTGAGGTTGAGTAGTAAGGTTTGTCACGCAACACAGACACATCCGACCAAGGCGACGAGGATACGTTTCTTGCTGATGAGCGGATCTTCGCGGGTCGCGGCGGGTTCCGCCCGCCGCGACCCAATCGTCCCCGTCAGCTCTGATTCGAGCCGCTGGCCCGCGGGCCGGCGCGATTCAGGCGAAGTCGCCGGGTCCGAGAGCCGCGTACCGCGTTAGCGCTCTAGGACACGGCTCATCGCGCAGGACGAGCGCACGGCCTGACCGCACGACTGGTGCTCGCGATAGCGTTCACGCTGGCTGAGCAATGACGCTCGCCGTGACACAACGCCAACTGCTTCGACCGCGACAGCAAGCTCGCGGTGAACGGGAAGCCGCGATGAGGAGAGGAGAGCGACTTGCAGGGGCACGCGCATCGCTTCACGTTCGGTCTGTGGACAGTCGGCAACCCTGGACGCGATCCATTCGGCGAGCCGACGCGAGCGCTGCTCGACCCTGTCGAGAGCGTGCACAAGCTGGCCGAGCTCGGTGCGTGGGGGATCTCGCTTCACGACAACGACCTGATCCCGTGGGGCACGAGCCCTGCTGAGGCAGAGAAGATAACGGCGCGCTTCGAGCGCGCGCTGGCCGAGGACGGCCTCGGCGTCGGCATGGCGACGACGAACCTGTTCGGTCATCCGGCGTTCAAGGACGGCGCCTTCACCTCTAACGATCGTGGCGTCCGCCGCGCCGCGATCGGCAAGGCGATGCGGTCGATCGATCTCGGTGCCGCGCCTCGGCGCTGAGGTCTACGTCTTCTGGGGTGGTCGGGAGGGCACCGAGGTCGGAATCGCGAAGGACCCCCGCGACGCGCTCGAGCGCTACCGCGAGGCGATCAACGTCCTCTCGGACTATGTCGTCGAACAGGGCTATCGGCTGCGCTTTGCGATGGAGCCCAAGCCGAACGAGCCGCGCGGCGACATCTTCCTGCCCGACCGTCGGTCACGCCCTCCACTTCATCACGACGCTCGACCGACCCGGACATGGTCGGCGTGAATCCCGAGGTCGCCCACGAGACGATGGCCGGGCTCTCCTTCCACCACGCCGTCGGCCAGGCGCTGTGGGCCGGCAAGCTCTTTCACATCGACCTCAACGGCCAACGGATCGGCCGCTACGACCAGGATTTCCGCTTCGCGCGCGGAGGACCTCAAGGAGGCCTTCCTGCTCGTGCGCCTGCTCGACGCGTGCCGGCTACGGCGGCCCGCTGCACTTCGACGCGCACCCCTACCGCAACGAGAACGCCGAGGGTGTTTGGGACTTCGCAAGCGGCTGCATGGCCACCTACAGGGCGCTCGCCGAGCGCGTCGCGCACTTCGACGGCCTGCCAGAGGTCAAGGAAGCGCTCGCGCGCTCCTCGACCCCGGAGCTTGGCGAGGCCACCTGCGCCGGCGCAGCCGAAGCGGACCAGCTGAAGTCGGAAGTTGATTCACTCGACGAGCTTGCGCAGCGCGGCTACTTCAACGAGGCGCTCGACCAGCTCCTTGTCGAAGTCCTCCTAGGCGTTCGCTAGACGACTCAACGTCGCGTCGCGCAGGTACCACCGGTAGGTGGTACCCGCTCTCGTGACTGCACGCAGCTGGTCAAAGCCCGCGGCTCGAGCGCGCAGCTTTCTTGACAGAGAACGACTGAGATTATATTCTTCGACTTGTCACCCCATCAACTCCTTAGGAGGGCGTAATGGCACTCGTACGATGGGAGCCGGTGCGCGAGCTTAGCTCGCTCCAGCAGGAGATGAACCGGCTCTTCAATGGCTTCTTCGACGCGCCGCGGGCGTCGGGTGGGAACGGCGCACGCTTCCTGCCGGCGATGGATCTCGTCGAGAGCAACGATCACTTCATCCTCCGCGCCGATCTGCCCGGACTGCGCGAGGAGGACGTCAAGATCGAGCTCGAGGACAACGTCCTCTCGATCTCCGGCGAGCGCAAGGCTGAGCAGGAGGAGCGCAAGGAGGGCTACTACCGCCTCGAGCGTTCCTTCGGCACGTTCTCCCGTTCGCTGGCGCTGCCTGAAGGCGTCAAGCCGGAGGGCATCGAAGCGAGCTTTGTGAACGGCGTGCTCGAGGTGAAGATCCCCAAGCCGGAGCAGCGTAAGCCGCACCGCGTCACGATCGGCGTCGGCGGCACATCTGGCGAGGGCGGGACGATCGACGGCACGGAGTCGTAGATCCCCTACTCGTGGCGCACCGTCGGCGAGTCCGGCGGTGCGCCACCGAGCCAGCGCGGGCGCTAGGGACGATGCGCGACGCCTCGGCGCCGCCGCCAGAAGACGAACAGGCCGGCGGCGGCTAGCACCGCCGCGCCGATCAGCGCATAGATGCCGACGCTGGCTGATCACGGTCTCGACGCCCTTGCCACCGAAGTAGGCGGCAAGCGCGACGCTCGTCGACCAGCCTATCCCGCCGAGCGCGTTCCACAGCAGAAACGTGCGCCAGCGCATCGTGCTCGCCCCCGCGAGCCAGGAAGCCCAGATCCGCAGGCCCGCTATCCAGCGGCCGAAGAACACGGCCTTCGCGCCGTGACGCTCGAAGAACGGGTCGCCGATCGCGAGCATCCGCTGACGCTCCTCATAGAAGCGCCCTGGCCGCTCGAGCAGTGCGCGCCCGCCGCGGCGACCGATCTGGAAGCCGATGTTGTCGCCGATGATCGCCGCAGCCGACGCGAGCACGATCACGAGCACGATGTTCAGGCGGCCCGGCGCTCGCGGCGAGCCCGGCGAAGATGACGGCGGTCTCGCCGGGCAACGGGACGCCGAGCGCCTCCATCGCGACGATCACCATCAGCAGCGGGTAGCCGAGGTTCTGCGTGACGCTGAGCAAGCTCGCGAGGACCATGTGGGGCGCACGCCGCGGCCACTCTAGGATCCCGCGGTGCCCGCATTCTCCACGATCGCCTCCGACCGCGGCCAGCCGCGCTCGGGCAGGTCTGCTCGAGACCGCCCACGGGACGGTCGCGACGCCCGCGTTCGTGCCGCTCGCGAGCACGGCGAGCGTGCGCGGACTCGTTGCCGAGGAGGTCTCTGGCGCTCGGCTACGAGATGGTCCTCGGCAACACCTTCCACCTGCACCTGCGGCCTGGCGGTGAGCTGATCGAGCGCCTCGGCGGGCTGCACCGGTTCATGGGCTGGGAGCGGGCGATCATCACCGACTCGGGCGGCTTCCAGGTCTTCTCGCTCGGGCACGGGACCGTCGCCGACGAGATCAAGGGTCGGCGCGGCGGCGGGCGGCAGGGCGCGATCCTCGCGATCGATGAGGAGGGCGTGCGCTTTCGCTCGCACATCGACGGCGGCGAGCGCTTCATCAGCCCCGAGCTCTCGATGGAGGTGCAGCACCAGCTTGGCTCGGACATCGTCCTCGCCTTCGACGAGTGCACGCCGTTCAACGTCGAGCGCGACTACACCGCGCGCTCGACCGAGCGCACGCACCGCTGGCTTTCGCGCTGCCTCGAATGGCGCGCGCAGCGCGAGGACGCCTCGCTCTTCTACGGGATCGTGCAGGGCGGCGTACACGCGGACCTGCGCGCGGAGTCGGTCGCGGCGGTTGCCGCCAGCGGCTGCGACGGCATCGCGATCGGCGGATCGCTCGGGCGCGACAAGGAGCAGATGTACGGGGTCGTCGAGTGGTGCACGCGCGATCTCGCCGCGCTTGCGCCCGAGCGTCCACGCCACCTGCTCGGGATCGGCGAGGTCGACGACCTGATCTGGGGGGTCGAGCTTGGCATCGACACGTTCGACTGCGCGATGCCGACCCGGCTCGCCCGTCACGGCGTCGCGCTCGTGCCCGACCCCGCGACGCGCTGGCGGCTCGAGCTCGATCGCCCGCGCTGGCGTGACGCTCGCGGAGCCGCTGCGTCGAAGGGTGCCCGTGCCCGGCTTGCTCAGCGGGGCTCTCGCGCGCCTACCTCCACTTCCTCGCCCGCGGCGGTGAGCTGACCGGAGCGCACCTGCTGACCGCTCCACAACCTCACCTTCATCGCGGCGCTGATGCGCGAGCTGCGCGACGCGATTCTGACCGGCCGCTTCGCCGAGGTTGCGGCGCGCCTACGCGCCGGCCACGCGCCGGCGTACGGCTCGCCGTAGTCGGCCGCCGCTACTGCTGGTTGTCGGTGACGACCTGCTGCAGCTGCTGCGCGGCGTTGAGGGCGTTCGACGACCAACGGCCTTGAAGCGTCAGATTACGGTGCGAGCCGCCGCTCAGCGAGATGATCAACACGACGGCCACGACCGCCGCGAGTGCGAGCGCGGCGGCCAGGACCAGCAGCCGCGTGCGTTCCCGCTGACCCAGCCGACGATTTGGACTGGGCGGCTGGCGACCCGACCGCCGGGCTGCTCGCAGGCCGTCGCTGCGGCCCCGGTCGCGGCTCGCGCGCCTTCACGGCGGTCGGAGCGCGCGACGCTCCCGCCTGGCGTGCAACGACCGTCGGCGTCGCTGCCGCGGCGCGTGATCACGGTCGCCTCGGTCTCCTCGTCCGTCAGCTCTCCGGGCAGCGGCGGGACGATCGCGACCCCCGAACCGGGCCGGATCCCGCGCGCACCATCCTCCAGCGCCCGCCCCATGTCGATAGCCGTCGGGTAGCGATGCTGCGGATCGAGTCGCAACGCCACGTCGACCGCGAGTGCAAGCTCCGCGCTCACCCCGGCGACGAGCGTGTCGAGCGGCGCGGGGCGGGTCTCCTGCTGCTTGATCGCGAGCTCAGTCAATGACTTGCCCTCGAACGGCAGCCGTCCAGACAGCAGCTGGTAGGTGACGACGCCCAGCGCGTAGATGTCGGCTGGCGGGCCTGCCTCCTCGCCGTGCGCCTGCTCGGGTGCGAGGTAGGCGGCCGTCCCGAGAACCGAACCGACCTGCGTGATGCTCGACTGCTCGGTCGCCTTGGCGATGCCGAAGTCCGCGAGCTTCACGCGGTGGTCGTTGCCGCGCAGGATGTTGCCCGGCTTGACGTCGCGATGGACCACGCCCTTGCGGTGCGCGTAGTCGAGCCCCGCGCAGCACGCGACGATGATCGGCAGCGCCTCCTCGGCCGGCAGCCAACCGCGCGCGCGAAGGATCTCTGCGCCCGACTGACCCTCGATGTACTCCATGACGATGAAGTGCTGGTCGGTCTCCTTGTCGAGCCCGGAGTCGAAGACCTGGACGATGTTCTCGTGTATCAGCCGCGCCGCGGCGAGCGCCTCGCGCTGGAAGCGCGACACGAACGCGGGATCGTCGGCGAGGTGCTCTGCGAGCAGCTTCACGGCGACCAACCGCTCGAGGCGCTCGTCGAACGCGAGATGAACGGTCGACATCCCACCGGAGCCAAGCCGGCCTTCGAGGCGGTAGCGCTCCGCGATCAGCGTCGCCATATCAGTTGCCCGCTCCCCCGCCGTCGCCGCCGCTCGCTCCGCTCCCGCCGCTCGAGCTGGTCGCTCCGGTCGATCCGCCGTCAGGGCCGATGCCGCCGCCGGTGCTCGTGGTGCCCGTCGGACCGGTTGTTTCCGTCGGCCCGCTCGGCCCCGTATTGGTGGCTCCTGTCGGGCCGGTCGGCGCCGATGTGCCGCCCTGGGTCGTCCCGGTCTGGCTGGTCGACGTCGTGCCCGTCGGCCCGCTACTCGGTTGTGCGGTCTGTGCTGATGCGTCGGCGTGGTCGACCCCGTGCTCCCCGCCGAAGGCTTGCACTGGGCCCGTGCCTCGCTCGCGAGGTCGCCATAGCCCTGTTCGAGGTTGCCGCTGAGCCGGCCGTCGACGCTCGCGGGCAGGCTGTTGATCGCGATCGACACGCTGTCGAGCGCGCTCTGCGTGCCGGAGCAGTTGTGGTCCGCGAGCGCGGTCGTGAGCGCAGTGAGGGCCGTGCCGATCCTCGTCGCGTCGCGCGGCGGTATCAGGCCCGATGAGCTGCTACCGCAGGCCGACAACGCGGCGGCGCTTGCCAGCGTGGCCGCGATCAGTATCGGGGCGCGCCTCACTGCCCGTACTCCAGCCGCTCGGCGAGCGATTCGGGCAGCTCCGCCGCGCGGATCGCGTTCGCTGCGCCGGCGATGTCGTATTCGCAACGGCGGTAGCGCGCCGCGTGGGTCGTCGAGATCGAGGACCATCCACGCCGCCCGCGGGTCGCCGTCGCGCGGCTGGCCGACGCTCCCAGGATTGAGCAGCCACTCGCCGGTATCGAGCCCGACCTCGCTTCCTTCGCCACGCCAGGCGCCCGTGACGCTCGCCCCGACCGCTCGCTCGAACGACAGGGCAACGTGCGAGTGTCCGATCAGGCACACGCGGTGCGTCTGCGTGTCGAGGCAGCGCTCGGCAAGGCCGGCCGCGAGGACGTACTCCCAGACTGGCTCGCGCGGGCTTGCGTGGTAGAGGCCGATCGCGTACCGCTCCCCGGCGGGGCGCAGCGTGCCGAGGAAATCGCGAGTCTTGGTCGCTGATCGCACCGCGCGTCCAGCGCACGGCCGCTGCCGCGGTCCGCGAGAAGTCCTCGAGCGATACCTCGCCTGTGACCGCGAGATCGTGGTTGCCGGCGAGGCAGACAGTGCGTGCTCACGCGCGAGGCTCACGCAAGCATCGGGTTCGCCGCCGTAGCCGACGAGGTCGCCGAGGCACCAGACCTCCTCGACCGAGCTTTCCGCAATGTCGTCGAGCACCGCTTCGAACGCGTGACGGTTGGCGTGGATGTCGGAGATTATTGCGACCCTCATGAGCCGAGAGCGGCGGCCACCGGGCCGCGACGCTGTGCGTCAGTCTTGCAGTACAGCGAGGCGAACGGCGTCACGAGCCGGCCGCTTGCAGGCGCGCCTTCAGCGGCGCGTCCGCGCCCGCCCGCGACCGCTACGAGTCGGCTTCGTCCTTGGGCTCGTCGGCGCCGAGCGGCGGATCTCCGGCCGCGCCCTTGAACTCCGGCAGGTTCTGGATGCTTTCGCGCGCTGACCAGCGCGAGTAGTTCTCCTCGAGCGCGTCCATCAGCTCTCGCATGAAGCGTGGCGAGAGGTTGATCCGCGAGACGACGACGCCGGGGATCTCACCGGTTTCGATCTCGTGGTCAACGCGCGCGAATGTGATCGTGAACTCATACGGCGAGTGGCTGATGTTCGCGAAGTTCGCGTAATGGCCCGCCATCACCTCAGGAGCGAGATGAATGTTGATCTGGCGCTCGCTGGGCGGCTCGGAGCTCATCGAGCCTAGTATCGCAAGACGTGCGCATCACCGTCATAGCCGTTGGACGGCTGCGCGCTCCCTACGCCGACGACGTGGCTCACTACACCAAGCTGCTTGGGCGCTACGCGCGCCTCGAGCAGGTCGAGCTCCGCGACGGCGAGCGCGTCGCTGCGCGGCTCGCCGAGCGCGACTTCGTCTCGCTGCTCGCCAGCGAAGGCGCGAGCTACGACAGCCGGGGCTTCGCACGCTTCATCGTCGAACGGCGTACGTCGGGACGCGACCTCGCGTTCGTGATCGGTGGCGCTCACGGGCTTGCGCTCGAGCGTGCCGATCACCGTCTCTCGCTCGGTGCGCTGACCCTGCCCCACCAACTGGCGCGCGTCGTCCTGCTCGAGCAGCTCTACCGCGCGCACAAGATCATCGCCGGCGAGCCCTACCACTACTGAGCGCCAGTACGCTGCGGGCGTGGGCCCCGTGGAGCAGCTTCATGACGTCGTGCGCGAAAGCGCGGCCGCGCTCGTGAGCACGGACCGCGAGGAGCTCGCGGCGCAGATCAAGCTCGAGCGCCCGCCACGAGCGGAGCTCGGGGACTACTCGACGAACGCCGCGCTGCTGCTCGCACCGCGCCTCCAGAGCGCTCCGCGCGAGATCGCGCGAGCGACTCGGCGTCGTGCTCGCCGGGCGCCTCGGTAACGCGCTCGCGCGCGCCGACGTCGCGGGTCCCGGCTTCCTCAACCTGTTCTTGTCGGACGCCTGGCTGATCGACGGCTTGCGCACGTCCTAGCGGCGGGCTCGCGCTACGGCGTCGTTGACGGCCGAGCACGAGATCCCCGTCAACGTCGAGTTCGTCTCGGCCAACCCGACCGGGACCGGTGCACCTCGGCCACGCCCGCGGTGCCGCCTATGGCGACGCGCTCGCGCGACTGCTGGCCTGGCGCGGCTGCAGCGTGACCCGGGAGTTCTACGTCAACGATTACGGCAGCCAGATACGCAAGCTCGGCGAGTCGGTGCGCGCGATTGCGCTCGGCGAGCCGATCCCCGAAGACGGCTACCACGGGGACTATGTCGGCGAGCTCGTGCCGCTCGAGCGGGCTCGTACGCTCGACCTCGACGAGCTGTCGCGCGAGGCGCTCGCCGCCTGCCTCGAGCTGATCCGTGGCTCGCTCGAGCGCTTCGGCGTGCGGTTCGATGTCTGGTTCTCCGAGCGCTCGCTACACGAGAACGGGGCCGTGTCGTCCGCTCTCGCACGGCTCGAGCAGCTGGGGGAGACCTACAGCGAGGACGGCGCGCTCTGGCTGCGCAGTACCGAGGCACGGCGACGACCGCGACCGCGTGCTGATCCGCTCCGACGGGCAGCCCACTTACTTCTGCTCCGACATCGCCTACCTCGAGGACAAGCGTTCGCGCGGCTACGCGAGGCTCTTCTATGTGTGGGGCGCCGACCATCACGGCTACGAGCCGCGGATGAAGGCTGCGCTTGAGGCGCTCGGCGGCGCAGCGTGACGAGATCGAGCTGATCGACTTCCAGTTCGTCCATCTGATCGGCGGCGGCGAGCGCATCGCGATGTCCAAGCGCGAAGGCGAGTACGTAACGCTCGACGAGCTCACAACGGCGATCGGTGTCGACGCCGCTCGCTGGTTCCTGCTCGCGCGCTCACACGACACGACGGTCGAGATCGACCCTGAGCTCGCGACGCGCAAGAGCGCCGACAACCCCGTCTACTACGTCCAGTACGCGCACGCGCGGATTGCTTCGGTGCTTGCCCGGCTGACCGAGGAGCGCGTGTCGCAGGCTCGCACCGAGCTCGCGCCGGGCGAGCCGCTGCACCCTTCGGAGCGCGCCCTGTTGAAGCGCCTGCTGGCGTTCCCCGAGGAGCTGGCCGAGGCGGCCGAGCGGCGAGCGCCGCACCGCGTCGCCGCCGCCGCGCTCGAGCTCGCGCAGGAGTTCACCGCTTTCTACCGTGACTGTCACGTCGTCGGCGCGGAGCCCCCTGCCACCGAGACGCTGCGGATCGCACTCTGCCTCGCCTCAAGGCAGACGATCGCGATCGCGCTCGAGTTACTCGGCGTCAGCGCCCCCGAGCAGATGTAGCGTCGGCGTAGTGGCCGTGCGGGCCTGCGCCGGCGCCCAGGCTCAGCTGTCGTAGCGTGCCAGCTCGGCGTCGAGGCGCACGGCGTCTTCGCTTGCCAGGACCGGGTCGGCGCCGGCAGTGCCGGGCGGGCCGCGCCGACGCCAGCGCGGCAGCAGGATCACCAGGAGCGACGCGAGCGCCCGCGACCACGGCGATCGGGACCGCGTACACCGCTATGTCGAAGCCCTTCGCCGGCGGCAATGCGAGGACGTGCTCCCCGTACTGCGCGATCAGCGCCTGCTTGATCTGCGTGAAGCGTGTCGCCCGGCGTTGATCAGCTGCTGGATGTAGGCGCGCTCCTTCTCCGCCTGCGGGGACTGCGCGTTTGCGAGCGGGATGTTGCAGGTGACGCACATGAAATAGGGCAGGACCTTGGCCATCGTCGTGCGCTCGGTGGCGGCCGTTGCGCCCGCTGGAGTGAGCACGGCAATCAGGGCGACAACAAGAGCCAGGCGTCTCATGCCTGTGCCGCCGCGTTCATTGCGTGCATCAGCCACGATTCGCTTGTGAGCTCGCCGCGCGAGATCGCCACCACCCGCAGGCGCCGGTCGAGCACGAACGTCTCCGGGAGCTGCGCTGTGCCGTATCCCTCGGCGAACGATCCATCGATATCTCGCACATTGGGGAACGTCAGCCCGTGCTGGCGCAGCCAGCTCACGGAGTAGCTGCTGACGTCCTTGTAGGTCACCCCGAGGACGGTGCCCTCGTGGCGTGCCGCTGAGGTAGTGCTGCGCGCGCTCCAGCAGACCGGCCTCAGCGGCGCAGGTCGGGCACCACGACGCCCAGAAGTTGATCACGACGACCTGGCCGCGCCAGCGCTCGAGCGCGGCGGTCCGCCCGTCGATCCCGACGAGCACAGGCAGGGCGCGCGTGAGCTCGGGCGCCCGAGGTCGCTGACCGGCTCGTACCGCGGCGTCGAGCGCCCGGCTCGTGCCCTGCTTTGCAAGGCCATACACGAGTAGCCCGATCAGCGCCGCGGCGAGGATGCTCACGAGCGCGGGGACGATCCTGCTCTGCTTCACTCCTCGAAGCGTAGTGGGCGATCCTCGCGCGCTCGGCAACGCCGGCGCGGATAGCGTTCGCGGCGTGGCGGACCGCCAACGAAAGCCTCTGTTCGGCCCCGCGGTGTTCGCCCTGCCGCCGCTCGCCCGCGCCGCCGTCGGGCTGTTGCTGGCGCTCGCGGTCTTCGCGGTCGTGCTGCTCGTGGGGAACAAGGCGACGAGCCCGGCGAGATTCCACCGCGAGGTATCGAGGATCTGCGCCGCCGTGGGAGCCCAGAATTCGCCGCCCGGACGACGGTCCACGGCGTTGCCACGCTGCAGCCACGCGATCTTGGCGCGATCGAGCGCGACGCGGTCGGCGTACTTCACGCTCAACCAGAAGCTGTCCGCGCTCGGCGCTCCCGCGGCGCAGGCGACGGTTTGGCACACGTTCCTCGGCGAGCTCGATCGAGCGCAGGCCACACTGCAAACGATGGCGAGTGCCGCGCTGGCCGGCGCGGCCGGTCAGTTGCGCGCTCTCGAGGCGACGCGCGACCGGGGCGATCAACGAGCCTTTCGCTTATGCGAGCGCCGACGGCTTGGGCTGCGCGAGCGATTGAACGCCGCCGCGCCCGGGAGTGACCGGCGCGGCTACGATCTGGGTCCACCCGGCGGGATTAGTTCATCGGTAGAACGCGAGCTTCCCAAGCTCGAGAGACGGGTTCGATTCCCGTATCCCGCTTCGCGAAATCTCCACGATCCGAGCATTCGGCTCGCCTCGTCCGATCGTGTCAATCGATTTGGGCACCAGTCATCGAAACACGGGTAGCCCTCCTGCGCATACGATCCGCGCATGATCCCCGCGAGGAGTAGGCGTGGCGTACCGCATCGTTGACTCCCATGTCCACTTCTGGGACCCGGTTGCGCGCCACCACGAGTGGCTGGCCGAGGTTCCACAGCTGAACCGGCGCTTGGGCCCGGAGGATTACGGCGCGGGCCGACATGAGCTGCACGGTTTCGTTTTCGTCCAGGCGGACTGCCGCGACGAGGAGGCGCTTGCCGAAGCGGGGTGGGTGGCCGAGCTCGCCGCCTCGTTCCCGCTGATCCGCGGCATCGTGCGCCTATGCGCCGCTCCACGAGGCCGCGCCGTCGAAAGCCACCTGGACGCGCTGGCGGATGCTGCCGCTCGTCGTCGGCGTGAGCCGCCTGCTGCAGGACCGGTCCGCTCGAGGAGATCACTGACGCCGCGTTCATCGATGGGGTGCGACTCCTCGCGGAGCGGAATCTACGCTTCGACGTCTGCATCAGGCACGCAGCAGCTCCCCGCAGTCGATCGAGCTTGTCGAGGCCTGCCCGACACGCTCTTCGTGCTCGACCATCTCGGCAAGCCGCCCGTCGCAGACGGTGCGCTCGACCCGTGGCGCGAGCACTGACGCGGCTCGCGTCCCATCCCCACGTCGCCTGCAAGCTCTCCGGCCTGACCACCGAGGCGGCGCCGGGATGGCAGGACGCCGACCTGCGGCCCTATCTCGAGCACGCGCTCGAGGTCTTTGGCCCGAATCGCTGCATGGTCGGCAGTGACTGGCCCGTTGCGACGCTGCAACGACGGTCGAGCGCTGGTTTGACATTGTCGTCGATGTTCTCGCGCAGCTGCCGGCCGCTGATCAGGTTGCGGTGCTCGGCGGCACCGCTGCGAGCCGTCTACGGTCTGGCGCTGACGCTACGCCGCCCGGCGCGGCTCGCGCCTTCGTTCTCCCCGCGTCCGCGTCGTTCGTCGATCACCCAGTGCGCGGCGCCGCGCGCGAGCGCTCGCTGTGCCATCACCGCCGGCGCTCCCGTCCCGACACGCGTCGCTCGCGCCGGCGACCCCCGAACCACGGTCGGCTGCGAATGCGACGGCGTTCACCGAACGCGCGACGCCGCCCGCAGCGTCGCCTGACGCATTGTCGCCGGGTCGCTGCCCGCCGGACGGTCAACTCGGACGGCCGCACGACGAGCAATCGCCGCTCGCTGACGGCGGCGGCGAGCTCCGCGTCGTATGCAGCGATCCGCGACGGATCCGGCCCCGCGTCGACGCGCACCGGCAGCGATAGCGCGACACCGAACCACGGCGATCGGGCTCTCGGCCAGCGCCAGCAGGTCGGCTGTTGAGAAGACACCGCCGAGCACGCGCTCGCTCCGCGTCGTGCTCCACGCCGCCCGGCGCGTTCGGCGTCGTAATCGGTCCCCTTCGATGAGCTCGCGCAGCAGGCGAGCGAGCGTTTCCGAGCGCACGAGTCGCCACCAAAGCTCGGCCGGCCGCGCGCGGACGCCCTCCCGATGATCACCCTCCGGCTGCGTTTCCCAGCGCGAAGGCATCGCGACGACCACGACAAATACAGCCGCCGTCGGACGTTACGGCCCCCGGGCGACCCGGCCCGCGCCCCGGTCCGCTCGGCGCGGCGCAAGCCAGGCGTGGGCCCGGCTCGACGAGCTCAGCCTCGGCGGCGGGCAGGCTCGGCCCCACCCCGCCTGCGCCGGGGCTGTCGGTCGCGCGGGTAGTTTGTGGCGCATGTTGAAGGCGCCCACGCGGCTATGGTGGCGCAGCGCTCCGAGGCGCGCCTCCCGCGCCGCCTATCGACACCGCCGAGCTTCCCTTGCCGCGCATCCCGCGCTTTCGGCGCTTGCGCGACCGCGCTTACGCCGCAGGCGCTCGTCGCCCCTTGCGTGCGCTCCCGCGCCGCCGCTACGCGCTATGTGCTGGCTCGTCCTCTACATCCTGCGCCAGGTGCCGGCGGTCGCGGCGGGCGTTGCGGCGTCGATCCCGGTGATCGTGTCGACGGTGCACGGCGTCCAGGCGGGCTGGGAGCCGGACGGCGATGACGGGATCATCCTCACGCGCGCCCTCGATGTCTTCACGAATCACTCACCGCTGATTGGTCAGTACTCGGAAGCGGGCGACGTCACCGGACAGATCGTCCACAGCGCCGGCCCGATGCTGTACTGGCTGCTCGCGATTCCGGTCCGGCTCGGCGGGCCCGGCGAGTGCTGCGATCGCGATGGGCGCCCTCAACTGCGTCTGCATCGTGATCTGCGTCGTACTTGCGCGCCGGCGTGGCGGGATCCTCCTGATGATCGCTACCGCGATCGGCATCGCGGCGATGTGCCAGTCGCTCGCGGGGGAGGTCTTTCACGACGTCTGGAATCCGTCAGCCGCGATGTTCCCGTTTCTCGCGTTGATCTTCCTCAGCTGGTCGGTCGCGGCGGGTGACTACCGCCTGCTCCCAGCCGTCGCCCTGTTCGCGAGCTTTGTCGTCCAGACGCATCTCACCTACCTCGCGCCGACTTGCGTGCTGCTTGCGGTCGGGCTCGCCTGGTTGACCGCGCGGCGCTTGCTGGACCGGCGCGCGGCACGCCGGGCCGGCAATCCGCGGCCCAAGCGAGTGGTTTGGCGCTGGCTCGTGTTGGCAACGATCGTGCTCGGCCTCTGCTGGAGCGCGCCGCTCGCCGACGAGATCGAGCATTCGCCCGGGAACCTCTCGCTGATCGTGAAGACCTTCAACGAGCGTGGACAGACGCTCGGCGGATCGGTCGGTCAGCAGCGCGGTCGCACGCGCGGTTGGCTGGAAGCCGTGGTGGCTGTTCACGCCCGCCTCCGAGTGGAATCGCAAAGCCGCGGTCCGCGTTCCGCCGTCCGCATCCCAGGCGAACTCGGCGATCGCCGTGCTCGCGATGCTTGCCCTGATCGCGATCGTCGCCGCATTGCGCCGGCGTGTCGACATGTCAGCCGCGGCGCTGATGACGCTCGGGATGTGCCTCGGCATCTACGAGAACGCCGCGAACACGCCGGTCACGCCACTGCTTGCGGGGACGCTCGGGTACACGCTGTGGTGGGGCTCCCAACTGGGTCTGTTCGCCTATCTCGTGATCGGCTGGTCCGCGTGGCTCGCGCTTGCCTGGTTCGCGCGTCTTCTGGGCCCGCGCCTGCTGGCGTTGGCAGGGCGCGAGGCGGCCGCGATGCCCCGACCGGTCCTCATTGCAGCCGGCACGCTGATCGCCATCGCCGGCATCGCCGCGACCGCGGATGTCGGCCGCGCCGTCGCAAATCAGGAGCGGCCCGACTCTCACTCCCCGCTGTACGCGCCGACCACCGCGCTCGGCAGCGCGCTGGTCGCCGCGATCCCGCCCGGGCAATCGATCGACTGGTTACAGGGCCCGCTCGATGTCGCGACGCAGCCAATCGAGCCACCGCTGCGCTTCTGGGTCGTGAAGCATGGCGATCGCCCGCTGGCGAACGGCTCGCTTCAGCGCCTCGGAACCTACTACATGCTCCTGAACCGCCCGTACGCCTATGTGGCCTACATCGCCGGTGGTCATCACAGCCATCCGCCGCCCCGTTCGCTGCACCTGCACCTGGTTGCGAGCGTGTACTTCTGGGACTCGTGGGGCTTCGAGACGCTGGGCGTCTGGCTCGGCCGGCCCCAGCACCATCGCACGGGCATCCAACACCGAACCCGCGTGAGATAATCGGCGGCCGATGAACCCTGGACGCAAGCGGCGCGTGCGACTCGTCGTCTGCCTGGCGCTCGCGCTGGCGCTCGCCGCCGGGCTGATCTACACGAGCTTCAGTGCCGCCGCGCAGGCACTGTCGCCGACGCAGCTGCTGCGCGAGGCAAAGCCCGGCGTCACCTACCAGCTCACGGGAACCGTCGTGGCCGGCTCGGTTCGGCGTCTGCCGAACGGCGTTCTCGACTTCCGGCTCGCGGATCGTGCCGGCGCCGGGCGTTCGATCGCGGTGCGCTACAGCGGCGCCGTCCCCGACCCGTTCCGCGTTGGCCGTGAGCTGATCGTCACCGGGACTGTGCGATCGGCGAGCTTTGTCGCCTCCCCGGGCTCGATGATCACGAAGTGCCCCTCGAAGTACAGCCCCTCTAAGTAGATGGCCCTCGCCGGGCGCGCCGCCCTAGTCATCGCGCTGTTGACCGCGCTCTGCGGGGTCGCGACTTCGCTCTACGGTGCGCGCACGGGCCGGCGCGAGCTCGTCGAGGTCGGTCGTCGCTGCGTCTACGGACTCGCCGGCGTCCTGACGTTCGCCTTCGTGATCCTCGAGGTTGCGTTCATCGCGAACGACTTCGCCTACAACACGGTGGCAAACAACTCCAGCCTGACGACGCCGCTCTTCTATCGCGCGGCGGCGATGTGGGGCTCGCAGGAAGGCTCGCTGCTGCTCTGGGTCTGGTTGCTGTCGCTCTGGTCGAGCCTCGCCGTCTTCCTGACCCGCAACCGCCTGAAGGAGATCGTGCCTTACGCGGTAGCCGTGTTGCTGGGCTTCGCCACGTTCTTCACGTCGATGCTCGTGTTCTTGGTCTCCCCATTTGCAACGAGCACTCCGGCCCCAGCAAACGGTGCCGGGCTCGATCCGCTGCTGCGCAATCCGAGCATGATGATCCATCCCCCGATGCTCTATTCGGGGTACACGTTCTTCACGATCCCGTTCGCGTTCGCGGTGGGCGCCCTGATCACGCGCCGCGTCGATGCCGAGTGGCTCCAGCTTGCGCGCCGCTTCGCCCTGGCGTCGTGGCTGTTCCTCGGGATCGGAATCGTGCTCGGCGCCCACTGGGCTTACTACGAGATCGGCTGGGGCGGCTACTGGGGTTGGGACGCCGTCGAGAACGCGGCGCTGATGCCGTGGCTCGTCTCAACCGCGTTCCTGCACTCGATCATGATCCAGGAGAAGCGCGGGATGCTGAAGGTCTGGAACGCGTCGCTCGTCCTCGGCGCCTCGACGCTCGCGATCGTCGGCACGTTCCTCGTGCGGTCCGGGGTATTGAGCTCGATCCATGCCTTCGGCGCCTCGACGCTCGGCGTCCCGTTCGTGATTCTGATCGCCGTCATGGTCGTGGGGTCGATCTACCTCGTCGTCAGCCGCCGCGATGTCCTGCGCAGCGAACACCAGCTCGACTCGCTGATCTCGCGGGAGGCCGCCTTCATGCTCAACAATCTGGTGCTCGTTGCGCTCACCTTCGTGATCTTCTGGGGCACGTTCTTCCCGCTGATCTCGGGTGCGGTGACCGGCACCGAGAGTGAGGTCGGTGCGCCGTGGTTCGACCGCTACACGGTGCCGCTGGCGCTCGCGCTCGTTGCGCTCGCTGGGATAGGGCCGATCATCCCCTGGCGGCGCGCAACGCTCGCGCACCTGTCGCGCAACTTCGCGCTGCCGCTCACAGCCGCGGCGCTGATCCTCGTGCTCTCGTTCACGACGTTCGGTATCTCGTCCTCGCCGGCGACGGTCACGCTCTTCTGTGCCGTCGCGTTCGTCATCGCGAGCATCGGTCAGGAGTTCTGGCGCGGCTTCATCGCGCGGCGCGCAATGTCCTCGGAGGCGCCGCCGCTCGCGCTCCTTTCGATGATCCGCCGCAACCGCCGCCGCTACGGCGGCTACATCGTCCACGTGGGCATCGCGATCCTCTTGCTCGGCATCGCCGCGTCCTCGACCTTCACCCACACATCGTTCACGAACCTGGCGCGAGGCCGGTCGACGACCGTGGGCGGCTACCGCATGACGAACGTGCGCCCGACTGCCGCGATCGTCACCGACCCGACAAAGACCGGCGCGCTACTCACCCTCGGCGTCATCCTGCGCGTGACCCGCGACGGCCGCTACGTGATGACGCTCCACCCGACAGCGGAGTACTACCCGGACCCGAGCGGTGCCGAGGGACCGGTCGGCAGCCTGATCGCAGGCGACCAGGTGAGCGAGCTAAGCCTCAACACGAGCCTTAGACGTGACATAAGTGCCGCGATCGATGCTGCGGAGCTCCAGACGGCCATCCAGGGAGAGGTCAACCAGGCCAACGCACTTGTCGCCAAGGACCGCGCTGCCGGGCCGGCGAAGCAGACCGAGCTCTCCTACTACCTGCTGGGCATCATCGCGCGCGGCTACCTGCACAGCCCGCCCGCCGCGCCGCTGAAGCTCGCGTCGACCCCGCTGGTCGTGTGGTTGTGGATCGGCGCCCTGATCGTCCTCGCCGGTGGTCTGATCGCGATCTGGCCGCCGCCGGGCGCCGTGACCGGGCGCGTGCGGGCGCGCTACCTCGCCCGCGTAGCACAAGAGCTCGGCCGGGCCTAGACCGTTGGCGGTCGTCCTCGCCCTGCTGGCGGGCGCCATCCTGCTCGGTGCGCTCGCCTGGTTTGTGGGCGCGCCGCTTCGTCATCCGGCCGCCGTCGAGCCGGCCGGTGGCGACGAGCGCCGCGGCCTCGAGGCCGCGCGCGATGCGAAGTACCAGGAGATCCGCGACAACGAGCTCGACTACCGCACCGGCAAGCTCTCCGAGGAGGACTTCCGCGCGATCGACCGCCGCTTACGCGCCGAGGCGGTCGAGATCCTGCACGCGCTCGACGCCCTACGCTAGCCTTCAGGCAGCATGCAAGGGCTCTTCTCGGCGACGCAGGTTCTGATCAGCATTGTCCTCGTGCTGCTGATCCTGATGCACTCGGGCAAGGACTCCGGCTTGTCAGGCGCATTCGGAGTCGGCACGGGCATCGGGCCGCTCGGCGGCGGCTCGCTCGTCGAGCGCAACCTCAACCGCTGGACGATCTTCTTCGCGCTGCTCTTCGTCGGCAACACGATCCTGCTGTTGAAGCACCCCTGGGGCGGCACCGGCTAGGCCGCCGGCAACCGGGCGCGTGATCGAGCGCTCAGCGCTCAGCCGGCGATGACGATCTCGAGCCGGCGCGGTCCGTGGACGCCTTCGACTCGCTTGAGCTCGATGTCGGAGGTCGCCGACGGGCCTGAGATGAAGGTCAGCGGCCGCCCGCTGTGGGCTGCCGGCGCCAGGCGTTCGAACGCCTCGGGCACGCCTTCGACGATCTGCTCCTCACCGATTACGCAGATGTGTAGATCGGGGAGGAGGGTCAGCGCTCGGCGACCCTGCGCCTGGCCCGCGTCGAGCACGATCGTCCCCGTCAGCGCGATGGCGACAGCGCAGCCGGTGAGCGCACCGTCGAGCTCGCTGAGCGCATGCACGTCGAGTGACGGGTGATCCTCGCGCCATTCGACACCTGGCGCTCGCCAGGCCTGCGGGAGATCGGTCGGGACGACGAGCGAGCTCGCGCCGTGACGCGCACAGGCGGCAGCGATCGCGCGCCCCAACCCGGCGCGCTCGACTCGCGTGACCGTCGCGCGGTACTCGCCGCAGCGGTCCGCGAACAGTGCGACGAGCGCCTCCCGATCGCGTCTGCCGGCGCGCGCATAGCCCGATTGCTCGTCGGCGTCGCGCTCGTAGACCCAGCTCGCAGGCTCGTCGTCGGCGACGTCGGCGAGCGCCGCGCGCACGCGCCCGAGGATCAGCTCGCGGGAGCTCATCGGCGCTGCGCCCACCACTCGCGGAAGGTCTCGACCGACGGCGCGGGCAGGTCGCGGACGTCCGTCCAGCGGCCGAGTGCTCCCGGGAGGCGGCGGCTGATCCAGCCGTCGCGCGTGACCGGGCGGCTCAGCCAGCGTCCGAGGCGCTGGGCGCGCTCGTAGCGGCCCGGGCGCGCGAACGCGCGCGCAAGCAGTCCCATCGCGAGTCGCTCGCCGCCGCCGCCGTAACCGTCGACCTCGCGATTGATCCGGCTGCGCAGGTGGATCAGGATCGCGGGGATGTCGATCTTGACCGGACAGACCTCGTAGCAGGCGCCGCACAGCGATGAGGCCCAGGGCAGCGAGTTGCCTTGCGTGAAGCCGGTCAGCTGGGGCGTGAGGATCGCACCGATCGGCCCCGGATAGGTGGACTCGTAGGCGTGCCCGCCGGTGCGCTCATAGACGGGACAGACGTTCAGGCAGGCCGAGCAGCGGATGCAGTGCAGCGCGGCGCGCCCGTCGGCGTCGCGCAAGGACGTTCGTGCGACCGCCGTCGAGCAGGACGAGATGGAACTCCTGCGGGCCGTCCCCGGGCGTGACGCCGGTCCACAGCGAGGTGTACGGGTTCATCCGCTCGGCGGTCGAGGAGCGGGGGAGGAGCTGCAGCATCACTTCGAGGTCGGCGAAGCGGGGCAGCACCTTCTCGATCCCCATCACCGTGATCAGGACCTCCGGCAGGGTCGTGCACATGCGCCCGTTGCCCTCGGACTCGACGACGCAGACCGTGCCCGGTCTCGGCGACCGCGAAGTTGGCGCCGCTGACGCCGACCTTCGCGCTGCAGGAACTTCTCGCGCAGGAACCGCCGCGCGGCCTCCGCGAGCGCCGCCGGATCGTCGGTGAGCTCGCTCGTTGCCGGGCAGCGTCGCGGCGGAACAGCTCGCGGATCTCGCCGCGGTTTCGGTGGATCGCCGGGACGAGGATGTGTGATGGGCGGTCGTCGCCGAGCTGCACGATCAGCTCCGCGAGATCGGTCTCGTCGCGCGTGATCCCGCGCGCGCGCGAGCGCCTCGATTGAGCCCGATCTCGTCGGTCGCGAGCGACTTGACCTTGACGGCCTCGCGCGCGCCGGCCGCGACGATCAGATCGCCGACGATGCGGTTTGCGCTCAGCGGCCTCGGGGGCCCAGTGGACCACGCCGCCCGCCGCGGTGACCGAGCGCTCGAGCTGCTCGAGGTGGACGATCGAGGTTGCGCATCGTGTGCTCCTTGATACGCCGGCCAGCTTCGCGCAGCTGCTCCCAGTCGGGCACCTCCGCCACGGCCTGCTGCGCTTCGCGCGGATCGTGTGGGTGGCGTTGCGCATGTTGTGCTCGCAGCTGCGAATTCGCGAGCTCGCGACGCGCCGCTTCGGCGAACTCGTTTCTCATGCCGGCCTCCGTCGCTCGCCAGGATCTCGGCCAGGTGGACCACCCGTGACGCCGGCGCGCTGGCGCGGCAGCCCGCCGCCGATGTGCATCAGGCAGGAGCAGTCGACGCCGTGCAGACCTCGGCCCCGGTGCTCGGGATCGCGCGCACCTTGTCGGCGAGCATCGCGGTCGAGACGTCCGCGTTCTTGACCGCGAACGTGCCGCCGAAGCCGCAGCACCCGCTGCGCGTCGTCGAGCTCGATCAGGGTTAGCGAACGGACCGCGCGCAGCAGGCGAAGCGGCGCATCGCCGACGCGCAGCAGCCGTAGCGAATGGCAGCTCGGGTGGTAGGTGACGCGGTGCGGGATAGTAGGCGCCGACGTCCTCGACGCCGAGCTCGTCGACGAGGAACTCCGACAGCTCGAAGACGCGCGGCGCGAGCGCGCGCGACCGCCGCTCGCCAGCCGGCGATCGCCCGCGCGCGCGGCGAGCCGCGGGTACTGATCGCGCACCATCGCCACGCACGACCCCGATGGCGCGACGACCGCGTCGATCTCCGCGTCGCCGAATACGTCGACGAAGCGGCGCGCGATGTCCAGCGGCAGTGCCTCTCGGTAGCCGGAGTTGAGGTGCATCTGGCCGCAGCAGGTCTGTGCTCGCGGGAACGACACCTGATGCCCGAGGCGCTCGAGCAGCTCGACCGTCGCGATCCCGGCGCCCGGGAACAGCGTGTCGCTGACGCACGTGGTGAACAACGCGATCCTCATCGCGGGCTGAGCTTATCCGCACCGTCTGCGTGCTCCATCTGTTGGCCAAGCTGGCCTGCGCGGCGTCTTCGAGCGGCGCGCAACGGCTGTATTGTCCGGCGCGATGGCGCAGGAGAGCGTTTCGCGAGAGCTGGCGGGGCTGTGTGCGCTCGTCACAGGCGGCGCATCGGGGATCGGCCTTGCCACCGCTCGCGAGCTCGCTGCCCAGGGCGCGACGGTCGCCGTGCTTGACCGCGAGGCCTGCCCCGAGCCAGCGTTGATCGCTGTTAAGGCCGACGTCGCCGATGATCGCTCCGTGCGCGCTGGCGTCGCGGAGGCGCTCACGCGTCTCGGGGGCCTCGACATCCTGGTCAACAACGCGGGGATTGGCGCTGTCGGGACGATCGAGGACCAGACCGACGAGGAGTGGCACCACGTGCTGGACGTGAACGTCATCGGGCTCGTCAGGGTGAGCCGGGCCGCGCTGCCGGCGCTGCGCGCTTCGCGCAGCGCCGCGATCGTGAACCTGTCCTCGATCGGCGCGCCGCTCGGTCTCTACCGTCGCGCGCTATATGACGCGAGCAAGGGCGCGGTTCACTCGCTCACGCTCGCGATGGCGGCCGATCACCTCGAGGACGGGATCCGCGTCAACTGCGTCGTTCCGGGAACGGCCGATACGCCATGGGTCGCGCGCCTGCTCGCCCAGGCCGCGGATCCGCAGGCCGAGCGCGCGGCGCTGATCGCGCGCCAGCCGCACGGACGGCTCGTGCGCCCCGAGGAGGTGGCGAGCGCGATCGCGTTCCTAGCGAGCCCGCGTTCGGGCTCGATCACCGGCACGTCGCTCGCGGTGGACGGCGGGATGACCGGTCTACGTCTGCCGCCACGAAAGGCCGGCTGATGACGCTCGCCGACCGCCGGCAGCACCGCTCGCGTGGGCTCTCCTCGTGCGCCTAGAGAACCACAAGGGTCGGCTGCTGGTCGCGATCGAAGAGCGCTTCGTCGATGTCGCGCTCGCGAGCGATGGTCGTTTCGGGCCAGACCCGCAGGCGATCTACGATCGTTGGGACGAGTTCCGTGACTGGGCGGCGCAGGCCGAGCTGCGATCTGGCGAAAGCCCGCCGCATGACGAGCTTGGCCCGCCCGTTCCGCGACCGCGCCAGGTCTTTGCGGTCGCGCTCAACTATCCGGAGCACGCGGCGGAAGGCGGCTTCACGGCGCCCGACGAGCCGCTCATCTTCACCAAGTTCCCGGCCTGCCTCACCGGTCCGGCCGCCGAGGTCAAGCTGCCAACTCCCTGCGTCGACTTCGAAGTCGAGCTCGTTTGCGTCATCGGACGTGGCGGCGACCACGTGCAGGAGTCAGACGCCTGGGATCATGTTGCCGGCCTGACCGTCGGCCAAGATCTCTCCGCGCGCGATGTCCAGCTGCGGGGACCCGCGCCCCAGTACAGCCTTGGCAAGTCGTTCGCGGGCTTCGGTCCCACCGGCCCGTGGGTTGTGACGCTCGACGAACCCGGGCTCACCGGGGACCTCGAGCTCGAGTCGATCCTCGACGGCGAGCGCATGCAGCACGACACGACCGCCTCGATGATCTTCCCGGTACCGGTGCTGATCGCCTATATCTCGGCGATCTGCCCGGTCCTGCCGGGGGATCTCATCTTCACGGGCACGCCGTCCGGCGTCGGCTTCAAGCGCGATCCGCCGCGGTACCTTCGGCCCGGCGACACCCTGGTCAGCCGCATCGCGGGCATCGGCGAGATAACCCAGCGACTGATCGGGGAGCCGGGCGCGGGCTCTGAATGACGCGCGCCCAGGACCGCGGTCGTCAGCGCTGCACGCGTGCGCCGGCGCCCTTCACGAGCGCCTCCACCTCGGCGAGGCTCGCCATCGAAGTGTCGCCGGGCGTCGTCATCGCGAGCGCTCCATGGGCGGCTCCGTACTCGACGGCTTGTGCGACGTCCTTGCCCTCGAGCAGCGCGTAGATCAACCCGGACGCGAAGCTGTCGCCGCCGCCGATGCGGTCGAGGATCTCGAGGCGCGGACGCTGCGTCGCCTGCGCGAAGCCGCTCATCACGCGACCAGGCGATCGCCCCCCAATCGTTGACCGTCGCGCTGTGGACGGCTCGCAGCGTCGTCGCGATCACCGCGAAGTTCTCGTACGCGTCCGCGGCCCGCGTGATCATCGCGCGGAAGGCGTGGGTGTCGAGTTCGCTGAGGTTCTCGTCGACGCCCTCGACCTCGAAGCCCAGGCACGCTGTGAAGTCCTCTTCGTTGCCGATCATCACGTCGACGTGGCGGGCGATTTCACGGTTCACCTCGCGCGCCCGGTCGATGCCGCCGCTCGCCTTCCACAGGCTCGGCCGGTAGTTCAGGTCGTAGGAGACGGTCGTCCCGTGTCGCTTGGCGGCCACCATCGCCTCCTCGACGACGGCTGCCGTCGTCTCCGAGAGGGCTGCGAAGATCCCGCCGGTGTGCAGCCAGCGCGCCCCGAGCGTGCCGAAGATCTCGTCCCAGTCGATCTGCCCGGGGGCGAGCTTCGAGGCAGCCGAGTTGCCTCGATCCGAGACGCCGATCGCGCCGCGCGCGCCGAAGCCGCGCTCGGTGAAATTGAGCCCGTTGCGAACCGTCCGCCCGATGCCGTCGTAGGGGACCCAACGGACGTGCGAGGCGTCGACGCCGCCCTGGAGGATGAAGTCTTCGATCAGCCTGCCGACGTCGTTGTCCGCGAACGCGCTGACCAGTGCCGTTCGCATGCCGAAGCAGCGACGCAGGCCGCGCGCGACGTTGTACTCGCCGCCGCCCTCCCAGACGTTGAAGGCGCGCGCGGTGCGGATCCGACCCTCGCCGGGGTCGAGCCGGAGCATGACCTCGCCGAGCGCGACGACGTCGTAGCGGCAGTCATCGCGCGCGCGGACCGCAAGCGCCGTCATCCGCGCGCCTCCGCCGCGATCCGCACGGCTTCAGCGCTCAGGCGCGCGACGGCCGCGAAGTCGCCTTCCGAGCGCCGGCGCCACCATCCAGCTCCCGCCGACCGCCTTCACCGCCGGCAGGCGGAGGTAGCTCGCGAGATTCTCCGCGCTCACGCCGCCGGTCGGCACGAAGCGCACCTCGGGGAAAGGCGCGGCGAGCGCTTTCAGCATCGCTATGCCGCCACTTGCCTCGGCCGGGAAGAGCTTGAGCACCTGGACGCCGTGATCGAGCGCCGCGATCACCTCGGTTGCGGTCGCGACGCCGGGGATCACCGGCACGCCGAGCTCGCGGCATCGACATGAGCACGGCGGAGCTCACGCCGGGCGTGACGACGAAGCGCGCACCGGCGTCGAGTGCCTGGTCGACCTGCTCTGGCCTGATCACGGTCCCGGCGCCGACGAGCAGATCGGGGTCGCCGGCCAGCGAGCGCAGCAGCTCGAGCGCGTTCTCGCTGCGCAGCGTCATCTCGAGCACGGGCAGGCCGCCGTCCTTCAGTGCGCTCGCGAGCGCGCGCGCGTCAGCGGTCGCGAGCGCCGGGACGACCGGGATGACTCGGTGCGCGCAGAGGGTCTCGAGCGTCTCGTTGCTCAACGCGCCATCCAGCCGCCGTCCACCGGGATGATCGCGCCGTTCACGTAATCGGAGGCCGGCGCGGCGAGGAAGACGGTCACGCCGCCCAGATCGGACGCCTCACCCCAGCGTCCCGCGGGAATGCGGTCGAGGATCGCGCGGCTGCGGTCGGCGTCGGCACGCAGCGCCGCCGTGTTGTCGGTCGCGATGTATCCGGGAGCCACCGCGTTGACGTTGACCCCGCGCCCGGCCCACTCGTTCGCGAACGCCCGCACCAGCCCCGCGACGCCGGACTTCGACGCCGTGTAGCCCGGAACGAGGATGCCACCCTGGAAGCTCAGCATCGACGCCGTGAAGACGATCTTCCCGGCACCACGCTCAACCATCCCACGACCCACCTCTCGTGTCAGCAGGAACGGGGCCGTGAGGTTGACAGCGAGCACGCGATCCCAGTCCTCGGTCGGATGCTCGGCGGCGGGCGCGCGAGCGATCGTTCCCGCGTTGTTGACGAGAATGTCGATGCGCGGCACGTCGCGGGCAATCGACGCGATCAGGCTCTCGACGCCGCTGCGCTCGCTCAGATCGGCGAGCATGCCGGTGAACGAGCGGCCGGTCGCCTCGATGCGATCCTGCGCCTCGCTGCCGTCGCCCGCCGTGAACCCGCGGTAATCGACGCCGACGATGTCGGCTCCGGCGCCGGCGAGCGCCTCGGCCATCGCCAAGCCGATGCCCTGCCGGCAGCCCGTTACGAGCGCGACCTTCCCGCCGAGATCGAACATCGCGAGGGGTGAATCAGTCATCTCCATCTCCTGAGTGGCAGTCGATAAGCACCTTCATCGCCCGGCCCGACTCGAGCTCGGCGAACGCCGCCGCAACCTCGTCGAGGGGCTCGACGCGCGTGATCAGGGCGCCGGCGGGGATCGCTCCATCGTCGAGCAACCGAACCGCCTCCTGGAAGTCCTGCCGCTCGTAGACCCGCGCCCCGATGATCGTGAGCTCGCGCCAGAACACCCGGTGCAAGTTGACGGGCGGCGGGGTCGAGTGGATCGCGACGACGACCATCCGCCCCCGCACGGCGAGCGCCTGGAGAGCGGTCTCGATGCCGGCGACGGCGCCCGACACCTCGAAGGAGACGTCGGCGCCGGCTCCCGCGGTCCACTCGGCGACGAAGCCATCGAGGTCCTCGGCCGCGGGATCGACGGTGCGCAAGCCGAGTCCGCTCGCGAGCGCACGGCGAGGCTCGCTGAGCTCGACGACGACGACATCGGCCGCGCGTGCGCGCGCCGCGCACGCGACGAGCAACCCGATCGGGCCGCCGCCGACGACGAGCGCCCGTTCACCTTCCTTGAGGCCTGAGCGGCGCACATCGTGGACGGCCACCGCAGTCGGCTCGGCGAGCGCCGCGTGCTCGAGCGAGAGCGTTTGCGGAACCGGTATCACGAGGCGTTCAGGCACTGTCCAGCTGCCCTGCATCGAGCCCGGCGAGTCGATGCCGAGGAAGTTCAGGTTGTGGCAGATGTGAGTGTTGCCGCGCAGGCAAGCCGGGCAATGGCCGCAGTTGCCGAGCGGCATCACGGTGACGTGATCGCCGATCGACCAACCGCCGACGCCTTCGCCGAGCGCGGAGATTGCACCCGACATCTCGTGTCCGAGCACGGCCGGCATCGTGACGCGCTTATCCATCGCGCCGTGAAGGATGTGTAGGTCGGTGCCGCAGATGCCGGTGTAGGCGACGTCGATCGCAACTTCGCCCGCGGCGGGGGCGCGTTGCTCGCTGTCGACGACGTTCAGCTTCCGATCACCGATGTAGCAGGCCGCACGCAATGTGATCCCTCCTTAAAACGTCAGACATATGACCTATAGGGTATCCCTATTGCGGCTTCGAGGCGGCCATCCATGCTTCGCTGAAACATCGGGTCAAAGAGTTACCGTGCGTTCAACGCTAGCGCAAAGGCCTGCCGCCCCGGGGACGACCAGATCGCTGACAAAGATCGGGTCATTCCGGAGAAGTTCGCGGCTCGCTCATCGCTTAGTGCGCGAGGGTCGCGATGCCGATCGCACCGCGCGGCGCGGTCAGCGCAACGTGTTCGTCCCAGGCGCTAAGCGTGATGGTCTCGCGGTCTCCCTGTTTGTCGCTGAGCACGGCGCGCAACGGGAGTGGGGCGCCGTTGGTTGACACGTACAGCGTCAGCGAGCTGGGGGCGCCGTTCGAACGCAGGGCCGGGCCCGTGCCGCTGATCCCGATTGCCGCCTTCCCGTCAAGCTTCGTCGGGGCCGTCTCGGCCAGGCGTCCACTGGGCGTGAGATAGCCCAGCACCGATGCGCTCAGCACATCCCGCGACGCCGCCGCGTAACCAGGGTTCGACGACGGGATGCTCACCCACCTCGAGCCGGCCTTGTGCGCTGCCGCGGACGGGAATCCGAAGTACTGCATGAGCCCCGCCTGATTGCCGGCGATGTAAGCGACGCCGCTCACGACGATGATGCGGGCCTGCCAGTCCGGCGAGACCGTGATTCGTTGCTGACCCTGGTCAGCGGCCACGTCGGCCGCGGAGGCGTACTCGCGCCCGAGCAAGCGGCTCGACTCGGTCGCGCGAAACGAGCTGTGGCGCGCCGCGTTGCCCAGCGCCGAGCGGAGCGTCGCGCCCGCAGACGGCGCGCTGGCGCCGGCTGCGGGACCGGCCCAGGAAAGAGCCGCGAGCGCGAGCAGCGTGGCCGTTTCAGCGGTGACGGCGCGGACCATTGCCAAAACCTACCTACTTGTCGGGCGCGCCGGGGTCTTGAGCAGCGGCGCCGAGCGCAAACGCAAAAGATCCTATGTCTGCCCGATCCAGGGGCTTGACTCGTCCAAAGATATCGCCCGACCGTCGGGGCGATTAACGGTTGACACGATTCAAAGCTCCGATGTATGCTCGCCCCCGCCCACCGAAGGTGTGGGGTCCTTTCAGTAGCGGTCACGAGACCGCCGACGATTGAGGAGGAGAGAGCATGAGGTTTAACAAACGGCGGTTGGCCGCGATCGGCGCCGCCATGGCGATCGCTGGCGCAACGGTGGTCGCCAGCCTGCCGGCCAGTAGCGCGGCCGCAGGCAGCAAGATCAAGATCGGTGTTGCCCTGACCTACAACAACACCGCGTTCTGGACGGCATACATCAGCTACGAGAAGCAGTACGCGGCTCAGTACGGCGCCCAGCTGCTCGGTCCGCTGCTCGCCGGCACGAACGCAAGCCTGCAGAACACGCAGGTCGAGGACCTCGTGAACGAGGGTGCAAAGGCCGTGATCGTCAATCCCGAGACCGCGACGAGCATGCTGCCGGCGATCAATTACGCCGCCAAGCACCACGTGCAGCTCATCTCGGTCGACACGATCGTCGGCGCCGGGCACGTCTACATGGTGGTCCGCGCGTCGAACCTCATCTACGGTGAGGACGCGTGCGCGTACTTCGCGAGCCAGCACTATCCCGCAGGCAGCTACGTGATTGACCTGGAGGGCGATCTCACGTCGTCCAACGGTGCCGACCGCACCGACGGGTTCAACCAGTGCATGCAGGAGAACGCCCCGAGCCTGTCGGTTCTTGCCGACCCGACGGTATGGGTGGCCGCAACGGCGACGAGCGACACACAGACCGCGCTCAACGCCTACGGCTCGAAGCTCGTGGGGATCTACGACCAGTACAGCGGGCCGGACCCGGCGGCAGTTGCGGCAGTCGCCGCCAAGGGCGACACCGGCAAGGTGGCCATCATCGGCGACGACGGTGTCGCGTATGAGATGTGCTACATCAACAACGGTCTCATGGCGGGCGCTCAGGCACAGCCTGCAAACCTGTACGCGCAGGGCGCGGTTGAGTACGCGTTGGATGCAGCGAAGGGCGTCAAGCTCAAGGTCGGCGACAAGGGCATCGGCGCTCCGTCGCTCCAGGACGTGAGCTTCCTGAACGACACCAACCTCGGCGACCCGATCGTTGGGCCGCTCGTCACGAAGACCGCGACGCATTTCAACGTGAAGAGCATTGCCGGTGGGCCCGGTAACTTCACGAGCATCGCGGTATCGAATCCCACTCTGTGGGGCAACGCCTATGGCAAGACGCACGGTGGCGACTGTGCCGGCGTGACGAATCCTCCGGGTAGCGGAGTGAGCAGCCTGCAGAATCCGTAGAACGCTGAGAACGAGCGTGGAGTCCTTCCTGTCCGTAACTGGACGGGAAGGGCTCTACCTCGCCCGTCGAGGGCGAAATGCTCGATCCGATGCGTTGCTCGTGTATTCCGGCAATAACGATGACCTTCCAAGACACAGCCCCGGCGAGCACAGATCACCTGTCAGACCACCCGGTCGTCGAGGCGATCGGCATCAGCAAGCGGTTCGCCAGCACGCAGGCGCTTCTCGATGTCGACACAGCGCTTCAAGCAGGCCGCTGCCTCGGTCTCGTCGGGCGCAATGGCGCCGGCAAGTCGACGCTCGTTTCGATCCTCTGTGGCCTACGTGCCCCCGATAGCGGCGAGGTTCGCTTCGATGGCGAGCCCGCTCCTCCGATCGCCGATATCGGCGCATGGCGGCGCCGCATCTCCACCGTCTTCCAGCACTCGATGACGATCGCCCAGCTGACGGTTGCGGAGAACATCTTCCTTGGCGAGCAGCCGGGCCGGCGCGGCTTCGTCAACTGGCGCGATATGCGCGCGCGGACGCGCCGCGTCCTGCGCGAATGGGACTTCAACGTAGACCCAGACGTCGAGTGCGGCACGCTGACAGTCGAGCAGCGCCAGATCGTCGAGATCGCCGGCGCGCTCGTGCGAGGTACCCGCATCCTGCTGCTCGACGAGCCGACCGCGGCGCTCGAGCGCGACGGGGTGCGCCGGCTCTTCGACCGCGTACGCGCCCTCGTGGCCAGCGGTGTCGCGGTGCTCTACATCTCGCATCATCTCGAGGAGGTCTTCGAGATCTGTCAGGACGTCGTCGTCCTGCGTGACGGCGAGATCGTGCTGACCGCGCCAACTCCGACGCTGAGCCAAGAACAACTCGTCAGTGCGATGGTCGGTGACGTCGTCGCCGCGCCGGTGATGGCTGAGCGGGTGCCGTCTCGTACCGTTCAACGCAGGAGAAAGGCGCTCTCCGAGGATCTCCTCGTGGTGAGCGACATCGTTGCGGAGTCAACGCGCGGCTCGCTGCTGGGCACCTCGCTGACCGTGCACGCCGGTGAGCGCGTCGGCCTCACGGGATTGCTCGGGGCCGGCGTGGCGACCCTCGGGCGTGTGATCGTCGGGGCGCACGAGTACCAGTCCGGCTCGATCCTGTTCGACGGCAAGCCGCTGCCGGCCGGCCGGCCGGATGCTTCGCTCGCCGCCGGGATCGGCTACATCCCGGAGGATCGCTGGCTCGAGGGCTTCGTCGGGCTGCTCGGAATCGCCGAGAACATGACGATGAGCATCGCACCGCATCTGTCGTCACGGCTGGGGTTTCTTACGCCATCGAAGCGGATGTCCGCCGCGCGTCCGCTGGCCGGGGAGCTTTCACTGGTGTCACGTGGCCTGAATCAGTCGGTCGATGAACTATCGGGCGGCAACCAGCAGAAGGTCTCGGTTGCCCGGGCACTAGCCAGCGAGCCGAAGCTGATCGTTGCGATAACGCCAACACGTGGCGTCGACGTTGCCTCGAAGGAGCTGCTGCTGGCGTCACTCGCCACGATCAGCAAAGCGACCGGCGCCAGCCTGCTGCTGGCAAGCGACGAGTTTGACGACCTACAAATCTGCGAC
Source organism: uncultured Solirubrobacterales bacterium (assembly GCA_963773395.1). Classification (GTDB taxonomy): domain Bacteria; phylum Actinomycetota; class Thermoleophilia; order Solirubrobacterales; family Solirubrobacteraceae; genus Palsa-513. The sequence goes on along the minus strand of CAVZAY010000002.1, from coordinate 1,114,275 downwards.
CGCGTGATCGTGCTTGTGCGGGGCCAGGTGTTCACCGAGTTCACCGAGCCTCCATACGACAACGAGGAGCTGATCGCAGCCACCGAAGGCCTAGTGGCCGTGGGGAGTGAGTCATGACCGAAGTCAGGGCACCGGAGACCGCGCCCAGCGCACCGGAGACGGGGCCCGGCAGCGGGCTCGAGCTCAGCTTTCCTTTTGAGAAGCGAAGCCGCCGCGTAGCTGCCGTGGCGTTCGTGCGCGGCGCGGCACTGCTGCCCGTGATCGTCGTGCTCCTGATCATCGGCTCGCTCGCCAGTCCGGTCTTCTTCTCGGTCTCCAACCTCGCCGGCGTCGGCCAACAGGCGTCGGCGCTCGGCATGGTCGTAATCGGCGAGGCCCTGATCATCATGATCGGCGGCATGGACCTGTCGCTCGAATCGACCTTCGGCCTCGCGCCGATGATCTCCGCATGGCTGATGGTGCCGGTCGCGGCCTTCGGCGCCGGCACGCTTTGGGGGCCGATCCCCGGCATCCTCGCACTGCTCGCTGTCGGCGTCGCAGTCGGCTTCATCAACGGCTTCGCGATCGTCAAGTTCCGCCTCAACGGCTTCATCTGGACGCTCGCGATGACGATCATCCTTTACGGCTTCATGGACGGCATCACCACTGGCCAGACGCTGCCCGACGAGCCGGTGGCGTGGAGCTACCTCGGCTCCGCGTATTGGGGCCAGATTCCGGTGTCGCTTGTTTTCACCGTCCTGGTGTTCATTGCCGTAGGGCTGTTTCTGCGCTACCACCGGTGGGGGCGCGACATCTACGCGGTCGGGGGTAACGTCGCGGCAGCGCGCGCGGCAGGTGTTCGCGTGGACCGGATTCGCATCGGCGTGTACGTCGCCGGTAGCGTGCTCGCAGCGATCGGGGGTCTGATGGAGGCCGGTCGCGTACTGGCGGTGGCAAGTACGCAGGGCTACGAAGAGGGGATCATCTTCAACGTCTTCGCAGCCGCCGTCATCGGCGGTGTCAGCCTGAAGGGCGGGCGCGGCGGCATGCTCGGCTGCGCCCTGGGCGTCATTCTCCTGGCGCTCGTCCAGAACGTCCTCGACCTTGGCAACGTCAACAACTACTGGATCGACGCGATCGATGGCGCCGTGATCCTGTTCGCGCTGATCCTGGCGCGCGTCATCGGCGGCGAGGCGGCTGCCGAATGACGCCGATTCGGATGGCCGGTCGCGGGGTGTCTGGACCTGGCTGGTTGCCGCCCACGCGGGCGGGCCGCGCCGTGAGAGCGCCGGCGCGCTCGTGCGCGCCCGGCTGCGCCGGATCCGAGACCGGCTGAAACATGAAGATCACGTCGCTTGACGTTCGGGACATCCGATTCCCGACGTCGCTCTCGCTCGATGGCTCGGATGCGATGCATCGGAGCCCGGACTACTCGTGTGCATACGTGACGCTTGCGACCGACTCCCCGGAGGAGCTCACGGGCTGTGGCTTGACGTTCACGAACGGTCGCGGCACCGAGATCGTGGTGGCGGCGGTCCGCGCGCTCGAGCACCTCGTGGTCGGCCGCACGCTCGAGGAGATCACGACCGAGATGCGCGCGTTCTGGCGGAGTTTGACCTCCGAGGATCAGCTGCGCTGGCTGGGCCCGGAGAAGGGAATCATTCATCTTGCAACCGGCGCGATCGTCAACGCCGTTTGGGACCTCTGGGCCAAGACCGAAGGCAAGCCCGTTTGGCGACTGCTGGTCGATCTCGAACCGCAGCAGATCGTCGACGCGATCGATTTCCGTTATATCGACGACGCGCTCGCTCCGGAGGAGGCGCTCGACATTCTGAGCACGATGCGCGACGGGTGCGCCGCGCGGATCGCCGAGCTCGAGCAGCTAGGCGGGTATCCCGCCTACACGACCTCCGCCGGCTGGCTTGGCTACAGCGAGGACAAGGTCGTCACGCTCGCTCACGAAGCGCTGGCATCGGGCTTCACCCACGTGAAGATGAAGGTCGGCGCTGACCTCGACGCCGACGCGCGCCGTGCCGCGCTCATCCGCGCAGCCGTCGGCCCAGACGCGACCCTGATGATGGACGCGAACCAATACTGGGGCGTGGACGAGGCGATCGCCGCGATGCGTGTGCTCGGAGAGTTCGATCCGTGGTGGATCGAGGAGCCGACCAGCCCGGACGACGTCCTCGGCCATGCACGGATCCGTCGCGCGATCAGTCCGATCCGCGTCGCGACAGGCGAACACGTCCAGAACCGCGTGATCTTCAAACAGCTGCTGCAGGCGGAGGCGATCGACTTCTGCCAGATCGATGCGTGTCGGGTGGGCGGCGTCAACGAGGTCCTCGCGGTGATCTTGCTGGCCGCCAAATTCGGGGTTCCGGTATGCCCGCACGCCGGCGGCGTAGGCCTCTGTGAGTACGTCCAGCACCTAGCGATGTTCGACTACATAGCCGTCAGCGGCACGCTCGAGAACCGGGTCGTCGAATGGGTGGATCACCTGCACGAGCATTTCTTGCATCCGGCTGTCGTGCTCGACGGACGCTATGTCGTTCCGAGGGCGCCCGGTTACAGCATCGAGATGGTGCCCGACTCACTGAATCGCTTTGAGTTCCCGGACGGCGCCGTTTGGCAGGCGGCGTTGCGTGACGGGCAGCCGCTGGGAGCCGCGTGAGCCCCGCCGCGCAAGCCACCCGGCGGGAGCGCCCGACGCGCGTCAGGCGCTCGCCGCAGCCGTTTGCGTGTCGCCGCCGTCCGGCGCCGCGCGGTGGCGTTGGTCCGTGCGGACGCGGGCGACGGCCTGGACGAACCCGTCGCGCGGGCGCACGCTGCGTGTTCGAGATAAAGTCGCCAAGCGCTCGAACTCGAGCCTGAAAAGAGAACTGGAGGGGCGATGGCGATACCTGTCACCGATCAGGCGATCGCCAAGATCAAGGAGCTGATCGTTGTCGGTGAGTTCACCGCCGGCACGAAGCTGCCGCGGGAGCAGGATCTTGCGGCCAGGCTCGGCATCTCGCGCAACTCGCTGCGCGAGGCGGTTCGCGCCCTGACGCTGATCGGCGTCCTCGACACGCGTGTCGGCGACGGCACATACGTGACGAGCCTCGATGCGGACATGCTGCTGACGGGGCTCGGATTCATTGGCGACCTGCTCGAACCGGAGGCGCTGCTCGAGGTTCACCAGGTTCGTCGCATCCTCGAACCGGCCGCGACAGCACTTGCTGCCACGCGCATGAGCGCCGAGGACTTCGCGGGGCTAGAGGCGTGTCTGGAGCGGATGGACATCGCCGAGACGACGCAGCAGTTCATCGACGAGGACAACGAGTTTCACCGCATCATCACCTCGGCGGCCGGTAATGCGACGCTCGCGTCGCTCGTCCAGAGCCTGTCGGGCGGCATGATTCGCGCGCGCTTGTGGCGCACGATCACCGACCACGATGCCGTGGAGCTGACGAAGCAGCGCCACCGCGACATCTACGCGGCGCTGCGCGCCGGGAATCCGGAGCAGGCGAGCGCCGCCGATCTCGTGCACCTCGCCGACGGCGAGCGCTGGCTCGAGCGCTGGCTCGAACGCGAGCGCGCGCTGTGGCCGGAGCAGACCGCGTCCACCCGCGCTGCGTCGGCTCGCAGAGAGCGCGCGCGCCGCAAGACGGGAGCGCGCGGATGACCGCGCCGGCGGCAGCCGAGATCGCTACGCGGCGCCTGCCACGCGGTCAGCTCGAACTCAGCGAGCTGTCGCTCGGCTGCGCACAGCTCGGCAACCTCTACCGCGAGGTTTCTGATCAACAAGCGCGCGACACCGTCAGCGCCGCTTGGTCCCTTGGCATCCGCTACTACGACACCGCGCCGCACTACGGTATCGGCCTGTCGGAGCGACGTCTCGGTCCGTTGCTCGCCGCCCATCCGCGCAGTGACTACGTGCTTTCGACGAAGTTCGGCCGGCTGCTCGTAGCCGCGGAGCGCGTCGAAGGCCTCGACGATGAGGGCTTCGCCGTCCCCGCGACGCACAAGCGCGTCTGGGATTTCAGCCGCGACGGCATCCGCCGGTCGCTCACGCAGAGCCTCGAGCGACTCGGTCTCGACCGCATCGACATCGCCTACCTGCACGATCCCGAGAACCACATGGCGGAGGTGTTCGAAACGGCGTATCCGGCGCTCGAGGAGCTTCGCGGCGAAGGCGTGCTGCAGGCGATCGGGGCCGGGATGAACTTCTCGGCACCGCTAGCGGAGCTCGTGCGCAATACCGATGTCGACCTGCTGATGCTCGCGGGCCGTTACACGCTGCTCGAACAGGATGCGCTTGACGAGCTCCTGCCGCTGTGTCTGCAGCGCGGTGTCGGGATAGTCGCCGCCGGCGTCTTCAACAGTGGCTTGTTGGCGCGTGCGCAGGTGCCCGAGGACGCCAAGTACAACTACGACGACGCGCCGGCGGAGCTGATCGAGCGAGCACGCGCGATCGCTGCCTTGTGCGAGCGACACGGGACGACCTTGCCCGCTGCCGCAGTGCGCTTCCCGCTCGGCCATCCGGCGGTGGTCAGCGTCTGTGTCGGCGCGCGCTCGGCCGAGCAGATCGAGCGCAACGCGGCGCTCTACCACGACCGCGTGCCGGCGGCGCTGTGGGAAGAGCTGAAGGCGCAGGGGCTCCTGCGCGCCGACGCGCCGACGCCCGCCTGAGCTCAACGATCGCTTTGCGGTCGGCCCGTCAACCAGGCCGCAATAGCGGTGTCAACCGCGCTGTCGACGCCGTGTCCCTTGCGCATCGCCGCGAAAACCTATGATGTTTCCGCCATGGCGCAAACCTCGATTGACGAGCATGCGGTTCTAAGGGAGCACCGGCGGCGCTCGCAGCGCCCCGTTCGACTGGCCTCGATCGTCGTCGAGGAGCTCGCGCACGAGATCATCAGCGGGCGACTCGCCGAGGGCTCGCCGCTGCCAACCGAGGACGCGCTCTGCAAGCGGTTCGGCTTCAGCCGGACCGTGATGCGCGAGGGCCTCAAGCTGCTCGAAGAGCGCGGCTTGATCCGTGTCGAGCAGGGCCGCGGGACGACCGTGCAACCGCGGGAGTCCTGGAACCTGCTCGACCCGGACGTCCTGCGCATCGCGCTCGAATACGACGTGGACGTCGAGCTCCTCGACAGCATCGTGACCGTGCGCAAGCTGCTCGAGACAGCGATGACGCGGACGGCGGCCGAACGACTCAGCGCCGAGCAGCTGGCCGCGCTCCAGGAGAACCTTGACACGATGGCGGCGCTGATTGACGACTACCCGCACTTCCAGCAGCTCGACCAGGCCTTCCACCGCACGCTGCTCGGAGCGTCCGGGAACGAGATCGGACGCATGATCATCCGGGCGATCCATCAATACACGGCCGCGGATCCACGACTCAACAGCAGCGCCTCCTACCCTGCGCTGACGCGCACGGTGGAAGAGCACCGCGCGATCCTCGCGGCGCTCCGGGAACACGACGGCGAGCTCGCCGCCGAGCGCATCGCGGCGCACATCGACGCGTCGTGGTCAGAGCGTCGCCGCGCACGCCTCGGCATCGACTGACGCCGCCCCTCCAGGCTGCTTTGCCGGGCGACGGTTCCGGCTTGACACGCATTTCGAATTCGTATTATCATCATACGAGTGAGGATTGGGGCCATAGAGGTCGACCTGCTTCCGCAGCCGGCCGTAGATCCACCGTTCGCCTGGCGGCGCGGGCTGCGCGGTTCGCGCCCGGCACGCACGAACGCCGTGCTGCGGATTACGACCGACGACGGGGCTGTCGGAGAGGCCTACCACGAGTGGAGCGGTCCGATGCTCAAGGACATCGTCGATCGCATCCTGCGCGAGGAGCTCGTCGGCGAGCGCGCCGACCACCGCGAGTGGATCTGGCACCGCCTGTGGGAGCTTGATCGCACCGAGGAGTTTCCGATCTGGTTGTTCGGCGTTGTCGATGTGGCGCTGTGGGATCTCGAGGGGCGGGTGCTCGGCGTTCCGGTGCACCGCCTGCTGGGGACCTTTCGCGACTCGATCCCCGCCTATGCCTCGACGATCACGTTCACGAGCGTCGAGGAGTTCCTTGATGTTGCCGACCAGTGCCTCGAGCTCGGCTATCCCGCGATCAAGCTGCACGCGTGGGGGGACGCGCGCGCTGACGCGCAGCTGTGTCAGCGCCTGCGTGACCACGTCGGCCCCGACGTCGAGCTGATGTACGACGGCTCGGCCGGCTTTGACTTGCCGGACGCGGTGTATCTCGGGCGCGCGCTCGCGGAGGCCAACTACCTCTGGTACGAGGAGCCGATCCGCGAGTTCAGCGTGACCTCCTACAAGTGGCTCGCGGAGCGCGTAGACGTCCCGCTCTGCGTCGCTGAGACCTCTGATGGCAGTCACATGAATACCGCAGACTTCATCGCCGCCGGCTGCGCGACCTACGTGCGGACGAGCGCAAACCATCGCGGCGGCATTACCGGCGCGATGCGCACTGCGCACCTTGCAGACGCGTTTCGCCTGCGGGCCGAGCCGCACGGTCCAACCGAGCCAGCCGTGCATCTTTGCATGGCGATTCCAAACTGCACCTACTACGAATCCCTCGTCACATCAAATCCGGTGGTGCGGGAGCCCCGAGTGGGTGCGGATGGACTTGTACGCGCACCAACGGAGCCCGGCATCGTATTACCGGACTTCGTGATGGAAAGCCGCGCGGCAAGCACGGCCTGACAAGAACTTGCACCTCTGATGGGGTCAACACAGGAAGGAGAGAGACAAGCAATGAAGTCATCCAACAACCGCCGGACCTGGCGAGGCCTCTCGCTCAAGGCACGCGCCGCGCTGTTCGCGGTTACGGCCCTCAGCGTGGCGGGCGCGTCCGCACTCGGCGTATCGGCCGCGTCGGCGAAGTCGAAGGCCGCGCCGCTGATCGTATGGATCGACACGTCGCGCAAGCCATACGAGCAGGCCTATATGAAGGCTCACCCTGGAGCCAACATCAAGTGGGTCCTCTATAACGGCAACGAGAACGGGACGGGCGTGCTGCAGTCGAAGTTCGCTCTGTGGAACCGCACGGGCTGGCCGTCGGACGCACCGGACGTAATGTTCGACACGCAGAACTACGACGCGGTCCAGCTCGGCTCGCCGCCCTACAACGATCTGCTCAACCTCAAGAGCTACGTCCCGAAGAGCGTGCTCGGCAATTTCGCGGGCACCTCGATGAAGGCGGGCTGCACGACACCGACCGGCCAGATCATCTGCCTGCGCAATGACAGCGCGGCGGAGGTTCTCTGGGTCAACCCGACGCTGTACAGCCAGTTCTTCGGTAGTGCACCGATCCCGACCACCTGGCAGCAGTACCTTGCCGACGGTACGGCACTGAACACCGCTCACCCGGGCTACCTCATCGGCAGCGTCGGCGACGGGTTCAGCATTGACGACTACTACCTGTGGGCGAATGGCTGCCCGCTGGATCAGGTCACTGGTCCCGGCAAGATCACGATCGACCCGGGCTCGGCCAACTGCACGACGATCATGGGCCTGCTCGATAGCTCCGGGGACGTAGGCAAGTCCCTCAGCGATGAGAGCATCTTCTCCGTCAACCCGCAGAAGCTCGTCATGGCAGTCGGCGCGCTTTGGGAGGGCACGGCCGTGTTCGAGACCGGCACCTCGAGTGGGGTGGCAAACGGCACGATGGTCGCCTACCCGGCGCCCAAGGCGACCAACGGCTCCTCGATAACGGGCGATCTCGGTGGCGGCCTGTGGCTCGTCTCGAAGCACGCTCCGAACCCGAAGGCTGCCGCTGCGTTCGCGCAGTACATGGCGACCAGCCCGAACATCCAAAAGGTCGGCGTTGACGCGGGCCTGCCGCAGTACGTGCCGGATCAGGCGACGTACCTCTCCTCGCTGAGCTCGGTCTTCGGTAATCCGAGCGTCACAGAGGCCTCATGGAAGCAGGCCGCGGCGCAGGTGTGGGACGGCTGGAGCCCGGTCCCGTGGAGCACGGACAACATCTGGGCATCCACGGATCTGGCGGCCGTAACGTCCGGGTCGTCGATGGCGTCGCAGCTCGTGCCGTACGCGACGGCGTTGGCAAACCAGGCGCGCCTTGCCGGTTACACGGTCAAGAGTTCCAACAAGACCGTTGCCACCGGCTCGTAACTGCGGGTAGTTGGTAACGGCGGTAGTTAGTTAGCAACAAGCGATGACGATCCCCTCGACCACGGCTGTTCCCCCGGTGGGCTCCCTGCCCATCGAGGGGCGCCGGGGCCGGGGGCGTCGTCGCGAACAGCGCCTGGCCGGCAGCTCGCCTGTTGCCGGCTACTTGTTTGTCGGCATCTACGTGGCGCTGCTCCTCTGCCTCGGGATCGCGCCGGCGGTCTACGCGATTGTGCTCGCGCTGAGTACGCCCGGCGGCCTCGGCTTCAGCCACTTCGTCAACACGTTCAACTTCTTCGAGTTCGCGCCTGCGTTTGAGCACGTCGCCGAGTTCGAGGCGATCTGGCTGGCCAGCCAAACGTTCTTCGTCGTTCTGCTTGCGCTGCTGGTCCACACCATGAAGCGCCGCGTCAGCAGCGCATTTCGCTTCATCTTCTACCTACCGGGCGCGATGGCGGGCTCGGCGAGCGCGATCGTCTGGCTCTTCATGTTCAACCCTGACGGGAGCCCTTGGGCGTTCATCCTGCACGGCCTCCACTACCAGGTCCTCGCCAATACCGTCCAACCCGGCAACCTTCCGTACATCTTCGCCATCATGGCCTTCTTCACGGGCGCGGGCGGATGGATCGTCATCATGTACGGCGCGCTGAACAACATTCCCGACGAGCTGATCGAGGCGGCCGCGATCGATGGCTCGAACGCGTTTCAGACTGCGATCCGAATCAAGCTCCCGCTGATCCGCAAGTGGGTCGTGTACATGCTCGTGCTCTCCTTTGCGGCCGGGTCGCAGCTGTTCGTGGAACCCCAGATCCTCGCCGTGGCGACCAACGGCGAGGTGCCTCCCCAATGGTCGCCCAACCAGCTCGCCTACTACCTTGCCTTCCAGCAGGACAGCTTCACCAATGCCGCCGCCGTCTCGGTTGACCTACTGGTGATCGGCCTGCTCGTCGCGGTGCTGCTCGTTTGGCGCGGAAAGCTGTTCGCGGTCGACTGATGCTCGCGCGACGTTACGCCTACCGTTTCCTCGCGCTCGTCATTCTGCTGGCGTTCGTCGCGTTCTTCGGCGTCCCGATCCTGTGGCTGCTGCTCGCGCCGACAAAGACCGATTACCAACTGGCTCACGAATCCGCGTTCGCGTTCGGCAGTTTCAACACATTCGGTCACACCTTCAGCAAGGTCATCAACTACCAGGGCCAGCTGATGCTGACGTGGCTCAAGAACTCGGCGATCTACTCCGTCGGCGGCACGGCCCTGGCTCTGCTGGCAGCGATCCCGGCGGGCTACGGTCTCGCGCTGACGCAGTTCATCGGCCGGCGCGCGCTGCTCGGCATCACGCTCGTCGTGATGATCATGCCGGCCACGGCGCTCGTGTTGCCATTGTTTCTCGAGGCCAGCGCCGTGCACCTCGTCGGCACGATCTGGGCGGTGATCCTGCCGTTCGCGTTCTTCCCGTTCGGCGTCTATCTCGCCTACATCTATTTCTCGTCGACCATCCCGCAGGATCTGCTTGCAGCGGCTCGGATCGATGGAGCCGGCGAGTGGGGTGTCTTCCGATACGTCGCGTTACCGCTGGCGCGGCCGATCGTCGCGCTCGTCGCCTTCTTTGCGTTCGTCGCGGACTGGACCAATTACTATCTACCGTTCGTGATGACCTACACGAACTCGCAGTATCCGGTGACGATCGGCCTGCAGATCCTGATCGGCTCAGCCCCGATCTTCAGCCCAACGGCCTCGGGGTACGCGGCGTCGGAGATCTACCGGCCCGACCTCGCTATGGCCACGCTCATCGCGGTCCTGCCGATCCTCATCATTTTCCTGTTCGCCCAACGCACGCTGGTCAAGGGAATGCTCGCCGGCGCAACGAAAGGCTAGCGGCGGCGATATGCAAGACTCCAGGCCAGCGGTGAACCGGCTCAGCTCGGTCGCGCTCGTTGCGCAGATATCGAAAGGACACATATGGCGACTGTGACCTACAGGGGTGCGTCGCGGATCTATCCCAAGGCGAAGAGCAAGGCTGTCAACGAGCTCAACCTCGAGATTCGCGATGGCGAATTCATCGTACTGGTCGGCCCCTCGGGATGTGGCAAGACGACGAGCCTGCGAATGCTGGCTGGCCTCGAGCATGTCGACGAGGGCGACATCTTGATCGATGAGCGCAGCGTCGTGAACCTCGCGCCCCGCGAGCGCGATATTGCCATGGTGTTCCAGAATTACGCGCTCTATCCACATATGAACGTCGCGCAGAATCTTGGGTTTGCTCTTCGCATCGCGAAGCTGAAGAAGTCCGAAATCAAGGAGCGTGTGGCTGACGCCGCCAAGATCCTCGATTTGACCGATTATCTGGATCGCAAGCCGGGCCAGCTGTCGGGTGGTCAGCGCCAGCGCGTGGCAATGGGTCGCGCGATTGTTCGTCAGCCGCGCGTGTTCTTGATGGATGAGCCGCTCTCAAACCTCGACGCGAAGCTGCGGGTGGCGACGCGGTCTGAGATTGCTGCATTGCAGCGCCGGCTCGGCGTCACGACCGTGTATGTGACCCACGACCAGGTCGAGGCGATGACGATGGGCGATCGCGTCGCGGTCATGAAGGACGGTGTGCTGCAGCAGGTCGACATCCCGAGCGTGCTCTACGACTCGCCGGTCAACGCGTTCGTCGCCGGCTTCATCGGCTCGCCCGCGATGAATCTGATCGAGGGCACGGTCGGACCCGATGGGATCACGATCGGATCGACGGTTGTGCCGGTCCCGCAGCCGCTCCGAGAGGCGGCCGGAACGGGCAAGGTCACCGTCGGCCTGCGGCCCGAATCGGTCGGGCTATCCGGCACGGGCGCGGGGATACCGGCTATCGTCAACCTCGTTGAGGAGCTCGGGGCCGAGGCGTATGTGTACGCACAGCTAGAGCACACCGCGCACGAGGCAACATTCGCTGCTGCGCCCGACTTCATTGTCCGCGTCGACCCGAAGACCGCACCAAAAAGCGGCAGCTCGATCCAGCTGCACGTCAAGGACGAGGGGATGCTGCTCTTCGACGCCGACTCTGGGGCGAGAATCACGGCCGCCTGACACCGGCCCGGGGGGCGAGCGCGACCCCGACGGAGGTCGCTGGCGCGCTCCGCGATTTCTCGGCGGTAGGCCCGGTCAGCCGGCGCCAGGCCGGAACGCTACGCGTGTCAGGAAATCGCGTAGCAGGATGCGCCATACGTACCAACTGTCGCCGCCGTTGATGAAATCGGAGGTGAACTTGACGCCTGCATGCCGTAGGTCCGAGACCTCTTGCCTGGCCAGGTAGTGGAGCGGATCCTGCCTGCCCCCGCCGACCATGACTCTTACGTGCTGGATCGCTCTGGCCTGCGCGCGTGTGACGACGTTACCGGGGATCGGGCTGATCACACCCACGTAGCCGAACATGCTCGGGTTGCTGACCAGCATGGCCGCCGCTGCGCCGCCACCGCACGACGCCCCTAGCAACGCGCGCTCCGAGTGCTCACGCGACACGTCGTAGTGGGACTGAATGTAGGGAAAGATCTGGCCTGACAGGTTCTGGGCGAACGTGCTCGCGTCGTCGCCTTGGCAGTCGAAACCGAAATTGATCATCACTGCCACGATCGGCTTGATCTCGTGCCTGTCGATCAGGTTGTCGAGGATGTTCGCTGCGTCATCCCGCGTGCTCCAGTCAACCTCGTCGCCGTTGATGCTCAGATACAGCGTGGGATAGGGCGTGCCGCGGTGCGGGTCATAACGCGGCGGCGTGTAGATCGCGAGCCGGTTGGAGCCGGACGGCGCGGGCGATCCGAGGTCCGGCGGATAGCTGACGTCGGCCAGCGTACCGCGAGGAGAGGTCGGCGCCTGCCACGAGTAGTTGACAGTGTGGAAGGCCGGATCAGACGGAACGTACACCTGACTCGTCTGCTCTACCGTGCCGACGGTCACCCCGTCGCGTTCGTTCCACGGCGGATTGCTTGGATCCGAGCGCTCCGGACAGTTAGTCGCAAACGAGTTCGCTTCCACCGCGCTCGGGCAGTTGAGCAGGAACCCGTAATTGAACTCGCCCGATGGCAGTGGGATCGTGTAGGACCACACCCCGCTCGCGTGATCCTCCTTCATGGCGACGACCGGCCAGCCATCGCCCACCGGGCTGGTGTTGTTTGGCGCACCGATCTGAATGTCGCGTGGCTTCCATCGACTCGGAAGCAGTCCCTGACTGCTCGTCGGTGAGGTGTGCGCAGGGCTCGAGAAGTACCACTCGCCTTCGAGTTGCACGCTTGTTGCGGCCGGATCCCGGTAGCGGAAGGTGACCGTGTAGCCAGTCGGTGGCCTCCGCGTCTGCACTACGGAGGGGGAGAAGACGCCGCCGCCTTTGCCGGCCCCAGTGATGCCATGCCCGGAACCGACCGCGAAGCTGACCAGCAGGGCGAGAGCGGTCGCCGCAGCTCCCACTCCGGCGACGATGGCGAGCACGATTGCGAGGATGCGACGACGCGTGCGCGGCCGGCCGGGGTGCGCGTCGCCCGCGACCGAGACCGACGCCCTGATCGTGATACGGATCGGCCCGGCGGAGATGCTGAGCTTCGGCATCGCGAGCTAGACGAAGATGCCTTGCAGGCGGCCCGAGGCGATCCACCGCTGGGCGATCACGAGGACGATGATCACCGGTGCGCAGCTCACGAGGATCAGCAGCGCCTCCACGGACGGCGGTGCATTGGTCTGCATTTGGATGCTCTGGAGCGTGGCGCTGACAGACTGGGGTACGGCAAACGGTGCAGGGGCGCCGGCCATCAACTGTTGCGCGACGCCGAGCGTCACCGGATAGCGGGCGGTCTGGCAGGCGATCGTCGTGCCGGCCGACCCGGCACAACCGAACGCCAGGTACATCCCCCACGGCAGGAAGTAGTTCGTCCAGCTCGCGATGAAGTCGAGGACCACGACGAGGCCGAGGACGGGCGACGCGAGCGGCAGCGCGACGTGGCGGAACGCCTGCCACTCGTTGCAGCCGTCGCTGCGCGCGGCGGCGAGCAACCCGAAGACGCGGGGGGTGTTGAAGTAGAGGTAGGCGATGTAGACGCCGAACGGGAACAGGCCATAAGGCAGGATCACGGCGAACGGGCTGCTCAGCATCCCGAGCGAGTGGGCCTCGAGAACCAGCGGCAGCACGAGCGCGTTACTCGGGATCAACATCGCGATCATCGTCGCGAACAGCAGCGGCCGCCGCCCGAAGAAGTCGAACGTCGCGAGGCCGTAGCCGGCCGGTATACCGAGTCCGACGGCGATCAGCACGCCCGAGCCCGAGTAGAGCATCGAGTTCGTGAGCCAGGTGCCGATCTGGCCGACGAGTCCCGAGAACAGCACCTGCCAGTTCTGCACGAGTTGATGGAACGATCCGAACCCCAACGGAGCACCGACCTGCGAGTCCGGCCCCGTCTGTCCCGTCCTCGTCGTCTCGAGTAGCAGCCAGATGATCGGCACGACGAAGAAGATCGCGACAACGGCCAGCACGGCCCAAAGGACGAGCCGCCTCGCGCTCGATGCGAGTGCACCACGGCTGCGAGGTGACCGAGACGTCGAGCTTGACGGAGATGTTCAGCGCTCGCATCTAATCCGCCTTGAATAGACGCGTGCGGAACACGAGCACGCCGGCACAGACGAGGGCAACGACGAGCAGGTCGATGGAGATCGCGGCGGCCCAGTTGAAGTTGTTGTATTGGAACGCAAGGTAGGTCGCGAGCGTGTTCGGAGACCACACCGGGCTGACAAGCCCAAGGTTCGCCACGCTGACCAGCTGGGGCTCGGCGAACAGCTGCGTCCCCCCCGCAAACGCGACGATCAGCATGTAGATGACCCACTTCTTGATCATCGGCAGCTTGATACGCAGCGCGGTCTGCAGCGGGCCGGCCCCGTCGAGCGACGCCGCCTCCAGCACCTCCTCCGGAACGTTTGTGAGTGCCCCGTGGATCACGAGGATCCAGCTGCCAGCACCGGTCCAGAATGCGATCAGCGCGTAAATGATCGGCAGGTTTCCGGAGATCAGCGAGTCGCCCAGCGTCTTGTAGCCGAGCGCATGGAGCAGGAAGTCCCAAGGGCTTAGTCCGGGCTGCAACAGGAATAGCCAGAGCAGTACGCTCGCCGAGCCGGCAAAGGCCGCCGGGATGTAGAAAACGAACCGGAAAGCCGCGCTGACGCGCGGCGCGAGCGTGTGCATCAGCAGCGACAGGCCGATCACCATCACGATCAGCGCCGTCAGCCAAATGAGCATGAACTCGCCCACATGCTCGAATGCGGCGAGCAGGAAGCCTTGGTTGTAGGAGCCGGTGAAGTTCGCAAGACCGCTGAATGCGCCGTCGAATGTGGTCAACGCGAGGTTGAGCGCATACCCCGCTGGCCAGATGCCGACGACTCCCAGCAGGGCCGCGTAGCCCCCGACGAACAGGTAGGCCGCTCGAGACCGCTGGCGTGGACTTTGCGGTTTCTCCTGCCTCAGACGGGGTCTGCGCCGATGCCAGCGGCGCGCAGAGACGAGCCGGTACCCGAGGAGCTCCGCGGCGTCACGGACCTCCTCGAGCGAACCTGGACGGTCGCGGCTCATTGAGGCGTCGCTTCCGGCCGACGTCTCACCGAACCGGCGCCGAGCATCCGCCCTAGTGGGCGCTCTGGATCAGGCGTGCCAACTGGGCGCGGGTGTAACCATTGTGCCGTCCGAGTTGGACCAAGGCCGCGACCTGCGTGAGCACCGCACTGCGTTCCGGGGTTCCGGTAACGATGCTGCCACGTCCTTGAACGAGCTCGAGCAGGCCTTCGTCACGCAGCTGGCGGAGCGCTCGCAATACTGTGTTGGTGTTGACGCCCATGACCGCGGCGAGGTGGCGGGCCGGTGGAAGTCGTTCGCCCGGCTTGGCTTCGCCCGCGGCGATCGCCTGGCGGATTTGCGCCGCGACCTGCTCATGGAGGAGCGACGGATCGTCGCGCGCGACCTTGACAAGTGCCATTGAGCTGGTCATATTAGCGCAATGATGCGTCGTATCGTCAGCCTGGCTCCGCGCGCGGTGCTCGCGGGAGTTACGGCCGGTGGCATCGGAATCGTGGCCGGCGTCGTCAATGATGCGCGCGCGCGGCAGCGCCGCCATCGGGACATCGGCGCGATCGCGCTGCTGCTCGTCGTGGTCCTGGCCGGGCTGACCCTCGGGGGTACGGGCGGCGCGAACCATCGACCGCCGACGTCAGCGCCGCTCGCGCACGCCGCCCAGGCTCTCCCGCCGGTCCAGATACGCTGGCTCGAGCCGTGCCTCGGTCACAGCACCTGGTACGCGCCCTGCCCCTGAACGCTGGACGCCGCTAGAGCCCGGCAGGTTGCGATGACAACGTGCTCGCAGGGATCCCGCTAGCGGAACACACCCTGGACCTGACCCGAGCCGATCCAGCGCTGGGCCAGTATGAAGACGATGAGGACTGGAGCGCTGGTCACGAGGATCAGCAGCGCGATCTCGCTCGGTGGCGAGGACGTGTGCAGCTGGAGAACCCGTAGGTAGCCGCCGAACGTCTGCCCGTTGAACAGCTGCAGGGCGATGCCGAGTGCCACCGGGTAGCGACCGGTCGTGTTCAGCGACCAGTACATGACCCACGGCAGGAAGAAGTTCGTCCAGCTCGCGACGAAGTCGAGGAACACGATCAGCGCTGAGACGGGCAGCGAGAGCGGCATGGCAATCCGCCGAAATGCCTGCCACTCGTCGCAGCCGTCGAGGCGCGCCGTTTGGAGCAGGACGTCGAAGCGCTCGGTGTTGAAATAGAGATAGGCGAGGTAAACCCCGAACGGGAACAGGCCGTACGGCAGGATCACCGCAAGTGGGCTCTTCAGCAGGTGCACCGAGTTCGCCTCGAGGAACAGCGGCAGGACGAGCGCGTTGGTTGGGATCAGCATCACGAGCATCGTCAGGATCAGGAGGGCTCGCCGGCCAGGGAAATCGTGCGTGGCGAGGCCGTAACCCGCGGGAACGCACAGTCCAACAGCGATCGCAGCGCCAGCTGTCGAGTAGAACGTCGAGTTGCCCAGCCACAGCAACGTATTGCCGCCGATCCAATGGCCCGAGAAGATCGCGTTCCAGTTCGCTGCGAGCTCGTGAAGCGAGCCGAACGACCAGGGTTGAACGGAAAATGTTGATGGTGGACCGAAGAACGCGGATGGTCGCGGCGAAAACACAGCCGGGTCGGTCGATTGGAGCACCACCCAGATGACCGGCACGACAAAGAACGCCGCGACGAGCGCGAGCGCAATGAATGCGAGTACCTGCGCCGCCGACGGGCGCCGTTCGCTTAGTGCGACACGTCGCCTCATCAGTCTCCAACCTTGAACAAGCCCGTGCGCAGCAGGATGACGGCGGCACAGATCACCGCGACCACGAGCAGGTCGATCGAGATCGCTGCGGCGTAGTTGAAGTTGTCGAGATGGAACGAAAGGAAGACGGCTAGCTGGTTCGGCGACCACGTCTGATTCGACGCCCCGGCCGTGGCCTCACTAATCAGTTGCGGCTCGACGAACAGCTGGCTGCCGGCGGCGAATGCGCCGATCACCATGTAGGCGATCCATTTCTTGATCAATGGCAGCTTGATGTGGACCGCCGTCCGCCACCAGCCGGCGCCGTCGAGCTTCGCCGCTTCCAGCACGCTGTCGGGGATCGTCGCCAAGGCTCCGTGCATGACGACGATCCAGCTTCCGGCACCGGTCCAGAATGCGATCAGCGCGAAGATCACCGGCAGGTTGCCAGGGGCGAGCGAGCTGCCAAGCGTCTTGTAGCCGAGCCAGTTCAGGATGAAGTTCCACGGACTGTCGCCGGGCTGCAGCACGAACAGCCAGAGCATCACGCTGGCAGAGCCGGCGAGCGCCGCAGGGAGGTAGAAGATGAAGCGAAACGCGGCGCTGACTCGCGTATTCAAAGAGTGCAATACGAGCGAGAGTCCAACAACGAGGACGATCAGCGCGGTGAGCCAGATCACCAAGAACTTCCCGACGTTTTCGAACGCCGGCATGAATTGATAATCGTGATAAGAATTAATGAAGTTCGCTAGGCCTGTGAATGCCCCTCCGAACGACGTCAGCGACAGGTTGGCAGCGTAGGCAACCGGATAGATCCCGACGACGGCGAGCAGCACGACGTAGGGCGCGACGAACAGGTAGCCGGACTTGCGTGGTTGCGTCGATGAGTTGCGGCGTGGCATCGTTATGCGGCGCGGCCAGCCAGGGATTGAAATGGTGGGCGAGCGCATCCTCCGTCGCGCCAGGGTCGTTGGCACGCGTGGGCCACCAAGGGGACAGCGGCGCCTATCTGTTCGCCGGCTGCAAGCGTCGCCGACCCGTCTGATCCTACGGCGCCCTCTCGCGCGCTCGCGTGCCTGCGCCGCTTTAGCGCGAGCTCCAGGCGAGGAGACTGCTGCGCCGACGCGCCGACGCCCGCCTAGCCCTTCGCGACGCCGAGCAGGTCGACGATGAAGATCAGCGTCGAGTTTGCCGGGATCTTCGCCTGCGCGACGTTCTTGTAGGCGAGCGAGGGCGGGATGATCAGCTCGCGCCGGCCACCGACGCGCATCCCGACGAGGCCCTCGTCCCAGCCGGGGATCACGCTGCCGACGCCGAGCTGGAACTGGAAGGGCACGCCCTTCGCACCGCCGTGGCTCCACGACGCGTCGAAGATGCTGCCGTTCTTGTAGAGCGCGCCGACGTAGTCGACGGTCAGCTCATCGCCCGAGGCGGCGACCGCGCCGGTGCCGACGATGATGTCCTTCTTGACGAGCTTCGTCGGGGCGGCCGCCTTCGGGACCGTTATCTTCGGCTCGCTCGACAGCGGGCCGCTCTTCGGCACCGAGGCGGCCTTGGCTCGGTCGAGCCGGTGCTACCCGTCGTGGCGGGAATCGTGACCGGCTTCGTCGCCGGCGGCTTCAGCGTCTGCGCGGCTGAGGGCGCCGGAATGATGTGCGCCGTGTCGGCGTTGCTCGTCGAGCCGGCGCTTTTCTTCGCCGGGCTGGTCGTCGAGCCGCAGGCAGCAAGCGCGAGCGCGGCCGCCAGCGTCGTGAACGGGAGCAGTCGCGAACGCATCAACGCGCGAAGGCTACCGAAAGAGGCCCGCCTCCTGCGTCGCGTGATACGTATTACCATCGGGCGCGGGTGACCAGAGAGGGGTATGTTCGCGGAAGCTGGAGTGCGGTCGTGTGCTACGCGCTTGTTGCAGCCGCCTCACAACTGCTCTGGCTGACCTACGCGCCGCTGACCACGGCCTCCGCGCATTACTACCACGTGTCCGAGACCGCGGTCGGGTGGCTGGCTGAGATCTTCCCGCTGCTGTACGTCGCTCTGGCGATCCCGGCCGGTCGGCTGCTCGATCGTTGGTTTCACCACGCGTTGGCGCTCGGCGCTTTGCTCACCGCGGCCGGCGGGCTCGTGCGCCTCGTGGGACCTGACTACCGCTGGGCGCTGTTCGGGCAGGTGCTCGTAGCCCTCGCCCAGCCGCTAGTGCTGAACGCCATCACGAAGATCGCAGCCGAGTACCTGCCCGCAGAGCGCAAGCCGCAGGGGATCGCGATTGGTTCAGCGGGCATCTTCGCCGGAATGCTGCTGGCGCTCGTGCTTGGCGCTGCGCTCGGCGGCCACGAGATCCGCCCGCTGCTGGTCGTGGAGGCCGCGTTCGCGCTCGCCGCCGGCGCTGCTCTCTCGCTGAAGCTGATCCGCCACGGCGCCGGCTCTGCGCGCCCTGAGCGCGTTGGCTTCGGCGTCGACGCGTTGCGCGAGGTCTGGTCGCTTCCTGGCGTGCGGCTGCTGAGTGCCCTGCTCTTCCTCGGCTTCGGCGCGTTCGTCGCGCTCACGACCTGGCTGCAGGCGCTGCTACACCACTACCGCATCTCGGCCGACACGGCCGGCGCGCTCCTCGCCGCGATGGTTCTCGCCGGCGCCGTGGGCGCGGCCGTCCTCCCGCCGATCGTCGTGCGCCGCGGTGCGGTCCGGAGTCTCGTCGGCGCCTCGATCGCGGCGGTCATCGTAGGCTGCACCGTGCTCGCGCTCGTGCGGGTCATCGCCGTCGATGCGCTGATGCTCCTACCGATGGGCATGCTGCTGCTGGTCGACCTGCCGGTTCTGCTCGAGCTCAGCGAGCGCGACGCCGGCGCAGCGGCGGGAACGGTCGCCTCGCTGCTCTGGCTCGCGGGGCAGCTCGGCGGCCTTGTCATCGCACTGCTCGTGCAAGCGCTCGTCCACCACCCGACGGCCGCGTTCCTGCTGCTCGCTGGGGTTGGCGTGCTGGCGCTGCCGTTGCTCGCCCGCCTTGGCGGCTTGCTCGACGCCTCGCGTGACGACGCAGACGCTCTCGGACCCGCCTACAGCGCGCCCTGAGGCCGCTGCGTCCTAGCTATCGCGGGGTGCCGGTTCCAGGATCGACATACGGTTGCCCTCGGTGTCGATGAACCACGCGTAGCGACCGATGCCGGGGATCTCCTGGATCTCCTCCTCGACGACCCCGCCGGCTGCGACCACACGGCCGATCGCATCCTCGACGTCTTCGACAGCGATCACGACGCGAGGCGTCTGTACGTGGCCGGAGTCGTCGCGCGTGTAGATCCCGCCGTTGATCTCGCCCGGACGCGTCGGGCGCCCGGCCTCTGTCGCGGTGGTCGTGGCCAGCGTGTAGTTGCCGACCTCGGGCCCGAGCAGCTCGACTTCCCAACCAAACGCCGCGGCATAGAAGGCCCCGGCGCGCTCGCGATCCTCCGCCGGCAACTCGAAGTGAACAACTGGGTCCATCGTCTGGCGAACTATGCCACCTCGAACAGCACGTGGCGAGCTGCCCGCGTCCGGGCACCGTCGATCCGCCGGGGCCGCTTCTAGACTTCCCGCGAACCTTGCTAGAGAAGGCGGAAGCGATGCACGGAGCTGCGGAGCGAGGCGACTCTGACGCCGCACAAGCGCCGGACGCGCCCACCCAGGAACAGCCGGTTGACACGACCGTGCCGGCCCGCGCGCGCGATCAGGCGGCGCGTGTGCGGGAATCGCTCGTGCGCTGCCCCGGGGCCGACGAGCAGCGCGCCGCGTAGTGGCGCAAGCGGCGAGGCGGGCGCCCACGACGTTATAGACTGCTCGGCCGAGGACTAGTCGTGCACGACGTTCCGGTCGACACCAAGCTGCCCGACACTCCCGGTCAGAGCGCGCGGAGCGAACGTCTGCGCGCGTCTCCGCCGATGTTTCGCTCGCGCTGGCTCGACAACCTCTCGCGCGTGCATCCGGTCGTGCCGCCGCTGATCTACCTGCCCGCGATTGCGATCCTCGCGGTGGCCGGTGCGACGCAGCTGTCGGCGGGCAAGTTCCTCGTCGCGTTCGTCTGCGGCTACGTGTTCTGGACCTTCTGCGAGTACTGGATCCACCGCGTGGTGTTCCATTGGGAGCCTGAGGACGGGATCGGCGCGCGGCTGCACTGGATGATGCATGGTGTCCACCACGATCATCCGAACGACCCGCTGCGGCTGGTCATGCCGCCGGCGGTGTCGGTCCCGCTCGCCGCGCTGTTCTTGGCGATCTTCGTGCTCGTCGCCGGGACGCCGCTCGCCTGGCCGGTGGGCGCCGGCTTCCTCGCCGGCTACCTCTTCTACGACATGCTGCACTACGCGCTGCATCATCATCGACAGCCGTCGAGTGCGATCGAGCGGCGGATGCGCGAGCTGCACATGCGCCACCACTTCGAGGACGATGAACACGGCTACGGCATCAGTGCGCCGTGGTGGGATCTCGTCTTCGGCACGCTCTCGCGGCGCAGCCGCACCTAACGGGTCCGCTCGGTCGCCGCGTAGGTGACCTGCCCGGTCGGGTACGAGCAGGCGTAAGTCGCCTGTGATCCGACAATGTCCTGCACCGTTTGGAGCGCGACGTCGCTGCAGCGTCCGCTCGCGCGGCTCGCCGTCCATGTGGTGTCGGCCGGGAAGTTCAGGGCGAGCGCGGGCACCCACGTCGGCACGATCAGCGCGATCGTCTCGGTGGGTTTGACGCGAAGCGGTCGGCGCAGCCTGATCGTCGCCGTCTTGCCGAACCAGGGCTGCAGATGGACCACCGGGCTCTTCGCAACGAGCTCGTAGGTGGAGTTGCCAACGCTTCGCAGGACCCCGATCGCTGCCCGCGCCGTGCCTTCCTCGTGCTTGTCGAAGTAGTGGATCTGCGCCCTGTCGGGCAGCGCGAGCGTGACCGACCACGCCGTCAGACGCCCCGCCTGCGTGACGACGAAGGGGCTGGTGCCCGCGCCGTCCGCGGACTGGATCGCGGTCGTGCGCGAAATGGCTGCGCACGGGTTGTCAGGGCAGGATGGAGCCGTCACCGTCCCCGTGTTGGTCAGTTGGATCGTCGCCGCGGCCGCGCTGGGCGCCCCCGCGAGCAAGAAGCAGAGGAATGCGATCGTGCGCAGCATCATCCCCCGGCCGAGACCGATTAGCTACGGGGCGTGAGCTGCCAGCTGACAAGCCGCATTGCGCGCGCCACAATAACGCGTCAGCTCCAGGCAGAGGTCAATCGCGTCAGCTCGGCTGCGCTCAGCTCGAGCGTTGCGCCCGGGAGGATCTCAGCAAGCTGCTCGCTCGTTCGTGCGCTTGCGATTGGCGCGAGAACCCCCGGCTGTTCGCGCAGCCAGGCAATCGCGACCGCGGCCGGCCGCACTCCGTGCGCGTCGGCGATCTCGTCGAGGGCGGCAAGCAGGCCCGGTGCGCGCACGTCGTCGAGGTAGTGCGCTGCCCGGCTGGCGCGTGCGCTGCTGACAATCGTTCCCGGTCGATACTTCCCGGTCAGGAAGCCGCTGGCGAGCGCGTAGTAGGGCATGCCGGCGATCTTTTCGCGCTCGCAGAGCGCGAGGACCGCCGCGTCGGCGCGCGCGACCAGGCTGTAGTGGGGCTGGACGGCGACCGGGCGCGTGAACCCTTCGCGATCGCAGATCGCGAGCGCCTGCTCGAGGCTCGCGACGCTGAAGTTCGACAAGCCCAAGGCGCGCACCTTGCCCGCCCGCACGAGCGCGTCGAAGGCACCGAGCGAGTCTTCCAGCGGCGTGTTCGGGTCCTCGTCGTGGGCGTAGTAGAGGTCGACGTGATCTGTCTGCAGCCGTTCGAGTGAACCTTCGAGCGCGGCGGCGACGTTGGCCGGGTGTAGGCCGCGGTGCGGCGCCCACTTCGCCACCTTGGTGGCAATCACGACCTCGTCGCGGACGCCCCGGGCGCTGGCCCAGCGCCCGATGATCGTCTCCGACTCGCCGCCATGGTTGCCAGCCTTCCAGGCCGAGTAGGCGTCAGCCGTGTCGATGAAGTTGCCCCCGGCGCCGAGATAGGCATCGAGCAGTGCGAACGAGTCATCCTCGTCGGCGGTCCAACCGAACGGATTCCCGCCGAGGCAGAGCCGTGACACCTCGATGTCGCTGCGCCCAAGGCTTGCATGCCCGGCGAGCGTGGGGTTCGTGCGAACGTGCATTACCTGATGTGTTGCCCCGCTCGGCGAGCATAGCAACGACGAATTGGCGAAACTGGCGGGCGATGCAGCCTGCCGACCGTCGCCGGCGTTGAGAATCGCAAACCACCAAGGGCGCCTCCTGGCCGCGCGCGACGCTGGCTTCGTCGATGTGGCCGCGGCGAGCGATGGTCGTTTCGCGCCCGACCCGCAGGCGATCTACGACCGCTGGGACGAGTTCTGCGACTGGGCTCAGCGGGCCGAGCTGGGGGATGTGGTGCAGGTCGCGGCAGAGGATCTTGGGCCGCCCGTGCCACGCCCACGCCAGGTCTTCGCTGCTGCACTCAACTACCGGTCACCCGGATCGGCGGGCGCCGCGCCGGAGGTCCCGGTCGTGTTCACGAAGTACCCGTCCTGCCTTGTCGGGCCGGTCGCGGACGTTGCCCTGCCCAGCGCGCTCGTCGACTATGAGGTCGAGCTGGTAGTAGTGATCGGCCGCCCCGCCGTGGCGGTGGCCGAGCGCGACGCGTGGGATCACGTGGCCGGCGTGACAGTCGGTCAGGATCTGATCGACCGCGAGCTCGTGTCGCGCGACCCGACCGGGCAGCTCTGCCTGCCGAAGTCCTTTCCGGGCTTCGGGCCTACCGGTCCCTGGGTGCTGACCGCCGATGAGCCCGCCGTGCGCGGCGAGCTCGAGCTCGAGGCGATCCTCAGCGGCGAGCGCGTTCAGCACGACACGACGGCGGCGATGATCTTCCCGGTCGCGGAGCTGATCGCCCGCATCTCAGCCGTCTGTCCGCTGTTCGCGGGCGACCTGCTGTTCAGCGGCACGCCGTCCGGAATCGGGATCTCGCGTGATCCGCCACGCTACCTGCGCGACGGCGATGTGCTCGTGAGCCGTATCGGCGCCATCGGCGAGATCACGCAGCGCTTCCACGCCGGCTAGCGCGCCCGAAGCGCGCGCCGGCAGCCGTCCCAGGCGCTGCGACTTGCGTGACGGCGCGCGCATCCGTAGGCTGTTCGGTGGGCGGCGCGTGTGTTCTGATAGCGAACATGGCTGAGATCGTCCCTCTGAGGGAGGCAGTCGCCGGGCTGGTGCGCGACGGCGATGCGGTCGCGCTCGAAGGCTTCACCCACCTGATTCCGTTCGCTGCCGGTCACGAGCTGATCCGCCAGGGCCGCGCTGAGCTCGAGCTGATCCGGATGACCCCCGACATCCTTTACGACCAGCTGATCGGCGTCGGCGCGGCCGCAAGCTCGTCTTCTCCTACGGCGGTAACCCGGGCGTCGGGTCGCTGCACCGCTTTCGCGACGCGATCGAGAACGGCTGGCCGCGCGCGATCGAGATCGAGGAGCACAGCCACGCCGGCATGGCAAACCGCTACGCCGCCGGCGCCGCGCGACCTGCCGTTCGGCGCTGCTGCGCGGATATCGCGGCACCGATCTCGGCGCGCACACGCGCGTCGCCTTCATCGACTGCCCGTTCACCGGCGAGCAGCTCGCGGTCGTGCCCGCGCTGGCGCCCGGACGTCGCGGTGATCCACGCCCAGGAGGCCGACCGCGACGGGAACGTGCAGCTCTGGGGGATCCCGGGCGTACAGAAGGAGGCGGTGCTGGCCGCAGACGGCGCTCGCTCGTAACGGTCGAACGGATCGTCGATCGCCTCGAGCCGCGACCCGGCGGCGTGCTGATCCCGGGCTGGGTGATCGACGCGGTCGCGCGTTGCGCCCGGCGGCTCGCAGCCCTCCTACAGCCTTGACATCACCGAACGCGACAACGACTTCTACAAGCAGTGGGACGCGATCAGCCGCGACCGCGAAGCGTTCACGGCCTGGATCGACACGCATGTCCGCGGCGAGGCGGCGGCGCGTGAGGACGGCGGCGGTCAGCGCAGCCGAGGCGCAGACGGTCACCGCGGCGCGCCGGCTCGCGCGCGCACGCAGCGTCTTCATCGGCGTCGGCCGGCCCAGCACCGCGGCGATCTTGGCGCGCGAGGTACACAACCCGCGGCTCGTCCTCGTCTACGAGTCGGGCACGATCGGCGCGAAGCCGTTTCACATCCCGCTCTCGATTGGTGACGGCGAGCTCGCGCACACTGCTGACCTCGTCGTCTCGGTTCCCGAGATGTTCAACTACTGGATCATCCCGGGGCGCATCGACGTCGGGTTCCTGGGCGCGGCGCAGGTCGACCGCTTCGCCAACCTCAACTCAACCGTGATCGGCGACTACGCACGCCCGAAGACGCGGCTGCCGGGCGCCGGGGGTGCGCCCGAGATCGCGGCCGGCTGCCGTGAGGTCGTGGTGATCGTGCCGCACGATCGCCGCACGCTCGTGCAGCGGCTCGACTTCGTCACGACCGTCGGGCACGGTGACGGCGCGGGCGCGCGCGAACGGCTCGGCTTTCGCGGCGCCGGTCCGACGGCGGTGATCACCGAGCTCGGCGTGCTCGAGCCCGATCCGCAGACGCTGCGAGCTGCGTCTGACCTCGATCCACGACGGCGTCGCCGTCGAACAGGCCGTCGCGGCGACCGGTTGGGAGCTCAAGGTGGCCGAGCACGTTGAGGTCATCGAGCCGCCAAGCGTCGACGAGCTCGCTGCGCTGCGCGAGCTTTCGAACCGATGAGCGCGGCCTACGTCTATGAGGCTGTGCGAACGCCGTTCGGACGCCACGGCGGCGCACTTGCCGATGTGCGCCCGGACGATCTCGCGACGCACTCTCTGCGTGCGCTCCTCGCGCGCCTCCCGCAGCTCGAGTGGGATGCGATCGACGATGTGATCCTCGGCAACGCGAACGGGGCCGGCGAGGACAACCGCAACGTGGCGCGGATGGCGGTGCTGCTCAGCGGTCTTCCAACCTCGGTGCCCGCCGTGACCGTCAACCGCCTGTGTGGCTCGAGCCTCGAGGCGGCGATCCTCGCCCATCGTGCGGTGGCGACTGGCGAGGCGGCGGTCGTCGTCGCGGGTGGCGTCGAGTCGATGAGCCGCGCGCCCTGGGTGCTGCCGAAGCCCGAACGCCCGTACCCGGCTCGTAACGAAGTGCTCCATTCTTCGACGCTCGGGTGGCGGATGGTGAACCCGCAGATGCCTGCGGAGTGGACGATCTCGCTCGGTCAGAGCGCCGAGAAGCTCGCCCAGATCTACGGCGTCTCGCGCGAAGCGCAGGACGAGTTTGCGCTACGAAGCCACGAGCGCGCGGCCGGCGCGTGGGCCGAGGGCGTGCTGGCTGAGGTGGTCCCGGTGCCGGGTCACGAGCTCGACCGCGACGAGTCGATCCGGTCGGACACTTCGCTCGAGCAGCTGGCGCAGCTCGAGCCCGCGTTCGTCGAGGGTGGCAGCGTGACCGCCGGCAACTCCTCGCCGCTGAGCGACGGCGCGAGCATGGTGCTGATCGGCAGCGAGGCGGCCGAGCGGCGGATCGGGCGCGCCCCACTCGCGCGGATCGTCGCGACGGCAGCGCATGCGGTCGATCCCGACGTGTTCGGGATCGCGCCGGTGCAGGCCGCGAACAAGGCACTGGCGCGCGCCGGTCTCGACTGGTTGCGGATCGACGTCGTCGAGCTCAACGAGGCATTCGCGTCGCAGTCGCTCGCGTGCCTCGCGGGCTGGCCCGAGCTCGACCCGGAGAAGGTCAACACCCGCGGCGGTGCGATCGCGATCGGCCACCCCCTCGGCGCCTCCGGCGCGAGGATCCTCGGCCGGCTGGCGCACGAGCTCGTTGCCCGCGGCGGCGGCCACGGCCTGGCCGCGATTTGCATCGGCGTGGGACAGGGCCTCGCGGTGATCCTCGAGGCATGACTAATCAGGAGTGGAGGAGATGAGCGAACCCAGCACCGAGAAGGCGCACGCCGTCTACAAGCCGGTCACCGATACGCCCGACTGCTACCTGCGACAGGGCGAGGACGAGCAGACGCCGCTCGACTACCCGCCGTACAAGTCGAGCCGTCTGCGCCACCCGAAGCAGCCGCTCGTCTTCATGCCGCAAACGATCACCGAGATCACCGGTCCACAGCTCGGCCGCGAGCGCGTCCTCGGCGAGCTCGACAACGACCTCACGCGCCAGCACGCCGGCGAGCCGATCGGCCAGCGGATCACGCTCAGCGGCCGCGTGCTCGACACCGAGGGGAAGCCGCTGCGCGGCACGCTCGTCGAGATCTGGCAGGCGAACGCCGCCGGGCGCTACCGCCACCGCTGGGATCGCTGGCCCGCCCCGCTCGACCCGAACTTCACCGGCGCGGGGCGCGCGCATCACCGACGACGACGGCCGCTACAGCTTCACGACGATCAAGCCGGGACCCGTACCCGTGGGGCAACCACTACAACGCCTGGCGCCCTGCGCACATCCACTTCTCGCTGCTCGGTCGCGCGTTCGTGCAGCGGCTCGTGACGCAGATGTACTTCCCCGACGATCCACTGTTTCCCTACGACCCGATCTTCAACTCGGTGCGTGACGAGCGCGCGCGCCAGCGCATGGTCTCGCGCTTTGCGATGTCCGCGCAGCGAGCCCGACTGGGCGCTCGCCTTCGAATGGGACATCTACCTGCGCGGCCCGGGCGCGACGCCGTTCGAGGAGGCGCTGTGATCTACGCCACGACCCCGTCGCAAACGGTCGGCCCGTACTTCGCGATCGGCCTGCCATGGCCCGAGGGCCCGCATGCGATCGCGCCCGAGCATCCGGACGCGATCCGGATCAGCGGCACCGCCTACGACGGCGCCGGCGCGCCGATCGCCGACACGCTGCTCGAGATCTGGGGCGCCGACCCGGACGGCCGCTACGCGGACCTCTGGGGCCACGGCGGCGCCGGCGACGCCGGGCTTCCGCGGCTTCGCGCGCTTTGGCGAGGAGGGTGGCGATGGTCGAGTTCGAGCTCGTCACGTTGAAGCCAGGGCCGGTTCGCGTCAGCGAGGGCGTCGTGCTCGCCCCGCACCTCGACGTGACGCTGTTCGCGCGCGGCATGCTGCGCCACCTCGTCACGCGCATCTACTTCGGCGACGAGGCGCAGGCGAATGCGGCCGACCCGATCCTGGCGCGCGTGCCGGCGCGAGCGGCGCGAGACGCTGATCGCGCAGCCGACCGAGCAACGGCTACCGATTCGACATCCATCTCCAGGGACCGGCGGAGACGGTCTTCTTTGCCGTCTGACGAGCTCTTCTCGGGCATCTACGCCCGCGGCGAAGTCGCGGCTGCCGTCAGCTCGCAGGCCTGGCTACGCGCGATGCTCGACTGCGAGGTCGCGCTTGCCGGCGCGCTCGCAAGCCAAGGCGCGATACCGCAGGACGCGTGCGAGGCGATCACAGCGGTCTGCGCCGAGGGTGAACCTGAGATCGCGGCCGTCGCGGCCGGCGCGAGCGACGACCGCGATGCCCGCGATCCCCGTCGTCGACTGGATCCGCGAGCAGGTCGGCGCCGGCTACGCAGCATTCGTCCACGTCGGCGCGACGAGTCAGGACATCCTCGACACGGCGGCCATGCTCGTTGCCAAGCGCGCGCTGGGCCCACTCCTGGCCGACGTGCAGGGCGCGGCCGATGCGGCGGCAGCTCTTGCCGAGGCGCACCGCGCGACGCCGATGGTTGGGCGGACGCTGCTTCAGCAGGCGTTGCCGACGACCTTCGGGCTGCGAGCCGCGGGCTGGCTGAACGGACTCGACGAAGCGGGGGCGCGGCTTGCGACGATCGCGGGCACGCGGCTCGCGGTGCAGATGGGCGGGCCGGTCGGGAGCCGCCCGCCGGCGGTCGCTGCGCAAGTGGCCGCTGCGCTCGAGCTCGCCGAGCCGGCGCTGCCCTGGCAGGCGATCCGCGTGCGCGTCGGCGAGCTCGCGGGCGCGCTCGGCGTCCTCGCCGGCGTGCTCGCGAAGATCGCTCGGGACGTGACGCTGCTCGCGGCCGACGAGGTTGGCGAGGTGTACGAACGCGGGACGCCCGGCCGCGGCGGCTCGTCCTCGATGGCACACAAGCGCAACCCGGTCGCGGCTGTTTCCGTGCTCGCGTGCACGACGCGCGTTCCCGGCCTCGTTGCGACCCTGCTCGCGGCAATGGTGCAGGAGCACGAGCGGGCTGCGGGCACCTGGCAGGCCGAGTGGGGCACGCTCACAGATCTCCTGCGCCTCGTCGGCTCCGCCGCAGCCTGGTCGCGCGAATCGCTCGAGTGCCTCGAGCCGGTCCCGGCCCGCATGCAGGGGAACCTCGACCGACTCGCTGACGCCGGCGTGGCCGAGGCCGCGGATCCGCTCCGCCACGTCGAAGGCGCGAACGAGCTGATCGATCGGGCGCTTGCCGCGCGGACCATGCGATGAGCGCGGTTGCACTCCATCACGTCCTCGACGGGCCCGCCGACGGCGCGCCGATCGTCCTCTCCGCCTCGCTCGGGACGACGCATGCGCTGTGGGAGCGCCAGCTTCCCGCGCTCGCTGCGAGCCACCGCGTGATCCGCTACGACCACCGCGGCCACGGAGACTCGCCGGCGCCGCCCGGGGATTACTCGCTCGCTGATCTCGGCACCGACGTGCTGGCGCTGCTCGATCGTCTCGAGATCGCGACAACAGCTTGGTGCGGTGTGTCGCTGGGTGGGATGGTTGGCCTCTGGCTTGCGATCAACGCGCCCGAGCGACTAAACAGCCTTGTCGTGATCTGCAGCTCCGCCCACGCACCGCCGCCATCGCGCTGGCTCGAGCGGGCGGCGGCGGTGCGCGCGGCCGGTTCGACGGCGGTCGTGGCGGACGCGGTCCTCGCGCGCTGGTTCACGCCCGAATTCGTGCGCTCCGACGCGGCGGCGGTCGAGCGCGCCGGCAGCATGCTGCGCTCGACGCCGGCCGGCGGCTACGCCGGCTGCTGTGCGGCGGTGGCTTCACTGGACCTGCGCGATGGCCTCGAGCGCATCGAGCTGCCGACGCTCGTCGCGTCGGCGGCGCAGGACACGGCGCTCCCGCGCGAGCACGGCCTTGCGATCGCAGCCGCTGTGAGGGGCGCGCACTTCACGCTGATCGAGCACGCCGCCCACATTGCGAACGTCGAGCAGCCGGCACTCGTGAACCGCCTGATCCTCGACCATCTCGCCGGGAGCGGCGATGTCTGAGCACGACGACGGCATGCGCGTGCGGCGCGAGGTGCTGGGCGATGCCCACGTCGACGGCGCGATCGCGCGGACCGACGAGTTCACGGCGCCCTTTCAGGAGTTCATAACCCGCTACGCCTGGGGCGCGGTGTGGGCGCGCGAGGGCATCGACCGGCGCTCGCGCAGCATGATCACGCTTGCCGTCCTGTGCGCGCTCGGGCGCGAGCACGAGATCGCGATGCATGTCGAGGCTGCGCTGCGCAACGGGCTCGAGCCCGCGGAGATCGCCGAGGTGCTCCTGCACACGGCGGTCTACGCCGGCGTCCCGGCCGCGAATCGAGGCTTCGCGATCGCCGACGCGAAGCTGCGGGAGCTCGGCGCGGTGCCACCGCCGGAGGAAGCTCGTTGACCCGCCCGGCGCGCGCCGTGCTCGCGGCCGACGATCGCGACAACTTCGTGCAGTCACTCGCGCGGGGACTGAGCGTGATCGGCGCGCTCGATGCTCCGGAGCCGCTGACGCTGAGCCAGATCGCGCAACGCGCGGGCCTCTCGCGCGCGGCCGCGCGTCGCTTCACGCATACGCTCGAACGCCTCGGCTACGTGCGCGAGACGGACCGTCGCTTCGCGCTGACCCCGCGCGTGCTCGAGCTCGGCTCCGCATACCTGTCGAGCCTGACGCTCCCCGAGATTGCGCTGCCACACATCCGCAAGCTCGTGGAGGAGGTGCGCGAGTCGGGCGTCCTGTCGGTGCTCGACGGCGATTCGATCGTCGGCGTGACGCGCGTGCCGGCCTACCGCGTGATGACGGGCCGGATCGTGCTTGGCCAGCGCCTGCCGGCGTGGGCGTCTGCGAGCGGCCGCGCCCTGCTCGCCGGCCTCGCGCCGGCGAAGCTCCGGGAGCGGCTCGACCGCGTCGACTTCAAGCCGCTGACCGCACGCACGATCACGGCGCGCGCGGCGCTCGAGGCCGAGCTCGGGCGCGTTCGTGACCGCGGCTTCGCGCTCGTCGACCAGGAGGTCGAGCTCGGCCTGCGTTCGCTCGCGGCCCCGGTACGCGACCGCGACGGCGCTGCGGTCGCGGCGCTGGCACTCGTCCTCAACAGCGCCGCCGGCAGCATTGACGAGGTCGAGCGGACGCTCGTCCCGCCGCTGCTCGCGAGTTGCGCCGAGATCGCGCGCGACCTCGCCGCGAGCGGCGCCCGGCTCGGCTACACAGCGACCTTCGAGACGGTCGGCGGCTAAGCCACCGGGGCCGGAGCCGCCTCGGGCTCGGGTGCGTCCGGCAGTGAGCTTTCCACGGTTGCCTCGACCCTCACGATCGCCCCGACGGGCGCCGGAGCGATCAGGTTTCCTGCGACGGGACTCCCGTCGACGGTGAGGCTCTTGACGCGACCAGTGGTTCCCTTGCTCTTCTTGACGGCGATCTCGTACGTTGCTCCTCGCCAGCGGCGCGTCGCCGTGAAGCCGTCCCAGTCGCTTGGCAGGACGGGGTCGATTCGCAGGCCCTCGAGCTCCGGTCGGATGCCGAGGATCCATTGCGTGATCCCGACCAGGTGCCACGAAGCCGTGCCGGTGAGCCACGAGTTCTTGGCTTCGCCATGGGTCGGGGCATCGCGGCCCGCGATCGTCTGCGCGTAGCAGTAGGGCTCGCAGCGGTGCACAGCGCTGATCGCTGAGCGCGCCGACGGGTTCGTTCGCTTGTAGTAGTCGAACGCACCGTCGGCGTCCCCGCTGATCGCCGCGGCGATGAGGATCCACGCGTTCGTGTGGCAGAAGACGCTTGCGTTCTCCTTGTAGCCGGGGGGATAGGAGGTGATCTCACCGAGGCGCAGCTGGTAGCTCGTGAACGCCGGCTGCACGAGCATCACGCCGTGGTCGGTCGCGAGGTGCTCGCGCACGCTCGCGAGCGCCTGCTGCGCGCGCCCGTCGTCAGCGCCGATCCCGGCCATCACGCAGATGCCCTGGGGCTCGATGAAGATCTTGCCTTCTACTTCGCTGGCCGAGCCCACAGGCTCACCGAAGTAGTCGTACGCGCGACGAAACCATTCGCCGTCCCAGCCGTGCTCGCCGACCGCGGACGCCATCTTCGCGCTTTCGAGCTCGTAGAGCGTCGCGTCGTCGTCTTCGCCAAGCCAACGCGCGAGCGCCGCGAGCTCGCCTGTTGCGAGCACGAACAGGCCGGCGATGAAGACCGACTCGGCGACGCCGCCGTCCCTGTTCGCGGTCGTCTGGAAGGACTCGCCCGGATGCTCGGAGAAGCAGTTGAGGTTCAGGCAGTCGTTCCAGTCTGCACGGCCGATCAGCGGCAGCCCGTGCGGTCCCAGCCGCTCGAGCGTATAGCGCACGCAACGCTGGAGGTGCTCGTAGAGCGGCGTTTCGCTGCCAGGCTCGTTGTCATAGGGCACGCGCTCCTCGAGGATGTCGGCTTCGCCGGTTTCCTTCACATAGGCGCAGACGGCAAGGACCAACCACAGCGGGTCGTCGTTGAAGCCCGATCCGATCGTGTGGTTGCCGCGCTTGGTGAGCGGCTGGTACTGGTGGTAGGCGCCGCCCGACGCGAGCTGTGTCGAGGCGAGGTCGAGGATCCGCTCGCGCGCGCGATCGGGGATCGCGCTGAGGCAGCCGAGGAGATCCTGGCTCGAGTCGCGGAAGCCCATGCCGCGCCCCGTCCCCGACTCGAACGATGAGATCGACCGACTCAGATTGAACGTGACCATGTTCTGGTAGGGGTTCCAGATATTGACCATCCGGTTCGTGTCGGCGTCCGGGGTATTCACTGCGAGCGCCGCGAGTGACTCGCCCCAGTAGGCGCGGAGCGTCGCCAAGCCCTCCTCGATTGCCGTCGAGGAAAGCCAGTGCTCGAGCACCGCTTTGGCGCGCTTCTTGTTGATCGTCTGTGAGCCGGGTGGATCGAACTTCTCGGCGACCGAGTTCTCCTGGTAGCCGAGCACGAAGCTCACTTCGCGCGTCTCGCCCGCCGCGAGCTCCAGACGCACGTGGTGGGAGCCGATCGGCGCCCAGCCGTGGGCGACCGAGTGAAACGATTCCCCGCGCGCGACCGCGAGCGGGGAATCCCAGCTGCGGTACTCGCCGAGGAACGCCTCACGCTGCGTGTCGAAGCCGGCGAGCGGCTCCGAGCAGGCGAAGTAGGCGAAATGATCGCGCCGCTCGCGGTACTCGGTCTTGTGGTAGATGACGCCGTCGACGACCTCGACCTCGCCCGTGCTGAAGTTGCGCTGCCCGTTCGTGCTGTCGTCCCGTGCGTCCCAGAGGCAGAACTCGAGCGCCGAGAAGACCGAGAGGTTGGCTTGCTCACTGACGTTCATTGGTCACCCGCAGGCGCCAGATCTCGAGGTCCTCGCCGAGCGGGACGTAGTAGAGCGTCTGCGCTCGTAACCCCGCCTCGCGCCGCCTCGATCGTCGTGTACGAAAGCCCCTGGCGGCACTCGTAGTGCTCGAGCTCGCTGCGCGTCGGCTGCCAGGAGGGCGACCAGAAGTCACCGTCGGCGTCGTCGCGCAGATACGTGTAGCGACCGCCGAAGTCGAACGGCACGTTGTTGTGCCGGTAACGGGTCAGGCGCCGTAGCAGCGCGTCACGGTAAAAAGAGCAGCCGCCCGCGGTGTTCGAGATCAGGCCGAAGTAGGACTCGAGCCCGAGGTAGTTGATCCACGGCAGCGGCGTGTCGGGGCGCGTGATGACGTACTCGCGGCGCTCGTCGTCGAAGTATCCGAACTCGACCGTCATGCTTGCCTGCGCTCGTCGCGCGCGTCCTCGTCCGGCTGGCCTGCGACGGCGAGCGCATTCGCTTGCGCGACCTGCCGGAAGAAGCTCGCGCTTCGCTTCGGAACGCGCCGTTGTGTTTCGTAGTCCACGAACACGATCCCGAAGCGTGCGTCATAGCCCGACGCCCATTCGAAGTTGTCGAGCAGCGACCAGACGAAGTAGCCGCGCAGCGGGACGCCGCGCTCCACTGCGCTGTGAATCGCCTCCAGGTGCCCGCGGATGTATTCGACGCGCGGCGTGTCGTCGATCTCGCCTTGCGAGTCGATGCGGTCGTTGACCGCACAGCCGTTCTCGGTCACATAGAGCGGAAGGTCGACTGGCGTCTCCTCGTTGATCGCGACGAGCGCGTCGAGCAGCCCGCTCGGATCGATCGGCCAGCCGAGCGCGTTGCGGGGGAGCTCCGGGGGCGTGTAGTCCGTCGCGCTCGGTCCGACCTTCGACGGCCTGCCGGCCGGACGGCCCTCGTCATCGTCGATCTTGACGTAGTGCGGGTTGTAGTAGTTGACGCCGAGGAAATCGATCGGGGCGCTGATCAGCTGCATGTCGCCGGGGGCGATCAGGTTCGCCGGCGGGAGGATCTGCGGCGCGCGCCGCCCGCGGATACGTGCCGTGGACGATCGGCTCGAAGAAGAGCCGGTTCTGCTCGGCGTCGGCGATGGCTGCTGCCTCGCGCGCGCTTTCGCCGATCGCGCGGACCGGATGAAGATCGATCGCGACCCCCACCCTTGCGTCGCCGGGCAGCGTGTCGCGCAGCGCGCGGACCGCGAAGCCGTGGCCCAGCAGGAGGTGGTGCGTCGCCGCCGCCGCGAGCGCATCGTCGCTGTGGCCGGGGGCATGCGTGCCGATGCGATAGCCCTGGTGGGCGACCTGGAGCGGCTCGTTGAGCGTGATCCACAACGCGTCGGCGTCGCACAGCGCCGAGGCCGATGATCTGTGCGAACTCGGCGAAACGCTCTGCGATCTCACGTTTGGGCCAGCCGCCCGCATCCTCGAGCGCCTGTGGCAGGTCCCAGTGGTAGAGCGTGATCGCGGGCGTGATGCCGCGGCTGTGGAGCCCGTCGACGAGCTTGCGATAGAAGTCGATGCCGCGCTGGTTGCGGCGCGCCGCGCCCGTCCGGCTGGATGCGCGGCCACGCGATCGAGAAGCGGAACGCGTTCAGGCCGAGGCCGCGAGCAGGTCGAGGTCCTCCTCCCAGCGGTGGTAGAAGTCGCACGCGACGTCGCCCGTGTCGCCGTGGGCCACCTTCCCCGGCGTATGGCTGAACGTGTCCCAGATCGATCGACCGCGGCCGTCCTCCTCGACCGCGCCCTCGATCTGGTAGGCGGACGTGGCCGCCCCCCAGCGAAACCCGGCCGGGAACGTGTGGGCGCGCATCGTCGCGCTGGCCTCCCAGTCGTCGTGATCACGGTTGTTCCTTTCTTGAGCCGAGATCGGGCAGCAGGCCCCGCTCCGCCCGTGAGGGAGGCGGAGCGGGTTGACTTTCCCTGCTCGTTGGTGCTGCGGCCTAGGCCGCCGGCTTCAGGTGCAGCACGATCACTTCGTTGGTCGGCGCGTTCGGGCTGCCTTTCTCGTACGGGTTCGAGGCTGACGGCCAGCCGGTGAACGCGCCGATGTTGTACTCGTCGAACGACGCGCCGTACACGGTCGGGATGACCGGCAGGTTCTTCGCGACGTACTCCTCGATCGGGCGGGATCGCCTTGAGCCTTGCGCCGGTCGTCGACGCCGCGGCGAGCGTCGCGCAGTTCCTTGTCGACTGTCGAGTTGTTGAGGCCCTCGAAGTCACCGCTGCCGACCGTTGTTCGTCCGTGCTGGCGAGCGAAATCGGAGTACAGCCCACAGGCCGTCGATCGACGTCTGCGACCAGTGGCTCGTTGCGTTGCCGTATGTCCGGTTGGCAAGGTCGCGTACCACGCCGCGTCCGCGACGCCGTCGAAGGCCGTTGATGTGCGCAGCCTTCAGGTCCTGGCCATGATCGTGTCGTCCTCGGCATAGTCCGTGTAGTCGGACGGGTCGCTGATCGTGATGTCGACTTCCTTGCCCTTCTAGGCGTACTAGCCGCCCTGTCAGCGTGAGGACCGCCGGCGGCCTTCAGCCGGTCAGCGCGCGTCAGCAGCCGTGGGTTGGGGCTCGCTGACAGCGTGTCGCCGGAAACCGCGGACGCCTCGTCGCTGCGAAGTTCGGCAGCACGAGACCACTGGCGTTGGTCGCCGACCGGCTCGAGTCCCGCTCGCACCTGTCGAGCTGATGTCGGCCCGGTTGATCGCCAGGCTGACTGCTTGGCGGACGCACAGGTTGTTCATCGGCCAAATGCGCTCGTTCGGGATGAGCGCGTTGGTCTGCACGCCCGCGAACCACACTGCGTGGCCCGACCCGCTCGTGAACGCGTTAGGCCGGAAATGAAGTTTCCTGCCCAGTCGAGCGAGTTGTTTTCGAGCGCCGAAAGCACGTCCGAGGTCGAGGCGAAGGTCGGGAACTGAACCTCCTTGACTGCCGGCGGACCGGCCTTCTTCGCCCACGGCCCGCCCCAGTACTTCTTGTTGGCGGTGAGGACGATACCCGCGGTGTCGCTCTCGGACTTCAGCACGTACGGACCGGTACCGACCGGGTGCGTGTCCGGGTACTTGCCCGGGTCGCCCACGTGCGCCCAAATCGACGCCGGAACGATCGGCACGGTGCCGATGTACTGGAGCTCCGTGTAAGCGGACGACGTGAAGTAGATGGTCACCGTGTCGCCCTTGACCTCCGCTGCCGGCGAAGCGAGATTCAGGCCATATTGGTCGATGTCTGTGTGCTTGCTGACGAGGTTGAACGTGAACGCGACATCCGCTGGGGTCAGCGGCTTGCCGCCGCTCCACTTCACGCCCTTGCGAATCGTGAAGGTGATCGCGGTGCCGCCCGGATTCCACTTGTACTTGGTCGCGAGGAAGTAGTACGGCGTCTGCGTCGGCTTGGCGATGTCGACCTGCAGCAGCGATTCATAGATCAGCGTCGGTGCGCCGATGTTGTAGGTGTCGGTTGAGACAAACGGGTTGAAGTTGTCAACCACGGACGGTTCCTGCGAGGACTCCATCGTGAGCGTGGAGCTCGCGGCGGAGTGCGCGGAAACCGCTGCGGCGGGCGTCGCAAACACGCCTGCCGAGGCCGCTGCGGCCGCGGCTACCGCGACCGTCGCGGACGCACCGGCGAACCAGCGCTTCCTCATAGATTGGGGTTTCATTGCTGATGTACCTTTCGTTCAGCACAGGGATGTGCAGATTCCAACCCGCGCATGCGACGCATGCGCTTTGTGATCCGATCGTCCGGCGCGGTGACCTTTTCGAGAGTGCCGCGTCGGACGGATCGCAAGCTCCTTGATCAGGTGTTGATGGCCTCCTCCTTCTCCTTGAAGCCTTGGTGGAGCAAGTCTGGTGCCGCGACATCGAGTCGCCAGCAGGCGGCAGCGCGCTGGGCGTTGATCCGGATCAGCGGCGGCGACTGCGCGCGGCAGCGATCCTCGGCGAGCGGGCAACGTGGCGCAAAGCGGCAGCCGACCGTGGTCGACAGCGCGCTACCGGCGCGACGCACCCGGCCGGGAGCGGCCGAGCTCGCTGGCCGAGATCGTCGGGGTCCGGCGCGGAGGCGACCAGCAGCTGCGTGTAGGGGTGCGCCGGCTGCTGGGTGACGTCCTCGGACGGGCCGCGCTCGACGATCTCGCCGGCGTACATCACCAGCGTGTCGTCGGCGAAGTAGCGCGCCGAGGCGATGTCGTGCGTGACGTAGAGCACCGCGAGCTCGAACTGCGAGCGCAGCTCGTCGAGCAGGTCGAGCACCTCGAGGCGGATCGACACGTCGAGCATCGAGACCGGCTCGTCGGCGAGCAGCACGCGCGGGCGAGCCGCGAGCGCGCGGGCGATCGCGACGCGCTGGCGCTGGCCACCGGAAAGCTCGTGCGGATACTTCGCGAGGAACTGCTCCGGCCGGCGTCAGGCGCACGCGCTCGAGCAGCCGCGATCAGCTCGGCGTCGATCGCCTGCTTGCCCTTCGCGGCGGTGGAGGCTCACCGGCCGCCGCAAGCGCGTAGCCCACCGTGTGCACTGAGTTGAGCGAAGCGAACGGATCCTGGAAGATCATCTGCACGCTGCCCTTGTAGGGACGGAACTGGCCGTGCGGTCACGGCTGCACCTCGTCGCCGTCGAGCAGGATCTCGCCGGCCGTCGGGCGCTCCTGGCCGGCCAGCATCCGCGCGACGGTCGACTTGCCGGAGCCGCTCTCGCCGACGAGCGCGACGACGGCGCTGCGATAGAGGCCGAACGAGACGCCGCGAACGGCCGACAGCACGCTGCGGCGCAGGCCGCTCGAGAGCCGGAAGTCCTTCGAGAGCGCGCGGGCTTCGAGGACGAGCGGACCGCGAGCGGCAGCGGCCGGCGTGACCTCGCGTCGGGCATTGTTGCCGGCGGCGTGCCGATCGTGTCGAGGCCTCGAGCTGTGGCCGGGCTCATCCGCGTCGCCTCGATCGTCGCCGCCGCGGCGACGGCTGGTGCCACACCGGCGTTGGTCTGTGCCGACTCGTTGGTGACGAACGGGCAGGCCGTGACGTGGTTCGAATCGGAGCCGGAGACCGCGCGAAGGCCCATGTCGATGCCGGGGCAGGCATCGGTCGCGAAGCGGCAGCGCGGCACGAACGGGCAGCCGGGCGGTAGCGCCTGCAGATCGGGCGGCGTGCCGGGGATTCCGGCAAGCTCCTTGCGGGCGCCGTGGACGCTCGGGAAAGAGTCGAGCAGGCCCTGCGTGTAGGGGTGCGCCGGCTGGTTGTGGACCGTCTCGGCGCTTCCGAGCTCGACGAGCTTGCCGGCGTACATCACGGCGATGCGGTCGGCGATCTCGAGCAGCAGCGAGAGGTCGTGGGTGATGAACAGCACGGCGAAGTGCAGCTTGCTCTGCAGCTCGACGATCTGAGCGAGGATCTCGCGCTGGACGACGACGTCGAGCGCCGTCGTCGGCTCGTCCATGATCGACGACCTCCGGCTCCACGGCGAGCGCCATGGCGATCATCACCCGCTGGCGCATGCCGCCGGACAGCTCGTGCGGATAGCTGCGAAGACGATCGCGCGGGATGCCGACGATGTCGAGCAGCGTAGTCCAGCCGGTCGCGGCGCTCCTGGCGGCTGAGCTTGAGGTGCGCGTCGAGCACATCGCCGAGCTGATCTCGAATCCGCAGGACGGGGTTCAGCGCGTTCATCGCGCTCTGAAAGACGATTGAGATCTCCCGCCAGCGCAGCTTGCGCAGATCTCGCGAGCGTTGTGTCAGCAGGTCGACACCCTCCGGCGCCACACGGCTACCGCGGTAGATGACGCTTCCGCTGGTGACGACAGCCGGTGGGCGCAGCAACCGGCACATGCCGAGGGCCAGGGTGGACTTACCCGAGCCGCTCTCGCCGGCGAGGCCGACCGTTTCACCTGGGGCGAGGCTCAGGTGAGACGTGATCGACCGCCTTGACCTCGTCTCCGTAAACGACCGAAAAGTCGTTTATCTCGAGCACCGGCTTGGTCTCGGCCGCGGTCGGTCGCTGGCTTGCGGTCGCGCTCGGCGGCAGTCGTGGGGCTCATGGCGCGGCCTCTGTTGCAACGGCTGGCGCTGCGAACTCGACCGGCGTCGGATCGGTCGGCTTGCCAGGCGCCGCGGCGGCGACCGCCGCTACGCTTCTTGCGTCCGGTGGGTTCGCGTAGACGCGGGTTTCCGAGCTCGTCGAGTCCGAAGTTGATCAGCACGAGACTCGTGCCCATCATCGCGACCGCGATTCCCGGCGGGACGTACATCCACCACGCCCCGATGATGTATGCGTTGGCGCTCTGGGCCCAGTACAGCATTGTGCCGAGGGTCCAGGTTCGATCGGGGCGACGCCGATGAACGCCAGCGCGACCGAGGTGAGGATCGCGTAGAGCAACGTCCCGACGTAGTTCGCCGCGATCAGGCTGACCTCGTTGGGCAGGATCTCGAAGACCACCATCCGCCAGGTCCGCTCGCCGTTCTCGCGCGCGGCCGCCACGAAGTCGCGTCCGCGTAGCGTCAGCGTCTGCGCGCGAATCACACGCGCTCCCCACGGCCATCCGAGCACGCGACAGTACGAGGGCGATTGTGAGCACCGCCGCTGTTCGGGAGGAAGGTGAGGACGACGATCAGCAGCGGCAGCTGCGGCAGCACGAGGAAGATGTTCATCAGCAGCGAAAGCCCTTCGTCGGGGAGGCCGCCGAGGAAGCCGGCCGTGACGCCGACGCCCACTGTGAGAATCGACGCGATCGTCGCGGTGAGCAGCCCGAGCTCTACCGTCCCGCGCAGCGACACGAGCCATTCCGAGAGGATGTCTCGGCCGAAAGTGTCGGTGCCGAACAGGTGATTGCCCGTCGGTGCCAGCGGTATGTCCTTGGAGTTGGGGTTGATGACGATTGCGTGTGGCGCGAGGGCAGGTCCGATGATTGCCAGCAGCACGAAGATGCCGAGCACCGCCATGCCGACCTTCGCCTTCGGCGGCATGTTGCGCAGGAAGCCGCCGCGGCGTGTCTTGACGATCGCCTTCTCCTGTCCCCTTGCGATCGAAGCGAGGCGGCCGCGTCCTGCGAGGGGCCCGGGTCGCGGCTGCTTGTCGTGTTCCGCCATCAGTACGCCGCCCTGATACGGGTTCGCGGATCAGCGATCACGAGCGCCACGTCCGCAAGCAGGCAGGCGAGGAGGATGGCGCCGGAGATGGCGAGGAAGATCCCTTCCATCGTCGGGACGTCGTTGTTGGTGACGGCGATGTACAGCTGTTCGCCGACGCCCGGGTAGGAGAAGACGATCTCCATCACGATCGCGCCGGCGACGACGAAGCCGATCGCGAGCGCGAAGCCGGCGATGTTGGGCAGGATCGCGTTGCGCGCGGCGTAGGTGAACATGATGCGGCGCGGCGAGAGGCCCTTTGGCCTGTGCGGCGAGCACGTAGTCCTCGCCGATCGTCGTG
The DNA here is from genome assembly GCA_963773395.1 of uncultured Solirubrobacterales bacterium. Taxonomy (GTDB): domain Bacteria; phylum Actinomycetota; class Thermoleophilia; order Solirubrobacterales; family Solirubrobacteraceae; genus Palsa-513. The sequence goes on along the minus strand of CAVZAY010000002.1, from coordinate 1,073,923 downwards.
ATCATCACGTTGCGCATCTGCAGCATCCAGCCGGCCATCGAAGTCATGACGATCGTGAAGAGGGCAGGTTGAGTGGTAGATGCACGCTGTCGATGAACGGCCAGGTTCAGTCCGGCCGTGTCGTCGAGCGTTGCCCACCCGTGGCCGGGAAAATGTGCCAGTGTTCAGCCAGCAGCTCTACCAGCGAGCAGCGCGAGGAAGAAGTACGGCGTCGCCTGCAGGAACGTGAACGCCGGCAGCAGCGGTCGAACCGCCGCCGCGCCGCCAGCCGGCGAGGATCCCCAGCAGCGTCCCGAGCGACGAAGCTGATCACCGTCGCCGTGCCGACCAGCCCGAGCGTCCATGGGATCGTGTCGCCGAGCACGTGCTACCTTCTCGGGGTAGCTGCGCGACCGACAAGCCGAGGTTGCCATGGGCGAGGTTGGCCCAGGTACACCCAGTACTGGTGGAGCATGCTCCCTTGGTTGCCGACGCCGAAGTCGCGCCTTGAGCGCCGCGAGGCCGGCGGCTGCAGCGACGGGGAGCTTGGCCACCATCGTGTCGACCGCGTTGCCCGGGATCGCGCGCGGGATGAAGAAGTTGACCGTCACCGCGACCCAGGCAGCTACAACGTAGAAGCCAAGTCGGCGAGCGATGAACCGCATTCCTCTCTCTCTCTCCTGTACCGCCAGACCGGGCGGAAACGAACGTGTAAACGGTAACCTATGTTTCCGTCGCGTCAAGTTGGAACTGTCTGCGGCCTGAGGGGGAGCCCCCGGAATCTAAGGGTTTCAGGCGCACAAACGCGTGCCCTGGATCTGTAACATTGCTGAAACGAATGCCGACCGGCCCGCGACAACACTCCCACCAACGGTAGGCCGACGATCCGTGAGATCGCGGCACTTGCCGGCGTTTCGACCGCGACCGTCTCGCGCGTCGTCAACGGCAGCGGCTACGTCTCGCAGGAGACGCGGCGCGCGGTCGAGCGCGTGGTGCGCGAGCACGGCTACAGCGCGAATCGCAGCGCGCGCGGACTCTCCGGCGGGCGCACGGGCCTGATCGGGGTCACGGTGCCGCGGATCCATCCGGCCTACTTCTCGGTGATCATTGCGGGCGTCACGGAGGCGCTCTACGAGCAGGACATGCGGATCGTCCTCTGCCCGACGCTGCACGAGCACGACCGCGAGGTGTCGCTGCTCGAGCGGCTGATGCACGGGCACGACCGACGGCGCGCTGCTGGTTCTTCCGGAAGAGTCGAGCCGGGAACTCAGCGCGCTGATGGACCACGGTTTCCGTTTCGTCGTCGTCGACCCGCGCAAGCGCATGGAGTCGCCCGTCCCGACTGTCTCGGCCGCCTCCTCCTCGGGCGCCGACCAAGCGACCGCCCACCTGCTCGAGCTCGGTCATCGCCGCATCGCCGCGATCACCGGCCCACGCGGCTGGCTGGCGACCGACGAGCGCTTGCGCGGTTACCAGGCGGCGCTCGCCGCCGCCGGCGTGCTCCCGGACCTGCGCCTCGTGATCGAGTCGAACTTCGAGATCGACGGCGGGCTGGCGGTCGCGACCGAATTGCTTTCGCGCTGCCGACCGCCCGACCGCGATCTTCGCTTTCAACGACCAGCTCGCGCTCGGCGCCATGCAAGCTGCGAGAGGGCTCGGCCTGCGCATCCCGGACGACGTGTCGATCGTCGGTTTCGATGACACGGCCGAGGCGCAGATCGTCACGCCGCGGCTGACCACGGTGCACCAGCCGCTTGCCGAGATCGGGCGCATGAGCGTCAGCCTGCTCACGCGGCTGCTCGACGGTCAGCGCGTCGAGGCGCTGCACGTCGAGCTCGAGACGACGCTCATCCTCCGTGATTCGACTGCGGTCGTCGGCTAGGGCCGGCCTGATCTAGCTACCGGTCGGACCCGTAGCGCCGCTCGTCCCCGTAGCGCCGGTCGTGCCCGTAGCGCTGCTCGTGCCCGTTGCGCCGGACGGGCCGCTCGGCCCGGTCGCCGGGGCGAGCGAGAAGCTGGTGGTGTAGACGAGCGAGCCGGATGGAGGCTTGACGAGCAGGATCAGGCTTCGCATGCTTGCCGCATAGGCCGAGCTCGCGCGCACACCGTGGAGCACATGGATGCGGCTGTTCAGAGCGTAGGTCTGGCTGGTTCCGTCGGGTTCGACGACGCCGAGGCGCTGTGGCGCGAATGTCAGCTGGGCGCCCGCGAGGTACCAGACCTGGAGTTCGTAGGCCGAGCCCGCCGGGGCCGCGGTGCGCAGCGTGACCGCATTGTTGTCCGGCGTGAAGGTCCAGACCGTTCCCGGGTCGATGAGGTTGGGATCGCCAGGCTGCTCCCAGCCGCCCTTGATCGTGACAACGCCGTTCGCACTGGCGCGGAGGCGTCGACCAACCGGATGCAGCGGGCCGCCCTTCGCACGCAATGCGACCGAGCCGACCACGGGCCTGCTCGTGAGCGGAGGCGCGGGCATCACGCTCTCCCAGCCGTTCGGTCCGTCGAGCTCTGCTGCGAGCAGGCCGAACCCGTAGCGTGGATCGCTGAGATTGCTATCGAGGGCGTGCACGGCGAACCACAACTCACCCTGGGTGACCGCGGCGAACTGCGTGTGCGACGGGTCGATAAACGTCCCGTTGGTGGTACTCGGTAGCGGCTCGGGGGGTGCCGGCGCGGCGTTTGCAAGCGCCCGTGCCGCGTCATCGAGCGCCCACAATGCGAGGCCGTTGTACTCGACCGTGTTGGCATAGGGATCGATGCCGGCGTAGCTGCCTGGGTCGCCGTTGCCGGCGAAGCGCGGGACGAGCGGGAGGCCCCAACCGCTCGTCGGGTAGAGGGTCTCGAGGCGCGCCAAGGCGGTCGCCGCTGAGGTGAGATAGCGACCGCGCCACGTCGGATCGCTCGTCAGCTCGGCAGCGATCGCAAGTGCGTCGATCGTGACCCCCACCGTCCACACTTGCCCCTGTCCACGCCCGATATAGGTGTCGGCGCCGTCCGGCGCGAGCAGCGCGACGAGCGCCTTCGCTGTGCGCGCGAAGGCGTCGCGAATCGACGCTGGCGCGGCCGGGCCGAGCAGCAGGATCGCGCGCCCCAGCATCACAGTCGACAGTGCGTGGTAGGCGAGCGGGTTCTCGCTCGGATCGCTCAGGATGCCGAGCCTTGTAAGCCTGGGCTGCCGGCCCGATATGCGTCGCGGCCGGCGTTTGCCGCCGCCATCGCGAGCAGCACGAGCACTCGCGCTCGCAGCGCCCCGCGGTTGGCGAGCAGCGCCGCCTTCACACCGCTGCGCAGGCCGGTCTCGAGCAGCGAGATGTCGGCGACGGCGCTGACGAGCTTGAGGTTCGTGTAGCAGTGGGGGCTTGCGTAGCAGCGCTCGAGGTCCGAGATCGACGGCTTGTGCCGGCGCAGGAACCGCGCGATCCGGCCGCGCGCCGCAACCCAATCCGGATCGGTCGCGAGCTCGCGCTGGTTCAGGCTGTACGCGCCGCTCAGCCCCAGTAGCTCGAAGCCGCCGTCGTCGGGATGCGCGGCGTCGGCGAGCTCCGCCGCGATGCCGCGCGAGATCAGAGTCTCGTTGTCCGCGGCGATGCCCGCCACGACCATCGCCTGACCGGTCATCGCGTCGCCGTAGTCGCCCTTCAGCGGGCCGATCACCGGATCGATCAGTGCACCGCCCCTCAGCTCGTGTCCGGCCCATTGCATGGCGATGCCGTTAGCCAGGGCGCTCACCTGCGCGCCGAGCACGCTTGGCGTGATCGTCTGCGGCTGAGCGGCCACCCCGCTGACTGTGGCCGCGGCGACCGCGCAGCTCCCGAGCAGGGTCGCGAGGAGGGTCGCTGGCAGCGATGGTCGGCGCGGGCGCGCGAGGACTCGCATCAGAACAGCACCGACGTGAGCTTCGGCACGACCTGCCACGGACCCTGCCCGTAGTAGTGGTAGGACGCGTAGAAGAACATCGTCCCGGCCGACAACGCGCTGACAATGACCGCTGCGGCCGCGATCGCGCGCGGAGGATGCCTGACGCGCCCGCCGCCGAGCGCGGCCAGCATCGGGACGGCGAAGATCAGCACGAGCGTGAAGTAGCGCCCGTGCATGCCACTGATCTCGCCGGCGCCGAGAGCGGTCCAGGTGAGGTACAGCGCGAGCGCGGTGCCGAGAAAGTAGACCGTTAGCATCCCCGCGATCCAGCCACGCGCCGCCCGCCCGACCCCGGGACCCTCGCTGCCGACCGCGAGCGCCACGAACAGCACGAGCCAGACGATCGCGAACCACTCTGGTAGCCCGGCCTCGCCAAGCGTTCCGACGACCTCCCAAATCATGAAAAGGTGCCCGTGAACCGCAGTCGTCCAGAGGATGGCGGGCAGCTTGACGACGTGGGTTAGGAGGTAATGCTCCTGCCGCGACTGGCTCACGAGCACGCGCGTGGCCGGTCCGTAGACGATGTTGCGGTAGGGCACGAAGTAGGCGTTTGACGCGAGGTTCCACCACAGCGCCGCCGCGGCCGCGGGTAGGCCGATGACTGCCAAGCGCACGGCGCGCTCGCGCCCGCGCCCGAGCTTGGGCCAGAGAATCGCGAGCACCGCGACGAGCACGATGATGAGCGGCAGCTTCATCAGACCGAGCAGGAGCCCGAGGATCGCGACGACAGCGATCTGCCGTCGCCGCAGCGGCACTTCGCTCGAGGCCAGGCGCAGCGCATAGGCGGCGCTCAACGCGACGACGGCAAGCGACACGGCGTCCGCGTTGATCACCGCGCTCTGCGAGAGCGCGCTCGGGACGAGCACGACCATCGAGAAGAGCCATTTCCAGCGCGGCGTGATCGCGACGGCGGCGGTCACGCATGCGGCCCAGACCATCCCGGTCAGCAGTCGGGCGGAGTACAGCGCGGCGAGCAGCGACTCCGAGGTGTGCTGGGCGATCCAGAAGATCAGCATCTCAGGCAGGTAGTTGACCGGGGAGTAGAGCGCCGTGTTCTCGAAGTTCGCGAACCGCGTCGCCTTGCCACCGAGCATCGATCCGAGCAGCCTCGAGTAGTCGGTTGCCTTGAAGTGGATTGCGACGCCGTGGGGATGCGAGAGGGCGTAAAGCTGGTCGAACGCCGAGATGAGGACCGGCGGAACGGGTCCGCCTGCGCGATTTGACGGTGTAAGGCGACCGGAGTCGCCTAGGCACCCCACGCGCAGTGCGTGACCGACGCAGCTCAGCAGGTGCGGGAAGAGGTGCCCGAGCGCCAGCTGGAAGGCGCGGTAGGTGTGCTCAGGCTCGTCGGGACCCGATCCCAGCGGGACGACGAGCGTCATGTAGAGCACCGACAGGGTCGCGATCGCCGCCGTCCAGACGACCGGCGCTGACAAGCGAGGCGAACGTCTCACGCGGGGATCGCACGGCACCGTATCGGAAGCGGCAGCCGGTACGCGGTAGCCGCTACCATCCTATAGGTACTAATGTCCGGACAATATCGCCGACCCGCTCTTGACCGCGGGAGTCCCCTGCCGCTCTGGGCACAGCTGCTCGGGCTGCTGCGCGAGCGCCTCAACCATGGAGAGTTCGCCGAGCGCTTTCCGACCGACCTCGAGCTGATGAGCGACTACGGCGTCTCACGTCAAACGGTACGCGACGCCGTGCGCCGTCTCGCCGACGAGGGCCTCGTCCAACGCGAGCGCGGACGCGGCACGACCGTCCGTCCGCGCACCTTCGAGCAGGCGGCGGGCACGCTCGAAAGCCTGTTCGAGTATGTCGAGGCGGCAGGTCATGAGCAGACGAGCACGACGCGTGAAGCACGCCTATGCACCGACGCCCGTGTCGCCGCGATCCTCGGCTTGGCGTCCGCCGAGCGGCTCGTCTTCATCGAACGCCTGCGCCTTGTCGATCGCGAGCCGCTCGCGCTCGATCGCTCGTGGTTGCCGGCGCGGATCGCCGAGCCGCTGCTCGAGATCGACCTCGCGCGCACGGGTATCTATGTGGAGCTCGTCGCTCGCTGCGGCGTCAAGCTGCGCTCCGGGTCCGAACGCCTGCGCCCGGTGATCCCGCCGGAGCCCGATCGGCGCGCGCTCGGGCTCCCGGCAAATCAGGCGGCCCTGTCAGTATCGCGTTTGACGCGCGGAACCGGTGGCCCCGTTGAGTGGCGCGAGAGCCTCGTCCGCGGCGACCGCTGGACGATCGTCGTCGAGCTGACGCCGACCGCGCGCACGTCGGCTTCTCTGCCGTGGGCACCATTCGCGGCATGAGGCGGAGTCTCGCGTCACCGCAGCCGAACATTCCCGGGCGCGGGATCCTCGCCGGCTACAGCCTCCGTTTCTGGGGGCTCGTCATCGCGATCGCGGTGGGAACGGGCTCGCCGCGGCGGGCTTCGTCGCGCTGCTCAAGCTCGTCGAGCGGCTTGCGTGGAATCGCACGGCCAATCACCTGCTCGCCGGGATCAGCGCGGCATCGCCGACGCGCCTCGTCCTCGTCCTCGTCTGCGCCGGTGTGATCGCGGCCGCGGGAACGTTTGTGCTGCGCCGCCTCGGCGGATCCGGTGGCGGCGAGATCTCGGAGGCGATCTGGCTCGGACGCGCGCGCCTCGAGCTCGTGCCGAGCCTGATCCGCGGCGTCGTTGCGATCGTGACCGTCGGAATGGGCGCCTCGCTCGGGCGCGAAGCCGCCCCGCAACTGGCGGGCGCAGCGCTCGCGAGCGAGCTCTGCGATCGCAACGGCAAGACGATCACGCCCTCGCAGCGCAGGCTGCTTGTGGCGGCCGGAGCGGGTGCCGGCATGGCGGCCGTGTACAACGTCCCGTTCGGCGGAGCCCTGTTCGCGCTCGAGGTGCTGCTCGGCTCGCTCGCGCTGCCGCTGGTCCTGCCGGCCCTGCTCACGAGCATCCTCGCGACCGCTGTGGCGTGGATCGTCATCTCCACGGGACCGACGTTCGCGATCGGCTCGTTCCACGTCGCCGGTACGCAGGTTGTGTGGGCGGCCATCGTCGGACCGCTCGCCGGTCTTGTCGCCGTCGGTTGGGTGAGGCTCGTAACGCTGGCGAACCGCGCACGGCCCCAGCGCCGCGCCGTCAGGCTGATCGCACCGATCGTGATCTTCGCCGCGCTTGGCGCGATCGCGATCCGCTACCCGCAGGTGCTCGGAAACGGGATCGATCTCTCGCAGCTGGCGTTTGCGGGGTCGCTGTCGCTCGGCCTGTTCGCCGTCCTGCTGGCGCTCAAGCCACTCGTGACGGCGGCCTGCCTGGCGAGCGGCTCGCCGGGTGGTCTCTTCATGCCGACGCTCACGCTCGGCGTCCTCTTTGGCGCGGTGTCGGGGCATCTGTGGAGCGAGCTGTGGCCGGGCTCGCCGATCGGGAGCTACGCACTGATCGGCGGTGGCGCCGTCCTGGCGGCGGCCATGCAGGGTCCGATCGCCGCGACGGTGTTGATCCTCGAGCTGACAGGCAGTGGCGGCTCGCTGACGGTGCCGCTACTGCTCGCGGTTGGCGAGGCGACCGTCCTCGCGCGCCTGCTGAACGCTCCGTCGATCTATTCCGCCGGCTCGCGCAGCCCCACCACCGGCCCGAGCACGCGCCCGCCGAGCTGCTGAGCCCTTAGCGACCCTGGTTCGCTACGGCCGCCGCGGCTTCGACCGCCGCGTCCGGATCGAGGTAGCGACCGCCTGCGACGACGGGGCGAAACTCGCCGTCGAGCTCGTACAGGAGCGGGATCCCGGTCGGGATGTTGAGCGCGGCGATCTCCTCGTCGCTGATCGCGTCGAGGTGCTTGACAAGCGCGCGTAGCGAGTTGCCGTGGGCAAAGACGATCGGCATCAGCCCGGCCGCGAGCTCGGGAACGATCGCGGCATCCGGGGCAGGAGCCGCTCGACGACGTCCTTCAGGCATTCGCAGCGTGGCAGCAGCTCGGGTGGGAGCGTCGCGTAGCGATCCTCGCTGGCCTGGGACAGGGGGTCATTGTTGGGAATCGGCGGCGGCGGCACGTCGTAGGAGCGCCGCCAGAGCATGAACTGCTCCTCCCCGAATTCGGCGCGGGTCTGCGCCTTGTCTGTGCCTGCAGCGCGCCGTAGTGCCGTTCGTTGAGGCGCCACGAGCGTCGCACGGGAAGCCAGTGCAGCTCGGCCGCATCGAGCGCAATGTTCGCGGTCTCGATCGCCCGACGCAGGACGGATGTGTGCACACAGTCCGGTCGCAGGCCCTCGTCTGCGAGCAGGCGCCCGGCGCTTTGCGCCTCGGCGATACCCGTATCCGACAGGCCCACATCGACCCAGCCCGTGAAGAGGCCCTTGGAGTTCCATTCGCTCTCGCCATGACGGACGAGGATCAGCGTGCTAGGCATTGGTTGCAGCCTAGCGTGCCGGGTGCGAGCGGCGGTTGGGGCGATGCCGCCAAGTCGCTAGGCGCTCTACGGTGTGACGGCACGCGGCACGTGCTTAAATGTCATAACTACTGAAAGGGGACCGGGAATTATGAGTTTGCAGCTGGGCGACATCGCTCCGGACTTCGAGGCCGAGACGACCGAGGGTCACATCAGCTTCCACGACTGGATCGGCGACTCCTGGGCGGTGCTCTTCTCGCATCCCGAAGAACTTCACCCCGGTGTGCACGACCGAGCTCGGCTACATGGCGAAGATCAAGCCCGAGTTCGACCGCCGCGGCGTCAAGATCATCGGCCTTTCCGTCGACCCGGTCGAGAACACGACGAATGGGCGAAGGACATCGAGGAGACGCAGGGCACGGCGCCGAACTACCCGATCATCGGCGACGCCGATTTCGAGGTCTCGAAGGCCTACGGGATGCTGCCCGCCGAGCGTCAGCGGCGACCCGACGGAGCGCACGCCGGCCGACAACCAGACCGTCCGCAACGTGTTCGTCATCGGCCCGGACAAGAAGATCAAGCTGATCCTCGTCTATCCGATGACGACCGGCCGCAACTTCGACGAGGTGCTGCGCGTGATCGACTCGCTTCAGCTGACCGCGAAGCACAAGGTCGCGACGCCCGTCAACTGGAAGCAGGGCGATGACGTGATCATCGCCGGATCGGTGCAACGACGACAGGCCAAGGAGAAGCTACCCCGAGGGATGGGAAGCGCCGCGACCCTACATGCGGATCGTCCACCAGCCCGATTGAGCCGTCCTGGCAAGCGGGCGGCATCGATGTCGCCCGCAAGCTCTTAGCCGTACTCCACGCGTCCGGGCGTAGCGCTGCGTCCGGATCCCCTTGTGCACCCTAGGTGAGTGCCTGCGTGCTGGCTCGCCGTACGAGCTCGCAGGGCAGAACGTGTTCCTCTCCGCGCAAGGGGCGCGCGCCGGTGACGTGTCCGAGGAGCAGTTGCGCTGCGAACGCGCCCTTCTCCCGCGTGGGCTGGTGGACGGTCGTCAGCGGCGGGTCGACCACAGCGGCGACGGGCAGGTCGTCGAAGCCGACGACGGACACATCGTCGGGGACTCGCATGCCGGCCTCGCGCAGGCGTGCGATCGCGCCGAGTGCGATCAGATCGCTGTGGGCGAACAGCGCGGTGAACCGCGAACGCCGGCTCAGCAGGCTGCGAGCGGCGGCCTGTCCCGCCTCGATACCCCAGTCGGCGGCCTCGGCTTGGAGCCCTTCCTCGACCCTCACGCCGAAGTCGGCAAGGGCCTGGCGGTAGCCCTCGAGGCGCGCTTGCGCCGGCGGCCAGCCGGCAGGGCCGACGATCGTCGCGATGCGCCGGTGACCGAGCTCCAGCAGATGCCGCGTCGCTTGATAGCCGCCGTGGTAGTTGTCACTCTCGACGACGTCCACGCCCGAGACAAGGCTCGTGCCGACGAGCACGAACGGCACGCCGGCGTCGCGGATCGCTTCGAGGTGTTCCCCGATGAATGGCACCCCAGGCCGGACGAGGATGAAGCCTTCGACGCGCCGCTCGAGCATCAGTCGCACGTAGCTGCTCTCGTCGGCTTCGTCCTCGACGCTGCCGATGACCAGGAAGTATCCGCCCCGGCGGGCCTCGATCTCGGCCCCGGCGATGATGTGGCCGAAGACGAAGTCGGAGATGTCGTCGGTCACGATGCCGAATGAACGCGTGTGCTTGAGCCTGAAGCCGCGCGCGACGGAGCTCGGCACGTAGCTGAGCTCCTCGATCGCAGTCAGGACGCGCTGCCGTGTCGCCGCGGACACGTTCGTGCTCTCGTTGATCACGCGTGAGACGGTCTGATGCGAGACGCCGGCCCGCGCCGCGACGTCGTGAATCGTCGACCGCCTCGGAGCGGAGGTCCCGCTGTAGAGCTCGACGGGCCGTGCCATCGCTTGGAGCTTGACAGGAGTTTCGGCCGGGCGTAACGTGGGAAGCCTTGTGATCGATCACATCTTGCACTCGCGCAACATGTGATCGATCAGGTTACCGATCACTTTGCTCCTGAGGAGGAGGGCCATGTCTAGTCCCATTCGCAGGCTCGCGCTGGCCGGGCTCGCGGTCGCCGCAGCTTGCATTGCAGCGACGATCCCGAGCCTTGCGTCGGCGCAGTCGCCCGTCCAGATCACCTTCTGGTCGTGGGTGCCGAACATCCAAACCGAGGTCAACCAATTCAACGCCAGTCATCCCGACATCCAGGTCAACTACGTAAACGCGGGTCAGGGCGAGACTGAGTATCAGAAGTTGACGACCGCTCTGCAGGCGGGCTCGGGGGCTCCGGATGTCGTCCAGATCGAATACCAGTACATCCCGCAGTACGTGGCGCTGCACGGCCTCGACAACATCGCCAAGGACATCCCAGCGAACACCGGGAAGCTGTTCGTGAATTGGGTCTGGAAGCAGGTCGCGCCGAACAGCAAGACGGTCTGGGCGATCCCGCAGGACTCGGGACCGCTCGGAATGCTCTACCGCACGGACCTATTCACGCAGTACGGCCTGACCGTGCCCAAGACGTGGGCTCAGTTCGCGACCGACGCGGTCAAGCTGCACGCGGCCGATCCGAGTGCCTACCTCGCGGACTTCCCGGTCAATGACGGTGGCGCACTGTTCGGCATGATCTGGCAGACGGGCGCGAAGCCGTTCACGGTCAAGGGCGACAACATCACGATCAACCTCGACAGCCCGGCGATCTTGAACTGGGCCAATTTCTGGGGCAAGCTGATCAAGGCCGGCGACATCGCTGCTCAGCCGGACTTCGAGACCGCTTGGTACACCGACCTGACCAACGGCACGTATCTGAGCATGACGCCGGCAGCTGCCTGGGCTCCGGTGTTCCTCGAGGGCGTCGCTAAGTCGACGTCCGGCTCGTGGGGCGCGGCGCTGACGCCGCAGTGGAGCACGAAGGGTGCCCCGATCAATGGCAACTGGGGCGGCTCGACAAGCGCGGTCACCTCGCAGAGCGGGCATCCGAAGCAGGCGGCGGAGTTCGCCGACTGGCTCAACACGAACTCGCAGTCGACGAGCGAGTTCGCCAACACCCAGTCCCTGTACCCGACGCTCAAGTCTCTCGCAAACAGTCCTTCATACGCTGACCAGCAGATCCCCTTCTACGGCGGTCAGGAGGTCAACAAGCTGTTTGCCAAGGCCTCGACCGAGGTCAACACGAGCTTCGTGTTCAGCCCGTTCCAGATCGAGGTCTACACCGTGCTTCAGGATCAGCTCGGTAACGCATCGCAAGGCCAGGAGAGCTTTGCGCAAGCAATGAAGAACACCCAGGCGCAGGTCGTGGCCTATGCGAAGCAGCAGGGATACAAGGTCAAGACCTGAGCGGGCACGAAAAGGCGACGTCAGCATGAGAAGCACGGGATAGTGGTTACTCCGATATCCAATGGCTGACAGCCATCAAGTCTCTCTTCCCTCGACCAAGGCGCCGGCGGCGCGTGTCTGGCACACGCGCCGCCGGTCTTTGCAGCGCGCGTTCGTCCCGTTTGCGTTCCTTGCTCCGTTCCTGATCCTGTTCGCGTTCTTCCTGATCACGCCGCTCGTCTACGCGTTCCGGATGGCGCTCTACAACGAGCGCATCATCGGCGGCACGGTCTTCGTCGGCCTCTCCAACCTCGAGCAGGCGGTGCAAGACTCCAGCTTCTATACGGGGCTGGAGCACATGGCCCTGCTCGGCGTCGTGCAGATCCCGATCATGATCGGGCTCGCTCTGCTGTTCGCCCTCCTGCTCGACGCGCGCGCGGTTTGGATGCCGAGCCTGTTCCGGCTCGCCTTCTTCCTGCCATTCGCCGTCCCGACGGTGGTCGCCGCGTTGATGTGGGGCGACCTCTACGCCCCTAGCTTCGGCCCGCTCTCCCAGATCTCGCGCGACATCGGCCTCGGCACGCCCGGATTCCTGACCGCAGGCGGAATGCTCGCCTCCCTGGGCAACATCGTCACCTGGGAATGGACGGGCTACAACATGATCATTCTCTACGCGGCGCTGAAGACGATCCCCAGCGAGATCGTCGAGGCGGCGGCCGTTGACGGCGCGACGCCGCTCCAGACGGCGCTGCGGATCCGCATCCCGTTCATCGCGCCGGCGCTCGTCCTGACCGTCGTCTTCTCGATCATCGGCACGCTCCAGCTGTTCAACGAGCCGCAGATCATGTCGGTCATTGCGCCGCAGGTGATCGGCACCAGCTACACGCCGAACGTCTACGAGTACAACCTCGCGTTCTCCTCGCACGAGTTCAACTACGCCGCCGCCGTCTCGTTCGTGCTCGGTGCCGTCGTCTTCCTTGCCTCCTACACGTTCATGCTCCTCACGCGAAAGCAGCGATGACGGCGCTCAATGCGTTTCATCGAAGCTGGGTTCAGCCGGCGTAACAGGCGGCGCACGTTCGCCACGCTCGTTCTGCTCGTCTTCCTTGTCTACTTCTTGTTGCCGCTCTTCTGGCTGATCGTCTCCTCGACGAAGTCAGACGCACAGCTCTTCTCGACCTTCGGTCTCTGGTTCGCGCACTTCAACCTGATTCAGAACCTTCACCAGGTGTTCACCTACGACGGCGGGATCTACCTGACGTGGATGGGCAACACAGCGCTCTACGCGATCTCAGCCGGCGTTGGGGCCGCACTCTTCGCGACGATGGCCGGCTACGCGTTTGCGAAGTACAGCTTCCGCGGCCGCGGCGTCCTGTTCGCGGTGGTGCTCGGCTCGATCATGATCCCGCAGACCGCGCTCGTGATCCCGATCTACCTGCTGCTGTCGAAGGTCGGGATCATCAACACGCCGTTCGCGGTCATCCTGCCATCACTCGTCAGCCCGGTCGGCGTCTTCCTGATGCGCGTCTACGCCGACCGCGCGGTGCCGGACGCGCTACTGGACGCCGCCCGCGTGGACGGCGCCAGTGAGTTCAGGATCTTCCGCGGTGTCTCCTTCCGCATCCTCGTCCCGGGCTTCGCCACCGTGCTCCTGCTCCAGTTCGTCGCGACCTGGAACAACTACTTCCTGCCACTCGTCGTCCTCTCGACCCCGAAGTACTACCCGCTGACCGTCGGGCTCGCTCAGTGGAACTCCTCCGCGAGCGCCGGCGGCGGCGCCAGCGTGATCTTCAGCATCGTCGTGGCGGGTGCTCTTGTTGCCGTCGTCCCCGTGGCGATCGCATTCCTTCTCCTCCAACGCTACTGGCAGGGAGGACTGACAGCCGGAGGTGTGAAGTGACCTTGCTTGCGAAGGTTCCCCACGTGCTTTATGGCGGGGATTACAACCCCGAGCAGTGGTCGGAGGACGTCTGGGAGGAGGACGTTCGCCTGATGCGCGAGGCCGGTGTGAATCTGGTGACGGTCGGAGTCTTCTCCTGGGCGATGCTCGAGCCGCGACGCGGCGAGTACGTCTTCGATTGGCTCGACCGCCTGCTCGACCTCTTGCAGCGCAACAGCATCTATGCCGATCTTGCAACGGCCACCGCGTCGCCGCCGCCGTGGCTCGTCGAGCTGGACCGCGAGGTGCTGCCGGTGACGCGCGACGGCGTGCGGCTTGAGATCGGGGCGCGCCAGCACTACTGCCCGTCGAGTGAGACCTATGCAGATGCCGCTTGTGCGCTCGTCGAGCAGCTCGCGCGCCGCTACGGCGAGCATCCTGCCGTCGCGCTATGGCACGTCAACAACGAATATGGCTGCCACGTCCCGGCGTGCTACTGCGACCACTCGGCCGCGCATTTCCGGCGCTGGTTGAAGCAACGCTACGGGACGGTCGAGGCGCTCAACGAAGCCTGGGGCACCGCTTTCTGGAGTCAACGATTCTCGGACTGGGAGGAGATCCAGCCGCCCCGCCTCGCTCCCGCCTTTCGCAATCCCTCGCGCGAGCTCGACTGGCAGCGCTTTTGCTCCGACGCGCTGCTCGATCTGTTTCTCAAGGAGCGCGAGATCATCGAGCGCCATGCGCCGGGAATACCGATCACGACCAACTTCATGTCGTTCTTCAAGCCGGTCGACTATTGGAAATGGGCGCGCCACGTCGATCTCATCGCCGACGACGAGTACCCCGATCCGGCCGACCCGGCATCGGCTGCGGATCTCTCCGCTGCCTCCGATCTAATGCGCTCGCTCGGGAGCGGCGCCGGCTGGGTGCTGATGGAGCAGGCGGTTGGGGCGGTCCACTGGCTGCCGCGCAACGTCCCCAAGCATCCTGGGCAGATGCGGCTCGGCAGCTACCAGGCCCTTGCTCACGGTGCCGAGGGGATCCTCTTCTTCCAGTGGCGCGCCTCGAAGTTCGGTGCCGAGCAGTTTCAGAGCGCGATCGTGCCCCACGCTGGCCCGACCACATGGGCCTGGCACGAGGTCGTGCAGCTCGGCGCAGAGCTCGGGGGTCTCGACGCGGTGCTCGGGACTCGCGTCGAGTCTGAAGTGGCGTTCCTGCACGACTGGGAGAGCTGGTGGGCCCTCGAGGTGCCGGGTAAGCCTTCGCCCGATCTCCGCCTGCTTGACCAGATCAAGCGGTGGTACCGACCATTCTGGGAGCGGAACATCGCCATCGATTTCGTTCACCCGGAGTCCGACCTATCGCGCTACCGGCTCGTCATCGCCCCGAACCTCTTCCTGGTCACCGATGAGGCGGCGACCAACATCGAACGCTTCGTCGGCGCAGGCGGCACGGCGGTGCTCAACTTCTTCAGCGGCATCGTCGACGCGCGCGGCCATGTCCGGCTCGGCGGCTACCCCGCCCTGCTGCGCCGCCTCCTCGGGATGGTCGTCACCGACCTCTGGCCGCACAAGGATGACGAGCCGTGTCCGATCGCGCTCGCCGGCCAGCGCTACACCTGCGAGCACTGGAGCGACTGGATCGAGCTCGAAGGCGCCGAGGCCGTCGCGACCTTCGCCGACGGTTGGCTTGAGGGGAGACCCGCCGTGACGCGCAACGGTCGCGCGTGGTACGTCGGCACCCGCCTCGATCACGCGGCCACAGCCGAGCTCGCGGGCAGGATCGCCGAGCAGGCGGGCCTCACTCCGACCCTTGCCGCCCCTGACGGGGTCGAGGCCGTCCGGCGCTCGGCGGATGGGCGTTCGCTTCTTTTCCTGCTCAACCACCGAGCGCAGGCGTCGAGGGTCGAGTTCGAGGGCGAGCTCGAGGATCTCCTCACGGGCGTCACGCGCGCTGGTGCTCTCACGCTCGATCCCTACGGCGTCGCTGTCCTGCGCTCGTGAACAGAGGTACCGGCGATGGCAAACATCTCATTCGATGAAGTCACGAAGCGCTTTCCGGACGGCACCGTGGCCGTTGACGCCCTCACGCTGGAGATCGATGACGGGGAGTTCATTGTCCTCGTCGGCCCGTCCGGCTCTGGTAAGTCGACGGCCCTGCGGATGGTGGCCGGGCTGGAGCAGATCACGGAAGGGACGATCAGCATCGGCGGCCGGGTCGTGAACGACCTCACGCCGAAGGAGCGGGACATGGCGATGGTCTTCCAGAACTACGCCCTGTATCCGAACATGAGCGTCTACGGGAACATGGAGTTCGGCTTGAAGCTGCGAAAGATGGCCAAGCCGGAGCGCGAGACGCGTGTCGGCGCCGCCGCACGGATGCTCGGCATCGGCGAGCTCTTGCAGCGACGCCCGTCAGCGCTCTCGGGCGGCCAGCGGCAGCGGGTTGCGATGGGCCGCGCGATCGTGCGCGAGCCCCAGGCGTTCCTGATGGACGAGCCGCTTGTCCAACCTCGACGCCAAGCTGCGCGTCCAGATGCGGACCGAGATCGCCCGCGTCCACCAGCAGCTGAAGACGACGACGATGTTCGTGACCCACGACCAGACCGAGGCGATGACGATGGGCGACCGCGTCGCCGTGATGCGTCAGGGTGCGCTCGAGCAGGTCGACACGCCGCAGGAGCTGTACACGCACCCGGTGGACGTGTTCGTAGGCGGGTTCATCGGCTCGCCGGCGATGAACATGGTGCACGCGCGCCTCGTCCACGAGGACGGCAAGGTCTTTGCGGTGTTCGGCTCGCGACGGCTGCTCGTGCCGCAATGAACAGCTGTCCGCCCGCAAGCGGCTTGGGGACTACAAGGACAGCGAGGTGATTCTTGGGATCCGCCCGGAGGACCTAGAGGACCAGGAGTTCGCGCCACGTGCCAGCCCCGACTCGGTGCTAGACGTCGAGGTTGCGCTGGCTGAGCCGATGGGCTCGGAGATCGTGACCTACTTCGAGATCGACGCTCCGGCGGTCGTCACCAAGGATGCGCGAGATCTGATGACCGACGTCGAGGAACTCGCCGCAGCCGAGGGTAGGTCGATGTTCACCGCGCGCGTCGACTCGCAGAGCTCTGGACGCGATCGAAGGCCCCTCAAAATCGTTGCGGACGTCAGGCGCCTCTACTTCTTCGACCCGCAAACCGAGGCGGCCATCCTCTAGCGGCATGGGGAGCGCGCGCCTGACGATCGACCCGGCGTTCACGATCGGCACAGTCGACTCGCGGCTGTTCGGGACGTTCGTCGAGCACGTCGGCAGGTGCGTGTACACGGGCATCTATGAGCCGACGCACGCGACGGCGGACGAGCACGGATTCCGTGGCGATGTGCTCGAGCTCACACGCGAGCTCGGCACGACGATCGTGCGCTACCCGGGCGGGAACTTCGTCTCCGGCTATGGCTGGGAGGACGGTGTGGGTCCGCGCGACGCGCGCCCGCGGCGGCTCGATCTAGCGTGGCGCCAGATCGAGTCCAACGAGGTTGGCACCGACGAGTTCGTGCGCTGGGCTCGTCTCGCTGGCGCCCAGCCGATGCTGGCCGTGAACCTTGGCACGCGCGGAGTGGACGCGGCGCGGGCCCTGGTCGAGTACTGCAACCACCCCGGCGGCAGCGAGCGATCCGACCAGCGGCAGCGCAACGGATGCCCCGAGCCGCACGACGTACGCGTTTGGTGCCTCGGCAACGAGATGGACGGCCCGTGGCAGCTCGGGCGAAAGACGGCCGTCGAGTACGGGCGGCTCGCGGCGGAGGCGGGCAAGGCGATGAAGCTGGTCGATCCGACGATCGAGCTGGTCGCCTGCGGCAGCTCCGGGCGCTCGATGCCGACCTTCGGCACCTGGGAGGCAAGCGTGCTCCACGAGTGCTACGACGCCATCGACTACCTATCGCTGCACGCCTATTACGACCCGGACGGTGAGGATCTCGACAGCTTCCTCGCGAGCGCGCGCGACATGGACGCGTTCATCGACAGCGTGCTCGCAAGCTGCGATCACGCGCGCGCGTGCGTTCGCAGTGACCGCCACATCGACCTCGCGTTCGACGAATGGAACGTGTGGTACCAGTCGCGCGACGGCGATCAGCGTCAGCGTGGATGGATGGAGCGCCCGCGCCTGCTGGAGAACGTCTACACGCTGGCCGACGCGGTCGTGGTCGGCAGCCTCCTGATCACGCTGCTGCGCCACGCCGATCGGGTGCGGATCGCGTGCCTCGCGCAGCTCGTGAACGCGATCGCGCCGATCATGACGCAGCCCGACGGGCCTGCCTGGCGGCAGACGATTTTCCACCCGTTCGCACTCACCGCGGCACTCGCCCGCGACGGCATCGTGTTGCGAGTGGAACCAGATGGCCCGACGCTCGAGACCGCGCGCCACGGCACGGTGCCGGTGCTCGAGACGACGGCCGTCTGGCACGAGGACTCCGGCGAGCTCACCATCTTTGCCGTCAACCGCAACGCGCGGGAGCCGCTCGACCTCGAGGTGGGGCTGCGTGGCTTCGGCGACCGCGTGGTCGTGCATACGGCGCTTGCGGGGTCCGATCCTGAGGCGGCAAACACGGCTGAGGATCCGCATCGCGTCGAGCCCCGCTCATTCTCTGGCGCGCGCAGGGAGCGACAGCGGCTCCACGCGACATTGCCTCCGCTGTCCTGGAACGTCTTACGGCTCCTGCCTCCCACGAGCTAGTTGCCCCGGCGCGGAGGAGGCCACTGCGGGGAGTCCTTTCTCATGCGGTACCTCGGGCCCGCAGACAACGAAGAGCCCCGCAATTCCGGCGCTCTCCGTCATGCGCCCGAGAGGAGTCGAACCTCCACGAGCTAAGGTTCGCAACCTTGGCGACTCGGCGCGATGATCGCGTTACTCGGGGGGCTGGGCGCCGCGCTGTGCTGGACTGTCTCGGCGCTGTGCGCCACAGCGGCGAGCCGCTCGATCGGCGCCGCCTCGACGCTCGCGTGGGTGATGGGCCTCGGCCTTGTCCTGATCGCGCTGCCGACTGCGCTGCTTGCGCCGCTGTCCCAGCTCACGCCGAGCACCGTGGCGCTGATCGCGCTCGCTGGAGGCACGAACGTCATCGGTCTGCGGATCGAGTACGTGGCCTTTCGCCGGGGCAGGGTGGGAGTCATCACCGCGATCGCTTCGACCGAGGGCGTGATCGCCGCTGTGATCGCGGTGGCGTTCGGCGCACACCTCGCGGTGTGGACCGCAGCGCTGCTGCTCGCCGTCGCCGGCGGGGTCGTGCTCGCCGCGTGGCACCCAGACCCGAGCACCGAGTCTGCCGGCGGCGTCAGCTCGGCCGTGCTAGCGATCCCGGTGGCATTGCTCTTCGGGGTCAGTCTCTACGCCGTGGGGCGCGCCGGGAGCGAGCTGTCAGTTCTGTGGGTGCTGGTTCCAGCACGCCTATTCGGGACCGTCTTGATGATGGCGCCGTTGCGTCTGAGCGGCCGGCTGCGACTGACCCGACGCGCATTCCCGCTGGTCGCCGGTGCTGCCGCCGGGGAGGTTGTCGGGATCATCAGTTACGAGCTCGGCGCCCGTCACGGCCTGGCGGTGGCCGCAGTGCTCGCGTCGCAGTTCGCGGCGCTCGCAGCGCTCGGGGCGTTCCTGCTCTTTAGCGAACGTCTGAGTCGTTTCCAGCTTGCCGGACTCGTCGTCATCGCCGCTGGCGTCGGTCTGCTCGCCGCCGGTCAGGCGTAGCGGGACGGCGGAAGCGTGGGACTCCGACACTCGCGGAGCGGCAGATAGTGACGGTTCGGACAAGCTCATCAAGATGCGCTCTCGAGACACGCAAGCCCCGCTTTGCGGGGCTTTCTCCCATGCGCCCGAGAGGACTCGAACCTCCACGAGCTAAGCGCTCACAAGGCCCTCAACCTTGCGCGTCTACCAATTCCGCCACAGGCGCAGGAGGCCCCGAGTATAGGCGTCTTGATTCCGTCGGGGGCGGTCGCTATGTTGCACGAACAGATGTTCGGTTCCAGCGCAGATCGCATCCAAGGAGACGGCGAACAATGGACCTGACGACGCGCCAGCAGGAGATACTCGACTTCATCCGGCGCTACGGAGCGGAGCACGGTTACCCGCCCACGGTGCGTGACATCGGCAAGGCGGTTGGCCTCGCGTCCTCGTCGACGGTGCACCAGCACCTTGCGAACCTCGAACAGCGCGGACTCTTGCGCCGCGACCCGTCCAAGCCGCGTGCGCTCGAGTTGCTCGACCGCGCTGTGCAGGGCGCCGCGCGGGCGCTGCGGCCCGGCGTTCTGCCGGTCCTCGGCACGGTCGCCGCCGGGCAGCCGATGCTGGCGGAGGAGAACATCGACGACTACGTTGAGGTCCCGGACGCGGCCGGCGGAGACTCCGCCAACTTCCTGCTGAGGGTCCGCGGCGAGTCGATGCGCGACGCCGCGATCCTCGAAGGTGACCTCGTCGTCGTGCGCTCGCAAGAGCACGCGTCGAACGGCGACATCGTCGTTGCGCTCGTTGGCGAGGAGGCCACGGTCAAGCGCTTCTACCGTGAGTCCGACCACATCCGGCTGCAGCCCGAGAATCCGGCGATGGAGCCGATCCTCGCGCGCGACGTCCAGATCCTCGGCCGCGTTGTTGGCGTGATGCGCGCGATCGGCTGAGCTCGTCGCAGCGCTGGCGGAGTGCGCGCTCAGGCGCTACTGTCAGTGTGCGAGCTGAGCAGCCGCGGAGGTTCGCCTCCGAGGAAAGTCCGGACATCGAAGGGCAGGGTGGTCGCTAACGGCGACCCGGGGAAACCCGCGGGAAAGTGCCACAGAAATGACACCGCCTAAGCGCGCGGCCACACGTGAGTCGCGTGCCGGCAAGGGTGAAATGGTGCGGTAAGAGCGCACCGGCGTCGCGGCGACGCGGCGGCCAGGTAAACCCCACCCGATGCAAGGCCAAGCAGGACCGTTTGAAGGCTGCCCGCCGAGGTCCAGGTAGGCCGCGCAGATGGATGGCTGCTCCAGACAGAATCCGGCTTATAGGCTCGCTAAGGGAAACCCCCGCTCTCGCGGGGGTTTCCTATAACACGAGCGCGAGCCAGACAAGGCCGAGCGCCGTGACGAGGCCGATGACCGCGAGCAGCGCCGCGCGCCGCCGCCGGCTGAGACGGTCGCCACCCGGGAGCACGCGCAGCGCGAGGGCGATCAGGAAGCCAAGCACGACCGGTAGCAGCAGCGCGTTCAGGACCTCCACGTCGATCGAGAGGTTCACCAGCGAGTGACTCGTCAGGACGAGCGCCGCCCCGGCGGCGACCGCGGCGGTGAAAAGGCCGTAGAAGAGGGGCGCGCGACGCACGCTGTCGTTCAGGCTGCGTGGCTTGCCGAACGCCTCGGCGACCGCCCAGGCGAGTGCCAGCGCAACGACGATGCTCGCCACGAGCGCGGCGCCGCCGACGCCGAAGAGGAGCACGTAGCGCGCCGTCTCGCGCCCGAGGGCCGGTGCCAGCGCGGCCGACAGATCCGCGACGCTCGTCAGCGAGCGGCTGCCGCCGTGAAGCGTGGCGGCGGCTGCGACCAAGACGGCAGCCATGACGATCTGCGTCACGACGGCGCCGACGCCGGTGTCGACGCGGGCGATCCGCAGGTCGCGCCGGCGCAGGCCCTTCTCGACCACGGCGCCCTGCTGATAGAAGATCATCCACGGCATCACGACCGCCCCGACGTTGGCCGCGATCAGTGCGGTGAAGCCGGGCTTGGCCAACGGTGCGGTCGAATGCAGCTGGCTCGCCATCGCGTTCGCGTCCGGGTGCGCGAGCACTGCGGCGGCGACGAACGCGAGCTCGCACAGCCCGAGCGTGATCCCGACGATCTCGACGCGGCGGTAACCGCCGGTGACGACGAGGGCGATCAGCGCCGCCGCTGCCGGCACAACGGTCGTCGTAGCGGGCAGTCCGAACAGCCGCCCGAGCCCGGCGACGCCCGCGAACTCGGTTACGAGCGCGCCGATCGCGCTGATGATCAGCGTTCCGACCGAGACGAGTGCCCACCTGTTGCCGAAGGTCTCCCGGATCAACTCGGCGTGGCCCTTGCCCGTGATGACGCCCAGGCGGACCGTGAGCTCCATCACGAGGTACAGCACCGGAATCAGCAGTAGCTGCAGCGGCAGCAGGCGGTAGCCCCACCGCGCGCCGGACTGCGCGGCGGTGACGATGCTGCCCGCGTCGGTGTCGGCGAGCATCACCATCAGCCCCGGTCCGAGCACGAGCAGAAGTGTTGGCAGGAGCAGCGAGCGTCGCCGCAGCGCGGGTGCAGCCGGCTCGAGCGGGCCGCTCGAGCGCGTCGAGCCTGCGGGAGCGGGCCAGACCGGTCCTCGCACCGCCTCCGCGTCCGGAGCGACGTCGCTCATCAGCGCGCGGCCTTCGCCGGGCGGACTTCTCGGCGCGCGCCGAGTCGCGCCACACAAAGGTCCGGTGCGACGAACGCGTCGAGCTGCTCCAGGCCGAGCGTGCTCCGAAGCTCGGCGAGCGCTCCCGCGATCAGGCCGCGGTGAACCGCGCAGGCGATCTCGCCGCTGGGGCTCGTGGCGAGCCCGCCGAACGGGCAGTGGTGCATCTTGATCTCGCGCGCGCTCTGCTCGGGCCTGAAGCCCTCCTGGGCGAGGAGCGTGACGATGGTCTGCGTGTCCTCGGCCGCGCTCGTGCGCTGCCCGGCCGCCGACTCCTGCGCGAGCGAGCGTCCCCATGCGTAGCCGGCGCGCGCGGCGCGCTGCGCGCCGTCTGCGAGCTCCGACAGCGTGCCCGTGAGAATCGTCGCCAGGAGCCGGTAGCTCTCGGCTGCACTCGGGTCGGCGTTCGCGCCGAGGCTGTAGAGGGTGCGCGGGCGCCCCGGCGTGTCGCGCGCGGCGGCACGGGCGCAGAGAAGGCCCGCCCCGATCAGGATCCTGGCATGCCAGCGGATCGTGTTCGCGTGCAGACCGAGCCGGCGGGCCAGCTCAGTGGGTGTCGAGATCACCCGCGCGCTCGAGCTCGCCGAGAATCCGGGCGCGCTGCGCCTCCGCGAGTGCTCGGTGCAGCGCCAGTTCGCTCGGCCGCTCGGTCATATCTCCCATCGTCATTGGAGATTCCCCCTGCGGCGGCGCGCTGGCATCCGCGCGCGTCCACCCGAGCGCTGTGGCAAACCACGCGAGCTGCGCCGGGGTCAGCCTCATCGGGTATGTTCCGGGCCGTGGCTGCGGAGGGCATCAGCGAACGCGCGCGCGAACGCCGGTCGATGGGCTTCGCAATCGGGCTGTTGAGCATCGTGAGCGTCGCCGCAGTGGTCGGTGCGATCCTGATCGCAATCCACGATGCGCGCGGCGTGGCGGCCCGCGGCCCCGCGGGCATCAAGCTGACCGCGGCCGAAGTCCACGGCCGGCAGCTCTTTGCGCAGACCTGTGCCACCTGTCACACGCTCGCCGCCGTCCACGCCGTCGGACGGATCGGTCCGAACCTCGACGTCTTGAAGCCGCCCGCGTCGCTTGTCCTCTACGCGATCCAGAACGGTTTCGCGATCGGCGTTGGGCAGATGCCCGCCGGCCTGTACAGCGGCAACGACGCTCGGGACATTGCCCAGTTCGTGGGCGCCGTCGCCGGACGCTAGCTCAAAGACATGTTGCGTCCCCGCCGTCGCGGGGAAGAGGAGCTTGCGGGGTCAGAGCGAACCCATCGAATGCGGGGTTTTGGCGCGACCGGCACAGGGTAGGGGTTGCGTTGCGGCTGGAACGTAGTATCCTTACGAATCGTAAGTTGTAAGCAGAAGGTAAAGCGTTACCTACAGAGCGAAGCGTGATCCGATGAAGACGACGATGAGCAGATTCCAAATCCACGACGACCTGACCGCTCCCGACGCGTCGATGCCCGTGCTTCGGGGGGCGCTCTCGACCGGCGGCCAGCTTCCGAACTTCCTCGGCGTGCTGGCGGGATCGCCGGCGGCGCTGCGCGCGTACGCCCGGTTCCGTGCCGAGCTCCGTCGTGGCACGCTCGAGCTGCGCACGCTCGAGCGGATCTCGCTCGCGGTCGCCGAGATGTACGGCTCAACGCCCGGCATTGCGCTGCACAGCCGCACCGCCCGGCAGTCCGGCCTTGGACTCGATGAGGTCGCGCGGGCGCGCGAGTTCGAATCGGGCGATGCCAAGGAGGCGGCTCTGTTGCGCTACCTCAAGGCGGCAATCGATGGGCGTGGCGTGATGCCCGCGTACCTGCACGAAGAGGCTCGCGAGGCCGGCTGGACCGACGAGCAGTTGCTCGAGGCGATTGCGTTTGCATCGCTGGAGGTATTCACCGCAATGGTCAACATCGCCGGTGACGTGCCGATCGACGGCTCGGTCGAGGACTCCAGGACGCTGCGCGCCGCATAGCTCGCGGGGGCCACGTGTTGCTCTCGGACGTCCAGCGCCGGCAAGGGAACACCACCGCCGAGTCCTCGGAGGCGGCGCCGCATTGTTGCCCGTACTACCACCGCGCCGTTGAGCTGATCGGTCGCCGGTGGACCGGCGCGATCCTCGAGATCCTGATCCAGGGCGGATCGCTGCGCTTCTCGCAGATCGCGAGCTACGTCAACGACCTCTCGGATCGAATGCTGTCCGACCGGCTCAAGGAGCTCGAGGCCTATGGTCTCGTGCGCCGAACGGTGCTCCCGGGTCCGCCGGTCCGCGTCGAGTACACGTTGACGCGCATGGGTCGCGAGCTCGCGCCGGCGCTCGAGGAGCTCAAGCGGTGGGCGCGGTCGTGGCTCGAAACGGCGGGACCGGCAGTGAACGCCGCCGTGCCCAGCCTGACGCGCACGGGCGCCGACCGCAATGCCGTGCGCCGCTGAGCGAGACACCCGGCGCGGGTGATCATCTAGGGTGCCGGTGACGGGCGGCGGCCGCGCCGTCCGGACACCTGCGAATGCCCGACAGACCAACCAGCGTCGAGGACGTGAAGGCGATCGTCGCGGAACGCGACGTTCGCTTCATCAATCTGTGGTTCACAGACATCCTCGGGCACCTCAAGTCGTTCTCGATTCACGCGAGCGAGCTCGATGGCGCCTTCGCGAGGGGGATGGCGTTCGACGGTTCGTCGATCACCGGCTTCAACGCGATCGAGGAATCGGACATGATCGCGATGCCCGACGCGAGCACCTTTGTCGTACTGCCGTGGCGGCCCGAGGAGCAGGGAGTGGGGAGGATGTTCTGCGACATCCTCACGCCTGAGGGCACGCCCTACGAAGGCGATCCGCGCCACATCCTGCGCCGCGCCTGCCAGCGAGCCCAAGAGCTCGGCTTCGACTCATTCCGCGTCGGCCCGGAGCTCGAGTACTTCCTCTTCCGTGACGCGCACTCGACCGAGCCGCTCGACGAAGGCGGTTACTTCGACCTGACGACCCTCGACGCGGGCTCGCCCGCGCGGCGCGACACGGCGATCGCCCTGGAGCAGCTCGGCATCCACGTGGAGTACAGCCACCATGAGGCCGGTCCCTCCCAGCACGAGATCGACATCCGTCACGCCGACGCGCTGAAGATGGCCGACGACTGCATGACCTACCGCATCACGGTCAAGGAGATCGCGCTCGTCCACGGCTGGCATGCGACGTTCATGCCGAAGCCGCTGTTCGGCGAGAACGGCTCGGGCATGCACACGCACCAGTCCCTCTTCGCCGGCGGTCGGAACGCCTTCTTCGACCCGGACGACCGCTACTTCCTAACCCCCGCCGCGAAGGGCTTCATCGCCGGGCAGCTCCAGCATGCGCGCGAGATCTGCTCGATCTTCGCCCAGTGGGTCAACTCCTACAAGCGCCTCGTGCCCGGCTACGAGGCGCCCGTGTACGTGGCGTGGTCGCGGCGCAACCGCTCCGCGCTCGTCCGCGTCCCGCCCCACCACGCCGGCGCGGAGGAGTCGACGCGGATGGAGCTGCGCTGCCCCGACCCAGCATGCAACCCGTACCTGACATTCGCCGCGCTGCTGCAGGCCGGACTCGAGGGGATCGAGCACGGCTACGAGCTGCCCGAGCCGATGGAGCGCAACCTCTACCACCTCGCCCCCGACGAGCGCCGCCGCTTGGGCATCGAGCAGCTCCCCGAGACGCTCGGCGAGGCGGTCGAGCTGACAGCCGAGTCAGAGCTCGTGCTGCGGACGCTCGGCGAGCACACCTTCAACCGCTACATCGAGATCAAGCGCCGCGAATGGGACGAGTACCGCGTCCAGGTCACCCGCTGGGAGCTTGACCGCTACCTCCTGCTCTAGGTTCGCTCGCGGCGCTGAGCACGCGCTCGAGGGCCTCGGCGTCGTGCACGGGAGCCTCGCAGGCGAAGCGCCGGCAGACGTACGCTCCCGGGCCACGGCCCGCCAGCAGCGGACCCGACGCGGCAACGACCACGTGTGGTCTGAACCTGCTCCGCACGGCGCTGGCGAAAGCATCGATGCGCTCGCCCGCCAGCGCGACCTCGAGCACGTCGGCGAGGTGGAAGTCGAGCGCGCAGAGCAGGTAGGCGAACGCGCTCGGAAACCGCGACGCGACGCCGGCGCTGACGCGGATCGCGCGCACTGCCGCCTCCTCGTAGCGCGCCTCACCGGTCAGCGCGGCGAGGCGCAGGAGGCCGAGCGCAGCACTCGAGCCGCCCGATGGAGTCGGGTGATCCTCGCCGTCCTTACGCGCGGCGATCAGCGCCTCGCCATCGCGCGCACTGAAGAAGAAGCCGCCGTGCTCGCGGTCCTCGAAGCGCTCGAGCAGCGCGTCGGCGAGCTCGAGCGCCCGCCCCAACCAGCGCTCGTCGAAGCTCGACTCGTACAGGCCGATCAGCGCCTCGAGCATGAAGGCGTAGTCCTCGAGGAAGCCGCCGACGCCATCCGGTGTTCGCAGCAGCTGCCCGCGGGCGTCGCGCATCCGCGCCCACACGTGCTCGGCGGCGGCGCTCGCCGCGTCGAGGTAGACCCCATCCCCGAGCACGGCTCCCGCCTCCGCGAGCGCTCCGATCGCGAGCGCGTTCCAGCTCGTCACCTGCTTGTCGTCGAGGGCGGGGCGCGGCCGCCGCTCGCGCGCCGAGTACAGCAGCGCTCGGATCGCGTCCCGCTGCGCCGGCTCGGGTCCGTCGGCGCGCAGGACGTTCGCGCCCTCGAAGTTGCCGGCCTCGCTAGCGCCGAAGTACGCGATCGCCTCGTCCGCTAGACCGCCGAGGACTTCGCGCAGCTCGGCCAGCGTCCAGACGTAGTAGCTGCCTTCGATGCCGGCGGCGTCCGCGTCGAGCGAGCAGTAGAAGCCGCCGTCAGGAGCGCGCAGCTCGCGCAGGCAGAAGTCGAGCGTCTCGCGGCAGGTGCGCAGCAGCAGTGGCTCGCCGGTGAGCTGCCAGCCGTGCAGATAGTTGCGTGCGCTCAGGGCGTTGTCGTAGAGCATCTTCTCGAAGTGGGGGACGGTCCACGTGCGGTCGACCGCGTAGCGCGCGAAGCCGCCGCCGACCTGGTCGAAGATCCCGCCACGGGCCATCGCGCGGAGCGTCGCGAGCGCCGCGTCGAGCGCCCCGCGGCGCAGCTAGCAGATCGATCGCGCAGTGCGGCGGGAACTTCGGGGCGCCGCCGAAACCGGCGTGGAGCGGGTCGTAAGACTCGAGCAGCCCCTCCACCGCCGCGCCGAGCAGTTCCGGGCGCAGCGCCGCCTGCGCGCCCTGCGCGGTCGACTGCTCGCGCAGGTGCTCGGTGAGAGCGGCGCCCGCGCCGAGCGCCTGCGCGCGGCTCGTCTGCCACATATCGGAGACCGCGGTCAGGACCTGCGCGAACGACGGCATCCCGTGGTGCGGCGTCGGCGGCCAGTACGTGCCGCCGAAGAACGGCTCCTGGTCCGGCGTCAGGAACACGTTCATTGGCCAGCCACCGTGTCCGGTCATCAGCTGGACGGCCTGCATGTAGATCCCGTCCAGGTCGGGGCGCTCCTCGCGGTCCACCTTGACGCAGACGAAGCGCTCGTTCATCAGCGTCGCGATCGTCGCGTCCGTGAAGGACTCTCGCTCCATCACGTGACACCAATGGCACGCCGCGTAGCCGATCGAGACGAACAGCGGCACGTCGCGCGCGCGGGCCCGTGCGAGCGCCTCCGCGCCCCACGGGAAGCCAGTCGACCGGGTTGTCCGCGTGCTGGCGAAGGTACGGAGAGCGCTCGCCGGCGAGCGCGTTCACGAACCGCCGAGTGCCAGCGCCAGCGCACGCCCGGGTGCGCTCGCGGCGCTCGCGAGCGCCGTTGCCGTGACGTGGTTGGTGGGGGTCGAGACGAAGACGCCGCCCAGCGTTCCGCTGAGCGTCTTTGCCTTGGTATCGAGGATGACGCTGCCGGTAGCGGCTGAGGAGCCGCTGACGGTCAACGTGAAGCGCGAGCCGCCGCCCGCGAACGCGCCGCTGACCTCAACGCCGCGCACGTAGGAGTACGCGTGCAGGTGCACGCCGTGGAGCGAGAAGGACGCCCAGCCGGCGCGCAGGCCGCCGAAGCGGACGGTGGCGAGGAGCGAGCTGCCGTTGAGGAAGTCGTCGACCCCGGTGCTCACCGCCGCCGAAAGCGTCTCGAGAACCGCCTGCAGCGTCTTGCCGGCGAGACCGCTCGTGCCACTCGCGGCGCGCACGCCGCGCAGCGTCTGCGGCGGGTCGGGGACCGGGTAGAGCGTCTGCGGGATCTTCGCGTTCGTGCACTGCGCAACCGGCTTGCCCGCGAGGAATGCCTGCAACGCGTTCTGCGCGCAGTTGGTCGGCTCGGTGCCGAGGACCGAGTGGCCCGTGTTGGGCACGACGAGCAGCGTCGCGTCTGGAATCTGTGCGGCAACCGCCTGGGCGTCTGCGGTCGGAGTTCGCAGGTCCTCAGCGCCGCTGATGATGAGCGTCGGCACGTTCGGCAGCGTCCCGTTCGTCGGCTCCGGCGCGGCCGTGGCGAACGGCCAGTAGGCGCAGTACGGCGCGTCGCTCTCGTCATAGGCGGTCTTCGCGCTGAACGGCGCGAAGATGCTCGCCGGCTGCGCAGCGAAGGCCGCGAGTGCCTCGCTCGCGCGCTGCGCCGGAGGATCCGCGCGGTTCCACGGGTAGTAGTTCTCCTCGCAGCTGGTCGCGAAATAGAGCTCGTTGTTGATGCCACCCTCGGGCTCGTTCGCGACCACGGCCAGAGCGCCCAGAAGCGCGTAGTCGCGGTGGACCGCCGCAGCGTGCAGGGCCGCCGGCAGGTCGGCACGCAGGAGCGGCGCCAGGTCGCCGCTGACGAGGATGTTGAAGATTGCGTCGGGCCCGAGCCTGACTTTGTGGACCGAGCCGTCGGGTCCGACGACACGCGTCCTGACACGGTGCGCGTCGAGCCGCGTGACGACCGTCGTCAGGTCGGCCATCGGGTCGTTCGTGACTCCGGCGCAGGCGTGCCCGGCGCAGAGCTTCGCGAGCATGCCGGGGATCGCCGCGAACGTCGAGGCGCTGTAGACGTCGGGCCCGTTCGGCGGCACCGTCGAGTCGAGGATCAGCCCGGCAACGTGGGTGGGGTACTGCTCGGCGTAGCGCAGCGACGACCTTCGTCCCGTACGAGGTGCCGTAGAGAATCAGCTGGTTGTAGCCAAGCGCCTCGCGGATCGCCTCGATGTCGGCGACCGAGTCATCGCTCTCGTACAGACCGCGCGTCGCCCCGAGCTGCTCCCCGCAGGTGCCGACGAGCGCCGGCTTGAGGATGTTCGGATTCGCGAACTCGGGACAGCTGAGCGCGCCCGAAGATCCGGTGCCGCGCTGATCGAAGACGATCAGATCGCGTGTCGCCAGGGCCGAGCCCATCTCCTGCGCGAAGTCCGTGGCGAACGGGATCACCGCCTGCCCGGGTCCACCGGCGAGCCCGACGATCGCCTCTGTCGCGGTTCCCGTGATCGCAACTTTGCGTTCGATCGAGAGCGTGACCGTGCCCGGGATTTGGCCGCTCGGATCGACCGGTACGGTCAGGTGCGCGCAAGCGAAGCCGGGGCCACTGGCGCACGGAACGAACGCGACCGGTGAGGTGGCGGCGGCGGCGCTCGCGGTGGCGATCAGCAGACCCGCCAGCGCCGCTCCTGTCGCTAGCCCTCCATGCTTGACGACGCGCAGCATCCGCGAGACCGTAGCGCATCGTCACCCGCGCGTCTGCAATACCGGCCACGTGGCTATCGTGCGGTGTATGGCAGTCGAGCGAACGGTGATCGTGGCGCCCGACGCGCCAGCCGCGATCGGGCCGTACAGCCACGCGGTCGCTTGCGGCGAGCTCCTGTTCTGCTCGGGGCAGATCCCCCTTGATCCCGCCAGCGGCGAGCTGATCTCCGTCAGCGTGGCAGCGCAGACGCGGCGTTGCCTCGACAACCTCGCCGCGGTTTGCGATGCGGCGGGCACCTCGCTCGCGCGCGCGCTGCGCCTCACGATCTACCTCGTCGAGATGGCGAGCTTCGCCGAGGTCAACGCTGTCTGCGAGGGGGTTTTCCGGGTAGATCCGCCCGCCCGGGTGACGATCGGTGTCGCCGCACTGCCACGCGGCGCGCTCGTGGAGATCGACGCCATCGTGGCGCTCTGAGCGTTGCGCCCCAGTATCCTCGCCACGCGATGAGCGCTCTGACCGATACGAAGGCCCAGATCGCCCAGGCGATCGAGACGGTCATGGCTGAGGTCCCGGCGCTGCGCCAGCTCAAGCTCGTGGCATCGCTCGAGTTGCGTGGGCGCGGGGACGTGCAGCAGTTCCGGGTCGAGCTGCCGGGCCCGCAGATCACGAAGGACATCGCGGCCGATGCGCGCATCACCGTCGACATGCGGCGCGAGTTCTTCAACGCGATGGTGAGCGAAGGCGCGCGCGTCGCTGATTGGCGTGAAGCCTTCCGCTACGGTCAGGCGAAGGCGACCGGCGTCCCGCAGATCCTCAAGTTGATCGAGCGCGTCGTCGGGATGCAAGAGGAACGCACGGCGCTGCGGCGCGCGCGCCAGCGCTAGGCTCGCAGCGGCTCGCGGTGCGCTACGGCTGCGCTGCCCGGTGAACGATCGTCACGCCATCGGACGGGTAGACGATCGACTCGTGCTGATTGTCCCAGCGGACTCTGAAGTGCGTGTGGCCGGCCTCTCCTAGGACCTCGAGGATCTCGCCGCGGCGCGACGGTTTCCCGTGACTCCCTTGTACGTCCAGCAGATCGCCGGCGTGCGCTTCGACTGTGCTCTGCATCGCGTTCATCGATAGCCTCCTGAATGGCAAAGCGCGTGTGTGTGAGTACGGTAGCGCGGCGTTTCGAAACGCGCCGCTCGGAAGCGGGCGATCAGCCGAGCGCGGCGAGGACCGCACGCGCGGCGCTCTGCACGTCGAGCGTCGCCGGGATCTCGAGCTCGGCCGAGATCGGAGCCTCGTACGGGTCGGCGACGCCCGTGAGGTTGTCGATCTCGCCGCAGTGGGCGCGCGCGTAGAGCCCCTTCGGGTCGCGCCGCGCGCACTCCTCGATGTCGGTCGAGAGATAGACCTCGATGAAGCGCAGCCCCTTGCCCTCGTGCAGGTGTCGCGCGGCCGCGCGATCGGCGGCATACGGCGAGATCAGGCAGGCCAGCGCCACAGCGCCGGCGTCGGCGAATAGCGCCGCGAGCTCGGCGACGCGACGGACGTTCTCGGAGCGGTCCGCGTGGCTGAAGCCGAGATCGCTGCACAGACCGTGGCGAAGGTTGTCGCCGTCGAGCCTGTAGGCGAGGCGACCCGCGGCGAGCAGGTGAGCCTCGACCGCGGCGGCGGTCGTGGACTTGCCCGCGCCCGACAGCCCGGTGAACCAGACGGTTGCCCCTTCCTGTCCAAGGCAGTCCCAGCGCTGGCGCCGGTTGAGGATGCTCTCCTGCCAGACCACTTCAGCGGAGCCCCCCTGCTCGTTGCGCGCGACCCGCTGGCCGAGCGTCGAGTCGAGCACGCCCATCAGAAGTATCCCGCTTTTTTGCGGTCTTCCATTGCGGCGTCTGAGGTTTTGTCGTCGGCGCGGGTTTCGCCGCGTTCGGTGATGCGGGTGGTGGTGATTTCGTGGAGGACTTGGGGGAGGGTGGTGGCGGTTGAGCGCACGCCGCCGGTGCAGGTCATGTCGCCGACGGTGCGGTAGCGGACGGTTTCCTCGTAGACGTGTTCGCCGTCGAGCAATGGTTGGCCGGGGCGGTACGCGTAGAGCATGCCGTCACGGTTGAACACGCGGCGGCGGTGCGCGAAGTAGATCGATGGGACTTCGAGTTGCTCGGTTTGGATGTATTCCCAGACGTCGAGCTCGGTCCAGTTCGAGAGCGGGAACACGCGGGCGTGCTCGCCGCGGCGGATTCTCGTGTTGTAGAGGTTCCACAGTTCGGGGCGCTGGTTTTTCGGGTCCCACGCGCCGAAGTCATCGCGAATTGAGATGACGCGCTCTTTCGCGCGCGCGCGCTCCTCGTCGCGGCGGGCGCCGCCGATCGCGCAATCAAACCGCCCGTCAGCGATCGCGTCCAACAACGTTGTTGTTTGCAAACGATTACGCGACGCGCGCGGCCCCTGCTCCTCAACGACCCGGCCCTGGTCGATCGAGTCCTGCACCAACGCCACAACCAGGCGCTCACCAAGCTCCAACACGCGGCGATCGCGAAACTCGATCGCCTCCGGAAAATTCTCGCCCGTATCCACATGCAACAACACAAACGGAAACCCCGCCGGCCGAAACGCCTTCTCCGCCAACCGCAACAACACAATCGAATCCTTACCCCCCGAAAACAACAGGACCGGCCGCTCAAAACACGCCGCAACCTCCCGCAACACATGCACACCCTCAGACTCAAGCGCACGCAAATGCGGCGAGAGGCCGGTGCCTGGGACGAGCTTCAGCGCGGAGCGCTTGCTGGCCGGCTCGATCGGGTCGTAGCTCGCTCTAAGCATCTTCGTAGGCATAGGACACGCGTGATCCTGCCAAGGTTGCGCGATACCGCACTGTGTTGCGCTCGCTTAAGATCCTATGAAGAATCCTAACAACCTATGCAAACGGCCTGGATGTCCCGATGACCTTGCCGGCGGCGTTGAGCGCCTGGACTTCGAGGGCTTGCTCGCTTCGGGGCAGGGCGATCGCGGTCTCGAAGCCATCCTTGGGCGCGCTCGCAAGCCGCGTGAGCCGGCCAGCGCTCGGGCCGCCGAGCACACGCCAGGCAGTGACCTGCGTGTCGCCGTTCCAGCTCGCGTAGACGACGGTGCGCCCGCCGTGGCGGCGCGCTGCGCCTAGCGGGGGATAGAGCGGGAGCCCGACCCACGGCTCGCGCAGCGTGCGGTAGCTGAGATCCGAGCCGGGCAGGACCCCGTCGAGCAGCGGCTGCGCCTTGCCGCCGTTGTGGAACTCGGAGAAGTACGGGGCAGAGCCCCAGCCGACGAACACGTTACCGCGCTGCAGGACCTGCGTGTCGCCCATGTAGTCGACCGCCGGAAACTGTCCGGCGCCGTAGTCCGCGACGAAGCTCGCCGTTCGCGTCTGCGAGTTGAGTCGCAGTACGAGTGAGCGCGACGGGCCCGTCGGCGGGACGTACGTGCCGCCGCCCGTGAGCTGGCAGCAGTGATCGTCGAACATCGTCACGAGCCCGTGCGGTCCGAGCTTCACGTCGTGCTGCCACTGGAACACCGCCAGCGCGCTCGCGAACCTGAAGCTCGAGTGCTTGCCGCCAAGCTCCCAGATGATCCGACCGGTCTTGATGTCGACGAGGTAGACAGCCCACGTGTCGCGCATCGACACGAGGAAGGTGCCGTTCCCGAGCACGTCGATCGAGTTGACGTGGTAGGTGTCCCACGGGAAGCCATTGGTCGGGATCGTCGCGTAGGAGTCCCCGACCGGGATGTGCTTCAGCGCATCCCAGTTGAAGAGGAGCTTGCCGGTCTTCAGGTTGTACTCCTGGACCGCCGAGTCGATCAGCGCGCCGTTGTAGGCGCCGCCCTCGCTCGCGAGGTTACGCGGGATGTTCTTGTTCGCTGTGACCCACGCGTCGTTGCCGCGGATGATCATCTCGTGCAGCGTCAGGACCCAACCGTCGGCGCCGTGCAGCTTCGCCACGGTCTGGTAGTGCTGGTTGACGACGACGTCCTCGCCGGTCACGGTCGCGCCCGTGTTCGTGACGATCCCCTGCCACCACGAGAGGGCCGGCTTGCCGTCATAGGTCTGCGGTTCCAGGTTCTCGGCGATCACCTTCGTCGGGACCGGCTTGAACCACACCGGCTGCAGTGAGTTGTCGAGGATGAGCGGCCCGCTCTGACCGGTCATCGGCGGGGAGTTGAGGTCGTAGCCGTTGGCCATGAAGATGTAGCCGGGGGCGAGCTTCGAGCGCTGTGTCGGCACGTCGTGCGTGATCTTCGGCGGGTGCAGGCCCGGCGCCGTGATGTAGCTGTAGGTGTCGCTCAGCTTGTAGGCGCCGAGCGGCGCCCCCTTCGAGTTGCCGAACGCGATGTCGCCCGCCGCGAAGATCGCGACGATCGCGGCGAACGTGACGCCGACGACGCGTGCCTTCGATCGGAGCTCCGCCGCGGGACCCGGCACGGCGAGCAGCGTGACCAGCAGCGCCGCGCCGGCGAGGCCGGCGGCGATGTGGAACGCAAGCCTGAAGCCGTCCGTGAGCGATTGGTTGACCGACACCCCGGCGCCAATCAGGTGCGAGCTGTGCTGGGTCGCGAGCGTGATGAGGATCG
This sequence comes from uncultured Solirubrobacterales bacterium, assembly GCA_963773395.1. Taxonomy (GTDB): domain Bacteria; phylum Actinomycetota; class Thermoleophilia; order Solirubrobacterales; family Solirubrobacteraceae; genus Palsa-513. Next base: position 1,039,745 of record CAVZAY010000002.1, on the reverse strand, counting down.
CGATGCCGAGGCCGCCGCCGACCTGGCGCGAGGTGTTCACGAGGCCGGAGGCGAGGCCCGCCTGCCCTTCCTTGGCGCCCTGCGTCGCCGCGATCGTCGACGGCACGATCGACATCGCGATGCCGGCGGCGGTCAGTATCCCGGGCACCATGATGTAGACGAGCCCGCTCCCGCTCGCGCCGACCCGTGCGAGCAGCAGCAGCCCGGTCGTCAGCATCAACAGGCCGCCGGTGAGCACGGGCTTGACGCCGAACGCCGCGACGAGCCGTCCGGCGCGCGAGGCGCAGACCATGATCGTCAGCGTCATCGGAAGGAAGATCAGCCCCGTGTCCAGTGGCGACAGGCCGAGTACCTGTTGGAGGTAGAGCGAGGCGACGAGCCACATCGGGAACAGCGCCGCGCTGAACAGCAGCACGACGTTGTTCGCGATCTGGAGCCCCAGCGTCAGATCCTTGAATGGGATCAACGGTGCCGATGCGATCCGCGCCTCGATCACGACGAACACGACCAGCAGGACGATGCCGAGGATCATTGGGACGAGCGCGGTGCTCGTGCTCCAGCCCGCGAGGCCCGCCTCGACCACGCCGTAGACGAGCAGCATCTGCCCCGCGGTTAACGTCAGCGCGCCCGCGAGGTCGAAGCGGGTCGGCGTCGCGCGGCGGCGCTCGGCGACGACCGCCGCTGCGATCACGACGGTGGCGAGCCCGATCGGCGGGTTGATTAGGAAGATCCAGCGCCACGTGAGCGCCTGCGTGATTATCCCCCCGAAGAGCACGCCGGCGGCGCCGCCGAGGCCGTTCATCGCGGCCCAGGTGCCGACCGCGCGGTGCAGCCGCGGGCCGGGCGGGTACGAGGACGTGATGATCGCTAGCGAGCAGGCCGCCATCAGCGCCCCGGCGAGACCCTGTCCGGCACGGGCGCCGATCAGCACGCCGCGATCGGGGGCGAGGCCGCCGACGAGCGAGGCGAGCGAGAAGGCGACAAGCGCGATGACGAACATCAGGCGCTGGCCGTAGTGGTCCGCCATGCGTCCCGCGAACAACAGGAAGCCGGCGAAGGTGATCGTGTAGGCGTCGATGACCCACTGGAGCTCGGCCGAGGGGAAGCCGAGGCTGAGCTGGATCGATGGCAGCGCGACGTTGATGATGCTCAGGTCGAGGATCACCATGAACTGGGCGACGCAGCAGACTGCGAGCACCCAGCCGAGGTGCGCGTCAGAGCCCTGCTCCTCGGGCGTCTGCGCGCGTCGCGGGCGTGTCGGCAGTTTGATGCTCATCGCGGGAGTGCCCGTCGGATCGAGGGGCGACGATAGCCGACGCGCAGGGTTACGTTGCTAGCATCCCGGCACTGTGAAACGTGCACTGGCTCTGGGGTTGGCACTGGCTGCGTTTGCGACCGGCGTCCTGGTCGGGGGCTGCGGGGGCGGTAACCACCCCTCCCATTCCAATCACAGTTCCTCGAGCGGTACCCATAAGCCCCGCTCAGGCTCCACTGGCTACTGATCATCCGCGCACCGGGTCGGCGCTCGCGTAGCTTGCGATCCGCACGGTGGGTGATGTGGCAAGAACCTGGCCGCTTGCGCTGAGCGCTTTTACGGCAACGTAGTCGAGCTTGCCGAGGGCCCCGTAGCCGTCGCCGCCGACGAGCTCGGCTGAGCTCTCGAAGCCGCTGTCGGGCACGGTTGCCTTCACGCTGAGACCGCCGGCGCTCGCCCCGGCCAGGACGCGCCAGGCGGCGACGTCCGTGGCGCCGTTCCAGCTCATGCGCACGATCGTCTCGCCGACGTTGTTGAGGCTGGCGGCGACGGCGGGCGGCGTGGCCGGCTGCCCGCTCCACGGCGCGCGGTAGGCGCGGTAGAAGATCATGTCGTAGGGCAGGTGCCCGTCGAACAGCACCGTCCCGCCGCGTCCGAGCTCGGTGATCTGCGGGACGCCGCCAAAGGCGACGAGCGTCCTGCCGCCCGGCAACGTCTGCACGTTGCCCTGGCTACCGGCGAGCAGCGGCTCGCCCGGATGATCGAGAGACTGCACGAGGGTGGCCCGATGGGTGGCGAAGTCGAGAGCGATGCGCACCCCCCGCCCCTGGTCGTAGGCGGCCTCGCTGCCGTGGCCGCGGTTCGGCTCCGGCGGATCTGAGCCGTCGTCGAAGAACGTGACCTGCCCGTCCGGCAGGATCCGCCCATCGTGCTGCCACGCCATCTGCGTGCCGGCGGCCATCTTGAAGGAGCTCGCGAGGCCGCCGAGCGTCCACAGGATCCGACCGGTCGCGCCGTCGATCTGGTAGCCCGCCCAGGTGTTGCGCGCGGAGACGAAGATGTCGCCGTTTGGCTCCGGGTCGATCGAGTTGAGATGGAACCAGTCCCAGGCGCGACTCAGCGGCGGTGAGGTCTCAGAGTCGTTGACGTTGACGTGGTCCAGGGAGTGCCATTCGAAGCGCACGAGGCCCGTCTTGACGTCGATCTCCTCGAAGGTGGCATCGAGGATCACGCCGTTGGCGGGACCGCTCGCCGAGCGGAGGTCGCAGCGGATCGGGCTATAGGCACTCACGTAGGCGATCCCGCGGGGCGCCAGTTGGAACTCGTGCAGGTCCGCCTCGAGCCCGTTGCCGCCCTTCACGGTGGCGACGGTCTGGTAGTGCGAGTTGAGGACCAGATCCTCACCGTTGCCATAGCCGAGCGTGATGACGTGGCCCTCCCAGAAGGTCAGATCCCGCTGCCCCGCGTAGGTCTGCACGTTCACGTCGTCGGCGACGAGACCGCCGCCGAGTTGGTCGAACCAGATCAGCCGGCCTTGCGGGCTGTAGATCAGCGGTCCGTAGCGCCCCGGACCTGGGCCGTTGCTCGTGAAGATGTCGCCGGCCGCCGGATCGCGGTCGCTTGTCGTGACGCTGAGGACGGGCGCCTGCACGCCCGGCAGCGTGACGAAGGTCTGGTAGTCGCTTGGCGGCGGCGTCGGGTTGGGGAACGGACCGACGCCCGCTGTCGACCATGGCGTGTCGACGCTGAAGCTGAAGCTGACGTGCTTGCCGCCCACCTGCGCGGCGACGGTCACCCGCTCGCCCGCGGTGAACGGCTTGCTCGGCACGAAGCTCGCGCCGTCGCCCTGCGAGTACGGCCGCAAAGCGCCGGAATGGCCGCCGCTCTGGCTGCCGACCGCCCGAACGCTCCTGATCGCGCCGCTTGGCACGCCGAGAAAGCTGATCTGGGTGTGCGGGTCGGCCGTGCCCGTGCCCGGGCCGGGGCTGACGAGAGCATGCGTGCCCGCTAGCTGTGCGCTTGCGTTGACGGCGCGCGGAAGACAGCTTGGTGCGGTTGTGGCGGCGCTTGTTGGCGCGCTCGCGACCAGCACGCCAACGCCGACGAAGACGGTCACCACCGTCGCGGCGAGAAGGCGCGTGCTCACGAATCTCATGCTCTGTTTGGGCCTGGGGTGCCGGTCCCCCACCGGCCCTCGAGCGTTAGCCAACGCCTTCGGGGAATGTTGCCCTCCGTTGACGCACGTTAGCGAATGTTGTCAGACGTTGTCGGGCGCGAGCACGCCGAGCTGTGGCGTGCGCCCGTGCAACGAGTAGTCGAGGAACGAGCTGAATAGCCGGTGACCGGGGCCGTGGAAGTCGGATGAGGCAGTCGTGAGCAGATCGAGCTCGGCGCAGCGGTCTGCGAGCAGCAGGGTCTGGTGCTCGTCGTAGGTCGGGTAGAAGCACTCGATGCCGTCGAGGCCGGCCGCGACGTAACGATCGATCGCCGCGAGCACGGCGGCATCCGCGTCGATATCCCAGAATGGGTGTGCCCAGATCGCGACGCCGCCCGCATCGTGGATCCAGCCGATCGCCTCCGCGATCGTCGGTCGCGTCCTGCCCGAGTAAGCCGGGGCGCCCGGAATCAGGTACGCGGGAATGAACGAGGAGACATCCTCATGGCCCTCGCTTTGCAGCCGCTCGGCGTTCACGGGATGTCCCAGCACGGCCGCGGCCAGATGCGGGCGCCCGAGGGGCTTGCCGGCGGCGCGGCGGGCGGCGAGCGGCGCGTCGTCGATCGCGAAGCCGAGCTCGGCAAGCTTGGCCGCCATCCGCTCGGCCCGCAGCTCGCGATCTGCGCGGGCGCCGGCGAGGCGTTCCAGCAGCAGCCGATCGCCGTGGTTGATCTGGTAGCCGAGCACGTGCAGGTCCTCGTAATCCGCGTCCACGGCCGATATCTCGGTCGCCGGCAAGAGCGCAATGCGCCAGCGCCGAGCTGCCGCCAGCGCCTCGTCGACGCCATCGACCGTGTCGTGGTCGCTCAACGCGAAGAGCTCGACGCCGGCGGCCGCGGCCAGCTCCACGACCGCCGCCGGCTCGAGCTGGCCATCCGAATGGCGCGAATGGGATTGAAGGTCGACGCGCATCAGTGCGGCTGCATCCTCGCACGCAAGCCTGGTGCGCCTCGCTATCCTCTACTCCTTGGGGTCCTCGGTGAGAGCAAGAGCGTGGCGCTGGTGGGGGCGCCGGCACGCGCCGGTCGCATGATCGAGACCGCAACGTCCTCGAAGCCCACCGCGAACGCTCGCTTGCTCGCGTGGGTTGCGGACGTCGCGGCATTGACGGAGCCGGACCGGGTGCACTGGTGTGACGGCTCGCAGGAGGAGTACGACGAGCTGTGCGAGTTGCTGGTTGAGGCGGGGACGTTCGAGCGGCTTGATCCTGAGCGTTTGCCGGGGTGTTTTCTTGCGCGTTCGGATCCGGCTGATGTTGCGCGGGTCGAGGATCGCACGTTCGTTTGCTCGGAGCGTTGGGAGGATGCGGGGCCGACGAACCATTGGCGTCCGCCGGGGGAGATGCGTGCGCTGTTGAACGAGCTTTTGGCGGGTGCGATGCGCGGGCGCACGATGTATGTGATTCCGTTCTCGATGGGCCCGCTCGGTTCGCCGATGGCGCGGATCGGTGTCGAGCTCACCGACTCGGCTTATGTCGCGGTGAGCATGATGATCATGACGCGTGCCGGCAGTCCCGCGTTGGCGGTGCTTGGTGACGACGGCGAGTTCGTGCCCTGCTTGCATTCGGTCGGGATGCCTTTGGTGGACGGCGAGGAGGACGTGCCGTGGCCGTGCAACGCGGAGAACAAGTACATCGTTCATTTCCCGGATACGCGCGAGATCATCTCTTTTGGGTCCGGCTACGGCGGTAACGCGCTGCTGGGCAAGAAGTGTCTCGCGTTGCGGATCGCGTCGGTGATCGCGCGGGATGAGGGTTGGCTGGCTGAGCACATGTTGATCGTCAAGGTGACCTCGCCGGAGGGGGTTGTGAAGTACATGGCGGGCGCGTTCCCGTCGGCGTGCGGAAAGACGAATCTCGCGATGATGGCTCCCTCGCTACCGGGCTGGAAGGTCGAGACGGTCGGCGATGACATCGCGTGGCTGCGCTTCGGCGAGGACGGGCGGCTGTACGCGATCAATCCGGAGGCGGGGTTCTTTGGTGTTGCGCCGGGAACGAGCACGAGGACGAACCAGAACGCGATGGCGATGACGCGTTACAACACGATCTTCACCAACGTTGCGCGTACTGATACGGGCGATGTCTGGTGGGAGGGGCTCAGCGTCGACGCGCCGACGCATCTCGTGGACTGGCAGGGCAAGGATTGGACGCCCGCGTATCGCACGCCGGCTGCCCACCCGAACTCGCGCTTCACGGTGCGCGCATCGCAGGATCCGGCGATCGCGCCCGAGTGGGAGGACCCGAATGGCGTGCCGATCGAGGCGTTCCTGTTCGGCGGGCGGCGCTCGAGCACGGTGCCGTTGGTGTTCGAGGCGTTTGACTGGGAGCACGGCGTGTTCCTCGGCTCGACGATGGGCTCTGAGACGACGGCGGCGGCGACCGGCACGATCGGGCAGTTGCGTCGCGATCCGTTCGCGATGCTCCCGTTCTGCGGCTTTAACATGGGCGACTACTTCGACTACTGGCTCAAGCTCGGGCGCGACCACGACCCCGGCAAGCTGCCCCGGGTCTTCCGCGTGAACTGGTTTCGCAAGGACCGCAAGGGCGGCTGGCTGTGGCCCGGCTACGCCGAGAACAGTCGCGTCATCGAATGGATCTTCCGGCGCCTGGAAGGCACGGGGCAGGCGCGCAAGACGCCGATCGGGTACGTCCCTACGCGCGACGGACTCAACGTCGAGGGCTTGAAGATCACGCGCGACGCTGTCGAGGAGCTGCTGCGAGTCGACCCGCACGCGTGGCTCGAAGAAGTCCCGATGCTCCACGACAACTACCTCAGCCTCGGCGAGCACCTCCCACCCGAGCTCGCGGCGCAACTCGAAGCGCTCAAAGAGCGCCTCCACGCAGCTTCCTCCTGAGTTTCTCCGTCCAGAAGCCTTGCGGCGCGAGGCTGCGGGAGCTACAACATGACGAGCTCGTTCATCTCGTCGATCGGCCCGTTTACGACGTTGCGAAGCCGCGCGGCTGCTGGTGCGAAAACTGCGCCGAGGACCGCAGGGTCCCTGTGGGGGGAGTGCGCCGCGAAGCTCGCCGAGTTTGAGACAGGCCTGCGCGGGGTAGCGAGCGACGGCGCAGCGCGCGCGCCAGGAGCCGCGCGATCAGAACGTGGACCTGGAGGACGCGAATGACGGTCGTTGACGTGCAGCGGGATCTGCTCGTCGAGCGCGCGCTGGGTACGCGCCGTCCCGCACCCGCCGGCCGCGAGGGGGCGCCACTGCGCATCGCGATGCTGGCACCGCCCTGGATTCCGGTACCGCCGCCTGGATACGGCGGAATCGAGGCGGTCGTGGCGCTCCTGACGCGCGAGCTCGTGCGCGGCGGTCACGAGGTGACGCTGTTCGCGGCGCCCGGATCGCGCTCGGAGGCCGAGGTGCGCCCGCTGCTCGCGTCAGCGCATCCGGAGGCAATCGAGCGCTCGCTGTTCGAGGTCGATCATGTCGCGCGGGCGTTCGCGGCGATCGAGCGCGCCGGGCGGCAGGGTCGGCCCTATGACGTGATCCACGACCACTGCGGCTTCACCGCGTTCGCGATGGCCGACCGGATTTCCGTCCCGGTTGTCCACACGCTCCACGGTCCGTTCACGACTGACACGTGCGCGTTCTACGCCCACCACGCCGGCAAGGCGCATGTCGTTGCGATCAGCCACGCTCAGCGCGCGCTCGCGCCCGCGGAGCTCCCGATCGTCGCCGTCGTGCCGAACCCGATCGACGCGGACGACTGGCCGCTGGTCAGCGGAAAGGACGACTACCTGCTGTGGATCGGCCGGATGACCGCCGAGAAGGGACCGCACAGGGCGATCGAGGTGGCGCGTCGCGCCGGCATGCGGCTCGTGCTCGCTGGACCGGTGCAGCCTGGGCAGGAGACCTTCTACGAGCGCGAGGTCCTGCCGCGCCTCGACGGCGAGCGGGCGATGCACGTCGGCGAGGTTGCGGGGCAGCGGAAGATCGATCTCTTCGCGCACGCGCGCGCGCTGCTGATGCCGATCCGCTGGCCGGAGCCGTTCGGCATGGTGATGCTCGAAGCGATGGTCTGCGGCACGCCCGTCCTCGCTTTTGCGGAAGGCGCCGCGTGCGAGATAGTGATGCCCGAGGTCACGGGCTTCCTCGTCACCGACGAGGAGGAGATGGCGCGCGCCGTGGCCTGGACCGGCGCGATCGATCCCAGCCTCTGCCGAGCGTGGACGATCGAGCGCTGCGACGCTCGCGCAGTCGCGCTCGGCTACGAGCAGGTCTACCGGGCCGCGGCTCGCGTCGGTACAGGCCGCGCCGGCCTTGTGGCAGCTGCAAGCTGAACACCACATCCGCCGACGGCGGCTGTTCGCAGAAGAAGCGATCCCTTGCGCCTGCGAGCATGCACTTGTCGATGACCGATAAGTCCGCCACGCGCAGACGAGCTGCCGGCGGCCGGCACGTGAGCCCGCGCGGCGAGGAGTTCGAGGTCGCGGGGCGCGCGCGCCCGGTCGGGTTGATGGGCGCGCCGCCGATCCCAGCCGAGGCCCGGGCCGAGTTGCTCGTCCTGAAGTCCGGCGCCGTGTTCCTCTGTGCACGCCCCGACGGCGACATCAGCGGCGTCTCGCCGAGCGGTGAGGGGCTCTACGCGCACGACACGCGCTACCTCTCGGAGCTCTCGGTCGGCTTCGGGGCAGCGGAGCCGGTGCTCCTGGCGCACTCGGTCGAGACCGGCTACCGCGGCGTGGTCAACGCGACCAACCCGGCGTTCACGGATCCGAACGGCGTCGAGGTACCGCAGGACACGCTCAACCTGCGGCGCACCTTCGTGCTCGCCGAACGCTGCTACTGCTCGCTGCTCGTCCACAGCTACAACCGTCACTCGGTCACGGTGCCGCTCGCGCTGATGCTCGCTGCGGACTTTGCCGACGTGTTCGAGCTGCGCGGCGTGCGCACCCGCCATGCGCGCGGCAGCGCGATGGTGCCGAAGATGGACGCCGCGCGCGTGAGCTTCGGCTACGAGGGCCAGGATGGGGTGTTCCGCGAGACCCTTGTCGAGCTCGATCCGCAGCCATCCGCGAGCGTGCTCGTCGGCGAGCGCGTGCACCTGCGCTGGGATCTCGAGCTCGAGGCTGACGCCCAGCGCGAGATCCTCATCGTCGTCAGCGCCTCGGCCGAGGACAAGCTGCCAAAGCCGCGCCGCCTCGCCGCCGCGAGCGCCGCCCTCGACCGCGAGCGCGATCGGTGGCAGCGCGAGTGCACCCGTATCGAAAGCGACAACCGCCTCTTCCAGAGCGTTCTCGGCGCGTCGCAGCGCGACATCCACGCACTCATCACCCCTGCCGACGGCGGGCGGCTTGCCGCCGCCGGCATCCCGTGGTACGTCGCGCCGTTCGGCCGCGACTCGCTGCTCACGGCTTACGAGAGCATGCTGCTCAACCCACGCCTCGCGCGCGACACGTTGCTCGTGCTCGCCCACCTCCAGGCGCGCGCCGATGAGCCGTGGCGCGACGCCGAGCCGGGGAAGATCCTGCACGAGCTGCGCACCGGCGAGCTCGCGGGTGCAGACCTGATCCCACATACGCCCTACTACGGCACCGTCGACGCGACGCCGCTGTTCCTGATGCTCGCTGCGAGCTACTTCCGCTGGACCGCCGACCTCGAGACACTGACACGGCTGCGCCCGAACATCGACGCGGCCCTCGCCTGGATCGACAATTACGGCGACCGCGACGGCGACGGCTTCGTCGAGTACGAGCGCCGCTCCCCGGCGGGACTGCTCAACCAGGGCTGGAAGGACTCCGAGGACGCGGTCCCGCACGCGGACGGCACGCGCGCGGAGGGTCCGATCGCGCTCGTGGAGGTGCAGGGCTATGTCTACCTCGCCAAGCTGCGGATCGCCGAGCTCTACATCGCATTCGGGGAGGAGGATCGTGCGCGCGAATTGATCAGGCAGGCGCTCGCGCTGCGCGAGGCGTTCAACTCGGCCTTCTGGATGCCCGACGAGGGGACGTTCGCGCTCGCGCTCGACGGCCGCAAGCGCCAGGTTGCCAGTGTCACTTCTAACCCAGGTCACTGCCTGTACTGCGAGATCGTCGACCAAGACAAGGCTCCACAGGTCGCCGAGCGCCTGCTCGCGCCCGACATGTTCAGCGGCTGGGGCGTGCGGACGCTCTCCGCACAGTCGCCGGTCTACAACCCGATGAGCTACCACAACGGCTCGGTCTGGCCGCACGACAACGCGATCATCGCCGCCGGACTCAAACGCTACGGCCATGTCGACGGGATCTTGAAGATCGCGACCGCACTGTTCGATGTCGCATCGCAGGCGCGTGACTTCCGCTTGGCCGAGCTCTATTGCGGCTTTGACCGCAGCGACGCCGCCGAGATCGTGAGCTATCCCGTCGCCTGCATGCCCCAAGCGTGGGCGGCGGCCGCACCGTTCATGCTGCTGCAGGCGATGCTGTCGGTCACCGCGCGCGCCCCCGAGCGCACCCTCGCGGTGATCGAGCCCGTGATGCCGCCGTGGCTCGGGCGCATCGAGCTTCACGATCTGCGTGTCGGCGACGCGGCCGTGAGCCTCGCGTTCTCACAGAACGACGGCATTACCGGCTTCTCGCTGCTCTCTCAACAGGGCGATCTGACCGTCACGATGGCTGCGCCACCCAGGACCAGCTCACCCGATTACGACCGGAAGAGCGACGGCCGCGCGCTGTAACGCCAGCCCCAAAAATCCAAGCGAAGCCGGTCGGCGAAGCCGAGCCGGCGTAGCTGCTAGTGCCGCTCGCCGCCCGTCGCCGCGGGCGGCCGTGACTCCTCCGCCAGCGAGGTGATCGCGAGCGAGCCCTGGGCTGCGTTCTCGAGCACCTCGGTCGCCTCCTCGAGCGAGCGCGCATAGAGCTCGACGAGCAGGTGCACGGTGATCGTCTGGTCGTCGTCGTGCTTGTGGAAGCGGACGTGCGTGAAGAACTCGCGCACGCCGTGGTCGCCGAAAGCGGCGAAGGAGAGCGCGTCGCCCGCCTCTGGGCCCGAGCAGGTCTCGACGTCGGCGGCGTTCACGGTCACCGTGCACGACGCAACCCACGGCGTCCCGGTGACCATGCGCTCCCAGCGGTCCTCGACCGGCTCGACGCGACCGTCGACGAAGCCGAGGTGGGGCTGGTCGTGCATGCACTCCAGGCACTGGACGACCGCCTCCTGGACCTCATCGACCGTCTCGGCGCGCTCGCCGCTGACCGGGTCGATCTTGTAGATGCCCTCGTAGTGGACCTGGACCTCGAGGTCCTGCGACCAGCATCGGTAGCAGCGAAGCCAGCTGCGCGGGTCTGTGTTCACGCAACGATTCTATGCTGCGCGCGTGTCTGGCCGAAGACGCTTGGACGAGCTGCTGGCGTTGGATCGCTCGTGCGTGTGGCACCCGTACGCGCCGCTTCCCGGGGTGCAGCCGCCTTTGCTGGTCGAGTCAGCCCAGGGCGTGCGGCTGCGCCTCGCCGACGGACGCGAGCTGATCGACGGGATGTCGTCGTGGTGGTGCGCCGTCCACGGCTACGGCGTGCCCGAGCTCGACCGCGCGGTGCGAGAGCAGCTCGGGCGGATGGCACACGTCATGTTCGGCGGCCTCACGCACGAGCCCGCGATCGAGCTCGCCGGCGCGCTGCTCGCGCGAGCCCCGCAGGAGCTCGCGCATGTCTTCTTCGCCGACTCGGGCTCGGTCTCGGTCGAGGTGGCGCTGAAGCTCTGCCTGCAGTACTGGCAGGCGCGCGGGGAGCCGGGTCGCACGCGCGTGCTGAGCCTGCGCGGCGGCTACCACGGCGACACGTTCGGCGCGATGGGCGTCTGCGACCCGATCGACGGCATGCACGCGCTGTTCACTGGAGTACTCGCGCACAACGTGTTCGCGCCGCGGCCGCCGGGTGGGGTGGAGGCCGACCTCGACCCCGCGTACGCGGATGCGCTCACACGGCTTTTCGAGACGCACTCGGGCGAGCTCGCCGCTGCGATCTGCGAGCCGGTCGTGCAGGGCGCGGGTGGGATGTGGTTCTACTCGCCCGCGTACGTGCGCCTGCTCCGAGAGCTGTGCGATCGCCACGGCGTACTGCTGATCCTCGATGAGATCGCGACCGGCTTCGGGCGCGCCGGGACCTACTTCGCGTGCGAGCGCGCCGCCATCGCCCCCGACGTGATGTGCGTCGGCAAGGCGTTGACCGGCGGCTACATGACGCTCGCGGCGATGCTCTGCACGCCGGAGCTCGCGCGCACCGTGAGCGAGGGGACGGGCGCGCTGATGCACGGGCCGACCTACATGGCCAACCCGCTCGCTTGCTCGGTCGCGCTCGCGAGCCTCGAGCTGCTCGACGCTTCGGGCTGGCAGGCGAACGTCGCCCGGATCGAACGCCTCCTGACCAACGCCCTCACCCCAGCCCGCGAGTTGCCGCACGTATCCGACGTCCGCACGCTCGGGGCAATCGCCGTCCTCGAGCTCGACCAGCCGGCCGACATCAGCGCAGCAACCCAAGCCGCGCTCGCAAACGGCGTCTGGCTACGCCCCTTCCGCAACCTGATCTACGCGATGCCGCCCTACATCACGACCGACGACGAGCTTGAGCAGATCGCCAAGGCAATGCTCGCCGCCGCACAGGCCTAAGCGCGCATCGGGCGTGGACTAGGCGCCGGGTCGGTTTTCGCGTGCGGGCACGTCCGGCGTTGCGTTCGGTGTTGATGCGGCGATGCGGTTGGTGATGCGGGTGAGATCGGCGATGTCGCGGTCGTCAAGGGCGCTGCCGAACGTTTGCCGGAGCAGTTTGTGGTGGCTGTGTCTGGCGGACGCTGCGAGGGCGCGGCCCCGCGGGGTGATCGTCGCGAAGGTGGAACGAGCATCGCTGGGGTCCGGGTTACGGGTGAGCAGGGCGGAGGCCTCCATTCGGTCGACGAGCTTTGAGAGTCCTGATGGTGAGAGCAGGATTGATGACGCGAGCTCGCTGAGGCGGACCTGCCCGCCGGCCATTTCGAGGTGGGCCAGCACGTCGTAGCGGGCGATCGAGAGCCCGTGCTCGTGGCGGAGGCCGGCTTCCAGCTGATCCCAGAGCCGCGTGTATGTGCGCACGAGCGCGAGCCATGCCGGCATCCAGTGGTCTTCGTCGTTCGGGGCCATACGCAGAAACGAGTTTACGAGCAATTACTTGACATGCCAAATGTCCGCATATATAAGTTGGCATGTCAAGTATCTCGATGGCGGGATGCCGAAAGGCGAGGAGGCGCAGGTGCTGTCAGCGAACAAGATCTCGGCGGTCGTCTGTTCGACCGATCTCGAGGCAAGCCGGAGCTTCTATGAGGAGAAGGTGGGACTCGCGTTGTCCCTGGAGACGATCAAGAACCACCTCGTCTTCGAATGCGGCGAAGGAACCTCGCTGCTCGTCTACGGGCGCGGCAACCCGAACACGGCAGACCACACGCAGGTCCGCTTCTGGTGCTCCGACCTGGCGGGCGACGTCGCGGAGCTGAGCGGGCGCGGCGTCGTATTCGAGGAATACGACTTCCCAACCTTCAAGACCATCGACTCGATCGCGACGACTCCGGGGATCGGCCGCTCAGCCTGGTTCAAAGACCCCGACGGGAACACGATCGCGCTGTTCCAACCCGAGTAGAAACCGCCGGCCAGGGCTCGCTCGTCGCGCGCAGGACGCCTCTGTGCGGCTCACGCGATGGGCGGTGGCTTGCCCTCTGCGCTTGCAGACAGCGCGGGATCCCAATCGCACACTGTGCATGCATGACGGAAGGCCGAGCGCGCAAAGTCAAGCCCGGCCTGATGCGGGTCGGGACTGCGGCACACATCGTCCCAGTCGAGGATGTACTCACCCAGCGCTGCGTTCCAGTGCGCGGCTGGCGGGGAGAGCGTCGCGCTCGCGAAAGCTGCCGGCGCCGGGTGCGCGTAGGCGTAGAGCGCCGCCTTGCCGTATCGCGGGTCACCGGGCCACCATCCGGCGGCGACCTCCTGTGCGTCCATCGCGTTGCGCATGATGAAGTCCTCCGACGGCGGATCGGCGGGCGAGCCAGAGAAGAGGTTGACCGCGAGGTCGAACGAGCCCCACCAGGCGTTGACCGGCGTCGAACGCCCGCGATACGGCGCTCGGAACGCCGCGAGGATCAGCGCGGCGCGGGTTGCAGCGGCAAAGTAGGAAGCGACCTGGCGAGGGTCATAGCGCGTGTGCTCGTAGTCCTCGTCAAGCGGCACGCTCCATGGCACCTCCTGCGGCGTCGGATTGATCTCGACGGCGCCCCCTACGTCGCGGACCGCCTCGAGCACCTCACGGGTCACATCACCGACCGGCCGGTCGGGGGCGAGCGCCACGCGATGCGCGCGCCCGCCACTGTGTTCCACGACCGCCTCGTGGCTGCGTAGATCAAGTGCGACGACGAGCGCCCCCGAGCCGTCCCCCGCGGGCAGCAGGCGACGTCTCCCACCCGCGCGCCGTCAGACGCAGGCCGCGTGCTGCAGTTGCGGCTCGGGCGGCGCAAGCGCCACGGCCAGCTTGCCGAGGATCTGGGTATGCGCGTGCAACGTGTCGCACGTGTCGCTCCACTCCTCATAGGAGATGGTCGACCAGTCCGAGGACATGGACGCACGCTACCCGTCCAGCATCCAAGACGCTCAGCGACGGCAACCCGAGACGACGTCGCAAGCGCGGGCGACCAACCAACGAACCGGCAGTATTGGCACTCACCACAGATCACTCACGCGGAGGGCCGATGCCAGCACCTGCTTCCCAGCGCGCTCGGCAGGATGCCGATCGGCGCGTAACCGGCCAACGCGACACGCGCAGCGTTCAACAGGCCACGAGCACAATAGTCACCGTTCGACGTGCGTGACTGCTTCCAGCGAAAGCAGGCGCGAGCGACGACCAGCGCACCACGCCGCTCCCACGCGCGACGAGCAGCCAGAGCCTGGGGCAAAGTCTTGTCGCAGACGACGGCCTGGGCCAGCTATACGCTTGCTCGATGACGGTCACGGCGTCCTGGACCTGATTTCAGTGCTAGACGAGTAGGCGACGGCCGCCTGCGTCGCGCGCCATCAGCCACCACCCAGCGCACGCGAAGCCAGCGAGGAGGCCGGACCAGCACGAAACCCGGGACATCGCCTCGCCATCGCGCGTCCCCGGCCCCGCAGCCGCACGAACCCGCGACATCGCCGCGCCCGCGCGTCCGGCCCCGCAGCCGCACGAAACCGGCCCATCACCGCGCCCGCGCGTCCGGCCCCGCAGCCGCACGAAACCGGCCCATCACCGCGCCCGCGCGTCCGGCCCCGCAGCCCTAGCCAAACGTGAACGAGTACGCGCTCGTCCCCGGCGAGACGCGCAGCGTGATCGTCTCGTCCTCGTCCTTCGGCTCGGAGACGATGTTGTAGAGGCGCTGCTCGTTCACCGTCACGATGCCGTGGTGGACGTCACTGCCGGCGTCCGCTGCGGTGGGGGCCTTGCCGTTGATCAGCACCTGGACGTGACCAGCCACGCCGCCCGCCGGCGGGCTGAGCACGATGTAGACGTGCTTTCCCTGGACGTTCGCGTTGATCTGCGCACCGGTGCCGGCGAGCGCCTGCTGCGGACCGATCGTCCAGGTGCCGCCGTAGGCGAACTCGCTCAGGGCCAGCGCGCCAGTGGGGGGCCGTAGGTGTGCGTCGCCGCCGTCCGGCTCCTCGCCCAGCCCGCGCGCGCGCCGTGCCGAGGTAGGTCTCGGGAGTCGCCTGTTGCGAGGGCACGTTACGTGCTCGGGCTGCGCGCCGCCGCCGAGGCCTCTTTGCGCCGGCCGCGCTAGCAGCACGCGGATCGCGTTCTCGGTCTCGCCGTAGTCGCCCTCGCCGGGGTCGCGTAGCGAACGTCGCCCGTTCGCGTCGATCAGGTAATCGGCCGGCCAGTCCTCGTTGCCCCATGCGTTCCAGGTGTCGAGGTTGTTGTCCTGGACGACCGGATAGCGGATGCCGAACTGAGAGATCGCGTCCGCGACGTTGCCGGCGTCGCGCTCGAACGGGAACTCCGGCGACTCGACGCCGAGATCACCAGGCCCTTGCTGTGGTACTTGCGATCCCACGCCTCGAGATAGGGCAGCGTGCGGATGCAGTTGATGCAGGTGTAGGTCCAGAAGTCGATCAGCACGACGTGCCCGCGCAGGCCTGCGAGCGTCAGCGGGCGGTCTCCCGGCGTGTTGAACCAGTCCTCGGTGCCGACGAAGGTGGGCGCCGGGCCGCTTCGGGCAGCGCCGGCGCGGCGACGCCGGGAGCGCACGTCGCCTGTGCGTCGGCGCGAACTTCGTGCTTGTGCGACGCGACCCGTGAGCCGCTTCGAGACGCGTCGAGGAGTCGTCGACGCACGCGGTGATGTTGACGTTCGGGATGTGCTCGGCGATCAGCTCGTCGAGCTTCACGTCGAGCATGGTCGCGATCACGATCGCGGTAGCGACCATGACGACACCGAGCGCCCGCTGCACCGCCAGCGCCCGGCCCGCGCGGCGCAGCCGGTCGAGGATCCGCCGGCCACCGAGCGCGAGCGCGAGCAGCATCAGCCCGGTGCCGAGCGCGTAGGCCAGGCCGACCACCACCGCTCGCCCGCTCGCCGCGCCGACCGAAATCACAGCTGCCAGGATCGGGCCCGCGCAAGGCGTGTAGACGAAGCCGAGCGCGCCGCCGACCAGAAGCCCAGAGGAGAACCCGTCGCCGCGCGTGCGCGGTCCGAGCCGCGAAAGCGCCGCGAGCGGCCGCTCGGCGAGCTGTCCGACCTGCGGCACCAGCAGCGCGACCCCGAATAGGGCCAGCACGACGATCGCGAGGTCGCGCAGCGGATCGACCCGAAGCCGACCCCATCGACGACCTTGGCGATGCCGATGATCGTGATCGCGAACGTCGTCGTCAGGCCGAGCACGATCCCGAGCGGGCGGCGTGCGCCGCCCGCGCCGCTCGCGGAGAGCATCGCCGGCAGCACGGGCAGGACGCACGGCGAGATCGCCGTGCCGGCACCGACCACCACCGCGAACAGGATCAGCAGCAGCACGAGAGCAATGTGTAGCCCATGTTCCCCGTGGCGCGTTGCACCCTCACTAGTCTCACAACGGCGCGAAAGCGTTACGTCGGAACGTCGTCGAGCGGAGCTCGACGACGTTCCTCCTTGGGCTTCACGCGCGCTGTTTGCGGGCCGGCTGCTGCGCAGACCCGGGGGCGCACCCGTGGCATGACACACGGGCTCTGCCACCCCGCGCGCGCTCCAGCAAAGGAGGAGTTCCGTCGAACGAAGTTCGACGGAGGCTCGACGCTACTCGACGCGCGCGAACTGCCAGATCGCGATCGCGAGCATCACGAGCCCGAGGATCGCGACCATGCCGGCCTCGAGCAGGCCCGGCACGTGCCAGCCGAACCACGTGACGCCGGGGTCGAGCGCGTGGCGCGCGAGGTCGCTGATGTGCAGGTGGGCGAAGACCGCGCGGCGCATCGGATCGACGGCGTAGGTCAGCGGGTCGATCCGGTTGAGGATCGCAAGCCAGGTCGGGAGTCCGGACACGGGGAACAGCGCGCCCGGAGAGGAAGAACATCGGCATGATGATCATCTGCGTCAGGGCCATGAACGACTGCATCTGGCGCACGCGCGCGGCCGCCATCACGCCGAACGCCGTGATCGAGAACGCGAGCAGCAGCTCCAGGCCGAACATCTCGAGCAGCAGGACCGGCGTGTAGGGGACGCCGACGAGGCCGGCGAGGGCGATCAGGATCACGCCTTGGAAGGCGGCGACGGTGGCGCCGCCGAAGCACTTGCCGAGCACGAGCGAGCTGCGCCGCACCGGCGCGACCATCATCTCGCGCAGGAAGCCGAACTCCCGGTCCCAGACGATCGACGCGGCCGAGAACATGGCGGTGAACATGACCGCCATGCACAGCACGCCCGGGTAGACGAAGGTCCGCAGGTTCACGCCGTGCGTGCCCGCGCTCGCGAGCCGCGAGAGGCCGGTGCCGAGCACGAACAGGAACAGGAACGGCTGCACGAGCGAGGTCACGATCCGCAGCCGGTCGTTGGCTGAAGCGGATCATCTCCCGCTGCCAGACGATCTTGATCGCGCGCAGCTCGCCGCGCAAGCGCTGCGGCCGGCACGCGCACGCGCGCGATCTCCGGCGCGTGCGGCGCGCCCGCGGGCGCGGCGAGCTCGGCGGGCCCGGTGCTGGCGGCCACGCCTGCCTCCATCACGCGCGCGCATCATCGCGCATGGCGGTCACGGCCGGGCTCCTCGGCGTCGCGGATCGTCGAGCCGGTGTAGGACATGAAGACGTCGTCGAGCGAGGGCCGCGAGACGCTGACCGAGCGGATCGGCACGCCGAGCTCGGCGAACAGGCGCGGCACGAACTGCTCGCCCGCGCCACGCCGAAGGTGACTGCACCCTCGGCGATCTGCGCCTCGAGCCCGAAGCGCTCGCGCAGCGCCGCGATCGCGGCGTCGTCGTCGTCGGTCTGGATCTGCACGCGGTCCTTGCCGACCTCCGCCTTCAGCGCCTCGGGCGTGTCGAGCACGACGATCTGGCCGTGATCCATGATCGCGATCCGGTCGCAGTACTCGGCCTCGTCCATGTAGTGGGTCGTCAGGAAGATCGTGATCTCCTCGGCGTCCTTGAGCTCGCGGATGTAGCTCCAGATCGAGCTGCGCGTCTGCGGGTCCAGGCCGACCGTCGGCTCGTCGAGGAACAGCACGCGCGGGGAGTGCATCAGCCCGCGGGCGATCTCCAGCCGCCGCTTCATCCCGCCGGAGAAGGTGTTGACGAGGCCGTCGCGCCGCTCCCACAGGCCGACCATCTCCATCACCTGGCGCATCCGCGGGCGCGACCGCTCGCGCGGCACGCCGTAGAGCTCGGCGTGCAGGCGCATGTTCTGCTCGGCGGTCAGGTAGCCGTCGAGCGTCGTGTCCTGGAAGACGAGGCCGATGTTGCGCCGCACGTCGTCGCGCTCGCGCACGACGTCGTGGCCGGCGACGCTGGCCGCGCCGCCGGTCGGCCTCGACGAGCGTGCAGAGCATCTTGATCGTCGTCGACTTGCCGGCCCCGTTGGGGCCGAGGAAGCCGAAGATCTCGCCCGGCGCGACCTCGAAGTCGATGCCGCGGACGGCCTCGATCTCGCCGTAGCGCTTTGCGAGCCCGCGGACGCACGACGTCGCGGCGCGGTGGAGCGGGCGCCGAGCGACAGCGGCGGGCGTGCCGGCCGTTTCGGCCGTCTCACTTGCCGTATGTCATCACCGTCACCCTCGGCGAGGATCCTGTAGAGGGCTCCGCCGCGCTTCGCTCAAGCACCTTCTTGGCCTCCGCAACCTGCGTCGCGCTCGCCGACCGCGGCGAGCTGCGCGCGCGCGCCACCTGGCGGATCACCCCGAAGAGTCCTGGACCTCGCTCGAGACGCCGCCGCAGGGTATCCCACGGCGCCGGCGCAGTCCGCCGGGCGCGCCGCGAGGCGCTCGCGCGCCGGCGTCGGTGATCTCGAACAGCTTGCGCCCTCGCGCTCGGCGAGCGGATCAGCCCCTCGTCCTCGAGCTGGGCGAGCGCGGGGTAGACGGAGCCGGGGCTCGGGCGCCAGACGCCGTCCGCGCGCTCCTCGATCTCCTGCATGATCGAGTAGCCGTTGCGCGGCTCCTCCGCCAGCAGCAGCAGGATCGCCGTGCGGATGTCGCCGCGCCGCGCCTTGCCGTGCCGGCCGCGGAAGCCGCCGCGCGGACCGCCGAAGCCGAACGGCGGGTCACCCCACGGGCCGCCGTGGTGGTGCGGATCGCCGCCGCCGCGTATCCATGCGGCATGCACCGCCTTGTGCCGATGCGTTCGCGGGAAGATCGTGTATCCACTACGCCCCGCCTCCGAATAGCTGTAACAAGTCATTTTGACGCTCCTATATGTCGTACTAACTTACGAGCATCACGATATATCGCAAGCCTATCGTTTGTCAAGTCCCGCGTGTCTGGCGAGCGAGTCCAGGAGCGTCATCGTGTCGAGGTCTTCTTCTTCGGCGACGAGCAGCCGTTCCGCGGCGCGCCTGCCCCCGACCGCGCTCAAGCCGTGATTGCCGTACTCGGCGAGAGTCGGCAGGGCGCCGGCGCGACGGTTGCGAAGGCGGCGCGCGGTTAGGTCGATGCCGGCGCGGTGCTCAGCGAGCGCGCTCGCCAGCGGCTCGATCCCGGCGGGCGGCGCGAGCGCGCTCACGGGCGGCGCCGGCCTCTCGTCGGAGCCCTCCAGGCGCAGCGCGGCCTGCGCGTCGCGCAGCGTCGCGACGGCGGGCTCGCCGACGTCGGACTTCGTCACGACGAGGACGTCCGGTACCTCCATCAGCCCCGACTTCAGGAACTGGAGCGAATCCCCGGCGCCCGGCTGGATCACGACCGCGACCGTGTCGGCGAGCTCGGCGACCTCGGTCTCGGACTGTCCGACGCCCACCGTCTCGATGACGACGACGTCGAACGCGACGGCGAGCGCCTGCGCCGCCGCGCGCGTCGCCGGCGCGAGCCCGCCGACCCGCTCGGCCGCGGCCATCGAGCGGATGAAGCGTTCGTGGCCGCCCGCGGCCCTGCCCGCGATGCGGATCCGATCGCCGAGCAGCGCGCCGCCGGTGCGCTTCGAGGACGGGTCCACGGCGAGCACGGCGACGCTGCGCTCGCTGCTGCGCCAATGTTCGACGAGCACGCCGAGCAGGCTCGATTGCCGACGCCGGGGGCGCCGGTGACGCCGATGATGTGTCCCTCGGGCTCACCGCCGAGCGCGCGCGGCGACAGCGCGGCGAGCAGCTCGCGCGCCGCGTCGCCCTCTTCCTCGAGCAGGTCGATCACGGCCGGCGCGACGCTCAGCTCGCGCGAGCGCAGGTGCGCTGCCAGCTCGGCGGCGCCGTGGGCCGCGCGCTTGTTGCTCATCGTGGGCGATTGTAGTTTTCACTGGGCGATGAGCCGTCCCGAGATCCGCCACTCGATGTGCTGCAGCTCGGTCGCCCGCGCGTGATCTGCGCGTGGTCGTTGGCGACGTCCTGAACGACCCGGGACCCGCGTCGCGGATCCCGACGCTGCTCGAGGGCCTCGGCGGCGAGCGCCGCGCGCGATCGTCCTTACCCACATCCACCTGGACCACGCCGGGGCGACCGGCTCGCTCTGCCGCCTGTGGCCGCAGGTCGAGGTGTTGGGTTCACCAGCGCGGCGCCGCACATGATCGAGCCCGAGCGCCTGCTCGCAAGCGCGCGCAGGCTCTACGGCGATGACATGGCCGCCTCTGGGGCGAGGTCCTGCCGGTACCGCACCAGCGTGTCATGCGCTGTCGGGCGGCGAGCGCCTCGGCGAGCTCGCTGTCGCCTACACGCCTGGCACGCCTCGCACCACGTCTGCCACCTGGCATCAGCCCTGCGACCGCCTTCGTCGGGGATGTCGCCGGCGTGCGGGATCGAGCCGCTCATTACGTCCTCGCGCCGACGCCGCCGCCCGTCGACATCGCTGCCTGGCACGGGTCGGTCGCGACTGTCAGGGCCTGGGCGCCGAGCGCCTGGCGCTGACGCATTTCGGCGGGTGCCGGATCCGGGCTCGTCGCTCGATCGCCTCGAGGCGGCGCTCGATCATTGGGCCGCGCGCGCCCGAGCTCGACCGCGAAGCGTTCACGAGCCAGCTCGCAGCCGCATCACGCCCATTGCGGCGCGGAGGCCGACGCCACAAGCAGGGCGGAGTGTTCGAGCACCACTACTACGGTTTCGCGCGCGACTGGGCGAGGCACGGATGGAGCCCGCAGACCCTCGAGCGGCCGCGCAGCGCGGGACCCGGCTCGGGCACGGCGCCCCTGGAAGGTGATCGTGCGCAACGACGAATCCACACGTTCGACCACGTCGCTGCGACGCTGCGCGCGTGATCCCGGCGTCAGCCTCGAGCGCGGCGACGCGCTCGCCAACGAGATCCACAACGCGGGACTCGCGATCGTCTGGAGCGGCCAGCGCGAGCCCGCCGAGCATTACTGGGAGCAGTTGCGCGACGCCGGCCTGACGATGGCGCCGCTCGGGCATAGCCCGCCTCAGCCGGGCCGGATCATCGCGCCGTTGTTCGAGATCAGGACGTGCAGGCCCGGACCGGCGAACTCTCGTCCCAGCTCGAGCAGGCGCCCGCAAAGCGCATGCTCGCCTTGTTGACGTGCGTTTCGTAGTAGCTGGCGAAGAGCGTCACTGTGCCGGTCGAGCCGACCGGGCAGCCGCTCGGATCACCGCTCGGGTCACGCTCACGCCGAGCGTGATGCCGATCCCGAGGAGCCGGGAGCGCCTGATCCCCGGCGACAGCTTCGAGGGCCCTGACACCTTCATCACGATGCTGCGCTTCGGCTCGCCGCCACCCTGGCTCTCGCTGCAGATCGTGCCCTGCGCAGCGCCACGTGACCAGGTGCCGTTACCGCCGCTCTGCGAGTAGCTGACCTTGGCGGCGCTCGTGCTCGGCTTGCCGTAGTCGCTCCAGACCCATTCGGCCTTTGCCGGCAGCGCTGCCACACCGGCGGGACAGGCAACGCGTGCGGCTTGACGCCCGTCGGACCGCTAGGCCGGTCGGTGCCGCTGGAACCGTCGCGCCGTTGCCGGTTGTCCCGTGTCGCCGCTCGCGAGCGCGCTCGTGCTCGCGACTGCCGTGAGCGCGACAGCGAGGCGACGAGAACCAGCCCGAACCGGCGCATCGCGGCGCTCAGGTCTCGACGGGCTCCGCGTGAGCGCCGTTGCGCGCCGGCCGATCGCCCTGCGCCACGAGGTCATGCCAGGTGTAGAGCAGCGGAATCTGGTACCAGCCGTTGCAGTGCGCGCATTTCGATCAGCTCCGGCCCGTACCAGTAGCGCTCGAAATCGCGTGATCGTCGAACGCGAGGATCTGGAGCAGCTTGTAGCGGTCGTCGCGGCTGCGGTAGACGCGGTAGCCGGTGCGCCGTACTGCGTCGCGAGCGCGGACACGCGATCAGCTCGGCTTGAAGCGCATCGCCACGGAAGCCGTTCGCGTACCAGGGGATGTGGACTTCGCCGGCCATCAGTCGCCCGCCCGATTCATAGCAGGGCTGAACTTTACGGTAGCTCGCCGACCGTGGCCGTCGCAGCGCTGCCGTCGACGCGCAGCTGCGCGCCGACCTCGGCCTCGCGGCGCACGATCGCCAATCCGATCGGCCCGAGCCTGGGGGAGACGGCGCTGCTTGCGAGTCGCCCGACGTCGCGCTCGCCCAGGAGCAGCTCCGCGCCGGCCGCCACCGGCTCGCTGAAGCGCAGCTGGCGCAGGTGGCGGTTCGGCTTGCCCTTCCAGTACAGGCGCGCGACGGTCTCCTGACCGACGTAGCAACCCTTGGTGAACGAGACCGCCCGCTCGTGCAGGCCCGCTTCCTGGGGCATCGTCAAGGCGTCGAGCTCAACGCCGTAGCGCGGAATCCCGGCCTCGATGCGCACGCACTCGTACGCGTCCTCGCCGATCGCGACCGCCTCGAGGCCGGCCTTGACGCGCCCCAGCTCACTCGTTTCGCAGAGCAGGTCGACGCCGAGCCGGGTGCGTATGTGGCGCACTGCGCCGATCAGCGCGTGCGCGTGCTCCCCCTGCGGTGCGCCCGCGGCGTGCGGACCAACCACCGAGATCAGCCCGCATTCGAGCGTGCGCTTGTGCAGGTCCACCTGCCACCCGAGCGAGCCGTTGCGCAGCGCGTCGAACAGCGCCTGCAACGCGACGCGCTCGCAGTCGAGCAGCAACTCCTGCTCGGTTCGCAGGACGCGGACCTCGGCGAGCATGTGGCCCTTGGGGTCGAGCAGCGTGGCGTCGGCGCCGCCGCCGACACCGATCGCGGCGATGTCCTGCGAGAGCAGCGAATCGAGGAACGCGACCGCTTCATCGCCGCTCAGCGCGAGCTTGCCGCGATCGGAGTGATCGACCCAGCCGGCCGCCTCGGTTGCCGCCCGGTAGTCCGCCGCATTCATCTCGACGGTGCTCGCCACGCATTCACGATACTGCCTTGACAAAAAGTTTGGCACACCATAACTTATGTCGCGGTGGCCACCAGAGATTCGATGCGTACCGCTGCGGTCGAGGACTACGCCAAGGCGATCTTCACGCTCGAGGGCCGCACCGCGCAACCGGTCAGCACGACCGCGCTCGCCGAACGCCTCGGCATCACCGCCGGCTCGGTCTCGGCGATGCTGCGCAAGCTCGACGAGCTCGGGCTGATCACGCACCTGCCCTACCGCGGCGTGCGCCTCACGCCGGAGGGGCGCCGCCTCGCGCTCGAGATCGTCCGCCACCACCGACTGCTCGAGCTCTCCTCACCCAGTCGCTCGAGATGTCCTGGGACCGTGTCCACGATGAGGCCGAGGTGCTCGAGCACGTCCTCTCCGAGGAGCTCGAGGCGCTGATCGCGGCGAAGCTCGGCAACCCGACGATCGATCCGCACGGCGACCCGATCCCGAGCGCCGAGCTCGAGCTCGACGAACGTACGACGCACGCCATCGAATCGCTCGAGCCGGGCGACGCCGGCACGTTCGTGCGCGTTTCGGACTCGGACCCGGGGATGCTGCGCTACCTCGCGGAATGCGGCATCGCGCCTGGTGATCGCTTCGAGGTCCTCTCTCGCCAGCCGTTCGGCGGCCCGCTCTTCCTGCGCTTGGCGGCGAGCGCGACCAGACGATCGGCGGTGAGCTCGCGCGCGCGATGCGAGTCGAGCTCGACCTGGAGGCGCCGTGAAGCCGCCGGCCGACGCCGGAGCGCTCCGGCTCGGCCCCGGCCGACGCGATAGCGCTCCCCGGCCGCTCACGCCGGAGGACGCGGCGCGCTCGCGCGACCGCTCTCGTGTGTACCGCGCGCGCGAGCACAACCGCCGCTGGTACCTGCTCTGGCTCCTGGTGGGTCCCGGCATCCTCGCGATGCTCGGCGAGAACGACGGCCCGAGCATGATCTCCTACGCGACGACGGGCGCGACCTACGGCCTCGGCTTCTTCCTCCCGTTCATCGTCGTCACCTTCGTGATGGCGATCGTCTGCCAGGAGATGTGCATGCGCGTCGGCGCGGTCACGCACCGCGGCTACGGCGCGCTCGTGCTCCAGC
Source organism: uncultured Solirubrobacterales bacterium (assembly GCA_963773395.1). Classification (GTDB taxonomy): domain Bacteria; phylum Actinomycetota; class Thermoleophilia; order Solirubrobacterales; family Solirubrobacteraceae; genus Palsa-513. The sequence goes on along the minus strand of CAVZAY010000002.1, from coordinate 1,015,264 downwards.
GCTTCGGTCCCGTCTGGGGCTGGTTCGCCGCGATCGACCTGCTGTTCACGAACCTCGTGACGCTCGTCGCCGAGTTCGTCGCGATCCGCATCGGCCTCGCCTACTTCCACCTCGGCGCCCCCGTCGCCGCCGCGCTCGGCGTCGTGCTCGTCGTGCTTCACGCTCTCGGGCGGGCGCTACTGGCGTTGGGAGCGGGTCGCGCTCGGCCTCGCGATCTTCAACGGCCTGTTCCTCGTCGCGGCGATCATGGTCAAGCCCACTGGGGCACCGTCGGGCAATCGATCGGTCGTTCTCGCCGTTCCCGGCGGCAGCTTCAACACCCTGCTGCTGCTGGTCGCCTCGACGATCGGCGCGACGGTCACGCCCTGGATGGTCTTCTTCCAGCAGAGCGCCTCAGCCGACAAGGGCCTGACGCCGCGCGACCTCACCCAGGGCCGCATCGACACGATCACCGGCGGGACGCTCGCCGCGATCTTCGGCTGCGGCGCGCTGATCGCCGGCGCCGCGCTCGTCGGCCATGGCGGCGCGAGTATCCAGGGCCTCGCCGGCGCCGGCTTCCCGGCGCGCTGCGGGCGGTTTCCGGTCCCGGCGTTGCGACCGTCTTCGCACTCGGCCTGATCGAGGCGGGCGCCGTCGCCGTCCTCACGATCTCGGCCTCGACCGGCTACGCCGCGGCGGAGGCGGTCGGCGTGCGCAGCTCGCTGAACAACTCGCCACGCCGCGCCGCGCTCTTCTACACCGCGACCGCCGTAGTCGCCCTGATCGCCGCCGGCGTCATCCTGATCCCGGCGCCCCGCTGCTCTCGATCGCGCTCGACGCGAACGTCCTCGCCACGGTCCTGCTCCCCGTGACGCTCGTCTTCATGATCATGCTCGCGAACGACCGCGAGCTGATGGGCCGCCTGCGCAACGGCGCGCTGTTGAACCGCGTGGCGGTCGCGATCGTCGCCTTCGTCTCGATCTGCGGCGCCGCCTACGGCATCGACTCATTCCTGCAGACCGTCCACCTCATCTGATGACCGACGAAGAGCTCATCGCCTACCTCGAGCGCGACCAGCTGGTCGCCGACAAGGAACACCCTGTCCCCGTGCGCTCCTAGCGCACAACGCAACGCTCGGCCTCTGGGCGCTGCGCGTCTTCGTTCTCGTCGTGAGCGCGATGGTGATCTACACCTTCGCGTCGCAGCTCTAGCGCTTGACGACGCTGAAGCCGGCACGGTTTCGCCGCTTCAGCGAAACGTCGAGCTGACTGAGCGCCGCGTGAGGAAGCCGATCGGGAACGTCTGCAGGACGAGTGAGACGATCGTCACAGCCGGCGCGGCGCTCGCAGCATCGGCGAGGATCGCGAGGTATCCGAGGACGGCAACCAGGAAGTAGATCTGCCGGGCGATTTCGCGGCGCATGAAGAGTCGATTCCGATCAGGATCAGCCCGAGACCGATGACGTCGCGGATCGGGTCGAGGCACCGGTGCCGCTCGTGCTTCCGGCCCAGAACGTCGGACCGACGAGATCGTTGGCTCCGCCGAGGATCACCAGTCCAGAGACCGCGAGGAGACCGATCGTGACCTCGTTGCGGTCTGCATCCGCGCAGCGGGTGGAACATGCGGGTGGATGGCTGTCGCGTCCCAACGGCGGCTGGCGGTGTGGACGGCGTACGAGCGGTCAGGGCATCGCCTGGCCGGGCCTGCACGCCATGCGCGATCGGCTGTCCGAACCATCCAGGTTGCGTCGGGCCGATGCTCGCCACAGACGAGCATCGGCCCGGCCATCAGGGCTTGAGCGCAATCGGCGGGCGCGTTGGGCCGGTCAGCGACACGCCCTGTGCACGCGCTCCTGATAACGCGCCCCGCTATCGCGGGCGAGCGGCGAAATGAACGCGCTCGGACTCGCCGCTCGGGCGCTCACCGCGTTCATCGAGCGTCTCGAGCACCGTGAAACCGGCCGTCTGGAGGCCATTCTCGATCTCTTCCAGCTCGACGCTGAGCTCCCAGACGGGCTCGTGGAGCCCGCTCAGCGAGCCATCGCGGTGGCGTTCGATCAGCCAGATGTTCCACTGCGACAGCCCATCGTCGTCGGGCGGGTCGACGTTCATCGCAACGGTCACCGTGCCGGCCTCGAGGAAGAACGGCGGATAGGCGGCGAGGCCGTGGAGCTTCATCACGGTGTTGATGTCGAAGATGAACAGGCCGCCGGCGCGCAGGTGCGCGCGGGTGCACGCGAAGAGGGCCTCCCAAAGCTCGAAGCGTGGCAGGTGGTTGAGCGTGTCGAAGACGCAGATCACGACGTCGAAGCGCTCGCCAAGGTCGAAGTCCGAGATGTCCCCCTCCACCAGACGCGCATGCGGGACCTTCTCGCGCGCAATCGCCAGCATCTCCGGCGAGCGGTCGATGCCGGCAAGGGACTCGAATGACCCCAGTCCGGCGAGGATCGTCCCGGTCCCGCACCCGAGCTCGAGCACGGAAGCGGCGCGAGGGTGATGGCGCTCGACGAGCGCCATCACCCTCGCGACCTTCGGCCGCGGATCGTCCATCACCGCGTCGTAGACGCGGGCGAACTCGCGGTAGGTGTGCCCGCTAGGCTTAGGCCGGATGGGACTCACGGACGCCTTCCAGGAGATCGTCGACTCGCTGCCGCCCGACTGGACTGATCTCGAGCTCGACCTGCGGATCGATGACATCGAGCGCTACGTCGACGCCGCTGTCGCGCCGTCGTCTGCAACGCCCAGCCCTACTCGCAAAGCGAGTCGAATTGGCGGATTCTCGTCGCTCACCGTTTTGGCCACGCCGCGGCGGTGCCGGCCGTGCGCTCGGGGCTGACACTGCTCGACGACATGGCATCACGGGCGACTCGTCGTACGCGAGGTACGCGAGGGGCGCGCGCCGGTCGAGCCGATGTGGGGCCGGCCGTACACCGTGCGCGAGCAGCAGCGTCGCATCAACGCCCAGTAGCGAGTAGCCGCTCGACGAGCGCGCCGGGCTCGCGCGCCATGCGCGAGCGTGGCACCACGAGCTTGACCCCGGCCGCGATCGCCTGCTTGCGGACCTCGCTCTCCACGTGGGAGTAGAAGGCGAGAGTTGGCGTGTTGCCGTCAAGCGTTGCGAGGCGCTTCTTCGGTTCGTGCGTGAGATCCGCAACGACCCCCTCGGCACCGTCAGGAACCGCGAGCCCGACGCTGACCTCGTGGCCCGCCTGCGCGAGCGCTGCCTGCAGGCGTGAGGAGAAGAGCAGGTCGTCGCTCAGCACGTGGATGCGAGCCATCGCTGCAGGATAGGCGTGACTCGAATCGATCAGGAATCGAGAACGGCCCGCATGCTCGCCGCTACGGTGCTCTCGGTAACCGACCACCGCAAAGGGAGCGACAATGACAGGCTCTTCCACCCAGAGAATCAAGACTGTGCTGCACCCCGTGTCAGACGTCGACGCGGCCAAGGCTCTCTACACGGCGCTCCTCGGCGTGGCGCCGCAAGCCGACTCGCCCTACTACGTGGGCTTCGACGCCGAGGGCCAGCATATTGGCCTCGTGCCGGGCGGCGGCCCCAGGGCATGACCTCACCCGTCGCCTACTGGCACGTGTCCGACATCGAGGCGAAGCTCGCCGAGGTGACGGCTGCCGGCGCCACGGTCAAGGATCCACCGCGCGACGTTGGCGGCGGCCGCCTGGTGGCCAGCGTGACCGACCTCGATGGCAACGTCCTCGGGCTGATCCAGGATCGCTGTGCGCCACACAGCGATCAACTCGCACGCACGGTGCCGGCCGGACGCATGTCAGATGAAAGATCGTCAGCGCGCGCTCGAACCAGTGCGTTCGCGCCTGGCCGTCCTCCTCGGTCACGTGCCCGCCGAGGCCGCTGACCACGACGACCGGCTCGCCCGTGTCCTTCGTGCGGGCGAGCTCGGCAGTGGCGGCGACCGCGTCCGCGACGGCGATCACCGTCGCATGCAGCTCCCGTTCGCGACGGTCGGTTCGCCCGCGCCAGTCATCGAGCGGCGCGAGCCGGCGCAGCCGATCGCCGTGTCGAGCTGGCCCAGTCGCCAGGGTCGGCCGAGCTGTCGCTCACCACGACTGCGGGGGAGTGACCGCAGAGCGCCCGGAAGCGCGCGCGCGAGCTCGCGCGCCGAGCGATCCGGATCGCGCGGCAGCAGCACGAGCAGCCCGTCGCGCGGCGCGTTCGAGGTGTCGATTCCCGCGTTCGCGCAGACGAAGCCGTGATGTGTGCGACGATCAGTACTCCGTGTTCCGCCCGCCGCACCTCGCTTGACTATCCAGGATCGCCTGGACGTGGCGCGCGTCTTTACCGAGCTGCGCCGCCAGCTGCGCGCCTGCGAGTACGGCGCGACCAAGCGGAGCTTGCGGATCCGCCCCTTGCCTTGGAGACAACCTTCTCGGCGATGACGAGATCTCGCCGTCGGTTCGGGCCCGTCGCCGCTTCACCATCAGCGCCGCCAGGTCGTCGCCCTGCGCGATCTCCGGCAAGCCGCGGACCGCCCGGGCGCTCAGCCCTTCTTTCAGCTTGCGATGCGCTCGCAGGCCGCGCGTGTGCGCGGCGCGAGGCCGTCAGCCTGAACTAAGAGCCTCGCGAGGTCATCGGGCGTATCGACGTCGAGCAGCAGGCTCGCCCACCGACCATCTCACACGCGGCGGGCGCCCCCGCAGCGCGCTCGCAATGACGCTTGACGGCTTCCGGGCCCGAACGACGGCGCCATCGCGTCAGGCGGGCGCGAGCAGCAGCGCGTTGGTGCCTGAGCCGTGGCGATAGGGAACGATCACGGCCAGACGCTCTGGCGGATAAGGCTGTCGATCAGCTCGTCCAGTTCGGCGGCGTCAAGCAGCGGGGCAGTCGCCCGGGACCAGCAGGACTCGCTCGGCGCCGAGCTCGGAGCGCGACGGTCGACGCCGTGGCCCGCCGCCTGTCTCGTTGTGGCCCTGACTGCTGATCCTCAAGCACCATCGCGCCGTAGCACGGCGGCGATCCGCTGCGACGCACGTGATCGCTGGTCACGACCAGCACCACGTCGAAGCACAGCGTAGCAGCGGCGCAGCGCGATCCAGCACGTCGGTGAACATCGCCTCGGCAAGTACCCCTCGGGGCGCGTGGTCCGATCGAGCGCCTCGCCGAGGCGCTGCTTTTCGGGGCTTCCTCGAAGCTATTGATCGGCAGGATCGCGAGGGGGTTTGGTTCGGCCATCTAGCGAACGCTAGTTATCTCAGTCCGAGCGTGAATTCGAGCGTCCGCGCGGCGAGCGCCCGCCGCGGCCTTCGGCGCCGGCCATCAGCACGTCGGGGTTTCGCAGCACGGGCAGCCCGCCCGCGGGCTGATCGGCGACCAGCCCGTCGAGCAGTACCGCCGTAGCCGGCGAACGATTCCGTCGCCGAGACAGCAGGCCTGCCCGGTCCAACGCATGAGACGCAGCGGTCGGGCCTTTGACAACGTTGCCCTCGACCAGCGGGCTGACCGCAAACGACCGGTGCTGCGGCATCACGGGGATCGCGTCCGGCTTGACGCCGTCGAGCGCCAGGATCGGACCGATCGAGATCACCGGGTTGGAAGGTCCGATGATGATTGCACGAGGCGATAGGGCACCGATTCCCTCAAGCATGGGGGTCACCGCCGCCGCGCGACGGCCGCGAAACTCAAGGTCCTGTACCTCGCCGCCCTGGTTTGCCGCTTGATCAAGAACTCCTGTAACGGCCGACCCAAGCGACCGTTAGCTGACAGCACGCGTGTGCGCACCGACTTATCGCTTCATCGGCAACACGCGTGCCTTTGACGCCGAGCGCACACTGACGATCTCCGCCTGGGCGTCGGTCAGCCGCTCCGCCTTCCTGTCGAGCAGCCGTGCGCAGCTCGGATCCCGATACGCGAGGTCGCGATCGCCGAGGCTGAAACCAAACTTCGACCCCGAGCTCGCGGAGCCCGTCCATCACACTGGAACGTGTCCTCGACGCAACCCCCAGCCGCGCTCGTCGATCCGGTCTGCGAGCCAGAACGTCACCAGATCGGGGTCGGGCAACACATAAGCGCCGTACAGCTCGATGTCGTCGAGCGGTGTTGGCGATCACGGTCAGCTGCTCGTCCTCGAGCGACGTCGGAGCATGCCGCGCGCTAGCTTCGCGCCGCCGGTCCCCCCCGGCGAGCATCACGACACGGCCGTCGCTCATCGCGCAGGCCCGGTGTCTTGGATCCCCGCGCGCACCTTGTTGCGGACGTTGATCGAGATCAGCAGCGGCATCGCTGCTCGACGATTCGCGCCATCTCGAGCGCGCCCGCAGTCGACCGCCCGCAGCCCCTCGATCTTGCTCGACAAGCGCGGTCGCCTTCTGCCTTGTCCGCTCGGCGGTCGCCGCACCACGAGCACGTCCTCGTCGAGGGTTGTGGTCGAGGTCGGTCAGCAGCGCGGCGCTGACCCGTGTGGAAGGCCGACCACCACCCGCACCCCCTCGGGAGCCATCTCCTGGGCCTGCTGCGCTGCCGAGCCCTGCCAGACGCCGAGCGTTCGCGTCGCCTTGCCGCTGATCGCGGCCGCCAGGGGCGCAGTCGCATCGATCAGCAACTGCCAGTGGGGTTCGAGCGCTTCCCTTGAGGTTGGTCATGGTCTCCGACTGAGAGCGGAACGGCACGCACAGGATCACGATCTCGACGACCGCGCGCGGCGTCGGCGCGTTCTGCAGACCGCTGAACTCGGCCGTCCGGCACGCGCTACGCGGAGCTCGCGCCGCCCGCCTGCTGGGCACGCTCGTTGTCGCGCGATCCGATCACGACCGGGACCCCGGCACGCCCACAGCCTGACCGCCAGTCCGAAGCCGAGCGCCCCGTCCTCCGATATCGTGAGCGATGTGTCACTCGCGGGCAAGCGCAGCCAGTATAGGTCGCGCCCGATCCCGGCTCGCCGACAGATAACCTGCGGACAGTGGCCGGGCCGCACGATCGACGACCTCTCGTGAGCGGGCATCGCCCGGGCCCGTGGGTGCGGCGAGCAGCATGAGCCAGGATCGCGATGAGCTCCTCGCGCTGGCCGAGCAGGCGGCGCGAAACGCCGGCGCGCTGCTACGCGAACGCTTCGAAGCGGGCGGCATCCGCGGCATCGAGTCGAAGTCATCGCCGACCGACCTCGTGTCCGAGGCAGACGTCGCCGCGCAGAACGCGATCCGCGAGCTGATCGGCTCGCGCCGCCCCGACGACGGCTTTCTCGCCGAGGAGGAGGGCGCGAACGTTGCGGGTTCGAACGGTCTGCGCTGGGTCGTCGATCCGCTCGACGGGACGATCAACTTCCTCTTCGGCATTCCGCTCTGGTGTGTATCAGTCGCCGTGCAGGACGAGGCCGGGACACTTGTCGGCGTTGTGCACGACCCGCTGCGCGAGGAGACGTTCACCGCCCTGCGCGGCGAGCCGCTGCTACACAACGGCGCGCCGCCGGTCCCCTCGAGACCGCGCGCGCAGACGCTTGCGCAGGCGCTGGTCGGGACCGGCTTTGCCTACGACGCCGCCGTGCGAAGCGCTCAGGCCAACGCGCTGACGCGACTGATCGCGAGTGTCCGCGACATTCGTCGCTGCGGTGCCGCCGCGCTTGACCTCTCGTGGACCGCGGTCGGGCGCCTGGACGCGTTCTTCGAGCGAACCGTCAAGGTGTGGGACACGGCAGCGGGCGCGCTGCTCTGCCAGTGCGCGGGCCTCGAGGTGCACGAGCTGGCCGATCGCCCGGGGCTGCCTGGCGGGATCCTCGCGGCGCCGCCGCAGCTGGCCGTGCCGCTGCTCGAGATCGTTGCTTGACCCATGGTGGAGGCCGGCGCGGCGCCGGCCGGCCCGTGTCTATGCTGGTTGGGTGGCCTACACCAACGCCCAGGGGCGCCGCCAGTTGCTTGACTCGCTCGGCGCGGCTACCGAGCAGATCGGTGTTGCGCTCGCCAACCTCGGAGAGGCGTACGAGCAGCTCGACACAGCGGCGGCCGATGGGTTTAAGGAGCGCCTGTTCCGACCCCTCCAGACCGCCTACGGGCTGGCGCAACGAGCGAGTTCCGAGTTCGCCGCGCGGTACGGGTTACCGACGAGCGCTCTCACGGCGCCGCGGGTCCAGGTGCGCCAGCACGATGCCAAAGGGATCATCGGCAGGGCTGCAGCCGCGGTCGCCGGCGCTGACGCCGAGCTCGCCACGCTCCAAGACTCAATGCTCCCGGTCGAGGTGGGGGATCCGCCGCTGCGCGCCGCACTCGAGCAGGTGCGGGCGCTGCTCGGGGATTTCGGGAGCCATACGCGCGAGCTGACGCGTACGCTCGGCCGGCTGAAGCCCCCCGACGTCGCGAGCCGACAAGTACCCGGGGGGGGACTCGAACGCCGAGCTGCTTCCAGCGGCGGTTCTTGAGACCGCTCCCTTTACCAATTTGGGCACCCGGGCAGGCGTTGCTGAGATCGTCGTATTCAGCCGTGCCGAAGTACGCGCGGGCGTGGTGGAATTGGTAGACACGCCGGCCTTAGGAGCCGGTCAGCGAAGCCCTTGGGGGTTCAAGTCCCTCCGCCCGCATCAAGCTTTCTATTTGACGGACAGAGCTACTGAGGACGACGTCGCGACGCGGGATCACGCGGGCTCAAACCCGCAGAGATTGGCGAGCTACACGTCCAGCCGCGTGCTACCGCGATGCAGCCCACTCGTGAAGGCGGCCGGGGACTCCGAGTGTCTCCTGCTCGACCTCGACAATCTCGTCGGCCGGAATGTTGGCGCGCTTGGCGGCAGGACATGATCGCGGCGGCTGACGGCGCCTCGTACAGGCAGTATGTGCGCCTGCGGTCGGCGCTTAGGAACGAGAACAGCCAGCGCACGCCCTCGTCGGCGTTGACCTCCTCGATCAGCTTGAGGTCTTTGTCGCTCAGCTGGAGCTGCTCGGCGAACGTGCGCTCGATCACGAACAGAGGCATCGCGCGATTCTTTCCCGCAACTCAGCGTCAACAAGGGAGTGACGGTGCGCGTAGGACGCCGCCTCAGTGCGGTTGGCGCAGTCTGTCTTGCGCAAGGATGCTCCGCACGTGGTTGGCGGCGGTGTGCTCACTAATGAACAGCGTAGGCCCCGATTTCGCGGTTGCTGAGGCCGCGGGCGATCCAGGCGCAAGATCTCACACCTCTCGTGCCCGAGAGGGCCGTCGGGCAGACCGGGCCGGAGACGTCCGGCGCGCCGAGCGCAGGGCGATCCGCTTGCGAAGCGACGGGCATGCCGATTGATGCACGCCAGCTGGCCCGCCACGCCCAGGAGCGGCCCGAGCCCGGCGCCGGTGTTCACCGCCGCGCGCGAGCAGCATCCGCGCGTACTGGTAATTGGTGTGCGCCAGCCAGGTGTTCGCGTCCATCGCCAGCGTTCGCCTCGAGCGCGCGCTCGAAATGCTGTTCGGCGTGCTCCCACTCCCCGAGCGTCGCGGTCCAGCATTCCGAGGTACCGATCGGCCGAAGCCGTAGTAGGCGACGCAGGTGTCCGATCATCACGTTCGTCCCCGTTAGCGGCGCGAGCTCGGGGTAGACCCAGCGCGGCAATCGCCTCGTCACCCGAGGCGTGGCGCACGCGTCGGTGATGTAAGTGAGCGAGGCCAGCCAGAGGGACGCGCGGAACGCATCGAGGCCTTCACTCACGAGGCGCGCCGAGTTCGCGTCTTGGCCTCGGACGTCCGCATGCCGAGCTCCACAAGCAGGGCCGCGAGCCCGGGGCGCCACGGGCACCGTGCGCGCGCTTGCCGGAGCCCCCAGGCCTGATCACCGAGGCGAGTTCAGCAGAGCCGGCCTTGCTCGCGCCGCAGACTGAACATCTGGATGCAGTGGGTGCCCGACGCGTCCCGCCCGGTCAGCAGCACGGCCCCTCCTAGCTCGGACCGCTACGGCCATGTGCTCGGCCGCCCTCCGATGCCCGTCCCCGAGAGCGATAGCTCCCCCGTGTGCTGGGCCACGTGCAGGTAGAAGGGCTGCCCGCGTGATCTCTGCGATCTCTCGGGCAATGCCGCGACTTCGGCGCGCGCACGGGGAATGTCTGCAACAGCCACGAAGGGAGGAGACACAGCCAGGACATCACCGCCTCCGCTTGAAGCTCGGTGTCGCCGAGCTCCTCCCCGAGCACCTTTGCCTCGGCCAGCATCTCGATGATCTCCTCGGTAGGAGTCGCTCCGCGCGACCAGTAGGAGCGCACGAGCGTGGTCGCCAACCCGACGCGATCGCCAAGGCTCCTGGCGAGCTCGATCGCGCTTGCGCGCACGATAGCGGCGCGCTCCTGATGACCTTGCCTTTGGAGTGCCCGCGCCAGTGCCGCAAGCAGGCCCGACTCCTAGTTCGGACTTTTTGCTCGTTTCCTAGTGCCGATCGTCGCTTCCTCGAGCAGCTCGACCGCGCCCCGCTCCTCTGCTGGTCGCCAGAGGGGCCTCCTCGTATCCGATCGCAGCGCGTGCCAGCAGGTGGTGGTCCTCGAGCTCGCGACCGATCTGTGCGGCAGGCGGTTAGCGCATACGGGCCTCGAGGCTTATGCCGGCCTTGTGCCTTACCATGCCCAGCTCGAGCAGCACCTCGGCGCGGCGGGAAGCGTCCTCGATCCCCAGCTCCAGCGCGGTGGCCAGCATCTCGGCTGCCTCCTCGAATGCGAGCGCCGCCGAGGCGGCGACCCGCGCGGCCCGGACGTTGTAGTCGATCGCTCTGTCCACTCCATCGAGAGGGGGCCGCCGCGGTGAAGTGGTGGGCGAGGTCCGCGATCGCCCGGGACGGGATATGGCCGCCTGCTGCCTCGGAGCGCCTCGCCGACGCGCAGGTGAAGCTCCGCCCTGCGGACACCCGACGGGCGGTCGTAAATGGCACGGCGCACGAGCTCGTGCGTGAACCTGTAGGCGAGCTGGCGTCCGGGCAGCTCGAACGATGATTCCGCTGCGGTTCGCCTCGCCCTACCGCATAGATAAGATCGCGCTCGCCCAACCCCGAGCCTCGACCGACCCACCGCCGGGCTCGAACTCCGCCCCTGCGGTGGCGGCGAGCTCGAGCAGCTGGATCGTGGCACTGTGTGAGCCGTACCCAGCCGGCTGGCTGACGACCTCGCGCACGCTCTCTGGGAGTCTCGACACCCAGTCGGCGAACCACGCTCCACGCAGCAGCTTGCCCGTCCAGAAGATCTCGAAAGGCGTTTGTCTCTACGAGCGCCCGCCACAGTTCGCAGACCAGGAACGCATTTCAGGCCAACTGAGCTCCCCCAGTCGAGCGACGCGAGCCCGTACAGCGTCCTCGAACCCACCACGATGTCCTTCGAAATCCCGCTGCACCAACTCGCCGACCTCCTCGCCCGAGAGGCCCTCAAGCCGCAGGCGCACGACATCGTCGGAGCGCCGGGAGGTCGGCCAGCGTCTGCGCGAGAGCCAGTCGGGCACCTCCGCCTCCGTGTCGCGGAAGGTTGCGAACAGCAGCACCCGTGCGCTCCATGGCGGCCTGCGCGAGGTGGCGCAGCAGGAGCAGCGTAGGCACGTCGGCCCAGTGGCCGTCCTCGATCACCAGCAACGACAGGTCGCCGCCGGCTGACGCCACCAGATGTCAAGCAGGTCGGTCCACGATCGTGTGCAGGCGATGCCGCTCCGTGTCAGGGTCGGCCGGCTTGAGCGCCGGGAGCTCTCCCAGACAGCTGAGGTGAATTCAGGCAGCAAGCGCGTCAGCTCGCCCCGCGGTGCGCCGAGTGACGCCCGCAGCTCATCAACCTCGAGCTACTGCGGACAAGGCGCTCCAGCGCCATCGAAGAAAGGCCCGTAGGGCGTGTGCACGACGGCATCGCACGCGCCATACAGCACGAGCGCACCCGCTTGCGCAGCCTCGGCGGCGAACTCGCGGACCAGTCGGCTCTTGCCCGAACCGGCCCTCACCGCCCCAGCAGCACCACCCGACGCCCCTCACCCTCAGCCGTCGGCAGAAGCAGGCGCAGCTTCTCTAGCTCCGCCGACCGCCCGACGAACGGAAAAGGCGGGGGAACGCGAAAGAGCGAGCAGGAAGCTCGTGGCACTGGAAACACCTCGGTCGTCGGGAAGATAGTCAGATCTGATCAGCGACGCAAACTGAAAGCACGAGCCGTTCGCCGGTGAGAAGTGAGTCAGCCTGCGTCATGACAGGGGCCTGCAACAACCCCGTCCGGTCGGTACTCCACACGGTTCGCAACGAAGGGAGTACACATGAGCACCAAGCCCCAGACCTACCTTCTCGCCCGCGAGCACATCAACGACCCGATGCGCGAAGCCGAGCGTGGACGCTGCGCTGCAGACGTCCGGCCTCGGCGCTGGGCCACGTTCTCGCTCCTAGGGCGATTCACACCGGGGGTCGCCGGCCCGCACCCCAGCGACCGGCGAATAAGTTGAGGAACGGACTGTTCGCGGTGATCGCTGCGGCGATGTTGTGCGCTAGCCCATCGTTCCTGGGGGGCGCGTCGGCACTCGCGCGCCCGGTCGTAGTCCCGGGTCGCCGACGACCACGATCGTGAGCACCGATCCCGCGACGGGGCTTGACGCCGGTTGTTCGGTGAGTTGGTTCGTTCGGAGATTGGCTATGACCCTTGCAGCCAGGACAAGGCTGCGATCGGGGGCAACGAGACGTCCGGTTGTTCGGTGAGTTCGTTCGTTCAGGCGGAGATTGGCTATGACCCTTGCAACCATCCCGAGGTCGCGACCGCGAGCGCCGATCCTGAGACGGTGAGAGTCGATCCCGCGACGGCGCTCGGTGCCGGGGGACTTGACGCCGGTTGTTCGGCGAGTTCGTTCGTTCAGGCGGAGATTGGCTATGACCCTTGCAGCCAGGACAAGGCTGCGATCGGGGGCAACGAGACGTCCGGTTGTTCGGTGAGTTCGTTCGTTCAGGCGGAGATTGGCTATGACCCTTGCAACCATCCCGCGGTCGCGACCGTGAGCGCCGATCCCGCGACGGTGAGAGTCGATCCCGCGACGGCGCTCGGTGCCCGGGGGACTTGACGCCGGTTGTTCGGTGAGTTCGTTCGTTCAGGCGGAGATTGGCTATGACCCTTGCAACGAGCCAAGGCCCCGATCGGGGGTAACGAGACCGCTCCGTGACCGTGAGCGCCGATCCAACCTGCGAAAGCCCTTGGGGGTTCAAGTCCCTCCGCCCGCATGTATGTATGGCGCTGAGGTGGTGGCTTCGCGCCTGACGCTCCGCGGCGATTCGTGGAAAGCTCACGCGATGGGTGCGTCCGATCACCGTGGGGGGTGAAAGCGGTGAGCGTCCTCGACAGCTTCCGCCTCGACGGCAAGGTTGCGGTCGTAACCGGTGGGAACCGCGGTCTCGGTATGGCCTTCACGCGCGCCCTGGCCGAGGCGGGCGCGCGGGTCGTGATCGCGGCGCGCGACGTTCCCAGGTCGGATCGGGTGGCGGGCGAGCTCGGCGTGAGCGCGGTCGCGACGGATGTCACGGACGCTTCGAGTGTCGCGACGATGCTCGAGACGGTCGCAGAGCAGCACGGACCGATCGACATCCTGATCAATAATGCCGGAGTCTGCTTCCACGCCCCGGCACTCGCCGTGCCGGCGGAGGAGTGGCGCGCGGTGTGGGATGTGAACGTGGACGGTCTTTGGAACTGCTGCCGCGTCGTCGGCGCCCAGATGGTCTCGCGCGGTAGCGGGGTGATCGTGAACATCGGATCGCTGTCCGGGCTGGTCGTCAATCGCCCTCAGATGCAGCCGGCCTACAACGCCTCAAAGGCCGCGGTCCACCAGCTCACCAAGTCGCTGGCCGCTGAGTGGGCGCCCTACGGCGTTCGCGTCAACGCCCTGGCTCCCGGCTACGTCAAGACGGAGTTGGCGCCGGTCGATCGCCCCGAGTTTCGCCGCCACTGGATCGAGGACGCGCCGATGCAGCGCTACGCGATGCCCGACGAGCTGGGTCCGTCGCTCGTCTACCTCGCGAGCGACGCTTCGAGTTTCATGACCGGCGCGGTGCTCGTGGTCGACGGGGGCTACTCGCTGTTCTAGCCAGCCGCCCGGCTCGTTCTGAGCAAGGCGCTAGCGACGCGCGCGCGCTGGAAGCGCGGCATCGAATGCGACCAGGCAAGCCGACGGGCAGCCAGGAAGCGAGACGCGTAGCTCGCCGGCGGTCGTGTTCCAGTCGAGCAGCGCGCCGTTCTGCGGGTAGAGCACGCGCGGGCGCGCTTCGGTGTTGCCAGGCGCGATTGGCAACGAGACCGCGTCTTCGCCGGGGGTCGGTGTGCTGCTCTCCCTTCGCCAGACCACGACGTAGGTCGCGCTGGGGGCGCGCAGGCCGAGCGCGAGCCAGTCGTCGGCCCATCCCGGTAGCCCGAGCGGCCAGAAGGGAACGGCGTCCGCGAGGCCAGCCCTGATCTGCTTGTAGGTCGCGATCGCTTCGGCGACCAGTTCCTGTTGCGCGCTCGTCATGAGGTCCAGGTGGCCCGAGAGCTGCACGCGCCCGAGCATTGCGCCACAGAGGGTGAAGGCGATGAGGTCGTCGCTCATCTCGGGCTGGACGGAAGCCCAGACGCCAGCCTGCTCCGGGGCTACAGCGAGCGGTGCGGCCGCCGCGATCGGCGGGTAGCGCAGCGGATCCTCCTGGTCGCTTGTCGAATGGATCTGGAACCGGGACAGCAACGCGTAGTCGGTCCGCATGCCGCCTGATGCGCAGCTCTCCAGGGTCAGGTCCGAGTGCCGATCGAGCACACCGTCGATCCAGCCAAGGAACGCTCGGTTGTGCTCGAGCATGCCGGCGCCCGCGGCGAGTCCGCCGGCATCCGTGCCGGGTGCCACGTTGATGTTGTAGTCCATCTTGATGTAGCCGAATCCGAGTTCGCCGACGAGGAAGTCGACGGTCCGATCGAGGTGATCCCTCGCGGCTGGATGGCGGAGGTCGAGCTGGTATCGGCTCTGCTCGACGACCCGTTCTCCGTCCCGCGTGAAGAAAGCCTCGCGCGGGAGCACCTCGGCAATCGGACTCTGCACGCCAATCACCTCCGGCTCGATCCAGATGCCGGGGACCATGCCTTCCGCCCTGATCGCTTCGATCACCTCGGGGAAGCCGCCGCTGAATCGGGCTGCCGACGGCACCCACTCGCCAACCGTGTCCCACCACCCTTCGCCCGGTTCCGCGTACCAGCCGGCGTCGATGCAGAAGTACTCCGCGCCTGCGCGCGCGGCGGCACGGATCAGGGGCAGCAGCCGCTCCGTCGTTGGATCGGCCTTCAGGGTGTTCAGGTAGTCGTTGAAGATGACCGGAAGGCGGCGGTGGTCGCTGTGGCGTCGCCGCATCAGGCGGCGGTACTGCGTCATCCTCGCCGTGGCACCCTCGAGTCCGTCACGACTCACTGCGAGCGCTACCGGAACGGTCTCGAAGGACTCGCCCGGCGCGAGGGTCAGTCGCCAGTGGTGCTCGATATCTGCGGGGCCGAGCAACGCCAGATACGAGGTCGTTGGCCCCTCTCCGCGATGCTCGCCGACCTGCCACTGCCACGGGCCGTTGTGCTCGATCTGCCAAAGGAGCGTGTGCCCAGTCCGGTGATTGACGGCAGCGCCCATTGGCAGGTATGCCCCGGAGCACCAGGATCCGGTGCCCGTGATCGCCAATCGTCCTCGCGACCGTCCGTCCTGTACATGGCTGTTCAGCTGCGGGAGGGCATCACGGAAGCTCCTCGCCTGCCAGCGCGCCTCGGCCTGCCAGTCGTTCTCCGCCCAGTGCAGCTCGACGTCGTTCAGATCGCCGCCCGGTCCGGCGAGGCCGCTGCCGAGAAAAGACGAAACGGACTCGATCGTCAGCGGGGACCCACCGGCGTTCCTCAAGCTGACCGAGCTCCGCAGCACCCCAACGTCGGCAAGGCGCCGGTACGAGACCGTTGCCGCGAGTTCGGTCACCGGATCAAGCAACGCGATCTCCAACAGGCTCCACGGTCCGTCTTCGCGGAGGTCGTGGCTGACGTAACGCATCCGGCTGCCAACCACGGACTCCGAATAGCGCTGCCCCGCCCACTTCCGGCCGCTTCCGGCGAGCAGCACATCGAGCAACGGCAGGCCGCCTAGGCTGCGATGAAGCGGAGCCGGCGGCTCCGAGCCCGTATCCGCTTCAAGCCGCGCGTCCACTCCGGCGGGCGCAAGCAAGGCAAGGCGCGCGACACCGTCGTCGCCGACATCGACTTGCAAATCCATTGCGTCGTCGGCCCACGTGACCGACTCGCCCGACGTTCTCGCGGAAATCATCGCTTCCCCTCTCTCTGGCGCCAGTCTAACTGCGACGGTGGAGCCTTGACAGGCTGAATGCTTTGGGCGAGTATAGGCGCGGAGAAGAGGTGACCGGTCACATCGCATCCCCATCCCACTTGTCTGGCAATAGTGACCGGTCACCCTCGGTCAGCATCCGGGACGTCGCTCGCGCCGCCGGGGTCTCGCACCAAACGGTGTCGCGAGTCATCAACGACAGCCCCAAGGTGAGCCGCGCCACCCGCGAGGCTGTACTGGCAACGATCGACGAGCTCGGCTTCCGACCCAATCGGGCTGCCCGCGCACTCGCCGGCGGCCCGGTCCAGTCAGTCACGGTCTTGGGGTCGAACACGAGTCTCTATGGCTTCGCTGCTCCGCTGGAGGGCATCGAGGAGGCGTCACGAGACGCAGGCTTCGGCATGGGATTCCGGGCGCTCGAGTCGCTCAACCCGGCGGATATGCGTGACGCGGTCGAGCGCGCGATCGAGCCGGCAGGCGCCCTGATCGTGATCGCCTTCGATCGGGCGGGTGCCATGGCGCTCGAGTGCGTGGCGCCAGAGGTCCCCACGGTGGCGATGATCCAGGCTCCATCGAGCGCAACCGTTCCGGGGCGGCCGTCCGTCTGGATCGACGAGTTCGCGGCGGCGAAGGAGGCGACCGAGTACCTGCTCGGGCTTGGTCACGCGACCGTCCATCACCTCGCGATCCCGAGCTGGTCGGAAGCGACGCGCCGTGTGGAGGGCTGGCGTGCGGCGCTCGAAGAGGCCGGCGTGCGAGCCCCCAAAGCACTCCAAGGCGGCTGGACCGCGCAGTCCGGCTACGAAGCGGGTTGCAAGCTCGCCAAGGACCCGCGCGTGACAGCCGTCTTGGCCGGAAACGACGAGATCGCGCTGGGCGTGATGCGCGCGATGCACGAGGCCGGCAGGGGTGTGCCCGACGAGGTCAGCGTGGTCGGTTTTGACGATGTTCCCTACGCCCGGTTCTTCACTCCCGCGCTCACCACGGTGCGCCAGGACTTCAAGACGCTCGGCAAGGTTGCCTTCCACAAGCTCCTCGAGCTCTCCCACTCGGGCCGCACGGCTCCCGCGCTGGCCTCACCGCAGGCACAGCTGATCGTCCGCGAGAGCGCCGGGCCACCGCCGCGGTCTGGCCCACGTGGCAGGCCGGCGATCGCGACACCACTTGGCACAAGACCTGACAGGGGTCGAAATTCGCACGATGAAGGAGAGGAGAATGATCGATGAGCATTGCTAGGCAGAAATCAGGCCCAATGGGTAGGGGCCTGAGGTCGAGGCTCGCCGTTGGGGCGCTCGCGCTTACGCTCGCGGGCGGGCTCGCCACGGTCGCTGCGACCCAGTCAACGGCCGCCACGGCTCACAAGGCGAGCGTCGTCCACCTCACCTGGTGGACGATGTGGTCCGGAAGCTCGTTGACCGCGGTCAACAAGATCGTGGCGGCGTGGAACAAGTCGCACCCCGGCATTCAGGTGCGCGAGACGAGCATCCCCAGCGTGCAGACGACGAGCACGGCGCAGCTGCTCTCGGCGATTGCCGCGGGAGATCCACCCTCCCTGTTCACGGAGTGGTGGCCGGAGATCGGCTCGTTCGCTGCCGATGGCGATCTGACGTCCCTCAACCAGTTCCTCACGGGTCCGTACAAGGGCTTTGAGAAGTTCCTCTATCCGGTAGCGGTCCAGGGCGGCTCCTACAAGGGCAAGCTGGTCGCCGTGCCGCAGGCTCTCAACTCATGGGCGCTGTACTACAACAAGACGCTGATGGCGAAGTACGGCATCACCTCGCCGCCAACGACCTTGACCGCGCTCCAGGCCGACCAGGCCAAGGCGTGGGTCAGCAGTAACGGCCAGCTGCAGCAACTGGGCTTCTATCCGGACACGGATGGGAACAGCTTCGAGTTCTACACGCCGTTCTTTGGCGACACGAACTGCATCAAGAACGGCAAGTACGACTTTGAGAGCGCCACGGCTTGCCCGGGTGGGATCGCGGAGATGAACTTCTTCCAGAGCTACGCCCAGTACCCCTACTCGCAGGTGATGGCACTGCAGACGGCCCTCGGCACCGTCGCCGGCGGCTCGACTGACATCTGGGGAGACGGCAAGTCGATGTTCATGCTGTCAGGTCCATGGGAGGGGCAGGTGACGGTCCCAAGCACGGACCCGGCGCTCGAGGGCAACTTCGGCGTCGAGGCGTTCCCCGGGACTGCGCAGTACGCCGGTGCGACGCTCGGCCAGGGCAACTTCAACATCATCCCCAAGGGCGCTGCACATGCCAAGGATGCGTTCGAGTTCATGGCCTGGATGTCGGGCTACGGCTCCAAGTCGCAGGCCACCGCCATCGCCAAGATCGATACGCAAGGCGGCTGGGTCCCCGGTGGACCGTCCGTCACGAAGCTGCCGGTCTACAAGTCGTGGATCGCTGCCAACCCGTGGCTCAAGGGGTTCCTGCCGGAGGAGACGAACAAGTACACGGCGGCCCCGTTGCTGACGCCGACCAATTCGCAGCTGTTCACGGCGGAGGACACGGCGTCGGCCAACGTGCTCCAGGGGACGATGACGCCCATTCAGGCACTCCAGTACATCGACCAGCAGGGCAACGGTTAACGACGCCTGTCCAGGCGCTCGAGGCCATCGACAAGTAGCCAACAAGGTGGCCAGCCGTTCAAGGTTCGCGGAAGGGGGGACAGGGCAAGCGCCCTGCCCCTCCTACGCGGCAGGGAGAGGATTCACCGGCCAAGACACGCAGAGGGGGGCAGGACGAGAGCCCTGCCCCCGTCCGTGCGGCTAGCGAGAATGTTCGGCGTGTCGGCACATGCAACCACGGAAGCGGCGCAGCAGACGGCGAGCACGCGCGGTGGGGTGCAGCGTCCTCGGTATTCGCGTCGCCGCTTGAGAACAGGCCTGCTCTTCGTGAGCCCGTGGGTGATCGGGTTCCTGGCCTTCTTTGCCTACCCGTTCTTCGCCACGATCTACTACAGCTTCACCAATTTCAACGGCGTTCAGTCGCCGCACTGGATCGGGTTCGCCAACTACACGGCCCTGTTCCACGATCCGCTCTTCTCTACATCACTCTTCAATACCTTTTTCTACACCATATTCGAGCTGCCGCTCTCGACCGTGGTTGCACTCGGCCTCGCGCTCCTGCTCAACCAGGACGTGAAGGGGAGGGCGATCTATCGCACGATCTTCTACATCCCCTCGATCGTGCCGCTCGTCGCGTCGTGCTTGATCTTCGTCTGGATCTTCAACCCGGCGACCGGGATCGTCAACGACCTGCTGAACAACGTGCATATTCAGGGACCGGGGTGGTTCTTCTCCCCGGCCTGGTCCAAGCCGTCATTCATCCTGCTCGGACTCTGGGGTGTCGGTCAGCCGATGGTCATCTACCTTGCCGGCCTTCAGAGCATCCCCGCGGAGCTGTACGAGGTCGCCGCTCTCGACGGTGCGCGCGCCTGGAAGCGCTTCCGGCGCATCACGCTCCCGATGCTCAGTCCGGTGATCCTCTTCAACGTGATCCTCCAGTTGGTGGCTTGCTTCGCGTATTTCACACAGGTCCAGGTGATCGAGGGCTCGGACCTTGGCGGCCCGGGGACCTCGACGTGGATGTACGTGCAGTACCTCTACGTACAGGCTTTCCAGTACCTCAAGCTTGGCTACTCCTCGGCGATGGCCTTCTTCTTGTTCGTGATCAGCGCGATCGTCATGGTTGTGCTGTTCCGGACCTCGTCACGCTGGGTGTATTACGCGAGCGAAGGATGAGAGTGGCCATCGACAGCAGGACTCGCCACAAGCTCGCCACGAGCACGGGCAAGCACGTCGTGCTCATCCTGGTCAGCGTGGTGCTCGGCTTTCCACTGCTGTGGATGGCCTTGACGTCGTTGAAGAGCAATCCCCAGGCGCTTGCGGATCCGCCGGTCTGGATTCCGCACCCGTTCGTCTGGAGCAACTACCCGAATGTGATCTCTGCCGTGTCATTCCCGCGCTTCGTGCTGAATACGCTCATGTACGCGGCTTTTACGATCGTCGGGGTGTGCATCTCCAGCAGCCTGGTCGCCTATGGCTTCTCGCGGATTCGCTGGAAGGGTCGCGACTTCGTGTTCAAGGTGATGGTGAGCACGCTCCTCATTCCGTTCTTCGCGACGCTGATTCCGCTGTTCGTGATGTACAAGAACTTTCACATGGTCGGATGGTATTGGCCGCTGATTGTCCCGACTTTCCTAGGCAGCTCGATCTTCAGTACTTTCCTACTGCGCCAGTTCTTTATGACCCTGCCGCAATCAGTCTCCGACGCCGCGAGGGTGGACGGAGCAAACGAATTCACGATTTATCGGCGGGTGATCCTGCCGATGTCGAAGCCGGCGCTCGCCACGGTAATCCTGTTTCAGTTCGTGTATTGCTGGAACGACTATCTCGGTCCGCTGATCTATATCCAGGACCAGTCGTGGTATCCGGTCTCGCTCGGACTGACGCTCATCCTGGGGACGTACACCACCAACTGGCCATGGGTGATGGCGGCGGCCACGGCGGCAACCATGCCGATTGTGATCTTGTTCTTTTTCACCCAACGCACCTTCCTCAAGGGCATCGCGATCCAGGGAACCGGGGAGAAGGGCTGATGGGATTCCTTTCGTATGCGAACCTGGGCGAGGCGTCCGCCGCGACACGACACTCGCGCGAGGCGGCGCGTGCGCCTGCCGACGCGAGGCTGCGGGTAATGGCGGTGCTGAGTGCGACCTTCAATTGCCTTACCCTCAACCTTGCGTTGCTCGTTGCCTGCCTGCCGATCGTCACGGCGCCGGCGGCGTTTCAGGCGGCGATCGTTGCGCTCGATCGTTGGCGCGGCGAAGGCGAGGATCGTGTCGTGCGCGAGTACGTTGCGGCGCTGCGATCAAGGCCGTTCGTTCACACGTCGCTGGCTGCCGGTGGCCCGCTAGCCGCGGCAGCACTGGCGCTGGAAGAGGTGCATTTCTTCTCGCGTGGCGGCAGTGTGGTCAACTGGGTGTGCCTGGGGCTTGGGGCGGATGCGCTGCTGCTTTCGCTGGCGAGCTTCGGCTATGCCCTGGTCCTTGGCGCAAGGCGAACGGATCTGGCGGTAACCGATCTTTGGTATTGGTCGGTCTCGCTCGCAGTGCGCAACCTGTTCTGGACGAGCCCGTTGCTGGCGGCGGAGTTTGCTGTCGTCGTGTTCCTGCTGCTCGCCGACCCGGCGCTCGCTCTGATCGGCCTGCCGCTCGCGTTGGCGAGTCTCGTCAGGCTAACGGCCGATCCCGCGATCCGGCGCGCAGACCTGTGCGCGGAGCGCGGTGACGGAGTTCGACAACACGGAGGACGGTAAGTGGTGAGCAGCGGCGGGATCTCCCTCCAGGGCATTACGAAGGTCTACGACGGCGGCGTGCTCGCCGTCGACCACGTCGACCTGGAGATCGACGAGGGCGAGTTCATGGTCTTCGTCGGTCCGTCTGGCTGCGGCAAGACGACGTTGCTGCGGCTGATCGCCGGACTCGAGGAGGCATCCGACGGCTCGATCGTGATCGGCGGCAGGGACGTGACCACGACCCGCCCCCAGGAGCGCGACATCGCCATGGTCTTCCAGAACTATGCGCTTTACCCGTTCATGACCGTGCGAGAGAACCTCGAGTTCGGGCTCGAGTTGCGCAAGGTCGCCAAGGAGGAGCGCAGACGCCGGGTCCTCGACGCAGCGCAGACGCTTGGCCTCGACCAGCTGCTCGAGCGTAAGCCGGCGGCGCTCTCCGGGGGCCAACGCCAGCGCGTCGCGATCGGCCGTGCGCTGGTGCGCGAGCCGGCCGCATTCCTGATGGACGAGCCGCTCTCGAACCTCGATGCGAAACTACGCGTCTCGATGCGGGCGGCGCTGCTGCGGCTCCACGAGCGCCTCGGGGTGACGACCGTCTTCGTGACCCACGACCAAGTCGAGGCGATGACCCTTGGACAACGCGTGGTAGTCCTGCGCGACGGCCAGGTCCAGCAGATCGACACACCCCAGAATCTCTTCAATGCACCCACGAACCTCTTCGTCGCGGCGTTCATCGGCTCGCCGTCGATGAACCTAGTTGAGGGCCAGATCGAAGACGATCAGATCCGCTTTGGTGGCTTCGGGCTTCCGCTGCCCGCCGGGCGCGAGCTCCCGCGGGGCCGAGTCCTCGTGGGCATCCGCCCGACCGACTTCGAGCACACATCAACCGCAGACCCTGCACTGCCGCGAATTCGCGTCCGGCCCGAGATCGCCCAGGGGCTCGGTGCCGAGACGCTCTTGCTGTTTCACATCGATGCACCGCGCGTGAGCGCCGAGGCGGTCCAGGCCGCGACCGACACGGCCGCGGAGGAGCAGACGCTATTCGCGGATTCGGAGCGCGCGGAGTTCACGGCGCAGATCGACAGTCGTGCGCTCTTCGCGCTCGGGGGCGAGGTCGAGCTCGCGGTGCACATCGACGGGCTCCACTTCTTCAATATCGAGACCGGCGTTGCCGCCGGCAGCAGGGCCGCAACGCCACCGACGCGCGCGCCTCGCCGCGACCCGGTGACGCAACCCTGAGGCGTCGGGGGGGCAGCGCGACGAGCCGTGACGACTAGTCGAGCAACCCCCGGCGGCCGAGCCAAGCTCCGAGAACCGCCTCGCCGCGGCTGAGGCCGTGACTCGTGCATAGCTCGATCAGCGCCTCCGCTCCGGCGCGCGCCGTCGCGCCATCCAGCGCGACGAGGGCGGCGAGCGCCAGCTGGGACTCGGCGAGGGTGAGCCTGTGCTCGAGCGCGAGGCGCGCAACCCAGCGCGTTGCCGCTCGCGGATAGGTGGCGGGCTCGAGCTCGAGGAAAGCGAGGCAGATCGCAAGGCCGTCAGCGAGGTCGATCCGCTCGAGCTCGGATGCGGCGGAGCGGATCAGCTCGATCGAGGACCCGTCGAGCGCACGGCGAAAACGCGCGTAGGGGCGACCCTCCGAGGTCATTGCGGGGGGCCGTCGTACACGAACACATGTTCGCATGCGCCGCAAGTCCAGCGTGCGGGACGCTATGGCGCGCCGACGCTGAGCGCACCGCGGCCGGGCACGAGCACCTCCGAGTGCTGGTCGCGCGTGAGCACCTCGTCGAGGAGCGTCTGCTCGGCGACCGGCGTCGGCGCGGGGGAGACGAAGCGGTAGACGATCAGGTCGTGGATATCGAGCCGCTGGGCGAGGCGAAACCCGGGCGCCGGGGGATCAGCCGCGCCGCTTCGGAGTGGGAACCATCCGAGCTCGTCGATCTCGGTGAGCCGCGCGGTCGCTCCCGACGCCATGTTGTGTAGCGGCGGCATGTAGTACTCGAGCGGTGCTGAGGCGAGCTCCTCGATCGTGATTACGCGCGCGCCGGCGCGTAGCGGGACGCGGATCGCGTTGGCGACGCCGCTCCAGTCGCTTCGCTGCAGGCGGACGTTGACGTTCACATCGATCGTGACCGCAAGGAACGCAATCGCCAGCAGCGCTGCAATGGCGGTCCCGCCGCGTCCCGCGCGCGGCGAGGACACGACCACGGCGATCATGGCGGTGAGCGGGATCATCGCCGCGACGACGTTGCGCGGCGCGAGATAGTCGGCGCCGGCCAGCGCCATCGCGAGCGGGATCAGGACGCCGCACGCCGCGATCGCAAGCGCCAGCAAAGCGCCGCGCCTGGCGGCCGCCGACAGTCCGAACCCAGCGCCGAACGCGAGCCCGACGACGATGAGCAGCGCGATCAACGCTTCGATGCCGTGGCCGAGCGGCGCGCCGGAGTACCCCGTCAGGTAGTACTGCGGGATCGCCTGCACGCGGCTCGAAAGCGCCCAGCTCGAAATCCACTGCGTGCCGTGCCCGCCCTGCGCGACGATCAGCGGTACGAGCGCGAGTCCTGTCAGTGCGGGCACCGCCACCGCGGGAAGCGTCATCCGCCAGCGCGCTCGGTCGCGCAGGAGCCAGACAGCCATCGGGATCAACATGAAGGCCTCGAAGTAGAAAGTCGCGAGCGCGAGCGCCGCAGCGAGCGCGAACCCGACGAGATTCCCGCGCGTTGGCGCACGATCGGCGCGCAACAGATAGAGGAGCGCGAGCGCGGAGAGAAAGACGTAGAGGCCGTAGGCCCGAGCCTCCTGCGAGTACCACACGAACAGCGGGTTCACCGCGACAAGCGCGGCGCAGACGATCGCCACGCGGCGCGAGCCGCGGGCACGCCCGGCGAGCTCCCTGCCGATCTCCCAGGCAACCGGCACGGTCGCGACCCCGGCGAGCGCCGACGGGAAGCGCAACGCCACCACCCCCGCGCCAAAGATCCGCGACCAGACCCAGATCAGCACGTACCAGAGCGGAGGCGTGTTCTCGGTCTTGACGATGCCGTGAAGCGTCGCGCCGAGGCTCGCGTGCAGCACGTGGACGGGCGTGAATGCCTCGTCGTACCAGAAGCTCTGCAGATCGAGCGTCGCAAAGCGCAGTACGGCGGCGAGCAGCGTCAGCGCCGCGAGCGGCCACCAGACGGGGAGTCGGCCTCGCGTCGCAGGTCTCGGCGCTGCGCTCTGCCCCGTCTCGCTCACGGGGCGCCATGTAATCACGATCATGTGTGGATGGCCGACGCTGAGGCGATCGAGAGCTTCGACTGCTTCGGCGGTCGCGTCACGGTGATCGTGATGGGCGACGGCGCCGCGGGGACGCCGGAGCAGGCCGTCGCGATGGTCAAGCGCCGGATGCTCGCGTGGCACCACCAGTTCTCGCGCTTCGATCGCTCCAGCGAGCTTGCCGTCCTGAATTCCGACCCGCGCCCGACGGTTGCGGTAACCCCCGTCATGGTCAGGCTGATCGAGGCGATCATCGACGCGGCGCAAAGTAGTCGCGGGTTGGTCGACGCGACGCTCGTCGATGAGATCGAGACGGCCGGCTATGTCGAGCACTTCGACGGCGTGGCGGTTCCGTTGCGCCGCGCGCTCGAGCTCGCCCCGTCGCGCGCGCCCGGCGGTCCATCGCCCGATGCGCGCTGGCGGCAGGTCACGCTTGACCGCCGCGCACGCACCCTGACACGTGCCCCGGGGCTTCGCTTCGATAGCGGGGGCATCGCCAAGGGGCTTTTCGGCGACATCCTCGCCGCTGTCCTTGAAACTCACGCGAGCTTCGCAATCGACTGCTCGGGTGACGTCCGCCTGGGCGGGAGCGAGAAGATCGAGCGTCCCGTGCTCGTTGAGAGCCCGTTCGAGGCGATCACGCTCCACAGCTTCAGCCTCAGCGCGGGCGCGGTGGCGACAAGCGGCATCGGTAGCCGTAGCTGGCTCACCCCGGATGGCCGACCAGCGCACCACCTGCTCGACCCGGCGAGCGGACGCCCCGCGTTCACGGGCCTCGTCCAGGTGACCGCGATCGCGCCGAGCGGTGTCGAGGCGGAATGGCGCGCGAAGGCCGCGCTGCTGAGTGGGCCGGAGGCCGCCGCCGGCTGGCTGGCCCACGGCGGGATCGTCGTCGCCGACGACGGGAGTTTTTGCTCGATCGATGCAGGGCGCTAGTACGCTTTACAGCTGGTCATCGGCGGCACGCGCGCCGCGAGCGAAGAGGTTGAGCGTTCGAATGCAGGTCGGGCTCGTCTTGGGTGGTGGTGGCGTCGTCGGCGCGGCGTGGTTAGTCGGCGCCCTGCAAGCGCTCGAAGATGAGTGCGGTCTGCGCGTCCAGGACGCGAAGCGTGTCCTCGGAACGTCTGCCGGTGCGCTCGTCGGCGCGCTCGGCGCGGCGGGCGTCTCCGCGGAGGAGATGGCGGAAAGCGCCGTGCGCACCGCTCCCTACCTCGTGGGTTCGTATCGCGCGGCCGGCCGACCCCAGCTCGTGCTCGGCTCTCCCCGGCTGGCAGCGGCGATGCTGCGCGGTCAGCGCGACCGCAGCCTCACTGCGATGGTCATGGGATTGCTCCCGCGGGGCGTCGTGAATACCGACCCGATCCGCCACCTCGTCGAGAAGGTCCACCGGGGTGCCTGGCCGCTCAGCCCGAGCTTGCGGGTCGTCGCGTGTGACTACGCGACCGGGCAGCGCGTCACGTTTGGCTCGGACTGGGCTCCAAGTTCGACCGTCGGCGCCGCGGTTGCCGCCTCGTGCGCAGTGCCCGCGTTCTTCCGGCCCGTCAAGATCAGTGAGCGCGACTACGTCGACGGGGGCATCCACTCACACTCGAACCTCGACATGATCGCGGGCGAGGAGCTCGACGTCGTGATCTGTCTGAACCCGATGTCGGCCCGTGTATCGCCGCGCAGCACGACGATGCTCGAGCGCCTGGCGGCCGCCCGCCGGCGTCGCTCCGCCGCGATCCTCGACAACGAGTGCCGCAAGCTCGCGACGAAGGTCCACCTCGTCGTGCTCGAGCCCGGCCTCGATGACCTCGCCGCGATGGGGCTCAATCCGATGGCCCGCGACCGTGCCGAGCGCGTCATGGCAAGCGCCCGCGCGTCGGTCGCGCGAACCCTCGGCCGCCTTCCCCGCGTGGTCGAGCTGTCTGCCGCCGTCGCGGGCTAGCTGCTGACGAGACTGGCCCGGCGGGCGAAAGCCGGCAACCCTTACACTGCCGGGTCGGCTGCGCGCGTGGGGGACTGGTGTATCGGTAACACGGTGGTCTCCAAAACCGCAACGCGAGGTTCGACTCCTCGGTCCCCCGCTCATCGAGAATCGCGTGCTGCCGAGGGCTTATTTTGCAGTCCGTGCGCCGGCGGGCGCCCCGGAGTTGGCGCTCTACCCGCCGGCCACGCCGGGGCTGCCGCCGTCGAGCTCGATCGTGCCGGGCAGTAGGCCGCTACTAGCACCGGGCAAACGCACGCCGGTCGTGCGGGCGCACACTTTCGCGGCGTTCTTGAACGTCGGGTTGGCGAGCGTGCTGGGGCCCCGGCAAGGACAAGCGAGCCGTTCCCGGTCGGGTCCGGGAAGTTCGGGACTGATTGACGCACGGCGCTGATTGGGTGATCCTCTCAGCGTGAGCACGTCGTCGATGCCAGGAGGAGAGATGGCGATCGCGATCGTCGGTGACCGCAACGATGGCTACGTGACCCACAGAGCCACGGACGAGGCGTTCGCGCGCCTCGGCGCGAGCATCCAGTGGGTGCCGACGCCCGACGTGCTCGTCGACCCGGCGGCGCTCGAAGCATTCGCTGGGCTCGTTATCTCCTCGGGAAGTCCCTATGCGAGCATGGCGGGGGCGCTCGCCGCGATCACCTACGCTCGTACGCGCTGCGTGCCGCTGCTGGGGATGTGCGGCGGGTTCCAGCACGTTGTCGTCGAGTACGCGCGCAACGTGCTCGGAATCGAGTCCGCCGAGCACGCCGAGACCTCGCCGGACGCGGCGGAGTGTGTGATCTCGCCGCTGGCCTGCTCGCTCGAGGGCGAGGAGCACGCGGTCCAGATCCTGCCCGACTCGCTCGCCGGGCGCCTCTACGGGCGGACCGAAACGATCGAGCCGTACTTCTGCAACTACGGGCTGAACGAGAGCTACCGGGAGGCGCTCGAGGTGGCGGGTCTGCGCTTCAGCGGCCACGATGAGGTCGGCAAGCGCATCGTCGAGCTGTCCCAGAAGGAGCATCCGTTCTTCCTCGCGACGCTCTACGTGCCGCAGGCGTCGACCCGGCAGCTGCGCCACCCGCTACTTGTCGGCTTTCTCCACGCCTGCCGGGCTGTCAACCCGACGATGGCCTAGCCGCGCCTGCACCGGTTGCGCCAGTGCGCAGGGGGAGTCGCGATGCGACGCTGTCGCGCGCGCGAAACACCACTCTGCCCGACCGACGGAACACGGATGATTGTGCTGCACGCGAACGCGACCTGACACCGAAGGAGAAGCGCATGGCCACAGCCGACGCTGAGACGGGGATCCTGACGAAGCTAGATCCGCTTCGCCACCACAAGCACTACCAGCCCGACGCAGACGGGAAGACCTCGCCCTACGCCGGCGGCAGCAGCTTCATGGAGCGCGTCGCCGAGGGTGTCGCAAGCGGCATGGGCACCGTCGCGTTCGTCGTCATCGGCTCGCTGGTCATCCTCGGCTGGGTGCTCATCAACGGAGCGATCCCCTACCTCGAGCACACGTTCACGGCGATCTCCAAAGGCGGCCAGTTCGACCCTGAGCCGTGGATCCTGCTGAACCTGATCTTCTCCGGCGTCGCCTTCTATACCGGCGCGCTCGTGATCATCGCCCAGAAAGCACAGACGCGAACCGATGTCGCCAACGAAGCCGCGGCAGCCGTCCACCGTGACGAACTGGCGCAGTTCCAGACCGACCTGCTGCAGAAGAACACCGACCTTACGAGCGAGATCCACGAGCTTTCGCAAAAGCTGCGCACCCTGGTCGAGGAGGTTCACGCGGCGACCTGCAAGACGGGCCCGTCGTCGAGCTGACGACCAGCAAGACGGCAGCATCCCTTTTGCGCTCTATCCGGGCGATTGGTACTACCGGCCGGCAACAATGAACGCCGTCTCAGGTCGGGAACGGCGCCCGGCCTAGACTTCAAACCGCCGCCAGAAAGTCGCCACGGAGGGGGACCGCAATGAAGACGCGCAAGCTGGGCTCGCTCGAGGTTTCCGCGCTTGGGCTCGGATGTATGGGTATGTCGGCCTTCTACGGGTCGGCCGACGAGGGCGAGGCGATCGCGACGATCCAGCGTGCGCTCGAAATCGGCGTCAACTTCCTCGACACTGCGCAGCTCTACGGCCCGATGACCAACGAGTCGCTCGTCGGTAAGGCGATCAAAGGCCACCGCGACAAGTACGTCATCGCAACCAAGTTCGCGCGCCGCATCGACCCCGACACGGTTGCCGGCGACATGTCCACGATCGGCCCGGTCGACGGCAGCGCCGAGCACGTTCGCAGCTCGGTCGAGGGCTCGCTGCAGCGCCTTGGCACCGACTTCATCGACCTCTACTACCAGCACCGTGTCGACCCGAACATCCCAATCGAGGAGACCGTTGGCGCGATGGCCGAGCTTGTCCAGCAGGGCAAGGTCCGCCACATCGGCCTGAGCGAGGCGGCGCCGGAGACGATCCGCCGTGCGCACGCCGTTCACCCGATCACCGCGCTGCAAAGCGAGTATTCGCTGTGGAGCCGCGATGTTGAAGACGAGATCCTTCCGACCTGCCGCGAGCTCGGCATCGGCTTCGTTCCGTACTCGCCGCTCGGCCGCGGCTTTCTCTCCGGGCCGTTTCACGCTCCCCGGACGAGCTGGACGAGGGCGACTTCCGCCGCAGCGGTCCGCGCTTCAATGGCGAGAACCTTGACGCTAACCTGAAGCTCGCCGCCAAGCTCGCCAAGATCGCCAACGAGAAAGGCGTCACGCCCGCCCAACTCGCGCTCGCCTGGGTCCTTGCAAGGGGCGATGACCTCGTGCCGATCCCTGGCACCAAGCGCCGGACATACCTCGAGCAGAACGCCGCGGCCGTCGACATCACGCTGACTCCAGAGGAGATCGCCCGGATCGAGGCCGAAATCCCCCAGGCCGCCGGCGACCGCTACAACGAGGCAGGAATGGCGGCGATCAACCTCTAAACGACTGACGGACGCCAACTCGCGACATCAAGATCAACGCCTGCGCCTGACGAGCTGCCGGTGCCTCTGGCGCACTGGATCTGTCGCCGCATCGTTCGGGAGCAGCAGCGTGATCTGCACGGCATTGCGCGCCTCAGTTGCGCGGTCGCGGGCCGAGATTGGCCCCTAGAGCGGTGGGACTTGTGCGACTACCTGGGGACCGTGGTAGAGGTGATCCTGGTCGGCGCAGCCGGCGTCAAAGAAGAACTGCATGCTGTCGCTGCGGACGCCGTTGTAGCTGGCGTACATCGTTATGTGTCCACGCGTCCCGACCGCGCACGCGGGATCCGTGCTTGCGGTGACCTTCAGGGAGGTCTTGATGAGGTTGCCTTCGTAGCCCCACATCACCGCGTAATGGGATTGGTCGCTGATGCTCGGCCCGACCTTGATCGCGATCGTGCTCCCGGGATCGTGAGTGTCTTGGCAGATCCTGCCGGAGATCCAACTCGTGCTCAGATTGACGTCGCCCCAGCCCCACGCGAAGCCGCTTCCCCCTCCGGGGAACGACTGCGAAGCATGGAATCCCCACGGCGGGATCCCGCTGCCCGGCGGGATGCCACTGCCCGTGTAGTTCCTGTAGTGGCCGCAGTCCGGGAGCGGAGCTGCGCCCGCCGAAGCGATCGGGGTGGTCAAGCCCACGCCGAGAGCGAGGCACGCGGTGACAATCACGCCCAGCGGCCGAAATGTTCGGATGCGCGACATGTGCGCCGGTGTACGCGGACTTGCTGGTCGCCACAAAGTCCTCATCGCCTCTCCAGCCGTCGAGCCGCTGTCATCGCAATCGTGGGAGCCGATCAGGGGGGTCGCGTGTGAGAGCCGTATCTGGCACCCCGACCTCAGTCGACGTCGCAGACACCACATCGCGGGCTCGGTCATCGCCGCTCCTACGCTCGAGGGGTTGCCGTCCGGTCCGCTAGCCAACGCTCGACCGGTTGTTTTGTGCATCGGGCGCGGCCAGGCTCGACCTGAGTTGGCGCTCCGATGCTGGACGATCGGGCAGCAGCAACCGCGACAGCCGCTCGCGCGGCGCATTGCGCTCGCTCGACCTGGAGCGGCAGTCCCCCCAGCGCCGGTCGCGTTTTCGCTCAGCGCGATTGGCGAGCAACCGGTCTGCGGCGGCGCTTGGACCTTACGAGGTGAGGAGGCAGGGCCCCAGCGCGAACAGTGAAGCGCGTGGCGGCTGCGTCGAGCGTTCGGGGCGTGTGATCACCACGTTGCTCAGCGAGCTGCGCGTGAGGAACGGCGCGTAGCTGACCGCCGCCGACCGCCATGCGCTCGACACCCGTCGCAAGAAGAGCAGCCGGACCGTCGCGCCGTTTCGAAACGTGACCGACAGCCCCATGCTTCCGGTCCGCGCCACGCGAGCGACCGATCGCCTGGTCGAAAGGCACTGCGCGACGGGCGTCATGGCCACCGAACGTGGGCCAGGCGCGATCGCCCATTGGTTCGGATGGCTGACGCCAACGCCGAGTCCGACGACGGCAAGGACCACAAGCACCGCCACGAGCACGAAATCGACCGTGATCCGCAGGGCTCTCAAACGCGCGAAGCGCACGAGTCCGTATCGGCATCGCCGCATCCGGACTCCACCGATTCTCCCAAGGAAGGGGGCCCCATCTAGCGCACGAGCTGGCTGTCTCGCTACGGCAGGGCGCGACGAGCGAGGGCACGTTGCGGTGTCGTGGGTGGGACGCGCGTAAGCTGCTCCTGGGCGCTCCGAGCGTCCTACGCGAGGCGTCTTTGTGAGCGAACAAGAGTTTTCGATCGGAAGCAAGGTCGTATGTAGCGACGGTGCTTGCGGTGATCTGCGGCGTGTGGTGATCGATCCCGTCGCTCGTGCGCTCACGCATCTGGTGGTCGAGCCGAGCTCCCGCCGGGCCAACAGTCGCCTGGTGCCCGTCAAGCTCGTCGAGTCGGTGGCGCACGAGATCCGGCTGGCGTGTTCGACGGCTGAGTTCGCCGCGCTGGAGGAGGTGCAAGAGCAGTACTTCCTGCCCTATGCGCCCGAGCAGTCCGGCTACGCGCGAGGCGACGTGCTGTCGCTGCCGTTTTATCCGCTCGGCCTGATGGGGCTGCGTCCGGGGTTGGGCGCGGGTCCGCTCCTGCGCCGTATGAGCGGGATGGATGTTGGCGTGCGCAGCGTCGGCAAGGACTCGAACTGGATGAGCGAGGACTACGTACCCGAGGGCGAGGTTCAGGTGCGCCGCGGCGACCCGTGTTTTGCGACCGACGGGCCGATCGGACATATCCACGGGTTCGTGATCGACCCGACCGATCATCAAGTCACGCACGTCCTGCTCGAGGAGGGCCACATGTGGGGCAAGAAGCAGGTCGCTATTCCGACCAGCTCGATCAAGGACTTCAGCGACGGCGTCGTCCTCACGCTGACCAAGCACGAGGTTGGAGAGCTACCACCGGTCGAGCTGGGCGCCTGAGCCACCGCGCCCTCCTTCACGCGGCTAGTGTCGAGGCGCTCGCAAGACGGAAAGTCGCCCAAACGCGACGCGGACCGCGTACATGAACCAGCTCGCCATCAACAAGCCAGCATCGATCGTCGTTGCCACGTTCACTGACATCGTGCAGGAAGCAAGACGATGAAACCACTACGCGCAACGTGCCACACCACCCGCGCCACGACGATAACCGCGCTTCAAAGACTGAGCGCAGTTGCGGTCGTGGCTTCGGTCTGCGCGCTGGCCGTTGGTGTTGCGGCGGCGGGGGCGACGCGGACCGGTTCATGTCCACGCGTGTTGGCCGGGAAGAGCGATCTTGGTCAGTTGGCGTTTG
This sequence comes from uncultured Solirubrobacterales bacterium, assembly GCA_963773395.1. Lineage (GTDB taxonomy): Bacteria > Actinomycetota > Thermoleophilia > Solirubrobacterales > Solirubrobacteraceae > Palsa-513. Next base: position 982,728 of record CAVZAY010000002.1, on the reverse strand, counting down.
TCGATCGCGGTCAGCTCAGGCTTGTCGATCTCGCGACGTGTCGCAGTCGAACGCTCGTCGCAGAGGGTGTGCAGCCGCCGGTGCGCTGGAGCGCTGACGGGCGCTATCTGGCGTACGGCGCTGGCAGCGTCGTTTCGGCCGGGGGCGGAGCCCCGTCGCGTCCGCTTGGTCGGCTCGCAGCCGGCTGGGGTAGTGGCTCGCCCGGCTGGGTCTGGTCGCCGACCGGCCACCGCCTTGCGGGCGTCAGCGCCGGCGGCGGTGTGGTTCTCGGCGGGCCGGACGCCGTTACAACGCGTTTATGGCCGGACGGTTGGGGCGCGACGAGCATCGCCTGGTCGCCGAGCGGCCAGACGCTCGCGGTGTCGCGCTCGCTCTACCTGAAGGCACCCGCTCCATATCACCAGGAGATTTGGCTGTTGGACCTGCGTAGCGGGACCAAGACGCTGCTGTTCCATCTCGCGCAACCTGACGTTGCGCCGCCGTGGCTGTCCGGCTTCTCACCCGATGGGCGCTGGCTGCTCGCCTGGGAAGACAGCGATAACTCAGCCTCGCTCGCCGCCGATGGCGTGCCACTGATCGCGGTCCCGCTGACGAGCGGCAAACCTGTCGCGATCGGCAAGGGAACGCTCATCTATGGCGACTTTGTCTCCTGGTGCAGCGACGGCCAGCTCGCCTACGTGCTCGACAACGGCGGCCGCGAAGTCACGCTCGGCGACCGGATCAGCTTCGCCGGACCGCCACCGCAGTGGCCGGTCACCACTCCGCCACCAGGTGCCGGAGTCGGTGCCCATCTGAGCTTCGTCTCGCCCGCCTGCTCGCCGCCTGACCTCTTCGAGATCGCGGCCGCGGCCGGCCCGGTGACGCAGGATGAGCCGTTCGGCCAGGAGCACCGCTCGATCTGGCTCCTCTCCTACACCGGCGGCAACTGGCACTCGCTCGAACCGCCACCGCCCCAGGGAACTAGCGACGAACTGCCGCTCTGGTCGAGCGACGGACGATGGATCGCCTTCATCCGCACGTCCCGGGCAGGCGCCAACGGCGTCGGGCGTCTCTACCTCCTCGACCTTGGCACGCGCTCCGATGGACAGGCTCGCGCCATCGGGCCGATCGCCAACGTCGGCGTCACCGGCAACTACTACGGCCACTACAACTGGGCCGCACAGATCGCCTGGCACAGCACTTGACCGCCGCCGCTGAGCGGGCGGGAGCCGGCGCGCGCGGAGTGAACTTTCAGCCCGAGAGCACTGCGAAGCCGTGGTCCCAGGCGCCTCGTACGCCGCCGATCTTGACCCAGGCGATGCAGATCGCCTCGAGCTCACGTGATCCCTCGATCCCGCCGAGATCGATCGGCTCAGGCCAGCCGAAGTCCACAAGTACGTCGGCGACGACGCGCTTTGCGTCGGGATCGTTGCCCGCGATCAGCATCGTCGGCGTGCCGCCGCTGAAGCTCGGATCGACGAAGTACGTGTTGCCGATCGTGTTGAAGGCCTTGACGACTTTCGCGTCGGGGAGCGCCCGCTGCACCTGTTCGCCCAGCGAATCCTCGCCGCTGACCGAGAGCTTTGGGGGAACCCGCCGGAGAAGTCGAGCGGGTTCATCGCGTCGATCACGACCTTGCCCGCGAAGTTCGCCGGTCCGGCTTCGGCGATGGCGTCATCCGCTGCCTGACCGAATACACCGAGCACGAGTAGCTCGCCGTGCGCGGCGGCCTGCGCGAATGTCCCGGCCTCGACGCCGGCGCCGGCACCGGCCAGCCATTCGCGCAACTCGGGCTTGCTCGGATCGCGCGATCCGATCATCACGTCGTGACCGCGGCTGTGAAACCCGGCCGCGAGGGCCCGTCCCACCGCTCCGGTTCCCAACACGCCCACGCGCTGTGGCGCCAGCCGGTCGTTTGTCATCAGCGCTCCTCTCGCAGTCGTTCGCCCTCAGCGTAGTGGGTCACCGTAGTGTCGCTCGGCGCTAAGGCAACGGTATCCTCGCCAGTATGAGTGCGGCTGGCCGCATCGTCAGTGAGGAGCAGCTGCGCGACGCGATCGGCACGCCGACTGAGCTGATCGCCGCGAAGATTGCCGACCGCTTGAACGATCTGACGCGGCAGTTCATCGAGCGCTCACCGTTCGTCTGTATCGCGACCGCTGATCCCGACGGTGGGCTCGACGTGTCTCCGCGCGGGGACCCGGCGGGCTTCGTGCGGATCCTTGATGAACGAACGCTGCTCGTGCCCGAGCGCCCCGGCAACCGCATCGCCGACAGCCTCGCCAACCTGCTCGTCGACCCACGTATTGCCCTGCTCTTCCTGATCCCCGGCGTCGGCGACACGTTTCGCGTCAACGGCCGTGGCGTCATCGTCGACGACCCCGAGCTGCTCGCCCCAAGCGCGGTCGAAGGGAAGATCCCGCGCCTTGGAATCCTCGTTTCGATCGAGGAGGCCTACACCCACTGCCCCAAAGCGCTGATGCGCTCCGAGCTCTGGAATCCCGAACGCCACATCGACCGCTCGGAGCTACCGAGCCCGGGCGAGATCATGCGGTTTGTCGCCGATCCACAGCTCGACCCCGACGAGTACGACCGCGAGCGCGCAGCGCGCTACGCCCGCCGCGAAGGCCTCTACTGAAAGGAAACCAGCGGCCGGCCGCGAGCGGCACTCGCAATTCCGCGATCATCTACACGTCGTTTGCCGTCTCGCGCGTCAGCGTGAGCTGGACGTCGGCGTCGATGACCTTGCGAATCAGGCCCGGCTTCGTCCAGCCGAGGCCGGCCGCGTCGTGATCGATCGGGAAACGCGCGTCGATTTGAAGCTCTGAATCGGCGTCCGAAATCGCGGCGCGCGCCCGGATCGGCAGCGTCTTCCCGCGGATGCCGAGCGTGCCGGTCACCTCGCCGCTCTCGCTCCCGGTGCGCAGCCCGGTCAGCTTGAAGGTCAGGTACGGATAGGCGTCGGCGTGGAAGAAGTCCTCGGTCCGCAGGTGACCATCGCGCTTACTGATGCCGGTTCGGATGCTTGCGGATTCGATGCTCAGGTCGCCGGCGGCCTGACCCGAGTCCGTGACGTGGAGCGCACCCCCGAAGCGCTCGAAACGGCCAAGCACGGGAAGCAGGCCGAACATGGCGCGGGTATGGAAGCGAACGCGGCTGCGGCCCGGACCCGTTCCGCGCCGCCGACACGACGCTCGCCGAACTGCTGCGAGCGCACGGCAGCGCGGTCCAGTTCCACGTCTGGCCCGGATCGCACAACCTGGACTACTGGAACAGCCACTGGGGCGACTACCTGCAGTTCTATGCCGCCGCGCTCGCCGACTGCGCGCGCTAGGGAACGCGGTGGTAGATGAGGGTCAGTCGCGTTGACGCGGGCCGCTGCCCATCTGGCTCCGCCTCGACGAACTTCGCCATCTCGGCCTGCCAGCGCTGGTCGGTGGGGTCCTGCTCGAGCTGCGCGATCGCAGCATCGAAGTCATCGGCCTCGACGCTGTGGAACAGGTCGAGCCCGTCGCGAAAGATCAGCCAGCGCTTGATCCCGACGGCTCGCTGCGCTTCGAGCAGCTCGGGCCAGATCTCGTCGTGCGCCCGCTTGTAGGCCTCCTCGGTCCCGGGTCGCAGTCGCGTCCGCAAGCCGGTGAACTCCGTCATGCGCTTCTCCTCTCTCGCGATCCTCGGGCATCCGCCTCGCGGATGCCTAGGTCGCGAAACCTAGCGGGTCGAACCCGCGAGCGAGCGCTGACGAAGCGAGCCTCAGGCGATCAGCCGGTGAAGTAGCTCGAAGGTGGGGCGGGGGTCGTCGATGTCGCCCGTGAAGGGTCCGCCAACGCCAATACATTCCGACTTTACCGGCCGTCGAAGGGAACGATGAAGCAACGGACTGCACTCACTGCGGCGACGCTTGCGCTGATCACTGCCGCGACCGCCCTCGCTGCCGGCGCGGGCCCGCCGCCGGCTCCCGCGGGCGTGACAGCGACCCCTACCGCCGACGGCGCGATGATCAGCTTCGGTGCTACGAGCGGCTCGACGGGAGCGAGCGGATCGACGTCCGCGACAGGCGAGACCGGAGCGAGTAGCCATCCAGGCGTCAGCTACATGGTCACGGTCACGCCGGGGAACAAGCAGGTCTTCGGCGCGGGCTCGCCGATCAGCGTCGGCGGCCTGCAGCCCGCGAGCGCCTACTCGTTCACGGTCACCGCGTCGAACGCCGCCGGCACTGGACTTCCATCGGCGCGGACCCCGCCGATGACGACGCTCGCGCCGGTCGCCGGCGCGAGCGCGCCCACCCTGAGCGCGCTGAAGGCGTCGCTGATCTCCTTCTTCGCCGGCCCGAGTGGGGGGCCGATGACCAAAGCACACGGAACCGGCACCGAGCTCACCTACACAGACAGCGCGGCCGCGACCGTGACGGTGGACGTGATTCGCGTCAGCGCCGGCTACGAGCACGGCGGCAGCTGCCTCACGCACGCCGCGCCGACGCGCAAGCGCTGCAGCTCCTACGAGCTCCTCGGCAGCTTCACGAAGCTCGACGCCGGCGGCGCGAACAGCCTCCACTTCAGCGGCCGCCTGGACGGCCACGCCCTACCCGGGGGCGTCTACCAGCTGCGTCTGACCGCGACCGCGAACGGGCTGACGGGCAATACTGTGAAGCTCCCGATCGATGTCTTCTAGGCTCCTCATCGCGCTCGCGGCGCTTGCCGCCATCACGCCGGCGAGCGCGAGTGCGAGCGCGCCGCACCGCTGCTACAGCTCGCAGCTTGCGGTCACACCCGGTCAGGCCCAGGGAGCTGCCGGGAGCGTCGGCCAGACGGTCCAGCTGCGCAACCTCGCGCACGTGACCTGCACGCTCGAGGGCTACCCGGGCATGCTGCTGCTGAACGGCGCCGGCCACGCGCTCCCGACCGTGGTCCATCGCGGCGCGTCTGTCACCGTCAGCGCGCGGGCGGTGAGCCTTGTCACGCTCGCCCCCGGGCAGAGCGCGGCTTTCGACATCGGCTACGCGAGCGCGACCGGCTACGGCAACAAGCGCTGCCCGACCTCGACGCGCGTCGAGATCACGCCGCCGAACGACTTCGCGCCACTCACGATCAACTGGCGCCTGCAACCCTTCGGCGGCACGATCCAGCAGCTGCGCTGCGGGCTGATCAACGTCTCGCCGGTCTACGCCGGGTAGCGACCGCGGCGCGGCCGTCGCCGAGGTCTCGCTAGGAGATGACGGCGACGCGGCGGCGCTGACGCGCTACTCGGTCGCGAGCGCCGCGAGCACGTCGATCCGCGCGGCGCGGCGAGCCGGCCAGGCCGCGGCGATGATCCCGGCGACGGCGGCCGCGACGAGCACCGCGATCAGCGTCGTCGCGGGGATCGTGAAGATGAAGCCCGTCCCCGACAGCGCGGTCGCGGTGAGGATCAGCGCGGCGAGGATGCCGAGGACGATCCCGAAGAGGCCGCCGATCAAGCGCGATCAGGATCGACTCGTAGCGGATCATCTGGCGGATCTGGCGGCGGACCGTCCCGATCGCGCGCAGCATCCCGATCTCGCGCGTGCGCTCGTAGATCGAGAGCACGAGCGTGTTGACGATCCCGAACAGCGAGACGATGATCGAGAGCGCGAGCAGGACCGAGACGAACGCGAGCAGGCTGTTGACCTGGCCCGCCTCGCTCGCCTTGAACTGAGCCGGCGTCTGCGAATGAGTCTGCGGGAAGCGCGCGTTCAACAGCGCGTCGACCTGGGGTTGCACCTGCGCGGTGCGCACGCCCGGCTCGAAGCTGATGAAGTCGACCGCGTCGGTCGTCTGCGCGAACGGGCCGCGCGCGAGGGCGAGCGTGATCGTCAGGTCGCCGAGCAGGCGCGCGTTATCGGTCACGATCCCGCGCACGGTGAGCGTGATCCGCTCGCCCGAAGGGGTCAGCATCCGTAGCCGCGATCCGATGCGGTAGTGGTGGGAGCCAGCGAACTGCTTCGCGAGGACGGTGCCGGTGCCGTCGAGGCTCGCGAGCACGGCGTCCGAGCCCTGGTCCCAGTCGAGGCGGTAGACGGAGGCGAAGTCGCGCGGGTTGATCGCGGTCACGCTCTGCTTGCCGCTTAGGCCGTGCAACTCGGCCTGCGTGAACGCGATCGCGGTGACCTCGCGCACGCCGGGAACCGTGCGCAGCGCGCCGGGGATCGCGGCCGGGATGCCGGCGGCGCTGCCCGACGCGTTGGCCGCATCGACGATCAGGTTGCCGGCAAACGAGCGGTCGATCGCCTGGTTGATCGTCGCCTTCAGCCCGGCGGCGAAGATCGCCGCGAACGTGACGAGGCCGACGCCGATCATCAGCGCCGCGGCCGTCGCCGCGGTGCGGCCCGGCTGGCGCAGCGTGTTCTCGCGCGCGAGCCGCCCGAATGTGCCCCGCCAGCTGACCGCGAGCGAAACGAGCCGGGTCGTCGAGCGCATCAAGGCCGCCCCCGCCGGTGCGAGCCGCCGCCGCGCCGGACGCACCCAGACGACGAGCGCGATCACCGCCATCACGGCGGCGCCGACGGCGCCGGCGACGCTCGCGCCGAGCGCGACCACGACGACGACGGCGATCGCCCCGCCGACGAGGCGCGCGAGGCGGCCGAGGTTGCTGTGGCGGATCGGATACTCCCCGAGCGAGACGCCCTCGCGCAGGGCGGCGACGGGCGGGACGCGCGAGGCGCGCACAGCCGGCCAGAGGCCGGCGAGCACCGTGATCGCCGTTCCGGCGACCAGCGAGACGACGACCGTGCGCGTCTCGACGACGGTGCCGCTGTCCGGCAGGTCGGCGCCGAAGGACTTGAACAGCTGATCGAGGCCAGGCGCGACGCCGATCCCGAGGAGCAGGCCGAGCGCCGCACCGCCGAGACCGAGCAGCAGGCCCTCCGCGACGACGCTGCGGATCAGCTGCCCGCGCGTCGCGCCGAGCGCGCGCAAGAGGCCGAACTCGCGCGTGCGCTGCGCGACCGTGATCGAGAACGTGTTGAAGATGATGAACGCGCCGACGAACAGGGCGACGTAGGCGAAGATCAAGAGAAACGTCCGCACGAAGCCGAGCTCGCTCTCGAGGTCCGAGGTCTCATGCGTGGTCTGCTGGGCCGCGGTGCGGGCGCTGAAGCCGCTCGGCAGGACCGCCTGCACGCGTGCGCGCAGCGCGGCGGGGGAGACGCCCGCGGCCGCCGCGACGTCGAGCTCGTCGAACGTGTCCGCCTCGCCCGCGAGCGCGCGAGCGACCGGCAGCGTCGTCAGCACGACGCTCGCGCCGCCGAAGTTCGCGCTCTTCGCGAACTGGAGGATGCCGACGAGCGTGAACGTGGCGGTGCGGGCTTCGCCGGCGACGCGCAGCGGCTCACCGATGCGCAGGTGGTAGCGCTGCGCGGCGTCCTGGTCGATCGCGACCTCGCCGGCGGCGCGCGGGAAGTGCCCGGTCACCGTCGCCCAGCTCTCGAAGCGAGACGGGGTCGTCGAGCCGACGAACGCGGGAGCCGCGGTGTTCAGGCGCTGGCCCTGGGAGTCGAAGATCGACGCGAGCGAGAAGATCGCGCCGGCGGCGTAGGCGACGCCCGGAACCGTCTTCACCTTCGCGAGCACGGCAGAGGGAATTGCTTTCGTTGACACGCTCGCTGTGGCACCGAAAGGCTGATTGGGGGTGACGATCACCGACTTGTTCGAGTTCGAGATCGCGAAGATCGAACCGAACGACTGGTTGATCGTGTCGGTGAGGATGTAGGTCCCCGACATCAGGGCGACGCCGAGGACGATCGCGATCGCGGTCAGCGCGGCCCGCAGCTTGCGCTCCGCGAAGCCGCGCAGCACGACGCGGGCCATCAGCCGAGCGACTTCATCAAATCGAAGATGCCGGCCTGGTCGAGCGCCTCGCCGTCGTGCACGATGCGCCCGTCGTCGAGCGCGATCAGCCGGTCGGACTGCGCCGCCGCATGGGCGTCGTGGGTCACCATGACGACCGTCTGGCCGAGCTCGTCGACCGCGCGGCGCAGCAGCTCGAGCACCTCCCCGGAGGCCTTCGAGTCGAGGTTGCCGGTCGGCTCATCGGCAAAGACGACCGCGGGGCGCGTGATCAGCGCGCGCGCGATCGCGACGCGCTGCTGCTGGCCGCCCGAGAGCTCCGCCGGGCGGTGAGTCGAGGCGGTCACCGATCCGCACCGTGGCGATCAGCCGGTCGAACCATTCGGGGTCGGGCCGCTTGCCGGCGATCGCGAGCGGCAGCACGATGTTCTCGCGCGCGTCGAGCGTCGTCAGCAGGTTGAAGGTCTGGAAGACGAAACCGACGCGCTCGCGCCGCCAACGCGTGAGCGCCGTGTCGTCGAGGGTGCCGAGCTCCACACCGTCGAGCGTCACGCTGCCCGAGCTCGGACGGTCGAGCCCCGCGAGCAGGTGCATCAGCGTCGACTTGCCCGAGCCCGACGGCCCCATGATCGCGGCAAAGCGCCCCGCCGGAAAACTGACCGTGACACCGGCGAGCGCCTCGACCGCCGCCTCGCCCTGACCGAAGCGGCGCGTCAGCTCGTGCGCCGCGACGATCGTCCCATTCGGGCTGGCGGGTGAAGGCTCTGACACGCCCCTCAGGTTAGGGATCCGGCTGTGGCAGGGTCAGGAGAAAGTACGCGCGTACGCGGCACGCTTCGCGAGGCCGGCGTGACTCGCGACGGCTACTTCGTGATGTGGTGGACTGGGAACTCCTTGATGTCCGGGGGCGCCTGCATCGTGCGATCGCCGAGCTCCGCCATCGCCGGCTGCAGGCGCGCGCCGACGAAGCGGTCGAAGTGCTCGCGCGACTCCCAGAAGTCGATCACACCCCAACCGCCTTCGATCGGCCCCGCCGAGTGGAAGATCATGCCCTCGGGTGGGTCCTCATCGACGCGCATGTGCGAGTGGATCGTGTCGTACTGCTCCTGCGTGCCGCCGTCGAACTTGATGCGCAAACCAACTGCCATCGAGGCCTCCCCTTCGGTTGGATTGGGGCGAGCGTATCCGTGCGGACTGCGCGATGCAAAGCACGCCGGGATCGGCGCCCCGCTAGCGTTCGCCGCCGTGCTCGCCGGCCTGATGCAGGACGACTTCCAGCTCGCGCTGCCCTACGCGCTGCGCCGCCTACGCAGCTACCCGGGCGAGGGGGAGGTCGTGACGCTGACCGCGGACGGCGCGACGCGGGCCGCCTACCCGCAGATCACGGCGCGGATCGACCGCCTCGCGCACGCGCTCGGTCGTCTCGGCGTCAAGGAGGGCGAGCGGGTCGGCACGTTCGCCTGGAACAGCCAGCGCCACTTCGAGTGCTACTTCGCGATCCCCTGCGCCGGCGCGGTCCTGCACACGCTCAACATCCGCCTTCACGCCGACCACCTCGCGTACGTGATCAACCACGCTCAGGACCGCGTGATCTTCGTCGATGACACGCTCGCGCCGCGCCTTGCCGCGATCGCGGATCGCCTGCCGAGCGTCGCGCGCTACGTCGTCATGGGGGAGAGGCCGACCGATCTCCCGAACGCGATCGGCTATGAGGAGCTCCTCGCCGACTCGCCCGACACGCCGTTCGAGTACCCGGAGATCCCCGAGCGCCAGGCGGCGGCGCTCTGCTACACGACCGGCACGACCGGCGAGCCGAAGGGCGTCCTCTACTCGCACCGCTCGATCGTCCTGCACTCGAGCTCACTTCTGATGACGGACGCCGTTGGCCTCGAGGCCTCAGACCGCGCCCTGCTCGTCGTGCCGATGTTCCACGTCAACGGCTGGGGCTGGCCGCACGCGGCGGCGCTAAACGCGATGACGCTGCTGTTGCCCGGCCCGCACGTCCAGCCCGAGCCGCTCGCCAGGCTGATCGAGCGGGAGCGGGCGAGCGTGATCGGCTGCGTCCCGACGATCTACGCCGACCTGTTGCGCTACGCCGACGAGCACCACCCCGACCTGCGCTCGCTGCGCTTCGGCGTCTGCGGCGGCTCGGCGATGCCGGCAGCCCTCGCGCAGGCACTCCACGACCGCCACGGCCTCAGGCTCCTGCACGCCTGGGGGATGACCGAAACCTCGCCGATGGGGACAGTCTCGCGGGCCCACCCCGACCCGCTCTCAGCCAAAGCAGGGGAAGGCCGTTCCGTTCGTCGAGCTTCGGATCACCGACGAAGGCGGCGCCGAGCTGCCCTGGAACGGGCAGACCCCGGGCGAGCTCGAAGCGCGCGGCCCGTGGGTTGCGAGCGCCTACTACGAGGATCCCGCACCCGAAGCATTCAACGACGGCTGGCTTCGCACCGGCGACGTCGCCCACATCGACCGTGCCGGCTTTGTCGCGCTCACCGATCGCACGAAGGACGTGATCAAGTCGGGCGGCGAGTGGATCTCCTCGGTCGAGCTCGAGAACCTGCTGATGGCCCACCCCGCCGTGCGCGAGGCGGCGGTGATCGCGATGCCCGACGAGCGCTTCGGCGAGCGCCCGCTCGCCACGGTCGTCCTCGATTCGCCCGCGAGCGCCGAGGAGCTGCGCGAGCATCTGCGCCCGCACGTCGCCTCCTTCTGGCTTCCCGAGCGCTTCGCCTTCGTCGATTCGCTGCCGAAGACGTCGGTCGGCAAGTTCGACAAGCGCGCGCTGCGGGCGCTGCGCGAGGCCGGGGATTTGGGCGCCGAACGCGAGCGCTAGGCGCACAGCGCAGCCCGTATCCTTCGTTTCCCCGACCACGAGAGAGGCAAGCCATGAGCGTCGCCGGCACCTGGAAGCTCACGATCGACACCCCGTTGGGACGGCAGGAATCGGTGGTCGAACTCGCCGTCGACGGCAGCAGCCTGACCGGCAGCGCTTCGAGTAACGGCGAGACGATCGAGATCTTCGACGGCTCGGTCGATGGCGACAACGCGACCTGGAAGGTCAAGGTCACGAAGCCGATCGCCGTGACCGCGACGCTCACGGCTACCGTCGAGGGAGACGAGATGACCGGCCACGCGAAGGCCGGCTTCTTTCCCGCGGCGCCGTTCACCGCGGTCCGCGTCTAGCCGGATCGTCGCGCGGGTGAGGATCCGCACATAGATCCCTGGAACTAGCGGAATCCGCGCCGGTACCCCCTGGCGCCGCGAAGCGCCCGTAGTACCCTCAGTCGCGTGGTAGCGAACGCCACGGGAGCTGCTCGAACGCGCGCTTCCCGCACTCGACCGTGCGGCGGGCGCAAAGCGTGCGACCGAGCTTTCCGAAGCCGACGTCATCGCCGCGCTCGCGCTAGGCAGCGGGGACGCCGAACGTGCCACTGACGCTCAAGCACTGGCCCGCGATCGGCCCGCTCGACCTCGTGCTCGACGGCGAGATCGGGATCGAGCTCCAGTGGTGCATCTCCGGCGACGGCCTCGCCGGCTGCGCCTGGGACATCGCAAAGCTCGCCGCCGCGATCGCCGAGCACAGGCTCAGCTAGCGGCTGGATCCTCGGCGCCGCCCCGAGCTGGCACTGGGAGACGCGCCGGCGCGGCGTCGAGCTCTTCCGCGAGCATGTCTACGTCGACGACGACCTCGTCGAGGATTACGAGGACTGGTGGCGGCTGTGGTGCAACGAGGTCATGTCGCGCCCCACGCACCTGCCGCGCTCCTTCGCGCTCGTCGAGACAGGCGAGCTCGCCGGCGCGCGCATCGGCCGCGTCCCGTTCACCTTCCGCTACGCGCGCGTCGCGCTCCGCACCAGCACCTGGAACCCCTACGTCTGCCCGCACCACTGGCGCGACCGCCTCTGCCTGCCGCGGCCCTGGGACCCCGAGGGGACAGGGGAGATCGTCAAGCCGCGCCAGTCAGAGCCCATCCTCGCGCACTGGGCTAGCTGAGCTCTCCGTTACCAAGTCGTTTCGTGCCGTCGGTGCGGGCGCATCCTCCCGACGTGCCCAACATCGAGGATTGCGGGCGAACTCCCATGCGCGCATGCGGCTTTATCGCTTGTGGGCGAAGGGAGGAGCGGACGGGGCGGCTCAGGCTGTGTATTCCAGGGGCCCCCGGCGAGCGACCGCAGGTCATTGCGCCGCGGCGTGAGCGCCTGGCGAGCCGCGCGAACGATGTGCTCCGCACCTCCCCAGGGCGGCCCCGCAACCAAAGCGGCGCCCGAAGCCACGACTGACCCAGCCCGCGCTGTATCCGTCACGCGAACTAGTGTATGGAAGGTAGATCGTCCATTAGCGTCGGCGAAGGTCGCCAGACGTGCGCTACAAAGAGTTCCACTTCCGCAATTTCAAGGGCATCGTCGACATGACGGTCGATCTGACCGGCGACGTGACCACGCTCATCGGGCTCAACGAAAGTGGCAAGACGACGATACTCGAAGCCATTTTCTGTTTCTCCTACGGCGCGGAAGACCTGGACGTCATCAACCCGAGCATGGCGTCGCTTCGTAATCCCGAGCAGTGGATCCCAATCTCACGGAGAGCGAACTTCAACGACGAGATCGAGATCAGTGCCGTCGTCTCCCTCTCCGCAGAGGACAAGCGTGCCTACGCGGCACACATGAAGAAGGAAGTGGGAGTTTCGCTAACCACCATTCCCGACTCCATCACGATTGCGGAGAAATACATTTTCAAGAATTCGCGCTTGGGCGACACCAAGAAGATGTGGACACTCCCGGTCAGCGGCACACTTCGGCGCCAGACGATTCCGCGCGTCTTCAAAGGGGGATCCTCACCAGAGTGGGAAGCCGCCGTTACTTACTTGAAGGGACGCCTGCCGCGCATCTGGTACTTCCCGAACTTCCTCTTTGAACTCCCGGAGCGGTTCGCACTCGGCGAGGCTGAGACCTCGCCTGCAGATGATGAACAGGACAAGAGCCGCTTCTACCGCTCCACCTTCGAGCAGATTCTCGCCCAGCTCGGCATCGGTGCAACCCTCGAGACGCATATTGTCGAGAGACTCCACTCGTCTGAACGCGCCGACCAACGCAGCCTGAACTCTCTATTGCTCGACATGGGACGCGTAGTCACGACGAAGATCTTTGAGGGATGGGACCGCATCTTTGGCCGTGCGCCGACTGGACAGGAGGTCGAACTTGTGGCCACGCCCGGTGACGACCCGGCCGGGGCGTTTCTGGAACTGCGGATCAAGGGACCTGACGGCTACTACGATCTTTCGGAGCGTAGCTTGGGGTTTCGGTGGTTCTTTATGTTCCTGCTCATGACCTCATTCCGCGGAGTTGCGGAAGACGGGCCGCGGTCACTCTTTCTGCTGGACGAGCCGGCATCGAATCTCCATTCGAGTGCTCAAGCCGAGCTTCTCAAGAGCTTCGACAGCCTCACCGAGCAGTGCTATCTCGTGTATACGACCCATAGCCACCATTTGATCAACGTGCGCTGGCTTGACTCCGCTTACGTTGTTAAGAACGCGGCGCTTGGTTCGTTGGACATTGCCGACTACTTGACTACCCGTATGGGTAGTCGGACCGAGATAACCGCGACGCGGTATCGCCGATTTGTCTCCGAGAACCCGGACCAGACGTCGTACTTTCAACCGGTGCTCGACCTCCTTGACTATCGGCCGTCGGTGCTCGAACCCGTACCGAACGTCGTGCTCGTCGAGGGTAAGAGCGACTTCTACTTGTTGCGGTATGTGATCGACATCCTTGGGCTGGAAACCGAGTTGCGACTTGTTCCAGGCGGCGGTGCCGGCTCATTGGAGCCGCTCATCCGGCTCCATATCGGCTGGGGAAAGGCTTTTCTTATCCTGCTCGACGGTGATACCGAGGGAACGAAGCAGCAGGCGCGCTATGAGTCGGAGTTCGGCCCGTTCATAACCGACCGGTGTGTCCTTCTGCCCGACGTCTGTGAGGACGCTAGCGTCAAAGAATCCGAGTCCCTGCTGAGCACAACGGACCGAAAGGCACTGCTTGATGCAGTGTTTGGGTCCCAGCCTCGACCGTCTTCCGCGAAGAAGGCGCTTAGACAGGCATTGAGCGAGCTATACGCGCGCGGCGAGCGAGTGGACCTCGAGACGGCGTCCTTCGAGCGGTTTCAACGACTACTCGAGGCACTAGCCAACGCCGTCGTCGCGTCCCAGTAGCCGAAGGCCGTTGCTTACCTCCGCTACCGCAATCGCCCAGCAGCCCTATTGGGCGATTTGAGCAAGCGGTACTGTGGCGCCATGGAACAGGGCCGCCTCCAGGCCTCAGCAGCCCGTGGTCTACGGTGCTGAGTAACGCCGAGTGCGACGCGGCGCGGGCGCGAGCTGCGCGTGTCCTTGCGCAGGCAGGGCTTGCAATGACACAGGCCGAGCTCGAAGCGATGGAGGTTGCGGACTTCGGCCTATCCAACCTTGACCAGACGGGTCTCGAGATCGTCGTCTACGTGAACACCGAGCGCGTCTGCGCGAAGGAGCTCGTGATGTTCCCGCGCCAGCTCTGTCCGGAGCACCGGCATCCGCCGTTCGATGGGACCCCGGGCAAGGAGGAAACATTCCGATGCCGCGCGGGCACCGTCTACCTGTATACGCCGGGAGAGCCGACGCCGCAGCCTGCGGCGCGCGTCCCAGCGGATGGCGTCTTCACGGTGTGGCACGAAATCGTGCTGACGCCAGGGATGCAGTACACGATCGAGCCCAACACTCTGCACTGGTTCCAGGCCGGCGACGCCGGCGCCGTCGTTTCGGAGTTCTCGACCCAGAGCCGGGACGATCTCGACGTTTTCACAGACCCGCGCATCCAGCGCACAACGATTACGGCCGACGTCTGAGCCGACTGCGGCGGTTCAGGCGCGTCCGCGGTCACTACGGGGCCGTCACAGCCCAGGTGCCGTCTGCATAGAAGTTTCCAGCGGCGGCGCTATCGATGACGACACCAGCGCCGTATGCGCTCGCAGTGCCTGCGTTTCCGCCGTACGGGTCGTAGATACCGCTTACTGCCACGTTCGTTGTGGCGCCAACGTAGACGCAGAGGTACCCAGCCGACGCGGTCGGCTTGGTAGCCGAGCCTTGGCAGTTTGCAGTCGTTCCCGAGGTGACGAGCGTTGGTGTTGGCGCTTTTGCGAGCGGTATCGGAAAAGAAATCGATGTGGAGGTGATTTCTGCTGACGACGTGGCGGTCGCTTCGGCAAAGAAGACGCCGGTTTCGGTCTCGCCGCTCGGAAGTGCAACCCCGAGAGCGCCGATCGCGCCAGTTGCGCCTGACACTCCAGTCGCGCCGGTCGACCCCATAGGTCCGGCTGGACCGCGCCTGCCACGCAACGCCTTCCGCACCTTGGGGCTGATCTGACTCTTCGAAGTGATGAGGTAGTGGCGGGCAGCGAAAGCGGTGCCCCCTGCGATCGATAAGAACAGCGCGACGTATGCCACCAAGGTCGCCGTGTTGGGGGCCTTCGGCCCCCGGCGTCGTTGCCACATCTCGGAGAGCCTCGCTTTCGACGCTAATCCCAGCTCATTTCAGTGTTGCAGAGCGCGACCATGCCGCCATCGTAGATCGTGCTGTGGAAAGAGAAGCGAGCGTTAGACCGGCACTGGGCCGGGGGGCCACTAGGCTTCAGCCGTGCCTACCTACGACCTGCCGCTCGATGAACTGCGCGCGTACGCGCCGGCCCTCGCGGAGCCCGCTGACTTCGACGCCTTCTGGCAAGAGACGCTCGCGCGGGCCCGCTCGCACGAGCTCGACCTTGAGCTTGCGGCGATCGATAGCGGTCTCGTCGCGGTGCGAACGTGGGACGTCACGTTCAGCGGATTCGACGGCCATCGCGTCCACGCCTGGCTGCACCTGCCAGCCGCCGCCAGCGCGCGGCTCCCGGCGGTCGTTCAGTTTCAGGGCTATGGGGGTGGGCGCGGTCTCGCTCACGAGTCGATCCTGTGGGCGGCGGCCGGTTACGCCCACCTCGTGATGGACACGCGCGGGCAGGGCAGCGGCTGGTCGACTGGCGACACCGCAGACCCGGTCGGCTCGCCGCCCGCGCATCCCGGCTTCATGACGCAGGGCATCCTCGATCCGCACGGGTACTACTACCGGCGCGTGTTCGTCGATGCCGTCCGCGCGGTGGATGCGGTCCGCACGCACGAGGCCGTCGACGATTCGCGGATCGCTGTCACGGGCGGCAGTCAGGGCGGGGGTATGACGCTCGCCGTCGCGGGGCTCGTACCGGAGATCTTCGCCGCGCTGCCTGACGTGCCGTTCCTGTGCGACTTCCCGCGCGCGGCTGCGATCACGCCGAGCGCGCCATACACCGAGATCACGAATTACCTCAAGGTTCACCGTGACCACGAGGCGCGCGTCTTCGAGACGCTCTCCTACTTCGACTGCGTGACGCTCGGCCGGCGGGCTAGCGCCCCGGCGCTGTTCTCGGTCGGCCTGATGGACGAGATAACCCCGCCGTCGACCGTTTTCGCTGCCTACAACGCCTATGGCGGTCCGAAGTCGATCCTCGTCTATTCGTACAACGAGCACGAAGGCGGCGGGCCATTTCACGTGCAGGCGCAGGTGCGGTGGTTGCGCGAGCTGCTCGACGCGCGGGGCGGCTGAGCTGCGGCGCGCCCGGCTAGGTCTCGCGACCCGCGCCCGGCTCCCAGAGCAGTTCCTCACCTCGCGCGGCGTCGCGGGCGAGGATGAACAGCAGGTCGCTCAACCGGTTCAGGTAGCGCAGGACCGCCGGGTTCGCTTCCTCCCCGAGCGCAACGACGCGCCGCTCGGCGCGCCGGCAAACGGTCCGGCAGACGTGCAGTGAGGCCGACGCCGCGTTCGCGCCCGCGAGTACGAAGGAGTGGAGCGGCTCGAGCGTCTCGTTGACCTCGTCGCAGCGCGCCTCGAGCCACTCGACCTGCGACGCGGTTACGCGCAGGCGCTCGCGCTCGTCATCTGGTGCGCACAGGTCCGCACCGACGTCGAAGAGGTCGTTCTGGATCCGCCGCAGCCACTCGACCGTGCGCTGCGGCATTCCGGGCTGTGTCAGCGCGACGCCGATCTGCGCGCCGAGCTCGTCGACCGTGCCGTAGGCCTCGATCCGCGGGTCGTCTTTTCGCACGCGGCTGCGGTCGCCGAGGTGCGTCTCGCCGCTGTCGCCGAGCTTCGTGTAGATGCGCGTGAGGTTGATCCCCATCGTCCTCGTTTCAGTGTGTCAGAGCGCTACGATGCGCCGGTCATAGGTCGGTGGCATGGGAAGCCGGTGAGAGGCCGGCGCGGACCCGCCACTGTGACCGGGGAAGTCCACCGCAGGCGCGTGAGCGCCGGCCACTGGCTCGCCACAGCGAGCCGGGAAGGCGCGGAGAGGATCGGCCCGGAAGCCAGGAGACCTGCGCCGACCGCAAGCCCACAAGAACCCTCGTGGAAAGGGGTTGGCACCGATGAAGATCACCGTTCCCGGCCGCGCTTCGCGCGCGCGCCTCACGCTTGCGCTAGGCAGCACAGCGCTCCTCCCAGCCGCAGCCCTCACAGCCGCGGCCCTCGCGGCCCAAAGCCAGGCAAGCTCCGTCCCGAAGGGCCCGACGCCGAACATCACCGTCCGCGTCGAGGGCCTGACGAAGACGCTCCTGCCGCCGACGGCCGTCACGCTGACCAGCGGATCGGTCACGAAGGACGGCAAGGCGGCCGACAGCTGTAGCGGCCTCAGCGCGCTCGGCGCGCTCGAGGACGCGACGAAGGGAGCATGGGCGGGCAGCTGGTCGAAGTCCTACCGCCAGTACTTCATCAGCGCGATCGAGGGCCAGGCCTACTCGAGCTCCGCCAGCTACTACTGGAGCGTCTGGGTCAACGACAAGCCCGCGCAGCTCGGCGCATGCGCGCTCTACCCGGCCGCCGGGTCGAGCATCCTCTTCTTCCCCGACTACGACGGCAAGAGCAAGTCGACCGTCACCCGCCGAACGTGCTCGGGATCGGCGCGCCAGCCGAGGTGCTCGTCGGCAAGCCGTTCAAGGTGCTTGTCACGAGCTACGCGAATGCCACCGGCAAGCCCTCACCGCGGGCCGGCGCGAGTGTCAGCGTCGCCGGTGCGCACGCGACCACGACGAGCTCGGGCGAGGCCACGCTGACCGTCGCGAGCGCCGGGATCGTCGAGCTCCATGCGAGCGCGCCGAACGCGGTGCGCGACGAGACGGCGGTCTGCGTCCACAAGCTCGGAGCGATGTGCCCGCGCGTGGTGGGATGAGCCGCAAGCGCCTGCTCGCGGTCGTGGTGGCTGGCAGCACAGCCATCACGACCGCCTGCGGCATTGGCGCCGGGGCGACGCCGACGGGCGCAGCGCTACTTGTTACGCAGGGGTTCGGCGTGCAGACGCTGCTCCAATCCCGCGCGCCGAAGATCTCCGGCGCGGACACGGTGATGCGCTTGCTCGAGCGCAACGCGACAGTGACGACCCGCTACGGCGGCGGCTTCGTCGAGTCGATCGACGGTCACGCGGGCGGCACGCAGAACGGCCAGCCAGACGACTGGTTTCTCTACGTCAACGGCGTCCAGGCCGGCAAGGGCGCCGCCGCCACGAAGGTCCACGACGGCGATCACATCTGGTGGGATCGCCACGTTTGGGCCGCGACCGAGAACATCCCGGCCGTCGTCGGCTCCTACCCCGAGCCTTTCCTCGACGGCTATGGCGGGCAGCGCTATCCCGTTCGCGTGGAGTGCACGCAGCCGAACACGAAAGCCTGCAACAACGTCTATGGCGCGCTCGGGGCCCAGCAGATCGTCGTCGGGCTCGGCTGCCTGGACTGCGCCGCGTACAACAAATCGCTGCGCGTCGTCGTCGGCCCCTACTCGACGCTCGCGATCGACCGCACCGCCGACCTGCTGCGCGACGGCCCGTCGGCGAGCGGCGTCTTCGCGCGTTTCGTTGACGGCGGGAACAAGCTCGAGCTCCTCGGCCAAACTGGCCAAGTCGTCAAGACGCTCGGCCCCGGCGCCGGGCTGATCGCCGCGACGCGCCTGAACGGCGCGCCGCCCGTCTGGTTTGTCACCGGCACCGACGCGGCCGGCGTGAGCGCGGCGGTGCAGGCTTTCAACGCCGGCACGCTCGACGGGCACTTTGCGGTCGCGGTCGCAAACGACGTCGCGCAGCCGCTGCCCTTGGGCGGGCCGTGAGCTACCTCGCGCGCGCGAGCCCGCTGCACGCGGCGCGCGCCGCACCGGCGAGCGCCTACTGCGCTGCCCTCGTCGCTGCGATCCTCCTGACGCACAACCCGCTGGTCCTCGGTGCGCTGGCCCTCGCGATCGCGACCGCCGCCGCCGGCGCCCGTGTCCCCGGGCGTGTCGCCCGCTCGCTCTACCTCTCGCTGCCGATGGCGCTCGTCGTCGCACTGATCAACCCGCTCGTTTCGCGCAACGGCCTGACCGTGCTCGCCCGCTTCGGGGACTGGGGACCGTTCGGCCAGGTCGACCCGACGCTCGAGGCGCTCGCCTACGGCGCCACCTTCGGCCTTCAGCTCGCGCTCACGTCGCCGTCTGCGCGCTCTGGAGCGCGGCGATCGACCCCGACGCGCTGCTTCGCTCGCTGCGCCGCGTCTCGTTTCGCTCGGCGCTGACGGCGACGCTCGCGACGCGGATGGTTCCGCTGCTCGCCTTCGACGCGCAGCGGATCGCGGAGGCCCAGCGCACCCGCCGGCCGGCCGCGCGCACACGTACGCTGATCGCCCGCGCGATCACGACGAACGCGCTCGATCGTGCGCTTGATATCGCCGCCACGCTCGAGGTACGCGGCTACGCAAGCGGCCGGCCCCGCGCGCCGCCCGCTCCGCGCTCGCGCCACGACCTCGCCTTCGCCGGAGCGGCGGCCGCCTCGCAGCGCTCGCGCTGATCACCGCCGTCCTCGGACTCGCGCCGTTCGGCTTCTATCCGACTTTCCACGGCTCGCTCGCGAGCACGCGCCCGCGCGGTGGCGGCCCGCTTCGTCGTGCTCGCCGCGGCGCCCTTCGGCCAGCGGCGGGGGATCGAGCGGTGAGCGTTCTCGAGCTGCACGAGCTGACCTACCGCTACCCGGGCGCGGCGGCCCCGCGCTCGACCGCGTCAGCCTGACGATCGAGGAGGGCGAGTTCGTGATCGTCGCCGGGCTCTCAGCGTCCGGCAAGAGCACGCTGCTCGGCCTCGCCTGCGGGATCGTCCCGCACTTCCACGGCGGCACCCTCGCCGGCGATGCCGAGGTCTGCGGCCTCGATCTCGAGCACAACGGCCCGGCTGAGCTCGCCGCGTACGTCGGCGCGCTCTTCCAGGACCCCGAGACCCAGGTGCTGATGGGGACCCCGCGCGCCGAGCTCGCCTTCCCGCTCGAGAACCGCGGCTTCGATGCCGTCGCGACGGCGCGCGGGGTCGAGGAGGCGGCGCTCGCGCTCGGCGTCAGCGCGCTGCTCGATCGCCGCACGCACGCTCTCGGGCGGCGAGCTCCAGCGCGTCGCGCTCGGCGCCGCGCTCGCCGGCCACCCGCGGCTGCTCGCACTCGACGAGCCGACCTCGCAGCTTGACCCGGTTGCGGGCGACGAGCTGCTCGGCCTGTTGCGCCGGCTGAACGAGGAGTGGGGGACCGCCATCCTGCTCGCCGAGCATCGCCTCGAGCGCTGCCTGGCCGCCGCCGACCGCGTGATCGTCCTCGACGCTGGGCGGATCGTCTGCGACGCGCCGCCGCGCGAGTTCCTCGACTGGGCCCACGACGCGGCGCCGAGCCTCGAGACGCCCGCAGCGCGGCTCGTCGCATCGCTCGGCCTCGACCCGCCGCCGACCGGCGTCAAGCAGGCGCGCGCGACGCTCGCGCGCCACGACCTGCTGCCACCCGCCGGCGAGCCGCCGCCGCTTGCCCCAGCGCGAACGGCGCTCGCGCCGCGCCCGGCGAGGCCGTGCTGCGCTTCGACGGTGTCTGGCACGAGCTCGACCGCGGCCCGACGATCCTCGCCGCGGTCTCGCTCGCCGTCGGCACCGGCGAGCTGATCGCTTTGCTCGGGCGCAACGGCGCCGGCAAGTCGACGCTGCTGCGCCACGCCGCGGGTCTGCTGGCGCCGACCCGCGGCCGCGTCAGCGCAACGGGCCACGTCGCGCTCCTGCTCCAGGACCCCTCCGCCTACTTCACGCACGAGCGCGTCGCCGACGAGCTTCCCGCCCGCGGAGCTACAGGCGGCTGGTCTCGAGCACCTCGGCGAGCGCCAGCCGCGCGACCTCTCGGGCGGCGAGCGCCAGCGCCTCGCGCTCGCCCTGATCGCCGCCGACGAAGCCGCCGTGCTCTGCCTCGACGAGCCGACCCGCGGCATGGACCGCGCCGCCAAGGCGCAGCTCGCGAGCGCGCTCGAGGCCCGCGCCGCCGCCGGGGCCGCGGTGATCGTCGCAACCCACGACCCCGAGTTCGCCGCCGCCTTCGCGACGCGCGCGATCCTCCTCGCCGGGCGGGCGCATCCTCGCCGACGCGCCGCCCGCGAACCTGCTCGCCGGCGGCTGGTATTTCGCGACCGAGACGGCGCGCGTCCTGCGCGGCCACGCCGGCGCGCTCACCCCCGAGCAGGGCGCCGCAGCCCGACCGCCTGGGCAACCGCATGAGCTGGCAGCTCGCCGCCTTCGGCCTGCTCGCCTCGCGCTGATCGGCGGCTTCGCCTGGTGGGAGCGCTCGCGCCCGAGCTCCCGCACCGTCGCACTCGTCGCGACGCTCGCCGCGCTCGCGACGCTCGGGCGGATCGCCTTCGCCGCGCTCCCGAGCGTCAAGCCGACGACAGACATCGTCCTGATCGCGGGTTACACGCTCGGCGGCGCGCCCGGCTTCGCGGTCGGCGCGACGTCGGCGATCGCGTCGAACATCTTCTTCGGCGAGGGTCCCTGGACGCCCTGGCAGATGCTCGCGTGGGGGCTTGTCGGGCTCGCCGGCGCGGGGCTCGCGCGCTGGCGGATCCCGCGCCTACCGATGGCCTTGATCTGCGCCGCCGCGGGCTTCGCCTATGGGCTGATTCTCAACTTCTCGACCTGGGTCACCTTCTCGAGCCACACATTCGCGGGCTTCCTCTTCGTCGAGGGCCAGGCCTTCCCGTTCGACCTCGCGCACGCGATCGGGAACTTCCTCTTCTTCCTCGCCCTCGGCCCCGCCCTGATCCGCTCGCTGCGCCGCTTCCGCGCCCGCAGCGTCGTCGTCTTCGCCTCGCTCAGCCTCGTCCTCTGGCTCAGCCTCGCGACCGGTCTCGCGCTCGCGCGCACGACCCCGACGGTCGCGCACCAGATCGCCTATCTGCACTCCGCGCAGAACAGCGACGGGGGTTTTGGGGGCTGGCGCGATGATCAGTCATCTCAGCTCTTCACTGCATGGGCGCTGATCGGGATCGAAGCGACCGGCACGAGCCCCGCATCGTTCACGCGCGACGGCCACACGCCGGTCACCTACATCGAGTCGCACCTCGGTCAGCTCCAGGGACCGGGCGACATCGAGCGCACGATCCTCGCGCTCGCGGGCGCGCACGCCCCCCTCCACGACCTGGTGCGCGAGCTCGCGATCCCGCGCCAGGTCAACCTGACGGCCTTCGGGATCCTCGCGCTCGAGGCGGCCGGCGCCCCCGGCCCGTCACCGACATGGCTCGCCGCGCAACAGAACCCGGACGGCGGCTTCGGTTACGCGGCACGCGGCGATCAAAGCGACGTCGACGACACCGCCGCCGCGATCGAGGCGCTTGCCGCCGCACACGGGCCATCGGCGGCGATCGGCCGCGCCACGACCTACCTGCGCCACGCCGAGAACCACGATGGCGGCTTTCCCGAGCAGCCCGGCGGACCCTCGAACGCCCAGTCGACCGCCTGGGCCGCACAGGCGCTGCTCGCCGCCGGTCACGCGCCCGCCGGCCTCGGCTACCTCACGCGACTGACGAGCGCCTCGGGCGCTGTCGACTACAGCGCCGGTGTCTCGCAGACGCCGGTCTGGGTGACCGCGCAGGCGCTCGCCGCGCTCGCTCGCAAGCCCCTTCGCTGACGCCTCAGGGGTTTGTCAGCTCGATAGCGATCTCGCACATGTCGACCGACGCGCGCGTGCCTGGCGTCTCACCGGGATCCATCGCGCCGAAGATCCGGTCGCCTTCCGCCATGTCCTCGGCGTTCGCGAAGTGCTGGAGCACCACCGCCGTGCCCTGAGCCTCGTCGAAGAGCACCGTGAGTGCTGTGGCGCGCACGCCCTCCGGTGGCCCGTCGATTTCCTCGAGCTGCGTCCGCAGCGCTTCGATCCGCTCCGCGCTCACGCCCGTGAACCTGACAACGCGCACGTTCATCGCCACCCTCTTTCTCCTAGCCGCCTCGTTTGCCGACGCGACGCTACAGCCGCGCGCAGGACCGCGCAAGTAAGCAGCTCAGGCCGCGACGCGAAGCTCGGCGAGCGCTTCCTGCGCGCTCGACGCGGCGCGCGCGAAGCGCGAGATTCGCAGCGGCACGATCGGGTCTGTCCGTATGTGAGGGGGTGATGGTTGCGTTCATTCCCCTTGAGAGCGAACGAAAACGCGGTCGCCGGCAGAAATCAAACATCGGTCCATACGGCCCGCGACGGGAGGACCGCGAGGGGCAGCCGCTCCCGACCGAGCGCGCTAACGTTTCCGGCGTGCTGCGCCGGGGGATGTTGGCTGCACGCGGATCTCTTCCGAGAGCGACGCGCGCTTCCCGTCGTGGCGGGGCGGGGGGAGCCCGCCGAGCCCCACGAGCTCGAGCCGCGGGGCCTGATCAGCAAGCACGACCAAGGGAGCATGCAATGCGCACGCGTCAGCCGTTCGTCGCTCTGGCCCTGTCCGCCTGTGCGATCGCGGGAGGCTGGGTCGCAACCGGCGCCACCGCCAGCACCAGCCACCACCACCACCCCGCACCGAAGAAGGTGCTCGAGCTCGCGGGCACCTGGAGCGGGAGCTACAGCGGGGGCCGCTACAGCGGTACGTTCAAAGTGACCTGGAAGCAGTCGGGGGACAACCTGACCGGCTCGATCTACCTGTCCAATCCCGCGGGCAACTACACATGCAACGGCGCGGTCAACGGCACCAGCATTCAGTTCGGCGCAGTCGGGGTCGGTGCGACGTACACCGGCTCGGTTGGAAGCAACGGCAAGTCGATGTCGGGCAGCTGGAAGAGCCCGATCGACCACGGCAGCTGGAGCGGGACGAAGTCCTAAGGAGCGCCTCGACGCTCAGCCGAAGCCTCCTTGCGGGGAGGCTTCGGCGAACGAGGCGGCTACACTCGCGTGAGTGCCCAAGTACCTGTTCGAGGTCAGCTACACCGTCGATGGGGCCAAGGGCGTCCTCGCGCAGGGGGGTAGCGCGCGGCGCGAAGCGATTCGCGAATCGGTCGAGCAGGCCGGCGGGCGCCTCGAGGCCTTCTACTTCGCCTTCGGGGGGACCGACGCGTACGTCATCGCCGAGCACGACGGCAACGTGACCGCCGTGGCGCAGGCGCTCGCCGTCGCCGCCTCCGGCGCGGCAACGCTGCGCACCGTCGTCCTGCTGACGCCCGAAGAGCTCGACGCCGCGAGCGCCCAGCAGGTCGCCTACCGCCCACCGCTCAGCTCCTGAGCGCCTCCACGTCGAGCGCGGCCAGCCGCCCTGCGGATCGTCGCTGCGCGGATAGTTCACGATCGCCTTGACCGGTTGGCCGCAGAGCGCCTGCGGCTTTCCCACGACCGTTCATCGGGCGCGCAACATATGGTTAGGCGCGATGCTCGTCGCGGTGCCGAAGGAAACGATCCCCGGGGAGCGCCGCGTGGCGCTCGTTCCGGAAGTCGTCAAGCGGCTCAGCGGACACGGCGTCGAGGTGCTCGTCGAATCCGGCGCCGGCGAGGCCGCGATGATCCCCGACTCGCTTTACGAGCGAGCCGGCGCGAAGCTCGGCGACGGCGCAAAGGTGTGGTCCTCGCCGCTCGTCGTCAAGGTCCAGCCGCCGACCACGGCTGAGGTTGCGAAGCTGAGCGCGGGCACGATCCTGATCGGGTTCCTCGCGCCGCTCGCGAGCCCGCAGACGACGAAGGCGCTCGCCGCGCGCAAGGTCACCGCGTTCGCGATGGAGTCGATCCCGCGCATCTCGCGCGCGCAGACGATGGACGCGCTTTCCTCGCAGAGCAACGTCGCCGGCTATCGCGCGGCGCTGCTCGGAGCCGAGCAGATCGGCCGCTTCTTCCCGATGCTGACGACCGCGGCGGGCACGATCCCGCCCGCGAAGGTGCTCGTGCTGGGCGTCGGCGTCGCCGGGCTTCAGGCGCTCGCGACAGCGCGCCGCCTGGGCGCACAGACGACCGGCTATGACGTGCGGCCCGAGGTCGAGGAGCAGGTTCGCTCGCTCGGGGCGAGCTGGCTCGACCTCGGCATCGAGGCGGTCGGCGAGGGCGGCTACGCGCGCGAGCTGACGAGCGCGGAGAAGGCGCAGCAGCAGGAGGCGCTGACCGACGCGATCAAGACCTTCGACGTCGTGATCACCACGGCGCTCGTGCCCGGCCGGCCGGCGCCGAAGATGGTAACGGCGGCGGCCGTCGAGGGCATGAAGGCGGGCTCAGTGATCGTCGACATGGCCGGTGAGACCGGTGGCAACTGCGAGCTCACCAAGCCCGGTGAAGCGACGGTCGCCCACGACGTCACGATCGTCTCGCCGCTGAACCTCCCGGCCTCGATGCCGGAGCACGCCTCGGCGCTCTACGCGCGCAACATCCAGGCGCTGCTAGAGCTGATGATCGGCGACGAAGGTGAGCTCGCGCTCGACTTCGCGGACGAGATCATCGCCGGCGCCTGCATCACGCGCGATGGAGAGGTCGTAAACGCCGCCGCCAAGGCACTCGTAGGGGCCGCCAACTAGTGCTGATCACGAACCTGACGATCCTCGTGCTCGCCGGGTTCGTCGGATACGCGGTAATTTCGAAGATCCCGAACACGTTGCACACGCCGCTGATGAGCGGCACCAACGCGATTCACGGGATCGTCCTGCTCGGCGGGCTGATCGTCATCGCACTCTCGGGCAACGGCGTCTTCAACAAGGTGCTGCTCGTGATTGCGATCGTCTTCGGCACGATCAACATCGTCGGCGGCTTCCTCGTCACCGACCGGATGCTCGAGATGTTCAAGCGCAAGCCGCAGGCGCCGCCGAAGGACGGTGAGGAGGAGTGACCACCGTCGCGACGAGCTTCGTCCACAACCTGAACTTCCTCCACATCCTCTACATCGTCGCGTTCGCGCTGTTCATCTACGGGATGACTGGGCTGACCGGGCCGCGGACCGCCGTGCGCGGCAACCGCATCGCAGCCGTTGGCATGGCGATCGCGATCGTGGCGACGCTGCTGTTGCCGGGCGAGCGCGAGTGGCCGCTGATCGTCATCGGCATCGTCATCGGAACGGCGGTCGGCGTGCCGGCGGCGCGCAAGGTGCGAATGACCGCGATGCCGCAGATGGTCGCGCTCTTCAACGGCGTCGGCGGCGGCGCCGTCTTTCTGATCGCATGGGCAGAGTTCCGGCGGACCGGCGGTTACGCGCACACGGCCACCTATGTCGTGGTCTTCAGCTTGTTCGCCGCGATCGTCGGGTCGATCAGCTTCTGGGGCTCGAACATCGCGTTCGGCAAGCTCCAGGAGCTCATCCCCGGGCGGCCGATCACGCTCGGCAAGCCGCAACAGCTCGTCAACCTGGTGCTGCTCGTGGGCGCGGTCCTGCTCGCCGGGCTCGTCGCCGGCGGCTCGCACTCGGAAGCGGAGTTCATCGGGATGCTCGTGCTGGCGGCGATTCTCGGCAACGCGGTCGTGCTGCCGATCGGCGGCGCGGACATGCCGGTCGTGATCTCGATGCTCAACGCCTTCACCGGCCTATCCGCGGCCGCGACCGGCGTCGCGCTCAACAACCCGGCGCTGATCGTCGCCGGGATGATCGTCGGCGCCTCGGGCACGATTCTCACGAACCTGATGGCGGTCGCGATGAACCGCTCGATCCCGGCGATCGTCGCCGGCGGCTTCGGCGGAACCGGCGCGGTCGAGGGCGCGAGCGGCGCCGGCGAGCACGCGGGCGCGGTGCGTTCTGTGACCGCCTCCGACGTCGCGATCCAGCTCGCCTACGCGCGCCTCGTGATCGTCGTCCCCGGCTACGGCATGGCCGTCGCCCAGGCCCAGCATGCCGTCGCCGAGCTCGCGAAGGCGCTCCAGAAGCGCGGCGTCGAGGTCCGCTACGCCGTGCACCCGGTAGCCGGCCGGATGCCCGGCCACATGAACGTGCTGCTCGCGGAGGCCGACGTGCCCTACGACCAGCTCAAGGACATGGACGACATCAACCCCGAGTTCCCGCGCGCCGACGTGGCGCTCGTGATCGGCGCGAACGACGTGACCAACCCGGCGGCGAAGACCAACCCCGCCTCGCCGATCTACGGCATGCCGATCCTCGACGTCGAGAACGCCCACCAGGTGGTCGTGATCAAGCGTTCGATGAACCCGGGCTTCGCCGGGATCGAGAATGAGCTCTACTTCCGGCCGAACACGGCGATGCTCTTCGGCGACGCCAAGGGCGCCGTCAGCGACATCACCGCCGCGCTGTCGGACGTTTAGCGGCGCGGGTCGCGCCGGTCGCTAGCCTCCGCGGCGTGCGCCGGCGAGTCACGCTCGTGACGCACTGGACGCTGACCGGCGAGGGCGGCGTCAGGCTCGGATAACTCGCGGCGCGCGCGCAAGGCGCCGCGTCCCGGCCGTGGTGCGTGCCAGACTGGTGCTTGCGTGATCGCCCGTTCCGACGCACTCAAGGCGCTCGCCGCCGAGCGCTTCGACGTGGTGGTGATCGGCGGCGGGATCACCGGCGCCGGCGTCGCACTCGATGCCGCTTCGCGCGGCTACAGCGTCGCACTGCTCGAGCGCGACGACTTCGCCTGCGGCACGTCGAGCCGCTCGAGCAAGCTCGTCCACGGCGGCCTGCGCTACCTGCGCCAGTTCGAGCTCGGCCTCGTGCGCGAGGCGCTCGTCGAGCGCCAGCTGCTCGTCACGCTCGCCCCGCACCTCGTCAGGCCGCTGGCGATCGTCGTCCCGGCTTTCGGCGGCGCGCGCCCGGACCGGCTCGTCGGTGTCGGCCTGAACCTCTACGACGTGATGTCCCGCCGCAGCCGCCAGGGCGCGCGCCGAAGCCGGCGCCCGGGAGATGAGGCTGAGGAGAGCTGGAGTCCCGCGCGCCATCGCGTCATCGACGGCGGCGAAGTCAACGATCTGCTGCCGGCGCTCGCGGCGCGCGAGCCGAGCGCCGGCTACCTGTTCTACGACTGCCAGACCGACGATGCCCGCCTCGTCTTGACCGTGCTCGGCGAGGCCGAGCGCTTCGGCGCGATCTGCGCAAACGGTCTCGCCGTCGAGGAGCTCGCGTTCGAGCGCCGCCGGGCGTCCGGAGTCATCGCGCGCGAGGCCGTGAGCGGCGAGCAGCTGCTCGTCCGCGCCACACACGTCGTCAACGCGACCGGCGTCTGGGCCGATCGCCTGCGCGGCGAGGAGCTCCACGATGAGACCGAGTTGCCGCGGATCCGCCCGAGTCGCGGCACGCACATCACGGTTCCCGCGCAGCTCGTGCCGCTGCGCGCCGGCGCGATCGTGCCGGCTGGGGGAGGGAGGACGATCTTCGCCCTGCCGTGGCTTGGGCGCACGCTGATCGGCACGACGGACAACGACTACGAGGGCCAGCTCGCGCACGTCGGGGTGCCGCGCGAGGACGTCGACTACCTGCTCGCGGCGACGAACCAGTTCTTCGCGAGCGAGCTCACCGCGTCGGATATCAGCGGCGCCTTCGCCGGGGTACGCCCGCTGATCTCGACCGGCGACGCGAAGACCTCGGTCGACATCTCGCGCCGGGCCGAGCTCTTCGAAACCTCGAGCGGCATGATCACGATCACCGGCGGCAAGCTCACTACCTTTCGCCGGATGGCGAAGATGACCGTCGACCGCATCGTCGAGCGCGACGCGCTCGACGCGCCGTGCCGCACGCACGAGATTCCGCTCGGCGCTCCGGTCGAGGCGGACTCCCTGCCGCGCGTCGCGGGACTTGACCCCACGGCCTACACGGCACTCGCCGCGCGCTACGGGCACGCCGCGACGGCGGTGCTCGCGCTGGCCGCAGGCGAGCCGAGGCTCGCGCGGCCGATCGTCGAGGGCTTCCCCGACCTGCTCGCCGAGGCGGTGCAGGCGGTGCGCGCCGAGCAGGCTCGCGGGATCGCCGATGTGCTCTTCCGGCGCACGCGCCTCGCGCTCCTCGCATCCGCTGAGCTCGCGCGCGACGGCACGCCGCTGCGCGAGCTCGCCGCGGTGCTCGGCGATGAGCTCGGCTGGGATGGGGCACGCCGTACGGCCGAGATCGAGCGCTTCCTTGCGGAGGCCGCGGCCGAGGGCCTGGCGAGCGCGCCGGCGAGCGCGGTGCGGGCGGCATGAGCGTGCTGCTGCAAGCCGCGGGGCGCAGCTACGAGCTCGGCGCGCGGCCCTGGCTGATGGGGATCGTCAACGCGACGCCCGACAGCTTCTCGGACGCCGGCCTTCATCCGACGCTCGCAGCACGTGTGGCGCACGCGCGCGAGCTGTGCGAAGCGGGCGCCGACGTGATCGACATCGGCGGCGAGAGCGGTCGCACGAACCTGCCGGCGGTCGCCGCGGAGGAGGAGATCGAACGCGTCGTGCCGCTGATCGCCGCCGTTGCGGGGGAGCTCGACGTCCTCGTGTCGGTCGACACGTACAAGCCGGCGGTCGCGGGCGCAGCGATCGCCGCCGGCGCTGCGATCGTCAACGACGTCAGCGGCCTGCGCGATCCGGCGCTCGCCGAAACATGCGCGCGCGGCGGGGCGGCGCTCGTCGTGATGCACACGCGCGCCGCGCCCAAGCAGCGACTCCAGGACCCCAACCTCTACGAGGACGTCCTCGAAGACGTCCTCGCGTTCCTGCGCGAGCGGATCGCGCTCGCCCGCGGCTGCGGCGTGCCCGAAGCGGCGTTGATCGTCGATCCCGGTCCCGACTTCGCGAAGACGCCGGCCCAGACGATCGAGCTGCTGCGCGGCGCGGCGCGTCTGCACGAGCTCGGCCGCCCGCTTCTGATGGCGCTCTCGCGCAAGGACTTCATCGGCGCCCTGACCGGGCGTATGCCGCGCGAGCGCGAGGCGGGGACGCTTGCGGCGATCGCCCACGGCCTCGACCTCGGGGCGCACATCTTCCGCGTGCACGACGTCGCTGCGGCAAAGGATTTCATCGCCGTACGCCGAGCGCTGCGAGGCGAGGGCGAGCTGCCGACGATCAGTGGATTGCCGGAGCGCTTGCGCGCTGAGCAGCCGCACGAGCGCGTAAGCTGACGTAGGATCCGAGCGCCGAGCGCTCGCCGAAGGGTGCCGGCGGCTGACCGTCAACGCCGCTGGACGCCTACCACCCGTTCACGAAGGGAACAAGAATGTCGATCATCACACCCGGCGAGCTCGAGGCAAGCCCGCTCGCCGATCTTCACGCCCTCGCCTCCACGCTTGGCATCGACGGCTTCCGCCGTCTGCGCCGGCCCGATCTGGTCGCCGCGATCATTGCCCGCCAGGGCGGTGAGGAGACGCCACCGCCGGCCGCCGGTGAGAGCGCCGCTGGTCCGTCGGGTCGCAGCCGCCGCCGGCGGCGCGGGCGCGGGACGCGCGACGCCGATCCGGGGGAGGAGCAGGCAGCGCCCGAGACGCCCGCGGCTGAGCCGCGCGTCGTCGAGGGCGTCGTCGAGCTGCTCGCGAACGGGTCCGGTTTCCTGCGGCCGGATGGCGCCACCTCGAGCGACGCCGACGTCTACGTCTCGGCCGCTCAGGCGCGCCGCTGCGAGCTCGTGGCCGGCGACAGGATCTCGGGACCGGTGCGCTCGCCACGGCGCTCGGAGCGCCATCCATCGCTGATCCGCGTCGACACGATCAACGGCGTTGCCGCCGAGGAGGTCGTGCACGGCGCACGCATCGAGGACATCGAGGTCGACTGGCCGACGCAGCGTCTGGCACTCGACACGAGCGACCAGTTGCTGGCCGCGATCGACGCGCAGGCGCCGTTCGGAGCCGGCTCGCGGGTGGCTATCACGGGGCCGTCGCGCTCGGGCAAGTCCCATCTGCTCACGCGCCTCGCGAGCACGCTGGGCGCGCTCGAAGGCTTCGAGCTCGAGCTCGCCGCGGTCGGCGTGCGTCCGGAGGAGCTCGGCGAGTACCGTGCGCTCGCGTCCTTCACGGGCACCGGCAGCACGTTCGCCGCCCCGCGCGACGCGCAGGATGCGGCACTCGAGCAGGCCGTCGAACGCGGAAGGCGCGTCGCGGTCCGCGGCGGCAACGCGATCCTGCTGATCGACACGCTCGACGGCCTCAGCGACGCGGCGGCACGGCGCGCGCTCGCTGCGGCGCGCAACCTGCGCACGGCCGGGTCGCTGACGGTGATCGCGACCTCGACGCGGGCGATCGGCGGTGAGACGACCGTCATCGCGCTCACTCCCGGCAGCCCGGGCCCGACGCTCGACC
This sequence comes from uncultured Solirubrobacterales bacterium, assembly GCA_963773395.1. Taxonomy (GTDB): domain Bacteria; phylum Actinomycetota; class Thermoleophilia; order Solirubrobacterales; family Solirubrobacteraceae; genus Palsa-513. The sequence goes on along the minus strand of CAVZAY010000002.1, from coordinate 951,425 downwards.
TCGAAGCGAGCGGCACGCTGCGCTCGGACCTGCTGGTCGCGGCGAAGCCCCGCCGGGCGCCCGCGAAGCCGCGAACGCGCGTTGCGAAGTCAGAATCGGCGCCGGCGCCGGCGCGGGCGCCGCGAGCGCCACGCGCGCGCCGGAAGCCCACCGAAGACGCCTAGAGCCCGCTCGCCGTCCGCGCAGTGCGGTGGCCGCGCTAGTGGCTCGGCGATGAGCGGTACGCGAACTTGTCCCAGGAAGGCTCGTGCGCGAGCTCGATCGGCTCGCCGCCGCGATCCGGCTGCACGTAGGCGAAGCTGCACGTCGACTCGACGAACTCGATGTCGAGCTCGCCTTCGCGCACGCGCTGATCGAGCCACGCACCACGAAACACGAGCCGTCGCAGCCAGTGGACGAGTGACTGCTCAGCCGGGCCGATCAGGTCAAACCAGCAGTCGCGGACGTGCTCTCCGAGGCCCGACGCGGGATCCTGGATCTCGCCGTTGACGGCGAGGTTGATCAGGTCTTCGAGCTCACTCTCATCGAGACGCTCGGACACGAAGCCGAGCTGGAGCGCGGCCTGCTCGCAGCGCTCGCGGAAGTCCTCCTCGTTGAAGGTGAAACGCAATTCTCCATACTCGAGAACAAAGTCCTCGCCGGAGTTGTAATTTCCGCGTCGCGCCGTATCCATGACCCAAAAGTGGGCCATCGGCGGCCCGTCGGGATCATATGCGTGATTCCTCCTTGCGCAGACACGGTGAATGCTTTCTTTCAGCCTCTGCTAGCTGCCCGTGACGGCCACCCGAACGTGCTCGGAACCGCCGATCTTGCCCGCGCCGATCGCGACTGAGCCGAGCCGTTTCAGGTAGCCGTCGACCGCGCTTGGCGTGCTCGGGCTCACGCTCTGAACGAGCGTCGCGAACCGCGCGAGATCGACGTAGGCGACCGGCTGGATGCCGCTTCCGAGCAGCGCGGCAGAGCTCTTGAAGCCGGCGCTGCCTGCGAGCGTCGGAGCGTTCGCGAGCGCGGCGCTGAGTGAGCTCTGCCCGAGCGCGACGATGATCTTTCCGGACGCCGCCGCGATCACGAGCTTGTAAGGGAAGCCGGAGATGCTGAGCGTGAAGGAGCTCGATGACCCGACCGACAACGAGCCGACGGAGACGCCGTGGGTCGTGCTCGTGATCAGCGTCGCGAGCTTGTAAATCTGACCGAGGATCGTCGAGGCTCGCGACGGGTCGGCGAGCCCGAGCTCGAGTGCAGCTTGCGGTGACGCGGTGCTCGGGCCGTCGACGAAGAAGCCGGCCGTCGTGATCGAACCGAGATCAGCTTGAACGTTGATCCCAGTCGCGAGCTGGATCTCGGCGAGCGACTGCGACAGGTTGACGGTCCCCCCGCCGGCGAGCTTCTCCAGTGACGCGAGGCCTTTGAGCAGCGAAGGCCCGACATTCGCCGCGCCGATCGCAACCCACGAATCCGCCGGCAGGCTGCCGAGCGGGTTCGTCTCGGTCGCGGAGGGGCTCGACGACGAGCTCTTTGGCGCGTCGAGCGAACCGAGGTCGAGCAGCGCGCCGTTCGCGTCAAAGCGCGCCGAGCCGTAGAGGGTCTCGTTGCCGACCAAGCTCTTCACGACCGATAGCGCCGAGCTCAAGACGCCGCTCGCCGGGATCAGGGCGACCAGTCGCCCGAGGTCCGCGTACGCGGTGCCGGCCGAGCCGGTCAGGGCCTGGCCGAGGGACTGCTGGTAGCTGCCGGCGGAGGCGAGCGAGCTCGCGCCCTTCTCGACGTCGACGGTGGCGTCGAAGGCAGCCGAGTTGTTCGCGATCACGACGAACTGGCCGACCACGCCGGCGACGGCGTGTGAGGTCTGATCATCGATGTAGCTGACGCCGCGGTAGCTACCGGGCGTCGTTGCGTCGGGCTTCCCGTTGGTCTGGAAGAGCACGCGCGTCGAAAGGGCTGCCCGAGCCTTCGCGTCGTTGGTCTGGTCGAGCACCAGGACCGCCTCGGTGTGAGCGCCACTGCCGATGCTCAGCAGTGCGACGCCCGCGCGCGCGCCGAGCCACGGTCGGATGTTCTTCTCGTAGCTGAGGCCGCCTGGCGCCGACTTGTCGATCAGCGCGTCCAGCTGCGCGCCGGGGTTGGCGATGCCGAGCAGCCGCTCGGAGGCGGCGTTGATGTCACGGGCGAGGCTGCCGGTGGGGCGGATGACGGCCTGCGCGTAGGCGAGCGCGGAGGTGGGCACGACGCTCGCTGGGTCGGCGCCCGGCAGGTTCGAGCTCGGGGACGAGGACCCGAAGCACCCCGCGAGGCTCAGCGCGAGCGAACCAACGACGAGCGCTCCGGCGGCCCTACGCGCGCGGCGCGCCGCCCGGGGGGTGCTGCGCGTCGTCAGTCGATCGCCTGACGCATCGGCGCTGGCACTGGGCATTTCGGCTCCCCTGGGGTCGTACACCGCGGTCTGGCTTGCGGACGAGCCAACCGAACTCTAGCGGCGGGTTCGGCGGGGGGCGAGGGGGACAAACGGTTGGATCAGTGGTGTGCGGTGGGACAGAGTGTGGTGCAGGTATTGACAAGTGGGGGGAAATGGGACATGCTCGCGCCAGCGAACCTGGCTGGAGGGGTTCCTCCCGCCCCTTCCAGCCCGGTTCGACCCTTTTGACCCTTGAGATGGGGACCACGGCGTGGCTTTCCGCGGATCGTTCGAATTCACCCTCGATTCCAAGAACCGGATGACGATTCCGGCCAAGTTCCGCGGACGCTTCGCGGAGGGCGTGACGCTCGCCCGCATGCGCGACGTTGGCGACTGCGTCTCGATCTGGTCGACGCCGGAGTTCGACGCCTACGTGGAGACGCTGCTCAGCGCCTGCCACCCGCTGTCGGAGGAGCGCGAGGCGCTCGCCCGCTTCTACGGCGCGAACTCACACGATGCCGAGATCGACGGCGCCGGTCGCGTCATCGTCCCGGTCCGGATGCTCGAGGGCGCCGGGATCGCGAAGGACGTCGTTGTCAACGGCGTAACCAACCGGCTCGAGGTCTGGTCGCGTGACACCTGGGTGCGCGTCAACGACGAGCTGACCAAGAAAGTCCGAGACATCAGGCCGGCACTTGGCAACACTGCTTGACATGACCGCCACGCACGTCCCCGTGCTCGCCGGCGAGCTGATCGCCGCGCTCGAGCTCGCCCCGGGCGCGATCGTTGTCGATGCGACCGCCGGCGGCGGCGGCCATGCGCGCCTCGCGGCACAGCGCATCGGGGACACGGGCACGCTGATCGGAATCGACCGCGATCCCGTCGCCGCAGAGCGCTTCGCGAGCCTCGCCGAGGAGGTCGATGCAAGCACGCGCTTCATCGGTGCGAGCTTCGTCGAAGGACTGCGGACGTTGCGCGACGAGGGTCTCGAGGCCGACGTCGTCTACTTCGATCTCGGGGCTTCTTCGATGCAGATCGACACGCGCGAGCGCGGCTTCTCCTATTCCTACGATGCACCGCTCGACATGCGAATGGACCCGCGCCAATCGCTCGACGCGCGTGAGGTCGTCAACGAGTGGGACGAGCGTCGGCTCGCCCAGATCTTCCGCGACTACGGCGAGGAGCGCTACGCGCGACGCGTCGCCCACGCGATCGCGCTCGCGCGCGCGCAGGCGCCGATCGAAACGACACTCCAGCTCGTCGAGATCGTGTCCGGGGCGCAGCCCGCGCCCGCTCGCTTCGCCGCCGGCCACCCAGCGAAGCGGACCTTCCAAGCGATCCGGATCGCCGTGAACGATGAGCTCGGCCAGCTCGATGCCGCGCTGCCGCTCGCGTGGCAGGTCCTGGCACCGGGTGGGCGCCTCGCGGCGATCTCGTTCCACTCGCTCGAAGACCGGCGCGTGAAGCAGTTCCTCGCCGAGCGGGCGAGCGGCTGCAGCTGTCCCCCCGAGCTCCCAGTTTGCGTCTGCGGCCGTCAGCCGGAGGCCGAGCTGCCGCGCCGGCGTGCGATCTTCGCGAGCGCGGGTGAGCTCGCGACCAACCCGCGCGCCGGCAGCGCACGCCTGCGAAGCGCACGCAAGCTGGAGCTCGGCCAGTGAGCCGCCAGGCCGTCGCCGCGGCGCCGGCGCGCGCGCTTCCCGATCGCGTTCCCGTCCCGCTGCCACGGCCATCGGCCCCGCGCCGAGTGTCGGGTCCGGTGCGCCGCCCGCTCGCGGCGCGGCGCCGGCGCACGGCCGCCCGTGTGCTCGACGCCCCGGTCCTCGAACGGCTGCTGCGCGGGCGCGTCTGGATCGCCATCGTCGGGGTCGCGCTGCTCGGGATCGTCGCGATGCAGGTCGCGATCCTGCGCCTTGGCGCGAGCATCGGTGCGTCCGTGACGCGCATCCAGCAGCTCGAGCAGTCAAACCAGAGCGCGGAGACGCAGATCGCACGCCTGCAGCCCGGCGGCGACGTCGCGAACACTGCGGCAAAGCTTGGGATGCTCTATCCGCCGGCCGGCGACCTCGTGTACTTGAACGCAAGCGCGGGACAAGCGGCAATCGCAGCCGCGTCGATAACGCGCCCGACCGCACCGCTCGTCTCGAGCGCTCCGCCCGCCGCGCTGACCGCTCCGCTCTCGAGCACGCAGCTGCCCGCCGGCACGGGCGGCACGGCGAGCACCGCCACAACGTCCGCCGGCCAGCCGGCCACAACGACCACCCCGACTTCCGCCGGGACGCAATCGGGCCAGACGATCTCCGGCTCGACACAGGCGCCGCCAGCAGTCACGCCGACGAGCACCACAGCCGGCGCAGGCGGTGGCAGCACGGCGCCCGGATCGGCTCCGGGAGGCTGACCGATGGTCCTCGCGCAGCGCCGGCTGCGCCTGCTGTTCGCCTCCTTCGTCGGCCTGCTCCTGCTCGCAGTGATCCGCACCGCCGATCTCGGCATGCTCCAGGGCACCCACCTCAGCGCCCTCGCCGAGAGCAACGAGGTGCGCACCCTCGCGCAGCCCGCGATGCGCGGCGCGATCCTCGACGCTAGTGGCAGGGCACTCGCCCTCAGCGAGCCGGGCGATGACATCGAGGCCTACCGCGTCACTTATCCCGTATCAGCCGCCGCCAAGCTGGCGCCGCTCCTGCACGAGAGTCCTGCCGCGCTCGCGCTCAAGCTCGAGCAGCACCGCAACGCCAACCAATACCTCGCCCGCCAGGTCCCGGCCGCCACAGCGCAGCGGATCGAGTCGCTTGGGATCAACGGCATCGCGCTCGCGACCGACAACATCCGCTACTACCCATTCGGGTCGCTCGCCGGTCAGCTGCTCGGCGGCATGCACTCGAACGGGACCGGCGCAGCCGGGCTCGAGGCCGCCTACGATCGGGCGCTCGCGGGGTCCAGTGGAAAGACGCGCGTCGTCTACGCGGGCGATGGCAAGCCGATCAGCGTCGACGTGCTGCGCCAGGCGAGGACGGGCGCGTCGCTGCGCCTGACGATCGAGGCGCCGCTCCAGCAGGAGGTCGAGTCGGTGCTCGCCTCCGTCGGCTCGCGCTTCTCGCCGTACAGCTCGACCGCGATCGTCAGCGACCCGCGCACCGGCGCGGTGCTCGCGCTCGCGAACTGGCCGAGTGCCAACCCGTCGAGCCCCGGCGGCGGGCGCAACTGGATCGATAGCGCGATCGCGATGAACTACGAGCCAGGCTCCACATTCAAGATCGTCGCTGTCGGCGGCGCGCTCTCGGACGGGCTGATCACGCCCGACACGGCCTTCCAGATCCCCGCCGCGCTGCAGTTCGACGGGCGGACGATCAACGACTCCGAGCCGCACGGCAACGAGACGCTCACAACGACCGGCATCGTCGGTCAGTCGAGCAACATCGGCGCCGTCGAGATCGGCCAGCTCCTCGGCGAGAACCGCTTCTATGACTGGACGCGCCGCTTCGGCTTCGGCGCGCCGACCGGGATCGACGTTCCGGGCGAGGAGCAGGGTCTGATCCCGCCGCTGCGCGACTACAACAACTTCTCGATGGGCAACCTGCCGTTCGGGCAGGGCGAGTCGGTCACGCCAATCCAGCTCGCCACCGCCTACGGCGCGATCGCCGACGGCGGCGTTCTGCGCCCGCCGCACGTCGTCGCTGCGATCGGCGGCGAAGCCGTCCGAACGCCGCGTGGGCACCGCATCCTCAGCCCGCAGGTCGCCGGCGAGATGCGCAAGATCCTCGAGGCACCACTCGCGCCGAACGGCACCGCGTCAGAGATCTCGATCCCCGGCTACACGCTCGCCGGTAAGACCGGCACGGCGAACATCGCGGTGAACGGCATCTACTCACACACGAAGTACGTCGCCTCCTTCGTCGGCTTCGCCCCGGCCGAGCACCCGCAGGTCGAGGTGACCGTTGTCGTCGATCAGCCACAGGACGGCGCGATCTACGGCACCGACGCGCCGGCGCACGCCTGGGAGCAGATCATGGGCTGGGCACTGCGCTACATGGCGATCCCGCCGAGCTGAGCGTCGGCTGGTCGTCTAGCTTGCGGACTGCCCGTCGAGCGCGCAGCTTTGGACCTGGCCGTCGAGCGCTCCCTGGGAGTCGTACTGGCCGGGAACCACGCAGGTCACCTTGCCGGCGGCGTCGATGAAGATCGTCGTCGGCAGCGCGTAGATACCGGGGCCGACGGGCATGCTGCCGGTGGGGCTGCGATAGCTCGGGTAGCTCAGCGGGTGCGAGGCGAGGTAGCCGCGCGCCTCGCCGGCTGAGGGATCGAGGGCGTCGACGCCGATGAACGCCACCCGGCGGCCATACTGGACCGAGGCGCTCGCGAAGTACTTGTATTCGGCGCGGCAGGCGTCACACCACTGAGCCCACGCGTCGAGCACGACCGGGTAGCCGTGCAGGGCGCGAATTCGCGCCGCGAGCGCGCCCTCGCCGCCAAGCAGCTGGCTCGCCTGACGGTGGAGCGCTGCGAGCGGCGCGGGCGAGCCGGCGAGCGCGACGGGCGCCTGGCTCGCGCTCGGCGGCTTGATCGTCGGGCGCGCTGCGAGGCCTTCGCGCACATGCTCGATCAGCTTCGCTGTGCTCAGCCAGCCCTGCGTCGAGCCATCCCAGTACCAGAGGATCTTCCCGGCGCGCGAGACGAGCACGAACCAAGGCTGGTCCGCCACCGCGTAGCCATCCGCCACGCGCCCGCTCGTGTCGATGGCAACCGGGTAGTTGAGGCGCTCGGGCAGCGTCGCGAGGAGCCCTCGCAGCGCCTGCGCGGAGGGCTCGACGCTCGCCTCATCGATGCCCGTCAGCGCCGGCAAGTCGCGGCGCGCCGCTTGTCCTGCGTAGGCGCGCAGCGAGTCGAGCTCGCCGGCGAGGTTCCCGGTTTCGCTCAGCCAGCTCGCGAAGAACACGTATAGGCGCGGTGCCCCATCGGGGCCGAGGCGCACCGATCCTCCGCCCGAACGCGGCAGGCTGACTCGCAGCGCCGGCCCGAGCGGCGCGACCGTCGCGTACGACAACGTCGAGCGTACGCGCGGGTGGCTGGGCAGCAGGCTCGAGATCTTGTGCGCCAGGACCTGCGCCTGCTGCGCGACGCTCGAGTAGGCCATCTGCGTCTCATAGATCTCCGTCAGCCGTCCGCTCGCGCCGATCACGAAGAGCGCGGGCGTGTGGTCGATCTGCCCGCCCTGGATCTGAACCAGTATGTGGTAGGCCGCCCAGACGCGGCGCAGCGCTCGCAGCGAGCCCGTGAGGAACTGCCACTGGTGCGCCATCCCGTGCGCCAGCGAATACGCGCGAACCCATTTCACGGCCGTCGCCGTCGGGTTGGCATCGATCCCGAGCAGGTCGACGCTCGCGCCCGCGCGACCGACCAGCGCCTTCGCGTCGACCATCGAGGTCGTCGTCAGCGGGCAGACGGTCGTGCACACCGCGTCGGTGAACGCGAGCACGACCACGTGGCCGCGTAGTGAGCGCAGTGACACCTTGCGCCCGAACTGGTTGGTGAGCGTGAAGCCGGGCGCCGGCCCCGAGATCGCGGTGCCGGGATCGACGTTCGGGTTGGAGCCAAGCGCGGACGCCGCGCCCGCCGGCGCGCTCGGATTGGAGCCGCGAGGCGGGCCGATCGCGAGCGCGAGCGCGATGATCAACACGGCGACGGCAAGCGCCAGGCCAACGACCAGCGTCGCGCGCGAGCGCCGCGGCGGAGGCTCCGGCGCGCCCGCCTCCGCGGAACGCCGGCTGGCAGCAGAGTCATCCGGTTCGCGTATGCGTCAAGCCTAGCCGGACCGCGCCACACCGACGCCGAGGGCGCTCGCACGGCCGGCGTGCCTGGTCGGCTGGTCTATGCGAGGCCGCCGGCGCGCGGTGCCCGGCTTCGCGCCCGTCGCAGGAAGACCGCCATAGACTGGGCTCGATGTTGCTCTCCGAATTGAGCGAAGGAGCGCCGCCCGTCCAGATCGCCGCGCTTGCCTACGACAGCCGCAGCGTCACGCCGGGCACGCTGTTCTTCTGCGTCACGGGGGGGCAGCGCGACGGCCACGAGCACGCCGCGCAGGCGGTCGCGCAGGGCGCCGCGGCGCTCGTGGTCGAGCGACCGCTCGGGCTCGGCGTGCCGGAGGTACAGGTCGCCTCGACCCGGGAGACGATGGCCGTGTTCGCTGCACGCTTCAACGGTGACCCGAGCGCGAAACTCCGCGTGATCGGCGTCACCGGCACGAACGGCAAGACGACCTCCACGTTCCTGATCCGGCAGCTGCTCGAGGCCGGCGGCACCAGGACCGCGCTGCTCGGCACCGTCAAGTCGGTGATCGGCGGCCGCGACGGTCAGGTGATCCACACGACCCCCGAGGCGATCGACCTCCAAGCCTCCTTTGCGGCCATGCTCGAGGCCGGCGATCAGGCCTGCGCGATGGAGGTCTCCTCGCACGCCCTCGCGCTTCATCGCGTCGATGCGATCCACTTCGAGGCCGCGCTGTTCACAAACCTGACCCAGGACCATCTCGATTTTCACCCGACGATGGAGGATTACTTCGTGGCCAAGCGCCGGCTCTTCGAGGCCGCTCCGAGGATCGCGATCGTCAACGTCGACGATCCCTACGGGCGCCGCTTGAAAAAAGACTTCCCGCAGGCACTCGGCTTTGCGCTGCACGCACGCGCCGACTACGTTGCGAGCCACCTTCGTTCGGGCATCGCGGATGGCAGCTTCACGGCCCAGACCCCAGACGGGGAGATCGTTATCCGCACGCGGCTGCCCGGCGCCTTCAACGCCGCGAACGCCCTCGGCGCGCTGGCGGTCGCCCACCAGCTGGACGTCCCGCTCGATCTGATCGCGACGGCGCTCGCGCGGGCCACGCCGGCGCCTGGGCGCTTCCAAGCGCTCGACGAGGGCCAGCCATTCGCGGTTCTCGTCGACTACGCCCATACGCCGGACTCGCTCGCGAACGTGCTCAGCGCCGCTCGCAACCTGACAAGCGGGCGCGTGATCACCGTCTTCGGCTGCGGCGGCGATCGCGACCGTGGCAAGCGTCCGCAGATGGGCGCGATCGCGACGCGTCTCGCGGAGATCACGATCGTGACCTCCGACAACCCCCGCTCCGAGGAGCCGGAGGCGATCGTCGAGGAGATCCTCGCCGGCACGAGACCGGACGGCGAGCATGCGGTCGAGGCGATCGTCGAACGCCGTGCCGCGATCGCCCGGGCGATCGAGCTCGCGCAGGCAGGCGATGTCGTCGTGATCGCCGGCAAGGGCCACGAACAGGGCCAGGAGTTCGCCGGCGGGCGCAAGATCCCGTTCGATGACGTGGCGGTGGCGCGCGAGCTGCTGCCGGCCGGCCGGTGAAAGACTGGTCAGCCGAGCGCGTTGCCGCGGCCGCCGGGGCGCGCCTGCTCGGCGGCCGTCCGGACGGGCCGGTGGGCTTCGTCATCGACTCCCGCGAGGTCCAGCCGGGAGAGCTCTTCATCGGTTTGGCCGGAGCGCATGACGACGGCGGTCGCTTCGCCGCGCAGGCGCTCGAGGCGGGCGCCTGGGGCGCGCTCGTGCGCCCTCGCCACGCGCTCGGCCTGTCCGGCACGATCCTCGAGCACGACGACCCGCTGATCGCGCTCCAGTCGCTCGCGCGCGCCTGGCGCCGGGCGCTCGGCGCGACGGTCATCGGGATAACCGGCTCGACCGGCAAGACCTCGACCAAGGACATCCTTGCGGCGCTGCTCACCGAGCATCGCACGACCGTCGCCAGCCGGGGCAACCTGAACACCGAGATCGGCCTGCCGCTGGCGATCCTGAGCGCGCCCGGCGACACCGAGGTACTGGTGCTCGAGCTCGCGATGCGCGCCACGGGACAGATCGCGGAGCTCGCCGCGATCGCGCAGCCAGATGTCGGGCTCATCGTCAACATCGGCCCCGCGCACCTCGAGCAACTTCGCTCACTCGAGGCGATCGCCGCGGCCAAGGCGGAGCTGCTCGCGGCGTTACCGCCCGCCGGGACCGCAATCATTCCCGCCGATGAGCCGTTGCTGGATGCCCACCTACCGCGCGGGCCGCGCGTCATTCGCTTCGGCCCAGGCGGCGACGTGAGCCTGTCGAGCGTCACCGACGAGGGGGTAGAGCTCACTGCGTTCGGCGAGCTGCGCCGGCTCGACCCACCGTTCCGCTCGGCCCACCTCTTGAGCGACCTCTGCGCCGCCCTTGCCACCGCCGAGTCGATCGGCGTCCACCCGGACGGGCGGTTCGAGGTCGAGCTCGGCTCGCTGCGCGGCGAGCGGGTCGAGCTCGCGGGCGGCGTGACGCTGATCAACGACTGCTACAACGCGAACCCGGTCTCGATGCGCGCTGCGCTTGCCGAGCTCGCCGCCGAGCGCTCGGCGGTTCGCCGCCTCGCCGTGCTCGGCGACATGCTCGAGCTCGGACGCGAGGCACCCGGATTCCACGTGGCGCTCGGCGAGCAGGCGACTGATGCGCGCGTGCTGATCCTCGTAACGGTAGGGGCGCTCGCCGAGCTCGCGGGCGAGACGTTCCTCGGCGGCGAGCATTTCCACGCAGCCGACGCGGACGAGGCGGCTGCGATCCTCGCCCCACTCCTGCAGCGCGGAGATCTCGTGCTCGTCAAGGGCTCGCGCGCAGTCGGGCTCGAGCGCGTCGCGCGCCGACTCGCGCTGATGCGAGCGGGCTCGTGACCGCGACCGCGCTCGCCACCGGCAGTCAGCTCGCGCGCGTGCTGATCGGCGGCACCGCGTCGCTTCTGATCTGCATCTTCCTGAGCCCGAAGTTCATCAGCTTCCTACGCATACGCGAGTTCGGTCAGCAGGTGCGCGACGACGGACCGGCCGACCATCTGCTGACCAAGGCGGGCACCCCGACGATGGGCGGGGTGATCATGCTGACCGCCCTCGCCGCGCCGTTCCTGATCCTCAGCCAGTACGACTGGAAGGCGCTCAGCGTGCTGTTCGTGACGATCGCCTGCGCGCTCGTCGGCTTCATCGACGACTACATGAAGCTCGTGCGCCGCCGCTCGCTCGGCCTGCGCGCCAAGACGAAGATGGTCGCGCTCGCGTTGATCTCGGTCGGCCTGTGGCAGCTGGCCGTGCACAAGGCCGGGCTGTCTTCGAACCTCAACCTGCACATCGCGACGCGCGAGGATCCCGCGATCATCCACCTCGGGATCCTGTACCCGTTCGTCGTCTACCTGTGTGTGGCCGGGACGACGAACGGCGTCAACCTCGCCGACGGCCTCGACGGCCTCGCCGCGGGCTGTGCGGCGATCGTCCTGCTCGCCTTCGTCCTGATCACCTCGATCAGCTTCGGCGATCAGGACCTCGCGCTGTTCGCGAGCTGCCTGCTCGGGGTGAGCGTCGGCTTCCTGTGGTTCAACGCCTTTCCCGCAACGATCTTCATGGGCGACACCGGCTCGTTCGCGCTGGGAGGGGCGATCGCCGGCCTCGCGGTGATGACGCAGACGGAGCTCCTGCTGATCCTGATCGGCGGCATCTTCGTGATCGAGGCGCTCTCGGTGCTGATCCAGGTCGTCTCCTTCCAGACTTTCCGGCGGCGCGTCTTCCTGATGGCGCCGATCCACCATCACTTCGAGCTCAAGGGCTGGTCGGAGACGAAGATCATCCTGCGCTTCTGGATCATCGCCTCGGTCGGCGCCGCGATCGGGTTCGTGATCTATCAGCACTCGATCAAGTGAGGCCGCCGCCGCCCCGGGGTCCCTACCTCGTAGCCGGGTTCGCGCGTTCGGGCCGGGCGGCTGCCGCTGCACTCGCGGATCGCGGCGAGCGTGTGATCGCTTACGACGCCCGCGCGTGCGATCCGCTCGAGGGGATCGAGCTCGTCTGCGGCGGCCAAGGCGTGGAGCTGCTCGAGCGCGTCGCGTGCGTCGTCAAGAGCCCGGGCGTGCCGCGCGAGGCGCCGCTGATCGCGGCGGCGCTCGCGCGCGGTGTACCCGTGATCGGCGAGGTCGAGCTCGCGTGGCGGTTGCTGCCCAACCAGCTGATCGCCGTCACCGGTACCAACGGGAAGACGACCACGGTCGAGCTGATCGGCGCGATCCACCGCGCCGCGGGAGCGCCGGTAGAGGTTGCGGGCAACGTCGGTCGTGCGCTCTCGACGCTGCTGCAGACCGTGCCGGCCCCCGATGCGACGATCGTCTGCGAGGTCTCCTCGTTCCAGCTCGAGGACACGCTCGCCTTTGCTCCCGACGCCGCCGTCCTGCTCAACCTGACGGCGGACCACCTCGACCGACACCACAGCTTCGAGCGCTACCGCGACGCGAAGCTTCGGATCTTCGCCGACCAGTCCGCCGACGCGATCGCGGTGCTGCCGGAGGAGCTCGCCGAGCTTGCGAGCGGCGCGGCGCGGCCGGTCCTGTTCGGCGCGGGGCGCCAGTGCGCGCTCCGGCTCGAGCGCGGCGTGCTCCACTGGCACGACGAGCTCCTGCTGGCGAGGACCGAGCTACGAATGCGCGCGCCGCTCGAAGACGGGATGGCGGCGGCGGCCGTCAGCCTCGCGCGCGGCATCCCACTCGAAGCGGTCCATCGCGCGCTCGTCGCGTTCCGTGGCGTTGCCCACCGCCTCGAGGAGATCGCGCAGACCGGCGGCGTCACCTACGTCAACGATTCGAAGGCGACGAACATCGCGAGCACCCTCGTCGCGCTCGCGGCCTTCGAGCCGGGCAGCGTCCTGTTGATCCTTGGCGGTCGCGGCAAGGGTCAGGACTTCACGCTGCTGCGCGAGGCCGTCGCCGAGCGAGCGGCACACGTGTACGTGATCGGGGAGGACGGCCCGCGCATCGCCGACGCCCTGGCCGGCCTGCCGTGCAGCCGGCTCGACACGCTCGCCGACGCCGTCCGGCATGCGCGCCGACGCGCCCATCCCGGCCAGGTCGTCCTGTTCGAGCCCGGCGTGTGCAAGCTTCGATCAGTTCGACGACTTCGAGGCGCGGGGCGACGCCTTCCGAATGCTCGTCGGCGAGCAGGCCTGACCGCGCGCGCGTAGAAACAGACGGCGATGGCCCATGCCCTCGCCGCTCGCGCTGCTCGGCCCCGCGACCGTTCCGCCGACGCGCTGGTCACCGCCGCGTTGTGCCTGCTCGCGCTCGGCGCCGTCATGGTCTACAGCGCTTCCGCCCCGAGCCTCCTCTCGAGCGGCGGCACTGGCGCCAGCGAGCTGATCAGCTTCGCGATCTGGGGCGCCGTCGGGCTCGGCGCCGCCTGGCTGATCGCGCGCCGCGGCGTTGGCGCGTTGCGCGCCCTGACCGGCCCGCTGCTCTTCCTCGCCTTCATCCTGCTGCTGGCGGTCCACCTCCCGCACATCGGTCACGCCTCGAACGGCGCGCAGCGCTGGATCGGGGTCGGCCCATTCACGTTCGAGCCGTCCGAGCTGATGAAGCTCGCGCTCGTCCTCTACGCGGCGCAGGTCCTGGCGGGTCGCGTCGGTAGCCCGCCGGCGCTTCGCGTCGCGCTCAAGCGCATTGCGATCGTCGGCGCTGCGGCGGCGCTGCTCGTCGTCAGCCAGCCGGATCTCGGGACGACGCTCGTCATCGCGTTCACGCTCGGCGCGATGGTCGTTGTCGCCGGCGTGCCGCTGCGGACGCTCTTCTACGGCTTGGTGGTCGCGACCGTCCTCGTGCTCGGCTTCGCGCTCGTCAACCGCTACGCCTTCGATCGCCTGAGCTCGTTCGTCGACCCGTGGTCGCACGCGAGCACGACCGGCTACCAGGCGGTCCAGGGGCAGATCGCGATCGGCTCCGGCGGTTTGCTCGGTCGCGGCCCCGGCAACGGCATCACGAAGGACTTCTACCTCCCGAACGGCTCGACCGACTTCATCCTCGCCGTGATCGGCGAGGAGCTCGGCGTCGTCGGCATCTGCAGCGTGCTGTTCCTCTACGGGCTGATGCTGTACGCGGGGCTGCGCATCGCGCGCTCGGCGCGCGACTCCTATTCGCTGATGCTCGCCACGGGGATCACGGCACTGATCGGAGTGCAGGCGGTCCTGAACGTCTTCGCCGTCCTGAGCCTTGCGCCGCTGACCGGCGTGCCGCTGCCTTTCGTCTCATACGGCTCCTCGAGCCTGCTCGTGATGCTTGCCGCGCTCGGCGGGTTGCTCGCCGTGTCGCGCGAGAGCGCGGCTGGTCTGCGATCTGGTGGAGCGCACGAGCGAGCAAAACGCGCGACGATCCGGGGGTGAGCGCAAAGCCGCAGATCGCGATCGCAGCCGGTGGGACGGCAGGACACGTCATGCCGGCGCTGGCAGTGGCCGGCGCGCTTCGCACGCGCGGGGCTAGCGTCTACTTCATCGGTGGCGACCGTGCCGAGCGTGAGCTCGTGCCGGCCGCCGGCTATGAGCTCGAGCGGATCGCCGTGCGCGGCATCGACCGCCGCAACCCGCTCAAGGCGTCGCTCGCACTTGCCGCGTGCGAGTCGCGCAACGGCTGCGGCACGAGCGATCCTGCGCGAGCGATCGACGACCGCGGTCGCTCGGTGGCGGTGGCTACGTGGCGGGCCCGGTCGGCCTTGCTGCGGTCTCGCTCCGCTTACCGCTCGTGCTCTGTGAAGCCGACAGCCACCTCGGGCTCGCGAACCGCACGCTGGCGCCGTTCGCGCGCCGGATCTGCCTCGCTTTTCCGATCGCCGGATGCGACGGACCGCGCTACCTCGTGACCGGCCGCGCTGTTGCGCCGCCCGCGACGGACCGCGCCGGCGCGCGCCGGCGCTACCGCCTCGAGCGCGACGACCTGATGGTGCTCGTCTTCGGCGGCTCGCTTGGCGCGCGCTCGATCAACGAGGCGGCGCTCGCCGGCCTCGAGCGGTGCGAGCTTTCGCGTTCTCCATGTGACCGGGACGCGCGACTGGCCGGCGCTGCGCGCCCGCGACCACGGCCCGCAGTACGAGATCGTCGAGTACCTCGAGCCCGCCGAGTTCGCTGTGGCGCTCGCCGCATGCGATCTCGTCGTTGCGCGCGCCGGCGGCTCGATCTTCGAGATCGCGGCGCACGGGCGCCCGGCGATCCTGATCCCTTATCCGCACGCGACGGCCGACCACCAGACGAGCAACGCAGCCTGGATGGTCGCCGGCGGGGCGGCGCTGATGCTGCCCGACGCCGAGCTGAACGGGCCACGCCTGGCGAGCGAGGTGGGCCGCCTGATCGGCGATCCGGCGCGGCGCGCGGCGATGTCCCATGCCGCGCTCGCGCTCGCGCGACCGCAGGCGGCGAGCGCGATCGCCGCCGAGGTCATGGCGGTGTCGCACGCGTGAGCGCCGCGTCCCTGGCAGGGGCGCCGGCTGCATCTGATCGGCGTCGGGGGCGCCGGAATGAGCGCGTACGCGCGCGCGGCGCACGAGCTCGGTGCGAGCGTCACGGGCTCCGACCAGAGCGAGTCGGACGTTCTCCCGCGGGCTGCTCGCCGACGGCGTGCTCAGCGAGCTCCACATCGGGCACGCGGCCGAGAACATCCCCGCGGGTGAGGACGTCGAGGTCTTCGTCTCGAGCGCGATCGCCAGCCGCCAATCCCGAGCGCGAGGCGGCGAGCGCAGCGCGGCCTGCGCGTGCGGCAGCCGGGCGGAGCTGCTCGCGGAGCTGAGCGCGTCTGCGGCGGACGATCGCCGTCGCCGGCGCGCACGGCAAGACGACCGTGGCGAGCATGATCGCCGTGGTGCTGATCGAGGCGGGGCTCGATCCCGGCTATCTGATCGGCGGTGTCGTGCGCGACACCGGTCGCGGCGGTGCACTGGGGCGCGGGCGAGTGGCTCGTCGTCGAGGCCGACGAGTCCGATCTGTCGCTGCTCTCGCTTACGGTCGAGATCGCGGTGCTCACGAACGTCGAGCTCGACCACCACGACCGCTTCGGCTCGCTGCACGAGCTCGAGGCCGTCTACCGCGAGTTCCTTGCCGGCGCGCCACAGGCGGTGATCTGGGATCGCCCCGAGCTGCGGGCGCTGCGCGAGCCGCCGCCAGGAGGCGCTCCCAGACCGCTGCTCACCTACGACGCGCGGCCGGAGCTGACGCCGGGCGGCTCGCGCGTTCGCTTCGGTGAACTGACGCTCGAGCTGCGCGTGCCGGGTGAGCACAATGCGCGCAACGCGGCCGCGGCGCTCACGGTCGCGCGCGCGATCGGCGTCGAACCGGACGTGGCCGTCCGCGCGCTCGCCGGCTTCCGCGGCGCCGGGCGGCGCTTCGAGCGCCTCGGTCGTAGCGCCGCCGGGGGAGAGGTGTACGACGACTACGCCCACCACCCGACCGAGGTCGGGGCGACGCTCGCCGCCGCGCGCACGCTCGCGCCGAAGCGTCTGGTTGCGGTCTTCCAGCCGCACCTGTTCACCCGAACTCGCGCGCTTGCGCGCGAGTTCGGGGAGGCGCTGAGCGCGGCGGATGTCGTCGCGGTCCTCGACGTCTACCCGGCGCGCGAGCGCGCCGAGGACTTCCCCGGCGTCAGCGGCCTGCTCGTCGCCGAGGCGACGGCGGACGGGGCGGGCGGACGGCCGGTGTACTGGCTGCCCGATCGCGAGCCGGCCGAGCGGATCCTGCGCGAGCTGATCGCGGAAGGCGACCTCGTGGTCGTCATGGGGGCGGGCGACATCGACGAGCTCGGGCGGCGACTCGTCCGTGGTTGAGCTCGAGCACGACTACCCGCTCGCGCGGATGACGACGGTGCGCACCGGCGGCAACGCCGAGCTCTTCGCGCGGGTGACGACGAGCGCGGATCTGCTCGAGCTGCTGGCTCTCGCGGCCCGGGAGGGCCTCGAGATCCACACCGCTCGGCTCAGGCTCGAACCTGCTTGTCGCCGACGACGGGGTAGCGGGAATCGTCGTTCAGCTGGCCGGGCAGCTCGCGCGGATCACGCTGCACGCCGACGGGCTCGAGTGCGGCGGCGGCGCGCGCCTGCCGAGCATCGCCGCGCGCGCCGCCGCCAACGGTCTCGCGGGGATCGAGTTCGCGGTCAACATCCCCGGCACCGTTGGCGGCGCCGTGCGGATGAACGCGAACGCCTACGACGGCTCGCTCGCGGAGGTGCTCGCGTGGGTCGAGGTCGTTAGCGCTCACGGTGTCGAGCGTCGCCGCCCGCAGGAGCTCGGCTTTGCCTACCGCAGCTCGAACCTCGGGCCCGGTGAGATCGTCACGGCGGCTCGCTTCACGCTGCGCCCGGCGCCGCCCGAGACGGTCCGCGCGGCGCTCGCGCAGATGCGCGCCGCACGCCACGCCGCCCAACCGAAGGGGATCAAGACCTTCGGCTCGACATTCAAGAATCCGCCCGGTGCGACCGCCGGAGCGCTGCTTGCCGACGCCGGCGCCGGCGGCCTGCGCGCTGGTGGCGCACGGCTCTCACGCAAGCACGCAAACTTCGTCGAGAACCTCGGCGACGCGACGACCGCGGACGTCGTCGCCCTGATGGCGATGGCGCGCGAGCTCGTGCTCGAGCGCCATGGAGTGGCTCTCGAACGCGAGGTCCAGGTCCTCGGGGCGGTCAGCTTCCCCTGGGAGGCGCGGTAGGGGTTTCCGCCGGGAGCGCGAAACCCACGAACGTGTACGTGCGCTACAAGCTGGCGGGCGTAGCGCTGGCAGCGCTCGGGACCTACGGTCTCTGGCTCGGCCTGCTGCGCACGCTACCGCTGTTCCAAGTCGAGAACGTGACCGTCACCGGTCTGTCGGGCAATGCCGCGCCGCAGATCTCGTCGACGATCACGCTGACCGCACGCGAGATGACGACGACGGACTTCTCGGCGTCGCGGCTGCGGCAGGCCGTCGCCGGCTACAACGCGGTCGCGACGGTGAACGTCCACACCCACTTCCCTCACGGCGTCGTCGTCCAGGTCGTGGAGCGCCAGCCGATCGCACGGCTCGCCGATGGCGGCAACATGCTCGCGGTCTCCGCTGATGGGCGCGTTCTAGCGGGCTTGATCCCGTCGCATTCGCTGCCGCTGATCAGCGCGACAAGCCCGCCGGTCGAGGGGCGCGTCTCGAGCTCGCGCGTCCGCGGCGAGCTCGCCCTGCTCGCAGCAGCCCCCCGGCGCTGCGCGCACACGTCTTCGCCGTGCGCGTCTCGACCGAGGGCCTTACCGTCCGCTTGCGCGGTGGGCCGCTCGTCTACTTCGGCGACGCGCTGCTCGTGCACGCGAAATGGGACGCCACGGCAGCGGTGCTCGCCAACCGCAGCTCGAGAGCTGCGCGCTACATCGACGTCTCGCTGCCCTCGCGTCCGGCCGCGGCTGTCGACGACCAGGCGACGATAGCTCCCGCCAGCACCGGGCCCACCACGGTCGCCGGAGCGACCGGAACCGCTATCGGGAAGCACCTCAAGCTCCACTTCAGGATGATTGACTGAAGTCGATGAATCACTTGAGAGTTGAGACTTTTCCCGTCTGCAACGATGCTTGCGCCATGAAGACGCCGTTGACACGCGAAGGACCCCTGCATAACGTGGGTTTCCGGCACCGTCGCTGCGGGGCCGAAAAACCCTTCATTCTCACTAGAGACTCGGAAACACATGGACGGCGGCGGTAACTATCTCGCGGTCATAAAGGTCGTCGGCGTCGGCGGCGCCGGCACGAACGCCGTCAGCCGGATGGTTGACGCGGGCCTGCGCGGCGTCGAGTTCATCGCGACGAACACCGACTCGCAGTCGCTCCAGTCGGCCGATGCCGAGGTCAAGGTCAACATCGGCGCGGAACTGACCCATGGCCTCGGCGCGGGCGCCAACCCGGAGACGGGCTTCGGCGCCGCGTCCGAGTCACGCGACGAGATCAAGGAGGTGCTGAAGGGCGCCGACATGGTGTTCGTCACGGCCGGCGAAGGCGGCGGCACCGGCACCGGCGCCTCACCCGTGATCGCCGAGATCGCCAAGAAGGAGATCGGCGCGCTGACGATCGGGATCGTCACGCGGCCCGTTCGACTTCGAGGGAACGCACCGGATGCGCCAGGCCGAGGAGGGCATCCGCCGCCTGCGCGACCAGGTCGACGCGCTGATCGTGATCCCGAACGAGCGCCTGCTGACGATCGTCGAGAAGAAGACGACGATGGTCGAGGCGTTCAAGGTTGCGGACAACGTCCTGCGCTACGGGGTCCAGGGGATCACCGACCTCGTCACCGTGCCCGGCCTGATCAACCTCGACTTTGCCGACGTGCGCACGATCATGACCGGCGCCGGCACGGCGATGATGGGCATGGGCACCGGCGTCGGCGAGGGTCGCGCGAGCGACGCCGCGCAGGCCGCGATCAGCTCGCCGCTGATCGACGAGGACATCCAGGGCGCGACGGGCATCGTCATCAACATCACCGGTCCGCGCGACCTCGGCCTGTTCGAGGTCGACGAGGCCGCCGAGATCGTTCAGGCGGCGGCCGACCCGGACGCGAACATCATCTTCGGCGCGGTGATCGACGAGCAGCGCAGCGAGGAGGTGACCGTCACGGTGATCGGCACCGGCTTCGCGCCGCCGCCCGAGACGCGTCTGCGGCCAAGAAGCCGAGAGCCGATCTCGCCGCCGGCGCGCGAACGACCGAGCGGCCGTACGGAGCATCCTGGGCGCGAGCGCGACCGTCGCGAGCGTCCGCGCCAGCCGGAGCGGTCCTCGCTCGAGATTCGCGACGAGGACATCGACGTTCCGCCGTTCCTGCGCTAGCGGGCTGCGGCGGGTGGGCCCAAGGCCGAGCCGCCGGAGCGATAGCCTGCGTGCGTGAGTGTCACGGCGCCACTGCGGCGCACTTCTCTCTACGACGCGCACGTCGCGCTCGGGGCGCGGATGGTGCCTTTCGCCGGCTGGGAGATGCCCGTGCAGTACGAGGGCGTGATCGCCGAGCACCGCGCCGTGCGCTCGATCGCGGGGATCTTCGACGTGTCGCACATGGGTCAGATCGAGACGAGCGGCCCGGATGCGCTGGCGTTGCTCCAGCGCCTGCTGTCCAACGACGTCGCGCGCCTCGGACTCGGCGGCGCGCAGTACAGCGTGCTCTGCCGCGAGGACGGCGGCGTCCTTGACGACCTCTTCACCTACCGGCTCGCGCCCGGCCACTACCTGACCGTCACCAACGCGGCCAACCACGAGCGCGACCTCGACTGGTTTCGCTCGCAGGCGACGGCTTCGACGTCGAGCTGCACGACCGCGCCGCCGACTACGCGATGCTCGCGGTGCAGGGGCCGCTCGCGCGCGAGATCGTCCAGGCGGACGCAAACGCTCCGCTGCCGGAGCGCATGACCGTCGCGTCGCGAATCATCGGCGGTATCCACGCGCTCGTCGCTGGGACCGGCTACACGGGCGAGGACGGCGTCGAGCTGCTCCTCGCACCCGGACGACGCCCCCGTCGTGTGGGACGCGCTGACGCGGCGCGGCGCGCGCCCCGCCGGCCTTGCTGCGCGCGACACGCTGCGGACCGAGGTCTGCTACCACCTCTACGGGAACGACCTCTCGACCGACCGCGGGCCGATCGAGGCCGGCCTTGGCTGGTGCTGCAAGGAGGACACGGGCTTCATCGGCGCAGATGCCGTGCGCGCCGCGCGCGAGAATCCGCCGCCCGAGAGGCTCGTCGCCATTCGTGCTCACCGCGGAGGGCATCGCACGCCCGGGCGACGCGGTCGTCGGCGGCGGAGTCGTCACGAGCGGGACCTTCTCGCCGAGCCTCGAGGTCGGAATCGGCATGGCCTACCTCCCGCTCGAGCGGGCCGGCGAGGGCAGCGAGTTCGAGATCGACGTGCGCGGCCGCAGCGCGCCGCGCGCGTGTTGCACGCGCGCCCGCTCTGTACGCGCACGCGTGAGGTCGCGGCGCGCTGTTAGGCTGAGCCTGGCGTACGATGGCTGAAGCGTCCTACCCACCCGAGCTGCTGTACCACCCCGAGCACGACTGGGCGCGCGTCGACGGCGACGTCGCGACGTTCGGGATCACCTGGCACGCGCAGGACGCGCTTGGCGAGATCGTCTTCGTCGAGCCGCCCGCCGTCGGCACGCAGCTGAGCGCGAACGAGCCCTACACCGAGGTCGAGTCGGTCAAGGCCGTCTCCGACGTCTTCGCGCCGCTGTCCGGCGAAGTGATCGAGGTCGAACGCTCGCTCGCCGCGAAGCCTGAGCTGATCAACGAGGACCCCTACGGCGAGGGCTGGCTGGTCAAGGTCCGGATCGCCGACGCGACGCGAGGCGGCGGGGCCTGCTCGATCGCGACGCCTACGTCGCGACGCTCGACGAATGACCCGCTACACTGCCGCTACCGACGCCGACCGCCAAGCGATGCTCGAGGCGATCGGGGTCGCTAGCGTCGACGAGCTGTTCGCGGAGATCCCGGCGGCGCTGCGCTGTGCCGCGCGCGCTCGACGCTCGCCGCCGGGCTCAGCGAGGCCGAGGTCTACGCGCACCTGCGCGAGCTCGCGGCTCGCAACACCTCGACCGAGGACGAGGTCTCGTTCCTCGGTGCCGGCATGTACGACCACTACGTGCCCGCGCTGATCGACATGCTGACTGTCGCGCTCGGAGTTCCTCACGCCCTACACGCCCTACCAGCCGGAGATCTCGCAGGGCGGCCTGCAGGTGATGTTCGAGTACCAGACGGCGATCTGCGAGCTGACGGGGATGGACGTCTCGAACGCCTCCGGTCTACGAAGGCCCGTCGGCCGTCGCCGCCGCCGGCTACCTCGCGAAGCTGACGAACGGGCGCAGCCGCTTCGTCGTCTCGCGCGGCGTCCACCCGCACGCGCGCGAGACGCTCGTCACGCTCTGCGCCGGCTACGGCATGAGCGTCAGCGAGGTGCCGCTGAGCGACGGCGTCACCGACCCCGCCGCCTGGAGCAGCGCGATCGACGACGACGTCAGCGCCGTCTTCGTCCCGCAGCCGAACTTCCTCGGCGCCGTCGAGGAGCTCGAGCCGCTGGTCGCGCGCTGCGCGCGAGCGCGGAGCGCTCGTCGTCTGCAGCGCCGACCCGCTCACGCTCGGGACTGCTCGAGCCGCCCGGCGCGCTCGGCGTCGACGTCTGCGTCGGCGAGGGCCAGCCGCTCGGCAACCGACTCGACTTCGGCGGCCCCTCGTTCGGCTTCTTCGCGGCGCGCGCCGAGCACATGCGCCGGATGCCGGGCCGGATCGCCGGGGAGACCGTCGACGTCGACGGCCGTCGCGGCTTCGTGCTCACGCTGCAGACGCGCGAGCAGCACATCCGCCGCGAGAAGGCGACCTCGAACATCTGCACCGCGCAGGCGCTGAACGCGCTCGCCGGCGTCGTCTACCTGTCGTGGCTCGGGCGCGCGGGCCTCGTCGAGCTCGGCGAGCTGCTCGTGCAGCGCACCGCGTACGCGCGCGAGCGCGCTCGCCGCGATCGACGGCGTCTCGCCTCGCTGCACGAGCAGCCGGTCGTGCGGGAGTTCGCGGTCTCGCTCGGCCTGCGCGACCTCGAGGCCGTGCAGCGCGTCCTCGCCGCTGCGCCGGCGAGCACGTCAACCCCGGTCACCCGCTCGGCTTCGACTATCCCGAGCATCCCGATGGCCTGCTCGTCGCGATCACCGAGCAGCGCAGCCGCGCCGACATCGACCTGCTGGCCGACGTGCTCGGCCGCGCGGTCCGCGCCGAGCGCGCCGGCGCCGGCGCGGCGAGCGCGGGAGGCGAAGCGGCGGAATGACACGAGACGACGATGCAGCGCGATCGCGCGGTGACGATCTTCGAGAAGGGCACAGCCGGGCGCGCGCGCATTCACGCCGCCGGCGCTCGACGTGCCCGAGCGCCCGCTCGACGAGCTGATCCCGCCGGCGCTGCGGCGCAAGCAGCCGGCGCGGCTGCCGGAGGTCTCCGAGCCCGAGCTCGTGCGCCACTACGTCAAGCTCTCGCGGCGCAACTTCGACCTCGACACCGGCTTCTACCCGCTCGGCTCGTGCACGATGAAGCACAACCCGCGCCTGCACGAGCGCGTCGCCGGCCTCGCCGGGCACGCGCGGCCTGCACCCGCTCCAGGACCCGGCGCGCGCGCAGGGCGCGCTCGAGCTGATGTGGAACCTCGAGCGCGCGCTGGCCGAGATCGCCGGGCTCCCGCACGTCTCGCTGCAGCCGTCCGCCGGCTCCCACGGCGAGCTCGCCGGGCGTTCTGCTCACGCGCGCCTACCACGCAGACCGCGGCGAGCAGCGCCGCACGGTGCTGACGCCCGACACGGCGCACGGCACGAACCCGGCGACGGTGACGATGGCGGGCTACGAGGTGGTCAAGGTCGGGACGAACGCCGACGGCGGCGTCGACCTCGACGACCTGCGCGCAAAGGCCGACGCGCAGACGCGGCCTGCCTGATGCTGACCAACCCGAACACGCTCGGCCTGTTCGACCCGAACATCGAGGAGATCGTGCGAATCGTCCACGAGGCGGGGGCGACCGCCTACTACGACGGCGCGAACCTCAACGCGATCATGGGCATCTCACGCCCGGGCGACATGGGGTTCGACATCGTCCACTTCAACCTGCACAAGTCCTTCACCCAGCCCCACGGCGGCGGCGGCCCCGGCGTCGGGCCCGATCGCGGTCTCTGCGAGCGCTCGCGCCGTTCCTGCCGCAGCCCGTGATCGTGCGCCACGGCGGCGAGGAGTCGCAACGGCTCGCACCGCGAGTTCGACCTCGACTACGACCGCCCGAAGTCGATCGGCCGCCTGCGCGGCTTCCAGGGCAACTACGGCTGCTTCGTGCGCGCCTACGCCTACATCTGCTCGCTCGGGGCCGGCGGCCTGCGCGATGCGTCGGAGATCGCGGTGCTCAACGCCAACTACCTGCTCGCGCGGCTGCGCCAGCTCGGGCGTGACCGAGCTCCTGCCGCCCGCCTACGACCGGATCTGCATGCACGAGTTCGCGCTCAGCGGCGCGCCGATGAAGCGCGAGCTCGGGATCCGCACGCTCGACCTCGCCAAGCGCCTGCTCGACCACGGCTACCACCCGCCGACCGTCTACTTCCCGCTGCTCGTCGAGGAGGCGCTGCTGATCGAGCCGACCGAGACCGAGACGAAGGAGACGCTCGACGCGTTCGCGCGAGGCGATCGCCGAGATCCTGCGCGAAGCGCGCGAGGACCCCGAGATCGCGCGCGGCGCGCCCTACACGACGCCGGTGCGCCGCCTCGACGAGGCGGCGCGCCGCCAAGCAGCCGGTCCTGCGCCAGGCGCTCTGAAGCTCCCCGCAGATCACCTGTAGCCTGCCGCGCATGCGGATCTTCTCCGGCATCCAGCCGACCGGGCGCAAGCACCTCGGCAACTACATCGGCGCGATCATCCAGTACGTCGCCGGACAGGACCGCGGCGAGGCGATCTACTGCATCGTCGACCTGCACTCGCTGACGGTTCCGTTCGACCCGCGGGAGCTGCCCGAGCTCGTCTACGACACGGCGGCAATCCTGCTCGCGGCGGGCCTCGACCCCGAGCGCTGCATCCTCTTCCGCCAGAGCCGACGTGCACGAGCACACCGAGCTCACCTGGCTGCTCACGTCGGTGACGGCGAAGGGCGACCTCGAGCGGATGACGCAGTACAAGGACAAGTCAGCGAAGCAGCGCGAGCTCGTCACGGCCGGCCTCTTCCTCTACCCGGTGCTGATGGCCGCCGACGTGCTCGCATACCGCGCGCACGAGGTGCCGGTCGGCGAGGACCAGCGCCAGCACGTCGAGCTGATGCGCGATATCGCGGGGCGCTTCAACGCGCGCTTCGGCGAGACGCTCGTCGTGCCGGAACCGCGTGATCCCGCAGGTCGGCGCGCGGATCATGGACCTCCAGGATCCGACGAGCAAGATGTCGACGACGAGCGCAAGCGCCGAGGGCACGGTCTACGTGCTCGATGATCCGGCGCAGATCGAGCGCAAGTTCAAGCGGGCGGTCACGGATTCGGGCAAGGGCGTCCACCGCGCGCCGGACAAGCCCGGGATCACGAACCTGATCGAGATCCTCGCCGCCGTTCGCGGCGTCGACCCGACGGCGGTCGAGGCACGAGCATCGCGACGGCCGGCTACGGCGACTTCAAAGCCGCCGTCGCGGCGGCCGTGGTCGACTACCTGGCGCCGGTGCGCGAGCGCTACAACGAGCTGCGCGCCGACGAGGCGCGCCTCGAGTCGATCCTCGCTGCGGGCGCCGAGCGCGCGCGGGCGATCGCGTCGGTCGACGCTGGCCGACGTGCGCGACGGCCATGGGCGTCGGCTCGCCGCGCTAGCGTTCGCCGCGATGCGCCTCGCCGAGCTCGAGCTCGACCTCGACGTCTTCAGCGGGCCGTTCGACCTGCTGCTGACGCTGTCCTGCGCGAGGAGGTCGACCTGCGCGAGCTCTCGCTCGCCGAGGTCGTGATCAGCCTACATCGATCACCTCGAAGCGCGGGGCGAGCTCGATCTCGAGGCGACGACCGAGTTCATCGTCCTCGTCGCGGCGCTGCTCGAGCTGAAGTCGCGGCTCCTGCTGCCCGGCGAGGAGCTCGACGAGCTGCTCGAGCTCGAGCCCGGGCGAGGCGGCCGAGGAGCTGCTCGCGCGGATGCTCGAGGCGCGGCGCTACCGCGCGGCCGCCGCGCACCTCGCGCGGCGCCTCGCCGCGCGCCGGAGGTCCGCTACCGCGAGGCGCCGCTGCCGCCGGAGCTGCGCCGCGTCGACCTCGAGGACGGCGCCGGTCGGCCTCTGGGACCCGGCAGAGCCTCGGACGCGCGCTCGGCGGCCTGCTCGCGCATGCCGCCGCGGCTCGACCTGCGCCACGTCCTGGTCGCGCGCGTCAGCGTCGCCGAACGGATCGCGCATCTGCGCCGGCTGCTGCGCAAGGCGGCCGACGTTCAACTTCGACGACGCCGTCGCGCGGCGCCGACCGCATGACGGTCGCCGTCACGCTGTTCGCCCTGCTCGAGCTGTACAAGCGCGGCGAGGCTGAGCTGGGACCAGCATGAGCCGTTCGGCGAGATCACGGTGCCGGGCGCCGACCGCGAGCGGCGCGTCGGGGCCGCTGCGATGAGCGAGCTCGCGCGCATCGTCGAGGCGCTGCTGTTCCTCGTCGAGCGAGCCGCTCAGCGCCGAGGAGCTGGCGAGGCCACCGGCGCCGGCGACGCCGAGCTCGCGGCGGCGCTGGCTCGAGCTCGCGCGAAGCAGCTTCGCGCCCGGCGCGCGCGGGCTCGTCGCTGCGCGAGGTCGCGGGCGGCTACACGCTCGCCAGCGACCCGCATCGCCGAGGACGCGGCGCGGCGCCTGCTCGGCACGCCCGCGACGGCTCGCTGACCCCGGCGCAGCTCGAGACGCTCGCGATCGTCGCCTACCTGCAGCCCGTCTCGCGCCCCGAGATCGCCCGCATCCGCGGCGTCAACGCGGACTCGCCGGTCGGCGACGCTGCTCGACCGCGGCCTGATCGAGGAGGCCGGCCGCTCGGAGTTCGGCGCGGTCCTCTACCGCACGACGCCGCTCTTCCTGAAGCTCTTCGACCTCGCTCGCTCGAGGACCTGCCCGACCTCGCGCAGTGGGATCCGACGCCCGAGGAGGAGGGCGAGCTGCGCGACCGGCTGCTCGCGGCCGGCGACGCGCGCGCGGGCGTCGCCGCCGAGTACGCGAGCTCCCGGCCCGTCAGCGGCCGGCTCTGCAGCCAGGCGGCCGTGTCGGGCGCCGAGCCGGCGATCGACCGTCGCCAGCGTGGCGTCGCAGTAGATCTGGTAGACGACCGCTTCGAGCCACCACGGGCGCGCTGCTGCGCTCACGCCGGGGCCCGGGTTGCCGCGAGCTGCCCGCACGCCGCGGCGATGTCTCGCCCCCGCGTCAGGCGCACGGTCACGCGCACCCCCGTACCCTCGATCACCGAGCGGAACGCGGCGATCGCCTGGCGGCTCGAGCCTTCGTAGGGCGAGTCGGTCGGGTTGTAGGGGATCAGGTTGACCTTGAAGGCCTCGCGCGGGGACAGCAGCCGGGCGAGCGCGAGCGCCTGTTCGTAGCGGTCGTTGACGCCGGCGAGCATCACGTACTCGACGAACACGCGCCGGCGCGTCGCGGCCCAGTGTGCCCGGCAGGCCGTCGAGCACGTCGTCGAGCGGGTAGCGCTCGTTGACCGGCATCAGCTCGCTGCGCAGCGCGTCCTCCGGCGCGTGCAGCGAAAGCGCAAGGCGCACCGGCACGCCCGAGGCGGTCAGTCGCTCGATCCCCGGGACCCAGCCGACGGTCGAGATGGCGGTCCGCCGCGGCGTTATGCCGAGCGCCGGCAGCAGCTCGCACGCGCCGAGCACGGCGTCGAGGTTCAGCATCGGCTCGCCCATGCCCATGAACACGGCGTGATCGACGCGGCCCCATGCGGCGGAAGTGCAGCGCCTGGTCGACGATCTCGATCGCGCGTCAGGTTGCGCGCGAAGCGCATCCGTCCGGTGGCGCAGAACGTGCAGGTAAGCGGGCAGCCCGACTGCGAGGAGAGGCACAGCGAGCGGCGGCCGTCGAGGTAGCGCATCAGCACCGACTCGACCGCGTGACGCCTCCGCGGTGCGCAGCAGCGCCTTGACCGTCCCGTCTCGAGCGCGCTCCTCGCGCTCGACGGTCAAGGTCGAGAGCGGCACGCTGCTCGGCGAGCTGCGCGCGCAGCGCCGCCGGCAAATCGCTCATCGCCTCATAGGAGTCAGCGCCGCGCGCGAGCCACGCCCAAACCTGCTCGATCGCGGTAGCGGGGCTCGCCGATCTCGCTCAGCGTCCGGCTCAGCAACTCGAGGTCCATCCGCCTATGGTTGCAGGCGGATGCGCCTAGCCAAGTATCTGGCGCGCGCCGGCGTCGCTTCGCGGCGCGCGGCCGCCGAGATCGTGCGCTCGGGCGCGTGCGCGTCGACGGCCAGATCGAACGCGACCCGGCCCGCGAGATCGATGCGCAGACGCGTCGAGCTCGACGGCAGCGCGATCGCCGGGCACCGAGGAGCCGGTCGTCTACGCGCTCAACAAGCCGCTCGGCGTCGTATCGACGGCCCGCGACAGCCACGGGCGGCGGACAGTCGTCGAGCTGATCGCGCGCGATTCGCGCCGGCTCTACCCGGTCGGACGCCTCGACGCGCAGACGACGGGGCTGATCCTCCTGACCAACGACGGCGAGCTTGCGAACCTGCCTCCTGCATCCGCGCTACGAGGTCCCGAAGACCTACCGCGCGACGGTCGGCGGCGGGCCGGTCAGGCGCGCCGCGCTCGTCGCGCTGCGCGAGGGGATCGAGCTCGACGACGGCCGCACAGCGCCGGCGCGCGCGCGGCTGCTCGCGCCCGGGGTCATCGAGATCGAGCTGCGCGAGGGAAGAAAGCGCCAGGTCAGGCGGATGTGCGAGGCGGTCGGTCACCCGGTCAGCGCGCTCGAGCGGACCCGCTTCGGCTCGCTCGAGCTCGGCGGCCTCGCGCCGGGCGCCTATCGCCGGCTCACCGACGACGAGCTCGCGGCGCTGCGCGCCCAGCCGCGACGGTAGTCACTCGTCGCGCGCGGCGCCGGCGCCCGGATCCTCGTTCGCGCGACGGCGGGGGATACGCGCCTCGAGCGGCCGATGCGGCTGCGCGTTGAGCGCGTCGAGCGCCTGCATGTCCGCGGGCGAGAGCTCGAAGTCGAAGACCGCGATGTTCTCCGCGATCCGCTCACGGTTCGCTGACTTCGGCAGCACGACGGTCCCCTTCTGGAGCGCCCAGCGCAGCAGCACCTGCGCCGGCGAGCGCCCGCAGCGCGCGGCGAGCTCGCCCACGTGGGCGTCCGCGAGCCGGCGCCCGCGGGTCAGCGGGCCGTAGGCCTCGACGACGATCTCGTGGCGCGCGCAGAACTCGAGGTTGGTCTCGTCGAAGCCGAACGGCGAGAACTTGACCTGGTTGACCGCCGGCGGAATCCTCGCGATGTCGAGAACGGCGCGCAGCTGGGCCGGCGAATAGTTGCTGACGCCGATCGTGCGTGCAACGCCGCTCTCGCACAGACCGCTCCATCGCCTTCCACGTTCGCTTCACCGTGCCCGGTACCGGCCAATGCACCAGGTAGAGGTCGACGTAGTCGAAGCCGAGCTCCCGAACGCTCCGCGCGAGCGCCCGCTCGGCGCGCGGGAAATCGGCCGGCCGCAGCTTGGTCGTGATCCAGACGTCCTCGCGCGGAACGCCGCTGCGACGTACGCCCTCGCCGACGCTGCGCTCGTTGGCGTAAAGCCGCGCGGTGTCGATGTGGCGGTAGCCGGCCTCGAGCGCCCAGCGCACCGCGTCGATCGTCGGCTCGCCGTCGGCGATCTCCCAGACGCCGAGGCCGACGAGCGGCAGCTCGCGCCCATCCCGAAGTCGAGCTGTTGGCGGCACGCCCGAGAAACTACTCTGCCAGCGATGAGCGTTTCTTCAGACGAGCGATTGTTTGCGCTGCGCGGCGCGACGAGCGTCGCCGCGAACAGCGAGCCGGCGATCCTCGAGGCGACCGAAAGCCTGATGCGCGAGCTGATCGAGCGCAACGATCTCGAGCCGGCGCGAATCGTCAGCTGCATCTTCACGGTCACTGCCGACCTCGACGCGGCCTTTCCGGCGGTCGCGGCGCGCAGGCTCGGACTCGACGGCGTGCCGCTGCTGTGCGCGCGCGAGATCGACGTGCCGGGGGCGCTCCAATCGGTGATCCGCGTACTCATGCACCATTACGCGCCGCCCGATCACCGCGCGCGCCACGTGTACCTCGGCGAAGCGCGCAGCCTGCGCGAGGACCTCGACGCGGCACAATAGGCTCGTGGCGCTCCAATTCGCCTCGGCCGTCAAGCGCATCCCGGTCTACCCGGCGGGCTCCGGCTACGCCGCAGACCGGTCCGCTCGTGCTGCTCGAGAGCAACGAATCACCGTACCCGCCGCTGCCCGAGGTGGTCGCGGCCGCGAGTGCCGCGCCGCGGGCGCGAACCGCTACCCGGACCCCAACAGTCGTTGCCCTGCGCGCGGCGCTCGCCGCCCGCTATGCCGTGCCGGCAGACCAGATCACAGTCGGCAACGGCTCCTGCGACGTATTGCTCGCGGCGGGCGGCGCTGCTCGAACCGGGCACGGAGCTCGTCTACGCCTGGCCCTCGTTCTCCGTCTACCCGCAGCTCGAGGCGATCTCGGGAGCGACGGCGGTCACCGTGCCGCTCGACGCCGACGAGCGCCACGACCTCGACGCGCTCGCCGCCGCGGTTACGGCAAAGACGCGCCTGCTGATCGTCTGCAACCCGAACAACCCGACGAGCACCGCCGTGCGCTTCGACGCGCTCGCGGCGTTCGTCGACGCGCTACCCGAGCGGGTCTGCGTGATCATCGACGAGGCCTACTGCGAGTTCAATTCGCTGGACGCGCCGGACGCGACGCTGCGCTGCTGCGCCGCCATCCTCAGCTCGTCCTGCTGCGAACGTTCTCCAAGGTCTACGGCCTGTGCGGCCTGCGCGTCGGCTTCGCTCTGTGCGGCTCGCCCGAGCTGCCGCAGGCGCTCAAGCTGATCCGCCAGCCGTTCTTCGCCAACGCTGCCGCCCAGGCGGCGGCGGTCGAGGCGCTGCGCCATCCCGAGGAGGTCGCGCGTCGCGTCGAGGCCGCCCACGCCGCGCGCGCCGAGCTGAAGGCGAGCCTGCTCAACCTTGGCCTGCGCACGGCCGCCTCGGAGACCAACTTCGTCTGGTTCGACTTGGCCGCGACGATCTCGAGGTCGTCGCCGGCCTCGCGGAGCGCCGCGTCATGGTCCGCGCGGGGTCGGCGCTCGGGCGGCCGGGCGCGCTGCGCGTCTCCTGCGGCACGCCACGGGAGAACGAACGCTTCCTCGAGGCTCTGACCGAGCTCATCCGGTAGTTCCGTCTGGCGCATGCGCCAGACGGCGGGGCGGCGCCTGCGCCGCCCCCGGCAATGTCAAGAGCTCAGAGTCGCTCCAGCAGCCAGGCGTGCAGCCGCTCGAGGTGGTGTGCGGTCAGCGTCAGGTGGCCGTCGTCCTCGCTCAGCATCGTCTCGACGCCGGGGATCTGCTCGGCCAGCCACTGCCCGTGCGCGAACGGGACGAAGCGGTCGTGGCGCCCGTGCATGAGCAGTACGGGCGTGCGGATCGCGGCGAGCTCGAAGCCCCAGGGCGCGAGGAGCGCCTCGCCGTCATCCCACCAACCGTCGATGCCGGGGGCGAGGCTGGCGCGGAAGTAGTCGACGAGGTAGCTCCCGAACTCGCCCGTCATCACCGCGGCATCGACCGCTGAGAGCAGCGTCAGCATCTGCTCGGTCAGCCCGGCCGGGTCCGCGGCCAGCATCTCCTCGCGATCGAGCTCGGCCTTCGCGCGTGCGGCGGGCTTGTCCTCTAGCGCGAGCTTGATGTCCTCGACGTTCTGCTCGCCCATGTCGTCGAAGTAGTCGAGCCCGTCGGCCTCGTAGGGGGCCGGGGAGGCAAGCACGCCGACGGCTGGCACGAGATCCTCGAGCAGGGCCGCGCACGCGAGCGCGTGGGGTCCGCCGCCCGACCAGCCCCAGACGGCGAGGCGACGCAGACCGAGCGCGTCAGCGATCGCGCGGACGTCCACCGTGCAGTCGGCGACGCTGCGGCCCGCGAGCCGCGTCGAGCCGCCGTAGCCCGGACGGTCGTAGGAGATCATCCGCACGCCCCGCTCCTGCGCCCGCTCGACGTCATGGCCGTACAGCAATCGGGAGTTCGGCGTGCCGTTGTGGACGAGCACGGGTGCGCCGTCCGCCGGCCCGGCGTCGAGCACGCGCAGCGTCCGCCCGTCCGCCGTCGTCACGTCCAGCTCGCGCATACGCGGGATCGTCGCAGGCGGGAGGGGAATGCGTGTCCACCTTGGGCGCGCGCGGTCCGAGTTGCCACCCAAAGACGCTTGCGAGCATCCTTCGTCAGGCGGGGCTCGAGCAATGAGTGAGATCGACACGCAGCGATATGTGGTCCTCGTCGAGGGCGGCCCGCCGTCGAACTACTCGGCGTGGTCCCCGGACGTGCCCGGATGCGTGGCGACCGGAGCGACGCTGGACGCGTGCGTGGCGGCGATGCGTGCCGCTCTCGCCGAGCACATCGAGCTGATGCGCGCCCAGGGCGAATCACTCCCGCGAGCCAGCGGGCCCGGGGTCTACGTCGCGCGCGCCGCGTAGGTAGCCCCTCGATCCCGGCCCCACGATCTGCTACACATTGCGGAAGCGATGGCCATGCACGCCAGCCGATACACCTCGAGCACCCCGCAGTCGGCTGCCGGCTACGCCTATTACGCCTGGTCCTGGCGATTTAGCTAGGCGCTCGGTCCTTGCCTGCACCCGCGCAGGCCTCTTCGATCGGCTGAGCGCCGCCTCCACTCCGCGCAACGTCTCGTTCACGCGCGGCGCAACGCCAAAAGTAAGCTTCCCGGACTTGAAAGGACCAGCCAGATGATGATCGTGATGAAACCGACGGCGAGCGAGGAGGAGATCGCCGCCGTCATCGCGCGCGTCGAGTCGGTCGGCGCGACGGCGCACGTCTCAAAGGGCGCCGAGGTGACGGTGATCGGCGCGATCGGCGACCGCGAGCACGTCGCTCGGCTCGAGCTCGATGGCGCTCCCGGCGTGTCGCAGGTCGTACCGATCCTCAAGCCTTACAAGCTCTCTTCGACCCAGCTGCGCCCGGGCGGCGAGCGCTCGGTGTTCGAGATCGGCGGGCGCAAGATCGGCGGCGAGCACTTCGCGCTGATCGCCGGCCCCTGCACGGTCGAGTCGCGCGACCAGCTGCTCGACACGGCGCGCGCGGTTCGCGACGCCGGCGCCACGATGCTCCGCGGCGGCGCCTACAAGCCGCGCACCTCGCCGTACGCGTTCCAGGGTCTCGGCCGGGCGGGCCTGCGCCTGCTCGCGGAGGCCAAGGAGGAGACGGGCATGCCGATCGTCACCGAGCTGATGGACGTGCGCGACCTCGAGCCGATCGCCGAGGTCGCCGACGTCGTCCAGATCGGCGCGCGCAACATGCAGAACTACACGCTGCTCTCGGAGATCGGGCGCGCCGGCATCCCGGTGCTGCTCAAGCGCGGGCTTTCGGCGACGCTCGAGGAGCTGCTGATGGCGGCCGAGTACGTGCTCAAGGAAGGCAACGAGCAGGTGATGCTCTGCGAGCGCGGGATCCGCACGTTCGAGACCGCCTACCGCTTCACGCTCGACCTGATGGCCGTCCCGGTCCTCAAGCAGCTCTCGCACCTGCCGGTCGTCGTCGACCCGAGTCACGCCGCCGGCCGGCGCGACCTCGTCGGTCCGCTCTCGCTCGCCGCCGCTGCCGCGGGCGCCGACGGGATCATCGTCGAGGTTCACCCGAACCCGGACGAGGCGATCTGCGACGGCCCGCAGCAGCTGCGCACTCGAGGACTTCGCCGATTACGCGAGCCTCGTCGAGCAAGCGGCAGCGCTCGCGGGCAAAGCGTTCGCCCGCGCGTGAAGGTCGGCGTCGTCGGCGTCGGGCTGATCGGCGGCTCGATCGGCCTCGCGCTGGCGCAGCGCCTTGACGCCGAGCTCACGGGCTTCGATCCGCAGGCGCAGACGCTTGCCGAGGCGCAGCGCCGTGGCGCGATCGCCCGCACCGCGGCGAGCCCGGGCGAAGCGGCCCGCGACGCGCAGATCGTCTTCGTCGCCGCCCCGATCAGCGCGCTGCCGGCGGCGATCGACGAGGTCCTCGCCGCGGCGCCGACCGACTGCGTCGTGACCGACGTCGGCTCGACCAAGCGCGCGCTCGTCGCCGCCACCGACGATCCGCGCTTCATCGGCGGCCACCCGCTCGCGGGCGCCGAGACCTCGGGCGTCGAGCACGCTCGCGCCGACCTGTTCGACGGCGCGACGTGGTATCTCACGCCGGGCCCGACGACCTCGGGCGAGCTCTACGAGCGCCTGCACAAGACGCTATCCGGGATCGGCGCAACACCGACGGCGATCGACGCCGCCGACCACGACCTCGTGATGGCGAGCGTCTCGCACCTGCCGCACGTTTTCGCGAACGTGCTCGTCGCGCAGGCCGCCCACGCCCTCGGCGACGAACGCGTGCCCGCGACCGGTCCGAGCTTCCGCGACGCGACGCGCGTCGCCGGCGCGAGCCCGACGATCTGGCCCGACATCTACCTCTCGAACCGCGAGGCGCTGGTCGCGCTGATCGACGAGACCCAGTGCGCGCCTCGCCGAGGTCCGCGCCGCGCTTGCGGGCGCCGACCGCCCGGCGATCGAGCGCTGGAACGACGCCGCGCGGGGCGATCGCGAGGCGCTGCTCGGTGCGGGGCTCGCGGGCGGCAGCGTCTACGAGCTGCGCGCCGCCGTCACCGACCGGCCGGGCGCGGTCGCGGAGATCGCGCTCGCCCTCGGCCGCGCCGGCATCAACATCGTCGACATCGCGCTTGCGCCCGCCCGCGACGAGCGCCGCGGCACGGTCTCGCTCTGGGTGCAGGGCGAGGAGCCCGCGCAACGTGCGGTCGAGACGATCGCGGCGCTCGACATCCCCGTGGCGCGGGCCTGACCTGCGCGCATGACGGTCGCCGCTCGCTTCGACCCGGCCCCGCGCGGGCTTCAGGGCGTCCTCGCGGCGCCCGCGGACAAGTCGGTCTCCCACCGCGCGGCGATCCTCGGCGCCGCCTGCGAGGGCACGCTCGAGATCACGAACTACCTGCGCGCCGCCGACACGGACGCGACGCTCGACGCCGTTCGCGCCCTCGGAGCCGGCGTCGAGCTCGATGGCTCCGAGGTCACGATCCGCGGCGTCGGCCTGCGCGGCGCGCGCGAGCCTGACGGGGTGATCGACGTGCGCAACTCGGGCACGCTGTTGCGCCTGCTGCCCGGCTGGCTCGCCGGCCAGGAGGGCCGTCGCTTCACGCTCGACGGCGACGAGTCGATCCGCCGGCGCCCGATCGACCGGATCGCGGAACCGCTGCGCGCGATGGGCGCGCAGATCGAAGCCGACCGACTGCCCCCTTTCACCGTTCATGGGGTGGCGTTACACGGCGCGACCTACGCTCTTCCGGTAGCGAGCGCGCAGGTCAAGTCATGCATCCTGCTCGCGGGCCTGCTCGCCGACGGCGACACGACCGTGATCGAGCCCGCGCCGAGTCGCGACCACACCGAGCGCATGTGGCTGCGGGCGGGCGTGACTGTTATTCGGGATTGCGTCCCGAATCACCGTCAGCCCGCCCTCGCTGGCTTCGATCGAGCGCGTTGTGGTACCGGGCGATCCGTCATCCGCTGCCTTCTGGGTCGCGGCCGCGACGCTCGTTGCGGGCTCGCATGTGATCATCGAGGGGGTCGGCGCGAACTGGACGCGCAACGGCTTCGTCGAGATCGCGCGGCGGATGGGCGCGAGCGTTGCGGGGGAGATCGAGCCGGCGGGCTCGCCGCTGATCGCGGATGATCCCGTCACGACGCTCGAGATCAGATCCGCACAGCTGCACGGCACGACGGTCGAGGCGGACGAGGTCCCGCTCGCGATCGACGAGCTGCCGCTCGTCGCGCTGCTCGGCACGTTCGCGGAAGGGGAGACGATCGTGCGCGGCGCGCAGGAGCTGCGCGTCAAGGAGACCGATCGGATTGCCACTGTGGTCGGGGGCCTCCAGGCCCTGGGCGCGCAGATCGAGGCGACCGCCGACGGTTTCGTCGTGACCGGCACGGGCGGTCTCGACGGCGGCACGATCAGCTCGTACGGCGACCATCGCCTTGCGATGCTCGGAGCGGTCGCCGGCCTCGCCTCGCGGCACGGCGTCGAGGTCGATGGCATCGAGGCCGCGCACGTCTCCTATCCGGCGTTCACCGCCGACCTCGCGCGGCTCGCGACGTGATCATCGCGATCGACGGCCCCGCGGGCGCCGGCAAGTCGACGGTCGCGAAGGAGCTGGCGAGCCGGCTCGGCTTCCGCTACCTCGACAGCGGAGCGATGTACCGCAGCGTTGCGCTCGCGAGCTTGAGGGCCCCCGAGCGCAACGTCGCGGAGCTGGCGCCGCGAGCTGAGGATCGAGATCGGTCCGCCCGTGCTGTGGACGGTCGCGACGTGACCGAGGCGATCCGCAGCCCCGAGGTGTCCGAGCGCGCGTCAGAGGTCGCGACCGACCCCGGAGTGCGAACGGCGCTCGTCGGCGTCCAGCGCGAGCTGCTCGCGACCGGGGACTGGGTGGCGGAGGGTCGCGACATCGGCACGGTCGTCGCTCCCGATGCCAAGCTGAAGGTGTTCCTCACCGCCGAGCCCGGCCGTGCGTGCAGCCGGCGCGGGCGAGGCGGTCGACGTTCGCGATGCGCGCGACACGACGCGCGCCGACAGCCCGTTGCGCGCAGCACCGGACGCTCACGTGATCGACACGACGGACCTGTCGATCGAGCAGGTTGTCGAGCGGATCGTGGTGCTCGCGGCGGCACTGGATGCGGCGCACTGAGCCCGGCGTACGCCGACCGCGACAATGTGTCCATGAAGAAGGTCGCCGTAGTCGGCTACCCAAACGTCGGCAAGTCCTCGCTCGTCAACCGCCTGTGCGGCACGCGCGAGGCGATCGTGCACGAGCGGCCGGGGATCACGCGCGACCGCAAGGAGCTCGAGTGCGAGTGGAACGGGCGCACGTTCACGCTGATCGACACGGGCGGCGTGGACTTCGCCGACGAGGATCCACTCGCCGGCTCGATTCGCGAGCAGGCGCGGGCGGGGCTCGCCGACGCCGATGTCGCGCTGCTCGTCGTCGACGCGCGCGCCGGCTGCCGCCCCGGCGACGATGAGATCGCGGACCTGCTGCGTCGCGCAGGACGGCCGGTCGTGGTCGCCGCCAACAAGTGCGACACCGCGATCGACATGAGCCTCGCAGCGGAGTTCAACCGCCTCGGTCTGGGCGAGCCCGTCGCCGTCTCCGCCGCGCAGGGGCTCGGCACGGGCGATCTGCTCGACCGCCTCGTCGAGCTGCTCCCGGACGAAGCACCCACAGAGCAGGCGGACGACGCGATCCGTCTCGCGGTGATCGGCCGCCCGAACGTCGGCAAGTCATCGCTCGTCAACCGCTTCGCCGGGGAGGAGCGCGTGATCGTCTCCGAGCACGCCGGCACGACGCGCGATGCGATCGACCTCCCGCTCGAGGTCGAGGGGCGCCGGCTCGTGATCGTCGACACGGCCGGGATGCGCCGCCAGGCGAAGGTGGGGGAGTCCGTCGAGTACTACACCGCGCTGCGCTCGCAACGCGCAGCCGAGCGCGCCGATGTCGCGCTGGTCGTCTGCGATGCCACCGACGGCGTCACCGCGCAGGACCTGCGGATCGCGGATCTGGCGATGCGCTCGAACTGCGCGACCCTGATCGTGCTCAACAAGTGGGACGTGCACGCGGAGATGCTCGAGCTCGACTACGAGCGCGCCCGCATCGCCGAGAAGCTGCGCCAGCGACCGCGCGTCCTCACGGCCTCCGCGACGAGCGGGCGCAACGTCGCGCGGCTGTTGAGTGAGACGATCGCGCTGGGCGACCGCTGCGCCGCGCGGATCCCGACGCCGGAGCTCAACCGCTTCCTCGGGGAGGTCGTGCAGGCGCGCCAGCCGCCCGCGAAGCAGGGGCACAGGCTCAAGCTGCTCTACCTCGCCCAGATCGGCACGCGCCCGCCGCGCTTCGCGCTCCAGGTCAATTCGCGCGCGCGGATCACTCGCGACTACGCCTACTTCATCGAGAACCAGCTGCGCGCGCGCTACGGCCTCGACGGCGTGCCGATCGTCCTCGACCTGATCGAGCGCCGTCAGCGACGCTCGGAACGAGCCGGAAGGCTCCGGTAAGGTGTGCGCTCGCTTTCCTCCAAGCCACAGAGGTGCCGTCCGTGACTGATGCAGTCGACTCGGAGTTCCTGTTCACGTCGGAATCGGTGACCGAGGGTCACCCCGACAAGATCGCCGACCAGATCTCGGACGGCGTCCTCGACGCCGTTCTCACCGACGACCCTTATGGGCGCGTGGCCTGCGAGACGCTGGTCAACACCGGCCTGATCGTCGTCTCCGGCGAGATCACGACCACGACCTACGTCGACATCCCTCAGATCGCGCGCGAGACGGTGCGCCGGATCGGCTACGACGACGCCGCCTACGGCTTCGACTGCGACACGTGCGCGGTGATCAACACGATCGACCGCCAGTCGCCGGACATCGCGCAGGGCGTCGACACCGCCTACGAGGCGCGCAACGAGCACTCGAGCGACTCGTTCGACCTCGCGGGGGCGGGCGACCAGGGGATGATGTTCGGCTACGCGACCAACGAGACGGACACGCTGATGCCGCTCCCGATCTGGCTCGCCCATCGCCTCGCGGAGCGCCTCAGCGCGGTGCGCAAGGACGGCACGCTGCCGTACCTGCGCCCCGACGGCAAGACACAGGTGAGCGTGCGCTACCGCGACGGCCGGCCGGTCGCGGTCGAGAAGCTCCTGATCTCCACACAGCACGCCGACGGGGTCGACTGCGAGGGCGAGATCAAGCCCGATCTCTGGGAGCACGTCGTGGGCCCGGTGCTGCCGGTCGAGCTCTACGACGAGGCGTCTCTGCGCCGGCAGTTCCTCGTGAATCCGACCGGTCGCTTCGTGATCGGCGGTCCGATGGGCGACTGCGGCCTGACCGGTCGCAAGATCATCGTCGACACCTACGGCGGCATGGCGCGCCACGGCGGCGGCGCGTTCAGTGGCAAGGACCCGTCGAAGGTCGACCGCTCGGCCGCCTACGCGACGCGCTGGGTAGCGAAGAACCTCGTTGCCGCAGGCATCGCCGACCGCATCGAGCTCCAGGTCGCCTACGCAATCGGCGTTGCCCACCCGATCTCGGTGATGGTCGAGACGTTCGGCACCGGTCGCCTCCCGCGCGGGCGCATCCTCGAACTGATCCAGGAGCACTTCGACCTGCGCCCGGCCGCGTTCCGCGAGGAGCTGCGCCTGCACCGTCCGATCTACCAGAAGACCGCCGCCTACGGTCATTTCGGTCGCGACGAACCCGAGTTCACCTGGGAGCAGACGACGAAGGCCGATGCGCTGCGCGAAGCGGCCGGGCTCGAGGTCGCGCTCGCCTGACCACGGCGTCGTTACAGCGCCGCGCCGGCGCGTTCTGTAGCTTGCGTTGTAGTGGCTAGCTCAACGGCCGAGGACAGACGGCCGAGCGAGGGCGGGGGGAACGCTCGTCAGCCGGTGCTCGAGGTCAGCAACCTCACGGTCGCCTACGGCGCCAAGGTTGCGGTCTCCGAGCTCAGCCTCGAGATCGCGCGGGGCGAGATCTTCGGCCTGCTCGGTCCTAACGGCGCCGGCAAGACGAGCACGTTGAGCGCGATCGAGGGGCTGCTGACGCCACGGTCCGGGACGATCCGGATCGACGGGATCGACGCGCGCCGCGACCCGTTGAGCGCGAAGTCGCGGATGGGCGTCTCGCTCCAGTCGACGAGCTTTCAGCAGCACCTCACCACGCGCCAGATCGTTCGTCTCTTCGCCGGGCTCTACGGCGTAGCGCTCGGCGAGCGCGAGATCGACGAGCGGCTCGCGAACGTCGGGCTCGACGGCGAGGCCGGCAAGCCGTTCAAGCAGCTTTCGGGCGGCCAGCAGCAGCGCCTGGCGCTCTTCATCGCGCTGATCCACGACCCGGTGCTCCTGCTGCTCGACGAGCCGACCAGCGGGCTCGATCCGCAAGCGCGACGCCAGCTGTGGACGCGGATCGAGCGGATTCGCGACGCGGGCGGCAGCATCCTGCTGACGACCCACTCGATGGAGGAGGCTCAGGCGGTCTGCGAGCGCGTAGCGATCATCGACCACGGCAAGCTCTTGACGACCGCGCCTCCGGCGGAGCTGATCGCCAAGCACCGCGACGATCCGCGCGTCAAGGCCGTCGCGCATGGCGAGGTCACCCTCGACGACGTCTTCATCGGCCTCACCGGGAGCGAGCTGCGTGTCTGAGCGCCCGCCGATCAAGCTGATCGTCGGCTCGCTGCTGCGCGCCGACTGGATCCTGATGTTCAAGACGCGGCGCTCGCTCATCTTGAGCATCGCGGTCCCGATCATCCTGCTGCTGATCACCGACAAGGGGGCGACGACCAGCAACGTTGGCGGTGCCCGTTTCATCGTCGGCCTGTGCATCTGCTACGGGCTGCTCTCGACCGCGCTGCTCGGGTATTCGATCCTCACCGCTCAGGACCGTGAGCGGGGCGTGTTTCAGCGGCTGCGGGTCACTCCGGCGCCAACGTGGGCGATCATGGGCAGCCGCCTCGCGGTGCGCCTGCTCGCCTGCCTGATCATCGCGCTCGTCACGGTGATCGTCGGCAGTCAGATGCATCACCTGGCCCTGAACGCCGGCTCCTATGTGCTCGTCCTCGCCGTGTCGCTGCTCGCCGGCGCGATGTACCTGAGCATCGGACAGGCGGTGGTCGCGTTGGTGCGCTCAGCCGACACCGTCAACGCCACCGCGCGAATCCTCTACATCGCGCTGATCTTTCTCGGCATCCTCGGACTGGCGAATCAGCTCGGTGCCACCTTCGACTCGATCGCGAAGTGGTCGCCCGTCGGGATCGTGATGACGCTCTTCGCCGCCGTGATGAAGCTCTCGACTTGGGGCGCGCGCGATACGGAGTCGATCCTCGCTGCGCTCGGCTACATCGTCGTCTTCACGACGCTTGGCGTCCGCTGGTTCCTTTGGGACGCGCGCGGGTAGCGTCGACGCCGCCGGCGGCGAGCTGATCGCTGCAGCCCACAACCCTCTGCAAGTCGTCAGAGTCTGACCTCGGCCGCGGGCCTGCACCGGTAGGCTCGCTGCCAGGTGTTGCGATACCGAAACGGCGTTCTCGAGCCCGGCGGCGTTGACCCCGTGATCGAGGAGGTCTCGGCCGAGACGCCGCCGTCGCCGCGCTACGCCATCGTCTTGGCGGCGATCGTGACGGCGATGGTGATGTGGGCGGCAGGGTTTGTGATCGTGCGCTACATCCGCCCCTACTACGGGGCGGGCGAGGTTGTGCTCGCGCGCTTCGGTGGCGCTGCGCTCCTGCTCGTGCCGCTGATGGCCAGGCAGCGCCCGGCGCTGCCGTCGCGCCGCGACGGGGCGGCAATCGTCGTCGTCGGCCTGACCTGGTTTGGCCTCAACAACTTCATGCTCAACGCAGGTGAGAAGCTGATCGACGCGGGCACGGCCGCGATGCTCGCCAATGTCGCGCCTGTCTTCGTGGCGATCGTGGCGGTGCTCGCGCTGCGCGAGCGGCTGGGACGGGCGCTGATCGCCGGCCTGATCGTCGCGTTCGCCGGCGCGATCGTCATCGGCTGGAGCTCCGGGCACCACAGCGGGGGGCTCGGCGGAGCCGCGCTCTGCTTCTTCTCCGCGGTCCCGTACACGGTCGCCGTCGTCGTGCAGAAGCCGCTGCTGAAGCGCGTGTCCGCGCTCGCGCTCACCTGGGGCGGCTTCGTCGTCTGCACGCTCGTGTTCCTCCCGTTCGCCCCGGACCTCGCGCACGAGGTGGGGCGCGCGCCGGCGAAGGACACGGTGCTCCTCGTGTTTGCGGTGGTCGGACCGACGGCCGTGGCGTTCACGTGCTGGGCCTTCGCGCTGACCTACTCGAGCCTCGCGGCCCAGACGGTGAGCACCTACCTCATCCCGGTGCTCGCGGTCCTGATCGGATGGATCGCGCTGGCCGAGGCTCCCACATCGCTCGTGCTCTTGGGTGGCGCCCTGTGCCTGGGCGGCGTGGCAATCGCGCAGCGCGGTCAGCGCACCGCGAGCGTCGACCGCGGCGCTCGCTAGGCTCGCTCGTCGTGGCCGCGATCGCTCAGGTCGAGCCGCTCACGAGCACGCGCGCGCTCATTGGGCCGTTCGACTACTCGATTCCCGAAGAGCTGCGCGCGAGCGTGCAGGTCGGCTCGCTGCTACGGGTCCCGTTCGGGCGCCAGGAGCTGCTCGGCGTCGTCGTCGGGCTCAGCGATCGCAGCGAGCTCGACAGCGAGCGACTGCGCGCGCCACGCGCTGCCGTGGGTGCGGGGGTGCCGGCGGACCTCGTCGAGCTCGCCGATTGGATCGCCCGCGCATATTGCTCGACGCGCGCCCGCGCTCTGGCTCTCGTACTGCCGCCCGGAGCCGGCGGCGGCATGGGCGAGCAGCGGCGCCTCGTGGCGACGTTGACCGCGGCCGGCGAGGGTGCGATCACCGGCACCGAACGAGTCACGCCCAAGCAGCGCGAGCTGCTCGAACGCCTCGCGCTAGCGGGCCCAAGCGCGGCCAGCGCACTGGCCGTCGACCACGCCGCCCTGCGACGCCTCGAGGCGCGCGGGCTGATCGAGCTCGCCGCGCGTGCGCAGCGCCGCGCTCCTGAGCACACGGTGGTTGGCATGCGCGGTGCACCCCCGCAGCTCAACGCCGAGCAGATCGTGGCTGTGGATGCTCTACTCGAAGCAATGGAGAAGGGCGGCTCGCGGCTGCTGTTCGGGGTGACCGGTTCGGGCAAGACCGAGGTGTATCTCCAGGCCGCCGCGGCTGCGCTGCAGCGCGGGCGCGGGGTGATCGTGCTAGTGCCGGAGATCGGCCTCACGCCCCAGACGGTCACGCGCTTCGTCGATCGCTTCGGCGATACCGTCGCGTTGGCGCATTCGGGGCTTTCGGCGGGCGAGCGCCACGACGAGTGGCTGCGATTGCGCCGCGGCGAGGCACGGATCTGCGTCGGACCCCGCTCGGCGGTCTTCGCGCCGATCACGGACCTCGGGCTGATCGTGATCGACGAGGAGCACGATGCCTCCTACAAGCACGAGGGGGATCCGCGTTATGACGCGCGCGCAGTGGCGGCGCGCCGCGCCGAGCAGGCGGGCGCGTTGCTCGTCGCTGGTAGCGCCACGCCGCGGCCTGAGAGCTACGCGCGCATGGCGCGGTTGCGCCTCGCGCGGCGCGCCGACCGGAGCGCGCTGCCCGGCGTCGAGATCCTCGACATGCGCGACGCGCGCGGCGTCCTGCACGAGCGCACCGCCGGCGCGCTCAGCGACCTGCGCCGCGCGCGCGGCAAGGGGATCGTCCTACTCAACCGGCGCGGCTGGTCGAACTTCCTCTCCTGCCGCCACTGCGGCAAGGTGTGGGGCTGCCCGGAGTGCGATGTCGCACTCGTTCTCCATCAGGCGGAGCGGACGATCAGCTGCCACCACTGCGGTCACCGCGAGGAGGTTCCGGCGCGCTGTGACGCGTGCGGCTCGGCGAGCGTCGCGCGCCACGGGCTCGGCACGGAGCGACTCGAGCACGAGCTCACCGTGGCGCTCGGCGACGAGGCGTTTCCGGTCTTCCGCCTCGACGCGGACGTCGCGGTCCTGAAGGGACGCGCAGCCCGGGTCCTCGCCCGCTTCGACGAGGCTCCGGCGGGGCTCTTGATCGGCACGCAAATGGTGGCGAAGGGCCACGACTTCGAAGGCATCTCGCTCGGCGTCGTGCTCGATGCCGATGCGACGCTGCGCTTCCCCGACTTCCGCGCCGAGGAGCGAACGTTCGCGCTGATCGCCCAGCTCGCCGGGCGCACCGGTCGCGGTCGCACGCCCGGCCGGGTGCTCGTCCAGACGCTCACGCCCGACGCCCGCGCGATCGTCTACGCCGCGGTTCACGACAGCGAGGGATTCCTCGCCGGCGAGCTCGAGCGCCGCGAGGCGCTCGGCTACCCGCCCCATGGAGAGCTGATCCGCGTCGTCTGCTCCTCGGAGGTCGAAGGGCTGGCATTGCGCGTCGCGCACGAGCTGCGCGCGCGCCTCGCAATCCCGCAGGCGCACGTCCTCGGTCCGGCGCCGCTCTTTCGCCTGCGCGGCCGCGAGCGCGCGCAGCTGCTGATCAAGGCCGGCGAGCGCGACGCTGCGGTCGCCGCCGTCGGCGCGGCCGTCGCGATCTCGCTTCACCGCGACGTAACGGTCAGCGTCGACGTCGATCCGCAGTAGAGCCGTGCGACAAGGCTCTTAGAATTGGAGGATGGCATCCGACGCGCCGGTTGACGAGGAACTCGAGGTCGAGCCGGACGCGCCCGAGCTCTCGGCGGCTGAGCGTCGCCGGCGTGAGCGCGCGACGGCCCAGATCCGCACGCTCGGCGACCCGGTGCTGAAGACGCGGGCGCCGGCCGTCAGGCGCTTTGACGGTGGCTTGCGCAAGCAGGTCGACTGGATGCGCGAGGTGATGGACGACGCGCTCGGCATCGGGCTTGCGGCGACCCAGGTCGGTGTCCTCGAGCGGGTGCTCGTCTACCGGATGCAG
Organism: uncultured Solirubrobacterales bacterium; assembly: GCA_963773395.1. GTDB lineage: Bacteria > Actinomycetota > Thermoleophilia > Solirubrobacterales > Solirubrobacteraceae > Palsa-513. The sequence goes on along the minus strand of CAVZAY010000002.1, from coordinate 906,974 downwards.
TCCGAGGGCCCGGCCGTGGCCGTGATCAACCCCGAGGTCCAGTGGCGCAGCGACGAGCTCGAGACGGCCGAGGAGGGCTGCCTCTCGATTCCCGGGATCCATGTCGACGTCGAGCGCAACCTGCACGTGAGGGTGGCGGCCGTCGATGAGGCGGGCGCGCCGTTCACGATCGAGGCGTCGGGCCTCGAGGCACGGGTGCTCCAGCACGAGATCGACCATCTCGACGGCGTGCTGATGCTCGACCGCACCTCGCGCGAGCAGCGTCGCGAGGCGATGCGCGCCTGGAGCGAGCAGCCGCAGGCGTGAGGACCGCCTACATCGGCAGCTCGCCGTTCGCGGCGAGCGTGCTTGAGTCGCTCGCGGCCTCGCGCCACCGTCCGGCGCTCGTCGTGACGCGCCCCCCGCGTCCGCGCGGCCGCGGACGGCGCCTGTCCCCGACGGCGGTCGCCGAACGCGCGGGCGAGCTCGGGATCGGTGTGCTCGCACCCGAGCGCCTTGGTGACGCGGCAGCGGAGATCGCGGCGGCTTCCCCAGAGGTGCTGTGCCTCTGTGCCTACGGCGCGCTGGTGCGCGAGCCGATCCTCTCGAGCTACGAGATCCTCAACGTCCACCCTTCGGCGCTGCCGCGCTGGCGCGGCGCCGCGCCCGTCGAGCGGGCGATCATGGCGGGCGACGCCGAGACCGGCGTCTCGATCATGCGCCTTGTCGCCGAGCTCGACGCGGGGCCGGTCTGTGCGTTCGAGGCGATCGCGATCGAGCCGCAGGACGATTACGGCAGCCTCGCGGCGCGCCTGGCGACGATCGCTGCGCGCCTTTTGATCGCCTCGCTCGACGGCCCGCGCATGTTCACCGAGCAGTCGGGCGAGGTCACCTATGCGGAGAAGATCGCGCCTGCCGATCGGATTCTCGATCCAGCCCGCACGCCGACCGAGCTCGCGCGCGTCGTCCGGGCCCTGCACCCGCACATCGGCGCGCGGACGCCCGACGGGCTCGGCGTCCAGGCGGCGCGGCCGGTGCCGACGGCGATCGCGCCGGGCCAGCTCGCGCTCCGCGATGGCCGGCTGCTTTTCGGTGCGCGCGACGGCAGCCTCGAGCTGGCGCGCGTCACGCCTCCCGGCGGACGGGAGATGGATGGCGCCGCCTACGCGCGCGGCCATGACCTCTGAGGCGCGCACCGTCGCTTTCACCGTCCTGCGGCGCACGTTCGAGCAGGGTGCGTTCACCGATCGGGCCTTCCACGCGACCGCGGCCGGGCTCGACGCGCGCGAGCGCGCGCTCGCGATGCGGCTTGCCTACGGGTCGGTACAGCGACGGGCGACGCTCGACTACCTGATCGAGCGTGTCGCGGAGCGCTCGCCGACCAAGCTCGACCCCGTTGTGCGCGCGGCGCTGCGGCTCGGCGTCTACGAGCTCGCGTTCTCCGGCGCCGCCCCGCACGCGGTCGTCAACGACGCGGTGGCCCTGGCGGGCGCCTCGCGCGGCAAGGGCCTTGTCAACGCGGTGCTGCGCCGGATTGCGCGTGAAGCGGACGGCCTGCTCGCCGAGCTCGACGACAGCACGCCCGCCGGCGCGGCGACGCGCCACTCGCTCCCGCGCTGGATCGTCGATGAGTGGTGGGAGGGTCTCGGCCCCGGCGCGACGCGCGCACTGCTCGCGACCGTCAACGAGCCCGCCGAGCACTCGCTGCGCGCAAACGAGCTCATCACCGACGCGCCCGCGCTCGCCGCGCTGCTGGGGGTGCGGACCATCGTGCCCGGCGACCCGCCGGAGGCCGTGGTCGTTCTGGAGCCGTTTGACGCACACGGGTCCCGGCTTTGGCAGGAGGGCTGGTTCACGCCCCAGTCGCGGGCGTCGATGCTCCCGGCCCGGGCGCTCGAACCGCAGCCGGGGGAGCGCGTGCTCGACGTGTGCGCTGCGCCGGGAGCGAAGACGACACAGCTCGCCGCTCTGATGCGCGGCCAGGGGACGATCGTCGCCGTGGAACGCCATGCGGGGCGGGCACTGGCGCTCAGGCGCACGATCGACCGCCTTCACGCCCCGCACGTTGCGATCGAGGTCGGCGACGCGGGGGAGCGGGATCCCCAGGCGGAGCCGTTTGACCGGATCCTCCTCGATGCCCCCTGCTCGGGCCTCGGTACGATCCGTTCGCGCCCGGACCTGCGCTGGCGGCTCTCGCCAGAGCGAGTGCAAGCGCTCGCCGCCGAGCAGGCGCGGCTATTGTCAGTGGCGGCGCGCGCCCTAACCCCGGGCGGCACGCTCGTCTACTCGACCTGCACGATCTCGAGGCCCGAGAATGAGCGCCAGATCCAGACCTTCCTCGACCGTCACCCCGAGCTTGAGCCGATCGATCTCAGCGCACGCTTTCCGTTCTGGTGTGACCCCCGCGGGGGCCCGCACCTGCTCGCCCTGCCGCACGTCCAGGGCAGCGACGGCTTCTTCATCGCCGCGTTCCGCCGGAGGGAGCGCTGAATGAGCGCTGAACCCCAGCTCGGTGCCCGCTGCCCGCACTGCGGTGAGCCGTGGCTGCGCCCGACGAACCTCCCGGGTCGCTACCGCTGCGTCTATTGCCTGCACCGGTTCGAGCTCGTCTCGGTCTGCCCGAACTGCGGCGAGCATTCGACGATCGTCCGCATGGAGCACACCTCGATCGTGACCTGCGGCAGCTGCGGGGGCAACATGCTGCTCGAGATATGAGGCCGCCACAGCTCGCGGTGACGCGGGTCGCGCCGTCGATCCTCGCCGCCGATTTCTCGAAGCTCGGCGCGCAGGTGCGCGAGGTGTTGGACGTCGGCGCGAAGGTGATCCACGTCGACGTCATGGACGGCCATTTCGTCCCGTCGATCACGATGGGGCCGCTCGCTGTGAGCGCGCTGCGCGAGATCGTCGCCGAATACGGCGCGATGCTCGACGTGCACCTGATGATCGAGCGCCCCGAGCGCCAGGTTGCCGAGTTCACGGGCGCCGGAGCCGGGTCGATCACGATTCACGCGGAGGCGACGCCACACCTGGACTACGTGCTCGACGAGATCCGCGCCGCGGGCGCCGGCGCAAGCCTCGCCGTGTGCCCCTCGACGGCGCTCACGGTCTACGGAGAGGTCCGCGAGATGATTGACATGGCGCTCTGCATGACGGTCAATCCCGGTTGGGGCGGTCAGGGGTTCATCGAGTCATCGATCGGCAAGATCGAACGCCTGCGCGACATGCTCGCCGAAGGCGTCTCGCTCGAGGTCGACGGCGGCATCGCGCTCGGCACGGCCGAGCGCTGCGCGGCCGCGGGCGCCACGACCTTCGTCGCCGGCACCGCCGTCCTCGGCTCAGCCGATCCCGCGGGCGCGTACGTCGCCCTCGCCGAGGCAGTCGGCGACCCGCGCGCCTAACCGCCGCTCACGACACGAGGAACCGCTCGATGTCCGCCGTTTCCTTCTCGAGCGCTGCCGCGGTCGCTGGCGGGCCGAACCATGCCGGCAGGACGCGCCCGTTCTTGATCGACCAGGTGCCCATCGCCGCGCCTTCTACGAGCGCGACCGCTCTGATCATGCCGCCTCCTTTGAGGATGTGGTGATCGTGCTCGGCGGCGACGAACGGCTCGCGGGTGCGGTGGCCGAGCATCAGCGTGTCGAACGCGGCGAGCAGCAGGCACGGCGGCGGCGCGCCGGCCGGCCAGGCGTCGATCTCTGGCTGGGCCCCGGCCGCTTCGAGCGCGCGGCGCGCCTGCGTTATCGGTAGTCCCGACCACTTCGCGAGGTCGCTTGCGTCGCACGGACCGTAGCCCGCCGCGTAACGGGCGCCGAGGATCGCGAGCGCGTCGTCGCGGTCAACCGTGGCCGGGGGGTCGACGGCGTGCAGCAAGCCGGCAGCGTCGGTGACGATCAGGCCCTCACTCGAAAGCCATGGGACGAACGTGTTGATCGGCCCTTGCTCGAGCGACGGGTGGCCGCGTTCCGCGAGTGCCAGCAGCAGCGACGCGCGGTCGCGCGGGCGCTCCGAGCACAGCGCGACGACATCGGCGCGCATGGCGCGAACCGCGTCGGTCGCGCCGAGGCGCTCGAAACGCGCCTGACACACGCGTCCGTTGCGTTCCGCGAACAGCGCGTGAAGCCACGGCCGATCGGAGGCGGCGATCAGGTGCGCCGTGCAGCGAGCGGTCCACGTCCGCACGAGCGCTGCGGCGCGCACCGCCTCCCGTGTGAGGCCGGGCACGCGCGAGCGCAGCGCCAGCGCCGCTGCGCGCAGGTCCTGCGCCTGTACGCCGATCACCGCCAGCGCGGCCTCCTCGGCGCTCGCGCAAGCGGTCGTGGGCGTCAACCGCTGCGCGGCAAGCCGCGCTCCACGCAAACGCGCACGAGCATCCACGACGGACATACTGGCGACTCGCCGCTTCTCGCCACTGGCGCTGCGGCGCGTAGCATGGGTTCGTCTCGTTCAGATCCAGGCGAGGGGAGAGCCTTGCCTCAATCAAAGAAGGACGCAAAGCCGGCGGCCAAGCGACCCTCAGCGCGAGCGTCGCGCGTCTTCACGGACGAGGAACGAGCCGCGATGAAGGAGTACGCGCGCGAACGGCGCCGGCGCGCGAACGCGAGTCCCGAAGAGGCTGAGAGCGACGTGCTGGCGAAGATCGCCGAGATGGCGCCCGCGGACCGGGCGCTGGCCGAGCGCATTCATGCGATCGTCAAAGCGACCGCGCCGGAGCTCGCGCCGCGCACCTGGGACGGCAGCGTGGTGTGCTTCTTCCAGCCCGGGCAGAAGTTCAAGACGCGCTACGCGACGCTCGGCTTCAGCGACAAGGCGCACCTCGATGAGGGCGCGATGTGGCCGAACTCCTACGCGCTGAAGGAGCTGAGCGCGGCCGAGGAGGCGCGGATCACGGAGCTCGTGAAGCGCGCGCTGAGCTGACGCCCTGCGAGCGCCCGCGCCGGTAGAGCACCCAGAGCGCGAGCGCGAGCAGTCCCGCGGCCCCCGCGTAGCCGACCTCGGTCCGCCGAACCTGGTCGCCGATCGCGCCGAGCAGCATCCAGCCGACGAACAGGGCGCCGGCGCTGAGCCACAGGACCGCCGCGCGTCCGGCCTGCCCGCGCGCAAGCGCCGCCTGGTTGAGCGTGCCGGCGGTCAGGTGCAGGCCCATGCCGACCGCGATCACCGCGAGCCCGAGACGGCCGTAGTGGTAGTCGTAGCCGAACAGGTGGCGCATCACGAACGGCCCGAGCGCGAGCAGCACGATTGCGGTCAGGGCGGCAAAGCCCGCGATCGCAGTGATGGTGACGCGAATCGCGCGCTCGAACGCCGCGCGCCCGGCGGTCGCCTCGAGCCCCGCGAGATGGGGGAGCAGAGAGGTCTGGATCGCCTGGAACAGCTGCAATGGCGCGCGCGTGATCAGCAGCAGGTCGAACACCGTGCCGGGTAGCGACGACGAGGCGCTCGTCGCATAGACGGTCAGCACCGCGGCGTTCAAGAGCGTCTGCTCGGCGAGCTGGATCCCGGACACGGAGATCGCGAAGCGTCCGCTTTCTCGTGCCGTGAGCGCCGCGACGACCTCCTCGCTTGTCTCTGCCGCGGGGCCTTCGAGGACCGCATCGCTGAGCTTCGGAGCGACCGCCGCCGCGCGCGTGCCACGGCGCGTGAACGCCACCGGCACGACCACGAGCGAGACGAACGGCGCCGCCACGATGCCGAGCGCGATCGCCGATTGCCCGTGCGAGAGCCCGACCGCCGCGGCCAGCACGAAGCAGAAGCGCGAGGCCGACTCCATCAGCACGAGGCCGCCGTAGAGCGCGAAGTACTTGTGGCCGGCGAGCCAGCCGCGGGCGAAGTAGCTCGCGGCGTAGGCGAGCACGCCGACGATCAGGATCCAGTAGAGCGTCGCCGAGCCCAACACGCCCTCGAGCGCGTGACGCAAGGGCAGCGCAACGGCGATGAAGATCAGCGCAAAAGCGCCCTGGATCGTGAACGCGGCGCGCAGCGGGTCACGCTCGAGTCCGCGCGCGCGCCGGTCGGCGATCGTGCGTGATAGCAGCTGTTCGACCGGGCGGTAGGTGACGCTGATGATCACGAACATCACCGACCAGAGCAGGTCGATCTTGCTGTACTGCGATCGCTCGTGCGCGAGCACGTGGCTCGCGACCGCGAAGTAGGCGAAGGTCAGGACGCCGGTCGCGGCGATCCCGATCGAGAGGATCCGCGCGCCCCGCGCATAGGACCTGCCAACGCTAGAGCCGGACAAGCACCATCGTCCAGGGGAACGGCATGCGTGTCTCGATCACATCGCCGTGCTCCGCGCACAGCGTCACGATCGCCTTCTTCGAGAAGTGGTTGACGTGGCCGGGGGTGTTGCCGAGCTCGCGCCAGTAGGCGCCGCGCGCGATGTTCAGCGCGCGCCACAGCGGTTCGTGCGGCACGCTGACGAGCAGGTGGTTGCGCGCGCAGCGCGCCATCTCGGCGAGCGTCGCGCGCGGGTCGGGGACGTGCTCGAGCACCTCGATCGCCGTGGCGAGGTCGAACTCGGCATCGGCAAACGGGAGCGCCTGCGCCGGGTGGGCGACGTATTCGAGGTTCGGCTCTGCGTGCCTCTCCCACTCGGCGGCGAGCGCGGGATCGTCGAGATCGACGCCGACGACCCTCCCGGGCGCGATCGCTCGCGCCCAGCGCGCCGTCACGACGCCCTCGCCGCAGCCGATGTCGAGCAGCGACTCGGGGCTCGTGGACGCCAGGAGGTCATCGACGTTGCGGGTGAAGCCCGCCATCAGCATCCTCGTGAGGGGGTTGCGCGAGCCGTACTTGTCGTAGGTGTTGCCGAGAACGACGCCGTCGGCCGAGCGCGTCGGGCTCACGACGGGATCTCTTCGCGCTCCGCGGGCTCGTAGTGCGAGGGTTCGACGCCGAGCTTGAGCTCGATCCGCCGCACGCGCTCGAACGTCCGCTGGATCATCGTCCGCTGCGCGCTCAGCAGGTCACCGATGACGCCGAGCGCCGCGACCATCACCGCGGCGTTGAACAGCACGGCCCCGAGGAGCAGCGACTGGACGTGGCCGGCGCCGCTGCCCTCGATGTAGGCGACGGCGAAGCGGATCCACACGGCGGCCGCGCCGAGCCCGAGCAGCGTCGCGATCGACAGGAAGACGCGCAGCGGCTCGTACTGCGAGTAGATGCGGAAGATCGATACGGCGCTCCGGCGCACGTAGCCGCCGACCGAGGTGAAAAGGCGCGACTCGCGCGTCTTCGGGTTCGTGCGGATCGGCACGTGGTCGATCGCGACGAGCTGCTTGCCCGCTTGGATGATCGACTCGAGCGTGTAGGTGAAGCTCGAGACGACCATGATCTGCAGCGCCGCCTCGCGGTTGTAGGCGCGAAAGCCCGAGGTCGTGTCCGGCACCGTCGTCCCCGAGGCGTGCCGCACGACCCACGAGCCGAGGCGCTGCAAGCGCTTCTTGCGCGGCGAGAACTCGCTGTGGCCGGCCAGGTCACGGTCGCCGATCACCATGTCCGCGTGCCCGGCGAGGATCGGCGCGACAAGCTTCTCGACGTCGCCGCCGTAGTACTGGTTGTCTGCGTCCGTGTTGACGATCACGTCCGCGCCGAGCTTCAGCGACGCGTCGAGCCCAGCCTGGAAGGCGCTCGCGAGGCCCTTGTGGTTGGTCAGCCGCACGATGTGCTCGACGCCGTGCGCGCGCGCCACGGCGACCGTGTCGTCGGTCGACCCGTCATCGATCACGAGCCACTCCAGCTTGTCGAACCCGGCCAGCTCGCGCGGCAGGTCCGCGAGCGTCGCCGGCAGCTGCGCCGCCTCGTCCTTGCAGGGGATTTGGATGATCAGCTTCATCGCTGGACGTCTGGCCCAGACTAGCGTCCACGCAGGCCACAAGTACAAGAAGCGCTGAGCGTCCCGTAAACTCGCGCCTCGTCGCGATGGAAAGCGCCACAGCCAGCGGGGCTCCACGCCCATTGCTCATCCGGCTGCGCGCCCTGCCTGCCACGACCTGGGCGAAGTTCGGTCTCGGCGTCCTGTGTGTCGTGGCGCTGGTCGGGTTCCTGGTCTTCCCGACCTACCCGATCTACGACTCGGAGTACTACCTCCTGTGGGGTCGCGAGATCCTCCATCTGCACACGCCGTCGTTCGCCGCCTACGACGCACCGACCGAGCACCCGCTCGCGGTCGCCTACGGCACCGTGCTCGCGATCTTCGGCAACGGGGCGCTGCGCCTGATCGTCCTCAGCGCGATCGCCTCGTTCGTGATCCTCGCCGCCGGGCTCTACCGCCTCGCGCGCGTCGCGTTCGCGCCCGCGGTCGGGGCGATCGCCGTGGTCCTGCTGTGCACGCGCTTCAACCTCGTGTTCCTCGCGATCCGCGGCTACGTCGACATCACCTTCCTCGCCGCGGTCGTCTGGGCTGCCGCGCTCGAGATCGAGCGCCCGCGCCGCGGCACGCCCGTGTTCTTGCTGCTCGGCGTCGCCGAGCTGATCCGCCCCGACGCATGGTTGCTCGCCGGCCTCTACTGGCTGTGGTGCTTCCCGCACGCCGACTGGCAACAGCGGCTCCGCTGGGCGGCTATCTGCGCGGTGGGCCCGGTCGCGTGGTTCGGGCTCGACCTGCTCGTGACGGGCGACCCGCTGTGGTCGCTGCACGCCACGAACAACCTCGCGGTCGCGCTCAACCGCACCGTGCCCTTGAGCGGCGTTCCGAGCGCGACCGGCAAGTACCTCGTCGGCCTGATCAAGGGCCCGCTCGTTGGTGGCGGCGTCGCCGGCATCCTCCTCGCCGCCTGGTTCGTGCCGAAGCGGATGTGGATGTCGCTCGTCATCCTCGTCACGGGGATCCTGATGTTCGCCGTGATCGCGGCCGCCGGCCTGTCGGTCATCGACCGTTACCTGCTCCTGCCCGCGGTGATCCTGCTCGCGTTCTGCGCCTTCGCGCTGATGGGTTGGACGATGCTCGAGCCCGGCGTCGTGCGCCGCGTCTGGGCGGTCGGCGCTCTGATCCTCGCCCTCTACGGCGTTGTCAGCTACGCGAAGGTGCTGAGCCTCAACTACGTGCAGAGCGAGCTCGGCTTCCGCGACAGCGGCCATACCGAGCTCGCGGCGATCCTCGCCAATCCAGCCGTCAAGCGCGACCTGCGCTGCGGGCCGGTGTCGGTTCCAAACCACAAGCTGATCCCCGACACGCGCTGGATCATCGATGCGCCCGCGAGCGGCGTGATCGCCCGCAGCGACGCCGACAACCACCCGCGCCTGGCGGCGCGAATCCGCTACGGCGTCGCGATCTACGCGCTCAACCTCGCCCTGACCCGTTACGCGCTCGTCGAGCCGACCGACAACCCGCTCGACAACGTGCCGCTGCCCGGCTTCTCCTTCGTACGCGTACCGCTATTACGCGGCCATGACGTCGGTCCCCGACGCGAGTCGCGTCGCATTCGACCGCCGGGCGGCGCTGCCTCGCCTCGTCGGCCGCGCAGCGCTGCTGCGCGTCGCCTCCTGCGTCCTCGCCAGTCGCTGCCGTGACGTGGCACGCGCTGCGGGCCGGCCGCGCTCGCCGGCGTGCTCGTCGTCGCACTCCTGCTGCGGCTGTGGGGCATCAAGTCGGGCCTGCCCTACGTCTACGACACCGACGAGGACCAGCACTTCCTGCCGCACGCGATCTCGCTGCTCGCCCACAACGGCAACCCCAACTACTTCGACAACCCGCCGGCCTTCACATATCTGCTGGCGCTCGTCTTCGAAGTGTGGTTCGGGGGGCGCGGCGCGGTTTCACATGCGCTGGCCGTCAACCCGACCGAGGTCTACGTGCTCGCCCGCGTCGTCACTGCGCTGCTTGGCACGCTCGCGGTCTGGCTCCTGTACGTGTTCGCGGCGCGCCTTTTCGACCGCCGCGTCGGCCTCCTCGCCGCGGCCCTGATGGCCGTCGCCTTCCTGCCGGTCTTCTATTCGAAGCTCGCGCTCAACGACGTCCCGACGCTGATCGGCGTCGAGATCGCGCTGTGGTCCTCGGCGGCACTGCTGCGTGGCGGCTCGCGGCGCCACTACGCGATCGGCGGCCTGGCGCTCGGCCTCGCCGCGGCGACCAAGTACACGGGCGGGATCGTGATCCTGCCGCTCGTCGCGGCGATCGTCATCGCGCGAGCGCGCCGACCCGCGCGCGCTGGCGCGCGCGCTCGCGATCGCCGGCGCCTGCGCGGTTGTGGTGTTCGTCGTCTGCGACCCGTACTCGCTGCTGGCGTTCAGCTCGTTCAAGGCCGGCCTTGCGCACCAGGGCGCCGAGAGCGCCGCCGCGTCGGGCAAGCTCGGGCTGACGCACGGAAGCGGCATCCTCTACTACCTCTGGACGGCCACCTGGGGAATCGGCTGGGTGCCGGCGATCGGCGCCCTGCTCGGCCTCGGCGCCCTCTGGCTCGAGGACCGGCGCGTCCTGATCATGCTCGTGCCGGCGCTCGCCGTCTACCTGCTCTTCATGGGCTTGCAGGGGCGCTATTTCGGGCGCTGGCTGATGCCGATCGTGCCGCTGATCTGCGTTCTCGCGGCGTACGCTGCGCTGCGCCTGAGCGACCTGCTCGCCAGTCGCGTTCCGCGCGCCGGGCCGGCGATCGCGCTTGCGCTCGGCGCCGCGGTCTGCGCGCAGGGACTCGTCTACTCGATTCACGCCGGGATCGTCGGCTCGCGCGCCGACACGCGTGCGCTCGCCCGGACCTGGCTCGTCGCGCACGTGCCGCTCGGCACCGGCGTCGTGATCGAGCCGGTCGTCCCGGAGGAGTGGGGCCTTGACATCGGACATCCGTTGCCGACGCCCGACGGCTACCGCTGGCGCGGCTTCCCCGTCCTGCGCCGCAACGAACGCGACGGCAAGCTGACGTACGAGACGGGTCCGGCAGAGACAATCGAGAACTACGAGCACCTGCTGCGGCCCCAACTGATCCCCTTCTACGAGGCGCACGGCTTCTGCTGGGTGCTCACCGGATCGCAGCAGTACGGCCGCGCGCAGGTCGATCCGGGCGCCGTGCCGCAGGCGATCGCGTACTACCGCGACCTCGCCCGTTTCGGCACGCTTGCCTACCAGATCTCGCCGTTTGCGCACGGCGTCGAGCGTCGGCGTTCAACTTCGATTGGTCGTTTGATTACTACCCGCTCGCATATGAGCGGCCGGGGCCCGTCGTGAGCGATTTTTCGCCTGCATGCGGGGCGGTGCGCGACTGTTAAGAACTTCCCATGAACGCCGCGGCGGCGATCCCTATGCTGGTGTAGTGGGGACGCTCACCCGCACGGAGATCGACCGCGCGCACCTGATGCGCGCGATCGAGCTGGCGGGAAAGGGCCACGGGAAGACCCAGCCGAACCCGGTTGTCGGCGCCGTCATCGCGACCGAGACGCAGGTCCTCGGCGAGGGCTGGCACGAGCGTTTAGGGGGTCCGCACGCGGAGGTCAACGCGATCCGCGCCTGCGGCGACGCCGACCTCTCGCGCGCGACGCTCTACGTATCGCTCGAGCCCTGCTGCCACCACGGTCGCACGCCGCCGTGCACCGACGCGATCGTCTCCGCGGGCATCCGCCGCGTCGTCGTGGCGAGCGATGACCCGACCGAGAAGGCGAACGGACGCGGCCTCGGCGTGCTGCGCGACGATGGTGTCGAGGTCGTGCTCGCGGACGAGGAGCACCGCACGCGCGCGCGCGCCTGCTCAACCAGGCGTTCCGCAAGCGCGCGCGAACCGGCAGGCCGTGGGTTCTGTTCAAGTCCGCGATGACGCTCGACGGCAAGGTCGCTACGCGCGAGGGCGACTCGCAGTGGATCTCCGGCGAGGAGAGCCGCGAGCTCGCGCACCACTGGCGTGCGTCCGTCGACGCCGTCGCAATCGGGATCGGCACCGCGCTCACCGACAACCCCCAGCTCACCGCGCGCGTGCCCGGCGTCCAACGCCAGCCGCGCCGCGTCATCTTCGACTCGCTCGCGCGCCTGCCGGTCAGCTCGCGGCTCGTTCACGCGGCCGTCGAGGTGCCCGTCATCGTCGTCGTCTCGCGCGCGGCGCGCCGCAGCGACGTCGATGCGCTGACCGCGGCCGGCGCCGAGGTCCTCGTCGCGAGCGGCGAGAACGAGCCCGCGCGCGTGCGCTCCGCACTCGAGCAGCTCGGCGATGCGGGCGTCGCGGCGATCCTCCTCGAAGGCGGCCCGCATCTTGCCGGCGCGTTCCTCGATGCCGGCGAGATCGACGAGGTACGTCTGTTCCTCGCGCCGACGCTGCTCGGCGGGGCGAGCGCGCGCGACCCGCTCGAAGGCGAGGGCGTCGCCAGAATCGCGGACGCGATCCGCGCGCTGACGCTCGAGTGCGAGCACGTTGGGGAGGACCTGCTGATCTCAGCGCGCCTGCGCGAGTGGTGAGGGCTCACCCCAGCTGTCGCTTGTGTTCACTGGGCTAGTTGCAGAGATCGGGACCGTGGTAGCGGTTGCGCCCGTGCTGGGGGGTTCGCAGCTGGAGGTTGCGGCTGAGTCCCTCGTGCCGGAGATCGCGGTTGGAGATTCGGTTTCGGTCAGCGGCGCCTGCCTGACGGCCGTGAGCGTGGATGGGTCGCGCTTTGGCGCGGATGTCGTTGAGGAGACTTTGCGGCGGACGACGCTCGGGGGGTTGGTCGTGGGATCGCGGGTGAACCTGGAGCTGCCGCTGCGCGCTACGGAGCGGATCGGCGGGCATTTCGTGCTCGGGCATGTCGACGGCACGGCCGAGGTGCGGGAGGTCCGCGAGTCCGGTGAGGTTGTGTTCGGATTGGACGGCGGCCTCGTCCGCTACGTTGTGGAGAAAGGCTCGATCGCCCTCGATGGGGCGAGCTTGACCGTGGCAGCGATCGAAGGCCCCCTGGTGACAATCGCCCTGATACCGCAGACACGCCGCGCGACCACCCTCGGCTCCCTACAGCCGGGCGACCGCGTCAACGTCGAGGTCGACATCCTCGCCAAGCAGCTCGAGAAGCTGGTGGCGTCGAGATGAGCGCGCCCACCGCGGGGCAGGCGAGCAGCGACGAGGCTCGCGGGATCCAGACGAGTACGGCCACCGCCGGACAGCGCGAAGCAAAGGAGGAGGCGGCGAAGCCGGCCGACGACGCCATCCTCGCCAAGCAACTCGAGAAGCTCGTGGGATCCAGATGAGCGCGCCAACCGCCCGCAGGCGCGAAGCAAAGGAGGAGGCGGCGAAGCCGGCCGACGACGCACAGCTGGCCGACGACGCCAGTTCGCCGTTTTCATCCATAGACGAGGCCCTCGAGGAGATCCGCAACGGGCGCATGGTCGTCGTCTGCGACGACGAGGACCGCGAGAACGAGGGCGATCTCGTCATGGCGGCGCAGCTCGTCACGGCCGAGGCGATCAACTTCATGGCCAAGGAGGCGCGCGGTTTCATCTGCCTGGCGCTGACGCCGCAGCGCTGCGAGGCGCTGGGGCTCGACCTTATGACGGCGAAGAACGAGTCGCCGATGGGGACGCCGTTCACGGTGACGATCGAAGCCCGCGCGGGCGTCACGACGGGCGTCTCGGCGCACGATCGCGCGCACACGATGCTCGTCGCGATCGACCCCGCGAGCAGCCCCACCGACCTCGTGCAGCCTGGGCATGTCAACCCGCTGAAGGCGAAGCCGGGCGGGGTGCTCGAGCGGACCGGGCACACGGAGGCGAGCATCGACTTGGCGCGCTTGGCGGGCCTCGACCCGTCGGGCGTGATCTGCGAGGTGATGCGCGACGACGGCGAGATGGCGCGCGTCCCGGACCTCGTCAAGTACTGCGCGCGTCACGGCCTGAAGATGATCACGATCAAGGATCTGATCGCCTACCGCCGGCGCAACGAGCGGCTCGTCGAGCGCGTCGTCGCGACGCACCTGCCGATCGCCGTCGGCGACTTCGAGGTCGTCGGCTATCGCTCGCTCGTCGACGACAAGCATCACCTCGCGCTCGTCAAGGGCGAGGTCGCCGGGAAGCAGGACGTCCTCGTTCGCGTCCACTCCGAATGCGTGACCGGCGACGTCTTCCATTCGCAGCGTTGCGACTGCGGCGAGCAGCTCGAGGCCGCGCTCGCGATGATCGAGGCCGAAGGCGAGGGCGTGCTGCTCTACCTCGCGCAGGAGGGGCGCGGGATCGGCCTGCTCAACAAGCTGCGCGCGTACAAGCTCCAGGAGGAGGGCCTCGACACGGTTGAGGCGAACGAGCGCCTCGGCCTACCCGCCGATCTGCGCGATTACGGGATCGGCGCCCAGATCCTCGTCGATCTCGGCCTCTCCTCGATCCGGATCCTGACGAACAACCCGAAGAAGATCCGCGGTCTCGAGGGCTACGGTCTGTCGGTCAGCGCGCAGCTTCCGATCGAGCCCGCGCCCAACCCCAACAACCACGCGTACCTGCGCGCCAAGCGCGACAAGCTCGGCCACACCCTGCACCACCAGGGCCTCGACCTGGACGCGGAGCTGCTCTTCAACGAGCGCGCCGAGAAGCGCCGGCGCGGCTGATGGACGAGCGCTACGCGATCGTCGTCGCGCGCTTCTACGCGGAGCTCGCCGACCGGCTCGTCACGAGCGCTCGCCGCACGTTCGAGTCAGACGGCGCGCACGAGATCGACATCTTCGACGTGCCTGGTGCGTTCGAGCTGCCGCTCGCCGCGCTCTATGCGGCGCAAAGCGGCCGCTACGCGGGCGTCGCCTGCCTCGGCGCGATCATCCGCGGCGAGACCGATCACTACGACTATGTCTGCGCCGAGTGCGCGCGCGGCATCCAGGACGTCCAGCTGCGCACCGGCGTCCCGTGCTCTTTTGGCGTGCTGACGGTCGATTCGCTGGACCAGGCGCTCGAGCGCACCGGTGGGCGCAAGCGCGACCACGGCGCCCAGGCGGCGCACGCCGTGCTCACGCTCGCGCGCCTGCGCGACGAGCTCGCTGCGGGGCCGGCCACGGGGCCGGACTGAGACTTCGGGCGTGGCGGGCCGGCCTCCTCGCTGATATCGGGCGAGGGGCCGGCGCCCCGTCCTACGCGCCGGCCGGCTCGCTCTCGGGCGCGAGTGGCGCGTGCGAGGGCAGCTTTCTGCGGCCGCGCCGCGCGCCGCGTTGCCCTCGATGTTGATGTGCGGCAGGCGCGCGTCCAGCCAGCGCGGCAGCCGCCAGGTCACCGGGCCGAGCAGCTCGAGCACGGCCGGCAGCAGCACGCAGCGCACGACGACCGCGTCGAGGAACACGGCCGCCGCGAGGCCGAAGCCGAACTCCTTGATCGCGCGCTCGTTGCCGAGCATGAACGAGAGGAAGACGCAGACCATGATCGCCGCGGCGGCCGTGATCACGCGCCCGGTGAACGCGAGGCCCTCAGCGACGGCGCTGGACGCGTCATGGCTGCGGATCCACTCCTCGCGCACGCGCGAGACGAGGAAGACCTCGTAGTCCATCGAGAGGCCGAAAACGACGGCGAAGATGATCACCGGGATCCATGGCTCGACCGGTCCCTTCTGCACGCCGAAGATGCTCGACGAGCCAGCCCCACTGGAAGATCGCCACGGTCGCGCCGAGCGAGCCGCCGATGCTGAGGATGTTCATCGCGCGCCGCCTGGAGAGCGATCACGGGCGAGCGGAACATCACGAGCAGCAGCAGCGCCGAGAGCACGACGACGATCGCGATGAACAGCGGCAGCTTGTCCGCGAGCACGTTCGAGAAGTCGATCGACCCGGCGGTGAAGCCGCCGACGAGGACGGTCGTGTGCGCGGTCTGCGCGAAGCGGCGGCAGCACGTCGTTGCGCAGCGTGTTGACGAGGCTCATCGTCGCCGGCGCCTGCGGCGCGGACGCGGGTAGGCCTCGAAGACCGCGACCTTGCCGTTCGGCGAGACGCTCCGCGGCTTGGCTGACGCGCGACGACGTCGGGCGTCGCAGCCACCGCCGCGCGGATCGCCGGCAGCGCGGCCGTGTCGTCCCGGCCGGGCAGCTCGGCGACGACGCAGCAGCGGTCCGTTGAAGCCTGGCACCGAAGCCCTGCGCGAGCAGATCGAAGGCATGGCGCGAGGTCAGGTTCGAGGCGTCGTTGCCGGCGTCGCTCGTGTCCAGGCGCAGCGCGAAGACCGGCGTCAGCACGGCGATCATCACCGCCAGCGAGACCAGCGCCAGCGGTCCGGGTGCGCCTGGACGAACTGGCTCCAGCGCGCGCCAGCGCGAATGCGACGGCGGCGAGTCGCCGCGCTCCTCGGGGGTCATGTCGGCCGCTGCGCGCGCCTTCGCGTGCCCGCGATCCGCGTGCCGAAGCGCGAGATCATCGCCGGCAGCAGCGTCAGCGAGGCGAGCAGCACGAGCAGCACGCCGAGCACGGACGCGACGGCGAGGCCGTACATGAAGTGACGCCGGTCGCGAACATCCCGAGCAGGGCGATCACGACGGTCGCGCCGGCCAGCAGGATCGCCCGCCCGGAGGTGTCCATCGCCCCGTCGAGCGACTCCTCGACGTCGTGCGTGCGCCGGTAGTTCTCGCGAAAGCGCGTGACGATGAACAGCGCGTAGTCGATGCCGACGCCGAGGCCGATCATCAGCGCGAGCTCGCGGCCCGACGTTCGAGATCGCGGTCACGTGCGTCGCGAGGCCGATCAGCCCACGCCGCGTGATCAGGCCGAGCCCGGCGGTCACGAGCGGCATGCCGGCGGCGACCAGCGAGCCGAACGTGATCAGCAGGATCACCAGCGCCGCGAGCACCCCGACCTCGGTCGCCGGGCCGATGTTGAAGCCCTCCGCATCCTCGATCACCGGCGCCGCCGGCGGCGAGCTGGAGCCCGGGCACGTGGTGTCTTGACCAGGTTGATCAGCGGCGTTGCCGGTGTTGACGTTCGAGCAGGTTCGCCGGCTTGTCGTAGTAGATCGTCTCGAAGGCGGTCCTGCGATCGTGCGAGACCTCGACCGCGCCGCGCGGGCGAGTAGGGGCTCAGCACGCCGACGACGTGCGGGAACGCTCCGCGACCTTCGCGAGCATCGGCTCATCGCCGCGCGCACCGCCGGGCTGTCGATCGTGCCGCTCGAGACGTGGAAGACGAGCGTGTCCTTGTCGCCGCTCTGCGCGCCGAAGTTGTGCTCGAGCAGGTCGAGCGCCTGCTGGGACTGAGTGCCCGGGCAGCGTGTAGTTCGTGGCGTAGCTGCGCCCGACGCGCCTGCGCGGCGACGGTCGCGACGATCGCGACGACGATCCAGCCAACGATCACGAGCCGGCGGTGACTGCTGCACCAGCGCGCGAGTGCTATCAAGGGATCACCGGTCCTGGTCGATGGGTGCTGACTGAGCCCGCGATGCGGGCGTGACGCTACTGATTGCCGCGTCAGACGCCGCCCGGAAGGCAGCCCAAGAGCGTCACGCGACCGACTCAGAGCTGTTGGGAACGCGCCTGGCGGTTCTTGCCGCGGGGCGGTCTCTTTCGCGCGACCCATTACACTGCGCTGCGATGGCCAAGGTTTGTCACTCCTGCGGCAAGGGGCCCGCATTCGGCAACTCCCGCAGCCACTCGATGGTCGCGACGCGGCGGCGCTTCGATCCGAACCTCCAGAAGGTTCGCATCGTGCAGGACGGCACCGCGCGCCGCGTGTACGTGTGCACGCGCTGCCTCAAAGCAGGCAAGGTCAGCAAAGCCCTGTAGCGGGTCGTGACTGACCCCAACATCGTCCGCTTCCGCACGATCGTCGCGGGCGCGCTTGCGCAGCTCGAGGCACGCCGCCAGGAGGTCAACGATCTCAACGTCTTTCCGGTCGCCGACGGCGACACCGGGGACAACATGGTGCTGACCCTGCGCGCCGTCGTCGAGGAGCTTGACCGCCTCGGCGCGGACGGCAACCGCACGATCGACGACATCGGTCGCGACGACATCGTCGACGCGGTCGCGCGCGCGGCGCTGCTCGGTGCGCGCGGCAACAGCGGCGTGATCCTTTCGCAACTGATCCGCGGCGCCGCCGAGGAGCTGGTCAGCCGTCCCGGCGAGCTCGTCGACGCGACGCTGATCGGCGCCGCCCTCGCCCGCGCCGCCGACCGCGCCTACGCCTCGGTGCGCGAGCCCGCGGAGGGAACGATCCTGACGGTGGTGCGCGAGATGGCAAGCCGGGTCGCGGTCGAGCTCGCCCACATGCCCGACCCGCGCCTGGATCCCGACTCGCCGACCGAGATTCAGGACGACATGATCGCTTCCGTGCTCGAGCGCGCGGTTGCAGCCGGCGAGGCGTCGGTGATGCGCACGCCGGACCTGCTCGCGGTGCTGCGCGACGCGGGCGTCGTCGACGCCGGCGGCTACGGCCTGACGATCATCTTCGCCGGCATCGTCGCCGCGTTGCGCGGTAACGAGCCGCCACCGCTCGCGCATCACGCGCCGGCTCGGATCAGCCATCCCCATCACGCCTCCTCCACGTATCGCTACTGCACTAACTTCGCCGTCATCGGCCAGGGGCTCGAGCCGAGCCGCTATGTCGCCGCGCTCGAGCAGCTCGGCGACTCGGTGCTGGTCGTCGGCGACGCCACTACGCTCAAGGTCCACGTCCACACCGATCAGCCGGCGCACGCGACCGCCGTCTTCGCGCACGCCGGCGAGGTTTCTCACCTCGATGTGGCCGACATGCAGGAGCAGGTCGCCGAGCGTCTCGCACGCGGGGCGCCGGCGGTCCGCTGCAGCGTCCTCGCGGTCGTGGCGACCCGCGGCATCGGTGAGCTGTTCGAGAGCCTCGGCGCGCACGTCGTCGACGGCGGTCCGAAGCTGAACCCCTCGACCTACGAGCTGCTCGCGGGGATCCATGCCGTTCCGTCGGAGGAGGTGGTCGTCCTGACCAACGATCCGAGCGTCGTCCTCGCGGCCGAGAAGGCCGCTGAGCTCTCCGAGAAGCAGGTGGTCGTCGTGCCGTCGCGCTCGCAGCAGACGGCGCTCGCGGCGCTCGTCGCCTACTCGCCGGAACGCTCCGCGCAGGCGAACGCACAGGCAATTGCCGCTGCGCTCGAACGGGTGCGCGGCGGGTCGGTCGCGCCGGCTGCGCGCGATGACGCGAGCGGTCGCTTCCGCGCCGGCGACGCCGTCGGCTTCGTCGAGGAGGCCCTCGTCGCCTGGGGCGAGCCCGAGCAAACGCTCGCGCGCGTGATCGCGAAGCTCGGCGACGGCAGCGAGCTGATCACGTGCATCGCGGGCGCCGACGCCCCCCTCGCGAGCGACCACGTCGCGGCGCTCGTTCCCGGTGGACTCGAGCTCGAGCACCGCGACGGTGGCCCACCGAGCCACTGGTGGCTTCTGAGCGCGGAATAGGCTGCGGGACCGCTCCTC
Source organism: uncultured Solirubrobacterales bacterium (assembly GCA_963773395.1). Taxonomy (GTDB): domain Bacteria; phylum Actinomycetota; class Thermoleophilia; order Solirubrobacterales; family Solirubrobacteraceae; genus Palsa-513. Next base: position 887,721 of record CAVZAY010000002.1, on the reverse strand, counting down.
GTTTTCGGGTGATGTGCAGGCTTCGTGCTGGTCGGGTCTCCTCGCCTGGATGAGCACGCTGGAGGGCCGTCATCGCGGCCCTTCATCATGCAGAGATGGCCGCCGTCACCAGTGATTTCTTTATGGCCGGCTTCGCCGGCGGCGGGGTTGCGTCGCGTGAGGCGCTGCTCGCGACGGCCCGCTGGCCGCGGCCTTCGCGTCTTGCACAGCCGCTGGCGCTGAAGGGCAAGACTGCGGAGGCCGCGGAGTCGCTCGCGCTGCGCAGCGTCGGCGACCTGCTCGAGTACACGCCGCGCGCCCGGCGCGAGGGGCGCACGGTCGCGGCCCTCGACGTCGGCGACACCGCGACGGTCGTCGTGACGGTCCGCTCGATCACCCAGCGGCCGGTCCGACGGCGTGGCATGCGCCCGATCGTCGAGGCGACGGTGGCTGACGAGACCGGGCCGATGCTGGCAACCTTCTTCAACCAGCCGTGGTTGGCGCGCCGCTACTCGCCCGGTACACGCCTCGTCCTGCACGGCAAGTGCGAGGCCCGCAACCGCTTTCGTGTCGCGAGCCATGCGCGCACGGACGAGACGACCGAGGGCGGCGAGGATGTCTCACACTACGCCGCGACCGAGGGGATCACGAGCACTCAGCTGCTCGCGCTGATGCGCGAGGCGCGCCCCGCGATTTGCGAGCTCTATGAGCCATTGCCCGCGCGGTTGCGCGCGCGCGAGCGCCTGCCCGCGCGTGCCGCGGCGATCGAAGCACTGCACTTCGGGGCGGGCGATGAGCTCGAGGCAGCCCGGCGGCGGCTCGCCTTCGAGGAGCTGCTGCTGCTCCAGCTCGCGCTGCTGCTGCGGCGCGAGCGGCGAAGTGGACAAGCACATGCGGTCGCGCTGGACGCGCCGGCGGCGCTGAGCGCGCGCTGGCTCGAAGGAGGGCTGCCGTTCTCGCTGACCGCCGACCAGCAGGCGGCGATCGCCGAGATCGCGCAGGAGCTCGCCGGCAGCGTGCCGGCGCAGCGCCTGCTGATGGGCGAGGTCGGCAGCGGCAAGACGGTCGTCGCACTTCACGCGATGCTGCGCGCCGTCGAATCGGGTGCACAGGCCGCGCTGATGGCGCCCACCGAGACGCTCGCCGAGCAGCATTTCGCGACGATCCAGCGCTTACTTGGCCCGGAGCCGGTCACGCTCGCACTGCTGACCGGCTCGACGCCCAGCACGCGCAGGGGCGAGATCCTCGCGCGCCTCGCCAGCGGCGAGCTCGCCTTGATCGTCGGCACGCACGCGCTGATCGAGGAGCCGGTTCACTTTCGCAATCTCGCGCTCGCCGTGATCGACGAGCAGCACCGCTTCGGCGTGCGCCAGCGCGCGGCGCTCGACGCCAAGGCGCCTGCCGGCCTCGCTCCGCACGTCCTGCACATGACCGCAACGCCAATCCCGCGCACGCTCGCGCTGTGCAACTACGGCGACCTCGACCAGACGCGCCTGCGCGAGCTACCCGCGCGCCGCCAGCCGATCGCCACCCACATCGTCTCGGGCGCCCGCGCGCGTGGACGCGCCTACGAGCGGATCGCCGAGGAGATCCGCGCCGGACGCCAGGCGTTCGTCGTCTGCCCGCTCGTCGAGCAGTCGGAGGAGCCGGACGCCGGCGACGTGCGCGCCGCGACCGCCGAGTTCGAGCGGCTGCGCGCCGGCGAGCTGCGCGACTTCCGCGTCGTCCTGATCCACGGGCAGATGGCGCACCGCTCCAAGCAGGCGGCGATGGCTGCGTTTGCCGCGGGCGAGGCCGACGTGCTCGTCGCGACGACCGTCATCGAGGTTGGAATCGACGTTCCGAACGCGACCGTGATGCTGATCGAGAACGCCGAGCGCTTCGGCATCTCGCAGCTGCACCAGCTGCGCGGCCGCGTCGGCCGCGGCGAGCATCCCGGCCTGTGCCTGCTCTGCGGCCCACGGGACGCGCCGCGCCTCGACGCACTGACGCGCCACGACGACGGCTTCGAGCTCGCCGAGATCGACCTGCAACTGCGCAAGGAGGGGGAGCTCATCGGAACCAAGCAGTCGGGGCTCAGCGACTTCAAGCTCGCGCGCCTGCCCGACGACGAGGGTCTCCTGCTGAGCGCGCGTGCCTGGGCGATACGTATCGTCGACGCGGACCCGCGGCTTGCCGAGCCGGAGCACCGTCTCCTGCCGCCGGCGATCGCCGAGCGTTACCCGGAGATCTCTGCGCGCGCGATTCCCGGCTGATGCGCGTCATCGCGGGCGAGCTTGGGGGGCAGGCGGCTGCGCGCGCCACGCGGACGCGCGACGCGTCCGACGTCCGATCGCACCCGCGAAGCGATCTTCTCGATCCTCGGGGACGTGCGCGAAGCGCGTGTCCTCGACCTCTTCGCGGGATCCGGAGCGCTCGCAATCGAAGCCCTGTCGCGCGGCGCGGCGCAAGCCGTATTGGTCGACCGCGATCTCAGCGCGATCCGTGCGATTCTCGACAACGTCGGCCAGCTCGACTTGGGCCTGCGTGCGACCGTTACGCGCGCCGACGTGCGGGACGACCTCCCAGCCGGCGAGTTCGACCTCGTCTTCGTCGACCCGCCTTACGCCGACGCTGCCTCGTTCGGCCCGCTGCTCGATCGGCGTCTGCCGCCGCTGCTGGGCGCCCGAGCGCGGGTCGTGACGGAGTCCGATCATCGCGATCCGCTCGCCCTCAGCCTGCCGCTCGGTCGCGAACGCCGCTACGGGGATACGCTGATCCGTGTGTACGAGCTCGCGCCCGCATGAGTGACAGCCCACGCATCGCCGTCTGTCCGGGGTCCTACGACCCGATCACCAACGGCCACGTCGACGTGATCACCCGCACGGCGGAGCTCTTCGACGAGGTGATCGTCGCCGTCGTCAACCACTCGCTGCGCAAGCACCCGACGCTCTTTCCGCTCGCCGAGCGCATCGAGTTCATCAACGCCGCGACCGAGCACCTCGAGCGGATCCGCGTGATGCCGTTCGACACGTTGATCGTCGAGTTCGCGCACGCCCAGGGCGCGGCGGCGATCGTCAAGGGCCTGCGGGCGATCTCCGACTTCGAGTACGAGTTCGAGATGAACCAGCTCAACCGCAAGCAGGCGCCCCAGATCGAGTCGCTCTACATCATGGCGAGCCCCGAGTACAGCTTCCTCTCCTCGAGCGGCGTCAAGGAGCTCGCGACTTTCGGCGGCGACGTCTCCCCGTATGTCCTCGAGCTCGTCGCGAAGCGCTTGCAGGAAGAGCTGCGCCGCTAGCGAATCACCGCAACGACGCGCGCAGTGCTTTGCGTCTGCCTGCTGACCGTCTACCCTTACCCCAATGGACGTCCTCGTACTGATCGACAAGCTCGACGACTTGGTCCACAACGCCAAGCAGGTTCCACTGACCGATCAGGTGCGCGTGGACAAGGAGGAGATCTACGAGATCCTCGACCAGATGCGCGCGACGATCCCGGAAGAGATCAAGCAGGCGCGCTGGATCGTCAAGGAGCGCCAGGAGATGCTGGCGGAGGCCAAGCGCGAGGCGGAGCGGATCGTCAAGGATGGGCGCGAGCGCGCGGAGCGGCTGATCGCCGACGAGGAGATCGTCAAGGCAGCCGAGCGCGCCGCCGAGGACATCATCGAGGATGCCCGTGCGCAGGAGCGCGAGATTCGCCTTGGCGCCGAGGATTACGCGGATGAGATCCTCGACACCCTCGAGACGAACCTGACCAAGTTCATCAACGCCGTCCAGCGCGGCCGTGAGCGTCTCGCCGGCCGCGACGAACAGGTCGGCGTTTCCTAGATCTTCTCGCCGCCCTGCGGCGAGGATGCTTGGATAACGCGCCGTGCGTCCGTTCGCGCGCCTAACGAACACGTTCTTCACGGGCTGGATGCTCGCGCGCGCCGGCGTGCTCGCGCCGACGCGGCCGGACAAGATCGTGCGCACGCTGATCCTGCTCAAGCGCTGGGGGCCGACGCCCGCGTCCGGCTATGCGATCTCGGCGATGCGCGATCCCGACCGCGCCGCGGTGCACGACGATCGCGGCACCGTCACCTTTCGCGAGCTCCACGAGGAGACGAACGCCTTCGCTCGCGGCTTGCGCGAGCTCGGCGTCGGCGAGGGCGAGGGGATCGCGATCCTCTGCCGCGATCATGCGGGCTTCGTACGCTCCTCGGTTGCCGCATCAAAGCTCGGCGCGACGCTGCTGCTGCTCAACACGTCGTTCGCCGGGCCGCAGATCGCCGAGGTCTGCGAGCGCGAGCAACCGCGCGTCCTGATCTACGACGAGGAGTTCATTCCGCTGTGCGCCCAGGCGGCCGCCGGGCGCCACACCGTGATCGCCTGGCACGACGGGCCGAGCAGCTTCACGACAATCGACGATCTCGTCGCGACGGGCGACCGCAGCAATCTCAACCCGCCACGCGACCGCGGCCGCGTCGTGATCCTGACCTCGGGCACGACCGGCTCCCCGAAGGGCGCCTCGCGCCACCAGCCCCGCACACTCGACCCCGCAGCGGCGCTCTTCTCGCGCATCCCGCTACGCGCGCGCCAGCCGACGCTGATCGCCTCGCCCCTCTTCCATTCCTGGGGCTACGGCCACTTCACGCTCGGTCTCGCGCTCTCCTCGACGCTGATCCTCCACCGCCGCTTCGATCCCGAGCAGGCGCTCGCGTCGATCGAACGCCACCGGGTGAGCGCGCTCGTCGCCGTGCCGCTGATGCTCCAGCGCATCCTCGAGCTGGGCGCCGACACGATCCACGGCTACGACACGAGCTCGCTGCGCGTGATCGCGGTCAGCGGCTCGTCGCTGCCCGGCGAGCTTGCGCTGCGAGTCATGGATGCGTTCGGTGAGGTGCTCTACAACCTCTACGGCTCGACCGAGGTCGCGTGGGCCTCGATCGCATCGCCGCGGCAGCTGCGTGCCGCGCCCGGCACCGCCGGCACGCCGCCGCACGGCACGCGCCTGCGGTTGTTCGACGACCGCGACCGGGAGTTGCGGGGGCCCGGACGGACGGGGCGCATCTTCGTCACCAACGAGATGGTCATGGACGGCTACACGACCGGTGACGGCAAGACCGTCCTCGACGGCCTGTTCGCGACCGGCGATGTCGGCTACATCGACGAGGAGGGCCGGCTGTTCGTCTCCGGACGTGACGACGAGATGATCATCTCCGGGGGTGAAAACGTCTTCCCGCGCGAGGTTGAGGACCTCCTGGCCGATCATCCGGAGGTCGCCGACGTCGCGGTCGTCGGCGTCGACGATCACGAGTATGGCCAGCGCCTACGCGCGTTCGTCGTGCTCGAGACCGACGCCAGCCTCGACGCCGACGGCGTCCGTGCGCATGTGCGCGAGAACCTCGCGCGCTTCAAGGTGCCCCGCGACGTGCTGTTCGTCGAGGAGCTCCCGCGCACGGCGACCGGGAAGGTCGTCAAGCGCGAGCTCGACCACGGCTGAGCGGGCGCGGAACGTGCCGGCCGGACAGCCGGCGCAGCTACTCTGAGTATGTGCTCGCCAGCGACACATTCGATCTCGGCGGGCTGCGACTTTCGGCGGGCGAGGGACGCCGCCTCGAGCTCGTCGTCGCGATCGACCCGCTCGATCTCGGCGGGCAGCGCTACGTCGCAGAGCCCGACCGCGTGCCGGTCAAGCTCGACGTGTCGCGCATGGCCGGCGGCGGCTACGCGCTGCACCTGCGTTTCGCGGCCGCGATCGCGGGGCCGTGCATGCGCTGCCTGGCCGACGCGGCACCTGCTGTCGAGGTGGATGCTCGCGAGGTCGAGTTGCCGGGCAGCGGCGAGGAGCTCAGCAGTCCCTACGTCGACGGCGAGCTCCTCGACCTGCGCGCCTTCGCACGCGACGCATTCGCGCTCGCGCTGCCCGACCAGATCGTCTGCAAAGCGGACTGCCCGGGGCTCTGCCCTGTCTGCGCCCAGCCGCTGCGCGAGCTCGAGCCGGGACACCGTCACGAGAGCGCGCCCGATCCGCGCTGGGCGAAGCTCGCGGAGCTGAAGCTCGATCGTTGACCGAGATGCGCACGACCCATGGCAGACGTTGAAACGGAGGACCGCATGCCAGACCACGGACTGATCTCCCGTGAAAGCCAATTCTCCGTCAAGGAGACCATCGACCGCCTGGCGGAGCACGCGGAGCGCGCCGGCCTGCGCGTATTCGCTCGCATCGACCATGGCGCGGGCGCCGCCGAGGTGGGCATGCGGCTGCGTCCGACGGAGCTGCTCCTCTTCGGTCACCCGCGCGGCGGCACGCCGCTGATGATCGATCGGCAGAGCTCGGGTATCGACCTGCCGCTCAAGGCCCTGGCGTGGGAGGACGCCGACGGGCGGGTCTGGCTCACATACAACAGCGCGGCCTGGCTGGCGCAGCGACACGAGCTCGGTGAGGAGTCAAGTGGCGCGGTCGCGGCGATCGAGGAGGGTCTGGCGGCGCTGGCCGCCGCCGCGACCGCGGAAGGATCCGGCTAGCGGCTCACGCCGGCCGCGGAGCGTCGGCGGCCGGCTGCTACGCTTGCCGGCCGATGCAGGCACCCAAGCGTAAGCAGTCGCACAGCCGGACCGCGAAGCGTCGCGCGCAGCACAAGATGGCCGCGCCGGCGCTGAACGAGTGTCCTCACTGCCACGCTCCACGTCGCCCGCACCGCGTCTGTCCGAACTGCGGCTACTACGCGGGGCGTGAGGTCGTGGCGTCGACTGAGCACGATCACGACCACGATCACGACCACTAGAAGGTCCGCCGGGTCAACGTGACGGTCATCGCGGTCGACGCGAACGGCGCCGATCTCGGGCCGGCCGAGGTCGCAGCCGCGGCGCGGCTCGCAGCAGCCGCGGGGGTGAAGGTGCTGCTCTTCGGTCCCGCGGACCAGCTCGGTCCCAGCGGAGGCGGCGTCGAGATCGTCGACGCGCCGCGTTCGATCGCCAAGGAGGAGAACCCCGCACGCGCGGTGCGCACCGTGCCGGACGCATCGATCGTGCTCGCCGCCCGCGCCGTCGGTGAGGGACGCGCCGCGGCGCTCGTCTGCAACGGCTCGACCGGCACCGCGCTCGTCGCCGCGCAGCTTCACATCCGCCGTGCGCATGGCATCCACCGCCCGGCGCTCGCGATCACGGTTCCGGTCCCGAGCCATCCGGTGACCGTGCTCGACGTCGGCGCGAACCCGGATGTGCGCGTCGAGTACCTCGTCCAGTTCGCATTCATGGGCGCCGCCTACGCGAGCACGGTTCTCGGTGTCGAACGCCCGCGAGTTGGCCTGCTGTCCAACGGCGTCGAGCCCGAGCGCGGCAGCCAGGTCGTCATCGAGGCCCACGAGGTGCTGATCGCCCGCGCGCGCGCAAGCGACGTACTGACCTTCGTCGGCAACATCGAGGGCGACGGCGTCCTGAACGGCGCCGCCGACGTTGTCGTCACCGATGGGTTCACCGGCAACGTCGCACTGAAGCTGATCGAGGCCGTCTCGCAGACGATGCTCCACACGATCCGCGATATCGCGAACGCGTCCACTCGCGGCAAGCTCGGCGGCCTGCTGCTCTCGGGCGGGCTGCGTCCGTTCGTCGAGGAGATCGATCCGGAGGGCCAGGGCGGCGCCTACCTGCTCGGTTTGCGACACCTCGGTGTCGTCGCGCACGGAAGCTTCACCCGCCAGGGCATCGCCAAGGCGATCCTGCGCGCGCGCCGCGGCGTCGAGGAGGACGTCGTCGGGCGCACGCACAGCGCGCTCGAGGCTGCCGGCGCGCTGCGCCGCGCGGGCGTGCCGGCGCCGTCCTGAGCAGCAGCCTCGGGCGGCCGGGGATGCCCTGGCCGGCGCGCAGGCGTCGGGGCGCGTCCTGACCCGGCGCTATCGTGACCCGTTGCGTATGACCCGTGAGGAGGTCCTGGAACTGATCCGTTCGCACCTGGCCGACGAGCTCGAGCTCGACCCGGAGCGTGTCCAGCTGGGCACGCGCTTTCGCGAGGATCTCGCCATCGACTCGCTTGACCTGTACACGATGGTGCAAGAGATCGAGGACACTTACGGAATCTCGGTCCCCGACGAGCAGGCGATCAAGCTCGTGACGGTCAATGACACGGTCGAGTACGTCCTCTCCCAAGCCGGCGGGCACTGACGGCGCTGCGCGAACTGCTCGACGAGCTGCCGGAGGACCTCTACCGGCAGGTCTTCACGCACGCCTCGTGGACGCAGCGCCGCAGCGACTCGTACACGCGCCTCGCGTTTCTTGGCGACAGCGTGCTCGCGCTTGCGGTCACGGCGCACCTGTACCCGCGTCTGGAGGCCGAGCGCTTCGGCGCCGGACGGCTGACGAAGATCCGCGCGCAGGCTGTGTCCGGACCGTCGTGCCGGAACGTCGCGGAGGAGCTTGGGCTCGTCGAGCGGCTGCTCGCGTCGGCGCCGGCGAGCGCGGCGCCGTTGGCGGCGGCGGTGGTCGAGACCGAGCGCGTGCTGGCGTCGGTGATCGAGGCGGTGATCGGCGCTTGCTATATCAGCTACGGCTACGAGCGCACGGCCGCCGCGGTCGTCGAGGCCTTCGCCTCGCGGATCGACGAGGCGCTCGAGAACCCGGTCGACTTCAAGTCGGCGCTCCAGGAGGAGCTGGCGCGCGACAACGAGATCGTCCGCTACGAGGTGGTCGAGGAGCACGGTCCGCCGCACGCGCGCACGTTCACGGTCGAGGCGCGCACGGGGGCGGGGGATACGCTGGGCGCCGGCCGGGGACGCAGCAAGAAGCACGCCGAGCAGGAGGCGGCCCGCCTCGCGCTAGCGGCGCGCAGCGCAACGCGATCACGGTGAGGATGCCTTGCACCTGAAATCGATCACGATCAAGGGCTTCAAGTCGTTCCCCGAGCGCACGCGTCTGAGCTTCGGCGAGGGGGTCAGCGTGATCGTCGGGCCGAACGGGTCGGGCAAGTCGAACATCACCGATGCCGTCTTGTGGGCGCTTGGCGAGCAGTCGCCGCTGGCGGTGCGCGGGCAGTCGATGCAGGACGTCATCTTCGCCGGCGGACGCGGTGTTCAGGCGCGCAGCGAAGCCGAGGTGGAGCTCGTGCTCGACAATGCGGACGAGCTGGTCGATGTGCCCGCCAGCGAGATCGCGATCTCCCGCACGCTGAACCGCACCGGTGAGGGCAGCTACCGGATCAACGGCGCGCGCTGCCGGCTCGTTGACGTGCTGGAGCTGCTCTCCGACACGGGCCTCGGTAAGGAGGCGCATTCGGTCATCTCACAGGGCCGAGTTGAGTCGATCGTCACCTCCAGGCCGCGCGACCGCCGGCTGTTGATCGAGGAGGCAGCCGGACTTGGCAAGCACCGCAAGCGTCGGCGTCGTGCCCAGCTGAAGCTCGACCGCGCGCTCGAGAACCTCGACCGCGCGCTCGACATCGAGCGCGAGGCGCGCTCGCGGCTGCGACCGCTGAAGCGTCAAGCCGAGGCGGCCGAGCTACACGAACGCCTCGAGCACCAGACGCTCGAGGTGCGCTGGACGCTCGTTCGCGACGAGCTGCGCGAGCGGCGCGGACGCCTAACGGAGGCCGAGCGCGCCGCGGCTGAGCAGCGCACCGCGCGCGATGAGCGCATGCGCGAGCTGGCCGCGGTCGGTCAGCGACGCGAGCGCGCCGAGCTTGCGCTCGCCGAGCGCAGTACGCGCCACGAGCAGATCGCCGGTCGCGCGCTCGCTGCACGCGGTACGCAGGACCGCGTGGAGCTGCGCCTCGAGCGCGCGCGAGAGCTTGCCGCGAGCATCGCTCGGCGCGGCGAGCGGCGCGCCGCGGAGCTTCTCCAGCTCGACGGCGAACCGGCCGAGCTCGATCAGGGCGGCCAGGCACGGATCGAGCAGCTCGAAGCCGCGATCGCCGAGCTCGAGCGCGAGCGCATGGCGCGCCTCGAGACCGAGTTGCGCGAGCTCGAGGGCGCGCGCGAGGCCGCCGCCGCGGAGCTCGCCGAGATCGAGACTGCGCGCGCGCGAGCCTCCGGCGAGCGCGACGCGGCGGACGCGGCGGTCACCGCGGCTCGCGACACCCTGCGCGAGGCCGAGCAGGCGGTCGAGCGGGCACGTCGTGAAGCCGCCCGCGTCGGCGCCGAGCTTGCCGGCGTGAACCAGTTCCTGCGCAGCCATGACGCTGCGCGTGGGCGCAGCGAAGGGCTCGAGCAGCGCATTCACGTCGCTCCCGGCTACGAGCTCGCCCTTGCCGCAGCGCTCGGCGGCGCGAGGCTCGCCGCGCTCATCGCCGCCGACCGCGCGAGCGCTGAGGCGATGCTCGACGCCTCGGGTGAGGACGGCGCGCGTGCTCTGGTCGCTGGGACGCCGGAGCGCCAACCGGCGCCGAGCGAGCCGCCGGCGGCGCGCGCGCAGCGCCTGGTCGAGCTCGTCGAGGGCGACGCGGAGGCGCTCGCGGTGCTCGGCCGACTGCTTGCGGCTACCTGGGTCGTCGATGAGATCGCGAGCGTGCCGGCGGCTTTCACGGGTGTTGCCGTGACGCGCTCGGGCCGGGTGTGGAATGCCGCGCTCGGCGAGCTGACTCAGGCCGCGAGCGGCGGCGCGGAGCGGGCGCTCGAGCAGCGCAACCGCCGCGACGCGCTGATCGCCGAATCAGAGCGCGCCGCTGCGCTCGAATACGAGGCGCGTGCCGCTGCGTCCGCCGCGCAGGCGCAGGCAAGCGCCGCGCTCGAGGTGCGTGAGGCAGCCGAGCTGACGCTGCGTGCGGCCGAGCGTGCACGCGGCGAGTCGCAGGAGCGCGAGCGGCTCGCAGCCTGGGTGATCGAGCAGCGGCGGGTGGCTCCGGATGCGGGTGAGCTGGCGGTACGCCGTGCGCAGCTCGAGGGCGAGCTGGCCGCCGAGCGCCGCGCGCTCGCACGCGCGGAGCGCGAGCGGCTGGCGCGTGCGCAACGCCAAGCTCAGCTCGAGCACCAGGCTGCCGTCGACTCCGCGCTCGCGCCGCGTGTCGAGCGCTTCACGGGCGTGCTCGAGGCGCTCACTGACGCGCTGCGGGGCAACGTCCGCACGATCGAGCAGGAGCTCGCGGCGGGCAGTGCCGCGGGCGAAGCGCTCGCTGGTGAGCTACGCGAATGCACGACGACCGAGACGCTGCTCCAGGCCCAGCTGCAGGAGCACGCCGAAGCGCTCACCGCCGCCGAGGTGGCTGCGCAACAGGCGCGCGACCGCGCGGCCGAAGCAGCCGGCGAGCTGCGAGCGCTCGCCGATCGCCTCGGCCTGGAGGCGGATGCCGCTCCCGAGCCGCTCAACGCGGGCGAGCGCGAGGCCCTGCGCGAACGCGTCGAGCGACTGACGCGCCGGCGCGAGCAGCTCGGACCCGTCAACCCGCTCGCGGCGGAGGAGTACCGGGAAGCGCTCGAGCACGTCAACGAGCTCGAGGCTCAGCGGGTCGATCTCGAAACGGCGATCCGCGAGCTCGCTCAGGTGATCCGCGACGCCGACCGGCAGATCAGCGAGAGCTTCACAGCGACCTTCGAGTCGGCGGCCCACAACTTCGAGGAGCTGATCGAGGACGTGTTCCCGGGCGGCAGCGGCCGGCTGCGCCTGGTACGCGACGAGAGCGCGCCGCGAGCGGTGCTCGGCGGCCAGGACACGGGCGCCGGCGGGGAGGAGAGCGCTGAGCGGGAGGCTGAAGCCGACGCGCCCGATGGCGAAGGCGAACAGGACGATCGCTCGCTTGGCGTCGAGATCGAGGTGACCCCGGCCGGCAAGTCGATGAAGCGTCTGTCGCTGCTCTCAGGCGGCGAGAAGTCGATGACCGCGATCGCATTCCTTTTTGCTGTATTCCTCGCGCGGCCGTGCCCGTTCTACATCCTCGACGAGGTTGAGGCGGCGCTCGATGATTTGAACATCGACCGCTTTCTCGCGCTGCTGCGCCGCCACAGCTCACGCGCGCAGTTCATCGTCGTCACCCACCAGAAGCGCACGATGGAGGCCGCGGACTGGCTGTACGGGGTCTCGATGGGTGGGGACGGGGTTTCGAAGGTCGTCTCGCGCCGCCTTGGCGAAACCGGTCTGCACGAGCTCGAGGCGACCACCAGCGAGGATGCCGGGGCGGGCGGCGGTTTCGTCCGTCTCGCGGAAGCCGACGCAGCTTAGTGGCCCCCGCCGGAGCCACTTAGGACGCGTGGCGCGAGACTGGGACGAGCTGCTGCTCACGCGGCGCGGGCGGTCCGCGGCCGCCGTTGAGGATGGCGAGGACAGCGAGGGCCGGCGAGGCGGCGCGTTCTCGCGTCTGCGCGAAAGCCTGCGCGCGACGCGCCAGGCGCTCGGCAGCGAGGTTACGGCGACGTTCTCGCGCACTCTCACGGCGCACGATTGGGAGGCGCTCGAGGAGTCGCTGATCGTCGCCGATGTCGGCGTGCCGGCGGCGGCGGAGATCGTCGCGGGTCTCGAAGCGACCGTGCGCCGGGAGCGGCTCGACGGGGATGCGCTGCGCGAACGGCTCGTCGAGCTCCTCGCGGCGCAGGCAACGGTGCCGGGCGGCGCCCCCTTGCAGATCGACCTGCGCCCAGAGCCCACGGTGATCCTGATGGTCGGCGTCAACGGCACCGGCAAGACGACGACGCTCGGGAAGCTCGCGTGGCGTCTGAGCCACGAGGAGGGACTGCGCGTCCTCCTTGCCGCGGCGGACACGTTTCGTGCCGCGGCGACCGAGCAGCTCGAACGCTGGGCGGAGCGGGCGGGCGCCGACATCGTCACGGCGCCGGCCGGTTCTGACCCGGGGGCGGTCGCCTTCGACGCGGTGGCGCGCGCGCGAGGCGAGGGCTATGACGTCGTGCTCGTCGACACCGCGGGGCGGCTGCACAATCAGGAGCCGCTGATGGCTGAGCTCGCCAAGGTCCGGCGCGTGATCGCGAATCAGCTCGCCGGCGCCCCGCACGAGACGCTGCTCTCGCTCGATGCCACGACCGGCCAGAACGGGCTACGCCAGGCGCGCGCATTCGCCGACGCTGTGGCACTCGACGGGATCGTGTTGACCAAGCTCGACGGTAGCGCGAAGGGCGGTATCGCACTGGCGATCGCGCGCGAGCTTGCGATCCCGGTGAAGCTGATCGGGATCGGTGAGACGCTCGAAGATCTGCGTCCGTTCGACCCGGACGAGTTCGCGCGCGCGCTGATTGAGTAGTTACCCGCTGGCGGTCGCACTCGGGTAGCGCCATAATCGTCGTATGGGCCTGTGGGTCTTATGGGTTGTGATCGCCGGCGCGTTCGCCGTCGGCGAGATGCACACGAACGGCTTCTACCTGGCGCCGTTCGCGCTCGGCGCCGCGTTCGCGGCCGTCCTGAGCGGCGTGGCAGGTATCGGCGGCGTTCTCTCGGCGGTGGCGTTCCTCGCCGTGTCGCTGTCGGTGGTCCTGCTGCTGCGGCCCGTCGCGATGCGCCACCGGCGCCTGCCGCCGGCGATGCGCACCGGCACGGCGGCGCTGATCGGGCAGCCCGCGCTCGTGATCGAACGGATCGCCAACCACGAGGGCCTCGGCACCGTCAAGATCGGGGGCGAGGTTTGGACCGCGCGCTCGTTTGACGACGATCGCGAGATCGAGCCGGGCGAGCAGGTCGAGGTGGTTGAGATCAGGGGCGCCACTGCGCTCGTCCTGCCTTAGTCAAAGGAGCTCTTGGTGGTCGCACTGATCGTTGTCGCTGTCCTGGTCGTCGTCGCGCTGTTTGTCGCGTCGCGATCGATCCGCGTCATTCCGCAGGCTCGCGCCGGCGTGCTCGAGCGCCTTGGCCGTTACAGCCGCACCCTCGAGCCGGGCCTGAACCTCGTCGTGCCGTTCATCGAGCGCGTCAGGCCGCTGGTCGATCTGCGCGAGCAGGTCGTGAACTTCCGCCCGCAGCCCGTGATCACGCAGGACAACGTCGTCGTGTCGATCGAGACCGTCCTCTACTTCACGATCACCGACGCGCGCAGCGCCACCTACGAGATCGCGAATCCGCTGCAGGCGATCGAGCAGCTGACGGTGACGACGCTGCGCAACGTGATCGGCGGCATCACGCTCGAGCAGACGCTGACGAGCCGCGAGAACGTGAACTCCGAGCTGCGCGGCGTGCTCGACGAGGCGACCGGCAAGTGGGGCATCCGCATCAACCGCGTCGAGATCAAGTCAGTCGATCCGCCGCCGGACATCAAGGCGGCGATGGAGAAGCAGATGCGCGCCGAGCGCGATCGGCGCGCTGCGATCCTCACCGCAGAAGGCACCAAGCAGGCGGCGATCCTCACCGCGGAAGGCGAGAAGCAGTCGGCCGTGCTCAAGGCGGAGGGTGCGCGTCAGTCCGCGATCCTGCGCGCCGAGGGCGAGGCGAAGGCGATCGCGACGGTCTTCGACGCGATCCACAAGGGCGACGTCGACCAGAAGCTGCTCAGCTACCAGTACCTGCAGATGCTGCCACAGCTCGCGCAGGGCGAGGCCAACAAGGTCTTCGTGATCCCCTCGGAGTTCACCCAGGCCTTCGCCAGCATCGGCGACGCGCTGGGCAAGGCGCCGGCGATCGCCAAGCGGCTCAAGCCCGAAGAGTGACGCTACTCGTCCGCGCTCGGCGCGAGCACCGCTGAGCAATGTTCGAGGCACTGTCCGACAAGCTCCAGGCGACGCTCGCGAGCCTGCGCAGCCGCGGCACGCTGACCGAGCAGGACGTGACCGCCGCGCTACGCGCGATTCGCCTCGCGCTGCTCGAAGCGGACGTCAACCTCGAGGTCGTCAAGCAGTTCACGGCCGCTGTGCGCGAGCGCGCGGTCGGCTCGGACATCATCGGCCAGCTGAACCCGGGACAGCAGGTCGTGAAGATCGTCCACGAGGAGCTGACAGAGCTGCTCGGCGGACCGGCCGCGGCGATCCAGTTCGCATCGAGCCCGCCGACGGTGATGCTGATGGTCGGCTTGCAGGGCTCTGGCAAGACGACGGCGACCGCGAAGCTCGCGCACTATCTGCAGGCCGAACACCACAGCACCGTCGCGGTGGCCGCCTGTGACACGCAGCGCCCGGCCGCGATCGAACAGCTTGTGACGGTCGCGACGAACGCCGGGGCGACGGTCTACGAGCAGGGCACCGAGCGTAGCCCGGTCGAAATCGCGAAATGGGCGCTCGAGCGCGCGAAGCAGGACGGCAAGGACGTCCTGATCGTGGACACCTCGGGGCGATTGCACGTCGACGAGGCGCTGATGGAGGAACTTGGCGAGATCTGCCGCGTGACGGGCGCCGACGACGTTCTGCTGGTGCTCGATGCGATGACGGGGCAGGACGCGGTCAATGTGGCCGCACAGTTCGCGGCGGCGCTGCCGCTCACCGGCAGCGTGCTGACCAAGCTCGACGGCGACGCGCGCGGCGGCGCTGCGCTGTCGGTGCGCTCGGTCACCGGCAAGCCGATCCTGTTTGCTTCGCTCGGCGAGAAACGCGATCAGTTCGAGCGCTTCCACCCCGAGCGTATGGCACAGCGAATCCTCGGCATGGGGGACGTGCTGACGCTGATCGAGAAGGCCGGCAAGGAGGTTGACGAGCGCGAGTCCGAGAAGCTCGAGGCGCGCCTGCGCCAGGGCGAGTTCGACCTCGATGACTTTCTCTCGCAGCTGCGCATGATGCGCAGGATGGGCCCGCTGCAGGGCCTGCTGAGCATGATCCCGGGCCTCGGCGCGCAGCTGCGCGGGATGAAGGTCGACGAGCGTGAGATCGACCGGATACAGGCGATCATCCTGTCGATGACGCCACAGGAGCGCCGCCACCCGGAGCTGATCAAGGGCGCCCGGCGCCTTCGCATAGCGCGCGGGTCGGGCACGAGCGTGCAGGCCGTCAATCAGCTCGTCAAGCAGTTCGCGCAGGTGCGAAAGGTGATGAAGCAGGTTGGGCGCGGCCGGATGCCCGACCTGGCAGCACTCGGCCGACCGCCGCGCTGAGCGTGCCGGAGGCGCCGGCGCCGGCGCGCTTCGCTACGCTGCTTTGCCGTGGAATCGCAAGCGAAGGGACATCGTGGCCGTAAGACTTAGGCTGACACGCGTCGGCGCGCGCAAGAACCCGATCTGGCGCGTGGTCGTTGCCGACCAGCGCTCGCAGCGCGACGGTCGCGTGATCGAGACGATCGGGCACTACAACCCGCAGACCAACCCGTCGACGATCACGCTCGACGAGACCAGGGCGCGGCACTGGCTCGAACAGGGCGCCCAGCCGACGGCGACCGTGCGCAAGCTGCTGCGCACCCAGGGCATCGCCAGCTAGCACCGATGGAGCTGACCGATCTCCTCGCCTACCTGGCGGAAGGGCTCGTTGACGATCCGGAGGCTGTGACCGTGGACAGCTTCGAGGAGGACCCCGGCACGATCGTGTTGGAGCTCGCGGTCGGGCCGGACGACTACGGGAAGGTGATCGGCCGCGGCGGGCGTACCGCATGGGCGCTGCGACGCGTGATCAAGGCCGCGGGGGCGCGCAGCGGCCGGCGCGTGCTCGTCGACATCGTCGACTAGGTGCGTCGCGCCGGCGTCGTCGGGCGAGCGCACGGACTCGACGGGAGCTTCTACGTCGCGCAGCCACAGGCGGAGCTGCTCGGCGTCGGTAGCGCTCTGAGTGTCGACGGTGTCACGGCTATGGTCGTGCGCCGCGCCGGGCTCGATGCGCGGCCGATCGTACGGCTCTCGATCTGCGGCGACCGGGGGACCGCCGAGGGACTTCGCGGGCACGAGCTGCTCGCCGTCGATGCCCCGCCGGAGTCGCTCGGTCCAGACGAGTACCGTGCCGAGGATCTCCAGGGAGCTCGAGTGGTTGACGGCGAGCGCGAGCTCGGCGTCGTCGCGGGGCTGATCGCGCTCCCATCCTGCGAGTGCCTGTCCGTTTCCCGGCCCGCGGGCGGCGAGTTGCTCGTGCCGCTCGTGCACGACGCGATTCGCGCGATCGATCTGGCGGCGCGCGTGATCGAAGTGGATGCCGCGTTCCTCGGCGAGACGGAGAGCGCGCCGTGAACATCGACGTCTTCACGCTCTTCCCCGGCGCATTCGAGTGGTTTCGCGGGCAACGACACGTCGTCAACGCGCTCGCTGCCGGGAGCACGCTGACGCTGATCAACCCGCGTGAGCACACACCGCTGAGCGGCGGGCAGGTCGACGATGCCCCGTTCGGCGGCGGCGCCGGCATGGTCTTGCGCGTCGACGTGATCGATGCCGCGCTGCGTGCTCACTACGGCCAGGACCCGGTCGATCTGCGTCACACCCGGCGCGTGATCGCGCTGACGCCAACCGGGAGGCTGCTTGATGAGCGGCTCGTCGGCGAGCTCGCCCAGGAGCGCGCGATCACGCTTCTGTGTGGGCGCTACGAGGGCTTCGACGAACGCATCATCGAGCACTTCGCGAGCGACGTGGTCTCGATCGGACGGTACGTGCTGGCCGGGGGCGAGCTACCGGCGATGGTGCTCGCGGACGCCGTGTTGCGCAAGCTCCCCGGGTCGCTCGGGCACGCCGACTCCGCGCTCGAAGAGTCCTTCAGCGAGGCGCTCGAGGGACTCCCCGAGTACCCGCACTACACGCGCCCTGCCGACTATCGCGGCTGGCGGGTGCCCGAGGTGCTGCTCGGTGGTCACCATGAGGAGATCGAGCGCTGGCGGCTTGACCAGGCGCGGCATCGAAGCCGCTGAACCCGCGCCGGCACGTCGGGCGCGATAGGATGGGGGCGCTCGCGCGGTGGACTCATGCCGCGCGTCTTTTTTGCCATGAGCACGATCATCGACAAGATCGAGCGCGACCAGCTGCGCCGGGTGCCGCGGTTTGCGCCCGGCGACCGCGTCAAGGTGCACTTCCAAGTCATCGAGGGAAGTCGCCGGCGCACGCAGGTCTTCGAGGGCATCGCGATCAAGCGCCAGGGCCACGGCGTGCGCGAGACGTTCACCGTACGCAAGCAGTCCTTCGGCGTCGGGGTCGAGCGTACTTTCCCGTTGCACTCGCCGAAGATCGAGCGGATCGAGGTTGCCGCGCGCGGCGACGTCCGTCGCGCAAAGCTGTACTACCTGCGCGATCGAGTTGGCAAGGCTGCGCGCGTGCGCGAGCGCGGCTACGTCGGTCCCGAGGACGCGATCGAGCCGGGGCTCGTCACGCCACCGGAGCCCGCCACCCAGCTCGAGGCCGACGAGCCGTCCGAGGCCGTGGCCGAGGAGGCGAGCGAACCCGTCGCGAGCGATGCGCAGGCCGATGTCGGGGAGCCGGCAGCGGACGAGGCGGCGCAGGAAGCGACCGGGGCCGAGTCGGAGGCCGCGGAGCCGGCGTGATGTTCGCGGCCCTGACGCCGCCCGGCTCGTGCCGAGTGCCGCGCGGTTCGCGGTCACAATTCACCGCCACTCGAACGACAAG
Source organism: uncultured Solirubrobacterales bacterium (assembly GCA_963773395.1). Classification (GTDB taxonomy): domain Bacteria; phylum Actinomycetota; class Thermoleophilia; order Solirubrobacterales; family Solirubrobacteraceae; genus Palsa-513. The sequence goes on along the minus strand of CAVZAY010000002.1, from coordinate 869,412 downwards.
CTGAATGATGTCCCGCGCAGACCTTGTCAGCGACGCCGAGCTGCTCCATGACCGCGGTGCGCAGTTCGGTGACTTCTACGCTCGGCACGAGCGTCGGCTGCTCGCCTACCTCCTCCGGCGAACCGGCAAGGGGGAGCTCGCAGCTGACCTGTGCGCCGAGGTCTTCGCGGCCGCCCTTACCGCCTGCCGGCGAGACGCGCCGATCCCGGACGTCCCCGTGGCGTGGCTGTTCGCGATCGCCAACCACAAGCTTGCGGACAGCGCCCGGCGCTCGCGCGTCGAGGACGACGCACGGCGCAAGCTGCAAATGCGCGCGCTCGAGCTCACGCGCGGTGAGGTGTCCGAGATCGAGGGCCTCTACGGCGAGTCCGAGGTCGACTCGCTGGTGCGCGGGCTCAGCGCCAACCAGCGGCAAGCCGTGCTCGCCTACGTCATCGACGAATGCGCCTACAGTGACATCGCCGCCGGGCTCCAGTGCTCGGAATCAGTGGTGCGCAAGCGCGTGAGCCGCGGCCTCGCGCGCCTGCGCCTACGCCTCGAGCAGGCGCGCTGATGTTGCTGCCACAACTGCACGACGAGCTCGCGCGCGTCGCCGCGTCGCCGCGGCCGGTGCGCCGCCTCAGCGGCCTGACGGTCAGCGCGTTCACTGCCGCGCTGGTTGCGTTGCTGTTCGCCGCGCCGACCGCGCAAGCTCAGCTCACGGAGCTCGCCGTCAACGTCGCCGGCAACCACCTGTGGGGCCTCTTGTGACGTTCCTGCGGCGCGCCCGCGGGAACCAGATTGTCGAGCTCGTGGTGATCATCGGGCTCGCGTTGGGCCTCGCGTGGCTGATTCAGGCGTTCGTGGTCAAGCCGTACAAGATCCCGTCAGGCTCGATGGAGCCGACCCTTGCAATCGGTCAGCGCGTGCTCGTCGACCGCATCGGCAACGACTTCTTCGACCCGTCGGTCGGCGACATCGTCGTCTTTCATCCGCCGCAGGGTGCGGTCGACGGCGCCGCCAACGGCACCTGCGGCGCGCCGCAGACGAGCAACGAGATGTGCCCACGCCCGACCAGGCAAGAGGCGAGCACCACCTACATCAAGCGTGTCGTGGCGGTTGGCGGCGACACGATCGCCCTGATCAACGGGCACGTGATCCTCAACGGCAAGCGCCAGAAGGAGCCGTTCGCCAACCTCTCCCTCTGTGGCGGCAGCGGCAACTGCACGTTTACGAGACCGATCAAGGTTCCAGCCGGTTACTTCTTCATGATGGGCGACAATCGTGGCGACTCCGACGACAGCAGGTTCTGGGGACCGGTCCCCGACTCCTGGATCATCGGCGACGCCTTTGCCACCTACTGGCCGCCGGACCGCATCGGGTTCTTCTAGCGGTAGCGCCCGCGCCCGCCGTGCCGCGCGCCGGCGACGCAGCGGTCACCGCCTCTTCGCCTTCGACCGCGCTCTGGGCGTGCGCCTGATCGCCGGCGCCGATGAGGCGGGCCGCGGCTGCCTCGCCGGTCCACTCGTCGCCGCAGCCGTGCTGTTCGACTACCAGGCGCTCAGCACGCGCGAGATGCGCTCACTGAGCGCGCTCAACGATTCCAAGCAGCACGACCAGGCCGCGCGCGAGGCGCTCTACCCGCGCGTGCTGCAGAGCGCGCGTGCCGTCGCGGTCGTAACGCGCTCGGTCCGCGCTATCGATTCGCGCGGGCTGCACGTCACGAACCTCGCCGCGCTCGCCGGCGCGCTTGGCGCCGTTGCGCGCGAAGGCTGCCTGTGCCTGATCGACGGCTTTGCCGTCCCCGACTTCGGCCACGAGCAGCGGGCGATCATCGACGGCGACGCAACGAGCGCGGCAATAGCCGCCGCGTCGATCATCGCCAAGGTCACGCGCGACCGCTTCATGCAGCGCGCCGACGAGCTTCATCCCGGCTGGCAGTTCGCGACCCACGTCGGCTACTCGACGCCCGAGCATCGCGCCGCGATCGCCCGTCAAGGCGTCTCGCCGCTGCATCGGATGTCGTTCCAGTCGGCCGCCTACGAGCGGCTCGCGCTCTAGGTCACATCGGCGAACTGGTCGAGCGCGACAAGCCGCCCGCGGCCGTCAAGCGTGATCGCGACGACGTCAAGACGGATCGCTCGGCGGCGCGCGCGGGCGGGCACGTTCGCAAGCCAATCACCTGCGAGTCGCCGCAGGCGCGCGAGCTTGCGGCGGTCGATCGAGACGAGCGGGTCCAGTCGCGTGGCGCTCGTCTTGACCTCGACAAACACGATCGTCCGCGCGTCCGCAACGACGAGATCGAGCTCGCCGATCGCGCTGCGGTGGTTGCGCTCGAGCAGCTCGAAGCCGAGCCGCTCGTAGTGCTCCAGCGCGAGCTGCTCGCCCCGGCGGCCGATGATCTGACCTGGGTTTGCTGGCGTGGTTCGAAAGTAGCGACCGCACTCGCCGCTGCGATTAAGGAACGCGACAAGACGGCCGCGGATCGACGAGTCGTGACGCCCGCGCCTGGTCAGATCCAGCCGTGCTCGTGCGTGCGCACAGCTTCGTCATCGACCGGGGCGCGGCCGCGCACGTGAACATCGAGCTCGATCTGCGCGCCGGGCTACCAGGGCTCGCCGTCATCGGTCTCGGCGCCGCCCCGGCGCGCGATCTGCGCGAGCGCGTGCAGGCGGCGGTACTGAACAGCGGCTTAGCTTTCCCGCGCCGGCGTGTCACGGTCAACGTCGCGCCGCCGGCGTCACGCGGGGGTGCCACGCTCGATCTCGCCGCCGCCTGCTGCGTGCTCGCCGCAAACGGGGAGCTCGATCCTCTGCGGATCGAAGCGATCGGCCTCGCCGCCGAGCTCGCGCTCGGCGGCGAGCTGCGGGCCTGCGGCGCCGGCACGATGCTCGCGGACGCGGCCGCCGCCGCCGGGCTCGCCGGCCTCGTGCTGGCCGAGGAGGATCGCGAGGCGGCACTGCTGGCCCGCGCGCTGCCCGTCGCGGGCGCACGCACGCTCGCCGAGGTCGTGCGGCTCCTGCGGACACCGGCTCGCTCGAATGACCGCGGCCTCCAGCGCCGGCACCGCGACCTTTCGGGCGCCCGCCGCCCTCTCCCGCGGTGAGCGCCGTCCTGGTTGATACTGGCAACGTGGCCATAGCCAGGGCTCTCACGATCGCCGGTTCCGACTCCGGCGGCGGCGCCGGCATTCAAGCCGACCTCAAGGCGTTCGCGCGCTGCGGCGTGTACGGCACGGTCGCGATCACCGCCGTCACCGCACAGAACACGCGCGGGATCAGCGCGATTCACGCCATCCCGCCCGCGATCGTGAGTGCCCAGATTGAGGCGGTGGTCGACGACATCGGCGTTGATGCGGTCAAGATCGGCATGCTCGCGACGACGGCGACGATCGAGGCGGTCGCTGCGACGCTGCGCGCGCGCCTGCGCGGAGTACCGCTCGTGCTCGACCCGGTGCTCAGCGCGAGCGCCGGCGGCGAGCTCCTCGACCCGGAAGCCGTAGCGGCTCTGATCAGTGAGCTCGTACCGCTCGCGACGGTCATGACCCCGAACCTCCCGGAGGCGCGCGCCCTGCTGCGGGCCGCCGGTACACTGCCCGAGCACGCGGCGGCGGACGATCTCGAGCTCGCGCGAGCCCTGCTCGACCTGGGGCCAGGCGCCGTCGTCATCACCGGTGGCCATCGCAGAACGCCGCGGGACATCTTTGCCGACCGCGAAGGCGTCCGCGAGCTCGAAGGCGTCCGCTATGCCACGCAGGCTCTGCACGGCTCGGGCTGCACCCATTCGGCGGTCCTCGCCGCGGAGCTTGCTCGCGGCAGGACGGCGCTCGAGGCGGCCTCCACGGCGGCCGCCTTGGCCGCCGAAGCGATCCGCGGGGGCATCGACGAGCTTGGCGAGGGTCCAGGCCCGGTTGACGTCCTCGCGCTGAGGCGGCGGGCGCCTTTCGACGCGCCATAGCGCGCCGCGGCCCAGCACTCGGACAAATCGGGTGCCGCGCTCAAGAAGCCGATCTCTCGGCCGAATGACCCATTCGAAGAATCGCCGCCTGGCGGCCGATAGACGACCACGCCTCGAACGGAGCTAGCCCGAGATGAACCTTCGCAGTCCTCTGAGCCGCCGGCTCGCTGGAGGCCGCCGGCTTCATTTCGGTCGCCGTGCTCCGATCGCAACGGTCGTTGCGGCGCTCGTCGCGGGTGGCCTCGCGCTTACGACGATGACCGCGCTCGGCGCGTTCAACGCCGTGATCACGCAGAACGGCACGTTCACCGCGGGCTCGATCGTCCTCAAGGAGACCCAGGGCGCGAACACGTGCTACTCGACGGGCGGCACGAACACCCCGTTTACGACGAACTCTTCGAGCTGCACGACGATCGACGTCTTCGGTGCGCCGACCGGGCAGGTGCCGGGTGGTACGGCCAGCAGCCAGTCGATGACCTTCCAGAATGTCGGCTCGGCCAACGCGAGCAGCTTCACGGTGGCGGCGCCGACATGCTCGGCGGCCGGCACCGGCAGCTATTACGGCAACGATACGTCCGGTTTCTGTGGGCACATCGACGTGACGATCGGCAACGGCGCGTCGGTTTGCTACTACCCGTCGCAAGCGAGCGCCTGCCCAGCCCCGTCGAGCACCTACACGCTCGCGACGCTCGCTACGGCGACCGCCTCGACGCCGATAACGATCGGCTCGGGGCTCGCAGCGGGCGCGACGGGCACCGTCGCCGTCAAGACTCAGCTCGATGCGACGAACACCACGAATGAAGACATGGGCCTCCAGGCGACGCAGGGCTTCACCTGGACCCTCAACCAGTAACAACGAACGCTGACGCTCAGGAGACCCCGAATGGCACTGCATGACCCGGCCCGAAACGCAATATCGGCGATGCTCACCCGCGCATCGCGCGCCGGCCGCCGAGGTCGGCTCGCGGCAGCGACGATCTCGGTGGTTGCGGCGGGCGGGGTTGCACTGACCACGATGACCGCGCTGGGTGCGTTCAACGCTGTGATCACGCAGAACGGCACGTTCACCGCGGCCTCGATCATCCTCAAGGAGACCCAGGGCGCAAACACGTGCTACTCGACGGGCGGCACGAGTGCGCCGTTCACCACGAACTCTTCGAGCTGCACGACTATCGACGTTTTCGGTGCTCCGGTCGGGCAGGCGCCGGGAAGCGGCGTGAACACGCAGACGATGACCTTCCAGAACGTCGGCTCGGCCACGGCGAGCAGCTTCACGGTGGCGGCGCCGACATGCTCGGCGGCCGGGTCCGGCAGCTATTACGGCAACGATACGTCCGGGTTCTGCGGCCACATCGACGTTACGATCGGCAACGGCGCGTCGGTCTGCTACTACCCCGCGCAGGGGAGCGCCTGCCCAGCTCTGTCGAGCACGGACACGCTCGCGACGCTCGCGACGGCGACCACCTCGACGCCGCTCACGATCGGCTCGGGGCTCGCGTCGAACGCTTCCGACACGATCGTCGTCAAGACGCAGATCGACTCGACGAACGCCACCAACCTGGATCAGGGGCTGCAGGCGACCCAGGGCTTCACCTGGACCCTCAACCAGTAACCGATCGGTCGGTGGCTCAGTGAGCGGACGCGAGCGCAAGGCGGCGGCTCGGGAGCTGAAGGCGGCAACCCGAGAGCGTAAAGCGGCGGCCTTCGAGCGGAAGGCCGCCGCCGCGGAACTGAAAGCTGCGACTCGCGAGCGCGAAGCTGCGACTCGCGAGCGCGAGGCAGCGACTCGCGAGCGCGAGGCCGCGGCTCGGTACCGCGGTGTGAATGCGATCATCGAACGCGATCGCGTCGGACTGGTGGCGCCGCCCGTCGGGGCCCCGGTACCGCGCGAAGCGCCTGCGCCGACCGGTAGGGAGGTCGAAATCGCGCCGCGCGTTGCGCCGACCACGACGGCTGTGGTCGCTCCGCTCGGTGCACCCACCGCCGCGGTCGTAGTCGCTCCGCCAGAGGCGGCGGCCAGTGTGGCCGCGGTGGTTGCCGCGCCAAAGAAGCCGACCGGCCGCCGCCGCGGTCGAAGCCGCATCGCACGTGTCGCCTACTGGTCGCCGGCGTTCGTGGTACTGCTCGCCGCTGCGGCGCTCGGGGCATGGATGCTGAGCGGCGGTCGCATGCTGGTGATGCGAACCCCGTCGATGGGGACGAGCGCCCCGACCGGCAGCATGGTCCTGACGCGCCAGCTCGGTTCCGAGCAGCTTCACCGCGGGATGCTGATCGCTTTTCGCGTGCCGAACACCGGCGAGGTCTACATGCACCGCATCGCGCAGATCGGGCCCAGTGGCTTGATCCGCACGCGTGGAGACCTCGACTCGGCCAATGACGGCTGGGCGCTTACCCGCGGCGCGATCGTTGGTGTCCCCGTGCTGATCGTCCCGGTGCTCGGCTGGCTCCTGCTCGCTGCTCCGTGGGCAATCGGTGTGCTCGTGGTCGGCTTCGGTGCCGCGCGGTTGCTGCCGCGGCGCCTGCGCGCACCGTTGCGCGCGGCCAGCATTGGCGGGGCGATCGCCTTGCCGCTGCTGATTCTGCGTCCGTTCGTGCGCGTCAGCCTCGTCAGCGCCGGTCAGAGCCACGGCCGGTTCTTCGCACACCTTGTCAACGGCGGTCTCCTGCCGCTCAACGTCGCACTGCGCTCCTCGCACGTGCTCCTCGCCCCGGGACATGCAGCCACGATCACGGCGGCGACCGCGGGCAAGGCACTCGCGCACCTCTCGGCCCACCCGGCGCTGAGCGCCGGCGACTGGACGCTGGTCGCCCTCTTCGCATTGGTGCCCGCGCTCGGTGCCGGGCTCAGCGCGGACGAGCGTTCTGGCGCGCCTGAAGCCATCTCGTCCGAGCACGCAACCGGCACCAGCGGTCGATCTCAGCTGACGCCTGCACCCGGGACGGTGAGCCGGTAGCACGATGCTGCGGGAACTGCCGGGCAGGCCGAGCATTCGCCGACCGTCGCGCCGGACGATTCGCCGGCTCGTTCTGGTCAGCTTGCCGCTACTCGTGGTTGCGAGCGCGACGCCGACGCTTGGCGCGCTCACCGGCAAGATCACCGGTCATGCCACGAATACCGCGGCCTCGCTCGTCCTGACGACGACGCCGTCAAGCGGCAGCACCTGCACGTCAACGGGCGGGACAAACACGCCGCTGACGAGCGACAGCGCAACGTGTGCCGGCAGTACTCTCCCGGCGAGCGAGCTGTCGAGCAGCTCGTCCGCCTCGCTCGCGACGACATTCGCGAGCGTCGGCACGACCGACCCGGCGTCTGCCGCCGTAGCGACCGGCACCCCCGGTACGGAGGTGGCGCCCGACGCGTCGGGCAATGGCGACGACGCGTTCCCGCTCGATGGAGTGACGTTTGGCGCGGGCGGACCGCTGAGCGCCAGCACGGCAAGCTTCAACGGCTCAAACGGGGTTCTCGAGACCGAACAGCAGCTCAACAACCCGGGACCGAGCTACACGCTCGCAGCGTGGGTAAAGGTCGCGAGCGGCTACTCGAGCGGCGGCGGAATCATCGAGTTCCAAAGCCAGGAAGCGCCCGGTTCGCCGTCGACCTACGACCGCAAGCTTTGGATGGACAACTCGGGGCACATCTGTGCCGGCGAGTACAACGGCAGCAGCACCAACGTCGCCACGAGCTCGAGCACCTACAACAACGGCGCCTGGCACTTCGTCGTCGCGTCGTTCAGCGCCTCAAGCGGCCTGACGATCTACGTCGACGGCAGCTCGGCCGCCACCAACTCCGCCGCGACGTCCCCACAGAACTACGCCGGCTGGTGGATCGTCGGATTCACTGACAGCGCCGGCTGGTCGCCCGCGCCAACGAGCTCCTACCTGAACGGCTCAATCGCCGAGGTTGCCGTGTTCCCGACGGCGCTCTCCGCCTCGCAGGTCACGACCCTCTACAGCAGCGGCTCCGGCAGCGAGTCAAGCTTCGAGACGCGCGTGCTCGCCGACAGCCCAAGCCAGTATTGGCCGCTGCAAAGCGCCTCGGCGACAACGAACCTGCCGGCGATCGTAAAGCTGTCGGAAATCTCGACCAACAGCAACTTCGGTACCCCTGAGGGCGGCGTCAGTCAGCTCGACACCGGGCCGATGAGCGGCGGCGGATCGATGTACTTCGACGGTGCCAGCAATGCTTACGTCGAAACGGCGACCAGTAACTCGGCACTGCCGTCGAGCTTCAGCCTGGCGGCGTGGTTTCGCGCGCCTAAGGGGCTCAGCACCGGCGGCGGGATCATGAGCCTCGACAGCTCGCAGGCGGGTGGCGGGTCGGCGCACGATCCGGTCGTCTGGATGGACAACAGCGGCAAGATCGTCGTCGGCACTTACCCCAGCTCCCAGCAACCGGCAACGAGCAGTGCGACATACAACGACGGGAACTGGCATTTCCTCGTCGCGACCGTCAGCTCAGGCGGCCTGAAGCTCTACATCGATGGCAGCCTGGTAACGACGAACACCTCCGGCACCGGCGGCGGGACATCCGGCGGCTACTGGCTGATCGGCTACTCCAACGAGGCCACTTGGTCCGACGGACCGAGCGACCTCTATTGGACCGGCGACATCGCCCATGCCGCGTACTTCGCGACGGCCCTCAGCGCCAGCCAGATATCGACGCTTTACGGGGCGTCGAGCCCCAGCAGCTTCGAGAGCCAGCTGCTGGCCGACTCGCCGACCTATTACTGGCCGCTGACCGACAGCGGCACCACCGAGAGCGAGAACTGGCCGTTCTTCCAGGTCGTGCCCGACTACTCAGTCAATAACGACGACGCTACAGCGCTCGGCAGCACCGTGACGCTTGGCGCCGCCGGGAAGTACAGCTCGAGTTTTGCCGGCGCCTTCACGGGCGCCAGCGGCTTTCTCGAGACCTCGAGTCAGCTCGCAAGCCCGGGTAGCTTCTCGCTCGTCGCCTGGTTCAAGGCGCCGAGCCACGCGACGGGCGGCATGATCGTCGGGTTCAACAGCGCGCAGAACGGAACCGGAGGCAACCACGACCGCATGATCTGGATGGACAACTCGGGCAAGATCGTTGCCGGGTTCTGGAATGGCAGCGCGGACATCGAAGCCACCTCGCCCTCGACCTATGACAACAACGCCTGGCATCTCGTTGTCGCGTCGTTCACGAGCACGGCCGTGACCCTCTACGTCGACAGCTCGACGGCGGTTGCGAGCAACTCGACCGGCTCCGCCGCCCCGAACTACAACGGCTACTGGATGGTCGGCTACAGCAGCATCCCGGAATGGACCGATGCGCCGAGCGACCTGTACTGGAACGGCGAGCTCGCCGACGTCGCGGTGATCCCATCGACGCTCTCCTCCACGACCGTCGGCACGCTGGTCGGCGAGAGCACGCAGGCCGCCATGAGCAGCGAGATCGAGTCGACGCTCTCCGCGACCGCGTACTGGACGCTCGGCGATCCCGCGACCGCGCCGACCGACGCCGGGGCGGTCGAGATGTCCGTCCAGGCCGCCAACAACGGCACCACGACCTGCCTGTTCCCGGCGGGCTCTGGAAGTTGCCCCGCGCTCGCGCTGTCGGACCTGACCCCGTCCGCGACGGGCTGGGCGCCGACGGCGCCATCGGCCGCACACTCGACCACGGTCACGATCGCAGAGCAGGAGGCAAGCGCCGCGCCGGCGGCCTTCGCCGGACTCCACTTCGTCGTGCCCCTCACCTTCTCCGGCACCGAGGGCTCGTGGAGTGCGTCGCTCGCCTACGCCGGCGCGAACGTGGAGTTCTGAGCACAGCGAGCGTTGGACGGCACGGGGCCCGTCGAGCGGCTGGGGTCAGCCGATCAGCATCCCGCCGCCGCGCAGCGCCGGTCGCGCTGACGCGCGCATGCGGGCCAGCACGCGGCTCGAGACGGGCGTCACGCTCGGGTGCACGCCGCCGGCCGCGTCGGCTGCTCCCCGCCACGCCTGTGCACGGCGCGCAGCCTCGTCCTCGTCGTCGAGCTCTATGCAGTCCATGCGGTCTGCGTTGACGTCGATGACGATCGTGTCGCCGTCTTCGATCAGCGCGATCGGGCCGCCGAGGAACGCCTCCGGCGCGACGTGGCCGATCACGAGACCGACTGACCCGCCGGAGAACCGCGCGTCGGTCATGAGCGCGATCGTGATCTTGCGTCGGCGGCAGAGAGCGGTGATCCGTGAGGTCGGGTCGAGCAGCTCGGGCATCCCGGGGGCCCCGCGCGGACCCTCGTAGCGGATCACGACCATGTCGTGGTCGCCGAAGGACTCGGGATCGCGCTCTAGCGCATCGATCAGCTGCTGTTCGCCGTCGAAGACGCGGGCTCGGCCGCGGAAGACGCCGTCCTGGAGGCCGCCCTCGATTCCAGCGATCTTCAGTACGGCGCCGCCGTCGGGTGCGAGGTTGCCGCGCAGCAGGCGCAGTCCGCCGGTCTTCTTGAACGGCGCGGAGACGGGATGGATGACGTCCCCGTCGGGCGCGGGCGGATCGAGCCGGCGGACCTGTTCGGCAAGTGTCTCACCGGTGCACGTGAGCGCATCTGCCGTCGAGCAGGCCGGCGTCGAGCAACTCCTTGACGATCACCTGCAGGCCGCCGTTCGCATCGATGTCGACCATCGAGTAGAAGCCGAACGGGCGCATGTTGACGAGCACGGGCAGCCTCCGGGAGAGCGCGTTGAACTCGCTCTGGCTGAGCACGTCATCCCACAGGTCGAAGCCGGCTGCGCGCGCGATCTCGACGCTGTGGAGCACCACGTTGGTCGATCCTCCCATCGCGATCGTGACCGTCAGGGCGTTGCGCAGCGACGCCGGCGTGATGATGTCGCGCGGCGTGATCCCGGCGGCGGTCATCGTGACCAGACAATCCACGAGCTGCTCGGCGAAGTCCGCCGTGCGGCGCGGATCCTCGGATGCCGGCGCGACCATCTGCAGCGGCTCCATCCCGAGGACCGCGATGAAGGTCTGCATCGTGTTGTAGGTGAACATGCCGCCGCAGCTGCCGTGGCCCGGGCAGGCGTGCAGGGCGATCCGCGCGCGAGTCTCGGGCGCGGGATCGCCGGCGACCTGGAAGCCGGTCACGAGATCGATCCGCTCGCCGCTGCGCGGATCGGTGCCTGGCCTGATCGATCCGTCGGACAGAAGCACGGCGGGCGCGTTGTGCTCGAGGATCGCGGCGAGCGTCCCGACGGGCGGCTTGTCGCAGGCGACGACGGCGATCAGGCCGGCAATCGTGTTGGCGTTCAGGTGCAGGTCGATGCTCTCGTTGACGAGCTCGCGACCGATCAGCGAGAAGCGCATGGCGGGGGTGCCGTTGAGCTGGCCGTCGGAGACGCCGATCGTGTAGGCCGGCGCGATCACCCGCACCGCCAACTCGTCGCGCTTCACGCGCGCCGACAAAGCGCTCTGTACGGCGGCCACCTTCGCGAGCACACCGAGGTAGCACTGGCTGTCGCCAAGGCTCCCCGTGACGCCCCAGACGGGATCGTGGATCTTTGCGACGTCCTCGCCGAGAAAGCGCGCGGTGCCAACCCGCTGCACGTCACGGCCGGGGTTCGCGGATTGGAAGGCGTCGTGGCTCAGGCTGCGCATTCTAGGTAGCCGCGATCAGGCGCCGCCGGCAGGCGCAGCGCGCTATGCGCCGAACCTATGAGCGATGCGAGGAGCTGCCGCGGAGGCGATCGAGCTGTCAGAGGCCTGGACACGCGCACTGCGCGTACTCGACGACGACCTCCGCCAGCGCGCCGCGGCGGAGAAGACGCGGCGGGCCTACGGCGCCGACGTCGAGCAGTTCGCGCACTGGTGCGCCGGGCGCGCCCTCGAGCCGGCGTCGGTCGAGGTGCGGGACCTGCGTCGTTACGCCGCGTCGCTCTCGCAGGCGTCGCTGAAGGCGAGCTCGCTTGCCCGCAAGATCGCCTCGTTGCGCGCGCTGTACCGCGTGCTGCGCGAGCGCGGCGAGATCGATCAAAGCCCGGCCGAGCTGATGACGCTGCCCAAGCGCCCGCGCACGCTGCCGCACGTCCTGACCAGCGACCAGCTCGGGACCCTGCTCGATGCGATCTCCGCCGCGACCCCGCTCGAGCTGCGCGATCGCGCGATGTTCGAGCTTGCCTACGCCTCCGGCATGCGGGCCGAGGAGCTTGTCGATGCGAGTGTCGGTGCGATCGACTTCGACGGGGAGCGCGTCCGCGTGGAGGGCAAGGGAGGCAAGACGCGCTTCGTCCCGGTCGGCGAGCCCGCCCTTGCTGCGATCTCCCGCTACCTCGATCGCGGCCGCCACGCGCTCGCCGGTGACCCGGCGGAGGATGCGCTCTTCCTCTCGAAGACCGGTCGGCGCCTGTCGACCTCCGATGTGCGCCGGCGGCTGCGCGTCTGCTCGCTCCGCGCGGGCTTGGGCGGCACGGTTCACCCGCACGCGCTGCGCCACTCGTTCGCCACGCACCTGCTCGATGGCGGCGGCGACCTGCGCGCGATTCAGGAGATGCTCGGCCACTCGAGCATCTCCACGACTCAGGTTTACACTCGGGTAGAGTCGGGCCGCTTGAAGCGGGCCTACACGAGCAGCCATCCGCGAGCCTAAGGCGCTGGAGCATCCGTGCAGTCGAACGTGAAAGCGGTCGAGCTCCGCGATCTATGGCGGCGCTACAAGACCGAAGGGGACCAGCGCGCTCGTGAACGCCTCGTCGTCGCCTACTCGCCGCTCGTCAAGTACGTGGCCGGGCGCATGGGCGCCGGACTCCCGGCTCACATCGACGAGGCGGACCTCATCTCCTACGGTCTTGGCGGCCTGATTGCGGCGATCGAGCGTTTCGATACCAGCCGCGACGTCCGCTTCGAGACCTATGCGATCACTCGCATCAAAGGCGCGATCCTCGACGAGCTGCGCGCCCTCGACTGGGTCCCGCGGTCGGTGAGGGCGCGTGCGCGCCAGATCGAGCGGGCACACGTCAAGCTCGAGGCCAAGCTCCAGCGCGCACCGACCGAGGAGGAGCTCGCGGCCGAGCTTGAGCTGTCGATCGAGGATTTCCGCGACGCGCTGCTCGAGATAGCGAACACGTCGATCAGCGCCCTCGACGAGCTCTGGAGCTCGTCGGACTCGAGTGGAGACTCGATCTCGCTGCTCGACACGCTGCGCGACCCGGGCGCGGTCGATCCGGAGCACATCGTCGATCAGAACGAGTTGCGCGACCGGGTGGCCGAAGCCGTGGACCGCCTGCCCGAGCGCGAGAAGCTCGTGATCGCGCTCTACTACTACGAGAACCTGACGCTGCGCGAGATCGGCGAGGTGCTCAGGGTCAGTGAGTCGCGCGTCTCCCAGCTCCACACGAAGGCCGTTCTCGGCCTGCGCGCCACCTTCTCACAGTTCCGCTGAACGCTCCCGGCGGGCCTGCGTTTCGCGCTAAGGTGCGCGGACCGTAGAGAGGAGAAACAGGCATGCGTCACCATGCGGATGGAATCCGAAACGTCGCGCTGGTCGGTCACCGCGGCTCGGGCAAGACCTCGCTGAACGAGGCATTGCTGTTCGAGGCCGGCGTCCTGACGCGCCTCGGAAGCGTCGGCGACGGCAGCACGGCTTCGGATGTCGATCCCGACGAGCAGTCGCGCCAGATGTCGATCTCCGCCTCGCTCGCATCGTTCGAGTGGGCGGGGCGCAAGGTGAACGTGATCGACGCGCCCGGCGAGCCGAGCTTCGTCGCCGACGCGCTCGGGGCGCTGCGCGTGTGCGAGTCGGCGGTCTTCGTGGTGAACGCGGTGATGGGCGTCGAGGTCAGCACGAGTCGCCTCTGGAGGGTCGCCGCGCAGCGCGACATCGCGCGCCTGTTGTACGTGAACATGCTCGACCGCGAACGCGCCGACTTCTTTCGCACGCTCGACTCGCTGAAGGCCGCGTTCGGCCCGCACGTTGTCGCGACCGAGATCCCGATCGGCAGCGAGCACGAGGTCTCGGGCCTGATCGACCTCGTCGACATGCGTGCCTACGCCTACCCGCAGGCCACGCGCGGCAACGCAACCGAGATTCCGATCCCCGACGCCGCGCGCCCGCGCGCCGAGGAGTACCGCGAGAAGCTGATGGACGAGGTCGCCGAGATCTCCGACGAGCTGATGGAGCGCTACCTCGAGGGCAGCGAGATATCGCACGGGGAGATCGTCGATGCACTGCGCCGCGGGACCAACCACGGCTCGATCTTCCCCGTGGTCTGCGGCGTCGCGATTCGCAACCTCGGCACCAACCGACTGCTCGATGCGATCGTCGAGGACCTGCCCTCGCCTGTCGAGCACGGCGCGTTCGAGACCGGTGAGGTGACGCTCGAGCCGGATGAGTCGAAGGAGCTCTTCGCCTACGTGTTCAAGACGCGCGCCGACCCTTACGCCGGGCGGATAAACATGTTTCGCGTCTACCAGGGCGTCATGCGCCATGACACGCACCTGCTCAACACGCGCACCCACCAGAAGGAGCGGATCGGTCAGCTGGCCGTATCCAACGGCAAGGGAACCACAGCCGTCGAGGAGCTCGGGGCCGGCGACATCGGCGCCGTGGCGAAGCTCAAGGAGACTCGCGCCGGGGACTGGCTGGCGGCGCGCGACGAGCCGATCAGGATGCCCACTGAGGCACTGCCCGCACCCGTGATGGCCTTCGCCATCGAGCCGAAGAACAAGGGCGACGAGGACAAGGTCTTCACCGCGCTGCGCCGCCTGCAGGAGGAGGACCCGACGATCGACCTCCACCGCGACCCCCAGACCGGCGAGCAGATCGTCGCCGGCCTGTCGCAGATCCACGTCGAGGTGATCGTCGATCGCCTGCGTTCGCGCTTCGGCGCCGAAGTGACGCTCAAGCCGCCGCGCGTCCCGTACATGGAGACGATCCGCCGCTCGGCGAAGGCGCATGGCCGGCACAAGAAGCAGTCGGGTGGTCGCGGCCAGTTCGGAGACTGTCAGCTGGAGATCGAGCCGCTCGAGCCCGGTGCCGGCTTCGAGTTCGTCGACGTGATCAAAGGCGGCGCGATCCCGCGTTCGTTCATTCCGGCGGTCGAGAAGGGAGCGCGCGAAGCGCTCGACCACGGTGTGCTCGCCGGATACCCGGTCAAGGATGTTCGCGTCACGCTGTTCGACGGCTCCTTCCACACCGTCGACTCGTCGGAGCTCGCCTTCAAGCTCGCCGGCTCGCTCGCGGTCAAGCAGGCGCTCGAGCAGGCGAACCCGGTGCTGCTCGAGCCCGTCATGCTCGTGACGCTGTCGATCCCGGAGGAGAGCGTCGGCGATGTGATCGGCGATCTCAACTCGCGCCGCGGGCGCCCGCAGGGGATGGAGCCGGTCGGCACGATGACGGAGGTGAAGGCCGAGGTGCCGATGGCGGAGCTACTCGGGTACGCGCCCGAGCTGCGCTCGTTGACGGGCGGACAAGGCGACTACACGATGGAGTTCTTGCGCTACGAGGAAGTTCCGAGCCACCTCGTGGGGAAGGTCCTGGAGGCTGCCGCGCAGGAGGCTGCGGTCCCGGCCGGGTAGGGCTGGCGTGCCGTGCGGCCGGCCGCACCGGCGTCGTGCGCTTGACTGCGCTGGCAGCCACGATTTTTCGAGATAGGCTGGGGTAGTGGCGACGCGTGAGTTGAAGTTGCGCTGGGAGCCCGTGGCGTGCGACATCTGTCAGCGCAGCCTGTTGCGGGGGGAGTATCCGGTCCGCTTCTATGACGGGCAGACGGTGCACATAGTCTGTGACCTGTGCACGGCACGCGCGCACCGGCAGGGATGGCTGCGCGAGGGGACGCACCTCGCGGAGGCCGCGCCGGCGGCTCACGTCGAGCGCGCGCGCTCGCTGGTTGCGCGCTTGCGGACGCGGCGTGCAAGCGAGGTTGCGGCAGAGCCCGCGAGCACGCAGGCGGCAGTCGTCGATGACCTCCCACATCACGTCCAAGCCGTGCCGAGTGCCGCGGACGCGCAGATCGCGCGCGCGCTGGGGATGTTCAACGCAAGCGAGCACGCTAGGACCATCGCCGCGGTGCTGCAATCGCTGGGAGCGCCCAATGTGCATGCGCGCGCGCTCGGGCGCGATCCGGTCGTGGAGATCTCCGTCGTGTGGGAGCTGTGCTGGTACCGGTTCGAGGTGGACTTCGAAAACGGGGTTGTCCGCCAGAGCGGCCAGGGATACGAGCTCGACGAGCTTGGCCGCGAGCTTCCGCCGGCGAACGTGACCACCGACGAGTCCGGCAGGCTCGCGCTAAGGTGAGCGCGATGTACTACTGCGTCGTTCCACGGGAGCTCGAGGGGGAGCTGTTCGAGCAGCTGCGCAGCTACTACGCGCAGGAGCCTGAGATCGCGGTCATCGTCGATCGGCGCTTGCATGAGCGCCGCGGGCAGCGCTCGTACCGTCCTGCTCTCGAGAAGCGGATCGTGCGCGACCGGCGCCGCCGGCGCGTTTGCGGTGAGCTGCCCGCGCTGCGCGGCGAGCTGCCAGCCGACGCTGCGTGAAGCTCGTAATCCACGTCGACGGCGGGGCGCGGGGCAACCCCGGGCCGGCCGCGGCCGCCGCCAGCATCGCAAGCGAGACCGGTGAGCTGCTCGACGAGGCGACGGAGTTGCTCGGCGAGGCAACCAACAATGTCGCGGAGTACCGCGCGGTGCTGCTCGCGCTGCGGCGCGCGAAAGCGCTCGGCGCAACCGAGGTCGAGCTGATCAACGATTCGGAGCTCGTCGCAAAGCAGCTCAACGGCGCCTACAAAGTCAAGCATCCGGCGATGATCCCGCTGTTCAGCGAGACGCGGGCAGCGCTACGCGGGTTCGAGCGCTGGTCGATTCGTAGCGTGCGTCGCGAGCAGAACGCGCGCGCCGATGCGCTTGTCAACGAGGCACTGGACGCGGTGCGAGGCTGAGTGGCCCCCGCCGGGAACGCACTAAATGCTGGGACCACGCAATCGGGAGCTGTTGGGGCTGATCCCATCGGCGCTGCTCGTCACCGCGGGCTTCACGGCGATCTTCATCCAGACGCAGAACAAGGTCTCAGGCACCTCGCTTACCTACGGTGGCGCGTTCCTCGCGCTGTGCCTCGCGACCCACATCGTGATCCGCCGCGTGACGCCGCATGCCGATCCGTACCTGTTCCCGCTCGCCGCGGTGCTCGCGAGCATCGGCATCGTCGAGCTCTACGCGATCAGCATCAACGGCGCACCGGCCTATGCCGGCGTCGCCCGTCAGCAGGGGGAGTGGCTCGCGGTCGGTCTCGTGCTGCTTCACGGTGACGATCGTCGCGCTGCGCGATGGCCGCTACATGCAGCTCGAGAACTACCGCTACCTGATCGCGATCGCCGGCGTCGTCGCCCTGTTCCTCCCGCGCTTGCCGGTGATCGGACAGCAGGTCAACGGCGCCTACCTCAGTGTCCACATTGGCTCGCTCTCGTTCGAGCCATCGGAGTTCGCGAAGATCGCGATCGTCGTCTTTCTCGCCTCCTACCTGCGCGACAACCGTCAGCTGCTCGTGACGGCAGGCAAGCGGATCCTCGGCGTCACGCTGCCGCCGATGAAGCAGTTCGGGCCCGCTGTTGCTCGTCTGGGGC
The DNA here is from genome assembly GCA_963773395.1 of uncultured Solirubrobacterales bacterium. GTDB lineage: Bacteria > Actinomycetota > Thermoleophilia > Solirubrobacterales > Solirubrobacteraceae > Palsa-513. The sequence goes on along the minus strand of CAVZAY010000002.1, from coordinate 851,916 downwards.
TCGGCGATGGCGATGCTGCTCGTCACGCGCGAGATCGGCACCTCACTGATGTTCTTCGGCGCGTTTCTGGCCCTGCTCTACGTCGCGACAGGACGTCTCTCGTTCCCGGTCCTGGGGCTCATCCTGTTCGCGGCCGGCGCTTATTACCTGGGAACGCATGTCTCGCACATCTACGGCCGCGTGCTGGACTGGGAGCACCCATTCGAGCCGTCCCTCTACAACGCGGTCGGCGGCAGCGGCCAGCTCGCGCAGGGCCTCTTCTCGCAGGCCGACGGCGGGATCGTCGGCATCGGCTTCGCCCAGTCGCTTGCGCCTTCGCTCGTGCCGATCCCGCAAAGCGACATGATCTACTCGGTCATCACCAACGAAACGGGCCTGCTCGGCGCGACCGGCCTGCTCGTCGTGTACGTGCTGTTCGTCGCGCGCGGCCTGAAGATCGCGACGCTCGCGCGCGACTCGTTCTCGAAGCTCTTGGCGACGGGTCTCGCGTTCATCGTCGCGCTACAGGTCTTCGTGATCGTCGGCGGCGTCACGGACCTGATCCCGCTGACGGGGGTGACGCTTCCGTTCGTCGCCTACGGCGGATCGTCGGTCGTGATGAACTTCGTGCTGCTCGCGCTGCTGCTGCTCGTGTCCGACCGCGCGCGGCAGCCGATCGAATACGGCTTCTGACTTAGCGCCGCCGTCCCGAAGCGAAGCTCTGGACGGGCGGTGCGACCGCGCGCAGGTCGCCGGCGGCGTCGCGCTCGAGGGCCGGCGAATGGACCTCGCTCCTCCGTTGCGGGGGGCAGGCGCGCGGGCAGGCGATGCAGCTGCGCTGGGTGTTCGGCCTGCCCCCCGTCCGGGGAGCAGCTCGTCGTCGAGCGTGCGCAGCTCGCGCACGAGCACGTTGATCGTTCCGCCGCCGGCCGGTGGGCGCTCGAGGCGACCGCGGGCGAGGACGAGCGGCTCGGCGCGGACGATGTGGCGCCGGCGCTCGTAGAGGGCGGGGGGGACGATCAGGTTGATCGTGCCGTGCTCGTCCTCGACCAGCATGAAGACGACGCCGCTCGCGGTCTCGGGGCGCTGGCGTGCGACGACGATCCCCGCCACCGCGACCTCCGACCCGTGGCGCTCACGCTCGAGCTCGCGCTCATGATGACGCCGGGCGAGGCGCGGGCGCAGGATCGCGAGCGCGTGATCGTCGAGCGTCATGCCGCTCGTCGCGTAGTTGGCGAGCAGGCGCTCCCAGCGCCCGAGCGGCGGCAGCGCCGGCAACAGCCCTGCGTTGAGCGCTAGCGCGAGCTGGGTGCCGCCGGGCGTGTGACGCGCGCCGAGACCGACGCCGAGCTCCCAGAGCGCTTCGCGCCGTCCGCCGGCGAGCGCGTCGCAGGCGCCGGACCAGGCGAGCTGCTCGAGCGAGGGTCGGGCTGCCGGGACGCGCGCGAGCAGCTCGGAGAGCGAGCTGAACGGACCCTGCGACTCGCGCGCCGCGACAAGCTGGGCGACCTCGTCCGCGTGCACGCCGCGCACGTAGCCGAGGCCGACGCGCACCGCTTGGTCAGGCTCGAGCGTGCACTCCGCGCGAGACGCGTTGATCTCGACCGCGCGCAGCTCGATGCCGCGCCGCTGTGCCTCGTGGGCGAGGCTATCCGGCGGGTAGAAGCCCATCGGCTGCTCGTTGAGCAGCGCGCAGAGGAACTCGGGGCCGTAGTGGACGCGCAGCCAGCTCGACTGGTAGGCGAGCAGGCCGAACGCGGCGCTGTGCGCCTTCGGGAAGCCGAAGCCGGCGAAGCCCGAGACCATCTCCCAAACGCGCTGGGCCACTTCGCGACCAGCGCCGACATGCGCGCGCGGCGCCGGCGATGAAGCGCTCGTGGTAGCGCTCGATCGCGATCGATGCGCGCTTGCGGCTCATCGCGCGGCGCAGGCCGTCGACTTCGCCGGGCCCGAAGCCGGCGAACGCCTGCGCGACCTCGATCACCTGGTCCTGGAAGATGATCGTCCCGAGCGTCTCGCGCAGCACCTCGATCAGCGACGGGTGAAGGCACGGTGGCTCGTAGGCGGGGTCTTCGCGCAGCCGCTGGCGGCGCTCGATGTAGGGGTTCACGGCACCACCCTGGATCGGCCCGGGACGGATGATCGCGACCTGGATCGCGACCTCCTCGAGGTTCGCGGGGCGAGTGCGGCGCAACGACTGCATCTGCGCGCGGCTCTCGATCTGGAAGACGCCGGTCGTCTCCGCCGACTGGATCGCGGCATAGGTGGCGGGGTCATCGAAGGGGATCCGCGAGAGGTCGATCCGCTCGCCGCGGGTTCGCGCGATCAGCTCGACGCAGCGCTCGACCGCGGAGAGCATCCCGAGGCCGAGCAGGTCGATCTTGAGGAACCCCGCGTCGGCGCATGAGTCCTTGTCCCACTGCACGAGCTGGCGTCCTGCCATCGCCGCCGGGACGACCGGGCAGCAGTCGATCAACGGACGCGTCGCGACGATCATCCCTCCCGGGTGCTGGGAGATGTGGCGCGGCAAGCCGAGCGCCTCGCTGGCGAGCCGCTCGAGCCAGGCCCAGCGTCCACTTTCACGATGCTCGCCTGCCCCCGTACGGGGGGCCGAGCGCGCTGTCGATGTTGCGGCCATAGCTGTCCGCAGCACGGCGCGCCGCGCGCTCGATCTCGCCGGGCGGTAGGCCGAGCGCCTTGCCGAGCTCGCGGATCGCACCACGCGCCCGGTAGCTCGGGAAGGTCGCGACGAGCGCCGCGCGATCGCGGCCGTAACGGTCGTGGACGCGACGGATCAGCTGCTCGCGGATGTCGCGCGGGAAGTCGAGGTCGATGTCCGGCAGCGAGGTGAGCTCGGGGTTGAGGAAGCGCCCCATCGCGAGGCCGCTCGCGAGCGGGTCGATGTGCGAAAGGCCGGTCAAATAGCAGACGATCGAGGAGACGGAGGAGCCGCGGCCGCGTCCCGGCGGCAGCAGCGCGCGCGCCGAGTCAGGCCCGCGGATCTCGGCCGCAACCTCGCGCGAGAGCTCGAGGATCTCGTGATGGAGCAAGAAGAAGCCGGGGAGCTGCAGGGCCTCGATCACACGCAGCTCCTCGTCGAGTCGGGCGCGCGCCTCGCCCAGCGCGCCGGCCGCGTAGCGCTCATGCAGGCGCACATCGCACAGCTCGGCCAGGCGCCGGCCGGCCGTCTCATCCTCGACCCCCGGGTAGCGGTAGCCGAGGTCGCTCGTGAGATCGAACTGGAGCTGCTCGGCCAGCGCGGCGGTCTGCTCGACCGCCTCGAGATGGTCGGCGAAGCGCGCCGCCATCGCCTGCGGTGATGCGAGCACGTGGCTCGAGTTCGGCCGGCGCAGCGGCTCGCTCGATTCGAGCGTCTGATGGTGGCGCAGCGCGACGAAGGCGTCCTGGAGCGGTACACGCGAGGAGGCATGGGCGTGGACGTTGCCGGTCGCGACGCAGCGCAGGCCGAGCTGGCGCGCGCGGCCGGCGAGCATCGCGTTGCGCGATCTGTCATCGGCCAGGAAGGGGCGCTGGAGCTCGACGTAGAGCCGATCACCGCCGAATGCTTCGCAGAGCAGACGCAAGCCCGCGAGGTCGTGGATGCCGCGCTCGGCGCAGCCGCTCAAGCAGACGAGTCCATCCGCGTGCTCGCAGACCGTGGCGAGCCCGACTAGGGGTGGGGTGGGATCGCGCGGACGGATCCTCGTCTGCGCGTGGGCCTTCGTGAGCAGGCGGCAGAGGTTGCGCCAGCCGCGCTCTGCGGCGACGAGCAGCGTCAGGTGACGGCCGTCGTCGAGGCTCACCTCGGCGCCGTGGATCGCGTGCAGGCCGAGCCCGCGCGCGGCCTGGGCGAACTCCATCGAACCGTAGACGCCGTCGTGGTCTGTCAGCGCGAGCGCGCTGTAGCCGAGCTCGAGCGCGGCGGCGACGAGCTCCTCCGGCAGCGAGGCACCGTCGAGGAACGAGTAGGCGGAATGACAGTGAAGCTCGGTGTACATGGGTCCAATGCCGGGCGGCTCACCGCTGGCGCAGCCAGCCGCCGCTGGCGAGGTCGTGGTAGACGACGAGATTGCGCCCGGACTCGCCGACGATCTCCCAGTAGCGGCGGCGAAGGGGCTGCTCGGTCCACCAGCGATCCTCGACAAGCCACGATTCGCGCACGTGTGCGACCGGCTCACCGTCGACGGCGAGCGGACGGCCGGCGGTGGTCGCCCGCACGCGCGCTGCGCGCGCGGTGGCAAAGCGACGCGGAGCGCTCATAGATCGTATGGCGTCAGGATCGCGCGGCGTTCCGGGACGCGCGAAGCAACCTCCGCCCAGCAGACGCGCAAAGCGCCGTCGGCGCCGGCTGCGATGCGCAGCTGCCCGATCGCTTCGCGTAAGCGCGCACGGCGACGTTGGGCGGGCCTGTCGAAGAGCGCGTACTGGTCGCCGCAAGACGCACCGAAGCGCTCGACGTAGAGCTCGATCTCCTCGGCCGGCGCCGGCAGGAGTGCGAGTCGAGGCGTGAGCGCGAGGCGCATCCGCACGGGGTCTGCCAGGGGCTCGCGGAAGGTGACCGAGGTCTGCCAGCTGCCGCCCCCGGACAGCCGGGCGCTGAGCATTGCCGCGCGCAGCGTGCGCCCACGACGCTCGGGGTGCGCAAGCAGGCGGTCGATCAATACCCCGAGAGCGTGGGCCAGCGCGGGCCCACTCGCACTCTCGGGCAGCTCGAAACGCTCGCGCAGCGGCTCCGTGACCAGGCGTGGCCGGGGCGGGTCATCCTCGCCGCTGGCGAGGCGGTGCGCTTCGATGCCGCGGACTCCGAAGCGGTCGGCAACAGAGGCGCGCGAGAGCGCTGCCAGCTGGCCGAGCGTTGCGATCCCAAGTCGCTCGAGCGTGACGACGAGCGGTGCCGTTTGCTCGCGCGCTTCCAGCAGCGCGACGGGCGTCCCGGCCAGGTATTCGCGGGCGCTCGAGCGAACGATCAGCGCGCGGCGAGCGCGCGCGGCGCGCGCCGCGGAGAGCGCGCAGAAGCGCGTGGGTGCCGCGGCGAGCTTGCCCGGCCGGTCGAGCGAGCGCCGAGCGGCTGCGAGCACGAGTTCGTCGCTGCCACCGTGGATCCCGCGCAGCCCGTCGAGCGCAAAATAGGCCGTTCCCGGATGCGCTGACTCGACGGCTGCGCCAACCTGCTCGAGCGTGCGTAGCGTCTGCTCCCAAGCGCCGGCAACGGCGAGCGGATCGGCGCTCACGAGCTCGAGATCCGGGCAGCGAGCGAGCGCTTCGCCGAGCGCCATGCCCCTGCGTACGCTGAAGGCCTCGGCTGCTCCGGAGACTTCGCCGATCGGGGCGGAGCTGGTCTGGGGGGCGATTGCGAGCCGCCTTCCAGCGATTCCTGCAGCGCCGCCAATCGCTACAGTCAGCTCGAAACGAGGGATCAGGAGGCAGCCGACCATGCGAACGTATGTTCGCATGGTCGGGAGCGGTACGCAAGCGAGCATTCAGCGCCTCATGGCCGCTTCCGCTCCGCCGTTCGATCAGGGACACTGCGCGGTCACATATGTGGAACCAAGCCGCGGTCTACCGGCGGCGTCGACGCAACCTCGCAGCCAGCGCGCTGCTCCTCATCGTGCTGATAATCGTTGTCATAGCAACATCCGGTGGTGGCGGTCCCAAGGCTCCGCCCAACCAGTCATGCGTCGAGCGGGTCGACCTCACTGCCGTCAGAGTTCCGCGCCGCTCACATACACCCGCGTCGCCTCGCTGGCCGAGCCCGCACGCGCGAGCGCGGCCGCGCCGATACCGGGCAGCACGACCGCTTTCTCGCTGCTCGGCGGCCTCGCCAGCTCGGATGTCGGGACCTCCGGCATCGGCACGATCACCGCGCACAGCACGCAGATCGTCGGCACCCTTCCCGTCTCGCTGTTCGCCGCGGCCGCCGTCACGATCGGCAGTCATGAATACATCTTCGGCGGCGCGAGCGGCAGCCGAACCAAGCCCGTGCCGGAGCTCGGCATCCTCAGCTACGACCCGGCGAGCGGCGGGGCGGTGACCGAGATCGCCCACCTGCCGAGTGACAACTATGGCTGCGCTGCCGCCGTCGTCGGCTCGACCGCCTACATCGTCGGTGGCGACAATGGCCGAGCGCCGCTCAACACGATCATCAGCTGGCGTCCCGGTGGCAACGCGACAGTCGTGCGGACGCTGCCGGTGGCTCTGCTCTACCCGGCGGTCGCGGCGGTCGACAGAATGGTCGTGATCGCCGGCGGCCTGCTCGCCAACAACAGGGCAAGCACGGCGATCTATGTCTTCGATCCGGCGACGCAGACGTTGACCACGCTGAAGACGCGCCTCCCAACGGGCATCTACGCCGCTTCCGGGGCAAGCATGGGTAAGCTCGCGTATGTAATCGGAGGAGCGACGCCGGGTGGGACAGCGAGCAACCTGGTCCCGGCGCCGGTCGACACTATCTACTCGATCGATCCCATCGCACGCCGTGTCGCCAATGCCGGCACGCTCGGCGACGGAACACGCGCCGAAGCCGCTGCCGTGCGCGTCGGGAACGCGATCTTCGTGGCCGGCGGGCTGAGCGGTAACCAGACGACGAACGCCGTGGGGATGCTCACGGTGGCAGGCCGGACGGGCTGAGATGTCTGACGACGACGATCGCGAGGGCGGCGGCCCTCCCGAGGAGCTCCCGCCGACCGGGCCGCACGAGGTCGTGCCCGGGGACGAGGAATCCGAGGCGGCGGCGGGAGAGAGCATCCCGTCCTTCGAGGAGTACAAGCGCGCGCGTGAGGAGGGGCGTCGTACGGGCGGCTGGACTCCATTCGGCGCCGACTCGGAGCCTGAGGCGAGCGGCGGTGAGGAAGGCGAGCACGAAGCGCCCGAGCGCGAGGCCGACGCCGAGCACGAGCACGAGCACGAGCACGAGCACGAGGCCGAGCACGAGCACGAGGCTGAGGACACGCTCCCGGCGCCCAGCCGCGAGGCTGGCGAGGACGAAGGCGGCGACACGCTAGACGGCATCGAGCCAGTGCAAGGGGTCGAGCTACCGAGCGAGGAAGACGACTGGCAGCCGCGGCGCTTCGACGAACACGGCGACCCGATCACCTTCGAGGAACAGCTTGCCGAGCAGGCGACAGACGTCTTGCCGAGTGGCTTCGAGCGCTCGGACGAGGAGATCCAAGCGCGGCGCGCCGCAGCCCACCGCCGCCATCGGCGCAACGGGCGGATCCGCCTGCTGATACTGGTCGCGGTAGCGGCGCTTGCCGTGCTCCTGATCATCGACGAGGTGGGCGGCGGTGGCAGCAAACCGAAACCGAAGCCGCCAGTGAAGTCAGCCGCGATCCTGCCGACCTCGCCCGGCCATGGCGCTTCGTACCTGATGAAGGGCTCTGATCCGTCGGTGCTGCCCGCAAACGTGCTGATCGCCGACTGGGGCGCACGCCGGCTGCTCGTCGTCTCGCCACAGGGCCAGATCGTCTGGAACTACGGCGTGAAGTCGATCTACGGCTCGCAGTTCAACCCCGACTACGCGTTCTTCGATGCCGCCGGCGACTCGATCACGATCTCGGAGGAGAGCCACTCGATCGTCGAGCAGCTGGGCGTCGCCAAGCGCAAGGTCTTGTACCGCTACGGCCACTACAACCACCCCGGCTCGCCGTCCAATTACCTGCACGACCCGGGCACTGCGATCACGCTTTCCGACGGCACGATCGTCGCCGCCGACATCCGCAACTGCCGCGTGTCGGTCCTGCACCCACCATCCCACTTCCACGCGCACAACCTCGGGCACGTCGGTCATTGCGTGCACAACCCGCCGCACCATTACGACGATCCGGTGAGCGCCTTCCCGCTGCGGGGAGGCGGGCTCGTGATCACCGAGCTTTCGGGCGCGGTTGACCTGCTCGATGCGACCGGCAAGCTGAAGGCGACGTTCGCCGTGCCCGGCTTCAAGCGGCCCTTCGCCACGAACATGACGCCGCAGGGCGACCTCGTCGCGGTCGATCACACAAGGCCCGGGCGGCGTCGAGATCTTCAGCACTCGCGGCAAGCTGATTTGGCACTACGCGCCGAAGCTCGGCCAGCGCGAGCTGTTTGACCCGTCGATGGCGATCGTGCTTCCCAACGGCGACGTGCTGGTCAGTGACGACGACGACAGCCGTGTGATCGTGATCGACCGTCAGACGAAGAAGATCGTCTGGCAGTACGGCCATCTACACCGGCGCAGCGGTGCCAACGGCTACCTGTACCTACCCGTCGGGGTGGACCTCGTGCATCCCGACTCGCTGCTCGACGCCTTCACTACCGCGGTCGCGCCGGGCTGAGCGCGAGGCGCCGGGAGACCGGATCGCGGCAGCACCCACGACACCGCCGAGCGCGAGTAAGCAGGCGGCGATCAGCATCGCGAAATGAAACGTGGCGACGGACGCGAGCGTTGCTGCATGGCTGATAGCGCGAGCGGTTGGGGCACTGAGGCCGTGCAGCGGCGGCCGGCCCAGCGTGAGGTGCTCGGCTGCGATCACCGCTTTGCCCGAGCCGGACCGTTCAGCGCCACCCCGAGCAGGCGCGCCTGGAGCGAACCGGCGAAGCGCGCGGCGAGGACGCTTCCGGCGGCGGCCGTCGCGACCAGTCCCGCGACGCGGGCGACGGCGTTGTTGACCGCGGACGCGATACCAGCCTCCGAGGGCGAAACGCTGTCCAGCACCGTTGCCGTGAGCGGTGCAACGGTCAGCGTCAGACCGATGCCGAAGACGACGATCGCGGGCAGCACGTCGGGCAGATAGCTCGCGCTCGCACCGACGCGCAACAGCAGTACCAGTCCGACCGCGCCCGTGAGTGGCCCGACGGTCATGAAGATACGTGCTCCGTACTTCGCCGACAGCGCGCCAACCGCTGCGCGAACCGAAGAACATCAGGAAGGTGACCGGCAGCAGTGCCAGCCCACTCGCGATCGGCGCGTATCCGGCGACCTGCTGGAGGTACAGGGTGAGGAAGAAGACCAGCACGCTGAGGCCCGCGTAGACGACGAGCGTCTCGGCGTTCGCCGCGCTGAAGTTCGGGCGAGCAAACAATGCCGACGGGAGCATCGGGTCGCGACCGCGACGCTCGAGTTGAACGAACGCAGCGAGCGACGCGACCCCGGCCACCAGGGGGACAATCACGCCTGCGCTTGACCAGCCGAGGCGCGGTTGTTCGATCAATGCGAAGACGACGCCGCCCAAACCGAGCACGCAGGCCAGCGCGCCCGGAATGTCGATCACGCCGCCGCGGCAGGCGCTCCACGTCGGTTGGCGCCACGGCCGCGCGGATCAGCGCGATGCAGAGCACGACCAACGGCACGTTCACGAAGAAGATCAGCCGCCAAGAGCCGACCGCGAGCAGGCCTCCACCGAGCAGTGGCGCAATCACGATCGCAACCGTGGTGAAGGCCGTCCACGTTCCGACTGCGCGTCCGCGCTCGGGCTCGGGGAAGACGGCGACGATCAGCGCCAGCGAGGAGGGGACCAGCAGCGCGCCGGCGACGCCCTGGAGCGCCCGGAACGCGACGAGCGCAGCGATCGACGGCGCAAGGCCGCAAAGGACTCGATACCGCGCCGAAGCCGCCGACGCCGAGCGAGAAGACGCGCCGCGCGCCGAAGACATCCTCGAGCGATCCGCCGACGAGGATCAGCGAGCCAAGCGTCAACAGGTAAGCGTTGACGACCCACTGCTGGGCTGCCAGACCGCCGCCGAGGTCGCGCTGGATCGTCGGCAGCGCGACGTTGACGATCGAGGAATCGAGCATGCCGACGCCTGACCCGATGATTGCGGCCGCCAGCGCCAGCTGCTTGTGGCGGGTGGCCGCCGAGCGTGCCACGCCGGCTGATGTTACGTTAGGGGCGACGAGCGACCAGAGGAGTGACGATGGATGTAATCGGCGCAGGTCTTCCCCGGACGGCGACCACGACAACACTCCTGGCGTTCGAGCGGCTTGGGTTCGCACCCTGCCAGCACATGCGCGATCTGCTCGGCGATCTCGAAGGTCAGCTGCCGATGTGGGAGCGCGTCGTGGCGGGCGAGCCGGATTGGGAGGAGATCATGGGCGGCGCGCGCTCGTGCTGTGACTTCCCCGCGGCGCGCTACTACCGCGAGCTGGCCGAGCACTACCCTGACGCGAAAGTGGTGCTGAGCGTGCGCGACCCGGAGAGCTGGGTACGCAGCATGCGCGACACCGTCTGGGCGGTCTACTTCGGCGGGTCGCTGATGAACAATCTTTGTCGCGCGCGCCAGCACCTCGATCCGCTCTGGGATCGCTACCTGAGGATCATGACGGCGATGCTCTGGGATGACGACGGAGCGCTAGCGGGCGACACTTTCGACGACGCAAGCTTTGCGGCCCTGTTCGAAGCCTGGAATGCGCGGGTCGAGCGCGACATCCCGCCCGAGCGGCTGCTCGTCTGGAAGCCGCAGGACGGCTGGGCGCCGCTGTGCGAGTTCCTCGAGGTCCCGATTCCCGGATGAGGCGCTGCCGAACGTCAACGATACGCAGGCGTTCATCGATGGAATCACGACCGCCGCCGTCAACACGATCAGCGCGGCTTGGGCAGAGCGCCCTGCCGCCGCAGGCGGGTTGCATGGAGCACCCGCGTCGCGGCACTGAGCAGCCGAGACCGACTAGCTTGTGTGGCGCGATGACATTCGGGCAAACGCACCGCAGGCTGCGCCGCTCGCTCGCGAGCGTTTGCGTGGCTGTGTTGTCGCCATCGCGGTCGCGGCCTGCGGCGGCAGCTCGTCCGGCAACGGCATCGCCGGCAAGCCGGCGGCGTCGATCGCCGTCACGGCCGGAAAGGCGCTGAACAACGCCAGGACTGTACACGTCTCCGGCACGGTGCACAGCGGCGGCCAAACGATTGCGATCGACATGTCGATCGTCTCCGGCAAGGGAGCGCGCGGCACGATGACACTCGCCGGCCACTCGGTGCATGTTGTGACCGTCGGCGCCAAGCTCTACCTCAAGGCCGGCGCCGCGTTCTGGCAGCACTACGCCGGCTCCCTCGGCGCCCTCGTGGCGGGCAAGTGGCTCGAGGTATCGACGGCGACTACCGGCGCGAGCTCGTTTGCCGGCCTGCTCAACCTTCACGCGGTCGTCGGCAGGCTGCTAGCGCAGGCGACCGGGACCACAACCTTACGAAGGGCAAGCAGACGACGATCAATGGCCAGAATGCGATCGCCGTGACCCAGGGAGGCAACGCCCTGTACGTCGCGACTAGCGGTACCGCGTATCCGCTCGAGCTGATGACGAAAGCCGGCGGACACATCTTCCTGAGCGACTACAACCAGGCGGTCTCGCTGGCGGCCCCGTCGCCGGTAGTGAAGCTCCCGGGCACGTAGCCTCGGCGAGTCAGCGCCCGCTAGATGTTCGCCGGGATCCGCGTCAGTGCGTCGCTGAGGATCGTCGCGCAGCGCGCATGCTGGCGTGCCGGCAACGTGCACGTCGCGACGAACGCCATAGCCGTTCAGCCCCTCTCGTCGCCGCAACGAACTCGATCGCGCCGTGTGCGGGATCGGCGCCGCCCGAAGGGGCGCCGTCGCCGTGAACGTGCGGCGGGTCGTTGAAGTAGAGCGTTCCCTGGCCGGCCGATTACGTGGACTCGCCCGCAGGCTTGGAGCGGGGACAGGGCTGGCCCGAGAGCTGCTGTGCCGCGCTCGGAACCAGCGGGCACGCGAGCGAGCCCGCGCTGCCGGGCGTGTCGGCGAAATAGGCGGTCACGGCCGGCTCGCGGACGTGTGTCGTGCTGCCGGCCGTGATCACGATGCTCGCGCCGCCATCTGCGGTGACGACCGCATGACAACGCATGCCGGCTGGCGCGAGCAAGAACAGGGCGCCATTCGGAGTAGGCATCGAGCCCGGCGACCGCTCTTGCGCCGGCACTGACCGAGAGCCGCCCCGGTAGGCGCGGTGGCGGTTGCGAGACACCGTAAGTCGTGGGGCAGTGGATCACCGGAACGGTGGTCGTACCGGCAGCGCTCGCGGCCGAGCCGGCGAGCGTCGGCAGTAGCGAGCACGATTGCCTTCGCGAGCATGATTCGAGGGTAGCGCGGCCGCGACCGGGCACAATGCACCCGTGAGCGCACCCGAACCCTGTCCTGCCGCCACACGAGACGCGCAGCATCGTCGTCCTGATGGCGGGCACGTTCCTCGCGGCTGTCGCGTTCGTGGCCGCGGCGGCGGCGATCGCAGGCGTCTTCTCGACCACCCCCGGGACTGCCGGCGCAGCCGTCGGCGGTGCGGTCGTGACACGCGTCCAGGACGACCTCGTGGACATCAACACCGTGCTCGGTGACGCGGGCGATCTGGCCGCCGGGACCGGCATGGTCCTCACGCCGAACGGGGAGATCCTCACGAACAATCACGTGATCCAGGGGGCGACGAGGATCCAGGCGACCGTCGTGGCGACCGGGCGCAACTACGACGCGAGCGTCATCGGCTACGACGAGCAGGGGGACATCGCCGTGCTCCAGCTGGAGGGGGCCACCGGGCTCCCTACGGTCTCGCTCGGGGTCTTCCACCGGCATCGGCGCCGGGAAGCCACGTGGTCACGATCGGCAACGCCGGCGGCCTTGGCGGCACGCCGCGGCGCGAGCGGGTGTCGTGCTCGCAGCGACCAGGCGATACAGGTCGAGGACGATCTCGACGGCACCGGCGAAAGCCTGAGCCGGCTGATCGAGATCCGCGGCGATCTTCGAACCGGGCGACTCCGGCGGGCCGATGATCGACCAGTCCGGCCGCGTCGTCGGGATGGATACCGCCGCCTCGCAGAGCTACCAGTTCTCGAGCGGCGAAGGTCTCGGCTTTGCGCTCGAGATCGACTCCGTCGAGCAGGTCACGCGGCAGATCGTGGACCGCCGAGCGAGCGGGACGATTCACATCGGGCTAACCGCCTTCATCGGCGTGGGGATCAGTCCGGGCCCAGCAGCTTGTCCGGCGCGCCGATCCAGAGCGTGATCGCCGGGATCCGGCGGCCAACGCCGGCATCCGCGGCGGCGATCTGATCGTCGAGCTCGGGAGACAAGACGATCGGATCGGCGACCGCACTGACAAAGGCGCTCGTGCCCTACCACCCGGGACAGCGCGTCACGATCGGATGGATCACCCCGCAGGGCCTTGGCCGCAGCGCGACGATCACACTGGCGACAGGCCCGGCGGCTTGACGCGCGCGGGCACGAACCCCGGCATGCGCCCAACATCGAGCTGTGGGGAACAGCGGATGCGCAGGCGCCTCGCACGAACGATCATCGCGGCGTGAGGTCTATGACGGGACAGCCGCCCGTCCTGGGAATCCGCTTTCTCGAAGCGCTCGAGCTCGCGAACGAGCTGCACGGCGACCAGTGCCGGCGCGGCACGGAGATGCCGTTCGTCGCACACCTGCTCGTCGTCTGCGGGCTCGTGCTCGAGGACGGTGGGGACGAGGAGGAGGCGATCGCTGCGCTTTTGCACGACGCGGTCGAGGACGGCGCCGGGCGGCCGATGCTCGGCCTGATCGAAGAGCGCTTCGGCGAACGCGTCGCGGTGATCGTCGAAGCATGTTCGGACACCGTCGAATGCGGCAAGTCCGAGGAGCCGTGGCTGACGCGTAAACGGCGCTACCTCGCGCACCTACCGCTCGCCGATGAAGGGATCCTGCGCGTTTCGCTCGCCGACAAGGTGCACAACGCTCGTTCGCTCGTGCGTGACTACCGGCGCGAAGGGCATGCGCTTTGGGAACGGATCTCCGAGAAGACCGCGGTCGAGCAGCTTTGGTACTACCGCCGGCTGCTCGCGTTCTTCGAGGAGCGCCGCCCCGGGCCACTCACCGATGACCTGCGCCAAGCGGTCGAGGAGCTTGCCGCGCTGATCACGCTCGACGACGCGGTGCGCGGCCTGTTCGACCGGCCGATTCGAGGATTACGAGCCGCCGCCAGACTGAGCTGTGGTGACGGCCTTGGGGGCAGGGCGACGGGCCGTAGTCTTGCTGGGCCGTCATCCTCGCTTGGCTTGCCACGCGAGGCACATACCGTGCGCTCGCGTGACCTCGCAGGGCCGCTAGGCCTGTGAGGCTGCGGCGGTTGCGACGTCGACCGGGTAGGTGTGGCGTGCGCGGGCGAGGAAGATGCCCGCGGCCGCGAGCGTGGCGAGCAGGATCAGGAAGCTCCACTCGAGGCCGGTGGCGACGTGATAGGCATCGGCTTTGCTCTTCGGGAGATGCGAGCCGGACGCCCTGCGCCGGCGTGATGCCGACGAAGATGTCGGCGATCCCGGCGAAGATCAGCGGGGATATCGCCTGGAAGACGGAGCGCAGCACGGTGCGGACCGACTCGGCACGCCCCCACAGGCGCGAGGGCATGATGTCCAGGCGCGCCGCGTTGAACGGCGGGTTTGCGGCCGAGAGCAGCGCCGCGCCGCCGACGTCGAACCAGATGCGCTCCAAAGGCTGTGGGTGATGATCCCCGGGAGCAGCAGTGCGACCGCGCCGAGGTAACAGACGGCCGGGATCAGCACGCGCGCCTCGACGAAGCCGCGGCGGACGAGCGAGTCGCTCAAGCGGCCGGCGATCGAGCGTGCCGGCGATCGCGCCCACCACGAGCAGCACGAGCACGAGCTCAGCCGTCACCTGGCCGCTCGTGGTAGTGGCCGACAACGAACTGCACGGCAAAGGTCGACAGGCCGGCGAAGTAGAAGTAGCCGAGCGAGGAGCCGAGGATCATCATCACGTTGCTCGGGATCTGCGAGGACGTAGCGGATCGGCGCGCCCGATCGGCATCCTGGTCCGGGTCCTCGCGCAGGACCAGGCGCGGGTCGGCGCTGACGCCGCGACGGCGCACCGCTTGGTGGGCGATCTCCTCGACGCGCGTCGGCGCATCCTCTGGGGCGACCGGCTCGGCCGCGCGTTCGCGCATTGCGGCCATCGCCTCGTGGAGATCCTGTACCCCCGGCTCGAGGTAGCTCTGGCCGCCGCGCAATGGCTCGGGAACCGTCTGCCACAGCGCGCGTGCGAGGAACAAGCCGGGAATCGCGAGCAAGCACGAACGCGGCGCGCCAGGAGATCAGGCTCGAGACCGTGCCGGAGACGATGAACCCGAGCGCGGTGCCCGCGACCTCGCCGGCGAGGATGTAGGAGTAGACGCGCCCGCGCTCCTTGGCCGGGAAGAAGTCGCCGGTCAGCGAAGCGATCGCCGGGCCCGCGGTCGCGGTCACGGCGCCAAGCGCGAGGCGCGTCAGCAGCAGCGTCCCGTAGTCGGGCGAGAACGCGCTCGCGAGCGAAGCAACGCTCCACAGCACGATGCTCGCCGAGAGCAGCGGCATAGCGCTTGACGCGGTCGACGAGCAAGCCGACCGGGATCACGAAGACCGCGCCGACGAGCAGCGTCACGGTGCTCAGCAGCGCGAGATGGGCGTCGCCGATGTGCCAGACGCGCCTCGAGCTGCGGCGCGACGGCGCCGATCGTCGAGGCGTCCGCCGTGCTGAGCGCGAGCACGCAGGCGAACAGCGTGATCACCCGTGCGCGCGCCGGGCCGCCGACGCGCTCGACGAGCTGGCCGCGCGCGAACGCCGCCGCCGCGCCGACCGCCCTCACGGTCGCCTTCGTCGCCTTGCGGGCGCGCTGCTCCTCTCGCGGCCTCGCCATGCACCGCCATCATGCCGGGCCGGCGCGACGGGCCGCAGGGTGATGGTGTTGTTTATGGCCGGCTACGCCGGCGACGGGTCGCGCTTGACAGCTCGCGGCCGCGACTGCAACCGCGAGCTGTGGTTCACGCCGGGACGGCCGATGCCCTTGGCTCGCCGTTCGTGTGCGTTGCGAGGCGCAGATGCAGGTCGTGCGACTGCGTCGCGAAACGGTGCGCGTCGGCGAGCGCGACCTCGCCCGACTGGACCGCGGAATACAGCGCCTGGTCGAAGGTCTGCATTCCGTAGTAGGCGCCCTCGGCCATCACTTCGCCGAGACGGCTGTCCTTCTGCGGGTGGCGGATCAGGTCGTTGACGCGGCCCGTCATCGTCAGGACCTCGGCGATCGCGGTCCGCCCGCTGCCGTCGGCGCGAGGAACGAGCCGCTGAGAGATGATGCCCTTGAGCGTTGC
Organism: uncultured Solirubrobacterales bacterium; assembly: GCA_963773395.1. GTDB lineage: Bacteria > Actinomycetota > Thermoleophilia > Solirubrobacterales > Solirubrobacteraceae > Palsa-513. The sequence continues at coordinate 835,856 of CAVZAY010000002.1, read as the reverse complement.
GGCGAGCATCGCGCGGGCTTGCTCATGCTGGGCTGCGGGGAAGAAGTCGAGAATGCGGTTGATCGACTCCGGCGCGTCCAGGGTATGCAGTGTCGAGAGCACGAGGTGGCCCAGTCTCTGCCGCCGCGAGCGCGGTGCGCACGGTCGCTTCGTCGCGCATCTCGCCGATCAGGATCACGTCCGGGTCCTGGCGCAGCACGCGGCGCAGCGCGCCTTCGAACGACGCAGTGTCGGAGCCGATCTCACGCTGCTCGATGATCGAGCACTTGTCGCGGTACACGAACTCGATCGGGTCCTCGATCGTGACGATGTGCTTGAAGCGTGTCTTGATTGATGTGCTCGATCATCGCCGCGAGCGTCGTCGACTTGCCGGCGCCGCTCGATCCCGTGATCAGGACGATCCCGCGCTCCTCCTCGGCGAGTCGGCGGGCAACGTCCGGCAGCCCGAGCTCGTCGAGCGAGCGGATGTTGTCGGGGACGAGGCGGAAGACGATCGAAACGCTGCCGCGCTGAAGGAATGCGTTGACGCGAAAGCGCGCGGGTGCCGGCGTCGGCGACCGTGTACGCGAAGTCGGCTTCGTGCTCGCGCTCGAACTCGGCGATGCGGCTCTCGGGGAGGATCTCGTAGAGGAGGGCGCGCGTATCGGCGACCCGCAGTTCGCTCGCAGTCTCATCGAGCCAGCGAAGCTTGCCCTCGACGCGGACTGCCGGCCTGCTACCGGCCTTGATCGAGAGGTCCGAGCCGCCGAGCTCGACCACTTTTTCGAGGAGGCTTGCGATGCTCGGTGTCTGGTGTGGCTGATGTGTTTGCATAGTCGTCGAGGCTAGAGGCAAATTCCTCCGGGGTTGGGGGTGGTTTCTACCCCACCCCAGGGTTAGTTGTTTCAAGGTTCAGAGCGCGATGAAGATCGTCGGGCGAGAGCTCGGCCGCGAGGGCTTGCTCGAGTTCACCCAAGCGCATGTGATCAGCGTCCGCGCCTGAGCCCTCCTGCGGCAGCGGAACGCCGTCGAGCGCGACGGCGTTAGTCGTGCGCAGCGCGTTCGTGAGGATGACCGCAGCCGCGCGTGGCAGGTCGGCGACGCGCAAGGGCGTTTCGATCGCCTCGCGCTCACCCCCGGTCAGCAGCCTCGTGCGCGCGAGCCCGGCAAGGATGCGCCCGTCGGCCACAGGCGTGCGCAACACACCGTCGCGGCCGAGCGCGAAGACGTTGTGGCGACTCGTCTCGAGGACGAAGCCGTCGGCGTCGACGAGTAGCGGGATCGCCGGGCGCGAGTGGCGCTCGAGCTCCGAAAGCAGGCGCCGGTCGCTCCACTTGTGCGCGCCGAGACCGCCGGGCAGTGTCCAGGTGTGCAGCTGCGCCGGGGGCGCGGGGGAGAGGGGTGCCAGCTCGATCGACACTTCGATCACGCCGTCCGGGTCGGCCAGCGCGCTCAGCCGCAGGCGCGAGGGAAGGCGCGCGAGCGCCGCTGACTGCGCGACGCGCGATTCGAGCTGACCCGGCAGCGCGGTGCGATAGAGGGAGCTCGCGCTCGCGCGCAGCCGCGCGAGGTGCGCATCGAGTGCCACTGCGCGTCCGTCGCGCACGAGCATCGTCTCGAACAGCCCGCGCGCGGGGTCCGGGCGGGGTAGCGGGAGCGGGCCGAGGCGGCGCACGCGGGGCGCCGGCGGACCCGCGCATACGTCCGGCTCGAAGACGGCGCCGATCGCCGCCAACAGCGGGGTTGCCTTCACCGCCAGCTCGGCGGTCTCGGACTGCGCCTGCGAATCGGCGACGACGCCGCCCCCGACGCCAAGGCGAATCCGCCCGTCCGCGACCTCGAAAGTGCGGATCGCGACGTTCAGCTCCAGTCCGCCAACCGGGCTCGCGAACCCGATCGCACCGGTGTAGATGCCGCGGGCGCGCGACTCGAGCTCTGAGATCACGTTCATTGCGGCGAGCTTCGGCGCGCCGGTCACAGAGCCCGGTGGAAAGGTCGCCGCGAGCAGTCGCGCAATCATCCAGCTCGGGACGAAGCGTCCCGCGCACCTCCGAGACCATGTGCCAGACGCCGGCGTGGGGCTCCACCGTTGCGAGCGCTCGAACCGCGATCGAGCCGGGTTCGCAGACGCGCCCGAGATCGTTGCGCATCAGGTCGACGATCATCACGTTCTCCGCGCGATCCTTCTCGGAGCCCGCGAGCTCGAGGCGCTGCGCGCGCGCCAGCCGCGGATCGCGGGCTCGCGGGCGCGTGCCCTTGATCGGCGCCGTACGGACCTCGCGGCCGTGGCGCTCGAGGAACAGCTCCGGCGAAAGGCTCGCGACCGCGCCCCAAGGCCCGGCGAGGTAGGCAGCGCGGTCGGGGGCGATGGCGCTGACGCCGCGAACGAAGAGTTCGAGCGCGGAGCCTTCGAAGCGGCCCTCGAGCTCACCACAGACGTTCGCCTGGTAGAGGTCGCCGGCGTGGATCCGCTCACGGCAGGCCGCGACGAGCTCGGCGTGCGCGGCGGGGCTCGGGGACAGACGCCAACCGCTCGTACGCGCCGGCTCGGGGGCGGGGGGCTCGCGATCCTCGCCCGCCACCACGCGAGCCGCTCAGCGAGCGCGGCCGCGCGCTCGGCCGACCACAGTGCCTCGAACCACCACGCGCCGGCCGCGTCGGCGCGGATCACGTGGTCGTAGTAGGCGAGCGCGAACGGCGGCAGCGCGCTGCTGCGCGGCGGCGAGGCTTGCAGGCGCTCGATGCGCGTGCGCAGCTCGTAGCCGAGGTAGCCGATCCAGCCGCCGCCGACCCCGATCCCGGCGCCGGTCCCCGCATCGGCGCTCGCCAGCAGCTCGAAAGGATCCTCGTCGGCGCCCGCCGTGCGCACTGGGGCGCAGCCGAGCAGCGCCCCGCCACCCGCCCAGGCGCCAACCAGCGCAAACGGCTCGCGCGTCCCCGCGAGGCAGCGCAGTCCGTCCGCCAGCGAAGGCGGGCGATCGAGCTGCTCGCGATAGAGTCGCGCGCCCGCTTCGGCGAGCACCATGCGGCCCTCCCCGGCTAGAAGACGATCGTCGTGTTGGCGTGGCGCAGGACGCGATCCTGGCAATGTGCTTGCACCGCTCGCCACAGTACGGTCCGCTCGATGTCGGCGCCGCGGCGGATCAGCGTGGCGACGCTATCGCTGTGACTGACGCGCGCAACGTCCTGCTCGATGATCGGTCCGCCGTCAAGCTCCTCGGTAGCGTAATGGGCGGTCGCGCCGATCAGCTTGACGCCACGCTGCTTGGCCTGCTCGTACGGGGCGGCGCCGGCGAACGCGGGCAGGAACGAGTGGTGGATGTTGATCACGGGCGCGTTCACGCGCGCGAGGAAATCGCCCGAGAGGATCTGCATGTAGCGGGCGAGGACGACGAGCTCGCACTGGCCTTCGAGGAGCTCGAGCATCGCCGCCTCGGCAGCGGGCTTGGTCTGCCTGGTGACCGGCACATGGTGGTAAGGCAGGCCGAAGCGCTCGACCTCCGCGCGCAGGTCCCGGTGGTTCGAGATGACCTTGACGACGTCGGCGTCGAGCTCGTCGCGCTGCCAGCGCCAGAGCAGGTCCGAAAGGCAGTGGTCGAGCCTCGAGACGAGGATCGCGACGCGCTTGCGCTGATCCCCGGGCCACAGCTGCCAGCGCATGCCGAAGCGCTCGGCGACCGTCTGGCCGAATCGCTCGACCATCCGAAGGCGGCGCGCCGCCGGGATATCGAACTCGACGCGCATGAAGAACTCGCCGCCGTCCGGGTCGGTCGAGTACTGGTCCAGGCGGACGATATTGGCGCCGTGCTGAAACAGGAATTGGGAGACCGCCGCGACGATACCGGGGCCGTCCGGACAGCTGATCAGCAGGCGCATCGTGTCGAGCGCACCACGCCGCCCGGCTTGCTGGCGGTCAGCTCGGGGTTCGGTGTCGATGGTCATGCCCCGCGCGAGATGCCGGCCCGCGCGCGCTGCACGTGCGAGCGCACCGTGCGGTCCGGTGCGTCGATCGACGCCTGCTGCCAGCTCCAGGTCGCCGCGAGCTGGTTGAAGGTGAAGTAGTGCAGGCCGGCGACGCCAAGCTGCGGGTCGGCGGCGAGCGCGCTCAGCGCGCGCTGCAGCCGCCTTGTCCGCGCGCTGTGCAGGCCACCGAAGAGGCCGAACAGGTTGCGCGGGTTACGCTGCTTGCGCACGAAGCGAAGCGAGGGGCCAACGCCGACGCGCAGCGATACCTCGAGCAGCCGTGCCGCGCTGACCTGACCGGGCATCCCGAGCCAGATCGGGAGCGTGACGGCACGTTCGCGCTGGGCGATGATCCAGGCGCGCACCGCGTCGGGGTCGAAGCAGAGCTGCGTGACCACGTAGTCGGCGAGCACGCTCTTGGCCGCCAAGGCGCGCTCGAGCGTTGGCGCATCGATCAGCGGGTGCCCCTCGGGATAGCCGGCGATGCCCAGCGTCGACGGTCGCAACGGATGGGCGGCGACCAGCGGCAGGAGCTCCACCGCCGAGGCGAACTGACCGACCGGGTGGCTGCCGTCGCCGCCGATCACGAACCAATGTTCGACACCGGCCTGCGCGCAGGAGCGCAGCAGCTCGTCGAGGTGCGATCGGTCGCGCACCGTCCGTGCGGCGATGTGGACGGTCGGGATGTGGCCGAGCTCGCGCATCCGCGCCGCGACGGCGATCGAGCGCTCGGGACCGTGCTTGGGTGAGCAGGTGACGGTGATCGCGAGCGACCCGGGGATCTGCGCAGCCTGTTTGTCGAGGTCCCCGAAGGGGAGGATCTCGAACCTCGCGCGCGCCGGCGGGGCGTGCGGGTCGCGGGCATTGTGCGGGCGACTCATGCGCGCCTTCCCATCGCGAACAATGCGGGCGGGACCTGCCGCGAGGCAGACGTAACGCGCAGCGACCGAGCTCCTGCGCGGCGGAGAGAGTCAACGTCGACTCCGCGGCAAGTTCCCCAACCCGCCATTATGTACTAATATACATACAGGTCTGGTCACGGTCAAGACCTCCCGTGTCGAAGGACGCTCGCCAGACCGGTCAGCGGGCGGCCGCGCGCGAGGCGCCCGGCGTGTAGCTGCGGCGCGCGGCCTCGACGTAAGGCACGGGCACAACGCGGGCGCGGATCTCGGGCTGGAGGCTGCGGTTTTCGTGTCACCGCAGGCTGGCGACGTGCATCTGTACTAATGTACATACATGTCTTGCGTCCGCCATCCACGGGCGGGTGGCATGCGACCAACGCGCCGCGTCGCAATGCGTGCGCTCTCGCAGATCCTGTGACCCTGAGGTTCGCACTGCTCGCGGTGCTCAGCGCCGAGCCGATGACCGGCTACGACCTGCTGCAGTTCTTCGACATCTCGATCGCGTTCATCTGGCACGCGCCGCACACGAACATCTATCCGGAGTTGCGTCGGATGGAGGCGGACGGGCTGCTCGAGTCCGAGGAGCTACCGCGCGGAAAGCGCGGGGTCAAGCGCCTCTACCGCCTCACCGACCTCGGCTACGAGGAGCTGCACCGTCAGGCCAGCCGCCTGACGCCGCCGGCGCGCGAGCGCGACCCCTGCCGGCTGCACGCGGCATATTTCGAGTGGTCAGACCCTACGGCCGCACGCGCGCAGCTGCACGCGCACGTCGACCACTTCGAGTACTGGCGCGAGGCGTGGTCAACCGAGCTCGGGCACATCAACGCGCGTGAGTCGAGCCTGCTGCGCAAGCGCCTCGCGCACGCGCCGGCAAAGGATCACGAGACGATCATCGCCTTCAGGGCGTTCGCCTACGAAGGACTCGTCGAGCACGCCCAGATGGAGATCGAGTGGGCGCGGCGCGGTCTGCGGCTGATCGACAGGCTCGAGGCCGCCGGCTGGAGCGGTCCCCCGAAGATGATCCGGGACGTTCGGACCCCGGCCGGCGCCTGAGCGCGCTGGACTGTAAGCGCGGCTCGACAGCGCTGTAGCCCGGCCCTCGCAGGCGGGGAAATACGGAGCGTGTTGACGGGCGTAGCGCGACCAAGTATGTATATTCATTCAGAGTTCGTTCGCGAGTCGAGGGAGGGACGAGCAATGCCGCCAAAGAGCCTGCAGGAACTGCTCGACGAGTCCGGAAATATCGTCGAGCTGCTGCGCAACTCGCAGATCGGCGCCTATATCTATCCGGTCGTCCCCTACGAGTTCACCAACTGGCGCCGTGAGCAGCGCGCCTGGCGCGAGACGGCGGTCCTGTTCGACCAGTCGCACCACATGGTGAACTTCTTCTTCAAGGGTCCGGACGCGCTCAAGCTGGTCTCCGACACGGGTATCAACAGCGTCGCCGAACTTCCCGGTCAACATGGCCAAGCAGTTCGTGCCCGTGACGCCGGCCGGACACGTGATCGGCGACGGCATCCTGTTCCACCTCGCCGAGGAGCGAGTTCGTCTGGGTCGGGCCGCAACCCGGCCGCCAACTGGCTCAGCTTCCACGCCGAGACCGGCGGCTACAACGCTCGAGTTCGAGTACGACGACCGCTCGCCCTCGCGGCCGTACGGCAAGGCCGTCACCCGCAACGTTCTGGCGCTTCCAGATCCAGGGGCCGAACGCGTGGCCGGTGATCGAGAAGCTCAACGGCGGCCCGCTCGAGCAGCTCAAGTTCTTCCGCATGGCCGAGATGAACGTCGGCGGGCAGCGCGTGCGGACGCTGCGCCACGGCATGGCCGGAGAGCCCGGGCTCGAGCTCTGGGGCCCGTACGAGACCTACGACGAGATCCGCGAAGCGATCCTCGAGGCGGGCAAGGAGTTCGGCCTCGAGCCGGTGCGGCGCGCGCGCGTACGCGTCCAACACGCTCGAGTCCGGCTGGATCCCCTCGCCGCTGCCCGGCGATCTACACCGGCGAGGGCGCTGCCGCAGCTATCGCGAGTGGCTCGGCGCCGACAGCTACGAGGCGAACAACGCGCTGGCCGGGCAGCTTCGTCTCGGAACAGCATCGAGGACTACTACCTGAACCCGTGGGAGCTCGGCTACGGGCCGTTCGTGAAGTTCGACCACGACTTCATCGGCCGCGACGCGCTCGAGCAGATCGAACCCGAGGCCCAGCGCAAGAAGGTGACGCTCGCCTGGGCATGACGAGGACGTCGCGCGGATCTTCGCCTCGCTGATCTACGACCGACGAGCAGCCGTACCAGTTCTTCGACCTGCCGATCGCCAACTACGGCTCGTCGAACTTCGACTCGGTGCTCGACGCCGACGGCAACGTGCGTGGGCTACTCGATGTTTACCGGTTACAGCGACAACGAGAAGCGCGCGCTCTCGCTGGCCACGCGTCGACCCGGCGGTCGAGATCGGAAGCGAAGTCACGGTCGTTTGGGGCGAGCCGAACGGCGGCTCGCGCAAGACGACCGTCGACCCCCACCGGCAGATCCGACGTCCGCGCGATCGTCAGCCCCGTGCCGTACTCCGAGCCGGCCCGCCTGCAGTACGCCGACGGCTGGAGGACGGCCGCCGCAAGCTGACGGCTCGCACCGGCACCGGCCATGGGGCACGAGAGTAACTTCAATTTGCCGATCGCCGCCGCGGCTCGCAGCCTGTGTGTTCGGGCCAGCGCGGAGGCGAATGGACGCTCCAGCCGTGTCCGGCCGCCGGGAGAGGCGGAATAGCGCGATTCCAATGAGGGTCTAACGAGGAGGGTCAATATGGAAGGGTTGAAGCAGCGCATCAGGCTCGCGCGCAACAGCTCGCGCCGAGGCCTGGTCAGCGCTTTGCTCGCGACGGGCGTGCTCGCGGCGCTAGCCGGCGGCGGGGCAGCGCAGGCGCTCGCTGCCAGCTCTGCGCACGCGTCAGCGGGCGCGATCTCGGCAAGCACGCTGAAATCGTTGAAGGCGATGATCGCGGCGGCCGAGAAGCCGCCGAAGTGGACCGCGCCCGGCCCGAAGGTCAGCGCGGCGGTGCTCAAGGGCAAGTCGCTCACCGTATTCCCGGTCAACAGCGAGATCGACGCCTGTAACACACAGGCAAACGACTTCGGTGCTCTCGGCAAGCAGCTCGGCGCGAGCGTCACCGTCGCATCGAACGCCGGCAATCCGGCACAGTGGGTGACCGCTCTTACGAACGCGACATCGTCGAAGGACGCGGCCGTCGCCATGCTCTGCGGCGTCATTCCGGCGATCGTCGGCCCGCAGCTCACGGCCGCGACCGCTGCCGGCGTGAAGATCGTCGACGGGAACTACAACGAGACGACCGACTACACGGGCCTCGACGGGGAGACCGCCGTCAACGTCATCCAGGGCATGCAGGACGACGTTGCAGACGCCCTGATCAACCTCAACGGAAAGCCGCTGCACGCGGTGTTCGTGACCAGCTCCTCGATCATCCAGGGGCCCGCGAGCATCAGCGCAGTCACGGGCGAGGTCAACAAGGTCTGCCCGAGCACGTGCACGATCGACGCCACGGTCGACGTCCCGATCCAGAACTGGGCGACGGCGACGGAGGGCGACCTCGCCTCGGCGCTCACCGCCCACCCGGACGTCAACGCCGTGATCATCGCGTTCGACGGCATGGAGCAGTTCGCGGCGCCGGCGCTGTCGGGGCACGCTGGGCTCAAGATCTACACGTGGGGCGGCGGCCGCTCGGTCGAGAAGCTGATGGAGAGCCCGGGCTCGGTCGTAGCAGCCGACTCCGGTCCCGACGAGCAGTGGGACGCCTATGAGGCGATGGATCAGGTGATCCGCCTGGTCGCCGGCAAGCCGGCCGTGCCGGTGGCGAAGGAGCTCGACCCGAACCGCTTCTGGGTTGCCTCCAACGTGAAGCAGTTCTTCGGCCCCGGCGGCACGTACGGGAACGAGGGATTCGGCGGGAACGCCTTCATCAAGGGCTTCGACAAGCTCTGGGGCGTCAAGTAGCGGATGGGTTGCGCCGGACGGGAGCTTGAGGCGTGACGGGCGCCGTCCGACCGCAGCCGATCGTGGGCAACGTCCAGCTCAGCGCCCGAAGGTTCTCGAAGACCTTCGGGCGCGAGCGGGCGCTCGACAACGTCGACCTCGAGGTTCGCAGCGGCGAGGTGGTGGCGCTGCTCGGCGAGAACGGCTCGGGGAAGTCGACGTTCGTCAAGATCCTCTCCGGCTACCACGCCCCCGAGGCCGGTGCCGAGCTCTGGATCGGTGGACGGCAGGTCGCACTGCCGGTCCCGCTCGGAGGTTTCCGCGAGATCGGCCTGAGCTTCGTCTTCCAGGATCTCGGGCTCGCGATCGACCGCACTGTCGTCGAGAACCTGTTCGTGGGGCGGCGCGTCGCGGGCCTCGCGCGGCCGATCAACTGGCCTGCCGAGCGGCGCGCAGCGCGAGCCGCCTTCGCGCGCTACGGGGTCAAGCTGGACCCGGCGGCGCGGGTCGCTGACCTCTCGGCGACCGGCCAGGCTCTGCTGGCAATCGTCCGTGCCGCCGAGGAGCTGCGCGAGCACCGCGCGGGCTCGGACGTCGGCGGGGTCATCGTGCTCGACGAGCCGACGGTCTTCCTGCCAGAGCACGAGAAGGTCTTTCTCTTCGATCTCGTGCGTCGCGTCGCCGCCGACGGCGCCGGGGTCCTGTTCGTCTCGCACGACATGACGGCGGTGCGCGAGATCGCGCATCGTGCCGTCGTCCTGCGTGACGGGCGTGAGGTCGGCGACGTACCGATGAACGAGACGAGCGACCGCGAGCTCGTCGCGCTCGTTTCGGGCCATCGCGACCGTCATGCCACGGCACCCGAGCTGCCGCCGGTGGCCGACGGGGTGCCGCCCGAAGGTGCGGCGCTGTCCGTCGAGTCACTGTCGGGCGGTGGCCTGCGCGGTGCGGCGCTGCGCGTCGACTCGGGCGAGATACTCGGGGTGGCGGGGCTACTGGGGTCCGGCAGCGAGGATCTACCGTATGCCCTGTTCGGAAGTCTCGCGGGCGCTCGCGGCGCGCTGCGCATCGGCCAATGGAGCGGCAACGTTGCCGACATGACCCCGCGCAAGGCGCAGTCGCTGCGCATCGCCCTCGTACCGGCCGATCGCAAGCGCTACGGGCTCGCTCCCGGGCTCTCGGTCGAGAAGAACATGCTGTCGCTCGTGCTGGCGCGCTACTTCGACCGCGGCGTCCTCGGGCACCGCCGGATGCGGCGGACCGCGCACGAGCGCTCAGTCCAGTACGGCATCCGGCCGGGCAACCCATCGCTCGAGATCGCGGCGCTGAGCGGCGGCAACCAGCAGAAGGTTCTGCTCGCGCGCTGGTTCGAGCTGCTCCCGCACGTGCTCCTCCTGCACGAGCCGACACAGGGCGTCGATGTTGGCACCCGGGCCGAGATCTACGAGATCATGCGCGGCCTCTGCGAGCAGGGTGTCGCAATCCTCTGGGTCAGCACCGACTTCGACGAGCTGGCGGAGGTCTCGGACAGGATCGCCGTCTGCGACGCCGGCCATATCGTCAGCTATGTGGCGGGTCCACCATTCACTCGCGATCGCATAACCTCAGCCGTGTACGCGGCAGCCGCCGCGCGCAGCTCCGAGGGAACGCTCGCCGTCGCATGAGCGCAGCTACAGACCAGACGACTGCGGGAGCAGACCGCGATCCGCCGCCACCGAGCACGCCGGAGCGCTCGCCCTGGCGGCCGCGTTACGGGCGGCTGCTCGAAGGCGGGATGTTGCCACTCGCCTTCGGGCTGCTAGTGCTCGCCTTCGGGATCGACTCGCCGAACACGTTCCCCACGATCGGCAACTTCTCGAACATCTTTGGCTCCTACAGCGTGTACTTCGTCCTCGCGCTCGCGCTGCTCGTGCCGCTCACGAACGGTGACATCGACCTGTCGGTCGGAGCGGTCTCGGGTCTCGTGACGATGATCATCGCCGTCCTCAACGTCCAGGACGGCATCCCGATCGTCTGGTGCTGCCTGATCGGGTTGGCGTCCGGGACCATGATGGGGTGGTTCAACGGTCAGGTCGTGATGCGCTTCGACGTGAACCCGTTCATCATCACGCTCGGTACCGGCTACGTCTTCACTGGGATCGGTGAGTGGCTCTGCAACGAGCAGACGATCGGTGGCATCTCGCCGCGGCTCACTGAGTGGACGTTCACCAATCAGTTCCTGAGGATCCCGGTCGAGTTCTACTACGGGCTGGGTCTCATGCTCGTTCTCTGGTACGTGCTGACCTTCACCCCGTTCGGGCAGCGGGCGCTGTTCGTCGGTGAGTCGCGCGACGTCGCGCGCCTGAGCGGCTTTCGGGTCAACTCGATCCGCATACAGGGCTTCGTCATCGCAGGGTTCATCGCTGCCCTTTCCGGCATCCTCGCCGCCGGCACCAGCGGCTCGGCGAGCCCGGATACCGGCACCGGCTTGCTGCTGCCCGCCTACGCCGCTGTCTTCCTCGGGTTCACGACGATCCAGCCGGGGCGTTTCAACGCGATCGGCACCGGGATCGCGCTCTACTTCCTCGCGACGGGCGTTTCAGGCCTCGAGCTGCTCGGCGCACAGAACTACGTCCAGGAGCTGTTCTACGGCGCGGTGCTCGTGATCGCGGTCGTGATCTCGCGCGTCGTCAGCCGTCACCGGACGGCGGTCAGGACCTAGGCGGATGATGGACGGAGCATCCTGTGCGGGGAGGGCGGCAGTGAGGGCGCGCCCGTGCGGGTGCGCCTACTCGAGAGTTGACCATCTAGTAAGGGAGCCGAGATGACGACGACCGTGACGCTGTTCGATATCGCGACGGCCGAGGGGAAGCTGTGGGCGGGTCACTGGCGAGATGCGCCGACGAGCCTCGAGGTGATCGAACCGGCGACCGGGAGCTCGCTCGGCTCGGTCGGCGCCGGTGGCGCCGCCGAGGTGCACCGAGCGGCGAGCGAGGCGGCGCGTGCTCAGGAAGGGTGGGCGGCGAGGCCGGTTGCCGAGCGTGTGGCGATCCTTCGCCGTGCCGCGGACGTCCTCCAGGAGCACCACGAGGAAGCCGAGGGCTGGCTCGTGCGCGAGGCGGGCGGCACGCATCCGCGCGCCGAGTTCGAGGTGAACCTGCTCGCGATCGGCGAGTTTCGCGAGGCTGCGAACCTCGCGGAGTCGAGCGAGGGGGAGCTGTCGTTCGAGGTGCCCGACCCGCGCGGGATCAAGAGCGTCGTGCGCCGCGTGCCGGTCGGCGTGGTCGGCGTGATCGCGCCGTGGAACTTCCCGATGATCCTTTCGTCGCGCTCTGTGGCGCCCGCCCTGGCGCTCGGGAATGCGGTCGTGCTGAAGGCCGACCCGAACACGCCCGTCACCGGCGGACTCTTCCTCGCGCGCGTGCTCGAGGAGGCGGGACTGCCGGCGGGCCTCTTCCACGTGATTCCCGGCGGCGTCGAGGCCGGCCAGGCGATCTGCGAGGCGCCCGAGATCGGGATGGTGTCGTTCACCGGCTCGACCGCGGTCGGCCGCCTCGTCGGCGAGGCCGCGGGGCGCAACCTCAAGCGCGTCGCGCTCGAGCTCGGGGGCAACAACGCGTTCATCGTGCTCGAGGACGCGGACGTCGACGCGGCGAGCTCGACCGGCGCCTGGGGCTCGTTCCTGCACCAGGGCCAGATCTGCATGTCCGCGGGCAGGCACATCGTGCACGCGAAGGTCGCCGAGGAGTATCTCGAGCGCCTCGCGGAGCGTGCATCGCACCTGCCGGTTGGCGACCCGAACACCGGTGAGGTGGCGATCGGGCCGCTGATCACCGCCGAGTCCGCGGCGCGTGTGCATCAGATGGTCAGCGAGGCGACCGCCGGCGGCGCCAAGGCGTTGGCGGGCGGCGCGCCGCCCGAGGGCGCCTTCTACAGGCCGACCGTCCTTCGCGACGTGCAGCCGGGAATGCGCGTGTGGCGCGAGGAGATCTTCGGTCCGGTCGCGCCGGTGATCGTCGTCAGCAGCGACGACGAGGCTGTCGCGCTCGCCAACGACACCGATTACGGCCTCTCGAGCGGCGTCTTCACGAGCTCGCCGGAGCACGGGCGCGCAGTCGCCGAGCGCCTCCAGACGGGTCTCGTGCACGTCGGCGATCAGACCGTCGATGACGACCCGCGGATCCCGTTCGGCGGCTTCGGCGCGTCCGGTAACGGTGCTGCGTTCGGTGGTCCGGCGAACCTCGAGCAATTCATGCACTGGCAGTGGTACACCGAGCGCGAGGACACCGCGCGGTATCCGTTCTGAATGCGTGAGGAGGCGATGATGCGCACGGCTCGGCCAGGACGCGAGAACGAGCCGTGCGCGTCGTCAGCGGCGGCGTGAGCTGATGCCGAGCGGGGACGCGAGCGGCGCACCGTCAGAACGCGCGCGCGAAGCAGTGCGGGGAGGCTTCGATCCGCACGTTCACGTCGCGCCCGACTTCGCACCGCGCCGGATCACGGACCTGGAGCTCGCGCGACGCTGCGCCGAGGTTGGGCTGTCGGGCTTCACGCTGAAGTCGCACTACACGGCAACCGCAGAACGAGCGGCTGTAGTGACCGCGGCCTCGCCCGGGGTCCGGGCGCTCGGGGCGGTCGTCCTCAACGACAGCGTCGGCGGCTTGAACGCGACCGCTGTCGAGGTCGCCGCGCGCCAGGGCGCGAGGATCGTGTGGATGCCGACGGTGAGCGCGCCGGGGGAGCACGCGCAGGTCGAGCAGGCCGATCCCGACGGCAAGGTGCCCGTCTGGGTCAGGTTCGAGCTCGAACTGCGTGCGGCCGGCGTGAGACCTAGCGCCGTCCCGGTGCTCGACGACAGCGGGGCGCCGCTGCCTGCCCTGCTCGAGGTTCTGGAGGTGATCGCACGTCATGGGCTAGTGCTCGGCACCGGTCACCTGTCCGCGCGGGAGACCTTTGCGGTAGTCGACGCTGCGTGCGCCGCGGGTGTGCAGACGATCGTCGTCACGCACCCGGAGTTCCCGTCGCAGTCGATCACGCCCGAGGACCAACAGCGCCTGGCGGCGCGCGGCGCGCTGCTGGAGCGCACGTTCACCACCGCCCACACCGGGAAATGCACGTGGGAGCAGGTGTTTGCGGCCACGCGCGCGGTCGGCGCAGAGCACACCGTCTGGGGTAGCGACCTCGGTCAGGTCTTCAACCCGCCGGTCGAGGATGGCCTCGCGCTGCTGGCCGACCGGTTCTTCGCGGCGGGCTTCAGCGACGAGGAGGTGCGGACGATGGCGGTACGCAACACGCGGCGCGTAGCGGGGCTCGCGTGAGCCGGCGCGTGCAGGTCATCGGCGCGCACTCCGCGGACTTCGTCTGGCGGGCGGGCGGCGCGGTCGCCAAGGTCGTGTCGCTCGGCGGCGTCGCCGAGGTGATCGCGCTCTCGTACGGAGAGCGCGGCGAGTCCGGCGAGCTTTGGAAGGAGGAGGGCCAGACGGTCGAGAACGTCAAGCGGATCCGTCACGGGGAGGCGGAACGGGCGGCGGCACACCTCGGTGCGTCGTTCCGCTGCCTCGACCTGGGCGACTACCCGCTCGAGATCGACGCCGGCGCCCTCGTCCGGATCGCGGAGGTGATCCGCGAGTTCGCGCCGGACATCCTCATCACGCACACCGACGCCGATCCGTTCAACCCCGATCATCCTATTGCGCACGCCGCCGTAAGCCGGGCGCGGAGCCTTGCCGCCGGCGCCGGCGTGCCGAGCGCCTTCGCCACGGTGCGCCCGCCGCAGCTGTTCCTGTTCGAGCCCCACCAGCCGGAGTTGTGCAACTTCCGCCCGACGGTTCACGTCGATATCACCTCCGTTTGGGACCAGAAGCTCGCAGCGATGGGGGAGATGCGAGCGCAGCAGTACCTCCAGACCTATTACGCGCAGCGCGGCGAGCAGCGCGCCAATCACGCGCGGCGCGCCGGCGGTGAGCAGGCGATCCGCTATGCCGAGTCCTTCCAGCGCGTCACGCCCGAAGTGCTGGAGCAGCTGTGAGCGCCCTCGAGGAGATCGCCCGCGAGCTCGCACGGCTCGGCGCGGCGACGGTCTATGAGGCCTCGGGCCGCGAGGGACTCGTCGATGCGGAGCTGCGCCAGCTCGTCCCCGGCTCGCGCGCCTGCGGTCCCGCGCGCACCGTGCGCTGCGGCCAGGGCGACAACCTGATGGTCCACGCCGCGATGGCAGCGCTGCAGCCGGGCGAGATTCTCGTCCTGACGATGCCCGAGCCGGCGCCGGTGGCGCTGATCGGCGAGCTGCTCGCGACGCAGGCGCGGGTGCGCGGCGCCGCAGCGATCCTCAACGACGCCGCAGTCCGCGACAGCGACGAGCTCACTGCGATGGGCCTACCGGTCTGGACGCGCTGGATCCGCTCGCGCGGCGCGACCAAGCAGGTCGCGGGGGAGCTCGACGTGCCCGTCAACGTCGGCGGCCAGCTGATTCGCCCCGGCGACCTCATCGTCCTCGACGCCGACGGCGCGACTGTCGTCGCGAGCGAGCGCGCCGGCGCGGTGCTCGAAGCGTCGCTCGCGCGCGAGCGCAAGGAGCGCGACAAGCGAGCGCAGCTCGAGGCCGGCGCGCTCTCCTACGAGCTCGACGGCCTGCGCGACGTCGTCGAGAAGGCGGCGCGCACTTGAGTGACATCGCGCATCTCGGCCCGGTCGAGATCTTCACGCCCGAGGGTCAGGAGAGCCTTCGCTTCTTCACCGAGATCCTCGGGATGGAGATCGAGCACCAGGAAGGACCCGCGAGCTACCTGCGCGGTTGGGGCGACTACCAGCCGTGGTCGCTGAAGCTGACCGAGGCGAAGACGTCTGGAATCGGCATCCTCGGCCTGCGCGCCTCGAGCCCGCAGGCTCTGGAGCGCCGGGTCGCGCTCGTCAGCGAAAGCGGCCTCGGCATCGGGTGGACCGAGGGCGACCGCGCTCGCGGGCCGAGCTACCGCTTCCGCGATCCAGACGGGCACCTGTTCGAGCTCTACTACGAATCCGAGCGCTACGTGCCGCCCGCGGACCTCGCGCCGTTTCACAAGAACGTTCCGGGGCGCTATACGGGCCGCGGCGCGGCGATCAAGCGCCTCGACCACATCAACCTGCTTGCCGTCGACGTCCGCGCGAACCGTGACTTCTGCGTCGATCGCCTCGGCTACCGCCTCTACGAACGGATCGAGCTCGACGACGGCAGCGAGACGGGCGCCTGGATGAGCGCGACGATCGCCGCGCACGAGCTCATCTACACCAAGGACGCGCGCGGAGCGCACGGGCGGTTGCACCACGTAGCGCTGTGGGTCGACACGCGCGAGGAATGCCTGCGTGCAGCCGACATCTGGCGCGACGCCGGAATCGAGATCGAGGCAGCGCCTTCGAAGCACGCGATCGCCCAGGGTTTCTTCCTCTATGGCATCGAGCCAGGCGGCAACCGCATCGAGGTGACGACCGGCGGGCGCTTCGTCTACGCCCCCGACGAGCCCGTCGTCGTCTGGACCGAGGCCGAGCGCGCGCGCGGGCAGGCGTGGGGTAACGCGACCGTGCCGAGCTTCCACACCTACGGCACGCCGCCGGTCGGTGAGGACACCACCCCGAGGAGCGGCGGCTGACGCGAGCGCTCAGTCGTCGATGTGGAACGGGAGCGAGGCGATGACGACGTCCTGCGTTCTTGCCTTCAGCGCAGACTCGAGCAGGCGCGCGCGCTGGTTGTGGAGGATCTCGTGGCGACGCTTGCGCGGGATGATCTGCGGGATCAGCACCATGACGCGCTGATCGTGGGCGTCGAGCGATTCGACGTAGCGAAGCACCGTGTGTACGAGCGAGCGGTGGGGGTCGAGCAGCACCTCGAGCGGGACGTTGCACGCCCACCGACCCCAGGCCTCACGCAGCTGCTCGGCTTCCTCCTCGTCGCCCGCGACTGCGATCGCGACGACCCGGTCCCCGAGCGACAGCGCCGCGCTCAGTGCCAGCTCGGTGAGCCGGCTTATCGTCGTCGTCGGGACGATCACGATGCTCGCGCGGGCGTGCGGCGCAGGCGGCGTCTCACCCAGCCGCAGCTCGCGCGCGGCCTCGTCGTAATAGACCTCGGTGCGCCAGAAGAGCGCCATCAGCATCGGGATCACCAGCACCACGACCCAGGCACCCTCGAGGAATTTGCTCGCGAGGAAGACGACTACGGCGATCGCGGTCATCGTCGCGCCGGCGCCGTTGACCGCAGCGCGCGACCGCCAGCGCCGTGGCTTCGCGGCGCGCCAGTGGCGCACAAGGCCGACCTGGCTGATCGTGAAGCCGATGAACACGCCGATCGTAAACAGCGGTATCAGCCTGTTCGTCTGGGCTGCGACCGCGACGAGCAGGAGCGCGGCGGCGATCGCGAGCGCGCCGATGCCGTAGCGGTAGACAGGACGCTCGGCGCGCAGGTAGAACAGGTGCGGCATGCGGTTGTCCTTGGCGAGCAGGCTCATCAGCACCGGCAGGCCGCCGAAGCTCGTGTTTGCGGCGAGCGCGAGCACGAGTGTGACCGCGAGGTTCGAGATGTAGAAGGCCCAGCCGGTGCCGAACGCCCCGGCCGTCAGCTGGGCGAGGACCGTCACGCCGCCTCGTGGGACGACGTGGTGGGCGCGAATCAGGATCGCGAGACCGACGAGCATCACTCCGAGCATCACGCCGAGCGAGATCTCCGTGCGTTGAGCCGCGCGCACGCGCGGCTTGCGGAACGCCGGGACGCCGTTGGCGATCGCCTCGACGCCGGTCACGGCCGAACAGCCGGAGGCGAACGCCTTGAGAATCAGCACGATGCCGAGCGCGGTCGTTGGGCGAAACGCGCCGAGGCTCGTGCCGATCTTGGCGACGGGGTGCGCGTGAAACGGCGAGACGGCGATCACCGCGAGGATGCTCACGACGAACACGATGGTGGGGAGCATCAGCAGCTTCGCTGACTCGCTGATCCCGAACATGTTGACCGCCGTCAGCAGTGCCAGACCGGCGAGGCAGACCAGCAACAGATGGTGCGCCAGGCCGGGGAAGACGCTCCCAAGGCTCGCCGCGCCGGCGGCGAGGCTGACCGCCACGGTCAGCACGTAGTCGACGAACAGCGAGGCCGCAGCGAGCCGTGCGGGTATCCGCCCGAGGTTCGACTTTGCGACCGCGTAGGCGCCACCGCCCTCCGGGTGGGCGGAGATCACCTGCGTGTAGGAGATCACCAACAACGCGAGCATCGCGGTGATCACGAGCGTCAGCGGCAGCGTGAAGCGCAGCGCGCCGGTGCCAGCCGTGACGAGCACGAGGACCATCGCCTCGGGGCCGTACGCGACGCTCGACAGCGCGTCGAGGCTGAGCGCCGCAACGCCACCGAAGGTGCTCAGCTCGTGCCCCTCGTCGGCGTGTTTACCGACGCGCCGATGCCTCGGGAGCGGGCTGCCGCGCTTGGCGGCCTGGCGGGCTGCACCGGCGGCCCGGCTCTGCGTCTGGGTTGCGGCCGGCTTGCGGGTCAAGTCGCTCAACGCAGGGAGATGCTGCTCGCTGGAAGGTTACCGGCGACCGCGAGCACGTGGTGACGATCCGTCCGACTGGTCGCAATGGGCGACGCCGCCGGCGCGGCCGGACACGTGCGGCTTCTATGGCCGTCTCGTCCGGCGGTACGCCGGCGCCGCTGGGGCGCGATGGCGAGAGCGGCGATACTTCCACCGTACCCGCGCCGATCGAGGAGCTCCATGAAAGCGATCGTCAACACCGAATATGGCTCGCCCGACGTTCTGGAGCTGCGCCGGTGATCGACCGAACGTACCCTCTGAACGAGACGGCTGAGGCGATCCGATACCTCGAAACCAGGCACGCCCGAGGCAAGACCGTCATCACCGTGTAGGACCTCGCCCGGGGGCCTGCTTTGATCGCGTTCGCGCACCGGGCCAAAGCGCGCCGGAGTCTGCGGACCCGACGAGCTCGATGTAACGTTTAGCGGTGTTCTTCGCTGTCCGGCTCGAGCGTGGCGGCCCGTGGGATTGGTCGCTTGAGCTGCGTGAGCAGGACGGCTGGGACGAACACGCGCGGTACATGGATTCCCTCGTCGAGGAGGGGTTCATCGTTCTGGGGGGACCGCTTGCTGGCGACCGCGAGATCTTGCACGCGATCGACGCTCCGTCGGAGGACGCAGTCCGAGAACGGCTCGCATTAGACAACTGGCAGCGGAACGGCATGCTCACGATCAAGTCGATCGAGCCTTGGATGATCCTGCTCGACAGCCGCCCGGCGTAGCCCGTTCCCGCGACAGCAGGCACGCCCTGCACGGCGCGATCTAAAGCTTCGAGCGAAGACGCCTCCCTCCGGCGACAGCAGTGCGACGCGCGTCGTTGAAGGTCTACTAGGACAGTTCGAGTACCGAGAGGATGTTGCCGGCGGGATCCTTGAACCAGGCGATTAGCGGGCCGCCACCCCTGGAGATGCCGTTGTCGTCCTGCACCATGCCCTCATAACGTTCGAACTCGATCCCGCGGGCGCTCAGCTCTTTGACGGCGAGTTCGATGTCCTCGACTGGGAAGTTCAGGATCGTGAACGTAGCCGGGGTGTGGTGCTCCTTCGGGTAGATCAGCGTGTCCCGATCGCCAGCGATGTGCAACGTCAGCAGCCCGTTCTCCTCAGACACGCGCACTCCAAGCGTCTCACCGTAGAACTTCTTTGCACTTGCGATGTCGTCGACCGAAAACCCGCTGAACGCCTTGGTGTTCTCGAACACGATGCTCCCTCCTCGAGTGTCGTCGTCTGGTCGCGCGCCGTTCACAGCCACTTGAACGTCGGAGTACCTTGGCGCGGCTGTGCCGTTCAGCATGACACGACGCCCGAATCAACTTTCCAAGCGCGCAGACGCTCGCTCCCGCGCGAGGTTGTCGCACAAAGGGGGTGCTGTCTGGCGGATTTAACAGACTTCTGGGATGGCTCAGAACTTCAGGGCGTGTGATCGCGAGCAGGTGTTGTTGTTGCCGCCGAGCCTTCGGGATTGGCTGGCGGAGGATCATTTCGCGTGGTTTCTGCTGGATAGCGTGAGGGCGTTGGAGTTGTCGGCGTTCTATGGCTCTTATCGCGCTGATGGGCATGGCCGGGCGGCGTATGAGCCGTCGATGATGGTCGCGTTGGTGCTTTATGCGTATGCGACGAAGGAGCGTTCGGCGCGCGGGATCGAGCGTCGTTGCCGGGAGGATGTTGCCTATCGGGTGATCACTGGGAACGTGGTTCCTGATCATGCGACGATCGCCCGGTTTTTGTGCCGGCACGAGGCGGCGTTGGCGGGGTTGTTCGCGTCGGTGTTGCGGTTGTGCGCGAAGGCGGGGCTGGTGGAGTCCAGGGTCGTGGCGATCGACGGGACGAAGATGCGTGCGAACGCGAGCCGCGATCGCAACATTGATTTTGACCGTGTGGCGCGCGAGATTCTCGAGGAGGCCAAGGCGACAGATGCGGCCGAGGACGAGCTCTATGGTGACGCGCGGGGCGATGAGCTGCCGCCGGAGCTCGCGACCGCGGAGGGTCGGCGGGCGTGGCTTGAGCGCGAGCTCGCGCGGGAGCGCAAAGCGGACGCCGCCCCCGGCGAGCCGGTGCACGAGTTTGATGCGGCGCAGATCGTGGCGCGTGGTCAGGGCCGAGACGGCTGGATGCTTGAAGCCAAGCGCCAGCTTGACCAGGACCTTTGGGCGCGCGCCCGGCCGGTCGCGCGGTCTCGCGCTGAAAGGTTGCGAGAAGCGGGTCGGCGGCTCACCGACGAGCTGGCTGCCGAGCGTCGCGGCAACGACGCCTACGAGCATTACCGTGCGACCGGGCGGGCCAGTGACGGACGACGCTTCGGCTCGCCACCAAACCCCTACCAGTCGCCAGCGACACCCGCGGGGGAGGTGAACCTGACCGATCCTGACTCGCGGCTAGTGAAGGGCATCCACGCGTACGTGCAGGGTTACAACGCGCAGGCCGCGGTCAACGAGCACCAGATCGTGCTCGCCGCGGAGATCACGCTCGAGGCGATCGACTTTTCGCGGCTTGAGCCGATGGTCGCGGCCACGCTGCGCGAGCTCGAGCAGGCCGGTGTGAGCAACAAACCCCAGGCGGCGCTCGCCGACGCCGGGTTCTGGAACGAGCGGCACATGGACCAGGTCACCGCCGAGCACCACATCGAGGTGCTGATCCCGCCCGACTCAAGCAAACGCAAAGGTCCCAGGCGCGGCTGGACCGGCGGCCGCTACGCCTGGATGCGAACAGTGCTCGCCACTGAGCGCGGCGAGCAGCTCTACCGCGAGCGCAAACAGACAGTCCAGCCGACCTTCGGGCACACCAAACACAACCGCGGCTTCGATCGCTTCCACCGCCGAGGCCGAGCCGCCGTGCGCACCGAATGGCGACTAATGATGCTGACCCACAACCTCACCAAGCTCCACACCCACCAAATGGCGCCAGCAGTGGCCTGAGACCGCGCCCGACCCGCCAAACGCCGACCAGCCGGGCATCGACGCGCCACCACCCCGGCCGCCCGGCAACCCTTTACGCGACAACCTCGCACGAGAGCGAGAGCGCGCCAGCCAGGCCGCCCGTTATCGCAGTCGCCCATAGTGAGCAGCCTCGTATCGGCGTTCCGTTGTCCCTCGGCGCGGGGAGCGAGCACGTCTAGGAACCGGCGATGCTCTCGCTTGCTCGAACGTGCAGGAGCAATTCTGCACGTAGGCGTGGCGCTACACGGTGATGATGATCTTGCCTTTGGCGTGCCCGGTCTCGAGGTAGCGGATCGCGTCAGCCGCGTCAGCGAGGGGGTAGGAACGGTCGATCACTGGCGTCACGCTGCCTGTGGCAAGCATGTCCGCCAGGGTGGCGAGGTCCTGGTTGTTGACGTTCGCGACGAAGAAGTACAGCCGGGGCTTGACGAACGGTGAGATCGCCGTCGCTCGGAGCGGTCGCAGGAGCGGCCCCAACCAGCGCCCGCTCCCGGCACCCACTAGCACCAGCGTTCCTGTCGGAGTCAGGACGCGCGTGAGGTCGGCGATCGACCGATTGCCGACGTTGTCGACGATCAGGTCGTACGGTTGCCCCGCGACAAAGTCGTCCTTGGTGTAGTCGTTGACGTGGTCGGCGCCGATCGACGCGACCATCGCGACGTTGCCGGTGGCGCACACACCGGTCACTTCGCCGCCGAGCGCCTTGGCGATCTGCACGGCGAACGTGCCGACGCCTCCCGCCGCACCGTTGATCAGCACCCCCTGGCCGGACTGAAGCCGGCCGTGGTCGCGCAGCGCCTGGAGTGCGGTACTGCCTGCGATCGGCACGGCCGCGGCCTGTTCGAAGGTTGTTCCAGCCGGTTTGTGCGCGAGCTTTTCCTGTGGGCCGCAGGCATACTCGGCCAACGCGCCGTCGAGCCCACCGAACACCTCGTCGCCCGCCTTGAACTGCGTGACGTCTGCGCCCACGGCCTCGACGACACCGGCAAGGTCGAGGCCGCGGACAGAGGGCTTGGGACCGCGCAGCCCGCCGAGCGCCAGCCGCAGCAGGTAGGGCTCACCGCGCATGAAGTGCCAGTCGGCCGGATTCACCGAGCACGCGCGAACTCGCACCAACACCTCACCGGGGCCAGGAGCCGGCCGCTCGAGCTCCTCCAGCGCGAGGACTTCAGGCGGGCCGTACTTGCGGTTGACGATCGCTTGCACCGGTCGTGTGCACCCTAGTGGTGGCGGGAGCTGCGCGGCCGGCCGGAACGTCGGTGCTTCCGCGACGCGCCGCGCGCAGAAGCGCTGATCGCGTTGCGACCTTCGCGACCTCCAGGGGCCACCGCTCGCCGACACGCGATCGCGGTATCACGCGTGCAGCCACGCGTGGCCGGCGCATCACGCAAGTTCGTCGCCACGGTCCCCGATCGCCCGCCCGCGGAAACGCTGCGTCTACTCGCCCCAGCCGGCGTAGCTCGGCGTCGTCCCTTCGATGTCGAACCAGTACTCGCAGAAGCGGCTGCAGCGGCCGTCCGGCTCGAGGCTCGCGATCAAGCAGCCGGCGATCGTCGCGCCGGGACCGTCATTGCACGTCACCCAGAACTCCGCGGCGACCCGGTCGCCGTCGATCACGGGCAAACCCATACGCACACGAACCGCGCCCTGTTGGGCGGCCTCCTTCTCCAGGTAGCGTGCGAGCGCCGGCCGGCCGATGATGGTCTCGTCGGTCGGATGCGCCACATAGACAACGTCGTCAGTGAACAGGTCGATAAATCCGGCGAAAATCCCAGTCCTGCCACGTGCGCCCGTACGCCGCGACGAAGGCGCTCCGGTGGTCGTGAAGATTGCTCATGGATGGTCCCTGGCTCGCCGCCGCGGATAGTCAATCACCCCGCGGGACGTGCGCTTCGGCAACGTCTCACGCGCGCGACGGGCACCACGCCATCACGGGCGTGCTTGGCATGCTCGCTCAGCTCGGCCTCATGCGGGCCAGGGCCGAGTCTGGCCCCTCCGGTCTCAGGAACCCCAAAATCAACGAGATTTCCGGGGCTCTTCGAAGCGGATGAAGGGACTCGAACCCTCGACCTTCTGCATGGCAACTGGAATTTCGGCGGTTTTCTGAGGGTCGATCCGAGGATTCGCCAGTGTTTTAGGGGCGTTGAGAGGATCCCAGTTCCGCTCAGTCTGTGACAAAGTTCGTGACAAAGTGTCCGGGGCGCGTTGTAGTCTGCACTAAATGCAGAAGGCTCGGGAGATTCAGGCGGCGTCGATGGCTCACCTCTGTGCATCGAAAGCAGAGGGGTGAGCCATGGCGAGCACGCAGAACTACAGGCCCAACCCGCTCGACACCCCCGTCACGGGCTCGGTCGAGCTGTACGAGGGCGCGCGGCGCAAGACGTGGTACGTGCGCTGGCGCGACCGCGACGGCCAGCACCGCGTCCGCCTCGGTCCCGCCTGGACCGCGAAGTCCCCGCCCGATCCCGGCTACTACCGCGAGCGCGAAGCCAAGGCGGCGCTCCAGGCGATCCTCACCGACGCCCGCCGCGGAGCCGTCGCACAGACCCGCACCGGGCTTGACTTCGCGGCGCTCGCGGAGGACTGGTTCGAGCACGGCAAGCTCGAGCGCGACTGGTCGCACAGCACCGTCGTCGACTACCGCTCGGTGCTGCGTGCGCACCTGCTGCCAGCGTTCGGCTCGCTGCGCATCGAGTCGATCAGCGTCACGCGCATCGAGCAGTGGCGCAACGCGCTCGTCAAAGAGCGCGGCCTCGCGCGGCGCAATGCCAACAAGATCCACTCCGTCCTGCACTCGATCCTCCAATACGCCGTCGAGCACCGCGGCCTGCAAGACAACCCGGCAAGCCACGTGCGCAAGCTGCGCGAGACCTACGACGCCGGCCGCTTCGAGTTCTACTCGCCCGAGGAGGTCCACAAGCTCGCCGACGCCGCCGACTCGCCACAAGACGCCGCGCTCTACCTGACCGCCGCGTTCACCGGCCTGCGCCGCGGCGAGCTCGTTGCGCTGCGCTGGCGTGAGGTCGACTTCGACAACCACCTGATCCGTGTCGTCGAGGGCTACTCGCGGAGCCGCGCCGGCCGGCCCAAGTCGCGTCGCTCACGCAGCGTCCCAATGGTCGACGAGGTCGCCGACGTGCTCAGCGCACTACGCGCGCGAGAGCACTCGACCGGCCGCGACGACCTCGTCTTCCCAAGCGCTGACGGCCAGCACATCGACGCCTCCGCGCTGCGCCGCCGGTTCACCCGCGCACGCGACCGCGCCGGCCTGCGCCCGCTCCGCTTCCACGACCTCCGCCACACGTTCGGCTCGCTCGCGATCAATCGCGCCTCGATCGTCCAAGTCCAAGCCTGGATGGGCCACGCCGACGTCAAGACGACGATGCGCTACCTCCACCACCGCAGCCACGCCGACGAAGCCCGGCTGCTCGCCGGCGCGTTCACGACGTAAACTGCCCGAGCGGACTCGCAGCTCTTGGGCGAGGCGAGGAAGTCGCCGACCGTGAACTCGAACCCCCGACACGCGGATTATGATTCCAATCAGACGCGACGACAAAGTCCCTGCATATGGCAATTCTCAGGGGTTTCGTGGCCCGCCGGTGCCAACAAGAGTGCAAACATTCACGCGAGTTTTGTCACGGCCAGGGGGCGGTGCGCGGCGGTTCGTGGCTGCCGGTTGCGGTCGGTTTCGGGTTCGGTTCAGTAGCCCGCGGCGCGCAGTTCGCTCAGGGTGACCATCAGCGTGCGGGGGGTGTCGGCAAGCGCGCGGAAGCCGAATCGCTGGTAGAAGGCGGCGGCTTGATCGTCGATTGCGTGGACGACGACCGCGCGCACCGCCACCCCGGCGGAGGCGACCTGGACGCGCGCGAGCGCGTCGCGCAGGAGTGCCGCCCCAAGTCCCCGCCCCTGGTGTCGCGAGTCAACGGCGAGTCGGGCCAGCAGGGCGACCGGAATCGGAAAATGGGGAGACTGCCCCTTGCGCACTGCCGACGT
Organism: uncultured Solirubrobacterales bacterium; assembly: GCA_963773395.1. Taxonomy (GTDB): domain Bacteria; phylum Actinomycetota; class Thermoleophilia; order Solirubrobacterales; family Solirubrobacteraceae; genus Palsa-513. The sequence continues at coordinate 810,573 of CAVZAY010000002.1, read as the reverse complement.
CGCGCCTTCGTGGTGCAGCTGCCCGGCTACGAGCGCGTAGTAACCGAGCACGACGCCCTCTGGGTTTGCAATCACGAACGTGCGAGCGGCGTCGCTCCGATCGCTTTGGCCGGCGGAGCGGACGAGCCAGCGATTGAGCAGCTCGTTGCCGCAATCGAACTCGGCGGCGTCGTGTAGGGCTGCGTCGAAGCGGTGGGTGCGTGCGAACTCGGCGCTCACGCGCGGTCGCGCAGCTCACGCAGGCGTGCGACCGTGTAAGTGTCCAGCGTCTCGAGCGCGTCGAGGAATCGCGTCGCGTCTTCGTCGGACAGGACGATGTCTCGCTGATCGGCGAGCACCTCCTCCGCACGCGCGCGCGCAGCGCGACGGAAGAAGTCGCTCAGCGTCTCGCCCACCGCCGACGCCGCGGCGGCGTCGAGAGAGCGCTCGTCGTCGGTCAGGCGGAGCTCCAAGCGTTGTGCGCGCATACCAGGAGATTGTACGGACAGCGTACGGCGTCGTCAATCGCACATCATGTACGGTCCGGCTACCCGTCGTGGGGCGAATCCAGTAGCGCGGGGTCCCGGCCCGCCCCGGCGCGAGCGCGCCCAAGCTAAAGCGGCGCTGCCATCTGCTCGAGTAGCCCCTCGCCCTTCCCGACGGGAACGTCACGCAGGAGTCCTCGACCGGGCTCGGCGACACCACCCAGGATTACACGTACAACAGTCTCGACCAGCTGAGCGCCGACAACAGCGCCGACTACACCTACGACGCGGACGGCAACGCGACCCAGCTCGCCGGCGGGTCGACCCAAAGCTATAACAACGCGGACGAGCTCACCTCCGGCCCCGGCGGAACCTACAACTACAACGATCTCGGCCAGCGCACCGAGCAAACCAGCGGCGGCACAACCACCGCGTACACGTGGGACCAAGCCCGCAACCTGACCGCCTACACCGGCGGCAGCAGCGACCTCAACCTCAGCTACGCCTACGACGGCAACGGGCTACTCGAGAGCGCCACGAGCAGCGCCGGCACCACGCAGCTCACCTGGGATCCCAACGCCGCGGTCCCCCTGCTCATCGTCTACGGCACAACGAATATCATCTACGGCCCCGACGACCTCCCGCTCGAGCAGATCGGCAGCGACGACACGCCGATCTACTACCACCACGACCCACTCGGCTCCACCCGGCTACTCAGCAACGCCAACGGCGACAGCGTCGAAACGATCAACTACACACCGTACGGCACGCCCGCAATCACCAGCGGCACCGCAACCACAAACCTCCTCTACGCCGGCCAATACACCGACCCCAACAACGGGCTCATCTACCTCCGGGCCCGGTACTACGACCCAACCACCGGCCAGTTCATGTCGGTGGACCCCGATGTCGCGCAGACGCAGCAGCCCTACGCCTATACGGATGACGACCCGATCAACGAGGTCGATCCGACCGGGCTTTGGGGCTGGAACCCCATCTCAGACATCACCGAAGCCGGCAGCGACGCCTGGAGTGGCATCAGCAGCGGTGCGACCTGGGTGGCCAACCATCCCGGTCAGGCTGCTGAGGCCCTTGCGGGAGGCGTGTGCATCGTCGCGAGCGACGGCGCTTGTGCAGTCGCAGTTGCGGGTGCATTTGGGGCTTCTACGTACGTCAACACGCAGAACCCGGACTTCTGGGGCCATGAGGCGGTCACGGCTGGCGAAACCGCGCTGCTCGGCGGCGCGGGGCTTATCAAGACGGGACTCGGTGCCGCGGGCGCATTCGAAACGACACTGGCCGACGGTACGACGGTTTCGGCTCTACCTGAGTCGTTCCTTGGGAATGCTGGCGTAAATGCTGCGGTAACGTGGCCGGCGCTGGTTGGGATTGGTCTGGAAGGGCCGATCGACCAGGCGATCTTCTGTGGAGGCTAGAGCCGACCCGCCGGATGTTAGGAGGGCCTACCGCACGCGGTCCCAAGCGGTCACGATCGGCTGTGTCCTTCTGATCGATATTGCGCTCGGAGTTGGAGGCGCGATCCGGGGTAGCGCCCACTCCACGGTGGGCCTTGTTCTCGGTGGCGTCGTGTTGCTGCTGATTGCGATCCCCGTTGCCCGCGCCGCGTTTGCCGTGCTGATCGTCACTGACGGTGGGGTTATGGTGCGTAATCCCTTCCGCACCGTCACGGTTGCTTGGGGTGAGATCGCGGTTTTTGAGCTCGGTCGTTACAAGGTGCTCGGCTGTGTCTGTCTGATCAGACGCCGTGACGGCACGGTCTTGCCGGCATTCGCGATCCAGGGCATCACCGGCCAGCCGCGGCGGCGGACAAGCGTGAGGGCGAAGAATACGGTCGCTGAGCTGAACCAATGGCTGAGCCGGTTAGGCGATGCCAGGTCTGCGGTTCGGGTGGGTGTCGACGTGCCAGGGTCGTCCTGACTTACGCACCGGTCGGTCGTGCCGGGTTGGTTGCGGCGCGTGCTAGGCGGCCCAGCGTTTGGCTTCGTGGGCGAGGAGGAGTCCTTCGAGGACGCGTTTGACGGTTTGTTTCTCCTCGTCGCTGAGTTGCTGGGTGGCTTCGAACTGAGAGCGGAGGTCGTCTGCGGGTCCGCGTTCGTTTTCGTCGAAGAGCAGCATGTCGGCGCTGATGGTGAGAGCGAGTGCGATCCGTCGGAGGGTGTCGATGTTGGGCTGTGTCTTGCCGGCTTCGTAGCGGCGCAGCAGCGTGACGTGGATCTCGGCGCGGTCGGCTAGGGCCTGTTGGGTGAGGCCGTGCTGCTTGCGTAGCTGGACGAGTCGTTCCGCGAAGGTCATGTCGACTGGGAACGGTATTGGTGGCGCTCTCAACATCAGAGCAAGTATGCTATCAAGAAGATGACCCCTTTACGTCTTGACAGGGTTTTGTGAGATAGCGGCTAAAGAGCGATGGCGAGGATCCCAGACAGCGAGATTGAGCGGCTGAAGGAGGAGTTGTCGCTGCCGCGGCTGGTCGAGGCGGCGGGGGTTGAGCTGCGCGCGCAGGGGAAGGATCTGGTGGGCTGCTGTCCGTTTCACGACGACAACACCCCGTCGCTGGTGATCAGTCCGGGCAAGAATCTGTGGCACTGCCTCGGGGCTTGCCAGACGGGCGGGTCGGTGATCGATTGGGTGATGCGCGCGGAGGGCGTGTCGTTTCGGCACGCGGTCGAGCTGCTGCGCGACGGAGCAGCGTCGAGCTCGGCGGCGGATGGGCGACGCGCGGTGCGGTCGACGGTGACGAAGCTTCCGTCGCCGATCGACCGGGCGGCGGATGATCGTGAGCTGCTTGCGCGGGTGGTCGGGTTCTATGAGCGGACGCTCAGGGAATCGCCGGAGGCGCTCGGCTATCTGGAGCGCCGCGGGCTACAGCATCCGGAGTTGGTCGACAGCTTCCGGCTGGGGTTCGCGAACCGCACGCTCGGTTATCGGCTGCCGGCGAAGAACCGCCAGGCCGGCGCGCAGTTGCGCGGCCGGTTGCAGAAGCTGGGGGTGCTCAGGGGGTCCGGTCACGAGCATTTGGCGGGGTCGTTGGTGATCCCGATCCTCGATCTGGAGGGTTTCCCGGTGCAGCTTTATGGCCGCAAGCTCCGCGATGATCTGCGGTCTGGGACGCCGCTTCATCTGTATCTCTCGGGCGGGCTGCGCGGGGTGTTCAACCGGCAGGCGCTGACCGCGGCGTCTGGGGAGGTGGTGGTGTGTGAGTCGTTGATCGACGCTCTGTCGTTCTGGTGCCACGGTTTGCGGCATGTGACCGCGGCCTATGGTGTCGGTGGGTTCACCGGCGAGCATCTTCAGGCGTTCCGGCAGCACGGCGTGGAGCGGGTTCTGATCGCGTTCGACGGTGATGAGGCTGGCGATCAGGGCGCCGCGAGGCTGGCGGAGCGGCTGGGCGGCGAGGGGATCGAGTGCCGGCGGGTGCTGTTCCCGGCCGGGATGGACGCCAACCAGCTGATCACGAGCGTTGGAGACCCAGCGGGCGCGCTCGCCGAGCTGCTGGCGGCCGCGGCGCCGATCGGCCCGCCTGTCAGACGGCCGGCGCTGACTCAGGGCGATCCGATCGGGCGGGATAGCGGCGAGGGAAAAGAAGCTCTGGACGGTCCGGCGAAGCCTGTTTCTTTCCTAGCTGCTTCATCGCCGTCGCTCGTCTCGCCGGCGGCGCCGCTGGTGGGGCTGAGCGTGGAGTTGGCGGGTGAGGAGCTGCGTGTCGGGATTGATGATCGTCGCTGGCGGATCCGGGGTTTGTCGAGGGTCACGTCGTTTGATGTGTTGCGGGTGAACGTGCTGGTCGCCCGTGACGATGAGCGTGGTTTGTTTCATGTCGACACGCTGGATCTGTATTCCGCCAGGGCTCGTGGGGTGTTCTGCCGGCAGGCCGCCGGTGAGTTGGGTGTCGCGGAGGAGCAGGTCGCTCGTGATCTCGGCCGGGTGCTTTTGGTTTGCGAGCAGCGGGCGGAGGAGGCGGTCCGCCAGGCGCAGGCTCCATCGCAGCCCGAGGTGGTGCTGAGCAAGGCGGAGCGGGAGGCTGCGCTCGAGTTGCTGCGCTCACCTGATCTGATCGGCCGGATCACCTCCGACTTTGCGGCGGCTGGGGTTGTGGGTGAGGAGACGAATTGCCTGGTCAGCTATCTGGCGGCGGTCTCGAGGCTGCTGGACAGGCCGTTGGCGGTGGTTGTGCAGTCGAGCTCGGCGGCGGGGAAGAGCGCGCTGCAGGACGCGGTGCTGGCGATGATCCCCGAGGAGGAGCGCGTGTCGTTCTCGGCGATGACCGGCCAGAGCCTGTTTTACATGGGCGAGTCGGACCTGTCCCACAAGGTTCTCGCCGTCTCCGAAGAAGAGGGCGCGGAGCGTGCCTCCTACGCCCTGAAGCTGCTGCAGTCAGAGGGCGAGCTCTCGATCGCCTCCACGGGGAAGGACGGCACGTCGGGCAGGTTGGTGACGCACACCTATCGCGTCCGCGGGCCGGTCGCGATCTTCCTCACCACCACGGCGGTCGACGTCGACGAGGAGCTTTTGAACCGCTGCCTGGTGCTGTCGGTGGATGAGGAGCGCGAGCAGACCCGCGCCATCCACCGGCGCCAACGCGAACGCGAAACCCTGAAAGGGCTTGTTGCGGACCGGGAGCGTCAGGCGGTCCTGAAGGTGCATCAGGACGCGCAGCGCTTGTTGGAGCCGGTCGCGGTGATCAACCCGTTCGCAACCGGGTTGTCGTTCTCGGACGCTCGCACCCGGACTCGCAGGGATCATGTGAAGTATCTGACGCTGATCCGCGCGGTCGCGCTGTTGCATCAGCACCAGCGGCCGAAGAGGACCGTGGTGGTCGAAGGGACGCAGGTCGGCTACATCGAGGCCACTGCCGAGGACATCCGCTTGGCGAACAAGCTCTGTGATCGGGTGCTGGGCCGGTCGTTGGATGAGCTGCCACCGGGCGCCCGCAGGCTGTTGGGGGCGCTGGAGCAGATCGTCACAGCGGCCGCCGCGGAGCGGGGCGTTTCCCGCGAGCGGGTCGCGTTCACCCGCCGGGAGCTGCGGGAGCGGCTCTCACTGGGTGACACGCAGCTGAAGGTCCACCTCGCGCGGCTCGTGTCGTTGGAGCTCGTTTACGCGCATCGCGGCCAGCACGGCGCCTACGTCTACCAGCTTGCCTATGACAGCAGCGAACACGCCGCCGACGGGGTGTTGTTGCCGGGGCTGATCGACCCCGACCAGCCTGTGGAGAACCTCTACGACGCCAATCGGTCGGGGCTGGAGGGCGATCGGTCGGGTGCCGGTCGGCCCCTGGTCGGCGAGCGGTCGGGCACCGGTCGGCCTGCCGGCAACGGTGAGAACGCCGGCAACGGTGGGCGATCTCACGAGCGGAGCGGCGAGAAGGCCTCGAACGGACTGCCCCGGGCTTCTTCTCTAGCCGCGGTTGCGGTCGCAGCAGCAGGAGCTGGGCGCTGATGGGGCGCCGCGCGGAGCCGGGGCATTCGCACCGCTTGACCCCAAGACGGCTTGAGCAGGGCACGGCGGTCGCGGGGGCGGTGAACGATTATCTGGACGCGATCGCGGTGCAGGGGTTCTCGCCCTACACGGTCGCCTACCGCTCCCGATCGCTGGGCTATCTCGTCAACTGGCTTGGCGAGCGTGGCATCTCGCATCAGCGCGATGTCACCCCCGCTGTGTTGGAGCGTTATCAGCGGTCGCTTCACTTTCACCGCAAGCCGGACGGCACGCCGTTGTCGCTGAGCACCCAGGCCGGGTATCTGACGGCGGTCAAGGGCCTGTTCCGCTGGTTGGCGAGAACGAACCGGATCCTTCTGAACCCGGCGGCGGAACTGGTGCCGCCAAGGGTGGAGCGCAGGTTGCCGAAGACGATCCTTGCGCACAGCGAGGTCGAGGCCGTGCTCGCGCTACCGGACCTCTCCGATCCGGTTGGGTTGCGTGACCGGACGATCATGGAGGTGCTCTACTCGACCGGGATCCGCCGCACCGAGCTCTGCCACCTCCGGCTCGGCGATATCGACCCCGGCCGCGGTGTGCTGATGGTCTCGCAGGGCAAGGGCGGGCGTGACCGGATCATCCCGATCGGCGACCGCGCGCTCGCGTGGGTTGAACGCTACCTCACCGACGCCCGCCCCCGCCTCGCCACCGAGCCGGACCTGGGGGTCATGTTCCTGACCGTCGCTGGTGATGATCTGACCCCGGATCATTTGACCGAGCGGGTCGGGCGCTACACCCGCGCCGCCACAGGCAAGCGGGGCAGCTGCCACACCTTCCGTCACTCGATGGCGACGCTGATGCTGGACGGTGGTGCGGACATCCGTCACATCCAGGAGATGCTCGGCCACGCCGAGCTGTCGACCACCCAGATCTACACGCACGTCTCGCTGCAAAGCCTCAAAGCCGTTCACGCCGCCACGCACCCCGCCGCCAACAACACCCCACCACGCCAGCGCCAGACCACCGGCAGCGACGCCGATGACGCCGCCAACAACAACGGTCGTGACGCGGGGGCCGTCAGCGATGACGACGCATAACAATCACCGCGAGCCTCGACCAGGCTGCCTGGGCTGCCGGACGCCGGCTGTGGTCTGCCAGGAGTGCGTCCGGGCGATCGCGCTTGAGTGGTTCGGCGCGGTCGCCCGCCACCCCGAGACCGGGACCGACTGCCGGCTCTGCCAGCAAGGCCAAGCCGCCTACTGCGGGCACTGCTTCGTCGAGCAGGTCATCAGCTACCGGGCGGTGCTGCGCAAAGCCGGCACCCGGATCGGCGAACCGACCGGCTGGAGATGAACACCACCGCTTGGCTGGCGGGCACAGCCAAAGCAAACGTCGCGCGATCCTTATCGAGCACGCAATGCGAGATCCCCAGCATCGATCTCCCGCGCGCCCACCAACAACGCCTGTCCCTCAACCCTTCTTCAATGCCTGCCGTTCCGGTCCCACGGCACCGCCACCGAAGAACCACCACCCGGCGCTCTCCCCAACAGCCAGCTCTCAGCACCGAGCCCGGCCGCCGACCGTCGAACCACACAGCTGGCATTCCAGGAAAAGCACCGACGTTGGCAGCCGCCTCCGGCGCCTCGACGGACAGCCCGCCGGGACTTCCAAAAGGCCTCACACACTTGCACCCAGGCAACCGCTCCAACGATCGCCCGAGCAGTTGTGGCCGCCGAAGCGTGTTCACCCAGAGCCGCGAGGCAACGGGCAGAGCTATGCGTCGGCTGACGATCCAGCTACCGTTTGGAGGGCGATGACCGCCAAAGAAAAGCTCCGCGAACGAGTCGAGACGCTGACCGAGGACCAGGCCGCCGAGACGCTGCGGCTGCTCGACCAGCGCGCCGATCCGCTGATGCGTTTCTTGGAGAACGCGCCCGAGGATGACGAACCGGTCACCCCGGAGGAAGAGGCGCTCGTCCAGGAGGCGCGTGACGAGATCGCTCGCGGCGAGAAGATGGTTAGCCTCGAGGATCTCCGTGCCGAGCTTGAGCTTCAGTGAGCGCCGGCAAGGGCTGGCAGCTCGAGATCGCGCCCTCGGCACGTCGTGACATCAAGCGTCTGGACCGCCAGGTCCAGGCCCGCGTCATCGAAGCGCTCGAGGGGCTGCGTGCCGAACCCGCCCAAGGCGACATCACACGCCTCACCGGCATCAGTCCGCCGGAATGGCGGCTGCGGGTCGGGGACTGGCGGATCCGGTTCGCCCGGGATCCCGACAACCGCACCGTCACCGTCCTGCGTGTTCTGCCACGCGGACGCGCCTACCGAGACTGAGAAGATCTCGCCGTCACGGCCAGGTGGGACAATCCGGGCCTGATGCTCGCCACCGAGCCGCGTCCATCCGCCTTCTTCCCAGCCGCTCACGGCCGCCGGCCGGCGGCATCGCACCAGGCTCGGAGCACGCGTCGGCGCCAGGATGTGGGATGCCGGAAACACGCGTCCGGGCTTTCACCCTCGCGACGGCCGTCGGCGACCCGGCCCAGACGGCCGGAATGTCGCTCGCATGCTGGGGTTTCGCGGCGTCGCGGGTGTGACCTCGCGGCGGACCCCGGTGTTGACCCGAATAACGAACTCGTCTACATGCGCGCGCGGTGGTACGACCCCGGGAGCGGCCAATTCCTCAGCGTTGACCCGGCGGTCGCCCAGACCGGCGCCGCGTACTCCTACGCAGGCGACAACCCCACCGACAACAGTGATCCGACCGGGCAGTTCTCGATTTGTGGTCCGTTTGGCATCGGGTGCATCTCCGTCAACCCGGTCGCGGGAGCCGAGGGAGCGGCAAACTTCTTCGCCGGGTTCGCCAATGCCGCGACGTTCGGCCAGCTCGGAATCTCCCAGCCATTCTGCGGGCCCGGCCTGAACGCGTCCTACGACATCGGCGAAGGCGACTTCGCCGCAGAAGCCATCGCCGCAACCGGCGGCCTCGCAGCCGGCGTGGGTGGAGGCGCGGCCGACGCAGGCTCGGTGGAGAGCGCGATCACGGCGCTCGACGGGGGTCGCAGCGCTGGCGTGTACACCGTCTCGAGTCCCGACGAGCTTGAGTCGCTGTACGGGGAGTTGTCTGCCGGCGGCTCGCCGGTCGAGGGCTCCTACCCTGGCGAAAGCGTGGAACTCCCGGACGGGACGCGCGTGGGGATTCGTCCGACCTCGGGGTCCGGTGGTCCCACCATTGATGTCAGGCTTCCCGACGGCACGAATCTAAAGGTCCACGTGAGCCCATGAATGCTGGCGTTGATGACGCGCTGATTCAAGAGATGCTCGACGACCTCGTCGTACGAGGGTCGGATGATTGGGTCATGCTCACGGAGGTCGACTGGGTTGTGAAGAGCAACGCCTCCAGACATGGACTCGACCTCGATGTGCCTGCTCGCATCACGGTTGGCATCGAGGTTCTGCGTCGCGCTCTCGGGAGCGAGCTCATGGTGGCTGGAGACGTGATCGACGAGCCACAAGGTTTTGTCCCATGGGGCGTCGATTCCTCAGTCGCTCTCGAAAGGATCGAAAGCGGTTGGCGAGTCGCTGGCGACGGTCTCCAAATGGGAGACGTGGGCTGGCTGGCGAACACGCCAGAAGGTAGTCGTCTCGCGGAGGGCGTATTGGATGAGGTGAACGCACGCGCCGACTGGCCGCCATCGGATGATTGAGAGTGGGTGGGTTGGCTGGACACGGCGTCCGCAGCGGGTGACGCCTTGCGGGGTGGCTACTGGTTAGGTGCTGTGGACCCAGCGTTTGGCGTCGTGTTTGAGGAGGACGCCTTCGATGAGTTCGCGGATGAGGTGTTTTTCGTCGGGGTCGAGGCGGTTGGCGGCTTCGAATTGGAGGCGTAGGTCGTCTGTGGGGCCGCGTTCTTCGTCTTCGAATAGAAGCGTGTCGGCGCTGACTGAGAGAGCGATTGCGATTCGCTTGAGTGGGTCGAGGCTGGGCTGGGTTTTGCCGGCTTCGTAGCGGCGGATCAGCGTGACGTGGATGTCGGTGCGCTCGGCTAGGGCCTGTTGGGTGAGGCCTTGTTGTTTGCGCAGCTCGACGAGTCGTTCAGCGAATGCCATCTCCGGGCTGAACGTTAGGGGCGGGTTTGGTGGTGCTCTGCGCATCAGACCACTTATGCTAGCGTGTGCAGAGCAAGTCTACGTCTTGACAGGTTTCTCGGGGAGTCCGGGTTGGCGCGCATTCCAGATCACGAGGTTGAGCGGCTGAAGGAAGACGTGTCGCTGCAGCGGCTGGTCGAGCTGGCGGGCGTGGAGCTGCGCGCGCAGGGCAAGGATCTCGTCGGACTGTGCCCGTTTCATGAGGACCGGACGCCGTCGCTGGTGATCACGCCTCAGAAGAACTTGTGGCATTGCCTGGGGGCGTGTCGGGCCGGGGGGTCGGTGATTGATTGGACGATGCGCGCGGAGGGCGTGTCGTTTCGTCACGCGGTCGAGTTGTTGCGTGACGGGATCGCGCCGTCGCCGCTCGCGAGCGGTGGGCGGGCGGCGCGCTCGACGGTGACCAGGCTGCCGTCGCCGGTGGAGGCGGGCGCTGGTGACCGCGAGCTGCTCGGGCGGGTGGTTGGCTTCTATGCGCAGACGCTTCGGGAGAGCCCTGACGCGCTGGCCTACCTTGAGCGGCGCGGGTTGCGTCATCCGGAGCTGGTGGAGCGTTTCCGGTTGGGCTTCGCGAATCGCACGCTGGGCTACCGGTTGCCGGCGAAGAACCGCCGTTCCGGGGCGGAGCTGCGTGGGCGCCTGCAGCGGCTGGGGGTGTTGCGGGAGTCCGGGCACGAGCACCTCTCGGGGTCGCTGGTTATCCCGGTCGAGGACCGCGACGGGACGACGGTGCAGCTCTACGGTCGCAAGGTTCGTGATGACTTGCGGGCGGGAACGCCGGCGCATCTCTATTTGCCGGGGCCGCGGCGCGGCGTGTTCAACCACCGGGCGCTCCAGGCCTCCAGCGAGGTCGTGATCTGCGAGTCGTTGATCGACGCGTTGAGCTTCTGGGTGCACGGCCACCGCAATGTCACGGCGACCTATGGCGCGGACGGCTTCACCGACGAGCAGCTCCAGGCGCTGCGCGACAACCGGGTCGGGCGGGTGCTGATCGCCTACGATCGCGACCAGGCGGGCGACCTGGGTGCCGTCAGGCTCGCTGAGCGCCTTGGCGGTGAGGGCATCGAGTGCTTGCGCGTGCTGTTCCCGACGGGCGTGGACGCGAACGCGTTCGCTTTGAGCGTCGAGGATCCGGCTGGCGCGCTCGGGGAGCTGTTGGCGGCGGCGGTCACGGTCGGCACCCGCCGTCCCTCGCCTCGACCAGCACCGGTGCTTGTCGAGCCAGAGCAGCACAGCGGCGAGGTGAAGCCAGCTCTTCCTTCCTCAGCTGCCCAGCCGCGCTCACTGCCGCCGACTGTCGAGCTGGCCGGTGACGAGCTACGCGTCGCGTTCGACGACCGCCACTGGCGGATTCGCGGTCTCGCGAAAGCGACGAGCTTTGAGGTGTTGCGGCTGAACGTGCTGGTCGCCCGCGAGAACCCCAGGAGCGGGCGTCTGTTTCATGTTGATTCGCTTGATCTGTACTCGGCGAGGGCGCGTGGCGTGTTCGCGCGTCAGGCCGCCGAGGAGCTCGGGCTCGCCGAGGAGCTCCTCGCGCGGGACCTTGGGCGCGTGTTGCTGGTCTGTGAGGAGCATGCGGAGCAGGCGGTCCGCGCCGCGCAGCAACCAGCACGACCAGAGCAGCTGAGTGAGGGTGAGCGCGAACAAGCGCTCGAGCTGCTCAAAGATCCAGGGCTGGTCGAGCTGATCGTCAGTGACTTCGAGCGGGTCGGGGTGGTTGGGGAGCAGACGAACTGCTTGGTCGGCTATCTCGCGGCGGTGTCGCGGAAGTTGGATCGGCCGCTCGCGGTGATCTTGCAGTCGACGTCGGCGGCGGGGAAGTCAGCGTTGGTGGAGGCGGTCCTCGCGATGGTCCCAGTTGAGGAGCGCGTGCAGTTCTCAGCGATGACCGGGCAGAGCTTGTTCTATATGGGCGAGTCGGATTTGGAGCACAAGGTGTTGGCTGTTGCTGAGGAGGAGGGCGCGGAGCGCGCCGCCTACGCCCTAAAGCTCCTGCAGTCCGAGGGCGAGCTTTCGATCGCCTCAACGGGGAAGGACCCGGCGACCGGCCGGCTGGTCACGCACAGCTACCGCGTCAAGGGCCCGGTCGCGATCTTCCTCACGACGACCGCGGTCGACGTCGACGAGGAGCTGCTGAACCGTTGCATCGTGCTGAGCGTGGATGAGGAGCGCGAGCAGACCAGGGCGATCCATGAGCGCCAACGCGAACGCGAAACGCTCCCCGGGCTCCTGGCCGAGCGGGAGCGCGAGGGGGTGTTGAAGGTTCATCAGGACGCGCAGCGCCTGTTGGAGGCGCTGCCGGTCGTCAACCCCTACGCGACGCGGTTGACGTTCTCAGACGCCAGGACACGCACTAGGCGCGATCACCTGAAGTATCTGACGTTGATCCGTGCGGTCGCGCTGCTTCACCAGCATCAGCGGCCCCACAAAACGGCGCTCGTCGATGAGCGCGAGGTCACCTACATCGAGGCGACGCGCGAGGACATCGTGCTCGCGAACCGGCTCGCGCACCAGGTGCTCGGCCGCTCACTCGACAAGCTGCCGCCAGGCACTCGCCGGCTCCTGGATCTCGTCGAGCGGCACGTCGCCGGCGAGGCGGTTGAGCGCGCGGTCGCGCGGGAGCGGGTCCGTTTCACGCGGCGTGAGTTGCGCGAGCTGCTCGGCTGGGGTGACACGCAGCTCAAAGTCCACCTCGCGCGGTTGGTCTCGTTGGAGCTGGTTTGGGTGCATCGCGGCGCGCACGGCGCGCACGTCTACGAGCTCGCCTGGGACGGCAACACCCTCGATGGCGGTGTGCCGCACTTGGCGGGGCTGATCGACCCCGACCAACTCGAAGTCGGCGAGCCGCATGTCTATGACGCGGATCGGTCGGGTCTCAGCGATGATCGGTCGGGGGGTGGTCGGCCCGTGGTCGGTGGGCGGTCGGCGGCTGGTCGGGGCGCTCTCGCGGCGGTTGGTGGTTGAGGTGGCGCGTCGCGCCCAGCCCGGCCACTCCCACCGCTTGATCGCGCGTCCGCTCGAGGGCGCGTCACCGATCGCCGCGGCGGTCAACGACTACCTTTCGGCGATCGAGGCGCAGGGCTTCAGCCGCTACACGGTCGCCTACCGTTCACGCTCGCTCGGCCAGCTCGCCGCATGGCTCACGGAGCGCGGCATACGGCATCCCGGCGAGGTGACCGGGCAGGTCCTCGAGCAATACCAGCGCTCGCTGTTCTACTACCGCAAAGCGGACGGCACGCCGCTCTCGCTGCGCACGCAGGCCGGCTACCTCGTTCCGGTCAAGGGCCTGTTTCGCTGGCTCGCGAAAACGAACCGGATCCTGCTCAACCCCGCCGCCGAACTCTCACCACCAAGGATCGAGCAGCGCCTACCACGGGTCATCCTCAGCCACCAGGAGGTCGAGCAGGTCCTCGACCAGCCGAACCTCGATGACCCGGTCGGGCTGCGCGACCGCACGATCATGGAAGTCCTCTACTCGACCGGGATGCGCCGCAGCGAACTCTGCCGCCTACAGATCACCGATATCGACACGGCCCGCCGGACGGTCCTGATCGAGCAGGGCAAAGGCCGTCGCGACCGGATCGTTCCGATCGGTGAGCGCGCACTCGCCTGGACCGGGCACTACCTCACCCAGGCGCGTCCGAAGCTCGCGAGCAGCCCCGACCACGGGGTCCTGTTCCTCACGCTCGCCGGGGATGACCTGACACCCGATCATCTGACCGACCGTGTCGGACGCTACATCCGCGCGGCGACCGGCAAACCGGGGAGCTGCCACGCGTTCCGCCACACGATGGCGACCTTGATGCTCGATGGTGGCGCGGACATCCGCCACATCCAAGAGATGCTCGGCCACGCCGGCCTCTCAACCACCCAGATCTACACCCACGTCTCGCTCCACAGCCTCCAAGCCGTCCACACCCAAACCCACCCAGCCGCCAACAACCAGCCCCGCCACAAGCACCAGACCTGAGCCCTCGCAACACTCAAAAGGCTTTCCAGCCGCTCGCTTCGCGTCGCAGCACACAGTATCACCCAGGGTGACGCTATTCAGGCTAGCCGCTATGACGTATACAATGGGCCTGGCATGGCTAAGTCCAAACGGCAGCGTCGCGCGCGAGCGCAGCCCTCGAGAGCCACGTCGGAACCGCCTGAGGGGAAGAGCGTGGTGGAGGGCAGGCCGGAATCGCTTGCCCAGCTTCGTCAGCAGTCTGGTCTCACTCAGGTCGAGCTCGCCGAAAGGATGGCGGCGTCGCAGCGCGCGATCTCCCACATCGAGCATGAGCCAAATCCACGCCTCGCGACTCTCGGTGGCTATGTCATTGCGCTGGGCGGTCGGCTGGAAGTGCGCGCCGTGTTCGAGGACCGCGCAGTCGAGTTGCAGCTTGCAACTCCCGGAACCGCTACTCACCGCAATGAGCGGCAACGAGCGGCGGCTGCCACGCCGGCGTCCGCGTCAGCGCAGAACCCGCGACTCGGAGAGACCTAAGCTGTCGTGGTGGCCAAGGCTAGCGCTCACCCGACGCCCGACGACGCGCCGTTTCTCACGGTGCCGCAGGTTGCTGCGAGGCTGGACGTGACGGCTCAGACGATCCGTAACTGGATCGAGCGCGGGACGCTGCCGGCGCTGCGGGTTGGCCGGGCGTTTCGTGTGCGAGTGGAGGATGTCGAGGAGCTTTTGGCGCGTGCGAGCGCGACGAGTGGTGTCAGGACTACGCGCCGCGGTGTGTGGGATCCGGGGCCGATCCGTGTCCATCGCGATCGTGACGCTGTTAGGTCTCGCGCGGTTCAGAACGCTCAGTCGGCAGACCGCCCGACCGATCCATGACCCTGAGCCAGTACTCCATGGTGTCTTCCTCGGAGGGCGGTAGCAGTCCGCTCGCGCGGTCGGCGCGCGCAACGGCGTGAGATAGATCACGTGCCGCCCTCGCGATCCAAGCGAGTGCGCGGGACACGGCGAGCAGGTCGGTCCCTCTGCCGGCGCGCGCGAACTCGGCTACTCCTTGGTCGAAGATCCGCCAGAGCTCGATCGGCCCGCGACGTCCGGAGTCGGGGTGAAGCTCCCACGGCGGGTCGGGCGTGCCTGTGTGCGGTGTCCAGTTGTAGCCCTCGTAGTGAGCGATCTGACATAGCTGGGCGCGTGCGCGGGCCGCGGCCGCGAGCCTGTCGAGTCGATCGCTGAAGCCCGCGTCGGGCGGCGCTAAGCGGTGCCGGGCGACAGTCTCGTCCCAAAACTCCTCGGAGTCGCGAAGCGCCCGCTCCAACTCATCCTCGGCGCCCAGGTCGGCGGGCTCGCTCACGTCGACCGCCCGAGGAGCACGCAGAAAGTCGTTCAGGCCCATGAGCCAACAAGTTTAACCAAATCCTGCCGGACTTTGCTAACTTTGCCTGCCCATCGCTCGCGTCGAACAACGGAACGACCGGACAAATGTCATCGCGCAAGCGCCGCACCGTTGACCCCACGTCCCAGCTGCAACTCGCACTCGACACTGCGGACGCACCCAGCGACACGCGACCGCAGACCGTAGGCTCCGCTCGAGCACGCGCTGCTAGACCCCCCATGGGGAAGGCGACGGTCACCAGCGACGCGGCAACAACCGCTTCCGCAGCGGCGAGGAGATCGACGCAACGCCCGCCACGACCCGTGCCGCCCTTCCTGTTGATGGGCGGTCCCACCAGCCCCGACGGCGACCAGCGACGGATGCCGCAGTCTCAGCTCTCTGATCGCACCCCGGAAAGCGCGCTCCTCTTCGCCGAGGACGTTGCGACAATGGTCGGCATGACGCGGAAATGGGTCTACACCGAGACGCGCGCCGGCCGCATCCCACACGTAGCGCTCGGTCGCTACTACCGCTACCGTCGGGAATCCATCGACGCGTGGCTGCGCCAGACCGAGCAGCGCAGGGCGTAGGGGCTCACACGCGCGCCGTCGAACCGAGAGCCCTTCGTGTTGTGAGTTCACAACGGGTCTGGTAGCGTGCGAGCTAAGCATCCAAAGAAACAGGTCGAGGCGGCGCTCAAGCGCGCCGAACGAGCGGGCCTTCGCGTCGAGAGCGGTCGCGGCCACTGGGGAGTCGTCTACTGCCCTGGTAGCGAAGCCTCCAAGTGCCCGCCGTTCTCGGTCAACGGAGCGCCGTCGAGCCCTGACAACGAGGCGAAGCGAATCGACCGCTTCGTCGCGCGCTGCCCCCACAAGACGCTATGAACGACTACACCTTCACGCTCCGCTTCCTAGCTCCTGACCGTGACCTCGACGCACTCTCGTTGGAGCTCTACGAGCACATCCAAGACGCATCGCTGATGGGCCCCGACGGCGACGGCTCGTTCCTACTCGAGTTCGACCGCCGCGCGAGCAGCCTGCCGAGCGCCCTCGGCGCCGCGTTCGAGGGGCTGCAGAACGCGCTACCGGAGGCGCAGATCCTCCGCGTCGAAGACGACGATCTCGCGACGATGGCCGACATCGCCGGGCGCGCGGGCCGCTCCGCCGAAGGCGTCCGCCTGCTCGTCGCCGGCAAGCGCGGACCAGGCGGCTTCCCGCCGGCCGCCGGGCGCATCGACGCTCGCACCAAGGTCTGGCGCTGGTCGGACGTCGCCGAATGGTTCGCCGAAGCGCTTGGTGAGCCGCTGCCCGACACCGACGACAGCGGCTTCCTCCAGGCCTTCAACGACGCGCTCGAGCTACGCCGCCTCGCCGGCAAGCTCGGCAAGCCAGAGCAGCAAGCGCTCGCCAAAGTCCTGCCTGTCGAACTCGCGCCAGCCTGAGAATCCCGAGCCGCGGGAGCGGGTCGGCGACTTGGTCGACGTCCGCCCCAGCCTGCATCCGCTCACCCGCTCAGCTCATAACCGAGCGTGCGGTAGGCGCGCAGTCGCTTGGCGAACATGCGCCGCAGCACCGGCAGCTCGGCGTCAACGTAGTCGTGGACGAGTGCCGCTTGCTTGCCGGGGTGCTCACGATGGAGGCGACCCGCGTATTGGACGACGGTGCCTTTCCAGGCGATTGGCATTGCGAGCAGAAGCGTGTCGAGACGCGGATCGTCGAAGCCCTCGCCGATGTAGCGGCCGGTGGCGAGGACGATTCGCGCAGCGTCCCCAGGGATCTCCGCGAGCTGCGCGAGCGCGGCCCGATGTCGCTTCGCCGTCATGTCGCCGTGAAGGCAGACGAGCGAAGTGACCCGGTCCGACAGGTGCGCAGACAACCGGTCGAGGTGGTCGCGACGCTCGGTCAGGATGATCGGTGAGCGACCACTCGCCGTGAGCTCGAGTGCATCGCGCGCAATCATCTCGGTGCGTCGTTCGTCGCCGGCGAGCGCGCCGTAGATCTCTTGAATCGACGGCTCGGTCGGTAGCACGGACGGGTCGAACGCGGTGTCGCGACGTACGACGCGGAGTGTGAGCGTGCACGTCGAGCTCGTCGCCTGGTTGGCGATCACGTGCCTTACCGGGCCGCACTGCATCGCGATGATCGGATCGTGACCGTCTCGGCGGTGAGGGGTTGCGGTCAAGCCGATTACGTAGCGCGCGCGTGCTGCTCGCAGGATCTGCTCGGTCGTAACAGCCGGGACGTGGTGGCATTCATCGACGATGATCTGGCCGTACGGCGCCAGGAGCTGTGACGGGTCCTCGTGGCGGGCGAGGCTTTGCACCATCGCAACGTCGACTGTCCCGGTCGGCTTGTGCTTCCCCGCGCCGATCGTCCCGATCGTCGCCGGATCGAGGTCGAGGAACTGAGCCAAGCGCTTCACCCATTGCTCGGCCAGCGGCTGGCGGCTGACGAGGACGAGCGTTGACCTGCCTCGAGCCGCAATTGTGCGAATCGCGATGACAGTCTTGCCGATCCCGGGCGGCGCACAAAGAACCCCGAGCTCGTGCGCAAGCATCTCCTTTGCCGCCCGCTCCTGCGTCGGCGTGAGCGTGCCCGTGAAGGCCGTGGTGAGAGGTTGGCCGTCGGTCCGCTCGTCCGTGAGATCGAGCCTTACGTTCAAGCCGGCGAGCAGCTCGCTCAGCGGCTCCCGACAGCCGCGCGGCAGCGCGAGGAATCTGTCGGTTTCCTCGAAGCACGCGATGACCCGCGGCGTGCGTGCGGTCGAGAAGCGCATGCGCTGCTTCTCGAGGAACAGCGCGTTGGAGAAGACCGCAAGCCGGCGCAGCGCGTCCACCAACGCGGCTGGCAAGCCTTCGCGGAGCACGTAGATGCGATCCGCGAGAGTGGCGGTGATCGCCTCCGGCAACTGCACCTCGGCGAGTCGACTGGCAAGCGGAGCCCGCCGACGCCACGGTGCGTCGCTTTCGCCCTCGCCAGTGCTCTCAGGCACGCCGAGGATCGTGCCGTCGTGCTCGCCCTGCGCGACGAGTTGCTCGAGACGCTCGCGCCCGATCCGCGGCAGGGCGGCGAGATACGCCCACTGGTCGGCGTAAGGCTCGTCATGCTCGTCGATGAACACGGTGTTGCCGAGCTCGCGAGGTCCGCGCTGGAGCGGCAGCGCGACGAGATTGCCGAAACCGCCCTTCGGGAGCGTGTCCTGGCTGGGAAAGAGGCGGTCGTAGGAGTCCATCGTCAGCGTCCGGCAACGCGCCATCGCGCTCGTCAGTGCCATCAGGCCGAAGCGTCGCGCGAGCGCGGCGGGCACCGGTGCGTCGAAAAAGAACCAGACGTGAGCGCCGTTGCCCGAGCGCGACCGCTCAACTGCCGCGGTCACGTCGAGCTCCCGACACGCGTCCCGGATCGCGGCCGCGTCCTCGCGCCATGAGCGCCGGTCGAGGTCGATCGTCAACAGCCAGCACGTGTCGTCCGCGAGGAGCGGATACAGGCCCATCACTTGCCGGCCGGTCAGATGAGCGAGCAGCTCCCGCTCGCCGGGCGTCGCGAAGGCTTGATGCGTGCATTCGCCGCACCTGACCGCCGGCTTCTCGCAGACGCCGGCCTTCCACTCGTTGCGGCAGCTCGGGGACCAGCCGCTGCGACTCTTGTCGCGCTTCTCCCAACGAACCGGGAAGACGTCCTCGCGACCGCGGAAAAGAGCTGAGAAGAGAGCGACCTTACGCCGCGCCGACCAGGAGTCCTCGATGCTCCCGCCCGCGCCCGTGGCGAGGTGGCCCGGCGGCGTGTGCCCGGCGCGACTGGCGCGTAGCTGCTCGATCCGCCGCCGAGCCTCCTCACGTAGCTCGTCGAGCTCGCCGAGGCGTGCCACCTCCTGGGCAATTGCCGCATCCAGCCAGTAGACGTCAGACACGACCGTGATTGTGCAGGCGCTACCGGCGCGAACGACGTTGGCAGATCCTGTGAACAGCACGCCAATGGCAGGCTTACGGCGTCGCATTTGTACGCAACAGTTCGTCGTTGTGTCTATCGTCCCACTACGATAATCTCGTACCAAGGAGTATTGACTTATGTCGAGCGCGCTGCTTACGAGAAGCGAAGCTGCCCAGCTGAGTGGGGCATCGAGCGTTGCGGTCAAGAAGGCGATCGACCAGGGTGTGATCCCTGCGCGTTCGGTGAAGCGGGCCTCGCTCGTTGAGGCGCAGGACGTGGGGCTGTTGGCTTTGCTGGCGCTGATCCAGGATGCGCAGCTGCCGGTCGCCCAGAAGAAGCGTCTGCGTTCGTGGCTGCGATCGAGCGGGTCCGCTGCCGAGCTCGAGCTGTCGCCGGCGCTAATCGTCCGCAAGACCCCGGAGGTCGACGAGGCGCTCGCGCGTGCCGAGCGCTACGCGCGGTTGCGCGAGAAATGGATCGTGACCGATGAAGAGCGCCGGGCCGGCGGCGAGCCGACCATCAAGGGTTCACGGGTCAGCGTCTACACGATCGCCGGGCGTCTCGCAGCCGGCGACAGCGACGAGGCGCTCGAGCTCGACTACCCACACATCCCAGCCGAGGCGCGTGAGGTGGCGGCCGCCTACGGCTCAGCCAATCCCCGTCGCGGGCGCCCGCGACGCGTCGCTCGTCGACGATGACGCTGACACGGGCTTCCGCTACTCATCGACCGATTACGAGCCCGACGATGCAGCCTGCTCGGCGAGCTCCATCGGCGTGACTACGAATCCAAGGCGCTCGGCTCCGCGACTGAGCCGCACATCAAGTGTGACCAGCTGGCAACCGAGGAGGTCGGCCGCGGCGAGGTATTCGGCGTCGTAGGTCTTGGCCCATCCGAACTCGCCGGCGAGTTGCCAGGCTCTACGCGTCAGTCCTTCCGGTCGCCGTTCGGTGATTTGCAGCTTGCCTCCGAGGAACCGCTGGAGCGCCTGTTCGCCAAGGTCTTGTGAGATCTCGCTCCGGAATGCCATCTCGTGCAGGACCGAGGGCACCTCGCTCCAGAGGAGCGGCGGCGCGATCAGTTCGTTGTTCCCGAGGGCGCTGGCGGCCTGGTCGCCCACCCTGTCGAGCGACAGCTCGACCGCGAGACTCGCGTCGCAGGCGAGCACCTCAGTGCGAGGCGCGCGAACGCCGCACTGCGGCCACGACGTTGGGCATCGGCTCGCCGGTGATGGTCTCGCCCCAACCGGCCGGAAGCGGCGCCATCTCCGAGTCGTCGTCCACTGCTTCGCGCAGGCGCTCGAACTCCGCCTCGAGCTCTGCGTCAGAAAGCCGGTCGAGCAACCTCTCGACCTTCTCGCGCGTGGTCATGGATCAGATGGTACCGCTGCCGACGACGTCGCCGACAACGACGCGGATACCGAAACGCCGATCGATCCACTGGGTGGTCGAAGCGGACGCTGGGTCCAAGCGGCGCTGTCAACGCTGCAGCGATCCTGTGACAAAAACCTGTGACAAAGTTGCGTTTGCGCCCGGGCCCGGCAAATGAAAAGACCGGCGTTTGCGGGCCTTTCCTTCGAAGCGGATGAAGGGACTCGAACCCTCGACCTTCTGCATGGCAAGCAGACGCTCTAGCCAACTGAGCTACATCCGCGCGAGTGCGGATTATAGATCGCGCACCCTGGCTCCGGCGGGGCTGCACGGCCGCTCCCCGCCGCCTGGGCGCGCGGGAGGGCGATGGCGACCGCTACATGCCTGGGCAGTGATGCGAGCCGGTCGGGCCGGACATGCCGGTGGCGCCGGGTGCCAGAGGGTAGTGCCGGACATGGTGTGCTACCGGGTGGTGAGAAGCCGCCGAGGCGTAGGCTGCGGTGCCACCGGCGAGCGCTCCGACGGATGCGAGTGCGACTAGCGTTCGCAGGATGCGGTGGTGCATGCGCTGTGTCCTTTCCGTAGCGAGTGGGCTGCTGCGTCGCTAAGTCAAGCTCGCGTTCGCTAAGCGCGTATTTACGCGCAGCTGAGAGCATTCATGCGCTGGCAGCCGCCGCCGGAGTTGCGATTTCGGGCGCGCCAGACCTTTCTCTACGCGAGAAGGCAGACTACGGATTGAGAACCGCTTCTCGCGCGCGCCGCCCAACGATGTCGATCTTCAAGCAGATCCTTCAGCCCCGCCCAGCGGGACCGGGTGATCCCGAGCTTCCGGCTGTCGCCGAGGAGCCCGAGACCCATTCGGCGCTCGAAGCCGGCGACACGCAGTGGCGGCGACGCATTTGAGCGGCCTGTGGCGCCTTCTCCACGCGCTGCGGCTCGTGCCGGAGCTCGCGGTGCTCGGCACCGGTGCGGGGATGCTCGACTTCTGGGTGCTCAAGCGCAACGGCTTCGCGAACGTCTATTACGCCGCGGCCGTGCGCTCGATGGCACGCAACTGGCACAACTTCTGGTACGCGTCGTTTGACCCGAACGGCGTCATGTCGATCGACAAGTCGCCGCTTGCCGTCTGGATCCAGGCGCTTTCCGTTCGGATTTTCGGCTTTCACTCGGAGAGCATCCTGATCCCGGAGGCGGTGATCGGCGTGATCACGGTGCTAGTGCTCTACGACCTCGTACGCCGCTGTTTCGGGCGTATCGCCGGATTCGTGGCGGGCGCGGCACTCGCGACGACCCCGATCACCGTCGCGATGTCGCGTCACAACAACCCGGACGCGCTCGTCACCCTGTGTTGCGTCGCGGCGGTTTGGTTCCTCGTTCGGGCGCTCAAAGACGGCAAAACCCGTTGGATCGTCCTCTCCGGGGTCATGGTGGGACTGGGGTTCGAGACCAAGATGGGGGTCGCGCTCGTCGTCGTGCCGGGGATCGTCCTCGCGTGGCTGTGGATGCGCCCGAAGGGCTGGCATCGCACGCTCGATCAGCTCGTGATCGGCGGCCTCGCGATGACGCTCGTCGCGGCTGCGTGGCCGCTCTTGATCGCGTTCACGCCGGCAAGCCAGCGACCGTGGATCGCCGGCACCGAGCGACAACAACATCCTGTCGCTGATCTTCGGCTACAACGGCTTCGGCCGCGTCGGCGGCCAGCGAGGCGGCCCCTCGAGCACGCTCGGGGTCTTCGTCGGACCGTCGAGCCCGGTGCGGCTGCTGAACTCGGCGCTCGGCGGACAGGCCGGCTGGCTGCTCGGGCTCGGGCTTGCCGGCCTTATCGCCGGCGGCCTCGCGACGCGGATGCGACGCAGCGACCCGCGAACCGGCTGGATCATCGCCGTCGGCGGATCGTTCGTGGCGGCGGCCGTCTTATTCAGCACCGCGCAGGGCATCTTCCACCCGTACTACGTGTCGCTCCTCGCACCGTTCACTGCCGCGCTCGTCGGCGCGGCAGTCGCCGTCGTGATGCGCTGGTCGCTTGGCCCACGGCTCGTCGGCGGGCTCGTGGGAATCGCGGTCGTCGCCGGCGCGGTCGCGGTCGAGCTCGTCGTGCTCGCCGACTACCACCACCAGCTCGGCTGGATCCAGAAGCTCGACATCGCCGTCGGAATCGGTGCCTGCCTGCTGCTGCTCGGGTTCATCGACTGGCGCGTGCGCGCACCAGCCATCCTCGCGGTGGCCGGGGCGCTGATCGTTGCACCGGCGATCTGGTCGGTCGACACGCTTGCCTACGCGACGAGCAGCACCTTTCCCGCCGGCGGGCCGGCGAAAGACAACACGGCCGAGGCGTTCATCGTCAGCCCGCCGACGCCGGCACTCCCGGCGGGCTTCTTCGGCGCCGGTCCGGCGCCGCTGTTGCGCGCGCCCCACGGTGGCGGTCCGCTGCCGACGGCGGCGCCGCCGAAGCGCACCGGGGCCACATTTGGCTCTGCCACCTACCAGATCACCGACAAGTCGCTCCAGAAGATCATTGCCTTCGTGCACCTGCACGGAGGCGGTCCGCTCGCGGTCTCGCAACAGCAAGTCGCCGCATACGCGATCGTCGTCCAGCACACGAACATCGTCGGACTCGGCGGCTTCACGGGTCGCGAGAGCGATCCGACCGTCAGCTGGTTCGCGTCAACAGGTTGCGGCTGGTCGTGTGCGCTGGGTCTATGAGGATGGCGTCGGCGATTTCGGCTCCCCGTATGACGGGCGCGCCGGAGACACAGCGATCCTCTCGGCGGTGGCCAGCGCATGTACGCTGATCGACACCGGTCATGGGCACCGCGCGGCGTACGTGCATCTCGCGCGGGCATTCGATGTCGGGCTCTATGACTGCGCGGGCGACGCGCCCGCACTCGAAGCAGTCGGCTGATCCTCCCGACTTGCCGCCGCGGGACCGTAGCGCGCGGCCCCGCGATCTCCCATATCCTCCCGCCGATGTTCAGACGCCATTCCCCAGAGGGCAGCTGGCTTTATCCGCTGCTCGGGAGCCTCGCGGTGTTCGTGTTCGTCGCGATCGCCGTGTACGTGCTGACCAGCATGTGGCGTGAGCGCACGGCAGCGATGACCGGTGAGCAGGAGGAGACGGAGCGCGCGCCCGCGCCCGCTCGCCGCCACGCTCCTCGAGCTGACGCCGATCGAGATCCTCGACCGCCGACTGGCGGCGGGAGAGATCACGATCGAGCAGTACGACGAGCTCACCGCCGTCCTCAACCGTCGCTTCACCGCCTCGGCCTGGACCAGTCCCGAGCAGGCGGCAGCCGCCTAGCATTCCGCAAGTAACCGCCTGGCCGGCACGACGTAACTAACCGTCGCGCGCGTTTCCCGCTGCCGCCGTCAGGCGGCCATAAAAACCGAACCGGCGAGCGCTTTTGCATGCGCTGCCTGCCGGCGATCTACCCTTGAGCTATCGCCTCGGTTCGCGCGCAAGCCGCCGGAACAGCGCTCCTGAGCGACTTGCGCCGCCTGCTCGGGGACGCTGCGGTCGCCGCGCCCGCAGCGCACTACCTCGCAGACGCGACCGCGCAGTGGCGCGGCATCCGTGGCCACGCCGACGCGGTCGTCCTGCCGCAGAGCACCGGGCAGGTCCAGAGCGTCCTCGCCTGGTGCACCGAGCATGAATGCCAGGTCACGCCACGCGGCGGCGGCACGGCCTCGCGGGCGGCGCGATACCGCTCGCGGGCGGCATCGTGCTCGCACTCGAGCGTCTGCGCGCTGTGCGCTCGTTCGAGCCTGAGCGCTGGCGGATCGAGATCGAGGCCGGCCTGCGGACGGCCGAGCTGCAACGCCTCGCGCGCGAGAGCG
Organism: uncultured Solirubrobacterales bacterium; assembly: GCA_963773395.1. Taxonomy (GTDB): domain Bacteria; phylum Actinomycetota; class Thermoleophilia; order Solirubrobacterales; family Solirubrobacteraceae; genus Palsa-513. The sequence goes on along the minus strand of CAVZAY010000002.1, from coordinate 786,082 downwards.
GCCTGCTGTTTCGCGGTCGACCCGGGCGCCGCCGAGCAGTCGCAGATCGGCGGCAACATCGCAACCAACGCGGGCGGCCCGCACTCGTTCAAGTACGGCACGACGCGCGCCCAGCTCAGCGGCCTCGAGGCGGTTCTCGCATCCGGCGAGCGCATCGAGCTGGGCGGCAAGATGCGCAAGGACGTCGCGGGCTACGACCTGCTCGGACTGCTCGCCGGGTCGGAGGGAACGCTCGCCGTGATCACTGCCGCGCATGTCAAGCTCGTGCCCGCCCGGGAGGCGCAGCTACCGCTCGTCGCGCTCTACCCCGATGCGCTCGCCGGCACGGCGGCGATCGAGCGCATCCTCGGCCTGGGGTCTCGAGGTCGCGGTGCTCGACTATCTCGACGCGGGCGCGCTCGCCTTGACGGCCGCCGAGCTTCCCGGTCCCGATCCCGCGCGAGCGCCGGCTTCATGCTGATCACCGAGGCCGACGGCTCGGCTGCCGAGGCGGCCCGCCTGCACGCCGAGGTGACGCGAGGCCCTCGCCGATGACCTCCTCGCGCTCCACGCACCGACCGCGCCGGCCGAGATCGCCGCACTCTGGCGCTGGCGCGACGGCGATCGCCAACCAGGTCGCGGCGCGCCGCGGCGGCAAGGTCTCGGACGACATCGCCGTCCCGCCCGAGCATGCTCGCAGCGGCGATCGCCGAGACGGTCGCGATCGGGGCGCGCCACGAACTGGAGGCGCTGTCCTGGGGCCATGCCGGGGACGGCAACCTCCACTCGACCTTCCTTGTCGATCCGCGCGACGGCGCCGAGCTCGAGCGCGCCGACGCCGCCGCGGCCGAGCTGTTCGCGTTCGCGATCGCCTGTGGCGGCAGCGTCAGCGGCGAGCACGGCATCGGCATCGCCAAGCGCGGGCAGCTCGCCCGCCAGTGGGCGGCGCCCGCGGTCGCCCTCCACGACGCCGTCAAGCGCGCGTTCGACCCGGGCGAGATCCTGAACCGCGGCAAGAAGCCGGGCGCCTGGCCCGCGGGCTCGGGTTTGGGGGTGGCGCGATGAGACGCGAGGCTCGCTCTTCAGCCCGTAAGCTCTTGGGGCGATGAGCCTCCCGGTCGAGGGATACCAGCTCAAGCGGATCTCGGCGAAGGCCTACGAGCATCCCGCGGATCGCGCTGCGACTTCGACGCTGCAGGCGATCCCGCACCTCGACACGGTCGTCCGCAAGCTGATCGAGCTCGGCTACGAGCGCGCGCTGCGCCAGTACTACCTCGGCTCGTCGGTGCGCCTGGGTGACGATCAGCTTGCCGACGTCTACGGCGCCGCACCGTCGCGCGTACGCGACGCTCGATCTCGATCCGGTCCCGGACCTCTACCTCACGAACGCTCCGATCGTCGCGAACAACGCGGTCGTGTTCGGCGCGCGCAAGCCGATCGTCGTCGTCCACTCCGGCCTCGTGAGGCTGCTCGACACCGAGCACCAGCGCGCGCTGTTCGCGCACGAGGCGGGCCACATCCTGTCCGACCACACGCTGTATGCGACCGCCGCGGTGATCCTGCTGCGCCTCAGCTCCGTGCCGGGCCTTCCGCTGCCGCTGCTGCCGTTGCGCCACGCGCTGCTCGAGTGGTACCGCGCCGCCGAGCTGTCGTGCGACCGCGCGGCGGCGCTCGTCACGCGCGACCCGGTGGCGGTCTGCCATCTGCTGATGGTGATCGCGGCCGGTGCCGAGGCGGAGCGCCTCGACCTCGACGTGTTCATGTCGCAGGCCTCCGAGTACAACGAGCGCGGCTCCGGGCTCGAGAAGCTGACGCGCCTCTTGATGAACCTGAACCTGACGCACCCGATGCCGGTGAAGCGGATCCATGAGCTGATGACCTGGGTGGCCTCAGGCGATTACGACCGGATCATCGCCGGCTCCTATGTGACGCGCGATGAGCCGGTGCGCCCGCGCGCCGAGGCAAGTGATGCGGTCGCGCACTACGCCGAGCGCTTTCGCAACACGTTCCGCGACGTCGGCGAGTCGATCGCCGACGCCGGCAAGCAGCTGAGCGACTGGCTGCGCGCGCTCGGCGACGACGACTAGCTGCAAGGATTGTCGAGCATGTCGGGGGACACACCACTGCGCTGGGGGCTGATCGGGTCCGGACTGATCGCCTCGCAGTTCGCGCGCGACCTCGCGCTGACCGACTCAGGTGAGGTCGTTGCGATCGGCTCGCGCAGCCGCGAGGGCGCGGAGCGCTTCGGCGAGGCCCACGGCGTTCGCAATCGCCACGCCTCCTACGAGGATCTCGTCGCGGACCCCGAGGTCGACGTCGTCTATGTCGCGACGCCGCACCCGTTTCATCGCGACAACGCGATCCTCGCGCTGGAGGCCGGGCAAGCCCGTGCTCGTCGAGAAGCCGTTCACGATGAATGCCGCGGAGGCCCGCGACGTCGTTCGCGTCGCCCGCGAGCGCGACCTGTTCGCGATGGAGGCGATGTGGACGCGCTTCTTGCCGCACATCCACGAGATCCGCCGGATCCTGGCCGAGGAGACGCTCGGCGAGCTCGTGTCGCTGAGCGCCGATCACGGCCAGTGGTTCGCCCGCGACCCCGAGCATCGCATCTTCAAGCCCGAGCTCGGCGGCGGCGCGCTGCTCGATCTCGGGATCTACGTCGTGTCGTTCGCCTCGATGGTGCTCGGCAAGCCCGAGCGCGTCGCTCAGCCTCGCGCAGGCGGCGTTCACCGGCGTCGACGGCCAGACATCGATCCTGCTCTCGCACCCGGGCGGCGCGCAGGCGATCCTCACGACGACCTCGCTCGCGCGGACGGCGACGCGCGCGGCGATCGTCGGCACCGACGGCCGGATCGAGATCGACCCGGAGTTCTACCGGCCGACGACGTTCAGCTTGATCATGCGCGGCGAGCAGCCGATCCGCCACGCCCCGCCGCACGAGGGCAACGGCCTGCGCCACCAGGCCGACGAGGTCGCGCGCTGCCTGCGCGAGGGCTTGCGCGAGAGCCCGCTGATGACGCTCGACGAGACCGTCTCCATCATGGAGACGATGGACGCGGTCTCAGCCTGACCGGCCGGCGCTCCTCGCGACCGTGCGGGCGCTTGATCAGGGTTCCCGCTTGAAGCGCTCGCTGGACGCGCGCCCGGTCATCGTGTCGAGGAAGTGGCGCCACTTCGTCGGCGCAACGCCAGGCTCGACGTCGTGGTAGGTCGGGGCACCGCCGTGCGGCGTGGGCAGCATGTCGAACGCCGCCTCGTCGACCCCGAGGTCGACGCCGTGCTCATGCAGCGACGCGATCTGGTCGGCGGCGACGAATCGCTGTCCAGCCGCCGTGCTCACGACGATCCCATGGAAGATGTCTTCCTCCGGCGCGGCCACGACGTGGTCGACGGTTCCGACGAGCTCGCTGCCCGACGCGTAGACCGGGACGTCCCGCTCGAGCACCTCGTAGGCAATCGGGAAGCCTTCGTCCATGGGTGGAGCTTAGCCAAGCACGCGGGCGAGGCCGTCACTGCCCGCGCGACCACGCGCGGCGCAGGCGCCGGCGCAGAGAGGCGACGGCCGGAATCGAACCGGCGTAGACGGCTTTGCAGGCCGCTGCGTAGCCACTCCGCCACGTCGCCTGGTGAGGAGACGAAGCGTAGCGGTGGCGCGCTCGGCCGGCGGGGCCGTTGCTAGGCTTGCGAGCCCAGGGCGATTAGCTCAGCTGGGAGAGCGCCGTCTCGACAAGGCGGAGGTCACTGGTTCGAGCCCAGTATCGCCCATAAAGACCCCTGCAAACACTGGAAACGCCCGAAAACACTGGCGTCACGCGTGCCGTGGAGGTCACGAAAGCTCGCGGCGTGCGTACCCCGGTGCGACCCGGAGATGTAGCATCGGTCGCGGGGTGCGCTTGCTTCTCAACATCGTCTGGTTCGTCTTCGCAGGCGTGTGGCTGGCGATCGCCTACGCCTTCGCGGCGTTGATCTGCTTCGTCTTGATCGTCACCATCCCGTTCGGGATCGCTGCGCTGAGAATCGGAATGTTCGCGCTGTGGCCGTTCGGTAGGACTGTCGTCAAGCGCTCCAACGCTGGCGCTGCGTCGTTCATTGGGAACGTTCTGTGGTTCGTGTTGTGCGGGTGGTGGTTGGCCCTGGCGCATCTGCTGACGGGTCTGTTGCTGTGCGTAACCGTGATCGGCATTCCTCTCGGCCTTGGGAACTTCAAGCTCATCCCTGTCTCTCTGCGGCCGTTCGGACGCGAGATCATGCCCATCGCTCAGGCCCGCGCGTTGGGGACCGTCGAGGTGGTCGTCATCGACCCCGAGCTTTCTACCTCGACCTAGAACGCGCCCGGATGAGGCGTTAGGCGGCTTCGGCCTGGTCGCCGTCCTGGTCCTGGTCCTCGCCTGTGCCCTCGGCACTGTCGATCAAGTCGCGTAGCGCGGCGATCGCCTTGTTGATTTGCGCGATGCTCGCGGCGCTGAGCACCTTCCCGGCCCGCTGCTCGGCGCGCACCGCGTCCACGGATCGACTGAGCGTCCGAACGCTCGCTGTGGCGTCGTGTGCGGCGTGCTGCGGTACACGCAAGCGTAGGAGCGAGAGTTCTGCCTCGGCGAGCGCCAGGCGTGGCGCGCGGCGCTGCGATGCGTTCGCAAGGATTGAGCGGGCCTGCGCCGTCGCCGCGCGATACGCCGGGTAGGTGCACGGCCCGAGGTCGATCAGCGCAACCTCAAGCAGCCGGCGCTCGGGCGGTGTCGCGTCCCAATTCCATTGGTCGCGAATCGTCTGGAACGTGAAGCTCGAGCATCGAGAATGCTTGAGCGAGACACGCCCACGTCGCTCGCGTGTCGCCGCTCTCGCGCGCTGGACGATGCGATCATGCCGCCATGGCCGACACCGCCACATGGCTGACCGCGGGAGCAACGCTCGGCCTCGCTGGTGCAGCCCTCGGCGCCCTCGGTCTCGCGCTAGCGCAAGTGCGCACGACGCGCCGCGAGGCCAAGGTTGATCGAACCGTGAATCTCCACCGCGACGCGACCACGGGGGAGGTCCAGGCCGCGAAGCGTCGTCTCGGAGCGATGCTGTGGGCTGTAGGCGAACGGACCGCAGGCAGGCGGGATGTCTGTTACCAGCCACGCTTTGATGAGTTCCGCCCGGCCGTCGCGGGAGTGGATCGCGGCGGAAAGCTCGCCTCCTACCCTGCCAGAGTTAGGCGGCCACACGACGAACTGCCCCTTGATGACGTCTATTGCATCTTGCACTCGTTCGAGCGGTTGCATGCGGCGCACACGAAGAAGACGCTTGCGGATGACCTCTTTGAAAGCTTTGCGTGGGACATATGTCGCTGGTCGAAGGTGTTCGCCCTGATCCAGCGTTCAGACACAGTGCGCGTCACAGCACTCCACGACTTAGCCAACGCCTATCTTCCGCGTCTCACGCGCGAGGAGAAGGCCCGTTTAGGCGACACAGGTTTCGTTCGCGCGCGCGTTGACGCTCGATCGCCGTGACGGACCGACGGTGCCACGATTCGCGGCAGGCGTCGACAGCGACGTTGCAGCGTTTACGGCGGTCCGCTGGGGGTGCCAGGTGCGCTCGCGCGGTGCGTACCCAGGTGCGACCTTTCAGCTATAAAACAGCTCGTTTGCAGGTAGGTCTTAGCCCAGTATCGCCCACAACAGGCGAGTGCCGGAACAGGCGGATGCGCCCGGCGGTGGTCGGGCGCATCCGCGACTCGTGGGGTCGAGTGCCGCCGGTTGCTACTGCGAGGGGCCGGTGGCGAGGGTGACCGTTGCGGTCTGGGTCGAGCCTGACTTCGTCGTGAAGGTGAAGGTGACGGTGTCACCCGGGTGGTGCTGGAGGATGAGGTTCGTCAGATCCGCCGGAGCGGCGACCTTGCTGCCGTTCAGCGCGGTGATCGTGTCGCCGGCGACAAGGGCCGAGCCCGCCGCAGGCGTGTTGGGGAGCACCTGGACGATCTGTACGCCCGGCTGGCCGCTGGTCGTCGCCTCGACGAGGACCCCGAGGAACGGCGTCGCGCCGATGTGCACCGCAGCCGACGACTGGCCGGCGAGGATCTGCGCGGCGACCGATTTCACGTAGTTGATCGGGATCGCGAAGCCCTGGTCGTTGCCGCCTTGGAGGATGAACGTGGAGGAGGCCGCCGTATCCATGCCGACAACGTCGCCGTTCGAGTTCACGAGCGGACCGCCAGAGTCGCCGGGCTGCAGGTTCCCGTTGAGCCCGATCAGGTTCGAGAGGCGCTCGGTCGTGTGGGCGGCCGCATCCTCGGCGGTGATCGACTGGCCAAGGCTCGTGATCTGCCCAGGCGATGCGGTGGGGGTGCCACCGATGCCGCCGGCGTTCCCGATCGTCGCGATGCTCTGATTGCTCTTGAGCCCGCCGGAGTCCCCTAGCGTCACGGTCTTCAGGCCCGACGCGCCGACGAGCTGGAGGACCGCGATGTCGTGATGGTGGTCGTAGCCGACGACGCGGGCCGTGTAGGTCTTGCCGTTGCCGACATCGGTTGCCGTGATCTTGGTGGCGCCGGCGATCACATGATTGTTCGTGAAGACCTCGCCCGATGAGCTGACGACCATGCCCGTGCCGGCAGCGTTTCCTTCGTTGTCGACGAGGACGGTGTTGATGTCGACGAGGCCGGGATCGACCTTGCCGGTGACTGAGCTCGAGACGCCTGGGTTGCCCGCGGCCGGTCCCGGATTCTGCGAGCCGCCGTAGCCGGGTGCGCTGAAGGAGCCGCCGGGGCCGCTGTAGGAGAACGACCCGTTGCGCCCGAAGTGAACGGTGCCTCCGCCCGCGCTGTAGCTGCCGCCGGCTGGGAGCGACGGCCGGCTGGCGTGCTTAGCGGTTGTGCTCGGCGCGGTTGCGCTCGAGGTAGTCCAAGCGAAGTGACCGATTGCGACGCCGGCGATCGCGGCAGTCAGCCCGATTGCGACGCCGGGGCGCAGTGTCCGTTTCGATATTCCGTCAAGCATGGTGGTATCTGACCACTCGTGGGTACGCGCACGCTCAAGGAGAGCTTGACAAAAGATAAAACCACCGTTGCGCTCGAGCGGGGGAGGATTTCCCCGCGGTCCGTGTCTTGCGTCAGCCGGCGCTTGGCCCGTCGTCCGTGACGGGGCCGGTCCCGAACTCGATTACGGCGCGGGTCGAACCGCCTGCGTCTGTCCGGCCGCCGAAGAAGATTGCGGCGAGATCGCCGTAGCCGATCGGTCCCGTCGTAATGAAGCGGCGTATCCCGTTGGCGCGCGCGACCTCGCTGAGGCGTTCGATGAGCCGTATTGCGAGCGCGGGACTGTCGACAGCTTGGGCGAGGTCGAGCACAAGCTCCGCGCGCGGACCGTACAGGCGGATGTAGGCGCCGTGAGCGACGATCTCGCCGGTCGGATCCTCTGCGACCACGCCGAAGTGGTCGACGGAGCGACCGGGCGAGTCCCAATAGGCGTTGATCCGCGTGGCGCCGGCCTGATCGAAGAAACCGAGCGGTCTGGTCCCGGGTGCGAGCGCTGCGAGGAACTCGGCGAGGGGACGCGCATCGGCGCCGGTCGCGTCCCTCACGACGACTTCGCCCTCCGCTGGTTCGCTGTGTTGCTGGACTACTCGCATCGTTCCTCGTCCGGTCGCGCGAAGGTACAGGGCGCAGCCGCTCAGCCATCCGGGTTTCGCCGCGGATCGCTGTCGGGTTAGTACCCGTCCCGCTTACGCCCGCGCGGCGGTTAAGATCTCAAGCACTTGCGCGCGCAGCGAACACGAGCCTTTACCGCCGTGGTGGCGAGCGTGATCGCAACGCTCACGGCATCCAGTGCAATAGCCCAGGGCACGGGTGCGAGCGGCACGTCCAGCACGAGCGGCCCAAGTGGACCAACCGGGCTGAGCGGGCTGAGCGGCCTGAGCGGCCTGAGCGGCGCGACCGGCGCGACGCCGGCGCCGCCGACGACGCCAACGCGGATCGACGGACTGCCGGCGGCCAAGATCTCGAGCGGGCTTGGCGCGATCACGGTCCGGCTCAACGGCCCGGCGGACGCTTCCAGTCCGACACCCTTGCTGAAGCCGAGCGTTGCCGGAACATGGAGCTTCTGGGCCGACAACGCGACGTTCCGCCCGGCGACGAGCTTTGCACCATGCGGTAGCTACACGCTGACGCTACCCGCGGGTCTGTACGCGACGGCACACAAGCCGCTCGGTCACGCTCAGACGACGAGCTTCAGCGTCGCGTGTCCGTCGGTCAAAGCGCTCCAGGAGGCGCTCGCACGCCTCGACTACCTCCCCTACAAGCTCGAGAGCTTCTCGGGGGTGGGGCTCAACGTGCCGCTCACCGTTGGTCTCGCCGCTCAGCGCGCCTATGCACTGCCGCACGGCTGGCTGAAGCGCGGCTATCGCAAGGCGCCGACGCTCAAGCAGGGGCAGATGGATCCCGCGACCACGGGCGCGCTCGAGGTCTGGGAGCAGGACCACGACGTTCCGATTGGCACAGCGCCTGACGCCGGCATCTGGCACAGCCTGCTCTACGAGGAGGCACATAACGCGCGCAACCCGCGCCCCTACACGTGGGTCACCGTGACCGAGAACACGAAGCCTGAGTTGCTGAAGGTGCACGAGAACAACAAGGTCGTGATCACGAGCCCGACGAACACCGGGATCCCGGGACGCACGACCGCGACCGGCGAGTACCCGATCTACGTCCGCTTCACCGCGACGACGATGTCAGGAACCAACCCGGACGGGACGCACTACAGCGATCCCGGTGTCCCGTGGGTCAACTACTTCAACGGCGGCGATGCCGTGCACGGGTTCATACGCCCAGCCTATGGGTACCCGCAGAGCCTCGGCTGCGTCGAGCTGCCGATCACGACGGCGGAGAAGGTCTACTACAAGCTGATGGTCGGTGACATGGTGGACGTCAGCGATTGACGCCGCCGCCCGTCGCGCTCGCACACACCGCCGACCTTTCGCCCGACCAGCTCGCCGCGTCTCGAGCGCTCGCTTCTACGCGGCGCGCGGCTGGCAACGCTGGCGCGGGCGAACCTCGACGTTGACGCCGGCTGGAGTGGTGCGGACACCCGAGGAAGACGGCTGTGTCTTCGTGTTCGTGTCGCGCGTTGAGCTCGACTTCACGGGCGAGCTGACCTGCGACTACCGCGACGGCGACGCCTGGTAGCAAGCAGCCGACGACCGCCGCGGCATCGCAGGGCCTCCACCCGCGATCCGCGACGGCCGCCTAGTTGAATCAGGCTGTTGCTGCTCCGAAACTGCCCAGCGTGGCCACGTCGGCCGGGTAGACCTCGTGCCCGTGCAGGGCCGAATCGCCCTGTTCGAGCACGTCATCCGGTTCGCGTATCGGCAGGAAGAGCCCGATGACCTTCCAGATGACGAAGGTCATCACGCCATCCCAGACGATGATCGCCAACGCGGCAAAGAACTGCCATTTCAGCTGCGTCCAGGACCCGCCGTAGAAGACGGACCCGTAGAGGTTCGACGATCCAGCGACGAACTTGCCGTGGACGTAGGTGCCGTACTCGTACATCGCTCCGTCGGCCAAGAACCCGACCAGCAGGCCCCCGACCAAACCGGCGATCCCGTGCGTGTAGATCACGCCGAGCGTGTCGTCGACCTTGCTGAACGGCGGGACCCGGCTGAGGTAGCGGATCGCCATCCAGACAACCGTCGATGCGACGACACCGACGACGATCGCGCCATAGCCGTTGACGAAGCCGGCACATGGCGTGATGCCGACGAGTCCGGTGATCATGCCGTTGACCGTTCCGATGATCCCCGGCTTGTCCTTGTAGATGAGGTCCCAGGCAACCCACACGAGCATCGCGACAGCGGTCGCAAGGTTCGTGTTCAGCACAGCCGCCGATGCATCCGCCCCGGCGAAGTACGGATCGCCGCCGTTGAACCCGTTCCAGCCGAGCCAGAGGATCGCGCCTCCGGTCGCGACCATCAGCAGGTTGTTCGGTGCATCGATCTCGCGGTCACGTGCGAGTCTCGGTCCGATCACTGCCGCCGAGACGAATCCGGTGACGCCCGCGGCGAGGTGGATCACGTAGCCACCCGAGAAGTCGAGCGCACCGTGGGCCGCAAAGAAGCCGCCACCCCACAGCAGGAACGCGTTGACCGCGTAGCAGACCGTGATCCAGATCAGCACAAACGGGATCCACGCTTTGAAGTTGACCCGGCCGAGGATTGAGCCCAGGGCGAGGATCGGCGTGATCGCCGCGAACACGAACTGGAAGTAGACGAGCGACGACTGCGGAAATCTGAACGCCGGTAACCCGATGTTCGTCGCGATCGACGGAATGTGTGCCTCACCCTGCTCCGCGATCTGCCCGAGCACGCTGCCCGGTACGCCGACCATCGTCGCGAATAGGCCCGTGCCGCTCCCGATCGGATGGCCGAACCCCATGTCGAACGCCCACAGGGTCCAGGCCACGAGCACGAGACCGAAGGCCATGAACGTGAGCATCATGCTGTTTACCGACCAGCGCTTTTGCATCACGCCGCCGTAGAGCACGACGAGGCCCGGCACGCTCATCAGGCCGACGAAGGTGGCAGCCGTCAGCTGCCATGCCTCATCGCCGGAGTGGAGCCATCTGGGGTAGGGAAATAGGGGTGCAACGGTGGCGAGCATGAACCTCCTATGGACGCGGGCAACCTTCTACGCCTGGTGGCGTGGCCGAGTTCTATGGGCCACCTCAAAGGGCGGATAGCGCCACAGGGACAAACATGGGCGGCCGCGTTTGTACAAACGGCGAAACCGCCATGGCAGGCGGGGGTTTTTCGAGGGTGTAGGCTGGAGCTGTGGCGATCTCGGCCACGCTCTACAACGATCCGGCCTGTCCCTGGGGTTACTCGGCGAACCCGGCGCTCAGCGTGCTGCGCTGGCGCTACCGCGACGGGATCGTCTGGCGGCTCGTCGTGATCGCGCTGCGCGAGGAGCCGCGCGAGGGCTCGACGCCCGCGCGCCAGGCGCGCAGCTCGCGCTACTTCCGTGACCGTTACGGGATGCCGTTCTCGGCCCAGCCGAGGGAGCGGCCGATTGCGACCGCGCGCGCCTGCCGCGCGCTCGTTGCGACGCGCCTGCTCCATCCGGGTCGCGAGATCGCCGCAATGCGCGCGCTCCAGTTCGCCTGGTTCAACACGACCGAGCTGCTCGATCAGGACGAGGCGATCGAGCGCGCGCTCTTGCGCGTCGTGGGGATCGACACGAAGGCGGTGATCGCGGCGCTCGACGCGCCCGAGGTGATCGCGGCCTATGAAGCCGACAAGGCGCAGACGCGCAACGCGGCCGGCGGCGCGACCCAATATCAAGGCAAGGCGGCGCTCGACGGCGAGCTCGTCCGCTTCACGGCTCCGTCGGTGGTCTTCGAGTCAGGCGGCCGCCGGCTTGAGGTCGGGGGCTTCCAACCGCTTGAGGCCTACGACGTCGCGATCGCAAACCTGGACCGCAGCATCGCGCGTCACCTGCCGCCCGACGGGCCGCTGCCGCTGCTCGAGTACTTCGGCGACGGGCTGACGACGCAGGAGATCGCCATGCTGCTCGCCGGCAACCTCGTCGATCCCGACCGCCCCGCCGCCGAGGAGGCGCTGATCGAGCTCGCCGCGGACGGGGCAATCGCGCGCGAGGCGCTCGGGGACGACGCGCTCTGGCACCTCGCCGGGAAGGTTGTGGCTCCGAGCGCTGCGGCGGTGGCGGGCGCTGCGACCTAAGCGCACGCTCCTCTAGTTCAGCGACGGGTCGGCAGGCATGCGGGCGAGCAACGCGTAGGCGCCGCCCTTGCGCGCGAGCGCCCGCGACCAGAGGCCGGCCGAGTCGCCGTGCCAGAGCTCGTCGGGGGCGAGCTGGCCGATGATCCAGGACTCCGCCTCGAGCTCGGCATCGAGCTGACCAGGACCCCAGCCGGAGTGGCCGGCGAAGACGCGCGCGCGCCGCACGCCGGTCTCGAGGTCGGCGAGGTCGACCGTTGCGGAGGGGAGACCGGTGTCGCCGAAGATCAAGAGCGCCGCCAGCGAGGGATCCTCGAACTCGGCCAGCAGGACCGCGCTCTCGGGCGCGACCGGGCCGCCGCGGTGGAGAACGGCTCCCGGCTCGGCGAGGCTCCCGAGAACGGGGGCGACGTCTGCGAGCGCGGTATCGAGCGGGCGGTTGAGGACGAGGCCGAGGGCGCCGTCTTCGCTGTGCGCCGCGACGAGGATGACCGTGCGGGAGAAGTTCGGATCGATCAGCGTCGGAGCTGCGATGAGGAGCTTGCCCTGTAGTGACTCCACAAATCCAGAGTAGCTGGAGCGCCGGGTAGGATCGCCGGGCGGAGATGGCGCTTCATGTTCACCTACCGGATGGCAAGGAGCTGGAGCTCGCGGAAGGCGCGAGCGGGGCCGATCTGGCGGCCGCGATCGGGCCTGGGCTCGCGCGCGCCGCACTCGCGGTGGCGGCCGACGGGGAGGTGCGCGACCTCGCAGCGCCGCTGCACGACGGTGCCAGCGTGGCTGTGCTCACCGCCAAGAGCGATGAGGCGCTGCCGCTCGTTCGCCACGACGCGGCGCACGTGCTCGCGACCGCGGTGATGGAGCTCTACCCGGGCGTCAAGATCTCGATCGGCCCGGCGATCGAGAACGGCTTCTACTACGACTTCGAGTTCCCGGAGGGTGTCGCGCTAAGCGAGGCCGACTTCCCGGCGATCGAGGAGCGGATGCGCGCGCACATCAAGGCGGGCGAGCCGTTCCTGCGCGAGGACGTGCCGGTCGCGGCGGCGCGCGAGCGCTTCCTCGCGCAGGGGCAGGACTACAAGGTCGAGCTGATCGACGACCTGGTGCGCGACGCGGGCGTGAAGACCGTGTCGCTGTACACCAACGGGCCGTTCACCGACCTCTGCCGCGGGCCGCACGCGCCGAGCACCGCGACGGTGAAGGCGTTTGCACTGCAGTCGGTGGCGGGCGCCTACTGGCGCGGGGACTCGCAGCGGACGATGTTGACGCGGATCTACGGGACTGCGTTTCTCTCGAAGGAGGAGCTCGACGCATACCTCGAGCAGCTCGAGCTGGCACGCCAGCGCGACCATCGCCGGCTTGGACGCGAGCTCGGGCTGTTCATGTTCAGCGAACTCTCGCCAGGGAGCCCGTTCTGGAAGCCGGCGGGGATGGCGGTCTGGAACCAGCTGACCGAGCTGTGGCGCGAGCAGAACCAGGCGCGCGGCTACCGCGAGGTGAAGACGCCGATCCTCTACGACGTCGAGCTGTGGAAGCAGTCGGGCCACTGGGAGAAGTACAAGGACAACATGTACTTCACCGACGTCGAGGGGCATCCGATGGGGCTCAAGCCGATGAACTGCCCTGCGCACATCCAGATTTACAAGGACGAGCGGCGCTCCTACCGCGACCTGCCGGTGCGCTACAGCGAGGCCGGCCTCGTTCACCGCCACGAGCCGAGCGGCGTGCTCCACGGGCTGATGCGCGTGCGGCACATAACCCAGGACGACGCGCACATCTTCTGCACCGACGAGCAGGTGCAGGAGGAGGTGGTGCAGTGCCTGCGCTTCGGCTTCGATCTGTACGACCTGTTCGGCCTCGAGCCGCGCCTCGAGCTGTCGACGCGCCCCGAGCAGCGAATCGGCAGCGACGAGATGTGGGACCGCGCGGAGGCGGCGCTAGCCGGGGCGCTCGACGCCGAGGGGCTGGCCTACGAGCTGAACCCCGGCGACGGCGCGTTCTACGGCCCGAAAATCGACATGCACCTGACCGACTCGATCGGGCGCTCATGGCAGCTCGGGACCGTGCAGCTCGACTACTCGATGCCGGAGCGCTTCGACCTCGCCTACACGGGCGCCGACAACGCGGAGCACCGGCCGGTGATGATCCACCGCGCGCTGCTCGGCTCCTTCGAGCGCTTCATCGGGATCATGATCGAGCACTACGCGGGCGTGCTGCCGTTCTGGCTCGCGCCGGTCCAGGCGATCGTGCTGCCCGTCGCCGACCGCTTCAACGAGGCGGGGGAGGCGGTCGTCGCGGCGCTGGGTGAGGCGGGCCTGCGCGCCGAGATCGACGCCCGCAGCGAGTCGGTTGGTCGCAAGATCCGCGAGGCGGAGCTGCGCAAAGTGCCGTACATGCTCGTGCTGGGCGAGCGCGAGGCGGCGGAGGGGACGGTGTCGGTGCGCTTGCACGGCGGCGCTGACCGTGGTTCGGTGGCGGTTGGCGATCTCGCCCGGGAACTGGCTGTGCGCGCGCGTGCGCGGGCGGGCTGAAGCCGCGTTACGGCTCTGTTGCAGCGCTCGTCACGCGCCGGGCGCCTTGCTATGCTCGATCACGTTGGTCGCCGCCAGAACGACACCGTCGCGCCTGCTTACCGCTTGACGCGCGCGCGCACGCACTAGTGCCGGTCCCTCGCAGGTTCGACCGGCGCCCGCCTGAGCGGGATCTGACGCGGATCAACGAGCGCATTCGCGTGCCCGAGGTCCGCCTGATCGACGAGCAGAGCGAGCAGCGCGGCGTGATGAAGATCGACGACGCGTTGCGCTTTGCGCAGGAACGCGACCTCGACCTGGTCGAGGTGGCGCCTGAGGCGAAGCCCCCTGTCGTGCGCGTGCTCGACTACTCCAAGTACAAGTACGAGCAGGCCCAGAAGCAGAAGCAGGCGCGCAAGCATCAGCAGCAGATCACTATCCGCGAGATCAAGCTGCGCCCGAAGATCGCCCAGCACGACTACGAGACCAAGAAGGGCCACGTCGAGCGCTTCCTGCGCCACAAGGACAAGGTCAAGATCACGATCATGTTCCGCGGCCGCGAGGTCACCCACCCGGAGCGCGGCATCCAGCTCCTCGACCGGATCGCGGATGAGCTCGCCGAGTACGGCGTCGTCGAGCAGCGCCCGCTCCACGAGGGGCGCAACATGACGATGATGCTCGGTCCCTCGAAGGCGGTCCTCTCGGGCCACTTCGACAAGGGCGCCGAACGGATCGGGCAACGGCGCAGCGCCCGAGGGGGCGTCGTCGACGCGGCCCCGAGCCGGCCAGCCCCAACGGGCGCGGGCCCGACAGCGGACGTGGTGCCGGCGCCGGAGCCGGTCGCCGAGCCGGTCCCCGAGCCTGCGGCGAGCGTCGCCGATCCGGTCCCCGACCTGCGGCAGCGCCGCCGGCCGGTGCCGAAGCCAAAGAACGCGCCGACGCGGCAGCCGAACCGGCCTCGCAGGCGAGCCAAGAAGCCCGCGGCACGAACGCACGGCGAGCACCAAGGCGGCGAGCGCCAAGGTTCGGCGCAAAGCCGGCGAGCACCAAGCCGGCGACCAAGCCGGCGACCAAGCCGGCAGCGAAGCCTCGCGCTACCGCCGCGAAGACCGAAACCGACCAGCGACTCCTGAGCTTCGGGCGGCGGCCCGTCCCAGGCCGCCCCGCTTTCAATCCGCCCCTGCGGGCGTCAGAATCGCGCGTGCCTCGCATCGAGGGCACACCGAAGCAGGGGAGGACGCATGAGCAGCACCACGCTGACGCCGCCGTCTACGGGCACGCCAGCCCCCCGGCAGGCACCATCCGCAGCACGGCTACACCAAGCACGGCCACGCGGTTCACGGGAAGACGAAGGACCACCTTCCGTCGGCGACGCGCTACCAGCGCTTCAACAAGTACGCCGCCGTGTGGATCACCGACAAGGTCGGGACGATGACCTGCACGTGGATCTTCTGCGTGCTCGCGCTGCTCAGCCTGCCGGCGGTCCTCACGACCGCGAGCATCATCCCGGCGAACGCGCTGCCCTCGGTCGTCACGCGCGCCTCGACGATCGCGCTGATCTCGTGGATCGCGCAGACCTTCCTCCAGCTCGTCCTGCTGCCGGCGATCATGGTCGGGCAGAACGTGCAGTCCGAGGCCGCCGACGTGCGCGCCGCAAAGACCTTCGAGGACGTCGAGACGGTGCTGAACAAGCTCGACATGAAGGTCGAGGGTGGGATCAGCCAGCTGCGCGACGAGCTGATCGCGGCGATCGACGCGCTCAAGAAGGCGGCGAACTAGGCGGCGCGCCGACCGAGCGTCGGCCCGCGAGCCTATCGCCCGCCGAAAGGGCCCGGGTCGCAGCGGCACGTCTGCCATACTTCCCTGCTCGCATGCCGAAGATGAAGTCCCACTCGGGCGCTAAGAAGCGCTTCAAGCTGACCGGCACCGGCAAGGTTCGCGGCCATCACGCGTTCACGAGCCACATCCTCGAAAAGAAGTCGGCCAAGCACAAGCGCGCCCTCGGCCGCGCCGGTCGCGATCTCGAACGCACGACGCGCCGCGCGTGAAGAAGCTGCTCGGAGGCAACGGCCGATGACTCGCGTCAAGCGCTCAGTCCATGCGAAGAAGAAGCGGCGCACGACGCTCGAGCTGACGAAGGGCTTCCGCGGCGAGGCGCACTCGAATTACAAGCGCGCCAAGGAAGCGCTGATGAAGGCGGACTCCTACGCCTACCGCGACCGGCGCAACCGCAAGCGCGACTTCCGTCGCCTGTGGATCACGCGCATCAATGCCGCCGCACGCGAGAACGGCACGTCCTACTCGCAGCTCATCCACGGCCTCCAGCTGGCCGGGATCGAGCTCGACCGCAAGGTGCTCGCCGATATCGCCGTGCGCGACCCCGAGACTTTCCGCCGATTCGTGGAGGCCGCCCGCGAGGCGTCGGCTGCCTGAGCACGCAAGCCGACACACGATCCTCCCGGGCGCCGAAACAGGCGCCTTTTTTGTTTCATGATCAGCTCCATCGCCAACCATCACATCAAGGAGATCCGCAAGCTCGGGCGCGCGAGCGCGCGCGCCAAGAGCGGCCGCTTCGTCGCCGAAGGCGAGGATCTTTATGCGGCGGCTCGCGCCGCCGGACGGGCTCTCGCTCTATGTGCTGTGCGCGCCGGGTCTCGCCGGGGCCGACGACGACTGGCTCGAGACCTCGCCCGCGCGTCCTCGGCAAGGTCTCGCAGCTCGGTTCGGGAACGCGCCTGATCGCCGTCTTCGAGCAGCGCTGGGATCCCGTCTGCGGGCCGCTCGCCGTCGCGCTGTGGGGCGTGCACGATCCCGGCAACGTCGGCACGATCATCCGCGCTGCGCACTCGTTCGGGGTGTCCTGTGTCGCGATCGGCCCCGACACCGCCGACCCGCACGCGCCAAAGGCCGTGCGCGCCTCGATGGGTGCGGTCTTCGCGACGGCGATCTCGCGCTTCAGCACGCTCGAGGAGCTTCCGCGCCCGATCATCGCGCTGAGCCCGAACGCCGATCGGCGCCTGCTCGGTCCGATCCACGAGGGCACGCTGCTGCTCGGCGGCGAGCGCGACGGGAGTACCCGCCGAGCTGCTGGCGCCGTCGATGACATGCGCGCGATCCGCCAGAAGGCGGGCGACTCGCTGAACGCCGCGATGGCCGCCACGGTCGCGCTCTATGAGGCAACTAGGATGGCCGCGCCATGAGCGCCCGCGACCGCATCGACGAGCTGCGCGAGCAAAGCCGCAGCCGCGATCGCGGCCGCGAGCGACGCCGATGCGCTCGAGCGGCTGCGCATCCACTACCTCGGCCGCAAGGCCGAGCTCCCGCAGCTCCTGCGGGCGATCGCGGCAGCTCGACCCCGCCGAGCGCGCCGCAATAGGCGCTGCGGGCAACGCCGCGCGCAGGCAAATCGAGCGGGCGCTCGAGCTCAAGGAGGCCGATCTCGCCGCAGGCGAGATCGCTGCCGATGATGCCATCGACGTGTCGCTGCCGGGAGCGCCGTCGCTGCCGGCTGGGCATGTGCACCTGATCACCCAGACGCGGCGCGACATCGAGGACGTCTTCCTCGGCCTCGGCTTCCAGGTCGCCGAAGGTCCCGAGGTCGAGCTCGTCGAATACAACTTCGACGCGCTCAACACGGACGTCACGCACCCCTCGCGCGCGCGCACGGACACCTTCTACATCGACGACGACACGGTGCTGCGCGTCCACACCTCGCCCGTGCAGGTGCGGGCGATGATCGCCCAGCCGCCGCCGATCTATGTGATCGCGCCGGGCCGCGTCTACCGGCCCGACAACGACGCGACGCACACACCCCAGTTCCATCAGATCGAGGGCCTCGCCGTCGACGAGGGCGTGACGCTCGCTGACCTCAAGGGGACGCTGCTCGCGTTCGCGCGCGCGATCTTCGGCCCCGATCGCGATGTCCTGCTGCGCCCGCACTTCTTCCCGTTCACCGAGCCCTCGGTCGAGGTCGACGTATCGTGCTTCAACTGCGACGCCGGGTACATGCGCGACGGCTCTCGCTGCCCGCTGTGCAAGGGCTCCGGCTGGCTCGAAGTGCTCGGGGCCGGCATGGTCGACCCGAACGTGTTCGATTACGTGCGCGATTACGGCTATGACCCCGACAAGGTCACCGGTTTCGCGTTCGGCATGGGCGTCGAGCGGATCGCGATGCTCCGCCACGCCGTCCCCGACCTGCGGCTCTACTTCGATGGCGACCTTCGCTTCCTGCGCCAGTTCGGAGCGCGCTGACATGTTGGTTCCGGTCAGCTGGCTGCGTGAGTACTGCGACCCACCGTTCGACAGCGATCAGCTGTCGGAGCGGCTGACGATGACCGGAACCAAGGCCGAGCGCGTGTTTCGGTGGGGGCCGCCGAGCTCCGATAACTATGTCGTCGGGCTTGTGCTGACCGCAGACCGGCATCCGAATGCCGACCGCCTCACGGTCTGCACGGTTGACGTGGGAGACGCGCAAGCGTCGAGAATCGTTTGCGGCGCCCCAAATGTCGCAGCTGGTCAGACGGTCGCGGTCGCACGCCCCGGCGCGCAGCTACCCGACGGACGTGTGCTCGGGGCCGCCAAGCTGCGCGGCATCCTCAGCGAGGGGATGATCCTCGCCGAGGACGAGCTGGCGCTCGGCCACGACCACACGGGGATCATGGTCCTTGCGGACGGCGTCGTACCCGGCACGCCGCTTGGTGAGGTCCTGCCGCTCGGCGACGATGTGATCGAGTTCGAGATCACGCCCAACCGCCCGGACTGCCTGAGCATCTACGGCATCGCCCGCGAAGCGCACGCCGCGACGGGGGCCGCGCTGGCGGCGCCGCCGTGGGCGGATGATCCGGGCGCCGACGGGGACGTGGGAGGCGTGAGCATCAGCGTCGACTGTCCCGACCTCTGCCCGCGCTTCACGGCGCGCGTGTTCGAGGACGTAAAGCTCGGACCGTCGCCGATCTGGCTGCGGGCGCGGCTCCTCGCCGCCGGGATGCGCCCAATCTCGAACGTCGTCGACGTCACGAACTACGCGATGCTGCTGACCGGCCAGCCGCTGCACGCGTTCGACCTCGACAAGGTGGTCGGGGGCGCGCTTGACGATCCGCCGCGCCCGGGCAGGCGAGTCGCTCGAAACCCTCGACGGTCAGACGCGCGCGCTCGACCCGGACATGGTCGTGATCGAGGATGGCGACGGACTGACCTCGATCGCCGCGATCATGGGTGGCGCGCGCTCGGAGGTCGGCGAGGCGACGACGCGCGTCCTGCTCGAGGCGGCTAACTGGAACGGCGCGAACGTCCAGCGCAGCGCGCTGCGCCTCGGGCTGCGCAGCGAGGCCTCGGCGCGCTTCGAGAAGGGCCTCTCGCCAGGCCAGACCGCCGAGGCGATGGCAGTCGCGACGAAGCTCCTGATCGAGCTCGCCGGCGCAAGGCTCCTGCCGGGCACGATCGATGTCGGCGGGCCCGGACCTGCGCCGGTGGCGATCGAGCTTCGCCCGCAGCACGTGAACGCGCTGCTCGGCGGCGACATCGCGCCGAGCCGCTGCCGCGAGATCCTCGCAGGCGCTCGAATTCGCCGTCGACGGCGACGACGAGCGTCTGCTTGTCACGCCGCCCCACTTCCGCGCGCGCGACGTCACCCGGCCGGTCGACCTGATCGAGGAGGTCGCACGGATCGACGGCCTCGACCGCCTGCCGGCGACGCTGCCCCCGCGCAATGGCGCCACCGGTCGCCTCACGCACGCCCAACAGCTGACGCGCGGCCTCGAGGACGCGCTGGCCGCCCGCGGCCTGTCGGAGATCGCCGGCTGGAGCTTCACCGATCCCGCGCTCCTCGACCGCCTTCGCCTCCCGGCAGATGACCCGATGCGAAACGTCGTCACGATCGAAAACCCGCTCTCGCAATCGCTGTCGATCATGCGCCCGACGCTGCTCAGCTCGCTGCTCGACGCGGCGAAGCTCAACCTCGCCCGCGGCGCGCAGGCCGTGCGGATCTTCGAGTCGGGCAGCGTCTACCGCGCCGCGGCGAGCCTCGCCGACGAGCACCACGGCCTCGGCATTCTGCTCGTCGGCGAATCTCGCGCGAGCTGGCGCTCGCGCGAGATCGCCTCCTCGGACTTCTATGCGGCCAAGGCGCTGCTCGAAGCCGTGATGGCGGTCGCGGGCGTCGTGTTCACGCTGGAGCGCGAGGAACGCGCGTTCCTGCATCCGGGTCGCGCGCGCGTCGATCCATGCGGACGGCGCGCGCCTTGGGATGCATCGGCGAGCTGCACCCGCAGGTCGCGGCGAGCTGGGAGCTGCCGCAGACAGCGGTCTGGCTGGTAAACCTGGATGCGCTCGCTGCGCTCGCCCCGCAGACCGCGACCTATGCTCCGTTTGGCAGCTTCCCGGCGCTGCGCGAGGATCTTGCGATCGTCGTCGCCGCCGAGCGGCCCGCCGCTGAGGTGATCGCGACGGTCCGTGCCGCCGCCGGCCCCGAGCTCGAGTCGGTCGAGCTGTTCGACGTCTTCAAAGGCGACCAGGTCGGGCCCGGTCGCGTCTCGCTCGCGTTGCACCTCGAGTTCCGCGCGCCGGACCGCACGCTGACCGCCGAGGAGGTCGCAGACCGCCGCCAGGCGATCGCGAAGGCGCTCGCGCGCGAGGTGGGGGGCGAGCTCCGTGCCTAGAGTCCTCGTCGCCGGCGCCTCCGGCTACGCTGGCGCGCTCGCCGCGCGCCTGATCGACCGCCACCCGCAGTTCGAGCTCGCCGCGATCACCTCGCGCAGCGAGGCCGGGCGGCGCCACCGCGACGTCTACCCCCAGCATCGTGTCGACATGGTGATGGAGGAGCTCGACCTCGAGCGCCATGCGCAAGTCGACGCGGCGATCGTCGCCTACCCGCACGCCGCCGCGGCGCCGCTCGTCGCCGAGCTCGTCGGCCGTGGCGTCAGGGTGATCGACCTCTCCGCCGACTTTCGCCTGCGCGACGCTCGCGACGTACGAGCGCTGGTATGTCAAGCACCCGCACCCGGAGCTGATCGAGCGGGCGGTCTACGGACTGACCGAGCTCTACCGCGAGCAGATCGCGAACGCCGAGCTCGTCGCGTGCCCCGGCTGCTTCCCGACGGCGGCGATCCTCGCGCTCGCCCCGCTCGCCGCGGCGGGGCTGATCGCCGACGTCGTGATCGACGCGAAGACGGGCGTCTCCGGTGCGGGCCGCGAGCCCAGCGAAGACACGCATTTCGTCAGCGTCGACGAGAACATCCGCCCCTACCGAGTGGGTGCGCACCGCCACATGCCGGAGATCGACCAGGAGCTCGCCGCACTCGGTGCGCCGGTCACCGCCGCGTTCACCCCGCACCTGGCGCCGTTTGACCAGGGCGAGCTCCTGTCCTGCTATGTCACGACGACTCGCCCCGTCGACCAGGCGGAGCTCGAGCGCAGCTACGCGGAGTTCTACCGGGGCGAGCGCTTCATCGAGCTGGTCGAGCGCGCCCCAGGGGTGCGCGACGTACGCGAGACGAACGTCTGCGCGATCAACGCGCATGCCGACGAACGGACCGGCAAGGCGTTCGTGTTTGCCGCGCTCGACAACCTCTGGAAGGGCACCTCCTCCCAGGCCGTCGCAAACCTCAACCTGATGTTCGGCTTCGACGAGGGGCTCGGAATCTCGTGAGCGTCTTCAGCTCACGCTGGGTCTCCTGCCCCGAGCACATGGTCGAGCTCGATCCGGTGGCGCTGCCGCTCGGCTTTCGCGCCGCCGGCGTTGCGGCGGGTCTGAAGCCCGACGGCCTCGACGTCGGGGCGCTCGTTTGCGATGCGCCCGCGGCCGTCTCGGCGGCGCGCTTCACCACCAACGCTCGCGTCGGCGCGCCGGTGATCGTTTCCCGCGCCGCGGCTCTGGATCGCCTGCGCGCCGTCGTGGCGAACGCGGGCGGCTCGAACACGGGCGACGGGCAGCGCGGCATCGACACGGCGCGCGCGACCCAGGCGGTCTGCGCGCAACTGCTCGGAATCGAGCCGGCGCAGGTCGGCGTCGCCTCGACGGGCGTGATCGGCACCGAGCTCCCGCGCGAGCCGCTGCTCGCCGGCCTGCGCGCCGCGGTCGCCGCCCTCGACGACGATGCCGAGGACTTCTCGCGGGCGATCCTCACGAGTGACCGTGGCCCCAAGCGAGCCTGCCTCGAGTTGCCGGGCGGTGTTCGTATCGCCGGCCAGGCAAAGGGCGCGGGCATGATCTCGCCGCGCTACGCGACCACGTTCTGCTTCGTCGAGACCGATGCGCGGATCGACGCGTCGACGCTCGATCGCCTCACCGGCGATGCGGTCGATCGCTCGTTCAACCGGATCAGCGTCGATGGCCAGCTCTCGACGAGCGACACGATCTTCGTGCTCGGGAGCGGAGCGGGCGGCGAGGTCGCGCTCGACGAGTTCGCGGCGGCGCTCGACGCACTGATGCTCGGCCTCGCGCTACGGATCGTCGCCGACGGCGAGGGAACCAAGCGGCTCGGGCGGATCATCGTGCGCGGCGAGCACGCTGAGCCGATGGCGCGCGCCGTCGCGAATTCGCCGCTCGTGAAGACCGCGCTCTACGGCGGCGACCCGAACTTCGGGCGCGTCCTGCAGGCTGCCGGCATGGCCTACCCCTCGCGCGACGGCTTCCCGGCCGATCTCGAGATCGAGGGGCGCCAGGTCGTGGCGGGTGGCGAGGCGCTTGTGCACGACATCCGCGAGCTCGACGAGCTCGTCCAGGGCGCCGAGATCGAGTATCGCCTGACGCTGCCCGGCAACGACGAAGCGGAGATCTTCTTCGCCGATCTCTCACCCGACTACGTCCACTTCAACTCGGAGTACACGTCGTGAGCACTGAAGTCGCAACCCTCCTGGAAGCGCTGCCCTACATCCGCCAGTTCCACGGGACGACGGTCGTCATCAAGTACGGCGGCGCGGCGATGGACGACCCGCAGCTACGCGAGGAGTTCGCGCGCGACGTCGTCCTGCTCAAGTACGTCGGGATCAACCCGGTCGTCGTTCACGGGGGTGGCCCGGACATCACGGCCTACATGAAGCGCCTCGACATGCCGGTGGAGTTCGTCGGCGGCCTGCGCGTCTCCGACAAGGCCACCGTCGAGATCGCGAAGATGGTCCTGATCGGGAAGCTCAACACCGACATCGTGCAGCGGATCGCCCGCCACGGGCAGCCGGCGATCGGGCTCTCGGGCGACGATGGCGGGCTGCTGCGCTGCTCGCGACGCAGCGCGCCCGGGGGAGAGGACATCGGCTGGGTCGGGCAGATCGACGCCGTCGATCCCGGCGTGATCGTTCACGTCGCGACCGACTACATCCCGGTGCTCGCCGCCGTCGGCGCCGACGCCGAGGGCAACTCCTACAACGTGAACGCGGACGAGGCGGCGGCGGCGATCGCGGTCGCGCTGGGCGCCGTGAAGGCGATCTTCCTGACCGATGTGCGCGGCTGGCTCGCCGACCCCGCGGATCCCGACAGCCTGATCCACCAGGCGACCGTGGCGGAGGTCAAGGCGGCGCTCGGGCAGATCGAAGGCGGCATGCGCCCGAAGCTCGAGGCCTGCGTGCAGGCGGTCGAGGGCGGTGTCGGCGCCGCGCAGATCATCGACGGGCGCCTCGCGCACTCGCTCCTGCTCGAGCTCTTCACCGACGCCGGCCGCGGTACGCAGGTGACCGCTTGAAGGCGGACGCCTATCTGACGCCCAATTACGCGCGCTTCCCCGTCGAGTTCGTCCGCGGCGAGGGCACGCGCCTGTGGGACGCGGCCGGCGTCGAATACCTCGACTTCCTGTGTGGCATCTCGGTCTCGAGCGCCGGGCATTGCCACCCTGCAGTCGTCGCAGCGATCCGCGAGCAGTCGGGGCGCCTGATCCACGTAGGCAACCTCTATTACACGCAGCCGATGGCGCGCCTCGCCGAGCGCCTCGCGGGCTGCTCGCTCGGCGGCAAGGTGTTCTTCACGAACTCGGGCACCGAGGCGGTCGAGGCGGCGCTCAAGTGCGCGCGCAAGGCGCGCCCAGGCGGCAAGCTCGTCTCCGTGCACGGCGCCTTTCACGGCCGCACCTACGGTGCGCTGTCGGTCACACCCCAGGAGTCCAAGCAGGCGGCCTTCGCGCCGCTGCTCGGCGGCACCGAGAGCGTCCCGGCGACGATCGACGCGCTCGAACGCGCGATCGGCCCGTCGACCGCGGCGGTGATCCTCGAGCCGATCCAGGGCGAGACCGGCGTTCACGTCCTCCCCGACGAGCTGCTCGAGGCCGCGCGCGAGCTCTGCGACGCCACCGGCGCTGCGCTCATCTTCGACGAGGTGCAAACAGGCCTCGGGCGCACCGGCACCGCCTGGGCCTACGAGCAGACGGGCGTCGTCCCCGACCTCCTGTGCACGGCCAAGGCGCTCGGCGACGGCCTCCCGATCGGCGCGCTGATCACCGGCGCGCGTCTCGCCGACACGTTCGAGCCGGGCGACCACGGCTCGACCTTCGCCGGTGGTCCCGTCATCTGTGCCGCCGCGAACGCGGTCCTCGACGTGCTGCTCGACGACGCGCTGCTCGAACGCGTGCGCGAGCTCGGCGAGCTCGTGCGCGAGCAGCTTGAGCTCCTGCCGCACGTCAGGCAAGTGCGCGGGCGCGGGCTGATGATCGCCGCCGACCTGGACGTCGACGCGCGCGCGGTCGTACGGCGCCTGCTCGACGACGAGCGTCTCGTCGCCAACGCCACGGGCCCGGCGACGCTGCGCCTGCTGCCTCCCCTCGTGATCACGCGCGAGGACGCCCTCGACGCGCTCGCGCGCATCGCGCGCGTGCTCGAGCGCGCCTAGCTCGCGACCGGCTCGAGCGCCTCGACGGGCTCGAAGTGCTCGATGTTCGGCTCGCCGTCGAAGAAACGCCCGATCAGCCCGCGCCACTGGTGAAAGAGCTGCGACTCGCGAAAGCCCACGTTATGGTCCTCGAGCGTGTCCCACTCGACCAGCAGCAGGTAGTCGCGACGGTGCTCGACGCCGCGCAGGATGCGTAGCGAGCGAAACCCGGGCGCGCCCGAGATGACGCCGCGCGCCTGCGCCATCGCCGTTTCGAACGCCTCCTCCTGACCGGGAAGGATGTGGATGACTGCGCGTTCGAGGATCATCGGAGGCTCCGTTCGCTGAACTGCCATCCACTGTAATGCGCGCGCACGCGACGCGATCGGGACAAACCCGCAAACCGCCCGCAGGAGAGCGCCAACCCCGGCCTCGTGCGCGCGTTTCCCGCCGCCGCCGAAGGCGGCCATAAACCCTTCCCCGGTAGTCTGCTCGACCGGCATGAGTGAGCAGGCCTTCCCCCCGCGGACCGCGAGCTATGAGGCAGACCCGGAGCAGGTCGGTCGCGTGTTGCTGCTGTATTCCGGCGGGCTCGACACGAGCGTGATGCTGCGCTGGATCGGCGAGCGCTACAGGGCGGAGGTCGTCACGCTGACCGTGAACCTGGGGCAGCCGGGCGAGGACTTCGCGGTGGTCGAGGGCAAGGCGCGCCAGATCGGCGCGGTCGACTGTCACCTCGTCGATGCGCGCGAGGAGTTCGCCGGCGAGTACATCGCGCGGGCGATCAAGTGCAACGCGCTCTACGGCGGCGGCTACCCGCTGTTCACGGCGCTCGGCCGGCCCTTGATCGCAAAGCTCGCCGTCGACTATGCGCGGCGCGCCGGCTGCGACACGATCGCGCACGGCTGCACCGGCAAGGGCAACGACCAGGTGCGGATCGAGGCGACCGTCGCGACGCTCGCCCCCGAGTTGAAGGTGATCGCGCCCGTGCGCACATGGGCGATGGGACGCGACGAGGAGGTCGCGTATGCGCGCGAGCACGGGATTCCGGTCAAGGGCGGATCCGAGCACGCGCCCTACTCGATCGACGACAACCTCTGGGGGCGCTCGTCTGAGGGGCGCTGGATCGAGGATCTCGACCAGGCGCCGCAAGAGGACGTCTTCCAGCTCGTCGCGCTGGCGCGCGACGCGCCCGATGAGCCGCGGCGGATCGAGCTCGAGTTCGAGCAGGGGCTGCCGGTGGCGCTCGACGGCGAGCGGCTCGGCCTCGTCGAGCTGATCGAGCGCGTGGGAGAGATCGGCGCGCGTCACGGCGTCGGGATCGTCGACCACATCGAGGACCGCATCGTCGGCCTGAAGGTGCGCGACATCTACGAGGTGCCCGCGGCGACGATCATCCTCGCCGCGCACCAGGAGCTCGAGAAGCTCGTCTGCACGATCCATCAGAACCAGTTCAAGCCCGGGCTCGACCGCCAGTGGGCATACCTCGTCTACGCCGGGCTCTGGTGGGAGCCGCTGCGCTCCGACATCGACGCATACGCGGACGCGGTCAACGCGCAGGCGAGCGGGACGATCGGCCTCGAGCTCTACAAGGGCACTGCGCGCGTGATCACGCGCAGCTCGCGCAACGCGGTCTACGACCAGTCGCTCGCGAGCTTCGCACAGTCGGGCGGCCTGTTCTCGCAGACCGCCTCGCCCGGCTTCATCGAGCTGTGGTCGCTGCAGTCACGGCTGGCCTGGCAGCTGCGCAATCGCGGCTGACGGCGCCTGAGCAACTACCGCACGGACCGCGATCGGCGCTCGGGCCCGTCTGGCCCGACGCCTACGATCCAAAGACCGATGGCCGAGCCGACCTGCGCCCACCTTCACGTCCATTCCGAGTACTCGCTGCTCGACGGAGCGTGCAAGATCCAGGGGCTCGTCGAGCGCGCGGCGAGCTTCGGGCAGCCCGCGCTCGGGCTCACCGACCATGGCGTGATGAACGGCGCTGTTGAGCTCTACAAGGCATGCAAGAAGGCTCAGATCAAGCCGATCGTCGGCTGCGAGGTCTACTTCGTCGATGACCACACCGCCGTCGCACGGCCGGGGCAGCGGATCGAGCGCAACCATCTGACGCTGCTCGCGGCCAGCGACGAGGGCTACCGCAACCTCGTGAAGCTGTCCTCGACCGGGTTCCTCGAGGGCCTACAGCGCGGCCGGCCTACCGTCGACATGGCACAGATCGAGCGCTACGGCGGCGGCGTCATCGCGCTGACCGGCTGCCTTGCCTCGCGCCTGTGCGCGCGAATCGAGAGCGGCCAGATCTCCGAGGGCCGCGAGCACGTCGACCAGCTGATCGGCGCGCTCGGCGCCGAGAACGTCTACTTCGAGGTGCAGAAGAACGGCCTCGCGCTGCAGGATCGCTGCAACGTGGAGATCGTGAAGATGGCGCGCGAGCTGGGGCGTCCACTCGTCGGCACCGGCGACGTCCACTACCTGCGCCGCGAGGACTACGACCACCACACGGCGCTGTTGTGCGTCCAGACGAAGAGCACGCTTGCGGCACCGAAGCTGACCTTCGAGACGAACGAGTTCTACCTCAAGGACTCGGCTGCGATGGCTGCTGCCTTCGCGGAGTGGCCGGAGGCAATCGCGACGACGCTCGAGATCGCGGAGCGCTGCGAGGTCTCGCTCGAACTCGGCCGTCAGCTGATCCCCGCCTACCCCGTGCCGGAAGGCGAGATCGACGCGAGCTACCTGCGGCGGCTCGTCGAGGCCGGCCTGCGCGAGCGCTACGGCGACCCACCGTCGGCGCAGGTGCTCGAGCGGATGGAGCTCGAGCTCGAGGTGATCGGCCGGATGGGCTTCAACTCCTACTTCCTGATCGTCTGGGACTTCGTGAACTTTGCGAAGAGCAACGGTATCGCCGTCGGGCCGGGGCGCGGCTCGGCGGCGGGCTCGATCGTCTCCTACGCGCTACGGATCACCGATGTCGACCCGCTCGCGTACGACCTGCTCTTCGAGCGCTTCCTCAACCCCGAGCGCGTGTCGATGCCGGACATCGACATCGACTTCTCGGTGCGCGGTCGCGAGCGCGTGATGCGCTACGTCGTCGAGAAGTACGGGCGCGACTCGGTCGCGCAGATCGTGACCTTCGGCAAGATGTTCCCGCGCCAGGCGACGCGAGATGCGGCGCGCGTCCTCGGCCACGACTACGCGCAGGGCGACAGGCTCGCGAAGCTGATCCCCGATCCCCAGCAGGGGCGCCCGCCGAGCTTCGAGGACTGCCTCAAGCCCGGTGAGCCGCTGCGCGCGCTCTACGACATCGACGACACGGCGCGCGAGATCATCGACATGGCGCGCGGCCTCGAAGGGATCGTGCGTAACTCCTCGATCCACGCCGCGGCCGTCGTGATCGCGGACCGCCCGCTGACCGAGATCGTGCCGCTGCAGCTCGCCGACGCCGGCGTCGACGAGCGGGGTGAGCGCCAGTACCGGACCGTCACGCAGTTCTCGATGAAGCCGATCGAGGAGATCGGCCTGCTCAAGATGGACTTCCTCGGCCTGCGCAACCTCGACGTGATCGAGGATGCGCTCGACATCATCGAACGCTCGACCGGCGAGCGGCCGGACATGACGGGCCTGCCGCTCGATGATGCGAAGACCTACGAGATGCTCGCGCGAGGCGACTCGGTTGGCGTCTTCCAGCTCGAGTCCGAGGGCATGCGCGAGGCGCTCAAGAAGGTCCGGCCCGACTGCTTCGAGGACCTGATCGCGCTCAATGCGCTCTACCGGCCGGGGGCGCTCGATCAGATCCCGACCTACGCTCGCGGCAAGCACAGCCCCGCGTCGGTCGATTACATGGACGCGCGCCTGCGCCCGATCCTCGCCTCATCGATGGGCGTGATCCTCTACCAGGAACAGGCGATGCAAATCGCCAAGGAGCTCGCCGGCTTCTCGGGCGGCAAGGCCGACGACCTGCGCAAGGCGATCGGCAAGAAGAACCGCGCCGCGATGGCAGCGCTCAAGCCCGATTTCGTTGCCGGCTGCCGTGCCAGCGGGACCGCCGAGAAGGTGATCGACTTCCTCTGGCAGACCAACGAGCGCTCCGCCGACTACTCGTTCAACCGCAGCCATGCAGCCTGCTACGGCCTGATCAGCTACCGGACGGCGTGGCTGAAGGCGAACTACCCGGCCGAGTACATGGCGGCGCTGATCTCCTCGGTGATGTCGACCAAGGACAAGGTGCCGTTCTTCGTCGCGCGCTGCGAGGACATGGGCATCGAGATCCTGCCCCCCGACGTCAACGTCTCAGATCACGAGTTCCAGGTCGTCGACGGCAGCATCCGCTTTGGCCTGGACGCCGTCAAGGGCGTCGGCTACCAGGCGGTCGAGGCGATCAAGCGCGCGCGCGAGGACGGCGGTCCGTTCCGCTCGCTGTGGGACTTCTGCGAGCGCGTCGACGCGCGCGCGGTGAACAAGAAGGCGATCGAGGCGCTGATCAAGTGCGGCGCGCTCGGGTCGACCGGGGCCACGCGCCGCGGCATGCTCACGGTGCTGGAGCAGGCGCAGGGGGCGGGTCAGCGGGCGCAGCAGGACGCGCTGATCGGCCAGTCCTCGATCTTCGACCTCGGCGGCGGCGCCGGCGAGCCCGCGCTTGCGCCGGCCGCCCATCGGCCGCCGATCCCGACCGTCGAATTCGAGCAGCACGAGCTGCTCGCCGTCGAGAAGGAGGCGATCGGCCTGTTCATCTCGGCGCACCCGCTGAAGGCGGTGCGCGAGGCGCTGCGCGCCGCCGTCGACTGCCCGCTCGCGGAGGTCGCCGCGCGCGCGGATAAGGACAGCGTCACGATCGGGGGAATCGTCATGCAGGCGCGCAAGATCCGCACGCGCTCCGGCACCGACATGACCTTCGCGACGCTCGACGACCTCGAGGGCCAGGCCGAGCTGATCGTGTTCGAGACGGCGCTCGAGTCGCTTGGCCGACCGCTCGAGGCAGACATGATCGTCCTCGTTCGTGGCCGCGTCGACCACAAGGACGGTGAAACGAGCGTCGTCGCGCAGTCGATCGAGCTCTTTCAACCCGACCCGGAGGAGGTGGAGCGCGCGCGCGTCGCGGCTCGCGAAGCCGCGCGGCCGAAGAAGCTCCACCTCGCGCTGAGCGGCGAGCACGGTCGGGCCGAGCTACTCTCAGATCTCAAGCACGTGCTCGCCGCCTTTCCCGGCACCGCCGAGGTCGTCGTCGAGCTCGGCGAGACGCGGATCCGCCTCGGCGACGGGTTACCGCGTCGAGCCGAGCGTGAGCCTGCGCGCGGAGCTCGAGCAGCTGACCGGCGCCCCTGCGCGCCTCGTGGCCTAGCGGGCACGATCGCGGACGCCAGCAGCCCGATTCGAGACTCTTGACCGATGGCTCAAAGCGAGATCATCGAAGGCCTCTGGCGGTTCGAGGCGCTCCATCCTGAATGGACGGAGGACGAGGGTGGCGAGGACGGCTGGGAGCCGCAGGTTGCATGGTGGGCGCTCGCAACGCCCCATGGACTCGTCCTGATCGATCCGCTCGTCGATGACTGGGACGCGCTCGATCACCTCGTTGCAGAGCAGGGTGGGTGCGCCGGCATCGTGCGCACCTGCCATTGGCACCAACGCAACGTTGCCGATGCCGCGAGCCGCTACAGCGCCGAGGTGTGGGCGAAGCCGTACAGCGAGGCTCATGCGGCTTCACGCGTTTGACCGTGCACTCGCTGAGGGCGACGAGCTCTTTGACGAGGTCGTGCGTCTTCGATGTCGAGCGAGCTGACGAGGTCGCGTTGTGGCTCCCGCGCCAGGCAGCGCTCGTCTTCGGCGACGCGATGATCCGAACGAGCGCCGGTCGAGCTTCGCGTGTGTCCGCAGTCATGGACACAACCCGAGGGCGGCCCGCGCACGGCTCCGTGCGTTACTGCACGCGCTCATCGTGCTCCCGATCGAGCACGTCTTGGTGGCTCATGGTCCACTCGTGCTGGGCGGTGGCGGCGCGTCGCATGCGGACTGCGACCAGCTGAGCCCAGCGCCGCTATTGCAACGCGTGCGCGCGCACGCCGGCGTCGCTCTAAGCGCCGCCGGCGGGCACGTGCCTCTCCTGCGTCTCGGCTCCTTTTCGGAGTCGCGCCTCTTCGGCCTTGAAGGCGTCGAAGGCGAGGAGCCAGGCGGCTTTCGCGTCGCACAGGATCGTTCGCCGCCGCTCGGCGGCAGCGAATGCCGCGGCCGCGCCCACCGCGTCGTGATCCGTGTAGGTGAGTTGAGAGCTCGCCATCACACTCCTGACTGATGGGATACAACCACCGTGTTGCGCAGGCGTTGGGTGACGTGCGTCCCCCATTACGCCGGTGTTGTGACTCGGTTAGGAAGCTCGCGCCGCGCTAGTCCGCGAGCAGGCCGCGGACGAGCGCGACCTCCGCGGCGGTCGGGCCGCTGCGGTTCGGTCCCGGCGTCTCGAGCACGCACGGAAGTGCCGTGAAGCGCGGCTCGTTGACGAACGCGCGGGCGCCCTCGATCCCGAGCTCCCCCTCGCCGATGTTGGCGTGGCGGTCGCGGTTCGAACCGAGTGGTGTCTGCGAGTCGTTGAGATGCAATGAGCCGATTCGCCCGCGCCCAACCGCACGCTCGCACTCGTCGATCGTCCCGCGAAGCGCGTCTGGGCTGCGGATCTCGAACCCCGAGGCAAGCAGGTGGCAGGAGTCGAGGCAGATGCCGAGCCGTTTGCCGCCGCCGCCGGCCTCGAGCAGGGCGGCGAGCTCATCGAAAGAGCGCCCGAGCGTGCCACCGGCGCCGGCGGTGTTCTCGAGATGCAGCGGGCAGCGCTCCGACGCCGCGAGCGCTGCGCGGAAAAGCTCGCCGGCGCGTGCGATCGCCTTGCCGACGTCGCCGGTCTTGGCCGAGCCAGGATGCACCACCACGCAGGTTGCGCCAATCGAGTCGCCCACGCACAGGGAATGGGTGAGCGAAGCGAGCGACTTCGCGCGGATCTCGCGATCGTCCGACGCGCAGTTGAGCAGGTAAACCGCGTGGATCATCACCGCGCCGATGTCGCTCGCGGCGAGGTCCTCGCGAAACCGCGCCAGGGCCTCGTCGCCGTAGTGCGTGGGTCGCCACATGCGTGGCGACTGGTTGAAGATCTGAATTGCCTGCGCCCCGAGTGCGCTCCCGCGCTCGACGGCGCGCCAGACACCGCCCGCGGGCGAGACGTGGGCGCCGATTAGCATCCGTGGATGGCCATGCGAGTTCGCTTCGCTCCTTCCCCGACCGGGGCGCTCCACATCGGCGGCGCCCGTACCGCTCTCTTCAACTGGCTGCTCGCGCGCAGCGCTGCCGGGCGCTTCGTGCTGCGGATCGAAGATACCGACAGCGAGCGCTCGACGGCCGAGAACGTAGAGCAGATCCTCGACGCGCTGCGCTGGCTCGAGCTCGATTGGGACGAAGGGCCGACCTTCCAGTCCCTGCGCGAGGATCGCCATCGTGCCGCGGTCGACCAGCTGCTGGGCTCCGGACGTGCATACCGCAGCGCCGCAACCGCCGAGGACGTGAAAGCGTGGAAAGCCGAGCACGGGGACGACCGCGGCTTCCGCGGTCGAGACGAAGGCGCCGGTGCGGTCCGCCTGCGAGTTCCCGATGAGGGCGACACCGTCGTCGATGACCTCGTCGTCGGGACGGTGCGAACGCCGAATCGCTCGCTCGACGACCTCGTCATCGCGCGAGCCAACGGAACACCGCTCTACAACCTGGCGGTCGCGGTCGACGACCTGGACGCTCAGATCACGCATGTGATCCGCGGCAACGACCACCTCACCAACACCGCGAAGCAGCTGCTCATCATCGAGGCCCTCGGCGCGAGCCCGCCGCGCTACGGGCACCTCCCACTGTTGCACGGCCCCGACGGCAAGAAGCTCTCCAAGCGCCATGGCGCCGCCTCCGTTCAGGAGCTGCGTCAGGCCGGGTACCTTCCCGCCGCGGTTCGCAATTACCTCGCCCTCCTCGGCTGGGGTGCGGGTGACGACGAGACGATCATTTCGACCGATGAGCTGATCGAGCGCTTCGACGTCGCGGGCATCCAGCGAAACCCGGCCCGCTTCGACGAGACGAAGCTGCGCTGGCTGAACGGGCGCTACATGCGCGCGCTCAGCGAGCATGAGCTCATCGCCGCCCTCGAGGCCTACTACGGCCGGGACGGTCTTGGCCCGGCGGCGGCGATCAGTGCCGACAAGCTCCAGACGCTGGCTGACTTCTGGCCGCTCTGCGGCCCCATCTTCGATGGCCCGGCGGACGATCCGAAGGCGCGCGAGCAATGGCTCGACGAGGCGGGGCTGTCCGTCCTGCGCGATGTCCGGGCGGCACTCGCCGCCCTGCCCGAGCCGTTTGATGTTGCGGCAGTGGAGGCCGCGCTCACGGCGATTGTCGGCCGGCGCGGGCTCAAGCCGGCGGCTGTCTACCAACCGCTGCGCGTGGCCCTGATGGGACGTGCCGTTTCGCCCGGGATCTTCGAAACCGTCACCGTCCTTGGGCGTGCTGAAACGCTGGCCAGGATTGATCGCGAACTGGGGTAAACGTTTCGGCCAAGCCTGCCGATGAAGGAGGTGATGTCCGGGCGGTGGACGCCCAACCGAAGCTCGCGCATGGATGCGGGAGCTCCACCCCCGACAGAACAGAGAGCAAGGACGAATGGCAGCTAACGAGACGGTCGTGGTTCCGCGGACGGCGATCGAATCCCCGGTCCAACCGCTCGAGGAGCGGCAGGGCGAAGGTCATGGACGGCGCCTCACCGCGGCATTCGAGGCCCTCGAAGATTTTCCGGCGCTGGCCGAGGCACGCAATCGCCTGCTCGCATTGGTGGGCAATCACCGCGTGCCGCTTGCTGACGTCGTTGAGACGGTCGAGGCGGATATCGCGCTTGTTGTCGCCGTGCTGCGCTTCGCCAACGAGGCGCCCGCCCGCGGTGGCGCGCGGATCGAGAACATCCCGGACGCCGTCCGCATCCTCAGCCCGGAAGCGGTCCACCAGCTCGCCGAACGCATGCGGACGTTCGACTACTTTGAGCGCAGCGCGGTCTGGGAGGGCGCACCCGACCGCTTTCGCCTCCACGCGCTGGCCACGCGCGCGGCGGCCGAGCTGCTCGCGAGCGAGATCGGCTACCCCGACCGCGACCGTCTGATCGTCTCAGCGCTACTGCACGACATCGGCAAGCTCGTCCTCATGCACGCCTATTCGGGCTATCCGGCCGCAGTTCATCGCGACGCGCGTACCCCGGAGGAGCGCGTCCAGCGCGAACGTCGCGAGCTCGGCGTCGACCACGCAGTC
Organism: uncultured Solirubrobacterales bacterium; assembly: GCA_963773395.1. Taxonomy (GTDB): domain Bacteria; phylum Actinomycetota; class Thermoleophilia; order Solirubrobacterales; family Solirubrobacteraceae; genus Palsa-513. The sequence continues at coordinate 751,789 of CAVZAY010000002.1, read as the reverse complement.
GTGGGCGGCGTCCTCGCACGTCGGTGGGGCCTTCCGAAGTCGCTCGCGAACGCGATCGAGCGCCACCACTCGGATGAGCTCGACGGCGACGCCGCGCTAGTTCGCCTTGCCGACATGCTCGCGCACTATGTTCACGACGATCCCGTCTCGCCGGCCGACATGTTGCGTGTCGCACGAACCGCGGGCGTCGGGTCCACCGAGCTGCGCGCGGTGCTCTACGAGCTACCGCAGTCTTCCGGCACAGGCCGCCGGCGCGTCGTCGAGGCATGCCCGCTGTCCGCGCGCGAGCGCGACGTCCTGCGCCTGCTCGCCGAGGGCAAGGTCTACAAGCAGATCGCCCAGGACCTCACGCTCTCGACCAGCACCGTGCGGACCCACCTGCACAACGTCTACGGCAAGCTTGGCGCCGTCGATCGCGCGCAGGCCGTCCTGATTGCCACCGAGCGCGGCTGGCTCTGAGCTGAGCGCTGTGCTCCGGGAGCGCGCTACGCGCCCCGGGCGGAGGTCGCGTTGCGCCGATGGCGCCTGGGATAGGGTGGCGCGATCGCTCGCGCCCCGAGTCGGCGCTCCGCGAGCTCTGACAGCCCAACCGCCTGATCGGGGTCGCAGTAAGGTGGCGTGCCTTGCTCTCGATCACCACGAAGTCCCCGTACGCCGTGCAGGCGCTCATCGAGCTCGGGCTGAGCGGTGAGGGCGCGCCCGTTCCGATCGCGGAGCTTGCGCGCCGGCGCCAAATCCCGGTGCAGTTCCTCGAGCAGCTCTTCTCCGCGCTGCGCCGCGCGGGCATCCTGCGCTCATACCGCGGCGTGAAGGGCGGGTACGCCTTCGCGCGTGACCCGGCCGACATCAGCATCCTCGACGTGGTCGAGCTACTCGACGGCGCTCTCGGCGCCGATGCGAGCGGCGTGTTCCTGGAGGCGGCGCAGGCGACGCGCGGCGTGCTCGCCGCGGTTACGCTGGCCGAGCTGATCGAGCGTGAGCAGCGTGAGCGCGGGCGGACGATGTACCACATCTGAAAGCGGACGCCCGGGCGGGATGCTGAAATGGGGGTCGTGAAGCGCACGCTGCTGAGGCTCCTCGGGGGGAGCATCCTGATCGTGCTGCTGGCCACGGCTGCCTCGGCGACCGCCTTCTTCGAGGACGTCGGGATCATCTCGGACGCGATCGGCCACGGCGTCCTGATCAAGTCGACCGCGCTGGCACCGACCTACGCGGGGCAGCCTGTGACGATCCTGATCCTCGGCAGCGACACGCGTGCCCTGTCGCACATCGCGGTCGATCGCCTCGATCCCCGCCACTCCGACACGATCATCCTCGCGCACCTGGATCCCCAGAGCGGCCAGACGACCCTGATGTCGATCCCGCGCGACCTGCAGGTCAGCTTCTCCGCCCGCGGCAACTTCTACCCGAACGTCAAGATCAACTCCGCGATCACCTACGGCGGCCCGACCAAGACCGTGCAGGTCGTCGAGCACATGCTCGGGATCAAGGTCAACGACCTGATCGTGATCGATTTTCAGGCGTTCGCGTTTCTGACAGATGGTCTGGGTTGCGTGTACATCGACGTCGACCACCTTTACCAGAACCCGGGCAACAACGGCTACTCGCACATCTACATCCCGCCCGGGTACAGGCCGCTCTGTCAATACCAGGCGCTCAGCTACGTTCGCTACCGCCACGACGATTCCACCTACGCGCGCGATGCTCGCGAGCAGGACTTCATTCGCCAGGCGAAGCAGCAGCTAGGTATCCGCACGACCCTGCTGACGAACCCGAGCGACCTCCAGACGCTGCTCACCAAGGTGAGCTCGCACGGTGGCATCGAGACCAACATTCACGGGACCAACGCCGTCCTGCGGCTCGTCGAGATAGCGGAGGCCTCAGTCGGGAAGCCGGTGCGCCAGTTGCAGTTCCCCAACGACGGCTCGGTGGTCAGCGCCAGCGGCGCCAACCAGGTCATGCCCTCGCAGCAGCAGATTCAGGCCCTCGTGCAGGACTTCCTTTACGGGCGCAACGAGGTCTATCTACCCCCGAAGAGCACCGCGCCGACCAGTGGTCATCACCACCATCATCACCACGCCGGAGTCAGTGCTGCCGCCGCGCTTGGTCTCGTCCCGGTGCCCACGTATGCGCTTGACGACGCGCGGGTGATGCAGGTCAGCGTGCCGTTCCCGGTCGAGATGCCTCGGGTGACCGCGCCGGTCGGGTTCTTTCCGGCCGACGATGCCTTCTACCACTTCTCCTACAAGGTCCCGTGGGTCGCGACCTACGGCGGCCTGAAATACCACGCCTACCGAATCACCTGGCAGGACGGCAGTGAGCTCGGCGCCTACTACGGAATCGACGGTATGGACTGGACGCACCCGCCGCTGTTCGAGAACGCGAAGACCGACGTGATCGGCGGACGTACCTACATGTTCGTCACGAACGGGGGCCACTACCAGGACGTCGGCTGGATCCAGGGCAAGGATCTCTACTGGGTCAGCAACACGGTCTTCGACAACATCTCGAACGCGGCAATGCTGCAGATCGCGGAATCTGCGACGCCGGTCAGCTGACCCCGACCCCGCTAGATTTGCGGGGGTGGCGCGAATCCCGATCGACATTACGGGGTGCATCGGCGATACGCGGCTGGTGAGACTCGCTCGGATTGGCGCGGAGCGCCTCGCTCCGAACGTCGAGCTGTACGGAAAGCTCGAGGCGGCGAACCCGGGCGGCAGCGTGAAGGACCGGATCGGGCTCGCGATGATCGAGGCCGCAGAGCGTGCCGGTCTGATCGAGCCGGGCCGCACGACGATCGTCGAAGCGACGAGTGGCAACACCGGGATCGCGCTCGCGCTCGTCTGCGCGGCGAAGGGCTACGGGCTAGTCGTGACGTTGCCGCAGGGGATGAGTCGCGAACGAACTTCGCTGCTGCGCCAGTACGGGGCGCGCGTCGAGATCGTGGAGTCGATGGGGGGGATGAGCGAGGCCGTCGATGCTGCGCGCGAGCTGGCGCGATCCGATGACGTTTACCTGCCCGACCAGTTCTCGAATCCGGCCAACCCGCAAATCCACCGCGAGACGACCGGCCCCGAGATCCTCGCGGCGCTCGACGGGCGCGTCGACGCGCTCGTCGCCGGCGTCGGCACCGGCGGCACGATCACCGGCGTCGGCGAAGTGCTGCGCGCGCGCAACTCCGGCTGCAAGATCGTGGCGGTGGAGCCGGCTGCATCGGCGGTGCTCAGTGGCGGCAAGGCCGGCCCGCACCACATCCAGGGGATCGGTGCCGGCTTCGTCCCGGCGGTGTTGAACCGCGAGCTGATCGACGAGGTGATCGCGGTCGGCGACGATCGAGCGCTGGAGGTTGCGCGTCTCGCAGCCCAGCGCGAGGGGATCATCGCCGGGATCTCGAGCGGCGCCGCGCTCGCGGCCGCGCTGGAGCTCGGCGCACGGTCCGAGGCCGCCGGTTCGCGGATCGTCGTGATCCTGCCGGACTCGGGCGAGCGCTACATCTCGCTGCCGTTCTTCGCCCCGTAGCGTGCCGGCGCCGGCACCGCTGGGCCGGCCGCTACGCTTTGGCCAATGGCGGCAAGCAACCTACTCACCCGCGTCATGCGGGAGATCCGCTGCGACATCAAAGCGGCGCGCGAGCGCGACCCCGCGGCCCGCGGGGTCGGTGCAGTCGAGATGCTCGCCACCTGGCCGGGGATCCAGGCCCTGCTTGCGCACCGCATCGCGCACGTGCTGCACGAGGCCCGAGTGCCGGCGCTGCCCCGCGTGATCGCATACGGCGCGCGAACAGTGACCGGCATCGAGATCCATCCGGCAGCGCGGATCGGCGCGCGCCTGTTCATCGATCACGGAACGGGCGTCGTCATCGGCGAAACCGCCGAGATCGGCGATGACGTCACCCTCTACCAGGGCGTCACGCTCGGCGGTACCGGCTTCCAGATCGGCAAGCGCCACCCAACCGTTGAAGGCTGTGTCACGATCGGCTCGGGAGCGAAGCTGCTCGGTCCGATCACGATCGGTCAGGGAGCGAAGATCGGCGCCAACAGCGTCGTTGTCGCAGACGTGCCGGCGAACGCAACCGTGGTCGGCGTCCCCGGTCATCCCGTTCGCGTCGACGGGCGCCGCGTCGAGGGCCCCGACGCCGACTGGATTCACCTGCCCGATCCGGTCGCCGACGCGATGCGCGCGCTCTCGGCGCGCGTCGCCGAGCTGGAGCGCCAGCTCAGCGAGCTCACCGGCCGGCCCGTGGACGATGAGCGCGAGGCCGCCACGGTCCATCCGCTCCGTCCCGTCCAAGGCCGCAACCCCGCCGGCGGCTAGTCACCGTGCGCCCGGGTTCCGGGCGCGAGATCCGCGTTGCAACCACGCCGGGATCAGCTGCCGCTAGCACACGCGCCCAGCCCAGCGCGCTGGAAATGAGCAAGCCGACGCGAACGGTTCTCTCCTTACTCTGTTCGCACCAGATCAGCCAACGATCCGTGAGCCTGAGAACTGCGGCTGCCGTGGCTGCTCCTTTTCGCGGTGTTCGCGTCAGCGGGACGTTCTAAGTGTGTAACATCTGTGCTACGCTGCGGTGGTGGCTGTGGATACCCAGGCGAGGCTCGATACGAGCTATCACGACCGGAGGCTGGCGGAGCGTCTTGCTGAGGACGCGGTGTTTCGGGCGGAGTTCGAGCGCCAGTCTCGCGAGATCGCTCAGATCGATGCGATCGTCAATCAGCTGGACTCGCTGCGCGAGCAGCATGGCCTGAGCAAGGCGGAGCTTGCACGTCTGATCGACAGGAACCCGGCGAGTATCCGCCGGCTGTTGACGGCCCCGGTGAATCCTGAGCTGCGCACGCTCGTGGCGATCGCGGATGCACTGGGCGCCGAGGTGCGTGTCGTGCGGCGCAAGCCGGTGCGCGCTCCTCGCGCTGCGTAGCTTCGACGCTGTCCGGAGCACTTCGTACGTCGCCTGATGGACTGGGGGGAGTCGTCTACTACAGGACGCGCGAGGGCCTCGTGCCGGCCGAGCAGTTCCTCGACGCTTGCCCGGCCAAGGTCGAGGCGACGATTCTCGCGGTCCTCGAAGCGGTTCGCGCGGCACCACCGCCGGCGTTCAGTGGCGGCGGCAAGTGGGAAGCGATGCACGGGCTGATGGCCGGCTACTACGAGATCCGCGTGATCGGTCCCGGCCGCCGTCACTACCGGGTGTTCTGCATCCTCGACAACGGCTCCCCAGAGCAGCTCGCGGCACGGGGCTTCGACGCGCCGCAGATCGCTGTCATCAACGGGATGGTCAAGGCTAACGCGCAGCAGTTCACCGACGCCGAGTACGCCAAGTACGTCGAAGCCCTCGGCGACGACTACCGCGCGACACAACCACGCCCGATCGCCGGCCTTGAGCCGTAAGCAGGGCCGGCCGCCGACGCTGGGAAAGCTCAGACGCAACCGCGCCGTGGCCACCTCCCATAAACACACGCGAGTGGCCCCGTCGCGCGCAAGGCCAGCAAGATATTTGAGTACACGCCAAGCGCAAGCGGGTCTCGCGCCGCCACTCCGTGAACTCAAATATCAGTAGAAAACGCAGCGGCAGCGATGCCGCGGCCGCGCCTTGTAGGCCGGCGCCTGGCCACGGTTCCACAACCAGTTGTCGAGCACGCGCGGCGCGATGGCGTGCCGTTCCGCAAGGTTCTCGCAGGCAACCAGCGCGCAGGCGCGGATCTCGCGCTCCTCGCGCCCCGGCTCGAGGAGGCGCTCGGAGTCGATGCGCGACGCGAGCTCGTTGTCGTACTCGAGGACTCCATCGCAGCGCAGCACATGGGGAACGACGTTGTCGGCAAATATCGTCAGGCGGTCGAGGTCCTCGAAGTGCGCGACGCCGGCGAGCTCGAGGTCGGTGGGGAGGAGTTGCGCGCGCTTGTAGAAGGGGCGATCTCGGAACAGCGGCATGCCGAGGACGGCCTGACTGGCCAAGCGCTCGCCCGAGCCATCGGCAGCAGTGACCACCTCGAGTGCGCTGCGATTCCCGAACCAGGCGCCCAGTTCGCGGAGTGCCTGGGCGTAGAGCGACATCAGCTCGTGCCCGGGCTGCTGATCGAGCACGGCGGCGATGGTCGCGGTGTCGATCGCGCGCAGCTGCGAGTTTGTCCACGGCCCCGAGGCCCGGAAACGGTCTGTCAGCGCGGCGGCAACGGTGGCGTAGCCGGAGTGACCGGGGCGCTTGCGCAGTGTCGGAAACCAGCCCGACCCGAAGTTGATCGTGTCGAGCGTGAGGAAGTAGCGCGCGACGTCCTCGCGCTCGCCGTCGAGGTAATGGAGCGCGCGGTCGAGCACCGGCGCAGGCACCGCTTCGAGCTCGAGGGCGGCATCCGGGATGACGCGTACCGAGCGGGCTTGCTGCGCGATCGCCAAAGCGCCCGCCCGCACCTCGTCAGTGAGGGGCATGCGCGTGGCGGCAGTGGACCAGCCCGGGCGTCGCCGCGACGCGCGCGTGGAAGGCGCGCGAGCGGGGCAGGGCGGGTCCGCCGGTGCGGTCGAGGCGGTAGATATCCGCCATGGTCGCGAGCGTTGGGTGTAAAGCCATCCCGGTGAGGCTAGCCGCTTGCCCTTCTATGCTGGGAGAGTGGCCCAGTTGAGCATGTCCGACCCGCGCATCGAGGGGCTGCTCGACGGCCTGAACCCTGCGCAGCGCGAAGCCGTGACCTGGGGGGACGGGCCGCTCTTGATTCTCGCCGGCGCCGGCAGCGGCAAGACGCGCGTGCTGACGCACCGCATCGCCTGGCTGATCCAGACCGAGCGCGCGCGGCGCGACGAGCTCCTCGCGATCACCTTCACGAACAAGGCGGCGAGCGAGATGCGCTCGCGTGCGGAGATGCTGCTCGGGCATTCGGCGCGCGGCATGTGGGTCATGACATTCCATTCCGCGTGCACGCGGATGCTGCGTGCCGAGGCCACGCGCCTCGGCTACACGCGCCAGTTCACGATCTATGACCAGGCGGACGCCCGGCGGCTCGTGAAGCACTCGCTCGACGCGGTCGACGCGGACCCGAAGCGCTTCAGCCCGGCGGCCGTCCACAACCAGATCTCCGACGCGAAGAACCGGTTGCGCAACGCGGCCGAATACCGATCGATGGTCGGCTCTTACTTCGAGCAGACCGTAGCGGACGCGTATGAGGTCTATGAGCGCGAGCTCGTCCGCAACAACGCGATGGACTTCGACGACCTGCTGGTGCGGACGGTGAACCTGCTCGAGCTCTTCCCGGAGGTCCGCGAGCGCTATCAGCGCGTCTTCCGGCACATCCTCGTCGACGAGTACCAGGACACGAACCACGCACAGTACATGCTGCTGCGCCTGCTCGCCGGTGAGCGGCGCAACATCGCGGTCGTCGGCGACGACGCGCAGTCGATTTACGGCTTCCGCGGCGCCGACATCCGCAACATCCTCGACTTCGAGCGGGACTTCAAGGAGGCTCACATCGTCCGCCTCGAGCAGAACTACCGCTCGACGCAGACGATCCTGTCTGCGGCCAATGGCGTTATCGCGCATAACCGCGACCAGATGCCGAAAGATCTCTGGACCGAGGTCGGGGAGGGGGATCCGATCAAGGTCCGCGTGCTCGCAGACGAGCACGCGGAGGCGCGGTACGTCCTCGGCGAGATCGAGCGCCTCGTCGACGAGGGCGTCTCGCGCGCGGAGATCGCCGTCTTCTACCGGACGAATGCGCAGTCGCGGGTGCTCGAGGACGTGCTCGTTCGTGCCGAGGTGCCCTATCAGGTGATCGGTGGCACCAAGTTCTACGAGCGCACCGAAATCAAGGATGCGATGGCCTACCTCACGCTGCTGGCCAACCCGCAGGACGAGGTCAGCTTCACGCGGGTTGCCAACAGCCCCCGGCGCGGCATCGGGCAGACGTCGCTTTCGCGCGTGCTCGCGCAGGCGGCGACGCTCGGGCAGCCCGTCTGGGATGTCGCGGCCGGGGCGGAAACGGTTCCGGGATTGGGCAAGGCGGCAGTCACTGCTTTCGGCCGCTTCATGGACGTGATGGCCGAGCTGCGCGCGCTGGCGAGTGGCGGCGGGCCCGTGGCGGAGCTGCTCGAGACGACACTCCGGCGCAGCGGATACCTCGACTGGCTCGAGGCCGAGCGCACGTTCGAGGCGCAGGGACGGATCGAGAATCTCGAGGAGCTCGTCGGCGTCGCGCGCGAGTTCGATGCGAGCGCGGACCACGGTGGGCTCGACGAGTTCCTCGAGCAGGTCGCGCTGGTCAGCGACGCCGACGCGCGTGTCGACGACCAGGGACTCGTGACGCTGATGACGCTGCACAATGCGAAAGGGCTCGAATACCCGATCGTCTTCATCATCGGCTGCGAGGAAGGCATCTTCCCGCACTCGCGATCGCTCGACGAGGGCTCGCTCGAGGAGGAGCGCCGGCTCTGCTACGTCGGGATAACGCGCGCGATGCGTGACCTCACTTTCAGCTACGCGCGGCGTCGTTCCCTTTTCGGGGTGGAGCACTACGGGCTTCGCAGCCGTTTCCTCGACGAGCTGCCGGTGGAATTGGTCGACGCTGGCGATGAGTTCGTCGCGCCCGCGTTCGGCGGCGCCTTCGCTACGCGCGCGTCCGCCGTCCCGAAGGCTTCGAGCTGGGCGGCGGCAAGTGCCGGCGGCCGGGCGGCCGCTGCGCCGTCGGTGAGCTACCGGCTCGGCGACGACGTCCTGCACGCCGCTTTTGGCGAGGGCGTTGTGACGGGCATTGAGCCCGGCGGGATCGTCGTCGTGCGCTTCGCGCGCGACGGCTCGGAGCGCAAGCTGCTAGATAGCGCACCAATGGAGCGCCGATGAGCGTCAGCGAAGCAGTGATGCCCCATGAAGGGGCACAGATCATCGACGGCAGGGCGGTCGCCGCTCGCGTGCGCGCGGAGGTGGCCGACGGTGTCGCGGAGTTCGCCGCTCGGCACGGGCGGCCGCCGGGGCTCGCCACGGTGCTGGTCGGTGAGGACCCGGCGAGCGCGATCTACGTCGCAGGCAAGCAGAAGGCGAGCGCGCAGGTGGGTATCCGCGGCTTCGACCACCGGCCGCCGGCGGACATCAGCCGGGACGGGCTCGCCGCGCTGGTCGGCGAGCTCAACGCAGATCCCGAGGTCAGCGGCGTGATCGTTCAACTCCCGCTGCCAGATCACCTCGACGGCACCTACGTCACGGGGCTAGTCGATGCGGCGAAGGACGTCGACGGGTTGACGGCGCTCTCGACGGGCCTGCTTTCGCTCGGGCGGCCTGGGCTACGGCCTTGCACGCCAGTCGGCGTGATCGAGCTCCTTCGCAGCGTCGACGCGAAGCTCGAAGGCGCCGAGGCGGTCGTCGTCGGACGCTCGAACCTGTTCGGCAAGCCGATGGCGCAGCTCTTGCTCGCCGAGAACGCCACCGTGACGGTCTGCCACTCCCGCACCCGCGACCTCCAGGAGGTCTGCCTGCGGGCGGACATCCTGATCGCCGCCGTCGGCCGTGCGCAGATCGTCAAGGGCGACTGGGTCAAGCCCGGCGCGATCGTGATCGACGTCGGCCAGACCCGGGATGCGGACGGCAAGATCCTCGGCGACGTCGACTTCGAGGGGGCGCGCGAGCGGGCCTCGGCGATCACGCCCGTCCCGGGCGGCGTCGGCCCGATGACGATCGCGTGCCTGCTGCGCAACACGCTGATCGCCGCGCGCGCGCAAGCTGGGGAGGTCGTGTGAGCGCACTCGAGCTTGCCGGGGCCGAGCTCGAGGTCCCGGCGCGCGGCTAAGCGGCTGTTGGCAGCCGCGCCGCGCGCGTGCGAAACTGGCGCGGGCATGTCGCCGAGCTTCAGGCTTGGAGATGCATCGAGGGAGCGCCGTATGGCCGGGGTCGCAACGACCGTTGCCGCGCTCGCCCTTGCGGCCTGCGGCACGTCCGGGCACGCGCGAACGACGATCGCCGGCGGCTGGCCGGTGCGCCACCCGGTGTGCCTGCGCGCATCGCTCGCTGCGATCGGGCGGTACCTCGATGTCCCGGTGTCGGGCGTCAGTCATCAAATCTCGACCGGGAACAACGCCATGCCCCAGTGCCTGTACCGCGCGCATCGCTCCGGCGGGCAAAGCGTCTCGGTACTCGCTAATGACGAAGTGACGCAGGCCGCCTATTTCGTCGTCCTGCGCACGATCGATGAGGCCGCACAGAACTTCGCACCTGCCAAGCCCAACCCACCGCCTGTCGCCGTCAACAACCTCGGCCTCGAGTCGAGCTGGTTTCCGGCGGAGCAGTGGTTGATCTCAACCGACGGCTACCGCGTGCTCACGGTCTCGGTCGACTGGCCGGGAGCGAGCGAGCAGCGCAAGATTGCGCTCGCCCGAGGTGTCACCGCGCCCTATCTGCACACACCGCGCGGCAAGCAGGCGCAGCGCGTGGCGCGCGACTTTCCCTGATCAGTAGCCCGCGGGGTGGCGAGCTTCGTAGCCGCTCGTGGCGGCCAGCAGTGGGCGCCAGCGCGGTCCCTGCTCGCCGTTCAGCTGACCGGCGGTGCTCGTGTCGAGGCGGATGCCGGCGATCTCGAGGAAGGCGTGGCCGGGACTCGTGTAAACGGTGACCCAGCGACCGCGACCGCTCGAGCCGAACGCATAGAACTGGCTCGAGTCCATCGGCGCGCTCAACAGGCCACCACCGTGCAGCGCGAACGAGACCGTGCCCGAGCAGTCATAGCCGCCGGCAAAGAAGCTTCCATGACCGCCGCCGTACACGTATGGCATGCCGACGAGGCGGTTAGCCGCCCAGATCGCCTCCTGTACGGCGGCTGGAGCATCGCGCGGCGCGGCCGCGTAGCCGTCCGGCATGATCCGCGCGAACCTGCCGGGGACGATCCCCGTCTCATCGGACCGCAGCTGCCTGACTCCCGCGCGGTTCGCGGCCGCGACCATGTGCAGCGCGTCGAGCCGGCTGGCGCTCGACGCGGGCGTGCGCCCTCGCTCCGGTCGCATCGCGGCCGCGCGGGCGAGCGCCTCGGTGGCACGCTCGGGCGGCGCGGGCGCGCTCGCGACGTATGCCATGCCGGCCACGCTGACGCTCGCCTGGCGGCGCTCGGTGGGGGCCTCAAGTGCGATTCGCGCTGCCATGACGGGCTTCCAAGCCAACGCCATGTGCACTGGTTGCGCGTCCGTTCCGAGGATCTCGGCTGCGGCAAACGCTGCCAGGGCTGTGAGCGCGACCGCGGCGAACGGCGTCCGTGTCGGTCGTCCTAGTCGCAGGAAGTCGCGGACCGTACCAGGGGTTCCTGCTAAATCCTCCCCAAAGAGCCGCTTTGCAACGCATCTTGCAGGGTGTAACTCGGGGTTTCGAGCGCTGTAGCAAGGGGTACTAGCCGGCCTTCACGGTCTCAGCGAGCGCGCCCGCGAGTCGGGCGGCGCGCTGCCGCCCCCAGGCCCCGCTGGTGGCGAGCGCGACGACCGTGATCGCGCCACCGCAGCACGCGCACAGGATCCAGCCAGCGTGCGTTGCGAGCGCGAAGTGCGCCTGAGCGGCGGTGTGCAGCGAGCCGGACACGGCGTGGTGGGCGGCGATCAGCCCCGCACCTGAGTGTGCGATCGAGCCAGTAATCGCAACTCCGAGCGCGCTCCCGATCTGCCGCGATGTCGACGCGATCGCCCCGGCGGTGCCGGCCTGCTCGTTCGGCAATCCGCTGACCGCCGCGTTCGTGATCGGCGGATTGACGAGCCCACCGCCGAGACCGATCAGCGCATAGCCTGCCGCCAGCTCGGCGTAGCTCGTCGTCACGGTCATCGACGCGAGCAGGGCCGCACCGGCCGCGAAGGAAACGCCGCCGGCGGTCATCGGCAGCCGCGCGCCGCGCCAGCCGACGAGCCGCCCCGAAAGCGGGGCAGCGAGCATGATCAGCAGGCTGGCAGGGAGGATCGCGAGGCCCGCACGCAGCGCCGAGTACCCGCGCGCATCCTGGAGGTAGAGCGTGTTCAAGAACAGGAAGCCGGCCGTGATGAGAAACGCGAACACGCCGACCAGCGCGGCTCCGGACAGCAGGGGGCTGCGGAAGAAGCGCAAATCGAGCAGTGGCTCGCGCCGGCGCTGCTCTACGGCAACGAAGGCGGCGAGGGCGCCCGCGGCGACTGCGAAGGCGGCGAGGATCGCTGGCGATGTCCAGCCGTCTGCAGGTCCCTCGACGATCCCGAAGCAGAGCGCCCCCAACACTGCGGCCGCCAGCAGCTGTCCGGCGGGATCGAGCCGCCGCGCCCGAGGCGCCCGCGACTCCGGGACGAAGCGAGTGGTCAGCCACCAGGCGACCGCTACGACCGGGAGATTCACCCAGAAGACCGCGCGCCAGCCAATCGAGTCGGTGAGCAACCCGCCGAAGATCGGGCCCAGGGCGATGCTCGCGCCGAAGACAGCGCCCCAGATGCCGATCGCGCGCGCCCGCTCGCGGCGCTCGGTGAAGACGTTCGCGATGATCGAGAGCGAGTTCGGGTTGAGCATCGAGCCGCCGATCGCTTGCAGCGCTCGGAATGCGATCAGCGCCCCCAGGGTCGGCGCGAGGCTGCAGGCGAGCGAGCCGGCGCCGAAGACGACGAGGCCCGTCTTGAACACGCGTCGCCGGCCGAGCCGATCGCCGGTCGATCCTGACAGGATCAGCAGGCTCGCGATCACGACCACGTAGGCGTCAACCACCCATTGCAGGCCGTCGAGCTGCGCGTGGAACTGATGCGCGATCGACGGCAACGCGACGTTCACGATCGTCGTGTCGAGGCTGACGATGAACAGGCTGAGGCTGCAGGTGAACAGGATCGCGAGCCGCGCCCGCCCCGCCTCGGACTCACCGCGACGAGGCGCAGGCACGGGCGCCGTCAATCCGTTTGCCATCGCGGCGCGCGCTTTTCCGCGAACGCCGCGGCTCCCTCGCGCGCGTCCGCCGATGCGACGATGCGCTCCCAGAGCACCTGCTGTTCGCCGCCCGCGGCCGCCGCTGTCCACTCGCGCTGGCGCGTCAGGGCGTCCTTGGAGGTGCGAACCGCGATCGGGCTGTTCGCAGCGATTGCGCCGGCGAGCTCGAGCGCCCCGGCGAGCGCTTGCCCCGCCTCGACCAGCCGGTTCACAAGCCCCAGCTCGTGCAGGCGCGGAGCGGCGACCGGCTCGCCCGTGAGCGCTATCTCCGTCGCGATCGCCTCCGGGATCCGCCGCGGCAAGCGCACGAGTCCGCCGAAGGCCGCAATCAGGCCCCGCTTGACCTCTGGGAGCCCAAAGAGCGAGTCGTGCGCCGCGACTACGAGGTCGCACGCAAGCACGACCTCGAAGCCGCCGCCGAGCGCGAACCCCTCGACGGCCGCGATCAGCGGCTTGCGCGACCCGCGATCGACGATTCCGGCAAATCCGCGCCCCGGCACCACCGGCAGCTCGCCCGCGGAGAACGCCTTGAGGTCCATGCCGGCGCTGAAGCCGGGGGGCGCGCCCGTTATGACGCCCGCGCACAGGTGCGGATCCTCGTCGAGGTGGTCGAGCGCTGTGGCGAGCGCTCGCGCCATCGCGAGGTCGATCGCGTTGCGCGCCGCAGGCCGGTTGAGCGTGAGCACGAGCACCCGGTCCCGGCGCTCGACAAGGACGACCTGTTCGGCGACCTCGCTCACGACCGGTCCAGGCTAGCAGCGGCTCGGTTCGGCCCACTACTAGTCTGTCCGCGATGCATGTCGATCTTCGCCGCCTGCGCCCGCCGGACGTCCTTGCGCTGCTCGCGGGCCTCTTGCTCGCCGTCTCGCTGTTCCTCCCGTGGTACCAGTTCCCGACCGGCTCGCGCGATGCCTTCAACGCGCTGACGGTCGCCGAGCTACCGGCAGCGCTTGCCGCGGTCCTCGCGTTCGCACTGGTGGCCGTCACGCTCACCCAGCGGTCGCCTGCCCTGCCCGTGGCACTAGCGACCTTCACGACGGTCGTCGGCGTGGTTTCGGGGGCTGTGGTCCTGGTCCGCACCCTCGCACTTCCGGCCTCGGCGACGGGGCGCTGTTACGGCCTCTGGCTTGCGCTCGCCGGATCCGTGCTGGTGACCGCCGCGGCGTTCCTCTCGTTGCGCGACGAGTCGCCGTTCTGGAGCGTCCCGGCAGGCGGATGATCGACCGCGACACAGTCCTTCACGTCGCGCGCCTCGCGCGCCTCGAGCTGAGTGAGGAGGAGGTCGAGCGCCTGACGACCGAGCTCGGCAGCGTGCTCGAGCACATCGAGACGATCAGTGGCCTCGATCTCGAGGGCGTGCCGCCGACGAGCCACGTGATCGACGTGACGGGCGCGCTGCGGGCGGACGAGCCAGAGCCGTGCCTGCCTCGCGAACGGGCGCTCGAGAGCGCGCCGGAGGTGCTCGACGACGGCTTCGCGGTCCCGAGCCCGCAAGCATGATGGATCTGGTCGAATTGACTGCTGCGCAGGCGGCCGCCGCGATCGGCCGCGGCGAGCTCGCGGCCCGCGAGTTGTTCGACTGCTACCGCGAGCGCGCCGCCGCGGACGCGTTGAACGCGTTCACGTGGGTTGCGCCGCAGGCTCCAGCGGCGGGCGACGGGCCACTCGGCGGCGTCCCGCTCGCGGTCAAGGATCTTTTCTGCACCGCCGGCGTCCCGAGCCAGTCGGGCTCGCGGATTCTCCAGGACTACCGGCCGCCGTATACGGCGACGGTCGTCGAGCGCCTTGCGCGCGCCGGCGCACCGCTGCTCGCCAAGACCAACCAGGACGAGTTCGCGATGGGCTCCTCCACCGAGAACTCGGCCTTCGGCCCGACGCTCAACCCCTGGGACCGCACGCGCGTGCCGGGCGGGTCATCGGGTGGCAGTGCAGCCGCCGTCGCGGCGGGGCTTGCGCCCTGGGCGCTCGGCACGGACACCGGCGGCTCGATCCGCCAGCCAGCCGCTTTGTGCGGAATCGTCGGCCTGAAGCCAACCTACGGCGCGGTCTCGCGCTACGGCATGATCGCGTTCGCCTCATCGCTCGATCAGGCGGGTCCGTTGACGCGCGACGTCAGCGATGCGGCGCTGCTGTTCATGCAGATGGTCGGCGGCCGCGATCCGCGTGATGCGACTTCGCTCGACTATCCCGGATCCGTGAGCCTTCCAGCGCGGACCGATCTGCGCGGGATTCGCCTCGGCGTCCCGACCGAGCTCTCGGGCGACGGGGTCGAGCCGGGGGTGCTCGGCGCGTTCGAGGCGAGCCTCGAGCTGGCACGCCAGCTCGGGGCGAGCGTCGAGACCTGTCAGCTGCCGCACGCTCCCCACGCGCTCGCCGCCTACTACGTGCTCGCGCCCGCTGAGGCATCGTCGAACCTCGCGCGCTTCGACGGCGTTCGCTACGGCTTGCGGGCTGCGGGTGCGAGCGACTTGCTCGACATGTACACGCGCACGCGCCACGACGGGTTCGGCGCGGAGGTCAAACGCCGCATCATGCTTGGCACCTACGCGCTCTCGAGCGGCTATTACGAGGCTTACTACGGTCGCGCTCAGCGCGTCCGCACGCTGATCGCACGCGACTTCGCCGCCACCTTCGAGCGCTTCGACTTCGTCGTCACGCCGACTGCGCCGGGCGTCGCCTTCGAGCTTGGCGCGAAGACGGCCGACCCTTACGCGATGTACCTGAACGACATCTTCACGGTCCCGGCATCACTCGCCGGGATCCCGGCCGTTTCGATCCCGAACGGCATGGCCACCCCGCCGGGCGGCGGCAAGAGCCTGCCCGTCGGCCTCCAGCTGATCGGGCCGGCGTTCAGTGAAGATCGGCTGCTGAGCGTCGCCTTCGCGCTCGAGCAGTCGCTCGGATTCGACGGGAGCGCACCGCGTCGATGAGCGAGCTCGAAGCGGTCATCGGCCTCGAGATTCACACCCAGCTGAAGACGCGGACGAAGATGTTCTGCGGCTGCGAGCTGTCCTTCGGCGAGCCACCGAACACGCGCACGTGCCCGGTTTGCCTCGGCCTGCCAGGTGCGCTGCCGGTCGCGAACGCGCGCGCGATCCACTTCGCGTTGATGATCGGCCTCGCGCTCGGCTGCGAGATCGCGCCGCGGTCGATCTTCCACCGCAAGAACTACTTCTACCCCGACCTGCCGAAGGGCTACCAGATCTCCCAGTACGACGAGCCGATCTGTCGCGGCGGCGAGCTCGCGGGCGTGCGCCTGCATCGCGTGCATCTCGAGGAGGATGCGGCGAAGCTGATCCACGTCGGCGAGAGCGGGCGCATCCACGGCTCGGAGCGCTCTGTCGTCGATTTCAATCGCGGTGGTACGCCGCTCGTCGAGATCGTCACCGAGCCAGAGCTTCGCTCCCCGGCACATGCGCGCGAATGGCTGACGCTGCTGCGCGCGACGCTGCGCAGTCTCGGGGTGAGCGACGTCAACATGGAGGAGGGCTCGTTGCGCGCCGACGCCAATGTGTCCCTGCGACAGGCGGGCACGAGCGTGCTCGGCACGAAGACCGAGCTGAAGAACATGAACTCGTTCCGCTTCATCGAACGCGGGATCACGGCCGAGATCGAACGCCAGCGGCAGATCATCGAGTCGGGCGGCGCCGTCGAGCAGGAGACGCTGCACTTCGATCCTTCCAGCGGGCGGCTGAGCTCGTTGCGCTCCAAGGAGGAGGCCGAGGACTACCGCTACTTTCCCGAGCCCGACCTCGTCCCGATCGCGACAACGCCGGAGATGGTGTCGGTCGCCCGGGCCGATATCGGCGAGCTGCCCCTCGATCGCGCGATGCGCTTCGAGACGGATCTACGCCTAAACGCGGATGGCGCGCGCAATCTCGCGTTTCGCGGGGAGCTTGGCGACTACTTCGAGCGCGTGCTCGAATCGACCGGGGTTGAGCACGCAGTCGCCGTCGCCAACTGGATCGGGCAGCTCGTGGCACGGATCGGTGACGCGGACCCGGCCGACACCAACGTCACACCCCAGGCTTTCGGCGCGCTTGTCATGCTCGTCGGCGCTCGCGCCGTCAGCGGCGCGGCCGCGCGCGAGGTGCTGGATGTGCTCGTGGCCGACGGCGGTGATCCGCAGGCGATCATCGCCGCCCGCGGCCTCGGATCGCTCTCGCGTGAGGACGGCGACCTCGCGACGATCGTCGCTGCGGCGATCGCGGCCGACCCGAGCGCATCCGAGCGCGTGAGAGCAGGTAACGAGAAGGCGGTAGGTGCGCTGGTCGGCGCTGTGATGCGCGAGACGCGCGGCCGCGCCGACGGGGCCGAGGTCACGCGCCTGATCCACGAGCAGCTCGGCACTTGACGCGCCCACAGCGCTCGCCACCGGCGGTTCGCTCGTGGCGGCCAACCGTGGGGCTGTGATCTTGGCCAACGGGCCAAGGACGGACCGGCCGTCCTGGCCGATCATTTTCGCATGGCAAGCGAGACTCCCAGATCGCGCTCGCGCTTCCTGCTACTACCCGAGCTCGGCGAGCCCGCGGCGGGGACAAAGCGGGCTGTCGTGCGGCGCTACAGCCTGACGCGCCTGCCGGCGCCCCGCGTTGCTTCGCCGTCAAAGGCGGCAGAGCGTCGAGCGGGCTGAGCGGCACGTCACAGACGCAAATTGATCGTGAGAGCGTCCTAACGCGCTACGCTCACCGTATGAGCGAAGAGCACACAGAGCGCACGGACTCCTGGATGCACAACCTCGGGCGCCATGCGGTGGCGGCGCTCATCCTGCTCGTCTGCGCGTACCTCCTGTTTCACCTCCTTTTCGGCGTAGTCGTCTTCGTCGCGACGATCCTCGCGGTCGTGGTCGGGATCATCGGCGCGATCTGGGCGATCCGCGTCCTCTTTCACTAGATGACCTACCTGCTGATCTGCCTCGCGTCGGGCGTGCTCGGCGCGCTCGTCGCGCTGCGCAAAGGGTCATCGCCGCCAATCTGGTTCGTCGTCTCGGCGGTCATCCCGATACTCGGACCGATCGCGGCGCTGCTATACCGCCGCGAGACGGAGGTGGCGCTACGGCACTGCCCTGGCTGCGGCGCGGCGACGCGAATCTATGACGCCCTGTGCATGAATTGCGGCACGGAGCTCTCCTATCCCGAGGAGTTCGAGATCATCGAGCCGACGCCGTCGATACGCGTCCGCGCCCGGCTATAAGCCGGCGTTGGGCGAGTTCGAGGTTCTCGTTGAGGGCCTGGGCTTCCCAGAGATGCCTGGCGTTGCGGCGTCGCAAGTCGTGACCGCGTTGCACACCGACCGCCGCCTGTTGTTCGTCTAGCGCCGGCCGCTATCCTCGACTGTCACGCCCGCGACCGCGGGCTTATCGCGAACAAGTCGAAAGGAGGTAGCACGAATGCGCGCAGTCGATGCGTTGATGGAATGCCTTAAAGCTGAGGGTGTGGAGGTCGTATTCGGGCTGCCCGGCGGGGCGAACCTGCCGACCTACGACGCGTTCTATGACGCCGGCATCCGCCACGTGCTCGTGCGCCACGAGGCTGGTGGCGGTCATGCCGCCGAGGGCTACGCCAAGGCAACCGGCAAGGTTGGCGTCGCGGTCGCTACCTCCGGTCCCGGCGCGACGAACCTGGTCACGCCGATAACGGACGCGATGATGGACTCGGTCCCGGTGGTCTTCCTCACCGGTCAGGTCCGTACGGAGCTGCTCGGCACGGACGGCTTTCAGGAGGCGGACACGATCGGCATCACGATGCCGATCGTCAAGCACTCCTACATGATCCAGCACCCGCTCGAGCTGCCGCGCGTACTCCACGAGGCGTTTCATATCGCGCGCACCGGCCGTCCGGGGCCGGTGCTCGTCGACCTGCCGACCGACCTGTCGCGTGGCGACATCCCCTATCAGCCAGTCACCGAGACTTCGCTGCCCGGCTACCAACCGACGATCGAGGGCAATCACAAGCAGATCCGCCAAGCCGCCAAGGCGCTGGCGGCCGCGCGACGGCCCGTGATCTATGCGGGCGGCGGGGTGATCAACTCGAATGCAGCGGCAGAGCTGACCGCCGTTGCCGATTTCGGTCGCTTCCCGGTGACATGCACGCTGATGGGCCTCGGCGGCTTCCCTGCCTCGAAGCCGCAGTGGCTCGGGATGCTCGGCATGCACGGGACGCGCACGGCGAACTACGCCATGGACGGCGCCGACCTGATCTGCGCCGTTGGCGCGCGCTTCGACGACCGGATCACCGGCAAGATCTCGGAGTTCGCGCCGCATGCGAAGTTCATCCACATCGACATCGACCCAGCCGAGATCTCGAAGAACGTGCCGGCCCACATTCCGATCGTCGGCGACGCAAAGCGAATCCTCACGAGGCTGCTCGACGAGTATCGCGCGCTCGAACCGGACCCGGCGCGGCTGGACGCTTGGTGGGCGCAGATCCAGCAGTGGCGCGAGGAGTTCCCGTTGCGCTACGCCGACTCAACGGACAACGAGATCAAGCCCCAGTTCATGATTGAGGCGCTGCACGAGGCGACCGGCGGCGAAGCGATCGTCGTCTCCGACGTCGGCCAGCATCAGATGTGGACGGCGCAGTACTACGGCTTCGAAGAGCCGCGGCGTTGGATCAACTCGGGCGGCCTCGGGACGATGGGCTTCGGCCTGCCGGCGGCGATGGGCGCGCAGGTTGGCTGCCCGGAGGACGTGGTCTGCGTGATCTCCGGCGACGGGTCGATCCAGATGAACATCCAGGAGCTCGCGACCTGTGCGCAGAACGAGATCCCGGTGAAGGTGTTCATCATGCACAACGGCTATCTCGGGATGGTCCGCCAGTGGCAGGAGCTGTTCTGGGACCGTCGCTATAGCCACGTCGACACGGGCGAGTTCCCTGACTTCGTCAAGCTCGCGGAGGCGTGCGGCTGCACGGGCTTGCGCTTCGAGGACAAGACAACGCTGGTCGAGGACATGCGCCGCGCGATCGCGACGCCAGGGCCGGTCGTCGTCGACGTCCGCGTGACGCGCGAGGAGAACACCTACCCGATGATCGCGCCAGGCTCGCCGGCGCGCGAAATGGTGGGGTGATCGGCGATGGAGGCAGGAACCAACGCACCACTCAGCCTCGAGGAGCTCGACGCAGCGGTCGGTCTACGGACCGGGCGCACGCACGTCCTCTCGATCCTCGTCGAGAACCGTCCCGGTGTCTTGACGCGCATCGCGGGCCTGTTCGCGCGCCGCGGCTTCAACATCGAGACGCTCACCGTCGGCCCGACGGCTGACGAGAGCTTCTCGCGCGTAACGCTCACGGTTGACGGCGCTGTCGACCCGATCGACCAGGTCACGAAGCAGTTGCACAAGCTGGTCAATGTCATCAAGATCCGCGACCTCGAGCCGGATACGACCGTTCAACGTGAGCTCGCGCTGTTCAAGGTCGCAGCCGAGGGCGCCTCGCGCAGCGAGCTACTCGAGCTCTGCGAGGTGTTCCGCGGCCGCGTGGTCGATTTCACCAAGCGCTCGGTCGTGCTCGAGGTGACCGGCGCAAAACGGAAGATCGAGGCGTTCGAGCAGATCGTGCGCCCGTACGGGCTGATCGAGATGATGCGCACCGGCGAGATCGCGATGTCGCGCGGCCGCGCGGAAACCTAGAAGCCGCTGGTGGTGCTCAAGTCTGCAGTCGGCATCCCTGCGCCCTCGCCGGCGCTGGCGATGCCACCGCAGGCTCGAGCGCGGCTACGCTCGACGCTCGCCGCCGCGGTCCACCACAGCCGTCGCGGCGGTGAGCGCCTCGCGTCAGTCAGCTGGCGCGTGTGGGGGAGAGTCGATCCGAGCGCGGTCGTCTTCGCCTCACGCCGTCCGGGCGAGCCGTGGTTCTGCCTCGAGCAGCCCGAGCGCGACGGCTCGGCTCTGGCCGGTCTCGGCGCCGCGATCACGATCGAAGAACGCGGCGCAGGCCGCTTCCAGCGCGCCGCTGCGCGCTGGCGGACACTCGCGGCGAACGCCTGCGCGGAGCCTCCGCAGGGCCCGCCGGGCGCCGGAGTGATCGCCGCCGGCGGCTTCGCCTTCGCCGACGACGGGGCGAGCGCGCTGCAGTGGTCGGCTTTCCCAGCGGCATCGCTCGTCGTTCCCGAGATCGCGCTCGCCCGCAGCGGCGACGAGCTCTGGTGCACGGTGACGGCGCTCGCGCGTCCGGGCGAGGACGCCGACCGGCTCGAGCGCCTGATCGAGGAGCGGCTCGCATCGCTCGTCGAACGACCCCTGCCGCTGCTCGACCCGCATCCGGCGCAGCGCGCGCTGATCGGTGGTGCGCTTGCGCCCGAGCATTACGAGGACGCGGTTGCCCGTGCGGTCGAGCTGATCGGGACGGGCAGGCTCGAGAAGATCGTGCTCGCGCGCGAGGTGGAGGTACGAGCGCCGCGCGACCACGACGTCGCGGCCGTATTCGATGTCCTGCGGGGCGCCTTCGGGGGCTGCTACCTCTACGCGATCGGCCGTGGCGAGGCTACGTTCATCGGCGCGAGCCCAGAGCTCTTGATCCGCGTCGACGGCCTTCGCGCAAGCACGCTCGCGCTCGCCGGCTCGACCGGACGCAGCGCGGACGCGGGCCTCGACGAGCACCTCGGCGAACGGCTGCTGCGCTCGCAGAAGGAACGCCATGAGCACGCGGTCGTCGCCAACCACATCGAGCGGGCGCTGCGCCGGCGCGCGCTCTGGGTCACGCGACCAAGCGAGCCGGAGGTGATTCGGATCGCGAACATCCAGCACCTCGCGACGCCGGTCCGCGCGCAGCTCGCCGAGCCGATCGGCGCGATCGAGCTCGCCGGCGTCCTGCACCCGACGCCTGCCGTCGGGGCGGAGCCGGAGTCGGCGCTGGCGCTGATCCCGGCGCTCGAAGGCATCGATCGCGGCTGGTATGCGGGCGCGACGGGCTGGTGCGACGCGAACGGTGACGGCGAATTCTCGGTCGCGCTTCGCTGCGCGCTCGTAGAAGGCCGCCTCGCGCGCTGCTACGCCGGCGTCGGCGTCGTCGCCGGCTCCGATCCGGCGGGGGAGCTCGCTGAGACCGAGGTCAAGCTCGGTGCTCTGCTCCCGGTCTTGAGCTGACGGGCGAGCGCACGTCAGCAGCGATCG
Source organism: uncultured Solirubrobacterales bacterium (assembly GCA_963773395.1). Classification (GTDB taxonomy): domain Bacteria; phylum Actinomycetota; class Thermoleophilia; order Solirubrobacterales; family Solirubrobacteraceae; genus Palsa-513. Next base: position 729,806 of record CAVZAY010000002.1, on the reverse strand, counting down.
CGGCCGAGAGCGCGCGTTGGAGGGCAAGGCCCGCGGCGCGGTCGGTGCGCACGTGCAACAGCCGTGAGCTCGCGGGCGCCGCGGAGAGCGCGGACTGCAGCGCGCCGAGCGAGTCGATCGCCGTGTAATCGATCGCGTAGGCGCGTGCGAGGGCCTCGAAGTCCACGCCTGTCGGCGTCGCGACGTGCTCCTCGAAGACGTCGCTTGCGGACGCGATCGGCAGGAGATCGAATATCGCCCCACCACCGTTGTCGAGCAGAACGATCGTCAGCGCGAGCCCGAGCCGGCGTGCCGCGAGCAGCCCGCCGACGTCGTGAGCGAACGCCACGTCGCCGATCAGCGCCCACGCGGCTCCAGCACAGGCAGCCGCGGCCCCGAACGCGCTCGAGATCGTCCCGTCGATTCCGTTGGCACCCCGGTTGCACAGCACGCGCGGGGGCGCCACACGCGCCGGCCAGACCGTTTCGATCAGACGCACGGGCATCGAAGACGCGACGAACAAAGTTGCGTCGCCCGGCAGCTCCGCGCCGAGCAGGCGCGCGACGGCGAGCTCGCTGAGAGCCCCGTCGAGCGTCTGCTCGAGCAGCGCGGCGGCGCTCGCGTCGGCCGCATGCCAACCATCAAGCCAACATTGCTCAGCCGCGGGGGGCGGCTCGAGCGTCCCCGGATCGGCCCGCAGCGACAGGCGCAGGCGCCCGTCCGGATCTTGCCAGGCGCCCGCCGGATCGATTGCGATCTGCTGCGCATCCTCGAGTCGTGACAACCAGCCGCGTAGCGGCTTCGAGGTTGGCAGGTCGCCGACGCGGATCACGAACTCGGGACGCTGCTCGTCGGCGAAGGACCGGTCGCGCAGCAAGAGGTCGTAATGCGCGACCGCGGCGGCACCCGAGCGGGCCCCTGAAAGCGGATCGGCCAGCAACGGGTATCTACAAGCCTCCGCCAGTGCCGGCAAGCCGGCAAGCGGCTGATCCGAGCGTCCGGCGACGATCACCCCGCGTGCGCTACGACTCACCACAGTCGCAAGATCCCCATGGACCGCTGGCGGTCGCTCACGCACGAGCCAAGGCTCGCCGCCGGCGCGACCGCCCGAGGGCTCGACGCGACCCTGCGGTATGAGCGGCTCGCGCAGCGGCCAGTTCAAGTGCACCGGACCCGGTCGCTCGCCGCAAGCCTCCGCGACGGCGCGGCAGGCGAGCGTGCGGACCCAGCGTGCGCGCGCGTCGTCGGCCTCGTGGTTACCGACGTCGAAGAACCAGCGCACCGCGCTCCCATACAGCTTGAGCTGGTCGATCGTCTGGCCGGCGCCGACCTCGCGCAGCTCGGGGGGCCGGTCCGCGGTCAGGACGATCAGCGGAACTCGGGCCTCGCTCGCCTCGATCACCGCCGGTGTGAGGTTGGCCGCTGCGGTGCCCGAGGTGCAGGCGATGACAACCGGGCGCCCGCTGGCCTTCGCCAGGCCGAGCGCGAAGAAGCCGGCGCAGCGCTCATCGACGTGCGAATAGGCGCGCAGCCCGTCGGCGCGCGCGAGGGCGAGCACGAGCGGGGCGCTGCGCGAGCCCGGCGACGTGCAGGCATCGGCGACGCCGCAGCGCACGAGCTCATCGACGAATGCCGCGATCAGATTGTGCGTGTCGGTCAAAATGCGCGCGTGTCCGAGACTGTCGTCCTACTGCACGGCTTTGCCGGGACTGCCCGCCACTGGGACCGCGTCACGGCGCTGCTCGACCGGGAACGCTACTCACCGCTCGCGCTCGACCTCGGCCCCGACGCTCTACGCCGCGTCGCAGACGCGGCGCCCGACCGCTTCATCCTCTGCGGCTACTCGATGGGCGGACGTGTCGCGCTTCACATCGCGGCTGGCGCACCGGAGCGCGTGACGCGCCTCGTCCTGGTCTCGGCGAGCGCCGGCATCGACGATCAGACCGAGCGCCTTGCCGCCGACGAGCGGCTTGCGGGTGAGATCGAGCAGGGCTCGATCGAGCAGTTCATCGCCCGCTGGCGCACCAATCCGCTGTTCGCGGGCGATCCGGACTGGGTTCACGAGGAGATCGCTGCGGACACGCGCCGCGTCGCTCCCGCGCAGCTCGCGGCGACGCTCCGCGCCCTCGGCCCGGGGCGTCTCGCGCCGCTGTGGGATCACCTCGGCGCACTCACGATGCCGGCGGTCGTGCTCGCCGGCGAGCGCGACCAACGCTACGCCGCGATCGCCGCAAAGCTTGCCGGCGCGCTCCCTCGTGCGCAGTGCGTGATCGTGCCCGGCGCCGGCCATCGCCTGGCGCTCGAAGCGCCCGACGCGGTCGTGCGCGCCATTGCAGCCTGAGCGGGGTCGACTCAGCTCGGGCCCGCGGGGATCGTCACCGACACCTCGAGGCCGCCATCTGGGCGCGGGCGCGCTTTGATCGTGGTGTCGTGGGCGCGGGCGATCGCGCTGGCGATCGAGAGCCCGAGCCCGACGCCATCCGAGTCGTTGAGACGCTGCTTGGCGCGGGCGAAGGGCTCGAACAGGGTCGGGATCTGCTCGGCGGCGACGGTGGGGCCGGTGTTGTCGATCTCGAAGGTGGCGCCATCGACCTGCGCCGTCGTGCGGATTGCGATCCAGCCGTTCGGCTCGTTGTGGCGCACCGCGTTCTCGACGAGGTTGGCGATCATGCGCTCGAGCAGCACGCGGTCGCCACGCGTGCGGGCGGGCGCGAAAGTAGTGTCGAGCTGTGAGCTGCCGCTGCTCGATCGCGGCGTGCGCGGCGTCGAGCGCGTCCTCGGCGGCAGTCGCAAGATCGACCGCTTCCTGCGCCAGCGGACCGGCCTCGCTCGTGGCGAGCGTCAGGAGCGCCTCGACGGTTGCTTCGGCGCGCTCGGCTGATCGTTTGACCCGCTCCGCCATCGCCTCCAGCTGAGCCGGAGTCCGCGTCGGCTTCGAGAGCGTGACCTCGATCGCCGTCCGCATCGCGGTCAGCGGTGTGCGCAGCTCGTGGGCGGCGTTCGCCACGAACCGTTTCTGGCTGGTGAAGGCGGCATCGAGACGTTCGAGCATCACGTCGAACGTGTCAGCCAGCTGCTTGAACTCGTCATCAGGGCCACTCAGCGCAAGCCGCTGGCCGAGCCGCAGCTCGGACGCCTGGCGTGCCGCATCGGTGATCGACCGAACCGGCTTGAGTGCGCGTCCGGCGCTCAGGCGGCCGAGCGCCACGGCAACGACTGCGATGATCGCAAGGCCGATCAGCAGAGCGATCCGCAGCGCCCGCAAAGCAGCGTCGCGCTGGTTGGAGCCCGCGCCGAGCTTGGCAAGCACGGTGTCGCACTTCCGCTGTATCACCGGGGAAGTGGGCGGCGGCTTGCACAGCGGCAGCGTCTGCGCGTCTTGCGGCGTGATCCGCTTGAGTGGGATCGTTGTCGGCTGGGGGAGGGCGTCGGCCGCGACGGCGTAGGTCAGCGCAAGCAGCCCGGCTCCCGCGATCAGAAACAGGACCGAGTAGAAGACGGCGAGACGGGTGCGAAGGCGCCGCGGCCAGAGCCGCCGCGCGGCGGCCAGGGCTTTCATCGAACGCGGTAGCCGGCGCCGACGACGGTCTCGATCACGTCGGGGTCGCCCAGCTTGCGACGCAAGCGCGTGAGCGTGACGACCACGGTGCGCGTGAACGGGTCGGCGTTCTCGTCCCAGACCCTTTCGAGCAGCTCCTCGGCGCTGACCACGGCGCCGTCGGCCGCGAGCAGCACCTCGAGCACACCGAGCTCCTTGCGGGTCAACGACAGCTCAAGCCCCGCGCGGATGACGCGCCGCGCGGCGCGATCGAGTTTCAAGTCGCCCCTGACGAGCACGGGCGAGCCCGCCGGCGCTCGCCGCGCGAGCGCGTGGATGCGGGCAAGCAGCTCGGCGAACGCGAACGGCTTGGGCAGGTAATCGTCGGCGCCGAGGTTCAAGCCCTCGACGCGGTCGCCGATCGCGCTCGCGGCGGTCAGCATCAGGATGCGCGCGTCGATGCCACGCTCGCGCAGCGAGACGCAAACGGCGTCGCCGTGCACAACGGGCAGGTCTCGGTCGAGCACGATCACGTCGTAGCGGTAGACCCCGGCCTTGTGCAGCGCGGCGCCACCGTCGTAAGCGAGGTCGGTCGCGATCCCGCGATCACGCAAGCCATCGGCGATGTCATCGGCGAGCTCTACGTGATCCTCGACCACCAGGACGCGCACGTGCACATCGTGAACCACGACACGTCACAACGCGATCACAGGCCTGTGTTGCACCAGTGTGACCACCCGAGGCGTACAACGTGGGTCATGCCACGAAATCGCTCCCCACTCCTCGCCGCGGCGGCGGCGGCCTCCCTGCTCGCCGGCGCCACGATCGCCGCCTGCGGCGGCGCGAGTTCGCCCAGCCCATCGAGCCCCAGCGCCCAGCCGACGCAGGCCCAAATCCAGCAAGAACAGCGCGACGCGGTCAGGTTCGTCGGCTGCATGCGCACGCACGGGGTGACCGTTCCCAACCCCACCGTCTCCCCGCACGGTTTCAAGGCGGCGTTCAACAACCCGTCGCCGGGATTCCAGTCGGCGCAGTCGGCCTGCGAGCACCTGCTGCCGGGCGGCGGCCCGCACAGCCAGACCACCTCCTATAACCCAAGGCAGGCCGCAGCGCTACTGGCGTTCGCCCACTGCCTGCGCAGGCACGGGTTCCAGAACTTCCCCGACCCGAACGGCAGCGGCCAGATCACACACCAGATGCTCACCGCAGACGGGATCAATCTGGCGCAGGCGGGGCTTGTTCAAACGGCAGACGTCTGCACGAGCGTCACCCACGGCCTACTCACGAAGGCAGATGTCGCTCATTTCGCAGCGGGACAGTAGAACACCACCGACTAGCCGCCGCACGCGCGGTCACTACACGCCCAGGCCTGGCGTGCGCGGCACGGTGATCGCACCCTCGATGACAGGGAATGGCGAGGGCTCACCGGCGAAGAGATCGAGCGTCGCGAGGCCACACGGCGGCAGCGGCGCGAGTGCCGCCGCGGCGTGCAGCGCCGCGGCGATGCCAAGCGGTCCGTCGAACGTCGAGGAGACGTATGCCTCGGCGCCGCTCGCGCGCACGAGCGAGGCGGCCGCGAGCAGTCCTCCGATCCCCGCGGTGCGCGAGATCTTCAAGGAGATCGCGTCGGCGACGCGCGCAGTGAGCGCCCCCGCGAGGCTAGAGCTCTCGTCGAGCGCGATCCGCACCGGCACGCGCCGGCGCAACAGCGCTGTCTCTTCGAGGCCCCGAACAGGCTCCTCGACGAGCTCGAGCGCGAAGCCACCGATCGCGTCGAGCACGCTCGCGGCCTGCTCGGCGCTCCACGCGCCGTTGGCGTCGAGGCGCAGCGCGACCTCGGGTCCGATTGCGTCACGGACCGCGCGCACGCGTTCGAGGTCATCACCGACGCCAACCTTGAGCTTGATCGTCCGGTAACCAGCGCGCGCAGCGTCTTGGGCGGCAGCGACCGCGCCGGCGAGCGAGCTCAGCGCGACGGTCGCATTCACGGGCACGCTCCGCGCTGGCTGCTCGGCGAGCAGCTCGCAGACTGGTTTGCCGGCACGCTTGCCGGCGAGATCCCAGAGTGCGATGTCGATTGCTGCGAGCGCTTGCGGCAGGTCGGCGACCGACCGGCAGCGATCGAGGATCGTGCCGGGCGGACCCGTGGGCTCGGACAGGGCCGGGGCGTATGCACGAAGGGCGCGCTCGGCCTGCTCGATGCTGACGCCGTCGTAGCTCTCGAGCGGCGCCGCCTCCCCGCGACCGGTCAGTCCGTCCTCGGCGATGAGCGCGACTTCGATCACCTCGCGCGTGTGGAGCACCCCGTGCGCGGTTTCCTGCGGCTCGCGGAAGCGGTACTGGACGCGCGCGAGCTCGAGTTGCATCAGCTCGCGAGCACTCCGGCGCTCAGCAGCAGGCAATAGCTGAGCGCGAGCAGCCCGGTCTTGGCAAGCGCGCCGTTGAGCGAGGGACCGTCGGAATGCGTGAGCACGGTACGGGCGATCGCGGTCGCGAGCGGCACGTCCAGAAGGGTCAGGGCCAGCCACGGCGACAGCGGCCCCCACAGCCACGTGATCAACCCGGAGGCAAAGGCGACCACGAGCATCGTGACGAACATGACGCGGGTTCGCGTCCGCCCAAGGCGAACGGCGAGCGTGCGCTTGCGCGCTCGCCGGTCGGTCTCGAGGTCGCGCACGTTGTTCACGACGAGAATCGCTGCGATCAACAGCCCGACCGGAATCGCGAGCACGAACGGCTCCCAGGGCAGATCCTTGCGCTGCACGTAGTACGAGCCCGCGACGGCGACGACCCCGAAGAAGAGGAAGACGAACACCTCGCCGAGGCCCTCGTAGCCGTACGGTCGCGGGCCACCCGTGTACAGCACGCCGGCGAGGATCGACGCCGCGCCGATCGCGAGCAACCACCACCCGGCGACCGCGATCAGGTAGACGCCGCAGAGCACCGCCAAGCCGAAGGTCAGGTAGGTCGCGACGAGCACCTGGCGGGGCGGCACGAGGCCGCCGGCGGTCACCCGAACAGGACCGAGCCGGTCCTCGGTGTCGGCGCCCCGGTGGGCGTCGGAATAGTCGTTCGAGAGGTTCGTGCCGATCTGGATGAAGAGTGCCCCGAGCAGCGCTGCGACGAAGGCCAGTACGTGGAAGCGCCCGACGTGGATCGCCAGCGCCGTACCTACGGGTACCGGGGCGACCGCGGCCGGCAGCGTACGCGGCCGCGCGGCCATCAGCCAGATCCTCACGGGCGGCGCGGGAAGCTCGAGAAGTCGGCGGGCCGGCGCTCAGTGAAGGCGCTGCGACCTTCGCGCGCCTCCTCACTTGCGTAGAAGAGCAGGTTTGCGTCGTGCGCGAGCTGCTGGATCCCGGCGAGTCCGTCCTCGCTCGCGTTGAAGCTCGCCTTGAGCAGGCGGAGCGCGAACGGGGAGAGCGCAAGCATCTCGCGGCAAACCGCGACCGTCTCGTCCTCGAGGTGCGCGAGCGGAACGACCGCGTTGACGAGCCCAATGTCGAGCGCCCGCTTGGCGTCGTATTGGCGGCAGAGGAACCAGATCTCCTTCGCCCGCTTCTGGCCGATCTGCGCAGCGAGGATGCTCGCGCCGTAGCCGCCGTCGAAGGAGCCGACCCGCGGCCCGCTCTGCCCGAAGCGCGCGTTGTCGGCGGCGATCGTCAGGTCGCAGACGACGTGCAGCACATGCCCGCCGCCGATCGCGTACCCGGCGACCATCGCGACGACGGGCTTCGGCGTGCGGCGAATCTGGACGTGCAGGTCGGTCACGTGGAAGCGTCCGGGTGCGCTGCCCGACCGGATCCTCCATGTAGCCGCTCTCACCGCGCACCGTCTGGTCCCCGCCGGCGCAGAAAGCATCGGAGCCGGCGCCCGTGAGGATGATCACGCCAACCTCGAGGTCCTCGCGCGCCTTCGTGAACGCTTCCGAAAGCTCGACCACGGTCTGCGGGCGGAACGCGTTGCGCACCTCCGGCCGGTTGATCGTGATCTTCGCGATCCGTGGCGGGCCCTCCGCCGACAGCTCGTAGCGGATGTCCGTGTACTCCCCCGCGGGCTCCCAGGCGACAGGCATCGTCGCTCGCAAGGCTATCTGCTGCGGGGCGGCGCTACGGCTTCGAGTAGCGGGCGCCCGTGCCGGCGCACGGTCGGGGGTAGGGTGCGCGTTGTGAGCGGTGTCTGGCCGGTGGCAGAGCGCGCGGAGCAACGCATCGCGATCGAGACGCCGGCTGCGTCGCTGAGCTACCGCGAGCTCGCGAGCCGTAGCCGCGCCGCGGCGCGTGAGCTCGGCGTCGGACGGCGCGAGCGGGTCGCGATCGCGCTTGCGCCGGGCGTCGAGTTCGCCGTGGCGCTACACGCATGCTTCGTCGCGGGAGCCGTCGCCGTCCCGATCGATCTGCGCGAGCCGCGGCAGTGCTGGCCGGCAGCCGCCGTTACGATCGACCGACCGCTCGCAGAGGCCGGACCCGAGATTCGTCCGGTCGCGCTCGATCTGGACGATGTGGCGGCGGTGATCAGAACGTCTGGCAGCACCGGCGCCCCGCGCGAGGTCCCGCTCACGTTCGGCAACTTCGTCTGGAGTGCGCTTGGCTCGGCCGTCGCGCTCGGGATCGACCCGCGGGAGCGCTGGCTGTGCACGCTGCCGCTCAGCCATGTCGGCGGCCTTTCGATCCTGGTGCGCAGCTGGCTCTACCAGACGACGGCACTCGTACACGAGCGCTTCGACGCGGCGGCGGTCATTGCGGCGCTGTCGGAGCGCGAGGTCACGCTCGTGTCGGTCGTGCCCACGACGCTCGCGCGGCTGCTGGACGCGGGACTCCAGCGCCCGCCACGTTTGCGCTGCGCGCTGCTCGGTGGCGGACCGGTCCCGCCGGCGCTCGTCGAGCGTGCGCGCGCCGCCGGCGTGCCCCTGAGCAAGACCTACGGCCTCACCGAAGCGTGCTCGCAGGTCGCGAGCCAGGTTCCCGGCGACGGGGCGGTGGCGCGCCGCCGCTCTTCTGCGCGCGCGTGCAGCTCGCGCCCGACGGCGAGATTCTCGTCACGGGACCGACCGTCTCACCAGCACTGGCCCAGCCGCTTCACACCGGCGACGTTGGCGAGATCGACGCGGACGGGACCCTGAAGGTGATCGGCCGCAAGGCCGATCACATCATTTCGGGCGGCGAGAACGTCGCGCCGAGCCAGGTCGAGGCGGTGCTCGAGGCGCACCCGGCGGTCGTCGAGGCCGGGGTTTACGGCGTTGCCGATCCGGAGTGGGGCGAGGCGGTGTGGGCTGCGGTCGTGCTGCGATCGCCGGCCAGCGAGAGCGAGCTACGCGGGCACGCTGCGGAGCGTCTTGCGCGTTATGCCGTGCCCAAGCGAATCCGCTTTGTCGCCGCGCTGCCGCGGACCGCGTCGGGGAAGCTGCGAAGAGGCGACCTCGCGGATCTATGATCCCGCACGTGCGTCGCGGTGCGGTCCTAATCGTTGCCCTCTGCCTGCTCTCGCTGGCGCCCGCGATCGCCTCGGGCGGACACAACCGCGTCGTCGGCAACTGCCGCCAGTCGCAGGTCAAGCCGAAGGAGGTCATCCTCGCCTGCGCCGACGTGAACCTCTACGTGGACAAGATCAGCTGGCATAGCTTCGGCGGCGGCACCGCGACGGGCAGCGGCACCTTCGTCGAGAACACGTGCACGCCGAACTGCGCCGCCGGCAAGTACAAGAGCTACCCGGTCAGCCTGACACTGAGCAACGCGAAGCCTTGCTTCGACAGGCGCAACGACTACCGCAAGATGGCAGGTCACCTTCACCGCCGCGGCGCCGCCGCCCGGGCGCAAGAGCGTCAGCGAGCAACTGTTCTGTCCCGTTGGCTGAGCCGGCCCTGGACGACCCGCGGCGTACGTCGCTCGAGCGCTGGGATCACGTCGCGGCCAGCTGGGCCAAGCATGCCGACTGGGTGCGGGACTCGAGCGCGCCACTTGCCCACTGGCTCGTCGAGGCGCTCGCACTTCAACCGGGTGAGACGGTGCTCGAGCTCGCGGCTGGTCCCGGGGACACGGGGTTCCTCGCGGCCGAGCTCGTAGAGCCGGGCGGGCGGCTGATCTCGAGCGACCAGTCGGAGGCGATGGTCGAGATCGCCAGGGCGCGCGCGGCGAGGCTCGGCATCGGCAACGTCGAGCACCGGGTGATCAACGCCGAGTCGATGGAGCTGCCCGTCGCCAGCGTCGACGCCATAATCTGCCGCTGGGGGCTCATGCTGTTCGTGGATCCCGCGGCGGGGCTCGCGGAGATGCGGCGTGTGCTCAAGCCGGGCGGGCGCGTGGCGCTCGCGGTGTGGGCCTCGCATGAGCGCAACCAGTGGTTCGTGCTGCCCAGTCAGGCTGCGATCAGGCGGGGCCTCGTGCCCGCTCCAAAGGAGGGGGAGCCGGGGCCCTTTAGCCTCGCCGATCCGGCGCGACTCACAGCACTGCTCGAGGGGGCAGGATTCGTCGAGGTCGAGATCGACGAGGTCGAGCTCGACGAGGGCGCGGCAACGTTCGAAGAGTTCTGGGAGCGGCGGCTTGACATGTCGCAGATGGGGGAGGCTGTGCGCGCCGCGCCGACGGACGTGCAGCGCGCACTCGCAGACGAGGTGCGCGAGCAGCTCAGAGACTTCATGGGCGTCAGCCTCGCGGCGCTCGCGTCCTGAGGGGTCGCCCGCTGGGACCAACCACACCCCAAACAGATAGCCTGCGGGCCATGCTCTACGACGAGGACGCAGACCTTTCGCAGCTCGACGGCAAGACCGTCGCGATCATCGGATACGGCTCGCAGGGCCATGCTCACGCGCTGAACCTGCGCGACTCGGGCGTAGGCGTGATCGTCGGGCTGCGCGAGCAATCGAGTTCGGTCGCGGTGGCGCGCGAGGCGGGACTCGAGGTGCTCCCGGTGATCGATGCGGCGAGCCAGGGCGACATCGTGATGATGCTCGTACCCGACGAGCTGCACCGCCAGGTTTGGGAGGGCGAGGTCCGCGATGGGGTCGCGGAGGGCAACATGCTCCTCTTCGGACACGGGTTCTCGATCCATTACGGCGAGGTCGAGCCGCCGACGGGCGTCGACGTCGCTCTGATCGCGCCGAAGGGACCCGGGCACCTCGTGCGCCGGCAGTTCGTCGATGGTTCAGGCGTGCCGGCGCTGATCGCGATCCAGCAGGACGCGACAGGGAACGCGCGCGCGCTTGCGCTCGCCTACGCGAAGGGGATCGGCGGGACGCGCGCGGGCGTGATCGAGACGACGTTCAAGGACGAGACCGAGACGGACCTGTTCGGTGAGCAGGCGGTGCTGTGCGGCGGCGCGAGCGAGCTCGTGCAGGCCGGGTTCGAGACGCTCGTCGCGGCCGGCTACGACCCGGAGATGGCCTACTTCGAGTGTCTGCACGAGCTGAAGCTGATCGTGGACTTGATGTACGAGAAGGGACTGGCCGGGATGCGCTTTTCGATCTCGAACACCGCCGAGTACGGGGATTACACCCGCGGCAAGCGGGTCATCACGCCCGAGACCCGCGAGAGCATGCGCAAGATCCTCGCCGAGATCCAGTCGGGCGACTTCGCGCGCGAGTGGATCGCCGAGAACCGCGCGGGGCAGGAGAGCTTCAAGCGCATGCGTGCGGAGCAGGCCGGCACGCAGATCGAAGCGGTCGGCAAGGGGCTGCGCTCGCACATGGACTGGATCAAGCCGGAGTTCTGAGAGGCGCGCGCCGGGCGTGATCGCCTACGTGTTCTGGCACCGCCCGCGCGGGGGTGTGGCACTGGAGCACTACGAGGCTGCGTGCGCGCGTTTTCAGCGATCGCTCGCGGCGCGTCCGCCGGGTGGCTTCACGGGGTCCGTCTGCCTGCGCGCGGAGGCGCTGCCGTGGCTGGGCGGCGGCGGCCCGGGATACGAGGACTGGTACCTCGTCGAGGATTACGGTGCGCTCGGCGTGCTCAACGAGGCGGCGGTGGGGGGCGGGCACTCGAGCGCGCACGAGGCCGCCGCGCACGAGATGGGCGAGGGCACGGGGAGCATCTACCGGCTGATCGACGGGTTGCCGCGCCTCGATCTGGTGGGGCACGCAGTCTGGATCACCCCAGCGCCGGGGAAGCTCGCGGTCGACTTCGAGGATCTCTTGGTCGACGGCGTTGAGCCGGGCGAGGCGATGCTGTGGCGGCGTCAGCTCGCGCTCGGACCGGCTCCGGAGCTGTGCGTGCTCGCCAGCGAAGTGCCCGCCGGGGCGCGGGCGACCAGGCTTCCGGCCGGCTGGACGGCGGAGCTTTGGGGACGGCGCGCCATCTGAAACTCCGGGATTCCCTCCGCTATTCGTCGTAGTTTCGTGTGTTGCGTGGAACTTTTGCTAGACCGTCGGGTTAACGCTGCGGTCACAGTCGGCAACTAGGAGGCGAACCGTGGGACATCTCTTGCATCGTCGCGGACTTATGGCGGCAACATTCGTCTGGGTGGCAACCGCGACGCTCGTGGGTACCGTTGCCATCGGAGCGGCTGCAGCGCATGGAGGGCACCACGGCAGGCACACGAGCCATGCGAGCCGCGTCGTCGCGGCAGCTGCCGGCGTCGTGCAGGCGAGCCCGGCAGCCGGCGCGACGAGCTTCCAGATCAAGGAGCGGGGCGGGGCGATCGAGACGATCGACCTCTCCGGCGCGCCAACCTACGTCGAGCACGGGGTCAGTAGTCCGACGCTCGCGAACGTTCAGCAGGGCGATCTGGTCGCGGTCTTCGGAACGACCTCTGGTAACACCGTGACGGCGAGCCAGATAGTCATCGCGGTCCCGTCCACGACCGGCAGTCAGAAGCCGGCCGCCGCCGGAATCGTCCAGGGCAACCCGACGGGCGATCAGTTCACGATCGAGACCCGCGGCGCGACGCCGTACACCGTGCAGGTGAGCAGCGGTACGGGCGGAACGACCTACTACGAGCGCGGCGTGAGCGACCCGTCGCTGAGCAACGTGACGGCTGGCGAGCTCGTCTGCGTCTTCGGGACGGTATCCGGCAGCACGATCACCGCGACTACCGTCGTGATCCACAACGACTTCCGCCACGGCAACGCCGCCGGCGGTACCGTTCAGGCGACGCCGGGCACGGGCGCGACGAGCTTCACGATCCAGACGCGCGATGACGTCGTCGTGACGGTCGACGTCACCGCCAACACGCACTACTTCGAGCGTGGCAGCGGCCAGGTGACCCTGAGCGCCGTACTCCAAGGCGATCTCGTCGGCGTGTTCGGGACGCCCTCGGGCACGAACACGATCACCGCGCTCGCCGTGCTGATCGCGGCGCCACCACCGACGAGCGGCAACTACGCGACCGCCGGCACCGTGCAGACGAGCCCGGTCGGTGGGGACTTCGTGATCGAGACCTGCAGCCACACGCAGCTGACGGTGGACACGAACGGCTCGACGCAGTTCATCGTCTGGGGTCAGACCGGCTCTTCGATCGACGACATCAAGCCAGGGATCGACGTCGCGGTCTTCGGCACGCTCTCGGGTGGGACGCTCACGGCGACGCAGATCGTCATCGGCGGCAACGAGCGCGCACACCCCGGCTACTTCTCCGGTGGTGGTCGCGGTCACGAGGGGCCCGGACGACGTGACCAGGGTGGTGGCGGCAACGATTGGGGTGGCTCGGGCGACCGCCATGGGCACCGCTTCGGCGAAGGCGGGCCTGCGCCGGACAGCTCGACTGGCTCGACTGGTTCAAGCGGCTCGACTGGCTCGACCGGAGGAACCGGCGCGAGCGGTGAGACCGGCGCAACGGGGGCGAGTGGTTCCAGCTCAGCGACCGGAGCGACCGGAGCGACCGGCTAGGCGCGAGCCTGATCGGCTCGTGCGGGATTGGCCTGCCGAGGCTTGCCTCGAGGCTCCCAACGGGCAACGATCGCCACCCCGCTGCCCGCCGGATACTCCGCTAGACTCACGGGACCGTCACAACTGGCGTACTGGGTGGAATCAACCACCGGGAAATGACGGGTAGCGAAACGCCGCGCGCCTGGGCACCTCTGCACTTTCGAGCTCAGCGAGGACCCACATGTCGCCACCACCAGTCGCAACGCAGAGCAAGACCACGCTCACGATTCCGCAGGAGCTGAAGCCGTCGGACGGGCGCTTCGGCTGCGGCCCGTCGAAGATCCGGCCGGAGCAGATCGCGCGCCTCGCGGCGGAGGGCGCCGGCGTAATGGGCACATCGCATCGGCAGGCTCCGGTGCGACAGCTCGTAGGGCGCGTGCGCGCCGGCCTGCGTGAGCTCTTCAACCTCCCCGACGGCTACGAGATCGTCCTTGGCAACGGGGGCGCGAGCGCCTTCTGGGATGCGGCCGCCTTCGGCCTGGTCGAGCAGCGCGCACTGCATCTCGCCTACGGCGAGTTCTCGAGCAAGTTCGCTACCGTCACCAAGGGCGCGCCGTTCCTCGCCGACTCGTTGGTGATCGAGGCACCGCCGGGCAGCGCTCCCGAGCCGGTGAGTGCGCCCGATGCCGATGTGATCGCCTGGGCGCACAACGAGACCTCGACCGGAGTGATGCTCGGGGTGCGCCGGCCGCCCGGAAGCGAGCACGCGCTGGTCGTCATTGATGCGACCTCGGGCGCCGGTGGCCTCCCGCTCGACCCGCGTCAAGTCGACGTCTACTACTTCTCGCCGCAGAAGGGGTTCAGCTCGGACGGCGGGCTGTGGATCGCGATCTGCTCGCCGGCGGCGCTCGAGCGTATAGCAAGGGTCGCGGCGTCAGACCGCTGGATCCCGCCGTTCCTGTCACTGACCGTGGCACTGGAGAACTCGGTCAAGGACCAGACCAACAACACGCCGGCCGTCGCGACGCTGTTCATGCTCGCGGACCAGATCGAGTGGATGCTGGCCGGCGGGGGACTCGACTGGTGCGTGTCGCGCACCGGCAAGTCCGCCGCGTATCTCTACGGGTGGGCTGAGGCCTCCCCGCACGCGAGCCCGTTCGTCACGAACCCACAGCTGCGTTCGTTCGTGGTTGGGACGATCGACTTCGACGAGTCGGTCGATGCGGCCGCTCTTGCGAAGACGCTGCGAGCGAACGGGATCCTTGACGTCGAGCCCTACCGCAAGCTGGGACGCAACCAGCTGCGGGTCGGCATGTTCCCGTCTGTCGAGCCCGATGATGTGCGCGCACTGACCGGCTGCATCGACTACGTACTGGAGCAAGGGCTATGACGATGGCGACGACACCCAAGCAGCAGGCTGAGCACAACGGGGCCGCGACCAGTCGCGTCCGCGTGTCCTGATCGCGGAGAACGTCGGGAAGTCGGGAATCGCGTTACTCGAGCAGCATTTCGATGTCGAAACCGGATTCGATTGGGATGCCCGAGACGCTCGCCGCGCGGATCGGCGACTTCGACGGCGTCCTGATCCGTTCCGCGACGAAGATGACCGCCGATTTGATTGAACGCGGCGAGCGCCTGAAGGTGATCGGGCGGGCCGGCGTCGGCGTCGACAACGTCGATGTGCCGGCCGCGACACGCCGCGGCATCGTTGTCGCGAACGCGCCGCAGTCAAACGTCGTGACCGCCGCTGAGCATACGGTTGCGCTGCTGCTCGCTCTGGCGCGCAACATCCCGCAGGCTCACGCCTCGCTGACCGCGGGCAAATGGGAGCGCTCCAAGTTCTCGGGCGTCGAGCTCCTGGACAAGACGCTCGGGATCATCGGCTTCGGCCGCATCGGGCAGCTTGTCGCCCAGCGCGTCCGCGGCTTCGGGATGAAGCTGATCGCCTTCGACCCGTATGTCTCGGCCGAGCGCTATCGCGAGCTCGGCGTGGAGAAGGCGAGCGACGTTGAGACCGTCTACGCGCGCGCTGACTTCATCACGGTTCACCTGCCGAAGACCGAGGAGACAAAGGGCTTCATCGACGCGAAGGCCTTTGCCAAGATGCGCGACGGCGTGCGGATTCTCAACGTCGCTCGCGGCGGGATCGTTGATGAGGCGGCGCTCAAGGACGCGCTCGACGCGGGGAAGGTGGCGGGCGCGGCGCTCGACGTCTTCCCGACGGAGCCGACAACCGAGCACCCGCTGTTCGGCTACAAGAACGTGGTCGTGACGCCGCACCTCGGCGCCTCGACCGCGGAGGCGACCGATCGCGCCGGCTACCAGTCGGCCGAGCAGGTCGTTGCCGCGCTGACCGGCGGTGTCGTCTCGACAGCTGTGAACATCCCGGCGGTGGGAGCCGAGGACATGAAGGCGCTGCAGCCCTTCCTGCCGCTCGCCGAGCAGCTCGGACGTCTCGCAATGGCGCTCGCCCAGGGCAGCTCGGTTGACCGCATCGAAGCGGCGTTCCTCGGCCGGATAGCGGAGCTTGACACGCGCCTGCTGCGGCTCGCCGTGCTCGTCGGTGCGCTCGGCGGCCACATGGAGGAGGAGGTGAACTTCGTCAACGCCGGCTCGTTCGCCGAGGAGCGCGGTATCGTCGTCGAGGAAAAGAAGGTCACCGAGGCCCAGGATTTCAACGAGCTGATCCGCGTCACGGTCCATTCGGGCGGTGAGCGCTTTGCCGTCGCGGGCACCGTCGTCGGCCCAGCGCAGGAGCCCTACCTCGTCGAGGTCTACGGGCAGCGCATCATGCTGCCGCTCGCGGCCGACGTGACGGTCTTCCGCTATCGCGACGTGCCCGGGATGATCGGCCGCGTCGGGACGGTCTTCGGCCAGCACGGGATCAACATCGACTCCTCGGTCGTCGGCCGCCAACCCGACGGCAAGGGTAAGGATCTCGCCGCGATGGTCGTGACGACCGACGCTCCGGTGCCGCCCGAGGTCGTGGCGGAGATCGTCGCGCTCGATGGGTTCGAGGACGGGCGCAGCGTCACGCTCGGATGAGCGGAAAGGGGCTGGCTGGCCTCACCCGCGTGGAGGGGGTCGCGGAGGAGCTTGCGCGCCGCGACCCCTACTGGCCCGCACAGGTGACAGTCCTCGTCGCGATCCTGCTCTCGC
Source organism: uncultured Solirubrobacterales bacterium (assembly GCA_963773395.1). Classification (GTDB taxonomy): domain Bacteria; phylum Actinomycetota; class Thermoleophilia; order Solirubrobacterales; family Solirubrobacteraceae; genus Palsa-513. The sequence goes on along the minus strand of CAVZAY010000002.1, from coordinate 713,333 downwards.
TTGACCTGCCGAACAAGCTGACGCTGAACCCGTATTGGCTGTTGCCCGCCCTCGAGGGCGTGTTGTTCGTCGCGCTGGTCGTGACGACGCCATGGGACCCGCACCGCGTGCACCCCGCACGGCGTGCGCTCGCGCTCGCGCTGATCTCGATCGTCAGCGCCGCCAACCTGCTCTCGCTGATCCTGCTCGCGCACTACCTGATCCACGGCAGCGGGCAATCCGGCGGGCGGACGCTCATCCTCGCGGGCAGCGAGATCTGGATCACGAACGTTCTGATCTTCGCGATCTGGTACTGGGAGCTCGACCGCGGCGGGCCGCAGGGGCGCACGCGCAGCAACCCGCCGCCACCGGACTTCCTTTTCCCGCAGTACACCGAGGACTATCTCGGGCGCTGGGACTGGCGCCCGCGCTACGTCGACTACCTGTATACGTCGTTCACCAACGCGACAGCGTTCAGCCCGACCGACACGATGCCGCTCAGCGCGTGGGCCAAGCTAGCGATGCTCGTGCAGTCGCTCGCCTCGCTTGCGACGCTGGGACTCGTCGTCGCGCGGGCCGTGAACATCCTCTGAGCGGCTGCTAGGCTGCCTCGCACATGACGTTCCGCACGTCCCTTGCCCTCCTCCTCCTGCTCCCCCTTCGGGGGGAATAGCGCGTGGCGGCCGCTGAGCCGCGAACCCACTGGAGAGGAAGGCACAGGACCAACGCGAAAGGCGAAGGAACATCATGGAACCTGAGACTGACCGAGTACTGATCTTCGACACGACGCTGCGAGACGGCGAGCAGTCGCCCGGCATCTCGCTGAACGCGTCCGAGAAGCTCGAAATCGCCCAGCAGCTCGCGCGACTCGGGGTCGACGTCATCGAGGCCGGCTTCCCGATCACCTCGCCAGGCGACTTCGAGGCCGTCAAGGGGATCGCGCGAACGGTCGAGGGTCCGGTGATCGCGGCGCTCGCGCGCACGCACGCAGCCGACGTCGAGGCCGCGTGGGGCGCGATTCAGGACGCTGAGCGACCCCGCATCCACACGTTCATCTCGACCTCCGACATCCACATCGTTCACCAGCTGCAGACGACACGCGAGGATGTGCTCGGCCAAGCGCGGGCTGCCGTCGCGCTGGCACGCAGCCACACCGAGGATGTCGAGTTCTCGCCGATGGACGCGACTCGCTCCGAGGTCGAGTTCACAGCCGAGGTCGTCGCGGTCGCGATCGAGGAGGGGGCAAGCACGATCAACATTCCCGACACCGTCGGCTACACGATGCCGCACGAGTTCGAAGCCTGGCTGCGGCGCCTGTACGAGCTCGTGCCGGCGCTGCGCGACGTCACGCTCTCGGTGCACTGCCACGATGACCTCGGCCTCGCGGTCGCGAACTCGTTCGCCGGGATCCTCGCGGGCGCGCGCCAGGTCGAGTGCGCGGTCAACGGGCTCGGCGAGCGGGCCGGCAACGCGTCGCTCGAGGAGATCGTGATGCTGCTCGCGACGCGCAGCGCCGATATCGGCCTGCGCACCGGCGTCCACACGCAGGAGCTCGCGCGCACGAGCCGCCTCGTCTCGCGTCTGACGGGCTACGTGGTGCAGCCGAACAAGGCGATCGTCGGTCGCAACGCGTTCGCACACGAGTCCGGGATTCACCAGGACGGGGTGCTGAAGGAGCGGACGACCTACGAGATCATGGACGCCCGCAGCGTCGGACTCGAAGCCAACTCGATCGTGCTCGGCAAGCATTCGGGTCGCCACGCCCTGCGCCAAGCGCTCGAGGAGCTCGGCTTCGATGTCTCCGGGCAAGCCCTCAATGCGGCATTCAAACGCTTCAAGGAGATCGCCGACCGCAAGAAGGTCGTGACGGCGATGGACCTCGAGGCGCTCTTGACCGACGAGCTGCGCGAGGAGGAGGTCGCCGGATACGTGCTCGAGTCATACGCCGTGCACGCATCCAGCGCGGAGCCTCCCCGCGCGAGCGTCGCCGTACGCCTCCCGGGCGGCGAGCTCGGTCGGGGCGAGTTCTCGGGCGATGGGCCGATCGACTCGGTGTTTCGCGCGATCAACGCGGCGACCGGTGTCGAGGCCGCGTTGCGCGAGTTTCGCGTCGGCGCCGTGACCGAGGGACAGGACGCCCTCGGCGAGGTGTCGGTTGTGATCGAGACCGGTGGCCACTCGGCGGCCGGCCAGGGTGTCGCGCCCGACATCATCGAGGCAGCGGCTCGCGCGTACGTGCGTGCGCTGTCGATCGCGAGGCGGCGCGCGGAGCGCCCGCACGACAGCCTCACGAGGATCGCGGGCGAGCTGGCATCGACGCCGTAGCGCAGGGCTGATGCGCGCACGCACCGCTTGGCTCGCTCTCGGCGGCGCCTGCTCTAGGGTGCTGCCGTGGGCGAGCAGCGCTTTGGCATCCGCGACATCCAGATTCGCGGGTTCCGTTCGGCCCGCTCGGTCGAGTTCCGGCCCGGTCCTGTCTGCGCTCTCGTCGGCGGCCCAAGCGTCGGCAAGTCGAATGTGCTCGAAGCGATCTGGACGTTGCTCCAGCAGGGTCAGCCGACGCCGGGAGACACGGACCGAAGCTCGCCCGAAGCCGACGGGATCGAGCTGCGTGCGCAGCTGTCGGGCGGCGAGGAGCTGGCACTCGAGGCGGGCGCGTCCGATCGGCTGCGTGCCAGTGGCGCGGAGGTGCCGGTGCTCTTCCTGCCGGCAGCGCTGCGCGCACACCCGCTGCTCGCGAGTCCGGTCGTCAGCGAGGCGGCGCGCGCGGCAGGCGATTACTTCCAGCGTGAGAAGCCGGAGAGCGCTGGAGCAAGCGCTGCGGCACTCGTAGCGGGTCTGGAAGCACTCTGTAGCTCGGGTATCGAGAGGCTCGTGCTGCTGATCGAAGAGCCCGAGCTCTTCCTGAAGCCACAGACGCAGCGCTATCTCTACCGGCTGCTGCGCAAGCTCGCTCTCGCCGGTAACCAGGTGATCTACTCGACGCACGAACCCGCCTTTCTGAACGTTGCGTCGCCTCGAGGAGCTCGCGCTCGTCGAGAACCGGCCTCACCTTGGTACGACGGTCACGCAGCCGCGCGGCCTCGACGCCGACGCGGCGTTCCGCGCGATCAGCGAGCTGGACGCGGAGCGCGGGGAGCTCTTCTTCGCCAGCGCAGTGGTGCTGGTCGAGGGGCGCACCGAGAAGCTCACGCTTCCGTTCATTTTCAGCGCCCTCGGCTATGACCTCGACCGCGAGGCGATCACGATCGTCGACTGTGGTGGCAAGCCGAACATCCCGCTCTTCATCCGGATCTGTCACAGCGTCGGCGTCCCCTGCGTGGCGATCCATGATCGGGATGCGGCTGTGGGACGGGCGCCGAGCCACGCCGAGCAGCTCCTCAACGCGGAGATCGCGAGGCTGGCGGGGCGAACGCCACGATCGAGCTGGCGCGCGACTTCGAGGCGGTCGCGGGACTCCGCGGCCACCGCCACAAGCCAACGCGCGCCTTCGAGCACTTCGCGCACGTCGACGGCGGGGGGGTGCCGGGACCGCTGCGCGAGGCTGTCGTGAAGGCGATGGCGCTCGCGCGAGGATGAACGATGACTTTGCCCGGCGTCGCTCGTCTGTTAGACAGTCCTTGGCGATGACGAACGGGAGATCCTTTGGCTGATCATCGGGTAGGAACGCGCGAGGAATGGCTCGCGGCGCGGGCCGAGCTGGCGCAGCTCGAGGCAGAGCAAGCCGAGCTCGAGCAACGCGCGATTGCGGCAAGACGCGCGCTGCCGTGGGTGGCCGTCGAGAAGGACTACGTCTTCGACACAGAATCGGGCCAGAAGACGCTCGCCGAGCTGTTCGACGGGCGCTCGCAGCTGCTCGCCTACAACGTCATGTACGGGCCCGATTACACGCTCGGCGCCTGTCCCGGCTGCACGAACCTCGCCGACGAGCTCGACGGCGCGGCGCTCCATCTGAGCCATCGCGACGTCACGCTGCTGTGCATCTCGCGCGCCCCAATCGACCGCTTGGTCGCATACAGGCAGCGGATGGGCTGGCAGTTCCCCTACGTGTCGAGCTTCGCGAGCGACTTCGCCTTCGACTTCGGCCTTACCATCACGCCCGAGCAGGCGGCACAGTCAGCGGCGATCAAGGCGATCCTCGACGACCCGCCCGACTGGCTGCTCAACTGGGCGCAGCAGATCGGCGCAAAGCTCAAGGACGGGATGCGCGAGGTCCCCGCGTGGATCGCGTTCGCGCGCGAAAACGGAACCGTCTACCACACCTACACCGTGACGGCGCCCGACCCGTTCGTCGCGCCGTATCACTCGTTCCTGTTGAAGCGGACCGCCAAGGACGAGCCGGCTGCAGTTCGCGCCTGGCGCAAGGACGAGTATCCACCGCAGGTGGCGGGCTGACGGGCGCCGGGCTGAACCGTCAGGGCTTGGAGGGCCAGCGCAGCACGCCCAGCCCGCCGGCGAGTAGCACGACGGCGATCACCACGGCACCGATTCCGCGCTTCGAGCGGTGTCCGCTGTACCCGTGCAGCTGGCCGAGGATCGACGGCAGCGACTTCGCCTCGACCGTGAAGTAGAGAATGCCGGCAATCAGAGCGAGGAGCCCGAGGATCAAGAGGATCCCGGCCAGGGCGAGGCGTTGGCCACGAGGCACAGCGCGAGCCTAGTCGAGCCGTCGGGCGACGGCAAGCCTGCGCGAGCGTATGCGATAACATACGCGCGTATGGCAACTCGACCGCTGCCCGGCGACACATACGACCCCACCGCGGTCGGCCCCCGCGTTCGCGCGCTGCGCGAGGCGATGGGGCTCTCGCTTCGCGAGCTCGCACTGCGCTGCGGCGTGAGCGCGCCGATGCTGTCACAGGTCGAGCGCGGCGAGACCAGCCCCACGCTCCATGTTGCCGCCCGGATCGCCCAGGGACTCGAGCTGCGCCTGTCCCAGTTGCTGCGCCTCGACGAGACGAGCTCTGTGGCGATCGTTCAGGCGAGTCAGCGCCGCCGCGGCGGTGGCGAGGGGCACGGGTTTGAGATCCTCACCCCGCCGCTACCGGGCCAGCGGGCCGAGCTTTCCGTGCACACGCTCGCGCCCGGTGCCGCGACGGGCGGGCCGAGCGATCCGCCGCTGCACGAGCCGGGCAGCCGCGAGACGGCCGTGGTTCAGCGCGGAAGCGTCGTCCTGGTCTGCGACGGGCGCCGCCACGAGCTGCGCACCGGTGACTGCGTGACCTTTGATGCCGACCTGCCCCATCACTTCGAGAACCCCGGCGCCGAGCCAGCCGAGCTGATCGCGGTGCTCAGCGCGGGCCTACGCCGCAGCTAGGCCAGGAGACGCGATGCGCAAGACGATGCTCGACAAGATCTGGGAGAGCCACGAGGTCGCCGACGGGTTGATCTACATCGATCTGCACCTCGTCCACGAGGTAACGAGCCCGCAAGCGTTTGAGAGCCTCCGGCTCGCGGGGAGGAGGGTGCGGCGCCCTGACCGGACGCTCGCGACGGCCGACCACAACGTCCCCACGGACGGGACCGCACGAGCGGCCGCGATTCGCGATGAGCTCTCGCGGGTTCAGGTACAGACGCTCGAGCGCAACTGTGCCGAGTTCGGCGTGCCGGTCTACTCGGTGGGCTCAGAGCGCCAGGGGATAGTGCATGTGATCGGCCCCGAGCTGGGTGTTACCCAGCCGGGCATGACGATCGTCTGCGGCGACTCTCACACTGCAACGCACGGCGCCTTCGGCGCACTCGCGTTTGGGATCGGCACGAGCGAGGTCGAGCATGTGCTGGCGACGCAGTGTCTCGTCCAGCAGCGTCCCCGCTCGATGCTGATCCGCTACGAAGGCCAGCCGGGCTTCGGCGTCAGCGCGAAGGACCTGATCCTCGCGACGATCGGACGGATCGGCGTAGACGGGGCCGTTGGTCACGCTGTCGAATACGCCGGGCCGGCGATCGAGGCGCTTGGGATGGAGGGCCGGATGACGATCTGCAACATGACGATCGAGGGTGGTGGGCGCGCGGGGATGGTTGCGCCCGACGAGACGACGTTTGAGTGGTTCGAGGGCGCCGGGCGCCCCGGAGCGCCGGCCGACCTCGACGCGGCGGTTGCCGCGTGGCGTGAGCTCGGCAGCGATGCGGGCGCGGCGTTCGACCGTGAGATCGTCGTCGACGCCGATGCCGTATCGCCGCAGGTCACCTGGGGCACGAACCCGGGCATGGTGGTGGGCGTCGCCGAAGCGGTGCCCGATCCGGCGCGCTTCGAGACGCCTGCTGAACGCGACGCCGCGCAACGCGCGCTCAACTACATGGGCCTCGAAGCCGGTACACCGATCCAGGAGGTCAGGCTCGACCGCGTCTTCATCGGCTCGTGCACGAACTCGCGGATCGGCGACCTGCGCGCCGCGGCCGCCGTCGTAAAGGGCCGCAAGGTCGCGACGAGCGTTCACGCAATGGTCGTGCCCGGCTCGCAGCAGGTTCGCGCCCAGGCCGAGGCGGAGGGCCTTGATCAAATCTTCCGCGAGGCCGGGTTCGACTGGCGTTCAGCCGGCTGCTCCATGTGCCTCGGGATGAACCCGGACATTCTCGCGCCTGGTGAGCGTTGCGCGTCGACCTCGAACCGCAACTTCGAGGGCCGCCAGGGACGGGCTGGGCGAACCCACCTCGTGTCACCGGAGATGGCCGCGGCGGCGGCGCTCGCCGGGCATTTCGTCGACATCCGCGACTGGAGCTAGCCGACATGGAGCCGATCAAGACGATCAGCGGCGCGGTCTCTGACCTCGACCGCTCAGACGTCGACACCGACCAGATCATCCCGAAGCAGTTCCTCAAGCGGATCGAGCGCTCGGGCTTTGGCGAGTTCCTGTTCTACGACTGGGCGAAACAGCCCGGTTGGAGCCTGCCGGTCAACCCGATTCTCACCGCCGGGCGCAACTTCGGCTGCGGCTCCTCGCGCGAGCACGCTGCCTGGGCGCTCGAGGATTACGGCTTCAAGGCGATCGTGGCGCCTAGCTTCGGTGACATCTTCTACTCGAACTCGACGAAGATCGGCCTGTTGCCTGTCGTGCTGGAGGAGGCCGACGTGCGAGCTCTCGCGCAGGCCGGTGCCGGCGAGATCGATCTCGAGGCCCAGCAGGTCCGCTTCGCCGGACGCTCTGTGCCCTTCTCGATCGATGCCGAGATCCGCCGGCGTCTGCTGGGGGGGCTCGATGACATCGCGCTGACGCTGAAGGACGAAGATGCGATCGCGGCTTACGAACGCGAGCGCGAGCGCGTCGGCCCGCTGACGAACGCGCTGTAAGAGCGCCCGCGCAACCTGGCTGTAACAAAAGGCACGCGACTTGCCGCTATCCGCGGTGTTGGAGCGGGCAGGAAAACTGCACCGATAGGAGTCGCGCTATGTACGCGAAGACACTCTCTGCTGCGGCGGCAACGCTCGCGGCGACCGTCGGATTCGCCGCCACGGCAGGCGCGGCACTTCCGGGGAGCTTCACGTTCGACCAGACCTACCCGGTGGCCTCGCAACTCTGCGCGAAGGCGAGCGCAGGAACGCTGCCGACGCGTCTCGAGGCGAATCAGGCGAAGGTGATCGTGGCCTGCACCACGCTGCAGGACGCGTTCGGCCCGCTGCAGACCACCGTCACGCAGGCCGAGCAGACGTTCCAGAGCGCCCTCGCCGTCGAGAAGGCGAAGGTTCAGGCCGTCTGCCCGCCGTTAACTGCCGCCGCTCGCCCGGCATGCCACGATGCGCGCCTCCAGGCGCGACTCGCTGACGACGCGGCACGCCTGACGCAGCGCGAGGCGATCCAGAGCTACCGGGACTCAGTCCGCTCGAACCGCCTGACGTTCTGGAACACGATCGCGTCGCTGCGCAGCTCGAGCTGAGCGAGAGCAGCGGCTCATAAAGGTCGCGGGTGCTGATTGCGGTGCCCGCGACCTTCGCATGCATGCGTCTGGGCCGGATCCGTAACGAGGACAGCTGCTGGTACGGTGCGCCCTCGATGACCCGCATCGTGACGCTTCCCGGCGATGGCATCGGTCCCGAGATCATGGGCCCGGCACTTCAGGTCCTCGGAGCGCTCACGAGCTTCGATGCCGAGGAGCATCTCTTCGGCGGCGCCTCGATCGATGCGAACGGGGTTGCGCTGACCGACGAAGTCCTTGCCTCTGCGCGCGATGCCGATGGCGTGCTTCTGGCGGCGGTGGGCGGACCCGAAGTGGGATACAACCGACCCCGCGAAGCCGCGACCGGAGCAGGGCCTGCTCGGTCTGCGCAAGGGGCTCGGCCTGTTCGCCAACCTGCGACCAGTGCGCGCGCTGCCGGCGCTCTATGGTGCGAGCCCGTTGCGCGAGGAGCGGATCACCGGCACCGATCTGCTCGTCGTGCGCGAGCTCACCGGTGGGATCTACTTCGGCGCGAAGACGCGCACGCGCGACAGTGCGAGCGACTCCTGCGTCTACACGCGCGAGGAGGTCGAGCGGATCGCCCGTGTCGCCTTTCAGGCTGCGCGCAGGCTCGTTACGAGCGTCGATAAAGCGAACGTGCTCGAGACATCGCGACTGTGGCGCGAGGTCGTCGTCGACGTCCATGAGAGCGAGTTCTCCGACCTGGAGCTTGAGCATGTGCTCGTCGATAACGCCGCCATGCAGCTGGTTGCCGACCCGTCCAGGTTCGACGTGATCCTGACCGAGAACATGTTCGGCGACATTCTCAGCGACGAGGCCGCGATGATCACCGGCTCGATCGGGATGCTGCCGAGCGCCTCGCTCGGCGGCGGCGGGCCTGGCCTGTTCGAGCCGATTCACGGCTCGGCCCCCGACATCGCCGGCACCGGGACCGCCAATCCGCTCGCAATGATCCTTTCGGTTGCGCTCATGCTGCGTCACGGCCTGCACTTGGAAGCGGAGGCGGCGGCGATAGAATCCGCGGTCGACCGGGCGCTCGCCGAAGGCTTGCGCACCCGCGACCTGGGCGGGACCGCCACAACCGCACAGGCGACGCAGGCGGTGCTCGCACACCTATAGGAGAGGGACGCTGGCTTCTGTGCAACCAACTGAGCTGATTTGGCAGAACGGGGAGTTCCTCCCGTGGGAGGACGCGAGGGTGCACGTGCTCACGCACGGTCTGCACTACGGAACCGGCGTTTTCGAGGGGATCCGCTGCTACGACACCGAGCATGGGCCGGCGATCTTCCGCCTCGCAGACCATCTCGACCGCCTCGAGCGTTCGGCGAAGCTCTACTACATGGACTTGCCCTACTCGAGCGAGCAGCTGCGGGCCGCGACGCACGAGCTGATCGCGCGCAACGCGCTGCGCTCCTGCTACATCCGGCCGATCGCGTTCCGCGGCTACGGGCAGATGGGCCTGAACCCGCTCGAAGCGCCGATCGATGTTGTGATCGCAGTCTGGGAATGGGGCGCCTACCTCGGCGAGCAGAGCAAGCACGAAGGCGTGCGGGCGAAGGTCTCCTCGTGGGAGCGCATCTCACCGCGCTCGTTGATCCCACACGCGAAGGCCACGGGTCAGTACCTGAACAGCGTCCTCGCGAAGATCGAGTCGCTCAAGGCCGGATACGACGAGGCAATCCTGCTCGACGAGCACGGCCACGTCTGCGAGGGCTCCGGCGAGAACGTCTACGTCGTTCGCGACGGAGCGATCGTCACGCCACCACAAACGGCCTCGATTCTCGATGGGATCTCCCGCCGTTCGGTGCTTCAGATCGCGCGCGACCTCGGCTACCCGACGATCGAACGTGACCTTGCCCGTGCCGAGCTCTACCACGCCGACGAAGTCTTCCTCACGGGCACCGCGGCGGAGCTCGTGCCGGTGCGCGAGATCGACGACCAGGAGATCGGCGACGGGCGCCCCGGCGAGATCACGCAGGTGTTGCAGCGCGCGTTCGACGAGGCCCTGCGCGGGCGCAGCGAGCGCTACATGGAGTGGCTGGACATCGTCGAGGTCAGGGAGCGGGCGGGCGCCTGATGCTCGCTCTGGTTCTGCAGCTGACGGGCTCGCGAATTACGCGGGCGACCGCATAAGCGCAACTGCGCTTGCGGTCGCTGCCGCGTCTTTCGCTTTCCCCGACACTGAAAGGAGCCATTCGTGACCACCGAAACGATCCAGCTATATGACGCGACCCTGCGCGACGGCATGCAGGGCGAGGGCATGTCCCTCTCGGCCGAGGAGAAGCTGCGCGTCGCGCACGCCCTCGACCAGCTCGGCGTGCCACTGATCGAGGCCGGCTTCCCCGAGTCCAACCCGAAGGAGCGCGAGCTGTTTGAGTTGCTCGCCGCAGAGCACTTCGAGCACGCGGAGATCGCGGCTTTCGGGATGACCCGCCGCCGCGACGCGGCAGCCGCCGATGATCTCGGGCTCGTGCTCCTCTCCGAGTCGATCGCGCCGGTCTGCACGATCGTCGGCAAGACGTGGCGGCTTCACCTCGAAAAGCTGATCAAGGTTGATCCGGCCGAGAACCTGCGCATGATCTCGGAGTCGGTCGGCTTCCTGCGTGCCGCCGGCAAGCGGGTCATCTACGACGCCGAGCATTTCTTCGACGGCTTCCGTGCCGATAGCGCCTACGCGCTCGCCTGCCTCGAGGCGGCAGCGCAGGCGGGTGCCGAGACAGTCGTGCTCTGCGACACCAACGGCTCATCGCTGCCATCGCAGATCGCCGCGGCGACGAGCGCCGTGGTCGCCGCGCTCGAAGGTGTGCGCATCGGCATCCACTGCCATAACGACGCCGAGTGCGGCGTGGCGAACACGCTGGCCGCGGTCGAGGTCGGTGCGCGCCAGGTCCAGGGCACGATCAATGGGATCGGCGAGCGCACCGGCAACGCGAACCTGATCTCGATCATCGCGAACCTCCAACTCAAGATGGGCTTCGACTGCCTTTCCGAGGAGCGGCTGGCTCGCCTCACCGAGACCGCTCACTTCGTCGACGAGCTGCTGAACGTCCCCTCGCACCAGCACCAGCCCTACGTCGGACGCCACGCGTTCGCGCACAAGGGCGGGATGCACGTCGCCGGCGTCAGCGCGCAAACGCAGCTCTACGAGCACATCGACCCTGCCGTTGTCGGCAACGAACGGGAGCTCGTCGTCAGCGAGCTCGCGGGCCGCGCAAGCATGCAGGAAAAGGTCGCCGAGCTCGGGCTCGACCTCGACAGCACGACCGTGAAGCGCGTGCTCGACCATGTCAAGCGACTCGAGCACGAGGGCTACCAGTTCGAGGCCGCCGACGGCTCGCTCGAGCTGCTGTTGCGTCGCGAGAGCGGCGATTACGAACCGCTGTTCGAGCTCCACAGTTGGCGTGTCGTCGTTGAATCGAATGCGGCAGGCGAAGCGAACACGCAGGCGACGATCAACGTTAGCGTCGGCGGTCGCTCCTACGAGCGCAGCGCCTCGGGCAACGGTCCCGTCAACGCGCTCGACGCAGCGCTGCGCTCAGCGATGGTCGAGGTTCACCCGCACCTGCGCGAGATCGATCTCGTCAACTACAAGGTCCGCATCCTCGATGCCGCGAAGGGCACCGGAGCCGTGACGCGCGTGCTGATCGATGCATCCGACGGCAACCGCGTGTGGGGCACAATTGGCGTCTCCGAGAACGTGATCGTCGCCTCCTGGCAGGCTCTAGTCGACTCGCTGGAATGCGGGATGCTCCCCAGCCACGTCAAGTGAGCGAGCCGATCCCGCTTGCCAGGCCCTCGCTCGGCGAGGCGGAGGAGGAGGCCGTCGTCGCGGTGCTCCGCTCCGAGCAGCTCTCGCTCGGACCACGCCTGCCGGAGTTCGAGCGCCTGTTCGCCGAGCACGTCAGAGCGCCGCACGCGAGCGCAGTCTCGAGCGGCACGGCCGGGCTTCACCTCGCGCTGCGCGCCGTCGGCGTCAGCGACGGCTCCGAGGTCCTCACGAGCCCGTTCTCGTTCGTCGCGTCCGCAAACGTCGCTCTGTACGAGCGGGCGAGGCCGGTGTTCGCGGACATCGACCCGGTCACGCTCACGCTCGACCCGACGGCCGCAGCGGCTGCGGTCAGCTCGCGTACGGCCGCGATCCTGCCGGTCCACATCTTCGGCTGGCCAGCCGAGATGGAGCCACTCGAGCGCCTGGGTCTGCCGATCGTCGAGGACGCGTGTGAGGCGCTGGGTGGGCGCTACCACGACGGGCGAATCGTCGGCTCCCGCGGTCATCCAGCGGTGTTCGCGTTCTACCCGAACAAGCAGATCACGACCGGCGAGGGCGGCATGATCGCGCTCGCCAACGCGCAGCTCAAGGAGTGCATCGACAGTGAGCGAAACCAGGGCCGTGCACCGAACATGGACTGGCTCGACCACGACCGCCTCGGCTTCAACTACCGCCTCTCCGACGTCGCCTGTGCGATCGGCATCGCCCAGCTCGGGCGCCTCGCCGAGCTCCTGGCCGCGCGCCGCGCGGTCGCCGATCGCTATCGCGAGGCGCTAGCCGAGATCGAGGGTCTCCAACTGCCGTGCCCGGACGCCGGCAAGGTCGTCCGCGGCTGGTTCGTCTTCTGCGTGCTGCTGCCACGGGGGATCGACCGCGACGCGACGATCCGGCGCCTGCGCGAGCACGGCGTCGCGAGTAAGCCCTACCTGCCGGCGATCCATCTGATGAGCTTCTATCGCGAGCGCTTCGGCCACCGCCCGGGCGAGTTCCCGATCTGCGAGGACGTGGCATCGCGCTCGCTCGCGCTGCCATTCTTCCCCGGGCTGAGTGAGGGCCAGGTCGCGCAGGTGGCTGCCGCCCTGCGTTCCGTCCTCGGCCAGAGCTGACATGTCACGCTTCTCCGAGCCACAGCACCCCGACTTTCAGCGGATCAACTCCTCGCTGGCCTTCGACAAGCGCCTGTGGCCGTACGACCTCGCCCAGTCGCGCGCGCACGCGATGATGCTTGCAAGCCGCGCGATCATCAGCGACTCCGACCTCGCGGAGCTCCTGCGCGGCCTCGGCATCGTCGAGGAGGAGCTGCGTGACGAGCGCTTCCGGTTCGCGACCGACGATGAGGACATCCACAGCGCGATCGAGCGCCGGCTGACCGAGCTCGTCGGCGCCGCCGGCGGCAAGCTGCACACGGCGCGATCGCGCAACGACCAGGTAGCAACGGACGTGGCGCTTTTCGTGCGCGACGCGGCGGCTGGCGCGATCGTTGCGATCGACGCGCTCATCGGCGTCCTGATCGAACGGGCCGAAGCGCACCTCGACTGGCCGCTACCGGGCTATACGCACCTCCAGCGCGCGCAGCCCGTCTATCTCGGCCATCACCTGCTCGCATACGTGTGGATGTTCCTTCGCGATCGCGCGCGCTTCGGGGCCGTGACCGAGGCTTGCTCGGTGATGCCGCTCGGGGCGGGCGCGCTCGCAGGCGTCAATTTCGACATCGACCGCGAGCTCGTGGCACGCGAGCTCGGATTCGTGGCGCCGGCGCCGAACTCGATCGACGCCGTCTCCAATCGCGACTTCGCGCTCGACTATCTCGCCGCCGCCGCGACGGCCGCAATGCATCTCTCGCGGCTCGGCTCCGAGCTGGTGCTGTGGTCGAGCAGCGAGTTCGGTTTCGTCGAGCTCGCGGACGCTTGGACGTCAGGCTCTTCGATCATGCCGCAGAAGAAGAACCCGGATGCGGCGGAGCTCCTGCGCGCGAAGGCACCCCGGATCGGCGCTCACCATGCCGCGCTGCTCGGCGTCCTGCACGGGCTGCCGCTCACCTACAACAAGGACCTGCAGGAGGACAAGGAGCACCTGTTCGATGTCGCGGACACGCTGGGGGCCTGCCTTGCCGCGGCGCGCGGCATGCTCTCGAGCGCTCGCTTCAAGCGCGAACGGATGCGCGAGGCAGCATCAGACGAGGCGATCGCGGCCGTTGACGTCGCGGACCTCCTCGTGCGTGCAGGCGTCCCGTTTCGCGACGCGCACGGGATCGTCGCCGGCCTCGTGCGGCTCGCGCTCGACAGCGGCCGGACGCTCTCGGAGCTGACCGACGAGGAGATCCTCGCCGCGAGCGGCGTGCTCGAGCCGTCGGCGTTCCGGGCGCTACTCGCCGAGGAATCCTGGCTCGAGTCGAAGCGCTCCGCCGGTGGCACCGCGCGCGAGCGCCTCGCCGAGCAACTTGCTGCCGCGCGCGCCGCGATCTCGGGGACGTGAACCACGACTTCTACGCGCGCGACGTCCGCGCCGTAGCGCGCGACCTGCTCGGTGCCGTCGTTCGCCACGGCGAGTGCGCTGGCATGATCGTCGAGACCGAGGCTTACCACGAGTCCGAGCCGGCTTGCCACGCGTTCGCCGGCTTGACTGCGCGGACGCGAACGCTCTTCGGACCGCCCGGATACGCCTACGTCTATCGGTCGTACGGCGTACACGCGCTGCTGAACGCCGTCAGCGAGCCTGCAGGCGTGGGCGCCGCGGTCCTGATCCGCGCGCTCGAGCCGCTCGACGGCCTCGAGCTGATGCGAACACGCCGTGGCGTCGACGCGCTCGCGGAGCTCTGCTCTGGTCCGGGGAAGCTCACTCAGGCGCTCGGAATCGAGCTCGAGCACAACGGCTGCGACCTGCTTGTGGGACCGGTCACGATCGAGCCGCCGAGCAGCCGGGTGCCGGCGAGCGTCGTGGCCTCGGAGCGGATCGGCATCACACGAGCGGTCGAGCTGAAGTGGCGCTTCACGGTCGCGGGCAGCCGCCACGTCTCGCGTCCGCGGCCGCGCTAGGGCGCAGCTGCGCCGCCGCCAGGGCCAGCGATGGCCGGTGCCGATGGTGTGCCGGTCGTGCCCGTGGGCGGCGTCTGCGTCGCGCCGCCAGTCGTCGTCGTCGTGCCGGTCGACTGCGCACCGGCCCCCGGCGTTGTCGTGGCCGGCGAAGAGGCGCTCGATCCGTAGGCTGGCAATGAGTAAGAAAGTGGGGCGTTCGATTCGGTCTGCAGGATCAGCGCGCGCTCTGGACGGTGGTGCAAGCGATCCTCGTACTCCTGGTGGGTGATCGCGATCGCGTCCTGTACGAACGTCCTGAAGATCGCGGCCGGATAGGTGCCTCCGTAGACAGGCTTGCCGCCGTAGGCGTACTTCATCGATCGATTCTCGTTGTCGTAACCGACCCAGGTGCACACGGTGATCCCGTCGGGCAGGCCGGACATGGGCTGCGTGAACGCGCACCACCACGCGTCGTGGTAGTTGGAGGTGGTTCCGGTCTTGCCGTAGACAACGAAGTTGGGGATGGACGCCGCCGTGCCGGTGCCCTCGGTCACGACGGCACGCATCATCGCCTTCTCTTCGACGTCCTCATAGGCAGTGAAGCCGGGGACGTAGTGGTACACCGGATGGTTGACGGCGAAGATCTTGCCCTTGCCGGTCGTGACTACGTAGATCCCGACCGGACCCGGGCAGGTCCCGTTCTTCCAGTGAGCCTCGAGCTGGAAGCCGTAGTCGACGCGGGATCCGATGCTCCCGGCGCAGGTATTCGACGCGAGGGTTCCGCTGATCACGTTGCCGCGCGCGATCGTCGAGAAGGCGTGCGCCATGTCGAGCGTCGTCACGCCCGTGTAGAGCCCGCCGATCGTCATCGCCGGGTTACGCGAAACGTCGGTTGTGATGCCGAAGTCGTGTGCGTAGTGGGCAACGTTGTTCAGCGAAGCCTTGGATCCGGACCGTCGGTGAAGAGGCCAACCTGCGCAAACACGGTGTTGTCGGATTGCACGAGCGCCTGGAAGAGCGTGCGGGTGCCGGCGTAGCCGGCCTCGTCGTTGCGGATCGGGAATGGTGGTCCAGGGCCGCCCTTGTAGGTCCACTTAGCCGATTTGTACACGTGGTTGGGCGAGACGCCGAGCTCGAGTGCCTTGGCGAGCTCGAACACCTTCCACGCGGAGCCGGGCTGGCGCTCCGCCTGGGTCGCGAGATTGAACTGCCGCGTGTTGTAGTTGTAGCCGCCGACCATCGCCATCACGCCGCCGGTTGCGTTGTTGATCGCGACGAGCGATGCCTCGGGCAAGCCTTGATGCGGGCGGCAAGATGTCATTGATTACGCGCTGTGCCTCGTTCTGCAGCGGCTCGTCGAAGCTCGTGTGGATCCGGTAGCCGGACGTGTACGGGTTTGGCAGCCGTTTCGCGTTCGCGAGCACCTGCTGCTCGACCCAGCTCGTGAAGTAGCCATAGCCCGGGTCTTTCGACTGCTGGCTGGGGGGGAGCACGTACTGCTGCGAAGGCAGGGGCGTCGCCAGTGCCTGCTGATACTCGGTAGCGCTGATGTAGTGCTGGTTGTACATGTCGAGAAGATCGACGTTCCGGCGCCCTCGGAAGTACGTTTGCATCTGGGCGTCCCAGCTCCCCGGCGGCTTCTGCACGAGCGAGGCGAGCAACGCCGCGTCCGCCGGTGTCAGCTGCTGGACGCACAGGTTGGTCGGGTTGGCGAGGTTGTAGCCGCAGCCGTACATGCTCGAGGTCGGGTCGTTGCCGAAGTAGGTCTGCGCCGCCGCCTCGATGCCCCAGGCGCCGTTGCCGTAGTAGGCGTCGTTGAGGTAGGCGGCGAGGATCTTGTCCTTGTCGTTCGCATACTTGTGCGCGAGCTGGAAGGCGATGCGCCGCCTCGATGAGCTTCTCGAAGATCGTGCGGTTGTACTGCGCCTTGCGGATCAGCTTGACGAGCTGCTCGGTGATCGTCGACGCGCCCTGCGTCGCGCCCGAGCCGGTGACGTCGGCGAGGAAGGCGCGCGCGATGCCGAGGATGTCGACGCCCGACTCGGTGTAGAAGCGCTTGTCCTCGATCGCGATGATCGCGCGCTCCATCAGCGACGGGATCTCGCTAGCCGGCACGAAGTACGCCGGGTTGACCGCTCGGTCATTACGGCGATCGGATGGCCGTAGTCGTCGAGGATCGACGCTGTTCTGCGGGTCCTTGCTGACGAGGAACCTGTTCAGCGGCGGAAGCTGCGGAGGCGACGGCCATGAACGAAGCCGAAGACGAGCGAGACGATCGCCAGGAACGCCGATCGGGATCAGCAGCAGCAGGATGCGGCGCCAGCGCAGGATCTTCGGCGGGCGTCGCCGGCGCGACTCGCGCAGCGCGCGCCGCCGCTCGGCGTTGGTCCAGCGTCTTCTGGTCGCTCGGCCGCAACGGCACGACGACGGCGCCAGGGGGTCGTCCGGCGGGGCGATTCTCGGAAGCTCGGTCGTCGCTCATCAGGACCTGAGCGATGACGCAGGCAGCTGGCTGCACGTCACCGGGGTCACGACCGAGACAGCGGCGGGCGGCCCCACGGGAGGGTCGCAGTCTAGCATTGCGCTCGTGACCGCCGGCGACGCTGAGCTGCTCGCGCGAGGCGCCGTCGAGGTGCTGCCGGCAGGCGAGCTGGAGCGCAAGCTGGCGCTCGGTCGTCCGCTGCGCGTGAAGCTCGGTATCGACCCGACCGCGCCCGACATCCACCTCGGCCACACCGTCGTGCTTGGCAAGCTGCGCGCGTTCCAGGACGCCGGCCACGTCGTCGTGCTGATCATCGGCGACTTCACGGCGCGCATCGGCGATCCGAGCGGGCGCTCGGAGCTGCGCCCGATGCTCAGCGCCGGAGCAGATCGAGGCGAACGCGCGCACCTACCAGGAGCAGGCGTTCAAGGTCCTCGACGCGCGATCCGGGGCGGCTCGAGCTGCGCCGCAACAGCGAGTGGCTCGACATGGACATGGACGAGCCTGCTCGCGCTCGTGCGCACGACGACCGTCGGCCAGCTGCTCGAGCGCGACGATTTCGCCAAGCGCCTGGCGCGCGGCGATCGCCGGTCTCGGTGCTCGAGCTGCTCTACCCGCTGATGCAGGGCTACGACTCGGTCGCGGTGCGTGCCGACATCGAGCTCGGCGGCACCGATCAGACCTTCAACCTGCTGCTCGGCCGCGACATCCAGCGCGCCTACGGCCAGGCCGAGCAGGCGGTGCTGACGATGCCGCTGCTGGTCGGCATCGACGGCAAGGAGAAGATGTCGAAGTCGCTGGGCAACCAGATCGGCGTCACCGACCCGCCCGAGCGAGATCTACGGGAGCACGATGTCGATCCCCGACGCGCTGCTCGCGCAGTGGTACTTCGAGCTGCTGCTCGGCCGCGAGCTGCCCGCCGGACGCCGATCCGCTGCGCGACGCCAAGCGCGCGCTGGCGCACGCAGCTCGTACGCGCGATCTACCACGGCGCCGGCGCCGCCGACCGCGCAGGCAGCCGAATGGGACCGCGTGCAGCGTCGGCGGCGCGCAGCCCAGCGAGATCGAGGAGGCGACGGTTCGCGGCAGCGATCGGCGGGCTCGTGCACCTGCCGGCGCTGATCGCCGAGGTCTTCGGGCTCTCCCGCTCGGAGGCCAGGCGGCTGATCGCGCAGGGAGCGGTCTCGCTCGACGATGAGGCCGTCGTGGACGATCTCGACGTCGAGCGCCGAGCGCCTCGACGGGCGCGTCCTGCGCGTCGGCAAGCGGCGTTTCCGGCGCCTGCGGCGCGCCGGCGGCTGACGTCGGCCGCGCCAGGGCGCTATAGTCCGTCGTTCGTCTCGGCGGGCGCCGTATCTGCGCCCGCCTCGCGGCTGCGTTCCGGGAGTCCCCCGGCGACGGAGGCGCGGCGGTCTTTGAAAACTCAACAGCATGCGCACCGAGACCGGCTTCGGCCGATCTGGTGTGCGTCCAGGTTCGACCCGCGGTCGACGCGCGCTTTCGCGCGCCGGCCGCGGCACGAGTCAAGAATTAGAAGTACCCCTGTCATGGTCGAGCGCCCTTGTGTATAGGCCTCGAACCACCATGACAACTCTCTTCACGGAGAGTTTGATCCTGGCTCAGGACGAACGCTGGCGGCGTGCCTCATACATGCAAGTGGAGCGACGAACCAGGCTTCGGCCTGGGGCAAAGCCGCGAACGGGTGAGTAACACGTGGGTTACCTGCCCCGATGATTGGGACAACCCGAGGAAACTCGGGCTAATACCAAATGTGCTCCTGGTCGTGATGGCCAGGTGGAAAGGAAGCTTCGGCCTCCGCATCGGGATGGGCCCGCGGCCCATTAGCTAGTTGGTGGGGTAATGGCCTACCAAGGCGACGATGGGTAGCTGGTCTGAGAGGACGATCAGCCACACTGGGACTGAGACACGGCCCAGACTCCTACGGGAGGCAGCAGTAGGGAATCTTGCGCAATGCGCGAAAGCGTGACGCAGCAACGCCGCGTGGGGGAAGAAGGCCTTCGGGTTGTAAACCCCTTTCAGTTGGGACGAAGCTTCGTCGGTTAATAGCCGGCTGGAGTGACGGTACCTTCACAAGAAGCACCGGCTAACTACGTGCCAGCAGCCGCGGTAATACGTAGGGTGCAAGCGTTGTCCGGAATCATTGGGCGTAAAGAGCGTGTAGGCGGTTCGATCAGTCCGCTGTAAAAGTCCAGGGCTCAACCCTGGGAGGCCGGTGGATACTGTCGGGCTAGAGTCCGGAAGAGGCGAGTGGAATTCCTGGTGTAGCGGTGAAATGCGCAGATATCAGGAGGAACACCAATGGCGAAGGCAGCTCGCTGGGACGGTACTGACGCTGAGACGCGAAAGCGTGGGGAGCAAACAGGATTAGATACCCTGGTAGTCCACGCTGTAAACGATGGGCACTAGGTGCGGGAGGTGTCGACTCCTCCCGTGCCGAAGCTAACGCATTAAGTGCCCCGCCTGGGGAGTACGGCCGCAAGGCTAAAACTCAAAGGAATTGACGGGGGCCCGCACAAGCAGCGGAGCATGTGGTTTAATTCGACGCAACGCGAAGAACCTTACCTGGGCTTGACATGTGAGTGACCGCCGTGGAAACACGGCTTCCCTTCGGGGCGCTTTCACAGGTGGTGCATGGCTGTCGTCAGCTCGTGTCGTGAGATGTTGGGTTAAGTCCCGCAACGAGCGCAACCCCCGTCGCATGTTGCCAGCATTTAGTTGGGGACTCATGCGAGACTGCCGGTGACAAACCGGAGGAAGGCGGGGATGAGGTCAAGTCATCATGCCCCTTATGTCCAGGGCTACACACGTGCTACATTGGCGCGTACAGAGGGTTGCGATACCGCGAGGTGGAGCGAATCCCTTAAAGCGCGTCTCGGTTCGGATTGCAGGCTGAAACTCGCCTGCATGAAGGCGGAGTTGCTAGTAATCGCGGATCAGCATTGCCACGGTGAATACGTTCCCGGGCCTTGTACACACCGCCCGTCACACCACGGGAGTGAGCAACACCCGAAGCCGGTGGCCTAACCCGCAAGGGAGGGAGCCGTCGACGGTGGGGCTCGTGACTGGGGTGAAGTCGTAACAAGGTAGCCGTAGCGGAAGCTGCGGCTGGATCACCTCCTTTCTAGGGAGCGCCGTAATGGCGCCCCGGCGGAGCCAGCGGCCCATTCCGGGCCGCTCGAGCGACCGTCGGGCCTAGCACGTCGACCGAACCTGGCCGGCTCATTGCCGGCGCCGCGCGCCCTTCTTGAGCGCGCGTCGCCGGCGCCGGCATGCTGTTGAGCTTTGAGAGACCGGCGCGAGCCGGGCGGCTCGCCGCGCATGCCGCGGGACGAGTCGCCGTCAGGCGGCGAGCGTGCGCCTCCGGCGATCCTTGAAAACTGCACAGTAGCCACAGCGTTCGCGAGCAATCGCGGATCGCATAACAACGGGTATCACCGAACCATTTTGGTTCGATCACCGTCAAGATAGTAAGGGCGCATGGTGGATGCCTTGGCACTAAGAGTCGATGAAGGGCGTGGACGGCTGCGATAAGCCGCGGTGAGGCGCTGAACAGCCTTTGACCCGCGGATGCCCGAATGGGGAAACCCAGCGCTGGTAATGCGGCGTTATCCCCGGCTGAACACATAGGCCGGCGGAAGACAAGCGGGGGAAGTGAAACATCTCAGTACCCCGAGGAAAGGAAATCAACCGAGACTCCCTGAGTAGTGGCGAGCGAAAAGGGATCAGCCCAAACCTGGCGCGTGCAAGCGGCCACGCGTTGCGCGTCGGGGGTTGTAGGGCGCTTGTTCCGGGCCGTGGCCGGCCCGGCGGAAGTTACAAAATCGTGTGGTAGTCGAAGCGCGTGGAACCGCGCACCACAGAGGGCAATCGTCCCGTAGGCGAAACTGCACGATCTTCCGTCAGGCGTTCCTGAGTAAGTCCGCACACGTGAAACGCGGACTGAATCTGGGGGGACCACCCTCCAAGGCTAAGTACTCCTTAGTGACCGATAGCGGACAAGTACCGTGAGGGAAAGGTGAAAAGTACCCCGGAAGGGGAGTGAAATAGTACCTGAAACCGCGCGCCTACAAGCGGTGGGAGCAGGCTTGTCCTGTGACCGCGTGCTTTTTGCATAACGAGCCGGCGAGTTACTCGTCTGCGGCAAGGTTAAGCGATGAGCGGAGCCGTAGCGAAAGCGAGTCCTAATAGGGCGATTCAGTCGTAGGCGGTAGACCCGAAACTGAGCGAGCTACCCATGGGCAGGCTGAAGCGGGGGTAAGACCTCGTGGAGGGCCGAACCGACCTAGGTTGAAAACTGGGCGGATGACCTGTGGGTCGGAGTGAAAGGCTAATCAAGCTCAGTGATATCTGGTTCTCTCCGAAATATATTTAGGTATAGCCTCGGATAAATTGCGTCGTGGCCGTAGAGCACTGTTTGGACTAGGGGCCCTACCAGGTTACCGACTTCATGCAAACTCCGAAGACCACGACGTCTACTCCGGGAGTCAGTTGCTGGGGGATAAACTTCAGCGTCAAAAGGGAAACAGCCCAGACCGCCAGCTAAGGTCCCCAAGTTCTAGCTAAGTGGTAAACGATGTCTGAATGCACAGACAACCAGGAGGTTGGCTTAGAGGCAGCCACCCTTGAAAGAGTGCGTAACAGCTCACTGGTCAAGTGTTCGGGCGCGGATAATGTAACGGGGCTCAAGCTAGATACCGAAGCTGCGGGTGCGTGAGGCCTTCGGGCCGATCGCGCGGTAGGAGAGCGTTCCTACGCCAGCGAAGCGGCGGCGTAAGCCAGCCGTGGAGGCGTGGGAAGTGAGAATGCCGGCATGAGTAACGAAAGAGGGGTGAGAATCCCCTCCACCGATTGTCCAAGGATTCCTGGGTAAAGCTCGTCTTCCCAGGGTTAGTCGGGTCCTAAGGCGAGGCCGAAAGGCGTAGTCGATGGCCAACAGGTTGATATTCCTGTACCACGTCGCGTCCGTTTGACCGATGGAGGGACGAGGACGGCTAAGGGAACCCAGGCGATGGTCGTCCTGGGGTAAGCGTGTAGGGGTGGTCCTAGGCAAATCCGGGACCGCATAACCTGAGGCGCGATGCCAGCTGGCTTTAAGCCGGCGAGTCCCTGAAGCCATGCCTCCAAGAAAAGCTCCTAGGGAGGACGCGCGTGCCCGTACCAAAACCGACACAGGTGGACAAGTAGAGAATACTAAGGTGATCGAGATAACCATCGTTAAGGAACTCGGCAAAATTGCCCCGTAACTTCGGGATAAGGGGCGCCCCGGTAGGGTGAAGTCACTTGCTGACGGAGCCCGAGGGGGCCGCAGTGAATAGGCTGGAGCGACTGTTTACCAAAAACACAGGTCTCTGCTAAGTCGTAAGACGACGTATAGGGGCTGACGCCTGCCCGGTGCCGGAAGGTTACGTGGAGGTGTTAGGGCTTGACCCGAAGCACCGAAGCTAAGCCCCGGTAAACGGCGGCCGTAACTATCAGTTGACCGAGGTAGTTGTAAAACTCGGCTATATGCTGGAACATCCGAGTATCCCGCACTACGAGTTCCGTCCTAAGTGGGCGGCACCGTGACAACGTGACGGGTGCGGACAATCAGCAGGAAAGGCCGTGCGTCGAGGCCATACCGGCCTGATGCACAGGAATCCTCAGAGACTATACGCCGAGCCCGTTGGCCCAGTTTAGGCCGGCGAGATGAGATAGTCCGCTCTCATGGGCGACCATGAGAGTCCGCCAGAAATGAGCGGGCCGCTCGAGTACTGCTCGGGTCGTAACAAGTGGAACGGTCCTAAGGTAGCGAAATTCCTTGTCGGGTAAGTTCCGACCTGCACGAATGGCGTAACGACTTCAGCGCTGTCTCAACGATGGGCTCGGTGAAATTGCAGTCTCGGTGAAGATGCCGAGTACCCGCGGCTAGACGGAAAGACCCCGTGAACCTTTACTACAACTTGGTATTGGGATTCGATGCATTTCGCTCAGGATAGGTGGGAGGCTTTGAAGCGCTGGTTGCGGCCAGCGTGGAGCCAACCTTGAGATACCACCCTTGGTGTATTGGATTTCTAACACCGCGCCGTGAATCCGGGCGGTGGACATTGCCAGGCGGGTAGTTTGACTGGGGCGGTCGCCTCCTAAAATGTAACGGAGGCGCACAAAGGTTCCCTCAGCACGGTCGGAAATCGTGCGTAGAGTGTAAAGGCAGCAAGGGAGCTTGACTGCGAGACCGACAGGTCGAGCAGGTGCGAAAGCAGGTCTTAGTGATCCGGCGGTAGCAAGTGGAAGTGCCGTCGCTCAACGGATAAAAGGTACTCCGGGGATAACAGGCTTATCGGGCCCAAGAGTTCACATCGACGGCCCGGTTTGGCACCTCGATGTCGGCTCGTCGCATCCTGGGGCTGTAGTCGGTCCCAAGGGTTGGGCTGTTCGCCCATTAAAGCGGTACGCGAGCTGGGTTCAGAACGTCGCAAGACAGTTCGGTCCCTATCTGCCGTGGGCGTTGGAGAGTTGAGAGGGTTTGTCCCTAGTACGAGAGGACCGGGATGAACAGACCTCTGGTGTTTCTGTTGTCGTGCCAACGGCATCGCAGATTAGCTACGTCTGGTTTGGATAACCGCTGAAAGCATCTAAGTGGGAAGCCAGCCTCGAGATGAGCTCTCCCATCCCCTTGAGGGAGTAAGACCCCTGGTAGACCACCAGGTTGATAGGCCGGCTTTGGAAGGGCGGTGACGCCCGCAGGAGACCGGTACTAATGGGTCGAGGGCTTGACGGAAGCTTTGTGGTACCCGTTGTGGCGCTGTGCAGTTTTGAGGGTCCGCCGGAGCGGTCTCGCAGCATTTCCGGTGGCTATGGCGAGGGGGAAACACCTCTTCCCATTCCGAACAGAGCAGTTAAGCCCCTCAGCGCCGATGGTACTTGGCTCGCAAGGGCCCGGGAGAGTAGGTCGCCGCCGGTTTTTCGTAGCAGGTGCGGGCCCCGCCACACTCGGCGGGGCCCGGTCTTCCGTTGGAGTGTCGCGGGGCGCTGGCCGAGGGCGACCGAGCAACATGCTCGCGGCCGAATTTCATGCAGAAATGTGATGTGGCACTGCGGCTGCGCCCCTTGCGCGGGCACGACGAGCTCGAGGCGCTTCTAGCCCACGCCGAGCTCGCGGCCGAAGAGTTCCCGTTTCTCGCCGCCTGGGATCCGCGCGAGCCGTGGGCAACGTACCTGCGCAAGCTCGGCGGCTACCGGCGGGGGATCGACCTGCCCGCGCGATGGGTCCCGACGACCTTCCTCGGCGCTTTCGCCGGCGAGAGGCTGGTCGGGCGCGTCTCCGTACGCCACGAGCTCAACGACTTCCTCACGAACTTCGGCGGGCACATCGGCTACTGCGTGCGCCCCGCGGATCGCCGCCGTGGATACGGGGGCCAGATTCTGGGTCAGGGCTTGATCATTGCGCGCGCCGAAGGGGTCGAGAGGGTACTAGTCACCTGCGACGAGGACAACGCCGCGTCGGCTCGCGTCATCGAGCGCCACGGCGGCGTGCTCGAGGACGTCCGTGCCCAGCCGGACGGCCCTCCGCGCCGGCGTTACTGGATCGATTGACGGGGGCGCCTCGCCTCACGCGTGTCCTCAAGCCGCGCGGCCGGCCGCCTCAGGGACCTCGATCCATTGCTCGACCCAATCGCCAGTGATCTGGCGCGTCGCCGCGTTGATGCGATTCCAGACGTTGATCTCGGCGATCAGCAGGACGAGGGCGCCGAGCTGCGCTTCGTCGTAGTGGCGTGCCGCCTCGTCCCAGATTTCGTCTGGGACCGCATCCGGTCGATCGGCGATTCGGGTGACGGCCTCGGTCAAGGCGAGCGCGGCACGCTCCGCGTCGGTGAAGTACGGCGTCTCACGCCAAGCAGCGACCGTGAAGATTCGCTCGCTGCGCTCCCCGGCTGCGACGAGCTCACGCGAATGCATGTCGACACAGATGCTGCAGCCGTTGATCTGGCTGGCGCGCAAGACGACGAGCTGCCGCGTGGCGTCGGGAATGCCGGCCTCTTGCGCCGGCGCCGCAAGGCGACCCAGGGCCTGCATGACACCGGGAAGCCGTGCCGGACTCTCGATTCGTGGTTGCATGGCTGATCCTCCTGATGGGCTTGTGGTGGGCAGCTACCCGTCTGACACCGATCCCACCAGAAACGTGACAGCCCGAATCGCCGGGGCCCCTTCAGGCCCCGGCGCGGGCGGTGCCGCGGCCAGCCTCCCAGCCTCAGCGATCAGCCGCGTGCTTGCCTGCCCCCCGCAAAGGGGGGTCCAGCCCGCGGCCATGCGATCGTGAACAGACCTGCGGCGAGGCCTGGCCCACAGGGGACAGGCAATGCTGCGGACGCTCGGGAACCGCACCCGCGCGCGAGCGCGAAGGCACCAGCCGGGCGGCTGACCGGTGCGACGCGTTCGTGAGCGGTAGCGGCACGAGCGCGCGCGACACGACGGGCTCGTCGGGCCAGTCGAGCTCCACCGCCCAGTCATAGGGCGTGGGATCGAGCAGCAACGAAACGCGAACCAGGTCGAGCGCGCTACGTACGGCGCCAGTCGAGGTGTGAGGGGAGCGCCAGAACATGTGTTCGTAAGGTAGGAGGGTGCCCGGACGGATCGAGCATGAGCGTCCGTGGAGCGCCTCGCGAGCTCGGCACCAAAGCACGGAATCGCGCGCCAACACAGGCAAAACCGATATCCGCCGGCTGCAACGGAACTTGCGGGCGGACGCTTGTTACGCTTGCGCAGCGCTCGCAGCGATGCGATCGTCAAGACCATGGAGCGGTTCATCATCACCGGCGGCGCGCCGTTGAGCGGGACTGTGGTCCCGGCGGGCAACAAGAACGCGGCGCTGCCGATCCTCGCCGCGTCGGTGCTGACCGACGGCGTGCTCGAGCTCGCCAACGTGCCGCGAATCCGCGACGTGGAGTCGATGGTGACGCTGCTCGAGGGGATCGGCGTCCGCGTGCAGTGGCATGGCGAGAACGACCTTTCCCTTTGCGGCGCCGATGTCGAGAGCACTCCGCTCGATGCCGACGCAAGCGACGAGATTCGCGCGTCGTTCCTGCTCGCGGGGCCGCTGCTGGCACGCTTCGGCCGCGCCGAGATGCCGCCACCCGGCGGCGACGTGATCGGCCGCCGCCGGCTCGATCCGCACATCGACGCGTTTCGCGAGCTGGGAGCGCGCTGCTCGTACGACGGAGGCTTCCTGCTCGAGGCGCCGCAGGGCCTGCGCGCCGGCGACGTCTTCATGGACGAGCCGTCGGTGATGGCGACCGAGAACGCGCTCATGGCGGCGGCGCTGACCCCCGGGGTGACGACCATCACGAACGCGGCCTGCGAGCCCCACGTGCAGGACCTCGCGCGGTTGCTCGGCAAGATGGGCGCGCGGATCGAGGGGATCGGCTCGAACATGCTGACCGTGCATGGACAGGGCCGGCTCGGCGGAGCGCACCACGCGATCGCGCCCGACCACATCGAGAGCGGGAGCTTCATGGCGCTCGCCGGCGTGACCGGAGGAGAGCTACGGATCAAGGATACGATCCCCAGCGACCTAAGGATGATCCGCATGGTCTTCGGGCACCTCGGGCTGCGGACAGAGCTTGACGGGAACGACGTGATCGTGCCCGGCGGGCAGCGTCTCGTGGTCAAGCCCGATGTCGGGGACTACAAGCGGCGCGTGATGGACGGCCCCTGGCCCGCGTTCCCAGCCGACCTGACGAGCATCGCAGTCGCGATGGCAACCCAAGCCGAGGGCTCGGTCCTCGTGCACGAGTGGATGTTCGAGAGTCGCCTCATCTTCACCGACAAGCTCGCGGCGATGGGCGCCGACATCGTCCCCTGCGACCCGCACCGCGCGATCGTCACCGGGCCGCGGCGCCTGCGCGGCTCGCGCCTCGAGTCGCCCGACATCCGCGCCGGCATGGCGATGCTGATCGCCGCGCTGTGTGCTGAAGGCCGCAGCGAGATCGGCGGCGTAGCGCAGATCGACCGCGGCTACGAGCGCATCGACGAGCGCCTGCGCGAGCTCGGTGCCCAGATCGAGCGCGTCCCAGCCGAGCCGATCCTCGCTCTATAGCCGGCCGCCGCGAACATCGGGCGGCCGCTCACGCTGCGCTCGTCGGCTGCGCCTGACCCCAAGGCCGCACCGCAGCCGCCCACACAGCCCTTTCCCGACCTGTGGGGGCGGAATAGATGTGTTAGGGTGCCCTAAGACGGCTGCGGGAGGCAATCGAAGTTGGGCTTCGCTGAGACAGTGCTGCTGGGAGCGATCGCTGGGTTCACGATCTATATCGGGCTCCCGATCGGACGCTTGCATGCGGTCGACGACCGTTTGCGCGTCGCGCTCGCGATGTTCTCGGTGGGGATCCTCGCGTTCATCTTCATGGACGTCACGAACCACGGTGAGGCGATCATCGCCAGCTCCCTGGCGAGCTTCAAGGCCGGTCACACGGCGATCGGCCACGTGCTCGGGCTGTTCGCGCTGCTCGCGGTCGGATTCACCGTCGGGACGGTCGGCATCGCGGCGATCGAACGGCCGCTGCATCGCCGCGCGCGGGCGCTCCCGCCGATTGCCGGCGGCAGCCCCGATGCCGCGCTCAGCGCGGTGGAGCTCTCGCAGTACTCGAGCGCGGCTGCTGACGCCCAGCGCCGCGCGCTGCAAACCGGGATGACGATTGCGCTCGCGATCGGGCTGCACAACTTCGCCGAGGGTCTCGCGATCGGCGTCGCGGCCAAGACGGGCGCGATCGGCCTCGCAACCGTGCTGATCATCGGCTTCGGGCTGCACAACGCGACGGAGGGGTTCGGGATCGTCGGACCGCTCGGCGGGGTGCGTCCGTCGTGGGCCTGGCTCGGTCTCGCCGGTCTCGTCGGTGGCGGGCCTACATTCCTCGGCACGATCGTCGGCTACCAGGTCCATTCGAGCGCCCTCGAGCTTTGCTTCTACGCGCTCGCGGGCGGTGCGATCCTGTACGTCGTCGGCGAGATCTGGACCGCGGTCCGCCGGCACGGGCATCGAACGCTCGGGCTTTACGCGCTCGCCCTCGGGTTTCTCGCCGGCATCGCGACCGATCTGGTCGTGACTTACGGCGGCGCGTAGCAGGATGCCGGACAGCTCAGCCGGGGAGCGCGCCGGTGGGCGCAACCCCTACGTGTACCTGTGGACTCTCGTGGTGCTCGCGGTCGGCGTTGTCGCCGTGATCCTCGGAATCCATGCGAAGGGCGGCACGCCGACGCCCGGTGCCCCCGGAACGCATCTGAGTCACACGACTGCGATCCTCGACACAGCGGTCTTGGTCTTCCGCGAGGGGCTCGAGACGATCCTCGTGCTCGCCGCGGTCTTGGCGAGCTTTCTCGGCGCCAACAAGGCGTACCGGCGCCCGGTCGCGGCGGGCGGGTCGCTCGCCGTGCTCGCGACACTCGGCACCTGGTTCGTCGCGGTCTGGCTGATCGGTCAACTCGGCGGCAGTGGCCTGACGCTGCAGGCGGCAACCGGCATCCCCGCGATCATCGTCTTGCTCGTCGTGATGAATTGGTTCTTTCACCGTGTCTATTGGACCGGCTGGATCCAGCACCATCACAAGCGCAGACGCGGTCTCTTCGCCTCGGCGGGCGACGGCAAGGCGCGCCGGCTGATGCTCGGGTTCGCGTTACTCGGGTTCAGCTCGGTCTACCGGGAGGGCTTCGAGATCGTCGTGTTCCTGCAGACAATCCGCGTGAGCTCAGGTGGAATGGTCGTGCTCGAGGGGGCGCTCCTCGGTCTGCTGTTCACCGCGGCGGTCGGGGTCTTGACGTTCGGCCTGCACCAGAAGCTGCCTTATCGACGGCTGCTGATCATCACCGGCGTGATGCTCTGCGTGGTCCTGTTCGTGATGGTGGGCGAGGAGGTCAACGAGATGCAGCTGGCCGGCTGGCTCGGCAGCACGCCGATCGGCGTCCACGTTCCGGGCTGGCTCGGCCAGTGGCTCTCGATCTTCCCGAACGTTGAGACGATCGTCGCCCAACTCGGTGCTGTGCTGCTCGTCGGCGGCTCTTACCTATTGGCCGAGCATGTGCGTGTGCGCCGCCCGCGCCGCGCCGGGGAGCCGGCGGCCGAGCGGTCCGTCGCGCCGCCCGAGCAGCGCGATCGTCCGGCGGCCGCACAGGCGGGCTGACCGCTTCGCAGGCGCCGGCCCGCGCCGTCCGTGTACGTCGTCGGCGAGATCTGGACCGCGGTCCGCCGGCACGGGCATCGCACGCTCGGGCTCTACGCACTCGCATTCGGCTTTCTCGTGGGCGTCGCGACCGATCTCGTCGTGACTTACGGCGGGGCGTAGCAGGCTCGCGTCGGCGGGATGACAGTCCGCGCGGGCGCTAGGCTGAAACCAAGATGGCAGGACTGATCTCTCCGGCTGCGGAGCGCCACGCGCTCGCCCACACCTCAGAGCTCCCGGACGAGCTGGAGCAGATCGCGCAGTGGACGCTGGCCAACATGCCCTCCCCGCAGATGATGAGCGGTCTCGCGGAGATCAGGCTGCTCGAGGCCCTGATTGCCGTCGGCGGGGCGCGCACGGCCCTGGAGATCGGCTCCTTTACCGGCGCCGGTGCCGTCGCGATTGCCCGGGCGATGGGACCCCTCGGTCGCCTGGTCACGCTCGAGCGAGACCCCGAGCATGTTGAGATCGCTCGCCGGCACATCGAGCAGAGTGGCTACGCCGAGCGGATCGATCTGGTCGTCGGCGACGCGATCACGATCCTGCCAACGCTCGAGGGACCGTTCGACCTCGTCTACATCGACGCCTACAAGCCGGAATACCCGTTGTACTACGAGGCGGTGGTACCGATGCTCGCGACGCGTGGCGTGATCGTCGCCGACAACCTGTTTCGCGGTGGCGCCGTGCTCGACGAGCGCAACAACGACCGCGGCACACGGGGCATGCGCGAGTTCACCGAGCGCGTGCAGGCCGACGAGCGAACGAGCAACGTCCTGCTGACGATCGGTGACGGCGTCATGCTTGCATGGCCGCGCCCGCAGGCTTGACGCGTAGGGGGGGCCGCGCGCGCCGGGACCGCATCGACGCGCCGCAATCCGTACCTTCCAGGCCCGATGATTCACCCGATTCCCAGCGGCACGCGCGACGTGCTGCCCGACGAGATGCGCGAGCTGCGCGCGATCACCGAGGCGATCCGCGAGGTCTTCGGTGCGGCCGGCTACGGCGAGATCTACACGCCCGCACTCGAGTACGAGACGGTGATCGGCCGGGCGAACGGCGGGCTGCGACCCGCCTACCGCGTCTTTGACGAGAACGGCAGCGTGCTGGTGCTGCGATCGGACATGACGGTGCCGATCGCGCGAGTCGTCGCGACCCGCTACGCGAGCGCCGAGCCGCCGCATCGCTTCTGCTATTTCGCGCACTCCTATCGCGGCGTGCGCCCCGCACGGGGCCAGCCGCGCGAATTTCTCCAGGCCGGCGTCGAGCTGATCGGAGCGCCGGCGCCGGGAGGGACCGCGGAGGCCTTGACCGTGCTCTGCCATGCACTCGACGCCGCCGGGCTGCGTCGTTATCGCGTGGGGCTCGGCGACGCGACGCTCTACCCGGCCTTGCTCGACTCGCTCGGCGTTGCGCACGACAAGCGCGACGCGCTGCTCGCGGAGCTCGCGCGCGGGGACTTCGTGGGACTCGAGCACGGCCTGCGCGAGCTCGAGCTCGGCGAGGAAGCGATCAAGCTGCTGCTCGAGGTGCCCCAGCAGCGCGGCGGTGGGGACGTGTTGCACGGTCCGGCAGGCCCCGTCGCCGACGCGGTTGCCGGGCTGCGGGCGATTCACGGACTGCTTGAGCCGGAGGTCGCCGAGCGCGTGATCTTCGACCTCGGCCTCTCGCGCGCCCCCGGCTATTACACCGGCGCGGTGTTCGAGGTGTACGACCCGGCCCTGGGAATGCCGCTCGGGGGTGGCGGACGCTACGACAACCTTCTCGGCGAGTTCGGGCACAGCCTGCCTGCGGTGGGCTTCGCGATCGGCGTCGACCGGCTGCACATTGCGCTCGCTGCGGAGGAGCGGCTGTGAACGGCGAGCGTCTGGTCATCGCGATACCGCGCGGCGCATTGTTCGCCGAGACGCTCGACTGGCTCGACGGCCTTGGCGTTCGCACCGACGAGGTCCGCGCGAACGATCGCAAGCTGCTGTTCAGCGACGTCGGGCTGATCACGATGCGACCATCGGACGTCCCGACCTATGTCGCCGCGGGGGCGGCCGACCTCGGGATCACCGGCAAGGACGTCCTGATGGAGCAGACCGACGCCGCCATCAGCAGCGGTGGACGCGACGTGTACGAGCTGCGCGACCTCGGCTACGGACGCTGCCGCATGGTGATGGCAACGCTTGACGGGCCGGACCCGGCCAGCGCGGCGTTGCGGCGCCTCGGGGTCATCCGGGTCGCGACGAAGTACCCGCGCGTCGCCGCGCGCTACTTCGATGACACCGGCCGCCAGGCGGAGATAATCGAGGTCAAGGGCTCGGTCGAGCTCGCACCCCTCACCGGCCTCGTCGAGGCGATCGTTGACCTCACCGCCACGGGGACGACGCTGCGCGAGAACCACCTCGTCGTCCGCGAGGAGATTGCCGAGTCGACGGCACGGCTGATCGCAAACCCCGTCGCGCACAAGCTGAAGGCGGCGGCGATCGACGATCTGCTGGAGCGTGCCGGTGCGCTATGAGCGCCTGCAGGGCGGCGCCGAGCTCGTCCCCCGGATTCGCGGGCTCGTGCCCCAGGGCGCGGACGTCAGCGCCGCCGTCGCCGAGATCATCGGCGCCGTCGCGGAGCGCGGCGACGAGGCGGTGCGCGAGTACACGGAGCGCTTCGACGAGTCCCCGGCGCCCGAGCCCTGGGTAAGTGCAGCGGAGCTGACGGCGGCCGCCGCCGGCCTTGCGCCGGAGGTTCGTGCGGGCCTCGAGGTCGCGATCGCGAACGTTGCGGCGGTCGGCTGGGGCGGCGCACCGCGCGAAGAGCACGAGATCCCGCTGTCGCAGGGGCACCGGGTGCTCCTCCGCGAGCTGCCGGTCGACCGTGCAGCCGTCTATGTGCCCGGTGGCGCGGCGCCCTACCCGAGTACGGTCGTCATGGGCGTCGTCACCGCGCGCGCAGCGGGCGTTCGCGACATCGTCGTCTGCACACCGCCCCCGGTTGACCTGGTCTTGCTTGCGGCCTGCTCGCTGACCGGCATCGAACAGGTGTACCGCGCGGGCGGCGCTCAGGGGATCGCCGCGCTCGCCCTCGGGACCGCTACGGTGAAGCCGGTCGATGTAATCGTCGGTCCCGGCAATCTCTACGTGCAGGAAGCCAAGCGCTTGCTCTGCGATCGGGTCGGCATCGACGGGTTCGCCGGACCGAGCGACCTGCTCGTGCTGTTCGACGCGCCAGACGCCGGCTCGATCCGCCTGGTCGCGCTCGACCTGCTCGCTCAGGCTGAGCACGGAGCCGCGACCCCGGTGATCGCCGCCGCGCCGGACGCAGCGCTGCTCGACGCCCTCCAGTCCGATCTCGAGGCGATCGAGCGGGCCCGCAAGCTCACGAGCGAGGCGACCTGCGTGCTGATCGAGCTCGGCTCGGCCTGGGACGGCCTCGAGCTCGCCAACGCGTACGCGGCCGAGCACCTGGAGCTCATCGGGCCGGAATGCGAAGCGCTCGCACCAGAGGTTCGCAACGCGGGTTGCCTGTTCGTCGGCTGGCCGAGCGCGACCGCGTTCGGCGACTACGTCGCCGGCTCCAACCACATCCTGCCGACGGGCGGTTCGGCGCGCTTCGCGTCGGGTCTGCGCCCGCACCATTTCCGCCGCACGCTCGCCGAGGTTCGCATCACGCCTGAGTCGCTGCCCGGGCTCGTGGCGGCCGGAACCGCGATCGCGGAGGCCGAGGGCTTTCGCATGCACGCCGAGTCGATGCGAGCGCGCCTGCCCGACATCCGGGACAATCCCCAGGATGAGCCGCAAGGCTGAGATCGATCGGGCGACGCGCGAGACCAACGTGCGCGTCTCGCTGGTGCTCGACGGCACGGGCGCCGGCACGCGCGAGACCGGGGTTGGCTTCCTCGACCACATGCTCGACCTGCTCGCGCGTCACGGTCGCCTCGACCTCGACGTCGCGGTTAGCGGTGACCTCGAGACGGGCGGCCACCACACGGTCGAGGACACCGCGATCGTCCTCGGCCAGGCGCTCGATCAGGCGCTCGCCGACCGTGCCGGCATCTTTCGCTACGGCCACGCGATCGTCCCGATGGACGAGGCGCGCGCGCTCTGCGCGATCGACATCTCCGGCCGGCCCTACCTCGCCCTGACCGGGGAGCTCCCGCCCGGCACCACGGGCGGCTTTGACCACGAGCTGCTCGAGGAGTTCTTCCGCGCCCTGGCAAATAACGCCAAGCTGACGATCCACATCGAGCTCGAGGCGCCCGGCAACGCCCACCACATGATCGAGGCCGCGTTCAAGGCCTTCGCGCGCGCACTGCGAGCTGCGGTCGCGCTCGACCCGACGGAGACCGGCGTGCCGAGCACCAAAGGCGTGCTTTAGATGATTTATGGCGGGCTTCGCCCGCGACGGGTCTCGCACGATGGGACCGCGGTCGGCGTCGTCGACTACGGAATGGGCAACCGCCGCTCGGTCGAGAAGGCCCTCGAGCACGTCGGCGCGCGCGTGACGGTCTCCGCGCAGGCGCAGACGCTTGCCGCGTGCGACGCGCTGGTGGTGCCGGGTGTCGGTGCGTTCCCGCGCGCGATGGAGCGCCTGCGCGCACTCGGCCTCGACTCGTTCCTGATCGAGCGTGCCGCCGCCGGCGTCCCGATACTCGGTATCTGCCTCGGCATGCAACTCTTCTTCGAGGGCTCGAGCGAGCACGGCGGCGCGGACGGCCTCGGGGTCGTCCCGGGCGAGGTCGTCGAGTTGGACACGCACGGGTTGAAGCTCCCACACATCGGCTGGAGCACTGTCAGCTGGCTGGGCGACGCGCGATTGCTCGACGGGGTCGCCCACGACGTCTCGTACTACCACGTGCACAGCTACGCGTGCCGGCCGAGCTCCGAGGCGGACGTGCTGGGCGAAGCCGAGTACGGACAACGCTTCGTGACCGCTGTCGCTCGCGACTCCTTTGTCGGCCTGCAGTTTCACCCCGAGAAGTCATCGCTCGATGGGCTCGCGCTGCTTGCGAACTTCGTCTCGAGCTGCGTCACCGCCTGATGCGGGCCTACCCGGCAGTCGACATCCTCGACGGACATGTCGTGCGCCTCGCGCAGGGCGACTTCGCGCGCAGCACGACCTACGCGAGCGCGCCGCTGGATGCCGCTCGCGCCTGGGCTGAGCAGGGCGCCGAGCAGCTGCACATCGTCGACCTCGACGGGGCCCGCCACGGCGAGCCGGTCAACCTCCCGAGCGTGCGCAAGATCGTCGCCGAGACGGGCCTCTTCGTCCAGCTCGGCGGCGGGCTGCGCTCGAGCGAGGCGGTCGATGCCGCCGCTGCTACGGGTGTGCATCGCATGATCATCGGCACCGCCGCTTTCGACGGGTCGCGCCTGCTCGAGCACGCACTGGCGCACTACGGCCCCGAGCGCGTCACGGTCTCGGTCGACGCGCGTAGCGGGCTCGTGGCGAAGCAGGGCTGGCTCGAGACCTCGACGACGCCGACCGCCACCGCCGTAGCGGAGCTCGTCGCGCGCGGCGTGACGCACTTCATCTACACGGACGTAGAGCGTGACGGGACGCTCGCGGGCCCCAACCTCGCGGCCGTGCGTGAGATCGCCGAGGTGATCGGCGGCGATCTGCTGTATGCAGGCGGGATCGGTGAGCTCGATGACCTGCGCGCGCTCGTGGAGCTCGGTCACCCGCGCCTGGCGGGCGTCATCATCGGCAAGGCGCTCTACGAGCAGCGCTTCACGCTCGGGCAGGCAGTGGCGGCGCTGTGCAGCTGAAGCGCGTGATCCCCTGCCTCGACGTGGACGCCGGCCGCGTTGTCAAGGGCACGCGCTTTCTCGAGCTGCGCGAGGCCGGTGACCCGATCGAGCTCGCGGCCTTCTACGACCAGGCAGGCGCGGACGAGCTCGTGTTCCTGGACATCACCGCGACACACGAGCGCCGCTCGACGA
This sequence comes from uncultured Solirubrobacterales bacterium, assembly GCA_963773395.1. Lineage (GTDB taxonomy): Bacteria > Actinomycetota > Thermoleophilia > Solirubrobacterales > Solirubrobacteraceae > Palsa-513. The sequence continues at coordinate 678,072 of CAVZAY010000002.1, read as the reverse complement.
TCGTCGACCTCGCGCGGCGCACCGCCGACGAGGTCTTCATCCCGTTTACGATCGGCGGGGGCATCCGCTCGGTGACCGATGCGCAGGCGGTTCTGGATGCCGGAGCGGACAAGGTCTCGGTCAACAGCGCCGCCGTGGCGCGGCCGGAGCTGATCGAGGAGCTCGCGCGCCAGTTCGGCGCGCAGTGCGTTGTCCTCGCAATCGACGCGAAGGTGGCCGGCCCGGAGCGCTGGCAGGTCCACGTCCGCGGCGGGCGCGAAGCGGTCGCGCGCGACGTGCTTGCATGGGTGCGCGAAGGCGTCGAGCGCGGGGCGGGGGAGATCCTGCTGACGAGCATGGATCGCGATGGCACGACCGATGGTTACGACCTGGCGCTGACGGGTGCGGTCAGCGAGGCTGTGGGCGTACCCGTGATCGCCTCGGGCGGCGCGGGCACGCTCGACCACCTCGTCGCTGCGCTCGAGGCAGGCGCCGACGCCGTGCTCGCCGCATCGATCTTCCACTACGGCACCTACACGCTCGCGGAGGCAAAGCAGCACATCGCATCGGCCGGCATTCCGGTCCGCATCACGCAACACTGAAGGTCATGGAGGCGCAGGTCGTGATCGACGCGCTCTCGGCGCGCCTCGGCGGCGCGGCCGTACTCGCGCTGCGCGGTCCCCGGATCGCGGTGGTCGGTGGCTTCGTTCGCGACGTGCTGCTCGGTCGCGATCCGCGCGAGATAGACCTCGTGGTTGAGGGAGACGTGCGTCCGCTGGCTGAGCAGATCGGCGGCAACGTGACCCATCATGCGGCGTTTCTTGCGAGCCACGTCTCGCGCGACGGGCTCGAGATCGAGCTCACCCAGGCCCGCCGCGAGCGCTACCCGCATCCGGGCGCGCTGCCGCTGGTTGAGCCGGCGAGCCTCGAGGAGGACCTGCCGCGGCGCGACTTCACCGTGAACGCGCTTGCCGTGACGCTCGACGATGTGAAGCTGCGCGCGCCTGAGCACGCGCTCGAAGACCTGGGCGCGCGCCGCCTGCGCGTCTTCCACGACCGCAGCTTCATCGACGACCCAACCCGCGTCCTGCGCCTCGCGCGCTACCACGCGAGGCTCGGCTTTGATGTCGACCCCAACACCGCGCGCCTGGCTTCAGAGGCGAGCCTCGACACGGTGAGCGGCGCTCGGATCGGCGGCGAGCTACGCCTGATGCTCGAGGAGCCGGACCCACTTGCGCCGCTCGCCACGGTCGCCGCGAGGCTCCCGCTCAGCGTCGACCGCTCGCTGGTCGCTCGCGCACTCGCCCTCGCCCCGGCCGATGCCGAGCGCTCGCTCGTGATCCTTGCCGCGGTCGCACGCGAAGCTCCCGCCGCGTGGCTTGACTCCCTCGAGCTGACCGCGCGTGAGCGCGCCGTCATCCGCAGCGCCGAGGACGCGCCGCTGCACGCCGCCGCCGCGGTCGCGGCGCGCCGGCCGAGCGAGCTTCGCGACGCGCTGCGCGGCGTTCCGGTCGAGGCGGTCGCGATCGCCGGCGCCGTCGGTGCTGTTGACCAAGCGCGGCGGTGGATTGTCGAGCTGCGCCACGTGAAGCTCGAGATCGGCGGCGACGACCTGCTCGCTGCCGGCGTGCCGGCGGGCCCCGAGCTCGGTGCGCGGCTCGAGCGCACGCTCCGCCACAAGCTCGACGGCGAGATCACCGAGGGGCGTGAGGCTGAGCTCGCCAGCGCACTCGCAGGTGAGGCGTGAGGTTCACGGTCGAGTTGACGCACGCGACCGCCGTGTTCACGGGGGTCGCTGACGGCGATCTCGGACGCACGCAGGGCGATCCCTCTCCGCAGGTGGAGCACAGTCGCGCGAGCCTGCTCGCGTCGCTCGGGCTGCGCGCAGTCAGCGTGCCGGCGCAGGTGCACGGTTGCGCGGTGGCAACGGCGCGCGCGGCGAGCGGCTACAGCGTCGGCACGTGGGAGGCTGACGCCCTCATCTGCACCGAGCCCGACGCGGCGGTCGCCGTGCACGTCGCCGACTGCCTCCCGATCGTGGTCGCGGGGCCCGGCGCGCTTGCCGTGATCCACGCCGGCTGGCGCGGGCTCGCGGCGGGCGTGATCGAAGCCGCGGTGGCGAGCCTGCGCGAGCTCACCGACCCGAAGGATGCAGCGATCGGTCCCGGGGCCGGCGGCTGCTGCTACGTGGCCGGCCCGGAGGTTCACGGCGCCTTCGCGCGCTACAACGCAAGCCGCGGGGCGTTGCTCGACCTGCGCGCCGTCGCCGCCGCCAAGCTCAACGAGGTCGGCGTCGCTTGCTCCGGCAACGTCGACGTCTGCACGATCTGCGCGCCTGCCGGGCAGCTCTTCTCGCACCGGCGCGATGGGCCGCAGACAGGGCGCCAGGCAGGGCTCGGATGGCTTCGCTGAGCGTTGCACGGGTGCGCGCGAACCTCGCCGAGGTTCGGGCGGAGATTGCCGCCGCGGCCGCGCGTGCCGGACGCGACCCGGGAGACGTCGAGATCGTCGCGGCGGTCAAGTACCTGGCTGCACCCGAGCTTGCGGTTCTCGCCGATGCCGGCGTGGCGATCGTCGGCGAGAACCGCGCACAGGCGCTCGTCGAGAAGGTCCCTGTCGCCGCTGGACGCTTGCGCTGGCATTTCATCGGCGCGCTGCAGTCGCGCAAGGTCAAGCTGATCGCGCCGCACGTGGAGCTGATCCACTCCGTTGCGAGCGAGTCGGTGCTGCGCGAGCTCGGCCGTCACTCCCGCACCGGCCTCGAGATCCTGGTCGAGGTGAACGTCGCCGGCGAGGCGGGCAAGGCCGGTATCGCGCCGGCAGCGCTCGGCGCGTTCATCGCACTCAGCCCGGTCCGCGTGGCCGGGCTGATGACGATGCCGCCGCAGACGGATGACCCGGAGCGAAGCCGGCCGTATTTCGAGGAGCTCGCGCACCTGGCACGCGAGAGCGGCCTCGAGCACGTCTCGGCAGGCACGAGCCAGGACTTCATCGTCGCCATCGAAGCCGGTGCAACATTTGTGCGACTCGGCACGAGGCTATACCGATGAGGGCAAATGGGCGCTAAAGTTGTTTTTCGCTCCAGCAGGGATTTTGGCTGGTGCGCGCGAAAAGACAGGCATGGCGCTAAAGGACTCATGGCATCGGACGCTCGTCTACTTCGGCCTTGCTGAGGAGTACGACGACGAGGACTACGACCCGGACACGGGACCTGAGCTCGCGCTCGAGGACCGCTACCGGGAGCGCGCGAACGTGCGTCGCCTCGCCTCGCGGCGCCGCGGCGACGACATCGACGAGATCTTCGCCGACGAGCAGCCGCGCGGGCGCCAGCACACGGTGCTGCGCTCCGTCCCGGGCGGGCGCACCGGCAATGGGCGCGATTTCCAGGTCCACGTCGTGCACCCGAAGTCGTTCAATGACGCGCAGCAGGTCGCGGACAAGTTCAAGCGCGACGTCCCCGTGATCATCAATCTGCAGGAGGCTGACCACGACCTCGCAAAGCGCATGATCGACTTTGCGAGCGGCCTCACATACGCCCTCGACGGGGGCATGCAGCGCATCGCCGACAAGGTCTTCATGCTGACCCCGCGCAACGTCGAGCTCTCAGCTGAAGAGCGCGCGCGGTTGATCGAGAAGGGCTTCTTCAACCAGGCCTAGCGCGCGAGGCTACGCTGCCGCGGAGACGCGGTAGCGATCGCTGAGCGTCGAAAGCTTGTCGGACAACTCCGTGAGTCGCTGTGCCGCCGCTTCGGAGGACTGCGCGCCGGCCACGAACTGAACCGTGTCGTCCTCGATGCTCGCCATCGCCTCGGCAATCTGATCCATGCTCAGGCTCTGGAACTCGGCCGACGACGCGATCTGCTCGGCCGCGTCGGACGCGTCGCGGATCGTTCGCGCCAGGTTGCGAATCCGCTCGTCGGCGCGCGTGGTCAAATCGAGTGCGCGCTCGACGACCTCGGCACCATGTTCGCTTGCCGCGACAGACGCTCTCGTCGCTTGGCGCACCTCGTCGAGGATGGTCTCGACGCGGGCCGTCGCCGCCTGCGACTGGTCGGCCAGGTCCCTGACCTGATCTGCGACGACGGCGAAGCCGCGGCCGTGCTCGCCGGCGCGCGCGGCTTCGATCGTCGCGTTGAGGGCGAGCAGCTTCGAACGTGACGAGAGCTCGCTGACCGTCTCCGTGATGACGCCGATCTGCTGCGCGCGGTCCGAGAGCATGACGAGCTCCTGGCGAATGTCAGCGGTGCGCTCGCCGATTTCGCGCATCGCCTCGGCCAGCGCGGCCACGGCCTCGGTTCCCTCGTCGCTCACGCGCGCCGAGTTGGCGGCTTTCGATGCGACGTCACGCGCGCGAGCGGAGCTGTCGTCGGCTGCCATCCGCAGCTCGTTGACGGTGGCAGTCGCTTCGCTGATCGCGCTTGACTGCCGGCTCGCGCCGTTCGTATGCGTAGTGACTGACCCGAGAATTTGGGCTGTCGAGGCGGCGATGTCGTGCACGCCGGTCTGAATCTCGGTCGAGATCTCAGCCAGCCCTGAGACCATGGTGTTGAGGCTCTCGGCGAGGCTCCCGAGCTCCGGGTCCTCGTCGACGGCGACCTTCGCCGTGAGATCGCCCTCGGCGACGCGCACCGCGAACGCCGCGTAGCTCTCGACGGCGCGCTGGAGGACGTGCTTGGAGTCGTGCTCTGCCTGCGCGGCAGCCTCGAGCTCGCGGTGGCGCTGTTCGTTGATCGCGTTCATGCGGTGCAGCGCCAGGACGAAGCGGATGCCGGCTGTAGCCAAGGTGAGCGCGATGAAGACGAGCGCGGCCTGACTGGGGTGCACGATGCTGTAGACGAGGATCGCGATGGCGACGCTCGCTGCGTACGCCGGGATGCGAAAGCCCGAGGCCGTTTGCTCGCGCGCCGGCACGCGCGGATCGCGCGTCAGCCAGACGGCGCCCGCGATCACAAGGAGCGATGTGGGCCAGGCGATCGCGTTCAAGAACCAGCCGACCTGGCTGGCGGTCAGGCTGGGGAAGAGCGCGGCGGTGTCACCGGCGGCGTTCACGATGCCGGCGGTCCCGATCATGTACCAGCGCGCACGTGCCCCGCGCGGCAGCAGCAGGATGCCGCCGATCGTCAGCCCGGTGAGCAAGACGTCACTGAGCGGATAGACGAGGTTGACCGCGGCGAACTCGTTGCCGGCGCCGGCAGCTGCGGCGATCGGACGGAACGCAAACGCGACGATCAGGCAGGCGATCGCGAGCGTCGCGATGACGCCGTCCAGATAGTTCGCAGCGGTGAACGTGCGCACGTCGCGGCGCATCAGGACCATGACGGCGAGGTAGGCGAACGGGAAGAAGCCGGCCCACAGGAAGTTGGCGACCGATAGCGTCGGCGCGGTATGGCCACCGAGCGTCTCGTAGGTCATCGCGAAGTCGCCGAGCGCCCATGATGCAGCGCCGATGCCAAGCAAGCGCGTGTATGGCCGGTCGCGCGGATGGCGCACCCCGCGGACCAGGATCAAGACGCTGGCGGTAAGCTCGAAGCCCGCTACGCCCCAACCGTCGAGCGCGGTGTAAGTGGGTCCGCCGGGGCCGCGAACGATCAGCGATGTCGCATACGCGGCCAGGACGGTGACCAGGCAGGCGTAGACCCCGCGCAGCGCGTAGCTCGGTCCGCTCGCGCGGGCGGCGGCCGGGCTTTGAAGCTCGATCATGTCGCGTTCAGTCAGCGCTTCCACAGGCCCTCCGCGTGCGCCTCGTTGCCCACGGTGGGTTATCGGCCGTCGTGCTGGCGTCTATAGGGCAGGAGCGGGAGCATGCGAGGTAGCCTTGCGCTGTGCGGACACTCGGTTTCGTCGGCTCGGGGAACATCGCCCGCGCACTCGCGGTGGGGCTTGGCGATCGCGCGCTCTTCAGCGACGGCGGCTCCGGCCGCGCGGCTGCACTCGCGGCCGAGCTCGGCGGCAGCGCCGTCGCCAGCAACAAGGAGCTGGTTGCGCAGGCCGACGTCGTCGTGCTCGCGCACAAGCCCGCCCAGCTCGCCCATGTCGCAAGGGAGCTACAGGGCGCGAGGATTGTCCTATCCCTGCTCGGCGGCGTCGCGATCGCAGACGTCGAAGCCGCCCTGCCCGGTGCCACGGTGACGCGCGCGATGCCGAATACCGCCGTCGCCCTGCGCAAGGGCGTCACCTGCGTATGCGGCGCCGAGGGGCTCGACGAGCTGCTCGCCCGGGTCGGGCTCGTCATGCGGCTGCCGGAGCGTTTGATTGACGCGGCCACGGCCGTCAGCGGCGTGGCGCCGGCGTATGTTGCGTTGATCGCCGAAGCCTGGGTCGATGCGGCTGTGGCGCAGGGGATACCAGCCGATCAGGCGGCCACGCTCGTGGGGGCCGCGATCTCGGGCGCCGCGGCCGTGCTCGAGGCGCGCGGGATGGACACGCTCGCGGTGCGACGCGAAGTCACCTCGCCCGGGGGGATGACGGCACGCGGCCTGCGCGTGCTCGAGCGGGCGGGCTTGCGCAGTGCGTTCAGCGACGCGGCCGCGGCGGTCGTCGGCAGCGCGCGATGATCCTCGCGCTTTCGAGCCTCCAGTCTCATGCGGCAGAGTTCGTCCACGACCTCGCCTGGGTCTACACCGTTGCGATCATCGCCTACGTCATCTCGAGCCTTTTCTTCTCGTTCGGACTGCGCATCCCGTATTCGCGCGGGACCGATGTGGTGCTGAGCTTCCTGCGGGAGGTGAGCGAGCCGCTCTTGCGCCTGTGCCGGCGGATCCTGCCACCGATGGGCGGGTTCGACCTGAGCCCGATCATCGCGATTGCCGCGGTACTCCTGGCCGGATCGCTGGCCACGGATGCGATCCGTGCTGGCTGAGCAGCGGCCGGCTGCACGCGAGAGCTGGCTGCGCGTCGCAATTGTTGCCGCCGTCGTCATCGTCCTCGATCAGGTGAGCAAGGGGTTCCTGCGCAGCTCGCTCGCGTTCGGCGCCAGCACCACAGTTGTCCCCGGCGTGCTGACGCTCGTCCGCACGACCAACAGCGGCGTGGCGTTCAGCGCGCTGAGCGGCAGCGTGGTCGTCGTTACGCTGCTTGCGCTCGCCGTGCTGGCGCTCCTGCTCGGCTTCTTCGCCCGCTTCGCGACACGCCCCTTGCTGTGGTTGCCGACCGGCATGGTCGCCGGCGGGGCGCTTGGCAACCTGATCGATCGCGTGCGTCTCGGTGCCGTGACGGACTTCATCAAGCTGCCGCACTGGCCGGCGTTCAATGTTGCCGACAGCTCGATCACGCTGGGCGTGATCGCGCTCGTCCTGATGATCACCCGCGGTGGAACTCGAAGCACCACCTGAGGCCGCAGGACAGCGGCTCGACCGCTATCTCGCGCCGCACGCCGGCTCGCGCGCGCAGGCGGCGCGGTGGATCGAGCTCGGAGCGGTGCGCATCGCAGGGCGCGCGGCGGCGAAGTCGCGCGTGCTCGCGGGCGGCGAGCGGATCGTTGTTGACATACCCCCCAAGCCGCCGCCGGAGCCTGGGGAGCCCGTGGCACTCGCGATCGTCTACGAGGATGACGACATGCTCGTTGTCGACAAGCCCGCCGGCCTCGTCGTCCACCCGGCCGCCGGCCACGCACACGGAACCCTCTCGCAGCTCCTCGCCGCGCGCGGGGCGGCCGGCGGTGAGGCATGGCGCCCAGGGATCGTCCACCGTCTCGACAAGGACACCTCGGGCCTGCTCGTGGTGGCGAAGAGCGACGCGGCGCACCGAGCGCTCAAGCGCGCGATCGCGCTTCGCCTTGTCGTTCGTGAGTACCTCGCGCTCGTCAGCGGCCGCCCGCCCGCGCGAGCAGGCACGATCGACGCTCCACTCGGCCGCGACCTGCACCTGCGCCGCCGAATGTCGATTGCGACGGCGACGCCGCGTGAGGCGCGAACGCATTTCACGCTCGAGGAGAGCCTGCCCAGCTCGAGCCTGCTGCGCGTGCGTCTCGAGACCGGACGCACGCACCAGATCCGCGCTCACTTTCGCGCGATCGGGCATCCGGTCTGCGGGGACCGCGACTACGGAGGGACGCTCGACTTCGGCCTCGAGCGGCAGTTCCTCCACGCGACGCGCCTCGAGCTCGAGCAACCCGTTACCGGCAAGCCGCTTGCGTTCCACTCACCATTGCCCGCCGACCTCGCGCAGGCGCTCGAGCGTGCGCGGCGCGCCTGAGCTTTCGCGTATCCTCGGTGCGAAGACAATCCACGACCCGTCGGGCGCATACGGTCGCGCGCCTGCCCGAGATTCCAGGCTCGGGTCCCGCGGCCGGCCAGGCGGCAGACCAGAACCGAAAAAGGGAGACGTGAAGTGGCTCGAGTTGAGCTCAAGGACCTACTGGAGGCCGGCGTCCACTTCGGCCACCAGACCCGCCGCTGGAACCCGAAGATGCGGCGCTTCATCTTCGGCGAGCGCGACGGCAATTACATCATCGACCTGCTGACGACGCAGCGCCTGCTCGACCAGGCACAGGCGTTCGCAGCGGACATCGCCCGTCGCGGCGGCACGATCCTATTCGTCGGGACCAAGAAGCAGGCGCGGGACGCGATTCGCAGCGTCGCGGAGGCATCCGGGATGCCCTACGTGAACCACCGCTGGCTCGGTGGGCTGATGACGAACTACCAGACGATCAGCGAGCGCATCAAGCGTCTCAGCGATCTCGAGCGCTACGAGAGCGAAGGGCAGCTCGCGCTGCTCCCGACGCGCGAGCGCATGGCGGCCGAGGCGGACCTCGAGAAGCTTCGCGCGAACCTCGGCGGCGTCAAGGGCATGCGGGGGACGCCGAACGCGATCTTCATCATCGACCTCAAGACCGAGGCGATCGCCGTTCGCGAGGCGCAGCGCCTGCGCATCCCGATCATCGGACTCGTCGACACCAACTGCGACCCGGACGGGATCGACTACGTGATCCCCGGCAACGACGACGCGATCCGCTCGTGCACGATCATCGCGCAGGCGATCGGTGACGTCGTCTCGCTGGAGGCGACCGCCTATCGCGCAGAGCAGGAGCGCCTGCGCCAGGAGGCTGAGGAGCGCGCTCGCCGCGAAGCCGAGGAGCGTGCGCGTCGCGAGGCTGAGGAGCGTGCGCGTCGCGAAGCAGAGGAGCGTGCTGCCGCTGAGGCCGCAGAGCGCGCCGCCGCCGAGGCTGCCGCGACGGCCGAAGGACAGCCCGCGCCCCCGCCACCGGAGCCGGCACGCGGCTCCGAGCCGCCGGCGCGCGCAACCGGTGGAGGTACACCGCCCCAACCCGCTGCCGAGCAACCGCCGGTCGCACAGACCTCCGCCCAGCCACCGAGCGAGACGCCACCGCCGCCCGAGCCGCCGGCCGCCGACGCCGCGCCCGAGACACCAAGCGAGCCCGAGCAACCGCCCGAGCCGCCGGCCGCCGACGCCGCGCCCGAGACACCAAGCGAGCCCGAGCAACCGGCCGAGCCGCCGGCCGCCGACGCCGCGCCCGAGACACCAAGCGAGCCCGAGCAACCGGCCGAGCCGCCGGCCGCCGACGCCGCGCCCGAGACACCAAGCGAGCCCGAGCAGCAACCGCCCGAGCCGCCGGCCGCAGAGGCGGCGCCCGAGGCGCCGAGCGAGCCCGAGCCCACGCCCCAGCGTCGTCGTCGCGCGCCCAAGAAACCTGCCGCCGGCGCAAAGCCGGCGAATGACGCGCCCGACCAATCAACGCCTCCCTCGACCGAGGCCACCGAGCCGGCCGGCGACGAGGCGCAGCCGGCGGCGGACGAGGAGGCGGCTCCCACGAATGTCTAGCACCGCGATCTCAGCTGGCGATGTGAAGGCCCTGCGCGACCGTACCGGCGCCGGGATGATGGACTGCAAGAAGGCCCTCACCGAATCGGGGGGCGACGTCGAGAAGGCGATCGAGATCCTGCGCGTGAAGGCCGGCAAGCGGATCGAGGACCGCGGCGAGCGCGTCGCCTCCGAAGGCACCGTGCAGGCGTACCTGCACCACAACGGCAAGGTCGGCGTGCTCGTCGAGGTCGATTGCGAGACCGACTTCGTCGCGCGAACCGACGACTTCACCGTCTTCGCCCGCGAGGTCGCCTCGCACATCGCGGCGGCGGCGCCGCGATGGCTGACCGCCGAAGACGTTCCGCCACAGGCGCGTGAAGCGGAGCTACGGATCTTCGAGCAGGAGGCGGCAGAAAAGCCGCCCGAGATCCGCGAGAAGATCGCCGCGGGCAAGCTCCAGAAGTGGCTCTCCGAGGTCGTGCTGCTCGAACAGGTGCACGTCAACGCCGACAAGCACGAGGGCAAGACGATCCGCGAGCTTCAGAACGACATTGCCGCAAAGACGGGCGAGAACGTGCTGATCAGACGCTTCGCCAGGTTCGTGGTCGGCGAGTAGCCACTGTGGGGGCGGCAGCCGTGTTCGGTCGCGTGCTCGTCAAGCTGTCCGGCGAGTCGCTGATGGGCGATCTCGAGTACGGGATCGAGCCGGCGCGAGTCACGGCTATCGCGGGGGCGGTGCGCGACTGCATTGCGACCGGCGTCCAACTCGCGATCGTCCCCGGCGGCGGCAATATCTACCGCGGTCTGAAAGGCGCCGCCGAGGGCATGGACCGCGCCACAGGCGACTACATGGGGATGCTCGCCACCGTCCTGAACGCGCTCGCACTTCAGGACGCGTGCGAGAAGGCGGGCGTCCACACGCGCGTGCAGTCCGCGATGACCGTGCAGGAGGTCGCCGAGCCGTACATCCGCCGGCGCGCAATGCGCCACCTCGAGAAGGGGCGCGTCGTGATCTTCGCCGCCGGCACCGGGAACCCGTTCTTCACGACCGACACGGCGGCAGCGCTGCGGGCGAGCGAGATTCACGCCGACGCCATCCTGATGGCAAAGAATGGGGTGGAGGGGGTGTACAGCGCCGACCCAGCGGTCGACGCCGCGGCCGAGTTCATCCCGCAGATCACGCACATGGAGGCGATCCAGCGCCGGCTGGCGGTGATGGACGCAACCGCGCTGACCCTCTGCATGGAGAACAAGCTGCCGATCCACGTCTTCAACGTGGACGACGAGAAGAACATCGTCCGCATCCTCAACGGGGAGCGCGTCGGCACGCTCGTCAGCACGCCGTGACCGCGCGGTGGCTGTTGCGTAATTGGTGGTGTCCGGCGGGTTTAAGACGATGCTCGTATGACCCAGAACTTCATTGCGTGTGATCGTGATCAGGAGCTTTTGCTGCCGCCGGATCTGAGGGATTGGCTGCCGCCCAATCACCTCGCGTGGTTTGTGTTGGCGGCGATCGAGCGGATGGATCTGTACGCGTTCTACCGGCCTTATCGCCACGACGGGCTTGGCCGGCCGGCGCACGAGCCGCAGATGATGGTCGCGCTGCTGTTCTACGCGTATTGCCGCGGGCAGCGCTCTTCGCGGGTAATCGAACGAGAGTGCGTGGAAGACGTCGCTTACCGGGTGATCACGGCGAACCGGTGCCCGGATCACACGACGATCGCAAGGTTTCGCCAGCGCCACGAGGACGCGATCGCCGGCCTGTTCGGCGAGGTGCTGGCGTTGTGTGCGGACGCCGGGCTGGCTGGGGTCGGGGTGCTCGCGGTCGATGGGACGAAGGTGCACGCGAACGCGTCGCATCACGCGAACCGCGACTACGAGCAGCTCGCCAGGGAGATTCTCGAGGAGGCGGCGGAGATCGACCGCCGGGAGGACGAGCTTTATGGGGATCGGCGTGGCGATGAACTGCCGGAGGAGCTTTCGACCCCGGAGGGCCGCCAGCGCTGGTTGCGTGAGGCAAAGCAGCGCCTCGAGGCAGAACGCGCAGCGAACCCCAAGCCGGTCCCGCAGTCACGCCCGGCGCGGGTGAAGGAGGCGAAGCGCCGGTTGGAGGAGCAGTTGTGGGTGGAGTGCCGCGCGAACGAGGCCTATGAGCACTATCGCGCGACAGGACGCCGCTCAGACGGGCGCCGGTTCGGATCGCCGCCGAAGCCCTACCAGCCACCGGCGACACCGGCGGGGAAGGTGAACGTGACCGATCCAGACTCGAAGAACTTGAAGGCGCCGCGCGGCTACATCCAGGGCTACAACGCGCAGGCCGCTGTCAACGAGCACCAGATCGTGATCGCCGCGGAGATCAACACCGGCAGCTCAGACTTCGGGCATCTCGGCCCGATCGTCGAAGCGGTCGAACGAGAGCTCCAGGCCGTCGGGATCAGCGAGCAGCCGGGCGTGATCGTTGCTGACGCCGGCTACTGGCACCAGCAGCAGATGGAGCAGATCACCGCTCGTGGCATCCCTGTGTTGGTTCCGCCTGATGCTGACAAGCGCAAAGGCACCAGGCCCGGCTGGGACGGCGGCCCCTACGCGTTCATGCGCAGCGTCCTCGCAACCGAGCCCGGCCAGGCGCTCTACCGAAAACGCCAAGAACTCGTCGAGCCAGTCTTCGCGCACACGAAGTTCAACCGACGGTTCGATCGCTTCCAACGCCGCGGCAGAGCCGCCTGCCACTCCGAATGGCGCCTCATCACCGCCACCCACAACCTCATGAAGCTCCACACCGCCCTCCAGACGGCCTGACGGGCGCCGCACGCGAGCCGGCGGCAAGCAGAATCACCGAACCGGCAGCCAGCAGCCCAAACCCCCGCGCAATTACGCAACAGCCACCGCGCGGGCCGGCCGACCGTGGCCGCACGCCCGCGCGCCATAGCAATCCGCGCGTTATCCTCCCGCCTCGATGCCGGCGTTTCCCCTGCAATGGCGCTGATCGACGAGTTGCTCGACGACGCTCGCGACCGGATGCACAAATCGGTCGAGGCGATCGTCCACGAGCTCGCGACCGTGCGCGCCGGCCGTGCCAATCCGGGCCTGCTCGACCGCATCGAGGTCGACTACTACGGCACGGCGACGCCACTGCGTAACCTCTCGACGATCTCGGCGCCCGAGGCTCGCCTGCTCACGATCCAGCCGTTCGACTCCTCCTCGATCAAGGCGATCGAGAAGTCGATCAACGAGTCCGACCTCGGCCTGCACCCATCCAACGACGGGCGCCTGATCCGCCTCGTGATCCCCGAGCTCAACGAGGAGCGCCGCCGCGAGCTGGTGAAGGTTGCGCGCCACATTGTCGAGGAGGGGCGGGTCGCAGTTCGCAACGTGCGCCGCGACGTGATGCACGACCTGCGTGAGCTGAAGGAAGCCGGCGAGGCCGGCTCCGACGATGAGCATCGCGCGGAGGGCGAGCTGCAGAAGCTCACCGACACCGCGATCGGCGAGCTCGACGCGTTGCTGAAGGGTAAGGAAGCAGAGATCCTCGAGGTCTGATGGCCCCCGCACCGCAAGCGGCGGCGACGGGGCAGCCCGATGCTGCGCACGCCGGCTGGCCGCGCTACGTGGCGATCATCACGGACGGCAACGGTCGCTGGGCCGAGCGCCGTGGCGTGTCCGTCGCCGCGGGGCACGAAGCGGGGGCCGACACCGTGAAGGCGCGCCTACGCGACTCGGTCGAGTTGGGCGTGACGGAGCTGACCGTCTACTCCTTCTCGACGGAGAACTGGTCGCGGCCGCGGACCGAGGTCAATGCCCTGATGCGGATGTTCAGCCGGCGCATCGCGAGCGAGACACCGGAGCTCAAGGCGGAGGGGGTGCGCATGCGCTTCATCGGCCGCCGCGAGGGGATCCGGCGGGCGCTCCAACGCCAGATGGATTGGGCTGAGCAGGAGACGGCCGACAACGACACGATCACCCTGTGCGTGGCTTTCAACTATGGCGGACGCGCGGAGATCCTCGACGCGGCAGCACGCTTCGGCGGCGGCGACGAGACGGCTTTCAGGGAGCTCCTCTATGCGCCCGAGATGCACGACCCCGACCTGATCATCCGCACGAGCGGAGAGCGACGCCTCTCGAACTATCTCCTCTGGCAGTCCGCCTACGCGAGCTCGTCTTCCGCGACGAGCTCTGGCCCGATTTCAGTCGCGAGGCCTACGAGGAGTCGCTGAGCGAGTACGCCGCGCAGGCGCCGCCGCTTCGGCGGCCGTTAGCGTGGGCTGATGGCCGCCGACTCCTCCTCCTCCACTGCCGGGGATCGGCCGCGTTCGGAGCTGCTCGCGCGCGTTGTCGTCGGCGCGCCCGCACTCGCCGTGGCGAGCGTGCTCGTCTGGCTCGGCGGATCCCGTTCGCGGTTGCGCTCGCGTTGCTCGGCGGCGCGTGCTCTACGAGCTCTTCGAGCTCTATATCGGCGCGCGCGCAGCGCTGCCGGCGGCGCTTCTCGCGCTCCTCGGGCTACTCGCGGCCGCGCAGTTTGGTGGCTATCAGCAGGTCCTGCTGGCGACGGTCGCCGCGATCCCGTTGACTTTCATCGTCACGCTCCTCATCACCAAGGGCGGAGCGTTCGGGATCGCACTGACGCTGCTCGGCATCGTCTGGATCGGGCTGGCGCTGGCCCACGCCGTGCTGCTGCGACGCCTGCCGCACGGCGAAGGGATCGTCTTCGACGTCCTCGCCGGCACGTTCGTCGGTGACAGCGTCGCCTACCTCGGCGGCCGCGCACTTGGACGCCACCGGCTCGCCTCGACGATCTCGCCCAACAAGACCGTCGAAGGCCTCGCTCTTCGGCGTCGTCGGTGCGCTCGCGGCCGTCTTGGTCGCCGAGCCGCTTCGAGCCGTGGCTGTCCACGGGCGACGCCCTACTGCTCGGCCGCCGGGATCGCGCTCGCCGCGCCGCTCGGTGACCTCTTCGAGAGCTACATCAAGCGCGACGCCGGAACGAAGGACACCGGCCGGCTCTTCGGAGCCCACGGCGGTGCGCTCGATCGCCTCGACGCGGTCCTCTTCACCGCGGTGACGAGCTACTACATCTGGCACGCGATCCTGGTGGCGCGCTGATGGCTCGGCGCGTCGTCATCCTCGGCGCGACCGGCTCGATCGGCGTGCAGGCGCTCGATGTGGCTCGGCGCCCGACGAGCTCGAGCTTGTCGGACTGTCCGCGCAGCGTTCGTGGCGGGCGCTCGTCGCACCAGGCACCGAGCACGGCGTCAAGCGGATCGCGCTCGCCGATCCGGCCGCGGCCGACGCCGCGCGCAGCGCCTGGCCCGAGGGCGAGGTGCTCGGCGGCCCCGACGGGATCGCCGCGCTGATCCTCGAGAGCGACGCCGACATCGTGCTGAACGCGGTCGTCGGCTCCGCCGGGCTCCTGCCGACGATTGCCACGCTCGGCGAGGGGATCGACCTCGCGCTCGCCAACAAGGAGTCGCTCGTCGCCGGCGGGGAGCTCGTCACCGCGTTGGCCGAGGCGACCGGCGCGCAGATCATCCCCGTCGACTCCGAGCACGCGGCGCTCCACCAGTTGATCCTCGCGGAGCGCGCCACGGCGCGGGGACGATCGAGCGCCTGACGATCACGGCCTCCGGTGGCCCGTTCCGCGGGTGCACGCGCGAGGAGCTCGACCGCGTGACCGTCGAGCAGGCGCTCAAGCACCCGACCTGGGCGATGGGCGGGAAGATCACGATCGATTCGGCCACGCTGATGAACAAGGGCCTCGAGCTGATCGAGGCGCACCACCTGTTCGGCGTTGCCCTACGAGCAGATCGACGTCGTCGTCCACCCGCAGTCGATCATTCACGGGCTCGTCTCGCTCTGCGACGGCGCGGTGCTCGCGCACCTCGGGCTGCCCGACATGCGCGTCCCGATCGCCTACGCCCTGCATTACCCGGAGCGCGTCGACGTGCCGGTGGCGCGCCTCGATCTGCTCGCTGCGGCGAGCCTCACGTTCGAGGCTCCCGATCTCGACGCGTTCCCCTGTCTGAGGCTCGCCCGCTCAGCGGCCAGGGCTGGCGGGGCGGCCCCCTGCGTGATGAATGCCGCCAACGAGGTCGCGGTCCACGCCTTCCTCGACGGCGCGATCGCATTCATGCGGATTCCGGAGGTGATCGAGGCGACGCTCGACGAGCTCGGCTCGCAGCCGCTGCGCGAATTCGAGCAGCTGTTCGCGCTCGACGTGGCAGCGCGCGAAGCGGCGGCACGCCGGATCGCCGCGCTTTAGCCGAGCTTTCAGGGCGCCTGCGACACTTCCCGCGATGGCCTGGGTAATCGCGATCGGCGGGATCATCCTGCTGATCATCCTGCACGAGGCCGGCCACTTCTTCGCGGCGAAGGCGGTCGGCATGCGCGTCGAGCGCTTCTCGCTCTTCTTCCCGCCGACGCTCGTCAAGTTCAAACGCGGGGAGACCGAGTACGCGATCGGCGCGATCCCTGCTGGTGGCTACGTGAAGATCACCGGCATGAGCCCGGAGGAGCTCGCCGAGCTCGACCCGGACCTGCGCGCTCGTGCCTATTACGCGCAGCCACCGTGGAAGCGGATCGTCGTCATCCTCGCCGGGCCCGGCACGAATCTCCTGATCGCCTTCGTCGTCTTCGCCGCCGTCCTGATGGCCGGAACGCTCGGCGGGGCGAACACCCTCTCGAACCTCGCGCCGCAGGTCCAGACGCTCACGAACGGAACCTATGTCGACGCGATCGGCCAGGGCTACCCGGCCCACGGGCACCTGCGCCTGAGCGACAAGATCGTCTCGCTCGACGGGCGCCCGGCGACCTACGCCGGCGTGCTGCAGACGATTCGCGCCGACCGCTGCCCGGGCACGCTGACCGCCCACTGCCAGGGTGCTCGACCACTCGATTTCGTGGTCAAGCGCGGGGGCGCACGACGGCGCATCACGATCTATCCGCGCTACGTGACCGCTTCGCACCACATGCAGATTGGCGTCGAGCTGCTCGCACCGCGCCATTTCGGACTGTTCGCGGCGCTCGGGGCGTCGGCGGCGACGATGTGGAGCATCACCGCCTCGACCATCTCAGGGCTGGTTCACGCCTTGACGAGCGCCAAGGCGCGAAGTCACATCAGCGGCATCATCGGCATCACGCAGGTGACCGAGCAGGCGGTGGCGCTCGGCCCCGTCTACGGCCTCCTGATCATCGCCTTCGTCTCGCTCGTCCTCGGCGTCATCAACCTCTTCCCGTTCCTGCCACTCGACGGCGGCCACGTGCTGTGGTCGGTCGCGGAGAAGGTCCGCGGCGCGCGCGTCAGCACCCAGGCGATGTGGAAGTTCAGCTCGGTCGGGATCGTCCTACTCGGCTTCCTCGTCGTCACAGGCCTCTCCAACAACATCAGCCACCTCACGGGCGGCTAGCTGCTGATTTCGGAGCCGCGGCCCAGCGAGCGCATCGCCGGCACGACTAAACCGCGCTCTCCCAACGACCGCACCCCCTAGACTTCGCCTGTGCCCTCCCAGCGGCAGATCATGGTCGGCAGCGTCCCGATCGGCGGTGGCGCGCCCGTCGCGATCCAGACGATGACGAAGACCGAGACCGCGAACCTCGCGGCGACGCTGGCGCAGATCCAAACGGTCGCCGACGCCGGCGCGGACATCGTGCGCGTCGCCGTGCCGCGCGATGAGGACGCGCGCGCGCTGCCCGAGATCGTCGCGGCCTCGCCGATCCCGGTGATCGCCGACATTCACTACAACTACACGCTGGCGCTCAAGGCGATCGACGCCGGTGCGCACTGCGTACGCCTGAACCCGGGCAACATCGGCGGGCACGACAAGACCGGCGATCGTCGTCGAGCACGCGAAGGCCACGGGCACGCCGCTGCGCGTCGGCGTGAACTCGGGCTCTTTGCCCGACCATCTGCGCGAGCTCGAGTTCGAGAACCCCGTCGAGGCGCTCGTGCGCGCCGCCGTCGAGACGGTTGAGCTGATGGAGCGGCTCGAGTTCGACAACTTCAAGGTCTCGATGAAGTCGACCTCGGTCCCGAACACGATCGCCTCGAACCGCCTGCTCGCCGAGCGGATTCCGTATCCGCTGCACCTCGGCGTCACCGAGGCCGGCACGAAGTGGTCGGGGTCGCTGAAGTCGGCGGTCGGGCTCGGCACGCTGCTCGCCGACGGGATCGGCGACACGATCCGCATCTCGCTCTCGACCTTCCACGCCGAGGAGGAGGTCAAGGTCGCCTGGGAGATCCTCAAGGCGCTCAAGCTGCGCGAGCGCGGACCGGTGCTGATCGCCTGCCCGACCTGCGGGCGCCTGCAGTTCGACATGGACAGCGTCGTCGCGGAGGTCGAGCGCCGGCTCGAGGCCTACGACGATCCGATCGAGGTTTCGATCCTCGGCTGCGCGGTCAACGGGATCGGCGAGGCGCGCCACGCCGATTTCGGGATCACCGGCGCGAAGAACATGGGCATGATCTACTCGAAGGGCGAGCCGCTCAAGAAGGTGCCGACCGAGCAGCTCGTCGACGAGCTGTTCGCCGAGATCGAGCGCTACTACGCCGCGGGACGCACGGTCGTGCGCGACGAGGCGAAGGCAGCAGAGGCGCGCGCCTGGCTCGCCGAGCACGAGGACGACACCCAGTTGACGCCCGAGCGGCTCGCGGCACTGGAGGCCGCGGCGGCCGCCGAGAACGGCGCGCACACGCTCGACGAGGACGAGTCGCCGGTCACCGGACGGCGCTTCTCGCGGGCCTAGCTACTCGCCTGGCGGAAACGCAAACGAGCTGTGCGGCGGGACGTAAGGCCCGACCTCGAGGACAATCTCGGCGTGGCGGCGCAGCCGTAGGGCACGCGGCGATCCGAGCCAGCGCCGGCCGTCGATGAACACGCGCAGGCGGTTGCCCCGGAACGATGCGACCCGTTTGCGCGACAGCGGCTCGCCCCAAGCGCGGAACAGCTCGCCCAGCCGGAGGCTCACGCCCGCGCGGACAAGGACGACGCCGGTGGGGGCAAGCGTGACGAGAGCGCCGAAGCAGCGGGCGCGCATTACCTGCCCATCCGCAAGCGTGCGCGGCCCGCGCGTCCCGATGCCCGCCGGGACGATAACCACCTCGTTCTGCGCGAAGACCTCGACGTGAACCGCGTAGCGGCGGCCAAGAGCGGGCTCGCAGTCGCCGACGACGGCGCCGCTCACGCCGGGCTGGAAGCGCGGCCCGACGCCGAGCGGGCGTGCTTCTCGCAACAGCGCGCGCGGGATCGCCTGCGAGCTTCCGCCACAGGCCGCCAGCACGGCGCAGGCCAGTGCAATCGGCACGAGGGCGGGCCTACCGGCCCGCCGCGGCGCGCTGCAACTGGTCCTGCTTCTCTGGCTCATCAGCTGACCTGCTCCGGCGCGATCCCCCGACGAGCGGCTCGTCTGCTAGACGGAAGGCGATCAGCGCCAACGCGGCTCCGAAGCCGAGGCAGAGGACCGTCGCGACGCGGGTGATCGTAGCGGGCAGTGCGAGCAGGACGAACCCTCTGAGCAGAGACTGGATCAGCTCGATGCCCTTCCAGAAAGCGAGGAAGGCGATGGCGAAGTGGGTCAGATAGCCGGGACGCCTCGTGGCGAGGCGCACGAGCGCCCACGTGACGAAGGCGAGGATCACGCCCAGCTCGACGTATTGCGAGACCGGCACGTTTGGGCGGCCGTGGAGCTCGAGCGCCAGCGAGGCGAGGGCGAGGCCACCGAGCGCGGGCAGCGCGAGCAGGCGTGCGAGCCTCCCGTCGAGTCTGTTCGAGCGCACCCGCCAGCCGGCGAGCGCGCATGCGAACACGGCGAAGATCGCCCAGAACCAGACGATCGGCGGATCCGCGGCATGCCAGAGCCCGCCGCTGATGCTCGTCAACCGGCCGCTGAGCACAACCGGGATCTGCCAGCGCCCGACGTAGGACTGGCCCGGGCTCAGCGCCACCGCGCTCAGGGCGCTAAGCCGAGCGTCGTGCCACTCGTAGCTGTGCCCGCCGCTGACCCGCACCCATTGCGGACTGCGCTGCAGGCCCGTGGGCGGGGTCTGCGCAACCGGGGTCGCGTTGAGGAAGTACATCTCCGAGCGCTTGTTGACCTCCACCCCCGCGCGCGCGAAGCGGAGGTAGGGCACACCGCGGTAGTCGAGCACGATCAACGTGTCGCGGGCGGGCACGGAGAGCCACAGCCGCACGTAGCCGTCGACGATCTTCGCGCGCACGCCCGCCGGCGCATGCGTGAGGCGCGCGAGGTAGGCACTCGCCACGGGCGCGCTGGGCGCATCGGCGCTCGCGACGCTCGGCGTGAGCGTCGTCGCTGCGCCAGCAAGTAGAAGCGCCGTGAGCGCGCGCCCTGCGAGTCCCCGAGCCGCTGCTGCTGGCATCCTCACTGATTGTGCTCCGCTCTCACCGCCAAGGCAGCGATGCTCTCACGCGACTGCGCCTGGCGTTGGCCGGAGCGCTGCTGCTCGCGCTGCTTGGCATCGCGACACCGAGCGCGCGTGCCGACGGAGATCCGGCAAGTGACGTCCTCGCCACACAGGACACCTTCATCCCGCGGGACGCAGCCCTCGCGCCGGCGGCGCAGCGGCAGCTCGAGGCAACGGTGGCGGCGGCCGCAGCCGGCGGTTACCCGATCCGTGTCGCGCTGATCGCCTCCCCGAGCGATCTCGGCTCCGTCAGCGCCCTCTGGCAGCGCCCGGCGGCTTACGCTCGCTATCTCGGCGAGGAGCTTTCCCTCCTCTACCACGGGGCAATCCTCGTCGTGATGCCCGGCGGTGTCGGCTTCCAGGCACGGGCCGGGATCGTCGCCGCGAGCGCAGCGCCCGCTGTCGGCGCCCCAGGCGGAAGAGCACACCTGGCGGTGACGGCTGTCGAGGGGGTGAAGCGGCTCGTCGTCGCGTCCGGGCGCTCGCTGCGGTTCGGCTCATTGCGCAAGCCTGCGGCGCGCGCCAACCCGGACCCGGCGCAGTGGATCGCCTTCGTCGTCGGCTTGTGGCTGATCGGCCTCTCGTGGTGGGCGAGCCTGCGCGCCCGGCCGCTGCGCTTGCGGCAGCGAGCCGCTGGGCGCTTGAAGGCCCACTAGTGCCCGCCAGCCGGCGCGGTTCTCTGGTGCCGGCTCGCCGGTCTCGCCGCGACGCCCGCGGCGATCAGATCCTCGCGCGCGCGCGCGACCCGCGAGCGGATCGTCCCCTGCGGGCAACCGCAGACGCGCGCCGCGTCCGCATAGCTGAGGCGGAACATCTGGGTGAGCACGAAGGCCGCGCGCCGGTCCGGCTCGAGTTGACGGATGAGCTCGTACGCGGCGACGTCACCCGCATGGTCGTGTGTTGCACGCTCACCGTCGTGCGCGAGCGTGAGCAGATCGTCGCGCCGGGCGCGCCGGTAACGCGCGCGGAGCTCGTCGATGCACGTCGCCCGGGCAATCGCGAGCACCCACGTTCGCGCGTTCGCGTCGCCGCGAAACCGCGCGCGCGCTCTGGTCGCGCGCAGGAAGGTCTCCTGCGCGAGGTCGCCGGCGCTTTGCGCGTCGACGAGGACGGCGCAGAGCCGCCACACGTAGGGGTAGGTTGCGGCGACGAATCGCTCCAGCGCATCGCGGTCACGCAGCGCAGCGACAGCCGGCCCGTCCATGCGCCGCAGCATACATGCGGCCGCTTGCGTCTACTACGGCCGCGAACGGCTAGCCTCATGTGCGGTCGAGTGACGGCTGCACGAATCAACCGGCTGATCATCGGAGCTCCCCTCCGCTCGATCCGAGCGCGCCTTGCTCTCGGCGCGATCACGGCGATCGCGGCGTGCGCACTCGCGACGCAGAGCGCGCGCGCCGACGGAGACCCGGCCAGCGACGTGCTGATCGCGCACACCTACTTCGTCCCGGCGGATGCGAGGGTGAGCGCACGACAGGAGGCGCAGCTGGGCGCGCTCTTGGCCGCGACTGCCCGCGCCGGCCTCGACGTGCGCGTCGCGGTCATCGCAAACGTCTACGACCTCGGCTCGGCGCTCCAGGCCTGGCTCAAGCCGCAGGCCTACGCCGAATTTCTCGGCTACGAGCTCCAAAACAGCTTCCGTTCGGCGCTGATCGTCGTGATGCCGAATGGCGTCGGGCTCAACTGGCCCGGCCACGGCGGCGTCCAGCTGACGGACTTTGCACACCGTCGCGTGAGCGGTGCGCTGGTCGGCGAAGCGGAGGCGGCCGTGCGAGCGCTGGCGACGCGAAGCGGTCTGAGACTCGGCGCGTCAGCTGCGCAGCCAGCCGCCGGCGTTCATTCCGGCACCCCCTCGGTGGTGCCGATCATCATCGGCGCGTGGGCGCTCGCGCTAGCCGCCGTCGCGGTCGTCATGCGACGACGCAGCGCACCACGGACGCGCCCCGTGCGCCGCCGCGAACGCGGCCGGCCTGCGTTCAGCCGGCTCCTTGTGCTGGAGAGTGCGGCGCTCGTGCTTGCGATCGCCGCCGGGGTCACGCTGATCGTCATGAGGGCGCGGGAGAGCTCGCCGAGCTCGCCCGCGGCGGCGCCAAACGCGCCGTTCGTCTTCCCGGCCGGCTCGCGCAGCGCGCCGGCCTTCACGTTGACCGACCAGCACGGACGGGGCGTCTCGCTCGCCGCCTACCGCGGGCGTCCGGTCATCGTGACCTTCATCGATCCGTTCTGCCGCAACCTTTGCCCGCTGGCGGCGCACGTCCTCAACGAGGTCGATCGCGAGCTGCCACCCGCCAAGCGCGTCCCGATCGTCGCCGTCAGCACCGACATCTACGCCGACACGCAGGCCGACCTGAACAAGGACCTCGGCGCGTGGAGCCTCGTGCCACAGTGGGAATGGGCGGTCGGCGTGCCGGCGGCGCTCGCGCGGGTCTGGCACGACTATGCCGTCGGCGTACAGGTCGCGACCAAGCGGCGCGCCGGGATCGTCGAGCACATCATCAGCCATGAGGAGCTTGCCTACGTCGTTGACGGGCGCGGCTTCGAGCGTGCACTGTTCTTCTGGCCCTACACGGCCGCCGCGGTCCAACACACGCTCGCGTCGCTTGCGCGCGCCTGAGCGGGCGCTGCGGGAACCAAATCGGGCGCTCGCACGACTAACGAGCAATGGACTGCGCTGCTGCACGTGTTGCGATCTCGGCCGCCCTCGACGGCGAGCTCGACGCCAGCTCGACCGATGAGCTCGACTCGCACCTCAGTTGCTGCCCCGAGTGCCGTGGCTGGCGGGAGCGGGCCCACGCTGTCACGCGCCGCGCGCGAATCGCGCTTGCGCCCGTGGCGCCATCGGCGCCGCCACAGCTTGTAAACGCGGTTGCCCGCACCGCCTGGCGCTCCGAGCAGCTGGCGCCGACGCGCCTCGCGCTCGTCGCCGTTGCCGTGATCCAGCTTGCGGTGACGCTGCCGCAGCTCGTGCTGGGGAGCGATCACCTTGCGCCGGTGCACATTGCGCGGGAGATGGGAGCGTTCGACGTGGCGCTCGCTGTCGGCTTCCTGCTCGCCGCGTGGCAGCCCGAGAACGCGCGGGGGATGCATCTGCTGGTCGGAGCCGTCGCGCTACTGCTCGTCGTGACGGCGTCGGTCGACATCGCCGCGGGACACACGACGCCGGCGGCCGAGGCGCCACACCTCCTGGCAGTGGCCGGCTGGATGCTGCTCCGCGTTCTCGCCCTGCACTGGCGCGAGGACGATCCGCTGGCCGGCCACAGGGTTGGCCGCGAACCTTCGGCTCCTGACGTCCTGCTCGCCGGTTCGCAGGCCGACGAGGCGCATGCGCTGTTAGGTCTCGACCAGTCCGCGAGTGCGCGGGAGGCGCTCGGTTGAGCACCCGCACGCCCGGACTCGCGCATGCCGGTAGGGTCGAGCTCGGGCGGCCGCTTGCCGCCGCGCGCGACTACTTCGCCGGCGACGCCGCGCGCGCCGCGCAGACGCTGCTCGGGCTGATCTGGCTGCTCGACGGCTGCCTGCAGTTCCAGGCGTTCATGTACTCGCACGGCTTCATCGCGATGCTCGCCGGCAACGCTGCCGGCCAGCCAGCGTGGATCGCGAACACCGTCACCTGGGGGGCGCATACGCTCCAGCACAATCAGGCAGCCGTGAACACGGCGTTCGCGCTGATCCAGGTGACGATCGGCATCGGCCTGTTCTACCGGCCCACAGTCAAGCTCGCGATCGCCGTCTCCTGCGCCTGGGCGTTCGGCGTCTGGTGGTTCGGCGAGGCGTTCGGGATGATGTTCATGACGATGGCGAGCCCGCTGACCGGGGCACCGGGGGCCGTTCTCCTGTACGCCCTGATCGGCCTGCTCGTCTGGCCGGGCACCGGACCTGGCGGCCTGTTGCGCGAGCGCGGGGCGCGAGCGGCCTGGTGCGCGCTTTGGCTCGTGATGGCGTACCTCTGGCTCCAGACGCCGAGCAGCAACCCCGGCGCGATCAGCGCGCTGCTGATGCATGCGCCCTCGGGGATGGTCTGGTTGAGCAGCGCTCAAGTCGACGTCGCCAACGCGCTGCAGGGAGGCGGGACCCCCGTGGCCTTCGTCCTCGCCGCGCTCTCAGCTTCGATCGCGGTCGCCGTGGCCTTGCGCTGGCGTGCGCGCGCGTTCCTCGCACTGGCGGTCGCTCTGAGCCTTGCGTACTGGGTCCTCGGGCAGGGGTTCGGCGGGATCTTCCAGGGCGGCGCAACCGATCCCAACGCCGGGCCCCTCTTCGTTCTCTTGGCGGCCGTGATGTGGAGCCTGCCAGCGACGGCGCGTGGAGCGGGCGCGGTGTCGCCGGCATGAGGCGCGCGGTCGCAGCGGCCGCCGCCTGCCTGCTCCTCGCCGGCTGTGCGAGCGCCGACAAGGGAGGGATCGCCGGCACGATGGTCGCGCCGCCGACCGCAACCGCCTCGAGCGCGATGTCGAACATGAGCCCCGGCTCTGGCACGAGTGCGATGGCGATGCCGACAGCCAACTCCAACGGCGGCACGGTGACGAGCCGGCGAATCGACGGCCTGCAGGCTGTACCGACGACGGTCCTGGCATCCACGACGTGGCAGGGGATGCGGATCACCGCCGAGGCTCGCAGCGCCGTGTCCTTCCTCGTCAACAACGGGTCCGGCCTCAAGCAGGTCAAGGCCGGGCCCCATACGAGCCTTCCACCTAATGGTCATGCTCAACGACGCTCAGACCGGCGTCGCGATCCCCTATGCGAGCGTCTGGGCGACGATCACCAAGGCCGGGCGTATCGTGTATGACGATCGCCAGTGGCCGATGATCGCGCGCTACATGGGACCGCACTACGGCAACAACGTGACGCTGCCGGGCCCCGGCACGTACGACCTGACGCTACTCGTGAGCCCTCCGGCCGCCGCCCGGCACATGGAGTACGCCGGCATCTGGCTGCATCCCCATCGGACGAGCTTCACGTTCCACTGGCATCCCGCCTCCTAGCACCATGACCGAGCGCCGGGCCGCGCTGACTCGCCGGCGCTTCATCGTGGGCGCAGCGGCCGCGGCCGCGGGAGGGCTCGCAACCGGCGTGTTCGAGGACACGGCGCGCGCGGCGACGGCGGTCGCGCTCGGCGCGCAGCCGCCAGGCTTGCCGGCTCGCCAGTTCGCCTGGGACGCAACGCTCGCGCGCGACCGGTACGGCAACGCGATCGCGCCACGCTACGACCGCCTGCTGTTCTTCGACGTCAAGGGCACGCCGAGCCCCGCGCACGCGCGCGTGCTCGAGAATGCACTGCGCAACGCTCGAGCGCACCTACCGCTGGGAGCCGTCGGGGCTGTTGTTCACGGCCGGCTGGGGCAATGGCTATTTTACGCAGCTCCTCGGGAGCAGTTCGCCGGTGCCACGAGCCATGGCGCTGTCGGACTTCGAGCTGCCGGCGATCGACGACTACCACCTCTGCCTGCACCTCGCGAGCGACGAGGCGCTGCGCCTAGCCGCCATCGAGGCCGCGCTCGTGAAGGGCGCCCCGCTGAGCGGCGCCCACGGTCCGCTCGCCCTTTCGAGCGCGTTGGTCTGGCGCGAGACACGAAGCGGCTTCGTCGGCGGCGGCCTGCCGGCCGCCAACCAGCACGTCGGCGGGATCCCGTCCGGCAGCCCGGTGTCGCCGAGCGCGCCGCTCTACATGGGCTTCAAATCAGGCCTCACGCGCAACCAAGCAACCGAGGATGCGGTCGCGATCGTCAAGGGCCCGTTCGCGGGTGGCACCACTCAGCAGGTCAGCTACATGCGCCTGCGGCTCAACAGCTGGTACGACGGGCTTGACGAGCGCGAGCGCGTTGCGCGGATGTACGCGCCGCAGGTCACGCCCGCAACAGGTCGCCCGCTTCACGACCGACGCCGCGGGCGACCCGAGCCTGTTCGCGCAGGCGGTGCGCCATTACGGCGTGGTGGGCCACGCACAGACCTCGGCGCGCGCGCGCCGAGGCGGCAAGCCCCTGATCCTGCGCCGCGACTTTGACACTGCCGATGGCGGCCAGGCAGGGCTTCATTTCGTCTCGCTCCAGCGCACGATCGATGACTTCATCGCAACGCGTAGTGCGATGAACGCGAGCAACGCTCAGTTCCAGAACCCCGCGATCACCGACACCGTCAACAACGGCATCAACGAGTTCATCTTCGTGCTCAAGCGCGCCAACTACATCATCCCCCCGCGAGCACAACGCTCGTTCCCCGCGCTGCCAGGCGTGGCGGCAGCGCTGCGCTGAGCGCCGCCGCCGCGAAGCCGATGCCTACAGCGCCGCGTGGCGCTCGGCGACCGTCGCCCAGTTGACGACGTTCCACCAGGCATCGATGTAGTCGGGACGCCGGTTCTGGTAGAGCAGGTAGTAGGCGTGTTCCCAGACGTCGACGCCGAGCAACGGCGTCTTGCCCTCGCTGATCGGGTTGTCCTGATTGGGCGTCGAGACGATTTGCAGGCCCGAGCCGTCGTGGACGAGCCACGCCCAGCCTGAGCCGAAGCGCGCGAGCCCCGCGGCCTTCAGCTTGTCCTTGAATTCGGCGAAGGACCCGAACGCCGCGCCGATCGCGCTCGCGAGCTCGCCGCTCGGCTCGCCACCGCCGTCCGGACTCATGCTCTCCCAGAAGAGCGTGTGGTTGTAGTGCCCGCCGCCGTTGTTGCGGACCGCGGCACGTTTGTCTTCGGGCACGCGGTCAAGCTGGGTCAGCAGCTCGGCAACCGGCAGCTCGGCGAGCGCGCTGCCCTCGAGCGCATTGTTCACGTTCGTCACGTAGGTGCCGTGGTGTTTGTCGTGATGGATCTCCATCGTCTTCGCGTCGATGTGCGGCTCGAGCGCGGCGAAGTCGTAGGGGAGAGCGGGAAGGGTGTAGGCCATCGGTCTGCTCCTTGAAGTTCGGGTGCCAGGGACAATAACTGGCGCCCTGCGGCGGGTCGCGTAGGCTTCGGGCGCGATGACGCGATTGTCGAGCTATCTACTGCCGACCGAGCGCGAAGCGCCGGCCGACGCCGAGGCGCTCTCGCACAAGCTCCTCGTGCGAGCGGGTCTCGTGCGGCAGGTTGGCGCCGGGCTGTGGACGTGGTTGCCGGCGGGTTGGCGTGTGCAGCTGCGGATCACGCAGATCCTGCGTGAGGAGATCGACCGGATCGGTGGGCACGAGATGCTGATGCCGGTCGTCAACCCGGCCGAGTTGTGGAAGCGCAGCGGCCGTTACGGCATCGAGGAGCTTTTCAAGCTCGAAGATCGGCGCGGCGCCGAGCTCGTGCTCGCGATGACCCACGAGGAGGTCGTGACCTCGCACGTGGCGCAGGTCGTGCGCTCCTACCGCGACCTGCCCCTGATCCTCTACCACATCCAGACGAAGGGCCGCGACGAGCCGAGGCCGCGTGCGGGCGTCCTGCGGACCCGCGAGTTCGTGATGAAGGACTCCTACAGCTTCGACCGCGACCAGGCGGGCCTCGAGAAGAGCTACGCGAAGCACATCGAGGCCTACGATCGGATCTTCGATCGCGTCGGCTTGCGCTGGTACCGCGTGGCGGGTGACGTCGGGCTGATGGGCGGGACGGGCGCCCACGAGTACATGGCGCCCTGCGCGGCGGGCGAGAACGAGGTGGCGCTCGCACCCGGCTATGCGGCAAACGTCGAGATCGCGAGCGCCGAACCGCGGCCGGCGGTCCTCGAGGGCGCGCTGGCGCGTCCCGAGGAGGTGTCAACCCCCGGGGCCGACACGATCGCGAGCGTCGCGGGGCTGCTCGGGGTCGCACAGAGCGCGCTGCTCAAAGCCTTCCCGGTCGTTGCGCAGGACAAGGGCCTCGTCCTCGTGCTGCTGCGGGGAGACCATCGTGTCAACGAGATCAAGCTTGCGGCGGCGCTTGGCGGAAGCTGGCGCGCCGCGACCGAGCAGGAGATCAGCGAGCGGATCGGGCCGCCCGGGTATCTCGGCCCGACCGGGACCGACGGACGCTTCCCGATCCTGCTCGATGCCGGCGTCTCGCCGGGCGGGTACATCGCCGGCGCGAACAAGCCCGACACCCATTTACGCGGGATCGAGCCGGGGCGCGACTTCGAGTTCGAGCGCGCCGACATCCGCGCCGTCGAGCCCGGCGACCTGGTGGGCGGGCACCCGATCGAGATCGAGCCGGCGATCGAGGTCGGCAACATCTTCCAGCTCGGCACTCGCTATTCGCAGGCGCTCGGCGCGCATTACCTCGACGAGCAGGGCAAGGAGCAGCTCATCTGGATGGGGTCCTACGGGATCGGCCCGGCACGGATCGCAGCCGCAGCGGTCGAGCAGCACGCGGACGAGACCGGCATCTCCTGGCCGGCCGCGATCGCGCCGTTCACTGCGCACGTCGTCGTCATCGGTAAGCCAGGCGGCCCTGAGCGAGCGCTCGCGGATGCGCTGTACGCGACGCTGCTCGAGGCGGGGGTGGCTGTCTGCTACGACGACCGCGAGCTCGGCGCCGGCGACAAGTTCGCCGATGCGGAGCTGCTCGGCTGCCCGCTGCGCATCACCGTCGGGCGACGGGCTGGCGAGAGCGGTGAGGCGGAGGTCCAGATCCGCCGCGGCCGGCAGGCCGGGCCGGGGCTGCCGCTCGCGCGGCCGCTCGAGGCGCTGGAGAAGCTGTGCCGCGGGCTCGCCTGAGCAAGCGTCGGCTGCTCGGCCTAGATCGCTCCGGACCGCCACCGCCGCAGACGGCAGTCGACGCGCCATGGCGTCCATGGACGATCCCGAACGCGATCGGCTTCGCGCGCGCTGCGCTGATCCCGCTGTTTCTCATATTCGAGTACGGCTCGCGCACGGGTGTCGATACGGGCGCCGGAATCTGCTTCTTCTTCGCCGGGGGCGGCGACTACCTCGACGGGATCACGGCCCGCCTGACCGGCCAGTACAGCCGTCTCGGCGCGGCGCTCGACCCGTTCATCGACCGGCTGCTGGTGCTCGCCGGCGGCGTCGCCTGCTGGTCGTACGAGCTTCTACCCCGCTGGGCGCTCGCGGCCCTGCTCGTGCGCGAGCTGCTGATGCTGGCAGCCGGGCAGGTGTGGCTGCGCCGCGGGCACTCCCTGCGGATCAACTGGGTCGGCCGAATCGCCGTCGCGCCGACGATGTTCGGGGTCTGGCTCGTGCTGATCGCCGTGCACGACGTGGGCGAGGGTTTCTTCCTCGTCGGGCTCGCGTTGGCCTGGATCGCAGCCGCGTTCTACCTGCGCGATGGCCTTGCAGGCTCAAGCTCAACTTGACCCTTAGCCGAAACCATGTCTATACTCGGGTCTCGGCCCCCTTCCTGGAGGACATCATGGACGAAACATTCCCCGACCTTGGCGCCCTGAGCGACAAGGAGCTCAAGGAGCTGATCTCGCAGCTGAGTAAGGAGGAGACCGAGATCTCATACCAACGCCGGCTCCTGCACGGCAAGATCGACATCCTGCGCGCGGAGTTGGTGAACCGTCTGCGGCGCAAGCACGACGGTGGGGAGGAGATCATCAGTGGCACGGACGTGGAGCGCCTGACCGAGATCCTTGCCGGTCGCGCGAGCGGCGACCCTGCACCCGAGACGAACTGAGCTGGTAGTTGTCGTGGCACTGCACTGCGCAGAGTGCGGGTTCATCAATCCCGAGGGCGCGAACTACTGCCAGAAGTGCGGTGCGCTGATCGATCGCGAGGAAAGTGGTGAGCCGACAACAGCGACCTACCGGGTTGGCGAGACGGGCGATTTCATCCCGGTCGACGTCGACGAGATGGCTGACTCCGGGGCCGCACTCGTCATCCGCGCCGGTGGCGGACGGGCGGGGGAGAGCTTCGCAGTCAAAGGCGAGCAGATGACGATCGGCCGTCGCCCGGACTCCGCGGTCTTTCTCGACGACATCACCGTGTCGCGCGACCATGCACTGCTGGTCAAGCGCGGCCGCGAGTGGTGCCTCGACGACTGCGGCTCTTTGAACGGCACCTACGTGAATCGTCAACGGATCGACTCACAGCGGCTGGCCGACGGCGACGAGCTGCAAATCGGCAAGTACAAGCTGACCTTTCGCGTGACATGAGCGCTACATCTGAGCTACAGCCGGTCGAAGCGCGGCGCACCAGCGCCAAGCAGCTGACGATCGGCGCCGTCTGCAAGGCCCTGTCGGCCGAGTTCCCCGGTATCTCGATCTCGAAGATCCGCTACCTCGAGGATCAGAAGCTGCTCGCTCCGCAGCGCAGTGCCGGCGGCTACCGCAAGTACAGCACCGATGACGTCACGACCCTTCGAACCATCCTGCGCCTCCAACGCGACGAGTTCCTGCCGCTGCGCGTGATCCGCCAAGAGCTCGCGAACGGCCGGGCCGGTGCGCCCGAGATGCCCGCCGGGGACGGCGCGAAGGCGCAGCGGCGTGTCCGCTCGGGCGTCGCCGTCAGCGATGCAGCGATCTACTACAGCCTCGCCGAGGTGCTCGAGGAGACGCGCGCCGACCCGGAGCTCGTCGCAGAGCTCGAAGAGTACGGCGTGATCGAGGGACAGCGGCGCGACGGAACCCGCTACTACGACGAGACCGAACGCGAAATCATCCGCGCCGTCCGCGAGCTCGCCCGCTACGGCGTCGGCGGGCGCAACCTGCGTGTATTCCGCACCTCCGTCGATCGCGAGGCGAACCTCCTCCAGCAGATCCTCGCGCCGGCCCTGCGATCGCGCAACCCGGAGCGACGCAAGGAAGCGCTCGAAGCGCTCGACAACCTCGCAACCGTCTCGACGCATCTCAAGCACCTGCTGCTCGTTCGGGACCTACGCCGCATCGCGGGTTAGTGGACGCGGTCGACGAGCTCCTGCGCACGAGCGCGGGCTTCGACGGTCTCCTCGGGCTCGATTTTCTCGAGATCACCCCAGAGCTCGTACGCGGCCGGCTCGCGGTCCGGCCGGAGCTGCTCCAGCCCGTCGGCCTCGTCCACGGTGGCGTCTACGCCGCCGTCGCCGAGAGCCTTGCGTCGCGTGGCACCGCCGCCGGCGTGCTGCGCAACGGCGGCTACACCGTTGGGCTCGCCAACCATACGAGCTTCCTGAGACCCCTCGCCGACGGAACGCTCGAGGCGGTCGGGCGGCCGCTTCACAGCGGTCGAACGACCTGGGTCTGGGATGTCGAGCTGCTCGACGGAGAGGGTCGCCGCTGCGCCGTCTCGCGTGTGACCGTCGCGGTCCGCTGGCAGGAGTGACCAGTAGAGACAACGGACTGTGCTTGCCGGCCGGTCGCGTAGCCTCAGGCTGTGACCGCCGTCTCACGCCACGCCCGCCGGCGCGCGCTTGCCTCGATGGCGCTCGTCGTGGCCGGCCTTCACATCCTCGGCATCGGCACGCTCGTGCTCGTGCTCAGCGCCCTTCACAATGGCGCGGGCCGAGCCGGAACGCTCACCGTCGGCGTCGCGCTGACGGCCTATGTCCTCGGCCTGCGCCACGCCTTCGATGCCGACCACATCGCCGCGATCGACAACACGACGCGGCGGCTCGCGCGCGAGCGTGACGCGCCCGTCAGCGTCGGCTTCTGGTTCTCGCTCGGCCATTCAACGGTCGTCCTTGCGCTCGCCGGAGCGCTCGCGTTCGGCGTGCACGGGGTGGGCGGCCAGGTCGAGAATCCGGGCTCGCAGCTCCACGCTGCGGCCGGCTGGGTCGGGACGCTCGCGTCGGGCGGCTTTCTCTATCTGATCGCGGCGTTCAACATGGCGATTCTCGTCGGGATCTACCGGACGCTCAGGAGTGTGCGCCGCGGTGACTACGACGAGGCGGCGCTGGAACGCCAGCTCGAAATGCGCGGCGTCATGAACCGGCTGCTCGCGCGGGTGACGCGGAGAGTCACGCGGCCATCCCAGATGTACCCGGTCGGGGTGCTTTTCGGGCTCGGCTTCGACACCGCTACCGAGATCGCGCTCCTCGTGCTCGCAGCTGGCGCGATCGGCGCCGGGCTCCCGTGGTACGGCGTTCTCAGCCTGCCGCTCCTCTTCGCGGCCGGGATGTCGCTGCTTGACTCGCTGGACGGCTGGCTGATGAGCAACGCGTATGGCTGGGCGCTCGACACGCCCGTGCGCAAGGTCTTCTACAACCTCGCCGTCACGGGGCTGTCGGTCGCGGTCGCCGTCCTGATCGGGACGATCGAGCTGGGCGGTCTCGCCGCATCGAAGGCCCATCTGGCCGGCGGGTTCTGGGCCTGGCTCGAGAACGTCAACATGAACACGCTCGGCTTTGCGATCGCCGGCTTGTTCGTCGGCGCATGGCTCGTCGGCCTCGCGGCATGGCGCTTCGGGCGGATCGAGGATCGCTGGCGCACGCGACTCGAGCCGCGTGGCGACACGGTCGGCAGTCCCTAGCCGCGGTAGCGGTTCGTGATCGGCATCCGGCGGTCGCGCCCAAACGCAAGCTCTGTGATCTTGACGCCCGGTGGCGCCTGACGGCGCTTGTACTCGGCGCGATCGACCAGCGAGATCACCTCGTCGACCGCGGCCTGCGGGAGCCCCTGCGCGACGAGCTCCTCGCAGTCGTCGTGGTGCTCGACATAGCCGCGCAGGATCGCGTCGAGCGTGTCGTAGGGGGGCAGCGAGTCCGAGTCGAGCTGGCCCGCGCGCAGCTCGGCTGAGGGCGCGCGGTCGATGATCGACTGCGGGATCGGCCCGCCGTCTCGGTTGCGCCAGCGCGCGAGCGCGTAGACGAGCGCCTTCTCGACGTCTTTGATCACGGCGAAGCCCCCCGCAAGGTCCCCGTAGAGCGTCGTGTAGCCGACCGACATCTCCGACTTGTTGCCGGTCGTCAGGACGAGCCAGCCGAACTTGTTCGAAAGCGCCATCAGCAGGTTGCCGCGGATTCGCGCCTGGAGGTTCTCCTCGGCGAGGTCGGGCTCGCGGCCTACAAAGACGGCCGCGAGCAGCTCGTGATAGCGCTCGGCCGGCCCATCGATCGGTAGCTCGAATAGCTCGACCCCGAGCTTCGCGGCGAGCGCGCGCGCGTCCGCCTGCGTCGCGTCCGATGAGAACTGTGACGGCATCAGCGCGACACTGACGCGGTCCTGGCCGAGCGCGTCGGCGGCGAGCGTCGCGACGAGCGCGGAGTCGATGCCGCCGGAGAGGCCCAGTACGACGTGGTCGAAGCTGTTCTTAGCGACGTAGTCGTGCAGGCCGAGACTAAGGGCAGCGTAGATCTCGGCCTCCGGCGGCTCGAGCAGCGCGGCTATGCGCGGCTCCGGCGCCGCACCGGCCGGGGCCGGCACGGCGACGCTCGCGAGCACTTCGACGGCGGCGTCGTTGCGCTGCGCGGCGGCGTTCATCGGCAGCTCGCAAACGAGCAGCTCCTCGGTGAACTGGGCTGCCCGGGCGATCAGCCCTCCGCGCGCGTCGAGGACGAACGAGTGTCCGTCGAAGACGAGCTCGTCCTGGCCGCCGACGATCGCGCAGAACGCGTGCGCGACGCCCGTCTCGCGCACGCGCGCCCCGACAACGTCGCGCTCGCGCTCGACGCCCTTGCCGGCATGGTAGGGCGAGGCCGAGATGTTCAGCGTCGCACTGGCGCCGGCGCGTGCGAGGGCCGCACAGGGATCACCGGCTACCCAGATGTCTTCGCAGATCGTCAGCCCGAGCCGCGCGCCATTGATCTCGATCAAAGCCGGCCGCGCGCCCGGCGCAAAGTAGCGGCGCTCGTCAAAAACACCGTAGTTGGGCAGGTGAAGCTTGCGGTAGGTGCCCGCGACGCGGCCGTCGAAGAGGACGGCGGCCGAGTTGTGGACCGCGGCCGCACGCTCGGGGAAGCCGACCACCGCGACGATCCCCCGCGTCGCAGCCGCGAGGCGCTCGACTGCCGACCGCGCGTCGCGCAGGAAATGCTCCTTGTAGAGGAGGTCCTCGGGCGGATAGCCGGTAACCGCCAGCTCGCCGAAGGCCACGACCTGCGCCCCCGCCGCCCGGGCCTGCTCGATGCCGCGCGCGATCAGCCGCTCGTTGCCTTCGATGTCGCCGACGATGGGATTGAGCTGGCAAAGCGCCAAGCGCAGGCTGATGGTCGTTTCCACGGACCCGATTATCACGAACGATTCTCGGTAACTGCGCGCCCAACCGACCGGCTCGCTAGCATGCTCTAGGTTCATAAACAGACCGCCGAGTCGCCCTGCACAAAGCGAGGGCGAGCGGGGGACCCACTGCCGCAGCCCGTCGTAGGGGTGCGGATGGGGCGAATCGGCCGCTACGACTGCGGCCGTAGCGCGAGAAGGATCCGGCTCATGGTGAGCGGTGACCGTTTCGCGCGAGCCCGACAGCTAACCCCGTAGGCGGCGAGCAAAGGAGTATGTGTGATCAGTTCGAAACTGATCGCGCCCGTCGCGGGCGTGATGGTAATCCCGTGCGTCGCCGCGCTTGCAGCCGGGGTCGCGGAGGGCAAGGGGACATCGAGCACAAAGGTCGAACGCACGCCGGTATTCGGCGACGCGGTGCTCTCGTCACGGTTGCTTTCGAGCGACGTCCTCGCCGGCCAGTCGGTAACCCTCGCGGGTATGCTCGCGCCGACGCTCGCGAGCGAGAGCGTCGCCCTGCAAGAGCGTGGCAGGCACGGGTGGCATTTCACAGCCACGCGGCTGGCATCCAGCCCGGCTGGAGGCTTCAGACTCCGTTTTCGCGAGCGCAAGCTCGGCACCCACGTCCTGCGCCTCGCCCTAACCGGTCCCGACGGCGTGTACTACACACCCGCAACCAAGCTCACGGTTTTTCACCGCGTGCTCGTCTCCTGGTACGCCCTGGGCGGCCGAACAGCATGCGGCACGGAGCTCACAGCAACGACGCGCGGCGTCGCCAGCCGGACGCTGCCATGCGGGACGATCGTGACGTTCCGCTACCGCCGCCGGCTCCTGCGCGTCCCCGTCATCGACCGCGGTCCGTACGTGCTCGGTCGCGCTTTCGACCTCACCTACGCCACCAAGCTGGCGCTCGGCGCCGGCGATCTCACCGAGGTCTGGGCCAGTCGCTGAACGCGCACCACCGCGAGCCCGCGCACGAACGGGCCGCACCCAGGCCACGCCCAAAGCCCGCTCACGCAAAGCCGACGGTGAAAGTCGCCGCCCACCCAGTGAGACACACAGGACGGGTAGGCGGCGACTTCAGCCGTCAGCCGTCAGCTGTCCGCTGCCAACCGCACGCCCACGCCGATCAGGACGATCCCCGTGATCGCATCGAGCGCGGACTTGACGCGCCGGTTGCGCAGCAGCGCCGAGAATCGCGACGCTAGCACGGCATAGGCGGATAGCCAGCCGAGGCCGAGCAGCGCAAAAACCCCGCCGAGCAGGAGAAACGGAAGCGCGCCGGGTCTGTGGCCGGACACGAACTGGGGCAGCAGACTGGTGAAGAAGACCGCGATCTTCGGGTTGCCGAGGTTGCAGAGCAGGCCTTGGCGGAAGCCGCGCTGCACGCCGAGCCCGGTGTGTGGGGTTCGGGGTCGCAGCTGAGTCCGCCCTGGCGCTGCCATGCGGCTCGCAGCGCGCCGAGACCGAGCCACGCGAGGTATACGGCGCCGGCGATCTTGAGGACGGTGAAGGCCGTCTGGGACTCCCGTAGGAGCGCCGCGAGCCCGACGGCTGCCGCCGCGATCCACGTGACGAGCCCGACGCTGATCCCGCCGACCGTCGCCAGTGCCGCACGGCGGCCGTGGAGCAGGGCGTTCTTCGTCACGAGCACGGTGTCGGGGCCAGGGGCAACGACGAGCACGATCGCAACGATGGTGAAGGGCAGGATGTGGACGTGCACGCTCGAGATGGTGCCAGTTCGCTGCCTACACGGGCAGCGCGAGCTGTCCTTCGACTGGCGCTGGCGCGTGTTCGTCTTCGAAGGCCGCGACGCGCACGCCGAGTAGGCGCACCGGGCGCGCAGGCGCGTACGCGCGCAGCAGCTCGAGCGCCGTTCCCCCGATCGTCGCAGCGTCATCGACGAAGCAGGCCAGGGTGCGCGCACGCGTCACGGTGGTCCAGTCGTCGAGGCGTATCTTGACTGCGACGGTGCGGGCGCGCAGGGCGCGAGTGCGCAGCCCGTCGGCGAGCTCGCGCGCGAGGTCGATCATTGTCGCCTCGAGCTCCGAGCGGTCGCTGACGTCGCGCGGGAAGGTCACCTCGCTGGACCGCGACTTGGCGATCCGCTCGGTCTCGACTGGGCTGTCGTCGTGAAAGTGTGCGCGCGCGCGGAGTAGACGTGCCTGGCGCTCCCCGAAGCGGCCGGCGAGGAGCTCAAGCGGCGCGGCTTGGAGCTCGCCGATCGTGCGTATGTCGATGCCGGTCAATCGCTCCGCCGTCTTCGGGCCGATGCCCTGGAGCGTGCGGGCAGGATGGCCGGCGAAGTGCGCCGCGGCCTGCTCGCGTCCCATCGCGACGAACGCGGCGGGCTTGAACGCGGCGCTCGCCGTCTTGGCTACGAGTCGCGACGGCCCGACGCCGACCGACACGACGAGCCCAGTCTTTTCGTGCACCTCTGCGACAACGGCGCGCAGTGCCGGCAGCGGTCGCTCGACGTCGCTGAGGTCGAGGTAGGCCTCGTCGATGCCGACTTGGCCGACGACCGCGAAGCGTCTTTGCACGATCTCCCAGACCTCGCGGCTCTTGGCCCGATAGGCGGCGAAGTCGGGGGCGAGGAAGATCGCTTGCGGGCACAGCATGCCGGGCGCGGGATGCCGGCATCGCCGATTCGATCCCGTAGCGGCGCGCCTCGTAGCTGGCCGTTGTGACGACGGCGCGGGGACCGCTTCCAGCGACGACCAGGGGCAGACCGCGAGCCTCAGGGTGGCGCTGGAACTCGACGGAGGCGTAGAACGCATCGATGTCGAGGTGGGCGATCACGCGCCGTTGGGCTGTCACCGCTCGATTGTCGCGCCCCCCGCAGACGTAGCGGGTCAGAACAGCACCGCGGCGAGGCGGCGCCGCGTCTCGCGCGCGAGCGCATCGTCGGGCGCGAGCCGAGTGAGCTCGCCGACAAGCAATCGGCGGATGTCTTCGCGATCATCGCCGTCGTCGCGCAGCGCCGCGAGCAGCAAGTCGAACGCACGGGCGATCTCGCCGGCATCGATCGCCGCCAGCGCATCGGCGAGCCGACCGTCATGCTCCAGCTCGATGCGTGCGCGCAGCCCGTCGGCCTCGAAGCTCGACGGGACGCCCGCGAGCAGCACGCGCGCGTCCTCCGACTCACCCCGCGCGAGGGCGCTGCGCGCGAGCGGCACGGCGGCATCGGAGCGCCCCGGCGCGAGCATGAGTGCACGGCGCAGCGACTCTTCATCGCCGGTGGCAACCAGGCGATCGGCCTCGCTCGGTACGAGCGCATCGAAGAACGCCTCGACTGCCTCGCGCGGCTGTGCGCCGACGAACTCCGCGACGAGCGCACCGTCGCGAAACGCCTTCACGGCCGGGATACCCTGGATGCCGAAAGCCTGCGATATGCCGGAGTTGGCGTCGGTGTCGAGCTTCGCCAGGATCACCTCGCCGTCGCGCGCACCGGCCGCCGCTTCGAGTAACGGGCCGAGCGCTCGGCATGGCCCGCACCACGCAGCCCAGAAGTCGACGACGACGGGGGTTGTGCGCGAGCGGTCGATGACCTCGCGCTCGAAGTCGGCCTCGCTCACATCGATCACGGTCATACGCACAGCCTACGATCCGCGGTCGTGGAGCAACGCGTCATCGACGGGCCTGTGCGGCTGGCGGCGGAGTCTGCCGGCTTGGGGCACCCGCTCATCGGACTGCACGGCCTGACGGCGACACGCCGCTACGTGCTGCTCGGCTCGCACGTCCTCGAGCGCCGCGGCTACAAAGTCGTCCTCTACGATGCCCGCGGCCACGGCGCGTCGGGGGCTCCGCCCGACGGGGACTACTCCTACGCGGCGCTGGCCGGCGACCTGGGTCGCGTGCTCGACGCGTTCGGCCTCGACCGCGCCCTGCTGGTCGGGCGCCTCGATGGGCGCCCACACGGCGTTGCGCTTCGCGCTCGAGCGCCCGGATCGGGTCGCCGGGCTCGTGCTCGTAACCCCGGCGTATGACCCGCACGACGCGGAGTCGCAGCTGCCGCGCTGGGACGAGCTGTCGCGCGCGCTGAGGACCGGCGGCATCCCCGCGTTCCTGGACGCGGTTGATGTCTCCGGCCTGGCGCCGAGGTGGCGTGAGGTTGTTAGCACCGTCATCGCGCAGCGCCTCGCGCTCCAGGCGAGCCTCGACGCGGTGGCCGACGCGCTCGCGGCGGTTCCGCGCTCGCGCCCGTTTGAGGATTACGCCGAATTGTCTGGGGTCGCGCTGCCCACACTCGTCGTCGCGAGCCGCGACGACGCCGACCCCGGACACCGACTTGCGATCGCGCAGCGC
The DNA here is from genome assembly GCA_963773395.1 of uncultured Solirubrobacterales bacterium. Lineage (GTDB taxonomy): Bacteria > Actinomycetota > Thermoleophilia > Solirubrobacterales > Solirubrobacteraceae > Palsa-513. The sequence continues at coordinate 639,597 of CAVZAY010000002.1, read as the reverse complement.
TATGTCGCGGCGCTGCCGGACTCAGAGCTCCTCGTCGAGCAGCCGGGACGGCCGCCGATCGCCTGGCAGGGCGGCCAGCTTTCGCGCGCGATCGCCGCGCTCGGGGAACGCGCGTGGTCGCGTTGAGCCCTCCGGCGTTCGCCCACCGCTCTGCTGGCTCTACGATCTGCGGGTGGCTGCCGTTGCAGATCCAGCCTCGGGCGTAGGGCTCCTCGCCGCGGTGGCGGCGGGGACCGTGTCGTTCCTGTCTCCGTGCGTGCTGCCCCTGGTGCCGGGCTATCTCTCGACCGTCGTTGGCGTCGAGCCGGGCGAGCTGCGCACGACGAGCAAGCGCCGGGTGCTCGTGCCGAGCTTGCTGTTCGTCGTGAGCTTCTCGACGATCAACATCCTGTTCGGCCTCAGCGCCACCGCGATCGGCTCGGCCCTGACCGAGAACAAGGTGGTGCTGGAGCGCGTCGCCGCCGCGATCATCGTCGCCCTGGGGGTGCTCTACCTCGCAAGCGCCGCGGTGCCGCGGCTCGGCCGTGAGTGGCGTCCGCAGCGGCTGCTCGCGCGCGCCGGTCGCGGCGGGCCGGTGCTCGCCGGCGTCGCCTTCGCAGTGGCGTGGACGCCATGCGTGGGTCCCACGCTTGCTGCGATCCTTGGCGTGGCCTCGACCTCGAGCTCGGAGGGGAGGGGCGCCCTGCTGCTCGCGTTCTACTCCGCCGGTCTGGCGATCCCGTTTCTGGCCAGTTCGCTCGCCTTCGACCGGATGGCCCGGCTGTTTGCCGTGGTCAAGCGCCACTACGCGGCGGTCGTCGCAGTCGGTGGAGCGGTGCTGATCGCGATGGGCGTGCTCATCTGGACGAACGAGCTGAACATCCTGAACGCCCAGGCGCAGAGCGCGCTTCAAAGCCTCGGCATCAACTTCGCGAACGTCTAGGACACTCGCGTCACGACAGGCGTGGGGGCGGAGCTGCTCGCCGCAGGGGTGCTCGCGGCGGGTGTGCTCGTCGCCGCCGGCGTTGCTGCGGCCGCGGCCGCGGCGCGTTGTGCTGCGGCCTGCGCGGCCGCCTGCGCGGCGGCAGCGCGCCGCGCGGCGACGCGAGCGGCGCGCGTGTGCGCAGCGCGGGCCTCCCGGGCAAGCGTCTGCTCGCGAGCCCGCTCGCGCCTTGCCGTCGCCTGGGCCTTTGCGAGCTCCTGCTTGGCCTGCGCGGCGCGCTGGATTGCCGCGACCTCAGCGACCCGCTCGGCGCGCAGCCGCGCATCGGCGACGAGGGCCGGATCGGCGCCGAGCGCCATCTGGATCCCGATCGCAAGCCAGGCGAGCACGAACGCGAGCGCCGTCAGTGCGAGCACGCGCTGACGGATCCTGCGGACGCGCTCGCGCCGATCGCGCAACCGCGCGCGCGCCGTCGCCCGAGCGTGAAAGCTCTCGAGGGTCAGGTGCGGGTGCTTGTGGGTCACTCTGGGCGGGTCACCGGCGGGCACCTGTCGCCAATCGTCGGCGACGAACCTCAAGCCACGATTAGCGTTCCCTGATCACGTGATTCACTCACGCCGCGTGCTTACGCGGCGGCGCGGTCGTCGCTTCGCGCCGGCGGGGCGATCCCGTTGCCCTGTGCACAGTCGCAGCCCGCCGCCCGCAGCGCCTCGAGTTGGGCGGGGTCTTCCACGCCGCAGGCGATCACGCGCATCCCGAGCTCGCGCGCCGCTGCCACGGTCGCGAGCAAGAGCGCACGCGTCGTGGGCGACCTACCGGATGAGAAGTCGGACACGAACGCCTTGTGGAGCTTGATCGTGTCGATCGGCAGCGCCAGCAGCGCACGGAGGGGGGAGTACCCGGAGCCGAAGTCGTCGAAGGCGATCTTGACGCCGATCTCGCGCAACTCGCGCAGCCTGCTGGCGACGCGCGATGTACCCCCGATGATCGCCGTCTCCCCGACCTCGAGGCACAGCCGTTGGGCCGGCAACCTGTTGGCGCTGAGCGCGCCGACCACCGTTGGTATGAGCTCCTCGTCGGCCAGCTGGCGCGGCGAGAGGTTCACCGAGACCGTGACTTCGGGTGCATCGAGCAGCGCCCACGAGCTCGCCTGGTGAGCCGCTGTCTGGAGCGCCCAGCGCCCGATCGGAAGGATCAGGCCACTCTGCTCGGCCAGCTCGAGGAACGCGTTCGGATAGAGGATTCCGCGCTTTGGGTGGTTCCAGCGCAGGAGCGCCTCCGCGCCAACCAGGCGCTGATCGGCCAGCGACACGATCGGCTGGTAGTGGAGGAGGAGCTCGTTGCGGCTTAGCGCGTGGTGCAGGTCACGCTCGACGTCGCGCCGCAGGCGCATCTCGACGCGCATATCGGCGTCGAAGATCGCGAAGCGGTTTCGCCCCGCCGCCTTCGCGTGGTACATCGCCACGTCCGCTTCGTGAACGAGCCCGAGCGCTCCGCTGCGGTCGATCCCGTCGGTCATCGTCACGCCGATGCTCGCCGAGGTCGAGACAAGCCCGCCGCCGAGGTCAACCGGAGCGCTCAGCGCATCGAGAATCCGCGTCGCCAGAGCTTGCGCTTCGGGCTCTTCGCCGGGGGACTCGACGAAGACCCCGAACTCGTCGCCGCCGAGCCGCGCCACGACGTCGTCGTTTCGCACCGCGACGCGCAGCCGGTCCGCGACCTCAGCCAGGAGCCGGTCGCCCGCTTCATGGCCGAGACTGTCATTGATCTGCTTGAGGCCGTCGACATCGATGAACAGGACGACGATGCGCCGTTCTGAGCCTCTGCAACGCACGACGGCGGCGTTCAGCTCCTCCGCGAACACGTCGCGGTTCGGCAGCTGCGTGAGCGGATCGCGGCCAACGCGGTCCTCGAGGTGGATCTCGGCCGTGACGTCACGCGCCGCGGCGAACCAGCGCTCACCATGGGTCCCGCCGCTCCAGCGCAGCCAGCGCCAGGAGCCGTCGGCGTGCCGGTGTCGCGCGAGCAGCTCGAAGAACGAGTCACCGTCGTGCTTTGCCCCGACGATCGCTTTCGCGTCCGCAGTGCTGACGAAGTCGAACAAGCTGCGCCCGACGAGGGTCTCCGGGCCGTGGCCGAGGACCCGCGCGCAGGCGGGGCTCACCGCAATGAAGTGTCCCGCTGCGTCGAGGATCGCGAGCAACGCGCCGGCGTACTCGAACAGGTCTCGGAACGTATGGAGGAGCTCCGGGTCGTCACCCTGCGCGCGCATGCTCCCAGCGTCCTGGGTCGTCAACCGGAGATTCAAACGAGGCACCTTTGCCATTGCGCAGGCCGAGCGGCCGGCGTGGTTTTGTGATCGGCCCCGAAGAGCGGCGGCTTGAAGGCCTACGATGAGTTGCAATGGATGATCGAGGCCCCACTGCCACGCTGACCGCCTGGATGGGGCGTCAGGACGCAAACCTGGTCGGCTCCGTCCACGGCGGCGTGATCATGAAGCTTTGCGACGAGGCGGCAAGCCTCGCCGCGATCCGCCACGCACGCGCGCGCGTCGTGACGGCGGCCTGTGATCGGATGACCTTTCTCGTGCCGGTGTTCGTTGGCGAGCTCGTGACGCTGACTTCACGCGTCAACGCGGTCTGGCACAGCTCGATGGAGGTTGGTGTGCGCGTCGAGGCGGAGAACCCGCTGACCGGGGCGCGGCGGCACACGAACAGCGCCTACCTGACGATCGTCGCCGTCGACGAGAACGGGCGTCCCGTGGCGGTGCCGCCGCTCGCGCCAGAGGACGCGGAGGGTCGCCGCCGCGAGCGCGAAGCGCAGATTCGCCGCGACGCCCGCCTCGCCGAGCGCGAGCGGGTGAAAGCCGAGCAGGACGCAGAGCGCCAGTGAGCGCGACCGCTCAACGTGGCGCCGCGATCCTGCCGACGGTCAGCTCAAAGCCGGTCTGGAAGGTCACGCCGAGAGTTCCGCTGACCTCGACGCGCCGTCCCTGCCAGCGTGACGCAACAGCGGACGGGTAAATCTCGATCCTGCGTCTCACGCCGAGGCCGCTCAGCGCGTACGCGGCGCCGAACCTGCGCAAAGTCCCGATCGTCGTCAAGCTCGCGCCCACGTAAACCTCGGGGTAGCGAGCGAGGCGCGCCAGCGGGACGAAGCCCGATGCGCCGGCGGGCGGCGGGGGCAGCGAGCTGCGCGTCCCACCGCACGCAGCGAGCACGAGCACGGCAACCGCCATCGTCGGCAGCTGCCACGCCCTCCGGATGCCGATTCCACTGGCGCGCACGGCCGCATCCTACGGTCGGTCAGACTGTGCGCATGACGGCCACGACCACACGCCGGCACTTCCGTGGTGAAGACCTCTACGCAGGGACGCTCGTCGTCGGCCTGCTCGTCGCCGCGATGTGGGTGGTCGAGATCATCAACTCGCTCGACAGCCAGCGTCTCGACGCCGGCGGAATCATCTCGCGACGCCTGTCCGGCCTGCCGGGCATCCTGAGCGCGCCGTTCCTGCACGAGAGCTTCAGCCACCTGCTCTCCAACACGATTCCGTTCATCATCCTCGGGCTGGTGATCGCTCTGGGCGGGCCGGCCCGAGTGATCGTCGTGACCGTCATCGCGACGCTCGTCAGCGGGCTCGGCGCGTGGGCGCTCAGCGCGTCCGGCACGGACACGATCGGAGCGAGCGGCGTCGTGTTCGGCTTCGCGACGTTCCTGATCGCGCGCGGCTTCTTCACGCGCAAGGCCCTGGCGCTCGTGATTGGCGCGCTGGTCGTGATCCTCTTTGGCGGCGCGCTGTTGCTCTCGATCGCGCCGCAGCGCGGCGTCTCCTGGCAGGATCACGTGTTCGGGGCGATCGGCGGAGTGCTCGCGGCCTGGATCGTGCGCGACCCGACACCACCGGTCGCAACCCCCGAGAACAAGTAAGACGCGGAAGCGAGCCGTTCCGAGGAACCCTCCTCCGTTGGCCCCCCGAGGGGAGCTTTCCAGTCTCCGGGTGGCGCGGCCTCACACCTCGATGGCCTCGCTCTCTGCGGCTCGTTCCGCGTCCTCGGTGAACATATGCGGCCGCCCGGCAGCATGCAAGCACCCGCGGCAGCCGATCGCGCATTCTGCGCGAAAATGACTCCCGCGCGCCGCGCCATTCACCTGTTCGCAACACGAACGCATACGACGCCCGCCATCGGGTAGGGTCGCGGCGTGAGCTACACGCCCCCACGCGAGGTTCTCGAGAATTATGCGCACGTTCTCGTTGATTTCGCGCTCGGGGGAGGCTCAGGCGTGCAGCCCGGCGAGGTCGTGCTGGTGATCGCAAACGAGAGCGCCAAGCCGCTGTACGTCGAGCTGACGCGCGCCGTGCTGCGCGCCGGAGCGCACGTGATCGGCGACTACCGCCCCGACGAGGACTCTGCCTACAACCTTGCACGGGACTTCTTCGAGCTCGCATCCGACGCGCAAATCGATTACTTCCCAGCCCGCTATCGCCGCGGCCTCGTCGATGAGCTCGACCACATGGTGGCGGTGATCGCCGACACCGATCTGCACTCGCTCGAAGGCGTGCCCCCGGAACGGATCATGCGTCGCTCGGCTTCGATGAAGCCGTGGATGGATTGGCGGACCGAGAAGGAGAACGCGGGCCGCTTCAGCTGGACGCTCGGGTTGTACGGGACCGCCGCGATGGCCGCTGAAGCCGGGATGAGCGAGGAGCAGTATTGGGAGCAGATCGTGCACGCGTGCTTCCTCGACCACGCCGACCCGATCGCGCGCTGGCGCGACGTGAACGCCCAGATCACCGACTACAAGGACCGCCTCAACGCGCTCGAGATCGACCGCCTGCACGTCCAGGGCGATGATGTCGATCTCCTTGTCAGCCTGGGGGAGAGCCGCCAGTGGGTTGGCGGCAGCGGTCGCAACATCCCGAGCTTCGAGATCTTCACGAGCCCCGATTGGCGCGGTACGGAGGGCTGGATCTACTTCAATCAGCCGCTCTATCGCTACGGCAACGTCGTCAAGGGCGTGCGGCTCGAGTTCCAGGACGGTCGCGTCGTCGACGCCAGCGCCGAGCAGAACGAGGATGTGATCAGAGAGATGATCGCGACCGAGAACGCCGACAAGGTCGGCGAGTTCTCACTCACCGACAGCCGCTTCTCGCGGATCACCCGCTTCATGGCCGAGACGCTCTACGACGAGAACGTCGGCGGCCCCTTCGGCAACACTCACATCGCGCTCGGCAACGCCTACCACGACTGCTTTGCCGGCGATCCCGCGACCGTCAGCGAGTCGGAGTGGGAGCGCCTCGGCTTCAACAACTCGAGCGTTCACACCGACATCGTCTCGACCAGCGACCGCACCGTCACGGCGACGCTGCGCGACGGGACGACGCGCGTAATCTACGAGGGCGGCCGCTTCAACCTCTAGCCGACGGGGCCAACATCGCCGGCCGCTAACACCGCAGGCGCCGGCCGCGGGCGCAGGCGCAGCTCACGCCAGATGATCTCCGAAACACCGGCGATGGTGGCAACCCCATACGCATAGTCCGGTTCACTCGTCATCACCGCCAGCAGGTAGAAGCGGTGGTCGCCCCGCACCATGCCGATGCTGTTGACCTGCCACACGCCGTCAGTCGGGTCCCAGCCGTTCTTGAGTGCCACGGTCACACCTGGTCGGGTGCCCGCACTGATTCCCCAGGCCTGACCCACCTCGACGTGCTCCATCAGGTCGAGCATGTACTTGCGTGACGTGGTGCTCAGCACGCGGTTGGGAAAGACGACGTATCGCAACATGCGCAGCTGGTCGCGCGGCGTCGTCTCGATCAACCCCCATGACCAGCTCTGGGTCGTCTGAGTCATCCCGAACCGCGCGTCCAGTGCGGCCAGCGTCGGGAGCTGGCCGATCGTGTCATACAAGGCTTGCGCGTCGTCGTTGTCGCTCGCCTCGATCATCGCGGCGGCGAGGTCCTGCTCGCCGGCGCTCAGGCCGCCCCGCCCCTGTGCCTGCGCGAGCAGCGCGGCGAGGATGTCGACTTTTGCGATGCTCGCCGTCCGCTCCTGGACACCCGGCCGGTAGAGGAACGTCAGCCCGGCGGGAACGTCGTACACGGCTGCGGTGATGTCTCCCGAACGGCCCGCCAGGAAGCGGCGCATCGCCGCGGTCCTGAAAGGGTCGCGCGGTGTCGCGTAGCGGGGCTGGCGCGTGCCGCCCGGCAGCTGTGCGGCCGTCTGCGCGGACGCGGCAACCGCGAGGCTCAGCCCGAAAGCCGCAACCGCCGCGCCGATCCGCCGCGTCACGCGCCGAGCGCTACGAGGAGAGGTCGAGCACGACCTGCGGCGGCGAGATCACGTGATCCGCGCTGCCCTCGGCCGGGATGATCGCCGTGCCGATCGCGAAGAACTCGATCACGTGCGAGCCCCAGCCGTGCGAGCGCTCGTGGATGTCGACGCCGACGATCCCCTCGGCTTTCGCCTCGAGCGCCTCGGCCTGCATCCGCTCCATCGCGAGCTCGCGCGCGTCGTAGAGCGCCTGCGTGTAGTTCGGCAGCTCGACGTTCTGGCCGGTCTGCTTGAGCGACTGGCGCATCGTCTGGTGCGCGACGTGGTACACGCAGGAGCCCATCACCATCCCGACGGGCCGATGCCCGGTCTGGAGCAGCGTCCAGAACTCCTGCCCGGTCAGATCGCTCGTGAACGGCCGCCCCGACGGCGCCCGGTGCAGCTCCCCGCCGCGATGCTTCACCGCCGTCCCGACGGCGATGAACTCCGCCATGTTCTCGCCCCACTCGTAGCGCCCGATGTCGAGCCGCACGCCGACGACGCCGTCGGCGCCGAGCCGGTCGGCCTCCTCCTCCATCCGCGTCATCGCGAGCTCGCGCGCCTGGTACATCGCCTGCGAGAGCACTTCGAGCTCCTGGTTCTGGCGGTAGCTCGCGAGCTGGATCCCGATGTGGTAGATGCTCGACCCGATCACGAGCCCGACCGGCTGGAAACCGGCCTGGCGCACGAGCAGGAACTCGCTCACCGACAGGTCGCTCGTGAACAGCCCGGCGCGGTTCTGCTCGAGCCGCGCGCGCCCTGCCTGCGGAACCCCCTCGGTGCTTGTTGGGTCATATGCCATTTATTGGTTTCCTGACGGTTGGCTGCGATTCGCTCGACAGACGTTACCGCGCTACCCACTCACCCGCACGGGGAGGCCGTCTAGCAGCGGAGCAGAAGTGCGAGGTTTCGATTAGTGGAAGTCGGGGCTTGCGGCTGCTTGGGGTTCCGGCAACAGCGGCGCGGCGCTCGATGATCTTGAGTGCTCTCATGGTGGGTCAGTCGTGAGCGGGCACGGCAGCTGCGTCTCGTTCAGTCAGCAGCGCATCGAGCTGGGGCATCGCTGCACGGAGCCCCTCTTCCATGCCTGGGACCGTCTGTTGCATGGCTTCGACGCTCGAGAATCGAGTGACGATGGTCATCCGGGAGCCCGTCGGCGTGATCTCGAAGGCGAATCTCATCGAGGCCGGCATGTTCTCGTTCTCGGCGTTGTCCTCGCCGTCCTCCGCCTCGAACGATTCGATGGGATCCACGGCGGTGAACTTCCAGGAGCCGCTCCATTTCTCACCGTTCGGCAGGCTCAAGAAGTACTCTGCTCGACCGCCGACCCTGAAGTCGTGGTGCGTGAAGATGGCTGGCGCGAACGGCGGGCCCCAGAAGCGCTCAAGCTGCCGCGGGTCGGCCCAAGCGTCCCACAGGCGTTGCTGCGGAACAGCAAAATCGGCCACGACGGTGAGAACGAGCTGGTCGGGGTCCTTGATGACATCGGTGATCGGCATCGTCATTGTCCTTTCGGGAGCAGAACGTCGTCGAGCTGCGCCACGCGCTGGCGCCACAGGGATTCGTAGGAGTCGAGGAGTTCGGCGGCGCGCTGGAGCCGAGCGCGGTTGGTCGAGACCAGCTGCTCGCGGCCGTTAGTCCGTTTCTGGACAAGACCTGCGCGCTCGAGCACGGCGACGTGCTTCTGTACGGCGGCGAAGCTCATCTCGTAGCGCGAAGCGAGATCGGACACCGACGGCGTCTCATTGATCGACCGTGCCAGGATGTTGCGGCGCGTGCCGTCGGCCAGGGCACGGAAGAGCTTGTCGAGCGATTCCGCACTTCTTTCTCGTGGAGATACAACCATATGGTTGTACGTTATCTCGGCGACGGCGTTCTCGCAAGGCCAGGTTCCATCCGCAGACCCCGTACGGGGGCCGTGCAATAGCCTGGGGAGAGTGCTCACGCCCCGCGGCGACATCCGCAACGTTGCGATCGTCGCCCACGTGGATCACGGCAAGACGACGCTCGTCGACGCGATGCTCTGGCAGTCGGGGGCGTTCCGCGCCGGCCAGGAGGTCGCGACGCGGGTGATGGACTCGATGGATCTCGAGCGCGAGAAGGGCATCACGATCCTCGCGAAGAACACGTCGGTCCAGTACAGGGGCGTGAAGCTGAACATCGTCGACACGCCCGGACACGCCGATTTCGGCGGCGAGGTCGAGCGCGGGATCACGATGGTCGACGGCGTCCTGCTGCTGGTCGACGCGAGCGAGGGCCCGCTGCCGCAGACGCGTTTCGTGCTGCGCAAGGCGCTCGAGTCGCGCCTGCCGGTGATCCTCGTCGTCAACAAGGTCGACCGGCCCGACGCCCGCGTCGCCGAGGTCGTCGACGAGGTCTACGAGCTGTTCCTCGACCTCGACGCGACCGAGGAGCAGATCGAGTTCCCGATCGTCTACGCCAACGCGAAGGCCGGCCGCGCCGGCCTCTCGCCCGACGAGCTCGCCAGCGACCTGGCGCCGCTGATGGACCTGCTGCTCGAGCGGATCCCGGCGCCGCTGCACGATCCCTCGCACCCCTTCCAGGCGCTCGTCACGAACCTCGACGCGTCGCCCTATGTCGGCCGCCTCGCGATCTGCCGGATCCGCAACGGCGTCGCGCAGCGGGCGCCCAGATCGCCTGGTGCCGTGCGGACGGGTCGATCGAGCGCGCACAGATCGGCGAGCTCTACGTCACGCAGGCGCTCGAGCGTGTCGCCGCCGAGGAGGCCGGCCCGGGGGAGATCGTCGCGATCGCGGGGATCGCGGAGGTCACGATCGGCGAGACGCTCGCCGACATCGACGATCCGCGCCCGCTGCCGGTGATCAGCGTCGACGAGCCGTCGCTTTCGGTCACGCTCGGGCTGAACACCTCGCCGCTCGCCGGCCAGACGGAACGAAGCTGACCGCGCGCGCGCTGAAGGCCCGGCTCGACCAGGAGCTCGTCGGCAACGTCTCGATCCGCGTGCTCGACACCGAGCGCCCGGACGCCTGGGAGGTGCAGGGCCGCGGCGAGCTCGCGCTGGCGGTCCTCGTCGAGCTGATGCGCCGCGAGGGCTTCGAGCTGACGGTCGGCCAGCCCCAGGTGCTGACGCGGGAGATCGACGGGCGCCGCCACGAGCCGGTCGAGCGCCTCGCGATCGACGTCCCGGAGGAGTATGTCGGCGTCGTCACGCAGCTGCTCGCGCTGCGCAAGGGCCGCCTCGAGCACATGGTCAACCACGGCACGGGCTGGGTGCGGATGGAGTATCTCGTCCCGACGCGCGGCCTGATCGGCCTGCGCACCGAGTTCCTCACCGAGACGCGCGGGACGGGGATCGCCCACCACGTGTTCGACCGCTGGGAGCCGTGGGCCGGCGAGCTGCGCCAGCGGCCGACCGGCGCGCTCGTGGCCGACCGCGCGGGTGTCGCCGCGCAGTTCGCGCTGATGAACCTCCAGGAGCGCGGCACGCTGTTCATCGCCCCCGGCGAGCCGGTCTACGAGGGGATGATCGTGGGCGAGAACGCGCGCGCCGACGACCTCGACGTGAACCCCTGCAAGGAGAAGCACCTGACGAACATGCGCTCCTCGACCTCGGAGGTGCTCGTGCGCCTCGTCCCGCCTCGGCGGCTCTCGCTCGATCAGGCGCTCGAGCTGCTGCGCCCCGACGAGTGCGCCGAGGTCACGCCGGACGCGGTGCGCCTGCGCAAGGTGACGCTCGCGAGGGTCGACCGGACGAAGGAGGCGCGGCGCGCCAGAGTGTGAAAGTGCGCTCATGTCGAGGGCCCGCTCTTGCAAAAGCTTGCGCGGAGGAGTAAATAGGGCGGCGATGAGAGGACGGCTGGTCGGCGTTGGCGCGTGCTTTGGCTTGCTCATTGCGGTCGTCGTCGTCTATTTCATCTTCATCCTCGAGGAAGCGCCCCCCGGCGTCGCGGCCACCGTGCACGGCACGACGGCGCAGCTGACGCTCCAAACCGACGGGGCCTACGGGCATGCGCCCTACCCGGACTGGGTCACCTACGAGGCGCGGGACCCATCCGGCCACTGGCAGCACTCGACGATCCTGAAGATCCCTGCCGCACGCGCTACGTCCACGTCACGGTCTACGAGTACGACACCGCTACCGGGCTTCGCAACCCGTTCTTCGCCTATGTGCGCGGCACGGTCGGCGGCGTCATCAAATTCAACGGTCGCTCCAGAGCTGCTCGACGCCGCCTCGCCCGCGCACACTTTCACGGCGCCGGACATCGGACTGAACGTGCCGCTTCCAGGGATCGGAGAGCGCCAAGAACCAGTGCTCGGCGGCTCCCTGCAATACCAGCGAGGCGCACAACACGATCAGCTTCACCTTCAAGACGCCGGCCCGGGAACTACCGCTTCCAGTGCATCGTCCCGTGCGCGTTCGGCTTCCTCTACGGGTTCGGCGGGCCGATGCAGACGATCGGCTACATGGACGGCATGATCGAGGTCGCGTGAGCGATAGTTCGCGGCAACCATCTGCGGCGGCTCGTCCAACCAGGCTCTGTATCGCCTCGCTGCGCTCTGGCCGCTCGTCCCCGCGATCGTCGTGTTCGCTGATCCTCTTCCTCGCGGGTCCACGACATCCCGCCGCTCGACATGACCAACGACTCGCGCGCCCAGCACGAGGTGATCGTCACGCTGCTGACCGTCGCGCTCCCGTCGCGACGATGGTCTGGACCTACCTCGCGTACGCGCGCCGTTCACTTCCGCAAGCGCGGCGCAGCGCTCGAGGACGGCGAGCCGTCACCGCGCAATGCACCTCTGCAGATGGCGTGGGTCGCGATCACCTCCCTGCATGGTTCTCGGCCTCGCCGCCTACGGCTCGATCGACTTGCTGACGGTGCCGCGCGAACGGCGTCGGCAGCGGCGAGGGCCCGAACCCGCTGGGCAAGCCGGCCAACGCCGGCGAAGGCGCTACAGATCCAGGTGATCGCCCAGCAGTGGGTCTGGACCTTCCGCTACCCGGCCTACGGCGGCGTCGAGACGCCGACGCTCGAGATCCCCGTCAACCGATGTCCCGAGTTCCACGTCACCTCGCTCGACGTGGTCCACAGCTTCTGGGCGCATCCAGCTCGGTGTCAAGGCGGACGCGGTGCCCGGTGCCGACAACGTCGCATTCGTGACCCCGCCGACCGCACGGGCTCCTTCCAGGTCCGCTGCAACGAGCTCTGCGGCCTCTGGCACGGGCAGATGAACACGACCGGCCAGGTCGTCGGCGCAGAGCGACTTCAAGCAGTGGATCACCCAGCCAGGAGACGAAGTACGCCGGAATCACCAAGCAGCTGCCGCCCTACTCGACGACCTACTACCCATAACCATCAGGAAACGCTGAGCACGTGACCCAACCTCGGCCCGCTAGCGACGCATCCGCGCCTCGGTCCTGTCGCTCGTCCTCTCGGCTTCAACGTCGGTTTCGGCGACCCTTCTCGCGATCCTCGCCTACTACTTCGGCCACAAGTCCCCGCCGATCGGCAGTCACTCGGCGGGCAGCGGGCACCGACCAGAACGACGTCGCGGTACTGATCGGGATGGGGTTCGCGATCCTCGGCTGGATCGCCGGGCTCGGCTTCTTCAACTACCCGATCGGGCGGATCTTCGGGCGACCTGCATCGCCCTGCACGAGGGCAACCACAGCCGGCGCCTGGCGCTACCTGCGCCTGTGCACGGACCATAAGGTGGTCGCGCTTCCAGTACCTCGTCGCGACGCTGTTCTTCTTCTTCGTCGCCGGGTTGAACGCGATGTTCATCCGCGCGGAGCTCACGAGTGTCCACGGCACCCTTTTCCCGGCCGGCAACTACCTCACGCTGGTCGGCCTGCACGGGACGATGATGCTGATGATGATGTCGGCGGGCGTGATCGGCCCGCTGGGCAACTACCTCGTGCCACTCCTGATCGGAACGCGGCGGATGGCGTTTCCGCGGATCGAGTCGCTGACGATGTGGCTGACGGTGCTGCGGGCTTCGTGCTCCTCTCGGCGACGCTGCTCGGCGGCTTCCCGACCGGCTGGACGGGCTATGCGCCGCTCGCCGACGAGGCGCGCTGCGGGATCGACGCCTACCTCGTCTCGTTCGCGCTGATCGGGATCTCGCTGGTGCTTGTGGCCTGAACATAATCGCCACGGTGAAACCCCAGCGGGCGCCCGGCATGACCTGGAACCGCCTGCCGATCGTCGTCTGGGGGCTTCGTCACGACCTCGATCCTGGCGGTGCTCTCCGCGCCGGTGCTGGCTGCGCGCGCTCGTGATGACGATGTCGGACCGCACGATCGACTCGACGTTCTTCGTCTCGAGCTCCGGCGGCAGCCCGTTGCTGTGGGCGAGCTCTTCTGGTTCTTCGGCCACCCGGAGGTCTACATCCTCGCGCTGCCCGGGCTTCGGCATCGTGCTCGAGATCCTTCCGGTCTTCGCACGCAAGCCGCTGTGGGGCTACAAGCTCGCGGTCTCCGGCCTTTTCGGCGTCGCGCTGATGAGCTTCATGGTCTGGCAGCACCATCTCTTCATGAGCGGCATCAACGCCAACCTGCGGCCGTTCTACATGTTCTCGACCGAGCTGATCTCGATCCCGACCGGTCTGATCTTCCTCAACGGGATGGGGACGATGTGGCGCGCGAAGATCCGCTTCACCGTTCCGATGCTGTTCTGCATGGCGTTCTTCTTCAACTTCCTGTTCGGCGGTCTCTCGGGTGTCTTCCTCTCCGACGTGCCCGCCGACACCGCTCCTGCACGGCAGCTTCTTCGTGATGGCGCACTTCCACTACACGATCATGGGCGGCCTCGTCTTCGCGCTGCTCGGCGGGATCTACTACTGGCTGCCGAAGATGACCGGGTTGAAGCTCAACGAGGCGCTCGCCAAGGCCACTTCTGGACGATGTTCATCTTCTTCAACCTCACGTTCTTCCCGCTGTTCGCGGCCGGGATGCTCGGGATGCCGCGCCGCGTCTCGAGCTACAACGCCGAGCTTCACAACCTGAACGTCTTCGTCTCGGCGATGGCCTTCTTCCTCGGCCTGTCGATGCTGCTCTTCCTCTGGAACCTCATCTACTCGCTCGTCTTCAAGCGCGAGCCCGCTGAGCAGAACCCGTGGGAGTCGAAGGGCCTCGAGTGGCAGCTTCCCTCGCCCGTCCCCGCTCTACAACTTCGAGCGGATCCCGACGATCACCTCCGATCCCTACGGCTACGGAACCCGGGCGCGGTGCCGGTCGCCGATTTCGGCGGGGCTTGCCGGCGGGAGCGAGGCGCATGAGCTCCACGCCCGGATGGCGCTCGACCACGAGCCGCCCGACGATCCCGCGCAATTTCGCGGTCGGCTCGAAGATCCTCGCGAGCGCCGTCGCGATCTTCTTCATGTCGTTCGTGTTCGGGTTCTTCTATCTGCGCGCGCTGAACACGGCGCACGCGTTCCGCGAGCCGCACGTGAACCCGCCGGTCGGCTGGGGCATCGCGATCCTCGCCTGCGTGCTCGTCTCCTGCCTCGCCCTCGAAGCCGGACCCCGTGCGCTTGCAGAGGGGCCGAGCACCAGCTGGCGCGCGCTCGGGCTGATCTCCTGGCTTGCCGCACTCGCCGCGATCGCACTCCAGGCGACCGAGTACTACAACCTGCACTTCGGCGCGACGGACGGCGGGCTCGCCAGCGTCTTCTTCGGCTTCACGATGTGGTTCGCCGTCTTCTGGCTCGGCAGCGTCTACTGGGTGGAGACGATCTGGGCGCAGTCGCTGCGCCGAGCGGTCACCTCGACCCCGATTCGGCGACCCGCACGGCTCCTGCGCCCGGGCGCCGACGCCTGCACTGACCTACATGTACATGATGGGCGCGACCGAGATCGTCGCCTTCGTCCTGCTCTACCTCGTTAAGTGATCGCCGCACTTCGCGAACCAACTACACGGCGATCGGCTGGCTGACGCTCGTCCTGCCGATCGGCTTCCTGGCGGTCGTCGTGGGCCTCTGGGCGCGCTGGTTCAAGCGCTCCGAGCGACGCGACTCGACCGAGCCGCCGCACGACGCCGGGCAGTAGCGCGATGAGCCAAGCGGTGCTGCCGCTGGCGTTGATCTCGCTCTTCGGCGCGCTCTACGCACTCGGCGAGCGGCGCGCCGAGCGGATCCTGCGCCGCCCGCGCAGCACTCGCGAGCGCATGCGCTCGGTCTACTTCTACGCGGGACTGTCGCGACCGCGGTCGCGGTCGTCGGTCCGGTCGACAGCGACTGCGCGAGAAGCTGCTGTGGGTCCACATGGTCCAGCACGTGCTGCTGATCGCCGTCGCGGCACCGCTTATCGTGCTCGCCGCGCCCTGGATGTCGATCTGGCGGCCACTGCCACTCGGCTTCCGGCGAACGGTCGCCGGCACCGTCGCGCGCTCGCGCTGGTGCGCGCCGCTGCGCGCACTCTCGCTGCTGGGGCGCCCGATCCCGGCTTTTGTCGCGTTCACCGTCGACCTCGTGGTATGGCATCTGCCACGGGTCTACGACTACGCGGCGGCGCATCGAGCGGTCCACGATCTCGAGCACCTGACCTTCGTTGTGCTGAGCATGCTGCTGTGGGCGCAGGTTCTCGAATCCCCGCCGCTGCGCCTGCGCCTGCGCAACATTCAGCGCGTCTACTACATCGTCGCCGCCTCGCTCGTCGGCTGGGTGATCTCGCTGGTGCTGATCTTCTCGAGCACGCCGCTCTACCCGTTCTATGCGCACATCCTCGACCGGCCCGGGGGCATCTCGGCGCTCGCCGACCAGCAGCTCGCAGGCGGCATCATGCTCGTCCCCGGCTCGATTGCGATGACGCTCTACGTCTTCGCCCAGATCTACGTCTGGCTCGGCGCCGAGGAGCGCGAGGCGCGGGCGCGACTGCCCGGCCGCTGAGAGGCGCGGCGCGCTAGAGGCTGAGCGTCGCGAGCGCCGGCGCGAGCTCCTCGACGAGCCCCGGCTCCTCGCGGATGACCGTCCCGATCACGTTGAACGTGACGATCGGGTCCTCGCGCTCATAGCCGAGCCCCGCGACGCGGTGCCCGCTGTTGTGCTGGTCAATCTTCACACCGACGACGCCGTGACCGTCGAGCTCGCGCGCCTGCGCGCTGAGATAGCTCATCGCCGTCTCGCGCGCCGCGTAGACGCCTTGCGTGAAGTCGTGCAGCTCCTGGTTCGTCCAGCCGCTGCCGAACATCCCGCGGCCTTGCGCCATCTGCGTCTGCCAGCTCGCGGGCACGTAATAGACGCTCGTGTGGGCGGCGATCCCGACCGGTCGCACCCCCGCGCTGCAGAGCTTCCAGTACTCCTGTCCTGAGAGGTCGGTGATCACGGTCCGCCCGGACTTCAGCGCGGCGGGCAGGCGCACCGCCGTCCCGACCGCGATGAATTCGACCGCTCCGGGCGCCCAGTCGTGGCCGCCCTGCTCGATGCGCACGCCGACGACGGCATCGGCGCCACAGGTCGAGGCTTCCTCGAGTAGGCGCCCGAGCGCGAGCCGCCGGCACTCGTTGTGGCCGCTGGAGAGGAAGTCGATCTCGCCGGGCGCGAACGTGTAGCCCATCCCGCCCTGCCAGCCGACGTGATAGATCGACGAGCCCATCACGAGCGTGATCGGGGTAACACCAAGGCGCCCGAGCAAAGCGAATTCGGACACCTCGAGGTCGCTGCCGAAGGCGGCCCCACCCTCGGTGAGCGCGGCGAGCCGCTCGCTCGCCGCGACGGGCAGGCCGCCCGCCGCCAGCCTGCGCTCGGATTCCTCCGCTCGCTGCTCCGCGGCCGGGTCCGCGCGTGCTGGGCGGCGGAAGAGCGGGTCACCTGACGAGACCCTCGAGCACGCTGCGATCGTGCTCGCTGAGCTCGGCGAGCTTCGCCACCGCACCGATCACTTCGCGCAACCACTCGCCGAGCGCCTGCTGCTCGCGCCGCAGCGTGATCCCGCGGACGACCGCGTGGCGCAGGCACTGGTAACCGCCGGGCGCGTCGACGATCTCGTAACGCGTGTCGCCGAGGTCGATCGAGAGCGACTCGACCACCGTTTCCTTCGAGCGAAAGCCGCCGATCTTTCGGCGCTTGACCGCAACCATGCGAGGCAGGGCCGACTCGAGCCGCGCAGCGAGGGCGCCGACCAGCGCGCGCAGGTCACCCGCGTCAGCCCGCAGCTCGGCGGCGGCGAGATCGAGATCCGGCTCGCTCATCTAGTCTCCTCAACAGTATGGGCCTAGCGAGCCACGTTGCGCAGCTCATCGTTCGCCGCCGGCGGCCGACAATCTGCCTACGGCGCCCGTAGACGTCGGGTTCGCGAGTGAAAATAGGCTCATGAGCGTACTGCGGGAGACAGGCGCGCGCAGGGCGCGCCGGCGAACGGCTCGGCCGAGCAGGCGGCGCGGTTGCTTGCGCAACACTGGATCGACGCGTTCAACCGCCGCGATCCCGATGCCCTGATCGCGCTCTGCAGCCCGCAGGTCAAGCATGAGCCGTCCGTGCTCGCGCGCGGCGGCGGCGTCTACGAGGGCGCCGCGGGGATCCGCGAATGGTTTGCCGATGTAGCACGCGCGAACTTCGGGTACCTGGCCAGCATCGGCGAGGTTTCCGTCGGCGCTTCCGGCGATCTGCTCGTGTTCGGCGATCTGCTGATCGACGGGGAGCCCGTGACGCCGTATTCGCTGCGGCTGAAGGTGCGCGACGGACTGGTTGTTGAGACGCGCACGTTCCTCAGCGACCACGAGACGATGGACTCGCTGCATCGCTTCGAGCGCTAGGTGTGATCGAGCAGATCGCACCAGGGTTGTGGCACTGGAGCGCGAAGCACGAGCACACGCACGGTCAGGCCCACTCGTACTACCTCGAGCGCGAGGGCGTCCTGATCGACCCGATGACCCCGCCCGAAGGTGCCGAGTGGTTCGAGCAGCACGGCGCACCGCAACACGTGTTGATGACCAATCGCCATCACGACCGCCACGCCTGGCGGTTGCGCGAGCGCTTCGGCTGCGAAATCCATTGCGTGCGTGGCGGCCTGCACGAGCTCGAAGGTCGCGGCGCGGTCAAGCCGTTCGACTTCGGCGACGAGCTTCCGGGCGGCGTCGTTGCCTATGAGGTGGGGGCGATCTGCCCCGACGAGACCGCGCTCCACGTCCCTGCACATCGCGCGCTGGCCTGCGCCGACGGCGTCGTGCGCCGCAACGGCGAGCTCGGGTTCGTCCCCGACCACCTGCTCGACGAGCCCGAGCGAACGAAGGCGGGGTTGCGCGCCGCCTACGCGCGGCTCGCGGCGCAGCTCGACTTCGATCTGCTCCTACTCGCGCACGGCGAGCCGATTGTCGGCCACGCGCGCGAGGCGTTGCGAGCATTTGCGTCCGGATCCTGACGCGTTGCCATCGTGGCGCCCGCTCGGCGTTCGCCGGCGGGAAGGGGAGAGACGAGGGGAAGGCCTGCGCACCTGGTACTGCGCGCACACGCGCGGTGACACATGAGCGCACGCTAGCCGCCGCCGGTGGTGCGAGCATGACGCCGTGAGCGCCGCCTCGCCCGCCCCGAGCGCACCGCAGTCGATGGTCAGGCGCTGGCGGCTCGGCTTGCGATGGTGGCGCCGGCACCTGCGCGTGCCGCCCTGGATCGTCATCGGCGCCACAGCCATCGGCCTCGGGATCTGGGGCTTCCTGCGCATCGACAGCGCCCCCGGCTCGAAGCCGGTGCATCACCTCGACGTCTTCCAGAGCTTCATCTCCTCGGTCGACCTCTTCGGCCTCGGCCTCGGGCCTGCCGGTAGCCTCGGCCAGCGGGTGCCGTGGCAGCTCGTGGTCGCGATCCTGCTCCGGGGAGTCTCACGGTGCGCGCCTTGCTCGCGCTTACGGGGAGCCGCATCCGGCGCTGGCACATCCGTAACCGCTTGCGCGGACACGTCGTGATCTGCGGTGCCGGCGAGGCTGGGTTCGCGTCTTGCATTCGAGCTCGGGCGAATCGGCGACGTCGTTCTGATCGATGTCGACCCGCACGCGTCGGGGCTTGCCCCCGACCCCGCCCGTCTGGACTGGACGCTGCAGGGCGATGCGACGCTCCCCGACACGCTGCGCGCCGCAGGGATCGAGCACGCGGCCGAGCTGATGGCGGTCACGGCCAACGACTACGTGAACGCGCAGATCGTCACCGCGGCCGCACGAACCGCGGCGCGCCCGCGCATTCTGATCCGTCTCGAGGAGACCGGGTTGCTGCGCTTCTTCGAGGAGCGGCTCGGAACGGCGACCCGGAGGTCAGCCCGTTCAGCACATATGCGGTGGCTGCTCGCGCGCTGCTGGTCGACGAGACGCCGCTCGGCGACTGGCACGACGACGGCGAGCCGCTGCTGTCGCCGCGCGATGGGCGCCCGCCGCACCTTCTGCTCGCAGGCGACCATCCGCTGATCGATGCGCTGATCCTCGAGAGCCTGCGGCGCTGGCGCGCGCTCGCGCTCGAAACCCCGCGTGATCGACTACCGCCGCTCCGCCTCAGCGTCTACGGCGCGGATGCCGTCTCGCGCGTTGAGCGGCTGCGAAACCGCTGGGCGCCGATCCGGACCTGGTCGAGATCTACAGTCGCGATGCGCCGGCCGGGGGAGGGGGCCGTCGAGAGCGACGAGTGGCTGCGGCGCCTGCGCACCGGGAGGCAACCTCGTGTCGCACGCGCTCGTTGCTTGCGCCGATGAGCTCGCCGGCATCAGCATGGCGCTTGCCGTGGGCCGCGCATTGGGTGAAAGCGTGCCGTTGCTGCGCGTCTCGATGAGCGCCGTGGGCAAGCTCGACGAGCGGATCCACGAGCAGACGAAGGACAGCCGCCGTCGCGCGACGACGACCGGCGCCTCGCTCCCGGAGCTTGCCTGCCGCGCCGACTCGATCCGCCGCCACGCCGCCCCCCGGCAGCGCTTGCTCGATGAGCTCGTTCGCCGCGGAGCGGCGGCGGACGTGGCGCGCACCGCTGTCGAGCGCGTCACGGCGATTCCCGAGCTCGATGTCCACAGCGAGCCGGCCTGGCGCTTCTCGGCGCGGGAGGTCCCGTTCCTGCGTGCGCTGCTCGACGATGAGGGTGTCACGCTCGAGGCATTCGTTGCCGCGGGCCTCGCCCTCGACCTGAGCTCCGCAGACGTGCTGAAACGCTGTGTGCTGCGCCTCTACGAGATGCCGCGCGAAGAAGATCGCCTGCTCGCAAGCGCATGGCGCACGCGGATCGCGCCGGCCGAACTGCATGCCGCCGCGTTTGCGGCCGCGTGTGAGTTCGCGCGCGCGACACTCGACACGGCCGGGCTGAGCGCTCTGCGCGACGATCTGCAGCGACTCGAGGCCAACACGACGACGGCCGAGCGCATGCTCGCGTTACGCGAATACGTCCTGCGACAGGCAGCGGGCGCTGATCCGCCACCGGATCTTCTGACGGGGGCGAAGCCCGAGCCGCTCGGCGGATTCGATCGTGTCGCGATCTTCGCGGGTGCGGCGGCCGCGAGCCACGCGCTGACCGAGGAGGCCCTGCAAACACTGAGCTGGCTGCTCGGACCGCCCGCAGCGCGCCGCCGCAGGGCTGCGGCCGCCCGTGCGCTCGAGTCCGAACCGACCCGCGCGCGCTACAGCCCGCGCGGCGATCACGACAGCCTGCTGCCCGACGAGGACCGCTTCCAGGCCCTGCGCGACTTCGACGGGGTCGTGCTCAGCGGCGGCACTGCAAGCGGCGTCGCCGGGATCACCGCCGCTGCGGCAAACGGCTATGGCATCCCATTGATCGGCTATGTCCCCGCAGGGCTCCGGGGACCGCGATCTCTATGCGACCTCCGGGAGACGGATGGTGCCCAGTTCAGCGAGCTCGAGCCGCTGATGATGTGGACGGACATCCTCGCGTCCGGGCTCACGCCCGCACAGGTCAGCCTCGTTGCGACGCCCGGCGGACCGATCACGCGCGCAGAGGTCCTGATCGCACGCGCGCTCGGCGCGACCGTGGCCTGGCTCGATCCTGAGGGCGAGGCGCCGACCGCGCTCGACGACGATCTCCCGGGCGGCGCCGAGAACATCATCGAGCTCCCCTCCGACGCGATGTCGGTGCGCGCGGTCATCTCGCGCACACACCTCGAGGACGGCGAGCTGCGCGACCACCTCGCGAAGCTGGCGCACGCGCAGTACCGCAGCCAGCAGCCGCCGGAGCGCCTCGAGCGCGACCCCGCGTGCGCTCCCTGGGATCGTCTGCTTCCGGTCTTCCGCGCGTCGAACCGCGCGCAGGCCGACGACATCCCGAACAAGCTCGCGATGCTCGGCTTGCGCGTCGAGCGCCTCGACGCCGGGGGACGTCCGCTGCGGCTGAACGAGCGCCAGATCCAGCAGCTCGCCGAGATGGAGCACGGGCGCTACGTCTTCGACCGCCTCGAGGCTGGCTGGCGCCATGGCGATCGCGACGCGAATCGCGGGCGCTCGCCGTACTTTGTGCCCTGGAGCGAGCTCACCGAAGCCGAGCGCTACTGGGACGTCAGCGCCGTCGAGACAATCGCCGGCGCGCTCCAGTCCTTCGGCTACGGCGTGACTGATCTCGAGCCCGAGCAGCCGCCCGCGCGCAGGCGGGGGAGCGGCTAGCCTCAGCGGATGCCAGACGAGCGCTCCGCGGCGCAGCTCTCGCCCGAGGCGACCTACCGGGCGATCGGGCGCTACGTCTACGAGTTCTCGCAGCTCGTCGCGCACATGCGCGACGCGATGACCCGCCATCTCGACCGCTCGAACGGCGGTGTCGCGGCGATCGCGTTCGCGGAAACGCAGCCGCGCCAGATCGCGAACGCCTTCTTCACGATGTGCCGCACGGTAACGCACCTCGACCCGGCCGAGGCGAAGACCGGCGCGCGCATCGGCTCGCGCGTGGGGGAGGCGATCGAGATGCGCGAGAACGTCGCCGCCGGCGACTGGTGGGTGGGGGCGAGCGCCCTGGGCGCGCAGGCCGTAAAGCGCAGCGCCACAGACCTCGACCGCCGCTCCGAGTCGCTCGCCGAGCTGACGAACATCGTCGCCGAATACGGCGCTCTGTGCCTGCACCTCCCGCCCTACGAGCGCGGCGAGCACCGTGTCGGCGACTACCTCGTGATGCGCGCCGGTGAAGCGGTCCGCGAAGGGCCACAGGCTCTCGACGCGCCGCGTGTCTTCTACGAGCCGGCGCTGCCGGTGGAGGTGGGGGAGGTGCCCGAGCCGCTCGCGCAGCTGCGCCAGCCGGCCGTCGAGGCGCAGGTCGAGTTGGAGGTAGCGCCGCCCCCAGCGGTGCCGGCGACTCCCGCATCGGAATCAGTTCCTGGACCGCCAGACCAGCCCGTAACGCCGCCGGCACAGCCGCCACGCCGCGCATTTCGCCTGCGACTGGGGGCGCTCCGCGGGCTGTGGCGGGCCGTCGAGGCAGCGGCGCGGCCGACCCCGGCGATGCCCGGCGCAGGCCGCCGCCAACCGGCCTGGCTCACGCATGAGCGATTGCGCCGGGCGATGCTCGCGATCGCTGCGATCACTGCGCTCATCCTGAGTATCGGCGCCTACGCCGGCCGGATCTTCAACTCGCTCGAGCAGTCCACGCTGACCACGCGCTTTGCCCTGCGCGGCACGCAGAGACCGCCGTCAGACATTGTGATCGTGGGGATCGACAACAGGACCACTGCCTCGTCGTCGACGTTCCCCCGCTGGCCGGCGCCGCGCAAATACGACGCGAGCGTGATCAACACCATTCGCAGCGGCGGTCCGAAGGCCATTGGAGTCGATATCCAGTTCACCAACCCCACGGATCCGCAAGACGACGACGCTCTGATCGAAGCGGTCAAGCACGCGCCAGGGATCGTTCTCTCGACCACTGCGGTCGGCAAGGGGGGCGCGACCAACATCTTCAACTACACGACGCGGCAGCTACGACAGCAGTTGGGAGCGTTTGCCGCGAACACCAACGTACCCGCCTTCGATTCGAGCCTCAACTACGAGGAGAGCGGGCTCGCCACGTTCGGCGTACGCGTCGCGGAGCAGGTGACACGGCACGCCCTCCCACGCGCGGACTTCCCCAACAACACGGCGTTTGTCGACTTTGCCGGCCCCGCCGGAACCTTCAAGGCGGTCTCATTCCCGGACGTCTGCTCCAAGTCTCAGAGCCTTCCCGGCTGCACGGGCGCGGTGAAGCCCGGCTACTTCCACGACAAGATCGTGCTGGTTGGCGCGACCGCACAGGCCCTGCAGGACCTCCACCCGACGCCCGCGGGGGGCAACATGCCCGGGGTCGAGCTCTGGGCAAACCAGGTGTGGAGCATCCTGCGCGGCAACCCGCTGCGCGGCGCGTCCGGCGCGATCAACGTGCTCGCGATCGTCCTGATGACGCTCGTCATGCCGCTGATCGTCCTGGTGCTGCGCCCGGGGATCATCCTCGCGGGCTTCGCGCTCGCGATCGCCGGCGTGTACCTCGTCGTCGCACAGCTCGAGTTCGACGGCAATACCGTGCTGCCGGTCGTTTACCCGATCTTTGGCCTGATCGTTGGCACCGTCGAAGCGGGCAGCGCCGATCTATGGGCTGAGCGCATCGCGCGCCGCCACCTGGAGGCCTACAAGGCCGCCTACGAGGCCCTCCCGAGCACCGAGGGCGCCGCGTTCTTCGTCTCCTACCGCCGCGAGCAGAGCAGCTGGCCGGCGCGCATCCTTCGCGACGAGCTCGCGCGACGCTTCGGCGAGGACCAGGTCTTCAAGGACAGCGACTCGATCGAAGCAGGCCAGGCATGGCCCGACCAGTTGCGCGCCGCGATCCACGAGGCGAGCGTCGTGCTCGTCGTGATCGGCCCGCAATGGGCGGATGCGCGCGACCCCAACGGCGCGCTACGCCTCAACGATCCCGCGGATTGGGTGCGCCTCGAGGTCGAGGCGGCGCTCGTGAATGCGGACGCGCAGGTTGTACCGGTGCTCGTCGATGGCGCCGCGATGCCGGCCGCGGCGTCACTCCCGCAGTCGCTTCGCGCCCTCACCGAGCATCAGGCGTTCACGCTGACGGTGGAGCGCTGGAGCACCGATCTCGAGGCCCTGATCGAGTCGATTCACAGCGGTCGCATCCGCGACTTCCTGCGCAAGCAGGCGCGCGACGACCGCCAGCGCGTAGCGCACGCCGTTGGCCCGGAGGGGGAGACGCCGCCTAGCCGCCGCTGCCGGAGAAGCGCAGCGCAGCCAGCGCGTCAGACAGCTCGTGAACCGCCTGCGCGAGAGTGAGGGCGGACTCCGCCGAGTCCGCGGTCGCGATGCGGTCTGTGCATTCCTTGATCGTCGCGAGGATCGCGTCCGCGACCTGGGTGCCGCTGATTGGTTTCGTTCCCGTGGGCATGGTGGGGTCTCTCGATCGAGCGCTTGACCGTCAGGCCGGCTGGTCCCGGACACGCGCCGCCGCGCCAGAGGATCGCCGACACGCTAACGACTGCGCGCTGTCGGCGCTTGCCGCCGTGGTGTTTTGCGCAGGCTGAGCGGGCTGCGGGGCGAGGGGATGTGGTGGCGTCGACTAGCCCGTCCCCGAACATTTTGCCGCCGCCAATGCTCGATAACCTAGCTTATGTTGAGTAGACCTTCCTGAGCGTCTCGCAACGCTCGATCTGGCCATCCCGGCGGGGATGCTGTCCCCGCGCACGATTGATCCAGGCTCGTAACGGCGGCTGCTAGCGCTCCTGCTGCCAGCTCGCTGGGCTCGCAGCCAGCTTGAGTTTCTCGACCTGCATCGGTCCATGCGCCGGTGTAAACGTGACGGTCATCCGCGTGAACAGCCCTTTGCGCACGCGCGAGGCCGTGACCGTCATCGGAGTCTTGGTCGTCGTTCCCATGTTCGATACGACCGCCACGCCGGAGGCGCTCGCGCTCGTCGCGTTCCACGACCGCCAGGAGAGCATCGTCAGGTTGCCGCCCTCGTAATCGCCGAGCACGACGAGGCTTGGGCGCAGCTTGTAGACGCCTGAACACGTATTCCCGGTGCAGCGGACGTTGGCGAGCAGTCGTGGCAGTCGGCCCGCCGATGCACTAGCCGCGGCGATGGCTAGCGCGATGCCGGCAACGGCCAGGGCTGGCGCAACGCCTCCCCTCTTGACCCGCGTCTTCCGCCGGATGGTTCTTATGTCAACCACGCCCTTTGCGGATGAGTATCCGTGCTCGCCTCGGTGTAATTACACCAGCAGACGGGGCCGAAATGCGGCCGGGCGAGCCATTGGCTCGCCCGGTTCCGCCCGGTCATGGATCGCCGCTGTACTTCTACGTCCCAGGACTTCGTGTCGTTGCCTGGGCGGCGTGACACTCCCGACCACCGGGACGGGCCACCGAACAAGCCGGTGCGTTTCCCGGCTGAGCTTGCGCTCAGGCCGAGTGAGCGATCCGCCGGACCACGCAGGCTAGCGCGTCTCCGCGCGGCGTAACCACCGCCCCCGTGCGGAGTAGATTTTCCGTGATAGCGCAGAGTCAACGCGAGGAAGGACACGAGCAGTGAACTACATCGACGACGCGTCAACCGCATTTGGCACCCAGGCCCGGGTCGAGCGCGATTTCCTGCGCCAGGTCTTCGCGCTGGATGTTCCTCGCGCTCGCGCTGACGACCGGCGTTGCGGTCCTGTTCCACAACGGCAGCACCGCCGCCTGGATCTACGACCATCCGACGCTCTTCTACATCGCCCTGTTCGGCCAGCTCGGCCTCGTCTTCGGGCTACGCGCGATGCTTGTCTCCCAGCGCGTATCGACCCAGCTCGCCGCGTTCATGTTCTTCCTCTACGCGGCGCTGACAGGGGCGGTCTTCTCCGTGCTGCTCGACGCGTACACGACTGACTCGGTGATCGGCGCGTTCGCCGGCGCCTGCGGCGTCTTCGCCGGCATGGCCGTGATCGGCTATACGACGAATGCGGACCTCTCGCGTTTCGGCCCGGTCCTCTTCGGTGCGCTGATCGGGATCATCGCCGCCTCCTTCGTCTACATCTTCGTCGGCGGGCACGCGCTGAACCTGATCATCGGCTACCTCGGGGTGATCATCTTCTCGGGCCTGACCGCCTACGACATGCAGATGCTCAAGCGGCTGCGCTCCGGGCAGCCGATGAACGCGCGCTTCGGTGGCCTCGGGCGGCGCGGTGGCGGCGGCCGAACGATGGCGATCGCCGACAGCAGCGCGAGTGCCGAGAAGCTCGCGATCCTCGGCGCGCTCTGGCTCTATCTCGACTTCATCAACCTCTTCATCTCGCTGCTGCGCATCTTCGGCAACCAGCGCTGAGCCGCGGACGGTCACGCGAGGGCCGATCCGGGCATCCCGCTGGTGGCCGACGGCGTCCCGAGAACGCTCGCGCCTCGCGCCTGACCCCTAGCTCGGCGTGATGCCGCAGACGGCGAGGTGCCGCTCGCCCGGCTCGAGGCGGATCAGGCCCTCACCGCTGACGAATGCGTTCGGCGCGCAGGTCATCGGCTCGATCGCGAGCCCACTGCGTCGCTGCGGCGGCTCGAGCGGGTCGCTGCTGAAGACCTGCAGGAACGGGCAGCTTGGATCCGACCAGAGGGTCGTCGTCCCGGCCGGCCCCGCGACGGTCGCGCGCGCGACGCGATCGTCATCGCGCAGTAAGTCGAGGAAGCAGTGGTCGAGGACCGTGGCGCCGATCGCGCGCGGCTCGCGAAAGTCGAACTCGGTGCCCGCAACCGGTGCGTTCTCGTACGGGATCAGGCGCTCGTCAACGTGCTGGTATGAGCGGGCCGGCAGCCTCACCTCGCACTCGTCGATCAGCTCGAGGCCGGGTGGCGCGATGTAGGGATGGCAGCCGAACCCGTACGGGCAGGCCTCCTCGCCGGTGTTGAGCGCCGAGACCGCGAGCGTCAGCCCGTCGTCGTCGAGCGAGTAGCCGACCTCGAGCTCGAGCTCGAACGGATAGCCGGTGCTCGGGTGCAGCGTGTGCCGCATCACGACGCGCCCATCGGCGCGTTCGGCGACGCGCCAGTTACGCCAGGCCACGAGGCCGTGGAGCGCGTTGTGGCGTGCCACCTCGTTGATGTCGAGCTGCAGCTGACGTCCATTCCAGGCGTAGCTGCCATCCTTGACCCGATTCGGCCAGGGAAGCAGGAGTTGGCCGCGACCGGAGCTGCAGATCTCGTGTTCGCCGTAGCCGGCGAGGATGTGCCGCTCGCCGAGCCGATAGCTGCGTATGCCGCCACCAACCTCGACGACCACCGCATGGTGATCGCCGTGATGCAGCTCGATCTGCTCACCTGATGGTGCTCCGCTCATGCGTCAAGCCACGGTTCGTGCCAGCGGCCGATGCCGCGCAAGAGCTTAGTGGCGGCCTGCGGTCCCCAGCTTCCAGGCGCGTAGGGCTCCGGCTGGCCGGGCTCGTCGAGCAGTGGAGCGCAGATCCGCCAGCTCTCCTCGATCGAGTCCTGACGCGCGAAGCGCGTCGCGTCGCCGAGCAGCGCGCAGTGCAAGAGCACCTCGTAGGGTGTCGGCCCCTCGCCGCCCTCGTCGGCGAAGCGCATCGGCAGCTCGATCTCGGCGGGGCCGGGCTGGTCTGCGCGCCGCGCATCGATCGAGATGCGGATGCCGATCTCGGGATCAATCCGCACGACGAGCTGGTTTGGCGCCGGTCGGCGCTCGCCCGGTCGCGTGAACGGCAGTCGTGGAGCGCTGCGGAAGACCAGGCGTACCTCGGTTTGCGTGACCGCGAGCATCTTTCCCGTGCGGATGAAGAACGGGACGCCACTCCAGCGCCAGTTGTCGATCTCGAGACGCAGCGCCGCGTAGGTCTCGGTCGTGGAATCCGCCGCCACGCCGTCGACCTTGCGGTAGCCGTCGTACTGTCCGCGCACGTAATGCGCCGGCTCGGCGTCGCTGACGGACCGCAGCACCGCGTACTTCGCGTCGGCGAGCGCCGCCGGATCGCCCGCCGCCGGCGGGTCCTGCGCAGCCGCGGCGAGCGTCTGCATGAGATGGTTGACGACGACGTCGCGCAGGGCGCCGACGGGATCGTAGAAGTGGCCGCGGTCCTCGACCCCGAACTGCTCGGCCATCGTGATCTGCACGTTCGCGACATAGTGGCGATTCCACAGCGGCTCGAGCAGGGTGTTGGCGAAGCGCAGGTAGAGGAACTCCTCGAGTCCCATCTTGCCGAGAAAGTGATCGATCCTGTAGATCTGGCCCTCGTCGAGGTGGGCGTGCAGCTGCGCGGCGAGCAGCCGCGCGGAGACGAGATCGTGGCCGAACGGCTTCTCGACCACGACGCGCGCACTGCGCGGCAGGATGTTCGCGGCCGCGAGGCCATCGACGACGAGCGCGAACAACGAGGGCGGGATCTCGAGGTAGTAGACGGGGGTGTGCGCCGCCGCGATCGCCTTCGCGACCGCCTGGAACGTCTCGCCGTCGCTGAAGTCGCCGGCGACGTAGCGCAACCGTCGGGCGAAGCGCTTGAACACGGCCTCGTCGATCTTCTCGCCGCTCTCGACGATCGCCCGGCGCGCGTGATCTCGCAGCTCGTCGAGCGTCCAGTGGTCGGCCGCCACACCGACGATCGGGCAGTCGAGCAGCTTGCGCCGCTCGAGCCGGTAGAGCGATCGCAGCGTCATCTTGCGCGCTAGATCGCCGGTGATGCCGAAGATGACGAAGACGTCGGCGGACTCGTTCACTGGCGCTAGCCTCCCCCGCCCGCGGCTGCGCGGCGCAGTGCGATTCCGGTCAATGCCTCGCGTACGACGCGTTCGGCGACGAGCGCCGTGAGATCCGCGGAGCCGACGGCTGTCGGGATCACCTCGACGACCTCCATTCCGACGAGCTCGAGCTCGCTCGCAAGCTGACGGACCGCCCACAGCAGCTGGGCGGAGCTCATCCCGCCGGGCTCCGGCGTTCCGGTGCCCGGCGCGAACGCCGGATCGAGGACGTCGACGTCGACGGAGAGGAACACCGGGCCTGGACCGACGCGACCGATCGTCCGGCCGACCACCTCCTCGATGCCCAGCTCGCGGACGTCGTGCATGTAAAGCGAGGTGATGTCGTGTTCCTCCTGCCACGCGAACTCGCGCTCACCGGGCCAGTACCCGCGCAGGCCGATCTGCACGTAGCGCGCGCCGTCCACCACCCCGTCGCTGACGAGTCGGTACATCGGCGTGCCGTGCGAATGGGACGAGCCGAAGACGCTCTCGCCGGTGTCCGTATGGGTATCGAAGTGGACTAGTCCGAGCGCCCCGTGCACGGCCGCGCAGGCGCGCATGTCGGGCTCCGCGATCGAATGATCGCCGCCGAGCACGACCGGAATCGCCCCCGCGGCGAGCACCTCCGCGACCGTCCGCTGGATCGCCTCGTGCGAGCGCAGGGGATCGGCCGGGACAACCGGGGCATCGCCGTAGTCGACGACGCGCAGCGCCGCGAAGGCGTCGATTTGCGCCTCGAGGTGCGGGCCTGGCGGGGCGCTGGCCGCGCGGATGCCGCGCGGACCGAAGCGCGCCCCCGGCCGGTCCGACACGAGCTCGTCGATCGGCGCGCCGAGGATCGCGACGTCGACACCCTCGAGCTCGCTCGCTTCCTCGGTGTATGGCTGGCCGGCGAAGGTCAGCAGCCCCGCGAAATCGGGCTTCTCGCCGTATTGCGCCCAGCGCGCGAGGGGGTTGAGCATAGCTCCGCACGCTAGCGGTTCGCGCGGCGAGTTTGCGCACGCAGGCCCTTCCTCCCTACCCTTGCGGCATGCGCCAGCAATTGCGCCCGCTGTTCGACCGCGTCGTGATCAAGGAGCTCGAGCCCGATCGCGTGCGCCAGTCCGGCCTTGTCGTGCCGCCCGGCACGCATGAGCCGCCGCCGCAGCACGGCATCGTCCTCGCCGTCGGCGCCGGACGCGACTGGTGGAGCCAGGCGGGCGTCGAAATGCCAGTCAAGCCGGGCGACCACGTTGTCTTTCCGTTCTCCGCCGGGGTTTGGGTCGACGTCGACGAGGAGCGGTTGCTCGTCTGCCGCGTTGGCGAGCTGCTCGGCGTGCTCGAGATAATCGAGGAGCCGGCGGCTCTACGCGAGAGCGACTGAGCCGGCAGTCTCAGCGGCCGCGTAGCGTGCGAGCGCCTGGATCAGCGGCGCGAGCTCGCGCCCGCGTGCGGTCAGGCGATACTCCACCGCCGGCGGGCTTGCCGGCAACACGCGGCGTTCGATCAGGCCGGCCTGCTCGAGGTCGCGCAGACGCTCGGAGAGCATGCGCGGGGAGATCCCGGGGACCGACTCGAGCAGCGCGTTGAAGCGCAGCTCGCCGTGCAGCGCGACGAAGATGATCGACAGCGTCCAGCGCCGTTCGAGCAGGACCGCCGCGCGGCGGACCTCATCGGGGACCGGCTCACATCTAGGACAGCGCGACATTGCGGGCGGGCTCGAGCGCCAGCTCCAGGACCTCGGAGATCGTCATCACCGGGTGGAAGCGCATCTGCTCGCGGATCTCCTCGGGGATCTTGTCGAGATCCCCCCGGTTGCGTTCGGGGATGATCACGTCGGTCAGCCCTGCTGCGTGCGCCGCGAGCGCCTTCTGCTTGAGGCCCCCGATCGGCAGCACCCGGCCTTGGAGCGTGATCTCGCCGGTCATGCCGACCGTGTGCTTGACCGCGCGCCCGGTCAAGAGCGACACGAGGGCCGTCGTCATCGTCACGCCAGCGCTCGGGCCATCCTTGGGCAGCGCGCCCGCGGGCACGTGAATGTGCACGAGCCGGTTCTCGAACGCCTCCTCCGGGATCGCAAGATCCGGTGCGTGGGCGTGAACGTAGGAGAGCGCGATCTTCGCGGACTCCTTCATCACATCGCCCAGCTGCCCGGTCAGCTCGAGGCCGCCGCTCGCGGTCTGCGACTTCATCGTCGTAGCCTCGACGAACAGCACGTCGCCACCGACCCCCGACACCGCGAGCCCGGTCGCGACGCCCGGCACGGCGGTGCGCGCGGCCGACTCCTGGAAGAACTTCTGGCGTCCGAGCGCGTCGCGGACCACGTCCATGTCGATCGTCACAGGCGCCTTCTGCTTGCCGGCGGCGATCGGCGGTCGCGGTCTTGCGCAGCACCTTGCCGAGCTCGCGCTCGAGGTTGCGCACGCCCGCTTCGCGCGTGTAGTCGGCGATCAGGGCGGTCACGACCGCGTCGGCGATCGTGACCTCGTCCTCGCGCAGGCCGTTGCGCTCGCGCTGGCGCGGCCACAGGTAGCCCCTGCGCGATCGCGAGCTTCTCCTCGCTCGTGTAGCCGTCGAAGTTGATGACCTCCATGCGGTCGAGCAGCGGTCCGGGGATCGTGTCCGCCTGGTTGGCGGTTGCGATGAACAGGACCTGGCTGAGATCGAGTTCCACATCCAGGTAGTGGTCGCGGAAGCTGTGGTTCTGTGCGGGGTCGAGCACCTCGAGCAGCGCCGAGCTCGGGTCGCCGCGCCAGTCGGCGCCGACCTTGTCGACCTCGTCGAGCAGGATCACGGGGTTCATCGTCCCGGCGTCGCGCAGCGCGCGCACGAGCCGGCCCGGCAGCGCGCCGATGTAGGTGCGCCGGTGGCCGCGGATCTCCGCCTCGTCGCGGATGCCGCCAAGCGACATGCGCACGAATTCGCGCCCGGTGGCGCGCGCGATCGACTCGCCGATCGACGTCTTGCCGGTGCCCGGAGGTCCGATCAGCGTCAGGATCGCGCCCGACTTCGGGTCGGCCTTGATGCCGCGGTCCTGGCGCAGCTTGCGAACGGCCAGGTACTCGGTGATCCGGTCCTTGACGTCCGCCAGGCCGAAGTGGTCGTGGTCGAGGACCTCGCGCGCGCCGACCGGGTCGAGTCGCTCGTCCGAGCGCTTGCTCCACGGCACGGCGATCAGCCAGTCGAGGTAGCTGCGGATCATGCTCGACTCGCCCGTCGACTCGCCCATCCGCTCGAGCCGCCCGAGCTCCTTCAGCGCCTGCGTCTGCACCTCCTCGGGCATCTGCGCTTCCTCGATCTTCTTGCGGTACTCGTCGACGACGGACGCATCGTCCTCGCCGAGCTCCTTGCGGATCGATTCCATCTGCTTGCGCAGGAAGTACTCGCGCTGCTGCTTGTCGGCGCCTTCCTGGACGTCGTCGCGGATCCGCTTGCGGATCTGCAGCTCGGCCAGGCGCTCGCGCTGCAGCTTCACGGCGAGTTGCAGGCGCTCTGTCACCTCGAGCTCGCGCAGCAACGCCAGCCGGCTCTCGTAGTCGAGATCCGGGCTGTAGCCGGCCGAGTCGGCGAGCGCGCCGGGCTCTGAGATCGCGCGCAGCCACTCGGCGATGCGCTGGTCCGCCCCGCGCAGCTCGAGGATCTCCTCGACGACCGCGCGGTACTCGCGCATCAGCTCGCGCGTGCGCTTGTCGTTGGGCTCGCCGTCGGGACGCTCGTCGACCTCGACGAACAGCTCACCGTCGGCGCCGGTCTGGGCCGCCCCGATCAGCGCGCGGTGCTGGGCATCGACCGAGATCGCACGGGCTCCACCCGGCAGCTTGATCCGGTCGGTCACGTCGGCGACGACACCGATCTCCGCGAAGTCCTGGTCGTGGCGCGGCACGAGCACGACGCGCTCGTCGTCGCCGACCGAAACCGCGAGCGTGACGCTCATGCCCGGGAAGAGGACGGTGTCATCCAGCGGAACCAGTCGTAGCGATGTCATATTTCCTATCGACTCCATACTTGCTTACTAAACAGAAGTAAGTGCTAGCACCACCACTCCGCGTGATCCAGCGGCGAACCGACTCGGGCGCAGGACGCGGCGTAGGCTTCAGCCCCCATGTCCGTGCCGCCGGCAAGCGTCCAGCAGGTCCTCGCAACGCGCTCGGGCGAGGCGCTCGACCTCGGCGACCGTTACATGAATCGCCAGCTTGGGCGGATCGTGCGCACGCTCGGCTTCGACCGCGACTGGCGCCACGGCGAGGGCGCTCACCTGATCGACGCCGCGGGCGAGCGTTACCTCGACCTGCTCTGTGGCTACGGCGTGTTCGCGGTCGGACGCAACCACCCGGCGGTGATCGAGGCGCTCGAGCTGACGCTGCGCGAGCACACTCCGAGCCTGCCCCAGCTCGGAGTGACCGCGCTGCCGGGCGTCCTCGCCGAGCAGCTCGTGGCACGCGCGCCGGCGCGGATCGAGGCGATGGTCGCCGCCAACAGCGGCACCGAATCGGTCGAGGCGGCGATCAAGCTCGCGCGCGCGACGACCGGCCGGCCGCGGATCGCCCACGCCGAGCACGCGTTCCACGGCCTGACGCTGGGGTCGCTCTCGCTCAACGGCAACGCCGAGTTCCGCGACGGCTTCGGGCCGCTGCTGAGCGACTGCACGCCGGTGCCGTTCGGTGATCTCGAAGCGCTGCGCGCGAGCTCGAGCGCGGCGACGTCGCCGCCTTCATCGTCGAGCCGGTGCAGGGCAAGGGCGTCAACCTCCCGCCCGACGGCTTTCTCGAAGGCGCTCAGGCGGCCTGCCGCGCGACCGGGACGCTGTTCGTCTGCGACGAAGTCCAGACGGGCATCGGCCGTACCGGTCGCTTCTTCGCGCTCGAGCACTGGGGCCTCGATCCCGACATGATCTGCGTCGCCAAGGCGCTGTCGGGCGGCTTCGTACCGATCGGCGGCGTGCTGATCTCACGCCAGGTCCGCGACAGCGTGTTCGACGCGATGGAGCGCGGCGTGCGCCACGGCTCGACCTTCGGCGGCGGCGATCTCGCGGCGGCCGCGGCGCTCGCAACGCTGCAGGTGATCGACGACGAGGCCCTCGTCGAGCGCTCCGCACGCCTCGGCGAACGGCTGCTCGAGCTCACGCGCCCGCTCGTCGAGCGCTACGACATCGTCGCCGAGGTGCGCGGGCTCGGTCTGATGTGGGCGATCGAGCTGGCCGCGCCGTCCCGTGGCTCGCGCCGCGCCGTCTGGAACGTGGTCGAGCGAAACCAGCCCGGGCTTGCGGCACAGCTCATCACCGTGCCGCTGTTCAAGCGCCACCAGATCTTCTGCCAGGTTGCCGGGCACGGCATGAACGTCGTCAAGGCGCTGCCCGCGCTTGTGATCGAGGAGGCGGAGATCGAGCGCTTCGCGGCGGCCCTCGACGACGTGCTCGCCCGCGCCGCGCGCGTCCCGCGAGCCCTCGCCGGCCTCACCGCCGAGCTCGCGTTCGGCAGCGTGCGCGCCCGCATGAGATGAGAGCCCTCGTCACCGGCGCGAGCGGTTTCATCGGCTCGCACGTGGTGGAAGCGCTCGCAGCGGACGGTGTCGACGTGCGCGGCTTCGACCGCGCCCTCCCGCCCGACGCGACGCGCGCCGGCGAATTCGTGATCGGCGACCTGCTCGACCGCAGCGACCTGCGGCGCGCGCTCGACGGATGCGACTGCGTCTTCCACCTGGCCGCCGTGTACAGCTACGAGCGCGCCGACGCGGCGCTGATGCACGCCGTCAACGTCGAAGGAACGCGCGCGCTGCTCGACGCCGCGACACGGTCGGGGCGTCCTCGGATCGTGCACACGAGCTCGTGCGCGACGTGCGGTCCGGTCGCCGGCAGAGCGGCGACCGAGGCCGATCATCCGCGCGCGGTGGGAGCTTCGCGTGCCGTACAAGCGCTCGAAGCTCGAAGGAGAGCGGCTCGCCCTGGCGGCCGCCGCGGCGGGCGCAGACGTCGTCGTGGTCAACCCGACGACGCCCGTTGGCCCCGGCGACCGCAGGCCCACGCCGACCGGCAAGATGGTCGCCGATGTGGCCGCCGGCCGCGCCCGCGCCTACCTCGCGCGCAGCGCGCTCAACGTCGTCGCGGTCGAGGACGTCGCACGCGGTCACCTCCTCGCCTACGAGCGTGGCCGTGCCGGCGAGCGCTACCTCCTCGGCGGCGAGAACGTCTCGCTGCGCGAGGTGTTCGCGGCCATCGCGACGTCCGCGGGCGGGCGGGTGCCCCGCGTCGCACTGCCATGGAGCGCGCGTCTTCGCGGCCGCATGGGTCGCCGCACGCCTCGGAGCGCAGCCGTCGCTGCTGAACCTCGACGAGGTCCGCGTGGCGCGCTGGCCGATGCTCTTCGACGATTCCCGAGCGCGCCGCGAGCTCGGCTACAGCTCGCGCCCTGCTAGCGAGGCCCTCGCCGCGGCCGCGCGTCGAACCTGATCGCCTTTGCGGAGCGGTCGCACCAGCTCGTTGGCGCGCATGGGCGCCAGGTTAGGCGTCGGCGGGCAGGAGCCGGAATGCGTTGCCTGCGGCGAGGGGCCGCGCGACGCGGAAGTGCCGCTCGTCGAGCGTCGCGATCTCCACCGTGGCGAGGCGTTCGGCAAGGGCAACCAGCGAAGCGTCAGCGAGCCCGAGGCCCGTATCGGCGTAGCGCTCGGCGACCTTCACCGACGAGGCGATCGCAGCCGGCCACCACTCCACGAGATAGGCCCCGGCGAGCAGATCAGCCCGCAGTGCTCTGAGCGCCGTCGGCCCGCCGCGCGCAGCGATCAGGTGGTCGACCTCGGCGACGATCAGTGGTGTCGTCGCGAGGTCGTCATCGGCGTCGTCGAGCCACCGAGTGACGGCCTCGTGTTGGTCGTCGGCAGCGTTCATGTAGGCGACGATGATCGACGTATCAACGATGATCACGGCTCGCCGAAGCCTGCCCGCGCAAGGTGCTCATCAGTGCGCGACGCGAGGTCGGCGGGCCCTGTGAACACGCCGCGGGCGCGTGGCTTGACGCGCACCGATCCGCTTGCGGCTTCGCGCAGCGCCTGGCGGATGAGTTGCGCCTTGGTCGTGCCCTCGGCGGCGGCGCGGCGCGCAAGCGCCACGTCCACGTCCGGCTCGACGTAGATGCTCATCTTCTTCACGCGGCCCGATCCTACCACCCGCCACCCGTCACCCGCAACGTCGACGCATAGCTCACAGACTCGGTGGACATGGCGGCTAGGCGCCGGGCCAGCGGCCGGTCTGCTCGAACTCCTCGCGCGCGCGCTCCTCGTGCTCCCGATCAGAGCCGCTCGTCAGCGTCAGCGCGAACAGCCCGATCACCACGCCGAACAGGCCGAGCCCCATCAGGACCACCCCGGCGATTGCGACCACCCCGTGCGTGCGGGCCTCCAGCACGACGAAGCCGGCGCCCACGAGCACGATCGAGGCGAGGGTGGGACTCCAGCGGCGCATCGACACCACCTTATCCCCGCCCGCTCGCGGCAGAGTCGCGGCCTTCATGGAATCTTGACGCACGCGGCCCCAATCTTGACGCGGGCTTGATGCGCGCCTGCCTACGCTCTCGGTCGTGGGCGACCTGCTTGCAGTTGTGCTCGGGATCGTGGCGTTCGCGGTCCTCTACCTGTTGATCGAGGGCATCGACCGCGTATGACACCGCTCGGCGCGTTCGTCGCGCACATGGGCGCCGCGGACTTCTTCGGGCTCGTCATCTCGGTGCTCGTCTGCGGCTACCTGCTCTACGCGCTGCTGCGCGGTGAGCGGTTCTGAGTGGCGGACCACGCATGACGTTCACCGGCTGGCTGCAGATCGCCGTCTTCTGCGTGGTCCTGGTCGGGGTCTCGATCCCGCTCGGGAGCTACCTGGCGAAGGTCTACAGCGATCAGCGCGTCTTCCTGACGCCGCTGCTGGGCGCGCCCGGAGCGCCTCCTCTACCGCTTGATGGGCGTCGACCGCGCGCGCGAGCAGGACTGGAAGCAGTACGCGAAGAGCGTCATCTTCTTCTCGCTCGCCGGCTGGCTGCTGCTCTTCCTGATCCTGCGCACGCAGTCGATCCAGCCGTGGAACAACTACGGCGGCGTCAGCTTCCACTCGGCGCCGTGGGACGTCACGTTCAACACCGTCTCGTCGTTCATGACGAACACGAACTGGCAGTACTACGGCGGCGAGACGACGATGACCTACTTCAGCCAGATGGTCGGGCTGACGGTCCAGAACTTCGCCTCGGCCGCCGTCGGCATCGTCGTCGCCGTCGCGCTCGTGCGCGGGATCGCAAACCGCACGAGCTCGAGCCTCGGCAACTTCTACGTCGACTTCGTGCGCACCGTGCTCTACGTGCTGCTGCCGATCTCGATCATCAGCGCGCTCGTGCTGATCTCGCAGGGCTCGATCCAGAACCTCGCGCACTACGTGAACGTGCACGGCGTCTCCGGTCTCGCGCAGACGATCGCGATGGGTCCGGTCGCCTCGCAGGAGGCGATCAAGGAGCTCGGCACCAACGGCGGCGGCTTCTTCAACGTCAACTCCTCGCACCCGTTCGAGAACCCCAACGGCTTCACGAACTTCTACGAGATGTGGCTCGTGCTGCTGATCCCGGCCGCGCTCGTCTGGATGTACGGCAAGATGGTCGGCTCGCGCCGCCAGGCGCTCGCGGTCTTCGCGACGATGTTCGTGATGTTCATCGGCGGCGTGACCGTCGCCTACGCCGCCGAGGCCCACGGCTCCGCCGCGCAACACGCTGCCGGCCTGCACACGGCGGTCGTCGCGAACTCGACCGGCGGCAACATGGAGGGCAAGGAGCAGCGCTTCGGCGTCGCCGGCTCCGCCCTCTTCGACGTCATCACGACCGTCACCTCGTGCGGCGCGGTCAACAGCTCGATCGAGTCCTACACGGGGCTTGGCGGCGCGATTCCGATGGCGAACCTGTCGGCGAGCGAGGTGATCTTCGGCGGCGTCGGCACGGGCCTTTACTCGATCCTCCTCTACGTCATCCTCGCGGTCTTCATCGGCGGCCTGATGGTCGGGCGAACGCCCGAGTACCTCGGCAAGAAGGTCGAAGCCCGGGAGATCAAGCTGGTCGCGCTCGGGCTGCTCGTGACGCCGCTGACCGCGCTCTTCTCGACCGCGCTCGCGACCGCGAGCGCCGCTGGGCGAGCGTCGATCTCCTCGGTCGCGGCGGGCGGTCCGCAGGGCTTCTCGGAGACCTTCTACGCCTATCTCTCGCAGGCCAACAACAACGGCTCCGCGTTCGCGGGCTACACGGGCTTCATCCAGCCGAACGCGGGCAACGCGGGCGCGCACGGCGTCACGTTCGCCGACCTGCTCGGCGGCTTCACGATGCTCTTCGCGCGCTACGCGCCGATCCTCTTCGCGCTCGCGGTCGGCGGGGCGCTGGCGGGCAAGCGCGTCAGTCCCGCCGGCCTCGGCACGATGCGCACCGATAACGCGACGTTCGTCGTCCTGCTGATCGGCGTGATCGTGCTGATCGGGGCGCTCACCTTCTTCCCCGCGCTGCTGCTCGGCCCGATCGTGCAAGCGCTCACCGGCCACCTCTACGCCTGATGCGACGCGACTTCCTCATCGCCGTCCGCGCCGTGATCGTGACCGCGATCGTGTGCGGGCTCGTCTACCCGCTGCTCATGACCGGCCTCGCGCAGGGCCTCTTCCCCGGTAACGCGAACGGCCAGCTGATCAAGCGGGGCGGCGTCGTCATCGGCTCGAAGCTGATCGGACAGGCCTTCGAGGCGCCCGTCACGAAGAAGGGCACGGCCGTGCTCGACAAGGCGGGCTGCCCGATCTGGGACGTGCAAAAGCAGTACTTCCAGACGCGTCCATCGGGCACGGGAGCGCCGTACGCGGATACCGGCACGCTCGACAACGCGGCCGCCTCGGCCTTCTCGAACCTCGGACCGAACAGCACGATCACGCTCGGGATCTACCGCTGCAACATCAAGGCCTACCTGGCGCAGAACAAGCCGTATGACACGGGGCTGACGGTCGCGAGGATCCCGGTCGACGCGGTCAACAGCTCGGCGTCGGGGATCGATCCCGACATCTCGCTCGCCAATGCGCTGATCCAGGCACATCGCGTCGCCGCCGCACGCCGGCGCTCGCTCGCGAGCGTCGAGCGTCTGGTCCACAAGTACACGACCGGGCGCAGCCTCGGCTTCCTCGGCGAGCCGGGCGTCAACGTGCTCGAGCTCAACCTCGCCCTCGACCAGACCCGGAGCAGCTGAATGTCAACGCCCGAAAGCGGCCGCGAGCGCCGCGCGATCTCGCTCTTCCGCCGCGACATCGTCGCGCGCGCGCTGATCGACAGCGTGCTCAAGCTCGACCCGCGCGTCCAGCTGCGCAACCCGGTGATGTTCGTCGTCGAGATCGGGGCCGTCATCACCACCGTCACCTGGTTCATCCAGCTCGGCGGCGGCCACTCGCTCGGCGGCTACGAGCCGGCCTGGTTCACGTTCACGATCTCCGTCTGGCTCTGGCTGACGGTGATCTTCGCGAACATGGCCGAGGCCTTCGCGGAGGGCCGCGGGCGCGCCCAGGCCGACACCTTGCGCTCGCTTCGCAAGGAGACGGTGGCGACGCTCGAGGACGGGACGACGAAGGCGGCGAGCGAGCTCCTGCGCGGCGACATCGTCGTCGTCGCCGCCGGCGAGCTGATCCCCGGCGACGGCACGGTCATCGAGGGCATCGCGACCGTCGACGAGTCGGCGATCACCGGCGAGTCGGCACCCGTGATTCGTGAATCCGGCGGTGATCGCAGCGCGGTCACCGGTGGCACCCGCGTCACCTCCGACCGCATCGTCGTCGAGATCACGCAGGAGCCCGGACAGTCCTTCCTCGACCGCATGATCTCCCTCGTCGAGGGCGCCGCGCGACGCAAGACACCGAACGAGATCGCGCTCAACATCCTGCTCGCCGGCCTGACGCTCGTCTTCATGATCGTCGTCGCGACGCTGCGCCCGTTCGGCCTGTTCGCGCATACGTCGATCTCCGACACGACGCTGATCGCGCTGCTCGTCGCGCTCATCCCGACGACGATCGGGGCGCTGCTCTCCGCGATCGGAATCGCCGGGATGGACCGCCTCGTGCGCCGCAACGTGCTCGCTCTGTCGGGGCGCGCCGTCGAGGCATCGGGCGATGTCGACGTGCTCCTGCTCGACAAGACAGGC
Source organism: uncultured Solirubrobacterales bacterium (assembly GCA_963773395.1). Taxonomy (GTDB): domain Bacteria; phylum Actinomycetota; class Thermoleophilia; order Solirubrobacterales; family Solirubrobacteraceae; genus Palsa-513. Next base: position 599,602 of record CAVZAY010000002.1, on the reverse strand, counting down.
ACGATCACGCTCGGCAACCGCCAGGCGGCGGAGTTCATCCCGATGCCGGGCGTCGAGGAGGCGGAGCTCGCCGAGGCGGCGCAGCTTGCCTCGCTAGCCGACGAGACGCCGGAGGGTCGCTCGATCGTCGTGCTCGCCAAGCAGTACGGAATCCGCGAGCACGATATGACGGGCTCGAGCGCGACGTTCGTCCCGTTCACCGCGCAGACGCGCATGAGCGGCGTCGACTACGAGGGCAAGCAACTGCGCAAGGGCGCCGGCGACGCGATCATCAGCTTCGTCCGCGCGGAGGGCGGCGAGGCGCCGCCGGAGCTCCAGGGACAGCTCGATCGGATTGGGCGCGAGGGCGGCACGCCGCTCGCGGTGGCGCGCGACAACCAGGTGCTCGGCGTCGTCTACCTCAAGGACACGATCAAGGAGGGCATGCGCGAGCGCTTCGACCAGCTGCGCGCGATGGGCATCCGCACCGTCATGGTCACCGGCGACAACCGCCTCACGGCGGCGAAGATCGCCGAGGAATCGGGCGTCGACGACTTCCTCGCCGAGGCGACCCCCGAGGCGAAGCTCGCGCTGATCCGCGAGCAGCAGGCGAGCGGGCGGATGGTCGCGATGACGGGCGACGGCACGAACGACGCCCCCGCCCTGGCTCAGGCCGACGTCGGCGTGGCGATGAACACTGGCACGCAGGCCGCGCGCGAGGCCGGCAACATGGTCGATCTCGACTCGAATCCGACGAAGCTGATCGAGATCGTCGAGGTCGGTAAGCAGCTGCTGATCACCCGCGGCGCGCTGACGACGTTCTCGATCGCAAACGATGTCGCGAAGTACTTCGCGATCCTGCCGGCGATCTTCATCACGACGTGGGCTGCCACGGCGCACGCGAAAAGCCCGCTCTGGGTGCTCAACATCATGTCGCTCGGCACGCCCAACTCGGCGATCCTCTCGGCGATCATCTTCAACGCGATCGTGATCCCGCTGCTGATCCCGATCTCGCTCAAGGGCGTCGCGTACCGTCCGATCGGCGCGAGCGCCTTATTGAGGCGTAATCTCCTGCTCTATGGCGTCGGCGGCATCATCGCTCCGTTCATCGGGATCAAGGCGATCGACCTCATCGTGCACAACCTGCTCGGCGCGTAGCGCTCGCGGGCACGGCGGCTCCCCCCGAGCCGATCGACACCAGCACTCGCGGCCCGTGCAGGCGAGCGACTAGCAGCGGAGCACGTGTCCGAGTCAGTGCGCCGCGGCTCACACCGCGTGTTCCTCGGTATGGCGGCGGGCGTCGGCAAGACCTACCGCATGCTCCAGGACGGCCAGGCCGAGGCCGAGAGCGGCCGTGACGTCGTGATCGGGTATCTGGAGACGCACGGTCGCGCCGAGACCGAGGCGCAGGCGCGCGGTCTCGAGCTCGTGCCGCGCCGGCGCGTGAGCTACCGCGACACCGTGCTCGAGGAGATGGACCTTCCGGCGATCCTGGAGCGCGCTCCCGAGCTCTGCCTGATCGACGAGCTGGCGCACACGAACGCCGCCGGCGTCGAGCACGAGAAGCGCTGGCAGGACGTCGAGGACATCCTGAGCGCCGGCATCAACGTCTTCTCGACAGTCAACGTCCAGCACCTCGAGAGCCTCAACGATCAGGTCGCCGACCTCACGAGCATGCGCGTGCGCGAGACGATCCCCGACTCGGTGCTGAACGCCGCGGACGAGGTGGTGCTGATCGACCTGACCCCGCGCGAGCTGATCGACCGGCTCAAGGCGGGCAAGATCTACAAGGCCGACCGCGTCGAGGCGGCGCTCAACAACTTCTTCAAGATCGAGAACCTCGCGGCGCTGCGCGAGGTCTCGCTGCGCCAGGTTGCCGAGGAGGTCGAGGCGAAGCGCCTCACGCCGGTCGCACCGATTCGCGAAGAGCGCCTGACGCAGACCGCGGCCCCGCAAGCTGTCGGCGAGCGCCTGCTCGCGCTGGTAAAGCTGAGTGCTGATTCGCAGCGCGTCGTACGGCGCGCCTTCCGCTCCTCGCAGCGTCTCGGCGCGGAGCTCGACCTGCTACACGTGGTCAAGCCCGGAAGCCTGCGGAGCCTCGAGAAGGATCCGGAGCTCGGCGCGCTGCGCCGGCTGGCGTCCGTGCTCGGGGCTCATGTAATCGTCGAGGAGGGCGACAGCATCGCGCAGGTCGCCGCGCGCGTCGCCCGCGATCGCGGGACGACATACGTCCTGATGGGCAGGCCCAATCCCCGCGGCGCCCTCGCTCGGCTGTCGAAGCCGGCGCTACCCTATGAGTTGATGCGTGAGCTTCCCGGTGTTGACCTGCGGATCGTGGCGGACCGAACCCAACTGGGCGCGGGGCCGCGGCGGTGAGCGCCGCCACGCTCGTCCTCGCGATCACGCTCGCGATCGTCCTGCTCGCGATCGCGGTCCGCGAGCTGCTCGCGCACCGGCCCCGCCACCTGACCCCCGCCTCCTCGCGGATCTTGTTCCCGTTCGTCGCCCAGGGCCTGTCCGAGCGCGGCCTCGACGCGGCGCTGCGAATTGCGCGCACCGAGGAGGCAACGCTCGTGCCCGTGTTCCTCGCGCGCGTGCCGATGCACCTGCCGCTCGATTCCCCGCTCCCGCGCGAGTGCGAGTCCGGGCTGCCGCTGCTCGACGTCGTCGAGCAGCGCGCGCTGAACGCCGGCGTGCCGGTCGAGTCCCGCATCGAGCGCGGTCGCAGCCTGCGCCACGCGCTGCAGGAGCTGGCGCGTCACGAGACCTTCGACACGATGGTCGTCGCCGCGGTCGACGCCACCGAAGCCGGCTTTCATCCCGACGACATCGGCTGGCTGCTCGGACACATCGACGGCGAGATCATCGTGATCCGGGCCGGCGGGCGCATCAGGTTGCGCCCGCGCGGGCCGCGCGCGAGGTGGATGCGCCGGCGCAACCTCGCTGCGGCTGCTTAGAAGGTCTTTCAGAATGAGGGTGTGTCCGGGGCGGTGCGGATGCGAGCTGGGCGTCGCACGGTGCCGAAGCAGGTAGCAAGGCCTACCTGCGAGGTGCCGGGTGGCGATCCAGCGACGCAGACGTGCCGAATTCGGGCGTGCCAGTCATTCTGAAAGACCTTCTTAGCCCGCGAAGCGGTAGCCGATCCCCGAGTCGGTGCGGATGAAGTTGCGCTCCGCGTCCGCGCGTGCCAGCTTGCGCCGCAGGTTCGCGATGTGCGTACGCAGCAACGGCGTCGCGTCCGCGTATTCCGCGCCCCAGACCTCCGCGAGCAGGCGGCTGTGGGTCATCAGCAGACCCCGGTTGACCGCGAGCGCGCGCAGGAGCGCGAACTCGAGCGGTGTCAGGCGCACCTCCTCGCCGTCGAGCATCACGCTGTGCGCGGCGAGGTCGATTACGAGGCCGTCGAGCTCGATGCGCGGCTCGGTCTCGGCCCTCCCCGCGCGCCGCAAGATCGCTTGCAGGCGTGCGACCAGCTCCCCGGGCCCGAACGGCTTCGTCACGTAGTCGTCGGCGCCGCTCTGAAGCGCCGCGACCTTCGTCTCCTCCTCGTTGACGGCCGAGAGCACGATGATCGGCATCTCACTCCAGCTACGGAGCTCGCGGCAGACTTCGATTCCCGGCTTGTCGGGCAACATCAGGTCGATGATCGCCGCGTGCGGCCCCGCGAGCGCGGCGCGGTCGAGTGCATCCTCGCCGGTTGCGCTTGTGAGCACCTCATAGCCCGCGCCGCGCAAGACCAGCCGCAGCGCGCGCAGGATCTGCGGGTCGTCGTCGCAGACGAGGATTCGCTCGCCGGCCATCAGCCGCGTGGCAGCGCGAGCTCGAGCTGCGCGGGCTCGAGCACCGCTCGGTCAGCGCCGCGAGCGGCAGGTCGACGACGAAGCTCGTCCCCTGTCCGGGCAACGACTCAACGGTGATCCGGCCACCGTCGAGCCTCGACGAAGCCGCGCGCGATCGCCAGCCCGAGCCCCGAGCCGTGGTGGCCCGGAGCGTCGTTCGGCGAGCGGTAGAACGGAAGGAAGATCCGGTCGATCTCGCCCGCGCGGATGCCGGGCCCCTGGTCGACGATCCGCACGCGCAGCCGCTCGCCGGCACGATGCGCCCGGATCGAGACCGGCTTGCCGCCGGAGTAGCGCGCCGCATTCTCGAGCAGGTTCGCGAACGCTCGCTCGAGCTGTGCCGGGTCGCCGGCGAGCGCGGCAGATCCTCGTCGAGCGACACGCGGAAGGGCTGCTCGGGGCTGTCCGTACGCACGTGCGCCACCGCCTCGTGCAAGACATCCTCGATCGTGTAGGGCACGCTGCGCCGCTCGCGCGTCCCGGCCTGGAGCAGCGAGAGGTCGAGCAGCTTCTCGATCAGGCGCGAGAGCCGCGGCGCCGCCTCGAGCACGACAGCTCGCGCCTCGGCGGCCTCAGGCGTGTCGTCGGGGAGCGCCGTGGCGGCGCTGATGATCGCCGTGATCGGGGTGCGCAGGTCGTGCGAGACCGAACGCAGCACCGCCGTCTTCATCTCGTCGCTGCGACGCAGGAGCGCCGTCTCGACGACCTCGCGCCTGCAGCTCGGCGCGGTGCAGCGCGGCGGCGAGCACCGATTGCAGCGCGGGCACGATCCGCGCCTGTGATGCGCTCGCGGTCGAGCCGCCGAGAGCGTGACCGGCAGCAGCAGCGTGCCGATGATCAGATCGCGATCGCGCAGCGGGAAGGCCAGGCGCCGCTCGTCGGCTTCGACGTCGCCGAGCTCGATCGCGGCGGAAGCGACGTTCAGCGCGGCGGCGAGCCTCTGCGCAGCGGCCGCCAGCGCGGCATCGAGCCGCGCGCCGCCGAGCAGCAGTCGCGCCATCTCGGTCGCGAGGTCCGCTTCGCGACGGCGGCTCTCGGCCTCGGCGGCGCGTGCGCGCGCAAGGTTCCCGACGACGCCGGCGGTCGCGGCGACGACGAGGAACGCCACGAGCGACACCCAGTCGATGCCGTCGCTGAAGGTCAAATGACCAACGATCGGCAGGTGGAAGTAGTTGTAGGCCAGCCCACTCGCGAGAGCCGTCAGGAGGCCGAGGCCGCTCCCCCAGTAGGTCGCGACGACGATCACGGTCGGGAGGTACACGACGCCGAGCGAATCGGTCGGCGCGAGGTGCTCGAGCGGGTAGATCGCGAGCGTCGCCAGGAGCGTGCCCCCGGCGGCGGCGAGCACGCCGAGCGCGAGCGCCGGCCTTGGAGAGCGCAGCAGAAGCGGTGAGAGTGCTCTCGACTGCACGCTCACATTCTCCTCCGCCGGCAGCCGGGGCGCGGGTTACACGACTACCGTCTCACGGATACTGCTGCTCACCCGTGTCGCGGTCGACGATGCGAATCGCGGCCGACGGGCAGGCCTGTGCGGCCGCAAGCATCAGCTCGTACGGGCCGTCAGCGACGACGACTGCGACGTCCTCGAGGCGAAATATCTCGGGCGCGATGTCCTCGCAGTCCCCATGCGCCGAGCAGGCATTCGTGTCAATTACGGGTACGTAGGTCATGCGGGCGTCCTTTCTTGCGTCTGGATGAGGCGCTCACGTATCTCCCCGACGGCGCGCGGGCGCCCGACGACCAGCGCGGCGACGAGGCGGCCGTCGCGGGTGTACGTGGCAACGAAGTCGTTGGCGCCGGGATCACCGTCGACGGCCACCGCATCGGCGAGCTGCGCGTGACCGAGGTACTGAATCCGCAAGCCGTACTGATCGCTCCAAAAGCTCGCCGGGTACGGTGGCCCGGGCTCACGGCCGAGGATCGTGTTCGCGACCGCCAGCCCCTCGCGCGAGGCCGACTCCCAGTGCCCGGACAGCACGTGGCTTTCGAGCACGGGATCGAAGCTCGCCGCGGCATCTCCCGCCGCATAGACCCCCGGTAGCGCCGTTCGCCCGAGCGCGTCCGCCGGCACGCCGCCGGCCGGCAGCCCCGAGGATGCCAGCCAGTCGAGGTCGGGCGAAACGCCGACCGCGACGAGGATGTGATCGCATCCGATCCGCCGACCGTCACCGAGGGTCAGCGCTTCGGCCGCGCCCGTGCCGTGGACCTCGCGCACGTGCTGATCGAGGAGCAGCTCCACGCCATGCGAGCGATGCAGGCCGGCGAACCATTGCCCGAGCTCCGGCCCGAGCAGGCCGACGAGCGGCAGCGTCTCGAGCTCGACGACGGCGACTGCGGCCCCGGCAGCCCGTGCCGCCGCAGCGACCTCCTGGCCGATGAAACCGGCGCCGATCACGACCACGCGCCGGCGTCCGGCGAGCAGGGTCCGAATCAGCCGCGCGTCCTCGACGGCGCGCAGGGTGCTCACGTTCGCGTAGCCGCTGAAGAGCGGCAGCTCGCGCGGCCGCGCGCCGGTCGCGATGACGAGCTCGCTGTAGCGCAGCTCGCGGCCGTCCGCGAGCGCCACGCGCCGCGCGCGCGGATCGAGCGCGCTCGCACGGACGCCGAGGATCAGCTCGATCGCCTTGTCCTCGTACCACGCCTGCGGCCGGAACGCGGGCAGCGGGACGTCGTCCTCGAACAGCAGGTCCTTCGAGAGCGGTGGCCGATCGTAGGGGCGGTGGCGCTCTCCGCACACGATCCGCACCGGCGCGTCGTAGCCACCGCGCCGCAGTGCCTCGGCACACCGCTGAGCCGCCAGCCCGCCGCCCACGATCACACATCCATCAGTGCTCATCCGCGCGGATCCTCCGCCGGTCGCTTAAGCGCGCCCATCAGCGAAAGCTGTGCAATTGCTGAGGGTGTTCTCCGTCAGCGGCTCGCACGCCGCGCGCGCCGGGCTCGCTTCTCCTTCGAGCGCGCGCGCTTGACCCGGTGCTCGATCGGCTTGACGGTCCCCTTCCCGCGGTCGATCTCGCGCACCGGCCGCTCAGGCACGCGCGCACGCGCATCGCGCACGATGAAGCGAGCGAGCCCGCCGAGGACGAGCAACACGACGACCCCGAATCCGATCTCATCGGCCGTCGAGATCCCGCCCGAGCCACTGCTCGTGCTCGGGGCCGGCACCGTGTACGGCCCCGGCTGCGTGGGCGTCGTCGTCGTCGGCGTCGTCTGGCTCGACCCTGACGAGAGCCCCGGCAGCGTCGACAGCGACCCACTGCTGCCGGTCGAGGACGCCGCGCTGGCCGAAGCTGCGAGCGCGAGCGCAACCGCGACCGCGAGCGTCCCGATGAGCCTAGTCCGCATCGCCGCAATATAGACCGGCTCCGCGCCGCGACGGGTTGGCCGCGCCGCGGCCCTCTCTAAACTCTTTCGGCGATGCCGCCCAAGCAACGCCAGATTCGCATGGAACAGCGCGCCGTGCCAGCCAACCTGATGGAGCAGATGCAGACGCGCAGCGACGAGCAGCTCGAGGCCGAGACCCGCTACCGCTCGATCGCGATGGCGATCCTCGGCATGCGCGCAGCCGAGCGCTATGACGCGGCCGCGGCGCGCAGCTACTTCCAGCGGGCAATCGCGGCCGGCCGCCCGCAGGAGCGGATGATGATCAAGCGCATGGCGGACGCCTCGCTCGCGCTCGCCGAGCGCCGCGCCGACGACCTCAAGGAGGCAGTCGAGAAGCTCGGACAGGCGCCACCGACCAAACGCCAACTCCTCGGACTGCGCTTCATGGGCCTGATCGCCCCGCCGCGCGGCTCGGGCATCCTGCCGCGGCTCCGCGGGATCGCGCTCGGCATCCTCCTCGCGGTCGCGATCGTCGGTCTCGGCACCGGGGTCGTGCTGCTCGTGGCACTCCCCTTCGGCGGCGAGTCGCTGCCGCCGTCGGTGCTCCTTGGCGTGCTGCTCGACATCGTCGCGATCGCGATCCTGACCCAGGTCGGCCGGCGAAAGCGACGTGCCGCACGCGCCAAAGCCGGCCTCCCGACGTAGCAAGCATCCGGCTCGGCGCGCCAGGGCGCCACGATGAGTCCGAGGCAGACCCACCACAAGCACTCCTCGAGCAAGGGGTACCGCCGCCTGCTCGACCGCCTGGCCGACCATCCGGCGGTTCACCGCGTCGCGACCGGCCGCGTCACCCCGCGCATGGGCGCCGGCCGCCCGGTCGCCGTGATCTCGAAGGTGCGCCGCGTCGCCTCGGGTCTCGCGATCTCGATCAACACCGACGGGGCGATTATCGACGCATACGTCGTCACCGACCGCCCGGAGGAGGTCGAGGCGTTCATGGCCGAGCAGGGCTGGACCGACTGACCGCCGCGCGATGAGCCTCTTTTCATTGAAGGTGGCCGCGGCCCGCGCAGTCGGCGCGCTGTCGCGACTCACAGGACGCGGCGGGACCACCGTACCCGGGAGGCTGCTGCTGAGACTCGAACCGACCGCGATCAGCCGGCTGGCGCGCGAGCTGCCCCGCGGTTGCGTGACGATCTCCGCGACCAACGGCAAGACCACGACCGCGTCGTTGACCGGCTCGATCCTCGCGAGCGCCGGGATTGCGCGCGTCGACAACTTCGCCGGCGCCAACATGGCCGGCGGCGTCGCGTCCGCGCTGCTGGCGCGTGGCGGGAGCGAGCGCGCACAGATCGGCGTCTTCGAAGTCGACGAGTTCTGGCTGGCGAGCGTGGCGCCCGCGCTCGATCCGCGGGTGATCCTGATCGCGAACCTCTTCCGTGACCAGCTGGATCGCTACGGCGAGCTCGAGACGATCGGCGATCGCTGGGCCGAAGTCGTCGCCGGTCATCGCGGCCGGCTGGTCCTGGGCGCCGACGACCCGCTCGTCGCCGAGCTCGGGGCCGACGCACGGGACCCGATGTACTTCGGGATCGAGGATCCTGCCCTCGCGCGTCCGGGCGGCCTCCAGCACGCCGCCGATTCCAAGCGCTGCCGTCGCTGCGGCGGCGCGTACGTCTACGAGCGCGTCTACATCGCGCACCTCGGCGTCTACCGCTGCTCGAGCTGCGGGCACGAGCGCCCCCACCCGACGGTCAGCGCGCACGCGATCGAGCTCGACGGGGTGCGCGGCGCGAGCTTCCGCCTCGTCACGCCGGCGGGCTCGACGCGCGTGTCGGTGGCGTTGCCGGGCCTTTACAACGTCTATAACGCGCTCGCCGCGGCGGCGCTCGCGAGCGCGCTCGAGATCCCGCTCGAGACGATCGCGAGCGGGCTTCGCTCGGCGCGCCCGGTGTTCGGTCGCGCCGAGCGGCTTGCGATCGCCGATCACGACCTCACGATCCTCCTGATGAAGAACCCGGCCGGAGCGAACGAGCTGCTGCGCACGCTCGCGCTCGCTCCCGGCGAGCTCGACCTGCTCGGGGTCCTCAATGACCGCGACGCCGATGGCCGCGACGTCTCCTGGATTTGGGACGCCGACTTCGAGGAGCTCGCCGCTCGCGTGCATCACGTCACCTGCGCCGGTCTGCGCGCCGCCGAGCTCGCGCTGCGGTTCAAGTACGCGGGCGTCGAGGGCGCACGGATCACGCTCGAACCCGACCTCGAGCGCGCGCTCGATGCCACGCTCATGCAGGCCTCAGACCACGCGGTCTACGCGCTCCCCACCTACACCGCGATGCTCGAGCTGCGAGAGATCCTCGAGCGCCGCGGCGTCGCAGCCAGCTCGTGGGAGCGCGGATGAGCGACGCAGTTGTCTGGCACGACCTCGAGTGCGGGTCATATTCGGCCGACCTGCCGCTGTGGCGTGAGCTCGCGACCGCTGCACGTTCAGCGCCGGTCCTCGAGATCGGCACCGGCACCGGGCGCGTAGCGCTCGACCTCGCGCGCCACGGCCATCGCGTGATTGCGCTCGAGCGTGAGCGCGAGCTCGCCGCCGAGCTGCGCCGGCGCGCGGATGGGCTACCTGTCGAGGTGCTGGAAGCGGATGCGTGCGACTTCGAGCTCCCGAAGGCGGTCGCGCTGTGCGTCGTGCCGATGCAGGCGGTCCAGCTGCTCGACGACCGCGCCGGCGTTCTTTCGCTGTGCCCGGCGCGCGCTGCGCCCGGGCGGAGTGCTCGCGCTCGCGATCCTCCCCAGCGACCTGGGCACATTCGAGGTCGAGCTCGAGCCGGATGTCCTCGAGCGCGCCGGCGTGCGTTACCTGAGCTCGCCGACGGCGCTGCGCAGGACGCCGACCGCCGTCGTTCTCGAGCGCGCGCGCAGGATCACCGGCACACGCGAGCTCCCCCCCACGCTCGACGTCATCGAGCTCGCCCATGTCACCCCTGCGTCGCTTGCCGGCGAGGCCGCGGGGGCGGGGTTTGCCGAGCTTGGCACGCGCTCGATCGCGCCCACCGATGCGCACGCCGGCAGCGACGTCGTCCTGCTCCGTGCGGCAAAGCGATGACCGATCGCGTGCTCCGAGTCTGCGCGCTGTACCCCGACCTGATGAACATCTACGCCGATCGCGGCAACCTGCTGATGCTCGAGCGCCGCTGCCGCTGGCGCGGCATCGGCTTCGAGCTCACCGCGTCCTCACTCGGCGAGGCGCTCGCGCGACGAGTTCGACCTCTACTACATCGGCGGCGGCCAGGATGCCGACCAGCGCTTGTGCGCCGCCGACCTGCTCGCTCACAAAGCGCAGGCGCTCCACAGCGCCGCCGAACGCGATGCGGTGGTGCTCGGCGTCTGCGGTGGCTACCAGCTCCTCGGTCACGCGTACGAGCTCGCCAGCGAGCGCGTGGAGGGCATTGGCCTGCTCGACGTTCACACGGTGCGCGAGGACGGCCCGCGGCTGATCGGCTCGGTGGCGGTCGAGCTCGGCGACGGGGTGATCGCGGGGTTCGAGAACCATGGCGGGAGAACCTATCTCCGGGACGGCCAGGCTCCGCTCGGGCGCGTCCTGCGCGGTCACGGCAACGACGGGCGCAGCGGCTTCGAAGGCGCGCGCACGCGCAACGTGATCGGCACGTACGTGCACGGCCCGCTGCTGCCGAAGAACGCCTGGTTCTGCGACCGGCTGATCGCAACCGCCCTCGCGCTCGACCAGGCGGCGCTTGCCGGCCTGGACGACACACTCGAGGACGCCGCTCACGCCACAGCACTGCGCGCGGCGGGCGTGGCAGGCGTCGCGTCCCGCGCTACCCCGTGAGCCGCACTCCGCTCGACCCGAGGCCACGCGAGCCGCGTTCGGAGTCGTCGAGCTGCGCGCGCTCGATCACCTCGATCTGCGCCGTGGCGACGATCACGAGCTGCGCGATGCGATCTCCGGGCTCAACGGTCGAACGCCTCATCGCGGTCGGTGTTCAGCAGCAGCACCCGCAGCTCGCCGCGATAGCCGGCGTCGATCAGGCCGGGCGCGTTGACGAGCGCGATCCCGTGGCGCAGCGCGAGGCCGAGCGCGGCAGTATCAGGCCCGCGTGCCGCGCGGGGATCGCCACGGCGATCCCGGTGCCGACGTCGACGCGCGCCCCCGGTTCGAGGCGCGCCTGCTCGATCGCGTAGAGGTCGAAGCCGGCGTCGCCGTCGTAGGCGCGCGTCGGGGCGATCGCCGCCGGGTTCAGTCGCGTGAACTCGAGCGTCATCGCGCCCGCCGGCCGTTGCGTGAAACCGCGAAGCGCGCGAAACGCCGGGCGCTCGCCGGCGGGAGCAGCGCCGTCACGTGCACCCCCTGCGCGGTGTCCTCTCGCTGCAGCTCGCCCGCAATCGCGTGCAACTCGGCGAGGCGGCTTCCTTCGCTGTAGGGCAGGAGCAGCTCGACCGGCTCGAGCGTCTTCACGAATGTCGCATCGATTCGCTCGCGCAGCTCGTCGAGCCCCTCGCCCGTCTGCGCCGAGACGAGCAGGGCGTCGCGCCGGCCGCTCCAGGCCACCGCGCGTGCGCCGGCGTCGAGCAGGTCCGCCTTGTTCAGGGCGAGCAGCCGCGGCACATCGCGCGGCGCCGATCTCCTCGAGCACGTCCTCGACCGCGTGCACCATCGACTCGAGCTCGTCTAGCGGCGCGCTCGCATCGACGACGTGGATGATCAGCGCGGCGCGGCGCGTCTCCTCGAGCGTCGCCGCGAAGGCTTCGACGAGCTGGTGGGGCAGCTTGCGGATGAAGCCGACGGTGTCGGTGATCAGATAGTCGCGACCGCCCGCTCTCGAGCAGCCGCGTCGTCGGGTCAAGCGTATGAAACAGCCGGTCGGCGACCGGCACCTCGGCGCCGGTGAGCGCTTGCAGCAGCGACGACTTGCCGGCGTTCGTGTAGCCGGCGAGCGCGACCTGGGGAATCTGGGAGCGCTCGCGCTCGCGGCGCATCACCTCGCGCGTTCTCTGCACGCTCGAGAGGCGCCGCCGCAGCGTGGCGATGCGGTTGCGCGCCAGCCGGCGGTCGGTTTCGATCTGCGTCTCGCCGGGACCGCGGGTGCCGACGCCGCCGCCGAGGCGCTCGAGGTGGGTCCACAGGCCGCGCATGCGCGCGAGGTTGTACTCGAGCTGGGCCAGCTCGACCTGCAGCTTGCCCTCGGCGCTGTTCGCGTGGCGCGCGAAGATGTCGAGGATCACCGCGGTGCGGTCGATCACCGCAACGCCGAGCGCCGCCTCGATCGCGCGCTCCTGGCGTGGCGTGAGCTCGTCGTCGGCGGCGATCACGTTGGCGTCCGCCGCGAGCACGAGCTGCCGCAGCTCCTCGAGCTTGCCGGGGCCGAGATAGCTGTTGCGGATGCGGTTGTTCGCGCTGCTGCACGAGCTCGCCGACAACGGCGACGCCGGCCGTGCGCAGCAGCTCCCCGAGCTCGCGAAGGTCGCTCGCGCGTCGACTGCGCTGCGGCGATGCAGACGGCCCGCTGGCGAGCGCGCTGAGCGCTCACGCAGCGAGCTTCCCGAGCCGCGCGATCGCCTCCTCGAGGCGGTCGTCGGGTGTCGTCAGCGAGATCCGGAAGAAGCCCTCGCCGTTCGGTCCGTACGCCGCTCCGGGCGAGATCACGACAGCTGCCTGTTCGAGCACGTACTCACAGTATGCGGCGGCGCTCTGATAGCCATCCGGCACGGGCGCCCAGATGTAGATCGTTCCCCGCGGGGGCGTCACCTGCACGCCGATCTTCGCGAGCGCCTCGCAGACCATGTCGCGCCGGCGCTCGTAGATCGCGTTCATCGCGCTCACGTACTTGTCGATCGACGGGCCGAGCGCGACCGCGGCCGGCGAGCTGCACCGCCTCGAACATGCCCGAGTCGATGTTCGTCTTCAGCCGCCAGTAGGCGGCGATCGCCTGGCTGTTGCCGACGATCGCGGCGCAGCGCCAGCCCGTCATGTTGTAGCCCTTGGACAGCGAGAAGACCTCGACGCCGACCTCCTTGGCGCCGGGGGTCTCGAGAAACGACGGCGCAACGTAGCCGTCGAAGGTCGTCTCCGAGTACGCGTTGTCGTGCACGATCAGGATGTCGTTCGCGGCGCCGAAGGCCACGAGCGCTTCGAAGAAGCCGTCCGGCACCACGGCCCCCGTCGGGTTGTTCGGGTAGTTGACGAACAGGATCCGCGCGCGCTCACGCATCTTGGCGTCGATCGCGTCGAGGTCGGGGATGAAGCCGAGCTCGGGGACGAGCGGCATGCGCACCGCTTCGGCGCCGACGAGCAGCGGCCCGCCCGTGTAGACCGGGTAGCCGGGGTCGGCGGCGAGCGCCACATCGCCCGGGTCGAGGAACGCGAGGTTCAGGTTGAAGATGCACTCCTTCGCGCCGATCGCCGGCATCACCTCGCCGTCGGGGTCGAGCTCGACGCGAAAGCGGCGGTCGTAGAACTTCGCGACGGCGCTGCGGAACTCTTCGCGGCCCCGGTTCGTGGGGTAGGTGTGGGTCGTCGGGTTGGCGACGGCGCGCTGCGCCGCCTCGACGATCGGCGGATAGGTCGGCGTGTCCGGGTCGCCGATCCCGAGCGTGATCACGTCGATCCCCGCCGCGCGCTTCTCGGCGATCTTGCGCTCGAGCTGCGCGTAAAGGTAAGGCGGGATGCGCCCGAGGCGCTCACTGTGTCTCATCTAGCTCCTTCACGAGATCGTCGGCCAGCGTGCCGGCGAAGACCGGCACCGCCCAGCCGCTGAGTGTGACATCGAGCTCGAGCCCGATATCGACCACCAGCTCGCCGCCGTCGAGGCGAACGATGACCTGACGCGGCCCGCCGTCGAGGTGGTAGGCCACCGCGGCGCCGCTCGCGCCGGTGCCCGACGCGAGCGTCTCGCCGACGCCACGCTCGAAGATCCGCACGCGCAGGACGCCCGGATCGAGCTCGCGATACCACGAAACGTTCGTCCGGTTCGGGAACAGGGCGTGCTGCTCGATCGCCGCCCCGACGACGCCGAGATCGAGCTCCTCGAGCGCCTCGTAGGCGATCGCGCACTGCGGGTTGCCGATCGCGACGTGGCGAAAGCGCCAGCGCGCTCCGCCCGCCTCGAGCTCGCCGACCCCGTCCGCCGCCCCCGATGGGTAATCGGGCGACGTCGTGCGGCGCGCCCGATCGCGACGCTGCAGGTCGTCGCGCCCGTGACGCGCGGGCGAATCGGACCGGACGGCGTGAGGATCGCGAACTCGTCACGGTCGGTGTGGCCGCGCCGGCGCAGATACATGATCGCCTCACGCGAGCCGTTCCCGGAAAGCCCGGACTCCGAGCCGTCGGGGTTGAAGATCCGCAGGCTCGCGACGTAAGCGGGTCTGCCGGATCGGTGTCGAGCAGCACGATCCCGTCCGCGCCGACCCCGAGATGCGGGTCGCAGAGCCGCCTGATCCTCGCCGGCGTGAGCTCCCAGGGCAGCGCATCGGCCTCGACGATCAGGTAGTCGTTGCCCAGCGCCTGCCACTTCTCGAACTTCACACGCCTCCGTTCAGCCCGCTTTCGCTGCGATCATTGCAGCGCTGCCGCGACCTCGTCGGGCGAACGATCGGTGACGTCGACGAGCTCGACGTCCGGCAGCTTGCGCAGCCACGTGAGCTGGCGCTTGGCGTAGTTGCGGGTGCGCCGCTTGATTGCTTCCACGTCGCCCGCGAGCAGCTCCTCGAAGCCGAGCGCTTTGCGCGCGGTCTCAGACGCCCCCGCCGCGATCGCCTCCTGCACCTCCCGCACGGCGCCTGCCGCGACCATCCGCTCCACCCGCGCATCGATCCGCGCGTAGAGCGCCTCCCGCTCCATCACCAGACCGATCAGACGCGTCGGGTGGCGGCGTTCGCCCGCTCCACAGCTCCGACTGCTCGCGCCGGCTCGGGAGCGCCCCCATCTCCTGCAGCTCGAGTGCGCGAACGATGCGATGGCCGTCGGCGGGCGCGATCCGCGCGGCGAGCGCCGGCGCGCTTTCGGCGAGACTCGCGTGCAAGGCCTGCGCGCCGCGCTCATCGAGCTCGCGCATCCATCTCGCGCGCAGCTCCGGCGGCAGGCGCCGGGCGCAGGTCGAGCTCGCCGAGCGCTGCCCGCATGTAGAGGCCGGTCCCGCCGACCACGATCACGCGCGCCCCTTCGGCGATCAGGGTGTCGATCTCGCGGTGCGCGAGGCGCGCGTAGCGCGCGACGCTCGAGCGCTCGCTGACGGGGATACAGCCGACGAGGCGGTGCTCGAGCAGCGACTGCACGGCCGCCGACGGCGCCGCGGTGAGCAGCTCGAGCCCCGCGTACAGCTGCAGCGCGTCTGCGCTCACGGCAACGGGACGCTCCCCGCGCGGCGCGCAGCCGCCGCGGCGAGCGCGACGGCAATAGCTGTCTTGCCGACGCCGGTCGGGCCGAACAGGGCGATGATCGGGCGCTGCACGCTGCCAGTATCGTGAGCCGCCGTGCGCGAGACCATCTCGATCCGCGGCTCACGAACGCTCCTCACCGGCGCGACCGGCGGGCATCGGTGGCGCGCTCGCACGGCGCCTTGCGCAGGAAGGCGCGGAGCTGATCCTGACCGGCCGGCGCGCCGACGCACTCGCGGCGCTCTCGGCCGAGCTCGGAGCCGAGGCACACGTGGCCGACCTCAGCGACCGCGAGGCGCCCGCGCGGCTGCTCGCAGCCGCCGGGAGGGTCGACATCCTGATCGCAAACGCCGCCCTGCCATCCTCGGGGAGGCTGCTCACGGTGGAGCCCGAGCGCGCCGCCGACGCCGTCAACGTGAACCTTGCCGCTCCGGTCGCGCTCGCTCGCGGGCTGCTCCCCCAGATGCTCGAGCGCTCGAGCGGGCAGATCGTCTTCATCGGGTCGCTACAGAGCAAGGCCGCGACCGCGGGCGCAAGCGTCTACTGCGCGACCAAGTTCGGCCTGCGTGGCTTTGCCCTCGCCCTGCGGGCAGAGCTGGCGCCACGCGGCGTCGGCGTCTCGATCGTCATGCCGGGTTTCATCGCCGACGCCGGCATGTACGCGGACGCGGGCGTCAAGCTGCCCTTCTACATCGGCACGCGTCGCCCCGAGCAGGTCGCCGACGCGGTCGTGGGAGCGATTCGAGCGAACCGCGGCGAGGTGACCGTCGCCCCCGTCGCCATGCGGATCGGAACCTGGATCGCGGCACAGGCCCCCGAGTTCGCGGCGCGCGCGTCGCGGCTGCTCGGCGGCGAGGGCCTCGCGCGCGAGTTCGAGCGAGCGCAGGCCGATAAGCGCTAACGAGCCTTGCGGCGGAACAGGCTGACCTCGCTGACGTAGCGCAGCTCGAGCGGCTCAGGGGGCGCGAGCGCTCGCACGCGCTGCTCGACCGCACGCCGCTCGCTCTCCCCGAGCGCCGCGACGAAGCTCGTCGAGACGACGCGCGCCAGCAGCTGCTCGCGATCGAGCTCCTGGACGAACGGGACAGCCAGCTCGTCCTCGCCCTCGAACGGAGCGTCGCCTTCGAACGCCTGCCGCCAGTGACCGCGGTGTGAGGGCGTGTCGCGGCGGTACGGCGCGAGGATCGCCTCGATCGCGCGCTGCAGGGGCTGGTCGCTGTCGCGACGGTTCCAGATCAGTGCCAAGCGCCCCGCTGGGCGCAGCACCCGGTCGAATTCGCGCAATGCCACGGGCCCGTCGAACCAGTGAAAGGCCTGACCGGCGACGACCGCGTCGATGCTGGCCGGCGCGAGCGGTAGCGCCTCCGCCGTCGCATCGAGCACGCGCAAGCTCGGGCTCTGCCGAGTGAGGATCTCGGCGCATCCCGGCCACCGGCTCGGCTGCGATCACCTCCGCACCTGAGGGCTCGAGGGCTCGGCTCAGCTTCCCGGTGCCCGCGCCGACGTCGAGCACGACCCGTCCGGGGCGCAGCTCGAGGCGTTCGACCAGCCAGGCGATCGCTTGCGGCGGATACTCCGGTCGCCCGCGCTCGTAGGCCTCGGCTTCGCGGTCAAAGCCGCGACTGGCCGCTTCATGCACGCGCTGCATCTACGCCTCGACGAGCAAGCGGGTGGCGATTCGCTCCTCGCCGACGAGCGTCTGGCTGGTCGCCGCGCTGATGTCAACGAGCGCCAACTCACCCGGCAAGGCGAGGCCGGCTGAAGTTGACGACCTTGTTGTGGCGGGTGCGCCCGCGCATGCCGCGCAGGGTCGGTTCGGCTCACCCCTTCGACGAGCACTTCCATCGTGCGACCGACGAAGCGCTGCGCGCGCTCATGCGCACGCCGCTGGACGACCTCGACGAGGCGCTCGAGGCGCTCGACCTTGACCTCGTGCGCAACGAGCCCCTCGCTCAGGCTCGCGGCCTCCGTGCCGCGCCGCGGCGAGAAGATGAAGGTGAAGGCGCCGTCGTAGCCGACCTGCTCGACGACCTCGAGGGTTTGCTCGAAGTCGTCCTCGCTCTCGCCCGGGAAGCCGACGATGACGTCGGTCGTGAGCGCGACGTCGGGCACGTGCTCGCGGATCAGCGCGACGCGGTCCAGGTAGCGCTCGCGATCGTAGGTCCGCCGCATCGCGCGCAGGATCCGCGAGGAGCCTGATTGGAGCGGCAGGTGAATGTGCTCGCACACCGTGCGCAGCTCAACATGGGCCCGCACCACGTCCTCGCGCATGTCCTTCGGGTGCGGGCTCGTGTAGCGGATGCGCTCGATTCCCGTCGATCGCGTCAATCGCCGCGAGCAGCTCAGCGAAGCTCGCGCGCACGGGGCGCAGGTCACGTCCGTAGGAGTTGACGTTCTGTCCGAGCAGCGTCAGCTCGCGGACGCCGTCTGCCGCCATCGACCGCGCCTGCTCGACGAGAACATCGAGTGCCCGGCTGACCTCGCGCCCGCGCGTCGAGGGGACGATGCAATACGAGCAGCGGCAGTTGCAGCCGACGCTGATCTGCAGCCAGCCCTGGAATTCGCGCGCGCGCTTGGCCGGCAGATCGCCGGTGAAGGACTCGAACTCGAAGTAGCCCTGCGCACCGATGCTGTCGCTGAGCAGAAAGTCCGCCAGCCGGTTGACCTGCCCGGGGCCGAATGCGACATCGACGAACGGAAAGCGCTCGAACACCTCGTCCTTCAATGACTGGGCCCAGCAGCCGCCGACGCCGACGATCCGCTCGGGATGCTCGCGCTTGAGCCGTTTCGCCTCGCCGAGATGCGCGACCAGGCGACTGTCGGCCGACTCGCGGATCGAGCAAGTGTTGAAGAGGATCAGGTCGGCTTCGCCGCGCGACGGCGCCTGCGCGTAACCGAGTGCCTCGAGCATCCCACGCATCCGCTCTGAATCGTGCTCGTTCATCTGGCAGCCGAACGTCGTGACGTGGTAGCGCTTCACAGGCCGAAGGTTACGGAACCGCCGTCAAGGCGGCGAAGACGCGCGCCGATATCTAACCGTGATGGCCGACTCACGCAATGTGTGGGGCTGGACGGCGCGCACGCCGCGCATGACCGTGCACACAGACGTCGCCCGCCGCTGGCTCCTGCCGGCTGCGGTGATCAGCGGGGCGCTCATCGGTCTCACCCTGATCCTCCTGCTCAGTGAACCAGGCGCCGCCGGCGGCCCCCAGCCGGTCACGAACGCCTGGAGCACAGCGGCCGGCGTCAGCGTGCGCAGCTCGTTCCTGGCGCGCTGCGAGACCCACGGCACGAGTACCACCACGTGCGTCTGCATGTTCGACGAGGTGACAGGCCAAGCGGCCTATTCGACGCCGAGCGCATTCGCGTCGCTCGACCTCGAGGGCAGCGCACCGGCGCCCGCAGCATCGCGCGTGCTGGCAGGCGCCGCGCAGGCCTGCCCCAGCACGCCGGCAGGCGCACCGCCGCCCGCGTCGTCGTCGGCACCGCCCGCGTCGTCCGCACCCGCGCCGTCCGGCGGTTCCGGCGGGCCATCCACGGGCCGGCCGATCTGACAGCCGACTCTGGCGCCGGCTCTGTCTGCCGACAAGCGACGATCAGGCAGGCCCTCGAAAGCGCCAGTGGCTACCCGGCCGCTTGATCGGCCCCATGGGCGGCGGCGGTCTTGGTGTCGTGACGGCCCGAGTTCACGGATGGCGTCGTAGGCGACCTCGCTTTCGAAGCCCTGCCTGATGAGAATGCCGAACGCCCGTTGGCGCTCGCGATCGTTTACCGGCGGCGCGACGAGTCGGCGACGCAAAAGCTCGACTGCCGCAGTTTCGCTCGCTCGCGCCGTCGAACCCGGCAAGCGTCACTTCGATCAGCTCGCGCTCGACGCCCGCGCGCTCGAGGCGCTCCCGGATCCGAGCGACGCCCCAGCCGTCAAGCGCGCGCCGGTCTTGCGCGAGCAGCTGCGCGTAGCGGGCATCGTCGAGGTAGCCCTGCTCGCAGACGGTCGCGATCGCCCGCCCGATCGTCTGCTCTTCGATACCGGCGCGCTCGAGGCGCGCCCGCAACTCGGCCACGCTGTGCTCGCGCTGGGCAAGCTGGCCGTAGCAGAGCCCGAGCGCGTGTGTCAGCGCCTCTTCGTCCGTGGCGGGCGCGTCTTTCTTCAACGCTACGCGGCGCGTATGTCGCCCGCGATCGGCGGCTCACCCGAGCTCGTGATCGCGGCGACCTCCTTCTCGAAGTCGAGCGGCTCATCGTCGCTCGCCTCGCCACCATCATCGAGTCGCTCGATTGGCTCAACCGTCGCGTCCGTGACGCCGAGCGCCGCGTAGATACGCGCCTCGATCTCCTTCGCGAGCTCTGGATTCTCGTCGAGATAGGCCTTGGCGTTGCTGCGACCCTGACCGAGGCGATCCTCGCCGTAGGAGAAGAACGATCCGGACTTCGTCACCACGTTGTGCTCGATCCCGAGGTCGATCAGGCAGCCCGCGGTCGAGATGCCCCTGCCGAACTCGATGTCGAACTCGGCCTGGCGGAAGGGCGCCGCGACCTTGTTCTTGACGACCTTCACGCGGACGCGGTTGCCGACCGCCTCGTTGCCGTCCTTGAGCGTCTCGATGCGGCGGATGTCCAGTCGCTGCGAGGCGTAGAACTTCAGCGCGCGACCGCCGGGCTGCGTTTCGGGCGATCCGAACATCACGCCAATCTTCTCGCGGATCTGGTTGGTGAGGATGCACAGCGTCTGCGTCCGGTTCAGGTTCCCGGCGAGCTTGCGCATCGCCTGCGACATCATTCGCGCCTGGAGGCCTACGCTCTGGTCCCCCATCTGGCCTTCGAGCTCGGCGCGGGGCGTCAGCGCCGCCACCGAGTCGATCGCGACGACGTCGATCGCGCCGGAGCGCACCAGCATGTCGGCCACCTCCAGCGCCTGCTCGCCGTAGTCGGGCTGCGAGACGAGCAGCTCATCGATGTCCACCCCGATCGCTTTCGCGTAGAGCGGGTCCATCGCGTGCTCGGCGTCGATGAACGCACACATGCCACCGAGCTTCTGCGCCTCTGCGAGGACGTGGTAGATCAGCGTCGTCTTGCCCGATGCCTCGGGTCCGAAGACCTCGACGATCCGCCCGCGCGGCACGCCACCGATCCCGAGGGCGAGGTCGAGCGATAGGGCTCCGGTGGGGATCGCGGCGACGCGAACCTGCGCGCCCTCGTCGCCCATGCGCATGACCGTGCCCTTGCCGAACTCGCGCTCGATCTGCGTCAGCGCCCCTTGGAGCGCGGCCACCCTGGCCTTCGCAGCCTTCTCGTCCTCCGTCACGGTCATCTAAGCTCCTCTTGCCCGAATGTCTGTTCGCCCAAGCTACGCGGCGACGCGGACGGAACTGTGCGATCGAGGCGTCGCTGGAGCGGGCCTGCGGGCGCAGATCACGGGCTCACCAGCCGCCGACGCTTGCGAGCTCCTCGTAGCGTGCCCCGTCCGGCTCCAGGTGCGAGCGAAACAGCACGACTCGCTCGCAGGCAAAGCGCAGCGGCGGGGTCGGCGGGAGCCCCAGCTGCGGACGGGCGTCCGCTCGCAGGCGCGCAACGGTGACGTGGGGCCGAAATCGCTGCCGTCCGGGGCGCCAGTCGATCGTTGCCTCGAGGTCCCCTGACAGCGCCGACCAGAGCTTCTGGAGGCCGCCGTCCGGGTCCCCGATCTCGACTGCGAGGGCGCGCGGTCGTCGCGGCGGAAGCCACACCGGAGCACCGACCACGAGCTCCCCCACTCTCGACAGCGCCTCCGCAAGACCGCCGAGGACGCCGGCCAGCTCCGCTACGCATGCGAGCGGTTGCCCGCCGAGGAAGCAGAGCGTCAGGTGAAGGCTCCGCGCCTCGAGTCGCCGCGCGCCGCCGCCCGCGGCAACGGAGTGGCGCGTCCAGCGGACGAGCTCGTTGCGCACGGCTTCCGGGAGCTCGGACGCAACGAATAGCCGTGCCTCGTCGCTCATGCGCTCGGAGCGTCGTCCTCCCCGAGCAGCAGCCGGCGCAGCAGGTGCAGCGCGATCGTGGTCGTGCGCTCGCGCACCTCCGCGCGGCTGCCGCGAAGCAGCGTGTGGCGCACGAGGCTCGGGCCTGCGGACGAGCTCACGGCCACCCAGACGGTCCCGACTGGCTTCGTCGCGGTGCCGCCCCCAGGACCCGCCACGCCCGTCACGCCCACGCCAATCGTCGCGCCGAGCCGCTCACGGGCGCCGTCGGCGAGCGCGAGCGCGACCTCACCCGAGACGGCTCCGTGCTCGGCGAGCAGCTCATGGTCGACTCCGACGACGGACTCCTTGATCTCGTCCGAATAGGCGACGATGCCCCCGCGCAGGTACTCGGAGGATCCCGGACGCTCTGTCAGGCGCCCCGCGAGCAGCCCGCCTGTGCACGACTCGGCAACCGCGAGCGTCAGGCGCTGCGCCACGAGCATCTCCGCCACCTGATCGTCGACGAGCCTGAAATCCTCACAGAAGAGCGTGTCGTCGTGGCGTGCGCGCACCACCGCGGCAAACGCTTCGTACGCCGAGGCATCGGGCGCTTCGAAGCGCGTGACGATCTCGATCTCACCGCGGCGCAGGCACGTCGTGACCTCGAGCCGCTCCATCGGGACGCCCGTCTGCGGCGGCGATCCTCAGCGTCTCCGCGATCTCCGACTCGGGCAGGCCGTAGAGCCGCAGCATCCGCTGGTCGTACACCGTGCGCCCCGCGACGGCGGCAGCGAACGCCGCGGTCTCGATCGCGGCCGCCCAGAGCGCCTGGAGCTCGCGTGGCGGCCCTGGAAGCACCACCACGGTTGGCCCCGGCCGCGCCTGGGCGGGCGGGACCACGAGGCCGGGCGCGGTACCGACGGGCTCGAGGATCGTTGCGCCTTCGGGTACGACCGCCTGCTTGCGGTTCGATGCCCTGATCGCTTCCTCGCTCAGATGCGGCCAGCGACCCCGCAGCGGGCGCAGGATCGCTGCGATGCGCTCCTCGAGCGCTTCGTCGAGCACCATGCGCCTTCCGATGAACTCACCCACGACTCGGGCGGTCAGGTCATCCTCGGTCGGACCTAGCCCCCCGCTCGTCACGACGAGGTCGACGCCGAGCGCCGCACACCCCTCGAGCGCCGCGCGCATGTCCTGCGGACGGTCGCCGACGACCGTGATCTGGGCAAGGTCGACGCCGAGCGCCGCCAGCTGCTCGGAGAGCCACGGCCCGTTGCGATCGCTGACCCGGCCGCCGAGCACCTCCGTGCCGGTGACGATGATCGCCGCCCGCGTGCTCACGGCCGGCACTGCAGCGTGGCGGGCGCGGCGACGCGCTTGCGTGCACCGGGCGTGAGCACGTAACGCACCGGGCCGCTGACTGCGTGCGGCGTGAACCTGCGTCCGTCGATCACGAGCGCCACAGCGGCGCCGGCGAGCGTCACGACGAACCTCCGCGCGTGGAAGGTCGGCGTCGATACGCCGGCCGCCAGGCGTGCACCGTCGATTCGAATGTGCCGGTCGCCGACGACGCACGCCCGCACCCCGGCCACCCGCGCCTTGAGGCGAAGCGACACGCAGTCGACGGCCACGTAGGTCGCCGATCCGGGCACGCAGCTCACCGGGGCGCTCGGCGTCGTGCGCCCGGTCGTGGCCGTCGCAGCCCCGAGCCCGCTGGAGCTCGAGTGCGGCGCCCTCGGCGTGCCGGGCTTCGAGCTCCCGCCGAGCTGTCCGATCAGCACGAAGACGATCGCGAGCGCGACGATCAGCGCGATCGCGCCGATCCAACGCCACGGGCGCTCGGCGAGCACGCTCGCGCGGATCGAGTGCCATCGCCGGGCGCACGGGAACGTGTTCGAGCTCATGCGGCGTCTCCCACTCGCGCTTGTACTCGTCGACGAGCAGCCGCCAGTCGAGCCCGAGGGCCTCGGCGTAGGTCCGCAGGAAGCCCTTCGTGAACGTCGGCCCCGGGAGCAGGCTCCACTCCTCGTTCTCGAGCGCACGCAGATACTTGGCGCGGATCTTCGTTCGCTCCTCGACCTCCGTGATGTCCCAGCCCTCACGCATGCGCGCTTGGCGCAGGGTCGGTCCGATCTCGGTCATCGCCCGCCAAGCCTACCCCGGGCCAGCGCTTCTCATGGCGGCGCCACGCGGCCCGTCACGCTCTCAGTGGCACGGGTCGGCGCTGCCCCATGGCCGCTCGGGGTGGCGTCCTCGACGTGGAGCGTGAAGCGAGCGAGCGGAGTCAACACGATGTACAGCGGGCACGCCTCACCGTGGGGGCACACGGGAGTCTGGAGTTGCTCGACCCGTCCCGCATACGTACCCGCGCACCAGCGCCCGCCGAGCGCGTGCGGGTCGAGCGTCACGCTGACCCGTGTACCAACCGGCGCATCGGGCGCACGAACCGTGAAGCTCGCGATGCACCCTCCCGCCGCCGACGCCGTGCCCGTGAGCTCGTCGTAGCGATGCGCGCCGCTGATCGTTCCGGTGCTCGCCGGAACCCTGAAGCTCACCTTGAAGGTGGTGGCGCCACCGCCGAGCGGCGGTGTGACACGGACGTGCAGCGCCGGTTGTCCGAGCGATATCGCACCGGCCAGCAATGAGGCGACCACCGTCGCAGCTGTCATTACGTCACTGTGACACGCCGGTGCGGCAGAAGTTGCAGCGCACCGAGGGCGCTAACCGAACGTCGGCGGAGCCGGCTCGGCGGCCGAGCCGCGGCCCTCGAGTGCGACCAGCACACGCGGTAGATCGGATTCGCCGATCAGGACCTGGCGCGGCTTCGACCCCTCGTAGCCGGAGATGATCCCGCGACGTTCGAGCATGTCGATCAGGCGGCCGGCGCGCGTGTAGCCGAGGCGCAGCCGCCGCTGGAGCATCGACGTCGATGCCGTGCCCATCTCGACGACGAGCTCGATCGCCTGTGCGAGCAGCGGATCCTCGTCGGGATCGAAGCCTTCTGAGTCCTCGCTCTCCTCGACCGCCGGCTCGACCTCCTCGAGCAGCTCCTCGCGCAGCTCGGGCTCGCCCTGCCGGCGCCAGTGCTCCGTCAGCACGCTGATCTGTCCCTCGTCGACGAACGCTCCCTGGATCCGCTGCGGCGCCGAGCTGCCGATCGGCGCGAACAGCATGTCGCCGGCGCCGAGCAACGACTCGGCGCCGTTCTGGTCGAGGATCACGCGCGAGTCGATCTGCGATGAGACCGCGAACGCGATCCGCGACGGCACGTTCGCCTTGATCATGCCCGTGATCACATCGACGCGCGGTGACTGGGTCGCCAGCACGAGGTGGATGCCCACCGCGCGCGCCTTCTGCGCCAGGCGGATGATCGAGTCCTCGACGTCGGCCGGCGCGACCATCATCAGGTCCGCGAGCTCGTCGATCACGCAGAGGATGTAAGGAAGCGACGGCTCGCCGCGCGCCACCCGGTGGCGGTTGAGCTCGACCAGCGAACGCGTCCGCGCGAGCGACATGATCCCGTAGCGCTGCTCCATCTCGCGCACGAGGTTCATCAGTGCGTTCGCGGCCATCCGCGGGTTCGTGATTACCGGCGTCAGCAGGTGCGGGATCGAGTCGTAATGGTTCAGCTCGACCTGCTTCGGATCGACCAGCACGAGCCGCACCTCGTGCGGACTCGCGCGCAGCAGGATGCTGACGAGCATCGCGTTGACGGCGGCGGACTTGCCCGAGCCGGTCGTGCCGGCGACGAGCAGGTGCGGCATCTTCGCGAGATCGGCGCCGATCGCGCGCCCCGCGACGTCCTTGCCGAGCCAGACCGACAGCGGCGACCACTCCGCCGGCGGCTCCTGGAAGACGTCACCGAGGCGCACGATGCGCCGCTGCGCGTTCGGCACCTCGACACCGACCGCCTGCTTGCCCGGGATCGGCGCGAGGATCCGCACGTCGGTCGCGGCGAGCGCGTACGCGAGGTCGTCCTTGAGCGCCGCGACCTTCGACACCTTCGTGCCTGGCGCGAGCCGCAGCTCATAGCGCGTGATGTGCGGCCCGGCGACCGTACCGACGACGTGCGCCGCAACGCCGAAGTGCCCGAGCGCCTCGACCAGTCGCGCGGCCACCTTCGCCTGCCCCGCCGTGTCGGGGCGTGTCTGCTCGCTGGTCGAGCGCGTGAGCAGGCTGACCGGCGGCAGGCGCCACTCGAAGCTCGGGTCATCGGTCACGGCGGCGCGGTAGCGCCCCATCGGCGTGAGCATGGGCTCCGCGACCTCGCGGCAGGACGAGCTGCTCGGCGGCCTCTTCTTCTATTGGCTCCGCCCCTTCGGGCTCCGCCCGGAAGACAAGCGGGCCGAACGAAGCATCCTCGTGAGCTTGGTCGAGCTCGTCAGGGAAGGCATCGTGCGTCGACGGCGGCCGCGGCGTCGAAGTGCGCGGCGCGCAGGATCAACTCCTCGTCGAGCGGCTCCGGCGGGCGCATCGACTTCGCGGCCGGCGCGGGGCGCTCGCGCCGCAGGTCCGTGATCGACACCGACGGGAACCGTGCCGTCGCGTCGGCGATCCCCTCGCCCGCCGAGCGCAGCATGATCGCGAGCGAGCCGCCGCTCAGCAGCACGATGCCGCGCGAGGAACAGGAAGACGGCGAGGAAGTTCGCGCCGAGCGTGCCGACCAGGTGCGTGACCGCCCACAGCTCGCCCTGACCGACGATCCCGCCGCGCTGCTCGAAGTAGGCCGACTGCCAGTAGCTCGAGCCGACGGCCGCCGGGCCGAGGATCCCAAGCGTGCCGCCGGCGAGCCCGAGCGTCGTAGACGGCGAAGAGGAGGACCGGGCTCGCGCGCAGCGGGCGCAGGTTGCCGATCAGCGGTCGCAGCACGAGGACCGAGCCGTACACGGCGAGCGCGAGCGGTACCCCGTCGCGCACCTTGCCGAAGAGCCACGCAAGGGCCTGCGCGAGGCCGTTGCCGACGCTCCCGCCGTTCCAGTGTGCGTAGAGCACGCAGCCCATGAAGACGGCGAGCGCGACGAGGCCGAGCCCGATGACGTCGAGTGAGCGCTGGTCGAGGCGCAGCGAGATCCGCCGCAGCTGGCGCTTGCGCCGGCGCGGCTGCCGCACGTCGACGCGCGCTCGTGCTCCTACGCGCCGGCGCTTTGCGCGTCCGGCGCAGAGGACGATCGTGGTGCCATCGCCCCGCAATTCGACGTGCAGGCGCGGATGCCTGCGAGGATTCAAGTGCACGTAAAGATCGACCCGTAGGCTGCGATTCCGCCGTAACATCGACTCATGAGCGACTACGCACGATCCCCTCGCGTGCTCGTCGTCGAGGACGACGAGGACATCGCCGACGTGCTCGTCCGCTCGCTGCGCCTCGAGGGCTACGACGTGCGCCTGGCAACCGACGGCGTTCGCGCCCTCGACGATGCGCACGCGTTCCTGCCCGACCTCGTCGTGCTCGATCTCGGCTTGCCGCGTCTGGACGGCGTCGAGGTCGCCAAGCAGCTGCGCGCCGACTCGGACGACGTGCCGATCCTGATGCTGACCGCGCGCGACGCGCTCGAGGCGCGCGTGACCGGTCTCGATGCTGGCGCCGACGACTATCTCGTCAAGCCGTTCGAGCGACAGGAGCTGCTGGCGCGCCTGCGCGCCCTGCTGCGCCGCCGCCCGCCGCGCGGCAGCGCACCGCTGCGCGTCGCCGATCTCTCGCTCAACCCGGACACGCACGAGGTTCGCCGCGGCGAGCGCGACATCGAGCTCACGCAGCGCGAGTTCGAGCTGCTCGAGTACCTGATGCGCAACGAGCGCATCGTGATCTCGCGCCAGCGCCTGCTCGACGAGGTCTGGGGCTATGACCCGTTCTCCACGACCAACACGATCGAGGTGTTCGTCTCGAACCTGCGCCGCAAGCTCGAGGCAGGCGACGAGCCGCGCCTCCTGCACACGATCCGCGGTGCCGGCTACGTCATCCGCGCCTAGCTCGCGGCGCCGCACGCCGCTCTCGCGGCTCCCGATCCGCCTGCGCCTGGCGGTGAGCGTCGGCGCGGTCACGTTCGGATTGCTGACGGTGTTCGGCATCGCCGTGCGCGAGCTGACTGCGCATCGCCTGCGCTCGAACCTCGACTCGCAGCTCGTCACGCAGGGCGGCAACCTCGACGGACGCGTTTCATCCCGACTTCCAGTCCGGCGTCCTCTACATCCCGAACCTCCCGCGATTTCAAGGTCGATGGCGGCCAGATTCGCGTGTACCGGCTCGACGGCTCGTTCCCCGGGCGGAAACATCGACGCAGGCTCGCCCTACCTCGGCAATCCCCTCCCCGAGCCGCGGACCTACCGGCTCGACACCTTCAACGGCTATCAAGTGATCACCGAGACGGCGAGTTTCAGCGGCTTCGGGCTGATCATCCAGTACGGCCTCCCGCTCGCGTCGCTGCAGTCGGAGATCGCAAACCTCGACTCTCCTAGTGGTGCTTGGCGTGCTCGCCGCGACCGCGCTCGCCTTCGCCGCCGGCTGGCTTGTCGCGCGCCGCGCGATCACGCCGATCGCCGAGCTGACCGCCGCGGCCGCCGAGATCGAGCGCACGGGCGACCCGTCGGTGAAGCTCCCCGAGCCGACCGCCGACGACGAGGTCGCGGAGCTGTCGCGCACGCTGCAGACGATGCTCACCTCGCTCGCCGACGCGCGCGCGCGCACGGAAGCCGCGCTCGCGCGCCAGCGCGCGTTCGTCGCCGACGCCTCGCACGAGCTGCGCACACCGCTCACGAGCGTGCTCGCTAACCTCGAGCTGCTCGAGGACGCGCTGCACGGCCAGGAGCGCGAGATCGCCCAGTCGGCGCTGCGATCGACTCAGCGCATGCGCCGTCTCGTCGCCGACCTTTTGCTGCTCGCCCGCTCGGACGTCCAGCAGCGCCGCGGCACGCGAGCAGGCCGCGGATCTCGCCGAGCTCGTGATCGCGGCCGCCGCCGAGCTCGAGCCGTCCTCCGAGGATCACGAGATCGAGCTCGACGTACAGCCGGCGCCGTCTTCTCGGCAGCCCCGACGACCTCCAGCGCGTCGCGATCAACCTGATCGAGAACGCGATCCGCCACACGCCGCCGGGCACGCACATCCGCGCCAGCACGCGCACGCTCGAGGACGGCGGCGTCGAGCTCGTCGTCGAGGATGACGGCCCGGGCATCGACCCGGAGATTCGCAAGCATCTCTTCGAGCGTTTCGTCCGTGGCGGCGGCGACGTCGGTGGCTCGTTCGGGCTCGGGCTCGCGATCGTGCAAGCCGTCGCACGCAGCCACGGCGGCACGGTCGAGGTGTCGGGCCGCCGGACCAAAGGCACGCGGTTCACCGTGACACTGCCGGGCGCACCCGCCTCGGCGCCCGAGCCGACGGCCACCGGAAGCGTTCGTTTCGAGCCCTGCCGGCGAGGCCTGAGCGACTACACCTCGACGACGACCGGCATGACCATCGGTCGCCGGCGCAGGCGCTCGTAGACGAGCGCGGCGAGGTTGTCGTGCAACGTGTCCGTGAGCACGTCGAGCTCGCGCACGCCGTCCTTGACCGCGCGCTCGAGCGACTCCTCCACGGCGATCTTGATCTCCCCCACGAGCTTGCCCGCCTCGTCCATGAAGGGCACGCCGCGGAAGATCACCTCGGGGTCGGCGACCGAGCCCCCGCTCTGCTCGGAGATCGTCGCAACCACGATGAAGATGCCGTCGGCGGAGAGCATCCGCCGGTCGCGCAGCGCAGCGTCGGCGATGTCGCCGATATCGACGCCGTCGACGAAGATCATCCCGGCCCGCTCGGGCTCGCCGAAGCGCGCGCGCCGCGCGTCGATCTCGAGCGGCTGCCCGTTGGCCGCGCGGAAGATCGCGTCCGACTCCATGCCGACCGCTTCGCCGAGCTGCCCGTGCAGGCGCATTCGCTTGTAATCGCCGTGGAACGGCATCAAATAGCGCGGGCGCAGCAGGTTCAGCATCAGCTTCAGCTCCTCCGCGTAGCCGTGGCCCGATGCATGGATCGCAGCGTCACGCGTCGTGATGACATCGCAGCCGATCTGGAAGAGGCGGTCGACGGTCTCGTTGACGGCGCGTTCGTTGCCGGGGATCGGCGTCGCCGAGAAGACGACGGTGTCGCCCTCGCGCAGCGCAACCTGCGGGTGATCGCGGTAGGCCATGCGCCGCAGCGCCGAGAGCGGCTCGCCCTGCGAACCGGTCGAGATGATCACGATCTGGTCGTCGCGGAAGTCGTCGAGCTCGCGCGGCGGGATGATCAGGCCGTCCGGCACCTCGATGTGCCCCAGCTCGCGCCCGATTCCGACGTTCTTGCGCATCGAGCGTCCGACGAGCGAGACCTTGCGGTCGAGCGCGGCGGCGGCGTCGATGACCTGTTGCACGCGGTGGATGTTCGAGGCGAAGCTCGTGACGATGATCCGTCCCCCGGCGCGCGCGAAGACCTGCTCGAGCTGCGGTCCGACGACCGACTCGGAGGGCGAGAAGCCATCGCGGTCGGCGTTCGTCGAGTCGCCGCACAACAGCAGCACGCCCTCGGCCCCGAGCTGCGCGAGCCGCGAGATGTCGGCCGGCTCGCCGTCCACGGGCGTCTGGTCGAACTTGTAGTCGCCGGTCAGCACGACGGTTCCCAGCTCGCCTGTGAGCGCGACCGCGCACGAGTCGGGGATCGAGTGCGTCATGTGGATCAGCTCCGCGCTGAATGGCCCGAGCTCGAGCGGCTCGCCCGGCTGGACGTCGATCAGGACGGCGTCGCGCAGCTTGTGCTCGTCGAGCTTCGAGCGCGCCATCGCCATCGTCAACGACCCGCCGTAGACCGGCGGCATCGCGACCGGCGCGAGCTCCCGCAGCACCCACGGCAGCGCCCCGAGGTGGTCCTCGTGCCCGTGCGTGACGACGATCGCCTCGATGTCCGCGGCGCGCTCGCGCAGGTAGGTGAAGTCCGGCAGGACGAGGTCGATGCCGATCATCTCAGGCGTCGGGAAGCGCAGGCCGACATCGACGACGACGATCCGATCGTCCTGCTCGACGACGGTCATGTTCTTGCCGATCTCGCCCAGTCCGCCGAGGGCGAGGATCCGGAGCTTGCTCACGCCGTCAGCTGGCCGAGGAGCTCGTGGCGCACGAGCATCGCGCGGATGATCTCGCGCTCACGCTCATCCACCTCGACGAGCGGCAGGCGCAGGCCGCCGACGGGGTGCCCGAGCAGCTCCAGCGCGGCCTTCGTCGGTGCCGGGCTCGCGGTGATGAAGATCGTCTCGTAGACGTCGCGTAGTGAAGCGTCGATCTCGGCCCGGTGCTCGGGCTCGTCGACCATTCGGCGCATCTGCGGCCCGACGATGTGGCTCGCGACGAGGATCCCACCGGGCTCGCCCATGTCGAGCGTGCGCGCGAAGATCCCGTCGTTGCCGGCGTAGATCCGCAAGCCGTCGACCGGCGCGAGATTGTCGTCGTTGGCCTGCTTCACGTAGTCGATCCGCTCGATCTGCGCGAGCTCGGCAAGCAGATCATTGGGCATGTCGGTGCCGGTGCGCTGCGGGATGTTGTAGAGCACGACCGGTACGTCGGCGGCGCGCGCGACCTCCTCGAAGTGGCGCTTGATCCCGCGGCGGCTCGGACGGTTGTAGTACGGCGTGACCGACAGCACGGCGTCGACGCCGAGCTCGCAGCAGCGCTCGGTCAGGTGCACGGCATGGCGGGTGTCGTTCGATCCGGCGCCGGCGATGATGCTGACGCCCTCGGGGCGCTCGCGCACGGCGAGCTCGACCAGCCCGAGATGCTCGTCGTCGCTCAGCGTCGCCGCCTCGCCGGTCGTGCCGCAGACGACGAAGCCGTCCGAGCCGTTGGCCGCGAGGTGATGCATCAGCGAGACGAACGCATCGTCGTCGACGCGCAGCTCCTCGTCGAACGGCGTGACGATCGCGGTGATGACTGTCCCGAGGTCCTCCATGCGGCCAGTATCCCAGGCTGCGCAAGGCTTCGCTCGGTGCGGCGCCTGGCACAGACGTCAAGGGCTGGCTCGCCGCGGCACGCCCGGCGCACCGCCCGGCCGCCCAACCACGGCGCCGCCGCCCTGCTCTCGCTCGGAAGCGCTTAGCGCGAAGCGAGGCGTGGTTCAGATCGGGTGCGCAGCTTGCCGTAGCGGCGCAGCGCGTCACGCGCCACGCGCCGCAACGTCGGGTGGGACACGATGAAGCGATGGGTGAACTCAGCCGGAGCATGCCGGGAGCGCTGCACCACCAAGCCCACACTCGGCCGCCCGACCCAGCCCCGCAGCAGCGGCACGGTCGTGTTGGCGAGCTTACGCTTGAATTGCTCATCACCAGTCGCCAAGTCGATCGTTCTGATCCCGGCGGCTGCTGCCCCCTCGATCAGACTGACCATCATGATCACGCCGGGCGACCAGCTCGCGAGCTCGGTGTCAAAGCTCGTCAGCCAGCCCGCGAGAGTCGTTCGCGAACGCAGATCAAGATCGAGCGCAATGATGCGTTCGCCGATCGAGAGTGCGGACAGGCAGCCGGTCATTGCCTCCGCGCGCGAAGCGGCGAGGCGCTCGACAAGTTCCGGGATGCCCCGCCATGCGAGCCAGTCGGGGCGACCGGTCCGTCGGCTCTGCGCGGACTTCCAGCGCACGAGTTGTGCGAGGTTGCCGCTGTCAGCATCGGCGAACTCGAAGCGCAGCTCGCCGCCGTAGTCGCGTTGCAGACGACGCCGCTTGCGTTTGATCTCCCTTACTGGCCGGTGCGCTCGTGCGCCGGCGAGATAGTGCTCGAAGCCCTCCGATACGTCGATCGCCAGCGCGTCTACGCGATCCCCGCGTCCACGCGTCGAGCTCCGCTTGGGTGGCAGCAGCGCATGGAATTCGAACAGATCGATGCCGGCCGCCAACAGAACCTCGTCGATCGGCACGGGCGCCGCGGGATCGCAGACAAATGCCTGGCAATTGGTGAGCCTGCTGGCAATACCCGTCGCCGTCCGCATCCGGCCGGCGGAAAACGGCAGAAACCCGATCAGCTCCGAACCCTCGCTGACCACCGCGACACGCGCCGAAGGGAAGACCTCGCCGACCGTCTGCGAGAACTCGGGCGACAAGAAGGGGTTCTCGAAGCCGCCACGGTACTGCAGCGCGTGCCAAACATCGATCTCCGTCGCGCCAAGCTCGCCTGGATGACAACAATGCACACGCATTCGCCGTCAATTCCCTCGAATCCGCATTCGGGCCGACATCCCGCGGGAGGCCCCCGTTTCCCGGCATGATCGTGATCCCGCTACCACTCGGCCGGTGATTTTTCCACCCAGCGGGCGGCCCGCAAACGCAGCCCGCCGGTCACAGCGCTCGCGAGCCGATTCGCCGTCAGTCACCCGGGAAACAGCAACCGCTCCAGCCCGATGACAGGCGAGCTTTCCAACGAGGACACGCGGCGAATCGCCAGCAGCATCCCCGGCATGAACGAGCGCCGGTCGATCGAGTCGTGACGAATCGTCAGCGTCTGACCGACATCGCCCAGGATCACCTCTTGATGGGCGACGAGGCCCGGCAGGCGAACGGAGTGGATCGGCGGCGGCTCGCCACCCGTTTGCTCGGCGATCAGCTGCGCGGTGCGCGCGGCCGTGCCGCTCGGTACGTCGAGCTTGCCGTCGTGGTGGAGCTCGATGATCTCGGCGGCCTGCATGTGTTGCGCGGCCTCGACGGCAAAGCGCATCATCAACACGGCGCCGATCGCGAAGTTCGGCGCGACGAAGACGTTCGCCCCGCGCAGGCCTTCCAACTCGGCGACGCTGAATCCGCTCGTGCCGATCACGACGTGGACTCCGGCGGCGACGCACGCGCGCGCGTTGGCGAGCGCGACCTCCGGTTGCGTGAAGTCGACGACGACCTCGCATTCCGGCAGGATCGCGGCGAGCTCGATGCCGAGCGCCGGGTCCGCGCGGCCCGCGAGCTCGAGATCGTCGGCCTCCTGAATCGCGTCGCAGGCCGTGGCGCCCATGCGCCCGGCGGCGCCGGCTACGCCAACCCTGATCACGTGGCGACCGCGAGGTCGGGTTGAAGCGGCGCGATCGCCTGGCGGAACAGCTCCTCGTCGGGACCGATCGCTGCGACCGACAGCTGCGCGGCGTCGTAGAACTCGCGCGCAAGCGCCGTCAACTGCTCCGCGTCGACCTTGTCGATCCTTGCGATCACCTCGT
The DNA here is from genome assembly GCA_963773395.1 of uncultured Solirubrobacterales bacterium. Lineage (GTDB taxonomy): Bacteria > Actinomycetota > Thermoleophilia > Solirubrobacterales > Solirubrobacteraceae > Palsa-513. The sequence goes on along the minus strand of CAVZAY010000002.1, from coordinate 565,952 downwards.
CGAGGCCGAGGATCTCCATCTTCGCGAGCACGTTCGAGCCGAGGCGCTCCATGCGAGCCGTCGTCGACTCCAGCGCGAGTACGACGCGCCCCTTGACGTTGTCCTTCGCCCTCGTGAGCTCCTCCTCGCTCACCGGCTCCTCGCGCAGGCGCTCCAATTCGTCCCCGATCACCTTGACGACCTCGGCGAGGTTGTCCGTGCGCGTCCCGACGTAGAGGCCGACCTGGCCCGTGCCCGCGTAGAGGTTCTGGAAGGTGAACACCGAGTATGCGAGGCCACGCCGTTCGCGCACTGCCTGGAACAGGCGCGAGGACGACGTCCCGCCCGCGAGGCTGTCGAGGACGCGCAGCGCGAAGCGGCGGTCGTCCTCGCGCGGCAGTCCGAGCCCGCCGATGCAGACGTGGAACTGCTCGGTGTCCTTGCGCCGGAAGAGGGCGCATGGCGCACTGGCCACCGGGGGCGGCGGCGCGCTGACGTGCCGCGCCAGGTCCGGGGCGGAGCGCATCGCTCCCTCGGCCCAGGCTACGACCTGGTCGTGCCTGACGCTGCCGGCGGCCGCGATGACGATGTTCTGCGGGAAGTAGCGCTCGTCATGGAACGCGAGCAGCTGCTCACGGGTTGCGTGCCCCACCACGTCGGCTCGCCCGAGAATCGCGCGGCCGAGTGGGTGGTGGGGAAAGACCGCCTCGCCGAAGACGTCGAAGACGAGATCCTGCGGGTCGTCCTCGTACATCGCGATCTCCTCGAGCACGATCGCGCGCTCCTCGGCCAAACCGGTGAGCGCGGGCTCCGTGACCATCTGCGCGATCACGTCGAAAGCGCGCTCGAGGTGGATGTCGAGCACGCGGGCGAAGACCGATGTCCCCTCCTTGCCCGTCCCGGCGTTGAGCTCGGCTCCCATCGCGTCGAAGATCTGGTCGATCTCCTCGGAGCCGTAACGCGCCGTTCCGCGGAACAGCATGTGCTCGAGCAGGTGCGACAGGCCGGCCTGCTCGTCGCTCTCGGTCACCGAGCCGGTGCCGATCCAGAACCCCAGGGCGACCGAGCGCACCTCGGGCACGTGCTCGGTCACGACGCGCACGCCGCCATCGAGCTCGGTGATCTGATGCTCGGTCATCGTGCCGGGGCTTCCGGGCGGCGCTAGCGCCGCGGGCGACCCGAGCCACGCGAGCCACCGTTGCGGCCGCCCTCGCGCGGGCGCCGCGGCCGGTCGCCGCCGTTGCTGGCGCCGGCAAGCGCGATCAGCTCTTCGACCGTCTTGCCGGCGATCTCCGGATCGTCGGCGCGGCGAACGCCGATTCGGCCGCGCTCGCGGTCGACCTCGACGACGCGCACGGCGACCTCATCGCCCTTGTAGAGCGCCTCCTCGACCGTTTCGACCCGCTTGCCGGGCGAGACGTTCGAGATGTGCAGCAGGCCGTCGGTGCCCTTGGAGAGCTCGATGAAAGCGCCGAACGCCGTCGTCTTGACGACCTTGCCGAGGTACTCGTCGCCGACCTCGACCTCCTTCATCATCTGCTTGATCCGCTCAACCAGGGCATCTGCCAGCTCACCGTTGGCGGAGTAGATCAGGACCTGACCGTCGTCGTTGACGTCGATCTGTGAGTCGTACTCCTCGCACAGGCCGCGAATCGTCTCGCCGCCCTTGCCGATCAACAGGCCGATCTGGCTCGGATCGATCTGGACCTTCTCGATCCGCGGCGCGTACTGGCTGAGGGACTCGCGCGGCGCCGCGATGATCGCCGCCATCTGCGCGAGGATCGCGGTGCGCGCCGCATGGGCCTGCGTGAGCGCGTCGCGCAGGATGTCGAACGTGACGCCCGAGATCTTGATGTCCATCTGCAGCGCCGTGATGCCGCGGTCGGTTCCGGCGACCTTGAAGTCCATGTCACCGAGGTGATCCTCGACGCCCGCGATGTCGGTCAGGACGATGTAGTCGTCGCCCTCCTTGATCAGGCCCATCGCGATGCCCGCGACGGGACGCGCGATCGGGACGCCGGCATCCATCAGCGAGAGCGAGGAGCCGCAGACCGAGGCCATCGACGAGGAGCCGTTTGACTCGAGGATGTCCGAGACGACGCGCACCGTATAAGGGAACTCGTCGATCGTCGGGATCATCGGCACGAGCGCGCGCTCGGCGAGCGCACCGTGGCCGATGTCGCGCCGCTTGGGGCCGCCAAGACGCCCGACCTCCCCGACCGAGAAGGGCGGGAAGTTGTAGTGATGCCAGTAGTACTTCTTCGTCTCGAGCCCGAGCGTGTCGAGGCGCATCTCCTCCTTGAGCGTGCCGAGCGCAACGACGCTGAGCGCCTGCGTCTGGCCGCGCGTGAAGAGCGCCGAGCCGTGGGCGCGCGGGAGCACGCCGGCTTCGATCGTGATCGGGCGGATCTCGTTCTCGGCGCGCCCGTCGGGGCGCTTCTTGTGCACGGCGATGCGCTCGCGGATGATCGACTTCTCGAGCGCGTCGAAGGCAAGCTGCGCCGCCGCGCGCTTCTCCTTCGCATCCTCGACCTCGGGGTCACCGCCGTACTGCTCGATGACGGCCTCCTCGACGGCCTTCGTCGCGTCCTGACGCGCGAGCTTGTCCTCGACCTGCGTCGCGGCGTCGAGTGTCGCGCCATGCGATGAGCGGATCGACTCGAGCAGCTCGGGGTCCGCCTTGAGCACGACGACCTGGAGCTTCTCCTTGCCGACCTTCGCGGCGAGCTCGCGCTGGAGCTGGCAGAGCTTCTTGATCTCGGTGTGAGCGATGTCGAGGGCGTCGAGGATCTCGGCCTCGGGGATCTCGCGCGCGCCGGCCTCGACCATCAGGAGCGCGTCCTCGGTGCCGGCGACGATCAGATCGAGGTCCGCTCCGCCGAGCAGGTCCTCCTCGCGCGGGTTGACGACGAAGTTCCCGTCGACCTTGCCGATCCGCACTGCGCCGACGGGCTGGGGCAGCGGGATGTCGGAGATCATGATCGCCGCCGACGCTGCGTTCATCGCGAGGATGTCGTACGGGTGGACGTGGTCGACCGACAGCGGCATCGCGACGATCTGCGTGTCGTAGCGCCAGCCCTTCGGGAACAGCGGACGGATCGGGCGATCGATCATCCGCGCGGTGAGCGTGCCCTTCTCGCCCGAGCGACCCTCGCGCTTGAAGAACGAGCCGGGGATCTTCCCGGCTGCGTACATGCGCTCTTCGACGTCGACGGTCAGCGGCAGGAAGTCCGCGTCACGCAGGTCGCCGGCGGTGGCGGTCGCGAGGACCATCGTGTCGCCTTGGCGGACTACTACGGCGCCGCCTGCCTGCTTCGCAACTCGTCCGGTCTCGAACGAGATTTCGCTGCCCGCGATCGTCGCAGACAGCCGGGTGATGCCATTACTCATTTGTTGCCTCTCTGCCGCCCATCTGGCGGCACACGTGTCTTATCTCTCTGGGAGCTGGGCTAATCCTAGCCGGTGGGGTGGCTCGGTCGCCGAGGCCACGGACGGCTCGCAGCGCGCAAGCGAGGGGTGAACGTCTGTAGGCAGCCGCGAAGATGCTTACTTGCGCAGGCCCAGCGAACTGATCAGCGACCGGTAGCCCTCGATGTCGGTGCGCTGGAGATAGTCGAGGAAGCGGCGGCGCCTGCCGACAAGCATCAACAGCCCGCGGCGCGAGTGGTGGTCGTGGCTGTGCGTACGCAGGTGATCGGTGAGGACGTTGATCCGCTCGGTCAGCTGCGCGACCTGGACCTTCGTGTTGCCGGTGTCCTGCTCGTCGCGGCCGTACTCGCGCGCGAGCTCGCGCTTTCGCTCTGCTGTCAGCGTCATCGGCCGTCAAAGCTAGCAGACGCGCAGATCGCCCTGACCCGCGCGACGTCGTTGTGCATCGCGGCGATCAGCGCCTCGGCGCTCCCGAAGCGGCGCTCGCCGCGCAGGCGCTCGAGGAAGCGAAGGCGCAGCTCGCTGCCGTAGAGGTCGCCGTCGAAGTCGATCAGGTGGGCCTCGATCAGCTCGCCGCGCCCGGACTCGAACGTCGGGCGCACACCGACGTTCACGGCGGCTGCCAGCGCGCCCACCGCCGGCTGCGAGGGGACGCTCGCCAGGCAGGCATAGACGCCGTGGCCGGGCTCGGCGAGCCGCTCGTCCGGCACCAGGTTCGCGGTCGGGAACCCCAGGTCACGGCCGCGGCGGTCCCCTTCGACGACCGTTCCGCGCAACTCGAAGGGCGCGCCGAGCATGCGGGCGGCTCGGCCGACCTCCCCCGCGGCGATCAGCGAGCGGATGTGGCTCGAGGAGACGACTTCACCGTCGAGCTCGCGCAACGGCACGACGCGCGTCTCGAATCGCGAATCCCCTGCGAGCAGCCCCGCATCCCCGCGCGCGGCTCGCCCGAAGCGGAAGTTCTCGCCAACCGAGACGCTGCCGGCGGCGAGCCGCCCGACGATCACCTCGTCGACGAACTCGCCTGCGCTGCGCGCTGCGAAGGCCGCGTCGAAGGCGATCACGATCAACTCAAGGACGCCGAGCGAGGCGATGATGTCGGCCTTGATCGGCAGCGGCGTGAGGATCCGCGGCGTGTGCGACGGGCGCAGCACGGTCACCGGATGCGGCTCGAACGTGAGGACGCTCGCGGCATCGGCGATGACCTCGCGGTGACCGAGGTGCACACCGTCGAACGTTCCGATCGCGAGCGCTGACACGCCGGGCGTCGCCTGCTCCAAGGAGACGGTCCTCACAGGCGGCTCAGCTTCATCGGTCCGTCCGCGTCGTGATGCTCGGCAAGCGCCAGACGCGCGGCCCGCGCGGTCGGTCAGCAGCGCGACGGCATGGCCGCGTTGGGACTTCCACGCTGTCGCCCGTGCGCGAGCGCAGCGGTTTGCGCATTCATCGAGCACGACGACCGGCAAGAAGCGCGCGCATGCCGCGCGAACGTCGAGCAGGCTCGGCGTTCCCTCGGCGGGCCAGGCGTCGTCGACCGTGAACGGGCCGATCCGGGTACGGCGGAGCTCGAGGCAGTAGGCGTCCCCGAGTGCCGCAACAAGCGAGCGCACGTAGGTCCCCGCCGAGCAGGTGAAGCGCAGCGCAAGCTCGTCGCCCGCCCGCCAGAGCTCTTCGGCTGCGTAAACCTCGACCTCGCGCTCGGGCAGCTCGAAGAGCTCGCCGCGACGCGCCCGCCGTACGCCCGCTCGCCCGCCACCTTGATCGCCGAGTAGACCGGCGGGCGCTGGCGGATTCGCCCGTGCGGCAGCTGCAGGGGCTCCGCCGGGCGCCGCCCCGTCTGCGTTATCTCGCCCTCGGTGTCGCCTGTCGTCGAGCTCGCGCCGACGCGGGCCAGCACGTCGTAGGTCTTCGGCAGCGCCATGAAGAGCCGCTGCAGGCGCGTCGCCTGGCCGACGAGCAGGATCAGGAGTCCGGTCGCGAACGGGTCGAGCGTGCCGGCGTGGCCGACCCTGCGTTCGCCGAGCGCGCGCCGAGCGCGCGCGACAACCGCATGGGAGCTGATGCCGCGCGGCTTGTCGGCGAGCAGAACCCCGGCGGTCGCGCTCACACCTGGGCGCGAATCGCGTCGATCAGGGCGCTTGCCGACAGCTCGCTCGTGAAGCCCGCTGCCCTGCGGTGTCCGCCGCCACCGTAGAGGCGCGCGATCGCGGAGACGTCGATCTCGTTGTCGGTCGCGCGCAGCGACACCTTGCGCTGGATCCCGCGCCCGTTCGCGGTGACCTCGCGAATCAGGATCGCCACCTTCACTCCCGTGAGCGCCCGCAGATGGTCGATGACGCCCTCGCTGTGGCTGTCCTCCGCACCCGTCTCGGCGAAGTCTGAGATCGTCAGCACCGCGGACGCCACGCGATCGTCGGTGAACACCTTGCAGGCTCTGGAGCGCGCGGCAGAGCAGTGCCAGCTTGGCCTGCGGGATCTCCTCGTAGATCCGCCGGTACATCGCGGCGACGTCGACGCCGGCGCTGATCAGCTCGGCCGCCATCAGGTGCGAGCGCGGCGTCGTGTTCTCGTAGGAGAACCGCCCCGTGTCGGTGACGAGCCCGACGTAGAGCGCCTCCGCGATCCCGATCGTCAGCTCGACGCCGGTCGCGTGCAGCAGATCCCAGACGATCTCGGCGGTGCACGATGCTTCCTCGACGACGTAGTTGACGCTGCCGAAGCGCGTGTTGTCGTGGTGATGGTCGATGTTGACGAGCGTCTTTCACGTCGTGCAGCGCCGCCAGCGGGTTGCGGTCGAGGTTGCCGCAGTCGAGGAACATCACGGTGCGCTCGGCGAGGTCCGGCGGCGGCCCGGTGACCAGCCCGTCGAGCGACAGGAACCGATACTCGTTGGGCAGCGGGAAGTCATCGGGAGCGATCACCATCACCGAGTCCTTGTCGAGTGCACGCAACAGGGCTTGCATCGCGATCAGCGATCCGAGCGCATCGCCGTCGGGGTGCTCGTGGGTAACCAGGAGGAAGCGCTGCTCGGCCTTGATCGTCGCGAGCACGGCCGCGCGCGCGTCCAGTGCGAGTGCCGGAGCGTCGGTCATGCGCGATCGCCCCGCTCGCGCAGCAGCTGCTCGATGTGCATCGCGCGGTCCGTCGTGTCGTCGTAGCGAAACTCGAGCGTCGGCGTGCGGCGCAGCTTCAGCTCCTGGGCGATCCGCGCCCTGCAGGTAACCGTGCGCGTGGCGCAGCCCTGCCAGCGAGGCCTCGCGGTCGGGCGCTTCGCCGAGCACGCTGACATAGACGCGGGCCGACGTCAGGTCGGGGCTCGTGCTGACGTCCGTGACGGTTACGAATCCCACACGCGGATCCTTGAGCTCCTCGGCGATTGCGTCGGCCAGCACCTGGCGGACCGCTTCGTCCACCCGGCGCATACGCCCTGCAGCTGCCATCCTAGTCGCCTTTGGCGGCCCAGGTCCAGTCGCCCGGACCGGTTCACGTCCTCGCGAGTTGGCGCTCGACCTTGCGCGTCTCGTAGGCCTCGAGCACGTCCCCGTCCTTGATGTCCTGGAAGTTCGCGAGGACGATGCCGCACTCGTAGCCGGAGCTGACCTCGCGCGCGTCCTCCTGGAAGCGGCGCAGGCTCGCGATCGTCGTGTCGGCGACGACCGTGCCGTCGCGGACGACGCGCACGCGCGCGCCGCGCGTGACCTTGCCCTCGGTGACGAACGAGCCGGCGATCGTGCCGATCCGCGACGCCCGGAACGTCTGGCGCACCTCCGCCTGGCCGATCGTCTCCTCGACCTCCTCCGGCTCGAGCATGCCCTGCATCGCCGCGCGGAGCTCGTCGATCGCGCGGTAGATCACCGAGTAGCTGCGGATCTCGACCCCTTCGCGCTCCGCAAGCGCGCGCGCGTCGCCGACCGGGCGCACGTTGAACGCGAGGATCACCGCGTCCGAGGCTGCAGCGAGCATCACGTCGGACTCGCTGATGCCGCCGACGCCGCGGTGGATGATGTTGACCGCGACCTCGTCCTGCGGCAGCTTCGCGATCTCGTCCTCGACCGCCTCGACCGAGCCCGAGACGTCGCCCTTGAGCACGAGGTTGAGCTCCTTGACCGCGCCCTCCTGGGCGAGGCGGAACACGTCCTCGAGCGAGACCTTGCGACCGGAGCGCCGCGCGAGCGCCTCGGTCTTGAGCCGGTTCGCGCGCTCGCCTGCGAGCTGGCGCGCGCGGCGCTCGTTCTCGACCGCACGCGCGAACTCGCCCGCCTCGGGAACGCCGTCGAAGCCAAGCACCTCGACCGGCTCTCCCGGCATCGCGTTGCCGGCGCGCGCGCCGGTGAAATCCTGCATCGCGCGCACGCGACCGAAGTTGGCGCCCGCGACGAGCGCGTCGCCGACGTGCAGCGTGCCGCGCTGCACGAGCAGCGTCACGATCGGCCCGCGACCGGGGTCGAGCCGCGACTCGATCACCACGCCCGAGGCGGGGGCGTCGGGGTTCGAGCGCAGCTCCTCGAGCTCGGCTACCACCTGGATCGTGTCGAGCAGCGACTCGAGCCCCTCCCGCGTCTTCGCCGAAACGTCGACGAACTCGACCTCCCCGCCCCACTCGGCGGGCTGCAGCCCGCGCTGGGTCATCTCGGTGCGAACGCGCTCGGGCTGCGCGCCCGGCTTGTCGATCTTGTTGACGGCGACGATGATCGGCACGCCCGCAGCGCGCGCGTGATCGATCGCCTCGTCGGTCTGAGGCTTCACGCCGTCGTCGGCCGCGACGACGATCACGGCGATATCGGTGACGCGCGCGCCGCGCGCGCGCATCGCCGTGAACGCCTCGTGGCCGGGCGTGTCGAGGAAGGTGATCGCGCGCCCCGCGTGCTGGGCCTGATAGGCGCCGATGTGCTGGGTGATGCCGCCGGCCTCCCCGGCGGCCACCGAGGTTTCGCGGATCGCGTCGAGCAGCGACGTCTTGCCGTGATCGACGTGGCCCATGATCGTCACGACCGGCGGGCGCTCGGCGAGATCCTCGTCCCCGTCCTCGAATTCGGGCTCGGCGACGTCGTCGGCGGCGTGAACGATCTCGATGTCCTTCTTGAAGTCGTCGGCGAGCACCTGGATCGCGTCGTCGGAGAGCGTCTGGGTGAGCGTCGCCATCTCGCCAAGCGCCATCAGGTTGCGGATGATCTCCGGGACCGCGACGCCGAAGTACTCGGCGACGTCCTTCACCGTCGAGCCGGAGTTGATCCGGATCAGGTCCGTCGCCTCGAGCGCGCGCGTATCGAGCGGCGCCACGGTGTCGTCGTAGGTGCCGCGGCGACGGCGACCGCGCCGCGGCGGGCGCCGCGGCGGTTGACCGGCCGGTCCGCCACTCGTTCGGCGCGACGCTTGCGAGTCGATGACGACGCGCCGGCGCCCGGCGATCGCGCCCGGGCGCTGCTCGCCCTGGCGCGAATCGCGCGTCGGGCGCGAGCGGACCGCGTCGGCGCCGCCGTCCGCCAGGCGCGCCGGCCGCTGGTGCCGGCGCCGCGACTGCAGCGGCGCTCGCAGCCGGCGAGCTCGCCGGCGCGGCGGCGACGCGCGGCGGCGGCGCAGCCTTGCTCGCACCGTTGCGTGCGCCAGTGGCACTCGCGGTGGCCGGCGTCGCCGCACGCCGACCGCCTTGCAGCGCCGCCTGTGCTTCGCTCTCCTCGACGGTCGAGCTCGGCGCCTTCGCGTCGATGCCGGCAGCCTGCAGCGTCGCGATCAGCTCCTTGGTCGGAACCCCCGCCTGCTTAGCTATCTCGTGGACGCGCTTCTTTGCCATCTAATCGTCGATTCTACGTCGTTGCTGGCAGTTCCTGGCTGCGCACGACGCCCTGCGGGCGCCCGCCAGCTTCGCGCTGCGCTCGGCCTAGGAGGCGACGGGCACGGGCTCGCCGCCACCGCCCGCCTCGAGCGCCTGGTGCGCTTCGAGGCCGCAGTAGCGCGAGCCCGGGAGGGAAGCGTTCGGGCAGCGGCGGCCGTTGACATGATCGCCGCGCAGCGGCCCTGCGCCTCCTCCTCCTCGTAACCGTGCTCGGCCTCCTCGGCCGCGAACTCGGTTTCGGACTTGATGTCGACGCGCCAGCCGGTGAGGCGTGCCGCCAGACGGGCGTTCTGGCCCTCGCGGCCGATCGCGAGCGACAGCTGGTCGTCGGGGACGATCACCGTCGCCTGCTTTGCCGCGTCGTCGACGAGCACCTCGCGCACGCGCGCCGGCGACAGCGCCTTCGCCACGAAGCGGGCGGGCTCGTCGTTGTAGGGGATGATGTCGATCTTCTCGCCGCGCAGCTCGGAGACGACCATGCGCACGCGCGAACCGCGCGGCCCGACGCAGGCGCCGACCGGATCGACGCCGTCGGCGTGCGAGATGACCGCGATCTTCGAGCGGTAGCCGGGCTCGCGCGCGACGTTCGCGATCTCGACGAGGCCGTCGGCGATCTCCGGCACCTCGAGCTCGAAGAGCTTCTTGATCAGCTCCGGGTCGCGCCGCGAGACGATGATCGACGGGCCCTTCGCCTGTGGCGAGACCTCCTTGATCACGGCCTTGATCCGCTGCGAGTGGTCGTAGCGCTCGCCGTCGACCTGCTCGGACTTCGGCAGCAGCGCCTCGACGCGCTCGCGCAGCTGGACGAGCGTGTAGCGCGAGTCCGACTGCTGCACGATGCCCGTGATCAGCTCGCCGACGCGGTCGCGGTACTCCTCGAACATCATGTCGCGCTCGGCCTCGCGGATCCGCTGCAGGATCACCTGCTTGGCGGTCTGCGCGGCGATCCGCCCGAAGTCGTCGGGCGTGACGTCGCGCTCGTCGATCTGGTCGCGGTACTGCTCGAACTTCGCCGGATCGATCTCCGGCTCCTCGGGCTCGCGCATCTCCCCCGTCTCGGGGTCGATCGTCGTGCCCTCGTCGATCGTCTCGACGATCAGGTGCGCCTCGAGCTGCTCGGGGATGATCAGCTCGATCACGCGAAAGTCGGCCGTCTCGCGGTCGATCTCGACGCGGGCATACTTGGCGGCGCCCGGCTGCTTCTTGTAAGCGGACAGCAGCGCGTCCTCGAGCGCGACCATCAAGCGCTCGGAGTCGATGCCCTTCTCCTGGGCGAGTGCGTGCATTGCGTCGAGGATCTCGCGTGACATCGTCCTAATCCTCCAGCAGGTGGGAGCGCTCGATCGCTGCGTAGGGGATCGCGACGACCCCGTCGGGCACGGCGAGCGTCACCTCGTCGGTGGACGCGCCCACCAGCTCGCCGGTCAGATTCGCGCTGCGCGAAGCTCTCGCAGCCCGCCGCGAGGCGAACGCGCGCGCGGCGCCCGACGAAGCGCCGGAAGTGCTCGGGCTTTGCGAGTGGGCGGCGCGGGCCGGGCGAGCTCACCTCGAGCGAGTCGCTGCCGCGCAGGTCCGCGAGCGCGCGCGCGACGTGCTCGGTGTGCGCGAGCGTGACCCCCTCGGGATGATCGATGAAGACGCGCAGCGTCGATCCCGAGCGCTCGACGGCCAGCACTTCGATTGCCGGCTCGATCTCGGCGACGCGCTGCTCGATATCAGTCTGTAGCTGGTTCATGACGAAAAAAAAGCGGGCGAGCGCCCACTTCCGATTCGGGACTGCCGGTCTTCCGTGACCGGCACGAAAGCTGTCTCGTGAGTCTACCAGCATGAGGGCGGCTATCCTCAGCGCCGCTGATGCGCGCTCCGCTGGTCCTCGCCGCGCTCCTCGCGGCACTCGTCTCGTCTTCTGCGGCCGCGGCCGGCGCAGCCCCGCCGAGCACCTGGCTCTGCCGCCCGGGCTTGACTTCAGATCCATGCGCTTTCTCGCTCGCCGCGACCGCGGTGAACGCCGCCGGGAAACCATCGGTCGTGAAGGCGAGCCCAGCCCGCACGAGCGCGTTCGACTGCTTCTACGTCTACCCGACCGTTTCCGGCGAGAGCTCGACGAACGCCGACCTGCGGATCCAGCCGGCGGAGACCGACGCCGCGATGGCGCAGGCCTCACGCTTCGCACAGGTCTGCCAGGTGTACGCGCCGGTCTACCGTCAGGTCACGCTCGCCGGCCTGCTCGCGGGCGCCGGCGTCAAGGCCGGCCCGGTCGCGATCGCTTACAACTCGCTCGCGGCGGGGTTCGAGGACTTCCTCACGCGCTACAGCGATGGGCGCCCGTTCGTCCTGATCGGCCACTCCCAGGGGGCGGCGATGTTGATCCTCTTGATCCAACGCCTGGTCGACGCGGTGCCGGCGCTGCGCTCTCGCCTCCTCCTGGCGATCATCCTCGGTGGCAACGTCGAGGTTCCGACCGGCAAGCTCGTCGGCGGCAGCTTCAGGAACGTCCCCGGCTGCAATCGCCTCGGCGAGACCGGCTGCGTCATCGCCTACTCGAGTTTCCCCTCGACCCCGCCTGCCGGTGCCATCTTCGGGCGCCCGGGGCAGGGCGTCTCGCTCCAGTCGGGCCAGACCGCAACGCATGGCCTCGAGGTCCTCTGCACCAACCCGGCGGCGCTGGCGGGCGGCGCTGCGACGCTCGACCCGTACTTCCCCTCGCTCGGCCGCGAACCGACGCCATGGGTGACCTTTCCCGGGCCTCTACGACGCGCGCTGCGAGCAGGCCGCCGGCGCTTCCTGGCTCGACGTGACGAAGGCCACCGGCGCATCGGACCACCGCCCGACCGTGACCGAGAGCGACGGTCCGCTCTGGGGCTATCACGCAGACGACGTCAATCTCGCACTCGGCAACCTGGTCAGCGACGTCGCGGCGGCGGAGGCCGCTGACTCTGACGGCCACGCGCGCGCGGCGGCTGCGGTGACGGCCACGATCGCGGGCTGATGGGCAGCGTCCGTGCTGGGCCGTCATCCTCGCCGGGCTTCACGGGCGCGGATCGTGGACCGCGGTCGGCGCTGGACCAGCACCCCAGCCGCGCATGCAGGCGGTCGATCGCGTCGAGGAGCTCTCGCGCGATCTGGGCTTTCGGCGCGCGTGGGACCTGCTGCTCGCCGTTCGCGCTGATCAGCGTCAGCGCGTTGTCCGGCGCGTCGAAGCCGATGCCCTCCTGCGCGACGTCGTTGTAGGCGATCAGGTCGACCTGCTTGCGCTCGAGCTTCGCGCGGGCACGCGCGAGGCCGCCGTCGCCGTGCTCGGCCGCGAAGCCGACGAGGACCTGGTCGGGCCGCCGGCCCTGCGCGAGCCGCGCGAGGATGTCGTCGGTTGACTCGAGCTCGAGCGTCACGGCGGCGTTCTCCTCGCGCGCGAGCTTGTCTGCGCGCGGCGCCGCGGGGCGGAAGTCGGCGACGGCGGCGCACATCACGATGACGTCGGCTTGCGGCGCGAGCTCGTCGCAGGCCGCGGCGAGCTCGGCTGCCGTCGTCACGTCCACGTAGCGTGCGTGCTGGTCGCGCGCGAGGCCGACGTTCGCAGCGATCACCGTGACCTTGGCCCCGCGCGCGGCTGCCGCCAGTGCGATCGCGAAGCCCATACGCCCGGAGGAGCGGTTGCCGATGTAGCGGACCGCGTCGATCGGCTCGTGCGTGCCGCCGGCGGTCACGAGCACGCGCCGCCCGCTCCAGGGGCCGGTCTGCAGCGCCGCCTCGCAGGCGGCGAGCAGCTCGGCGGGCTCGGCGAGGCGCCCGGCGCCGTGCTCGCCGTGCGTTGCCAGGCGACCAACGCCGGGGTCGACGATCGTGATCGCGCGTTCGCGCAGCAGCGCCAGGTTCGCCTGCGTCGCCGGGTGCTCGAGCATCCGGGTGTTCATCGCCGGCGCCACGAGCACCGGACAGCGCGCTGCGAGCGCGGCGCTCGTCAGCAGGTTGTCAGCGAGGCCGCCGGCGAGCTTCGCGATCGTGTTCGCCGACGCGGGCGCGATCAGGTAGACGTCGGCGGCATCGACCAGCGCCAGGTGGCTTGCCGGGTCGTGCTCTGGCAGCGGCTCGCCGGGGAACGCGCCGCGCAGCGGATCGCGCTCGAACTCGCTCGTCAGGACCGGCGCCCCGGAGAGCGCCGCAAACGACGCGCTACCGACGAAGCGCTTCGCGCTCGCGGTCTCGATCACGCGCACCGAATGCCCGGCGCCGGTCGCGAGGCGCACGAGCTCGAGCGCCTTGTAGGCGGCGATCCCGCCGCTCACGCCGAGCAGCAGCCGCACCGGTGAAACCGCTAGCGGTAGTGGTACTTCAGCTTGCCGGCGGCGACTTCCTCGAGTGCGATCGTGAGGTAGTTCTTCGAGCCGGTCTCAACCATCGGCGGCGGGAACTCATCGAAGCCCCCCTCACCGAGGTTCTGGTAGTACGAGTTGATCTGGCGCGCGCGCTTGGCCGCGACGATCACGCTCGCGTAGTTCGAGTCGACGTTCTCGAGCAGCTGGTCGATGCGTGGAGAGATCACGCGAGCAGTGTAGCGGGCTGGGGTCCCGAGCTCATTTGCTCCGCTCGCTGACGTACAGCGCGTCGAGCTCCGCCATCGCGCGCTCGAGCTCGTCGTTGACGATCACGAACTGGAACTCGCCGCGCGCGGCGAGCTCGCTCACGGCGACCGCGAGGCGCTGCTCGATCGTCTCCGGCGAGTCCTTGCCGCGGGCCACGAGGCGCTCGCGCAGCGCCTCGAGCGACGGTGGCGCGATGAACACGAGCACCGCGCTCGGGATCGCATCGCGCACTTGGCGTGCCCCCTGCACCTCGATCTCGAGCACCGCCGGATTCCCGCCGCGCGTGCGTCGCTCGAGCTCGCCGCGCAGCGTCCCGTAGCGGTGCCCCGCGTAGGTCGCGTGCTCGACGAACTCCCCGCCCGCGAGCCGCCGATCGAACTCCGCGTCGGACAGGAAGTAGTAGGAGACGCCGTCGACTTCCCCCGGACGCGGTGAGCGCGTCGTCGCCGAGATCGTCAACGCGAGCTCCGGGTGGGCCTCGCGCAGCCGCGCGATCAGCGTCCCCTTGCCGACCCCCGAAGGCCCCGTGACGACGAAGATGTCAGACACCGACCGCGCACCGTAGCGCCGGCGCTGGACGCAACCTCACCGATGGTTGAGCAGTGTGACGAGCTCGGCGCGCTGGCGCTCCGAGAGACCGCCGATCGTCTTGCTCGGCGAGATGCGGCAGTTGTGGAGGATCTTGTTGACCTTGACGCGGCCGTACTTGGGTACCGCGAGCAGCATGTCGGAGACCTTCGCGGTCTCCAGGTATAGCGGCGGCGCCGTCAGCAGCTGCTGGATCGAGATGCGTCCGGCCTTCAGATCGCGTTTCAGCTGAGCGCGCTGCGAGCGGATCTCGTTAGCCCGCGCGAGCGCCGCAAGTCGCTGGTTGGGAGACCGCTCCGGCGTCACGGCTGTCATTGCTGGACGTCTCGCGGACCGGGCGACATGGGTGGCGAGTGTATAGCCTGGAACGCGCCATTCAAGGACCGAAAAGAAAAGTTGTCTCGACCCGAACTTGAGGTTCGCGGTGCGCACGCCGTCGCCGAAGTCTCGCGGGATTTGCAGGCGTTTCGCACTTAATCACGCGACCAGGTAGGCACCTCAAGCCGCATTTTCCGCAAAACCGCGCGCTAGCTCATTTGCGATCCGCCGGCCCGCTGCCGGGTCGCGGAAGGTCTCGGTGCCGACCGCGACGAGCGTAGCACCGACATCGATGAGCGCGGCGGCGTCCGCCCCGCTCGCAACGCCCCCCATTCCGACGACCGGAATCGCGACGCGCGACGCGACGCTCGCGACCTGCGCCAGCGCGATCGCGCGGATTGCCGGGCCCGAGAGCCCACCGGTTCCGCCGCCGAGCCACGGAGCTGTGCTGCCGGGGGCGAGCGCCATTGCGCGCAGCGTGTTGATCAAGGAAACAGAGTCCGCCCCGCCCGACTCGGCCGCCGCCGCGCAGGCGGCTACATCCGCGGTGTTCGGGGTCAGCTTCACGATCAACGGCTTGGCGCTCAGCGGGCGCAGCACCTTCACGAGCCGCTCGAGCTCGTGCGGGTCGGCGCCGATGTCGAGGCCGGTCGCGACGTTCGGGCACGAGACGTTGAGCTCGATCGCTGCCACCTCGTCGCGGACCGCTACCCGTTCGACGAGCTGCCCGAACTCATCGACGGTCGAGGCCATCACGTTCGTGACGATCGGCACGCCGAGCGCGGCGTACGCCGGCAGGTACGTTTCGAGGTACGCATCGATCCCGGGATTCGGCAGCCCGATCGAGTTGATCACCCCGCCCGCGGCCTCCCACAGACGCGGCGGCGGGTTGCCCGCTCGCGGCCCCAAAGTCACTGTCTTCGAGACGTACGCCGCGAACGGGAACCGCTCGATCAGCGCGTCACCGAAGACCTCGCGCGCCGCGAGTGCGTCGAAGCAGCCCGACGCGTTGATCACCGGGTGGGCGAGCTCGATCCCGCAGAAGGTGGTCATGCGAGCGCCGCTGCCGCGAACACCGGCCCGTCGAGGCAGACGCGCTTGAAGCCGTCGTGCGTCGCGACCACGCAGCCGAAGCAGGCTCCGAAGCCGCACGCCATCGGCGCCTCGAGCGCGAGCCACGCGGGCACCGCCGCCGCGACCGTGAGCGCGCGGACGGCCTCGAGCATCGCGGGCGGCCCGCACGCGTACACGCTGACCTCCCCGCGCGCACGCTCCAGCTCGCGCTCGAGCAGGTCGGTGACATAGCCCGGATGGCCGACCGAGCCATCGTCAGTAGCGAGCTCGGCCTCCTTCAGCAGGCTCGCCCCCGCCGCATGGCGCGCATCGCGAAACCCAAGCAGCGCCCGCCCACCCCAAGCCTCCTGGAACATCGCCAACGGCGGTATCCCGACGCCGCCACCGACGAGCAACGCCTCGCGCTCCGCAGGCGGAGCGTCGAATCCGCGCCCCAGCGGCCCAACAACCCACAGCTCCTCACCGACCGCAAGCGAGCAGAGCCGCCGCGTCCCCGGACCCACATCCTCGAGCAGGAAGCCGACGCGACCGTCGCGAGCGAACAGCGCCGATATCGCGCGCCCCAGGAACGGCCGCTCCCCCTCGCCCCCACCCCACCCAACGACCGCGGCCAGCATGTAGAACTGCCCCGGCGCCGCCGCCACCGCCTCATCGGAAACCTCGAGCACGACATAGGCGCCGACCTCCCGCCGCCCCACCACCGGGCAAGCCCGCCGCCCAAAAGGAGCGCTCACCTCAAGCCCCGCCGAGTCTCGAATCGAGTGCAAACCTCAAGCCCAACCTGCTCCCAACCAGCCCACGCCAACCAATCCGCTGCTCATCGACCGTGGAGGTCTTGCAGCGACACGACCGCCGGCTCGCCCGCGCGCGCCGCGCGGATCGCGCGGATCGCCGCCTGGCCGCCCGCGAGCGTCGTGATCGCCGGGATCCCGCGGGTGTGCGCCGCGCGGCGGATCTCCCAGCCGTCGCTGCGCGCGCCCGATCCGGTCGGCGTGTTGATAACGAGATCGACGTCGCCGCGCGAGATCCAGTCGACGACGTGCGGTGAGCCTTCGCCGACCTTGTTGAGCACGGTCACGGGGATCCCCATCCGCTCGATCGCCTGCGCCGTGCCACGCGTCGCGACGATCCGGAAGTCGAGGTCGTGCAGCTGCGCGGCGAGGCCCGCTCCGGCCGGCTTATCGGTGTCGGTGACCGTGATGAACGCGGTCCCGCGCGCGGGCAGTGCCGAGCCGGCCGCGGCTTGCGCTTTCGCGAACGCGGTCGGGAAGTCGGTCGCGATGCCCATCACCTCGCCGGTGGAGCGCATCTCGGGGCCGAGCAGCGAGTCCGCGCCGAGGAAGCGCCCGAAGGGCAGCACCGCCTCCTTGACGCAGACGTGGGTGTCGCGCATCGGCTGGGCGGGCAGGTCGAGGTCGGCGATGCGCTCGCCGAGCATCACGCGGCAGGCGAGCTTCGCGAGCGGGAAGCCGATCGCCTTCGAGACGAACGGGACGGTCCGCGAGGCGCGCGGGTTTGCCTCGATCACGAACAGTCGGTCGGTGGCGACGATCGCGAATTGGATGTTGATCAGGCCGACGACGCGCAGCGCCAGCGCGATGCGCGCCGTCTGGTCGCGGATCCGCTCGAGCATCTCGGTGCCGAGCGAGTGCGGCGGCAGCACGCAGGCCGAGTCGCCGGAGTGGATCCCCGCCTCCTCGACGTGCTGCATGATCCCGGCGACCCAGACCTCCTCGCCATCGCACAGTGCGTCGACGTCGACCTCGATCGCGTTCTCGAGGAAGCGGTCGAGGTAGATCTCGCGGCCGTCATCGCCGGCCTGAGCACGGGCGAGGTACTCGGCGAGCGCGTCGCGCGTGTAGACGATCTCCATCGCACGCCCGCCGAGCACGTAGCTTGGGCGCACGAGCAACGGGAAGCCGATCCGCTCCGCCTCGCCGAGCGCGTCCGCGACCGAGCGCGCCGTCGCGTAAGGGGCCGCCTTGCAGCCGACCTCGTCGAGCAGCGCGCCGAAGCGTCCGCGGTCCTCCGCCGCGTCGATCGAGTCGACACTCGTTCCGAGCAGCGGCACGCCGGCGCGCTCGAGGCCGGCGGCGAGCCGCAGCGGCGTCTGGCCACCGAACTGGACGATCACGCCTTCGGGCTGCTCGAGCTCGATCACGCCGAGCACGTCCTCGAGCGTCAGCGGCTCGAAGTACAGGCGGTTCGATGTGTCGTAATCGGTCGAGACCGTCTCCGGGTTGCAGTTGATCATCACCGCTTCGCGCCCGGCCTCGCGCACGGCCTGAGCGGCGTGCACGCAGCAGTAGTCGAACTCGATTCCCTGGCCGATCCTGTTCGGACCGGAGCCGAGGATCACGACGCGGCTGGCGCCGCCCGGCGGCGGGACCTCGTGCGCGGCGCAACCGTCGCGCCCGGGGCGCTCCCAGCCGGAGTAGAAGTAGGGCGTGCTGGCGGCAAACTCAGCGGCGCAGGTGTCGACCGACTTGAATGTTCGAACGCCGGCGAAGACGCCCGGCTGGTCGGCGACGAGCGCCTTGAACTCGTCGAGAAACCACGGGTCGATCGCGGTGCGCTCGTGCAGCTCCTCGACGCTCGCGCCGCGTGCCAGCGCCTCGAGCAGCTGGTCATAGCGGGCTGCCCCGGGGTGAGCGACGCGTTCGAGCAGCTCCTCGAGCGGCAGGTCGAGCTCGGGATGGACGTCGAGCTCTCGCGAGCGCATCGCCTTCAGGAACGCCTGCGCGAACGTCCGCCCGATCGCCATCGCCTCGCCGACGCTCTTCATGTGCGTGGTCAGCACGGGCTCGGCGCCGAGGAACTTCTCGAACGCGAAGCGCGGCCATTTCACGACGACGTAGTCGATCGCCGGCTCGAAGCTCGCCGGCGTCGCTCGCGTGATGTCGTTGGGGATCTCCTCGAGCGTGTAACCGACCGCCAACCGCGCGGCGATCTTCGCGATCGGGAAGCCCGTCGCCTTGGACGCGAGCGCCGAGGATCGCGAGACGCGCGGGTTCATCTCGATCACGACGATCTCGCCCGTGCTCGGGTTGACCGCGAACTGCACGTTCGAGCCGCCGGTGTCGACGCCGATCGCACGGATCACCGTCAGGGCCTGGTCGCGCAGCTCCTGGTAGACGGAGTCGGGAAGGCTCTGCTGGGGCGCGACCGTGACCGAGTCGCCGGTGTGGACGCCCATCGGATCGACGTTCTCGATCGAGCAGACGACGACGACGTTGTCGGCGTGGTCACGCATGACCTCGAGCTCGAACTCGCCCCAACCGAGCACCGACTCCTCGATCAGCACTTGGCCGATCGGCGAGGTCGCGATCCCGCCGGCGACGATTCGCGCGTACTCCTCGAGGGTGCGCGCGATTCCCCCGCCGTGGCCGCCGAGCGTGAACGCCGGCCGGACGATCGCGGGCAGCCCGATCTGCGCGAGCGCCGCCGCCCCCTCGGCGATGTTGCTCGCGATCTCGCTGCGCGGCACGCGCAACCCGGCGGCGACCATCGTCTCGCGGAACAGCTCGCGGTCCTCGGCGCGACGGATCGCTTCGCGGCTCGCGCCGATCAGCTCGACGCCGTAGCGCTCGAGCGTGCCGTCGCCGGCGAGCGCGCTCGCGAGGTTCAACGCGGTCTGGCCGCCGAGGGTCGCGAGCAGCGCGTCCGGGCGCTCACGCTCGATGATCTGCGAGACCGGTCCCGGCAGCAGCGGCTCGATGTAGGTCGCTGTCGCAAACGTCGGGGTCGGTCATGATCGTCGCCGGGTTCGAGTTGACGAGGATCACCTCGTAGCCCTCCTCGGCAAGCACGCGGCAGGCCTGCGCGCCGGAGTAGTCGAACTCGGCGGCCTGCCCGATCACGATCGGACCGGACCCGAGGATGAGGATGCGGTGGATGTCAGTGCGACGCGGCATGTGAGCGCATGAGCTGCGCGATGAAGCGGTCGAACAGATGGCGCGCGTCGTGCGGCCCGGGATTGGCCTCGGGGTGGTACTGGACAGTGCTCGCGCCCGCGTCGGGCAGGCGCAGGCCTTCGACGGTCCGGTCATAGAGGTTGATGTGGGTCAGCTCCGCGACCCCGAAGTCGGTCTCCCAGCGGACCGGTCGATCGTCGTCGATCGTCCTCGCGCCACCCGGTCCGAGCACGGCGAAGCCGTGGTTCTGGCTCGTGATCTCGATTCGGCCGGTCGTCAGGTCCTTGACCGGGTGGTTCGCGCCGCGGTGGCCGAACTGGAGCTTGTAGGTCTCGAGCCCGACCGCGCGGCACAGCAGCTGGTGGCCGAGGCAGATGCCGAACACGGGTACGCGCCCGACGACGCCGCGCAGCTCATCGACGATGTAGCTGAGCGCCGCGGGGTCACCGGGTCCGTTGGCGATGAAGATCCCGTCCGGTTGCTCGTCGAGCAGCTCGGCCGCGCTGACCGTGCACGGGTGCACGCGCAGTCGCGCGCCGCGCCGGCGCAGGTTCTCGATGATCGCGGCCTTGACTCCGGTGTCGATCACGGCGATCGTCGGGCCGTCCCCGGCGAGCGGCTCGAGCGTGAACGCCTCGCGCGGGCTCACCTCGCGCGCGAGATCGCGCCCGCGCATCGAGGGCTCGGCGGCGACCAGGGCTTGCGCCTGCACCTCGCCGAGCTCCGTCGGGAAGATCCCGCCGCGCATCGAGCCCTGCTCCCGGATGTGACGTACGAGCGCGCGCGTGTCGAGATCGGTGATCGCGGCGATCGAGCTCTGCTCGAGCCAGTCGAGCCAACCGCTGTGCGCGCCCGCCGGGCGGCTGTTGCGCGCCGCGCGCATGATCACGCCGCGCGCGTGGATCCGGTCGGACTCCATCGCGTCGGCGCGCACCCCGTAGTTGCCGATGTGCGGGTAGGTGAAGGTCAAGAGCTGGCCCGCGTAGCTCGGATCGGTGACCGCCTCCTGGTAGCCGGACATCGACGTGGTGAAGACGACCTCGCCGACCGCCGTCACGGGCGCGCCACAGGGCTCCCCGTCGAAGCGGGTGCCGTCTTCGAGCAGACGTAGCTCATGCGGCGCTGAGCGCGAAGCTTCGCTCGCGATAGGCGATCTGTCCGCGGGCGAGCGTGAGCAGAACGCGCCCGCTGAGCTCGCGGCCCGCGAAGCAGCAGTTCGCTGAGCGGCTCTCGTAGCCGGATTCGCCGACGCGCCAGCTCGCCTCGAGGTCGACGAGGCAGAGGTTCGCCTCCGCGCCGACGCTCACGGTTGGGGTCGCGAGGTCGAACAGCGCCGCGGCGCCGGTGAGGCGCTCGACCAGGCACGCGAGGCTGAGCGCGCCGGGCACGACGAGGTCCGTGTACAGCGCCGCGAACGCGGTCTCGAGCCCGATCGTGCCCATCGGCGCCTCCTCGAACGGGACCATCTTCTCCTCGCGCGAATGCGGCGCGTGATCGGTTGCGATGCAGTCGATCGTCCCGTCGCGCAGCGCCTCGACGAGCGCGGCGCGATCGGCCTCGCTGCGCAACGGCGGGTTCATCTTGAAGCTCGTGTCGAGACCCTTGACCGCGGCGTCGGTCAGGAGCAGGTGGTGCGGCGTGGCCTCGCCGCTGACGCGCGCGCCGGCCGCCCGCAGGGCGCGCAGCGCCTCGATCGAGCGCCGCGCCGAGATGTGCTGGAAGTGAACGCGTCCGCCCTCGTCGGCGGCGATCAGGCCGTCGCGCGCGACCATCGTCGCTCCGGAGATCGAAGGGATCCCGGCGAGGCCAAGCTCGGCCGAGACCGGCCCTTCGTGCATGACGCCGGCCCCCGAGAGCGTCGGGTCCTCCTCGTGCAGGCGAGATCACGCCGCCGCACAGGCGCTGGTACTGGAGCGCGCGGCGCAGCAACCCGGCCGACACGACCGGCTTGCCGTCGTCGCTGAAGCCGAGCGCACCCGCCTCGCGCAGCAGCGCCATCTCGGTCAGCTGCTCGCCGCGGCAGGCCGACGCTGAGCGCTCCGATGAAGCCGACGGGGATCCGTGCCTGCTCGCGCGCCTGCGCGATGAGCCCGCGCAGAGCGCCGGCTGATCGACGACGGGGTCGGTGTTGGCCATTGCGATCACGGCGCAGTAGCCGCCTGCCGCAGCGGCGCGCGTTCCGGTCTCGATGTCTTCCTTGTGCTCCTGCCCCGGCGTGCGCAGGTGGACGTGCGGGTCGATGAAGGCCGGCAGCAGGTGCTTCCCGGCGCCCTCGATCACCTCCGCGCCCGGCGGTGGCTCGATGCTTCCCGGCGCGCCGATCTGCGCAATCTCGCCCTCGCGGACGAGCACGTCGCTCACCGCGTCGATCGCCGCCCGCGGATCGAACTGCGGGACCTCGCGCAGCAGCGCCTCGCCCGGCGCGCTCCTGTGCCGAAGTAGCAGGCTCACGCGAGCTGTCGGCTCCGGCGCGAGCCGCTCTACCTGCGGCGCATCCGCGTGCGAGCCGGAGAGGACCTCGACGAGGACCGCCATCCGCACGACGATGCCGGCGCGCACCTGCTCGGTGATCAGCGACTGCGGCGCCGTCGATCACATCGCCCGACAGCTCGACGCCCCGGTTCACCGGACCGGGTGCATCAAGAGCTGGCGTGCCTTCAGACGGCGCGAGTTGATCTGGTAGCAGGCGGCGTACTCCGCGAGCGAGGGCAGGAACGCTTCGCGCATCCGCTCGTGCTGGAGGCGCAGCGCGTAGACGACGTCCGCATCGCCGAGCCCGTCGAGCGTGTGGCGCACCTCGCAGCCGAGCGCGGCCAGCTCGGGCGGCACCAGCGTCGGCGGTCCGGCGAACGTGACTTCGGCGCCGAGCTGCATGAACGCCTGGGCGCTCGAGCGCGCGACGCGCGAGTGCAGGACGTCACCGACGATCCAGATCGAGCGCCCGTCGAGCTCGCCGATACGCCGGCGCAGCACGTAGAGGTCGAGCAGCGCCTGCGTCGGGTGCTGATGCTTGCCGTCGCCGGCGTTGACGACGCCGGCCGGCGACCAGCGCGCCGACGAGCTGCGGCGCGCCCGCATGCGGTGAGCGGATCACGATCGCGTCGGGACCGTAGGCGGAGAGCGTCGCCACGGTGTCGCGCAGCGACTCTCCCTTCTCGACGCTCGAGCCGCTGGAGACGACGTTGAGGACGTCGGCGGACAGCCGCTTGCCGGCGAGCTCGAACGAGCTGCGCGTCCGCGTCGAGGCCTCGTAGAAGAGGTTGATGACGAGGCGGCCGCGGAAGCTCGGCACCTTCTTGATCGGCGCGGTCGGCGACGTCGCCGAAGAACGCGGCCGAGCCGAGGATGCGCTCGATGTCCTCGCGCTCGATGTCCTCGATCGAGAGCAGGTGCCTCATGCGAGCACGCGCTCCTGGGAGATCGTGACCTCATCGACGCCGTCGAGCTCCTCGACGCGGACGTTGACGCGCTCGCTGCGCGCCGTCGGCAGGTTCTTGCCGACGTAGTCGGGCCTGATCGGCAGCTCGCGATGGCCGCGATCGACGAGCACGGCAAGCTGCACCTTCGCCGGGCGACCGTAGGCGAGGAGCGCTTCAATCGCCGCGCGGACCGTGCGCCCGGTGTAGAGCACGTCATCGACGATCACGATGGTCGCACCGTCGAGGGCGAAGTCGATCTGGCTGCCGGCGACGAGCGGCGCGTCAGGCCGCAGGCCAAGATCGTCGCGATAGAAGGAGATGTCGATCCAGCCGAGCGGAACGTCCGCGCCCTGCAGCTCCGTGAGCAGCGGTCGTAGCCGGCGCGCCAGCGGCACCCCGCGACGATGGATCCCGACGATTGCGAGAGTCGCATCGTCGTGCGCGTCGCGCTCCGCAATCTCGTGCGCGATCCGCCTGAGCGCTCGCGCGATGTCGTCCCGCTCGAGGACGACGGTTTCGGGCACTTCTGTCAGCTCTACGATCCTTCCTGGCCTCACGGGACCGGGTTA
Organism: uncultured Solirubrobacterales bacterium; assembly: GCA_963773395.1. Lineage (GTDB taxonomy): Bacteria > Actinomycetota > Thermoleophilia > Solirubrobacterales > Solirubrobacteraceae > Palsa-513. The sequence goes on along the minus strand of CAVZAY010000002.1, from coordinate 542,249 downwards.
AAGGAGGCGGCGGCCACTGTAGCACCGGCCCACGACCGACGGGTTCAAGCGCCTGGCTGCGGAACGGGCGCCTCGCCCGCGCGCAAGAGCCGCGGCGCGCCACGCTCCACGAACGGCACCTCGATCGAGTCGAAGTCCCGTGGCAGCTCCGTGTCGGGAAAGATCGCGCGCGCCTCGTCGCGTAGCTGCCGCCCCGCGTAGCGGGCGGAGATGTGGGTCAGCGCGAGCAATCTGACGTCCGCTTCGAGCGCCACGCGCGCCGCCTGCGCCGCGGTCGAGTGACCCGTCAACCGCGCGCGCTCGTGCTCCTCCTCGGCGAACGTTGCCTCGTGGATCAGCAGGTCGGCGCCGTGCGCCGCGAGCGCGAGCGTCTCGCACGGCGCCGTGTCGCCGGAGACCGCGACCTTCCGCCCGGGTCGCGCCTGCCCGATCACCTGCTCGGGACGCACGCCGTTGACGACTTCGCCGCGCTGCAGGCGCCCGAAGTCAGGACCGAACTGCACGCCAAGACGTGTTGCGAGCTCGGCGTCAAAGCGCCCCGGACGCTCGTCCTCGATGAACATGTAGCCATAGGCGAGCGTCCGATGGCGGACGTTCACGGGCTGAATCTCGAGCTCGCCGCGGCGCACAGCGTCCTCCGGCGCGAGCTCGACGACCTCGAGCGGAAACCCGAGCCTGCCCACGACGCCGCGCATGCTCGCCAGCGCCTCGCGGATCCCGGGTGGTCCGTGGATCTGCAGCGGCCGCGACCGGTCACGCAGGTCGAGCGACTTCAACAGGCCCGGCAGCCCGAGCCAGTGATCGAGGTGCAGATGTGTGATGAAGACATCGGTCAGCTCGACGAGGCCAACGGAGCGAATCAGCTGGCGCTGCGTGCCCTCACCGCAGTCGACGAGGATCCGCTCGCCGCCGTAGCGAACCAGCAGCGCCGGCAGACCGCGCCGCGCGCTCGGCGCCGATCCCGCCGTGCCGGCAAAGAGAACGGACAGCTCCATCGCGCCGAGCGTAGCGCCCACGCCCACCGCTCGATTACGAGCGGCTCCTTTCGGATCACGACCGGCGCTCACGACTATGCTTGACCGAGTCCCGCGCCCGTAGCTCAGGGGATAGAGCGCTCGCCTCCGGAGCGAGAGGTCGCAGGTTCAATTCCTGCCGGGCGCGCTCGGGTTCGCTGGGCCAACGCCAGGCGTGGCGATGCGTGCTTAGGTTCAGCCCTAGCGCACGCGGCGCGCGGGCACACCCGCCCAGACGCCGCCCGGCCCACAGTCCTTGGCGACGACCGCGCCCGCCCCGACCACCGTCTTCTCGCCAATGGTCACTCCCGGCAGCACCGTGACGCGCGCACCGAGCCAGCACCCCGCGCCGATTTTGATCGGGTAGTACTCGGGCTCGAGCGAACGCCACCCTCGGGGAGTATCGCGTGATGCGAAGTGATGAATAGCGACCGCGGGCCGATCTGGCAGTTCGCGCCGATCTCGATCGCTCCGCCCCCCTCGAACAGGCATCCCTGCGCGACCCACGAGTCGCGGGCCGATCGTCACGGCGGTCGACATGAATCGATGCAGCGCTCGAGGCCGGTGACGCTCGGAGCGATGTCAAGACCGGCAAGCCGCAGGAGCAGGAGGCGTACGTGTTGTGGCAGTAACGGCGAGGTCGCCGGATAGCCCCGTCTGAGCCACGCCGAAGCGGCCCGTACGTCCTGCGCGCCATCTGGGCAGCTTCCGTACGTCCGCGCGCGCCATCTACGCCAGCTTCCGTCGCGATCCCGCGCCTGTACGAGTCTCAGGCACCGCGTCCACCGGTTCCGTGTGCGCCCACGGATCGCGAGTCTAGGTCAAAGCGGGAGCCGAAGCCGTGGACGCGCAAGCGCGGCAGGCGACCCACCGCCGACGGGATCGGCGCCCTGCTGCACGCTGAAGTAGACCCGAGCGAGAGGTCTCGGGTTCAACCCCCGGGCGGTCTTTCAGCCGAGCAGTTCCCACCTTGTTCACGCGGTCCGCTCGGGGCCATGGTCTTATACGCTGACCCTGCACGCGCGAAAGGACATGGCCATGAGTAGCGAGACCTACAAAGCTTGGCTCGACTCGATGCCGATCGGCGACGTACGCTCGCGGATCGAGCGCCTCCAGCAGAAGCTCGCCGACCTACAAGTCCTGGAACGCCTCTATTCCGATCGCCACGACGGCGCCGAGCAAGTACACGCGGATTCGTCCGAGTCCTCTCCCGAACAGCGCTGGGAGGAATCCTCCGGCAGCTGAAGAGCGCGTGGCCGTCGTACGGGGGGCGAATCGCACGGCCCGGGGCATCGTTCACACGGTCCGCGTTGCCCGTCGCTTGGGCTCCTCCACGACGGCTTTGACGCCGCCATCGAGCTAACCGGCATTGCGGCCGCCGGCCTCGAGCTCCTCCTGCTGCTTGCTCGAGCCACACAGCGAGTACTTCGGCGCCGATAGCTTGGCGTGGCTCCAGGCGGCGCACCGGTAGTTCTCCGAAACTTCGTAATTGCGCGCTTCAACGCTGGACGCGGCCGGCAGATGCGCCGATAACGGTCGTATGGGAGCCATCCCCCTGCGTTTTCGAGCTGCCGTCAGGCGATTGCGCGGTCGCTGCTGCACTCGCCGCGACGCGCGTGGATCGTGGCCGCGTTTGCCTCGCCGCGGTCGGCACAGGCGCGTCATTGCTCGTCGCCGAGTCCGACGCCCACCACGCCGCCGACAGCTCGCGCGCCGTGCTCCATTCCGGTGCCGAGGCCGCCGGCGCCCAGCTTCAGCTCGCCATCCTCCACGACCGCGACCTCGATTACGCACTCGGCGCATTCGTGGCGCAGAACCCGAACACGACCGAGGCACGGTTCCTCGCCTGGGAGCGCGCGATGCAGGTGCGCGGGCGCTACCCCGAACTGCTTGGTGTCAGCCTCGAGGTACAGGTCCCGGCCGGCGACCTTGTCCGGTTCGAGCGGCAATTCGTCGAGAAGCTGCCGGACGCGCACGCCATCAAGCCCGGTCCGAGCTCGGTCATCCCCGCGGGACCGCGCCCCTATTACTGTCTGACGAAGTTCGCCATCAGCGCGCCGAACATCAACCTGCCGGCGACGATCGATGCGTGTGTGTTCGAGCGTGATCTCGCCTCGACACGGGACAGCGGCGCCTCGGCGACAGGGACGGTTACGTTGATTCCGGGCGACGCGATCTTCGCTCTCGGGAACCCGGTGTATGCGGGCGGCACCGTCCCGTCGAGCGCGGCAGCGAGGCACAAGGCGTTTATTGGCTGGAGCGCAATAGCGATCCTCCCCGACGTCCTACTGGCCAGGGCGCAGAGGGGACATCCCGGCTTGACGCTTACGCTCCAGCGCGGTACGGGAGCCCAGGCGGTGCGCTTCGCGCTCAGGACACCGCCGGCCGCCGCGAGCACGTTCGAGGTGAAGATGACGGACGGCTGGACGCTCTACGTCGCCGGCCGTTTGACGAGTGGCAACGTGCTCGCTAACGGCGCCGCCCTACGCGTTCTCGTCGTTGGCAGCGCGCTCAGCCTGCTCCTGGCGACGCTCTTCTTCCTGCTAGGCACCACACGCCAGCGCGCCCTGCGTCTTGTGGCGCAGAAGACGCGCGAGCTCGCGGCCGAGGTCGAGCTGACGGCGTCCGCGCGCGATACGGCGGTTGAGGCCTCGACCGCGAAGTCCGCGTTCGTCGCCACCGTCAGCCATGAGCTGCGTACACCGCTTGCCGGCGTGATCGGCACGGCCGACCTGCTCCTCGATACGCGGCTCGACGACGATCAGCAGGAACTCGCCGAGACACTGCGATCCTCGGGCGAGGCGCTCCTGCTCGTGATCAACGACATCCTCGACTACTCGAAGATGGAGGCCGGCAAGCTCGAGCTGTACACGACCGACTTCTCGCTGCGTGAGCTGATCGCCGAATGCTGCGCGCGCATGCTCCCGAACGCGAAGAAGAAGGCCATCGCGCTGACAAATAACACGCGCCCGAGCGTGCCGCCGTGGCTGCACGGCGACAGTGGCCGGATCGGCCAGGTACTGATGAACCTGCTGTCGAACGCGATCAAGTTCACCGAGCAGGGCGGCGTGACGGTGACCGCGACCGCGCGCGTGGCCGACGGCCAAGCCAACCTGCGCGTCGAAGTGACGGACACGGGCATCGGCATCGAGGCGAGCGACGCTCGAAAAGCTGTTCACGCCGTTCATGCAGGCCGACGGGTCCACGGCACGCCGCTACGGCGGCACCGGTCTCGGCCTGACGATCTCCGCCGAGCTCGTCAACCTGATGGGCGGTCGGATCGGCACCGAGAGCGAGCCGGGCCGCGGTAGCACGTTCTGGTTCGAGCTCACGCTGCCGGTCGCGGACGGCGCTCAGCTTGCGATCAAGACGCACGGAGCATTTTGCGGCTCTCGGCGAGCGCGACGAGAACGGCAACCTGACCGATGCCGCGCCGATCGTCCTCGTCGCCGAGGACAATCCCGTCAACCAGATGCTGGCCGCCCGGATGCTCGACAAGTGCGGCTTCCGCTCCGAGGTCGTAACCGACGGCAATGAGGCTCTCGCGGCGCTCGCCGAGCGCGAGTACGCGGCGATCCTGATGGATTGCCAGATGCCGGGCATCGACGGCTACGAGGCGACGCGCGAGATTCGACGCCGCGAGAACGGCGACGGCGGCGGGCACATGCCGATCGTCGCGGTCACCGCCCACTCGCTCGCCGGCGACCGCGAGAAGTGCATCGCGGCCGGCATGGACGACTACGTCAGCAAGCCGCTGCGCGCGGGCGAGCTACGCCTAGCGCTCGAACGCTCGATCGCGGCTTCGCGCGCATCGGTCAGCTGAGCGCGGCGCGGCTAGCGCGCTACTTGACCGGCGTGACGGCCCAGTCCAGATCGACGGTGTGCCCTCCGGCACTTACCACCACGCGTAGCGTGAGCGCTTGTCCGAGCGAGTCGGGCGGCCAGGTGAACGTGTCTTTGTAGTGCCCCGTGAACCGGTAGGGGTTCTTGCTGTAGGGGTGCTGCGTGCTGACGACCATCGCTCCGAACATGAACAGGTAGAGCGCGGTGGCATGGGCCGGCTTGCCGGCGAGCGTCGCAGTCACGCTGAGCGGCCATTTCGCGTTGATCTTCGGGTGATGCGTGCCGGGCACGATCGTCGCTGTGAGCGGCCCCGAGCTCTTCTTGACCGTCGTTGCCTGGCCCGCCAGAGCACGGCCACCAGCCACCAACACACAACAGGCCGCCAACGCCACGACAGCGCGTCTCATCACCACCCAACCTAGCGCACGGTGCCACCGACCTAGCACCGCAGCAGCACGAGCGGGCACCGCCAAGGTCAAGCGCACGCATGAGCCTCAGCACGCGCGCAATAAGCATCGGCGAGGATGCCGGCCCCAAGCGCCGCGGCCGTATCAACCAGCCGGCGGGGCCGGCACCGCAGCCGCCGGCACCGCTCGAACTTGCCGCCGCACCATCCTGTTGAGCTCGTCCGCGTGGTGCGAGAGGTTGTGTGCGCGCGCGGCGATCGCCTGCGCTGACGCGTAGGTCTGCTGTGTTGCCGCCGATACTTCCTCGGTAGCCGCAGAGGACTGCTCGGCTACGGAAGCGACCTCGGTGACGCTGTCGTGCATCGCGCTCGCGCTGTGCGCGATCTGCTCGGAGCTCGCTGCGATCGCTTCGATCCGCGCGGTCATTTCCTCGATCGATCCGCCGATTCTGGTGAATGCCTCACGCGTCTGCTCGACGACCGTCGTGCCCTCGACGGTCCGCCGCGCGCCTTCCTCGACGACGCCGACGGCGGCGGCGGTCTCCTTCTGGATCGCACCGATCAGCCCTGCGATCTCGCGCGCCGCAACCTGTGACTCCTCGGCGAGCGCGCGCACCTGCTCGGCGACTACGGCGAAGCTCCGCCCCTGATCTCCTGCGCGCGCCGCCTCGATCGCGGCGTTGAGTGCGAGCAGGTTTGTTTGCTTGGCGATGCGGGTGATCGTCTCGACGATCTTGCCGATCTGATCGGACTTGGATGCAAGCTCGCTGATCGTCTCGTTCACCTCGAGTGCGGAGTCACGCACGGCCGACATCACCTGACTTGCCTCCTCAGCCGCGCCAACGCCTGAGCGGGCCACGTCGCGTGTCTCGGCGGCCGCGGCGGCCGTCTTGCGCGCCTCCCCGGCCGCAGTTACGGCCGCTGTCACCACGTCCTCGACCGCAGACTTCGCCTGCTCGATCATCTGCGCCTGGCGCTCGGCACCCTGCGCGATCTCGTCGACGGCGCGCGCGATCTCACCGTTCGCCCGCCCGCCTTCCTCCGATGTAGTGGCCATCTGGTCGGACGAGCTGCCGACGGTGACCGCGGTCTCGGCGACGCTCCCGATCATGCCCTGGAGCGATTCGCGTCCAGTGTTGTAGGCGTGGATCGAGGCGACCATCCGCTCGCGGATGCCGTTGACCGCGTTGGCGATCTCCCCCAGCTCGTCGCGGCCGACGCGCGTGATCGGCTGCGTCACAGGCGCCAGCTCGTATGTCAGATCACCACGGGCCATCCGTTCGAGCCCGTCGCGGAGGCCGGCAGCGCAGTGGTCGTTGAGGCTCTTGAGCCGCTCCAGCACGGGCTGCACGCCGCGCTTGATCCCGCGCGTGATCAGGAACCCGATCAGGATCGCTGCGAGCAGCGCCGCACCGGCGAGCACGAGCTCGATCGTCTGCCCCGGCGCTTCGTGTCGAGTGAAAGCTCGCGATATATCTGGCGCGCTGGAGCTTGGTGTAGGCGATGTACCGCTGGGCTGCCTGCTCGAGCTGCCCGATGAGCATCACGGTCTTCGGCTGTGCCTCGGTTTGGAGCGCCACCTTTTGCTGGCCGCCCTGGACCAGAATCATGATGTTGTTGTTGTTGACGTCGAGCGCGTTGTAGGCGGTTTGCAGGTTCACGAGGAGCTTCTCCGCGTGGGGATTGCCCCCGGCGTAGGCGCTGAGCCGGTTGAGCACAGCGCCGAGGGCAACATCCGCGTTCGCGTAGGCCGAGAGCGTCCGCCCGCGGTCGAGCACGTAGCGCGCCTGTTCGTTGCCGAGTTGCGCCGCATCCTGCCCAGCGGTGTAGGCGGCGATGAGCTCTGGCTCCGCCTTGGCGGTGATGTTGTGCGTCGCGTCCGCGAGCCGGTTGGAGACGTAGGAGGAAACGCCGACGATGACGAGCAGGACGGCGCCGATCACGGCGAATCCGAGCGAGAGCTTCTTGCTCAGCGTGACCCTCATGAGCCGCTCGCGCAGGCGCCGCAGCTTCAATGTGAGTGGATGGGAGGCCATTGAGCGCGCACTTCCTTCATCGGCAAAAGCGCGCGCCGCTTGACTTGCGTCAATGCGCTGCCACGCGCAGGATCGCGTGCATCCCAAGCTTCCAGTGACCGGGCAGCGAACACCACAGGTGGTAGACGCCGGGCCGCAGGTAGACCACGGCATCGTGCCTCTGCCCGGGGTTCAGGAGCGGTAGCGCGAGCACGCGCCCGGAACGCCCGTTACGGATCCGCAGGTCATGCGGGTCCATGCCACCGTCGATCTGCTGCACGTGCACCGCCCCCGCGCCGACGGCCGCCTCCGAGAGCAGCAGCCGGTACTCCACTTCGGTGACCTGTACGTAGGACCCCGGTCGAGGCTGCGCGCGCGCCGGTGTCAGCGCGAGCACCCCGTCGATGAAACCCGCGAGGGCGAGCAGGACGGCGAGCAGCCGGGCCGTTAGGTCACCACCGGGACGCGCTGATAGGACGCGGCGCCGGGGATGATCTGGGCCGCGTCCTGTCCGAGCCACTGCTCGAGCACCGAGCAGTAGACGCTGCGGAAGTCCACAGTCTCGGTGAGGTTGCCGAGCGGGTCGAGGGCTCCCTGGATGCCGGGCCACTCGCCGATCATCTTGCCAGCCGCGTGCGTGCCGACGATGAAGCCGCAGCCGGCAGCGCCATGGTCGGTGCCACCCGAGGCGTTCTCCTGCGGGCGGCGTCCGAACTCCGACCAGACGAGCGTGAGGACGCGGTCATCGAGCCCGCGCGCCTCGAGGTCGCGCTGGAAGGCGTAGATCGTCTGCATCGCCTCGCCAAAGCCGTCGCTCGAACCGCTTTCGAACACGCTCGCCTGCTGCTCGTGCGTATCAAAGACCGAGTCCGTGGAGACGGAGACAGCTTTGATCGGAAACCCCGCGGCGAGCATCGAGGCGACCGCCGCCATCCGGGCCGGGAAGCTGTCGCTCGCTTTCTGGGGGTAGTTCGCCGGGAGCGGTGGCGCCTGTTGGTTCCCGGTTGGCTGGTATGGCAAGAGCTGCTTGCGCAGCGTGTTCGACATCACCGCCGCGCGCCCCGAACCGCCCATCGCGGGATCGTGCGAGTCGATGCCGGCCTGACCGAGCGTGTCGAACGCGCTGTACATGATGTCTTGCGGCGGTCCCCACACGCCTTGCGCCCAGAACGAGTAGTCGGATGGCAGGTCGAGTGTCGCGACCGGCACCTTCGCGGTCGCGAGCGAAGGCTGCAGCGAGTCGTCGAGGCACAGGCCCTGGAGCGGGTTGTCCTGGGTCCCGACCACGTCCAGGTAGCGCCCGAGCCAGCCGGAGAGGAGGTTCGCGTCGAGCGCGCCGACCTCGTAGATAGTGGCGGCTCGTGAAGTGCGACTGGTTCATCGGATCGGTGTAGCCGATCGTCGGCATTGCGCTGACTTTGCCCTCGCCGTAGAGCTGCGCGAGCCCGCTCGCGAGTGGATGCCACATGAGCGCCGGGTCCTCGGCGAAAGTGGGGCCGGATCCCGCGGCGAGCCCGAGTGTCTGGCGATACTGGTGGTAGAGCGGATCGGAGACGGGCGCGAGGACGGACATCGAGTCGATTCCCCCCTGCAGGTAGATCGCGACGATCACGCGCCCGGCCGGCACGCTTGCGGCCTGCGCGATGCCGGCCTCGAACGCCTCCGGCGCGAGCAGGCGCCCCGCGCCGTATACCGACAGCAGCGACCCCGGCGCTCGAGAGCACGAATTGCCTGCGACTCAATACCGGTGCCGGCCGGTAGCGGGCATGCCGAGCTCGACGGCGGGTAGTCCGCGGCCGGGGCGTGCCACCCCCTTGCGCAGCAGCGCCGCGCGGTTGAACTCGTCGCAGGAGCACCCGGCATCAGCAGGTCTGGTAGTCGGGGCTTGCGACGATCAGGGCGCGCAGCGCGTTCTCCGCAAGCGCCGGGTACTGCTGGCGCTCCCAGTCGGCGCTCGCGGCGCCGATCGCGGCGGCCTGTGCGTAGCCGTGGAGCGCACGGAGCGTGCCGGCGCTGATCTGCGGCGCGCCCCAAAAAGCGAGCGCGCGCCGTGTCATCGCCTTCGGTTGCGCCTTGACCTTGTCCTTTGCGGGATCGAGTGCGCGCTTCTCGCCGATCATGTCGGCGGTCAAGTTGAAGCGCGCCTGCCAGGTTCCCGTGTTGAGCCAGCGCGTCGCATCCCAGCCGGCGACGTTGGGCGGGTAGAAGGGCGTCTGGCCGATCTGGCTCGACTGCCAGACCCAGTCGTCGGTGTCGATGTAGCGACCCATGCCGCGCAGCATCCCGACGAGCTGAACGACTGGCGGCTTGACCATCCGCTCGCCGGCTACGAACGCGCGGGTGCATCAGCATCGCCTCGACGAGCGGGCGGATCTGCTTGCCGCTTCGCAGATACAGCTGCTCGGCGGCCCGCAGGTCGGCCGCCGGGAGCGGCTCCGCCGAGAAGTAGGACCAGAGCTTGGTGATGAAGAAGCGCGGGTGACCGGGCCGCGCCAGCACGAGCCGCAGGCTGTCGCGCCAACCGAAGTTGCCGCGCTTCCCGTAAATCACCTTGACGCCGTCGTCGTGCAGCTTCGGGTCGAAGTGGAAGTCGACGGGCTGGCCGGTCGACTGGTCCCAGCTGTTCGTGAAGCCGGTCAGCGCCCGCGCATGCTCGCGGACGTCACGCTCGGTGTAGCCATCGTCGACGCCGAGCGTGAACAGCTCCTGCAGCTCACGCGCGTAGTTCTCGTTCGGATCCTGCTTTGTCGAGCCGACCAGCGAGAGGTACGTCTGCATCGCCGGATCGAGCGTGACTGCGCTCAGCAGCCGCGGGAAGCTCGACAGGCAGCGGCGCCGCAGCGTCCAGTTCTGGGCGATCATCAACCGCTGCGAGTCGACCATCTCGTTGCTCGTCGCGAACCAGTCATGCCAGCTCAGCGTCATCCGTTCGACGAGCTGAGCGCGACCGCGCACCATGCGGTCGAGCCACCACAGGACGTCGTTGCCCCAGACGTCGAATGGCTGCAGTGCCGCTCCGCTCTGGACGTGGGGCAACGGCCCGACGAGCGCCTGCGAGCGCGGCCGCGTCAGCGAGTGCACGGCGCCCCGTAACCCCAGACGCGCAAGCTCCCGCGCCTCGCCCGGCCGCGGCCCGAATCCGGCACGCCAGAGCAGCCGCTCCGCCTGTGCGACCCCGAAACGACCGCTATAGACCGGCAAGCTCACACCCTACCCGCCATCGCAATTGCTTTCGGCTCCGATGACGCCCACCTTCAGCGATCTACGACAAAGGTCCTCACCGCTTGCGGGCGCAGGCTAGGCACGCGCCCGGACGCCGCGGCCGTCGCAGGATCCGGAGCCCCCGCAACCGCGCCGGTCTGGCGGCCTACGGCTCCTGGAAGCGCGCGACGCTGAAGCCCAGCAGCAGCGGGATGTTCGCGGCAAACACGAGCAGCATGCCCGTGAGGATCAGGAGTTGGCTGCCGCGCGTGTGGTCATAGATGAAGACATACTCGAGCATCCCGGCGATCACGACATAGCCGACCGCTGCCCAGCCGGCGACCTGGCGAAAGACGCGCCAGTTGAACGGCTCGACCCGCGCGAGCAGGCCCGCGTTGAGCGCGAGGACGGCCGCCGCCGCGGCGAGCAGCCCGATTACCGGTCCCAGCGGTGCGTGACGCGGCAGGTGCCCGGCCATGTCGATGCCGCCGATGATGATCAGCACGAGGCTCGCGACCGCGAGCTGCTGAACGGGCGGCAGCCGAAGCTCGCGGGCACCCACGCTCGGTTCCTCGGCGGCGTCAATCAAAGCGAGGCGATCTTGGTCATGATCACGAGCGTCGCGATCTGCATCAGGCCCGTGAGGCCGGCGGTGTAGATGAAGACCTTCATCAGCCGCTCGATCCGCGCCGGGTTCGGCTTCGGCTTACGCAGCTCGAAGAGGACGGCGATGTTGGCCGGTTCGAGCAGGCCGAGCGCGATCGTCGCCATGACGCCGACGACGATCATCGACGCGACGACCCAGCCATGCTGGGGCGCGCTCGCGCTGAGGTTGCCGAGCTTGCGCGCGAGCTGGAAGCCCGCGCCGAGCGTGAGAACGACGAGCGTCGGCATCAGCAGGACCATCTTCGGCATCAGCCGTGTCGTCAGCTCGACGCGCGCGGGAACCGGCATCGATCCGATGATCGGGCCAAGCAGAAGACCGAGGAAGAGGTCGATCGCCGTCCACGCCGCCCCGCCCGAGACGTGGAAGAACTCGAGTGCCCACAGGCTGTTGGTCGCGATCGCCGCGATCAGGCCGCCGATCGCCACCGCCACGAACGGGATCCCGGCGCGCGGGACGATCTGAAACTGCCGCGCAGCCGGTGCCGCGTGCGCGGTCGGCACCTGCGTCTCCAGTGGCTCAACTACCGTGGCCATCCACCCTCCCTCGCCCGTCTGCCCTCCGCAAACGCGCAGAGCATACCCCCCGCGACGGGCGTGTGCCAGCGCTGCTCAGACGCCCTGGGTGGGACGCACCATCAGCTCGTTGACCGCCACGTCACGGTCGCGCGTGACGATGAACGCGATCCCCTGCGCGATGTCCTCCGCGGTCAGCTGCTTGATGCGACACCATCTCGGCGCGAGAATACCCGGCCGCGGTGGCCGGTCGATTTCGCGCGCGCACAAGCGCCGCCTGCGTCCGCGCCGGCGCCTTGACCTAGTCCCTGCCGGACTCGCCGTCGCTCATTCGCCGCCTCCCGGCTCGTGGGCGTCGTCGGTCTCGCTCGCTGGCGAGCTGTGCAGCAGTGCCCGTGCGCGCCGCTCGCAGTCGAAGATGAAATGAATCAACCGCTCACGATCCGCCGGCTTGATCGAGTCGAAAGTCAACGCGGGGTTCCCACTGCCGGCGACGCGCACGACGCGGGCGTACCCCTCGATCGGCTCCGTTCCCGCCTCGAGCCGCAGCGTGAAGCTGACATGCTCCCCCGCCTTCAACCTGTCGGGGCCGGCAAGCAGCAGCCCACCGCCGCTCAGATCGAGCGCAAAGGTGTGGCTGACCGTTCCGTCGGCGGCTCGCGACACGCGCACCGGGCGTGATACGCGCACACGCACGAAGCGGCGCCGCTGCTCGACCTCGATGACGTCGTGGACGGCGAACTCGAGTCGCCCCTCCCCCTCCGGGTTTGCCTGCCCGGCGAGGCGCGTCATACCGCGGCTCGAGCTGCACTCGAGCACCAGCTCCTCAACCGCCGGGAAGCTGAACTGAACGCCCCTCGCGAGCACCGCCAGCGTCAGCTTGGTACCCGCTTGCCAGATCACTTCGACCGCGATGTCCTGGCCCGGACCGCGCAGAAGACGGCCGAATGCGCCGGCAAGCGGCGGCAGGGCCACGCCGCCGTCATCGGTGGCTCGGCGAGTCACATGCTGCCGATCGTCAGGTTGATTGCCACTACAGCGCACCCTCCTGGTCGATTAGATCGAACAGCGCCGAGGGGCTCAGGCGCGTCACGCCGCCGTCATCCGCCGTCAGCGCGATGGCGATTCGGCCGCCCGTTTGCGTAAATGAGACGTACCGGTCGCTCGCCGCAAGCGCGTCCCATGCGCGCGCGGCAGTAGCGAGTCGCTCGAGCAGCTCCTCCGGCGGGTTTGGCGGGATCTCGCTGATGTTGGCGGTCAAGGATTCCTCGTCGTGCGTTGGCGCACTCCAACTGCCGACGCTGGCAGCGTCGCGGCCGGAGCCGATTGCCGGCCGGCCGCCCGCCGGGTCCTGCTCGAATAATCGAACGCCCCCGGCAACAACTTGAGGCAACTGGGCAAGCGGTCTAGCTGCTCGCCCTCGCAGCCAACTCGCCCACCCCGAGCTCGACGGCGGCCTGCGCAGCCTGAGCGCGGTTTGCAACGGAAAGTTCACGCTTTAGCTCCCTGGACAAAACGCCGATACGCGCTTGCGGCGGCACGGACCGCACATCAGGTCCCAAGAGAGGAGTCGGTAGTGAACACACAGGAGAAGCAGCGCATCACGGCCGAAGAGGTGCTGGTCCTGTGGACGGACTACCGCGAGAGTGGCGATCGCAGGCTGCGCGATCGCCTCGTTCTCACGTTCGCCCCGATGGTCAAGTACATCGTGTACAAGAAGATTCGGGAGATCCCCGCGCGCTGCGACGTCGAGGACTTCATCTCGTGCGGCCTCGAGGCGCTGATCCGCTCGATCGACCGCTACGACCCGGCAAAGGGCGCGACGCTCGAGCAGTTCGCCTGGACTCGGATCCATGGCGCCGTCCTCGACGAGCTGCGCCGACACGACTGGGCGCCACGCTCGCTGCGCCGCTGGGAGCGCGACATCAAGCAGGCGCGGGAACGCTTCATGACCTTGCACGGGCGACGGCCCACGCGCGAGGAGCTCGCCGAGATGGTGGGTCTCACCCCCGAGCAGCTCCAGGGCAAGCTCGATGACATCGCGGTCTGCGACGTCGGCTCCCTGAACGCGCTCGTGGCCGGCGCCGGCGAAGAAGGAACGCTCGAGCGCATCGACCTCTTGACGAGCAGCGACCGCGACGCCGATCCCGAAGATGCAACCGAGCTTTCCGAGGCCAAGGATCGCTTCCGCGCTGCGTTCCAGCGCCTGCCCGACCGCGAGCGCCACGTTGCGATCCTGCTTTACGTCCAGAACATGACGCTGCGCGAGATCGGCGGCGTGCTCGGCGTGTCCGAGAGTCGCGTCTGCCAGATTCACACGCAGCTGCGACGTACGCTGCGCACACTGCTCGAGAACGACGCGGCGCTGTTCTCCGAAGTCGCCTAGCGGTTCCTAGCCTGGAGGGCTGAGCGGGCCTGCTCCGCCTGGGCCCAGCAGCAGCAGCCGGCCCGGGACGAGCGAGTCCTCATCGGTCAGGAAGGCAGCACAGGTGCGGTGGTAGCCGTCTGCGATCTGCACGACGATCTCGCGGCGCACGCAGACGAGCAGGATCGGCGAGAGCGCGATCCCGCCCTTGATGTGAGCTAGCTTCTCCGCGACCTCGGTGCTCTGTGTCTTCGTCAGCAGCGGCAGGTGAGCGGCGCGCAGGATGTCCTTCGCACGCCATGAGCCGGCCGGTGCCTGCGCCAGCCCGTCGATGATCTCGTCGAGCTCCGCCTGCGGGACGAACAGCGACAGGTAGCTGCGCGCGGCGGCGTAATCCTTTTCCTCCGGCTCCTCGAGCCACTTGATCTTCTTCGCCATCGCAGCTCGCCTAACCGCCCGCCACGGCCGGGAGGATCGTGACCTCGCTGCCGTCGGGCACGGGCGTGGCAAGTCCGCTCAGGAAGCGGATGTCCTCGCCCGCGACGTAGATGTTCACGAAGCGTCGCAGCGCACCGCGCTCGTCGGCGATCCGCTCGCGCAGCTCGCTGAAGCGGCCGAACAGCGCCTCCAGCACCTCGGCCACCGTCTCACCTTCCACGTCGACCGCGCTCTCACCGTCGGTTGCGGGGCGCAGCGCAAGCGGGATCTTCACCGCGACCGCCATCACGCCACCGCCCCAAGTGCGAAGCTCGCTTCGAACGCATCGACGGTCGGCTCGATCGCGCGCCGAGCGACGCTCTCGCGCACAGCGTCGAGCGTCTTCAAGCCGTCGCCGGTGATCACGAGCACGACGCGCTCATCCGGATCGATCGCGCCGCTTCGCGCCAGCTTGGCAAGCACCGCGGTGCTGACCCCGCCGGCCGTCTCGGTGAAGATCCCGGTCGTCTGCGCGAGCAGGACGATTCCCTCACGAATCTCGTCGTCGCTGACCGCCTCCACCGAGCCACCGCTGCGGCGCGCAAGGTCGAGCACGTACGGTCCGTCGGCGGGGTTGCCGATCGCCAGTGACTTCGCGATCGTGTCGCGGCTTCACCGGCTGGCAGAAGTCAAGTCCGGCGGCGTAGGCGTTGGCGACCGGCGCGCAGCCGCTCGCCTGCGCGCCGTTGAGCACGGGCGGCGAGCCTTCGACGAGCCCGAGCTCGCGCCACTCGTCGAAGCCGCGCGCGATCTTCGTGAACAGCGAGCCGGAGGCAACCGGAATGATCAGTCGGTCGGGCAGCGTCCAATCGAGCTGCTCAGCGATCTCGAAGGCGACCGTCTTCGAGCCCTCCGAGTAGTACGGCCGCATGTTGATGTTCACGAACGCCCAGTCGTCGTGCTCGGCGGAAACCTCGGTGCAGAGCCGATTCACGTCGTCGTAGGTGCCGCGAACCTCGACGAGGTTCGTCCCGTAGACGCCCGTGGCGAGGACCTTCTGCTCTTCCAGGTCGGCGGGAATGAACACGTATGAGGGCAGCCCGATCGTCACCGCCTGAGCTGCCACCGCATTGCCGAGATTGCCGGTCGAGGCGCACGCCAGCGCTTTGAAGTCGAGCTCGCGCGCACGCGCCGAGGCGACCGCGACGACACGATCCTTGAACGAGTGCGTCGGGTTCGCCGTGTCGCTCTTGACGTAGACGTTGCGCAACCCGAGCTGCTCCCCGAGACGCTCCGCGCGCACGAGCGGCGTGTAGCCGACCGGCAGCCCGGCGAGCGGGAGCACGCTGTTGCCGGGGCCCGGCGGCGGGCCTTCGAGCGGGAGGAAGTCGGCGTAACGCCAGAGATCGGCCCGCCCCGCCTGGATCCGCCGGCGCAGCTCCTCCGGGTCGCTGTGTCCCGAATGGTCGTACACCGCCTCGAGCGGCCCGAAGCAGCGCTCACACACGTACAGCGCTTCGAGCGGGTACTCGCTCCCGCACTCCTTGCATCTCAGCTTCTCTACCGCCATGAAAAAGAACCTCCGCCGGGCTTGTGGCGAAGGTTCTCGGTAACCCACGGCCACATCTCCCAGGCTTTTCTTGGAGCCTGATGGAATTGGCACCGTTTGCCGCTTGCGCGGCATGGTTGCCGGGGTTTCACAGGGCCAGTCCCTCCACCCCTCTGGATGCGTCCAGCTATGTGCCAGTCAGTATAGGCACAGCCGGCGCCGCAATCAATCGAACAACCCGCCCTCCGGGGATAGGCCCTAGGCTCTCCGCGTGGCGCAAGCCGCCGACCCGCTCGAGGAAGCCGCGCGCCGGCGCGCGCTCGTGATCGTCAACCCGCACGCGAGCGCCGTCTCCGATCGGCTGCGCACCGTCGTGCTCTCCGCTCTGGCATCGCGTTTCGAGCTCGAGGCGGTGACCACCCGCGCCCAAGGGCACGCGACCGAGCTTGGATTCATGGCCGCCGCCGGCGGCTACGGGCTTGTCGTGACACTCGGTGGCGACGGGACTGTCAACGAGGTGGTGCAGGGGCTCGCCGGCTCGACGGTGGCTTTCACGCCGCTCCCCGGCGGCTCGGCGAACGTGTTCTGCAAGCTGCTCGGGATCCCCGGCGAGATCGTCGACGCGACCGAGCATCTGCTCGGGCTCGCCGACGAGTGGCGCGTGCGCACGATCGACCTCGCGCGCGTCAACGGCCGCTACTACACGTTCAGCGCCGGAGTCGGCATCGACGCCAGCGTCGTGAAGGTGGTTGACGCACGCTCAGAGCTCAAGGCGCGCCTGGGCGCGAGCTTCTTCGCCGCCTGTGCGCTCTACGTGGTCGCGCGCCGCTACCTCGTTCGCCCGCCGCGGCTGCGCGTCAGCGTCGATGCCAACGTCTCACGGGGATCACGGCGGTCGTCCAGAACGGCCATCACTACACCTATTTCAACGACCATCCGATAGACCTCGCGGCCGGTGCGACGCTCGACAACGACCAGCTCGCCGGCGTCGTACTGCGACGCAGCTCGCCATTGGACCTACCGACGCTCCTCTGGCGCGGGCTCAGCAGCCGTCGCGACGTGGGCGCACACCGCCAAGTCGACGCGTTCACGACCGCGACCGGCGTGACGGTCGAGGCGATCGATCGGCCGCTGCCACTCCAGCTCGACGGCGACTACGTCGGGAATGTCGAGCGGGCGCACTTCGAGCTCGTGCCGCAGGCGCTCTCCGTAGCTTCCTGAGTCAGTGGACAAATACGTAGCGCTGCGGGTAAACCGCTGCGTCATACGTACGGAGACGCTCGGATGGCGCCATGCCCGGCGCGCGCGAGAGTACGCCCAGTTCAACAACTCGAACGGGCGGCGGCGCGAATGCCTGGCGCGGCGTCCGAGTGATCAGCTAAAACGAAAGGAGCGTCTTCATGCGCCGGAAGGTATTCGATCTTCTTGCGAGCAGCGCCGGGCTGGTCATTGTGGTGGTACTGCTCGTCGCGGGCGGACTGCTGGCCTGGGGCGAGAGCTTCGCAAGCTCGAGCGTGCACAACCAGCTCGCCTACCAGCAAATCTATTTCCCGACCAAGGCCCAGATTCTCACAAAGGGCTCTGAGAACTACCCGGAGCGCTCGTTCCTGCTCCCGTACGCTGGCCAGGAGGTCCTCAACGGGGCGCAGGCTAACGCGTACGCGCTCAAGATTCGGGACGACATCGCCGGCATGCCCTATCACGGGGTCTACTCCAAGCTGAGCGCCGCGGCGATGGCCGCCAAGCCCGGTAGCGCTCAAGCCACCACCCTGGAGGCGGAAGTGGCGACCGCGTTCAAAGGCGTGACGCTACAGGGGCTGCTGCTCGAGGCATACGCGTTCTCGATGATCGGGATCGTCATGTTCTGGGCCATGATCGCCTCGTTCTGCCTGGCGTTCATCATGGCCGTGCTGGTCGTGCTGGGCCTACGGCACGCGCGACCGACATCGCCCGAGGAAGAGCTCCTCGCGCCGCCGCACAAGGTGGAAGCCCGAGTGGGCTCCACAGTCACCGCGTAAAGCGCTTCACGGCACTCCAACCGAGCGCCCGGCTCCGGCCGGGCGCTCGTCGTTCGCCACGGAAAAGTCGCGCGCTCCCGCAGGCTATGACCCGGTGGTGACGCGGAACGCGTCGAGCGCCGCGAAGATCTGAGCCCGCGAAGCAGCGCCCACTCAGGGCCCAGATCCGACGCCGGCAACGGGTTGCGTAGACGCGCGCGTTAGGTGCGGCAGCCGTCCGCGCAGCTCGGCGCTGAGGGACGGCCGCTCGCGACGTCCAGTCCGGGGATTCCGGGTACAGCACTATTGCGCTCCGCGCCACCCGTCGCGGCCCTCCTTGAGCGCGGTGGCGGCGATGACGAGGGCCGCGAGAGGGTCGAGAAACGACAGGCCGGCCCCGGCAAGGTTTCGCTCGGCCTTTGGCCGGGCAAAATCATCCGTCGCGCGCTCCCGCGGCCCATACCTCGCCGACTGCGGCATCGCGCCCGGCGACCGCTTCCAGGTCATTTCGCGCCAGCCGTTCGGCGGACCGCTCTTCCTGCGCTTTGGCCCCCCGTCCCGGGGGACAGAAGAGCGCGAGCAGACGATCGGCGGCGAGCTCGCCCGCGCGATGCGCATCGAGTGCGAGGGGGGCGCGACGTGAGCCTCTTCCGCCGCACCCCCGTGCCGGCGCTCGAAGCCCCCGAAGGCGCTTCGGTCGCGCTGCCTGATCCCGCCGCGGGCGTCCCCAGCGCACTCGAGCTGCTGCTCTCCAAGGGCCGCGTGCGCGCGACCATTGCGATGCTCGGGCCGGCTTTCATCGCCTCGATCGCGTACGTCGACCCGGGCAACTTCGCGACCAACCTCCAGGGCGGCGCCCAGTTCGGCTACCTGCTGCTGTGGGTCGTGCTGCTCGCGAACGTGATGGCGATGCTCGTGCAGTACCTCTCAGCGAAGCTCGGGATCGTCACCGACCTCAACTACCCGGAGGTCGTGCGCGAGCGCTACCCGCGCACGTTCAGCTGGGGTATGTGGGTGCAGGCCGAGATCATGGCGATGTCAACCGACATCGCCGAGTTCCTCGGCGCCGCGATCGGCATGAACCTGCTGTTCAACGTGCCACTGCTACCGGCCGGCCTGCTGACCGGCGTCCTCGCGTTCGCGATCCTCGAACTCCAGACACACGGCTTTCGCCGCTTCGAGCTCGCGATCACCGCGCTGCTGGGGATCATCTTCCTCGGCTTCCTCTACGAGACACTCCGCATCGGTCCATCCACCCACGGCTCGCTAAAGGGACTGATCCCCGGCCTGCACGGCGCCAGCTCGCTCTACCTCGCTGTCGGGATCATCGGCGCGACCGTGATGCCACACGTGATCTACCTTCACTCCGCGCTGACCAAGGGCCGGATGCCGTGCCGCAACGACCGCGAACGCAAACGCGTGCTGCGCTTCGAGCGCCTCGACATCATCATCGCCCTCGGCATCGCCGGCATCGTAAACATGGCGATGCTCGCCGTCGCCGCCAAGCTCTTCCATACCCCAGCGCTGTCCGGCCTGAGCACGATCCCCCAGGCGCACTTCGAGTTCGGCCACCTCGTCGGCGGCACCGCCGCGCTCGCGTTCGCGGTCGCGCTGCTTGCGTCCGGCGCCTCCTCCTCCAGTGTCGGCACCTACGCCGGCCAGGTCGTGATGGCCGGCTTCATCAACTACCGCATCCCGCTGCTGCTGCGCCGCGCGCTCACGATGATCCCAGCCATCCTCGTGCTCGCGATCGGCCTCAACCCCACCAACATCCTCGTCCTCAGCCAGGTCGTGCTCTCCTTTGGCATACCGCTCGCGCTCATACCTCTCGTCATGCTCACCTGCCGGCGCGACGTCATGGGCATCCACGTCAACGGGCGCGGCGTCACGATCACCGCCTGGACCGTCGTCGTCATCATCAGCCTGCTCAACGTCTTCCTGCTCTACCAAACCTTCTTCATGTAGCCGAGCGTCCGGGTCGGGCGAGCACCCTCTGAGCGCGCCCTGCGCATCAACTCGCGTCAGCGGCGGGGCCCGCTGGCACGACGCGAAACGCATCGAACACCGAGTCGATGTTGCGCAGCCGCGCGATGCAGGTCTTGAGCGTCTGCGTGTCGGCACATTCGACGACGAAGCGGTTGCGGATCATCGGCGGGTTGGCGGTGCACTGGGCTTCGACGATGTTCATGCCGGCTTCCGAGAAGGTGCGCGAGAGGTCTTCGAGCAGGCGGTGACGGTCCCAGCCGTCGATCTGGATCTCGACCCTGAAACCCGTCGTCTGCTCGCCCTCCCAGGCGACTGGCGTGAAGCGCTCCGGGCTGCGCTTGAGCGCGCGCACGTTGGGGCAGTCGTCGCGGTGGATCGTGATCCCGCGACCGAGCGAGATGTAGCCGACGATCTCATCGCCGGGCACCGGGCGGCAGCACTTCGCGAGGCGCACCATCACGTCGCTGACACCCTCGACGCGGATCCCGAACTCGCTCGAGGAGTTGGTCGGGCGGCGGCGCTCGCGGCGCGTCGCGATGACCTGGCTAACGCTCTCGGCGTCCTCGGCGGCCTCGCCGCGCTTGAGCCGCGTCATGATCTTCGCGACGACGGTCTTCGGCGCGATCTTCGCCGCGCCGAGCGCGATGTAGAAGTCCTCGGCCTTGCGGAAGCCCATCTCGCGGATCACGTCGGCGAGCAGCGCCGAGCCGGCGACGCGCTGTGCCGGCAGGCCCTGCTTGCGCAGCGCGTCCTGGAGCGCCTCGCGACCGCGTGTGCTCGGTGTCCTCGCGCGTCTCCGCCTTGAGCCACGCCTTGATCTTGTTGCGCGCGCGCGTCGTCTTGACGACGGCGAGCCAGTCGCGCGAGGGACCGCGCTCGCGCTTGGAGGTGAGGATCTCGACGATGTCGCCGGAGCGCAGCTCGTAGTGCAGCGGCACGATCTTGCCGTTGACCTTCGCCCCGACGCAGCGGTGGCCGACGTCGGTGTGGACCTCGTAGGCGAAGTCGAGCGGCGTCGCGCCGGCCGCGAGCGACTTCACCTCGCCCTTGGGCGTGAAGACGTAGACCTCGTCCTCGAAGAGGTCGACGCGCAGCGTCTCCATGAACTCCTTGGGGTCCGAGGTCTCGCGCTGCCAGTCGACCATCGAGCGCAGCCACTTGAGCTTCTCGCCGTCCTGCGACCACGCGTTCTTGCCGCCCTTGGCGTCCGCCGAGCGCTTGTACATCCAGTGCGCCGCGACGCCGTACTCGGCCATGTTGTGCATCTCGAGCGTGCGGATCTGGATCTCGAGCGGCCGTCCCTCGGGCCCGATCACCGTCGTGTGCAGCGACTGGTACATGTTGAACTTCGGCATCGCGATGAAGTCCTTGAAGCGCCCGGGCAGCGGCTTCCACAGCGAATGGATGACGCCGACGGCGCCGTAGCAGTCCTTCACGCTGTCGACGACGACGCGCATCGCCGTGAGGTCGTAGATCTCGTTGAACTCGCGGCCCTTGCGGGTCATCTTGGTGTAGATCGAGAAGAAGTGCTTGGCGCGACCGGAGATCAGTGCGCCGATCCCGAGCGCCTCGAGCTCGCCCTGCGAGGTAGGAGCCGGCGGCGGTGACATAGCGCTCGCGCTCCTCGCGCTGCTGCGCGACGAGCCCCTTGATCTCCGCGTACTTGCGCGGGTGGAGCGTCGCGAACGAGAGGTCCTCGAGCTCCCACTTGATCGCGTGGATGCCGAGGCGATGGGCGATCGGCGCGTAGATCTCGAGCGTCTCGCGCGCCTTCTCGAGCTGCTTCTGCTTGGGCAGCGCCTTGAGCGTGCGCATGTTGTGCAGGCGATCGGCGAGCTTGATCAGGACGACGCGCACGTCGCTCGCCATCGCGACGATCATCTTGCGGTAGTTCTCGGCCTGCGCCTCGTCGCGCGAGGAGAACGTGATCCCGGTCAGCTTCGTGACGCCGTCGACGAGGCTCGCGATCTCCTCGCCGAAGCGCTCGTCGACCTCCGCGAGCGACGCGGTCGTGTCCTCGACGGTGTCGTGCAGGAGCGCGGCGCACAGCGTCTCGGTGTCGAGGAGCATGCCGGCGCAGATCAGCGCCACGCCCACCGGGTGGGTGATGAACTCCTCGCCGGAGCGCCGCCGCTGGTCGGCGTGGTGCTCGCAAGCGAACAGGAACGCCTCCTCGACGCGCCCGCGGTCGATCTCGACGAGCGACTCCCCGGCGTGCTCTTCGATGATCGCGAAGAGGTCCGAGAGCAGGCCGCGCTCGGGCTCGGTGAGCTCGGCTGCGCGCAGCGATCGCGCGTCAGCGACGACCGGCTCGATCCGCGCCGCGTCCTGAGCCTGGGCTCTACGCCGCCTGCTCCTTGCTTGGTTCTAGGTATCTGAGGCCGTCCTCTAGTCGCTCGCAGTATGCGCGGTAGGCGGGCGAGTGCTCGAGGCTCGTGCTCGCTGTGCTGATCACTCGCACCAGCCGCGAGTCGCGCTCGATCGCGATGAGCTCGAGCTCTGAGAGGACCCGCAGCACGCGCCCTGCGAGCCCGACCGACCGCGGCTCGCGCGCGTCGCCGCTGA
This sequence comes from uncultured Solirubrobacterales bacterium, assembly GCA_963773395.1. Taxonomy (GTDB): domain Bacteria; phylum Actinomycetota; class Thermoleophilia; order Solirubrobacterales; family Solirubrobacteraceae; genus Palsa-513. The sequence continues at coordinate 519,713 of CAVZAY010000002.1, read as the reverse complement.
GCACCTCCGCGAGCTTCCCGCCGCTGACGCTGCCGCCGAGGCGAAGGGCTCGGTAGCAGGCGGCGAGCGGGCCTCTCAGCTGGTACTCCCGCACGTGTATGTGTGCTGCAAAGCGTAGCTCAGCCTCCCCCCACGCCAGGTGGGTCACGCCGGTCGCCGGCTTGCGCGAGCGCGAGCTGTGCCTCGCACTCGCCGGCGGGTCGAGCAGCACAACGTGCGCGTAAGCGTCGGTCAGGGCCGGCTCACGCTCGAGCGCGGCGTAGTCGCACAGGTCGAAGCCGCCGAGGCGCCCGTCGAGGTGGCGCCGGCGCTCCGGTGCGGAGGCGCAGAGCACGAGCACCGGCTCCGCGCTCGCCACGAGCTCTCCGAGCGTTGCCCCGATGCCGCGCCCGCGGCGATCATTGAGCTCGCGCACGCGACCACCCCGCGGCGGCACCGCGGCCAGGTCGCGGTCGAGCTCCGCGAGCGCGCACGCCAAGCCAGTCGGCCGGCTCGCCGACGAGCGCTACCGGCTCCGGGGCGCACGGCGCCAGCGCGCGCAAAACGAGCCGCGGCTCGACGACGCCCTGCCACTCGTGGCGCTCGAGCGCGAACGCGGCGTCGACCGGTCGCCCGGGCTCGACGCCAAGCCGCGTGCCCGATCCGAACGCGACCGCGCGCGCGCGTCCCGCACCCGAGCTGAGCGTGAAGCGCGCGTGGTCGCCGCGCGCTCGCCGCCGAAGCCGCTGACGCCGTCGATCTGCGCGGCGCGAAACAGCAGCGAGACGGGCGGGTTCGCGCAGCCCGAACGGACCGAGTCGCGGCGAGCTCCTCGGCCAGCGCGAGGCCCACGTCCTGCGCGTCCACGACCGCGTCGGCGCGTTGGCGTGCGACGAGCTCCTCGGGCCCGAGCACACGCTCGGCGTGTGCGACGAACGCGGCACGGAACGCATCGATCCGCTCGCGCTCGACCTGCAATCCCGCCGCCGCGCGGTGCCCGCCGAAGGCGACGAGCTCACCGCTCGCCGCCCGCAGGCCGGCGAGCAGGTCGAAGGCTGGAATCGAGCGCGCCGAGCCGACCGCCGGCGCGTCGCCCTCGCCGAGCGCAAGCAGTACGGCCGGGCGGTGGTGGCGCTCGGCGATCCGCGCCGCGACGATTCCGACGACGCCCGGGTGCCAGCCCTCGCCGGCGAGCACGTAGGCGGCAGCCGGGCCTGCCTGTGCGACCTGCGCCTCGGCCTCGAAGCGGATTCGCGTCTCCGTGTGGCGGCGCTCGGCGTTGAGGTGGTCGAGCTCATCGGCGAGCTGCAAGCGCGCGCTCGCGGTCCTCCGTCAGCAGCAGCTCGAGCGCAGTGTCAGCCCGCGCGATGCGCCCGGCGGCATTGATCCGCGGCGCGAGGCGGAACGCGAGCTGGTGCTCGTCGAGTGCGAGCGGGTTCACCTGCGCGACGCGCATCAGCGCGCGCAGCCCCGTCGCGTCCGGTGCCGCGCAAGCGCGCGCAGGCCGGCGCGCACGAGCCGGCGATTCTCGCCGAGCAGCGGCACGACGTCCGCGACGGTCGCGATCGCGACGAGCTCGAGCTCCTGCGGACGCTCGCTCTCGTCGAGGCCGGCCGCGCCGCGCAGCGCCTGCGCGAACTTAGCGGCGACCGCGGTCGCACACAGATGCGGGCAGGGGTAGTCGCAGAGGACCGGGTGCACGATCGGCGCCTGCGGCAGCGCGCCGTCCGCGCGCGGCGCGTGGTGGTCGGTGACGAGAACGTCGACGCCGAGCGCGCGCGCTCGCGCGACCGCTTCGACGGCCGTGATCGCACAGTCCGCCGTGATCAGCAGGCGCGTGCCGCGCGAGGCCAGGCGCTCGACGCTCGCCGGCGAGAGCCCGTAGCCGTCGGCGACGCGGTCGGGCAGGTACCAGTCGACGTCGGCGCCAAGCTCACGCAGCGCGCTGACGAGGATCGCCGTCGAGCAGACGCCGTCGCAGTCGTAGTCGCCGTGAACGGTGATCACCGAGCCGCGCCGTACGTGTTCGAGCACGAGCTCGACGCGGCACCGATGCCGCTGAAGGCCTCGCGGCGGGTGCTGCTCGTCCGCCTCGAGGAACGCGCGCGCCGCTGCCGGCTCCTCGAGGCCTCGCCGCGCGAGCGCCTGGGCCAGCACGTGGCCGACGCCAAGCTCGCGCTCGAGACGGACGATCGCGGCGAACGGCGCCGGCGCGAGCTCGAAGGCGACTGCGTCTGGCTGTCCGGACATCGCCAACGAGCCTACGCGCGGCATGCGACGGAATGCAGGCGCTCCCGCGACGCCTGACCGCCTGGCGGCGCAGCGGAGCGTTGACCCTAGCGCCGCGCCGTCGCTCGTTCGCGTGCCGCGCCGATCACGTAGCCGGCGAGCATCCCGAGGATCGACCCGGGGATCGCATAGAGCACCGTCGAGACGTGCGTGTTGTGGCGCCCGGGAATCGCGAGGCCGTGGTGGGCGACGGCGAAGATCAGGATGCCCGCGATGATCGAGCCGACGATCGAGAACACGAGCGCGCCGACGATGCCGCCCCAGAAGCGGTCGGGCAGCCAGATCGTGTAGTGCCAGAGCGCGAGGCCGAGCATGACCCAAGCTAGGAGACCCATTACCTGTTCCTTCCGTGGCGGCGGCCGCGACCGCGCGACTTCGACGCTCCGCGCGGTCTGAGCGGTCGTTGGTCCTTTGGCATGACGACGTCCTCGGGACGCGCGTCGGCGCTCGGGTCGATCTCGGGCTCCGGCTCGGGCAGCAACGTCCGCGCCGGGCGGTCCGCGTGCAGGTCGCGCACGAGCTGGCCCCATTCGGAGCCCGAGACAGCGGCTCCCGGAAGCGTCGGCTGAGTGATACGACCGCTGCTTCGCGGACGCCGCGGCTCCACAACCGTCTCGCGCGCCTCCTCACCTGAGGTCGCATACGCGGGGACGACCCCGCCGTGCGCGGCCGCGATGCGCGCGCGCCGGCGACGGTAGACGAGCTCGCGCTCCTTCCAGTGCGTGAGGACCGGCGAGGCGATGAAGATCGAGGAGTAGGCGCCCGAGGCGACACCGACCAGCAGCGCGAAGGCGAAGTCCTTGAGCGTCGTGCCGCCGAACAGCAGTAGCGCGACGACCGGCAGCAGCGTGCAGAAGCTCGTCGCCAGCGACCGCGTCAGGACCTCGGACATGGAGCGGTTGACGACCTGCGAGAACGCGGCGTTCTGCATTCGCGCGACGTTCTCGCGCACCCTGTCGAAGACGATGATCGTGTCGTAGATCGAGTAGCCGAGGATCGTGAGGAGCGCCGCGACCGTGTCGGCTGTCACCTGCCTCCCGGTCAACGCGTAGACGCCGGCGGTGATCAAGAGGTCGTGCGCGAGCGCGATCAGCACCGGGACCGCGTACTTCCACTCGAAGCGCAGCGCGATGTAGGCGGAGATCGCGAGCAGCGAGGCGATGATCGCGATCAGCGCCGAGTTCTCGACCGTCTTGCCGAAGCTCGGGCCGACCGAGGTCGAGCTGAAGTTGTTGTGCTTGATACCGAACGCGTGGTTGAGGGCGCCCTCGACCGTGCCCGGCGAGAACGCGCTCCCGAGCTGTTGCGGGGTGAGCGTCTTGACCGAGATCTGGAACGTGTTCGCAACCTGCACGCCGTTGGAGGCGCCACCGAGCGACTTCGCGCTGATCTGCTGCACGACCGGGTGCGCGAGCGCCTTCGCGAGGCCGTGCCCGCTCAGCGAGGCGAGCACCTTGTCCACGTTCGCGATCGAAGCGCGCTTGACGAACGTCGTCTGGATCTGCGTGCCGCCGACGAAGTCGATGCCGAAGTTGATGCCGTTCGCGCCGATCGCGATCGCGCCGACCGCGAGGATCGTCCCCGACATCGTGAAGAACCAGCGCGAGCGGCCCATGAAGTCGAAGCGCCAGGCCGTGAAGTGCTCGCGCACGCCGAGCAAGGAGGGGCGGCGGACGAAGCGCGTCGTGCCGGCCGAGGTGAGGATCGCGCGCGTCGCCGCGACGGCGGTGAACAGCGAGACGATCGTGCCGATGCCGAGCGTGAAGGCGAAGCCCTTGACGTCCTGCTGGGAGAGCATGAAGAGGATGAACGCCGTCATGAACGTCACCGCGTTGGCGTCGACGATCGAGCTGAAGCCGCGCTTGTAGCCGGCGGCGATCGCGTTCACCGGCGAGCGGCCGGCGCGCGACTCCTCCTTGACGCGTTCGAAGATCACGACGTTCGCGTCCGCGGCGACGCCGATCGTGAGGATCAGGCCGGCGATTCCCGGCAGCGTCAGCGTGATCGGGATCAGCTTGATCAGCGCGAAGAAGTAGATCGCGTAGATCGCGAGAGCGGCGACCGCGATCAGGCCGAGCACGCGGTAGAAGGCGATCAGGAACAGCGCGACGATCAGGAGGCCCGCCGCACCCGCGAGCAGGCCCTGGTTGAGCGCCTGGTGGCCGAGCGTAGCCGAGACCTGCTGGCTCGAGATGACGACGAGGTTGATCGGCAGCGCGCCACTCGAGATCAGGTTCGCGAGCTGGGTGGCGGTCGCGACCGTGAAGCTGCCCTGGATCTGGCTGCCAGTCGTCGCATCGATCCCGTTCGGGTTCTGCGTGAAGTCGATGTAGGGGACCGTGACGAGCCGTGTGTCGAGCACGATCGCGAAGTGCTGGAAGTTGTCGTTGCCGCCGACCGTGTTCTGCGAGCCGCGCTGCGCGATCTTCGCGGTCACGTTCAGGAACGTGTTGACGGCGCTGCCGCGGAAGCCGAACGCGACGACCTCCTGGCCGGTCTGCGTGTCCGTTTGGGCGCTCGGGTTAGTGACGTCCTTGCCGCTGATCGCAGGGTCGTCCTTGAGGACGTAGTAGTAGTTGTAGGAGGGGTCGCTGCCGTCGTTTGGCGTCAGCGCCTGGCGCACGACCGTGCCGGGCTTGACGTAGACGAGCTTGGCACCGGCGGGCAACTTCTTGCCCGACTGCGAAACGTCGAGGTTCAGGTACCCGACCGCCTGGTTGAAGGCGGCCTTGTTGCCGGGTGCGGGGACGATCTGGCCGGCGGGCGTCAGAACCGTCTTCGTCTTCGGATTGACGTAGTAGACCGTCCCGTACTCCGCCGACATGAGCGCCTTGTAATGGTGCTCGGGACAGCCGGCGGCGCGCTGGATGGCCGCGTACTCGGTGAGGGCGTTTGCCGACGTTCCAGGGTTGCCGCCCCCCTGTGCGGGGTTGTCCCCCGTCACCGAGTCGTTGTTCGGTCCGCCCGGCTGGCAGCGCGGCCCGAGCACGCTCGCCTCCCAGTCGTAGAAGTAGAGCTGTCCCGTCGAGCCGACCGCTGCCTCGGCCTGCGCGACGTTCTTCGCGCCCGCGAGGCTCACGTCGATCTCGTTGCGCCCGGCGCTCGTGACCGAGGTGTTGGCGAGGCCGAGCGAGTTGACGCGGGACTGGATGATGTTGATCGCCTGGCTGATCGTGCTCGGATCGACCGTGGCGCCGCTCGTCGCGCGGCCCTGGAAGATCAGCTCGACGCCGCCCTTGAGGTCGAGGCCGAGCTGGGTCTTCTTCGGCTTGACGGCGCCCGGGATCCCGGCTGTGACCAACAGCGAGAGGATGACGAGCCCGGCGACGAGCGCCAGCACGAAGACGTTGCGGCGGCGGTCACTCATCGCGTTGCGGGCAGTGTCATCGGCAGAAGGTTGGGGACGAAGCGGTGCTCGGCCGTCTCAGCGCGCCGGCGTCAGCACCAGCAGCAGGCCACCGTCGTCATCGTAGGCCGGAAAGAGGTCGGCTGTCGCGGTGGCTGAACGGTCGCTCTCGGTTCGTACCGTCGCGGGCTTGCCGAGCGCGCGCACCCCCCACTCGAGCACGGTCGCGACGTGGTCCTCCCCGTTCTCGAAGCTCAGGCCGAGCGCCTGCGCGATCGGCTGGCCGACGACCTCCTCCTCCTCGTAGCCGGTCAGCTCGAACGACCCGCGTCCGCAGCCGATGACCCGTCCTTCGCGATCGGCGACGAAGAAGGCCGCGTCCGGCGCCGGGTAATAGTCGTCGAGCAGCTCGAAGAGGAACGAGAAACCGCAGTGCGAGCAGCCACGTTCATCGCGGCGGAACGCCTCATAGCGATCCGAGGCGATCGAGCGCTCGCCGCAGTTGGGGCAGATGAAAGGGTGAGGCATCGGCGCTGACAGCCTACCGACGCATCCTCAAGCGAAGGTCAGAACAGCGACGCGCTGGCGGGCGGCGCCTCGAGCCCGAGGTGCGCGAACGCGTGCGTCGTCGCCGCGCGTCCGCGCGGCGTGCGCTTGATCATGCCGAGCTGGAGCAGGTATGGCTCGTAGACGTCCTCGATCGTGTCGCGCTCCTCGCCGACCGCGACCGACAGCGTGCTGAGGCCGACCGGGCCGCCGCCGAAGCGCTCGCAGATGGCGCGCAGGATCTCGCGGTCGAGCCGGTCCAGCCCGAGCTCGTCGACCTCGAGCAGCGCGAGCGCCGCCTCGGCCGCGGCCGCGCTCACGGTCCCGTCGCCGCGGACCTCCGCGAAGTCGCGCGCGCGGCGCAGGAGGCGGTTGGCGACGCGTGGGGTGCCGCGGCTGCGCCGCGCGATCGCGAGCGCGCCGCCCGCCTCGAGCTCCACCTCGAGGATCCGCGCGGCGCGCGTGACGATCGCCGCGAGCTCCTCGTGGGTGTAGGAGTCCAGCCGTGCCTGGATGCCGAAGCGCTCGCGCAGCGGTGTCGTCAGAAGGCCCGAGCGCGTCGTCGCGCCGATCAGCGTGAACGGCGGCAGCGGGAGCGTGACGACCTTCGCCCCCGCACCCTGCCCGACCGTGATCGGCAGGCGGTGGTCCTCCATCGCCGGGTAGAACGTCTCCTCGAGCGCGCGCGGCAGGCGGTGGATCTCATCGACGAAGAACACGCTGCGCGGCTCGAGCGAGCTGAGGAACGCGGCGATGTCGCCCTTGCGCTCGAGCGCGGGGCCGGCGGTCGCGACGAACGGGACGCCGAGCTCGGCGGCGACGATCTGCGCGAGCGAGGTCTTGCCGAGGCCCGGCGGCCCGGCGAGCAGCAGGTGGTCGAGCGCCTCGCCGCGCGCGCTCGCCGCCTCGATCGCAACAGCGAGCTGCTCCTTGAGCTGGACCTGGCCGACGAACTCCTCGAGCCGGCGTGGGCGCAGCGTGATGTCGAGCTCGTCCTCGGGCGCGAGGTAGGGCGTTTGGATCCGCTCGCGCGTGCTCACGCGCTGGCCCCTTGACGGTTGGCGCGAAGCGCCGCCGCGAGGATCTCCTCGGCGCTCTCGCCGTCGGCCGTGGCCAGCAGCGACTCGACTTCGAACGGCGCGAAGCCGAGCTCGAGCAGGCCCTCGCGCGCGATCTGGCGTGGCGCGGGCTCGCCGGTGCGCCGCGCGATGATCGCCTCCCCCACGCTCTCGCCGACCTTCTCGCGCAGCTCGACGATGATCCGCTCCGCGGTGCGCTTGCCGATTCCCGGCACCGCCTGAAAGCGCGCTACATCCCCCGCCGCGATCGCCGCGTAGAGCTCGCTCGCGCTGCCGCCGCCGAGCACCGCAATCGCGACCTTCGGTCCGACCGACTGCACGCCGAGCAGGAGCAGGAAGAGCTCGCGCTCCTCCTCGCTCGCGAAGCCGTAGAGCGCGAGCGCGTCATCGCGCACGACGAGGTGCGTGTGCAGCGTCACCTCGCTGCCGACCGGCGGCACGGCAGCCAGCGTCGGTGCGGAGACCGCGAGCTTGTAGCCGACGCCGGCGCAGAGCACGACGATCCCGTCGGCACGCCGCGACGCGACCTCGCCGCGCAGCAGCGCGATCATCGCGCGAGCGCCGCCACCACCGGCGCGTGGTTGACGTGGCAGATCGCGACCGCCAGGGCGTCCGCCGCGTGGTCGGTTGCGGGCGGCGCCGCGAGCGAGAGCAGGCTTTTCACCATCCAGCCGACCTGCTCCTTGCCGGCGCGCCCGCTGCCGCAGACGGCGGCCTTGACCTGCTGCGGCGTGTAGCTGAAGCAGTCGAGCCCGCGCTCCCCAGCGGTTAGCATCGCGACCCCGCGCGCCTGCCCGACGGCAAACGCGGTGCGCACGTTGGCGCCGAAATAGAGGTCCTCGAGCGCGACCGCAGCCGGCGCGTGCTCCTCGACGAGCGCCGCGAGCTCGGCGTACAGCTGCGCGAGGCGCCGCTCGGTGGCGACGCCCGCAGCGGTCTCGATCACACCGCCGTCAAGCGCGACCAGGCGTCCGCCGCGGCGCGCGACGACGCCGTAGCCGGTGTTCGCAAGGCCCGGATCGATTCCCAGCACGATCATCTGTTCGATCCGTGATTCTGCGCGGCGGCCCGGACGCCTGCGCCGGACCGGTCCGGGCGAGGGTCGGATCGGTGCTGAGGAAGGATGTGGCTTTCGTACAGGTCCGGTCCGATCGTGGCTATAATTCTGGTCATGCCGGCCAGACGTTGCCGCTCGCGACCGTCAAGGCTCGGTTCTCCGAGATCGTGGATCGTGTTGCCAGCCAGCAGGATCGGGTGATCGATGACGCGCAACGGCCGGCCGGCGGCGGTGCTGGTCAGCACCGATGACCTCGAGAGCCTGCGAGGAGCGACGCTCGCGATCATGTCCGACCGGTCGCTGATGGCCCAGGTCCGCCAGAGCGACAAAGACGCCGCGGCGGGAGACGCGGGCGCGCCGCTCGAGGAGCTGAGGGCCGACCTCGCGCACCGGCAAGCAGCCAGTACAGTGACAGACGCACCGCTGGCGAGTCGTCGTGCTGGCACCGGCGCGCCGCCAGTTCGATCGGCTCCCGATCACGCTCGCGGCGGCAGTTCTCGAGACACTCGACGCGATCGCCGATAACCCCAGGCGCCTTGGCAAGCGGCTGGTACTCGAACACGAAGGCCGCTGCGTCGGCTCGAGACCCGCGGCCCCTACCGGATCATCTACGAGCTGCTCGAGGACGAGCGACACCGTTCGCGTCATCGCGATCGGCCACCGCCGCGACATCTACCGGTCCCGGTAATCCCGCGACCGCCGCCCCGAGCTCCTAGCCCGCGACGCGCTCCAGCACCTCGTCCGAGACGTCGAAGTTCGAGTGCACGGCGCCGACGTCGTCGTTGTCCTCGAGCGACTCGATCAGGCGGAACAGGCGCTTGGCGTCCTCCTCGCCGATCTCGATGCGCACAGTCGGGCGCTGCTCGAGCTCCGCCCGCTCGATCTCGATCCCCGCCGCCTCCAAAGCAGCCCGCACCGCACTCAAGTCCCCCGGCTCGGCGACGACCTCGAGGACGTCCTCGTCGGCCTCGATGTCGAGCGCGCCCGCCTCCACGGCCGCCAGCAGGTCCTCCTCGCCGTAGCGCGCGCCATCGACGACGACGACGCCCCGCTTCTCGAACAGGTAGCCGACGCTCCCGGGCTCGCCGAGGCTCGCGCCGGCGCGCGAGAGCAGGTGGCGCACATCCGCGCCCGTCCGGTTGCGGTTGTCCGTGTAGGCCTCGATCAGCAGCGCGACGCCGCCCGGCCCGTAGGCCTCGTAGAGGACGGTCTCGATCGCGTCGGCGTCGGCGCCCGCGCCCGCGCCCTTCGCGATCGCGCGCTCGATGTTGTCCTTCGGCATCGACGCGTCCTTCGCCTTCTGCACGGCGTTCGCGAGCGCCGCGTTCGCATCGACCTCGCCGCCGCCTTCGCGCGCCGCGACCGTGATCGCCCGCGCGAGCTTCGTGAACTGCTGTCCGCGCCGCGCGTCGACGATCGCCTTCTTGTGCTTGATGCCCGCCCATTTGCTGTGTCCCGACATGCGTCCGATTCTAGGGATCAGGCTTTGGGGTGGCGCGATGCGGCGCGACCGACGCTCTTCCGGAGCGCGAGGTCGGCGCGTGGAGGTTTGGCGCGGGATCGACGCGCGCCGCCGGTGCCACCCCATACGATCCCTGACGGGCATGTATCTCGACCGGTCGATCTTCAAGGCCTACGACATCCGCGGGATCTACGGCGAGCAGATCGATGGCGATCTCGCCGAGGAGATCGCGCGCGCGTTCGCGCGCGTGCTCGCCGAGCAGGCGGGGAAGCAGCCACGCGACCTGGGTATCGCGCTCGCCCACGACATGCGCCTGAGCTCACCCGAGCTGGCCGAGCGCTACAAGACCGGCCTGATGGGCGAGGGCGTGCACGTGATGGACGCGGGCGAGGCCGCGACCGAGGTCCTCTACTGGCTGGTCGGAGCGCGCGGGCTGGACGGTGGGCTTGTCTGCACCGCTTCGCACAACCCGGCGAAGTACACGGGCGCGAAGCTCGTCGGTCGTGGTGCGCTGCCGCTTTCGGGCGATGCCGGCATCGACGAGGTCCGTCGCAAGGTCGAGGCAGGTCTCGGGCGGGCACCGGGCGGCGGCAGCCAGGAGCGCGCCGAGTGGCGCCGCGGCTTCGATGATGCGGTCATCCGCTTCGTCGATCCGAACGCGATCAAGGGCCTGCGCGTCGTCCTCGACGGCGGCAACGGGATGGCCGGCCCGATGGTCGGCCCGATCCTCGAGCGCATGGGCCTCGAGCTGGTCGAGACCTATTGGAAGCCCGACGGCAAGTTCCCCGACCACGAGCCGAATCCGCTGCTCGAGGAGAACCGCGCCTTCATCATCGACAAGGTGAAGGCGGAGGGCGCCGATATCGGCATCGCCTTCGACGGCGACGCCGACCGCTGCTTCTTCATCGACGAGCGGGGCGAGTTCATCGATGGTGACTTCATGACCGCGCTGCTCGCGCGCACCCTGCTGCGCTCGAACCCGGGGGCGACGATCCTCTACGACGTGCGCGCCTCGCGCGCGGTCGCCGACACCGTTGCCGCCGAAGGCGGCAGCTCCTATCCGAACCGCGTCGGCCACGCGTTCTTCAAGCGCCGGATGCGCGAGGAGGGCTCGCTGTTCGGCGGCGAGGTCTCCGGGCACTACTACTTCCGCGACTTCTACTGCGCCGATTCGGGCACGATCCCGGCGCTGTTGATGCTCGAGATCGCGGCGCGCGCGGGCCGTCCGGTCTCGGAGCTGGTGCGCGCGTTCCGCGACAAGTACTTCATCTCGGGCGAGATCAACAGCGAGGTGGCCGATGCGCCGGCGAAGATCGCAGAGATCGCGCGGCGCTATTCGGATGCCGAGCAGTCGACGCTCGACGGCATCTCGATCGACTATCCCGACTGGCACTTCAACGTGCGCTCCTCGAACACCGAGCCGCTGCTGCGCCTGTGCCTCGAGTCGCTCGTCTCGCGCGAGGACATGGAGCGCCGGCGCGACGAAGTGCTCTCGCTGATCCGCGCCTGACTGAGCCGACGGCGCGCTACGGCTCGTGCGGGCGCAGCATGAACGTTGCGAGCGGCCTGCGGTCGGGAAGCAGCCCGAGCAGGTGCTCGTTCTCGCGGGCGGCGCAGCTGTCGAGCCAGGCGGCGTCCGTGTCGGCGTCGAAATGCTCCATCGCGGCGAGGAAGATCTCGACGCCCGGCCCAAACCGCGCCCACGCCTCGTCGTAGGCCGTACGGTAGGCGAACGTCCCCGTGCCGCAACGTACGCAGCACAGCATCGCGATCGTTTGGCCCTCACCCTCCAGGGCAGCTGAACCACATGCGGCCCTCGTCGAGGTAGTGCGCGCAGACCGCCGCGAAGAAGCTCGCCCCCGCCTCGCTGCGTTGGAAGGCAAGGCCACGCGGCTCGTTGCCTTTCCAGCCGGAAGCCTCGAGCGCGAGGAAGTCGGCGACGGCGTCCCGATCGGTCCTCACGCGCACGCTGGAGTGCCCGCCGGCGCCAGATCGAGATGGTTGCGGTGCTGGCGGATCGTGCGCCGGCGGTGCTTGCCGATATTCGCGAGCCAGTAGGCCTCCTCGCCCGCACGCCGGCGCAGAAACGCTCGCTCCCAGCTATCGAACTCGACCAGCGCCACGCCCTGCTCCGCCGCCGCGTCGTGCAGCAGGCGGGCGACCGGGCCGGCGCAGCCGACCCACTCCATGTCGACGAGCTCCGCCCCGCGCCGGAGCGCTTCGTGCACGAGCTCAGCGACGGCGCACGCCGCGGCCTCACCGCCGCCTTGCTCGGTGACGAGCGGGGTTCCCAGAGCGAGCGCGTCCGGCGCGACCATCGTCGTCAGCGATGAGCGCCGCGGGCCGTCACCACAAGCCTCCTCGTCGATCCCAACCTCCCCGAGCGGAAGGCAGCATTCGACCGATCCGTTGCGTTCGACGAGGACTAGCACGGGCGCGTCCGCCGCGCCGAGATGTTCGAGCGCCGGCAGCAGCCACGCCGGCTCGAAGAACGGGTTCGGCTCGAGCGAGCGCGCGGCGCAGTCTGACCACGCAGCGATGTCGCTGCTCGTCAGCTCGTCGATTGCGACGGTCCGCGATCGCACCAGTGGGCCAGCATATGGTCCGCCGGCGCCAGGCGGGTCGCTCATCGCCGGCTCGCGGGCGCCATCGCGCTCCGGTGCGCTCGCGTGTCCGGCGCGAGCTCCGCGGGGCGCAGCAGCACCCACACGTGACCTCCGCCTCCCGTGCGGTTGCCGGCGCCGGCGCTACCGCCGTGCGCCTCGGCGATGGCGCGCACGATCGAGAGGCCGAGACCGGTCGCCTCGCCTGTGCGCGAGGCCTCGGCGCGCGTGAAGGGCTCGAACGCGTGCGGGAGGAACTCCTCTGGGAATCCCGGCCCTTCATCGAACACGTGCAACTCGACGGCACCGTCGCGCTCGCGCAGCTCGAGCTCGATCGTGCCGGAGCCGTGGCGCAGGGCGTTCGTCAGCAGGTTGTCGAGCGCCTGCTCGAGGCGGTCGGGGTCGAGCGCGACGACGAGCGAATCGGGCATGTCGGTGCGGATCGTGCGCCCTTCGGTTCGCGCGATCCGGTCGAAGCGCTCCGCGCTCGCGCGCAGCATCACCGCGACGTCGACCACCTGCGGGCGCACCGGCAGCTGGCCTTCGCCGGCCCGCGCGATGATGAGCAGGTCGGAGGCAAGGCGGGTCAGCCGGTCGACCTCCTCGACGGCTGAGCGCAGCGCGTCGGCCATCTCCTCGCGGGTGCGCTCGGGGTCGAGCGCGAGCTCGAGCTCGAGCTTGAGAACCGTGAGCGGCGTGCGCAGCTCGTGGCTCGCGTGCGAGACGAGCGCGCGCTCGCGCGAGACCGCGTCGCTGACGCGTCCGAGCATCGCGTTCAGCGTCTCTCCGAGGCGAGTCAGGACATCGCTCGACGCCGGCACCGGCAGGCGGGCGTCGCGCTCCCCGCCCGAGATCTCGGCGGCGCGCCGGCGCATGCGCTCGACCGGCGCGAGCGCGTTGGCGGCGACGAGGTAGGCGGCGCCCGAGCTCAACAGGAGCATCAGCGGGCCGCCGAAGAAGAGCAGGTCACCGAGCACGTTGAGCGCGTGGTCGCGCTGCGCCAGCGAAGCGCCGACGACGAGGACCTCGCCATGGGCGTCGCGCAGCGGTCGCGCCAGCAGCCGCGAGTTGCCGCGGCCGCTGAGCAGCGTCGAGCCGTGCAGCGCCGCGATCTCGCGCGCGTCCAGCAGCGGCGTGTGGCGCAGGCCGGCGGTCGCGTCGAGCACCGTGCCGCGCGCGCTCAGGATCTCCGCGAACGCGCCTGAGCTTTCCGCGAGCGGTGGCCGCGCGGCGAGCGTCGGCTTCGCTGGCCGCTCGAGTGCTCCGAGCTCGGCCGCGCGGGTGTACAGCGAGCGGTTGATCCCGTCGTCGAGGCCGACCTCGAAGGAGAAGTAGAGCGCGAGCGCGAGCCCGCCGAGCAGCACAGCCGACACGCCCGCGAACGCGAGCGTCAGCTTGAGGCGGATCGATAGCCGCGCGAACCACGCTTCGAAGCGCGCGATCACGCGATTACCTGCTCCTCCTGGCGCAGCCGGTAGCCCGCAGCCGCGCACGGTCTCGAGCGAGTTGCACCCGAACGGGCGGTCCACCTTGTCGCGCAGGTATCCGACGTAGACCTCGATCACGTTCGAGCGGTTCTCATAGCTTTCGTCCCAGACGTGCTCGAGCAGGTCGAAGCGGCTCAGGACCTCCCCCGGACGGCGCATGAACGCCTCGAGCAGCGCGAACTCGCGCGCGGTCAGCGCGAGCTCCACCTCACCGCGCCACGCCCGCCGCGCAGCCGGGTCGAGGCGCAGATCGGCGACGCTCAGGATCGCCGAGCGCGGCCCGACCGAGCGCCGCGTGAGGGCGCGGATCCGCGCGAGCAGCTCCTCGAAGCTGAACGGCTTCGTCAGGTAGTCGTCGGCGCCCGCGTCGAGCCCGCGGACGCGGTCCTCGACCTCGCCGAGCGCCGTCAGCATCAGCGTCGGCGCCCACACGTCGCGCTCGCGCAGCATCCGGCACAGCTCCACCCCGTCGCGGCCGGGGAGCATCACGTCGAGCAGGATCACGTCGTAGTCCGTGCTCGTCGCGCGCGTCAGCGCACCTTCGCCGTCGCGGGCCACGTCGACGGCCATCCCCGCACGGCGAAGCCCGCGTCGAAGCAGGCTCGCAAGCTTCTCCTCATCCTCGACGACAAGCACCCGCATGTGTGGATTGTCGCGGCTCGCCCCCACGGGCGTCACGAGCCCTACGGGGAGGACCAACTCGCCGACCGCCAGAGCAGCCCCGGCAGGCCGGCGCCCGCGTGCCTCGCTAATCAGCGCGCCATCCGCCGGGCGCCCCTTGGCTACAGGTTGTAGCGCGTGTCCTTGTGCGCGACGATCGCCCGGCTGAGCGTCTCGCGCGGGTCGGTGCCCTTACGTACGTAGGCGACCGCGCCGGCGATCATGAGCTCGCGCACGATCGAGTCCTCCTCATCGCCCGAGATCACGACGATCGCTGTTTTCGGCGAGGCGGCGAGAATCCCCGGGACGGCAACGCGGCCACCGCCCTCGGGCATGTTCAGGTCGACGAGCGCCGCATCGGGACGGTGCTTGCGCGCGAGCGCGATCGCCTCGATCGCATCGGTGGCCTCGGCGACGATCTCGAAGTCGCGCGCGAGCGTCGCCGCCAGCAGCGCGCGAACCGCTTGATCATCATCAGCGAGCAGCACTCGCGGCCTTCCCACGCTAGCTAACGATAGCCTTGGACGGCGGTTCAGACCGATCCGGCCTCGCGCCGGCACTAGGTGGGTAGGCCGGCCTCACGCTCGAAGCGCTCGCGGCAGCCGTCGCAGCAGAAGTAGTAGCTGCGTCCGCCGACCGTCGCGCGCAGCGCCCGGCGACGATCCACCTGCATCCCGCAGACGGGGTCTGTCGCGCCGCGGCGCACGGTCAGCACGAACGCCACCACGAACACCACGCCGGCGATCAGGTTGAGCACGAGCTTGTAGTTGGCCCGCACGGCACCAAACACGTTCGCGTGCGTCGGCCGCACGGCCGGGATCAATCCCAGACCGCTGAAAGCGAGGTCGACGATGATCGCGGCCACGATCATCGTCACCCCCATCAGCGCGGTGATCGCGAGCGCGTAGCGCCAGCCGTAGTACTTGCGGTAGATCGCGATGATCGGCGCGATCACGAGGTCGGCGAAGAGGAAGGCGACGACGCCGGCGAAGCTGATCCCGCCGCTCCACAGGACGGCCGCGAGCGGCACGTTGCCGATCGAGCAGACGAAGCTGGCGACCGCGATCAGCGGCCCGATCAGCGCGCCCCACAGCACCTGCACGGCGTGTGGGGAGCTCGTCAGGAAGGCTTCGCGCAGCGTGGCGCGCGGGATCTGGGCGGCGAAGCCGGCAAGCAGGAAGCCGACGGCGATCTCCTTGTAGAGCATCTGCCAGTCGCCGCGGAAGTTGTACGCGACGTCAGACCAGGAGTCGATGCTGCGCAGGCGCATTCGCCCGCCGACACTGTGGTGCTCGTGCCCGGCCGTAGCTGTGCGCGCGTGCTCGCGCGCGCCGGCCTCGAGCCGCGGCGTTACGAACAGGCGCAGCAACAGCGCCATCAAGGCGATCATCACGAGGCCGCCGACGTACTCGGCAAGCGTGAACTGCCAGCCGATCAGCGTCCAGAGCACGAGCCCGAGCTCCCAGACGAGGTTCGTCGAGGCGAACTGGAAGGCGAGGGCGCTCGCCGCCGAAGCTCCCTTTTGAAAGAGGCTCTTGGCGATCGCAACCGCCGCATACGAGCAGGACGAAGATGCGGCGCCGAGCCCCGTGGCCCGCAGGACCGCGCGCCGGACCGCTCCCACCGAGCGAAGCCTCGATCCGCTCGCGCGGCACCCACGCCTGCACCGCGGCCGAGATCGCGAAGCCGAAGACGAGCGCCCACCAGACCTCCCACGCCATCAGCAGCGTGTCGCGAAGTCCGTGCCAGACGACGTCCACGCTCGGTATGATACCCCCATGGGGTATCAACAACCGGCGCGCGGCTACTCGGCGACCAAGGACCAGCTGATCGCACGCCTGCACCGCATCGCCGGCCAGATTGGCGGGATCGAGCGAATGGTCGACGCGGAGCGCTACTGCATCGACGTCCTAACCCAGATCCACGCGGTCCAGGCCGCGCTCGACAAGGTGGCGCTCGGTCTGCTCGACGATCACGCCCACCACTGCGTGCTCGGCGCCGCCCCCACCGAGCGCAACGCGAAGACCGATGAGCTGATGGCCGCCGTCGGCCGCCTGATGCGCCGCGGCTGAGACATGGCCACACTCCACACGGTCATCTACATCACCTGGGCCGTCTTCTGGGTCTCCTGGGTGATCGCGGCCGCCAGCGCCAAGCCGGGAACGCGTCGCGACCTGCGCGCACGCGGGTCGACGTTTGCGATCCTGGCGATCACGTTCATCGTCGTGCGCGCCGTGCACCCCGGCGCCGGCACCTTGACAAACGTTCCCATTGCCGTGCTCGGGACGGCGCTCTTCCTCGGCGGACTCTCCCTGGCAGTCTGGGCGCGCGTTCACCTCGGGCGCAATTGGGGCATGCCGATGACCACGAAGGACGAGCCCGAGCTCGTCACATCGGGTCCCTACAGCCGCATCCGCCATCCGATCTACTCGGGCATCCTCCTCGCGGTGCTTGGCACCGCGCTTGCCGCAAGCCTGTACGCGCTGATCCCATTCGGCGCGCTCACCGTGAGGTTCGTGTACTCAGCACGCGTCGAGGAGCAAACGATGCAGCGCGAATTTCCCGACGCCTATGCGAACTACCGCGCGCGGACGAAGATGCTCATCCCGTTCCTCGTCTAACGCGACCACGCGGGGATCGCATTGCAAAGCGCTATGCTAATCGCATGGCGGAGCAGTTCGTCGTGCGTGTCCCGGAGGAGCCTTGCTGCGTCGGTGGATGGGCTCGTGAGCGGCGGTACCTTCGCATCGCGCTCGGATGCGGTCCGGGCAGGCCTGGAGCTCGTCGTGGAGCACGAGCGGAGAGCCGCGATCGGGCGTGCGATCGTCGCCGGCTACGAGCGCGTCCCCCAGGCCGGGGACGACGTCGCATGGACGCAACTGCTCGGCGTGGCGATGATCGCCGAGGAGCCGTGGTGAGCGCGCCACGTCAGGGCGAGGTCTGGTGGGCAGAGGCGGAGGACAGGCGCCGCCCGGTGCTCGTCGTCACTCGCAGCGACGCGATCGGCGTTCTTGCGCGCGTCGTCGTGGCGCCGATCACGCGAACCGTGCGCGGGATTCCGACCGAGGTCGCGCTCGGTCCGGACGAGGGCTTGCGGGAGCCGTGCGTGGCCTCGTTCGACAACCTCCTGCCGCTCAGCCGTCGCCTGCTGACCGCCCGCGTCGGGCGGCTTGCGCCGGCGCGCCGCGCGGAGCTGTGCCAGGCGCTGGACGCGCTCGCCGACTGCTGATTCAGGCCATCGGGAGCTCGACGAGCTCCCGCGGCGGCGGCCCGTCGTGCGGCGGTTGGGGTGGCTTCGGGCGCCGGCTCGGGAGCCATTGGCGCGAGCTGACGAGCGCCCGGATCGATTCGCGCGCGGAGGACGCGGTCGCGAGCGCGGCGGTCGGCTCGTAGCCGCAGTGAGCCATGCAGTTCGCGCAGCGCGGGTCACGGCCGCGGCCGTACTTGTCCCAGTCGGTCGTCTCGACGAGCTCCTTGTAGGTCTCGACGTAGCCGTCGCTCATCAGGTAGCACGGGCGCTGCCAGCCGAAGATCGAGTAGGACGGGATGCCCCACGCGGTGCAGGAGTAGTCGACCTTGCCCTCGAGGAAGTCGAGGAACAGCGGCGAGTGGTTCAGGCGCCAGCGCTTGCGGGCGCCGTTCGCGAAGGCGGCGCGGAACAGCTCGTGGGTCTGCTTGACGCCGAGGAAGTGCTCCTGATCGGGCGCCTTCTCGTAGGCATAGGCGGGCGAGATCATCATCGCGTCGACCGCGAGCTCGTCGTTGAGGAAGTCGAGCACCTGGCGCACGGTGTCCGGTGAATCGTGCGTGAAGAAGGTCGTGTTGGTCGTCACGCGGAAGCCGCGCTCCTTCGCCGTCTTGATCGCGGCAACCGCCTTGTCGAAGACGCCGTCGCGGCAGACCGACTCGTCGTGGCGCTCGCGCAGCCCGTCCATGTGCACAGCCCAGGCGAAGTAGCGACTCGGCTCGAAGAGGTCGAGCTTGCGCTCCATCAGGATCGCGTTGGTGCAGAGGTAGATGTAGCGCTTGCGCTTGATCAGCTCGCGCGCGATCTCGTCGATCTCGGGGTGGATCAGCGGTTCGCCGCCGGCGATCGAAACCATCGGCGCGCCCGACTCCTCGATCGCGGCGATCGCCTGATCGACCGGCATGCGCTGGCGCAGGATGTGGTCCGGGTGCTGGATCTTGCCGCAGCCCGCGCACTCGAGGTTGCACTGGTAGAGCGGCTCGAGCTCGACGATCAGCGGGAAGCGTTCGCGCTTGGCCAGTTTCTGGCGGGCGATGTAGCCGCCGACCGCCATGCTCTGGCGTAGCGGGACGGTCATGCGTTGCTCGCGACGTTCGGCGGCAGCTTGAAGCGGATCGTCTCGGTCGCGACGGTGCGCTGCTCGCACGTGACAGGCCCGAGCCCCGCGAGCGCGCCGACGACGCCCTCGACAAGCTGCTCGGGCGCGGAGGCGCCAGCGGTCAGGCCAACCCGAAGCGCGCCGGCGAGCAGGTCTGGCCGGATGTCCTCGGCGTGCTCGACGAGCGCGGCCGGACAACCGGCACGCTCGGCGACCTCGACGAGTCGCTGCGAGTTCGATGAGTTCTGCGAGCCCACGACGAGAACGATGTCACACTCGCCCGCCAGGGCCCGGACGGCGTCCTGGCGGTTCTGCGTCGCGTAGCAGATGTCGTCGGATGCGGGCCCGGCCAGCAGCGGAAAGCGCTCGCGCAGGCGTTCGACGACGCGGTTGGTCTCATCGACGGCCAGCGTCGTCTGCGTGAGGTAGGCGACTCGCCTCGGGTCGTCGACCTCGACGTTCACGACCTCCTCCGCCGACGCGATCACCTGGACGCGCTCGGGCGCCTCGCCGTAGGTTCCCTCGACTTCCTCGTGGCCCTCGTGCCCGATCAGGACGATGTCGAAGCCCTCGCGGGCAAAGCGCCGCGTCTCCGCGTGGACCTTTGCCACGAGCGGACAGGTCGCGTCGATCACGTCCAGCCCGCGCTCGCGGGCCTCGGCGCGGACAGCCGGTGAGACGCCGTGGGCGGAGAAGATCGCGGTCGCGCCGTGCGGGACCTCGTCGAGCTCCTCGACGAACACAGCGCCGAGCGCCTCGAGCTCTCGCACGACGTGGACGTTGTGCACGATCTGCTTTCGCACGTAGATCGGAGCGCCGCGCTCCGCGAGTGCGCCGCGGACGATGTCGACGGCGCGCACGACGCCCGCGCACGATGCGCGCGGCGCGCCAAGGACGACGTCGCGCTCGCCGAGCAGCTCGACCCACTCCTCGAGCAGGCCGGCGGCGCGGCGCAGCGAGCGGTACGCGGCGAGCGCTCCCGAGGCCGCGCGGATCGGGCGGTACAGCTCGTGGCTCGTGCTGTCGGACACGACGCGCAGGGTCACGAGCGGGCACGCCGTGGCCCTGCCTGCGATCCACGAGGACTCCATGTCGACCGCGATCGCCCCGCGCCCGGCGAGCTCGCGCCGCGCCGCGCCGTGAACGATCCGCGGCGAGCAGTGAATCGGCCCGGTATGGACGCGCAGGCCGCCGCGGCGCAGGATGCCGGCGAGGATTGCCGGGTTGGCGCAGCTCGACCGTGCCGTCCGCGCTGCGCAGCTCGCTCGCGAGCACGACGTCGCCCGGCTCGAGCGCGTCGTCGCAGCGCGCCCGCGAAGCCGGCGATCACGACCGCGCTGGCGGAGTCCTGGGCAAGCCACGCAGAGCGCTCGGCGTTGCGTGGCCCGACGCCGAACTGCTCGACGCGCGCCCACGGGGCGCCGGAGCGCACCGCGCGCGCCTCGACCCCCATCGGCGTCAGCACGACGAGGCTACGCGTGCGCGGTGCGGTCTCGAGCACGGCGCTCATCGCGTGTAGCGCCCCAGCGCCATGATCGGAAAAACGAGCCGGTAGAGGTGGTAGTTGATGTAGAAGTCCGACGGGAAGCCGGTGCCCGTGAAGTACGGCTCATCCCAAGTCCCGTCGGGCCGTTGCGTGTCGACGAGATAGAGCAGCCCGCGGCGAACCGCGTCGGAGTGCTCGCCCGCCGCGTGCAGGGCGAGCAGCGCCCAGGCGGTCTGCGAAGCGGTGCTCGCGCCGCGACCGGCCCATTCGCGGTCGAAGTAGGAGCGAATGTCCTCACCCCAGCCGCCGTCGGCGTTCTGGTGCTCTTCGAGCCAGCGCACCGCGCGGCGGACGCGCAGATCGCGCGCGGAGACGCCGGCCGCGATCAGCGCCGGGACGGCGGCCCCGGTCCCGTACACGTAGTTGACTCCCCAGCGCCCGAACCAGGACCCGTCCGGCTCCTGGTTGTCGCTCAGCCAGCGCAAGCGCGCTCTGCGCGTATTCGCTGTTGGGCTCGCCGAAGGCCGCCAGCATCTCGAGCACGTGTGCGGTCACGTCGGCGCTCGGCGGGTCGATGACCTCGCCGAAGTCGCAGAACGGCAGCTCACGGATCACGGGCCGCGTGTTGTCCGCGTCGAACGCACCCCAGCCGCCGTCGCTCGAGCGCATCCCCTCGGTCCAGCGGACGCCGAGCTCGATCGCGCGCTCGAGCCGCGCGCGATCGGGATGTTCGGCGCGTAGCAGTGCGAGCACGACCTCCGCGGTGTCGTCGACGTCGGGATAGTTGTCGTTGGCGAACTCGAAGGCCCAGCCGCCGGGGGCAAGCCTCGGGCGTCGCACCGACCAGTCGCCTTTGACGAGGACCTGCTCGTCAAGCAACCACCCGGTGGCCTTGGCGATCGCCGGGTCATCGGGCGGGGCGCCGGCGTCAGCGAGCGCGATCAGCGCGAGCGCCGTGTCCCAGACGGGCGACTGGCAGGCCTCCAGTCGGCGGCCGTCACGGTCGCGGATCGTGAAGCGCTCGAGCCCCTCGAGACCGGCCCGCATCACCGGGTGCTCGATCGGATAGCCACGCAGGTGCAGGGCAATCAGCGAGTAGACCCACGGCGGCTGGATTCCGCCCCACGATCCGTCGGCTTCCTGGCGCGCGACGATGAAGCGCTCGGCGCGGCGCGCGGAGTGCTCGCGCAGCGCCCGCACCGGATGGCGCTCGTAGAGGTGCAGCAGGCGGTCCGCCGCGAGGAGCAGGCGCGCACGCCAGGTCGTGGCGCGCGGTGGCTGCCACGGCTGTGGCCCGTGCAGCTCCGGGGTCGCGAAGCCAAGCGACCGGACGGGGCGCTGCGCGGAGACGAGCGTCAACGCGACGACTGTCTGGCGCGCCCAGCAGGCGAAGTCGTAGATGTTCAGCGGGATCCACGGCGGCAGCAGCATCAGCTCGGGCGGCACGACCGGGATCTGCTCCCACGACCAGAGCCCGAACAGTGCGAGCCAGACGTGGGTGAAGACGCGCGCACGCTCGAGCCCGCCCGCAGCGCGGATCCGCTCGGCGGCCGCGCGCATGTGCTCGGCGTCGTTGGCGGGTCGCCGCCGAGGCGCAGCGCGACGTAGGCCTCGATCGTCGTCGAGAGATCGCCCGGGCCGCCGTAGAACTTCGCCCACTGGCCGTCCGCCAGCTGCTGGCTACGGATCCACTCGCACGCCTCGCGCGCGACCGCGTCGGTGCGGATGCCGAGGAACTCGCGCAGCAGCAGGTCCTCGGCGTCCATCGTCACGTTCGTCTGGAGCTCGCCCTTCCACCAGCCATCGACGTGCTGCAGCCCGCGCAGCTGCTCGACGGCACGCCGCAGCGCCCGGGCGGGCGTCCCGACCGGGACCGCGGGCGCATCGCGAAGGACCGTTACCGAGTCGGCGAGCGCCTCGCCGACCTGCACTGCGGCGCACATGCTCCACCCGTATATCCGATCGAAGATGAGAGGAGCCTTAGAGCCCCTCGCGGGCCTCGAGCGTGTCGAGGTGGGCGATGCTCTCGAGGTCGGCCTGCTTGTCGCTTGGCGGCGTGGAGAACCAGGCGTCGAGGATCTCCGCAAGTTCTGCGTCGGCGGTCGAGCGCAGGCTCAGCGCGAGGACGTTCGCATCGTTCCAGCGGCGCGCTCCGGCCGCGGCTACGGCGTCGTGACACAGCGCCGCGCGGACGCCGGGAATCTTGTTCGCGGCGATCGCGGCGCCGGTGCCGGTCCAGCAGCAGACGATCGCCTGATCGGCGGCGCCATCGACGACCTCGCGAGCGGCGGCGGCAGAGCTCAGCGCCCAGTCGGGCTGCTCGCCGTCGGTGAGCGCGCCGTGAAGCAACAGTTCGTGGCCCCGCTCCCCCAATTCCACCGGGAGGATCACGGCAATCCCGGTCAGCTCATCCGCGGCCACGGCAATCCGCACCCGTCGAGTATGGCGCATCGCGCATTTGGCCCTGGCGGGTTTCGCGGCACACTATTGTGCTAGGCTCCTAGTGTAATGGAGGCCTCGAGTTGATCGAGTTCCATCTCGACTCGCGCTCGGGCGTGTCCCCCTACGCGCAGATCGTCCAGCAGGTTCGCCACGCGCTGCGCCTCGGACTGCTCCGCGAGGGCGACCAGCTGCCGACGGTCAAGGACGTTGTGGCGCGGCTCGCGATCAACCCGAACACCGTGCTCAAGGCCTACCGTGAGCTCGAGCATGCCGGGCTCGTGGCGGCCCGCCCCGGCGTCGGCACGTTCGTGACAGCGCTCGCTCGCCGACCCGGCGATTGCCGCGCACGCGCCGCTGCGGCGGGAGCTGCGCGGCTGGCTTCTCAAAGCGCGCCGTGCCGGACTTGACGACGAGTCGATCGAGGCGCTCTTTCGCGACGCGTTTCGAGGCGCCCGGATCGAAGAAGTAGCTTGAGCACGGCGCTCGCCACGGAGCGGCTCGGCATGCGCTACGGTCGCCGCTGGGCGCTCGCAGGGCTGCACGGTTGAGCTGCCCGCCGGGCACGTCGCCGGGCTCGTCGGTCCCAATGGCGCGGGCAAGACAACGCTGCTGCACCTCGCGGTCGGGCTGCTCGAGCCGACCGCCGGCTCGATCGCGGTGCTCGGCGAACCGGTCGTGGCGCGAGCCGAGCAGCTTGCCCGAGTCGGCTTCCTCGCGCAGGAGACACCGCTGTACGGGTCGCTGAGCATCGCCGACCACCTCCATTTCGGTGCCGCGCTCAACCCGCACTGGGACGCTGCGCTTGCCGAGGCACGGATCGAGCGCCTCGGCCTCGACCGCTCACAGCGCGCGGGCACGCTCTCGGGCGGCCAGCGCGCGCAGCTCGCGCTGACGCTCGCTGTGGCCAAGCGCCCGGAGCTGCTCGTGCTCGACGAGCCAGTCGCGAGCCTCGATCCGCTGGCGCGGCGCGAGTTCCTCCAGAGCCTGATGGAGTTCACGGCCGAGCACGAGGTCAGCGTCGTTCTCTCCTCGCATCTGATCGCTGACCTCGAACGCGTCTGTGACTACCTGATCCTGCTCGCCGAGGGTCGCCTCCAGCTCGCCGGCGAGGTCGACGAGCTGCTCGCAAACCATCGCCGCCTGATCGGGCCGCGCCGCGCGCCCTCACGCATCCCTGCCAGCCAGCAGGTGATCGAGGAGACCCATACCGAGCGCCAGAGCACGATGCTCATACGCACCGACGAGGCGATCCTCGACCCCGCGTGGACTGTCCAGGAGGTCAGCCTCGAGGACATCGTCCTCGCCTACATGGGCCGCCCGGCTGCCGGACGCCGAGCTGACGCGGAGCGATCGATGATCTGGCTGGCCTGGCGCCAGTTTCGCGCACAGGCGATCGCGACCCTCGCCGCGCTCGCGGCGCTTGCGCTACTGATCGTTCTCACCGGCGAGCACCTGCGCCACGTCTACGACGCGAGCCACATCTCGGGCTGTAGCGCGTACGGCGGCTGCCCGTACCCGACGATGACCGCGTTCGGCGGCCATGAGCGAATCCTCAGCGCGCTGCTCGGACCGGCGCTCGTCGTCGTTCCCGGCGCTGCTCGGCATCTTCTGGGGGGCGCCGCTCTTGGCCCGCGAGCTCGAAACGGGAACCTACCGCCTCGCCTGGACCCAGAGCGTCACGCGCACGCGCTGGCTCGCGGTCAAGGCGGCGTTCGTCGGCCTCGCCGCGCTTGTCGCCGCCGGGCTTGCCAGCTGGCTCGTCAGCTGGTGGTACGCACCGCTCGACAAGTTCAACATGGACCGCTTCGACCCGAGCGTCTTCGGCGAGCGCGGGATCGTCGCGATCGGCTACGCCGGCTTCGCCTTCGCCCTCGGACTCGCCGCCGGCGCGCTGCTGCGTCGCACCCTGCCGGCGATGGCGACGACGCTCGTGACGTTCATCGTGGTGCGGATCGCGTTCACGCTTTGGCTGCGCCCTCAGCTCCTACCCACCGCGCATACGCTGCAAGCGCTCGGCGGGGCGAACACCGGTATCACGGCCGGTCCCGGCGGCGCGACGCTCTTTGCCACGGCCCCGGCGATCGCCAATGCCTGGGTCGTCTCCGGCAGGTTCGTCGAACCCGGCGGCGGCACAGCAAGCCCGGGCCATATCCGTCACCTGCTACACACGCTATGCCCGCAGATCGGCACGGCCGTCGGCCCTCCGCCGGGGGCCCACCACGCGATCCCGGCTCCAGGTGGCCTGTTCACGAGCTGCATGAGCCGGCTCTCGCACCAGCTGCGCGAGCTCGTCACCTACCAACCGCCGAGCCACTACTGGCCCCTCCAGGGGCTCGAGACGGCGATCTTCCTCGCCCTCGCCCTCGCTCTGGTCGCCGCGACGGTTTGGCTCGTGCGACGGTAGGTCATGATGATCTTCATGCGCATGAGGCAGCGCATGAAGATCTCGAAGGGTGGCCAAGATCTCGATCCCGGCGCCGATCCGACGGTGCTCTAGATCGCGGACGCCATCGGGGTGATACCCGTGAGGTTGCCTGGGTCGCTAGCACGATGCATGCTGCCAATGCGCACTGATATCATTACGCGCATGGCAAACGTCCAGGTTCGCGACGTACCGGACGATGTACACCGCAAGCTGAAGGCGAAGGCCGCTCTGCGCGGGCAGTCGCTGAACGACTTCCTGCTCCAGCGGATCAGCGAGATCGCGCGCCTGCCTACCGTCGCGGAGCTTGCCGAACGGATCTCGCAGCGCGAGCCCTACACCGGCCCGTCGAGCGCAGCTGTGATTCGAGACGACCGCGATCGGCGTTGATCGTCCTCGACGCATCTGTTCTCACGGACTTCCTGCTCGGCCGAGCACCCGCGCTCGCAGCAATGCAAGCCGCCCTCGCTGGCCGCGACGAGGAGTTGCTGCACGCCCCCGAGCTGATCGAGCCGGAGACGCTCAACGCGCTGCGCCGGCTCGTCGCGCGGGGCGAGATCGGCGAGCGTCGCGCGAGCGAGGCAGTCGCCGACCTGGAGTCGCTGCGACTCGTTCGCTACCCGCATGCACCGCTGCGCGCCCGCGTCTGGGCGTTGCGCGGCGCGCTGACCGCCTACGACGCGTGCTACCTCGCGCTCGCGGAGGCGCTCGACGAAGCGCTGCTGCTGACCGCCGACGGCGGGCTCGCGGCGCGCGCACGTGGCGCTCTCGGCGACGAGCATGTGCGCCTCGTCGACGGCTAGCAGGCCTGCTCGAGCAGCCAGCTGTGCAGGCGCGTCTCCCCCGCGAGCTCGGGGTGGAACGCGACCGCGAGGATCATGCCCTGACGCACGGCGATCAGGTGGCCATCAACCGCTCCGAGCGGCTCGACGGACGGACCGTGCTCGACCACCCAGGGGGCGCGGATAAAGACCGCGTGCACGGGTTCGCCGAAGCCCTCGAGCGTCACCTCGGACTCGAACGAGCGGATCTGGCGCCCGAACGCGTTGCGCTGCGTTCGGATATCGAGCACGCCGAGATGGTCCTGGTCGAGCAGGATCATCCCCGCACAGGTCGCGAGGATCGGCAGGCCTTGCGCGGCGGCGGCCGGCAGCGCGCGGTCAAACCCCTCGCGCACAGCCCCCAAAGTCATGGTCGTGGACTCTCCGCCCGGGAGCACCAATCCGCTCAGGCCCACGAGGTCGGCCGGGGTGCGAACCTCGCGCGAGTCGGCTCCAAGTCCGTCGAGCAGCCGCCGGTGTGCTTCGAAGTCGCCCTGGAGGGCGAGTACCCCTACCAACCGCGCGGCGCGAGCAGCTGCTCTTCGGGGAGCTTGCGCGACTCGAGGCTCGCCATCGCGCCGCCAAGGCCCTCGGAGGCCGAGGCGACGCGCTCGGGGTCGGCAAAGTGCGTCGTCGCCTCGACGATCGCGCGCGCGCGACGCGCCGGGTCCTCTGACTTGAAGATCCCGGAGCCGACGAAGACACCCTCGGCGCCAAGCTGCATCACGAGCGAGGCGTCCGCCGGGGTGGCGATGCCGCCCGCGCAGAACATCACGACCGGCAGGCGCCCGGCGCGAGCGACCTCCTGAACGAGATCGAGCGGCGCCTGCAGGCTCTTGGCGGCCGCCGGGAGCTCAGCCGGGTCGAGCGTCGCGAGACGGCGGATCTCGCCGGTGATCTGGCGCAGGTGGCGAACCGCCTCGACGATGTCGCCGGTTCCAGCCTCGCCCTTCGAGCGGATCATCGCGGCACCCTCCCCGATCCGCCGCAGCGCCTCGCCGAGGTTCGTGGCGCCACAGACGAACGGAACCTTGAATGCCCACTTGTCGATGTGGTTTGCCTCATCAGCGGGTGTCAGCACCTCGGACTCGTCGATGTAGTCGACCTCGAGTGCCTCGAGCACCTGGGCCTCGGCGAAATGGCCGATCCGCGCCTTCGCCATGACCGGGATCGTGACCGCCTCCTCGATGCCACGGATCATCGTCGGGTCGGACATGCGCGCGACGCCACCGTCGCGGCGGATGTCCGCCGGCACGCGCTCGAGCGCCATCACCGCGCAGGCGCCGGCATCCTCGGCGACCTTCGCCTGCTCGGGCGTGACGACATCCATGATCACCCCACCTTTGAGCATCTCGGCGAGGCCTGCCTTGACACGGAATGTCGCTTCGTCGTGCATGCAGAGAGATTCTACGGCGCGCGAGGGTCCGAGCCCGCGCACCGCCTGACCCGCCGGTCGTCCAGACACCCGCTCAATACCCGCGCCAGCTATGCAGTTACAGCGCGCCGCGGCCGATACAGGACCAGGGGCAAGATGACATTCGACTTCGACGCTCTGTACGACCGGGCCACCCGTGCGGCGACGCCCGCGGAACGTGACGCCTGCCAGGGTGAGATCGACCGGGCGCTTGCCGGCACTGCGGATCCTGCCGACCGCGGGCGTCTGCTCATGTGCCGGGCGCGCCTGCGCTCGAACCAGTGGCGCACGACGGACGTCGTTGCCGACGCCCAGAGTGCGCTGAAGCTCTTCGAACGGGCCGGCGAGGACGAGCTTGCCGTCGAGGCGGCGAGCCTCGCCTCGGCACACGCCTCCCGTTTGGGCGAGCTCGCGCTTGCATCCGAGCTCGCTACGAAGTGCATCCTCGCTCTCGATTGGCTGCCGGCCGGCCGATCCGCGGCTCGAGATCACCAACCGGCTGGGAATCTACTGCTACTCGTGCCTCGACTATGAGCGCGCCGCCGAGCTATATGGAGACGCGCTTGCGATGGCCGAGGAGCTTGACGACACCGACAGGACCTGGCGCCAGCTCCAAAACGTCGCCGACGCCCTTCTGCTCGCGGCGAGCCACCGCCGGCGCCTCGGGCTGGACGGTGAGATGGTTCTCCTCGAACGCGCGGAGGCGCTCGTGCGCCGGCTCCTCACGCAGGCACCAGCCGAGGTGCACCGTCGCTTTGGGACACACCGCGTGCTCGCCGAAGCGCTCTGCGAGCTCGGTCGCGTCGATGAGGCGCTCGGCGTGCTCGACGCGGCGCGCGGTCCGCTCGAGGACGTCGCGCAGATGGCCCAGCGCGCGGCGCTCGCATGGGTAACGGCGCGCTGCCTGCGCGCCGCCGGGCGTCCCGTCGAGGCAATCGAAAGTGCGGCGACCGCGGTCGCGATCGCCGAGCAGAGCGACGACGATCACGAGCTGATGCTCGCGCTCGAGGAGCTCGCCGCGAGCCAGGAGGCGGCCGGCGATCCATCCGGGGCGCTCGCGACCGCGCGCGAGGTGAACTCGCGAATGTGGTCGATCCATCAGCGCCAGACGACCCAGCTCGTCGAGGAGGCGTTTGCTCGCGCCGACCTCGAGCGCGAGCGCCGCGCGCTCGAATCCGAGGCCGCCGACGCGCACCGGGCGACCAGCGAGAAGTCCGCGTTCCTCGCGAACATGAGCCACGAAATCCGCACGCCGATGAACGGCGTCCTCGGCATCACGGAGATCCTGCTCGATACCGAGCTCGACGACAACCAGCAGGAGCTCGTCCGCCAGCTCAACGGCTCCGGTGAGCACCTCATGAGCATCATCAACGACATCCTCGACCTCTCGAAGATCGAGGCCGGGCGGATGGAGCTCGACTTCGCCGACTTCGACCTGCGCGACACGATCGAGCAGACCTGCGCCGCGGCGCGCGTCCAGGCCGAAGCGAAGGGCCTCGCGCTCGATCTGCACTTCGGCGAGTCGCTGCCGCGGCGGGTTTCCGGAGACGATCGCCGGATCCGCCAGATCCTGATGAACCTCCTGGGCAACGCGATCAAGTTCACGGCCAGGGGATCGGTCAGCGTCGAGGTCACGGTCGAGCTGCCCGAGCACCGGCGGGCGCACGTCACGATCGCCATCGCGGATACCGGGATCGGCATCGAGCAGCCGGCGCTCGAGCACATGTTCGAGCCGTTCACCCAGGCGGGCGCCTCGACGGCACGCAACTACGGCGGCACCGGCCTCGGCCTGACCATCGCGCGTCAACTGGCGGAGCTGATGGGCGGCACGATTCGCGCGACCAGCGACCCCGGCCACGGCAGCACCTTCTTCTTCGAGCTCGAGCTCGCGGTCGCGCGCGACGCCGGGCTTGCCGCGGTGCGCAGCGAACCCTCCGAGACGACGCAGCTGCACTGGTCGCGGCCACCGCTCGTGCTTGTAGCCGAGGACAATCCTGTCAACCAGCTCGTCGTTTCCCGCGCGCTCGAGCGCGCGGGCTGCCAGGTCGAAATCGTCGCCGACGGCGAGAAGGCGCTCCAAGCGCTCGCGGAGCGCCGCTATGACGCCGTCCTGATGGACTGCCAGATGCCCGTGCTTGACGGCTATGAGGCTACGCGCGAGCTACGCCGCCGCGAGGAGGGCCCTGAGCACACGCCGGTGATCGCGATGACCGCGCACGCGATGAAGGGCGCGATCGACGAATGCCTGGAGGCCGGTATGGACGACTACCTGAGCAAGCCGCTGCGACCGCGAACAGCTCAACGCAGGCCCTGGCGCGCTGGATCCCGTCGGAGATTGGCAGCGCCGCGGCCTGACTGTCGGCGAGCGTAGCGAGCGCTCGCATGGCTGAAGCCGGCGCGAATCGCTGTCGATATTCCCAAGGGACTCCGGGATGGCGATCGATCTAGACACGCTTTACGAGAAAGCCACCCGCGCCGCGACGCCTGCGGAGGGCGAAGCGTGCGAGCAGGAGATCGACCGCGCGCTCGCATCCGCTGCCGAGCCGGTCGAGCGCGGGCGCCTGTTGATGTGTCGAGCGCGTCTGCGTTCTAACCAGTGGCGCACCGTCGAGGTCGTCCGCGCCGCCCAGAGCGCGCTGGCCCTGTTCGAGGAGGCCGGCGCGGACGAGCTCGCGGTCGACGCGGCGAGCCTCGCGATGGCCCACGCGTCGCGCCTGGACGAGCTCGCGCTCGCCTCAAACCTCGCGACGCGATGCATCCTCGCGTTGGATTGGCTCCCCGACGGCAGCTTGCGCCTCGAGGTTCTGAACCGGCTTGGTATCTACTGTTACTCCTGTCTTGACTACGAGCGCTCGCTGCAGTTCGACGAGGCTGCGCTCGCAGTAGCCGAGCAACTTGGCGACCGCGAAAAGAGCTGGCGCCAGCTCCTCAACCTCGCCGACTCGCTGCTGCTCGCCGCGCGTCGACGCCGCCGGGTCGGCCTCGACGTCGACACTGCGCTCCTCGAGCGCGCCGAGGCGGCGGCCCGCAGGTTCTTCGCCGAGGCCTCACCAGACGTGCACCAGCTCTATGGCAGCCACCACGTGCTCGCCGACGTGCTTGTGCGAGCTCGGCCGCGTCGACGAGGCGCTACAGGTGCTCGACGAGTCGCGCGATCAGTTCGCCACCGTAACGCGCGCCGCTGAGCGTGCTGTTCGTGCGTACGTGGAGGCGCGATGCCTGCGTGCCGTCGGACGCGCGCAGGAAGCAGTCGAGGCGGCAAGGACAGCGGTCCGGATCGCCGAGCACAGCGACGATGACCACGAGCTGATGCTCGCCTTCGAGGAGCTCGCCGCGAGCCTTGCAGCGAGCGGCGACACGGCGGCCGCGTTCGCCACCGCACGCGACGTCAACGCCCGGATGTGGGCGATCCACCAGCGCCAGATGATGCAGCTCGTCGAGGAGGCGTTCGCGCGCGCGCAGCTCGAGCGCGAACGGCGCGCGCTCGAGTCGGAGGCCGCCAACGCGCACCGCGCGACGAGCGAGAAGTCGGCATTCCTCGCCAACATGAGCCACGAGATCCGCACGCCGATGAACGGCGTCCTCGGCATCACCGAGATCCTGCTCGAGACGGGCCTCGACGATACAGCAGCAGGCGCTCGTCCGCCAGCTCGCCGGCTCCGGCGAGCACCTGATGAGCGTCATCAACGACATCCTCGACCTGTCGAAGATCGAGGCCGGTCGGATGGAGCTCGACTTCAGTGACTTCGACCTTCACGACACGCTGGAGCAGGCTTGCGCGAGTGCACGCTTCGCGGCCGATGCGAAAGGCCTCGCACTCGGCCTTCACGTCGAGGCACTGCCGCGCCGCGTCGCCGGCGATGAACGCCGGATTCGCCAGATCCTCTTGAACCTGCTCACGAACGCGATCAAGTTCACCGCCGAGGGATCGGTGACGGTCGAGGTCGAGGCGCTCGAGCTGCCCAATCGGCGCGTGAACGTCGCGATCGCGGTCATTGACACGGGCATCGGGATCAACGGACCGGCGCTCGAGAGCATGTTCGAGCCGTTCACGCAAGGCGACGCCTCGGCCACGCGCCGATACGGCGGCACCGGCCTTGGCCTGACGATCGCGCGCCAGCTCGCCGCGCTGATGGGCGGCACGCTCACCGCCACGAGCAAGCCCGGCCACGGCAGCACCTTTCGGCTCGAGCTCGAGCTGTCGGTCGCGCGGGAAGCCGGCCGCGCCTCCACGCGCAGCGGACGCCAACCGCGAGGCGCTGGCGCCGAGCTGGCAAACGCCGCCGCGGGTGCTCGTGGCCGAGGACAACCCCGTCAACCAGATCGTGATCGCGCGCGCGCTCGAGCGCGTCGGCTGCGTGGCCGACATCGTCGGCGACGGCAGGCAGGTGCTCGAGGCGCTTTCCGAGCGTCACTACGACGTCAGTCCTCATGGACTGCCAGATGCCGGTCATGGACGGCTACGAGGCAACGCGCGAGCTCCGTCGGCGCGAGCGCGCGGGCGAGCACGTGCCCGTCATTGCGATGACCGCACACGCGATGGAAGGCGCCGCCGATGAGTGCCGAGCCGCGGGGATGGACGACTACCTGAGCAAGCCGTTGCGGCGCGAGCAGCTGAACGACACACTGGCGCGCTGGATTCCTTCCGAGAAGCACAGCGCCGCCGCCTGAGGCCCGACCGAGTACAAGCCCGCCGAGGCGCCCGCCGCGAGCTCTACTTCAGCCGGAACGCCTTGATCCGATCGACGTACTGCTGCTCGTCGCGCGAGTAGACGCCGTACGCGAGGCCCTGGATCATCGACAGCAGCGCCGTGTGCGAGCGCACGTAAGCCGGGCTGTTCGACGAGTAATACAGCTTGATCTGCGCGAGCTTCGCGACCTCTGACATCGTCGCGTCGGTGATCGCGATCGTCTGCGCCTCGCGGTGGCGCGCGAGCTTCATCGCGCGAACGACCAGAGCATGCGGCCGCCCCGCCGACAGGGCGATGACAAGCGTCTCGGAGTCGATCCGCGCCAACCTTCCGAGCGCCTCCTGCGAGGGGCTCGCCACGAGCTCTGCGCGCAGGTCGAGCAGCATCAAGAGGTGCCGGAAATATGAGGCAAAGAACGCCATCTGGTCGGTGCCCGCGATGACGATCCGCGTCGCTTGAGAGATCGTGGCGATCGCCTTCTCGATGTTCGCCGGCGTCGCCTTGCGCGCGGTCTCCTCGACGTTCGCGTGGTCCGCGGCGATCGCGGTCTCGAAATCGCTGCGCTCGACCGAGAAGAGCGGCGACTCACCGATGCCGGCGTGGTTACGCCGATACTCCTCGCGGGCAGCCCGCTGAAGCTCGGGGAAGCCTTCAAAGCCGAGCGCCTGCGAGAAGCGCACGACGGTCGAGCTAGAGGTATTCGCCCGACGAGCGAGCTCCTCGGCGGTCTGGAAGGCGGCCTCGTCGAGGTGGTCGATGATGTACTGCGCTACGTCCTTCTGCGAGCGCGAGCACTCGTCGAAGCGCGACTGGATGTAGCTCGAGAGCGTGTGCGGCGCAGTCGCCGTTCAGCTCGGGCTCAGCGTTCGCTGCCGCTCGCTTGGTCGTCATCGTGGCGTTCATTTCGACGGTCGGCTCCTGACTTCCTCTAAGAAGGTGTCTGTCGCGACCAAGGTTCGCCGCACGGGGCCCCGTCCCTTCCCCGCGCGCCTAACTTCCGTGTGCGCTACGCGGACAAGGCTACTCGCGTGCTCGCGCGCTGTGTGGTGATTTTCCCGACCGCGAGCTGACCCGCGCACGCATTTCCGCCGCCGGCGATACGCTCCTGCCGTGCTGTCAAAGGCGCTCGTGCTCACGCTGCTGCGCGTCGTTCGCCGGGGTACTCTCGAGCTTCTCGACGGCCAGCGCACGTACGCGTTCGGCGACGGCGGCGAGCCTCGCGCGCGTGTAAGCGTGTGCGATCAGCGCTTGTACGGCGCGCTGCTGCGCGGGTCGATCGGCTTGTCGGATGCTTACGCGAACGGCTGGTTCGAGTGCGCCGACCTCGCGGCGCTTGCGCGGCTCGCGGCGATCAACATGCCGCCGATCGACCGTGTGCGCCGCGTCCTGCGACCGCTCACCGCGCTACCGCGCACAGCCGGCTCCTGGGTCGCACGTAACACGCCCGCGCGCTCGCGCCGGCGGATCGCCGCGCACTACGACCTCGGCAACGATCTCTTCGGCTTGATGCTCGACGAGACGATGATGTACTCCTGCGCGATCTTCGAGCGACCCGACGCTTCGCTGCGCGATGCGCAGGTCGCGAAGCTCGACGCAATCTGCCGCAAGCTGCGCCTGGGACCGGACGATCACGTGCTCGAGATCGGCACCGGCTGGGGCGGCTTCGCGATCCACGCAGCCTCCAACTACGGCTGTCGCGTAACCACGACGACGATCTCGCAGGCGCAGTTGGAGCTCGCACGAGACCGTGTGCGAGCCGCCGGTCTCGAGGATCGCGTCACGCTGCTGCACCAGGATTACCGTGAGCTGGAGGGCCAGTTCGACAAGCTCGTGTCGATCGAGATGATCGAGGCCGTTGGCTGGCAGTACTTCGACACGTTCTTCCGCCGCTGCGCCGCCCTGCTCAAGCCGCAAGGCGCGATGCTGCTGCAGGCGATCACGATCGACCCGCGCGCGTTCCATGTCGAGAAGTACCGGCGCAGCTTTGCGAATACGCGGATCTTCCCCGGCGGCTGCCTGCCTTCGCTCGAGGCGATCTCGCGCTCGGTCGCGCGCGTAACCGACATGCGCCCGGTTCATCTCGAGGACATCACGACGCACTACGTGCGGACGCTGCGTTGCTGGCGCGAGAACTTCTCGACACAGCTCGACCGCGTGCGCCAGCTCGGCTACGACAGCCGCTTCCAGCGGATGTGGGAGCTCTACCTCGCCTACTGCGAGGGTGGCTTCGACGGCGGACGGATCGGCGACGTCCAGCTGCTGCTCGGCAAGCCCGAGTTTCCCGGGGAGCTCGCCGCGACGCCACAGGCAGAGTTCTGACCGCCGGCCCGGCGCCGCCGAAACCTCGGCCTAGACTTCTCGTTACCTAAGCGGAGGAATGGGACCGGATGCGCGCACACATGAGCGTCCAGGCAGTCGCGCTTGGCGCGACGGCTGCTCTACTCGCAGGCGGTCCCGCCGTGGCTCGGGCTGCCAGCCCGCCGTCGCCACCGCCGACCGAGGTGATCTCGCCGCTGCCCGGCACCCCGGACGCGAGCCCCGACACTCAGATCAGTTTCCTCGGCGCGCCAGCTTCGCAGCTGCGCAACATCTCGGTCGTCGGGTCGCGGAGCGGGACTCACAGCGGTCGCCTGCGCTTCTACTCGACGCATACGGGCGGCAGCTTCCTCCCCACGCGACCGTTCATCGCGGGCGAGACGGTGACAGTGAAAGCGCAGATCGTCGGGAACGGCGCGCCACTCACGGTCGGCACGACGTTCACCGTCTCGCAGCCGGTGACGCTCTCGGGTGCCGGGCCGGTGCAGAGCGCCACGCCGAGCTCGCCGGACGTGCAGCACTTCCACTCGCGTCCGGACCTCGAGCCGCCGGCGGTCAGCGTCACGACCGCCGCCGCCGATCCGTCGCTCGGTGACGTTTTCATCACGGCCGACCAGGGCCCCGGGGAGGCCGGGGCGATGATCATTGGCCCGAACGGACAGCTCGTCTGGTTTCGGCCCACCAAGGGCACGCTGAAGGCGTTCAACCTCAACCTGCAGTCCTACCGCGCGCAGCCCGTTCTGACCTGGTGGCAGGGGCAGGTCGTCGCCGGCCACGGACAGGGCGTCGATGAGATCTACAGCTCGAATTACGTGCACATCGCGACGGTCCGCGCCGGCAACGGCCTGTTCGCGGACCTCCACGACTTCGTGCTCACGCCGCAGGGCAGCGCGTGGATCACGGCGTTCGCACCGGTGCGCGCCAACCTGAAGCCGTTCGGCGGCTCGACCGACGGCATCGTCGAGGACGGGGTCGTGCAGGAGATCGACGTCAAGACCGGGCTCGTCATGTTCGACTGGCATGCGCTCGGCCACGTGCCCGTCTCGGACACCCACATGCGCCGCTGCCGCGCGAAGCGGGAAGCCTGCTCGACTTCTTCCACCTCAACTCGATCGATCCGCTGAGCGACGGGACGGTGCTGATCTCGTCGCGCAACACGTGGGCGACCTACCTGGTGAGCGAGACAACGGGCAATGTGCTGTGGCAGCTCGGCGGCAAGCACAGCAGCTTCACCCTCGGCCCGGGCGTCAGCTTCGCCTGGCAGCACGACGCGCAGCTGCTTCCGAACGACACGCTGACCTTGTTCGACAACGACGACTCCCCGGCCGAGGCGAGCGAGTCGAGCGCGCTGACGATCGCGCTCGACCCGACCGCATCGACCGCGACGCTCGTCTCGCGCCTGACCCATCCTGGCACGCCGATCCTCTCCAACAGCCAAGGCGACGTCCAGGAGCTTACGAACGGCGACACCTTCGTCGGCTGGGGCGATGTCGCCGACGCGTCCGAATTCTCGCCGAGCGGCCAGCTCACCTTCGACCTGCATCTCGCGGCACCGACGACGAGCTACCGCGCGTTCCGCTACCCATGGAGCGCGCAGCCGCCCTCGCACCCGGCGATCGCCGCCAGCGCCTCCGCCCAGCAGACCCAGGTCTATGCGAGCTGGAACGGCGCCACCGATGTGGCGAGCTGGCAGGTCCTCGCGGGCTCCGCGCCCGGCTCGCAAAGCGTTGTCGGCACCTACCCGGACACCGGCTTCGAGACAGCGATCGTCGCGCCGACGAGCGCGCCGTACGTCAGCGTGCTCGCGCTCTCAGCAACGGGCACGATCCTCGCGCACTCGCGAACGGTCGCGATCGCGCGCAACTGACCGTCCCCCACATTCCCCTTATGCGGCGTTCATGCGCGCCCAATAGGCTTTCGCCGCCGCGCTATGCCCGCCGACACGACCGACGCTGCCGCCGTCCACCCGATCGTCGCTTCGAAGCTCTCGAAGCGCTACCGCGAGGTCCTCGCGGTCGATGGGGTCGACATCGACCTGCCGCGCGGCATCGTCGCCGGCTTCGTCGGCCCGAACGGCGCTGGGAAGACGACGACGATCCAGCTGCTGCTGGGGCTCGCTCGTCCGACCGGTGGCAGCGCGCGTGTGCTCGGTCAGCCGATCACGCATCCCGAGCGCTACCTGCACAGCGTCGGCGCGCTGATCGAGTCGCCGGCCTTCTACCCGGCGCTGTCTGGGCAGCGCAACCTCGAGGTCCTCGTCCGGCTCGGGCGCCTCGACGCGCACCGCATACCCACGGTGCTCGAGCAGGTCGGCCTCGCGGAGCGCGCCAAAGACCGCGTCAAGACCTACTCGCTCGGGATGAAGCAGCGCCTTGGCGTCGCCGCGGCGCTGCTGCCCGACCCCGAGCTCGTGATCCTCGACGAGCCGACCAACGGCCTCGACCCAGCCGGGATCCGCGAGATGCGCGAGGTGATGCGCAGCCTCGCCGACCGCGGCATCACGGTCCTCGTCTCGAGCCACCTGCTGCGCGAGATCGAGGCGATCTGCGACCACCTGATGATGATCGACCACGGCCGAATCGTCTTCCAGGGCCCGATCTCGGGCCTGCTCGACGCCCAGCACTCGGGCATCACCGCGCGGCCCGAGAACATCGCCGACCTGCACAAGCTCGAGCAGATCGCGAGGGCCGCCGACAAGCACGCGCGCGTCGACGGCGACGCGCTCCACGTGACGGCCGACGAGAGCTTCGCCGCCGAGCTGAACCGCCAGGCGTTCGCCGCCGGGATCACGCTGCGCGGGCTCGAGGTCACGCGCGCCTCGCTCGAGGACGCGTTCTTCGCGATCACCGAGTCTGACGACGACGCCGAGCCCGCGCCCGAGGAGGTGCCTGCCTAAGTATGTGGGGCTCCTTCACCAGCGAGCTGACCAAGCTCGCACGGCGCAACATGATCCTCTGGGGCTTCGGCGCCGGGATGTTCTTCCCGCTGCTCGCGACGATCTTCACGATCGAGCACGCCCGCATGTTCCCGCCCTACAACCGTGGACACGTCTCGATCCTCGTGCTCGAGCAGGCCAACGGCCTCGTCCATGGCGTGACCGACGTCTCGGTGCTGCTCGGGATCGTCGCGCTCGTCGTGTTCGCCGCCGCCTTCGCGCTCGAGTACAGCCAGGGAACGCTGCGCAACCTGCTCGTTCGCGAGCCGCGCCGCACGCAGTTCCTGGCCGGCAAGTTCCTCGCGGTTTCCCTGTTCATGCTCGCGGTCGTGATCGTCGCGATCATCCTGTCGGTTGCGCTCGCCTTCATCCTCGCTCCCGGCAAGGGCATCAGCACCTCGGCCTGGACGAGCTCGACCGGCGTCAACGACCTCTTCCAGGCCGTCTTCCACGCCTGGCTCGCGACGCTCTTCTACGGCGTATTCGGCGCGGCCCTCGCGCTCCTGCTGCGCTCGCCCGCCGCGTCGATCGGCGCCGCGCTCGCCTACTTCATCGCAATCGAGGCGATCATCGTCGGCGCAATCTGGTCGGGCGGCAGCAACTGGCTGCCCGACCACCTCCTGAACGCGCTCACCCACGGCGGCAACGGCGACTCGACCTACTACCACGCGCTGCTGATGCTGTCGATCTACTGCCTCGCCATCGCGGCGGGCATCATCACGCTCTTCCGCCGTCGCGACGCCTGAGCGCTATGTCCGAGCAGGCTGCCGGTGCGAGAGTATGGGCGATGGCATCGGCCATCCCGCCTCGCTCCGTCGAGCGCCATCGACGGTGAGCCGCCGGAGGCGGGGCGCGCGGCGCTGGGAGGTGAGCGAGGCCGAGCTCGAGCGGATGGTCGTGGCGCGCAGCGGCAGCCTTGGTCCTCGGGCGGCCCTGCTTCTGCTCGCACGCTCGCCGCATCTGATCCCTGATGTCGTTCGGGTGCTCTGGGGGGGCGTTCGCGGCACGATCTTCGCCAACAACTCGCTCGTATCGATCCTCGACGCCGAGCGCGGCCGTCGCGCGGTTCCGGACGCAGCCACCGGCGTTGGCTGGTACGACGAGCAGCCGTTCATAGACGTGCTCGCGCCGCACCTGAGGCGCGAGGTGACGGCGCTCGAGCTCGGCTGCGGCGGCGGCCGGATCTCTCGGCGGGTCGCGCCGCTGGTGGCGGAGCTCGTGTGCACCGACGTGTTGGCGTCGATGGTGGCGGAGGCATCCGAGAATCTGGCGCCGTATGCCAACGTCAGGGTGGCGCGAACCAACGGCGTGGCGCTGCACGAGTTCGAAGAGCGCAGCTTCGACCTCGTATTCGCGCAGGGGGTGCTCGGCTATCTCGACCCTAATCCGCTGCTGGCGATGCTCGACGAGGTGGCGCGCGTGCTGCGGCCGGGCGGAGTCTGCGTGTTCAACTTCTCGACGATCGACGATCCGCAAGATGCGCGGTGGCATCTCGAGACCCTTCGCGAGCAGGCGCGCAGGGGTCGCTTCAGCGCTGCCACGGACCGCGCCTACACGCGGGCGCAGCTCGTTGCGACCTACGAGGCCGCTGGGCTGCAGGTTCTTCCCGCGGCCGATACGTCGGCGCCGGGGCCGGGGCGCGTCGTGATCGCCGGCCGGCGCCCGTCTGGTAGCGGGTAGCTCCGGAGGGCACGGATGCAGCGTGAACGTTCGAAGCATCGTCTGGCGGTGGTGGGAGTGCTGGTCGCCTGCTCCGCGTGTGGCGCGCAAACTGCCGAGTCAGCGCTGCGACCACCGGCCGAAGCGACGACGCCACTGGACCGGACGCGGGCGCCCGCCGGCGCCCGGTTGCGCCTGATCAGGCGACCGCGGAGGTGATGTGCGCGTGGGGTGCTTGTATCCGCCTGCAGGGCAAGCAGATGACCATCAGGCTGGCGAGAACAGTGGCCGTCCGTGGGCAGAAAGCGACGGCCGTTGCCCGGCCAAGGCTTGTATAACGTGTAGCCTAAGCCGCCGCAGCCCGGGGCCCAGACGGTTGCATGAGCGCAGGATTCATGCTCTAGCGAGAGACGACCGAATGCGACCACGGCGCATGGCTTCACGATGAGAACGCACGACTTCGACCAATACCTTCGCCAGTTGGGAGTGGCGGAGCTCTCGGCCGCCAGCTGTCCATTCGATCCTGGAATCGCCCCGATCGTGCTCGAGAGCCATCTCGAGCAGAGCGCTCACCTCATTCTGAGCTTGAAGATCTCGATGTCCTGCTGGATCATCGCCAACCCCGCGGCCACGCGCCGGAAGGTCGCGGCAGCGAAAGCGGCGGGCGTGGCGACCTCGGCGGGCGGTGGGCCCTACGAGGTAGCCGTCGCGCAGGGAATGCTTCCCGCCTATCTGGACCTGTGCGCGGACGTTGGTTTCGATGCCATCGAGTGCGGTTCGGGCTTCACCGATGGCGGCATGGCTCCCGCGCAGGCCGCCGAGCTGATTCGACAGCGGAACCTCGTCTTCGACTACGAGTTGGGTGACAAGCACAGCGGTGAATTCGACAGCGCGCAGGTCGCCGAGCTGATCGACGAGGGCCGCCGCTGGCTGGACGCGGGGGCGCGTCGCCTCGTGATCGAGGCGCGGGAGAGCGCGAGTGATATCGGCCTGTTCGATGCCCGTGGCAAGCTCGATACGGCCCACGCAGACCGCCTCGTCGAAGAGTTCGGCCTGCAGATCCTCGTGTTCGAGGCTCCGACGAAGTCGAGCCAGTTCGCGCTGATCGAGCACTTCGGACCGAACGTGCAGCTGGGCAACCTCCCCATGAACGAGCTGCTTCGCGTCGAGACCTACCGCCGCGGGCTGCACTCGGATGCCTTCGCGAACGCGTCGCTGCGACCGCGGCGCGACGGTGTATCGGTGTTGGAGCGCTCCTCGTGAGCGACGACGCGAGGCCCACGGTGGCCGTCGCGTGCTATCCGAGTGCGGTGGAGCCGGGCGCGGGATGGACCACGGTCGGGATTGATGTCCTGCGCGCAACGACAACGGCGGTCACCGCGGTCGTTGAGGGCCATCGATGCTTTCCCGTCGCCTCGCTCGAGACGGCGGTACCGCTGGCCGCACGACTGCCCGATCCCTTGCTTGTCGGCGAGCTCGGCGGCCACATGCCCTACGGCTTCCACTTGCAGAACAGCCCGGTCGAGATGGCGCGCCGGGAGAACGCGGATCGCCCGGTGATCCTCCTCTCGACCACGGGCACTCGCCTGCTGTCGGAGGCCGCCGCGGTCGGCACGACGTTCGCGGCTTGCCTTCGCAACGCGCGCGCCCAGGCAAACTGGCTGGTCGGACGCCACGAACGCGTCCTCTTGCTGGCGGGAGAGAGCCGCGGCGAGTTCCGTGAGGAGGACCGTCTGTGCTGCGGGCGCATCGCCAAGGCCCTGATCGAGGCGGGCTATCGGCCCGCGAGCGCGTTCGTGGAAGAGCTCGTCAAGAACTGGGGCGACGCTCCAGACGACGCCTTTCTGGCTGGCCACAGCGTGCGCTATCTCACGGACACCGGCCAGTATCACGACGTCGAGTTCACGCTGGCGCATATCGACGATCTCGAATCGGTGTACGAGCTGCGTGACGGCGAGCTCGTCCGGGCGGACGCGGGATGAGCGCGCGTCCCGGCGACGCCGAGGTGCCCGATCTCGAGCTCGACCGCGATGGCCGCCTGGTGCCGGTGCTCGTGCTGCGGCGAAGCCTCGGCGAGCTCCAACATTGCGTGCTGGCCGTCGCGCGCACGCTCGGGCGCCTCGGCGTACCCGTGTACGCGACGAAGAAGAGCCGGGCGGAGGCGTCGACGAGGTCGCGCTACATCAAGGGAAGCCTCGACCTGAGGGCCGACGCGAGCGAGGACGCGTGGGTTGATCAGCTGATGGCGCTCGGCTCACAGCTGAGCGGCGGGATCCTGCTACCGATCGACGACGTCTCCGCGGTGACCGTCGGAGAGCATCAGGAGGTCCTCTCGACCCGCTTTCTGCTCGCGGTGCAACCGCAGGGTCTCCAGCAGCGGCTGGCGTCCAAGCTCGCGCTGCTGGAGGTATGCCAGGAGCTCGGGGTGCCGACCCCGGAAACGACGCTGGCCAGCACTCGCGAGGAGGCCGAGAGCTTCGCCGCGAGTCTCGGGTACCCAGTCGTCCTCAAACGAGCGGAGGCGTGGGGCGGGGTTGCCGATCCGCACGCTCCGAGCGTGCTCGTCGTCAACGACTCCTCTGGGCTCAGCATGGCGTACGAGCGCATACGCCGTCAGTCCCCCGACGGGGTACCCAACGTCCTCGCGCAGGAGTACATCCCCGGGGATTCGGACGCGGTCTGGATGTTCAACGGCTATTTCGATCGCGCGTCGCGCTGCCTGGCCGCGTTCACCGGGCGGAAGCTGAGACAAAGCGCGAACGGTGCGGGGCAGACGACGCTCGGCGTCTGCGTCGAGAACCAGACCGTGACCGACCTCGCCGTCCGGCTGATGGAAGGCGTCCGCTATCACGGCATCGTTGACATGGGCTTCCGGTTCGATAGCCGCGACGGCATCTACAAGCTTTTGGACGTCAATCCGCGCGTCGGCAGCACGTTCCGGCTCTTTTCGGCTCCCGATGGCGGCGACGTCGTGAGGGCGATGTACCTCGACCTCACCGGCCGTCCGGTACCCCCGGCGACCGCCGCGCCAGGCCGCAGCTGGCTCGACGAGCCGCACGACCTC
This sequence comes from uncultured Solirubrobacterales bacterium, assembly GCA_963773395.1. GTDB lineage: Bacteria > Actinomycetota > Thermoleophilia > Solirubrobacterales > Solirubrobacteraceae > Palsa-513. Next base: position 477,609 of record CAVZAY010000002.1, on the reverse strand, counting down.
GCGGCCTCGCTGCGGCTGCTTCGCGCACGCAAGCTGTCGCTCAGAGAGTGGGCTCGCTCAGTAAGCGGGGTGAGTGAATCGGCCTGGTGGGCGAAGGATGATCCCGTGCCCTGTCTCGCGATGGCAGCGAGCCTGCCACTTCATGCGTTCGCGCACCCGGCGGCCAACCGGCGTGCACGCGCACGTGCCGCCGAGCTCGCCTCCTCCCCCCGCGCGCAGTGAGCGAGACGAACCCCCAGCTCGCAGTCGACGAGCACTTCGATCGGCGGAGCGATTACTGGCGCGACGTCTACGCCGGGGAAAGCGTCGAGTCGCTTGTCTACCGGGAGCGCATGGACGCGGCGCTTGCGTGGGTGGATCAGCTGAGCATGCCGGCCGGGACGACTGCTCTCGACCTCGGCTGCGGGGCCGGGCTCATGACGGTCGAGCTCGCGGCTCGGGGACTGCAGGTCACCGCCTGCGACTCGAGCGCGGAGATGGTGAGGCAGGCGCAACAGACAGCCGAGGCCCGCGGCCTGGCCGCGAAGGTGAAGTTTGTGCGCGCTGATGCCGGCCAGCTCCCGTTTCCACCGGCGTACGCTCGCTTGATCGTTGCGCTCGGCCTGATTCCGTGGCTGCGTGAGCCCGAGCGCACCCTGAGCGAGATGGCCCGCGTAATCGAACCCGGTGGGTGGCTGATCCTCACCGCGGACAACGCGCTGCGCCTGAACGTTCTGACCGATCCGTCTGAAAACCCACTCCTCGCACCACTGCGACCGGCATACCGCGCGCTCGAGCGCCGGCGCCCGCAACGCCCACCGGCAAGCGCGCGGTTTTATCGCCATCGGCCGTCCGAGGTCAGGCAGATGCTCCTCGCAGCTGGGTTTCAGCCGACGCTCGAGACGACCGTCGGCTTCGGGCCGTTCACGTTCATGGGCCGGCACCTGCTGAGCGATCGGCACTCCGTTGCGCTGGACCGGCGTCTCGCACGCTGGGCCGAACGGCATCCCCCGCTGCGCCGCCATGGCTGGCATGTCCTTGTCGGCGCGCAGCGCGTCGGCGGACACGCAGCCTGACTGAGATCGGCCGCGTCGCGCGCGCGAGCGCCCTCACGCGACCGAGTCGCGCAGCCGTTGAGAGCGCCACCACGCAAAGTGCCGCGTGCCGCGACGCTCCCGCGAGCGCTTGTGGTGCGAGCTCGCGCCGGCCGCCGCGGCGGATACGGTCACGGTCCGGTACGACGTGGCCGAGTTGGACCCGCCGGCGTTCGACGCAGTTACCGTGACCTCAAGCTTCTTGCCCACATCGCTGCCGACGACGGTGAACGACTTGGAGATCGCGCCCGCGATTGCCGTGCACTTGCGCCCCCGCCTGTTGCAGCGCCGCCATTGGTATGTGAAATGAGTTGGTGATCCGGTCCACGACCCGTCGGCCGCGGTGAGTCTCGCGTGCACCCGGAGCCTGCCCGAGATCGCCGGTCGCGTGAGGATGCCCGGAGCGGCCACGAGCGCGGGCTTAGAGCTGGAGGACGGGCTCGTGGACGGCGTCGTGGATGTTGCTGGCGGCGAGGAGGTCACCGGCGGCGGGGGCGGAACGGGCACCGTCGCCGTCACCGGCGTGGTGGCTGCTGCCGAGCCGGCCGCGTTGGTCGCGGTAACGACGGCCTCGAGCGTGTCGCCGACGTCGGCGCCGCTCACCGTGTAGATCTGACCGGTCTGGCCGGAGATCGCGCTGCAGCTGCCGCCGCTCGTGTCGCAGCGCTGCCACTGGTAGCTGTAGCTGGCCGACACTCCGCTCCAGGTTCCGTTGCCGGTCGTGAGGGTCTGACCAACCTGCGCACTGCCGGAGATCACCGGCGGCGTCGTGTTCGCGGGCGCAGCTACGGCTTTCACCGCATTCCAGACGTCGAGGATGCCGCCGCTGCGCACCTTGGTTGCGAGGGCCGAGAGCTGATGTACGTTGTTCAGGATGTCGGCCTTCAGCTGGGTGGCGGTCAGGTTGTCGTCGGCGGAGAGGATCAGTGCGGCCGCACCGGACACCTCGGCCGCGCTCATCGACGCGCCGCTGATGTACCCGTACCCGCCGATCAGCGTCGAATAGATGTTGACGCCGGGCGCCGCCAAATCGACCGTGTTCGGACCCCAGTTAGCCCAGCTCGGCAGCTGGTCGTTCTGGTCGGTCGCGGCAACACAGATCTCGTTCGCGAGGTCGTAGTTGCACGGGTACCGGGGCGTGATGTCGTTGTCCTCGCTCGAGTTGCCGGCTGCGGTCACGAACAGGATGTTGTTGTCGCCCAGCACATCGATCTCATCCGACAGCGCCTGCGAGGACGCGACCCCGGGGAAGGTGCTCGAATCGTTCACGACCCGCACATTCACACCCGCCTGCTTAGCCGTAACCACCATCGCCAACGCATTGATCAGATCACTCGTCAACCCCGAGCTCTCCGAATCAAGCCACTTCACAGCCATGATCGACGTCGTCCAATTCACGCCCGTCACACCCACACCGTTATCCCCAACAGCACCAATGATCCCCGCCACATGCGTCCCATGCCCGCCATAGACGGTGTCCGTATCCATCGGAACGCACGCACTCTCACCCGACAACACGTCAAACCCATGCGTCCCCGCCGCACAACCCCCCACCCCGCCCGGATTCGACCACACATTCGCCGCCAAATCCAGATCGTTGTAATCAACACCCGTATCAGTCACCGCCACCACCACCGACCTAGACCCCGTCGTCACACCCCACGCCGGCACCACATCCTCATCCGCACCCGCCGTCCCCGTAACCGTCCCGCTATCCCCAGTCACCGTCTGCCCCGTGTTCTGAAGCGCCCACTGCAACCCGAACGACGGATCATTCGGAACCCCCGACGCCACAAGCACATAATCAGGCTCCGCATACCGCACCCACCGATAGCGCCGCAACCAACCGATCACCGCCCACACCCGACCCCGCGGCACAATCAAAAGCCACCCCGCGCCAACCCGCCGAACCCCCAAAACCCCAACACGCCGCTCCAACCGCCGCTCCACCCCCACCGCCGTCCCCGACCGAAACCCCACCAACACATGATCAGCGCTATAAGGCCCCGACCGACCCCAAGCAAGCGGCGCCAACCGCCGATCCAAAGCCAACCGCAGGGTATCCATCCGAGAGGCGGGAACGCCGGCCACCGCAGCCGCGGCGCGCTCTCCCCGAGCGTCCGCCGCCGGAACCAGAGCAAACGTCGCCGCGATCGCCGCACCAAGGCAGGCAATCCGTGCCAGCGTGGCCGTCCGAATCACCCTGCTCAAGCTGGCCATGCTAGCCATTGCGCGTCGCGGTGTGCGACGGAAGGTGACGAACATCACCGGCCGTCCGACCGGTAGGAAGCGGCGATCCCAATGCGGCCGCCCGGGCGCTCCAATCAGCAGCCCTCGGGCGTGAGATCGGCCGCAGCCGGTGGTTGACGATCAGCCGTCGACCGAGACAGTCTCGAACTCGACCGCGACGGTCTTGAGCTCGGTGAACGGCCCGCCGGGCTTCAACTCGACGAACGACGGCTGCCACGCGTCGGTGCGGACGTGGCGAACCACGCGGATCCGCAGACGCTCACGCAGGATCATGCGCAGGATCCGCACCCCGTCGCGCACGGCGTTGAGCTTGCTCTCGCCGAAGATCCGCTGGTGCTCCATCGAGGGAACCTCGCGGATCCGCAGCTTCGAGCGGCCGGCACGAACGTGGATCAGCACCTCGCCCTCAAAGCCCCCGGAGTTGACTTGCAGGTGCTCGAGGCAATCGGCCCAGAAGGCGTTATAGCCGTAGGTCAGATCGGTGTAGCGGGTCCGGAACAGGAGGTTCGTGACCCGAGTGAGCGCCACGTTGCCGACGCTGCGCAGGCGCGTGAGATCCACGCTGCCACCGCCATCGAGGTAGCGCGAGCCCTTCGCGTAATCGCTGTCGTCAAGCAGCGCGTCGACGAACTCGGGGATCTCCGCAGGGTCGGTCGAGCCGTCTGCGTCAAGCGTCACGATGATGTCGCCGGTCGCGACGGCGAAACCGCACGCGAGCGCGTTCCCCTTTCCCGACGCGTCCTGGAGCACGACGCGAATGTCGGGACGGATCATCTGCGCTACGGCGACGGTGTCGTCGATCGAGCGCCCGTCGACCAGCACCACCTCATCGACGACATCGGGGATCCGAGTCAGGACGTGAGGCAGGTTGCTCGCCTCGTTGAGCGTCGGGATCACCGCGCTTATCCGCGGCACTGCCGGCCTGTCGCTGCCTATCCGCCCGATCGGACTCACCCGGCCAATATAGCGTCCCTCAGGACGGTAGAACGGGCAAATTCTCACCCAATCCGCGCTCCCGTCTGTTCGCCGCAGGCACCATCAGGGCGTCCGGCTACGGGCAGCCACACCGCTGCCGGACTGTATAGCACGCCTGCTAGATCACGTGGTGGGAAGCTTGCGCCGCGGCGTATGGGCCATGACGAAACGCGCCGCGACACGCGCAATGCGCGAGTGCTCTGCCGTCATCGCCCGGGCCGCCTCCGCGGTCACGTGCACGTGCGTACCCGCCGCTAGGCCCGGCGCGCTGACAACCTCGAGCTCGACCGTCGGACCGGAGCGTGCGACCTCGCGGTACTCCCCTTCGCTATCGAGGACACGGTTGTGCAGCACGCGTCCGCGGCGGCGAATCCTCCAGCGCCCGGCTTTTGGCTTCACGGCTACCTCTCTTTCTGTGGCCTACCGGGTTAGCTGACGGGCTCGCGCTGAGAGAGCTGCGCTGCTCGTGGACGGGCCACGAGATTCGCCCCAGTGGATCAGTGGTTCCCCGGCTCTCCGGCACAACAGAGACTCGGCGCTTTGCGCGAACTTAGCACGCATTGATGACGTAATCATATCCGTCGCCAATGGCGGCGATCGCCAGCGATTGCGGTCGCTCGCGTGAGCCCGCCACGATGACGGCTCGAGCAACGTCGACGACAAGCGAATGCTGCGTGGGGACAGCTCGTGCGGGCCGCACAACCGATCCCTTCAGCGACTATCCTCGCGATGCATGCCCATCGACGGCGGGCCGGCGGTGTGCGCAATTTAGGACCTACTGATCCGCCGCCGATACGCCACCCGTAAAGTTCGTGGCTGACCGAGAGGCGCTCCGCGAGCCTCTGCCGCCGGGCAAGCCGGGAGCATCCGTGATCGCATGAGCCTGCAGGAAGACCAGGGAACGAGGCTGTTCGGGGGGAACGACATACGCGTGCCCGCCGTCGGCTTGCCGATTCGCGTGCTGCGAAGCCGCCGCGGGAGCGTCGCGCTGCTGGCGGCGCTCCTCACGCTGTTGGGAGCCGTGCCCTCGCTCGCCGCCACCGTCGCGGTGCGTACCGTGACGACCACCCGCCACGAACGCGTCCGTACTCCCGGCGAATACGCGATCGTCGTGTCGATCCCGGCCGTCGCAGCTTCGCAGTCGATCACCGTCGCCGCCGCGAACCAGGTCCAGCGCAACGTCCCGATCGGCCCATCGCAGACGGTGCACCTCGCCTTCTACGTGCACATCACTCGCCACGCATACACCGTTCGCGCAACCAGCCAGGGAACCCAGGTTCACTTCAGCGTGGCCGCGTCACTCCAGCAGCCGTCCGACACGACCGGTCAGACCGGCACTACCGGAACGACCAGCACCACGGGCGCCACAGGCGCGAGCGGCCCTGACGGCGTCGTCGATATCGGTCCCCCCGCGGGCCCGTACAACACGCTGGTCTGGTCCGATGAGTTCACCGGACCAGCCGGAACGCCGCCAAACGCAGTCGACTGGACCGAAGACAGCGGCGGCGGCTGCGGCACCGGCACCCTGTCCACGGCCACGCAGGACCCTGCGAACGCCTCACTTGACGGCGCCGGCGATCTTGCGATCACGGCGCTCACCGGCCCTTCCGGGTACACGTCGGCGCAGCTCGACACCGACGGGAAGTTCTCGTTCGAATACGGGCGCATCGAGGCTCGTATCGAGGAGCCGGCGGGATTCGGGCTGTGCTCACAATTTTGGCTGCTTGGCGACAGCCCCACGCTCGGCGACGCTTGCTGGCCCACGTGTGGCGAGATCGACGTACACGAGGCGCTCGGCAATCTGCCCTCCCAGGCCGACGCATTCCTTCACGGACCCAGTCCGAACACGGCCAACTACCAGCAATGGAGCGCCGCGATCCAGTCGGCGCTGCCGCTAACCGCCGGCTTCCACACCTACGGGCTGATCTGGCGGCCCAACCAGATCACCTGGACGCTCGATGGAGTTCCCTACGCGAGGGCAACGCCAAGCGCGCTCGCCAAAGGCTCGACCTGGGCCTTCAACGGGCACACGTTCCACATCATCCTCGACCTGGCTGTGGGGGGCTGGCCGGGACCGCCGAACGCGAGCACCATGTTCCCTGCGTCGCTGCTCGTCAACTGGGTCCGCGTCTATCAGTAGCCCTGCGACCGCTCCGCGCGGAGGGTCAGGCGGCTCAAACAGGTCTGCGCGCGTAGCGACGCTGCTGCTGCCGGCTTGCGAGGTATGCGAACGGGCCGGCGGCGATGCCGGCTAGCTCGATCCAGTCGTAACGACGCTCGTAGCTCGGCCCTTTGCGCACGTTCTTGCGCGAGGACGGGTCGCGCAGATAGCGGAGCGCGCGCGGCAGCCGCCGCAGCACGGCGAGGGCCTGTCCGGCAACCATCTGCTTCATCACCATCGCCGATAGTCCGACGCCATAGCCGAACACCTCGCGGCGCAGGTGCTCTGCCCGATCGGGGTGGCGATGGAAGAGCATCGCCGCCGGCTCGTAGACGATCGCGTAGCCGGCCAGCAGTACCCGCACGTAGAGATCAAGATCCTCGCCGCCGCGAGCGCGCGTTCCGGCTCCGAGGGCCTGATCGAATCCACCGAGCTCGCGAGCGATCTCGCGGCGGAGCGCCGTGCACGCACCCGAGCCGTACTCGCCCGCGGCGAACGGCGACAGCGGCGAGGTCGGCGCGGCGAGGCGAAATACGCGGCGCTCGAAGCCCTTGCCAAAGCCCGCGAACTGCTCCATCAAGACCTGCTCGTCGGTTTCGAGATCCGCTGGCAGGATCAGGCCGGTGACGCAGACGACGTCAGGCTCCGAGGCGAACGCCCGACCAAGCCAGTCGATCCAGCGACGATCCACGAGCACGTCGTCGTCGGTCACGGCGACGACATCGCCGGCCGCAGCGTTGATGCCGGCGTTGCGTGCCCACGAGAGACCGACGCGACTCTCCGCGACGTACCGCACGCGCCCGTCACCGCCGAAGCGGTCGCGCAGCGCGGCCGCCACCGGCGAGCCATCGGGGCGGTTCTCGACGACGATGACTTCGAGCGGCGCCGGCTCGCAGGCAAGGATGGAGGCGACCGTGGCGAGCATCGACTCGGCCTGAGCACAGGTCGTGACGATCACGCTCACGCTCGGGGCGCTGCCGTGGCGCGGCACGGACGCGGCGGCCGCCGGTCGCAGATCGCCGAACAGGGCGCGCAGCGCCTCCGGCTCGATACGGGTCTCGCCGGCGAGCGCCAGCGACCGCGCAGCCACGGGCGCGCCGTCGTGCATCGCGATCAGGAGCGCGCTGCGGTATGGATTGCCCTCCCGGCCCAGCTCGAGGGACTCCGGCCGATCGAGCTGGACAGTCCGCACCGCGACGGGCGCGATCAACGAGCTGCTGGGATGCCGCTCCGGACGTGTGCCCGGCGCGGTCAGGACGCACCCGCGCCGTTGCCGCGACGCTGCAGCGTCCTAACCCGTCGGCGGAGGCGGCGGGCACGCCGCGCGGCGCGGGTGCGATGGCGCTCCTTGCTCCAGGCGAGCGGCAGCCCGTGTCCGCCGAGCACGAACGCAACCCGCTCCGCGGGGACGTCGCCCATCACCGTCCAGCGGGCGACCGCGAACGGATCGTCGAGCGGATGCGAGAGCGCGTTCTTGACGGCCGCCGCAGAGGTGAAGCCCGCTGCGATGACCGCGGCGCGGACATGGCGATCGTACATGCCGTGCGGATAGGCGAAGGTTTCGACCCGACGTCCGAGGTGCTGCTCGAGCACCGTTCGCGAATCCGCGATCTCCCGCGTCGCGAGCGCGAGCGGAATCGACTCCAGATACGGATGCGACACCGTGTGGGCGCCGATCTCGGCTCCTGCGCCGGCGAGCTCGCGGAGCGCCTCGACAGACGGGCCGTCGGGAAGCCCGATGCGATTGGTCTGAACATAGATCGTGCTCGGGATACCCACCTCGCGCAGACGCTCGGCGGCTGCTTGCGTGTTTGCAAAGGCGTCGTCGAACGTGACGGCGACGGCTCGTGCGGGCAGCGGCCGATCGCCGCGCAGGCACGCCACGAGCTCGGAAATGGTCAAGGCCGTGCGTCCGGCGTCGACGATCGCGGCGAGGTGCTCGCCAAAGAGCTTCGGTGTGACCGTGTAGGCCTCCTGTCCGGCAGCAGGCTCGTCGTCGACCGAGTGATAGAGCAGCACGGGAATCGCGACGCCGTGCCCAGGACCCGTCGATGCGAGATTCATGCCCCGCTCCCAATTCGTCTGACGCCAACGAGCAGCAGCGCCCGCGTGCGAACGTATGCCCAAGTGGTCGCGGCGAGGCCGACGACTATCGCGCCGGCTCGCCGGAGCCCACCGGTTCGGCCGCGCAACGCGCCGCCAAGCTCGCGTGCGACCGCGCGCGGCAGGACGGAGCGCACATAAGTTCGTTCGGAGCGCAGGCCATCCCGCGTCCCCGCCAGCGCGGTCAGATACCCCTTCGCGTCGCCCTCGACCCGGCAGCGGCGCACGAAAAAGCGCCACGTGGCACGCTGCGCCGGAACGGCGTGTCGGACACGCGCGCGGTGGCGGTACACCCAGTACTGGTCCGGATAAAGGTTCGCGGCGCGAATGCAGAACTCGGTCTCCTCGGCGGTTCCGGACACGCTCTTGCCGCGCTCGAGCCGGCTCAGCTCCGGTGCGAACGTGCCGGTACGCCGGAGCACGTCCGCGCGCATCGACATGTTCGCGCCGATCGGGCTGCGGATCCGACCGCCGTTGATTGGCAGACCGACGTACGTACAGCCGACGACCCAGTCGAGCTCCGGCGACAGCCAGGATGGGCGTTCGGTCTCCCACAGCGGATCCACACGGCCGCCGGCGCCGAGCACGTTCGGGTCCTCGTAGGCGGCGTGCATCTCCTCGAGCCAGACGTCGTCGGCGATCGCATCGTCGTCGAGAAACGCGAGAATGGCGCCGCGGGCGTGGTCACCGCCAGTGAGTCTCCCGCCAGAGAGACCCGGGGCGTGGGCGTTCATCAACACGGTGACGCCCTCAAGGCGTTCCTCCGCGCGGCGCTTCAGCTCCTCGTTTCCGTCGATCACCACGATCGTCTCAAGGGCTGGGTAGGTCTGATTCCGTACCGACTCGACTGCCCGCACAAGGTCGTCCCAGCGGTCGAGCGTGTAGGCACAGATGATTACCGAGACGCTATCACCGGCGACGCGAGCCACCGACGGTGCATCGCCGGCTCCCGCGGCTAGCGGCTCGGCCGTTGAGCTAGCTGCGCGATCCATTGGGCACCAGCCTAGCGAGGAGCGCGCAAGCAGCTGGGTGGATAACTCACCCGCGATCCGCGGCGAACGCGTCTCGGTCACGTTCGCGGTGAGGCCCGCTAAACGTGCGGAAACGCTTTGAACAGCGGCGCCAGGCTGCCGTTGGCGCCGTTGGCGGCGGCGCCGAGTAGCGGCAATCCCAGCGCACGCTCGATCGTCGCGAGGACGCCGTAGTGATCAACCGGCGTCTTGTCGCGGCCGCCGGCGATGACGCCTGGGCCGACGACGATCGTCGCAACGTGACCGCCCTGTGCAGCACCGCCACAGCATCCTGCGTTGGACGACCCCTCGTCCCAGGTGAGGACGATGAACCCTTTCGGCCCGATCGCGCGCAGCAGCGACGGCACGATGCTCGCGAGGAACGTATCGCCGCTGCCGACGCCGCAGTCGTGCGTGTCGTTGCAGACGTTCGGGGTGATCCAGGTGAACGTAGGCAGATGGCCCGCGTTCAGTGCCTTCTGCAGGGCGCCAAAGCCAACGAGGTGCGAGCAGAGCGAACGGTTGCTCGCGATGTCGTCGTAGTAGATGAACGGGTTGTGGCGCTTCGCGTACTCACCGGCCGTCGCCCCCTGGTAGCAGGCGCCGGGCACATCTTGAAGATAAGCGTCCCAGGAGATGCCGGCTGCACTCAGCTGCTCGCCAAGGTTCGGCGCGTTGACCGAGCAGCTCGTGCAATCCGAGTTGATGCCATGGGTCGAGCCACTGGTCAGCGCCAGGTAGTTGGGCAGCGACGGATGCGTGATCGCGAAGCTGTTGGTTGCGAGGCCGTAGCGGCGGGCAAGCTGGTTCTCGTATGGCGCCGCCGAGCTCCCGATCACGTCGGTGTCCTCCTTGTTCTCCATGAGGATCACGACGATGCTCGACGAACTGGAGGACGCCGAAGCGGCCGCGCGCGTGCCGGCGAAGGCACCGCCGGCCGCAAGGCCCCCGGTCAGCGCGGCGAGCACGCCAACGATGCTCGCTAGCCGGCCAATTCGCACTCGCGTCCGCGTGAGCACGATGGCGACGGTAGCACTCGCGCCTGTGAAGCCTGCACGGTGGAAAGCTCAGGGAGGCGCTGGTGAGGTTTCTGCGTCTACGGCGCGCGCGCTCCCAATCTACGCAATAGTGCGCCCATGCGAGCACCGCGAAGGGCGCTCCGCGGAGCGTCACGCATGACAGTGAGAGCCGAGGAGCTCGTTTGAGGCGCCTGCTGGTAGCCGCGCTCGTGCTTGCCGCAGGGGCCCTCGCGGTCGTTCTCGCGAGCAGCGCCGGGGCGCCGCCGCATAGCTCGAAGCTCGCCGCGCGGCCCGCTGCGCCGGCGCTCGCGAGCCGGTCCGCGAGTCCCGCTTTCGGTGTGCATGACAATACGAGCCACGTCACGCGCGACGCGATCGTGACCGCGACCCCGAGCGGCCTCGGCGCCGCAAGGACGAGCCGGGTCGGTGTGAAGCCTGCGAGCGCACGCGCTCACCGACCGTCGACGCCGGTCGCAACAGTTGCGGATGTGACAGACCCGCCGATCACAGCAACTGTCTCTGGGACCGGCGGCACGATTACCGGCAATATGTCGGTGAGCGGCAGCTGCGGCCCAGCTGGCACGACTGTGACATGCAACGCCACCTCGTTGGACATCGTCACGTTCACTGCCCAGCCGTCCAGCGGCTACACCTACGGCACGTGGACCGACACCGGGACCAGCGGAGGCACGATTGTTGCCTGCAGCGGCGGGGATTCGACCGCCTGTTCGATCACCTTCCCAACGGCAACCGACTCGGTCGCAGCAACCTTTGTCCCCACTGTCACCGTGACCGGTGCCAGCGCGGCCAACGGCTCGGTGACCGTCGCCGCCGGCACGAGTCCGGGCGCATCCTGTACTTCGGGAACCAACAACACCTGCACCATCGAGTCCGGCGACAACTCGGTGACGCTCACGCCGAACCCGGCTACGGGCTACAGCTTCGCGAGCTGGTCTGTCGGCACGTGTACCGGCAATCCGTGCACCCTGACGAACGTGACCGCCAGCGAGAGCGACACGGCGACCTTCACCGCCAACGCGGACACGATCAACTATGCGCCCGGCGCAAACGGCTCCGTGACAGCCACTGACAACACCGTGGCGTGCACCGGGACCACTTGCAGCGCGAAAACCGGCGACAGCATCGTGCTGACCGCGACGCCCAACCCCGACTATCACTTCGTCGACTGGACCGGGGAGGCAGCTGCAACCTCAGCACGAACGCGAGTTGCTCGTTCTCTCCGACCGCGAGCGAAACCGACACCGCGAACTTCGCCATCACGACCGTCACGATCACCGCCGTCGCCAACGGGCCCGGCACCGTTTCCGCGGCCGACACCACGACTCCGAGCGCCTGCACGGGCGCGACTTGCGCATCAGTCGACGCCGGCGACAACATCGTGCTGACGGCCACGGCGAATCCCCCTTACGCCCTCCTGACTTGGAGCGGGACCTCCTGCAACGGCAAGACGACCACAACCTGCACGTTCACCGCTCCGACGACGACGCCGGACGCGGAAACCGCGAACTTCGGCGTTCCGACGAGCGTCGTCTACGTTGCTCAGGGCGGCAGTGCCGGACCGAGTTGTGGCGCGGCCACCTCCCCCTGTGCCACGCCCAACGACGGCCTCAGCGTCGCAGAAAGCTCGGGCGGCACGAAGTCGCAGATCTGGATTGCCGGCGGCAGCTACCCGGGACCGATGACGCTCACGGCCGCTGACGACGGCTTCACGATCCTCGGCAACTGGAACGCGACGGCCTCCGGTACGACGATCACCGGTACACCCGAAGGACTGCTCGCGACCGGCGCGACCGGGGTCACCATCGAGTCGGTCACGATCGTCGGCCAGGCTCCCGGCGGTCCCTCGTCCTCGGCATATGGCGTCCGCGCGCTCAGCGGTTCTGTCCTCACCCTCTCGAACGTGCTCGTGAGCAGCGGCAACGGCTCGGCGGGCAACTCCAGCGCCGCCGGTACGTCGGGCCTGCCCGGCGGCGCGGGTGGAGCCGGTGGCGCGGGACAGACTCCCGCGCAGGTCGCAGCGGCGTGCCTCGCGTCGAACGGCACGCGTTGCAGCCCCGTCGATGGCAGCGGCGGCGCCGCCGGGAGCGGTGTGAACGGAAACGACTACTTCGTCATGTTCAACGCCGCGTACGAGAAGAATCCGCTCCTCCACGCGCTGGTCCTCGCACTGCCTAGCCCCGCGGCCGGCCCGTCGGCGGGCGACGGCGGGTTCGGCGGCTATGGCAACACACACTCGACCTCGACGCTCCAGGGCTGCACGGGCAAAGGGAAGAGCCTCGCCTGCGGTCCGGAGCGGATCGTCAAGAAACGGCGCCAGGTGATCGGGACCTACTACGGAGGCTGGGGCTCGACGCCGGCCAGCGCACCATATGCAGCCGAGGGCGGCGGCGGCAAACCCGGGTACGCGAACCTCGCCGGCGACGGGTTCGCCGGTAGCAACGGCACAGACGCTGACAATGGCGCAGGCGGTGCCAACGGCTCGCCCGGCTCCGGCACTTCCGCTGCGGGCCAGACGTGGACGCCCGGCGACGGGGCTGCCGGTTCGTCCGGAGGCCCTGGCGCCGGTGGTGGCGGTGGTGGTGGCGGCGGCGGCAACATCGCGATCGCCCAGACGGCCGTGGCTTCGGGATCAGGCAACGGTGGTGGCGGTGGTGGCGGCGGCGGCAGCGGCGGCAGCGGTGGTGGCGGCGGCAACGGCGGCGGCGGCTCGTTCGGCGTCTATCTCGACGGGGGATCGAGCGTGACGATCGCGGCGGGCAGCACGGTCGCGGCGGGCAACGGCGGCGCGGGTGGCAACGGCGGACCGGGCGGTAGCGGCGGGGCCGGTGGCATGGGCGGCGCCGGTGGCACCAACGGAGTGCCCGAGGAGGGCGCCGGCGGCAACGGCGGCAACGGCGGCAACGGCGGACCGGGCGGCGGCGGGGGCGGCGGCGCGGGCGGACCGAGCGTCGCTGTCTATGTCGCCGACACGAGCTCGACGCCCCAGATCACGCCGGGCACGCCGCTGAACACCGGCAACGGCGGCGCCGGCGGCCTTTCGGGGGCCACCGGGAGCTCGCCGCAGCGTGCGCCCGCCGGCGCCAGCACCGCGTGCCTGGGCAACTGCAAGTCGATTAAGACCCTGCCGCTCGTCCTGCCGGCGCTCGGCCTGGTCCACAACGGTTCCGTCGTCACGCAGCTCGAGTGCGAGGCGGCCTGCCAGGGCACCGGATCGCTGCAGCTGCTCGGGACCGGGGGGCTAGGGTTCGCCAAGTTCCACTTCCGCCTCGGCGCCAAGGGCCTCGCGACCGTGCACATGACCTTGAACAAGGCAGCACGTGCTCGCCTCAGTCACGCGAAGAGCCTGCTCGTGGACCTCACCGTTACCGCGACCGTCGCGGGGAGCGCCCGCAACACCTACGTGACGATGCTCGACCTCGCTCGCACGACGCCCAAACCGAAGCACAAGTGACGGGACTGGGCGCCTTGATGGTCGGGGCGAGAGGACGCTAACGGCGGAAGCGGTAGATCGCTACGTCCCCGTTGCGGTAGTAGAGCTTCCAACTTCGCGAGCTCCCGACCTCCCGCCTGAGGGTCAGGAGGCCGGTCGGCGCCTCGAAGTAGCGGGCATACTCGAGCATGCTGTGGCTGAACACGAGATACGCATGCGGCGCCTGCAAGCCGCGGACGAACCGGTCGACCGCCGGCAGGTTCGCACCGTTCAGCGTGACCCGTCCTTCCTGGGGGTCGTCGGGTAGCGGCGTAACGTTGTCCCGGCCCGGGTTGACACCGGTATCGAACGGGAAGTTGTCGGCCGCGACGATGATCGTTGAGCCCGCTGGGACATGGGAGTAGAGCCACAGACCGGCCGTAACGTCCGCCTGCGAAAAAGTATCGACCGCCACGGCGCCGTAGAGGCCCTGCAGGCTCAGCACCAGTGCGACCCCGAGACCAAGCGCCACGACCATGAACCGCAGCGCCGCGGCGCGCAGCCGGTAAACGGCTGAGGCGAGCAAGAGCGAACACCACGGGGCGGAGAAGAGGAACACGCGATAGATCGCCTCGCCGCCGTAGCCCTGGGCAACGAGAACGACGAACGGGCTGAACGCGAGCACTGCGGGCAACACGACGCGACCCGGCGCGCGCCACGCCCTAACGACAAGACCGACGGCCACCAGCCACACGACGACGGAAAGAAGTCGCACGCAGTTCGCCGTGAACCCCTCGGCCGGGGAAGCTCGAATGCCGATGTGACCGGCGGCGTTCTGCACGACGTTGAAGCCCGAGAACAAGCCTCCGTAAGCGGTCACGATCAAGTGGTAGTGCGGGATCAGATAGCCGATGGCCAGCGCGGCGGTGGCGAGGATCAGCCAGCGCGGTCGCACCAGATCGAGCACCGTGAGCGTGCCGATGGCGGCCAGCGCGATGTAAGGCGTCAGCTGATGCGTCGCCACGATCACGGCGAAGATGAGCAGCGACATGACGATGGCGAGCGGGTGCGCGCCGTCGCGCCGGCGGCGCAAATCGATTCCACGCCTCGCGTAAGCCTGGAGCCCAGACAGCATGCGGGGGCCGCTTACGGCTATCTCCGCCGTGAGCAGCCATCGCACCATGATCAAGACAAACCCGAGCCAGAGCACGTAGGCGAAGGCTTGCGGCGACAGATAGTCCTGCCCGACCCAGGCCACGACGACCTCGAAGATGACAACGGCAAGCGCCGGCACACGCGCGTCCCGGCTGAGCATCCGGTAGACGGCGAACAGCATCAGGCAGTTCAGCAGCTCGAACCCGAGCGGCGCCCAGCGAGCAAGCGCGAAGACGCTTACGCCGGTCTGCTTCGAGATCGCGGCAATCGCCGCAAACAGCGCCGGCCAGTCCTGGTAGATGTTGTTGGTGTTGGTTACGCGGCCGTTCGCGCCGAGCGTGCGTGCGACGCCGATGTGCTTGTAGACCCAGGAGTACTCCGGCGAGTGCGAGAGCAAAGGCACGGTGGCGTGGATCACGACCACCAGCGCGACTATGTAAAGCGCGAGCACCCACTGCCTCGGGCGAACCCGTGAGATCTCGAGCACGAAGCCGCCGACAAGCAGCGCGAGGCCGACGAAGAACCATGCATTGACCGACGCAAGTAGGCCGTAGAGGCCGACCGCCGAGAGGTGCAGCTGCGCAACGCTCGCCGCCCACGCCGCCAAGCCGACGCCAAGCGGCACGACAAAAACGGCATCTCCGGCACGCGGGGCGGAGCGAGCCAACGCGGCTGTGCGATAGGAGGCCCGCGGACGGTCGGGGCCCACCACGGTGGAGGAATTTGCCACGCCTGTCCCTAGTGAGCGGGGGCCGGGGATACGCGGCGCTGCGTGAGGATTCGGTGCAGGCAGGAGACGACTGTGGGCACCACGAGCGCCGCCAGCGCCGCGGGATGCCACCACGCGAGCCAGATCAAGCCGGCGGCAGTCAGCGCGAATGCGGCAAGGCTCACCGCGACTGTCACTGCCAGCTGCGCGACGGCATCACCGGTGTCGAGGCGGCAAGTCACTGCCGGGCCGAACCCGGCAACGGCCACGACCATCATGGCGCCGAGCGACACCGCATGACTGGCACTGGTAAGCATCAGGACCGGCGCGCCGGCCGCCACCGCCAAGCCAAGCCACGCTATGCCGATCGTTGTGCGCTGAGGCTCCGGCTCAGCGACGGGCAGTCGCCAAGACACGGGGCCCCGGCGCGGGCGCCTGCGGGTCGCGTCGATCGGCACGCCCGTCGGCGATCTGAGTACCGTTCTCGCGCGCGCCCACGCCCCCGGGGCCATCAACACGGCGGCCCCAGCCTGGGCAATGAAATACGCCCAGCCGACTCCCAGGATGCCGAGCCGCGGAATAAGGACGAGGCTCAGCACGATCAGCACTCCCGACCAGCCTGCCTGGATCGCCATCAAGCGCCAGACCCGCTGCTCGAGCCATGCGAACGAGATGTACACGGCGCTGACGAACACGAACGGCGCACTGGCTCCGACGAGGCGCAGCATCGGACCTCCGTGGACTCCGTCCGCGTGGTTGATGTGGCCCAGCACGATCGGCCCGACCACCGTGCCTCCGACGACTGCGAGTACGCCCACAATGGCCCACATGACCAGCGCGCGTCGAAGCAGGCGCGCAGAATGAGCGCCCTCGGTCACGGTCTCGACGATGAACGACGTGGAGATGTTCCAGGACACCGTGGGATCCCGGTCCAGATCAGCCATGGGATGGCGAAGTAGGCCTCAGCCGTCGCGCCAAGCTCCCAGATGACGATCAGTGGAAGCAGCGCGGCGACTGCAACCGAGGAGAGCGTGTTGAGGTATTCGGCGGCGACGAACGACGCGAGCCGCCGGCGCTCTGGCAGCGTGCCTCCCTGCTGGCGCGACGCCCGCGGCAGCGAACGCGCGAACAGGAGCGTGTTGACGAGGATGACAGCGACGCCGACCGGAAGCACCCAGGCGTACACGATCGCCGTTTGCGTCGATAGGACGGACACCAGCGCGGCCAGCAGCGCGAGCTTGAAAACCGCAAACGAGGCGTTCTCTATAGGTACCCAGTACGTGATGCGCAATGCCGTGAGGACCGAGTCCTGGAGCGCGAATATCGCGAACAGCGCGACGGCGATAATGAAGACGACCATGCGAGAAGATGCCCGGCGGGACGAAGCTCGAGACGGCGCCGCTCGCGATCGTGAGTGCGCCGAGGCAGAGTGCGACAGCCGTGACCAGCAGATAGCCGCGGCGCACGAAGTACGTGCTCAGGCGGCCGGCAGCCGGCAGGAACCGGATGAATATGCTCGAGAGATTGAACAGGGCAACGACCGAAAGCAGCGTCACGAGCGGAAACCTCGGCGTAGGCGCGACCGAACGCCTGGGGGTGATGGGTTCGGGCGGCGAGGCCCCAGAACAGCAGGCCGAGGACGCTCGTCGCCGCGGTCGCGCCGGCGAGATAGAACGCATTCGCCGTGACCTTGTCCGGTCGGCCCTTCCCGTTCCCGTTCGCCGTGACGTTGTCCGGACGGACGTTCATGTTCCGCCCAATCATTTCCCGTTCGCCCTCACCTTGCCGGCTCGGGTCTTCACTTCCGCCACCCGCCGGTGCCGCGCGGACCACTTGCGCACCTCGCGTCGCGCAGGCGCGGTGCGTGTCCTAGCAACGCGGCGCTCGCAGCCGGCTCGCTGCGGTCATGCCTGACCGGAGCTTGCGGTGGGGTGCGGTCGTAGATTGTCACGCGTGAGCGTCCTCCGCCGTGAATCAGGGCGAACGGGGCGCGATCGGCGTTGAGGATCGACGCTCCGTTTCGCCAGCTTGACAAAGCCTGCGTTGACGGGCAGCACATACGTGCCCATGGCTAAACACGAGCGACCAACGATAGCTGCTCATCTTGGGCTCGAAGGGCAGTTTTAAGGCCCCTTTGCAAATAGGCTCAGCCGACTAGTTCGTCGCCGTCCGGCGACCGCCGGCTCCGAGAACCGCTGCCCGTGTGCACTATCCGCCGGATTGTCCGGCCGCCGAACTGTAGTCCCGATCCCCGACGCCGCGGCTAGTCCCAACCGCGAGCGCGCCAGCGGCGCGCGCGGCGGGCGCTGTGCGCGTAGGCGACCGGCCCACGGATCATGCCGCGTAGCTCCAGCTGCGCCAGGTCCGCGATGCCGGTCTTGGCGGCAGGGTTGGTGCCCTCCGGCCCCTTGGTTCGCAGCCGTCGCCAAAACAGGCGGCCCATCACTGCGACGACCTCGGGGGTGGTAGCGAACATCGCAGCGAGATGCCTCGGATCCTCGAGCACCAGCGAAGACATCATCGCGCTGAAGCCGACGCCGTAGCTTTCGATCTGATGCCGTAACTGCTCGTCCGTTCGTCGATGTGTGTGCGACGCCCATGCTGCCGGCTCGGAGCCGATGCTGTAGCCACGCCAGGCGAGGCGCAGCCACAGGATCAGGTCCTCGCCGCCGTAGGTTGGTGTTCCGACGCCAAGTCGAACGTCGAAGCCGCCGATCTCCCGCAGCGCGTCGGTGCGAAACGCCATGCTCGCCCCGCCCCCGACCTTGCTGCCGAGCGCGTAAAGCGAGCAGCGGATCACCGGATCGCCGGCGTCGTTGCGCCCGACGACTGTCGCCCTGTGAGGTCCTGCCGATCGCTCGAGCCGATAGCTGATCGGCTGGAAGTTCTGGGAAAAGCGCCCGTTGTAGTACTCCTCGATCGCGAGTTGCGCCTCCGACTCCAGCTCGGCGGGAATGATCAGGCCGCCGACCCCGGCTTCCTCTGGGTGGGCGGCGAAGCGGCGAGCGTAAGCCGTCAACCAGCCTCGATCGACCACCACGTCATCGTCGGTGAACAGCACGATCTCACCCGCCGCGGCATTCAAACCCCGATTGCGCGCCGCCGCCAGGCCAGGCTGGCGCTCCCGCAGCAGCCGCACCCGCGGATAGTCCTCAACCCACGCAACGGACTCCCCGTCCTCACGCCGATTGTCCACCAAAAGGACCTCGTAGCTCGGGTAATCGAGTGCCGCGAGCGCCGCCAAGCAGTTGTGCAGCTCCTGCGTACGCTCAAAGTTGGTGCACAACACGATCGACGCCAAAACCGGCGTATCCGTCTCGGGCACCGGCGCCGCGACGCGCGGCTCAAACGCCTCACCACGAAAGTGCTCGGCCAACTCGGCAGCCGTGATGCGATCGCCGGTAAACGGCAGCTTGATCAAGCAGCGCGGCTCGCCGCCGGCCCGCGCGAGCACCCACAGCCCAACGTAACGTCCGCCGCCAGGGTGCGCCGCCGAGATCTCCTCCGGACAGCGCTCCACATCCACGACCACCACCTTGACCGGAACCCGGCCCCCATCAGACTTGCCATCGACAGGCTCGGCCGCAGCCACATCAGCCGCCAACGCTACCCCCAACCGCGAGCGCCCACGCACGTCACGCCGAGCCCGCCAGACGAACGCCCTGCGACCGCGCGAACCTCGAGATCACGCCCAACCCATGGCATCGGCCGACCCTAGCACACGCTTTTGGCGTCAAGGGGTTAATGAGCGAATGCCGGATGAGCGTTGGGCGGTTTCGTCCCCAGTCCAGCCCGCCGGGGTGAAGTACGGTAGCGCCATGCAGAGCGTCGCCCGTGAGGACCGGGGCGGACTGGGGAGCCCGATGGCTGCAACGAGGCATCGCGCAGCGGTCTCGCAGCTCACCGAATTCCGTCTCTATTGCGAGCAGCAAACGGGACGGCGCTTCGCGGACTACGCATCGTTCGACGCGTTCTCAGTCGCCGAATTCCGACGCTTCTGGCTGCTGTTTCTCGAGTGGTCGGGGGTGCGCTTCGAAGGCTCGACGGAGGTGGTTTGCACAGACGACCTGTGCGAGCGCGCAGCGTTCTTTCCAAACCTCCAACTGAGCTACGCCGAGAACCTGCTCGGGGTCGACGGCAGCCAAGACGGGGAGCGGTTAGCGCTCGTTGCGCACCGCGCCGATGGCTCCGTCGAGCGCCTGACACGCAACGAGCTGCGCAGCCAGGTGCGGTCGCTTGCCCGATTGCTGCGCGAGCTCGGGGTCTCGCCCGGGGACCGCGTCGCAGCAGTCGTAGCCAACAACCCCGAGGCGATGATCGCGGGGCTTGCATGCGCGGCGGTCGGCGCGACGTTCTCGAGCGCGCCCCCTGACCTGGCCCCGGCGGCGCTGCTGGATCGCCTCGAGCAACTCGCCCCGGACATCCTGATGGCGAGCTTCGAGTCGCGCGCGATGCCGGGGAGCGCACAGACGCGCGAACGGATTGCAGAGCTCGCCGCGTCCCTGCGGTCGCTGCGGTTTGTTGTCGCACTCGACGACGCACCAGCGCCGCCACTTTCGCTACCGCTGCACCGGGCGAGCGACGCTCCGGCGGACGACGCGAGTGCGCGCTGGCCACGGTTCGCTTTCAACCATCCGCTGTTCGTGATGTTCAGTTCCGGCACCACCGGGCCACCCAAGTGCATTGTGCACGGAGCCGGCGGGACGTTGCTGGCGCATGCCAAAGAGCACCGGCTACACGTGGATCTGCAGCCGCAGGACACGCTGTTCTTCCACAGCACGACCGCCTGGATGATGTGGAACTGGCAGCTGTCGGCGCTCGCGTGCGGCAGCACGGTGGTGACCTACGAGGGAGCGATCACCGACCCGCGCACGCTCTGGCGGATCGTCGAGAGCGAGCGCGTGAGCGTGTTCGGCACCAGCCCGCCCTACCTGCGGTTGTGTGAGGCCGCCGGCGTCTCACCACGCGACGAGATGGCGCTACCAGAGCTGCGCGCAGTGCTGTCGACCGGCTCGATCCTGCGCCCGTCTCAGTTCGACTGGGTACGCGAGCACGTCGGCGACCTGCCGCTGCAGTCGATCAGCGGCGGAACCGACATCATCGCCGGCTTCCTCGTCGGCAACCCGGACTTGCCGGTTCGACGCGGCAAGCTCCAGTGCCGCAGCCTCGGCATGGACGTACAGGCACTCCTCGCGCCGGGAGAGCAGGTGGGCGAGCTGATCTGTGCGAATCCGTTCCCGTCACGTCCACTCGGCTTCCTCGGCGATCGCGACGGGAGCCGCTTCCACGCGGCTTACTTCGCCGCCAACCCGGGCGTGTGGACACACGGTGACCTCGTCAGCTTCGACGCCGATGGCTACGCCGAGCTGCACGGCCGCTCGGACGGCGTGCTCAACATCCAAGGCGTGCGGTTCGGGCCAGCTGAGATCTACAACGCGCTGGCGGACGTTGCCGAGCTGAGTGAGTTGCTCGCGGTCGAGCAGCGCGCCGCGGATCCGTCCGGCGAGGCACATGTGACGTTGCTCGTCGTCCTGCGCGAAGGTCATGCGCTCGACAGCAGGCTGGCGCGCCGGATCAGGCAGGAGATCGCTCGCGCCACGACGCCGCTGCATGTGCCGCGACTGATCGTCGCGGTGCCGGAGCTCCCCACGACGCTCAACGGCAAGCACTCGGAGCGCGCGGCCGCAGACGCGGTCAACGGGAATCCGGTCAGCAACCTCGCAGCACTGCGCAACCCCGAGTCGATCGCGCAGATCCGCAGCGCACTAGCGCAGACGCAGGCGCGGGTAGCCGCAGAGCAGGCGGCCGCGGACGCGGCGGGCAAGGACTCGACGCAGGCGCGCATGCGGGCGATCTGGGCAGCCGTGCTCGAACGCGAAGCGCCCGACGCAGACGAGGACTTCTTCGACGCGGGCGGCACGTCGCTCGGCGCGCTGCGCATGTTCGCGCGGATACACGAGGAGTTCGGCGTCGATCTTCCGCTCTCCTCGCTGTTGAGCGCACCGACGATCGATGCTCTCGCGGCGTTGATCGAAAGTCCCACTGGCGGTGCGCGGTCCCCGATCGAGCTGGCGCCGGGCGCCGGCGGCCAGCCCCTGTTCCTGCTGCCTTGGTGGTCCGGCGAGGTTCTCCACATGCGCATGCTGGGGACAAGGATCCCGACCGGGCGTCCGGTCTACGGCGTCGTGACCGATCCAGTCGATGAGGAAGTCGAACCCGGGGCACGCGTCGCCGAGATGGCGGAGCGCTGCCTTCAATCGATGCGCAGCGTCCAACCCTCGGGGCCGTACGCGTTCGTTGGCCACTCGTTCGGCGGCCTGCTCGGACTAGAGATCGCGCGAATGCTGAGGGCGCTCGGCGAGGAGGTCGAGTTCTTCGGCGCCATCGACACGACGATCCACCCGCGGTGGCACTCGCGCCGCGAGCGGCTCGAGTGGTACGCCCGCGCAGTGCCGCACACCCGCCCGCGAGATCTGTGGCATCTCGTGTGTCTGAAGGTCTGGGAGTACACGGGAATCGACACGCGGCGGTACGACCCGACGCGGCGCGGACCCGAGATGCCGCCGACGCCGCATCCCTGCGACCACGCCGGCCGGGAGGCATGGGGTTCGTATCGCCCGCAGCCCTACGACGGCACCATGACCCTGTTCAAAGCCGAAATCTCGACGATACGGCTCGACACGCTCCCGCTGTGGCAGCGCACCGTGCTGGGCGGCGTCACCGTGGACTACATATCCGGGTCGCATTACACCGGTCTGGACGAGGCGGCTGTGGACATACTCGCGGCGAGGATCGCGGATAGGCTTGCCGGTGCAGTGGCGCGGAGCGAGTAACACGCGAACGCCACCGGCACAGCAAGGTGGCGCTGCGGAGCCGCCGTCACTGTGGCTGATCGATCTGCGTCAGGACGAGACGCTCCTCGAGCGCGCGACAGGCCTGCTTGCGGCGAGCGAGCGCCAGCGCGCCGACCGCGGGACGCCGGCCGTGCGCCGCCAGTACATCGTTTCACGGGCGGCCCTGAGGATCGTGCTCGCGCGCTGGCTCGATTGTCCGCCCGTCGCGCTAGAGCTCGTCGCCGAGCCGTCGGGCAAGCCGCGGCTGGCCAGCGGGGTTCCGCATTTCAGCGTCTCACACAGCGGCGATTGGGGGCTGATCGCGCTCACGCCGGTGGGACCTGTGGGGGTCGACATCGAGCGCTGCTTGCCATTCAGCGAGCTCGAGGCGGTCGCGGCGCGCAGATTCGCACCCGCGGTGGCGCGCGCGGTGCGCAGCGAGCGCGGCGAGCGCAGGGTGCAGGCCTTCTACCGCGAGTGGACGCGGATGGAAGCGGATCTGAAGGCCCGCGGCGTGGGCCTCGCAGACGGCCTCTCCCCGTCTGCCGCCGCGCCCGCTCGCGGGGCGTGGACGTTTGCGCGGATCGATGCCGCCCACGGGCTCGCGGGCGCCGTCGTCGTCGCCGGAGCGCACAGCTGGCGGGATGCGGTGCTGCCGGTTCGCGAGCTCGACCTGCGCGGCGAGCTGGCCGGCGTGGCGCTCACGCCCCCGCACGTGACCGCCTGAGAGGGCGGACAATGACGGCGCCGGCGGTCGTGGCGCGCGGCTCATGCTCGTCGTGCCCCGGCGCCAGATTCTCGCCTGGTCTCCATAAACAGCGCAATTTGCGAAAAGTTTTTGGCTGCGCTGGCGGTTGTATCGCCTCTGTGAATTCAATCCCATCCAGGGGCCATGCTAGGGTTGCCGCGTTCATACGCCGAATCTCTGGCTTCGAACGCCAGGGAACCGGGGGCCCAAGTTGTTGGGGCGAATCTCGCAGCATGCTGCGATTAGCGCTGCTCTTTTAGCGCGAGCCCGTCAGCTAACCCGGTAGGCACCGAAAAGAGGTAGCAACATGCTGCTGGGTCACTTCCGAGACAGGAGTGCACTGCTGGCGGGACGGGGCTTACGTTATCGAGCGCTCGGCAGTGAGTCGCTGTTTCGCGTGCTCAGCTCGAGCGAATCAACGGTCGAGGTCGAGGTCGTATCAGCTCCGGGCCTCGCACCGGGAGCGCGCCTCAATCTGTGCCTTGACAGCACACGCGCCGGCGAGCTGGTGGCGCTCAGCGCCGATCTTACGTCCTGCCCGCCTGCCTCATGGGGCGCGTCTCCCCCATCGACGCCAGCCGGCGCCCGCTGACCCATGGTCTGGTTCGGGACGAATCCCCTGGCCGTCCACGATGACCCCTGCCCTGTCGGCGCGGGCCCGTTAGCGCACGCGCCAGACCGACGACGGAGGTAAATGCATGGAACGTCGTGATCTCGACAAGGCCGGAACGGCGACTGGGCTGGTAGCAGCACCCGGCGCGGTGGTTGGGTCGATGCCCGGCGCTCCCGGGAACGGTCTCGCGCGGTACACCAGCTCAGCGAACCCCATGCGACCGGCGCGATCGAGCGACGACCGTGCGGCGACCTCTCATGCGCGCGCCGGCAGCGGAGTCCTGGCGCCGCCCGACCGAAGCCACGACAAGGCGGACTCAACGAGACGCGATCATCGGTCCTCGTTCGCGTTCTATACGAGTGGCCTGGAGACCGGCATCGTCGTGCTTGCCCCAGCCGGGACGAGGGTCGATCGCCTCGCGACGACGCGCACGTCCGTCAGGCAGCCGAGCACGTCCGTGGTCACAGCCGCCGGCCATCGCCGGCGACTCGCGCACGTCGTGGCGATGCTGGGCGCAGTTGCCGCATCGACCACTTCGGCTGAGGTTTCATCGGGTGGAGCGAAAACCGACGCAGCGGTGAAGCTTGGCGGTCGCGGCGAGGTGCTTTCGGCGATCGTCCCGGCTACGCGCCCACGCCCGTCAAGCGCGCGCGCAAAAAGCAAGGCGGTGCCCGGCCAGCGTCGGGCGTACCTCCGCCGCGCGCCTCGAACGTTGGCTTTGCCAGTCGTGGCGCACAGCGACCGCCGGCCGTCGGCGGTCACCGAGCGGGTCACCCGTCCGGCCGACGTCGCACGCGCTACGGCACGGCGTGCGACGCTCGTCTACGGACCTCGCGCGAGCGTAGCGTCGGCGATCATGCGCGCCACCACGCATCGCCGCACACATCGTCCCGTGGAACGGACCGGCTGGGTCCTTGCGCGGCCGGTCAAAACGCGCGGCTTCTATGCGGTGAACGTGAGCCTCACAAGCAGTGTCGCCCACGATCCGATCGTCGTTCACGTCAGTCGCGCAGCCTTCACCGTCGCGACCACCTATCACCGACCGGTCCGTGAGATCGCGACGCGCGTCTGGTCGCACGGTCGCGCCCTCGTGATCCGCGCTACCGCGAAACGGCCGACGACGCTTCGGCTGCACGTCACTTACCGCTACCTCGAAACTCCGATCCTGGTTGTGCGCAAGCTTGTGTCCTCGCCCGGTCCGTACGAAGTTCGGATCGTCGTTCACGGCAAGTCACGTCCTGCGACCAATGTCGCGGTGCAGATCGGTGCGGCGGTCAAGCCAAACGTTGTCACCGTCAGCCGTCGTAGCCCAGCAACGCTCGTCGAGCAAGCCGTCGTCGGCGGCCGAACGCTGATGGTCCGGGCCAGCAGCCTCTTCGCACGGCCGAGCATGAAGATCACGATGACCAAGATCCTCACGCGCGTCGCCAGCTCGGCACCCACCCCCGCTCCGTCGGGTTCGACTGGGTCGTCGGGTTCGAGTGGTTCGTCGGGTTCGTCGGGTTCGTCGGGTTCGGGTGGGTCGCCGGTGCCGGCGGGTGATGCGGGTAGCTGGAGTTTGGTGTTCGATAGTGAGTTCACGGGGTCGAGTCTTGACACGTCGAAGTGGTCGACTGGGTGGTTCGGGTCGGGTGTCACGCGCGCTGTGGATAGCAACGAGATCGCGTGTTATGACCCTTCGCACGTCAGCGAGGGCAACGGCGAGCTTGATCTGGCGCTGACGGCGCAGAACACCAGCTGCGGCGGCGCGACCCAGCCCTACGATGGTGCCGCGGTCACGACCAACGGGCGCTTCCAGTTCACCTACGGCTTCGTCGAGGTTCGCGCATGGCTAGCCGGCAGCGGGTCAACCGTCTATGACTGGCCGCAAATCTGGCTCGACGGACAGAGCTGGCCGCAAGACGGCGAGATCGACATCCTCGAAGGCCTCGGCGGCGGCGCCTGCTACCACTGGCACGGCCCACCCAGCGGCATCGGCTACGGCGCCTGCCCACCCGGCACGTTCACCTCCGGCTGGCACACCTTCGGCGCTGACTGGGAACCCGGCAGCGTCACCTACTACTACGACGGGACCGACGTTGGCAGCATCACCGACACCACATCCCTGATCACCGGCAGCCCGATGTACCTGATCCTGATCGCCTCAATCGCCCAGGGCGGCGCCACCCAAGCCCCCGTCACCGAACGCTTCAGCTACGTCCGCGTCTGGCAACACTAACCCGCGACAGCCTTGGTGACGCGGGTTTGTCGGTTACCCCAGCCAGCGTGCGTGCGTGCTGCCAGCTCGATTCTGGAACCACTGACATCGCCGCGATCGCCGCCTGAGTGACGCGCATGCGAGTGCCCGGCTTCAAACCGGGCGCCGATACAACCTCGACCTCGACGAGCTCCCCCGCAACGTTGACGACGCGATAGAGGGCATCGCCGTAGAGGGCGCTCTGGCGGAGCAGCTGGGGGACAGCTCCCTGTCCGATCATCGCCTACGGATACCGCGACGGCGGTCAATTTCCTCCCTAGGCCGGTGGTCACATTCACCACTACTTCAAGCGTCGGCTGCGAGCGCCGCGCAGCCCGGCCTCGGTGTAGGCCGATCCGCCTGCGGGAGACGTTGCAGATCACCCAGGTCCGGGTATGCAGCAGCGGTGACCGACGCCGGCGGAAGTAGCTACCTAACAGATCGCGCTTCGCTACCCAACCGCGGTGACTAACGTGACCTCTGCGCGCCTGGGCCCAGCCGCTATCGTGGCTGCCCGAAGGCCCTCTCGGCCCGCCTCGGCGGGTCCGGGGCTCGAAGACGCTCGTTTCGGCGTGCGCCGCGTGATGCACGCAGACCGAAATCGCAAACCATGGAGGAGACGGCGAACATGAGACTGTCGAAGCGCCTCGTTCGAAGAGCACAAGTTCGCCGGGGCCAACAGGGGGCGAAGCGGAGCCAGCCGGCTTCGCTGGGTCCGTGGGTCGTGCCGGTCGTGGCGCTGTGCGTCGTGTCGCTGGCGGTCGGGTTGTCGGTCTCCGGACCGCTTTCGGTCGCCGATGCGAGCACGCCGACACCGTTGATCATCGATACGGATATTTGGAGCAATGCGGACGATGTCGGGGCGTTGGCGACTGCGTTCGCGCTGCAGATGAATGGTGAGGACCAGGTGATCGCGATCACCGTGAACACGCGCACCGATCGACCGTCGGTTGCAACCAAGTCGTGGGAGTGCGTGGCGGCGATCGCCCAGTACTACAACTCCCCTGGTGTGCCGATTGGGGCGGACATGCCGGACAACGGATCCCAGCTTGACTCCCCCGACTTTCTGACGCCGTGTGCGGCGCTCGCGTCGCCGTCGACGCCCGCCCCGGGCAACGCGGTGTCTGTCCTGCGTAGCGCGCTGGAGGGCCAGCCCGACCATAGCGTGGTGATCGCGGAGATCGGTTATGAGGAGAACCTCCAGGCGCTGCTGAACTCCTCAGGCGACTCGACCAGTTCTCTGACTGGCAGTGAGCTGGTCGCCCAGAAGGTCAAGATGCTCGTCGTCACGGGCGGCCAGTACCCGACCAGCGGCACGTCGCCGGAGAACAACTTCGCCGGCAACCCGGTCGCCGCAGCGGATGTCGCCGCGCACTGGCCGACGAAGGTCGTCTACTCAGGATACGAGGTCGGCGAGAACGTGGATGTGGGGAACACGATCTACAGCAAGCAGCCGGCGAGCTCGCCCGTGCGCGCCGCGTATGACGCGTACACGGGGCCCGGGAACACGATTCCCTCGTGGGATCTGACGACCGTGTACCACGCGGTCGTGGGGGCGAGCGATACGGATCTCACCGAGACGGGCCCTGGCCAGAACGTCGTCGACACGTCTCGGGAACAACACGTTCACGACCGGGTCCTCGGGGACGAGTACTACCTGACCATCAGCGATCTCGGCGGGCTGGACTCCTCGCTGGAGTCGCTCCTCGACGTCGTGCCGCCGCTCCCGGTGGATAGCTCGCTGCCGACGATCAGCGGTGTCGTGGCTCAGGGGCAGACGCTGACCGAGGTCACACGGGTCCTGGTCCAACAGCCCGACCGGCTACGCCTATCAGTGGCAGCGACTGCAACGCCACGGGCGCGAACTGTCAGCCGATCGCTGGCGCGAGCGGCCAGACATACGCTCTCGCGGCGGCTGACGTTGGATCGACGATACGGGTGGTCGAGACCGCGAGCAACGACGTCGGCGCGGGGACCCCGGCGACGTCGGGAGCGACGGCTGTGGTGAGCCCGCCGATCCCGGTGGACAGCTCGCGCCAACGATCTCGGGGACCGTCGCGATCGGTGACACGCTGACCGAGAGCCACGGGATCGTGGTCGCCCACACCGACCGGCTACAGCTACCAGTGGGAGCTTTGCAACAGCACCGGTGGTGCGTGCGCAGCGATCTCTGGCGCAACGGGACCAGACCTATATAATCACCGCCGGCGATGCCGGCTCGACGATCTGCGTGCTCGAGACAGCAAGCGACGGCCTCGGGATCTGGCGCCGCGGCCGCCTCGAACGCGACGGCTGTCGTGCCGGCGCCAGCCAGCACCACGACCACCACGACCACCACGACCACCGCGACCGGCCCGACGACCCGACCGCGTTCGTCACTGCGCCAGGGCTGACGGAGTTCCTGAAGAGGCTGATCAGCTCGAAGCACCACTCCGCGAAGTTCACCTTTGCGGCGAGCGGGAACACGACGCAACTATCAATGCGCGCTGATTCGCAAGCCGACGCGCAAGCACGCCAAGACACCGGCGCCGAAGTACTCGCTCTGCGGCTCGAGCAAGAATACAAGAAGCTCAAGGCCGGCCACGTACACGTTCTACGTGCGGGCGATTGGTCCCGGCGGCACGGGCGCCACGACCGTCTACCGCTTCACGATCAACTGCACAGCTCTCAGCGGCCCCGCCTGTGCGCTATCGCCGTGCGCACCGGCGATCAGCCTTCCTTGTCAGCACGAACTCGCGCCGGTCGCGTGCCCGACTCCCGGCGCCGCCGCGTCGGCGCGCCGCGCCTAGGGGCCGACGCGTCCAGGGCTGCGCGGTTAGTGTTGCCAGACGCGGACGTAGCTGAAGCGTTCTGTTACGGGGGCTTGGGTGACGCCCCCTGGGAGATTGAGGCGATCAGGATCAGGTACATCGGGTCTGCGGTGATCTGGCTTGTCGTGTCGGTGACGCTGCCGACGTCGGTACCGTCGTAGTAGTAGGTGACGATGCCGGGCTCCCAGTCCAGGCCGAAGGTGTGCCAGCCGCCGGTGAACGTGCCCGGTGGGCAGCCGCCGTAGCCGATGCCGTGGGTGGGCCGTGCCAGTGGTAGCAGGCGCCGCCGCCGAGGCCCTCGAGGATGTCGATCTCGCCGTCTTGTCGGCCAGCTCTGTCCGTCGAGCCAGATTTGCGGCCAGTCATAGACGGTTGACCCGCTGCCGGCAAGCCACGCGCGAACCTCGACGAAGCCGTAGGTGAACTCGAAGCTTGCCCGTTGGTCGTGACCGCGGCACCATCGTAGGGCTGCGTCGCGCCGCCGCAACTGGTGTTCTGCTGTGTCATCGAGAGGTCAAGCTCGCCGTTGCCCTCGCTGACATTCGAAGGGTCATAACAAGCAATCTCGTTGCTATCCACAGCGCTCGTGACGCCCGACCCGAACCACCCAGTCGACCACTTCGACGTGTCAAGACTCGACCCCGTGAACGAACTCGTCGAACACCAAACTCCAACTACCACCATCACCCGCCGGCACCGGCGACCCACGCGAACCCGACGAACCCGACGAACCCGACGAACCCGACGAACCCGACGACACCAGTCGAACCCGACGGAGCGGTCGAGCCCGACGACCCCGACGACGCGCGTGTCGAGCCCACCGACCCGCTCGAGCCCGACGATCCGCCGGTCAGCCGGCG
Source organism: uncultured Solirubrobacterales bacterium (assembly GCA_963773395.1). Classification (GTDB taxonomy): domain Bacteria; phylum Actinomycetota; class Thermoleophilia; order Solirubrobacterales; family Solirubrobacteraceae; genus Palsa-513. The sequence continues at coordinate 447,624 of CAVZAY010000002.1, read as the reverse complement.
CCCGCCCGACGGCGTCGATTTCGGCACGGCGGCTATCCGCTGAAGCTGAACGATCAACGTCGCGTGTCCGCTCAACGGCGTGTCCCGCACCGTCACGAGGTGGTGTCGCACGGTGACGTCGACGCGCACGACAGCGCGCCTCTTGCCCATGCTGGCATGTGCCGTCCGCGTCACTTTGCCAACCGTCAGCCTGACCGCGGCGCGCGCATGATGCTTTGAGCTGACGAACACGCTCACCCGGTAGACCCCGGGCCGGCGCACTCGCTTTCGCATCATGTGGATGCGTTGAGCTCCGTGGCGGCCTCGAGTCGGATGCGCCTGGGGCACTCCTACACCCACACCCAATACCACCACCGCTGCAAGGCATCCGATGATGGAGTGGCGTCTCGACACGCTGTCGCTATCGACGGCGTGACGCGCTCAGCCAGCAACTGCAGGGCTTTCTAGAGCGTCCGGCTAGGCTAGGCGCGGAGGGCAGCCGGGCTCTGGGCCCAGCGAGGCGCTACCTGACGAGGCAAACCACCGACTCACTAGTGCTGCCATACGCGCACGGAGGCAATCCGGAACGTCGCCGCTCCGACCGGACCGCCGTTGCCGCTGCTTACGCCGAAGCTCAGGATCAGGTACATCGGCGCGCCGGTGATGCCGGTCGTGATCGTGCCGACCACTTGACCGTCGTAGTAGTAGGTGACGCTGCCCGGCTCCCAGTCGGCGCCGTACGTGTGCCAGCCGGGCGTCACGGGCGTTTGCTGGCAGCCACCGGGGGCGCCGACAGGCGAGTGGAAGTGCCAGCACAGGTCCCCACCGATCCCCTCGACGATGTCATCCTCGCCGTCTGTCGGCCAGTTTTGACCGTTGGTCCAGAACACCGGCCAGTCATAGGCTTGGCCGGCTGAGTTGACGGCAATCTTCGCCCGGATCTCGGCGAAGCCGTAGGTGTAGGAGAACTTGCCGTCGGTCGTGATGATGCCGGCGACGAACGGACGAGTTGTGCCGCCACATGTCGCCTGCCTGGCGGCGACGCTCAAGCGCAGTGCGCCGCGACCCACGGACACCTGCCGCGGAGCGAAGCAGTAGGGATCGCTCGAGGCGAGCGGCCGGGTGATGCCGCGGCCGAACCAGCCGGTCGACCATTTCGAGGTGTCGAGGCGCGTGCCGCCGAACCCACCGTCGAAGACAAGGTTCCATGGGCCGGGGGCGCCGGCCGGCAGCGGGGCGCGGACCGTCATTCTCGCCGCGACAACGGCTCCCGCGCCGCTGGCGACGATCACTGCCAAGGCAAGCAACAGCACTCGACGCGACCGGCGCGCCCGCCTAGCCCGGCCGGCGGTTCCTTGACCCCTGCCGGCTCGAGCCGCTACACCATCTCGAAGGCTTCGACCGCTAACGCTCTCCAGACTAGCGAAGCTCGGCGCGGCGGAAGCCAGCTGTTGCGCGGCGCTGCTGGGGGTACCAACTCGACGGCGCCGGCGCCACATAAGCTCAGATGAGCGGATCTGACGCACCCTCTCGCGGGGCTCGAATGCGCCGGTCCACCTTGCGCCTCGAACAGACGTCCAGGCGGCCGCGCGCCGCACGACGATCGTTGACGAGGCCTATCGGAGCGGTCACCCGCGACCGTAACATCGGTACATGACCGCACAAGCGAACGCGAAGTGCTTCCTCAGTCAGCGGTTGCTCGGCAGCGAGGCCGTGTACGAGCTGCTCGAGGAGGGCGAGGAGACGGTGACGGTGGTCGTCGTTCGCGCTCCCGGCCTCACCGCGGGCTCGCAGCTGCGCTTGATGACACGCGCGACTCGGGCGATGGAGCGCGTCGACGGGCTCGTCAGCCCCGTGGCCGAAGCTGCGGACTTCGTCGCGCCGCTCGCGGCGTAGGCGCCCGTCCGTCCAGCCAGAGCCGCCCTCGGGCGCCAAGCGGGGCATTGGCCGGCAGAGCCCCAGCGCGACCCGGTTCCAGCCCATCTAGCCTGAGGCGCCGCCCATGAAGCGTGCCAGCGCCGCGTCGAACGCATTGTGCACGTAACGCTGTGCCCAAACCGGGCGGAAGATGTGGTCCTCGATCGGGATCCGCTCGTAGCGGAGCGTCGGCCATCGCTCGAGGCGCTCGATCCTGCCAGCGGCGATGAAGTCCTCGGCCAGCGCCTCTCCTTCGGAGAGCAGCAGCAGCGTTTGAATGTCTCGCTCGCTGAGCTCGTCGAGGATCCGGTCGGTCTGCGCAGCCACCGCCTCGGAGGCGTTGCTCGGCACGATCAGCCGCCGCAGCTTGGTGCGCGCGAAGCGCCCAATCCTTCTCTCGGTGATCGCGATGCGGGCAACGTCACGCCAGGCACCGGAGCGCAGCATGACTTGCGCGCGGCGAGCATCGCGTTGCACGTTCAGCTCCTCGCTCCAGACGAACGACCACAGGTTGACCAGAATCAATGCCCGAACGCGCGCATCGGCCAGTGCCGCCTGCGTCGCCCAGTAGGCGCTGGAGCACAACCCAGCGAGCAGAAAGCGCGATGGCAGGTCGCGACCCTCGAGTGCGTCGAGGGTGCTCCGAATCTGATCGAGGCTGTCGTCGCGATAGAACTCGGGGGTCTGGTAGTAGCGCTGCTCGTCGCCGTCTGAATCACCGAAGCAGGCGCCGTCGATACGCAACGTCGGCACGCCTCGGGCCGCCCAGCGGCGGGCGCTTTCGACCCACATCCGGTTTGGCCCGATCCGTCGAACGGCGCCGGCATCGAGCAGCACCGCACAGACCGCCGGCTCGCCGCCGCGCGGCAGCGCGAGCACACCCTCGAGCCGCCGGTGGTCGAGCTCGACCGTGAACGGGCGCTCCCGGATCGCCGTGTCGCCGACCCGTAGGACGACCTCGGTGGCGCTCGACGGCGGGAGTTTGCCGGTAGCGTGGCGTGTTGGTCGCGAGCGCGTCCGCGCGTCCCATTCATCGAGCCATGACAGCGTGCGTGCGAAAACCGCCTCTGGCGCGAGCGCCTGCTGCGGGTGGGTCAACATCTTCCCGTAGCCAGGGCCTTCGGCGACGGTCACGGATGCACCGGACGCCTCGAAGTGCGCGCGCAGGCGCCGGTCCGGCTCGAGCGTGTCGCGTCCGAGCAGGAGGATCCGCCGGCCCTCGGAGTCGGGCAGCGTCAGGCGCGTGAGATCGAGTGCCCGCAGGTCGCCAACCGTCTCTGTCGAGAGCACGAAGCCTGTGATCTCGACCTCGTCCGCACGCACTGCTGCTAGCTCGGGCGGCGCATCGGCGTTAGCTACGTCGTTTGACATCTGCGCGAAGGTGCGAAGCTCGCGGAGCAACAGGCTGCCGTTCCGCTGCACGCCCCAGAGCACCACGTCGTCGATTGCCGCGCCTTTCTCGATCGCAGCGACGGCCACCATGCCGCCGAGTCCAATGCCGATCGCGACGATCCGCTCACAGGCCTGCGTCGAGCGCAGCCAGGCGGCGGCGCCGGCGATTGCGTCACTCCAAGCGGCAAGCCGCGCCGGCTCGCGCGCCCCGCCGGCGCTGTCGCCGGTACTCGGGAGATCGATGCGCAACGCCGCGTGACCGTTTGCGGCGAGCACCTCGGCCCAGCGGCGCAGGCTGCGGTGCACGCACAGCTCGGCCCAGCCGAACGGTGGGCAGAAAACGACGCCGATGCCAGAACGCCCGCTCGCGGACGGCTCGTGCAACATCGCGAACACGCTGTCGGGCTCGAGCTCGAGGTAGAGCGCACGCGCGCGCGCGTGTTCGCGATCGGGCACCGCCTTGTCGTGCGCGACGGCGTGAGCAGGCTTCATCCGGCGCCCCACAGCTGATTGCGAATCTCGTCCGGCCAGCCGGCTGGCTCGCAGCCGTGCGTGAACAGCAGCGCGAGGACGACGCGCTCCCCGCCGAACCCGAGACATGCGCTGTGGGCAGTGCTGCCGTCCGCGAGCGCGAGCCCGTAGTGCTCGGCGAAGTGCTCGCGGTGGTAGTTGAACGAGGTCACCGCGGTTGGCTCGATGCCACCGAGCGGCACGAGCAGCTCGAACTTGAGTTCCTGCTGGCGTTGATTGTGGGCGAGCATCCGCCCGCTGCGCCCGAAGAACGGGTCGGCAGCGCGGTCGCGCTCGGCCGCGAGCCCGAGCCCGCGCAGCAGCGCGAGGCCGCGCTCGGACCACCGATCGCGCCATTCGAGCACCGCCTCCGGGTTGCCGATCCGCACGATCTCGCGCTGGTGGAACATCTGCATGCGCGCCGGATCCTGCGATGGCTCGTGGCGGAAGACCCAGGCCGACCCGGCGTCGACCGCGAGGCCCCCTGGCGGCAGCTCGCCACGCGCAGCGAGCGCCGGATAGACCGGATAGCACGCCGCCGGAACGAGCGCCAGATCCGTCATCCGCTGGAACACGCTCCAATCTTCGTGGCGCGAGGCGAGCTCGCTTTGGGCGATCGCGTCGCCCTCGCCGCCCTCGAAAGCGAACACGCTGCCGGCCAGATGGGAAACGAGTGCAGGTAGCCGCTCGATTCGAGCTGGCGGCGCGGGAGCAGCGGCGGGAAGCGCATCGTTTCGGGCTATCGGCGCGGCCGCTGCGCTGACCAGCGCATCGAAGCGCTGGCGGATGTCCTCGAACACGCGCGCCGCGGCCGTACAGGCCCGGGACGCCGCTGTCGATCAGCAGCCCGCGCGCCAACAACTCCTCGCGGAACGCCGCCTGGCTCGGGTGTCGCGCCGCCGACATCGGCGCTGCTTGAAGGCACGATGCGTTCAGATTGGGGCATCGACGCCCTCGAGCTCCTCGATCGCGCCGGCAATCGCCTGAATGCTCGCGAACACGCTTCGCTTGAGCATTCGGTCAGGAAACTCGACGTCGAACGCCGCCTCGAGCGCCAGCATCACGTTGACGCTCGCGTGTGAGGTCATCCCAGCCCCGAAGAGGTCGGTGTCGTCGGTCAGCGTCGTGGCGTCGACTGCGAGTCGCGCGTGCGCGTCGATGACGCGTCGAATCTCCTCGATCTGGTCAGAGCTCAGCATGCCCGGCTGGTCGCGGATGCAACAACCACCGAGGCTGCGAAGCCCCCAACCTGTATGAGGTCAACGTCCAGCTCGTCGATGCCGCGCAAGCCCGCGAGGGCCGCTGCCGCACCGGTGAGTTCGAGTGATGGCTTTCCGAGGTTGTCACAACGCACGCTGATCGAATGCCATGGAATACATTCGTCAAGCACCCGGAATGCCTTGAGCGTTGCTTCCTTCGCTGCGAAGCGCTGGGCGAGGGCGAAAGGATCAAGCGCCCCGCACGGGCTCCGGCTCCCGCGCAGCTCGGCATCGGTGAACACCCGCCGCGGGTAGCGCTCGGGCTGCGAAGCGAGGCTCAGTGCAACCTCCTCGACCTCGACCACGTCGAAGCCGACGCTGAGCCAGCGAGCGTCCTGCGGCCCGGACCGGTCGCAGCGGCGCGTGAGGCGCGCCACAGCGCCCGCCAGCGCCGCCTCGAGTAGTTCAACCTCACTCGCCAACGATCTGCACCTCGGCATGGACGCGCTGCTCGATGCGCTTGAGCTCGGTGTGATCGCTGACCGCACCGCGCACCGTGAACACGTGACCATGGTTGCCTTCGCGCCAGTCGACCGACTGGCCCGGCCCGCGACTGAGAATGACCTCCTCGACGGCCGGGTCGGCACGCAACTGGTCCAGCCCGTTCACGGCCACCACTTGGCGCATCTCGAATGGCGCCTGCACGTAGAGCAGGTACCCCACCTTCGAGAACGACGGCATCGAGTCGAAGACGATCGCTTCGCCGAGCGCGAGCCGCAGCGCGATCGCCAGCAGGTCGACGTCGGTCGCGTCGAGCAGCATCTCGGGCACGCCGCCGCCGATGCGGCCATTGACCTCGATCACCCGCGGTCCGTCGGGCGTCAGCTTGATCTCGGTGTGCAGGCAGCCGATCGAGACCCCGAGCGCCGCGATCGCTGCGCTCGCGAGCTCCAGCACTGCGGCCTGTCGGTCGCGTCGAGCGCGCTCGGAATGAAGAAGCCGGTCTCGCGAAACGGCCTCGCCAGCGGGAAGCGCCCGGTGATCGCGAGGTGGCTGACGCGCCCGGCGGCGACGATGCTCTCGACCGAGACGTAGCCGGCGAACGCGGTCGGCTCGCTCGTGACGAGGTCGCGCAGGTACTCCTCGAGTACGAACCCCGCGGACGAGCTCCCGTCGATCTCGGCGATGAGCTCGCGCAGCTGCGCGAAGTCATCGACGCGGACGACGTCGCGGCTGCCATCGCCGTGGCGCGGCTTGAGCACCGCCGGGAACCGCGCGACGCGCCCGAGCTCAGTCCAGGCTTCCGCGTCGCCTAGGCCGGGCACCGGCCAGAAGCCCGGGACGATTACGCCGGCCGCGCGCAGGGCAGCACGCTGCTCGTGCTTGTCGGTCAAAGCTCTCGCCGCCTCGACGGAGAGGAACGGCAGGTCAAGCCGGACGGCGACCGCCGCAGTCCACTCGAGCAGGCTGTCGGCCAGGGCGAGAATCCCATCTGGGTGTTGCGCGGCGATGTCGTCGGCCGCGTCCTCGAGCGAACGCCCGGCGATGTCGACGACGCTCCCCAGCCGACGCAGCAAGCGCGCCATCGACGTGACCTCGTCAACGCTGCTGTCGATTACCCAGACGAGCTCGCAGACCCCGCGCGCAGCCTCGGCGACCGCGAGCGTGCCGAATGAGCGCGGGTGGTAGACGAACGCCAGCCGCGGCTTATCGCCGGTGCCCGTCAAAGGCGCTTGCGCGCCACCAGTAGCTGCGCATTGGCCTGCAGGTAGCGCTCGTTGCTGACCATGACAAGGCCGCCGTGCGCGTCGCGAATCTGCCGGTCGAGGCTGATCGGCGTGTCGCGCTTGTACCCGGCGATGCCGCAGATGGTGAGCGCCGCCGTCGCGATCCGCACCCCGAGCTCGGACGTCCCGACCTTGAGGTTGCGAAGCTCGCTGATGAACGCCGGGTCCTCCATCTGTTCGGTGCCGTCGATCGCGGTGTAGCGCGCCACGCTCGCGGCGAGAAGGCTGCGCGATTGCTGCAGCTCAGCGGCCAGCTCCGCGAGCCGCAGCGCCGACGATGGCAGCACGCCAGGGCTCTTGCGCGCGGCCGCGCGAACGGTGCTGTGCGCCTTCGCCGCCGCCGCCTCGGCGATCCCCACCCAGACCGAGCTCAACAGGATCATTCCGGCTTGCAGCCCACCGGTGCTTGCGATCACCGCAAAGGGAACCGGATAGACGAGCTCCGGATCGACCTGTGCGACGAGGCGAAAGCCGCGGCTACAGGTACCGCGAAGACCCATCGCATCCCAGGTCGAGATCGGCTCGAGCTCGAGCGCCGGCTTGCGGCAGACGACCTGGACCTGGTCGGTGTCCGCGGCTTGCGCGTTACGCCTCGCGGTGGCGACGATCGCGTCGGCGTGCTCGCCGTAGGAGATCGCGAGCGCCTCCTTGGTGAGCTGCAGGCCTTGTGGCGTCTCTTCGAGCGCACAGAGGCTGCGTCCGACGTCGCCGCCGATGCCGACCTCGCTGTTGGCGTTCGCGAGCAGCAGTTGTTCTGAGGCGACCTCGCGCATGAAGTCCCCGAACGCGTCGGTCTGCCCGTGGCGCACGAGGTTTGCGACCTCGATGCTGTGCATCGCCAGAACCAGCGCGGTCGAAGCGCAGTGAGCTGCAAGCACGCGTACGGCGCCCGCAACCTCCGCGAGGCTTGCGCCGGCGCCGCCGGCTGCCTGCGGGATCAGCGCCGAGAGCAGCTGCCGGCGCTTCAGCTCATCGACGGCCTCGCTCGGGAAGCGTGATTCGCGGTCGACCGCATCAGCGGCCGGACCAGCGACCTCTTCGCCGATTGCCAAGGCGGTACGTGCGATCGCTCCGTCGGTCGCCGACGGCGCGAGCGTGTCATCGAGCAATTGCTGCGTCAAACCGACCTCCATGTCGTCGCCGTCGTCGCCCGGCGGCGGGGTGTCCGGGCCGCCGTGCACACGCCAGCCAACATCATCGGCCGATAGCGAGAGTTATACGCGCGACCGGTGGCCACCTGGACGCACATCCTAGGACGCTCAGTGGGGTCTGTTGTGACGTTCTGGACAAAACAACTAGATCAAACGTCCATTCCAGCCGAGCGCCTTTCCTGCCGATGGCAGCTTCAATGCGCACCCGCGTAACGCAACTACTCGACGAGCTCGGCGTGGCTTATGAGCTCCGCCGCCACGCTCACGAGGCGTACTCGGCCGAGTCCGCCGCCCATCACCGCGGCATCCGGATCAGCCAAGTGGTGAAGTGCATGGTCGGCACCACGGGAACCGCGTATGTCGCGATGCTGATCCCGGGCAACCGGCGACTGAAGACCAGCAAGGCACGCCGCCACCTCGGCGCCGACAAGCTCGCGCTCGCCGCGACCGACAAGCTCACGGACGAGCTTGGGCTCACCGTGGGTGCGATCGCGCCGCTGCATCTGCTCGGTCGCGCGCACATGCTCATGGATCCGACGGTCCTCCACGAGGAGTACGTCGACATCAGCTCCGGCGACCCGCTCGCCGGTGTTTTGCTCCGCTCGGCGGACCTGCGCGAAGCCGTCGATGCGGAGCTCGTCGCGATCACCTCGACGAACCTGTCGCAATGAGGCGCACGCGAGCGTAGACGGCCCATCGCCGCCGGCAAATTGGCGTGCGCGGGCAGGTCATCGCCGCGCGTTAGCGTATTTCGCGATGGATGATGGGAACCGGGAACCGCCCGCATTTGCTGCGCCATCGCGTCCTCGGCGGCGACGCGTTCTACCGCGTGGTCGACGCCGGGGATTCGTTTGTCGTCGTCGAGGTCGTCTCGGCGCCCGGCCTCGACCCGGGCGCGCGGCTGCGCTTCACGCAGGCGGCGATTGCGCAGATGTCGCTTGTCGAGGAAGCGGAGTGGGAGCGCAGCATGGCGGGGCACGCCGACTCCGAAGGCGACACGCTCCCCCAACCCGACCACGAATCCACGGCCGCGTCGTAGCCGCCGGCTCGAGTGCGCGCTGCGCCGCGCAGCGGCCGGCACACGCCAACGCTCGCCGGATCGCGCTCGCGGTCGGGCAAATCACACCCCAACCGTCGCAATGAGCCCCTACCAAGCGTGGCCGTTTCTCTCGGACACGAACCATCCGCTGGCCTCCGCCATCTGGGCCGTGTTCATACACGGCGTGATCGGCCTGATCGTCGTGGCGCCGCTCGTATGGCGCTCGCGCCACCGGAGCGTCTACGCGCTGATCGCGTTCATCGGCGGGTCGGCCCTCGACCTCGACCACGTGGTCGCGGCCGGCAGCATCAGCCCGCTCGCGCTCGAAACGCTGCCGGGTGGCCGGCCGGTCACGCATTCGCTCCTCTTCGTCGTGGCGTTGTCGTTGCTAACCCTCGTCGCATGGACGCCCCTGGCTCGTGTTCTGCGCAGCAGTCACGCGCGTCGCAGCGGCTGGGTCGCTGCGTGGTCGGTATTCGCCGTGAACTGTGGGCATTTGCTGTTCGACGCCGCGGGTGGCAACGAGCGAATCCTCTACCCATCGACGTCAACTCACGGCATTCCGTGGCTGCTTTGCCCGATCGGAGTCCTCGTGCTGATGGCGGCCAGCTTCGCTGTGGATGGCTGGAGGAGGGCTGAAATGCCGCTCGAACACGCGTCGGCCGCCTAGCGCAAACGGCCCCGAGCGCGTCGAGACGCCCGCGCAGGCCGTGCCCGGCCGCTGTGCAGGAACACGCGCAGGCGCGGTTTCTGGACATTTGTTCGACCTTAGCCGGTATCGTTCGGCGCGCCAGAAGCCCGCTTGCCCCGGGCGACGCAATGGCTGGAGCCGAACAGTCCAATTCCCGACCCGTCCGGTAACTGGAGGAGCGACTTGATTCGACGCGCCATGACGATCACCGCGCTGCTTGCGGCAGTCGGGGTTTTCGCCGTGCCGGCGACCGCCCAGCAGCGTCCCGGCGCCTCGGGGCGAATCGTCACGCGCACCGTCAGCCGGAGAGTCACGTCGTCGGGCTTGTATGTCGTGGTCGTCTCGGTGCGCGCCCAACTGCGCGCCCAGCCTGTGACCGTCTACCTCTCGGGCGCCGCCAAGCGCCGCGTGCACGCGTCCGCGCGAAAAGCCACGCGGCTGCGCTACGCGCTGACGCTCAAGCAAGCGCCGTCGCAGCTCGTCGCGCGAGCGGTCAGCCCGACGCCAGGCGTCCGGCTCGCGATGACCGTCAAGGCCAAGAGCACCGGGAGCTCCAGCACCACGCCGCCACCGGCCCCGGCGCCCAGCCCGCCGCCGCCACCGTCTAACAGCATCGTTGGCACCCAGTACGCGAACCCGTACACCACCCTTGTTTGGTCGGACGCCTTCGCCGGCCCCGCCGGCAGCGCACCCAGCTCTTCCAACTGGAGCATCCTGGGCGGCCAGGGAAACTGCGGCCACGCGATCAACACGAACGTGAGCAGCTCGTCGAACGTCGCGCTGACCGGCAACAACCAACTCGCGATCACGGCGCTGCAAAACGGCTCCTCCTACACCTCCGCCGCGATCGAGACGAAGCCGATCAGCTCGTTCCCCTACGGCGCCGTCGAAGCGAGCATCAAGCTGCCGCCGGGACAGGGACTCTGCCCGGCGTTTTGGTTGCTCGGCGACGGCTCGAACTGGCCGCAAGGCGGCGAGATCGACATCCTCGAAGCACCCTCGTTCTACACGGACCCGACCGTCGCGTACTTCGACCTGCACGGCCCCTGGACGCAGAGCGACCCGAACGGCTCCTACCAAAGCTTCGAGGCCACGACGACGGCGCTCGGCGACCTGTCGACGGGCTTTCACACGTACGCGATCGTCTGGAGTCCCAACTCGATCGTCTGGACGATTGACGGCGTCGCCTACGCCCAGGCGACGCCCGCCAGTCTCGTCCCGAACGCCGAGTGGAGCTTCAACAACAGCGAGCCCTATTCGATCGTCCTCGACCTCGCGGTTGGCGGTTGGCCGTGCGACAACGTCAGCTCTGGCTGTCCCGGCGCATCCTTCCCGGCCCAGATGCTGATCAACTGGGTCCGCGTCTACCACTAGCCGCGGTCCTTGCGCGCCCTGCGCTCGCGTGTCGCCCGACTCGCGGACCGTTCAGGATGTCGCCGGCGCCAGCTGGCTGGCCACGTCTTCCGACATTGGCTGCTGTGTGTCCCGCGACAGGAACGCCACCCAGCCCAGTGACCGGGCAAGGTCAAGCTGGAAGCCGTCGTTGATCAGCTTCACCAAGAGGCGCTGGATCGCCGTCGCGCCGACAAAATGCGGGTGCAGCTCGATGCAAACCGCGCGGACATGCCAGGGCAGCTCCGTCGCACCGAGCAGATCGAGCTCGCCGCCTTCGATATCGACCATGAGGTAAGTGGTCTGCGTTCGTGCCAGCTCGCTCCCGAACGACCTGACCGGGACGCGGATCTTGCGCCCGCCCCTGGTGGTAATCGTCGTTGAGGCCCAGAAGTCATTGGCAACGAACAGGTCGGCCTCGCCATCCTCCTCCCCGAGGATCGCGTTGAAGATCGCCGGTTGAAAGCCGTTGCGGCGGGTCGTCTCGGTGGCCACCGCGGCAAGTTCGGGTACTGCTTCGTACGCGACGACCCTGTCGTCGCCGATCAGCTGGCACGCCCGCGTGGCGATGAAGCCGATGCCGGCGCCGAGCTCGAGATAACGATCATCGGGACGCAAGGTACCGTCGAGCAAGAGGCGCTCCGGTTCCTCGTACCAGCCGGCATCGATCGCTTCGCGTATCGAGGAAGTCGCCCAGCTGCCGTCGAGGTCGAGCAACACACCGTGAAGCTTGCGCGTCGGATCGCGGCGAAGTCGCTTGAGTCGCGAGTGCAGCCGGGGCGAGACCTTGTCGGTCACGCGTCGAACCTCTGCGCGGAACCCTGTTGCGTCGGCGGGGGGCAGTTCGCTCATCCTCGTCAGCGCCGATGATATAGCGGTCGAGCCTGGCCGGATAAATACGGCGCCGCGGCCGGTTGGGCGCGTTAGCGAGCGCTAATCCTCGCGCGCCGGCCAGTCGATGCGCCCGGACAGCTCGTCTGGCCCGAGCTCGACGAGGCTGCTACGCGTCGCCGGCCGGTATTCCCCGCCGTCGAGCGCGAGCCAGTGCACCGAACGCTCCTGTGGGTCAATGATCAACAGTTCGTCGACAGCGTGGCTGGCGTAGAACGACAGCTTCTCCCACGTCTCATCACCAGGCGAGACGACCTCCACCACCAACGCGGCGGTCGCGTTCCACAGCTCGTCGGGCCCCCGTCGCAGGAGAGCGCCGTCGGGTACGCGGTAATCACTAAGCTCGCCGAGGTTGAAGTCCGCGACAACCGTAAGCTCGGCCTGGTCGGCGAGCGGACCGAGCAAGCGCAATAGCTGGGCGACGACTCGAGCATGGCGCCCGTGGGGTGCCGGGTTCATGTGCAATACCCCGGCCCACACCTCGTCTTTGTGGTCGGCACCCCAACGCCGGCGGCGCTCCAACAACACCTCCAGCTCGCCGGGCGGCGGGTCTGACACGACGATCGTCCGCACACCAACACGATACCGACGGGCCACCCGTCTCAGGACACGCGCGCGTGTTCAGTCAGCGCGTCTGATCAGGCTCGGTGCTCGGCGAGCTCGCGCCAGCGATCGGGCGTGACGTGCGACAGCCCGTTGATGCTCGAGAACGCGCCGTCAGCCGACACGAGTGCCGCCGCCTCGCGCGCGATCGCGGCAGCGGCGAGCACCGCGTCGAACGCGCCAAGCGCCTCGTGGCGCTCAAAGAGCTCGAGGCCGCGGCCCAGGTCTTCGCCTGAGACCGTGATCAGCGGCGCGAGCAGCACGGCGTAGTCGCGTGCCACAGCGGCCGCGTCTGCACGGCCGCGGCGGCGAGCGCGCACGTGAGCGAACTCCTGGATCGCCTCGGGTGTCGTGGTCGCGTCGAGCCGAGCGTCGGCTATCGCCGCGATCAGCTCGCGGCAGGGTTCGCGCAGCGGGTGCTCGGCGCCTTTCGCGTAGACGAGGACCGTCGTGTCGAGAACGATCACGCGCGCCGCGCTCGCAGCTGCTCGAGCTCGCGGCGCAGCTCCTGCGGCTCGCCGACCGGCATGTCCGCCGCCTCGAGCAGTCTGCGTGCGGCAGCGTGTCGCTGCCCATCGGGCTCAGCGAGGCCACGATCGACAGCCTCGCGCACAACTGCCGCTACCGAGATGCCACGATCAGCGGCGACGCCGGCCAACCGTCGATATCGCTCATCGTCGAGCAGGATCTGCAACCGCCGCGATAACATGTGCATACAGTAGCATGCGTATCCCCGCGCGGAGCTACCGTCAAGCGAGCATGCCGAGCTCGTGCAGGCGGGTTAGTACGGCGTCCGCGGCCTGCTCCGGCGTGCAGCTGCTCGTGTCCACCTCGACCTCCGGCTCGCTCGGCGGCTCGTAGGCTGAGTCGAGGCCCGTGAAGCCCTCGAGCTGGCCGGCGTGGGCCTGCTTGTAGAGGCCCTTCGGGTCGCGTCGCTCGACGACCTCGAGCGGGGCGTTCACGTAGACCTCGGCGAACTCGCCCGGCTCGAAACGGCTGCGCGCGAACTCGCGCTCGCTCGCGAAAGGCGAAATGAAGGCGACCAGGACGACGAGGCCCGCGTCGACCATCAGCCGCGCCACCTCCGCGACGCGACGGACGTTCTCGACGCGATCGGCGTCGCTGAAGCCGAGATCCCTGCTGAGCCCCTGGCGCACATTGTCACCGTCGAGCAGGTAGGTGAGGCGCCCGCTCGCGTGAAGGCGCTGCTCGAGCAGGTTGGCGATCGTCGACTTCCCTGCGCCCGACAGTCCGGTCAGCCAGATCACGCATGGCTTCTGGCGCGTCAGCGTCGCGCGCGCTGCCTTATCGATGTCAACTCGCTGCTCGCGGATGTTGTGCGAGCGGCGCAGCGCCAGGTCGATCATCCCCGCGCCGACGGTCGCGTTCGTGACGCGGTCGATCATGATGAACCCGCCCGTCTCGCGGCTGACGGTGTACGGGTCGAACGGGATCGGGCGGTCGAGGGCGATGTTGCACACCGCGATCCCGTTGAGCTCGAGTCGCGTGGCGGCCGTGCGCTCGAGCGTGTCGACGTTGATCTCGTGTCTGATCCGCGTCACCGTCCCGGGCATCGCCGCGCTGGCGATCTGGAACAGGTACTGGCGCTCGGGCAGCAGCGGCGCGTCGCCCATCCAGACGATCTTCGCCTCGAACTGGTCGGCGATCTCGGCCGGCGAGCCGGCGGCTGAGATCACGTCGCCGCGCGAGACGTCGAGCTCGTCGGCGAGCGTCAGCGTAATCGACTGGCCCGCGACCGCCAGCTCGAGATCGCCGTCGTAGGTCACGATCCGCGCGACCGTGCTCTCGCGACCGGACGGCTGGACACAGATCCGCTGGCCCGGGTGTACGACGCCCGCCGCGATCGTGCCGGCGATACCGCGGAAGCTCGAGTCAGGCCGGTTGATCCACTGCACCGGCATCCGCAGCGCGAGCTGCTGCGCGCGGTCCTCGTCGAGCGCCACGCTGTCGAGGTAGCCGATCAGCGTCGGCCCCTCGTGCCACGGACTCAGCGGGCTCGGCGTGACGACGTTGTCGCCCTTCAGCGCCGACAGCGGGATCGCCACCACGTCGTTCACGCCGATCCCAGTCGCGAACGCCGCGAAGTCCCGCTCGATCGCGCGAAATGTCGCCTCATCGAAGTCGACGAGATCCATCTTGTTGACCGCAAGCGCGACATGAGTGATGTCGACGAGCGAGAGCAGGAACGCGTGGCGGCGCGTCTGCGTGACGACGCCGTGGCGTGCGTCGACGAGCACGACCGCGGCGTCGGCGGTCGAAGCGCCGGTGACCATGTTGCGCGTGTACTGCTCGTGGCCGGGGGTGTCGGCGACGATGAACTTGCGCCGCTCGCTCGCGAAGAAGCGGTAGGCGACGTCGATCGTGATCCCCTGCTCGCGCTCAGCGGCAAGCCCGTCGAGCAGCAGCGCGAGGTCGAGCTCCGTACCCTGGGTCCCGAAGCGCGCCGAGTCGCGCTCGAGCGCCACGAGCTGGTCCTCGTAGACGAGCTCAGACTCGTAGAGCAAGCGCCCGATCAGCGTGCTCTTGCCGTCGTCGACGCTGCCACACGTGAGAAAGCGCAACAGCCGCTTGCCGCGCTGGCGCGCCAGATAGCCCTCGACCCCGGCCTCGCCGGCGGTCGCCGCCATCAGAAGTAGCCCTCCTGCTTCTTGCGCTCCATCGACCCCGCCTGGTCGTGGTCGATCAGGCGACCCTGGCGCTCCGAGGTGCGCGCTCGGATCATCTCCGCAATCACCTGCGCCAGCGTCTCGGCGTCACTTTCGATCGCGCCGCTCAACGGATAGCAGCCGAGCGTGCGAAAGCGCACCTTGCGCAGTTGCGGCACCTCGCCCTCGCCGAGCGGCAGCCGCTCGTCATCGACCAATATCAGCGTCCCGTCGCGCTCGACGACGGGGCGCTCCCTCGCAAGGTACAGCGGCACGACCGGGATCCCCTCGAGATGGATGTACTGCCAGACATCTATCTCCGTCCAGTTCGAAAGCGGGAACACGCGAATCGACTCGCCCGGCCGTTTGCGCGCGTTGTAAAGCTGCCATAGCTCCGGCCGCTGACTCTTCGGATCCCAGCGGTGGCTCGCAGAGCGAAACGAGAAGACGCGCTCCTTCGCCCGCGACGCCTCCTCGTCGCGCCGAGCTCCACCGAGCGTCACATCGAACCCGTACAAGTCAAGCGCCTGGCGCAGCGCCTGTGTCTTCATCACGTCGGTGTGCACCGCCGAGCCGTGCGTGAGCGGGCCGATGCCGGCAGCGAGGCCCTCCTGGTTCACGTACACGATCAGCTCGAGGCCGAGCCGCGCCGCCGTCTCGTCGCGGAACGCGTACATCTCCCGAAACTTCCACGTCGTATCGATGTGCACGAGCGGAAACGGCGGCTTGCCGGGATAGAAGGCCTTCATCGCGAGGTGCAGCATCACCGAGCTGTCCTTGCCGATCGAGTAGAGCATCGCCGGCCGCTCAGCCTGCGCAACGACCTCGCGCATGATGCGAATGCTTTCGGCCTCGAGCTGCTCGAGGTGCGTCAGCGACTTCGATTCGAGCGCCGCGCCATCGCCGGGCCCGCCCTGACCGTAAGCCGTTCGATCTCGTTCAGTCCCGCCAGGCGTGGCTCGCCCGCTCACAGCCGGCTCCTCCAGGTCGCGAAAAGGGCAGACTAGAGCAGCGTCCGTGCGGGTAGTGGCCAAACCTGCCCCGACTGGCACGGAAGAATCGCAACCCATGCGGCGTAGCGCCTTGCGGCGGTCCGACACGCGGCGACAGCACGGCTACACGCGGGCGGGGAGCTATTTCCCCGGTCGCCCAGCCCGCGAGCTGCGATCCTGATGCGCAGGCGCTGATTGCGGTGCGCACGGCGCACGCACGGTTCTCTCCCGCCAGCTACCCTCGACAAATGTTGTAGCCGCCAGGCCAACTAGGCGAGTAACGATGGCTGAACTCAAGGAGCAGGACCGACCCCCAGATGCCAGGCGTAAGCCGCTGGTGAGCGTGGCAGCCGATGGCACGCTGGCGCTGCACGACACGATCGAGGACGCGGCCCGCGAGACTCACGCACGGCGCCACGCCGCTCGTCCGGTCGTCCTCGACCCGAGCTCGCAGGCGCTGCGCGACCTGCGCTTGCGCGAGTCCAACTACCGCCGGTTGCTCGGTCTGGCTGACGCGTTGACCGCTGCCCTCGCCGTGCTCGTCGCCGTCGAAGGCGTCGGTGCTCGCCCGCTGCGACTGCTCTACCTGCTCGTCGTTCCGCTGATGATCCTCGTCGCCAAGCTCGGTGGGCTCTATGACCGCGACGAGCTCGTGCTCGACCGCACGACGCTCAAGGAGCTGCCGCGGCTGGTCAACGTCGCCTCGGTCGTCGCGCTGCTGATCTGGCTGATGCGCCACTACCTGGTCACCGGCACGTCGGACACATTCCACCTGCTGATGCTGTGGGGGCTGCTCATCGGCGGGCTCGTGGTCACGCGCGCCGTTGCCCGCCGCGTCGCGGAGCACATCTCGCCGGTCGAGCGCTGCATGCTGGTCGGTGGCCCCGGCGTATTCGAGCGGCTCGCGGGCAAGTTCGAGCACCTCGGTGGCGTGGAGCTCGTCGGGCGAACCGACCCGAAGATCGCGACGGACCACGGCGCGCTCCACGAGCTGCTCGTGCGTGAGCAGGTCCACCGGCTGATCATCGAAACCGGCACCGCCGGGTCCGACGTAACGCTCGACATCATCCGCATGGCGAACATGACCGGGCTCCGGGTCAGCCTGCTGCCGACCACGCTCGGCGCCGTCGGCAGCTCGGTCGCCTTCGATGACATCGGTGGGCTCGTGCTGATGGGCGTGCCGCACTTCGGGCTGAGCCGCTCATCGCTTGCGCTCAAGCGCAGCTTCGACCTGATCGGCGCCACGATCGCCAGTGTCCTGCTCGTGCCCGTGATGGCCATCATCGCGCTGGCAGTCAAGCTCGACTCGCGCGGGCCGGTGCTGTTCCGCCAGACGCGCATGGGCCGCGACGAGACCCCGTTCGAGATGCTCAAGTTCCGCAGCATGGTCGACGGGGCCGACGCTCTGAAGGACTCGCTGCGCGAGCACAACCAGGCGGCCTGCGCCGATCTCTTCAAGATCGAGGACGACCCGCGGATCACGCGCGTCGGCAAGCTGATCCGCCGCTATGGCCTCGACGAGCTGCCGCAGCTTTTCAACGTGCTGGCCGGCAGCATGAGCCTCGTGGGGCCGCGTCCGCTCGTGATCGACGAGGACAGCCACGTCACCGGCCTGGACCGCGGCCGCCTGCACCTCACCCCGGGGATCACCGGTCGCTGGCAGACGCTCGGCTCGGCACGCATCCCGCTCAGCGAGATGGTCAAGATCGACTACCTCTACATCGCCAACTGGTCACCCTGGACCGACGTGCGAATCATCGTCGACACGATCGCCTACCTCGCGAGTGGCGGCGGGGAGTAAAGCGCGCCGACCGTGCGGCTTTCAGCCTCGCCAGCGCACTCGACGCACTATTCCTGGCCCGCGCGCCTCACCTAGCGCGACACTCGGGCGCGGCGGGATCTGCTTGCCGTCGAGGATCGCCGCCGGGACGGACTGCGTCAGCCACTCGCCGAGCGGCCCGAGGCCAGCAGCGTTGATCGCGGCCGCGGTACCGGGCGGGCGCCCTGCGGCGTTGTGTGCGTCCGAGGAGACGTTGTGGACGAGCTCGTCGCGCACGAGCTCGAGCGCGAAGCGCCGCACCCGCATGCCGAACTGCCCGACAAGCGAGCCGGCCGTGATCGAAACGAGCGCCCCGGCGGCCACCTGCGCTTCGAGCAGGCGGCGGTCGCGGTGGAACGCCTGGCAGCGCTCGGGGTGCGCGAGCAGCACGCCATAGCCCGCTGCTTGCAGTGCGCTCACGATCATGTCCAATCCCGCGACGACCGGCGTGAACGGCGGCTCGATCAGCAGCCAGCGCCCACCCCCAAGCGCGTGCGCCGCGAGCTGCCGCGCGTCGAGATCGCCGACCATCGTCATCGCGATCTCTGCCCCGGAACGAAGCTCGAGCCCGATGTGCTCCGCGCGTAGCCTCTCCCCCAGCTCGCCGACGAGCTGCGCGATCGTGCTCGGATCGTTGCGGTACTGCCAGGAGACATGCGGTGTCGCCACCACGGTCCGCGTCCCGCTCGCGGCAGCCGCTCGCGCTAGTGCAAGGGACTGCTCAATCGTTTGCGGTCCGTCGTCGATCCCGGGCAGGATGTGGCAGTGTAGGTCGATCACGCCGCGACCCAACACTACCCCCGCAGGTCCTGTCGGCGACGCAGGGCCGAGATCTCACCCCAAACGGTGACCGTCACCACCGGTCTCGAGGACCTTAGTGTCGAATCGAGACTGGCGTCGATTGATAGCCGGGTGACTATCTTCACCGATGGCCACAACCACCAACGGCGTATTGTCGGGAGCCCGAATGCATGTTCTCCCCGTGCGAGTGAGGGCAATACGACGAACGACATGGGCACTGCGGCCCCCACCACTCGGCAGCGTCGAGGCGAGAAGCCTCCATCGCTCCCGCGCGCGGAGGCAGGCTGGTGCCAGACGGCGAGCAACGCGCCATTCGCCGCAGCTGCTCGACTCGTCGCTGTGGGTGAACATCAAGATCGTGCTCCGACCGTCGGGCTCGTGGCGCGTCGGCAGGGCCCATGAGCGCGCTCGCGGAAACCTCCGCCGAGCAGAACCGCATCCATCCGGCCTCGCTCGGGCAGGTCACGATCGTCCACGATTACCTCAACCAGCGCGGCGGCGCCGAGAAGGTCGTGTTGGAACTCGCCGACATGTGGCCGGATGCACCCATCTACACCTCGTTCTACCGGCCGCAATCGACATTCCCGGAGTTCGACGGTCGTGACATCCGGACGACGGTGCTCAACCGGCTACCGATGGATAACGGCTTCCGCAACCTCTTCCCGCTCTATCCAGCCGCGTTTCGCTCGCTCGGCGAGTTGTCAGGCGACGTCGTCATTGCAAGCTCGAGCGGCTGGGCGCACATGGCGCGCGTCGCGCCTGAGGTGCTCCACGTCGTCTACTGCCATACACCGGCGCGCTGGTTGTACCGGTCCGACTACCTACAGGGTGCTGAACGTCGATCCTGGCGGGAGGCCGCGATCCGCCCGGCGACGCGCGCGTTTCGCGCGCTGGATCGGCGGGCCGCTCGGCGTGCGGACCTCTATTCGCTAACAGCGAGGAGACGCGCCAACGAATTCGGCTTGCCTACGGCATCGATTCCACCGTCGTGTACCCGCCGGTGGACATCGATCGCTTCACGCCACGTCCCCGAGGCGAGCGGCTGCTTGTGATCTCGCGCTTGCTGCCTTACAAGCGCGTAGACCTAGTCGTGAAAGCAGCGACGCGCCTCGGTATCGGCTTGGACGTCGTGGGTGACGGTCCGATGCTCGGCGAGCTCCGAAGGATCGCCGGGCCGGACGTCACGTTTCACGGTCCGGTCCCAGATGACCACCGTCATCGAGCTCTTGGAGAGCTGCCGCGCGGTGTGCGTCGCCGGCGAGGACGACTTCGGCATCGTTGCCGTCGAGGCTCAGGCCGCCGGCAAGCCGGTCGTCGCCTACGGGCGCGGCGGCGCGCTGGAGACCGTTCAGCGACGGACTGACGGGCGTGCTCTTCGATGAGCAGACCGAGGCGAGCGTCGCGGCGGCGATCCTCGCGAGCGATGCGCTCGACACCCCGCCCGAAGTGATCGCGGCGCATGCGCGCCGCTTCGACCGCGCTGCGTTCAGGCGGAGCCTGCTCGCGGCGATCGGGACACTCCCGCAAAGCGCGGAAGGCGGCTGAGGGCGGTCGTGCTGAGATTGGACACGCATACACGAGCTCGCGTCCAGCTGTCTATTACGAGAGCAATCGTGCGTTATTTGCGCGATCCACTCCGTAGACTTGGAGCGCTGCAACGCTCGCTGCGATGCCAATACGCCGAGCGTGAACGGATGCACCTCTCATGAGTCAGTCAGATCCGTCAGCAACCACGCGCCCGGAACAGACGCTCGATGCGCGCGACTACCTGCGCCCGCATCTGGCAGCGTAAGTGGCTCGTGGCACTGATCGTCGTGATCGCGGCGGGCGGCACCTACGCCATCGCAGCGCACCGGCAAGCGCCGCGGCAGCCTCGGATCTACTCGGCGAGCGCCCAGGTCTACATCGAGGTCGCCGATCCGACCACCCTGGTCGGCGCAAACGCTGCGGCGTCCCCGCCGATGGGGAGCAGATGGCGAACATCGCGACGCTTGTAACCGCCCAGGCGACCGGTGTCGATGCTTACAAGCGCCTCGGCCTTCCGCTCGGTAGCGCCGGATCTGTGACCGCTGCGCCGCTGGCCACAGGAGCAGCCGCCCAGTTTGGCAGCAGCATCCTCGTCGTCAGCGCTACAAGCCGCTCGCCGACGCTTGCCGCGCGACTCGTCGAACGCCTACGTGACGGCGTTTCTCGCCTCACGCAGTGCCGATGAGGCGAACGCAGCGCAAGCCCAGATCAGTACCACGAGGGCCGAGCTCGCAGGCATTCCCGATACCAAGACAACTCTGGCGAACGCGGGACGTTGCTTGTGCAAATCGCGCAGCTGCAAGCGCAAGCGCGCTATCCGAGTTCCGGCGCGCGCGTGATCATCCCCGCAGGTAGTGCCCACGACGCCGCTGCCGGCGACGACGCGGCTGTCCCCAGCCGTTGAAGCTGTGATCGGTGGCCTTGTTGGCCTGTTGCTCGGCATCGCCTTGGCCGTCACGCTGAGTGTGTTCGACCGCCGATTCACGCGCATGGCGAGCGTTGCTTCGACCTACGGCCAGCCCGTTCTCGCTGTTCTGCCGCGTGTGTCGGACCGCTCACCGGTCGTCGCGGGCCGCGCAGTGGTGGCACCGGCGCTTGTCGAGGTGCTGCGCTCGCTGCGCGTCACGCTCCAGTTGACGAGCCGTGGCGCACCGCCACGGACGGTGCTGATTACGAGCGCGATGCAGGCGAGGGCAAGTCGACGCTCGCGCGCGATCTCGCCCTCACGTATGCAGATGCCGGCGACCGTGTGCTCCTGCTCGACGCGGACCTTCGCCGGCCTGCGTTCCCCGCTTCTTCAACCTCAAACCGCCGTACGGGCTGACCCACATCCTGCGTGGCGAGGCGTCCTTCGTCGGACGCGGTCGATGCCAGTGCAGGTGCACCCGAGCTGCAGCCGAGCAGGAACGGCCACCGCAGTGCCGGCTCGTTCCATTGATCCGCGCTCCGGCGGGTCGCTCGCCGTACTCGCGCACGGCGATCTGCTCGATAACCCGTCAACGCTCCTGGCTTCATCGCGGCTCCGGGACCTGATCGCCATGGCCCGCTCGCGCTACGACATCGTCGTGATCGACACGGCGCCGGTACTCGCGGTCAGCGATGCCGTATTGATGTTCGACTTCGTCGATGCCGTTCTGCTCGTCACGCGTTTCGGCAAAACACCTCGCGACGCGGCCGAGCGCATGATGGAGACCCTCAGCCGCGTGCGGAACGCTCATATAACCGGCGTCGTCGTAAACGACTTCCGCGAGAAGTTCCTCGACGGCGGTTACGGCGGCTACGGCGCCTACTCCGGGGTTACGGTGACCGTCACCAGAAGCCGACCGTTACAGCAACGTGATCGCTCCGCCGCACGCAACGGCCACGCTCGTTGACGAATGTCGGCGGCGGCGCCAGTGAACGCTGCAACCTCGGTCGGCCCCCAGCCGGTCGATCTTGGCGGTTCCGCTCGCGGCTCACGGCGCGAGGCAGTCATCGAGAATTTGCCCTTGCCCTCGCTCGTCGGCTGCGCAACGGCGGCCACGTGTCGGTTACGCGCCGGTGCCGCGCCTTCTGGTCGTGCGCTCGGCAATAGCGGCTGGTCGCCGCGGTCGTGATCTTCGCCTCGCCTGCGCTTGCCGCCACCCTGCTCGGCGTATCGATACCCGAGATCCAGGACGTGACCGGCGGCCATCTCGGCGTGCATGTCGCGGCTAGCGACGTCGTGCTGGTGTTGATTGGCGCGCGTCTGCTTGCGGACGGTGTCGCGCGCCAGCAGCTGGCCAGCGTCGAGCGTGCTCCGCAGCGTTCGCTTTCCCGTTCTCCAGTACGCGTGGCTGATCGGCGTTCTGCTCGTCATCCACCTGAGCGGCCAGTCGGCGCTCAAGAGCGCCCAGCGGCTCGAACTGTTCGTCCTCCCGCTGCTGGTCGGTGCGTTCATCGCGCTGCATCGCAAGCACATGCTCGTGCTTCGCGGCTACGTGCTCGCCGCGACACTGCTCGCCATCATCTGGCCGTTCCTGAACGCTCACGGCCTCGCGACACAGCTTCAGAAGAACCCGACGGGCGGGATGATCGTCAGCGCGATCCTCCTGCTTCTGGCGGTCCCGCAGCTCCGGCGACTTTTGTGGTGCATGCTGCCACTGCTTGTTGGGCTCGGTCTGACCGCGAGCCGCGGCGCACTGCTCGGACTGTTCGTCGGCGTCGTGGTGATCGGACTGATGCGCGCCGGAGGACGTCGCAAGCTCGTCGCGCGAACGCTCGCGCTGTTCGTCATCGCGGTGATGATCGTTCCGTTCCTGCCGTCAAGTGTCACGTCGCGGCTGACCGACTTCTCGCTCGGCCCCGTCCTCGGGCACAGCCGCCCCCGCGAACTCGTCGGCGAGCAGCTGGGCGATCTACTACCGCGAGGCCTACTGGCACGACGCCGAGGCGCTGATCGCAGACCACCCGTGGACGGGCGTTGGGGTCGGCAACTATCTCGCCGGCAGCGTTGCCAACCTCACGCAGACCACCGATCCCCACGATGTCATCCTCCTCGAGGCGGCGGAGGGCGGTTACCTGTTCGGCGCGAGCTTCGTCAGTCCTCGTGCTCGGCGTCGTGTTCGCGCTGTGGCGGATGCGCCGCGTCGAGCTCGCCCCGGCCGCGGCCGCCGTGCTCCTGGCAACGGTCGCGCACGGGATGGTCGACGTCTACTGGGTGCGAGCCACGCCCGTGCTCGGCTGGCTGCTCGTCGGCATGCTCTGCGGGATGACGGCTGCGGCCCGCAACAAGACACACCAACGCGGCGCGTGGGAGAGCGGTTATGTCTGAGCGCGCGCTGCTCATAGTGATCGTGGCTTACGGGCCCGCCGAACTGCTCGGCGATTGCCTTGCAGCGCTGGACGGCTGCGGCTCAACCGTCGTCGTCGATAACTCCTCGTCGGCCCAGGTCCACGCTATTGCCAGCGAGGCAAGAGCCAGATATCTCGATCCTGGCTCCAACCTCGGCTTCGCAGCCGCGATCAACCGTGTGCTCGAGGATGCAGACGACTTGGCTGGCACAGATGTACTGCTATTGAATCCCGATTCGGCGATCGATCCCGAATCGATTTCCGGCCTGCGTACGTGCCTGGCAAAAGACGGCCGACTCGCGTGCGTAGCGCCAGTACAACGGCACCCCGGCTCCACAGCGGAGGATCGCGTGGGGTGGCCATTCCCGACTCCGACCGGGGTGTGGATCGAGGCAGTTGGTCTCGGAGGCCTGCGACGTCGCGAGGAGTTCGTGATCGGATCTGTGCTCCTTGTTCGCGGTGAAGCGCTCGTCGCCGTTGGCGGTTTCGATGAACGGTTTTTCCTGTACGCCGAGGAGACCGACTGGCAACGGCGTGCGAGCCGTCAGGGCTGGCGTGTGGGGGTCTGTCACGAGATCTGGGCCACGCACATAGGGGCGGCTACGGACGCCAGCGGGTATCGCCGCGAACTTCGGTTTCACACGGGCGCAGAGCGATACATTCGCAAGTACCACGGCCGCCTCGGATGGGCCTCCTACAGGCTCGCATCACTGATCGGTGCCACCGCACGCGCCGTCTTGCTTAGCGGCGAGCGAAGATACAACGCCGCGATACGAGCACGGATCTACGCAGTTGGTCCGGACCGGCTGGCGCGCACAGCCGGGGTCGTGCCGCCGCCCGTCCCGCGTGTTCCCGCCTTGTCGAGTGATCGGCCACCGGGCCACCTCATGGGGCCAGTTCGCTTAGGGTCACATGCAAAACGCCCTCTCCGCATCCTGCTTGACGCTCGCGACGTCGGCATTAACCAGAAGGGCGTCGCAAGGGTTCTCGAAGAAATCGTGCCGCGCCTGTTGGATATTGATCCAGATCGTTACGAAGTCGTCGCTACCTCTGTCGCAAGGGACCGGTTCGCTGGGATTGGCTCCAAGAAACTCAAAGCAGGTATCGGTCGTTCCGCAATCAGTGTGGAACAGGTCGTACTACCGTCGATCGCCTCCCGCCTCGGCGTGGACGCCATCTACTGTCATCGAGAGTGTTCTGCGATCTGGGGACCGCCGGTGCTGCTGCACGTCACCGAAGACCCCGAGGTTCGGTGGGCGCGAGAAAGCGATCCACCAGTCCGGGAACAACTACGGCGACTGTACAGCCGCGTCTTCATGGACCGTGCTCTTCAACGAGCACGCGTCGTGACGTCCACCCATAGCACGCGCTCCGATCTCATCCGTCGCAACACGGCCTGCGAGGCGAGCAGATTAATGTCGTTCCCCTCGGTGTTGACCTCAAACGATTTGCAGCCTCGAGTTTGGGTGATCTAACGGGGTCGACCTCTTCTGTCTCGGATCGGCCGATCCGCGCGACAACTGCGAGCTCGTGGTCGAGGCGTTCGCCAAATTCCGGGCGGAATCGCGTGATCCGGTTC
The DNA here is from genome assembly GCA_963773395.1 of uncultured Solirubrobacterales bacterium. GTDB lineage: Bacteria > Actinomycetota > Thermoleophilia > Solirubrobacterales > Solirubrobacteraceae > Palsa-513. Next base: position 422,377 of record CAVZAY010000002.1, on the reverse strand, counting down.
GCCTCGTGATGGCCGGAGATCTGAGTACTCAGCGGAGTCCGGTCGAGAAACTGGCGCAGCGTCTCGGGGTTGGAGCACTGTTGATCTGCCGGGACGGATCAGCGATAAACGGCTCAGCGCCTATTACGCGAACTCGGTCGCAACGATTTGTGCTTCGGCAGACGAAGGGTTCGGACTCCAGCCGCTTGAGGCGCTCGCTTGCGGCTCGCTAGTGATCGCCGGCCGGACGCCTGCGGCTGAGGAAGTTACGCAGGGCGCAGTGGTGCTGTGGGCCGAGCTCAGCGCGGAGGCGCTGGCCGCCGCGATGTCGGCTGCCGTGGGCTCGCCCACCGCTAGGGCGAATGCCGCAAAGAGGAACCCGGAGGTAGCATCCAGGTTTGACTGGGCGCGCACAGCACTCGAACTCGATCGGCTTCTTGGAGAATTAGCGCTCACTGGCCGCAGCGATCACTCGCCGCGGCGTTTCATTCGGCGGGAACGCCGCATGCAACACAGATGACTGCTCGGACATGAGAATCCCGACGGTGTCACATCGGTCGCCGGTTTGCGCGGATTGGCCAAACTCGTGACAATCGCCTCGCGCGAACCTTTCATCGACGCACTGCGACCACCTGTTGCCCATCGAGCCCGCTGCTGTCGGGCTCCTGCCCGGGCGTACGACGACCGTGCAGCAGCCTTTGCGCAGGTTCTGGTTGTCTCCGACAGAAGCTTCGCGATCGAATCCCATGTTGATTGTCTTCTCCATCAGTATGACGCTCCGCGCTCCGGGCCGAACGGTTGCGTAGCTGGTGGACTCGCCCGGGAATCGGCGTGAGCGACACCGAGCTACCGCATGTCCCCTGTCAGGCTGAAAACGCAACGCCGCTGCACGAACTGGTCGTCTGCTCGCTGGAGTCGTGGGACGAGGTCTGGCGACGGAATCAGTTCCTCGCGGATGCGCTGCTCTACCGCTTCCCCGCCCTGCGCGTGCTATTCGTGGAGCCGCCGGCCGATGTGCTCTTCGACCTGACACAGCTTCGGCGACCAGTTTGGCCGCGGATGAAGACGCTCCGAGACGGGCGGCTCCACATCCTGCGCCCCCTCAGGTGTTACCGCGACGACTGGGGTCGCTCAGTGACCGCTTGCTCTGGCAGTGTGTGGTCGTTGCTGCGCGCCGGCTCGGTTTCATGCATCCGACACTGTGGCTGAACGATGTCACCTACGCAGCGCTCATTCATCGCACCGGCTGGCCGACTGTGTACGACGTGACCGATGACTGGCTGCTCGCCCCGTTTCCTGCACGCGAGATCGATCGCCTTCGTCACCTCGACGCGCTCGCACTGGCGGACGCAGGCGAAGTGGTCGTGTGCTCGGCCGCGCTCGCTGCGAGCCGCGGGCGGACGCGTGCGGTGACACTGATACCCAACGGCGTCGATACGGACCACTTCCGGCTCCCGCGACCACGTCCGTTGGATCTACCGCCGGCGCCGACGGTGTCTACGTCGGAACACTCCACGAGTCACGTCTCGATGTCGATCTCGTTGTTGAACTTGCCCGCTCGCGCCCCGCGCTCTCTGTTGTGCTCGTAGGTCCAGACGCGCTGGCGATGCGAGCTCGGCGCGCTCTTGAAGCAGAGCCAAACATTTTCTTGCTCGGCCCGCGACCATATGCAGGCGTGCCCGCGTATCTGCAGCACGCCGACGTCATAGTGGTGCCGCACCGCGTTACGGCGTTTACCGAGAGCCTCGATCCAATCAAGGCCTATGAATGCCTGGTCGTTAGGAAGCCGACTGTTGCCACGCCGGTCGCGGGCTTTCGTGAGCTCGCCGGCCCGCTGACGGTTGTCCCTGTCGAAGCGTTTGTGGCGACCGTGCATGCAGCGCTCTCGTCGCCGTCGGCGCCGCCCTCGGCGGGCGTAGCCGCAAGCTGGACAGAGCGGGCGCGGGCATTCGAAATTGTCCTTGAGGCAGCGGCTGCGCAGCGGTACCCGCCGTGTGCTCGTTGAATCGTATAGTGCAAACTGAACACAATTCTCCAGCGGAACTTCAGCTCCGCGGCGAGCGGCGCTAAAGCGCGCCGCGACGCAGACCGGCTCGCGTTCTCGATGCGCGACTAAGTCGTTTCGCGTCAGTCGAGCAGGATCTGAGACCTGGACTAGCGGTGAGCGGGCCGCCTCGCCGTGACTTCGCTGTAGACGTCAAGGTAGAGGTCGCAGACGTGCTCCCAACTGAGCTCTTGCGCGCGCGCGCGCCCGGCCGCCGGCGCAGTTGGGTCCGACAGCTCAGCCTCCATCGCGTCAGCGAGTGCCTGCGGGTCGCCAACATCGGCTGGACGTCCGAGTCCACCGACGGCCTCTGCTAAGCCCGTGCCCTGGGCGTAGACCAGACCTCGTCCGGCTGCAAGGGCCTCTAGGGCAACGATGCCGAACGGCTCAATCCGGCTGGGAACAACGGCCACTCGCGCCATTTGCAGCAACGCTCTGACGCCATCTCTGTCGAGCGCTCCCAGTAACTCGACACCCTCTCCGGCGAGTCGGCGCAGTCGCGCAGTTTCGGGCCCGTCCCCACCAAGCAATAGGCGAGCGTCGCTGACTCGACGGCGCAACACGGCAAAAGCGCTTATCGCAAGGTCAAATCCCTTCTCGTGGGCGTGTCGTCCCCATGCACAGAGCACGGGACCCTCAGGAGGCGGGCCCATGTCCCAGTCGCGTGGCTCGACACCGTTTGGGATGACCTTCGCGTTGGTAAACCGCGATGAGTATCGAAGGCATTGGTCGGAGGTCCATGCGGAGCACGCCGTCAACGCGAGAGCCCTTCGGGCCGCAAGGCGAAAAACCACTCGCATGTAGAGACTCTTCTGATAGAGACGGTCCGCATCCATCGCGACCTCGCCGTGGCTGGTGAGCACGAGTGGCACCTTGTGTCTCGCGGCGTAAATGACGAGAGGCAACGTTTGGCTGCTGGGACAGTGCACGTGAACCACTGCTGGGCGCGGCCGGAGCGAGTCCAGCGCTCTCTGGACCCCAAGCTGCCCGAAGGCAAAGCGTGCGGCGGGACGTGGACGCGAAGAGGGAGCGTCGAACGGGACTCTGAAGACCGCAACGCCTTCCACTGACGCCCGGCGTGCAAGCGTGGCCGGATGTCGGTGTGTCACGACTAGAACGCTGCGGCCAGACGCCTGCAGCCTTTTCGCCAACTGAAGTGTCATCTCCTCAACGCCGCCTCGATGAGGGAAGAACGCGCTAGGCGCGAGCCAGATATGCATCAGTCGCCCAAACTACTACGCCGAGCGGCCGCAGGCGGCGATAGACCGCTCCGATCGTGCGGCTCGCGCCAACGAAGCGAGGCCGCATGAAACGGGGTCAAAGCAGGTGTGTGCTACGCCTGCGGATCCAAAACCCAGAACGATGGGGCACGCCCAACGTGCCGTAGCAGCTCGCCACTGTCGCCGCGTAGCTCATCTGCCACCCAGGCGAGGGTATCTGGAGCCCACATGATGTCTGTGTCAATCGGCGACGTGAAGTGCGTGCTGAAATACGTCTTGACTGCTTGTGGAATGACCCGCTTGTAGTGCTCATAGGCCGGAAGTGCGCGGACCAGATCTACTACAGCGGCACGTTGCTCCTTGCCCTCCGATCGGTTGAACGATGCGCTGTCGTCCATCCCGATGGGCGACCAGGGATCGATGCCGAGAAATCTGCAGCACCGTCCCACGACCGTCGCCTCGCTTGCTACGAAATCCTCGAAAAACTGGACCAATATTTGCTCGTCTCCAAAGTACCGTCGATACTCACTGAGCTGACGCCAGTACATGCTCGGATCCAGCAAGAGATTGGTATGCCGCAAGGTCCACTGAATCCGCGCACGCGGTTTGCGTGATACACGGACAGCAGCTCCGCCCAAGCAGATTCGATCCGCCGCACTGGATGACGAACGCTGTAGATAATCTTCGCACGCGGGTTGAACCGGTGCAAACGCTCGGCAGTGCCCGGAAAACGCGCGGCCATCGAATAGTGAGTGCTGGCATCGCCGATCAGCACAGTGGCCGGTACGCCGTCGAACAGTTGGCGATACCGCGCAGCGTCCGCGTGCGCCCAGTCAGCGCATGGGGCCTGAAAAAACATCGGCTCCTTCACCGGAATGCTAATGCGCGGGTGAAGCGCCAACAGCGCGCAGAGACGGGTCGTGCCAGCGCGCTGCGCGCCGATCACGAAAAAGTCAGGCTCCTCGAGTCATCGGCCTTCCTCGTTCGCATGATCGGGGTCTCCCACTTGCCGCGCGTGGCGAGCGGACGCTCTCGTGCGTGCCGATCGAAGCAGCAAGGGACCGAGTTTCGGGTCGCATGCAACGGCAGTTAGCGCTTGGCACGCGGCTGCGTAGTAGCGGCGCTTATCAAGATTGGTCCGCAATGGCGGGGCAAGCATCGATACGTAGCACCACTCGCGCCAGCGCGCCATGCCTCGCAGGCGGGCCGCGCGACACTTGGCGCAGTTCCCGTGCATTAGCGCTGCATTTGAAAGGAGGCGCTTACCGCTCATCCAGTTCACCGAGTAATCCCGCGACCGCGAGGTCGGGTACACTCGGTAACGAACGGACGCCTCGGGAACGGCGACAAACTGACACCCGACGGCAGCCATCCGCAGCCATACGTCCCAGTCTTCGCAGCGCAGCATATGCGGGTCAAACAAGCCGGCCCTGTCGATGGCGGTACGCCGGAAGAGATAGCGACACGGCGGACCTACCCGCATCGGGTCGAACAGCGCGTGAAAGGTATCCTCGGGAAACGGCTTGGCGTCGGCATGGCCGATCACCGCGCCGGTCACGTCGATGTCGTCCCAGCTTGCGGCGAACACTGACGCGAGTGGTGCGCCAGTCGTTCGCTCGCATATGCACTCGAGGTACCCCGGCTGGAGCTCGTCGTCGGCATCGAGTAGCTGAATCAGACTTCCGCGAGCCGCAGCGATCGCCGTGTTGCGGGCATGGGAAGGACCACGGTTCTCCTGCCATATGTACGCGATGTCCCGACCGAAGCCGGCAGCGACCGCAGGCGTGTCGTCAGTCGAGCCATCATCGACGACAATGATTTCCACAGAAGCGCCCGTCTGTGTTGAAAACGCTCCGGATCGCCCGCGAAAGAAAGCTAGCCTGATTGTACACGGGAACAATCACACTCACCAGTGGAGTGGCGGCCACCTGGTAATGCTAGCATGTTTAACCACGTACGCGTCGGGCAGCAAGAGCGGCGAGTGCGGGGACACGATGAGGTCGGATAGACAGCAAGGCTGAATGGTCCTGGCCACTTCGAGGCTCCGACAACCGCGCTAGTCGGTCGCGGCTCATATCTCGGTACTTCGCAGGCAACGCGAGGCGGACTTCACCTAGGTGTGGCACCTACGACCTCGCCAAGCAGTGCGTCGAGTGCCTGCGCCGAACGGTCCCACGACATTTCGCGAGAACGGTCGATCCCGCGGCCGACGATCAGCGTGCGCAGCGCCTCGTCTTCTAACAGCGTCAGCGTTGCCTTTGCCAACAGGTCGGGCTGCGCGACCGGCACTTCCACGGCCGTGTCGCCATGGATCGCAAAATCGGCCGACCCGCCGTTGGTGGCTACCACCACGGCGGCACCGTTCGCCATCGCCTCGGCTACCGTGAGTCCCCACCCTTCTGCGTGACTCGCTGACACGAACACGCGAAGCCGCTGATAGAAGGCACGTAGTTGCTGATCGTCGAGATACCCGTGGTTTACGAGATCAACTGGAAGCTGGTCGGGAGCCGGGTAACGGCCGAACGCTTCAAATGTGACAGCGGGGCACGCGGCGCGGATACGAGGCATGGCAGCGAGAATGTCGTCAATACCCTTATACGGCTCCGGGCGCAGTGCGAATCCAACCAGCGGCGCACGCGTCCCTGTGGGCGGGATCGCCGCCACCTCCGGTAGATCGATTCCGCAGGTGATCGTGGCCAACGCCGTCGTGCCGCACGCTCCGAGCATGCCTTCTACAGCCGCAGACGTCGCGATGTGTCCGATGTCGGCGCGCTGGAGACTGCGGACTAGGCGGGCCCGCAAGCTGTCTTCGCCGGTGTGCCAGACTGGGAACTCGTAAACGACATGCAGGAGCACACCGGTGCGTGCGGTGGGGCGAGGAATGCACTCCGCCATAGCAAACGAGTCGAAAATCGTGACTTCTACAGGGCGCAAAAGCGCGGGTACAACTCGCGGCAGGTAGCGACAGCGAACCCGAGGATCGAGTTGGAACCACTTCACCGCTCGCGGTCCGGCGAGATTGTGACGAACCGCCCCGACGATGCAGCGTGGGCTGCGCCACATGTCGCGATCGAAGTTTAGGCTGTGGTAGATGACGACGTCGTGATGAAGCGCGGCCATCCGATTCGCATACTCATACTCAACCTTTGGGCCTCCGCCCGGCTGAGCTTTGCTGAAATCGTGAACGAGGAAATTGATCCGCATCGCAGCCACGCTCATCGGCATCTCTGCGCCCGGGATGAATGTCGGGCGGCACGTCGCCGTAGCCGTCGGCGCGCGCGCACGATCGGCAGGCTACCACGGCGCGAAAGCGAACCTAGGTATCGACGACGCCGGTCTACATTGAGCGGCCAATCGACCGCCGCCTTGCGCCGCCTCGAAGCCCGCGGCCTTCAGCACGCGGGTGCAGCGATCGTGCCGCATTGGATTACGCCGCACACTGGAGGCCGTTATCCGATCACGGTGTGCCATTGTTTGGTCGTCGGCAAGCCACCGATCACGAGCCGCGAGCACCGGCTTCTGCGAACTCGCGCGACGGATCACCGCCGCGGCGCAGGCGGTAACGTCACGGCGGTGCAGGTAACGCGCATGGCTACGCCGAGAGATGCTGTTAAGGAGGTACTGCGGCGCGACGGTCGAGGAGTCGAACGGGTGGGTGAGGCGTGATGCCGAGACCGCTCCCCAAAGACTCGTCCATCGTGATGATTGGTCGGCTGCTCGGCTCGCGGCGCACGCTGGTCATGGCGCTGGTTGCGTTCTCCGTCATCTGCGGTCTCACCGAGGCCGCGATCTTGGCGATCGTTGCGCAGGCAGCAAGCGCGCTTGTGCTTGGTGCGCGACGTATTGCTATCGCAATAGGACCGCTTCACCTGGCGACTAGGATCGGCCCACTGCTCGCGTTTGGCTTCGCCATGGCGATCGTCCGCCTGATCCTGCAGGTGCCACTCTCCACACTGCCTTCTCGCGTAATGTCCGAGGTTCAGGCGCGACTGCAGACCGACGTGTTCACGGCCTACACCCAAGCATCGTGGACGGAGCAGTCGCGCGACCGCGAAGGCTACCTGCAGGAGTTGATGACCGGGCAGGTCCTGCAGGCTGCGGTCGGCGCGCTGTCGGCAACTGGACTCTTGACGGCGTTACTGACGCTGCTGATCTTGGTCGGCTCGGCGATCGTGCTCAACGTCGTCGCTGCTCTAGCCGCTCTGGCTGTCGTGGTCGTCATGTTCCTGCTGCTGCGACCGCTCAACCAGCTGGGGGTCCGCCGGGTCCGCGTCATGTCCGACGTCCAGATGCGCCTTGCCGGCGCGGTCGGCGAAGCAGCGCGCGTGGCCGAGGAGACCCGCGTCTTCGGCGTCGCAGAAGCGCAGCGTCGACGCCTGGCGGATCTCGTCGACAGCCTGCGATCGCTCAGCTATCGAACGCAGGTCCTGCTTCGTGTCGGACCGAACATGTACATCAGCGCGATCTACCTGCTGATCCTGGCGGGACTCGCGGTGCTGAGTGCCACGAACTCCGGCCACGTCGCCGCACTCGGAGCGGTCGTGTTGATGCTGTTGCGAGCCGGTTCCTACGGGCAACAGATTCAGGCAAACTATCAAGCTGTTCGCCAGGCCCTGCCGTTCGTCGAGCGGGTGCAGGAGGTGGAGCGTCGCTATTTTGCGAGCGTCCCGAGGAGTGGGGACGAACCCATCGAGCGTGTCGCCAGCCTGACGTTCGAGCACGTCGACTTCGCCTACACGCCCGGCGTGCCGGTGCTTCAGGACATCAGTTTTGCGATTACCGGTGGCGAGGCAATAGGCGTAGTCGGTCCCTCCGGAGCCGGGAAATCCACGCTCGTGCAGATCCTCCTGCGGTTGCGACCGCCTGAGAACGGGCGTTATCTCGTCAACGGGTTACCAGCGGGGCAGGTCCGCGACAGCGATTGGCAGACAAACGTCGCCTACGTGCCACAGGAGCCGCGGCTGTTGCACGCCACGGTCGCCGAGAACATCCGCTATTTCCGCAACCTCGACGACGAGGCAATCGAGGTAGCTGCGCGCCTCGCACGCATCCATGGCGACATCATGACCTGGGCGAACGGGTACGACACGCTGATCGGGCCGCGTGCCGACGCGATATCGGGCGGCCAGCAACAACGGATCTGCATTGCTCGTGCCCTCGCAGCCCGTCCGACGCTCCTCGTCCTCGACGAGCCGACGAGCGCACTCGACCCAGCGTCTGAGACCCTACTACAGGAGTCGTTGACCACACTCAGGCAGCAGCTGACGCTGATCGTCGTCGCGCACCGGCTGTCGACGCTCGACATTTGTGACCGCGTCATGATCATCGTGGACGGTCACCTCGACGCGTTCGATACCAGCGAAAGCCTGAAGCGACAAGACGGTTACTACCGCGCAGCACTGTCGCTGAGCGGCGTCGCGAAGGTATGACTCCGTGCGGTGCGTAGAATCTGCAGCTCGAGTGGCGCAAGCATTTCGATGCGGGGCCGCCGGTGAAGGTCTTCCTAGCGACCGTCGTCGATGAGCAATGGAGCCGCGACCTGCGCGTCGAGGTCGCTGCCGTCGCGCGACGCGACAGGTTTGGCGTGCACACGCTGATCGACGATCCACGGGCAGCCGACATTGTCTTGTTCGTCGACGCCCATCAGCGCCTGGACGACTGGAGGATGCGCGCGCTGCGGCGTCATCCTCTGGTGCGAGCACGACCCGACGTGACGTTCGTGTACGACGAGCGCGATGTCCCGCGCGACCTGCTACCGGGAGCCTACGTGGCGATGCCTTGCAGCCGCTTCGACGGTCGCCGTCAGCGTGCGGCCGGGTACTACCGGCTGAAGGCCGACACGCGCAACGCTCGCGGTACGACGCCAGACATGCTGTTCTCGTTCCAGGGACGGGCGGTGCGTGGTGTGCGAGACACGATCCTTGCACTGCAGCACCCGCGCGCGGTGATCGAGGACACGACGCACCATGACTTCTTCGGCGCCGACGATGCCGAACTCGATCGCGCACGAGAACACTACCGTGAGGTGATCGGACGCTCAAAGTTCATCCTCTGCCCACGTGGCGCTGGCAGCGCCTCGTTTCGCCTATTTGAGGCTCTCGCAGCCGGCCGCGTGCCGGTCGTGCTGAGCGACGCGTGGGTCGAGCCGCGCGGCGTCGACTGGGTTGCGTGCTCGGTGCGCATCCGAGAGGGTGATGCCGTGAGCATACCCGCGCGCCTGGAAGGACTCGAAGCGCGCTGGCCGGAGATGGCTGCCGCGGCGGGTGCGGTCTACGACGAGTGGTTCGCCCCTGATGTCTGGTTCCATCGCGTGATCGAAGACTGTGCTGAGCTGCTCCGCACCGGCACGCCAGGCCTGAGCCGCCAGTGGCCGACCCTTGCGTACTGGCGGGACGCTGGCCGCCAGCTCCGCGCAACGACGATCCGGTGGCGCTCACGCGCCGCGGCTCGCTAGAGCGGCGCACCCCGATGCCGACGCGAACGGCTGTAAGCGCAAGCGACCTGGCGGCGGACGTCCCCGCGCCGGTCGGCATCGTCGTCGCGGCGTTCGATGCCGCGCCCTTCATTGGTGCGACGCTCGAGTCTATCCGGCACCAGACGTTCCGCGGTTGGGTGTGCATCGTCGTCGATGACGGGTCAAGCGATGACACGGGCGCGATCGCACGCCACTTCGCTGCGGATGACGATCGCTTCAGAGTGATCGGAACGGAAAACCACGGCCACTGCGTAGCACGAAACACGGGTATCGACGCCCACGGCGCGGACATCGATGCGATCATCGTCATGGATGCCGACGACATCTGGCTGCCCGGGACACTGGCGCTGCTCGTCGAGCGCCTCGCGGCGCGGCCTGATTGCATCGGCGCGCACGGACTCGGCGAGTTCATCGACCAGACGGGTGAGCGGATCGAGGTTGGTGCCTTCGCGGCATTCGGTAGGGCACGGCGCAGTGGCCGCAGCGGGTGCCTACGGGACTGGCCGCGCGATCGCGACACGATGTTCGAGACGCTCGTAACCGCAAGTACGGTCTTTCCGCCGGGGCTGGTGCTGATGCGCCGGTCGACGTACACGGCGATCGGCGGCTACTACGCCCCTAGCGTCGAAGGCGACTGGGATCTGCTGATACGCGCTGCGCGACATGGGCCGCTAGCGTTCGTCGACGAAGTGATCATTTACTATCGCCGACACACGCAGAACTTCGGCGCGCGCAGCGAGATGCGCCGTCTCACTCACCTGACGTTGCTCCGCGCGCACGAGTCCAAGCTCAACTCGCCCGAGCAGGCCGCTACGCTGCGGGCCTGCTGGCGGGCGTCCCAGCTCGATGCGATGAAGCGACACCGGGCGGCGCTCGCTAGCGCAGACGGTCCGTGGGCGATCGCTGCAGCGTTGTTACGGATCGCGCTCGCGTCAGCGCGCTATGTACGTGGCCGGCCAGGGCGGCCCCTGCACGCCTAGCCGCTGCCGCCAAGGCTGGCGAGGAGCTCGTTTGCGAGGCGCGGGTGGCGATCGTACTGGTGAAGCACGGCAGGTACGCTGCCGTCGACGTTCAGAATGCGTCCGGCGACGTCGCGCTCGAGATGCGCCATCTGGGCCATAGTCAAGACACGACCCCAACCATTGGGGACGATCGTCACCGGCTCGAGCCGGCCGGCGCGTAGCAGGTGGTTGTGCACGGCTTGGTCGTGGCTGCCGAGCGGTCGCCGCCGCCACCCAATCTCACCGGACATCTCCCGCAGATAGTGGAGCATCGCAGCGCGCTCGCCGATCACAGTTCCCGAGCAGGAGGTCACCTCGTGCTCAAGCTCGCCCGACCTCCCGGCTCCATACAGGCTGAGCATCCAACGATGAGTGAACCAATCGTCGCTGATCGTCATGTGCGGCTCCTCAAGGAAGACCTCAAGTCCGCGGACGGGCGGCTCGAACGGGTCCCGTTGGAACAGCACGTCGCGCACGTCGCTCAACAAGATCTGCTTGGCGTCGGGCGCCGCGTCGCGCAGCGCGTCGTAGTAGTGGTCGTAGCGTAGCGCCTGAAGGCCTTCCAGTTGATACTCGAGTGCACGCCAGCGGCGCAGAGCATTGCGCTCGCGAGCCATCGTCGCGAGGCGGAATGCGACCGGGTAGGCGCGACGAACGCGACGGGTCTCGCGCAAGGCGCGCAGCACGCGCAGCTGCATCGGGCGCGCGCGCTGGTAGCTGGCGTCGACCGGGATCACGAAATCCGCCAGTTGCTCGAAGCGACGGAGTTCCGCTTCGCCGTATTGGCCAAGCACTAGCCCGAGTTGACCACGATAGCCGGTTGCGCGCAGCGAGTGCGCAAACGGCTCGACGCGCGTCGGTGACAACCGGGTCGCGACTCCGAGGACAAGCGAGGACGGGGTCGAGGCCATCTGCGCGGGGAATCGTAGCGGGCCACCCTCCGGTCGCAGAGATAGCTGCTAAGCGCGTAGCTGCCTCATGGACGGTAAGACGTCTGTCGCAAACGCGGTTCGAGGCGTGCTACTGCACGGTATATGTACTAGCCGAGGACAGGCGCTCGGAGCCAAGGGCTGGGCTGTTATTGGCCGACCACTCAGACCGACCTCGAACCACAGGGCACGACCGTGATCTGACGGTTCGCTGGTGCGAGGGCGAACTGGCCAACCGGCTGCTAACCATCCGCCGACATCGAACCGTGGACCGCTGCGTCACCGCAGCTGACAATGACCAGTTGGCCCGGTAGACGACGAACCGCTGTGGCCGGACCGCTACGGCCGCACCGAGCTCGAAGGGCATCCGTGCGAGCCAGACTTCAAGAACGTGGGGCGCATGTCAGCAACCACCAGCGCCCGGCGAAAGGCGTCACGTTCGACCATCACGACTTCCGGTCGCTCTGTGAAAGCGCGGAGGACTAGGTCGGGCGTACACGCTCTGAACACGGTGACAAGAGTTCCGCACCGCAGAACCACGCGGAGATATCGAACCTCCTCTTTGCGACGCGTCGCTTCTGCGGCGCCGCGCTACAGCCCCGTTAGTGGACACGATCCCAACGGCGCGACTCGCCTAACTCTCCGCACGGTGCGCGGAACTTCCGTTAGGCTGCACCTGTGAATAGGCGATCGCAATATTTGGGTCAGCCGCAGCCGCTCCGCTATTCGGACTATCCCGCCCTGGCTTTTCGGCGTGCGCCAAGTGCCACGGCTACCATCTGATGAGCAGCGCAGGCAACGTGCATGGACGATCGTCGGCTTGGGCAAGATCCCGCTATTGCAAGGGCCGCTCGAGGCGTACCGTCAATTCCTCCCCGCCGTGAACAGCGGTAGCATAGGCGTTGGGACGAAGGACGATACGCACCTCGGTACCTGCGCCGCCTCATGTCTGCGGTCCTTCGCCGCGACGGCCCTTCGGTCGCTGCAGTGCGCGGCGCATACTGCGGGGAGGCATCACGCGGCTTTCGATCAGGAATGCGGGCCACTCGGTGGTGTCGCGAGCCGCGCGCCTCTGCCGTGGGCGAGTCATGTCCACCCTCTGCCGCTGGTGGGGCCGCGTTCACAGAAATGACGCTTCGGGTTCTGCGCGTTTCCCACGGCGGCGGGGATCCCCGACGCCGGGGACGCGATCGTGCGCTCGCCGCCACAGGTGTCGATCTCAAGCTGCTGGTACCAAGCGTGTGGCCTGATGAAGCCTCGCAGCGGTGCCTTACACCAGAGCCTTTTCGCGTGGTCGAGCTACCAGTCCGCCGCGCCGGGGACATGAACCGACACACTTACCGCAATAGCGGTGCATTGCGCCAGCTAATCGACGAGATACAACCTGACCTGCTCGACATCCACGCGGAGCCTTTCAGCGCCGTAGGGCACCAATGGCTGCGCTTGGCGCGCGATCAATTGCCGGTAGTGATGTACACAGCCCAAAACGTTGACAAGCGGTATCCCCCGCCATTCTCGTTTTACGAGCGGGCGGCGCTCCGGCGGGTTGCTGCATTCTATCCGTGCAGTCGCCAGGCCGCGGCCGTGGTTCGCGGGAAGGGCTTTGGCGGTGCAATTGAGGTGCTCCCACTCGGCTACGACGCGACACTGTTTGCGCCAGGCTCCCAGACCCTCGACTGTGACGAGATTGTCCTTATGCTGGTTGGACGCCTCGTTCCCGAGAAGGGCGCACTCGACGCAGTGCGAACTCTCGCACGCGTGAATGCCGTCCGTCCCGCGCGGCTTGTGGTGAGCGGGTCTCGTCCGGAGGAGAGGCGAACCCGTGAACTGGCAGCCGCGCTCGGAATCGCCGGCCGCATAGAACTGAGGCCGTGGCAGTCCGGCCCCGAGCTTGCCGCTGCCTATCGCGATGCACATGTCGTGCTGATGCCAAGTCGGCCTACCAGCCGTTGGGTGGAGCAGTTCGGGCGCGTGATCGTCGAGGCACAAGCGAGTGGTGCCGTCGTGGCGGGGTACGCCAGCGGCGCAATTCCCGAGGCTGCTGGAGAAGCAGGGGTGTTGGTTCCGAGCGGCGATGTCGACCAACTCGCGGCAGATGTGGTCCGTGTTGTCTCGCATCCGGAGGAGTTCTCCCGGCTGCGTGACGCAGGATTCGACCGAGCCGCCATCCAGACGTGGGACCGCGTGGCTGAGCGACAGGCAGCGCTCTACCAGTCGGCACGGGCGGGCATGTCTTTCCACCTCCCACTACCGAGTTCACCGCGGCGACGACGTTTGGATGCCCAACACGAGTTCGGACCAACCGCAACCGTGCTCGGGGGCACGCGGCCGTTCGCAGTGCCCATACTAGTAGAGGGGGCGTCATATCTCGCGCGCTGGCGGGCGTAATCGATGCGGCAGGTGAGGTGCGAGCAGCCGCCGTCACCCGCGGGTGGAGTCCCCGCGACGATTCGCCTAGTCAGGATGTGACTTGAGGCGGCAGGCGGCACACTCGCCTGACCACTGCTCAAGCGAATGGCTCAGCTGGTGGTGCGTGGGTAATGTCACTGCGCCGACATATAGCATCATCCGGTTCGAGACGGCCCGGACAAGGGCTCGAATTGCGGCTCCATGGCCGGGGAGCGGCATTGCACGTTCGGGTCGCCCGAACATCTCGTCGCGCGAGCCGTTACGGGAGGGCTCGCGAAAGGCGTGAGCGATCTGGGTGACGCAACGCCGCGTAACAGCCAGGCTGCGTGTCCGCGCCGTAACGACGAGAGCGCACACACATGAGCACCATGACGATTCGCTGCTGACACGCGATCGAGCGCAACGGTGGAGAGCTCAAGATGATTCTCGACGCGACGATTCATCGAGCAACCCCCGCGCCCTGCCGTTCAGAATCTGTCGACTAGTTGGCCGTGACCCAGCCTGGGAACACTGGCCGTGACCCAGCCTGGGGACACGCGATAGCTCCCGAGTCGCTCATCAACGTATACGTCTGGGCGTCCGGATCGACAGGCACTAACGCAGACGAAGTAGCCTAAATGTCACCACCGAGGGCGACGACCTCCGGATCGATTTCGTCGCGGCGCGTCATCGAAGATTACTGCCCCCGGCATCGATCGACCAGCGCCACACGAGGGTAGGTTTGCGACCAGCCCAGCGGGAAGCCGGTCGCGCTTGAAGCGGCGCTCTCGGCGCACCCGGCGCGATATCGCATCGCTGGAATCAGTTCGTGAACCAGCAGACGGTGCCGAACACGGCACTTGTGCGCAACGGCCTCGGAAGCGCTTCGAGCAACGGCCGGATCGCGCCCTGGGCGTCGGCACAAGCGTCGCGAGTGGCGTTGACTGCCGCTCAGGCCGGTGCTGGGCCCGGCACGTGGTGCACGTCGATACTCACGGGCCCTGTGGGCCACTTCAGGATCACGCGAATCAGGCCCTCGATTGACGGCGCGCCCGTCGCCACGGGCGCTAGGACGCGCCCGCTGTCATCGACAGCGACAGCACTCGGTGTTGCCTGGATCCCGACGGCGATGGCTGCGGCGCCGTCGGGGTCGAACAGAATCGGCAGCTCGTGCTCCTCGCCGAGGCGGCGCGTCTCGGCTGCGTCTCCGGCCGACAGCGCGTGAATCGCGATGCGCCCGACTAGCATCCGCCGCCAGCGGGCGAGCTCCGGGAGCAAACCGATACACGGACCGCACGACGTACTCATGAAGACGAGCACGCTCCGTTCCGATTCGCTGAGAATGTCGGTGGACGAGAGTGTCGCGCTGGCGGCGTCGAGAGCATTGAAGTGAGGGATCGACCGCCCCGGCTCGAGCACGATCGCAGGCGCGGCCTGGGCACCGCGTCCGGTCAATCGGCGATTCTCGCTCTCCAGCGAGTAGCAGACGTAGGCGAGCACAACCGCGGCCAGGCTGACAGCGCCCAAGGCGATGACCTCGCCACTGCTCGCGCGCGCCCACGTGTCAACGGCTGGACCCGGACCGGCTATCAGCACGACGAGCGCGATCGCGGCGAGCAGGCCGTTGCGCACGATCGTCTCAACGCCTGCCGGCTTGGAGTGGAGCTGGCCGAAGCAGTGGCAATCCGGTCGCGAGCCACGTCGCAACGCAGCGGCGATCCCGCCGACGAACAGGAGCAGGAGCACGACCGCGAGCGCGGCGCCGATCTGGGCGGTCGGCGCGATCACCATAAGCACGGCGGACGCAACCTCCGCGCACGGAAGGGCGACGGCAGCGGTGGGCACGAACGGCGCCGGGCCTTGAACCCTTCGAGCGCGGCGCGCGATCCCTTCATGTCAGCGAACTTCGCCACGGCCGCGACGAGAAACACAGCCGCGAGGCCAAGACGAGCGACTACGAGCAGTGTGTTCATGGCTCACTCATTATCGGCCACGGTCGATAATGAGCGAGCGATGCCCCATGTGAACATGAGTAGCTTCGGCGTGCTACTCGACATCGAGGTGCACGATGAATCGCTGCAGCCAGCCGTCGAGCTAATTTTACCCCTGGCTGGGAGCTCTCGGAGGAGTTTCCAGAAGACGGCCACTTCACGCTCGTCGGCGCGCGGGAGGGCGAGTATGCGGTCCTGGTCGACGGCCAGGCGGTCGGCGCAGGCCTCAGCGCCGACATCGCTCTGCACGTCCTCGACGCTCAGATGCGCTTGCGGATCGCAGCTCTGGCGCGCGAGCACGTCTTCGTGCACGCCGGCGCCGTCGCCGTCGACGGGCGGGCGTTGCTCCTGCCGGGTGAGACCTTCTGCGGGAAGAGCACACTCGTGGCCGCGCTCGTGGCGGAGGGTGCGACCTATTACTCGGACGAATACGCGGTGCTCGACGACACGGGAGCTGTGCACCCGTACGCGCGACGCCTGTCGATACGCGATGATGACGGCGGATCGGGGTGGGGGAATCGCCGGTCGGTCGAGGACCTCGGTGGCATCGCCGGGACGGCGCCGGCTCGCCCTGCGATCATCGCCATCACGGTTTACGCTCCCGGCGAGCGTTGGGAGCCACAGCCGCGCAACGCAGGCATCGGTGCGCTCGCGTTGCTGGCCAACGCGTTCCTCCCAAACGAGCGCCCCGAGAAGAGCATGCGAGCTGTCACGCGGGCCGCGGGGAACGCTCAGGTCCTCGAGGGCAAGCGCGGTGAGGCCGGCCGAGGCGGCCGCATCGCTGATGCACTCACTCGCCGAAGCCAGCGCAGCGTCAACCTGATCTGTCGCTGGCGCTGCTGCGTCGGCGAGCGCGCAGCGCCGCTGGGAGGGTCGCTGCGAGCTGGAACATGCGAACGACGTACGCCGCGAGAAGCCCAGCACGGCCGCGCCTCGCGATCGTGGAGCCGCGCCGCATAGAGCCTGGCGAGGGACACAGCACGCATGAGAGGATCGAGACGCGGGCCCTGAGGCTCTGTTTGGCCAGCAGCGCCTCGAGGACGCTCGCGCTCCATGGCGCGCCCGACCATTGCAGGCGATTCGCCGCGCTGGGCTCGCAGGGGAGCGAGAGTTCCCGGGCTATCTCGCGTCCTCGCTTGGTCATCCCGAGACCGACCCCCAGCGCCCTGTCGGCCGCAAGCGTCACGGCGAGATCCCGCGCCGCACGCCAGCAGTCGAGGTCGAACACCTCGACCGCCGTGTCGAGGTCAGTCCGTGCCCCAACCCGGGCCGTGGTGCGCCGTGTGGAGCGCCACGAGTAGAGCGCTCGCGACGCGATCGAGCGTCTCGGTGGCAACACCGCCGATCGTCGCCACGTCCAGGTGCCCGGCGAGCGCCTGCCAGACAACGCTTGCATCGGCGCCGCACTGCGGCAGGCTGTCGTGGAGGTCGATCAAGAAGCCGTCCTGCTCGCGCAGCCAGACCGTCGCATGCAAGGCGCCCTGCCCGCCGATCGCCCTACCGACGGCCGGATCGGTAGAGCGCACCGCTGCCTCGCGCTCGAAGCGGCGAAATCCGAGCTCTGCGAGCGCCTCCTCAGCACGCGGTAGTGCCACCGGATCGACGAGCAGGTCCACGTCCATATAGTCGCGACTGCCGTGCAGCAGCCGCGCGAGTGCAGGTCCTTTGATCAGGACCGCCCGAACGCCGGCGCCGGTGAGCGCCGCGCGCACCTCAGCGCCCTTGACGTCGAGGCGAAACGTGCGTGCTGCTGCCGCGCTATCGCCGATGCGATTCCCTGCGGCCAACCCGACCTAAGACTATTACCAGGCCGTGAGCCCGCGAAGCCGCGCTGACGATCAGCAGGCCCCGACTACTGACAGGTGTTGGCGCTACACGCGTAGCTGCAGCAGTCACTATTCCGGGTGCAATGAGCCCCAGCCCCGAGCGGGACTGCAACATCGCTTACGCAACATTGCTTCGGATTGGTGGAGCTGTTGACGGGGCGGCAGTGCGCCGCGGTCGAACAGCACACCGGCACAGTCGTGCCGGAGTTGTAAGAGGTGTGGCATGCCCCTAGGTAACTCGCGCACGACGCGGCAGCAAACGCCGCTGTCGGGACGCCGGCCGACACGATCAGCGGGGCGCTGACGGCGGCTGCGCCGATACCAGCCATCCGGCGCAGCGCGCGCCTGCGGGATATGAGTCCGACTGCGGCTCCGGCGCCGGAGGTCTCAAGGAGGCCCTGCTCTGCGAGCTCTGCGACCGCGGTGCTCGCCAGCTCCGCCGCATCAACCTTGGAACCCGTTAGGCCCCGCGCGCTGATCTGCTCGGCGATCTCGCCGAGCGTCGCACCACCTTCACAAGTCCGCCAAACAAGTGCCGCGACATCGCTCAAACAATGAGCCACGTCCGCGCGCCGATCGTAGATCAGTAGCTCGTCGCTGACATCCTCCACGACAATGTCGCTGCGGCGGGTACTAAAGATTGGCTCTGGCGGCATGCAAACTCCCCGGACTCATCACGGTAGCCGACCATCTCCGCAGCGTCAACAGCCCTGATGGGTAATTCCATCCCCGGCACCGGAGCGGCGACCCGATTCCGGTCGCAGGCCTGCTCGCCGCCGATCCGCGCAACGTCCGTGAGCGGTCGTGCGGTCGCCCGCACGCCCACCCGCTATCAAACCTACGGTCTTAGGCGGCGCGCAATCAGGGGAGGGAACTCCCCAGCGTGCGTGCGCCCGCCTCCCCGCTTTATTCCGCGGCGGCTCGCTACAGTCACGGCCCTATCGTGCTGTCGATGACGGTGCGCAGGCGGCCGGATTGACGAGCTTCCGCACCACCGCCCCAAGACTCTTACAGGCACTGCCGCTGGCAGCGGCGATCGGGCTCGGCGTCTATGGGCTACTGAACAGCGGCCCGACGGGCGTGGTCACGCTCCTGATCCTCCTGCTGCTGGCCGCAGCGCTGGCGGTCTGGGCACTGCGAGCCTCTCGTGCCGCACGCGGTGGGATGAGTCAGACCGCGTTGAGCGTGCTGCTGTGGGTCCCGGCGCTGCTGATCCTGTTCTTCAGCTTCGACTCGGGCGGCTTTTTCCCCGACTCGGTGGCCTTCGGCGCGCTGGTCGTTGCGATCCTGCTGGTGGCTCGGCTGGGACTTGCCGAGCGGCCGCTCGCCGCGATTGGGCCGGGGACGCTCGTTCCGCTGGTTGGCATCTTCGGACTGGCCGGCTGGGCGCTGCTGTCGCAGTACTGGTCGCACGCAGCGGGCCGGGCGACGATCGGCGCCGATCGCGACCTGCTTTACGCGCTCACCTTCCTGCTATTCGCTTCGGTTGGCCGTACCCGTGAGCGGCTCGCCTGGGCCCTGCGCTGCGTCGCCCTCGCGATGACGGCGGTAGCCGCGTTCGCGCTGATTTCAAAGCTCGCCCCCGACGTGCTTTCGACGACGCCAGATCCGGCGTCGGGGGGGCGGCTCGCGTATCCGCTGACTTACTGGAACGCCCTTGGGATCTTCTGCGCGATCGCCGGCGTGCTTTGCCTGCACTTGACGGCCGGCGATCAGCGACGCACCGTCCGCGTGTTGAGTGCGGGCGCGCTGCCGATCATCGGTACCGCGCTGCTCTTGACCTATTCGCGGGGCGGTCTCGGCGCCGCGGTCTTAGGGCTCGCGCTGTACGCGGTGCTTGGCCGGCCTCGCGGCTTGCTCGCAGCATTGATCGCCACCGTGCCGGCGACCGCGATCGCGATGAGCGTCGCTTATGACGCCACGCTGATCTCGAGCAGCAACTCGACGACGCCCGCCGCAATACATCAGGGCCACCACGTTGCACTGGTCCTGCTCGGCTGCGTCCTGCTCGCCGTGGTGCTACGTGCCGCGCTCACATATCTCGACCGCTGGCTCGAGGGTCAGAGCTCTCCGATCGATCGCCACTCGATCGCGCTGCGCCGCGCCGCGCTTCTGGCGGTCGTCGCGGCGGTGGTCGCGGCGCTGGTGCTCGGGGCGCCCGGCGCGATCTCGCACCGCTGGAACCAGTTCGTGAACCAGCAGGCGGTGCCGAACACATCACTCGTGCGCAACCGGCTCGGGAACGCCTCGAGCAACGGCCGGATCGCGTTGTGGACGATCGCGATGAACGCCTTCGACGCTCATCCGATCGAGGGCACCGGCGCCGAAACGTTCGAGATCCTCTGGTACGAGCACCGGCCCGACCAGACGGTCGTCGTCAACGCGCACTCCCTGTACATCGAGACGCTCTCCGACCTGGGCGTGGTCGGATTGGTCTGCGTCGCACTGTTCGTGCTCGGCACGTTGGTTGGCCTCGTGCCCTGGGGGCGGGGTCGTGACCGAGCGCTTTACGCCGCGCTCTTCAGCGCCGGCGTTGCCTGGGCTGTCCACGCGGGCGTCGACTGGGACTGGCAGATGCCGGCGGTGACCTTGTGGTTTGCCGCTCTGGGCGGACTCGCGGTCAGTCGGTCAGGCTGGCGTTCCGGCGGTGGCTCGACGAAGGGGAACGCGCTCGGGGCCTTGGCCGCCGGTGCGGCCGTGGTTGCAGTCGCGGTGATGCCGGCGTTCGTGCTCGCTTCGCAGCGCGACCTGAACGCTGCCACTACCGCTTACGCCAGCGGCAATTGCACGCAGGCCGACGCCTTGGCGCAGACCTCGCTCAACGCCCTGAACACGCGCGCAGGCCCGTGGCAGATCGAAGCGTTCTGTGCCGCAAGTGACGGCAACTACAAGGCCGCCGCGCGATACCTGCGTGGTGGTCTCGCGGCCGATCCAAACGACTGGCAGCTGCAATCGGCGCTCGCGGCGGCGACGGCCGCGAGCGGTTCGGACGCTCGCAGTGAGGTCGCCGCGGCACGCCGGCTCGACCCCCTGGATCCGCGAATCCAAGCGCTCGCGCGGGCCCTCGCCGGCGGGCCTTCGCGTGCCGCGCGCCGGGCCGGTCGACAGTTCCTGACCCAGCAGACCCCGATCAGCTCGGGATGAGCAGCACTCGCCGCGCCGAGGCTTTCGATCGCCTCTATCGAGAGCATGCTCCTGGCCTGCTCGGATTCCTCGTCTACCAGACCGGTGATCAGGCGCTGGCCGAGGACATCGTCGCCGACACGTTCGAACGCGTTCTGCGATCGCACGGCCAGTGGCGCGGCGAAGCCGGCCGAAAGACCTGATCTATGCCATCGCGATGAACCGCCTGCGCGATCTGGCGCGCCGGCGTGGAGCGGAAGCACGTGCCGTAGAACGCATAACCGAGACCGCGCCGATCGATGCCATCGGCATCGTCGGTGAGCGAGACGCGCTGCGGCGCGCGCTGCACGCGCTCTCAGAGGAGGAGCGGGTCGTCGTGGCGCTGCGCTTCGGCGGCGATCTGTCGCTGCGTGAGATTGCCGACCTCTTGGAGGAGCGCCAGAGCACGATCGAGGGTCGGCTCTATCGGGCCTTGAGGCGGCTGCGTAATGCTGCGAGGTGAGGGCAGCGAGCTTTCGCCCGAGAAAGTCAAGAAAGTGCTCGCTCGTGCGTCTAAGGGTTGATGAGCCAGCACGACGGACAGCTGCCTGACGACCTCCGCGACATCTCCGCGCGGCTTTCGGCGGCCCGTTTCCAGCCGACCGGGACGGATCTGGATCAGCTTCAGGACCGGATTCAGGAGCGTGTCGCACGCACAGCCGGGCCGCGGCGGCGACGGCGCTCGACCTGGTCGCGGCCGATGAGACTTGCCGCCGGTGCGCTCACGACAGGGCTGGCGCTGTCCTCAGGAGCCGGCATCGTGCTTGCCACCGAGTCGTTCGGCTCCCATGGCGACCGCGACGGCAGTTGGTCGTGGCCCAGCCCGCCGAAGATCGCCTCGGCGTGCCAGTACCGCCTGCCGTGGACCTATACGCGTGACTGGCAGACCAGCCACGGGTTCCTGAAGGTGCTGTGGGTCTGGGACTGCAAGAGGCTGTGGATCCACATCGAGTGCAGCGGCGGCTTCGGCTACAAGTGGTTCAACGGGGGCTGGAACGACATAGACCTCACGTCGTACACGTTGACCGACCCGGGCTCCGGCACGCCGCTGTCGATCGATACCGACGGTACGACTTTCAACTTCGCAATCAGTGGGTCGACCGTGACCGCGACATCGACCCAGGACCCGAGCTACACCGTGACGTTCAACGCGAATGGTGGCGGCGGCACGATGGCAAGGGAGACGGCGAACGAGCCCACCGCGCTAACGCCTGATGCCTTCACGCGCACCGGCTATGCCTTCACCGGCTGGAACACTGCTGCGAATGGCAGCGGTACCGCCTACGCGAACGACGCGACCTATCCGTTCAGCGCGAACGTGACGCTCTACGCGCAGTGGAAGGCGACCCACACCGTGACGTTCAATGCGAACGGCGGTGTCGGCGCGATGGCCAGCGAGACGGCGAGTGGGCCGACGGCATTGGCGACCGACACGTTCACGCGCGCCGGCTATACGTTCACGGGCTGGAACACCGCGGCGAACGGCGGCGGTATGGCCTACGCGAACGGCGCGACCTATCCGTTCAGCGCGAGCGTAACGCTCTACGCCCAGTGGAGCAGGCAAGCACGCGGCTAACGGCGGGTTCCTAGTCCTTAGCCGTGCGCGACCGCAACCGTGCCGAGGATCGCGCCGGTTGCTGACAGCGCCGTCGGCGCTCATCGCCACAGCACGCGGTTCGCGCTGACGCCCGCCCCGGACTCAGCCGGTCGCGCTGACTGAGTCCGGTCCGCTGTAGCGCGGATCGATCAGGATCTCGCGCGCCGCTCCCAACTGGCCGGCGACGTCCGAGGCCACCTGGATGCGGTAGGGCGAACTCGGCCGCGCACTCTCGCGCGTACGGAAGCTGAGTCCCATGCGCTCCGGCCCGGGTGTCTCGTCGAGCAGCGCGAGCAGGGCTCCCTCGGCGACGTCGGGGAAGTCCCAGAGGACGATCACCGGGCTTGGGTCGGTGGAATGAAGCGCCCATGCCAGGGCGCGCGAGAACGGCGCCAGCCGCGCACCCTCGCTCGGGAGCGCCGGCCACGGCAGGGGCCGGGAATAGCGCTCGAAGTGGTCGTCGCGCGGACGCTCGAGCAGCGTGAGCAGGCCGAGCAGCGGCAGGCGGGCGAGCTGGTTGGCGCCGATGAGCAGCGCGTGCGCCCACACCGCGCCCGGCCGCGGGCGCTCGGGCGCCGGCCAGATCGCGCCGAGCAGGTAGGCATCGAGCGCGGGAACGCCGATCCCGACGAGCTGGCGCGCGTCGCTGCGCTCGAAGCTCGCATCGACGTGCGGGCAGCAGCTCGCGTTGCTGGCGCGGGGAGATCGCGCGCGAGGCCGCGAGCAGCTGATGGCCGTCGCGATAGCCGAACAGGAGCTGGTCGACCGCTTCCATCCAGTCGCCTGCCCGCTCAGCTGACGGCGTCCAGCAGCCAGATGATCGGCGCAGCGAGCGTGTCGCGCAGGCCGCTCGGCGCGATCACGTAGGCGCGGTCCCAGGGATCTTCGCCGGCGAGGTTCGCCGGCAGTCCGGCGGCGAAGTCCCCGCCCTGCGCGGAGACGCCGAACACGGCATTCGGTAGTCGCGCGGAGTTGCTCGTGAGGTACTGGTCGAGCAGCAGCACGCTTTGCGAAAGCCATTCGCGGGGCCCGAGCGCCGTGGCGCCGACGCTATCCCAGGCCGAGATGATGACCGCGACCGGCAGGGGCCGCGAGCGCTCTGCGAGCAGCGCCTGCAGCAGGTCGACGGCGCGCGCGTCGGGCTGCATCAACGCGGGGCTCCAGGCGGGTCGGCGCAGACGGCGACGCGTCCTCGCTCTCGCCGCCCGTGGCCGGGCGACCAGCGCCGGCTGCGGATTCTCGAGCGGCTCGAGGCGGTCAGCGCGCAGGAAGAGCATCGCCGCGTCGGCGCTCACCACCTGCTCGAGCAGGTCGGGATCCCACAGGCGCGAGTCGAGCGTGTGCTTGAGCACCTCGCCGGAGCGATCCGGAATGTCGAGCGAGACCAACTGCTCGCCGCGCGCGAGCTCCACGATCAGCCGCGCGTGGCTGTCGACCTCGGTCCGCCGCACGCTCTCCTGGCGCCCGAACGCCAGCAAACCGCGGGAGAGGAACTCGACGTCGTCGATCGTGCGCACGATCCGAAGGTTCTCGGCGCGCTGGTTGACGAGCGCGCCGTAGAGCGCGACGAGCAGCGAGCTCTTGCCCGTCGCCTGCTCGCCGAGAAGAAGGAAGTTCACTTGCGCCGCCGCCAGCGCAGCCGTGTGCGCTCCGGCGCGTCGACCGGCCACTCGTAGCGCTCGACCGGCGGGTCGATCGTCGCGCCCGCGCGCGCGATCAGCCAGGCGCGCAGCGCACCGATGCCGTCGTCCTGGGGAAAGCTCGCAGGAGCGGCCGCGGCGACGCGGATGTGCGGCGCGTCCGGATCGAGTTCGCGGACGCTTGCTGCGAGGTCGTGCTCGCGCGCGTGCCAGTAAGCAAGCGTTTCCGGATCCTCGGCGACCAGATCCCACTTCGTCACGACCATCGCAAGGCTGGCGCCGGCAGCCGGTCAGCGACGCGGCGCCGATCCGCTCGAGCAGCTGGCGCACGCGTGTCAGCACCGCGGCGCGCGCGGCACCGTCACGCAGCCGCGCGCCGTCGACGATCAGCGCGAGCTTGTCGGCGCGGCGAACGAGCGGGATCGCAGAAAGCGCGATCTGGTTGTCGGCCAGCGCCCGAAAGAGCTCGCCCGGCAGGTCGGCGATCAGGAGATTCACCCCGTCGTTCCCGCTCGTGAGCGCCAGGTGGTAGATCTGGCGCGGATCGCCCTCGGCGTGCTCGGCCGGCGACATACGGCGTTCGCAACCTGGCGGCGCAAGTACGCGAGCGCCTCGAAGGCAAGCAGCGTCGAGGAGCCGGCGAACTGCACGTCCTGGTCGGGGAGCCGCTGGCGCTCGTACAGGCGCGCTGTGATCGCCGTCTTGCCGGCCCCGCGCTCCCCCATCCAGACGACGACGCGGCCCTGCCCACGAGCGAGTAGCGCGCTCGCCTCCTCCGCGGTCAGCAGCGTGGCGCCGCGCAGCGGCGTACCGGCAGGAGCCGTCTCCACGGGCGGCGGCTGCGTGGCGAGTGGCTGCGTGGCAAATGGCTGCGCGGGCCGCCACTGCGTCGGCTGCTCGATCCTGCGGCTGCTCGACGCTGTTCCTCAATGGCCGCCGGATCACTGGCCGGCGACTCGCGCTCCCACTCAGTCATGACCGAGTAGGCGCAGCGCAAGGGCCTCGCGGTAGGCCTGCAGCGCGATCGCTATCTCTTCCCGCCGCTGCCCGTCCAAGCCACGCGGCGCCGCCCACCGCGCCTCGGTTAGGTCGTCGCTCCCCGCCCTGCTCGCGCCAGAGCGCGAGCTCGCTTGCGAGCGGGAAGAGCAGCTCATCGGGAGCGTGCCTCAGGCTGCCCTCGATGTGGGGACCGGCGGCGGCAACCGCGACTTGCGGGTCGAGCGTCCGACCGAGGGCGCCTCCGACCGTGTCGAGGACGCTCGCGAGCAGGGCATCGGCGCCGATCGCCGGCGCCGTCCCGTGCGTACGCTGCGCGAGCTCGATCGCGGCGATGATCGGCCGCGCCTCGAGCGGAACCTCGCTCCAGGCCATCTGCGCAGCCTCGCACCACGTCTGCAAGGTCCACGTCTTGCTGGCGAAGCTGCTCGCGGAGGATCGCGTGCTCGGCGTCGATCCGTGCCGCGATTTCGTCAACCCTCGCCGCGAGGGCGCTGAGGACGTCGTCGAGGCTTGTCGGCGCTCCCGGTTGCGTCGAGCCGTATTCGGGGAAGGGCTCGAGCGCGCGCAGCGCCTCGCTGACGAGCGCGCTGGCCGGCGGGTCGGTGCTCACAAGCACGAGTTGCCGCGCCGAGGCGGAGCGGTGCTCGAGCTGGCGGGCAGCATAGTCGGCGAGGCGCATGCCCTCGATCGCGGGCTCGCGCTCACCGTAGTCGGCCGAGAGCACGAGCAGCGAGATCAGGGTCGCGAGATCACTGTCGGGTGCGACTGCGAGCTGGTCGGCCAGCGCCGCGGCCACGAGCGCCGGCGGCTCGGCGTCGCCGACCGCGGGGCTGTAGCCGTTGCGCTTCGTTGCAATTGCGCTGCGGACCGTGTCGATGATTCGCGTCCCCGCCCCCTCATCGCCAAAGGCGTAGGCAACCGCGTCGACCGCGTTCTCGATCGAGAGCTCATGGCGCAGCGCCTCGATGCCGTCACGCACGCGGGCGAGCGGCTCGCGCTCGAGCTCAACGGTGAACGGTCGCCACCAGGCCGGCATGCGATCGCTCAGCAGAGTGGTCGGCAGGGGTTCCGCAGCCATCGAATCTCGTACGTACGGGCGCGCGATCCTGCTAGCGGGCGCGTTCACGCCCCAACAGTATTGCGCCGGCATGGCTGATGGTGCCTCGCAACAGAGCGCCCAGCGCACCAACCCTTCCCGAAGCAAAGCGGCGCACCGCGCCCGGAGCGCCGGCTCAGTCCTCCAGCGAGGGCCAGTCGATGCGCCGGGCGAGCTCCTGCGGCCCGAGCTCGACGAGGTTGCTGCGTGCTGCCGGCCGGTATTCCCCGCCGCTGAGCGCAAACCAGTGCACCGCACGCTCCTGCGGGTCGACGATCAACACCTCCTCGACGCCGTGGCTCGCGTAGAACGCCAGCTTCTCCCAGCTCTCATCCCCGGGCGAGACGACCTCGAGCACGAGCGCCGCGCTCGCGTAGTAGAGGCTCGGGCCGGAGCGCTGGAGCGCCCCGTCGGGTACGCGGAAGTCATCGGCATCGCCGAGATTCGCCTCCGCGAGCGGCCGCAGCCCCACCGCGCGCGCGAGCGCGCCAACGAGCTCCAAGACCTGCTGCTGAACCTCCGCGTGGCGACCGTGCGGCGCCGGGTTCATGTGCAGAACCCCGGCCCACAGCTCGTCGCGATGGTCGGCGCCCCAACGCCGCCGGCGCTCCAACAGCGCTTCGAACTCACCGGGCGGCGGGTCTGACACGACGATCGTCCGCACACCACCACGATACCGACGCTCCGCCCAGCGCAGCACAAGCGATCACGCCGCAGGCGATAGCGCCTGGACGTACGAGGCTACGGCTACAGTTGCGCCGATGAACCCCACCCTCCGCCTCACCCACGGCGCCCAGATGCCGCAGATCGGGCTCGGCACCTGGCCGATGTCGGACGACGAGGCGCAGGCCGCCGTCGTTGCCGGCGTCGAGGCCGGCTACAGGCTCTTCGACACCGCCTACGCCTACGGCAACGAGGAGGGCGTCGGGCGCGGGCTGCGCGCCTGCGGACTGCCGCGCGAGCAGCTGTTCGTCACGACGAAGCTGAACGGGCAGTGGCACGGGTACCTCGAGGCCCAGCAGGCGTGGGCGGACAGCGCGCGCCGGCTCGGCGTCGATTACATCGACCTCTTCCTGATCCACTGGCCGCTGCCGGCGCAGGACCGCTACGTGGAGGCGTTTCGCGGGCTCGGGCGGCTGCTGGAGGACGGCAAGGTCCGCGCGATCGGCGGCTCGAACTTCAAGCCGGCGCACCTACAGCGCGTGATCGAGGAGACCGGCCTCGTACCGGACGTGAACCAGATCGAGCTCAACCCGCACACGATCCGGGAAGGGGCGCGCGCCTACCACGCCGACAACGGGATCGTCACGCAGTCGTGGGCGCCGATCGGACACGGGCGCGAGCTGCTGCGCGAGCCGGTGATCGTCGAGATCGCCCGCGCGCACGAGCGCACACCGGCGCAGATCGTCTTGCGCTGGCACATCGAGCTCGGTTGCGCGGTGATCCCGAAGACCACGCGCCCGGAGCGAATGGCGGAGAACATCGCGATCTTCGACTTCGCGCTCGCAGCGGATGACGTGGTTGCGATCTCCGCGCTAGACCGCGGCGAGGCGCACGCGGACGACTCGGACGTGATCGGCCACTAGCGTCGGCCGACCAATGGCAGCAAGTCAGCCCTGGCGCGAGCTGCGATCGCGCTGGCGTTCCGGCGCGAGTGGTGCACGCAGCGGATGCACGCGAGCAGCGGCGGCGGCGTCGCCCACCTTGTCGCAGACGAGGGCGTAGGTGTCGAAAAGCGCGCTGACGAGACGGTCCCAGCCGAGCTCCTCGCGGACGCGCTGCGCGGCGGCTTGCCCGAGGCGGTCGCGCTCTGTCGGCAGGGCGGCGAGCTCCTCGAGCGCGCGCGCAAGGACCGCGGGATTTTCGCTCTCGACGATGCAGCCCTCGCGACCATCCTCGATCAGGGCCTCGGCCGCCGGAACGGGCGTCGCGATCACGCAGCGACCGGCCGCCATCGCGCGCACGAGGATCCCGGATGCCGGACTCGAGCTGCGGTAGGGCATGACGACGATCGCGGCGTGCTCGAACAGGCGCCTGAACTCGCCTTCGTCACGCACGTAGCCGAGCCATTCGGGCGCGCTCGCAAACGTCTGCGAGCGCTCGCGCAGCTCGCTCACCCAATCCTCGAAGTCTCGATCGGCGGCGCCGGCGATGACCAGGCGCAACGGGAACGACAGTGCCGACCAGGCGTCGATCAGCGTGTCGAGGCCCTTGCTCGGGCCGATGTAGCCCGCGAACAGCACGTAGTCGCACAGCGACGGCGGCGGCGGCGAGCCCATCGCGAGATCGACACCGTGCGGCGCGTAACGCACCGGCACGGGCGTCGCCGCCTGGAGCTCGTCGCGTGCCGGCCGCCCGAGGACGACGAGCGCGCCGGAACGCGACAACACGCGCCGCTTGAGCCGGCGGCCGAGGAGCGGCGCGAGGATGCGATAACCGATGCGTCGGTGCCAGATCCCCCGGCGGGCGATCAGACCGGCACCCGGCGAGTGGGCGACGGTAGCCGGGTCGTGAATCACCGCCACGACGTCGCGGCGCAGCAGCGTCAAGAGCCACGCACACCAGAAGACGGCGATGTCGTTGCTGCCGAACTCGACGTGCACGATGTCCGCGTTGCGAACGCGGTGGCGGCACCCCCAAAGGCAGCGCACGGCCGCGGCGGCGGCGCTCCCGTCCTCGGCCGGCCGGCGCTCGTCGATCGAGCCGACGTGCTCGCGCAGCGCGGCAACGGTGCCGGTGAAGACATCGCCCACCCCCCCGCCGCGGGGACCGATCGCCAGCAGCGACAAGCCGCCGGTTGAAGCGTTCACGCGGTCGTTCACGTCACCACGCCAGCCGGCTCGACGGGCTCGGCGCGCAGCCCGCCCTGCCGGCAGCGCAGAGCGCGCCGACCGGGCTTGAGGCGAGCGATCACGAGCGCGGCCGTCACGAATCCGCCGATCGTAACGAGGTCGGAGGCGCCGAGCGCGATGGCCCCCGGCTGACACCCCCGTCCGCGGTCTGTCAGGGGACGAGCTCTTGGGGTGGCGCGTCCGGCGCGAGCGTGCTCTTCAGCCCGCGTGCGCGCGGTTGGCGTAGCAGTACGAGCGCGGTGATGATGCCGGCGACGACGATCAGCGCGCCGACGAGGAAGGCCTCCGAGAAGCCGTCGGTGAGCGCCTGCAGGTGAGCGGTCCCGCCCGCGAGCGCGTTGTGGGTACGGGTTTGGGCGATCGTCGTCAGCACGGCCAGCCCGAGCGCGCCGCCGAGCAGCCGCGCCGTGTTCAAGAGGCCGGACGCGGCGCCGGCGAGGTGGCGCGGAACGCCCTGCACGGCGGTGACGGTCGCGGGAACGAGGGTTAGGCCGAGGCCGACGGAGGCGACGATGCTGCCTGGGAGGACGAGTGCGAGGCTGACCCCCGGCTTGACGAGCGTCAGCTCGAACAGGCCGAGCGCAACGAGCGTCATCCCGCTCGCGATCGTCGCGCGCGCGCCGATCGCGGCGAGGACGCGCGGCGCCATCGTCGCCGCGGCGGCGACCGCGAGCGCGGTCGGCATGAAGGCGAGCCCGGTCGCGATCGGGCCGTAGCCGAGCACCTGCTGGAGGTAGAGCGAGAGGAAGAACCACATCGCGAACATGCCGCCGTAGAGGATCAGGACCGCGATGTTGGCGGCGCGCAGCAGGCGCAGGCGGAAGATCGCGAGCGGCACGAGCGGCGCCTTCGCGAAGCGGCCCTCGACGAGCACGAACGCCGCGAGCAGCGACGACACCCGCCGCTATCGGGCCGAGCGCGCCGAGCGCGCCCCAGCCGAGGACGTCGGTGCGGACGATGCCGTAGACGAGTGCAACGAAGCCGAGCGTGACGAGTAGCGCGCCGGAGAGGTCGAAGTGGCGATGGCCGAGCTCGGCGCGGCCCTCGGGGATGACGCGCGGGCCGATCGCGAGCACGGCGAGGCCGACCGGCACGTTGACAGCGAAGACCCAACCCCACCCGAGACCTTGAGTCAACAGGCCGCCGAACAGCGCGCCCGACGCGCCGCCGATGCCGCCGACCGCGCCCCACGCGCCAAGCGCGCGGTTGCGCTCAGTGCCCTCCGCGAACGAGGTCGTGAGGATCGAGAGGCTCGCGGGCGAGATGATCGCGCCGCCGATGCCCTGGACGGCGCGCGCAGCGATCAGCCACGCGGAGGAGGTTGCGAGCGCGCACGCAAACGACGCGGCGGTGAAGAGAAAGACGCCCACGAGCAGGACTCGCCGGCGCCCGAGCAGGTCGGCTGCGCGCCCGCCGAGCATCAGCAGGCCGGCGAAGGTCAGCGTGTAGGCGTTGACTACCCATTGCAGGCCCTCGGTCGAGAAGTGCAGGGATCCCTTGATCGCCGGCAGCGCGACGTTCACGACCGAGACGTCGAGGATCACCATGAACTGGGCGATGCAGATCAGGACGAGCAGCAGCGTCGTGTTGGCGCGCGCCTTGATGAGCGCGGCGTTCATCGGCGCGCCTCCAGTATGTATGCGGCTGTCACGATCGCCTCGAGGCGGCTATCGCTGATCCGTGGCGGTGTTGAAGTTCCCTGCATCTGGCGCTATCCTCCGGCCTAGACTTTGTACGATCGTCATCGTACCATATAGTTCAACAACCATCGAACTATGCTTCTCCACCATCCCCCTCGCGACGAGCTCGACCTGCCGAGCATCCTCCACGCTCTGAGCGACCCGCAGCGCCTCGGAATCGTGCGCCAGCTCGCGGCCGAGGGCGGTGCCTGCGCCTGCTACAGCCTCGCGATCGAAGGCACCAAGTCGACGCGCACCCATCACCTGCGCGTCCTGCGCGAAGCGGGCCTGATCCACCAGGAGATGGACGGCACGACGAAGTTCAACGCACTGCGCCGCGCCGACGTCGACGCCCGCTTCCCGGGCCTCCTCGACGCAGTCCTCGCGGACAAGGCCTCGCTCGCCGTTGCGCCCCCAGCGCAGGCGAAGGCTTCGCTCGTCGACGCGCACGCGGCGGTCGAGCGGGCGACGCTGCGGTTCTGAGGCGATCCCGGGCCGGTCCGAGGACCGGCCCGGACGCTGCCGTCAGGCGAGGTCGAAGCGGTCGAGGTTCATGACCTTCGTCCACGCAGCGACGAAGTCCGCCGACGAGCTTCTCGGCGGCGTCAGCGCTCGCGTAGACCTCGGCGATCGCGCGCAGCTCGGAGTTCGAGCCGAAGACGAGGTCCACGCGGCTGGCGGTCCAGCGGGGCTCGCCGGTCGTGCGGTCGCGACCCTCGTAGATGTCGGGGTCCGCGGACGACGGCTTCCAGACCGTGCCCATGTCGAGCAGGTTGACGAAGAAGTCGTTCGTGAGCGTGCCCGCTCGCGTCGGTGAAGACGCCGAGCGGCGCACCGCCATGGTTGGCGCCGAGCACGCGCAGCCCGCCCACGAGCACGGTCATCTCGGGAGCGCTCAGCGTCAGCAGGTTCGCCTTGTCGATCAGCAAGTACTCGACCGGTAGCCGGCTGTCTGCGCCGAGGTAGTTGCGAAACCCGTCGGCCTTCGGCTCGAGCACCGCGAAGGACTCGACATCGGTCTGCTCCTGCGAGGCGTCCGTGCGCCCGGGGGCGAACGGCACCTCGACCTCGTGGCCGCCAGCGCGTGCGGCCTGCTCGACGCCGACGCCGCCGCGCGAGCACGATCAAGTCGGCGAGCGAGATCCGCGTGCCGGCGCCAGCGGCGGCCTCGCGAATCCCCTCGAGCGTCGCGAGCACCTTCGGCGAGCTCGGCGGGCTCGTTGACCGCCCAGCTGCGCTGCGGCTCGAGGCGGATGCGCGCCCCGTTGGCGCCGCCGCGCTTGTCGCTGCCGCGGAACGTCGACGCCGACGCCCAGGCGGTCGTGACGAGCTGCGAGACCGTCAAGCCGGACGCGGCGATCCGCTCCTTCAGCTCGGCGACTCGCGCCGGCGCCGAGCAGCGCGTGCTCGACCGGCGGGACCGGGTCCTGCCAGATCAGCACCTCCGACGGAACCTCCGGCCCGAGGTAGCGCACCACGGGGCCCATGTCGCGATGGGTGAGCTTGAACCAGGCGCGGGCGAACGCGTCCGCGAACTCGTCCGGGTGCTCGTAGAAGCGCCGCGAGATCGGCTCGTAGATCGGGTCGAAGCGCAACGCCAGGTCGGTCGTGAGCATCGCGGGCGCGCGACGCTGCGACGGATCGGCCGGCGTCAGGCGCCGTGCCCGCTCCCGCGCCGTCCTTCGGCTGCCACTGCTGCGCACCGGCGGGGCTCTTGCGTCAGCTCCCACTCGTACTCGAACAGGTTGTGGAAGAAGTCGTTGCTCCACTGCGTCGGCGTCGTCGTCCAGATGACCTCGGGCCCGCCGGTGATCGCGTCGGCGCCCGTGCCCGTGCCGAAGGAGCTCCGCCAGCCGAAGCCCTGCTCCTCGAGCCCGGCCGCCTCCGGCTCGGGCCCGACGCTGTCGGGCGTCACCGGCGCCGTGGGTCTTGCCGAACGTGTGACCGCCGGCGATCAGCGCCACGGTCTCCTCGTCGTTCATCGCCATGCGGCGGAAGGTCTCGCGGATGTCGTGCGCCGCCGCGAGCGGGTCGGGGTTGCCGTTCGGGCCCTCCGGGTTCACGTAGATCAGCCCCATCTGCACCGCCGCGAGCGGATCCTCGAGCTCGCGTTCGCCGCTGTAGCGCTCGTCGGCGAGCCAGGTCGACTCGGGGCCCCAGTAGACGTCGTCATCCGGCTCCCAGGCGTCGACCCGACCGCCGCCGAAGCCGAACGTCTCGAAGCCCATCGACTCCAGCGCGACGTTGCCGGCGAGGACCATCAGGTCAGCCCACGAGAGCTTGCGGCCGTACTTCTGCTTGACCGGCCACAGCAGGCGGCGCGCCTTGTCGAGGTTCGCGTTGTCCGGCCAGCTGTTCAGCGGCGCGAACCGCTGCTGGCCGCGAGCCGGCGCCGCCGCGACCGTCGCTGATCCGGTAGGTCCCGGCGGTGTGCCACGCCATCCGGATCATCAGCGGGCCGTAGTGGCCGAAGTCGGCCGGCCACCACGCCTGCGAGCTCGTCAGCAGCTCCGCGATGTCGCGCTTGACCGCCGGCAGGTCGAGCGTCTGGAACGCCTGCGCGTAGTCGAACTCGCGCCCCGAGTGGATTGGTCACCGGTTGGTTCTTGGCCAGGATCTTGAGGTTCAGGCGGTTCGGCCACCAGCCGGGCTGCGCGCTGCCCTGCGACGGGTACGGCGTGCGCCCGTTCGTGACTGGGCAGCCGTCCTTGTCGGCGCTGGCTCGCGTCCCTTCGACGATCTCAGACACGGGAATCCTTCCGGAGAGGGCTTGCTGGGTAAGTGGGTGGCGCAGGCGCAGCCGGGGCACAGGCCCCAGAAGATGACTTCGGCCTCGTCGATCGCGTAGCCGCTGTCGTCCGGCGGCGCCAGGCAGGGTGCGCTACCAACGGCGCAATCGACATCGACGACCGTGCCGCAGACGCGGCAAACCAGGTGATGGTGGTTGTCGCCGATCTGCGGCTCGTAGAGCGCGACCGAGCCGGACGGCTGAATCCGGCGCACGAGGCCGGCGTCCGTCAGGGCCCGCAGCACGTCGTAGACGGCCTGGTGGGAGACGCGACCGAGATCGTCACGGGTCAGCGCGATGATCGACTCGGTATCGGTGTGGGGTGGGCGTGCACCGCGCCGAGCACCGCGACGCGCGGGCGCGTCACGCGAAGCGAGGCCTCGCGCAGCATCCGCGCGCAGTCGTGGCTCGTCGGCACCGCGCGCAAGTCTCGCACGCTTTCTGGAATCGATCAAGAGTGGGGACCGAAACCTCCCCGTAACCGCACGTGGCATAAAACAGCGACGATGAAACGTCAGACTCCTCGCCACGGTGCTCGTGAGCGCGGTCGCGCTCGCCGCATGCGGCGGCGCCAGCCCGAGTGGCGTGCCGACCGTCAAGAAGCCGGCGCCCTCGCGATCGAGCGCTGCGAGCACCGGGGACACGGGCCAACCCCACAAGACCGAAGACCGCCGGCGGCAGCCTCGCATCGCAGGAGCTCGCATACTCCCGGCGCATGCGCGCCAACGGCGTGCCGGGCTTCCCGGATCCCAGTCCTGGCGGCGGCTTTACCGTCCGCGTGGGCAGCGGCGGGGTCGATCCGCGGTCACCCGCAGTACCAGGCGGCCAACGCGAAGTGCGGGAAGCTCCTGCCGGGCGGCGGCGCCGGGCCGACGGTCAACCCAAGCGAGGGGGCAGCGCTCGTCAAGATCGCGACCTGCATGCGCGCGCACGGCATCACGGCCTTCCCCGACCCCGTGCGAGCCACGTCGGGCTCGCTGCCAACCCCGAAGCCCGGCTACAGCCGGATCACGAACTTCGAAGGCTGGCTGCTCGAGTTCCCGGCGAGCATCGACATGCAGTCGGCGGCCTACGCGCGGGCGGCGGCCGCATGCGGCGCGGGGTTCCTCAACAGGCCTCAATGACGGGTCAGGCAGCCGCGCTCGCGGTTGCGCGGATGCCCGCGCGGCGTAGGCCGAGCAGACCGAGCGCGGCCGCGAGCACGCAGACCGCGGCGCCGATGCCGAGCCCGGCGCGCGCGCCGGCGGCGGCGATGACCCAGCCGATGATCGGCCCGCCGATCGGCGTCGAGCCCTGGAAGGCGACGAACCACAGCGACATCACGCGGCCGCGCATCGACGGCTCGGCGGTCAGCTGGAGCGTCGAGTTGCCGGTCGCCATGAACGAGATGCTCGCCCAGCCGAGATCGCGAGCGCGACCAGCTCGAGCGGCGAGGCTCGGCGCGAGCGCGGCGAGCGCGAAGGTCGCGCCGAAGCGCGGTCGCCGACGAGCACCAGCGTGCGCACGCCCGTCGTCCCGCGCCAGGCGACGACGAGCCCGCCGAGCACGGCGCCGACGCCCATCGCCGAGGTCATGAAGCCGTAGCCCGTCGCGCCGACGTGCAGCGCCGAGCGCGCCATCACCGGCAGCGAGACCTGGAACTCGTAGCCGAGGCAGCCGACGAGCGCCATCATCAGGAGCGGGATCACAAGCGTCGGCGTCGCGGCGACGTAGCGCAGCCCCTCGCGCAGCTGGCCCGCGGCGCGAACGGTCGGGCGGGCTCGGCATCAGCGCAGCTGCGGTCGAGCGCGCATCAGCGAGTAGATCGACCGCGACGAAGCTCGCGGCGTTGACGAGGAAGCAGACCCCCTCCCCGACCGTCGCGATCAGGAGGCCGGCGAGCGCCGGGCCGACCGACGCGCGCGACGTTGACGAGCACCGAGTTCAGGCTGACGGCGTTGCGCAGGTTGTCGGCGCCGACCATCTCGCTCATGAACGACTGGCGCGCCGGGTTCTCGAACGCGTTGTTGAAGCCGAGCAGCGCCGCGAGCACGCCGATCTCCCAGACCGTGACGACGATGCGGTGACCGTGAGCACGCCGAGGACGAGCGCCTGGACGCCCATCGCGCCTGCAGCACCACCATCAGCGCGCCGCTTGTCGACGCGGTCGGCGATCGACGCCGCCGTAGGGGCCGAGCAGCGAGCACCGGCAGCGTCTGCAGCGCGACGATCAGGCCGAGCGTCGTGCTCGAGCCGGTCAGCGTCAGCACGAGCCACGACTGCGCCGTCATCTGCATCCACGTGCCGATCAGCGAGATCGCCTGGCCGGAGATGTAGCGGCGGTAGTTGGGAACCGCGAGCGCGCTGAAGGTCGCGCGGCCGGCTGCGAGGAAGCGCGCGCTCACAGCGCATCCGCTCGGCGAGCTCCTCGAGCGCCGGCAGCGCCGCGAGCAGCTGCTCGCGAGCCTGCGGATCGACCGCCTCGAGCTGCGTGGCGAGCGCGCGCGCCCGCTCGCGCTGGACGCGCTCGCGCAGGCGCCGGCCGGCAGCGGTCGCGCGTCACGGTCGCAGCGCGGCGGTCGCTCGCGTGCGCCTCGCGGCGGACGAGGCCCTGCTCGGCAGAGCTGGGCGACGATGCGCGAGAGCATCGTCGGGTTGAGCGCCTCGAACTCGGCGAGCTCGGAGATGCCGAGCGGACCGCGGCGCACGACCGTGAACAGGACCGAGATCTGCGAGGGCGTCAGGCCCTCCCCCGCGACGCGTGGCGCGCAGGCGCCGCGAATGCGGCCGATCACGGCGCGCAGCCGCTCGGCCGTTTCCCTGTCGATTGCGCTCTGTGTGACCATTACTTGCCTGCCGGCAAGCATCTTATCACCCGGCGCCGGCGGTCAGTCCGGGCGCGAGGTAGCGTGCGCGGAGATGCGCGTAGGGATCCTCGCCCCGATGCCGCAAGAGCTCGACGCCGTGCTCGCCGATTTCGACGCCGACCGCGCCGAGCTCGTCGCCGGTCGCCTGTTCCATCGCGGCGAGGCCGAGTCGGTCGAGGCCATAGCGGTCATTTCGGGGATCGGCAAGACGTCGGTCGCCGCTACGACGACGCTGTTGATCGAGCGCTACGGCGTGGAGCGCGTCGTCCTGATCGGCGTCGCCGGCGCGGTCTCCCGCGAGCTCGAGCTCGGCGACATCGTCGTCGCCACAGCCGCCCTCCACCACGACCTCGACGCGAGCCCGATCTTCCCCCGCTACTGCGTACCGAGCCTCGGCGTCGAGCGCGTTCCCTGCGATGCGGCGCTCGGCGCGCTCGCACTCGCAGCGGCGCAGGAGTTCGCCGCCGGCTCGAGCGCGCGCGTGCGGCAGGGTCTCGTCGTCAGCGGCGACCGCTTCCTCGAGCCGGCCGAGATCGCGGAGCTGCGCGAGCGCCTGCCGGACGCGCTCGCCGTCGAGATGGAAGGCGCCGCGGTCGCGCAGGTATGCGCGGAGGCTGGCGTGCCGTGCGCGATCGTGCGCTCGGTCTCAGACGACGGATCGGTCAGCGCGTTCGAGCGCTTCCTCGAGCGCGACGCAGGCCGCTACGCCGAGGGGATCGTCGCGCCGCTCCTGCGCGCGTGCGGGCGGAAGTGACGCGGGTAGGGAACATCGCGCCAGCCCAAA
Source organism: uncultured Solirubrobacterales bacterium (assembly GCA_963773395.1). GTDB lineage: Bacteria > Actinomycetota > Thermoleophilia > Solirubrobacterales > Solirubrobacteraceae > Palsa-513. The sequence continues at coordinate 385,081 of CAVZAY010000002.1, read as the reverse complement.
GACCAGTCGGCTGGCTTGCGCGTGAGTCAGGGCTTGATCCAGAGTGACGCGTGGGTGGGCTGCACGGCGTAGTTGACGCTGTCGAGCAGCTCGCGACGGATCGTGTCGATGTCGACGGCGTCGCGCAGCCGAGCGCCGAACGCTGTTGCGATCGCCTGGGCGTCGTAGCGGGAGCGGTTGAAGCGGCGGTCGACGAGGTGCTGGACGCGGATGCGTAGCGGGTTGAACATCGCGGCCGCGACGAGCGTCGAGGCGGCGACGCTGACCCGGCTCGAGAGCGGCAGCACGTCGGTCGTGAGCACGACGACGCCGATGAAGCTGCCCGCGAGCAGGGCTGTGAGCACTGCGTAGGCGATCGTGCGGCTGACGATTCGGTCGATGTCGTAGAGGTGGTAGCGCGCGATCGCGACGGCGATCGAGATCGGAAACGCGACGAGCCCGACGCTGAGCACCGTCGCGATTTGCCTCCCCACTCCGGTCCCCGGCGCCGCGATGCTCGCGGCGCCGCCGATGAGACTGATCAGGGCGCCGCCGGTGAACCATTTGAGCTGGAGGCGCTCGATGTCGCGGGCACGGCGCAGCACGACCAGTTGGCGGCCGAGCCAGGCGAGCGCGCTGAGCGCCGCCACCGGGAAGAACGCGTCCTGCACATAGCCCCACCAGGCGTTGCCGCCGGTCGGATCGTCGATCGCTACAAGGTCACCGCCCGCGTTCACGTGGACCTGTCCCGTCGCGATTGCGCGCAGAGCGATGCTGAACGCGCCGCCCTGCCAGGCGATGCACAACGCGAGGAACGCCCACAGCCCCCAGCGCCACCTGCGTCCCGGCACGCGGCCTGCGGGAAACAGCAAGATCGAGAGCGCGAAACATACGATCGCCGGCGCCCACGACGGCTGCAACACGACCGCGACCGGGCCGAGCGGGAGCGAGCCGTGGTGGTTGCGGTAGTCGAGCACCGAGTAGTCGCTTGCCAGACCATTCAGTGCGAAGAACAACCCCGACACCAACAGCAGCCAGCCGATCGCATTGCGCGGCTGGCGACGGGCGACAACGACGCCGCTCGCGATGAGCGCCAGCGTCATCACCCAGGTGGGCAGCACGTCAGCCGCCGAATCGTGCACAGCGACGCTGGCGGGGATGTCCGCCACGCCGACGGCAATTGCAACGACCGCCAGCGCAAACGGCCCGACCGACGCGGCACGCGCACGAACTCTCGACTCCACCGGCCGGCTCACGTTGAGGCAACCTAACGGCACGGCGTTCCGACAACGTTACGACTGCTCAGGCGCGGTCGAGAGCGCTGAGATCCGCCCCGTCGGGAAGAGCCGGGGAACACGGCTGAACGGTCCTCAGCGCGGGGATTCGACAACGATGCCGAGCTCACGTGCTGCGTCCGCCATGCGCCGGTCGTAAGTGATGAGAGCTCGCAGTTGCTCGCCAGTCAGCTGCGCCGCCGCGATGTGGATGGCGTCAAGGCTGCGTAGAGGCACAGTCGCAGGCAGCTCGGCGGCGCGATCCAGCAACTCAACGCTGAGGACGATCTGGTCGAGACGCGCCAGCTGGCGGCGTGCCTGGCTCACGGCCCGCGCTCCTGCGGGCGCCACCGCACGGACAACTTCGACCCGCGCGAGCGTGCTCGTCACGAGCTCGTCGGCATCCACGTCGCGCAGGAAGCGCCGCAGCGCAGCGGACTCTGGCTCGCGCTGGACGAGCTTCACCAGCGCGGACGAGTCCAGATACAGCTTCACCGCTCCTCGGACCGCATTGCAGCAAGACGCGCCGAGGCATCAACGCCGTAGTCGCCGGGCTCCTCATCCAGGAGCGCGCCCTCACGCGTCGCCGCGAGCACCTGCCCGCTCGAGACGAGGCTCGCCCAGCGGTCCGCTGGGGTCGGCACCAGTAACGCGACCGGACGGCCACGATCGGTGACCTCAATCGTCTCACCGGTCGCAACACGCGCCAGATAGCGACTGGCATGTTGGCGAAGCTCGCGAACGCCGATTCGGTCCATAGTGCTACAAAGTAGCACAGGCACGATCATGGGCCGGCCGAGACTCGAACCTGGGACTGATTATGAGTGTCGGCTCAGAGTTCTGCTAACTGCGTTCACGGCGCGTCATGGCCGGCCGCACGCGGCGGCACGCGTCGAGGAGATCCATTCGGGCTCGGAAGTCCTCCCAGCGCTCCCGCGCGATCGCGGCGCGTCGTGCTCATGGTCCGTTCCAGTGAATCCCGGTCGTCTGACAGGCCTGGGCGGCCGCCTCGAATTGCGGTGTGTTCGTGTTGCCGGGGAGGTCCCACCCGCCGCCTGGCAACGGGTCGGGGAAGTCGCTGATCCCGCGCGAGCGCATGCATCTGGCGAAGCTGAGCTCCTCGCGCATGTTCACGTGCTTTGCCGGAGCGACGCTGCCCGGGAGGTCTTTCTGGCAGGTCCGGGACGCCGAGGGAATGTTCGGCTCCCGCTTGACCGCGCGGGGGACGTGTATCTCGACTTGGCCGCCGATCACCGAGACGGCCGAGTCGGGGAAGTTCGGGACCCCATGCGCTCGCATGCAGGAGGCGTAGAGAGCGCCAGTCCGTCTAGCCGGCTCGTGCGCGCCGGTGCCGCCGGTCGAGAGCTTCGTGCCCCCGATGCGCGCGACGCCCGGATTGGAGCCGCCGCAGCCCGCGACCAGGACACCGACGCCGAGTGCCGCGAGCGCGCGCCGCGCACAATCGGTCACGGCGCGGTCGCGCTGCGCAGTCATTGCTTCTTCGTCTCGGCGGCCAGGCGCCAAGGGATAGCAAGGCTGCGATTACGCGGCGGTTACGGGAGCGCTCAGCACGTGGCTCCTTCCGCTTGTGATTTGCAACCGCGAGACGCCGCTTGAAACGCCATGGGCCGGCCAGGACTCGAACCTGGGACCGACGGATTATGAGTGTCGGCCAAACACGTCATCTCCAGTGTTTTCAGGCCTTCTCAGGTCGCCCAGGTACGCTGAAGTGCGCTCAAATACGCCGAGTTGGGAACACGTAGGGAACACGGCTGTTTGCGGCGGCCGCACCGGACGTAAGGCTGCAGCGTTACTCCGTGTGGGCGAGGCTGTCGGGGAAAGTCTTCGCGGTGGTCACGTCGACGCGCGCGGGGTGACTGGTGCGCGTTGGGCTGGCTGTGATCGTCCGGGTCAGCTGGTGGCTGCTGCTATCTGGTGGTTGTGGAGCTTTGCGAGGTTGTGGGTCGCGGCGATCAGTCGCCATTCCGATAGCGCGGCGGCGCGACCGCGGCGCTGGAAGCGGTCGATCCTGCGGTTGTGTTTGGTGTGGCCGAACACGGGCTCGACGGTCTGTTTGCGCTGCTGGTAGATCGCGTGCCCGAGCTCGGTCCGAAGGACGCGGCGCATATGGTCATAGAGCCCGCCGGTCCAGCCGGCGCGCGGTTTCTCTTGGAGGTCTGAGTCCGGGGGCACCAGGACCTGTGTGCCGCCGCATGACGATCTTCTCCATCTGGCGCTTGTGCCAGTAGCCGGCGTCGGCGACGACAACCCCGGGCCGCTCGGTCACGCCCGCCAGCTCGAGGTCGCGCAGCGCAGCCTCGAAGACCGCGTTCGAGGTGCCCGAAGTCCGGTGACTCGGTCGTGATCTCCGCCGCGACGATGATCTGGTTCTCGGTCACAGCGGCCTGAGCGTTGTAGCCCTGGACTGTCGGCTGGCCCTTGGTGCGCATCACCCGCGAATCGGGATCGGTGATGTTCACACGCCCCTCCGGGATGGAGGACGGCGTGTAGGGGTCCGGTCGCTTGGTGAACCGCCGCCCGTCCTTCATCACAGCCGCGCGCCCGGTAGGCCTCATAAGCCGCGTTCGCCGCGACCTCGACCGCGAGCTGCTCCTCCAGCCTCCGTTTGGCATCGGCGAGCCGCTCGCTGCGTGACCGAGCGACCGGCCGCGCGCTCTGTTCGCGCTGCTCATCCAACTGGCGACGCCCGTTGCGAAGCCACCCGCGCCGACCCTCAACGTGGTCTCCCAGCCGCTCAACATCGAGCTCGACCGCCTGCTCAACGACCTGTGCGGCCGCTGCGTCGCGCTCGCCGGCGGCCTTCTTCTCATCCAGGCGCTGCTTAGCCTCGGCCAGCGCTTGGCGGCGGCTCTCGCGCGAGCGAAACCGCTCCGGCAACTCATCCCCGCGAGCGTCACCGTGAAGCTCGTCCTCCTCGCGATCAATCCGCTCCGCCTCCTCGAGGATCTCGGCGACGATCCGCGTGATAGGAGCGGTTCTGATCGCGCGACGCGCTCGCCTTGATCTTCGTCCCGTCGATCGCGATCACCCCAACCGACACCAGGCCAGCTTCCTGGCAGAGCACGAGCACCTCGACGAACAGCTCGCTGATCGCAGCCTCATGGCGGCGGCGAAACTCCGCGATCGTCGAATGATCAGGAGCTCGCAACGCCGTGATCAGCTTGTACGTCACGTCCTCCCGGCACGCGCGCTCGATCCCCCTCGACGGACCGGTTCCCGCGCGCGTACGCGTACATCAACAACCCGACCATCATCTCCGGGTCATACGCCGCGCGACCCTGCCCGTTCGCGCGATACGCGCCATAGAAGCTGGTCAGATCCATCTTCTCCACCGCGCCCAAGACGGTCCAAACGAGGTGGTCGTCCTCGACCCAATCCGCCAACGACGGCGGCATCAACAACGACCTGCCCGCGATCACACGACAAGAAGTTCTGGCTCATCCAGAAATCTTCTTAACCCCGCCGGATGGCAAGCCGCGTAAACCCGACAGCCTCGGGCGAAAGCAGTAGCTGGTGCGTGACAGCGACGGGCTCCTGCCTTTCGTCCCAAGCGATCGTGTCGGTGGGCGACGGCGAATGGCTGCTTTGGTGCTCGTGCTATAAGGCGCCGTGGCCTTCAGGCAGCGCTGCGCTAGCTGCCGCCGAGTCGGGCGACCAGTTCGAGCATGGCGTCGAGCGCGGCCTCGAGTGGTTTTGTGTTCGTTGGATCTGGGTGAGTAGTAGGCCACCTTGTAGGGCGGCCAGCAGCGCGAGGGCGAGCGTGTCGGGGTTGGTCTCGGGCGTCAGCTCGCCTCTTGCGTGCATCTCTCGAAGACCGCTCTGGACGCTGGCTTGCCAGCGTCTGAAGCCCTCGGCAACGTGGGCTCTTGCTTCGGGGTCGGTCTCGGCAAGCTGGCTTCCGAGTGAGCCGATCGGGCAGCCACCGCTGCCGTCGATCTCGCGTTCGTGCTCGATCACGAAGTCGCGCCAGGCCCGCAAACCTTCCAAGGTGCTGAAGTCGAACGTCTCCTGCTGGCCGACCATCATGTCTGCCTGGTGGTCCACCACTGCCCGGACCAACGCCGGCTTGTCTTCGAAGTAGTGGTAGAGCTGGGAGCTGGAGACGTCCGCTGCCGCACGCACGTCTTCGATTGTCGTGTGGGCGACGCCTTGCTGAAAGATCAGATCGGCGGCCGCGTCAACGATCCGCTGGCGCGTCTCCTGGCCCTTGCGTGTCAGTCGGCGCGAGGGGGTGCCGGCAGCGCTCATCCAGCAGATTCTACCGATGAATGGATCGCGTACTCCAGTCTGTGTTAGAGTGGATCGGGCAATCCAATTCGCCGGATCCGCAGCCACCGATCAGAGGGAGAACACGACGACATGGCACTTCAGGGAAAGACGGCGCTCATCACGGGCGCCAACGTCGGGATCGGCAAGGACATAGCCCGGCAACTGGCATTACGTCCCGAGATCGCCCGCATCTATATGGCGTGCCGGAACCGCGACAAGCAGACGGCGGCGAAGGCCGATCTCGAAGCCGCAGACCGGCCGGGGCATCTTCGACATCGTTCTCATGGACGTTGCCGATCCGGGCTCGGTTCGCGCCGGCCTGGCGGGCATTGACGGATCGATCGACGCGGTGGTCATGAACGCCGGTGGGATGGGCGGCAAGACGCCCATGACCTTGACCGCCTACGGCGTCACTTACATGTTCGCGCAGAACGTTCTCGGCCATGTCGTCCTGCTCGAGACGCTCCTGGCCGAGGACCGGCTTGGCGAGGTGGCGGTCTTCGCCGGAAGCGAAGCAGCCAGGGGACTCCCGAAGATGGGGTTCAAACGGCCGTCGTTCGTCTCAAACTCCGCCGACGAGCTCGCGACCGTCATCGACGGCAGCTATTTCGCCGACCACAAAACCGACGTCAATTTGGCCTATGGGCAGGCCAAGTACATCGGGGCCCTCTGGATGGCCTACCTCGCCCGCCAATACCCCGACCGCCGATTCATCACCATGAGCCCCGGCAACACCACCGGCACGCAAGCGCCCAATGACGTCGCATTGCCGTTGCGCATGTTTGCCAAATACGTCATGCCCGCACCTAGGTATCGCCCACAACCTTGACGTGGGCGCGAAGCGACTAGTCGACGGTGTCACCGACCCAACCCTGTCCAGTGGCGTCTTCTACGCCAGCGCGGCCGGCAAGATCACCGGTCCCGTTGGTCAACCAAGCAGACATCTTGCCTGACTTCGCCAACCCTTCGTTTCAGGACCACGCCAACGAGGCCATCCACCGCTTCATCACCGCAAAGACAGTCGCGTAAGGGAGAACTGATATGGCACCGTTCCCTGCCCCCGAAACGGGCATCCTGCTCACCCACTTCATCGTCTCGGAGGACATCGCTCGCTCGCGAGACTTCTACGCAAATGTCCTCGGCGGCGAAATCGTCTCCGAAAGCCCCGCGGTCGTCGCGCTCGCGAACAGCTGGATCATCATCAACACAGGCGGCGGCCCAACCGACGACAAGCCAGCCGTGACGCTGACCGCACCCGACCCCAACACGACAAGCACCTTCCTAAACATCCGTGTCGCCAACATCCAAGAGATCTACGACGACTGGAGCGCCAAGGGAGCCCAGTTCTTGACCCCGCCAGTCGACCACGGCGTCGAGCTGCGCTGCTACCTGCACGATCCCGACGGCCACCTGATCGAGGTCGGCCAGTCGAACCGCGACTTCCTCAAGGAGCGCGGCTTGCTCGAGTAAGCGCAAGCCAAGGCACAACGCGTAACCGCGCAGCCCGCAGAATCGAAGGCGAGCGCCTCAATTGCGGTCACTCCCGCGTTGACGAAACAGCAGGAGCGGGCCGAGCAAGGCCGCTCGCTCCTGCCTTCGCCCACACTCGGGATTGAACAGAGGTCGGCTCTGCCGACCTGATTGCCCAAACAGCCGCAGGCGGAGCGCGGTCAAGGGCTGCCCCGTCAGGGGCGCGCCGAAGGCGCGGGCGAAGCCCAGCCCTTTACAGCCAGCGAAGCCGGAGGCTACGTCCCGCGATCACGCTGCGCCGCGCGCGCGTCAGCTTCCGCCACGAGCACTATCAGCGCTTGGATGGTGAGGATCGCGTTGTCCACCGTGTTCTCGATCTCGTCGGCCTTCCAGCGCTGCACCCAGCCCACCGCCGAGATCCCCGTGTCCGCTGTGAACCGCTCCGCCGCCCGGACCGCATCGCCGAACTCGATCGTCAAAAGGCGCGGGCGTCCGCGGAGTCGGCGCTGGTAGGCAGCTAAGGCGTCCTGCGGAACGCGTAGGCCACGCTCGCTCCGACGCACCCCATCCAGCTTGCCCCGCTGGATGAGCTTGTAGACGCCGTCACGGGTCATCTCGAGCTCCGCGGCGACCTCTGCGACGGTGAGATAGCCAGCGCCCATAAACTGCCAGATTAGCAGCGATTATCTACTTAGTCTTCTTAGTCTGCACTGTCCAGTGCGTACTATCTGCACGGCTTTGAGGGCTCGTAGCACGGTGCTGGGAGTCGACGTCGGGTAGTCGCCGAAGGGGGATCAAGCACCGACCATCACGACCGGCACGCGTACCACGATCGGGTGCTCTGTATCGGACTAGCGACCGTTGGCTGCGATCAGCGTGCGACTCGTGCCGTCGGCTGAGACGAGCACGACAGGGCGGCCTTCGTCGGCGGCGCGAGCGATCGCTTCGCCGGCCCAGGGCTTCTCGGCGTCGATGAACTCGCTGCCGTCGGGATAAGGCGAGCGGCCATCGATGGCGAGGTCGATCGCCTCGTTCATGACTCGCATCGCGGGTGAGGTTCCGTTCTGGCTCACGATCGGTTCCAACTGTCGAGGATCGCCTCGTGGTTCGCCGCCACTTCGGCGAGCGCGGCACGCATCCCTTCGCCAAGGGTACCGGGATGGAATACCTCGGCAGGACCCTTGCCGCCGCTTCGCGTGTAGCGATGGAGCTCGTTGACGCCGTGCGCTCCGTCGTAGAGGCGGATCGTGTGCGTCTGGCCGCGTTCCTCGACAGCGAGAACGACCGAGTAGTTGGTGACGTCGCGACGGTCCGTCACCCATTGCACGATCACGACAAGCCCCCAGGCGAGCGTGATGCGGTAGCGGCCGCTCACTCGGCCGGCGTCTCGGCCTCGTCGACAAGGCTCATCGCTGCCTCCTCCCCCACGACGGCTGAGAGGCGCGCAGCGGCGTCGTGGCGCGGGACGTGGTGGACATAGATCATTGTCGTCTGGATGTCCGCGTGGCCCATGTAGGCCTTCACGTCCGACAGCGGGAAGGCCTGGACGGCGAGCGTCCCGAACGTGTGTCGGAGGTCGTGGAAGACGAGCGGATCCGGCTTGTGGCGCAGCTCGCCGAGCCCGGCTGCCTCGAGGGCTTCGTAGAAACGCTTGCGCAGCGCGGTGTCGTCGAGCGGCTTTCCGATCTGCGTCGCGAAGACGAGGTCATCGTCGCCAGTGAAGTGCGCCCGCCTGCTCAGACCGTCGAGCGGAAACGCGGCCTGATCGATCAGCGGCACCGAGCGCACCTTGCCTGACTTCGGTGGTCCCGGCTGCCCATGCGTGTAACTCCGACGAACATGGACCAAGCGCTTGGAAAAGTCGACGTCACCCCAGCGCAGCGCGCGCAGCTCGCCCAGCCGAAGTCCCGTGAACGCGGCGACCGTGAAGAGCGCCGCGTCCTGCTCGTCGGCGGCGGCGCGATCTAGAGCCGCGACCTGCGCCCGCGTCAGCACGTTGAACTCGCCGCTGCGACGGAACGTCACGCGCTCGACGTCCTCGGCCGGGTTGGTCGAGATCCAGCCACGGCGCTTCGCGCGCTTGAGGATCCCGTGGAGGAGCACGAGGATCTTCTGGATCGAGCGGCGCGACAGTCGGCCCTCAGAGAGCAGCCGCTCGCGGTAGGCGTCGATGCGGCGCGTCTCGATCTTGCCGAGCGGCGTGTGCTCGCCGAACTCGGCCAGCAGGTAGGCGCGGACCGTGTTGCGGTAGTCGGCGAGCGTCGACGGGGCACGACGGCGGTCGTGCTCGACGTAGCGCAACCACTCCGTGCATGCGTCGCCGAAGGTCACCGCGTCGCCGGTTCGCTCACCGGCCGGGGTCGGTCGCTTCGGCGCGGCCGCCAGGAGCTCGCGCAGGGCCACCGCGGCCTCGGGCGGGGTGAGGTAGGAAGGATCGGGCTTGGGGCCGTCGCCGGCGCGCCAGATGACCGCTCCACGCGGCGTGCGCCGTTGCGAGTCCTTGACGTGAGCCGATCCCAGTAGACGCTGGTGGCGTCCGTCGGCGTCGCGCCACAGCGCGTAGTAGCGGCGCTTGCCTGGAGCGCCCTTTACTTGCAGATGTCCGGAGGGCCTCACGCCCGGCATTTCGCCTCCCTCGTTGCCCTCGGTCGCGCGACATTCGGCGGCCGCTAGGGAACACGGTGTGGAACACGAAAAGCGTAGCGCGGCACGAGGCGGACCGCAAAGCGCCCGTATTCCAGGGCCTCTGCCATGGGCCGGCCAGGACTCGAACCTGGGACCGACGGATTATGAGTCCGCTGCTCTAACCAACTGAGCTACCGGCCCGACGTGCACAGCGTAGTCGGGCGGGTGTCCAACGCCCGTCCAGGGCCGTTGCAATGTGCGCCGCTGCGCACCGATCTACCAAGGTGAGTGGCACGCACGACGTTCAGCGCATCGGTTCCGCAGCGGCCGCGGTGCGCGCGGTACCTGTTCGGGCTACTCGCAGGCGGGATGTTGCTCGCGTGCGCAGGGCAGGCGGGAGCGGTCGTGCAAGGCGGCGGTCCCGGTGGCGTGCCCGTCGGAGTACAGGCGATCAGCGGCGGGGCGGCGACGATGTTCGCCGACCCACTCGACCACACGAGTGTAGGCGTGAGCTATCACGGTGGGCCCGTGCTGCACGGGGTGACGACGTACGCGATCTACTGGGACCCGAACGGAGCCTTCCAGGCGGGCACCGAGCAACTGATCAACACATACCTGGCGGGGACAGCGCACGACAGCGGTGGGTCGTCGAATGTCTTCTCGGTCGGGGCGCAGTACAGCGACGGCGCCGGCCCCGCCGGCTACTCCCAGACCTACGGTGGGAGCTTCGTCGACCGCGATCCGTACCCGAGCAGCGGCGGTTGCGCGACGAGCGACCGCAACCGCGAGCGTCTGCCTCGAGCAGTCCCAGGAGGTCAGTGAGCTCGAGGCATTCATTGGCGCGAACCAGCTCCCGGTCGGCATGAGCGACGTGTACATCGTGCTGACGCCCAGACACGGTCGCGACGTGCATCGACGGCACCAGCGAATGCTCGACCAACACCTATTGCAGCCTCCATTCGTACGCGACCGTCGGCTCATCGACCCTGGTCTATGTCACCGTTCCGTTCACGCTGCTCGATTCTGCGGGCGACGCGAAGTCCTGCCAGGACGACGGAAACGCGACGGTTCAGGCGCCGAACGCCGACCCCGGCTTCGGCGATGTCGCAATCAAGTCGCTCAGCCACGAGCTGCTCGAAGACGATCACCGACCCGTTGCTGAGCGCCTGGTATGACGCCCAGGGCAACGAGGTTGCCGACATCTGCAACGGGGTCGGCTGGAACCCGAATGCCTTCCTCCCGGTCGACGGCGGCAGCGCGAGCTCCGGGACGCTCTACAACCAGACGATCGACGGCGTGCACTACTACCTGCAGTCGGTATGGAGCAACGAGGCGAACGGCTGCGAGCTGATGTCCTCGCTGCAACCGACGATCGCGGGGCTGCAGGCGCGGGTGCAGTCGCGGCACGTCGCTCGCGTCTCAGCGCGAGCGCTGGCACCGGAGCCTCGATCCAGAGCTACACGTGGAGCTTCGGCGACGGCCAGAGCGCGAGCGGGCAGAGCGTGAGCCACGTGTACGCAACCCCGGGCGATTACACGGTCGGCCTCACCGTGACCGACGCGTTCGGCAACACCGGTAGCACGGCTGATCAGGTCGCGGTCGTCGATACGCCGGGAACGACGGCGGGCGCGTCCGGAGTCTCCGGACGGACGAAGCGGGCGACGATCACGCGCTGCGGACCGGTCCGCCATGGCGCGCACGGGCGCGAGAGCCGACGATGCACGACCACGTTTGCCGCTCGCGCCGCCTCGCGAAGCCACACGCAGCGGCGGCGCACCTGTCTCGAGGTGCGCGCGCATCACGCCCGCAAGTGGACGCGCAAGCGCTGCACGACGGACCTAGCGCTCCGCGCCGGCGGCGGCTCGCATAGTCTTTCTGCTACGTGAGACACAGCGTCCACAAGAGCTGCGTCGCGCCTGTCTGCGATCTCGCGCCTGGTCGATGACGGCGGGCGAGCCGCCAGTCGCGGTCGAGCGACCCGCCGCTGAGCAGGCACAACCTGGCCGGCCGCGAGCCCGCCGGCGCCTTCTGCCCCGCCCTGGCGAGCCGCACCCGGCCCACGGCGCGTTTCTGCTCGTGCTGATCGTCTCGGCGCTGCTCGAGGGTCACGGGATCAGCCACAACGGCTACGGCAACAACTTCTACTCCGCCGCCGTCAAGTCGATGCTGCTGTCTTTCCACAACTTCTTCTTCGTGTCCGCGGATCCGGGCGGGCTGATGTCGGTCGACAAGCCGCCGCTCGCGCTGTGGCTGCAGGCCGTGAGCGCCAAGGTCCTCGGGTTTCACGCCCTCGTGATCCTGTTGCCGGAGGCGGCGTGTGGCTTCCTCGCCGTGCTCTGCACCTACTACATCGTGGCGCCGCGGTTCGGACGCTGGACGGCGGTCGGGGCTGCCGGCGCCGTAGCGGTGTGCCCAGGGTTCGTGGCGACGACGCGCGACAACAACCCGGACGCGCTCCTGATCCTGTTGATGCTGCTGGCGGGCTGGGCGCTGGTGCGCGCGATCGAGACAGACCGGCTGCGCACCTTGATCCTGGCGGCGGTGCTGGCCGGCCTCGCGTTCAACACGAAAGCGCTCGCGGGCTATCTCGTGGTCCCGGGCATGGGCTTGGCGTATCTCGTTTGCGCGAACGGGAGTTGGCGGCGGCGCGCGCTACGCACCGCCGGCGGGGCTCTCGTGCTGGGGGTCGTCTCGCTGGTGTGGATCGTCGCGGTCGATCTGGTACCCCAGAGCCAGCGACCATGGGTCGGCGGCACGACCGACGACTCGGAGATCTCGCTGACCTTCGCCTACAACGGCTTCGGGCGCGTCGAGGGCCAGGTCGGCGGTTCGGGGACGAGCTTCTCGTCCGGCGTCGTCGGGGCCTCGCAGGCCAATCCGGCGCCGAACAGCAACGCGATCGCCGGCGCGCGGATCAAGGCGCTCGAGCTCGAGGGGATCGGCTGGAAGCCGCTGCCGTCCGGGTTCTCGCTTCCTAGCTCGGGCACCACCGGGGCGACCGGCGCGACGGGCGCGAGCGGCCAGACGGGCTCGACGGGCCCGTACGTGCCCACCGACACCGGCGTGCTCGCGGGCACGACCGGCGTCACGACCTTCCCGTGGGACCGATTCGTGCCGCAGACGCCGCCGACGACGACCACGACGACGCCCGCGGCGCCCGTGACCCTGCGAAGCTACTCACCGGTCGCGCTCGGACCGTCCCCGGGACCGCTGCGCCTCTTCGGCTCGGCCTTCGGAACGCAGGCCGCGTGGCTGCTGCCGTTCGCGCTCGTCGGCCTGATCGCGCTGCTGCTCGTGCTCGTCCGCGGCGGCTCGCGCCGCGACCGGCGCCTCGCACTGTTCATCGTCTTCGGCGGCTGGCTGCTCGCCGAGTTCGTGGTGCTGAGCACGTCCAACGGGATCGTGCACCCGTACTACACCTCGGCACTCGCGCCCGGGATCGGGATCGTCGCGGCCTGCGGCGCCTGGGCGTGCACGAAGCTCGTGCAGCGCGACCGGCGCTACGTGCTGCTGCCCGCGGCAGCGGTCGCGCTGACCGTTGCGGAGCAGATCAGCCTGCTGGCGGGCCAGCACAACTACCTGCGCTGGCTGTGGCCGCTACTCATCCTCGCAGCCGTCTGCGGCGCGCTGTTGCTCTGGCTGCGGCCGCGTCTTGCGGCGAAGACGATGGCGGCGATGCTTGTCGCGGTCCTCGTCGCGCCGCTCTTCTACGCGAAGACGGTCTGGGAGGTCCCGGTCGACGGCACGTTCCCGGCGGCAGGCCCCTACACCGACGCCGGCCAGGGCGGGATCGGCGCCCCCAGGCCGACCTATCCGATCCTCGCGCAGCTCTTCCACTACGCCGACCCGCGCACGCCGCACGCCAAGTGGTCCGTGCTGACGCAGGCGGCGATCACGGCGGCGCCGATGATCCTGCTCGGCCATCGCGCGGCGGCGATCGGCGGCTACGGCACGCAGACGCCGGGCGTGACGCCGAAGCAGCTCGCGCACTACGTCGCGACCGGCGAGGCGCGCTTCGTGATGCTCGGCGGCGCTTACGCGTGGCGTGGCGGCAACGCCGCCTCGCAGGCGGTGCGGCAGGCGTGCGCGATCGTCGATCCGAAGCTGTGGCGGCCGGCGACGAACATCGGGACACCGCAGCACCCGGTCTGGTTCTACCCGCTCGGCGGGCTCAACTATGTGCTGTACGACTGCAAGGGCTACGCCGGGAGGCTGGCCTCGGCGTAGGGTCGGCGAGTCGGTTTATGGAGCTGCGGGGGTGGGACTCGAACCCACAACCTCGAAGTTAACAGCTTCTTGCTCTGCCAATTGAGCTACCCCGCACTGCGCATTTGGACTACCACGGAGACCTGGAATGCCGGCGTCCTGTGTGAGCGTAACGGTACCGTGCTCGACTTCCGCATGACAGTTGGAGCACAGCAACACACATTTCGCCGCCTCCGCGCGCAGGCGTGCGAGCGAGCGGCCGAATCCTTGTTGACCGACAGAGAAGCTCTTCGTTTCAGGAGCAAGGTGATGGAATTCGAGGGCGGCGGGCGATCGGTCGTAACCGCATAGCACGCAAGCCCCGCCGAACTCCGCCACGAGGATGGCCTTCACCTTGCGACGCCGACGCGACACCGACTCTGCGCGGCAGCGGATACAGCGGTAGTAGCCACGCGAGTCGAGCCGATGCGTCGCCGGTCCGTGGCGCGGACACGGAAGCTCGGCATCGCGAGAACCAGACGCGCGTGCAGCCCGAGCTCCCGGGCGTGGCCGCCGCCCCACACCGTTGACCGTCTGCAACCCGTAGCGCTTCAGCCAGTGACGAACCGTTGCCTTGCTCCGGCCGAGGTGCTCGGCGATCTCCGCAATCGACGCCCCACCGGCGACGAGCACAGCCAGTTCTGCCCGGTCGACCGCCCCTCGCGGCGCATGCTTCGCACGACCAGGTGCACTGAGGCCGTACTTGGCGAGCCAGTAAGCGACCGTACTGGGATGACGTCCGACTTCACGCCCGATGTGCTCGAGCGATTGACCGTCGGCGACCCAGGACGCTAGCCGTTCCCTGTCCACCGTCGCGGTCCCCGATACGAACACATGTTCGTATATTAGGCCTCCGCTCGGACACCAAATCTCGCCCCCTCAGCGCGACGCGGTGGCAGTCTCCTCCAGGGCTCGCGCCATCCAGTCGTCGATCTCGCGCTTGATCTTCGCGCGCTCGTGCCCGAGTCCCGCGACGCCTGCGCGTCCGCCGGCGCGCGCGCTGTCGATCGCGCGCTCGACCCGCGCCAGCTCGAGCTGGCGGTGAGCGACTTCTAGCTGCGCTGGGATCGCATCGAGCGCGCTCGCGCGCACGGTGAGCTCGGTCAAAAGGCGTGTGAGCTGCTCGTCCATGTCCGCGCCGATCGGCGCATCGATGTCCTCTCGCAGCCGCGCCGCCGCCCTGCGCGTCAGCGGGCTCGCGAACAGTGAGTCGAGGTCGAGCTGTTCGAGCAGGGCGGCGCCCCGGCTCGGCAGCGCGATGCAGAGCTCGAGGAACGCGCGCTCGGAGCGCTCGGCGCCGTCCGGCAGCGCGAGTGGAGCCTCGCCGCGAGTGGCGCCCGCGCGCCGGGCGCCGGGCGCGCGCGGCGCGAGCAGCCCCTCGACGGTGCGCTCGGACACGCCAAGCTGCGCCGCGACCTCGCGCTCGAGCTCTTCGCGCGTTGACCCCAGCTCGAGCTCGGCGAACACGGGCCGCAGCTCGGCGAGCACCTTGTCGCGGCCCTCGGGCGTCGCGAGGTCGCCCGCCGCGAGGATCCGCGCGACGCGGAAGCGCACGAACGCGACCGCGCCGGCGATGATCGCGGGCAACGCCTGCGCACCGTCGCGCGCGAGAACATCCGCGGGGTCGCTGCCGGGCGCGAGCGGGGCGACGCGCAGCTCGATGCGACCGCGCGCCGCGATCGCATTCGCGGCCTTCAGCATCGCGGCCTGGCCGGCTCCGTCGGCATCGAGCGCGAGCACGACGGTCGGCGCGAGCACGGCGAGGAGCCCGATCTGCTCGTCGGTCAGTGCGGTGCCCATCAGCCCGACGCAGTTGGTCACGCCCGCCTGGTGCATCGCGATCACGTCGGTGTAGCCCTCGCAGAGCACGACGACGCCGGCCTTTGCGGCGGCCGCGCGCGCGAGGTGCTGGCCGAACAGCTGCTCGCGCTTGTGAAACAGCTCGCCCTCGGCGCTGTTCAGGTACTTGGCGGGCGCACCGGTCGCCAGCGTGCGCGCGCCGAAGCCGACGACGCGCCCGCGCTTGTCACAAAGCGGGAAGGTGATCCGCGAGCGGAAGCGGTCATAGACGCGGCCCGGGGTCTCCTGCGAGCGCTGCACGAGCCCGGCATCGAGCAGCTCCCGCTCGCTGTAGCCGCCGCGTCGCGAGGCGAGCAGCACGCGGTCCCACGCGCTCGGCGCCCAGCCGACGCGGAACGCGCGCAACGTCTCCTCGGCCAGCCCGCGGCCGACCAGATACTCGCGTGCCCGCGCCGCCTCCTCGGACTCCCACAGGCAGCGCTCGTAGTAGGCGGCGGTCCGCTCGAGCAGCGCGAGCAGGCGCTCGCGCCGCTGGCGGCGCGCCGCGGCCTGCGGATCCTCGGACGCGAGCTCGAGCTCGACGTTGTAGCGCTCGGCGAGCCACTCCAGCGCGCCGGGGAAGTCGACGCCTTGGGTCTCGCGCACGAACGTGAACACATCGCCGGTGGCCTGGCAGCCGAAGCAGTAGTAGACCTTCTTCGACGGCGTGACCGAGAACGACGGCGTGCGCTCGTCGTGGAACGGGCAGAGCGCCGTGTAGGAGTCCGCACCGGCGCGGCGCAGCTCGGTGCGCGTGCCGATCAGATCGAGGATGTCGACGGCGTCGCGGACGCGTTCGCGACTCTCGTCCGTGTAGCGCGCCACCTCAGCCGCCGAACGAGCGCGGCACGGCGAGCGCCTCGAACGCGCGAATGCAGTACCGATCGGTCATGCCTGCGATGTAGTCGGTCACGCGCGTCGCGAGCTCCCCCGGCCCGCCGTCGGGCAGCTCGCCGGGGTGCTCGCAGTAGTGCTCGAACAGCGTCCTGACGACGCGCTCCACCTTCGCGTGTTCGCGTCGCGCCGCCTCCCCCAGGTACACGCGCTCGAACATGAAGTCGCGCAGCGCGCTCATCGCGCCGGCCGCCTCGTCGCCTTGCACGATCTCCTGCGCGCCCGCCGAGCGCTCGACGAGGTCGTGCACGAGCGCGTCGATGCGCGCCGAGCCCGTGTCCCCGAGCACCGCGATCGCTTCGTGCGGTAATTCGCTCTCGGACAGCACGCCGGCGCGCAGCGCGTCGTCGATGTCGTGGTTGAGGTAGGCGAAGCGGTCAGTGATCCGTACGATCGCACCCTCGAGGGTCCGCGGGGCGGCGGCGCGGCCGCTATGTCCGAGGATTCCGTCGCGAACGTCCTCGCACAGGTTGAGCCCGGCGCCGTCGCGCTCGAGCACGTCGACGACGCGCAGCGACTGCTCCCAGTGATGGAAGTGGCCGGCGAAGCGCTCGAGCAGGCAGCGGTCGAGCACGTCCTCGCCGATGTGCCCGAACGGCGGGTGGCCAAGGTCGTGACCGAGTCCGATCGCCTCGACCAGGTCCTCGTTGAGACGCAACGCGCGCGCAACCGTGCGCGAGATCCCGCTCACCTCGAGCGTGTGCGTGAGGCGGGTGCGGTAATGGTCGCCTTGTGGTGAGACGAACACCTGCGTCTTGTGCTTGAGCCGCCGGAACGCCTTGCTGTGGACGATTCGATCTCGGTCTCTTTGGAGCGGTGTGCGCAGCTCGCAATCATCTTCGAGCCGCATGCGCCGCGCGGGATACGAGCGTGCCGCCCACGGCGCGAGATCGCGTTCCTCGCGCTCGATCTGAAGCGCCGCGAAGCGCTCGGCGACCGCTGTGCTCATCGCGCCACCGCCGCGCGAAGGCGCAGGTGATGATGGTGCTCGAGCGTCTCTGAGATCGCGCGCTCGGCCTCGCGCAGCGCGGCCGGCGAGCAGGAGGGCGCCTGCGCGAGCGGCAGGGCGAGCGTCGCGGTCATGAACTCGTAGCTCTCGAGCGCCAGTGGGAACGAGCCGGCCTCGCAGGCCGAGCAGACGACGCCGCCCGCTGCCGCCGAGAAGCCGGCGATGTTCTCGAGCTCACCGCACGAGGCACACGATCCGAGCGCCGGCGCGAGGCCGGCGGCGACGAGCAGCTTGAGGCGGAACGCGAGCGCGTTCGCGTGGCATGCCTGCGCGGGCTGGCTGGCGAGCAGGGCGAGCTCGTTCGCGAGCAGGTTGTAGACCTCGGGGTGGGGCTCCTCGGTCTCGAAGATCCGCGCGAGGGCATCGCAGGCGCGTGCCGCCGCATCGAGGGTCGCCGCGTGGTCGCGCAGTGCCGCGTGCGCGTCGAGCGTCTCGACGCTCGTGATCGTCAAGAGCTCGCCGCGCCCCTCGTGGCAGACGAGGCGCACGCGGCGGAAGGGCTCGAGCCGCCCGCCGAAGCGGCTGCGGGTGCGTCGCACGCCTTTCGCGATCGCCCCGATCCGCCCCCGGTGCGGCGTGTAGAGGTGCAGGATCCGGTCGGCCTCGCCATAGCGCAGCGAGCGCAGCACGATCGCGTCCGTCTTCAGCGGTCCGGCCATACATCGAGACTACGCGAGTCCTGAGACAGGACACACGCCTCGGCTATCCTTTTTGAAGTAATGGCGCAAATCACGATGTATACGACCTCTCCGTGCGCGTTCTGCCGCGCCGCAAAGGGCTTGCTCGAGAAGCGCGGTCTGCAGTTCGAGGAGATCTACCTCGACAAGGACAGCGCGGGCCGCGCCGAGCTGGTCGAGCGCACCGGCATGATGACCTTCCCGCAGATCCTCATCGACGGCGCGCTCGTCGGCGGCTTCACGGAGCTGTACGCGGCCGACCGGTCGGGTCGCCTCGCAGCGCTCGCCGGCGGCAGCTGAGCTCAGCTCCCGGGCGCCGGGATGAAGAAGGACTGCCCCTGGCGGACGTTGTGCTTGATGTGCGGGTGAGCGAACGACACGACGATGACGTTGTCCTTGATCGCCTTG
This sequence comes from uncultured Solirubrobacterales bacterium, assembly GCA_963773395.1. Taxonomy (GTDB): domain Bacteria; phylum Actinomycetota; class Thermoleophilia; order Solirubrobacterales; family Solirubrobacteraceae; genus Palsa-513. The sequence continues at coordinate 366,371 of CAVZAY010000002.1, read as the reverse complement.
ATCAGCGTCCCGTCGCAAAGATCCTCGGTCACCCAGATCGTGCCGCTGACGGATGCGGACCCGTAGCGGCCCTTGGTCGTGTACTCGCCGTGGCCGTTACCCCACAGCTGGCGGATCACGGTCTTCGGCTTCTTCTTTCCTGACGCAGCGTGGGCTCCCGCGCGTACGCCGTGCGTGGGTGGCGGGCAGATCGGCAAAGCTTCCCCCGGTCAACGCGGCGATGACGGTGCCGCCCGCCGACTGTGTGAAGACGAACTCACCGTTGTAGAACTCGCCGGTCTGCGAGCTGCCGTCCGGCAGGGTGACGGTCAGCGACACCGTCCCTGACAGGCGCGTCGATCGTCGAACCCACGGGTATGTTCGCCGTCGAGGACAGGGTCGTGAACGTCGAGCTGCCCGGCAGCTTGACCGTCACCGTCCCGGAGACGGGCGTCACGTCGGTCGAGGTTCCAAGGATGGCGAATGGGAGCGGAACGATCAATGACGGCGCCAACGGAGCCACCGTGTAATGGATCGTCGTCGTCGCGCTCTGTCCGTCGCCGCTCTTCGCGGTCACCACGTAGCTGAAAGACCCCGCCTGGCTCGTGTCGAGCACGCCCGGACTGGCGCTTCCGTTCGAGTCAACACAGCTCGCGATGCCCGGAGCGTTGACCGCATCTGTACACGAGAAGCTCGTCGTCAACCTGCTGGCCAACCGTGTACGTCTGCCCATCGCTCGGCGAGGCGATTGTCGCGGAGGGTGGATCGACGACGGTGTAGTTGATCGTCGCCGTCGAGCTCTGCCCATCACTGCTCGTCGCCGTCACCGTGTAAGCAAAAGTGCCCGCCTTGCTCGTGTCGAGCGCGCCCGGGCTCGCGCTCCCATTCGAGTCGACACAACTCGCGATCCCCGGTCCACCCGCCGCATCAGCGCACGAGAAGCTCGTCGGGACGCTCGCCCCCACGTTGAAGGTCTGCGCGTCTGCCGGCGAAGAGATCGTTGCCGACGGCGGGCCGAGGACCGTGTAATGGATCGTCGATGTCGTGGTCTGCCCATCACTGCTCGTCGCGGTCACGCTGTAGGCGAACGTCCCCGCGGAGCTCGTGACCAGCGCCCCCGGACTCGTGCCCCCGTTCGAGTCCACACAGCTCGAGATCCCCGGTGCACCCGTCGCGTCAGAACACGAGAAGCTCGTCGCAACGACTTGCCCCGAGGTTGTAGACCTGCCCGTCAGCCGGCGAGCCGATCGTCGCCGACGGCGGTCCTAGAACCGTGTAGTTGATTGTCGCTGTCCCGGTCTGCCCATCGCTGCTCGTCGCCGTCACCGACATAGGCGAACGTGCCCGCTTGGCTCGTATTCAGCGCCCCCGGACTTGCGTTCCCGTTCGAATCGAGGCAGCTCGACAGGTCCCGGGCGCATTCGTGGAGTCCTGGCAGGAGAAGCTCGTCGCAACGGGCTGGCCGAGGTTGTAAGTCTGGCCGTTTGCGGGCGAGCCGATCGCCGCCGTCGGCGGACCAACAACCGTGTAGTTGATCGTCGCCGTGGTCGTCTGCCCGTCTGTGCTCGTCGCGGTCACGCTGTAGGTGAACGTTCCCGCCGTGCTCGTGTCCAGCGCGCCCGGGCTCGTGCTCGCGTTCGAGTCCACGCAGCTCGCGATCCCCGGTGCACCAGCCGCATCAGAACACGAGAAGCTCGTCGGAACGACCGCGACCGATGTTGTAGGTCTGCCCGTCAGCCGGCGAGCCGATCGTCGCCGACGGCGGACCCAGAACCGTGTAATGAATCGTCGACGTCGTGGTCTGCCCGTCCGTGCTCGTCGCGTCACCGCTGTAGGTGAACGTCCCCGCCGAGTCGTGTCCAGCGCGCCCGGGCTCGCCGCTCCGTTCGAGTCCAGCACGAGCTCGATTCCCCGGGCGCCCGCCGCATCAGAACACGAGAAGCTCGTCGCCACGCTCTGCCCCGAGGTTGTAGGTCTGCCCGTCAGCCGGCGTGCCGATCGCCGCCGACGGCGGACCGAGAACCGTGTAATGAATCGTCGCCGTCGCGGTCTGCCCGTCGCTGCTGGTCGCCGTCACCGTGTAGCGAAAGTCCCCGCCTGAGTCGTGTCCAGCGCCCCCGGGCTCGTGGCCCCGTTCGAATCGAGGCACGCTCGAGATGCCCGGCGCATTGGCCGCGTCCGGGCACGAGAAGCTCGTCGGGACGACCTCGACCCAGGTTGTAGGTCTGCCCGTCAGCCGGCGAGCCGATCGCCGCCGTCGGCGGACCCAGCACGGTGTAATGGATCGTCGACGTCGTCGGTCTGCCCGTCTGTGCTCGTCGCCGTCACGCTGTAGGTGAACGTTCCCGCCGTGCTCGTGACCAGCGCCCCCGGACTCGCGCTCGCCGTTCGAATCCACACAGCTCGAGATCCCCGGCGCGCCCGCCGCCTCAGAACACGAGAAGCTCGTCGGGACGACCGCACCCATGTTGTAGGTCTGCCCGTCAGCCGGCGAGCTGATCGCCGCCGACGGCGGACCGAGCACGGTGTAATGGATCGTCGACGTCGTGGTCTGCCCGTCACTGCTCGTCGCGGTCACGCTGTAGGCGAACGTCCCAGCGGTCGAGCTCGTGTCCAGCGCGCCCGGGCTCGCGCTCCCGTTCGAGTCGACGCAGCTCGAGATCCCCGGCGCACCCGCCGCCTCAGAACACGAGAAGCTCGTCGGAGACGACCACGCCCGAGGTTGTAGGTCTGCCCGTCAGCCGGCGAGCCGATCGTCGCCGACGGCGGACCGAGCACCGTGTAATGAATCGTCGACGTCGCGCTCTGCCCGTCAGTGCTCGTCGCCGTCACCGTGTACGCGAAGCTGCCGGCCTTGCTCGTGTCGAGCGCCCCCGGGCTCGCGCGCCCGTTCGAATCGACGACAGCTCGCGATCCCCGGCGCACCAGCCGCCTCCGAGCACGAGAAGCTCGTCCCGACGATCTGACCCGATGTTGTAAGTCTGCCCGTCAGCCGGCGAGCTGATCGCCGCCGAAGGCGGAGCTAGCACGGTGTAGTGGATCGTCGCGTCGAGCTCTGCCCATCGCCGCTCGTCGCCGTGACCGTGTAGGCGAACAGTCCCCGCCTAGCTCGTATCGAGCGCCCCCGGGCTGGCGCTCCCGTTCGAGTCCAGACAGCTCGAGATCCCCGGCGCACTCGCCCCCTCAGAGCACGAGAAGCTCGGTCCCGACGGTCGCACCGAGGTGTAGGTCTGCCCGTCAGCCGGCGAGCCGATCGCCGCGGTCGGCGGACCAGCCACCGTGTAGTGGATAGTCGCAGTCCCAACCTGCCCGTCGTCGCTTGTCGCAGTCACCGCGTAGGTGAAGTTGCCGGGCTTGCTCGTGTCGAGCGCCCCGGGACTCGTGCTGCCCTTTGAATCAAGACAGCTCGCGATCCCAGACCCATTCGCCCCCTCAGTGCAGGAGAAGCCGGTCGCGACGGTCTTGACCGACGGAGTAGGTCTGCCCGTCAGCCGGCGAGCCGATCGCCGCCGTCGGCGGAGCAGCCACCGTGTAATGGATCGTCGCCGTCCAGCCTGCCCGTCGCCGCTCGTCGCAGTCACGGCATAGGCTGAAGCTGCCCGCCTTGCTCGTGTCGAGCGTCCCGGGACTCGTGCTTCCGTTCGAATCAACACAGCTCGCGATCCCGGACCCGTCTGCCGATTCCTGACAGGAGAAGCTCGTCCCCACGATCCTGGCCGACGTTGTAGGTCTGGCCGTCAGCCGGCGAAGCGATCGCAGCCGAGGGCGGCGCGGCGACCTTGTAATTAATCGTCGACGTCCCAGCTCTGCCCATCGCTCGCTCGTCGCCGTCACGCTGTAGGCGAACGCGCCCGTCGAGGTCGTGTCCAGCGTCCCCGGACTCACACTCCCGTTCGAATCAACGCAGCTTTTGATCCCCGGTCCGTTCGCCGCCTCGAGGCACGAGAACCCGGTCACAACGTTTTGACCGATCGCGAACGTTTGCCTGTCAGCCGGTGAGCCGATCGCCGCCGACGGCGGGCCAACTACCGTGTAATGGATCGTCGCCGTCGAGCTCTGCCCGTCATTGCTCGTCGCCGTCACGGTGTAACCAAAACTGCCGGCCTTGCTCGTGTCGAGCGTGCCGGGACTGGTGCCCCGCTCGAATCAACACAGCTCGCGATCCCGGTTCCAGTCGGATCGGTGCAATTGAAGTCTGTTGTCACGGGCGCAGCGAGGTTGTACGTGTTCCCATCAGCCGGCGAGGTGATCGTCGCGGTCGGTGGACCGACGACGCTGTAGTGGATCTTCGCGGTGCCTGTTTTACCGTCGCTACTGGTCGCCGTCACCGTGTACGCAAATGTGCCCGTCGCGCTTGTGTCCAATGCTCCCGGGCTCTTGCTCCCGTTTGAGTCACTACACCCCGTGAGGCCGGGGCCGTCCGGGTCGCTGCAGGAGAAGCTCGTCGCGACGCTCTGGTTGAGGTTGTAAGTCTGGTGATCACTCGGCGAGTCGATCGTCGCTATCGGCGGACCTAACACGGTGATCTCAGCGATCACAACCCCGCCGGCCCCCAGATTCCAAAGCTGACCGCAGTAGTACTCCTCGTCGTACTTAGCAACGACGTCGTACATGCCGGGAGCGCTCGGCACATCCCCCAAGTCGACGGTGCCAGACCCGGTCTGCACCGTGCCCCCGTCGATTATGTCGTTTTCAAGGCACCCCGCGGGTGTAGCCTGTCCCGGGAATCCGACGTCCAGATAGTCGATGCAGTCAGGGCAAGAGCCTGTTGCCCGCGTCGGACCAGTTGGCGCTGATCGACACGTCAGTGCCCGGCGCGACTGTGATCGTTGTGCCTCGGGTGCCGTTGAGCGCGATACTGCTGACGGTGTCCGCGCCAACTGTGGTCGGATCTGAGGGCGCTGCCTGCGTGACCCCCGAGAAGATCAGCCCCGCCACGGCGACCGCAGCGACGAGCGCGAACAAGGAGCCGCCGGCAATGACGCGGCGACGCTTCCCAGCGCGATGTCCTCGGGCGCGGTTCATGGTGACCCTCGACGCTGCGAGCCTCCCTCGCCGGCGCGTCGCGCGCGACAGACTATCTCTGATCGCCGACGAATGGGGGGCGGCGGCCGGTGAAAAGCCTCCGGCCGTGCGGGCAAGAACGCGCCGCACTACGGCAATGGAAAGAGCGCGGTTACCTTCGTGTTACCTGCTCGTCACAAACTAATTACAAAACACCCGGCTCCGGCCTAGTGGCGGCCAAGGGATAGCGCCGAAAGTACACGCCTCGCAAGCGCGGAGCCGCGCACCCCACTACCATCGCGCGGCATGCGGCGACGCGCCTGGCTGAGACGGAAGCGGCTACTTCTCCTCGCAGTGACAGCCGCGACCGCGGGCCTGGGCGTGATCGCCTACGCGACGAACCTCGTCTACCCGCTCGAGGCTTCGTCGATCGCGGCGCGATTCGCAATCCGCGGGTCGCGGCCGTCGCTGGTCAAGGACTTCGTTGTCGTCGCCGTCGACGAGAGCACGTTCAACTACTTCCGCGATCTTCACGCGAAGAATCCGAGCGTCAACTCCCAGTGGCCGTTCCCGCGACGCGACCATGCCGTCGTAATCGACCATCTGCTCGCCGCCGGCGCCCGGGTGATCGCCTTCGACGTTCAGTTCACAGAGCCGACCGATCCCGCCGACGACAACGCCTTGATCGAGGCGGTCGACCGGGCCCACAACATGGTGCTGGCGACCGACGCCGTTGCGCGCAACGGCGATACGGGCGTCCTCGGTGGCAACGCGACGCTGCGGCAGATCGGCGCACGTGCGGGCAACTCGACGGTCATCCCCGACTCGGCGGGAGTGCTGCGCGACATGCAGCACTCCTACCAGGGGATCGACACGTTCGGTGTCGCGATCGCCACCAACGCAGCCGGCCACGAGATCAGTCCCAAGCTCTTTGGCGGCGCCGAGCACCCGGTGCCGATCGACTACGCCGGACCGCCTGGCACAGTCGCCGCGATCCCGTACTGGCGGATCTACGCGAACGATTTCCCGACCGCCGCGGTGCGCGGCAAGATCGTGATCGTGGGCGCCTCCGCGCTCCGGCTGCAGGACCTCCACTCGACCCCTACCTCCGGCTCGCAGGAGATGAGCGGGCCCGAGGTCCAGGCCAACATCGCGGCGACCGCGCTTGCCGGCATCCCGTTGCGCAACGGCCCGGCTTGGCTCGACGTCGCACTGATCGTCCTGTTTGCCTTGGCAGCCCCCCTGGCGAGCATCCGCATCCGAGTCTGGCACGCGCTGCTCGCCTCGCTCGGGCTCGCAGCCATCTTCACCGTCGCGACACAAATCGTGTTCGACGACGGCACGATCATCTCCTACACCTACCCGGTCCTGACCCTTGTGCTCGCAATCATTGCCACCCTCGCCATCGTCCTCCTGGGCGAAGCCTTTGAGCGCCAGCACGCACGCGACATCTTCGCGCGCTTCGTCCCCGCCGACGTTGTCGATGACGTGCTCGCTCGCACCGACGACGACTTCCGCCTCGGCGCCGTGGAACGGGACTGCACCGTGCTATTCACCGACCTCCGCGGCTTCACGAGCTTCTCCGAGACCGAGCCCGCCGCGCAGGTGATCGAGGTGATCAACGTCTACCTGCACGAGATGACCGAGGCCGTGCTCGCCGCCGGCGGGACGTTGATCTCCTACATCGGCGACGGCATCCTGGCGCTCTTCGGCGCGCCGATCGAGCAGCCTGACCACGCCGATCGCGCGCTCGCCGCAGCGCGCGAGATGTTGGGTACGCGGCTCGAGCGCTTCAACGCCTGGCTACGCGAGCGGGGGTACGAGCGCGACTTCCGGATGGGGATCGGGCTCAACAGCGGCCTCGTCATGGCGGGCAACGTCGGCTCGTCGGAGCGAGTCGCGTACACCGTAATTGGCGATCCCGTCAACACGGCGTCGCGACTCGAGGGGCTGACCAAGAACACGGAGCACATGCTCTTCGTGGCGGAGACGACGCGTGATCGCATGCACGCCATACCCGATGATCTCGTCTTCGTCGACCACCTGGACATCCGCGGCCGAGTAGCAAAAATGGCGGTCTACACGCTGTCCGGCGACGCCGAGCGCCCGCGCGCGACAGCCCCGGGACTCAACGAGCGATCTATCCGCGCACTCCTAGGTCCTGTGCGCTCCGTGACACTCACTCCAATTGCCGGCCTCGCCGCGGGTCGCATGTCATTAATGCTCCGCCCAACCCTTCCATAGCGTTGCCCTCCTCACCGCTGCCTAAGCCGCGAAAGCGATCCTCTGCGCGGGATCGTGGGGGCGCCGATCTCCCGTCGCCCGCGACGCCAGCGGCTCGTGATGGAAATTCGCCGGAAATCGCGGCAGATCACACCCCGCCGCGGATGACGCACTCTGCGACCACCGTGCGCGAGTCGGTCCGCGCGGTTATTGCAAATCGTGGACTGCGCCTGCTCGTCCTGTCCACCGCTGCGACATCGGTCGGTAAATGGGGTTTTGGCGTCGCTCTATCGGTGTACGCCTACCGCACCGGCGGGGCCACACTGGTCGGTGTCGTACTGCTCTTGCAGGCCTTCCCATCCGTAATTGCCGCACCAATACTGGCGTGGCTCGGGGACCGGCATTCGCGGGAGCGAGTCCTGCTGGTGACCAACACGGTCCGCACGGCCCTCCTGGCCGGCGCTGCCGCTGCGATCGGGACGCACGCCGGGGCCGCGGTCGTGTTCGCCTTGGCAGTCGTCTACAGCATGGTGTCGACGGCGAACCAGCCGGCGCGCGCGGCGCTGATCCCCGCGCTGTCTCGTGTCCCGAGCGAGGCATCGAGCGCCAACGCCGTCCTCAGCTCGCTCGACAACGTCGGCTTTCTGATCGGTGCCGGCGTGGGCGGTGTGATGATCGCGGTCACGAGCACCCAGGCGGTGGTCGCAGCCTGCGCGGTCGCGTACCTGTTCAGCCTCTGGATGATCGCTGCGCTCCCGCATGACGCTCGCGGAGCAAGACGCCGTACGCAGCTCGGACTGCGTCGCGAGATTGCCAGCGGATTTCACACTGTCAGCGGACAGCACCAGCTTCGCCTGCTCGTGCTCCTACTTGCAAGCCTCTCGGTAACGGGCGGCATCGCCAATGTGCTCGTCGTCGTGACCGCAATCGGCGTCCTGCACGCCGGGGCCGCGGGAGTTGGCTATCTGAGCGCGGCATACGCTGCGGGCGGAGTGCTCGCCGGCGGCGTCACGATCGCGCTGCTCGAGCGGGCGGTCCCTGTCTCGACGGTGCTCGTGGGCGCCTGTGCGCTGTGCCTGCCGTTGATCATTGCCGGCGTCGCGCCGGCCCCGGCCACGGCGCTTGTTGCGTGGGCAGCTGTTGGGCTCTGCTACGCGCTGGTCAGGGGGACCGCGCTGACCCTGCTGCAACGTCTAGTCGAAGATCGCGTGCTCTCGCGCGTGCTCGGAGTCTTGGAGACCGCCTTCGTCGCCGGCATCGGGATCGGGGCAATCGTCGCTCCGGCGCTGGTCGCATCGCTCGGAACGAAGGGCGCGCTGGTTGCCTGCGGCATGTTCCTGCCGTTCGTCGCCGTGCTCAGCCGGCGGTCGCTGCGCAACCTCGAGGCCGGCGCGCCGGTTCCGGGGCAGAGCTTTCAGCTGCTGCGCGCCAACCCGATCTTTGCGCCGATGCCGATCGGCGTCACCGAGTCATTGACCCGCGCGCTCCGCGAGATCGTGGTCCCGGCCGACACGGCCGTGATTCGCCAGGGGGATCCCGGAGATCTCTGGTTCTTGATCGCCGAAGGGGAGGTCGAGGTCGTCAAGGACGGCGTCTTTCAAGCGCGCCTCGGCCAGGGCGATGCCTTCGGCGAGATCGCGCTACTGCGCGACGTGCCCCGTACGGCCACCGTGCGCACAGTCGTGCCGTCGCGCCTGCTCGCGCTCGACCGCGACCGCTTCCTGGCCGCCGTCACAGGGCTGCCGGAAAGTCATGAGGCCGCACAGGAGATCGCAACCAGCTACCTGAACTCGGGAAGTCCGAGTCCGACTTTTTAGCGTCGGCCGGACGGTCCCCGTCAGGCGGTCCCGCTGGCACGACGCAGCCGGTCTGCCATGACGGACATCACCAGCTGCGCGAAATAGGGCGTCTCGTGGACGAGGACCCAGAAGGTCCGCGCGGGGATCTCGACGAGCTCGACGTCATCTTCCGCGACGGCGCTGAGTGCCCGCGGCTTTGACTCGATCAGCGCCATCTCGCCGAACAGCCCCGGGGCCGTGACGGTGTCGTAGGTCTGATCGCCGTCCTTCAGGACCACCGTGCCACTCACGACGATGAACATCACGTCGCCGTGGTCACCCTTCTCGAACACGATCTCACCAGCCGAGAACGGCCGCGGCTTTCCAGCGCGCGCAAGCAGCGGGTACAGCTCATCGTGCGACTCAACGCCCAACATCAGCATCCCCTCGATCGCAGTTTCGGTTCGGGGCGGTGATGATATGCAACAACGTCCTTCGAAAGCATGCGCGGGGACAACGCGCGCCTTTTGCGGAAAGCCGCGGCGGGTTTGTCGCGTTTCGGAGAGTGGTCTAGGGTGCGGCGGGGGCGGGCTGGGAGCCGTGGTCACTGGGGTTGCCCTGGTGTCGCGCGGCTCGGCGGGGGTGGTTGTGGGCGCCGATTTCGGCGGGTCGTTGACGCGCTCGGGTGGACCTGCGGTCGTGAGCGAGTTGTCGCTCGCGGCTGGCGACGGCGGCTTTTGAGCGTTCGAGCTTTTCGAGCAGCGTGGTGAGTGTCCGCACGTCTTCGGGCTCCCATTCGTCTACGAACAACGCGAATCGGTCCAGTCCGATCTGGCGCAGGTGCTGCTGCTCGGCCTCGCCGGCTTGGGTGAGCCTGACTAGAAAGGAGCGGGCGTCAGCCGGGTTCGCGGCTATGTCAACGTAGCCGGCATCCTCGAGCTCCTGCAACTGCCGCGTGACCATGGATGGGTGGACTTGCAGCAGCGCCGCGATCTCTGAGGGCCGGATGCCGTGGCGGTTGGACAGGACCTGCAGCAAGCTCAACGTGCTCGCGCCTTTGCTGCGGCGCCGCGCCCGGTCGAGGCCGGCGTTCAGCGTAAAGAGGGCGGTCACCATTGCTCGCACGTCGTCACGGCTCGGGGGCACAACAAGAGCCTAAACTACTTGATAGAGTCAAGCAACAGCCGGCCAATCGAAAGGCTGCTAGACGCAATGACACACGACGACAAGCCGGACACCGCAGCGGGTAAGCGCCGCCGATGGTTTCTCGGGCTCGAGCCGATCTTTGAGGGCGGACGGCACGGAAAGCGCGCCCACGCCTGGGAGGTAGAAGATGAGCTGATCGCCGTCGCGCTCCTTGGTGATGTCACGATTGACCTCTCGCAGACCAAGAGCGCCCCCGCCGAGATCGACATCAACGCCTACGCGATCATTCGCGATGTCGACGTGCTCGTAGCACAAGGCACCCACGTCGAGCTATACGGCGGCGTCTGGCGTGGCGATCTGGAAAACCTGGTGCCCACTGTGCCCGAGGAGGACCGCGACCGCATAGTCCGCATCCACGGCCACACCGTCGCCGGCGACGTCACAGCACGCCTCGCCGACTGACCAGACCTGAGCTCGTCTCCCCAAGGAAGCATCGGCAGACGACTGCTGTTCGCGCACCCCGCGCGTCAGGCGCGGAGGCGCCTGCTCAACTGGCACTTCCTGCAGGCTGGGGTGTCTGGTAGCCGGCAAACCCGGCCTGGCTCAGAGCGTTGCCGGGTCTCCTGATCGTCTGGTCGGGGAGCCGGTGGTCGGGTCGGGTCCGTGAGCTCGTGGGGGGAGGCAGCGGCTAGGCTGCCCTGGTGGTGTTGAGCCAGTCTCTGGCGGACCGGTCGTATGGCGGCTCGGGTGTGGCTGATGGTGTGATCCGCACGGTCGAGTTGACGAAGGTCTATGCGGGCGCGGATTTTCGGGCGGTTGACGGGCTCAACCTGAGTGTCGCGAGCGGCGAGATCTTTGGCTTGTTGGGGCCTAACGGGGCTGGTAAGACGACCACGGCCGGGATGCTGACGACGCGCGTCATCCCGACATCGGGGCAGGCGTTCGTGGGTGGTATCGACGTGGTTGCTCATCCGTCGCTGGCGAAGCAGATCCTTGGCATCGTCAGTCAGCAGAACACGCTCGACCGGCAGCTCACGGTCTGGGAGAACCTGTACTTCCATGGTCGGCTGTTCGGCATCGGTGCGCGCGAGTCACGCCGCGTGGCGGACCAGCTCCTTGAGCAGTTCCAGCTTTCGGATTGGGCTAAGGCCTCGATCTATGCGCTCTCGGGTGGGATGGCCCAGCGGCTGATGGTGGCGCGCTCGATCTTTCACCGTCCCGCGGTGCTGTTTCTGGACGAGCCGACCGCCGGCCTTGACCCGCAGGGGCGCCTGGCGCTATGGGACCTGCTGGGCGAACTGAATGCCGAAGGGCAGACGATCATGTTGACCACGCATTACATGGAGGAGGCCGAGCAGCTCTGTGGGCGTGTGGCGATCATGGATCACGGCAAGATCATCGCGCTCGATACGCCCGCTCGGTTGAGGCAGAGCGTTGGCGTCGACACGATCGTCACAGTCAGGGCCACCGGCGACCACGAGGCGTTGGCGGCGGCGCTCGACGCGAGCGATCGCCGGCGTCACTCGCTCGCGGTTGGTGGACGGCGGGGTCGAGCTCTACGTCAAGGGCGCTGATCGGCTGGTTCCCCGCGTCGTCGGCGCGGTCGAGGATGCCGGCTTCGATGTTGCTCGATCTCTCGGTCACTGAGCCGAGCCTCGAGACGGTGTTCATCAGCCTCACCGGCAAGGCGCTGCGCGAGTAATGGCGACGACGGACCTCGCCACCGATCACGGGCACGTGATCTCGGTCACCGACAAGCGCTCGGCATTCGACGCGAGCCGGGCGGCGCTGGGGGCACTGATCCTGCGTGACCTCGTGGTTCTCAGGAAGCACGCGGGCGAGTTCGTCGTCGCACGCTGGTGCAGCCGTTCCTGCTGTGCTTCGTGTTCCTGTTCGTGTTTCCGAAGATCGGCCAGCAGATCGGCGGCGGCGCGACGGCGCCGGCTCCGTTCGCCACGGTGCTGGTCCCCGGCGTGGTGGGCATCTCGATCATGTTTCAGGGCGTGCAGTCCGTGGCACTGCAGATGGCGACCGAGTTCGGCTACACGCGCGAGATCGAGGACCGCGTGCAGGCGCCGTGCCCGATCTGGCTGGTGGCGCTCTCGAAGGTCCTCTCCGGATCGGTGCAGGGGCTCATCTCGGCCGCGATCGTCCTGCCGATCGCTTCGGTCGTCCACGCCGCAGGAGTGTCGGCCGACATCTCACTGCACTGGCCGGTCATCGTGACGCTCGTTCCGCTTGCATGCATCGCGATGACCGCGCTCGGACTGCTGCTCGGGACGACCTTCGAGCCGCGCAACATCGGCCTGATGTTCGGCTTCGTCGTGCTCCCGATCACGTTCCTCGGCGGCACCTACTACCAATGGACGAGGCTCTCCCCAGTCACGCTCGACGGATGGCATTGGCTACAGACGATCGTGCTCGTCAACCCACTGATCTATGTCAACGAGGGCATGCGGGCGGCCTTCACCAACGCCGCGCACATGCACCTCTACGTCATCTATCCGGCGCTAATCGGCTTCAGCGCGCTGTTCCTCGGCATCGGACTACGCAACTTCCGCCGCCGCGTGCTCTCCTGAGCCGACACCAACACGAAACCGCGACAGCTGCTGCTCCGCTCCTCCGATAAGCGGCGGCGTGACTGGCAGCCCGTCGCGGTCGCCTGGGCGGCCCGCCGACGCAGTCGGGCGTCCACCGACATATCGCCGCTGGTCGGCTGCGTTTCGAGTCGGCGTTGTCGAGGTGCCCAGCGGCCGTGCTCCACGCTCGGGGGAGGGGCGGCGCGAAAGGGCGCCATAGGCTGACGCCGGCAAGTTGATTCCCGCTCACGCGTCACGCTGGAGCCGGGTCCTGCGTTGCTGCAGGCGGTCGTCACGGGCGGGCCTGCGCACTTTCCGCAGGGAGCTGCGGCGGAATGCGGATGCGTGCGGGCCAGCCGTCGGCCTAGCCTGGTCGTACCAACCTATTTCGATATGAGCACATCAGTCGCGACATCTCCTGCTGGTCCGCCCGCCGCATCGTGCGCCGGGCCGTCGACGCCGCTTGACGCGTCGCTCGATACGGAGCGCATCGCCGTGCTGGGTGGGGCGCTCGCGGAGCCGCTGCGTGTGAGCTTGCTTGACGTCCTCCGCCGCAATGGCGAACCGCTCTGCCAGTGCCAGCTGATTCCGCTGTTCCACGTTCCCCAGTCGACGCTCTCCTACCACGTCAACAAGCTCGTGGAAGCGGGCCTTGTCACCGTCGAGCGGCGCCATCGCTGGGTCTACTACTCGATCGCCCCGGACGAGTTCGAGGAGCTCGCTGCATGGTTGAGCTGAAGTCTCCCGCGGTCCCCGAGGAGGAGGTGGCGGTCATCCGGCGCCTGTCCACGCTCGACCGCTTCCTGCCGCTGTGGATTGCCAGCGCGATGGCAGCCGGTCTCGGCCTGGGCTCGCTCGTGCCAGGCCTCAACGGCGCGCTGAATACGCTGCAGGTCGGGACGGTCAGCCTGCCGATCGCGCTCGGGCTGCTGTTGATGATGTACCCGGTCCTGACCAATGTCCGCTACGAGGACATCGGGAAGATGCGCGGCGACGGGCGCATGTTCGGCGTCTCACTGTTTCTCTCCTGGGTCATCGGCCCGGCGCTGATGTTCGCGCTCGCGTGGCTGTTCCTCGCAAACCAGCCCGCCTACCGGACCGGTGTCATCGTCGTTGGGCTGGCGCGCTGCATCGCGATGGTGCTGGTCTGGAACGACCTCGCGGGTGGCGACCGCGACCGCGCCGCGATCCTCGTCGTCTTCAACGCCATCTTCCAGGTCGTCGCCTACGCGCTGCTCGGCTGGTTCTACCTCAACGAGCTGCCGCACCTGCTCGGCCTGAACACCCAGGGCTTCTCGGTCGGCATCTGGGAGGTCGCCCGCACCGTCCTCATCTTCCTCGGCATCCCGCTCGCCGCCGGCTATCTCACCCGACGCTGGGGGCTTCGCCGCCACGGCCGCGAGTGGTTCGAGTCGACGGTCATCCCGCGCATCGCGCCAATCACCCTCTACGGACTGCTCTTCACCATCGTCCTGCTGTTCGCCATCCAGGGCAACCACATCACCGCCGCACCGCTCACCGTCGCCCGCATCGCCCTCCCCTTGTTGGCCTACTTCGCCGGCATGTGGGTGCTTGGCTTCCTCATTGGACGCGCCATGCGCCTCGGCTATGCGAAGACCGCGACGCTCGCGTTCACCGTCGCCTCCAACGACTTCGAGCTCGCCATCGCCGTCGCCGTCGGCGTCTGGGGCGCAAGCTCTGGCCAGGCGCTCGCCGGCGTCGTCGGCCCGCTGATCGAAGTACCGGTGCTCGTCTCGCTCGTCTACGTCGCGCTGTGGCTACACCGGCGCTGGTGGCCCCACGAGCCCACAACCACCATGACCGCGCGGGAACGCACCTCGCCGCGACCATCCCTCCACGAACCTGTGAGCACACCATGAACTGCCTCGACTGCCACCCGCACACCACACCCGCCGTCGCAATCTGCGGACGCTGCGGCGCCGGCCTGTGCGCCGAGCACATCATCGAAAGCGACGAATACCTCACCTTCACCGCCCCCATCAACCGCCTCGTAGAGGTCAGCCCACCAGTCCGCCACCTGCGCTGCAGTCGCTGCGCCGCCGCAGAACGCACGCAAGCCCAACGCAAGCCCTATGACGAGGCGGACCAGCCCGCCCGCCAGGACACGCCGGCCACCCCGCACGCGTCCAGGCACCGCATCGCGAGGGCGAGGGCGAGAGCGAGGGCTACAAGTCTCCGCCAGCTTGCGGGACGCAGAGCCCGACGGTAACGCGCGAACTCCAAACGAACCGCCGAAGACTCCCATCAGCAGCGGCCTTGATCCGCGCGGATGCGGCAGGCCGAGGCCGCATGTGGCGCCGGGCTACGATCAGCAGCGCTCCACGCTCCCCCAAAGACTCGGTCACACGTCCGCAACGTGTGACCGCCGATGCGCTCTATTTGCGCCCGCGCCGGGGAATCGGCTGGCAGTGTCTGCACAGGTAGGTGCCGCGGCCGCCGACCGTGATCTTCGAGATCTCACCGCCACAGTCCGGACATGGCTCGTCAGCGCGGCGGTGGACGAGGAAGCGGTCCTGGAAGCTGCCGCGCGCTCCATCGAGGTGGCGGAAATCGTCGATCGAGGCTCCCTTCGCGTCGACCCCGGCCGCGAGGACCTCCCGGACCGCGTCCGCGAGGCGCGCGTACTGCTTGGGCGCAAGTGCGCCCGCGGCGCGCAGCGGATGGATGCCGGCGCGAAAGAGCGCCTCGTCGGCGTAGATGTTGCCGACGCCCGCGACGTTGCGCTGGTCGAGCAGGAAGGACTTGATCGGAGCGCGGCGCCCGCGCGCGAGCGTACGGAGCAGCTGGCCGTCGAAGCCCTCGTCGAATGGCTCGATCCCGAGGCGCGAGGCGAGGAACAGCTCGAGCTGGTCGTCGCCGGCGAGGAGCTGGCCCGTGCCGAACCGGCGTGGGTCGCTGAAGTGGAGCGTGTGGTCACCGACCAGCATCCGTACGCGCGTGTAGGGCGGTGTCTGCGCCGGGTCGAGTAGCAGCGTGCCGGTCATCCGCAGGTGCATCAGCAGGTGAAGCTCGCCGCTCAGCTGCCAGTCGAGGTACTTTCCGCGGCGCGCGAGCCGCTCCACCGCGCGACCGCGCACCGCCTGCTCGAGCACGGCCGCCTCGATCGGTGCGGACCAGCGCGGGTCGAGGATCGCGACCTCGCGGATGCGCTGGCCCTCGACGACCGGGGCGAGCTGGCCGCGGATCGTCTCGACTTCGGGCAGCTCAGGCAAGGAACGAGTCCCCGGGAAGATCGCTCGCCTGCTCGCCGGCGAGCCATGCGTAGGCGCTGGCGCCGACATCGGCGAGCACGCCGTCGTGGCGACGACCGCCGTGACCTTCGAAGCTCGCGAGCAGCGGCACGCTCTCGCGCGTGTGGTCGGTGTGTGCCGCCGCGGGGTCGCAGCCGTGATCGGCCGTCAGGACGAGCATGTCATCAGCTCCGAGCACGCCGCGCCAGCCGCCGACCGCGGCGTCGATCTCGCGCAGCGCGCCGTGAAAGCCCGTCACGTCCTTGCGGTGGCCGTAGACCTGGTCGGTCTCGATCAGGTTCGCGAGCACGAAGCCGGCGTCGAGATCGCGCACGAGCTTGCTGATGCTCGCGAGCGCCTGCGCATTCGACCCGCCTGGGTACTGTCGCGTCGATTCCAACCTCGGCGAATAGGTCGCCCACCTTGCCGACCGCGTGAACCGAGATCCCAGCGTCCTGGAGCGCCACGAGGTAGCTGCGCGCCGGCGGCGCGAGCGCGAAATCGTGGCGTCCAAGCGTGCGCTCGAACGCGCCCGGATCGCCGCTGAACGGACGCGCGATCACGCGCCCGACGCTGACGCACTCGCGCACGCGGGCGCAGGCCGCGTAGAGCTCGCTTGCCGGCATCACGGCTTCGTGGCAGGCGAGCTGAATCACCGAGTCCTGTGAGGTGTAGAGGATCGGCCTGCCGCTCTCGAGGTGCTCGGCGCCGTAGTCATCGATCGCGGCGATGCCGTTGTAGGGCCGGTTGCAGATCACGCCGCGGCCAACCGCCTGCTCCACCTCGGCCAGCAGCTCGGGCGGAAGGCCATCGGGATAGGCGGGCGGCGCAACCGCAGCGACGACTCCCATCAGCTCCCAATGTCCGGCGGTCGAGTCCTTGCCCGGACCCTGGGCGCTTAGCCGCCCGTGCAGGACCGGGTGCTTCGCGGGCGCGACGCCCGCCAGCGGCAGGATCGAGCCGAGACCGAAGCGCCGAGCACCGGGAGCTCGAGGCCACCGGCCATCTCGGCGACGTGGGCGAGCGTATTCGCGCCTGCATCGCCGTAGTCCGCGGCATCGGGCAGCGCCCCGATGCCGCAGGCATCGATCACGATGACGAACGCGCGGCGACCCATCGCGTGATCCTAATCCGGGACGTCAGCCTGCCCGTTGCGGGCGCTGAGACAACTGCCCGGCGGCCCGGGTGGTGCCGCTTTCTTGCGCTGGCTCTCAGCTTGCCTTCAGCGGGCTGCCAGCTCGATCGGCGATACTCCGGCTGCGGTGTCGCGAAGCAGTTCCAGCGCGAGGATCCTCGTCGTCGACGACGAGCCGTCGATCACCGACTCGGTCGCGATGACGCTGCGCTTCCAGGGTTTCGACGTCACCACCGCGCATACCGGCGAGGACACGCTCACGCTCGTGAGCGAGTCGCCGTTCGACCTGCTCGTGCTCGACGTGATGCTGCCCGACATCGACGGCCTCGAGGTCACGCGTCGCATCCGCAACGGCGGCATCGACGTCCCGGTGCTGTTCCTGACAGCGAAGTCATCGGTGAACGACCGGGTTGCGGGTCTCAGCATCGGCGGTGATGACTACGTCATCAAGCCGTTCTCGCTGGTCGAGGTGGTCGCGCGGGTGCACGCGATCCTGCGCCGGCGCCATCCCGCGGAGACCGATCAGAGGCTGCGTTTCGCCGACCTCGTCATGGACGAGGAGAGCCATGAGGTCTGGCGCGCGGGAACGCCCGTCAAGCTGACGGCGACCGAGTTCAACATCCTGCGCCTGTTCCTCTTGAACCCGCGCAAGGTGCTCTCGAAGAACCAGATAATGGACCACGTCTGGCATTACGACTTCGGCGGCAACCCGGCGATCGTCGAGACCTACATCGGCTACCTGCGCAAGAAGCTGGGCGCGCTCGGTCCACCGCTGATCCAGACGATACGTCTCGTTGGCTACGTGCTGCGCGACAACCCGTGATCCGCCGGCTCTCCCTGCGCGGACGCCTGCTGCTTGCGATCGGGGCGGTTACGCTCGCCGCGCTCGTGGGCGCCGATGCCGCCGTCTACCTGTCGTTTCGCTCCTACCTCTACGGGCACCTCGACGCGACCCTCGAAGCAGCGCACGTACCGGTTGCCGGGGAAGCGATCCACCCTGCGCACCTCAATCGCGCGATCCCGCTGCCGCCGTTCCCACAGCGTCACTTCGCGTTCAACTCGACGCTCTTCTGCGCGATCGGGCGCCAGAGCGCCCCCGGCATGTTCATCGAGGTGCGATCGTCGGCCGGCAAGATCGTGAACGGCGAACGCTGCGCCGCCTACGAGGCGGGCAACAAATCCTACGAGCCGAAGATCCCGCAGCAGATCCCCGGCTTCAAGCCGACCCGCCGGGCGAGCTTCGCGCCGGCGACCGT
Source organism: uncultured Solirubrobacterales bacterium (assembly GCA_963773395.1). Taxonomy (GTDB): domain Bacteria; phylum Actinomycetota; class Thermoleophilia; order Solirubrobacterales; family Solirubrobacteraceae; genus Palsa-513. The sequence goes on along the minus strand of CAVZAY010000002.1, from coordinate 348,020 downwards.
GTACTTCACAACGAGCTCGAGCGCAGCGAGCGGCCCTCCGTTTCGCGTGCGAGCTCAGAGTCTCCCGCGTGGGGACATCCTTCTCGTCGCGCAGCCCCAGAGCAGCCTCGACAGCTCGCTGGCGCGCCTGCTCGCGCTCGAGGGGGTGATCACGCTCGCAGTGCTGATGGCGGCGCTCGGGCTCGGCCGCGCGCTGGTTCGCGTCGGGCTGCGGCCACTCAACGATGTCGAGCGGACCGCGGCGGCGATCAGCGCCGGCGACCTGGCTGAGCGAATCCCGATCGAGAACCCGGCGACCGAGGTCGGCCGCGTATCCAGTGCGCTGAACGTCATGCTCGAGCAGATCCACGAGACGGTGACGCAGCTGTCGGCCTCCGAGAATCGGTTGCGTCGCTTCGTTGCGGACGCCTCGCACGAGCTGCGCACGCCGATCACCGCGATCTCCTCCTACGCCCAGGCCTTCCAGCAGGGCGCGGCGCAGGACCGAGCCGACCTGACGCGCGTGATGGACGGCATCGCACGGGAATCCGAACGGATGACGCGCCTGATCGAGGATCTCCTGCTATTGGCTCGCTTCGACGAGCACGAGCTGCTGACGCCCGAGCCGGTCGAGCTCGTCGGACTCGTCAGCGAGGCGATCGAGACCTCGCTGACCGTCGGGCCGGCCTGGCCGATCCGCCTCCAAGCGGAGCGCGCCGTCGAGGTGCTCGGCGACCGCTCCGCGCTGCGACAGGTCGTCGACAACCTGCTCGCCAACGTGCGTGCGCACACGCCGGAAGGCACCGCCGCCGCCGTCCACGTGAGCAAGGAGGGCGAGCTCGCCGTCATCGAGGTTGCCGACGACGGCCCCGGGCTCGAGTCGGACGCGGGCGCCGCGATCTTCGACCGCTTCTACCGGCTCGATCCGTCGCGCGCTCGCACGACCGGCGGTGCCGGCCTCGGCCTCGCGATCGTCGCTGCTATCACCGCTGCCCACGGCGGCCGCGTCGAGGCGCGCCCGGGTCAGCCGAGCGGGGCGGCCTTCACAGTTCGCCTGCCCGCGCTCGAGCCGAACGCGCTGGCCGAGGACCCCTCAGGGCTCGAATCGGAATAACTGCGGGCCGCTCGCTGATCGCTCCGACCGCGCGCTGATTCGACTGCTCAGCCGCTGGACCCGGTGGCGCCCGTCCCGCCGCCACCGCCAAAGAGGCCCGCGAGACCGCCGCCGGCACTGACGCCCGCGGCGGTCGCGGAGATCGATGAGGCGGTCAGCTGACCATTCCCGGCCTTGACGCCGGAGACGACGACGCTGTCGCCGACCTTGAGGTTCGAGAGCGTGGACTTCGAGTTGCGGGTGATGGCCGTCGACGGAGCGAGCGTCACCTTGACGAGGCTCCCGCTCGTGCTCGTCACATAGAGCGTCTTGCCGATCACGTCGGTCACCGTGCCGATCGCCTCGTTCGACGAGGCGCCCGAGAACGCCGAACGGAAGGAGGACGCCCCCGAGCCGCCCGACCCGCGCCCCCGCGGGCGCCGCGGAAGGCAGAGGCGAGCCCGGCGAAGCCGGAGCTCGAGGAGCTTCCGTCGTCCTTCTCGAGCGTGATCCCGCCCCAGAAGCCGCCCGCCAGGAGCACGAGCGCACCGAGGATCGCCGTCGGCTTCGAGAAGCGCAGCGTGCTCTTCGCCGTCTGCGCGGGCCATTCGGGCTCCCCCAGCTCGGCGGGATCGGTGCCGGCGGGCGGCGCCGGCGGCGGCTGAGCGCCGGCGGCCTGCGAACGCGCGCTCATCGGATCGTCATCGAGCTCTGTCATCGTCCACCTCGAGTCGTCATTCGTAGCGAAGGGCGTCGATCGGCCGTAGCGACGCCGCGCGGTTCGCGGGATAGAAGCCGAAGAACACACCGACGGCGACCGAGACGCCGAGCGCCAGGAAGATCGAGTAGGGCGCGATGACCGGCTGTACGCCGTCGATTTCGAACTGCGAGCCGATGACGCCGACGACGACCCCGGCGAGGCCGCCGATCAGCGACAGGAAGACCGCCTCGTAGAGGAACTGACCGAGGATCGCCGACTTGCGCGCGCCGATCGCCTTGCGGATGCCGATCTCGCGGGTGCGCTCGGTGACCGAGACGAGCATGATGTTCATCACCCCGATCCCGCCGACGAGCAGCGAGACGCCGGCGACCGCGGCGAGCAGGACGGTGAACGTGCTCGACGTCGACTCGGCCGTCGAGAGGAGGCTCGCCTGGTTGAGAATGCTGAACGGGAGGTTCGCCACGGTCGTGTTGTTCGCCGCCGCGAGGATCGTCTCCACCTCGCTCTCGACGGTGCTGAGCGTTGACGACGAGCGCCCCTGGATCAGTAGCTCGCTGAACGAGGAGGACTCGCCGGTCAGCTCATCCTGCACGGCGGTGTAGGGCGCGATGACGACGTTGTCCTGGTCGGTGATGCCGCTCGAGCCCTTGGATGCAAGGACGCCGATGACCTCGAAGCTCGCGGACCCGAGCTGGATCGTCTGCCCGATCGGGTTCGCGGTGCCGAAGAGGTCCGAGACGACCGTCTGTCCGATCACGGCTACGCGCTCGCGGCCCGTCACCTCCGAGGAGGTGAAAGAGCTCCCCGCGGCAACCGTGTACGAGCTGGCGCTCAGGTAGGACGGCGTGCTTCCGGTCACCGTCACCGACGAGTCGCTGGCGCCGTTGTAGGTCCCAGTCACCGACGTCGAGCTGACCGGGGAGACCGACTGCACGTCGGGTTGCTGCTCGATCTGCTGGACGTCGGCGAGCGTCATCGTCGCGAAGCTCGACTGCGTCCCGGTCGTCGAGCGCCCGCCGAAGCGGCCGGTGCTGAACACGGTCAGCGTGTTCGTCCCCAGGCGATCGATGTTCGCCTGCACCTGCGCCGAGGAGCCCGTGCCGACCGCGACGAGGATGATCACCGCGCCGACGCCGATCAGCACGCCGAGGATCGTCAGCAGCGAGCGCAGCTTGTTCGTCGTCGCGCCGGCGATCGCGATGCGGATGTTGTCGAGCCAGCTCATGCGTCGTGGCCGACAGTGCGAATCGTCCGCTCGCTGCGAAGTCGCGGCGGGAGCTCGCCGACCGCAACGTCGCGGTAGTCCTCGACGATCTGACCGTCGCGCAGGCGGATGACGCGCTTCGCGAACGCGGCGATGTCCGCCTCATGGGTGATCAGCACCACGGTCCGGCCCTCGGCGTTCAGGCGCGAGAAGATGCGCATCACGTCCTCGGCGGCAGTGGTGTCGAGATTGCCGGTCGGCTCGTCGGCGAGAATCATCGCCGGGTTGGTGACGAGCGCGCGCGCAACAGCCACCCGCTGCTGCTGGCCGCCGGACATCTCGCTCGGCATGTGGGACATGCGCTCGGTGAGGCCGACCGCCGCGACCGCCGCGATCGCCCGCTCGCGTCGCTCGTGGCGGTGAACCCCGGCGTAGGCGAGCGGCAGCTCGACGTTGGCGAGCGCGCTCGTGCGCGGAATCAGGTTGTAGGACTGGAAGACGAAGCCGATCTTGCGGCTGCGGACCTCCGCGAGTGCGGCTTCGTCGAGCAGCCGCACGTCGACGCCGTCAAGCCAGTACCAGCCCTGCGTCGGCACGTCGAGGCAGCCGATGATGTTCATCATCGTCGACTTGCCCGAGCCCGAGGCGCCCATGATCGCGACGAAGTCGCCCCGCTCGACCGTCAGTGAGACGTCCCGCACTGCGTGGACCTCGGCCTCGCCGGTCGCGTAGGTCTTGGAGATATGGCGCATCGCGATGATCGGCCGTGACGCGCGACGATCGATCGTGGCCGTCCGAACCGTGCCGTGGACCGGCGCCGTCGGCTCGGCCGAGCTCATCCGCCGAGACCGCCGCCGCCGAACAAGCCACCGCCGCCGCCACCGCGGAAGAAGGCGCCCCCGCCGGCGCCCGTGGCGGAAGTTCCCGTCGTTGCGCCGGCGGCCGCGGTCGCAGTCGACTCGACGACCGTCGCGCCGACGGTGACCCCACTGAGGAGCTCCGTCTCCGAGCTGCCGACGAGGCCGATCACGACCGGCTTGACGACCTGCTTACCGCCTTGCAGCACCGTCACCGTTGACGTGTTGCCGGTCGTCGTGACGGCCGCGTTCGGGACGATGATGACGTTCGTCGCAGTCGCCGTGATGACGTCGACGTTGGCCGTCATTCCGAGCCGCACAGATGACGGGGGATCGCCGAGCGTGACCGTCACGTTGTAGGTGACGACGTTGCTCGAGACCGTCGAGGTCGGTGAGACGGACGTGACTGTTCCCTCGACGTTCACGTCCGTAAGCGCCGGGAAGCTGATCGTCGCCGTGTCGCCGACCTTGACGTTCGAGATGTCGGCCTCCGCGAACGCGGCGACGACGTCGAGCTTGTCGACGTTCTCGATCGTGACGAAACCGGAAGACGACGACGAGTTGGACGACGAGCCCGAGCCGGAGCTCGCGGCCGAGGCGCCGGCGCCCGCTGCCGGACCCGCCGCTGCCGGACGAGCTCGAGCCATTCGAGGAGCTGGCGCTGCTCGAGCCGCTGACCGTCTCGCCGACGGTGCCGTTGAGGGCCGTTACGGTGCCGTCAACCGGCGCAATCAGCGTCGTCTCCGAGAGCGCCTGATTGTCCTGGTCGACGGTCTCCTGGTCCTGGCTGACCGTCGCCTGGTCCTGGCTGACCGTGGCCGAGTTGACCGCGTTGCCCGCCTCGGTCGCCGTGATGCTCTGCTTCTGCTGCGCGACGGTCAGCTTCTGGCGAGAGACCGTCTGCTCGTCGGTCGTGATCGTCGAGCGGTCGGACGCACACGAGCTCTCAGAAGTGGTGAACGACTCGACGACGCCGCTTCGACGTGCCGAGCGAGCTCGTCGCCACCAGTCGGAAGACGTAGGAGGTGTCGGGCTTGAGGCCCGTCACGACCTCGCTCACCGAGGCGTTCGCGGTACCCGAGCCGGCGCTTGCGGCCGGCGTTGAGCTCGCGAGCTTGGAGCTGGTGCCGTAGTCGAACGAATAGGTGGTCGATTGGCCCGCCGGGATTGACTGTGCCGGTCAACGTGACGGCGGTCGTCGTCGTGCTCGTCGCCGAGCCGGTGACGGCATTCGGCGGCGAGGCCGTCGTGAAGCTCTGCTGGCCGCCGTAGCTGATGCCGCCCGAGCTCGATGTCACCAGCTCGTAGTAATAGGTCGTGCCGGCGGACAGTCCGGTGATGCCTGCGCTGACGCTCTCGTTGGAGCTACCCGCTCCGCCGTCGGTCGTCGCAGTGGACGAGCCGAGCGCGGAGCTCGTCCCGTACTCGAAGTAGTAGCTCGTGTCGACGCCGCCCGGATTGAGCAGGCCGTTCAGCGTCGCACCGGTTGTCGTGATCGCGCTCGCCGCCTCGGTCGTCGCGCTCGACTGCGCGGACGAGCCGCCGCCGGCCGCGGCCGCGTGCGCCGAGCCCCCTGAGCCCCGAGCCCGAGCCCGAAGCCCGAGGATGACGAGGACGAGCTGGTACTGGACGCAGAGCTGCCGCTGGACGAGCCACCGCGCGCGGCGGATGACGATGAGCTCGTCGCGGGCGGGCAGCCCAGCGTCTCATCGGTCTTCAGCTGCGTCTTCGCCGTCGCGAGCGCCTGGTTGTCGGAGGTCAACTGCTGCTCGTCGGACTGGAGCGTGATCTGGGCCGAGGAGAGGTTCGCCTTGTTCTGCTCCAGCTGCGAGCTGCTGCCGCCCGCCTGCGCGTCCGCGAGGTTCTGCTCGGCGGCAGCGAGCGCGGTCTTGGCGGAGGCAAGGCTCTGCCGCGCCTGCGTGGCGTTGATCGTCGCCAGCTTCTCGCCCGCCGTGACCTTGTCGCCGACAGCCACGTCAACCGCAGTGAGCGTGCCGCTAGTCGAGAAGCTGAGCGATGTCGTGGTCGCGGAGCCGACGTTTGCCGAGGCGGTCTCGACCGCCTGGATGGTCCCGCGCGCGACGGTTGCCGTGCGCGTCACCGCCGCCGTGCTGCCAGAGCTCGCGAACACCGAGTCGAGCCCAAAGCCGACCGCGAGCGCGATGATCACGACCATCCCCGCGTAGAGGAGCGCTCGCTTCGAGCGCAAGCCGGTCCGGAGCGTCCGCTTCACCCGCGCCGCGTCCTAGCTCGCGGAGGAGGGTCCAGTGCTGCCACTGGGCCCCGTGGCGCCGCCGAAGCGCGGTCGCAGCGGCGCGCACGCCGCGAGCGCCGCCTTCACCTTCGCGCTCGACGAGTTGAACGAGCCGCTCGTGCCAGTGGCTCCGGTCGCGCCCGCCCTCGGGCGAGTCGGCAAGCTCACGCCGTGCAGCTTCAGGCAGTTGCGATACGCGGTGAGCGCAGTGCTGCTGACACCGCCGCGCGCGCCGCCGAAGAAGCCCCCGCTCGGCCGCAGGCTCGCGCAGGCGGCGAACGCCTTCGCGAACTTCGAGTTCCCGCCGCCGAATGCGCCGCTCGGTCCCGTGGCGCCGCGCCGGAACTGTGGAGCCCCGCCGCTCGCCGCCAGCACCACCGCTGCCGCCGGGCCCGAAGCCGCCGCCGCCGGGCCGCAAGCCGCCCCCGTTCGAGAACGAGGCGCCGTGCGCCTTCAGGCAAGCGGTGAAGGCGCTGGTCGAGCGCTTCGCCGACGAGGAGCCGGTCGCACCGGTGCTCGCGGTCGAGTGCGACGACGCGGTGGTCTTCGGTGCGCTCGTCCCCCCGCAGGCAGCCACGCCGAGCGCGGCTACAGCGATGATGAGAAGCGCGACGGTAGCGCGCAGCCTGTGCGGCTTGCGGTCGAGGCGAGCGGTTTGCTGAGTTGGCACGGAGCTCCTTCTTGCTTTCCGGTGTATCGCTATGGCCGGCTGCGGATCGTAGGCCGCAAGACTGTGAAGAACATGCAGGCCGGCACAAAGCCAGCACAAAAACAGGCCCTCGAGTCCAGGGCCGTGCGCAGTCTCACGCGACATCCAAAGCGGGACCTAAGCCGCAACGAAGGAGGAGCTAAGCGGCTCAGAACCGATCAGCCGACCGAAGCGCGCGGGTGCGCGCTGAAGTACACGTCGCGCAGGCGCTCGCCCGAGAGATGCGTGTAAACCTGGGTCGTCGCCACGTCCGCGTGGCCGAGCATCTCCTGCAGGACGCGCAGGTCGCAGCCGCCGGAGAGGACGTGGGTCGCGAACGTGTGGCGCAGCGTGTGCGGGCTGACACGGCCGCCGAGCCCGACCGCCTCGGCGTGACCCTTGATGATCTTGTAGAGGCCTTGGCGCGTGAGCCCGGCACCGCGGCTGTTGACGAACACGTGGCGCTCGTTCGCGATCCCAACGAGCTCGGGCCGCCCGTGCTCGGCGTAGGCGCGCAGCGCGGCGATCGCCTCGCGCCCGATCGGGACGACGCGCTCCTTCGAACCCTTGCCCCGCGCGCGCAGCATCTGCTCGCGCAGGTCCACGTCGCCGATCTCGAGTCCCGTCACCTCGGACGCCCGTAGACCGCATGCGTACATCAGCTCGAGGATCGCGCGGTCGCGCAGCGCGATCGGGCGGCGGCCCGCGGGCGAGGCGAGCAGCGCGCCGATCTCATCGCGCGTCAGCACGTCCGGCAGCTTGGCGGTCTTGCGCGGGCCATGCAGATCGGCGGTCGGATCGTGATCGATCAGGCCCTCACGGCGCAGGTAACGGTAGAAGGAGCGCAGGCACGCAGCCTTGCGCTGGAGCGTCGCGGGCGCAGCCCCGCCGCGCGCGAGGACGGTCAGGAACTCGGACAGCTCGCTGTGCCCGACCGTGAGGACGTCTTCGTCGCGCTTCGCGAGAAACTCGCCGAGCTGGAGCAGATCGGTGCGGTAGGCCTCGAGCGTGTTGCGCGACAGCCCGCGCTCGAATTCGAGGTGCGCGAGGAAGTCGACGACCAACTGGTCGAGCTGCGCGACGGCAATAGCCATGGCGAGATTGAGTTCGCAGCGCCGGCGTCTAGACCTTCATCACGCAAGCGCCGCTGCGCGGCGGGCGAGCAAACCGCCGCTCAGCAACGCCGCAGTGAAGAACGACGGCTCCCGCTCCAGCGGAGCGCCCATGAGCTCCGTCGGTAGACCGCTGCGCGAATAGCCGTCGAGATCGGCCTGGCCGTCCTGCGGCGGCAGCGTGACCGGTGCCAGCAGGAGGCGCAGCACCATGGCGGTGTGGTGGGAGAGGCCACGGTGGCGCGGGCGCGGATCGGCGTCGGAGCGGCGCGGAACGAGGATCGCCTCGAGACCGAGGGCCAGCGCGGCGTGCGCCGAGTCGAGTGCGACGAGTCCGCCGTGACCGAGCGCGGTGGCGCTGCCCTGGATGCCGGGCCCGGGCCCGGCGATCGCGGCATGCCAGCCACCGAGCGTGAACGCGTGGGCGAGCGCTCCGAGGGTCGTGATCGCATCGCCGTCGGGGCCGCCGAACGCCTGCCCCGCAGTGAGGTGCGCTGCCAGTAGGTTGCGCGCGCGCAGCTCGCGCGCGGTGCGAGAGTGGCTCGCCGGGAGCGCGCCGCCGGTGGTCTGGATGTAGCCGAGACGAAGGCTTGGTACCTGCTGCGCGAACGCCCAGGCGAGCGGAGCGAGCTGACTGTGCAGCGCGAGGATCGCGACCGGCCGGCGCGGCAGCTCGGGCAGCTCGAGCGGGTCGACTGGGTGGACGGCGTGCTGGAGGCTCGTGTAGTTGAGCTTGAGGACGTGGTCGCCGGGCGCCGCCGGCGCGTCGAGGCCGCGCGTCAGGTTTGCGTGAACGATGTCGAAGCCGCCCGAGCCGAGGCCGAGCTCGCGCGCGGCCACGTTGACAAGGACCTCGTCGCCCGTGGCGGCGGGACCGACGAGGGCCGTGTCGGCGATCGCGGGATGGGGACCGTCGCGCAGGGCCACGGTGAGCTCCTGCTCGCCGGCGGCCGGATCGCCGGCGCGGATGACGGCCCCGCGCGCGAGCCGCAGCACGAGCGTCCCCTATGCCGCTCGGTCGACTAGCGCGAGCGCGACCGCGAGCATCCCCTCGAGCGCGTCGGAGCTGACGCTCTCGGTCGGCTCGTGCGGGTGCTCTGTGCCGTTGCCGAGGTTCAGGACCGCGCAGCCTTTCGTGCGCAGCGCATTGACGTCGCTACCGCCGCCCGTGGCGGTCAGCGTGGGCGTGTAACCGCTCGCCAGCAGAGCCTCGCGTGCGAGCACGAGCTCGGGCGCTGAGCTGCGAATGCGATAGCCATCGAACACGCGCTCGAGCGTGACGTCGAGGTCGCACTCGCATTCGGGATCGTTCGCGGCGTCCGCGAGCAGGGCCACCATGTGCGACGCTAGCTCCTCGGCGCGAGCGCCATCGATGCTGCGCGCCTCGCCGACGAGGCGACAGCGGTCGGGGACGACGTTCGCGGCGCTGCCGCCGCTGATCGTGCCGATGTTGGCGGTCGTCTCCGCGTCGATGCGCCCGAGCTGCATCTGCGCGATCCCGCGCGCCGCGGCGAGGATCGCGGAGCGTCCGACCTCCGGCTGCACGCCGGCGTGGGCAGCGACGCCCTGAAGCTCGGCGGTCAAGCGGTAGTAGGTCGGTGACGCAACGATCAGGCTGCCGAGCGGTACCGCGGCGTCGAACGTGTAGCCGACGGTGCTCCGCAGGACACCGATCTCGAACTCCTTCGCCCCGATCAGGCCGACCTCCTCGCCGACCGTGAACAGCAGCTCGGCCCCGGCGTCGTGCGAGGTCGCGGTGAGGCGCGCGGCGAGCGCAAGCAGGACCGCGACGGCAGCTTTGTTATCGGCACCGAGGATCGTGTCGTTTGCGTTCTGCCAGGTTCCGTCACGCAGGACCGGCTCGATCGGGCCGTTCGCGGGGACCGTGTCGAGGTGGGCGCACAGCAGCACGCAGCCATCGCCGTTCCCGGGGATTCGCACGAGGAGGTTGCCGCAATCACCGCGCAACGCGCCACCGGCGCCGTCCTCCTCGGGCTCGAGGCCGAGCGCTTCGAGCTCGGCCTTGACGATCTCGGCGCAAGCGCGCTCCTTGCCCGACGGGCTGTAGGCGCGGCACAGGCGCGCGAACGTGTCGCCGAGCCGGCCCAGCTCGAGCGCTGTGGCGGCGCTCACGCCTCGCGCATCGCCGACTCGGCACCGGCGGCGCGAGCCACCGGAGCGCGCGAAGGCCGCATCGACGAAGTCGCGGAACAGCGGTGCCGGGCGATCGGGGCGCGACTTGAACTCGGGGTGGTACTGCGACGCGATGTAGAACGGGTGGTCGGTGATCTCGACCACCTCGACGAGGCGCCCGTCGGGCGAGGTGCCGGACATCGTGAGGCCCGCCGCCTCGAGCCGGCGTCGCAGCATGTTGTTGACCTCGTAGCGATGGCGGTGGCGCTCGTAGGCGACGGCCTCGCCGTAGACGCGCGAACGCGCGCGTGCCCTGGTTGAGCTTCACGGGTCCGCGCCGAGGCGCATCGTTCCGCCGAGGTCCGCGATCTCCTTCTGCTCGGGCAGCAGATCGATCACCGGGAACGGCGTCTCGGGGTCGCACTCGGTCGAGTTCGCGCCCTCCATCCCGGCGACGTGGCGCGCGAACTCGCAAACCGCGACGTGCATCCCGAAGCAGATCCCGAGGTAGGGGACGCCGTTCTCGCGCGCGTAGCGCGCGGCGGCGATCTTGCCCTCGAAGCCGCGGCTGCCGAAGCCGCCGGGGATCAGGATTCCGTCGGCGGCTGCAAGCCGCTCGGCGGCGGCCTTGCCGTCGTCGCCGAGCAGCGACTCGGAGTCGACCCAGTCGATTCGATCTTCGTGCCGTGCATGAAGCCGGCGTGGCGCAGCGCCTCGGCGACCGACAGGTAGGCATCCTCGAGCTCGACGTACTTGCCGACGATCGCGATCCGCGTGAGCGCCTCGAGCGACTCGACGCGCTCGATCAGCGCGCGCCAGCGATCGAGCTCGGCGGGCGGGGCATCGAGCGCGAAGTGCTCGAGGATGAACTCGTCCACGCCCTCGTCGTGGAAGCCGAGCGGGACGGAGTAGATGTTCTCGACGTCGTAGGCGGAGATGATCGCCTCGAGCGGCAGGCTCGCGAACAGCGCGATCTTCTTGCGGATGTCGCGACCCAGCGGCTTCTCCGAGCGGCAGACGAGCATGTCCGGCTGGATTCCGATCCGGCGCAGCTCGTTGACCGAGTGCTGCGTCGGCTTCGTCTTCAGCTCGCCCGCGTGGTTGATGTAGGGAACGAGCGTCAGGTGGATGAACATGCAGCGCCGGCGCCCGACGTCGACCGGGTACTGGCGGATCGCCTCGAGGAACGGCAGCGACTCGATGTCGCCGACGGTGCCGCCGATCTCTGTCACGACGAAGTCGGCGTCGGTCGCCTGGCCGATCAGCGAGACGCGCTGCTTGATCTCGTCGGTGATGTGGGGCACCACCTGGACCGTCGCGCCGAGGTAGTCGCCGCGGCGCTCGCGGCGGATCACCGCGTTGTAGATGCCCCCGGCGGTGACGTTCGAGGCGCGCGTCGTGTCGGCGTCGGTGAAGCGCTCGTAATGGCCGAGGTCGAGGTCCGTCTCGGCGCCGTCCTCGGTCACGAAGACCTCGCCGTGCTGGTAGGGCGACATCGTGCCCGGGTCGACGTTGATGTACGGATCGAACTTCTGCAGCGCGACGGTGAACCCGCGCGCCACGAGCAGGTTGCCGATCGAGGCTGCGGCGATGCCCTTCCCGAGCGATGAGACGACGCCGCCCGTGATGAAGATGAAGCGGGGTCCGCTCTGGCGATCGTGGGTCTGCGGCATCAGGCTGGTCTGCCGATTGAGTCTAGAGCGCGCAGCAGCGGCACGCGCGCGATGAGCGCGGAAATTGAGCGAACCTCGCTGTAGAGCGCGACCGCGACCAGCGATGTGAGCGCGATGGCGAGGCCCGAGAGCCCGAGCGTCGTGACGAGCCAGAGGCCCGCGAGCGCTCCGAGCAGGCTCGCGCCGCTGTCGCCGAGCATCCCGCGCTCGCGCAGGTCGTAGAACGCGACGACGGGGATCGGCCCGAGGAACGGACCGAGCGCAGGGAGTGCCCCGCCGGCCGCGAGCAGCGCGCCCGCGAGTAGCGCGAAGGCCTTGACCGCGCGCCCCGGACGGACATCGAGAAGGTTGAAGGCGTGCGGTGCGAGCACGAGCACGCCGGCGGCAAGCGCGGCGCGAACCCCGGCGAAGCCGAGCCAGCGGACCGTCGCGAGCGCGAGGATGAGCGTACCCACGGCCTTCAGCGCACCGGAATCGGGCCGTCCCGCCGCCAGCGCGCGCAGATGCGCGCGCGCCCCGTGTACCGCGCTCGCGCCGGCATCGTCAACGAGACCGAGGAGCGAGACGCCGATCGGGTAGCTCACGAGCGCCGACCAGCCCGCGAGCGCGGCGAGCGTGACGAGCGCCGAGACGAGGATCACAAGCCCGAGCGGCGCCGCGAGGTGCCGGCCTCGGTGGTTGATGCGCGCGAGTCGACTGCGGGCGAGCGCTCGCGAGAGCCCGGGCGCGAGTGCGAGCGCCGCCACCAGCGAGACGATCAGTGCCGGCGCGCCCACCGTTGCGATCAGCGCGGCGCCGGCATCTGGGCGCGCTCGCGTAGACGCATGTAGTAGAGCGTCGCGCCGATCGCGACGAACGGGAGCGAGAACGTGAAGACGAGAATCGTCCCCGCGACGATCACCGCATCGCTGTCGACCGCGAGCGCGAGCGCTTCGGTCGCGGCGGTGACGATCAGGCCGGGGATCGCCGTGACCAGCAGCAGCGAGATGACAACACCGGCCGTGTGCCACCACGTCCCGCGGACGAGCATGCCGCTCATCACGATCGCGCCGAAGCCGCGCGCACGGTCGATGACGACCGCCTGGACGGCGAAGTACCAGCTGACGAACCAGAGGATCGCGGGCAGGATCAGAAACGAGCCGAGGCCGACGCCGACCCAGTAGAGGATCACGACGAGCAGCGCCGGCGCGAACAGCTCGAGCCCCTCCGCGGCCGCGCGGCGCGCGGACGGTAGGGCGCCCTCGCGCATCTCGATCACGATCGCGCGCGCCATGATCGCCGTCACGATCGGCACGGTCACGAGCTCGTCGGCGGCGAACTCGATGTAGCCGTCGGCCGTTGGCAGCTTCTTGTGGACTCCGGCGGTGAGCTCGCCGAGCCCGATGCCGAGCACGATGTCGACGAAGGCGACGACCGGCAGCGTGACGAGCACCACGAAGCGCAGGTGCGCGCGATAGAACGCGAGCGTGCGAGAGAGCAGCTCACCAAGCCGCTGCGGCGGCTGGCTATTCATCGCACTCTCCGGCGGGGGCCACTGTCACGGAGCGTGGGCGAACAGCCGGCTTATGCCCTTGGCGTCGACGAGCAGCTCGCCAACGCGCAGGCGGGTGAGGAAGGCCGAGGCGGCGCCGGCGCGGCCGCGGTCGAAGCAGCTCGGTGAGGTTGAGCTGCGAGCCGACGGAGACGATCAGCGAGGCGCCGGCCTCGGCTGCGATCAGCAGCGCGAGGTCCTCGCTCGTGCCCCGCGCGCGCACGACGGCGTGGGGCAGGCCGAGCGCCACCAGGCGGTCGCGTCCCGGCGCCCGACCGTCGAGGTAGCTGTGCGCGACGAGCTCGGCGCCGCTCGCAAGCGCGGCGTCGCTCGCGGAGTCCATGTCCCCCACGACCATGTCCGCGCGCATGCCGCAGGCGCTCACGGCCTCGACGGCACCGTCGACCGCGACGATCACCGGCGCCGCGACGCGCACGTATCCGCGCAGCGCGCGCAGATCGTCGAGGTAGCCACCGCCGCGCACGACGACGAGCGCGTGACGGTCGCGAAAGTCGGTGCGAAGGCGCGGCAGCTCGAGCGGCGCGCTCAGCAGCTCGCGCTCGGCGCCCATCCGCTCGAGCGTGTTGCCGACGAAGCGCTCGAGCGCCTCGTGGACGCTGGCCCGCCGTTCACGCAGCGCCGCCTGCGCCTCGTCGAGCGCGATCACGCGACCGCGCGCGACGGGCGTGCCCGCCCGGCGGACCTCTCCCCCGTGCAGCTCGAGCGGCTCGCCGTCCAGGCAGTGCTCGAAGAGCGCATCGTTCGGTAGGTCGATCAGCGTCACGCCGCCCGCCAGCAGCAGGAGCGGTCCGACGTTCGGATAGCTCTCGCTGAGCGAGCGGCTGCAGTTGAGCACGCCGCGCACGCCGGCAGCCAGAAGCTCCTCCGCGGAGACGCGGTCGAGACCGGCGTGATCGATGACCGCGACATCGCCCGCAACCAGCCGCCGCGCGAGCAGCTTGGTGCGCCGCCCGAGGCGCGCCGGCCCCGCTACCGGGTGCCCGACGGGCGGGCGCGTTGCCCCGATCAGTGCCGAATCCGCTCGCAGCACGCGGCGCACGCTACCGCGTGCCCCGGCGAGGCGCAGAACTAGACTGCCCTGGATGCGCGAGCCCGGGATGGCGGCGATCGGGACCTGGAGCGGCGGGCGCTTCATGCACTTCGGCGAGGCGATCTCGGACGAGCGACTCGTGGAGCTGCTGCGGCCCGAGCCTCCGTTGTCGACCGTCGATCACGGCGGACGTGTATGGCATCGGCGCGGCGGACCTGCTGGCCGGCGACGCGCTCGCGGGGTGTGCGCGCGATGAGTTCTGCGTCGTCGGCGCGGTCGGCCACGACTTCTACGCGGGCGAGCGCAACGGAGCGAAGGGCTTCCCGCGCTTCACCGACCCCGCGCTGCGCGGCCCGGACGCGTACGCGGGCTACCTGCGGATGGCGACGGAGCGCAGCCTCGAGCGTTGCGGGCTCGACCACTTCGACGTCCTGCTGCTGCACAACCCGGACCGCATCGGCTACGAGTCACAGGACGTCTGGAACGGCATGGTCGCGTTGCGCGACGCCGGGCTCACGCGCGCGATCGGCGTCGCCCCCGGACCGGCGAACGGGTTCACGCTCGACGTGATCGGGTGCTTTGAGCGCTTCGGCAGCGAGATCGAGTGGGCGATGCTGATCCTCAACCCGCTCGAGCCTTGGCCGGGCGAGCTCGCTCTCGCAGCGGCCGAGGCGGCGGGCGTGAAGGTGATCGCGCGGGTCGTCGACTACGGCGGCCTCTTCTGGGACGACGTGCGCGCAGACCACGAGTTCGCGCGCGAGGACCACAGGGCGTTTCGCCCCGCCGGATGGGTCAAGGCCGGCCTCGCACGAATCGAGCGAATGCGGCCCCTCGCCGAGCGCAACGGCCTGACGCTGATGCAGCTCGCCTGCCAGTGGGATCTGGCACACGCGGCGGTTGCGTGCGTAGCACCCACGCTGATCCAGGAATCCGGCGCGGGAGCCAGGACGATCGAGAGCAAGCGCGCGGAGCTCTCCGCTCTGCCGGCGAAGCCGGCCATAAAAGAAAAAGACGTGGCTGAGATTCGCGCGATCGGGGACAACACGGGCTGCATGGCACTGAAGGGGGCGGTTCCCGACCATGCGGGCGCGGATCTCCCGGATCGTTGGCGGATCGCCGACGAGCAATTCGCGCTCGCGGCGCGCTGGCGGATTGATCCACAAGTCGATCTGGCTAAAACGCACGGCTAGAGCAGCCGATAGAAGGATGTGAGCTCGCCCGCGCGTCGGGGAGGAAAACAAGACCAGTACCGGGTGCTCTTCGAGGAGAGCCCGGTTCCGATCTTCATTTATGACCGCCGTACCTTCGAGATAGTCGCGGTCAGCAATTCGGTCATGGAGAGCTACGGGTACTCGCAGGCCGAGCTGCTCGCGATGCGGATGTCCGACCTGATCCCGCAATGGGAACAGGCGAAGTTCAAGGCCCACAGGCGCAATGTGGTGCGCCGGCGGCTGACCTCTCGAAAGCGTTGGAGCGGCCCCTGGCACCACAAGCGCAAGGACGGGTCGATCGTCGAGCTCCAGGTCCTCAGCACCGACCTCGTCTTCGACGGCCGCGAGTGTCGCCTTTCCTACTGCTCGGACGTGACCGAGCACAACGCGATGGTTGCCGAGCTCGCACGCGCGCACGAGCGGGCGGTCGAAGCGTCGAACCTGAAGTCCGCGTTTCTCGCGAACATGAGCCACGAGCTGCGCACGCCGATGAACGGCGTGATCGGGATGACTGGCCTGCTGCTCGAGAGCGGTCTCACCAACCAGCAGCTCTCCTACGCCGAGCAGGTCGCGCGCTCAGGTGAGCAGATGCTCGCGATCATCAACGACATCCTCGACATCTCGAAGCTCGAGGCCGGCCAGGTCGAGCTCGACACGACGCTGTTTGACCTGCGCGACGCGATCGCCGACGTTTGCGCGGCACCGCGCGCAGAAGCCGCGGCGAAGGGGGTTGCCTTCGAGATCGAGGTCGCGCCCGAGCTGCCGCACGCGCTGCGCGGCGATGCGCGGCGGATCCAGCAGATCCTGCTCAACCTGGTCGCGAATGCGGTCAAGTTCACCCGCGAAGGCGCCGTCACCGTCCGTGCTGCGGCGCGCCGATCGTCGAGCCGCGGCGCGTGGCGGTCGAGCTGTCGGTAGCCGACACGGGTATCGGCGTCGAGCCCAAGCTCCTTGCGCGGATGTTCGACCCATTCGCGCAGGCTGAGGTCTCAACGACGCGCAATTACGGCGGAACCGGACTGGGTCTCGCGATCGTGCGCGAGCTGGTCGAGCTGATGGGCGGCAGCGTCTGTGCGACGAGCGAGCCTGGGCGCGGGAGCACGTTCAGGGTCTCGCTGGCGCTCGAGGTCGCCGGCACGAGCGCCAGCGCCTCGCGGGAGCCGAGGTGGCATGACGAGCCCGCGATCCCGGCGTGGGCGACGCCACCCCGCGTGCTCGTCGCGGACGACAGCGCCGTGAACCAGATCGTCGCCGCGCGCCTGCTCGAGCGCTGCGGTTGTGAGGTGCAGCTTGCCGGCGACGGGCGCGAGGCGCTCGCGGCGCTCGAATGCGACCAGTTCGCCGCCGTCCTGATGGACTGTCAGATGCCCCTGCTCGATGGCTACGCCGCAACGATCGAGCTGCGCGAGCGCGAGGCCGGAACCGGGCGCCATACGCCGGTGATCGCGATGACCGCGTATGCGATGAAGGGCGACCGCGAGCGCTGTCTCGGCGTCGGCATGGACGACTACATCAGCAAGCCGCTTGCGCGCCGGGAGCTCGAGACGCTCATCAGGCACTGGATTCCCGCCGGCGCGCAGCTGGACGGCAGCTCGCAGGCTGCGGCGTAGCCGCGCCGGCATGGCCGAATCCCTTAAGCCGTCCGGCGCGAACGCCGATAACCACGCATGAGCACTTTCGCGCCACCAGCGGGCGCGCGGAGCCGGCTGATGAGCGCGGAAGAATCCCTGGCAAGCGATCAGTACCGGGCGCTATTCGAGCACAGCCCGGTAGCGGTCTTCCTCTACGATCTCGCAACGCTCGAGATCGATCGACGCGAGCAACGCCGCGATCGAGAAGTACGGCTATTCGCGGAAGGAGCTGCTCCGCATGTCGCTGGTCGACCTGCTGCCGGAGGAGGACATCCCGGGGTATCAGCGCTACCGCGCCGAGCTGCTCAGCGGCGACAGCCCGGGCCGCAAGCAGACCTCAGGGCGCAACAAGCTCAAAGACGGCCGCATCATCGAGATCGAGGTGACGGGCAACGACGTCCTCTTCAACGGCCGAAACTGTCGCGTCGCGTACTGCCTGGACGTCACCGAGCGCAACGCCGCTGCCGCGAGCTCGAGCTCGCGCGCGAGCAGCTCGCCGTCAGCGAGCGGCGCTACCGCACCCTGTTCGAGCGCAGCCCGCTGGCGCTGGCGGCCTCCGATCTCGACACTTTCCGCTACATAGCGGTCAGCGACTCGCTCGTCGAGAAGTACGGCTACACGCGTGAGGAGCTGCTGAGCATGACGATCTTCGACCTCGTCGTCGAGGAGCAGCGCGAGGAGATGCGCGCTTACGTAGTGGCACATCCGGGCGGTACGGGCGGGCGCCGACCCGGCCAGGGGCTGCCGATGAAGCAGCGGTTGAAGGACGGCACCGTGATCGACGTCGAGGTCACGAGCACGGTCGAGGAGCTCGAGGGCCACGTCTGCCGGATCGCCTTCTACCACGACGTCACGGAGCGCAACCGCGTCGTCGCCGAGCTCGCACGAGCGCACGACCAGGCCGTTGAAGCGTCGAACACGAAGTCGGCATTTCTCGCGAACATGAGCCACGAGCTGCGCACGCCGATGAACGGCGTCATCGGGATGAACGACCTCCTGCTCGAGAGCGGTCTCGAGGGCGAGCAGCTCTCCTACGCCGAGCAGGTCGCGCGCTCAGGTGAGCAGATGCTCGCGATCATCAACGACATCCTCGACATCTCCAAGCTGGAGGCCGGGCACGTCGAGCTCGACATCACGGCTTTCGAGCTGCCGGCCGCGATTCGCGACGCCTGCGCCGGACCGCGCGCGGACGCCGAGGCGCGCGGGGTCGGGCTCGAGATCGACATCCACGATGAGGTCCCGCGGTTGCTGCGCGGCGACGGTCGCCGCCTCCAGCAGATCGTGCTCAACCTCGTCTCCAACGCCGTCAAGTTCACGTCGCACGGGAAGGTCTCCGTCGAGGTCAGCACGCCGGCGGCCGATGAGCGCCACGTCGCGCTGCAGGTTGTCGTGGCCGACACGGGGATCGGGATCGAGGCGGATGCGCTGGCGCACATGTTCGAGCCGTTCTCGCAGGCGGACGCCTCGACGACTCGGCTCTACGGCGGGACGGGCCTCGGACTTGCGATCGTGCGCGAGCTCGTCGAGCTGATGGGCGGAATCGTGAGCGCCGAGAGCGATCCAGGACTGGGAAGCCGCTTCACGGTCACGATCAAGCTCGAACAGGCCGCAGCCGCGAATGGGACTGACGCTCCGGCCGGCGAGCCGGCCGCTCCGGTATGGGCCAGCCCGCCACTCGTCCTTGTCGTCGAGGACAGCGCCGTGAACCAGATCGTCGCCGCCCGCTCGCTCGAGCGTTGCGGTTGCCGAGCGGTGGTCGCAAGCGACGGCCGAGAGGCGCTTGCGGCACTCGCGCGCCGGCGCTTCGACGCGATCCTGATGGACTGCCAGATGCCCGTGCTCGACGGCTACGAGGCGACGGCGGAGCTGCGCAAGCGCGAGGCGCGACGGGGCAGGCACACGCCGGTGATCGCGATGACCGCCCACGCGATGGATGGCGACCGCGAGCGCTGCCTGGAGGCGGGCATGGACGACTACATCAGCAAGCCGATGCGTCGGGAAGTTTTGGCCGACCTGCTGCACCGCTGGATACCCTCGACGGCCTCGACGGGGAACGGGAAGGGCACCCGGCCGGCCAGGGCTCGGGGGGCGCGCTTGGCGGGATCGAAGGGTCCCAAGGCTCCAGCCGCGTAGTCGGCCTCGAAGTTTTCGTTGGTCGCGGCGTAACGAACCACGGGCATTAAGGCCGCTCGCTCGCGCGAAACCTGCCGCTATCTACTCATTAAGACCGTGTGAACGTGAGTAGGATCGTCTGGTCAAGGCCGCTTATCGGCCGCTTCTGCTCGAACCTCCTCGCAGCAGCCCCTGGCGGGCCAGCCTGCCTCTCGCTGATCTCACGGGCCGTTTCGTCCAACGGCGACAGAGAGGCCATCACGCTCGATACATATCGCGTCGCTTCTACGGCTCCGTTGAGCGTGTCGGCGCCCGCCTTGTCGTGAAGTGAGAAAGGCACCATGCGAAAGCAACTAGCAGCGGCGGTCGCCACGCTCGCCGAGTGGGCCTAGGGTCAACTTCTGTGCAGCACTCGCCGGGCTCGCAGCAAGTCTGTTGATCGCACCGGCAGCCAGCGCCGCCAGACCAGCCGCACCGCCCGCGCCGTTCAGCGTGACCAGCGTCCCGCAGGTTCAGCGCGACCTCGCGCTCGCCGTCACCTACTGGCAGATCACAAGCTCGACGCTCGCAGCACCGTGCTCACCCGAGACCGTCACCGTGCAGACCTTGGTTCCCGCCACCGCGGCCGGAACAATCATCCCCGCGAACGAGGTGGGCGCCGAAACAATGCTGGGCAGTTGCGCGATCGCGCTCTCGCCGAACATGTGGGCTTTGCACACAGAGCACCGTCTAGGTCGGCGACTACTCTGCGACATCCTCACCCACGAGTACGGCCACACGCTCGGCCTGCCCGACGATACGGGCAACGACATGATGAACGAGCACGGCGGCTCGAGCCGGCAGTGTGCAGCCGCCTACCCGCCCAAGCGGAGGCACCACTAAGCCGCCGAGTAGCAGGCGAGCAGCACGCCTACGCCGCTCCGAAGCCGATGCGCCGCGAGGAGCTGGCCACGATCCTCCACCGCTGGATACCGGCGAGCACCGCCGGCGCGGCGCTCGCGCCTAAGCGCCGCCGAGCCGCTGCACCCCGTAGCCGGCCGCAAGCAGCGCGCTGAGAATCTGCTCGGCGTGATCCGCGCCCCGGGTCTCGAGCGTTAGCTCCACGCCGGTCTGACGCACGTGCAGCTCGGCCGCCTCACGCACGTGCTCGACGGTGACGAGGTTGGCACCCGCCTGCGCCACGCAGGTCAGTAGCGCGGCAAGCCCGCCGGGCCGGTCGGAGACGGCGGTCGCGATCCGCAGACGCCGGCCGACGGCGACCTCGTGGCGTTGCGCAACGAGGGCGAGCAGCGCGGCGTCGACGTTCCCGCCTGACAGAACAACGACGGTCGTGCCCTTGTTGACGGGCTCGACCGCGCCGGCGAGCAGTGCAGCCACGCCGACCGCGCCTGCGCCTTCGACGACAAGCTTCGCCCGTTCCATCAGGAGCACCATCGCCTCGGCGATGTCGTCGTCCGCCACGACCACGACGTCGTCGACGAAGCGCTCGACGAGCGGCAGCGTGAGCGCGCCCGGACGCTTGACCGCGATCCCGTCCGCGATCGTGCTCGCCGACGGCGGACTGACCGGCGCGCCGGCAGCGAGCGACGGCGGGAACGCCGCCGCCCCTTCGGCCTGAACGGCCACGATCCTCACGTCTGGTCGGGCGAGCTTGATCGCGCCGGCAACGCCGCTCGCAAGCCCCCCGCCGCCGAGCGGCAGGATCACCATCGCGAGATCGGGCACATCGTCGAGCAGCTCGACACCGAGCGTGCCTTGACCGATGATCACCTCGGCGTCGTCGAACGGGTGGACAAAGACCTCCCCGCTTTGCTGGGCATGCTCACTGGCGGCCTCGACGCACTCCTCGACCGTGTCGCCACGCAGCACGACCGTGCCGCCGTAGGAGCCGACGGCCGCAACCTTCGCGACCGGCGCCTCGCTCGGCATGTAGACGACGCAGGGCACGCCGTGCTGCTGGGCCGCGTAGGCGAGCGCCTGCGCGTGGTTGCCGGCGCTGCCGGCGACGACGCCCGTCGGCGCAGGAAGGCTGAGGAGCTTCGTGAAGGCGCCGCGAAGCTTGAACGAGCCGGTCCGCTGGAGGCTTTCGGCCTTCAGCAGTATCTGCCCGCCGCAGCGGCGCTCGAGCGTTCCCGAGCTGAGTAGCGGCGTTCGCCGGACGAGCTCGGCGAGCGTCGCCTGGGCGGCCCGTACGTCTCCGGCGGCGATTCGCCGCGCGACCTCCTCAGCGCCCTCGCGATCCACAGCAGCTTTGATCCTACGCGCGTCGGCGCTCACTGGAGGCAAGCCGGCGTGCTCTACGACGCTGCGCGAACGCGCCCGTCTTCGTCGAGCGCGAATCCCGGGAGGCCGAGCTCGGCGAGCTTCTCGGGGATCGTTGATCTCGCGAGCTCGGTTGTCTGCGTGCCTTCCGGCGTCGTCGTTATCTGCGTGAGCGAGCCGCTCCAGTCGCAGATCGCCTCACGTCGCCCGTCGCCGCGGTGCACGGAGGCGATCAGACCGAACACGAACGCCGACCCCGGGTTGGTGCTCGTCCACCAGTTGCTCACCTCGATGTCGACCCGCGGCACCGGCTCGGGCACGAACCCGTAGACGTCGAACCAGCCGTCGGGGCCGAGCGTCTGCAGCACGAGCTCCCGGCCGTCGCCGATCACGCGGAAGGACCAGCCTGACTGCTCGTGAACACCGTCGGGGTCGGCACCGAACGGGATCGGGTCGAGCAGCGTGCCGAGGCCGAAGCCGACGTCGGCGTGCCAGGGCTCCCCGTCGGCCCCGGTGACCCGAAGCACGAGGTGCCCCGCGGGACGAGGCGCCGACGTCGTGCGCCCGACGCGAACGCGGGCGAGCATCGGCTCGACCTGCAGCCCGATGTGCTCGAGCGCCGAGGCAAGCAGCAGGTTGTGCTCGAAGCAGTAGCCGCCGCGCCTTTCTGTCACGAGCTTGCGCTCGAGGTCCCGCTGCTCGAGCGAGACCGCAATGCCGCGGTGGGGATCGAGGTTCTCGAACGGGATCGAGGTCGCGTGCGCCCTGTGGATGGCCTGCCAGGACGGCGAATCGGTCCCCGCGAGCCCGATCCGCTGCAGGTAGGAGTCGAAGTCGATCACTGAAAACGGCACCCTAGCGGCGCCCGGAGCGGCTAGGCGGCGCGCAGCAGCTCCTGTGCATGGCGGCGCGCACCGTCGTCGTCCTCGCTCGCGCCGAGCATGCGTACGAGCTCCTCGACGACCGCACCGTCGCGCAGGAGGCTGACCGTGGTGTTCGTCGCTGCGCCGCTTGTGTCCTTGGCGATCGTGAAGTGCCGCGCGGCGAGCGAGGCTACTTGCGGCAGATGGGTGATCGCGAGGATCTGACGCCCGCAGGCGAGCGCGCGCAGCTGCTCACCAACCGCACGTGCGGTATGCCCACCGATGCCGGCATCGATCTCGTCGAAGACGAGCGTCGCCTCCCCGCCACCGTGCGCCGCACCCAGGAGGGCCAGCATGACGCGCGAGAGCTCACCGCCCGAAGCGATCTCGCGCAACGGGGCGGCGGGCACGCCGGGATTGGCCGCGATCTCGAACTGCGCCTGCTCGCAGCCGCTCGCCCCCGGCTCGCAGGGAACGAGCACGACTTCAAAGCCAGCCTGCTCCATCGCGAGCTCGCTCAGGCGCTCGCAGACCGCGCGCGAGAGCGCCGGTGCGCCCGCACTGCGCGTCGCGCCCAGGCGCGCCGCGAGCGCGGCGTGCTCGCGCAGCGCCGCTTCGAGCCGCGCTTCGACGGCTTCGAGTGCGACCTCGGCACCGACGAGCTCCTCGCGGCGCGCACGACAGCGCTCGGCATGCTCGAGCACCGCCTCGACCGTGCCACCGTGCTTGCGCTCCAGGCGGGCAATCGCGGCAAGGCGCTCCTCGAGCTCCTCGAGGCGACTGGGCTCGGCTTGGAGACTGTCGCCATAGCGGCGCAGCTCGCTTGCGAGATCAGCCGACTCGACTACGAGCGCCAGCGCCCGCTCGGCGAGCGCCGCGAGCGCCGGGTCGTGGTCGCCGGCAGCCTCCAGGCTCGCGCTCGCCGCTGAGAGCCCGCTGCCAGCGCCCCGCTCCTCATCATCGAGCGCCTGCTCGGCGCCCGCGGCCGCGAGCCGGAGCGCCTCGATGTTGCGCAGCCTGCCACGTTCGACCCCGAGCTCCTCGCGCTCGCCGCTGCGCGGGTCGAGCTGCTCGATCTCGCGCAGCTCGAACTCGAGCAGGTCGAGCTCGCGCTCGCGCGCGCCCGCGAGCTCGTTCAAATGCGCCACCTCGCCGCGCGCCGCGCGCACCGCGGACCACGCCCGCGCGCAGGCATCGCGGGTCGCAAGGTGCTCGGGACCGCAAGCGCGGTCGAGGATCTCGAGCTGCGCCGCGGCGAGCATCAGCTTGCGGTGCTCGTGCTGGCCATAGAACGAGAGCAGCCCGCTCGCGATCTCCCGCAGGTCGCCGACCGTGATCGAGCGGCCGTTGAGGTAGGCGCGCGTGCGACCGTCGGCGGCCACGCGCCGCGCCAGGATCACCTCACGCGCGTCCGGCGGCAGGTACTCCGACACGAAGCCCTGCGCGAGCTCGAAAACGCCCTCGACATAGGCTTCCGCGCTGCCGGGCCGTACGATGCCCGCCTTGGCGCGGCCGCCCAAGAGGAGGTCGAGCGCATGGGCAAGGACGGTCTTGCCGGCGCCCGTCTCGCCGGTGATCACGTTGAGCCCAGGGGCGAGTTCGAGGCGCGCGTCCTCGATCAGAAGCACGTTCTGGACTGTCAGCTCAAGCAGCACAGCCACGACGGTTTAGCACCCCGCGAGGACGGAACACGTGTTCGCGTCGAGGCCTGCGGGCTTACGTCGTGCGTTCAACGCCGCCCCGAGCCAATACGTCACACAAAAACTCACTATCCGCCCTTGCACTCCGTGAACCGGTCGGTTACTCTTGCCGCCATCCCCGGACGGGGAGGTATGAGAGCCATGTTCGACGCCCCCATTTACATCGATCTCCGTGACAACGCGCTCGCCATGCGGCCGGGTTCGCCGACCTATGCGACGCGTGCAGTCGCGCAGGCCAACACTCTCTCCCTCGCCGAAAGACGCTGCATGCCCTGACTCGGGCCTGTAGGAACTTTTAGCGAGGGCGACCACAAGGTCGCCCTTTTTTGTTGCTCAAACCCATTGAACGCGCACATTTGCACCTGAGCTGACGCTCAGCCCCGACACAACTTTCCAGTAATTCGCAGCACCTCCCCGAAAGGGCGCGAAAGCCTGCCGCTAGGCGGGTCGCTTGCCCCTGTCTGTGAGTAATCACCGAAAAGAGAGCACGGGATGATTCTTCAATCACTTTCAATCGCCGGACCGCGCAGCGGTCGCAGACGACCGCGGCGCCGTCGATGGTCGCTGTTTGGAAGCTGGGCGTGGCGCGAGTGGCACCGCTCGCGTGTCATCGCGGATCGCGTCCAGGCGACCCGTGAGCGCCACCTCCACGACGAACGCGAGCGGCCGTTCCGTTGAACGCCGCTCGCGTTAGCTGGCGCGAAGGTGCAACCTGGCGATCCGCTCGATCACCGGCAACGGGCCGGCGAGCTCGGTTGACCAGACCCGTGCGGACCCATCGGCGCTCGCGGTCACGATGTCGCTGCCGTCGGGGGCGAACGCTGCACGGTCGAGCGCGTTGTCGACGCCCGGCTCGCTGAATACAGCAAGCTGCTGGTACGAGCTTGCGCTCCAGATACGCGCCGTGCCGTCGGGACTGGCAGTGACGATGTCCCTACCTCCTGGACCGAACGCCGCGCTGGAGAGGCTGCCGTTGCCCGGCTCGGTGACGGCGCCAAGCTCGCGATATGAGCTCGCGCTCCAGCGTCGCGCGCTACCGTCAGCGCTCGCGGTGAGGATCTGGGCGCCGTCCGGGCTGAACACAGCGCTGACCATACGCGCAGCGCCGGGCTCGGTGACGAAGCCGAGCTGCCGGCCGGTGGTCGCACTCCAGACCCGCGCCGAACCGTCCACACTCGCGGTCAGAAGCTCGGCGCCATTCGGGCTGAACACAGCGCCGACCATACGCGCAGCCTTCGGCTCCCTGACAGCGAGAAGCTGCCGGCCGGTGGTCGCACTCCAGACCCGCGCCGAACCGTCGGCACTCGCGGTCAGAAGCTCGGCGCCGTTCGGACTGAACACGGCGCTGACCACGCTCGCATGGTCTGGCGCCACAAGCGCGGCTCCGAGCTCGCGGCGGGTGCTTGCGCTCCAGACTCGCGTCGTCCCGTCGGTGCTGGCAGTGACAATCTCCTGGCCGCTCGGGCTGAATGCTGCGCTCACTATGGGCTCAGCGCCGGGCTCGCTCAAGGCTGCTCCCAGCTGCTGAGCGCTGCGCGCGCTCCAGACCCGCGCCGTGCCGTCGAAGCTGGCCGTCACGATGTCGTTGCCGCTCGGACTGAAGGCAGCGCTCCAGAGTATGCGGCTGCCCGACTCGCTCACCACGGCTCGCTGCGCCAGCGGCAAGGCGTCCCAGACCCTTGCCGTCCCATCGGCGCTCGCGGTCACGATGCGGGAGCTGTCTGGACCGAAGCTGGCGCTCAGGACCTGGCCTGTGTGACCCGCGAACAGGAACAGCTGCTGGTAGCTGCTCGCGCTCCAGATCCGCGCGGTGCCGTCAGCGCTGGCCGTGAGGATCTCGTTTCCGCTCTGACTGAACGTCGCATCGTAGAGAGCACTGTGGCTCGGCTCGACGACCGCGTCCAGCTCGTGGCCCGAGGCCGTGCTCCAGACCGCGGCGATCGCGTCGATGCTCGCGGTCACCACCTCCGCCCCGTTGGGGCTGAACGCGGCGCTCGTGAGCGGCGGGCGGACCCGCAGCGGCGTGAACACTGCAAGCTGCCGCCCGCTGGTCGCACTCCAGACTCGCGCGCTGCCGTCGGCGCTCGCGGTGACGATCTCGGCGCCGTTGGGGCTGAAAGCAGCGCTTGTGAGCCCGTGGCGCCCCGGCTCGCTAAACGCCGCAAGCTGTTGGCCTGTGCTCGCGCTCAAGATGCGCGCTGCGCCGTCGGCGCTGGCGCTGACGATTTGCGCGCCGTTGGGGCTGAAAGCGGCGCTGTCCACGTATGCGCGCCCGGGCTCTGTGAACACCGCGAGCTCGCGGTAGCTGGTCGCACTCCAGATCCGCACCGTCCCGTCAGCGCTTGCCGTGACGATCTTCGTCCCCGCTGGGTTGAACGCCGCGCTGTAAAAGCTGCCCCCACCCGGTTCGGTGAGAGCGCCCAGCCGCCGGTTCCCGCTCACGCTCCAGACGCGCGCGATCCCGTCGCTGCCGGCGGTCAGGATCTCCTTGCCGTCGGGGCTGAAAGACGCGTCGACGACCACGCCCCCCGGTCGCAGGGTGGCAAGCAGACGCAACTGCGAGAGAGCGTCCCTGAGCGCTTGCTGCGCCTTCCCGGTGTCGCGGATGCTGAGCGCTCGAAGCGCAAGCGCCGTGCTTGACACGGGATCCTTGAGCGCGGCTGTCTCGGCCTCTACCGAGTAAAGCAACGACTGCGCGGTGTGCTCGTTGGAGACAGCGATCTGCCGCTGTGCGAAGGCAAGGATCGCGAGGCCGACGGCGACGACGAGCGCACCGGAGACGAATGTGCGCGTGCGCCTCAGCCGTCGCGTGACGGCGGCCCGGCTCGCGTCGATGTACTCGCCCTGAAGCGCGCTCGGTGCAGGCTCCTTGCCTGGCGCCTCACGCCGCCAGCGCTCCGCTGCCTCGAGCTCTGTGTCAGCAAGCAGGAACCCGCGGTCGCGCCCGTGGCTTTCCCATTCCAGGGCCCTGCGTCCCCAGTCCGTGTGCTGGTGAACCCAGTCCGGGTCGACGTCGATCGCCGTGACGAGCAGCGCGAGCGAGCCATCGAAATCCTCCTCGAACGGGCGCCGCGCGGGAATCATCTGATGCTCGGTCAACGACGATGGCAAGTCGCTCACAGCGATCTGCCGCGCACGCACGGGAAGAATCCGCTTGTTCACGTGAATCGCGTGTTCGAGCTCCTTCGCGCACTCCACCGAGGCCACGAACGCCGGGCTGAGGAGACACACGAACGCGTCCCCGGACTCGATCGCCCGTTCGAGCTCAGGCCGCCACTTCGACCCGCCCGGGATGTCCTGCTCGTCCATCCATACGGTCCGCTCGCGCGCGTTGAGCGCAGCTCGCAGTCGCGTCGCGAACTCGCGGTCGCTGTGCGAGTAGGAGATGAACGCGTCCACGCGACCGGCTTGCCCGGCGGCCGCGACTTCAGCGTTCACCGCGCCAACACCAGTCCCGCGCGTTCGACTGCGCCAACGATCCCGGCATCAGCGCCTCCGGCGCTCATCAGAAGCCGAACTGGCACAGGGTCTTGGAGCCGCTCCACGATCCCCACTTGCCGAATGGCCCGCCGGGGCGTGACGGTTCGCGCACCGACAGCCGCCGATAGGCGAGCGGACCGTGCGCGGTGCACCGCCCAAGATCGTAGGCGTGCAACTGGGCGGGCACGAGCTCGTCGTAATAGCCGCCTCCAGGCTTGAAGATCGAGGTGGATCCGTCGCCGTTCGCGGTCGCACCGCCCCAGCTCGTCCACTGAATCCGGCTGACCATTCCGCTCGGGTCGCCGCCGTTGAAGATCTCCGACGGATGCATGGTGCCCCAACCGACACCGATGCTCCCGGCAAAGGCGGCGGAGCCGAGCACGACCTCCTGCGTCGCCTTTGAAGCAGCGCCGGCACACCTTGGCGCGCCGCCGGCGATGCCCCTCAATTGAATCACCATACGGCCGTTAGTAAGAGTGATCTCTTGCACATTTGTGCGTGCAACATGCGCCGACCAACCATGCACGGTGTAACTCGTTATGCACTCGCCGGTGACAGTTCGCGCGGCCTTGCAGCTGATGTGCTCAACACCCGTGATTCGCATCTCCGAGCCGCCGCCTGTGCTGCCTGATGGATAGGACTCACTGACGATGCCGCACCCGGCCGCTGCACCGGCATCAGCGTTCGCATCCGACGCAGCAGCGCTGGCACTGGCAGCGAGGCACGCACAGGTGCAGATGCAAACTGCCGTCCTGCGGCATATGCGCCGATACGCACGTTCGGACGCGTCCGAATGGAGGGGCGTGCGACGAACTCGGACCGGTCGCATGCAGTGAGTATCGCGCTCTGGCCGCGCGGCTGCAACGCCGCCTCGGGTCCGCCGCGCCGACTTCTCGCCAGCGTCGCGAGGAGGCGCGCGCAGCGCACTTTCGGCATAGCTGGAGGCCTGCCGATTACTACGCAAGGCAATTGCCACCAACTGCTGTTTACACGCGACGAGCAAGCTCCTATCATCGACGCGTCACTACGCGGACCAGCTGACTGGCGCGTCGTCTTCGGCGGTGCTGCAGCTAGCGGCTTGCGTTCCGGGTCCGTGGGTGGGGCGCGTCACCCGGGTTTGCGACATCAGCCCGTTCCCGAGCATCGAGGCGAAATGAGATGAAGGGGAAGTGCAACCAATCTTCCGGGCGCTGTACGCGACGGGCTGCTTTAGCACTCCTGGCGCTGGTGCTACCGCTCGCAGGGAACAGTGCCGCTAGCGCTGCATCTCCGGCCCTTGTGGTGCACTACGCCACGGGCACGTACAGCGTGGCACCAAGAGCATCGCACACCGTCGTCGAGGCCTGTCCAAGTGGCTATATCCCGATCGGTGGTGGCTACGCGGTGAGTTCGGAGTCCCTACAGGTCAACGGCTCCACCGTCTATAATAATAAAAGCGGCGCGCGCGCGACTGCCAGCTCGAACTCGTGGGGCGTCTCCATCACTAATACGTCAAATGCCGCGCATAGTCTCGTCGTTGAGGTCACGTGCCTGACCGGCTCGGCGAACGTCGTGGTGCATATGGACAGCCGTAGCGTTGCTGTCAAGCCCGGCACGTTTGCGGATGTAGGTATCGCGTGCGACAAAGGGCAACAACCGATTGCCGGCGGCTACTATTTTGCGCCCAACAGCGAATTGCGAGTCAACGATACCGGGGTGTACCGTAACACCGCGACGAAGGCAGAGGCTTGGCTTTCCACCGGGACCAACGGATCCAGGTCCACGCAGACATTAGATGTGTTCACCGGGTGCGTTGACTCGGTGTCTGTGCACTACGCACAGGGTGAGTCCTCGACCGTGAGTAAAGGGCTCGTTACTGCGTACGCGCAGTGTCCGAGTGGCTGGTCAGCGGTCGCCGGTGGCTACTCCTCCGTTCAGCCGATGGAGCTGGGAGCTTCCACCTGGTTCGCCCCGCACCTGCCAAGCGTCAATGAATGGGAGATCTTGGCCAAGCCGACCACGACCAATACGCAGCTGACCGCGGACGCGGTCTGTCTAGCCGGGGCGACATTGAAGTGACGGCCGCGCACGGCCGGCTGACCGAGTGACGCTTGTCTACGTCAACACCGGTGCCCGAGCTACCGCGCGAGCCGCCCGAACTTCTCGCGCAGCCGGCGGTAGAAGCTCGCGCCGGGCATCTGCGCAAGCAGCGCCACGGCGTCGGCGAAGCGCGCCTCCAGCGTCTCCCCGACCGCGAGCTCGTTGACCGGGCGCCCGTCGATGATCAGGTCGAGTGGCTCGCGCGAGCTGTTGTGGAGGGTCAGGACGTCGGTCGGCGCGATCACGAGAGCGCGCGCGCTGAGCGAGTGGGGAGCGATGAACGACATCACCATCCCCTGCACGCCCCAGGCGAGGACGGGGCCGCCATTGGCGAGGTTGTAGCCCGTCGAACCGGCCGGCGTCGCGATCACGACGCCGTCGCAGCGGACGCTCGAGACGTCCTCGCCGGTCAGCGCGTACGAGAGCTCCGCCACGCGCCCGCCGACCTTGCGGTGGAGGGTGACGTCGTTGAGCGACGTCCAGGTCCCGCAGGGGGCGGCGATCTCGATCGCCGGCAGCTCGAGGCGCTCGAGTTCGCCCC
Source organism: uncultured Solirubrobacterales bacterium (assembly GCA_963773395.1). GTDB lineage: Bacteria > Actinomycetota > Thermoleophilia > Solirubrobacterales > Solirubrobacteraceae > Palsa-513. Next base: position 317,845 of record CAVZAY010000002.1, on the reverse strand, counting down.
TGAGCGCGCGCTCGAAGCCGTCGCGCATTGCCGCGGGCTCGACGCTCGCGAGGAAGCCGACCTCGCCGAAGTTGACGCCGAACACCGGCACGCCGGTATGCGCGTACTCGCGCAGGCCGCGCAGGACGGTGCCATCGCCGCCGAGTGCAACGCACAGCTCGACGTCGTGAGTGGTCGGCTGATCGCAGCGTACGCCGGCGAACGGCCCCTCCGGGCAATGCTTCGCGCTCTCCTCGCGATCGAGCAGCAGCTCGGCGCCGTGCGCGTCGGCGATCGCCGCGAGCTCGCGCAGGGCTCCGCCCGTCTCCTCCGGGCGCCCGTGACTGATCAGCGTGATACGCCGGCGCGCGGGACTCATCCGCGATCCGCCTGCGCCGCTATCCGCTCGAGCTCCCCCACCGCGAGCGCACCCGGACGCCCGTCCTCGGCGAGCTGGATGAACGTCTCGCGGTTGCCTTTCGGCCCCGGCAACCCCGACGACCAGTATCCGAGCACGCTCGCCCCGAGCTCGATCGCCCGCTCGCCGGTGCCGACGAGAGCCTCGACGCGCGCGCCTTGATCGCGGACCACGCCGCCCTTGCCGACTCGCCCGCGGCCGACCTCGAACTGCGGCTTCACGAGCGCCAACGCGTCGAAGCGCGGAGCGGCACAAGCGAGCACGGCCGGAAGCACGGTGCGTAGCGAAATGAAGGAGACGTCAACCACGATCAGCTCGGGAGCGTACGGGAGCAGCGCCTTTGAGAGGGCGCGCGCGTTCGTGCGGTCGACCACTGTCACGCGCTCGTCGCCGCGCAGCCGCCACGCGAGCTGCCCGTACGCGACATCGAGGGCGACGACGTGGCGCGCGCCGGCGCCGAGCAGGCAGTCGGTGAACCCCCCGGTCGAGGCGCCGACATCGAGCGCGAGGCGGTCGGCCACCGGCACCCCGCTGGCCGCGAGCGAGTTGGCGAGTTTGATGCCACCGCGCGAGACATAACGCGGCGTAGGCGCAACCTCGAGCGCGACCTCGCGCGCGACGAGCTGCCCCGCCTTCTGTACGACGACCTCCCCCACGCGCACATCGCCCGCGAGCACGGCCGCCGCTGCGCGCGCGCGCGTCTCGAACAGCCCGCGCTCGACGAGCAGCGCATCAAGCCTGACCTTCGCCGCCGTCATCCTCTCACCGCCCACTCGTCCCGATGGCGCGCCCCGAGTTCGTGGGCACGAGCTGGATCTAGCTCGGCGTGGCCGCCCCGGGGCGCGATCCGCCGTGTTCGCCCGGATCGAACCTGCTGGCGCCCGGGGCAAGCGCAGCTGCGACGCGCTGCGCGATCCGCTCGGGCGTATACCCCACCTCTTCGTGCAGTAGCGCCGGCGCGCCGTGCGTGACGTAGCGGTCGGGCAAGCCGACGCGGATGATCCGCGTGGACGGTCCTCCTGCCTCGTTCAGCGTCTCCCAGACCGCGCTGCCGAAGCCGCCGGCGAGCACGCCCTCCTCGATCGTGACGAGCAGCTCGTGCTCGGCGGCGAGCTGCGCGACGAGCCCGCTGTCGATCGGCTTGGCGAAGCGCGCGTCCGCAACCGTTGCGCCGATCCCGTCGTCGGCGAGCAGCTCAGCCGCCCCAAGCGCCTTGCCGACGCCGGTCCCGTAGCCGAGCAGGGCGACGCGCGCGTCCGCGGACGAGCGCAGGATCTCACCGACGCCGATCGGCAGCACCTCGGGCACGCTCGGCAGCGGGACGCCGACCGCCTCCCCGCGCGGGTAGCGGATCGCCGTCGGTCCGGCCTCGTAGGCGATCGCGGTGTGCAGCATGTGCACGAGCATCGCCTCGTCGCGCGGAGCCATCAGCACGATGTTGGGCAGGCAGCGCAGGTAGGCGATGTCGAACGCGCCGTGGTGGGTGGGGCCGTCGTCGCCGACCAGGCCGCCGCGGTCCATCGCGAACACGACCGGCAGCTTCTGCAAGCAGGCATCGTGGACGATCTCGTCGTACGCGCGCTGCAGGAACGTCGAGTAGATCGCAGCGACCGGACGCGCGCCCTGCAATGCCAGGCCGCACGCGAACAGGACGGCCTGCTGCTCGGCGATCCCGACATCGAAGTAACGGTCGGGCATCGCCTGCTGGAGGATGTTCAGCCCGGTCCCAGTGTTCATTGCAGCCGTGATCCCGATCACGCGCTCGTCACGGCGGCATTCCGCGAGCAGCGCCTCGCCGAAGACCTGCGTGTACTGCGGTGGCGGCTTCGGCGCGCCGTTCGAGGGGACCGGCGGTGTGACCTTGCCGTTCGCGATCGACAGCGGCTTCGCCGCGTGCCACTTCTCCATGCCTTCGAGTCCGCCGTCCTCGGCCGGGCCGAAGCCCTTGCCCTTCACCGTCGCGATGTGCACGACGACGGGCCGCTCGGCCGCGAGCGCTTCGCGCACCGCGATCCGCAGCGCGCGCACATCGTGCCCGTCGATCACGCCCGTATAAGCCCAGTCGAGCTCCTCCCACCACAGACCGGGCGCCCAGAACGCCTTGATCGACTCCTTGAGCTGCGGGCCGAGGCGCTCGAATTTCGCGCCGATTCCGGCCGGGAGCCGCGTCAGGCCGCCCTCGACGCCCTCGCGCGCGTGCCACAGCTTCGGGTTCAAGCGCACACGGTTCAGGTAGCGCGAGATCGCCCCCACGTTCGGCGCGATCGACATGCCGTTGTCGTTGAGCACCACGACGATCGGCGTGCCGAGCCAGCCCGCCTGCGAGATCGCTTCGAAGGCGACGCCACCGGTCATCGCCCCGTCGCCAATCACGGCGACGACGCGGGCGTCCTCGCACAATCCAGCGCGCATCGCCTCCTTGATCCCGACCGCATAGCCGACAGACGTGGACGCATGTCCCGCGCCGATGATGTCGTGGTCGGATTCGAAGATCGAGCAGAACGGAGCGAGGCCCCCGTACTGGCGGATCGTCGACAGGCGCTCACGCCGGCCGGTAAGCACCTTGTGCGGGTAAGCCTGGTGCCCGACGTCCCAGATGATCTTGTCGCGCGGCGAGTCAAGCAGCGAGTGCAGCGCCACGGCGAGCTCGCAGGTGCCGAGATTCGCGCCGAAGTGCCCGCCGATCTCGCCGACGGTGTCGATTATGTGCTCGCGAACCTCCTGCGCGATCTGGGCGAGCTGCAGGTCGTTCAGACCGTGCAGGTCGGCCGGCCCCTGCACCTTGTCGAGCAACCGCTCTGGCGCCTCCTCGCTCATGACGTTCGCGTGTAGACGAAATCCGTGATCTGCTCGAGCTCGTCGGCACCCGCCGGCGCCGCCGCCGCGAGCGCAGCTCGCGCCGAAGTGTGCGAGCCGGAGGCGAGTTCGCGCGCGTGCTCGAGCCCGTGTTCGGACACGTAGGTGCGCTTGCCGTGACGTTCATCGCTTCCGCTCGGCTTCCCGAGCGCAGCGTCGGTCCCGGTCACGTCGAGTATGTCGTCAACGATTTGGAAGAGCACTCCGAGCTCCGCAGCGAACTGACCGTAGCGGATTCTCGCAGCTTGCTCTGCACCGGTCAGGCGCAGCGGGCATTCGATTGCGGCCGCTATCAGCCGCCCCGTCTTCAGGGAGTGGAGCCTGCGCAGCCCTTCCGGGCCTGCGGGAGCGACCGCCGCCACGTCCAGATACTGCCCGCCGACCATCCCATCCACACCCGTCGCCGCCGCGAGGCGCCCGGCAGCCGCGAGGACGTTCGCCGGCTCGCCGGCCTGGTGCTCTGCGATGTGTCTGAACGCCTCCGCATAGAGCGCATCTCCCGCGAGGATCGCAACGCTCTCGCCAAACGCCACGTGACAGGTCGGCCGCCCGCGACGCAACTCATCGTCATCCATCGCCGGCAGGTCATCGTGGATCAGCGAGTACGTGTGGATCAGCTCGATCGCCGCGGCGAGCGGCAGGACCGACTCGGGGTCACGGCCGAGCGCTGCTGCGGTGGCCATGCACAGCACCGGCCGGATCCGCTTGCCCGGTGCGAGCAGCGAGTAGCGCATCGCCTCCTCGAGGCCGGCGAGATCGGCCGCGTCGCTGAAGCGCAGCTCCGCGAGGTAAGCATCGACCGCGACCCGCAGGTGGTCCGGGTAGGTGGCAGTCGCCGCCACTACAGCAACGGTTCCTGCCCCGGCGAGTGCTCCTCGGCGCCCATCCGGGCGCGCTGCTCGAGCTCCGCACTCGCCTCACCCGCGAGCGCGGCACAATCCTCGACGAGCGTCGCTGCCGCATCGACCGAGAGCTCACCCGAGCGCAGCTGCGCCGCCGCGCGCTCGAGCGCATCGATCACCTCGTCGAGACGGTCTGCGGCTTCACCCATCACGCTGATTGTCGCGCATCCTTGTTGTACGGGGGTGTCACTGCGGCGCGCCCGCGCGCACTTCACGCAGCACCGCGTCGAGGATCCCGTTGACGAAGGCGGGCGCCTGCGCACCGCAGAACTCCTTCGCGCTCTGCACCGCCTCGTCGATCGCTCCCTCCGGCGGGATCGGCGTGCGCGCCTCGACAGCGTCCGGGTGGAGCATCTCGAGCAGCGCGACGCGCATGATCGCGCGCTCGAGCGGCGCGATCCGCTCGAGCCGCCAGCCGACCGCGTGGCGCGCGATCAGCTCATCGAGCTCGTCCTGGCGGTCGGCGGCCGCGTGTGCGAGCGAACGCGTCATCGCCGTCGCGTTGCGACCGAGCGTCTCCGACAGCGGCCGCGCGGTCAGGTCGTTCTGGTAGAGCGCGAAGACCGCCGCCCGTCGCTGCTCGCTGCGTTTCACGCTCGCGACACGTACTCGCCGCTGCGCGTGTCGACCCTGACCTTGTCGCCGACGTTGACGAACAGCGGAACCTGGACCTGCGCCCCCGTTTCGAGCGTCGCGGGCTTCGTGCCGCCGCCTGAGGCCGTGTCACCGCGCAGGCCGGGATCGGTCTCCGTCACCTCGAGGTCGACCGCGCTTGGAAGCTGGATGTCCGACGGCTGGCCGTCGATGAACAGCAGGTCGACCTCGTCCGAGGCGCGCGTGAAGCGAAGTGCATCCGCGACGGCCTGCTCGGGCACCGCGAGCTGGTCGTAGGAGCCCGTGTCCATGAAGTGCGCTTCACCGCTGTCGGCATAGAGGAACTGCATCTTGCGCGACTCGCTGCGCACTGCACGGAAGCGCTCGCCCGCGCGAAACGTCCGGTCGATCACAGCGCCGTCGGAGACGCGTCGCAGCTTGGTGCGCACGAACGCGCCGCCCTTGCCGGGCTTGACGTGCTGGAACTCGAGGATCTTGAAGATGACCCCTTCGACCTCGATGTGGTTGCCGTTCTTGAATTGATTGGTCGATATCGCCATGGGGCGCAGTGTACGGCTGCGGTGGCCGGCTGAGCCGGCCATCCTCGCCGTTTTGCTTGCTGGGCGGGGGATGTGGCGTTTGCGCTCGGTCTGCCCGCAGGACGGCGAGAGCGCTACACGAGGAGGAGTAGGCCGTTTAATGGGGACCACGTTTGGAGTCCTCGCAAGAGCCGATGACTACCGGCAGCGGCGGTCGAGTCGACAGTGCGCTGGAGGTTGCCTTGATGCTTGAGCCGCGGCCGCGGTTCGGGTTCCTGACGCGATTCCTCATCGCCGGGCTTGTTGTGCTCGTCTGCTCCACCGCGGGTGCGGCAACGTTCGCGGTCGGCACGATCTCGCAGGTCGCGGCCGACCTCGCGCTCGGCGGCAAACCGATCAGGTCCGCCGAGCTGCGCCCGGCGGCGAACGGCGACCCGCAGACGATCCTCATCATCGGCGACGACCATCAGGGGAACTCGGCCGAGAAGGCGACCGGCACCGTGGACCAGGGTACGGGCGTGCCACTGCTCCATGCCGACACATTCATGCTCCTGCGCATGGATCCACGCCAGCAGCAGACGTCGATCCTCTCGATCCCGCGCGATTTGATGATCAGCTTCTGCCGAGTGTTGCCCAACGGCAGCGTGACCACCGACTGCTACGCACAGGTCAAGTTCAACACGGCGTACGCGGTCGGCGGCGTCAACACGGTACTGGCCGTGATCAAGAAGTACCTGCCGGGAATCAGCGTCAACCACGTCATCGACTTCAACTTCGCCTCATTCCTCGGTGTGATCAGGGCGATCGGTTGCGTTTACATCGACGTCGACCAGACCTATTACAACCCGGGCAACGACTCCTATCTGGCGATCAACCTGGCCCCGGGCTACCACCGTTTGTGCGGCACCCGCGCGCTGGCGTACGTGCGCTATCGCCACACCGACTCGGACTTCGTGCGCGTCGCACGCCAGGCGGACTTCATCCGCCAGGCCAAGGAGCAGGTCGGCGTCGGCGGCCTGCTGAGCAAGTACAACCAGATCGCGAGCGCCTTCGGCCGCGCGATCAAGACCGACATCCGCGGCTATCACGACGTCTACCAGCTGCTCAACCTGGCGGCCTACTCGACCTCGCAGCCTGTGCGTCACGTCGACTTCCAGGTCAGCAACGCGAGCTACTTCTTCAACGGACAGGAGATGGTGACCTCGACCCCGCAGCTGATCGACTCGAGCGTCTACGACTTCCTCTACGAGAACCCGCGCGCAGCCGCGCCGCCCGCGCCGCCGGTAGAGAAGGGGCGCCATCATCACCACCACGCGTCGCTGCTCGCGCCCGCGAGCCTCGCCGCAGCCAACCTATATCCGCTGGACGCCGGCACGATCCCTGACGCCCTGCGGATGTCCGTCGACGTCCCGTTCAAGGTCTACTTGCCGACAGTCGAGACGGGCAGCGCAGGCTTTGCGGCGGATTTCCACCCTTACGCGGTCTTTGACGAGCAAGACCGCCTCCACCACGGCTATCGCGTCGACTGGGCTGTCAACGGCAATGGCGGCTACTACGGGATCGAGGGACTCAACTGGACCGACCCACCGTTGTTTGCAAACCCGACAGCGACCGAGACGATCAACGGCCGTCGCTACATGTTCGTCGGCAACGGCGGCGCCTACCAGTACATCGGTTGGCGCGAAGGCAAGATCCTCTACTGGGTGAGCAACACGTTGCTCGACGATCTGACAAATCGGCAGATGCTGGCGATTGCCGAGTCCGCCCATCCCGTCACCTAGCCGCTGACCGCGCCGCTCGCACCAGCCACGGTCAGGCAACTGCGCCGCTAACGTCAGCCCGTCGCGAGCGGTAGGCCGAGAGCTCGAGCACGATCAGCGTGAGCGCGATCGGCCCAGTCGCCGGCAGCTCGTCGACGAAGAGAAACAGCAGGTCGAGCGCCAAACCGAACGCGGCCGCGATCGCCGCGCCGCGCAGCTGTAGCGCACGATCGCGGGCCAAGAGGGCGCCGAGCAGCCCGGCAACGAAGAGGTCGCCGTAGCCCATCGTCGCTCGCCACAGCGTCTCCACCTGGAGCTGTGGCAGGTGCGCGACGGGAAGAACGGTGTTGAGCGCGTTGTTCGGCGCCGCGAGCAGGTTCGTCACGACGACCCACACGTCGCTGCCCGCCATCACGATGATCGCGAGCCCGACCGCGACCCTGGGGGTCACGGCGACGAGCAGCACGCCGAGCGCGACGCAGGAGAGCGCATCGAGCAGCAGTCCGGCGACCTCTCCCGGCACGCCGCCACGACTGACCCAGGCAAGCGCGAACAGCGGCAGCACGGCGAGGGCGAGCGCCGGGCGCGCGCCACGCATGAACCAACCAAGCGCGGCGGCGGCGAGCGGCGGCACCGCGACGAGCGCGAGATAGGTGAGCCCCTCGGCTGCGCCACTCAGAGCGCGAACGCCGAACACGAACGCGATCACCGAGGCTGCGGGAATCAATGCCCACCAGCCGGAGCGCAGCCGTTCCAGGCGTGCCGGCACCGCGCGCGCCGGGAGTGCGACGACACACGCCTGGGTCAGCGAGAGCAGCGCGATCGAGACCGCGAAGCGAGCCCAGCCCGGCGCCAGCAGCGGCGCAGGAATGCTCCCGAACAGGCTTGGTGCGTTCATGCTCGAGCCAAGGCCTGCCGATGTTAACTCGACGTGAGCGCCCGCCTGCGCGAAATCCGGATCGCCGCCCTGTTTGCTCCGGTGCCACGCCGTTCGCTGCGCCGCTCCGAGCTCGCGATCGTCGCCTGCCTTGCGCTTGCCGGCGCCCTCTGGATGACGTGGTCACACACGTGGCAGATCACGATCAACGACTACGGCAGCGAGGCGCTCGCGCCGCTGAGCGCGCTCCTGCACGCCCACTTCCTGACCTTCCTGAAGACGGCGCCAGCCTACGGACCCTCGCTCGAGCTGCGCGCGCCGTTCGCGCTGCTCGCATCGCTTGCGCACGGGACGGAGCTCCTCGTCTACCGCTTCTCCGCCCTCCCCTGCCTGCTTGCGCTCGCCGCGCTCGCCGTCTGGATTGCGCCGCGCCTGCGCGCCGCCGGGCGCAGCTGGCTCTCGATCGCGCTGACGCTCGTCGTCTGTGTCCTCAACCCGATCACCTACTACGCGATGGCGCTCGGGCATCCGGAGGAGGTGCTCGGAGCAGTCCTCTGCGTCGTAGCGGTTCTCGCGGCGCTGCGCGGCCACTCCACGTGGGCGGGCATTCTGCTCGGCCTCGCGATCGCGAACAAGGAGTGGGGCGTCATCGCCCTCGGACCGGTGCTCGTCGCGCTGCCCGGGCAGCGCCTTCGAGCGACGCTGATCGCGGGCGCGCTGGCAACCGCATTGCTCGGCCCGATCGCGCTCGCCGCGGGCAGCGTGAGCAGCGCCAGCGCCCGCATCACGGTCAGCGACGGAGGCACGTACTTCTACACGCAGCAGCTCTGGTGGTTCTTCGGCCCCCACGGCCACTGGCTTGCGAGCATGCGCGGCCAGCTGATGCCCGGCTTCCGAGTTCCGCCGAGCTGGCTTCAGGGTCGCGCTCACATACTGATTGCCTGGATCGGCCTCCCGCTGTCGTATCTCGCGGCGCGGCGGCGGATTCCGCGCGAAAGCGCGCTCGCGCTGCTCGCACTGCTGATGCTGCTGCGCTGCGGCCTCGACCCGTGGGATCTCGTCTACTACCCGCTGCCGTTCATCGTCGCATTGCTGAGCTGGGAGACGATCGCGAAGGGACGCGCCCCGGTCGCAGCGGCGCTGGCGACGATCGCGGCATATGTGATCTTCGAGCGGCTCCCGCCTTACCTCAGCGCCGACCAGGAGGCACTCGCGTTCACGATCCCCTGCGTGATCGGGCTGATCGCGCTCACGCGCGCCGTCTACCGGCGCGCGCCACTCGAGGCTCAGTCGACGACGAGCAGCTCCTTCGTGAACTGGCTGAGGCGGCGCGGCGCGCTTTCGGTGACGACCGTCAGGTCCTCGATCCGCACGCCGAGCGTCTCGGGCAGGTAGACGCCCGGCTCGACGGTCACGACGGTCCCAACCTGGAGCACTTCGTCGGCGTCCTGATACGAGAGCCGCGGGCGCTCGTGGATCTCGAGGCCGACGCCGTGCCCGAGCCCGTGGCCGTAGTGCTCGGCGTGGCCCGCCTCGACGATCACCGCACGCGCATCGGCGTCGATCTCGACGCCGCGACGCCCGGCGCGCAGCGCGTCGAGTCCGCGCAGCTGCGCCGCGAGGACCAGGTCGTAGATCTCGCGCGCCTGTTGCGAAGGCTCGCCAACGGCGAACGTCCGCGTGCAGTCCGAGCAATAGCCGTCGAGCACGGCGCCGATGTCGACGATGACGAGCGACCCGCGCTCGATCGTTGCGTCGCGCGGCTGGGCGTGCGGCAGCGCCGCCTGCGCGCCGGCGGCGACGATCGACGGGAAGCTCGGCGCGAGCGCGCCGCGCAAGCGCATCTCGTGCTCCAGCTCCACCGCGAGCTGACGCTCGGTGCGCCCGGCGAAGCCGCGCTCCACGAGCCACTCGTAGATGCCGTCGACGAGCGCTGCGGCGGCGGCAAGCCGTTCGATCTCGGCCGCATCCTTGACGACGCGCAAGTCTTCGACGATGCCTGCCGCGGCGACGAGCTCCACCCGGCCGTCGAGTGCCGCTTCCAGCTTCTGGAGGCCCGCGACGGTGGTCGTGGCCTCGTCGAAGCCGAGGCGCCCGGCCGGCGTCGCCGCCGCGATCTGCGCGAGGAGGTCCTGCGAGACCACGCGGCGCTCGAACGCGGCATCGACCTCGAGCTCGGCCTGCTCGCGGTAGCGAAAGTCGGTCAGAAAGACGGCCGCCTCGCCGACGATCGCGACACCGTTGCTGCCGGTGAAGCCCGTCAGGTAGCGCAGGTTCGCCGCGCCGTTGACGATCAGCGCGTCGAGCCGGTCATGCGCGAGCCGCTCGCGCACGCGCCCCAGGCGCTGGCTCACCCGTCGAGCTCCTTGCTCAGACGCACGAGCGCCTCGCGGTAGCCTTCGACGCCCTGCCCGGCGACCGATGGCGAGGCACAGGTCGGCGATCACCGAGACGCGCCGCCACTCGTCGCGCGCCGCCACGTTGGAGAGATGCACTTCGACGGCCGGAATGCCGGCGATCTCGAGCGCATCGTGGATCGCCCAGCTGTAGTGCGTCCACGCACCGGGGTTGAGCAGAACGCCATCGGCAGCGCCAGGGAGGTGGTGGAGGTGCTCGACGAATTGCGCCTCTGAGTTCGTCTGGAAGCAGCGCAGCTCGCAGCCGAGCTCGCGGGCGAACCGGCGACCTGGCGCTCCAGCTCGGCGAGCGTGATCGTGCCGTAATGCGAGGGTCGCGGCGGCCGAGCATGTCGAGATTGACGCCGTGCATCAGCTCGACGCGACTGCGCGCCTCGCTCATCGACTCGACCCGGCCTCGCCCGGCCGCGAGCCGTCGGCCGACTTGGCCGGCGCGTCAGCTCAACCACCGCCCGTTCGATCTCCTCCTCTGCCACCAGCGACACCATGACGTACTCGCCCCGGCTCCTCAACGAGGACGAGCTCGAGCCCTGCCGGTCCGCGCTTCTTGTCGCGCGCCATCGCTTCGAGCACCGCCTTCGCATCGACATCGGGCGCGCGCGTCGGCAGCCCGTTGGCGCCAGCAGGGCTCTCCACCTGGTCGCGCAGCTCGCCGCTTCCCGGAAGGCGCAGCGCGGCGAGCAGGCCGAGCCCGACCGCCTCACCGTGGCGATAGCGCGCGTAGCCCGTCGCCGTCTCGAGCGCATGGCCGACGTGTGCCCGAGGTTGAGCACCTGGCGCCGGCCGCCGTCGCGCTCGTCGGCGGCGACCACGGCGAGCTTGCAGCGGATGCAGTCGAGGATCATCGCGCCGATCGAGCGCGGCCGCCGGCCGCGATCCGCTGCCAGAGGCTCGCCGCCGGCGATGATCGCGGTCTTCAAGACCTCCGCGTAGCCGGCTGAGCGCTCCTGCGCCGGCAGCGTGGCGAGTGTCGCGATGTCGACGATCACGGCCGCGGGCTGGTGGTAGGCGCCAACATAGTTCTTGGCCTGGGGAGGTCGACGCCCGTCTTTCCGCCGAACGCCGAATCGACCTGCGCGACGACGCTCGTCGGCACTTGCACGACCGGCACGCCGCGCTGGTATGTGGCAGCACAGAAGCCTGCGAGGTCGCCGACAACGCCACCGCCCAGCGCGACGAGGTGATCCGCTCGCGTCATTGCGCAACGAACGAGCGCGCGCCAGAGACGTTCGGCGCCGGCGAGCGTCTTGCTTCCCTCCCCCGGCGCGATCAGGAATGTTCCGTCGAGCTCGCCAAGCCGATCGGCCCACAGCGGCGCGACGTGCTCGTCGCTGACGAGGAACCGGCGTGAAGGCGGACGCTCGAGCGGCCAAAGCCCGGCGTCGAGAATCCCCTCCCCCACCCAGACCGGGTAACTGCCTGACGCGCTCGCCGCCCAGAGCATCAGCGTGCCGGTCGGGCGCGTCGCGCAACAACTCGAGCGCCGGCGATGCCGCCGCGAGCGCTTGCCGGGCTGCGTCGGGGAAGATCGCATCGGCCAGCTGCCTCGTAGCGTGGCGCGCCGCTGCGCATAGAGCGCCTCGAAGGCGCCGCGCTCGCGCGCGAGTGGCCGCCTACCACCGCCGCTTCGCCGCCACGCGACAGCCGGCGCGACATCGAGCCAGACGACGAGGTGGCGCTCGAGCGCCTCGCGCACGCGCTTAGAGCTGAGAGCACCGCCGCCGAGCGAGATCACCTGATCCGGGCTCGCGGCATCGAGCAGCTCGCTGACGATGCGCTCCTCGAGCGCCCTGAACGCGGGCTCGCCGTCGCCGTCGAAGATTTCGGTGATCGTCTTGCCGCTTTGGCGCTCGATGATCTTGTCCGCATCGAGCGCGCGCGTCCCCCGAGCCGCCGCGAGCGAGCGCGCCGCCGCCGACTTCCCGGCGCCCATGAAGCCGACCAGCACGGTCGCCCCCCGTCCGCTCAGCTCGGCCTCCAGTCGATCCGTGCGCGGTAGGCCGCCAGCGCCGCGAGCACGTCGGCCAGTTGATCGCCGCCGAACTTCTCACGGTAAGCGCCGGCGAGCACGTAGGCGACCATCGCTTCGCCGACGACAGCGGCAGCGGGGACCGTGCAGGAGTCGGTCCGCTCGCGCAGCGCCTCTGCGGGATCGAGCGTTGCGATGTCCACCGAGCGCAGCGGCTTTGTCAGCGTCGGCAGCGGCTTCATCGCGCCGCGCACGATGAGCGTCTGGCCGTTGGTCATCCCGCCCTCGACGCCCCCGGCGTGGTTGGTCTCGCGGTAGAAGCCCCGCTCCGCCGAGTGGAAGATCTCGTCATGGGCCTGCGAACCGGGCCGAGAAGTGAGTGCAAAGCCGTCGCCGAGTTCGAACCCCTTGATTGCCTGGATCGAGCAGATCGCGGCGGCAAGGCGCGTGTCGAGGCGCTCCTCAAACGAAACGTGCGAGCCGAGCCCGGGCACGAGTCCGTACGCGCGAACCTCGAAGATCCCGCCGAGCGACTCATTGGCCTTGCGTTGCACGTCGATGTGGGCGACCATGGCGCGCGAGCTATCGGCGTCGATGCAGCGCACGGGCGAGTCGTCGACGGCAGCGAAGTCGGCGAGCTCGAGCGCGTCGGGAGCCGGTGCCGTCACCGTTCCGATCGCCAGGACGTGCGAGACGACCTCGACGCCGAGCGCACGCAGAAAGGCTTTCAGACCGCACCGCCCGCGACGCGCGCGGCGGTCTCGCGCGCGCTCGCACGCTCGAGGACGTTGCGCACGTCGGTGAAGCCGTACTTCTGCACGCCCGCAAGATCGGCGTGGCCCGGGCGCGGCAGGTGGACCTCCTCGGGCGGCGCGTCCACCGGCCACGGGTTCATCCGCTCCTCCCAGTTGGCGTAGTCGCGGTTTGCAACCCACAGCGCGATCGGCCCGCCGAGCGTCCGCCCGTGGCGCACGCCGCCGGTTGGCTCCGCTGTGTCGCTTTCGATCTTCATCCGCCCGCCACGACCGTGGCCGAGCTGGCGGCGCGCCATGTCGCGGTTGATCGCTTCCGCGATCGAGCTGCATCCCGGCCGGCAGGCCTTCGATCACGCAGGTGAGTCCGGGGCCGTGGGACTCCCCGGCAGTGATCATCCGCACGCTCGGCATCAGAGCGCGAACTTTACGGGCGTGAGCGCCCAGGCAACCGAGCCACGCTGCTAGCGCGAGGCGGGACTAGCCCGTAGGACCGCTTGAACCGCTCGTGTCGGTCGTGCCGCTGGAGCCGGTCGTGCCGGTCGAGCCGCTCGTGCCGATCTGACTCTGGGGCTCGTACACGAGCGCGCCCTGGCTTGCGTCGTAGAAGAAGCTCGCGAGTACCGAGGACGTGGACGCGCTGAGGATCGCCGCGCCCGCGGAGGCAGCACTCTGGCGCGCCTTGGCAGCCGCCGATGCGGAGGACAGCTTCGTCGCACCGATTGCCGTCACCTTCGAGGGTGAACGTGGACACACCGCTGTTCGGAGTCGAGGGTGTCAATGTGAGCTGCGCACCAACCGGCAACTCGACGACCTCGCAGTCACTCGCGCTCGGCTTGCAGGTCACTGAGCCATCCACGGCCGCCTTCGCGCTACCGAGCCGGTCAGCAGGAACGCAGCGTCCTTGGCACCCTTCATCACGCCGAGGAAGACGACCTCGGCGGCGATGTTCGGCGGCAGCGGGGTGAGCCGCTCCAGATTGTCTAGCGTCCCGGTCTGACTGCCATAGCTCGCGCTCACGTTGACCGTGTAGATCTGATCACTCGCAAGTGAGCTCGGCGCCGGCTTCGGCGACGTGCTACCCGAGCCGCTCTTGCTTCCCGAGCCGCTCGCCGGCGCCTGAGGCGTTGTCACCGTACCGGTGCTGGAGCCGGTGTGGGTGCTCGAGCCGGTGTGGGTGCTCGAGCCCGACTTCGTCGAAGAGCCCGACTTATCTGCTCGAACCCGACTTCGCGCTTGAGCCCGACCCGCTCCCTGACGATCCGCCGGAGCTCGCCACGGCGCCGCTCGCGAATGGATCCTGCTCCACGCCCGTGAAGTTCTTCGACTTCTGGGTGGCGGGCGCCGCCACGGTCAGCAGCTCCTGCGCCGGAGGGGGCGTGCCCTTCGGCGGTGCTGCATTCACCGGCTGCACGATCACTGGTGCCGGCGCCGCGCTCTTCGAGTAGAGGATCGTGCCACCGACCGGGATCGCCACGGCCAAGACGACCAGCAGCAGCACGGCCGGAAGCACTTGCCGCTCGCGCAGGTCCGTCATCAAAGAACGGAGGAACGTCATCCCTTTGCCCCCGCCGTTGTCATCGTCCCGCCCGGCGGCGCCGCCTGTGGACTGCTGATAGACGGTTATCGCCACCGGTTGCGCTCTCCCGGCCCTTTGCGCCGGTCGAAAGCTCAATCGAGTTGACGGTTGCAAGACGTCCGGTACTGACGAGGTTGGCACCGTCGCTCGCGTTGAGCGCGTCCAGCGCGGCCATGAACTTCTGCAGGTTCACGTAACCCGCCTCGAAGCTGAACGAGATGTTCAGTGCCGCAAAGCCGCCGGCGGAGCCTGGCGAGAACGACGTCTCCTTCCAGTTGATGAGGTGGCCGTTCTCGAGCGAGTTGATCAGGTCGATCAGCTGAGGCTGCTGATCGCTTGTGGGGATCGCGTCGAGGAGAACCCGCAGCGCATGAACCTCGGCCGGGTAATCCGCGCGTGCGGCACGCGAGGCTGCCAACTGTGCCTGAGCGCTGGCGAGCGTCTGGCGCTCGCTGGCGACCTGCGTGAGCAGGTTGCTTGCCTGGCTGCGCTCGGGGGAGACCGCGATCAGCCACGCCGCCGCGACGACGACGATCGCCACGAGGACAGCTGCGATGAGGCGTCCACGCCCGTTCATCTCAGCCTCCCACCGTGCTGTTCGGCCCCGGCTTTAGGGCGCCAGGCGAGATCGCGTAGCTGTTGTCGTAGCTAAGGGTCATGTTGAAGGTGACGGCGCAGCCGCCGCCCTTCGAGTACACGCTGACCGCACGCGCCCGTCACACCGGTCAGTTCGCGAAGACGGGACACGGTTTGCGCGACGACATCCTGTGACGGCGCGCAGCCCGTGAGCGACAGGGACGGAGCGTTGACGGTCGTGGCGGGGCCGGATGTCCCGCTCGTAGCGGTTGCCGCGGTCGTGCCGGTCGTGCCCGTCGCGCCGCCGCCGGTCGCGTTTCCGGAGAGGGTCTGCAGCTGAACGCCCGCCGGCAGCGACAGCGCCAATTGCTGCATCGCTGCGGGCCAGTCGAAGCGCTGCTGGGCAAGGCTCGCGACACCTTCGATCCGCTGCTTGCTGTCCGACGCGAAGGTGACATACGGCTGCAGCGCGCCCGTCTGCGATCCGACCGCAGTGGCCTGCGCCGTGACCTGCGCAAGGGTTGTCTTGCGGGTCGCCACCTGATGTACGGCCGAGACGTAGACAACACCGAGTGCGACGATCGCCAAGAGCGTCGCGATGATCACGTACACGACGCCACCGGTGCGACCGGCGACACCGCCGGCCCCGCGACGTTGCTCGGGCGGAATTAGATTGATCGCCCTCATTGCAAGCCCTCCGCGACCGACAGGCCGGCCGCGACCGCCAAGACGCTCGCCGGGACACCGGTGCCGGCGGGATCGAGCTCGCCCCGGTCGACGGGGATTCCCAGCTGACCCGACAGAGAGTCCGCGAACCCGGGGATCTCGAGCGCAGAGCCGGTCAGAACCGCTCGCGTCACGGGCGCGGAGTCCGGGGCGGCGAGGTAGAAGTCGAGCGAGTTGCGAATTTCCGACCCGAGCCGGCGCAGTCCCTCGCTGAGCGCGGCGCGCGCGATCGACTGCTCATCGGATTGCGGTAGGGAGCTCTCCTGCGTCACGTCGCTGCCCATGACCTCCCCGCCAGCGGGGCGAGCTGGGCGCCGGCATACGGCTGGGGCTGCGACGGTGCATCCAGCGCGACGAGCAAACCGCGGGCCGCATCGGTTGAGATGCCGCACCGCGCCGCGACGTCGGCGGCCACCTGCTCGACGCCCGCGGGAATCACGCGAGTGAACTCGCATGTCAGGCCGCGCGCGACTGCGAGATTCGTGAGACCGCCAACGGAGAGATACGCGACGGCGTCCTCGTCGGCGCTGCCCGAAGGGTGCAGCGCTCTGATCATCCCGAAGGCCGCGAGATCCACGCCCTCGGGCTGGAGGCCCGCCAGACGGGTCGCGTGCAGGATGCGCTCGAGCATCTCGCGCCGCGCGGCGACGAGCAAGACCTGGAGGCGCGGGCCATCGTCACGTTCGACGATGCCGAGGACATGGTGGTCCAGTACGACCGTGTCGAGCGGCATCGGAATCTCGTCCTGCGCCTGGAACCGGACGGCCTGCTGGATCTCGGCGGGGTCCGTCAGCGGCGGCAACTCGATGCGCCGCATGATGATTCGCTGGTTCGCGATGCCGATCCGGACTCGGCGGTCGAGCCGGCTCTCCTTGAATAGCTCGGCGAGCACCGTCACGAGGGCGGGGATGTCTGCAACCTCACCGTCGCGCACGACGTCCATGCCGATCGGAAGGAATGCCGCGCGCTCGACCTGGAGGCCGCCGTTGACGTGGGAGCGCGCCGCGACGACCAGCCCCGGTTGAATATCGAGACCGGTCAGCGTCCCGGCGCGCAGCCCGCGCATGCGTCGGGGTGCGTGCTTGGGCTTTGGCGCCGGCTGCGGCGCGGCGGCGGCCGGCGCGGCGGCGACCAGCGCGTCCTCGCCCGTGGTGGGCTTGGGTGTGCGCTTGAAGCTGATGGGCTGTCGAAGGAAGTCGAGCATATGTGGAGCACGATTGACACCGTGCTCATGCCGTGTCATCGACAGGAGTGGGGTGAGACCTTAGCCCGCGCAACGGGCGCGCCACGCGCCTACCAAACGCCGTTACGGCAGCCGCCGCCGCTGTAGCTCGCGACAGTCACCGCTGCAACGCCCGTGCCGCTCGGCGGTGAGTTGACAGCGGGCGGGGTCCAAGACGCCGCACTGCCGCAGTAGCGTGCGATCGTACCCTTGGCGTCGACGATCGAGAACAACACACCCGTGTTGTACGCCTCGGTCGTGATCACGAAGCTGTCGGTGTTCCCACCAGCCGCGGCAACCCATGCGTTGTTACCCGCGCTTGCACTCGAGGTGAAAAGCGTCTGCTCATAGCTGAGCAGGCTCGCGGGCGAAACCGTTCCGTATTGGCCCTGGTGATCCGTCGCGACCGTCATGGCCGTGGTCATGGCGGTGCGCGCGAGCTCCTTCGCCGAGGCGTCGTAGGCCTTCCCCGTCTGATTGAGGAACGACGGGATCGCCACAGCTGCCAGAACTCCAATGATCAGGCACACGACGAGGAGCTCGATCAAGCTGAAGCCGTCCTCACCTACTGCGCGCTGCTGCACACGTTGCACCACGAGCTTCCCTCCGTTCTGGCTACGGCCGGCCCGTACCGGCCCTGCTCAGTGCGGAAAGATAGCCCCGATAAATCAGGCCAGATGGTGCAAATAGACCCCCATCAGCGCCGAGCCGGCAAACAGCGCCACGAGGCCACCGAGGGCGAGAAACGGCCCGAACGGCAGCCCGGTCTTGCGTCGGTCGCCGGGCGCCGCGCGCAGCATCATCAAGAGGCCGACGACGACCGCTGCCAGCAGCGCAACCAGCAGCGCCGTTGCGACGTTGCGGCCCAGGAGCAGGCCGAGCACGCCGACGAGCTTGACGTCGCCCATGCCCATGCCACGGGGGCTGACGAGGTGTGCAACCAGCAGAAAGCTCCCAGCGGCGGCGCAGGCGATCAGGCGCTCCGGTTCGCCCGCCGGGTTCAGTGCCGACCCGAGCGCGATCGCTGCGAGAGCGGCGGGAGCGGTGATCCGGTTGGGAATGATGTGGTGGTCGTAGTCGATCAGTGCCACCGGAACGACGACGAGCACGAGCAGCAAGCCGAGCGTCAGCGCGACCGCCGAGGAGCGTGTCGCGACGACGGCAGCGCAAAGCGCCCCAGTGGCCACCTCGACGAGTGGGTAGCGTCCGGAGATCGCGGCGCGGCACGCGCGGCAGTGGCCCCGCAGCCAGAGCCAGGCCACAACCGGCACGTTGTCGTAGGCCTTGACAGTCGTCCCGCACGTGGTGCAGTGCGACCGCGGCTTTACTAGCGACTCACCGCGCGGCAGGCGGTAGGCGACAACGTTGAGGAAGGATCCGAGCACGGCGCCGACGACGCCGGCGAAGAGTGCGTATTGGATGCTGGGGGTCATTGCCACTCTGTCCACAAACAAGACGGGGCGGCCAGATCGGCCGCCCCGCTGTTCGTCAAACTGACAGTCCTTGGGCTACTACCACGCGCCCTTTACGCAGCCGCCGTTCGTGAAGCCACTGTCGGGAGCGGTGCTGGCTGTCGACGCCGCCGTCGGCGCCGTCCAGGCGGTCGCGCCTTCGGGGTTACCGGCGGCGGGTCCGCAATAGCGCGAGACCGCGCCGTTGATGTCCTGGATCGAGAACTGCGTGAGGGTGTTATTGGCCTGCGAGGTGACGACAAACGTCGTCCCGCTGCCGGTCGCGCAAGCGAGCCAGGCATTGCTGCCGGCCGTAGTCGTCGAGGTGAACAGCGTCGACTCGTAGCCGTTGAGGGTGACGGCACCGGGGCCGCACACCGATCCGATTGTCGTGTACGAGCCACCGTTGTCAGTACCCAGCGTGAGTGCCGTGGTCTGAGCGGTACGCGCAAGCTCCTTCGCCGACGCGTCATAGGCCTTGGTCGTCTGGTTGAGGAACGACGGAATTGCGATCGCGGCGAGAATGCCGATGATCAGAATCACGACGAGCAGTTCGATGAGGGTGAACCCTCGCTCGTCTTGTGCGCGCTGGCGCAACTTGTACAGCATTGATCCTCCTAGGATCTATTTGTTGATGTACGGCGCCAGCGCCGTCGCTGGCCTTCCGTGTCATCTATCGGCGCTGTCTCGCGATCCTTGAGCGTCCGGATTGCAGTTGGACGGATCCGCAGCAGGTGATGCAGTCGGCGATTTCGCCTACGCCGACGGCTCGGATTGCTGCTCGCGCCAACGCGCCTGCGCGTCATGTGCTGCAAGGTAGAAACCTCGGCCCTCGCACCACGGGCAGCTCACGCTCTGCGCGGTGCCGCCGAGGTTGGAGATCACGGTGCCGCTGCCGCGGCAGGCAGTGCACGGCGTCGGGGTCTGCGGGGCTTCGCGTGCGCTCATCGCGGGCCCGAGAGTAGTGGCTGCGATGCGATGATTGCCTGCCCGTGGCCGCTTCGCCGACAGACAGAGGCTCGCGGCCGCCTTACGAGCTGGTTGCTGTCGGGCTGATCACGCTGCTCGCCGCAGGCCTGCGCCTGGCGTCCCTGGGGAGCGTGCCGGACGACCCGTTCTATGACGCGGCCGTGCGCAGCATGGCCGTCTCGGCGCACAACTTCTTCTTCGGCGCCTATGAGCCCGGTGGCACGATCGCGATCGACAAGCCACCGCTCGACGTCTGGCTACAGGTCATATCGACCCAGATCGTCGGCTTCGGGCCGGTCGCGCTGAAGCTGCCGCCCGCGCTTTGCGGGACGGCCGCCGTACCACTGCTGTATGACGCCGTCCGGCGGGTGCTCGGGCAACTCCCGGGCCTGTTGAGCGGTCTGATGCTGGCCGTGCTGCCGATCGCCGTGCTCAGCTCGCGCAGCGACACGATGGACAGCGTCGCGATGTTCCTCAATGTTGCTGCGCTGTGGCTGATCGTGCGCTTCGCGCTGACCCGCCGGGAGCGCTGGCTCTACCTGGCTGCAGCGAGCCTCGGCCTCGCGTTCAACGTGAAGGTGTTCCAAGGCTTGGTCTGCGTGCCCGCGCTGGCCCTGATGGGCGTGCTCGCACTTCAATCGCGCCGCGCGCGCGCGATCGCCTTCGTGAGCGTCACCTTCATCGTCGTCGCGCTCTCCTGGCTGACGGTGACGCTCTTCTTTCCCGGCTCGGAGCGTCCGTACGCGATCGGCTCGACGAACGGGAGCGCGTGGAACGCGACGTTCGTCTACAACGGTTACGACCGCGTATTTGGTGCTGCGACGCAGGGGCTTTTGAACGCGCAGGGCGCTGCCGTGCTCAAGCCCGCCAACAACAGCGAGGCGGCGCGAGCACAGGTCGCGATCGCATCGCCGGGGCCGCTGCGCCTGTTCTTGCACGACGATCCCCTCTCAGGCCTACGCATCGGCTTCGTACTGCTCGGATCGGTCCTACTTGGCGTCCCCGCACTGGTCGGCCTTGTTCGAGCCCGTGGACCGGACCAGGGCACGCAGCGCGCGCTCGCGGCGGGCCTGCTCGGCTGGCTCGCAACCGGCTTCGTTCTTTTCAGCGCGATGGCGCGCCTGCACCCACGCTACGCGGAGGCATTCACGCCGGCCGTGGCCGCGAGCGCCGGGATCGGTCTTGCCTGGGCGATCGGCAACGGACGCGAGGTCGCACTGCTCGCTTGCCTGGCGTTCGCGGGCTACGCGGTCTGGCTGCTCGGTGGCTCGAGTCCGGCGGCGGTGCTGACGCTGCTTGCGGCCGCGGCTGCCTTCGCTGCGGCCTTCCTACCCGGCTTGCCGGCGCGTCGGCGGCTCGTCGGCGCGGCGCTCTGCGTCACCGCCCTCGCCCTGCCCGTGCGAGTCGCGGTCGGACTGGTCCAGGATCACGAGTACGACAGCGGCAACACGGGGGTGATCGCGACCCGCGAGGTCGACGCGATCTCGCGCTACATCGCCGCCCGTCGCGACGGCGCGCGTTACGAGTTCGTCGTTGCAGATCCGAGCTCGGTCGGCGATCTGATCATCCACGAACTGCGCCCGATCCTCTCGCTGACCTCATACAACCAGCACGAGCTTCTGCCCCTGAACCGGCTCGCCCACCTCGTCAGCGACGGGGCGGTGCGCTTCGCCTACCTCGGCGGACCATGCGTCCCGACGGACAAGCTCGAGCTGCCACGCTGCTCGCCCGGTGCCGCGTGGGTTCGCGCGCACGGCGTCGATGTGTCGGCACAGATCGGCCTGACGCGAAGCGAGGTCCTCTACTACCTGCCAAGGCGCTACCGTCACTAGCGTGAGGGGCCCGACCACACCAGCGCTCTCGATCCTCGTCGTCGACGACGAGAGCTCGCTGCGCGACACGCTGACGCACTCGTTCAGTCGTGAGGGTCACGCGGTCAGCGCGGTCGCCGACGGGACCGCGGCGATCGAGCGGGCGTCGAGCGACGCGTTCGACGTGGTGCTGCTCGACGTCGCTCTCGGCCCTGGCCCAAACGGCTATGACGTGTGCCGCACGCTGCGCGCCCAGCGCAACATGGTGCCGATCATCATGCTGACCGCGCTCGACAGCGAGGCGGACGCGGTACAGGGGCTCGAGGCCGGCGCAGACGACTACGTGACGAAGCCGTTCGGCCTTGCCGAGCTGCGTAGCCGCATCCGAGCGGTGTTACGCCGATCGGGGCCGCGCCACCCGGGTAGCGAGCAATTGTCGATCGGTGGCATCACGCTCGACCGAGTCCAACGCGAGGTGACGGTGCGCGGGGAGAACGTACGCCTGACGTTTTCCGAGTTCGAGCTGCTCGCTTGCTTGATGAGCGAGCCTGGGCACCTTTTCAACCGCCAGGAGCTCCTGCGTACGATCTGGGGCGACTCGGCATTTCGCGATCCGCGCGCGATCGACGTCCACATCCGTCACCTGCGCGAGAAGCTCGAGGTGACACCGGAGAACCCGCGGCTGATCCTCACCGTCCGCGGCGCGGGCTACCGCTTTGCCGAGGTCTGAAAGCCCCGAAAGGATCGCGTTCGGTCGCGGCAGCAACCCGCCGGTGAGCTGGGGCTGGGGGACGCGTGAGTGACGCGCTCGCAGCGTTCGCCCGGCGCGCGAAAGCCTGCGGACGCCTCGGGCTCGATACCGAGTTCGTCGGCGAAGGCCGCTACAGGACGCTCCTCTGCCTGATCCAGCTCGTCGTCTCCGACGACGCGGGGCTCGAGGTTCTCGTCGTCGACGCACTCGAGGAGCGGCTCGATCTGAGCGCGCTCGCGGCCGTGCTCGGCGACCCCGGCGTGCGTGTGATCGTCCACGCCGGGCGCCAGGACATCGCCCTGCTCCGGCGCGTTGCGCAGACCGAGGTGACGAACGTCTTCGACACGCAGGTCGCAGCCGGCTTCGCCGGGTTGAGCGCTCAGGCTGCCTACGACACACTGCTGCGCGAGCTGCTCGGCGTGCGCGTGCAGAAGAGCGCGAGCTACACGCGCTGGGATCGGCGACCACTCAACCCTGAACAGCTCGCCTATGCGCGCGAGGACGTCCTTCACCTGCTCGAGATGGCCTCCGAGCTCGAGCGGCGCCTCGCCCGATCGGGTCGGCTCGAGTGGGCGCTCGAGGAGTGCCGTCCGCTCGAGCAGTCGAGCGACGTCCGCGACCCCGAGCTGCTCTTCGGCCGCCTGCCGCGGATCAACTCACTGAGCCCGAGCGCGCGCGCGATCGCCCTCGCGCTCGTCCGCTACCGCGAGCAGGTCGCCGAGCAACAGAATCGCCCGATCGCGACCGTGCTGAGCGACATCGCAATCGTCGAGCTCGCGAAGCGCGCGCCCCGCAGCCCCGAGCAGCTCGAGCAAATCCGCGGCGTCAACCCGGGCAACATGCGCCGCCGGGGCGTTGACCTGCTGGCTGTGATCGCAGATGGTGCCGGCGAGCCCGGAATCCCGGTCGAGGAGCGAGATCCCGAGCCGAGCGCCCCAACCGACGGCCCGCAGATCGCGCTCTGCGAGGCGCTCGTGCGCGCGCGGGCACTCGAGGCTGGACTCGCTTACGAGCTGATCGCGGCGCGCGCCGACCTCGCCGCGATCGTCGTGCGCGCGCGCCTTGGCAAGCCGATGCGCGAGGTGAGGACGCTCACCGGCTGGCGGCACGAGCTCGTCGGCGAGGAGTTGCTCGCGCTGCTGCGCGGGCAGCGCTCGCTACGCCTTGGCACGGGCGGCGCGCTCGAGATCTCAGACGCTGACCGACAGCGCGACGCGCCCGGGCCTGCGAACGTTCACGCGCAACCAGCCCCCGGCGCTCTTGCGCAGTGATGCGGCGCCCGCCTGTACGCGCCATCCGGAGCTGAAGTGAACGCGCACGAGTAGCGCGCCGGCGCGCTGCGCATCAAGAACGAGTTGCTGCCCGCGCTCGCTGACGAGCCTGCCGGGGCCGCTGACGATGCCGGCCGCGCCCGCCACCGACCAGACGCTCCAGTTGCGGTTGCTCCAGACGAGCCGCAAACCGGGGACACCCCGCCCGCGTAGCAAAGCCTTCTCGGGTCCCGCGATGTAGTCGAGCGGCGCGTTCGCCAGCGCCACGTAGCGCACGCCGTTCGCCACCAGCCACGCGCGGTAGCTGCGCGCGTTCAAGCGACCCGGAACGTAGAAGATCGGGTTGTCCTGGGTGTCGAGCTGGCGCTCCCAGCCGCGCGCCAGCGGTAGGCGCAGCGCGACGTACACGGACTCCCAGTGGGTTGCCGTCGGCACCACCTCGATCCGCCCGAGCGGCGTGTCGTGCGCCACGAGATAGGCCATGAGCGGCTTGAAGTAGCCGGCCGAGGCCTCGGGGTTCGGCGCGCCAAGCAGCGCGCCGCCCGCCGGCACCCACTCGCCGAGGGCGAGTGAGACGACGGCGGCGAGGAAGAGCGTCCGCACCACCCATGCATGACGGCGCGGACGCACCAGCGCCGGCACGAGCAGCGCCAGCACCGACAGGCCGACGCTCGTCGCAAGACGCACGACGTTCACACCGAGCGAGCTCGGGATCACGTACGCGCCAAGCACGGCAAGCCCGTAGAGCGCCGCGCCGATCCGCAGCTCGCGCTGGTCGCTCAACACGAACACGATCGCAACCGGAGCGGCCATGTCGATGAAGTCGAGTGTCGCGAAGGGCATCGTGCCCTGCCCTGGGAAGAGCGCCTCGAGCACGATGATCGGCAGCGCGGCGCCGGCGCCGAGCAGCACCGCCCGCCTATTGACGCGCGGCAGATCAGCGAGGAACCAAGTGGCCGCCGCGAGCGCGAGGAACGCTCCCGCGAGCGGGCTCGCGAGCGCGGCGGCGACGGCGAGCGGCACTGCGAGCGGCCAGAGGCGTCGCGTCGCGACGAGCAGCGCGAGCAGCGCCAGCGTCCCACCGAGCAGATACGGGACGCGCCCCACCGCGACCTGGACGATCGTGCCGGCCGCAAACAGCGCCGCCGCCGCGTGCCCGAGGGCACCGAAGCGCGGCGTGATCAGGCGGTCGAAAGCCCAGGCGGCTACCGTCGCACACAGGATGTTCGTCGCGGCGACCCCGAGCGTGGCGCCGATCGGAGCGAACAGCAGCGAATAGTCAAGCGTCCAGTGGCCGGCGTACCAGTTCGAATCCCAAAGCGCGAGCCCTACCTGTCGGAAGAGGTCGATACGGTAGGTCGCAGCTGCGAGATCGCCCCCGCTCGCATGCGTGAGGACGGCGATCGCGGCAAGAAGCGCTGCGAGCGCCGGCGCGAGGAAGCGGCCGCGAACGCCTGCGATCAGCGGCGCGCGAAGGAATGGGCGCAATGCCGTGCTGATAGTGAGCATGCTAGTGGGTGGAGCCAGGAACGCTCGGTCCGTGAACGAGCCGCCGTCCCGCTTGACTTCGAGCGCGGTCGAAGTCCTAAGCTGGCTCTGTGGCAACCAGTACCGGGCTCACGAAGATCGCAACCTACGAGGAGACGATCGATGGATAGGAGAAAGCTTGGTAGCCAGGGCCTGGAGGTCTCGGCCGAAGGACTCGGGTGCATGGGAATGACATGGGCCTACGGATCCGGAGATCCGGACGCGGGACTCGCGACGATCCACCGGGCGCTCGAGCTCGGGATCACGTTGCTCGACACGGCCGAGATCTACGGCCCGCACACGAACGAGGAGCTCGTCGGGCGCGCGATCGCCGGCAAGCGCGACCGTTTCGAGATCGCGACGAAATTCGGCTTCGTCATCGATCCGGGCGACCCGAACGCGCGCGGGGTCAACAGCAGCCCGGCGAACGTCCGCCGCGCCTGCGAGGGCTCGCTGCGACGCCTGCGCATCGACACGATCGACCTCTACTACCAGCACCGCGTCGACCCGAACGTGCCAATCGAAGAGACGGTCGGCACGATGGCGGAGCTCGTCGCCGAGGGCAAGGTGCGCTACCTCGGGCTCTCCGAGGCCTCCGCCACGACGATCCGCCGTGCCCACGCGACGCACCCGATCACGGCCGTCCAGAGCGAGTACTCCCTCTGGACCCGCGACCCCGAGGACGAGGTGCTCCCGACCCTGCGCGAGCTCGGCATCGGGCTCGTCGCCTATTCCCCGCTCGGGCGGGGATTCCTGACGGGCCAGATCCGCACGATGGACGACCTGCCCGAAGGCGACTGGCGGCGCACGAACCCGCGCTTCCAGGAGGACGCACTGCGTGAGAACCGCGCACTCGCCGACCGCGTCGCCGACCTCGCCGAGCGCCATCACGTCACTGCGGCCCAGCTAGCCCTCGCCTGGGTCCTAGCGAAGGGCGAGGACATCATCCCGATCCCCGGCACCAAGCGCCCAAAGCGGCTCGAGGAGAACGCCAACGCCGCTGAGATCGAGCTGTCAAGCGGCGAGATCGCGGAGCTCGACAGCGCCATCTCGCCCGACGCCGTCCACGGAGGCCGCTATCCCGACCGCATGATGGCGCTAGTAAATCGCTGAAAATCGCGCAAGGGCCACCCCAAGGCCACTCCCCACCCCCAACCCCCCGCAAAGCAAAAGCGAAGCCCGCAGGCGGGCCCGCCAGGGCCCGCCGAGGACTGGAGCGCTACTGAACCTGGTTGTAGACCTTGAAGAGCGGTAGGTACATCGCGATCACGATGAAGCCGACCATGCCGCCGATGAAGACGATCATCACCGGCTCGATGATCGAGGTGAGCGCCTTGATCGAGGCGGCAACGCGTTCCTCATAAAAGTCGGCGACCTTGGCGAGCATGAAGTCGAGCTCGCCCGAAGACTCACCGACGGACACCATGTGACTGACCATCGTTGGGAAGACCGGTGACTTCGCAAGCGGCTCGGAGATCGAGCCACCGCGCTTGACCGACGCGATCACGTCCTGCATCACGGCCTGCACGACGAGGTTGCCCGCGGTCCGGCCGGTGATGTCGAGTGCCTCGAGCAGCGGCACGCCGGCTGAGGAGAGCGACGCGAGCGTGCGTGCCCAGCGCGCGATCGCGACCTTCTGGACGATGTCGCCGATCTTGAACGGGATCTTCAAACGCAGGAGATCCCACTGCGGCCGCCCCCACTCGGAGCGCTTCCAGTAGATGAACGCGTAGATGATCACGCCAAGCCCGAGCGCGAAGGCCCAGAAGTATCCGGTCATCGCGTGCGAGACGTCGACGGTGGCCTGCGTGATCGTTGGCAGCTGCTTCCCCGAGGAGGAGGTGCCGTATTGCTGGAGGACGTTTGCGAACACCGGGACGATGTAGATGACGAGCACGATCATCACGGCGAAGGCAACCGTCGTCACGACTGCCGGGTAGACCATCGCCGAGCGCACCTGGCGGCGCAGCGCGTCCTCTTTCTCGAGCTGGTCCGCGATCCGCACGAGCGAGGCCTCGAGCACGCCGCCGATTTCGCCGGCACGCGTCATCGCCACGAACAGCGGGTTGAATATCTTCGGGTGCCGGGCGAGCGCGTCGCTGAGCGGTAGGCCCGCCTCGACGTCCTTGCGCACCGCGATCAGTGCCTCCTTCAGCCGCTGGTTCTCGACCTGCTCCTCGAGGACGAAGAGCGCGCGCAGGATCGTCATGCCCGAAGAGACCATCGTCGCGAGCTGGCGCGAGACGACCGCGAGCTCCGAGAGCGTGACGCGCTCCCAGACGTTGAAGTTGAAATCCTTGAGGCTCTTCTTCTCCGCGATTTCAAGGACGATCAGGCCGCGCGATTTCAGCTGGTCGGTGACGGCCTGCTTCGTCTCGGCCTCGACGGTGCCGTGGAGCTGGCCGCCCTTGAGATCGGTGGCTTTGAAGGCGTAGGTGCTCATGCCGCGAGCGAGATCTCTCCCAGCAGCCGGGCGAGCTCGTCCGGCTGCGAGGAGCGACTCTTGGCCATTTCCTGCGTGATCTTGCCGGCGCGAACCAGCGAGGCCAGGCAGCTGTCCATCGACTGCATGCCGACTGCCGCGCCAGTCTGGATCGCGGACGGGATCTGGTGCGCTTTTGCCTCGCGGATGAGGTTGCGCACGCCGGGCGTCGGGATCAGGATCTCGCAGGCGACGCAGCGCCCGGAACCGTCAGAGAGCGGGAGCAGGGTCTGGCTCATGATGCCCTGGAGCGTGACCGAGAGCTGCACGCGCACCTGGTTCTGCTGCTCGGGCGGAAAGACGTCGATGACGCGGTCAATCGTTTGGGCGGCGTCCTGCGTATGCAGCGTCGCGAAGACGAGGTGGCCGGTCTCGGCCGCGGTCAGCGCAGTCGAGATCGTCTCGAGGTCGCGCATTTCGCCGACCAGGATCACGTCGGGGTCTTCACGGAGCGCGGCGCGTAGCGCCGGACCGAATCCGGTTGCGTCGGCGCCAAGCTCGCGCTGGTTGACGAGCGACTGCTTGTGGGTGTGCAGGAACTCGATCGGATCCTCGATCGTGATGATGTGCTCGGCCCGGTTGGTGTTGATCTCGTCGATCATCGCCGCGAGCGAAGTCGTCTTGCCTGAGCCCGTTGGGCCCGTCACGAGTACGAGCCCGCGCGGCTTGCGCGTGAGCGCATGGACGACCGGTGGCAGGCCGAGCTCGTCGATCCCGACCATCTGCTGCGGGATCAGGCGGAATGCGGCTGCGAGCGCACTGCGCTGGAAGAAGGCGTTGACGCGGAAGCGCGCCTTCCCCGGAACGAGGTATGCGAAGTCGATCTGAAGGTCGGTCTCGAGCCGGCGGCGCTGGTCGGTCGAGAGGATCGAGTAGATGAACTCGCGCGTGTCATCCGGTGTGAGCGCCGGATAGCCGGAGATCGGCAACAGCTTCCCGCGGTCGCGCAGGGTCGGCGGCGCTCCGGCCGTCAGGTGGAGGTCGGAGGCACGGCGTGCCACCACCTCAAGCAGGATCTCCGAGAACTCGATCGCCATGACGCTTCAAACCCGTCTATCGGCACCTATGGCCTGGGCCTGAATGCACGGCCCTCAAAGCCGGAGAAATTGCGCGGCACTGCCGCCGTCGAGCCGCCGGTGCCGGCGCGTGCGCGGACGCCCGGCGTTCCCCGCGACGAACGGTCCGCCCTACCTACGCGTCGCCGGCGCCGCTGTTGACGACGCGTGCGACCTCGGCGATCGAGGTGCGACCCTGCTTGACCTTCTCGAGCCCGTCATCGCGTATGCGGCGCATGCCCTGACTGACGGCAAGCTCGAGGATCTCGCTGGCGGAGCGGCGCTCGAGCGCGAGCGCGCGCATCTCGGGGCTGATCGTCATGACCTCGTAGATCCCGGTCCGACCCTTGAAGCCCGAGCCACCGCAGTGCTTGCAACCAACCGACTCGTAGCCCTCGACGTCGAAACTTGCGTGGTAGCCGTACTCGCGCAGCGTCGCCATCGGGAGGATCATGCGGCGCTTGCACTGCGGGCAGAGCGTGCGGACGAGACGCTGGGCAACGACGCAGTCGATCGCCGACGCGACGAGGAACGGCTCGACGCCCATCTCGATCAGGCGCGTGATCGACGTCGCCGCATCGTTCGTGTGGAGCGTCGACAGCACGAGGTGGCCGGTGAGCGCTGCCTCGACCGCGATCTTCGCGGTCTCGCGGTCGCGGATCTCGCCGACCATGATGACGTCCGGATCGGCGCGGACGATCGCGCGCAGGCCAGTCTCGAACAGCAGGCCGGCTTTCGCGTTGACCTGGATCTGCGTGATCCCGGCGATCTCGTATTCGACCGGGTCCTCGATCGTGACGATGTTCTTCTCCGCCGTATTGATCTCGCTGATCGCCGAGTAAAGCGTCGTCGATTTGCCGGACCCGGTCGGACCAGTCACGAGCACGGCCCCGTAGGCCTGCTGGTAAGCCCGCGCAAACGCCTTGAGCTCGCCCGGCGCCATGCCGAGGCTCGCGAGGTTGAGCTGGACCGCGTCCTTGTCGAGGATGCGCATGACGAGGCCCTCACCGCGCACGGTCGGCACCGTGACGACGCGCAGGTCGACGTGGTGGCGATCGACCGACAACCCGACGCGGCCGTCCTGTGGAACCCGGCGCTCCGCGATGTCGAGCTCGGCCATGATCTTCACGCGCGAGACGACGCCGGCGGCCATGCGTCGCGGCACCGTGGTGATGTCTCGTAGGACACCGTCGATGCGGAAGCGCACGCGCAGGTCGGTCCCGTCGGGCATCACGTGGAGGTCCGACGCATTGGCCTCGACGGCCTGCGCGACCAGCTGGTGGACGAGCTTGACGACGGGCGCGTCGTCGGCCGACTCGTGCAGCTCGAGCACCTCCGCGGCCTGCTGGTGGTCGTCCTCTGCGACCGCGGCGGCAACCGAATCGCCGAGCCGCGTGAGTCGCGAGATCGCGTTCGCGACGTCGTAGGTGGTTGCGACCGCGGCGCGGACCTCGAAGCCGGTGAGGATCGCGATGTCGTCGATCGCGAGCACATTCGCCGGATCGGACATCGCGACGAGCAGCGTGCGGTCGTCCAGGAACGCGATCGGCAGCGCGTCGTAGCGCTTCGCGACCTGGCTCGAGACGAGGTTCGCCGCTGCCATGTCGATGTTGAAGGTCGCTAGGTCGACGTAGTCCAGGCCGTAGCGTTCCGCGAGCGCCTGCGAGAGGCCATCGGGGCTGAGCGTGCCGTTTCGAACCAGCATCGCCTCGGGCGTCTCGCCGCTGACGCGCGCGGCCTCGATCGCTGTGTCGACCTGCTGGCGCGAGGCGAGGCCGAGCTCGACGATCACATCGCTGAGGAAGCGCTGCGTACCGCCGCGATCGGTTGGCGCACGGACACCAACGAGCGTGGCGGCTTCGATCGAAGCCTGCGGCGCATCGGGCACTGCAGCCACAGGGCCCTTGGCCGCACCCTTGTCGCCGGTGATTGCCCGCAGCGTCGAAGACTTGCTCGGCATCGTCAGACCGCCCCGCGAGCGGCGTGCG
The DNA here is from genome assembly GCA_963773395.1 of uncultured Solirubrobacterales bacterium. GTDB lineage: Bacteria > Actinomycetota > Thermoleophilia > Solirubrobacterales > Solirubrobacteraceae > Palsa-513. The sequence continues at coordinate 287,374 of CAVZAY010000002.1, read as the reverse complement.
CCATCGCTGTGCGCGGGGCGGCCATGCCTGTCCACAGCTCGAAGCTGAGCGCGCCCTGCGCGACGAGGATCTCGATGCCGTCAACCGTGCTCACGCCGAGCTCCCGGGCGGTTGCGAGCAGCCGCGTCTCGCCGCGGCTGTAGACGAAGTCGACAATGCACGCATACCTGGCCAGTAGATCGGTATCAAGGGCCAGCGTCTGGAGGACGAGTTTCGCGTCCATCGACGATTCGTCCAGTCCGACGGTCGTGCAGTTGAGGAGCAGATCGGCAGCGACCGGGCGCTCGATCGCGCGCACACCGAGATTATCGGCAAGAGTACGAGCGCGGGCCGCGTTGCGGTTCCAGACCGCGACCTCTGCGCCCGCACCGACAAGCGCCCACGCCGTGGAGCGCGCGGTGCCGCCTGCTCCGAGCACGACGGCCGTGCAGCCCCGCGGATCGAGTGGGAGTGCTTCGAGTAGCCCTGGGGCGTCGGTGTTTTCCGCATGGATCTGCCCGTCGGGCGTAAAGCTGAGCGTGTTCGCGGCACCGATCGCGCGCGCGGCGGCGCTCGCGCCGCCAGCGACGGCTAGTGCTGCCTGCTTGTGTGGGACCGTTACGTTCGCGCCGATGAAGCCGGCTTGCGGAAGCGCGCGTACCGTCTCCTCGAAGAGCTCGGGCGGGACCGGGAGCAGCTGGTAGCTGAACCCCTCGAGACCGAGCTCGGCGAACGCTGCCTCGTGCATCGCCGGCGAGTGACTGTGAGCAACCGGCCAGCCGAGGACGCCGAGACGGCCCGGGCGCACTACTTCTGCTTCTTCTTGTTCGCCTTATGGGAGCTCGAGGTCTTGGCGCCCGTCTTTGGCGGCGTGCCCCCCCGGCGCCGTTGCAGCGCGCCGGGAAGGCGCCGTGATTGGCCTTTACGGCCTTGTTGAAGGCCGCGACCTCCTGGTTGAAGGTCGTGATGTTGCTCGCGAACGCGAGCGCGCCGCACGTGTAGGGCTTGTCGACGAAATAGAGCAGCGTGGCGTCGCGCTTCGGGTGGGCTGCGGCGTCGAGCGCCGCTACGCCCGGGTTCGCGATCGGCGTTGGGGGTAGCCCGAAGAAGCGCCGCGTGTTGTAGGGGGTGTTGTCGCCGAGCGCCTTGTCGAGCTCCTTGGTCGCCTTCGCACCTGCCGGGTCGTGAAGGTAGTAGAGGAGCGTGCTGTCGAGTCCGAGCTGGATGCCCTCGCGCAAGCGGTTGTAGACGACCGCAGCCACCTTCGGTCCGTCCGTCTGGACCTGCGCCTCCCGCTCGATGATCGAGGCGATAGTGATCACGTCGTAGCGAGTTAGATCTTTCGAGTGCGCATAGCGCATGTCGACTGTCGCGAAGTTGAGCCTGAAGGCGGCGAGCTGCTTCTGCACGAGTGAGCTGACCCATCCGTGACGATCGAGGTAGTAGGTGTCCGGGAAGAGGAAGCCCTCGAGCGAGGTGACGCCCTGGTGAGCGCCCCAGGCCTGCGGCGAAAAATGGGCGGCGGCGGGCGTCGAAGCCTTCATGTAGTTACCGCGCAACCCTGCCTTGCGGGCAAGCGCGGCGATCTGCCAGCGCGTCAGGCCTTCCGGGATCGTCAGCGCCACTTCCTCGCTGAGGCCGGGCTTCATCAGGGCCGACAGCGCAGCGCTATAGCTCATGTTGCGCTTGAGGGTGTAGATCCCGGCGCGGTACTTGCCGGAGTCGCCGTCGAGCGAAGCGCGCAGGCCAAAGAAGAAGCTAGAGGAGACAACGCCATCGCGCGCCAGCAGCGTGGCGACCTCGCTGCCATTGGACCCTTGCGGGATGCTCACGGTGACGGCGCCGGTACCAGCTCCGTGAAACGGCTGGTAGAGCGAGACAACGAACCAAGCGGCGAAGACGAGAACACCGAGCACGACAAGCGCGACCAGCCGGCGGATCAGGATCCGCCGGCGCTGCCGGGGGGTGCGCGGCGTACGTGGACGGCGGCGACGCTCGCTCCAACGGATCATCGAGTCGACGACGCTGCCTCGCTGGACCGGCTCGAGCTCGTCCGTCCGCGGGTCGGTCCAATCGATGTCCTGCGCCCAGTCGCCGCCTGCGGCCGGGTGCGCCGGCCCGGGCGGGGGGGCACCGGAGCGCCCGCGGCGCCTGCGCAAGAGCGGGCTCACGGCTCGCCTGCGGCGCTCAACACCGCCACACCCTGGTGGGAGTGGTCGCGCGCGGGGTCTGGGAGCCGTCGCAGGCGACGGGGTTTGCCGGCGGAATCACGCAGCCAATCTAGCGCTCGCCGCCCCGGAATCCTCCCTTAAGCCAGCTCTGGAGCAGGTGCGCCGCAGCGCGCGAGTCTTCGCTCGCGTGCCGCGATGGATCGCGCGCTGCGAGGCGAGTCGTCAGGCGCTCGTCGTAGAGCTCGACAGGCACATCCGGGAGGCGCGCGCGCAGGCGCTCAGCGAAGGCGCGAGTCTCGGCGGTCTGCGATGTCTCGCTCCCGGCAAGCGAGAGTGGGAGGCCAACCACGATCCGCTCGACACCACGCTCGCGCACTAGTGCGGCCACGCGCCCGAGTCCGGAGCGCGTCGCGACGCGCTCGATCGGCGGCAGCGGCGTCGCGATCGTCCCGGTCGGGTCACTGAGCGCGACGCCGCACCGTGCGCTCCCGTAATCGAGCGCCAGAATCCTCAAGCTTACGCTGACAGTGAGGCCTGGACAGCCGCTTCGGCGGCCGCCAGCGCATCATCGAGCTTGCCGACGTTGGCGCCGCCGGCTTGCGCGAGCGTGTCACGCCCCCCGCCACCGCCACCGAGCACGGCGGCGGCGGCCTTCGCGACCTGACCCGCACGGACGCCGCGCTCGGCAACCGTCGGCGCCACGCTGACGAGCACGCTCGCGCGCTCGGCGATCACCGTCCCCAGGATCACGACGCCGGCCTCTGCAAGCTGGCCGTGCACGCGGTCGGCAAGCTCCGGCAGCTGGCGCGCATCGTCGCAGGCAACGCGTGCCGCGATGACGGGAATCCCGGCGACGAGCCGCGCATCCGCGGCGATGACGTTCGCGTCGAACCCCTCAGCGCGCTTGCCGCGGCGCGCGGACACCAGACGCTCGGCTTCGCGCGCCCGCGCGGCCTCGACGACCTCCTCCGGACGCGTGCGATAGATCGTGGCGAGCTGATCGACGACTCGGTCGCGCTCGCGCATGTAGGCAACGGCTCCCGGGCCGGTAAGCGCCTCGATCCGCCGCACGTTCGCGGCACTGGATGTCTCACTCGTGATCTTGCAAAGCGCGATCTCGGCGGTCGAGCGCACGTGCGTGCCGCCGCAGAGCTCGCGCGAGAACTCGCCCTCCCCCACCTCGACCATCCGCACGACCTCGCCGTACTTCTCGCCGAAAAGCGCCATCGCGCCGAGGCGGCGCGCTTCCTCGAGCGTCGTCATCAGCGCGCGAACCAGGTGGTTCTCGAGGATCCAGCCGTTGATCTGGTCCTCTACGTCGCGCAGCTCGTCGGCGGAGAGCGCCGCGCCATGACTGAAATCGAACCGCAGCTTGTCGGGCCCGACATACGAGCCGGCCTGGCGGACGTGCGGGCCGAGGCGCTGGCGCAGCGCCGCATGCAACAGGTGCGTCGCCGTGTGGTTGCACTCGGTCGCGTGTCGCGCGAGTGGATCGACGAGAGCGACGACGCGCTCGCCCGGTCGGAGCTCGCCACGCTCGAGGACAGCGACGAGGGCCTGGTCGTCGCCCAGGCGGACAACGTCCTCGACTCGAGCGAGGCACTCGCCGCGCTCGCACTCGATCACCCCATGGTCTGCGACCTGTCCGCCGCCGACCGGATAGAACGGGGAGTCGGCGAGCTTGACGAGGACGCTCCCGCCTGCCCCCAGCGACGGGGGGTTCTGCGCCTCGACCGCGCCGACCGTTGTCGCCTGCGAGGTCGTCTCGTAGCCGGTGAAACGCGTCTTGAAGCCGGCCTGCGCCGCGAACTGGCCGGCGTGCGCCCTTGTGTCGCCGCTGAGCGCCAGGGCTCCCGAGCCCGAGCGGCTGCGGGCACGCTGCTCGGTCATGCGCTGATCGAACCCCGCCTCGTCGACCGCGAGACCCGCCTCGGCGACGAGCTCGCGGGTCAGCTCGAAAGGGAATCCGAACGTGTCGTGCAGCCGGAAGGCGTCCTCGCCGCTGACCGTCCCGCCGTTGTCGCGGGCGCGTGCGATCAGCTCATCGAGCGTCGCGAGGCCCTGGTCCAGCGTGTGGCCGAAGTGCTCCTCCTCGGCCGGGAGCCAGGTGTCGATCGCCTCGCGTTGCGCGCCCAGCTCCGGGTAGGCCGCGCCCATGATCTCGCGCACGAGCTCGCCGTAGCGCAGGAGGAACCCTGGCTCGAGGCCGAGTGCGCGTCCGTGCTGGATCGCGCGGCGCATGATGCGACGCAGGACGTAGCCGCGGTCCTCGTTCGAGGGGACGACGCCATCGGCGATCAGGAACGCCATGCCGCGCGCGTGATCGGCGAGGATGCGCAAGCTCCGGTCTGTGGGCTCGTCGCTGCCGTAGCGCTTGCCCGAAAGCTGCTCGCCGAGCGCGATCAGCGGCGCGAACTGATCGGTCGCGAAGACCGACGGGACGTCCTGGAGGATCGCAGCCATCCGGTTGAGACCGAGGCCCGTATCGATGTTGCGTGCGGGCAGCGGCGTCAGCGCGTTCGGCGGGTTCTGGTCGTAGGCCATGAAGACGAGGTTCCAGTACTCGAGGAAGCGTTCGTTCTCGCCGCCCGGCAGATCATTGGGCGCGCCGAAGTCGAGGCCCCGATCGAGGTAGAGCTCCGAGCAGGGACCGCAGGGTCCGGTCGGACCCGACTCCCAGAAGTTCTCCTTGCGGTTGCAGAGCACGATCCGCTCGCGTGGGATGCCGACCGCCTCCCAAGCGGCGATCGCCTCCTCGTCGGGACCGAGGCCCAGCTCGTCGTCGCCCGCGAAGACCGTGACCCAGATGTGCTCTTGCGCGATGCCGAAGCCGTCGCGCGAGAGCTCGAGGCCGTAGGCGATTGCCTCCTCCTTGAAGTAATCGCCGAACGAGAAGTTGCCGAGCATCTCGAAGAAGGTGAGATGGCGCGTCGTCGACCCGACGATGTCGAGGTCGACCGTCCGCAGGCATTTCTGGCAGCTCGTCATGCGCTTCGCGGGCGGGGTCTCGACGCCGAGGAAGAACGGCTTCAGTGGGTGCATGCCGGCAACCGTGAGCAGCGCGGAGGTGTCGGTGGCGGCGGGGATCAGCGAGTAGCTCGGCTGGCGCAGGTGACCGCGCGCCACGAAGAACTCGAGGTAGGTCTCGCGGATCTCGTCGGAGGAGAGCGGCTGCGGCGCCGGCCACGGGGCCGGGTCATCGGGCCGATCGTGCTGGGCCGGCATCCTCGCCAACCATACACGCGGGCTGAGGCCCCTGCGCCCGGCCGACAGCGGGACACGCGTTGACCTGTTAGAGCCGGAGTGCGGTCACGCCGGCGCCGCGATCGTCGCGTGGCCGACCACGAGCTCGCCCGCCATCAAGCACGCGAGCTGGCCGGGCGCGACGCCGTAGGCCGGCTCGTCAAGCTCGAGCAGATCGCCGCGCAAACGGTGCGCACGCAGTGGATGCTGGCGGTAGCGCAAGCGAACGCGATCGAAGGGCTGTCCATGCAGGACCGTGTCGCGCAGGCGTACGGCGCGAGTGGCGAGCGCCTCGCGCGGCCCGACCGTGATCGTGTTCGCGTCGACATCCGTCCGCAGCACGTACAGCGGGCCGCCACCGCCGATCCCGAGGCCCTTGCGCTGGCCGACGGTGTAGCGATGCGCGCCTTCATGGCGGCCGAGCTCACGGCCACGACGGTCGACGATCGCGCCCTCGCGCGCACCGATCCCGCCGTGGCGCGCGAAGAATGCGTCGCGCCCGGTGCCGGCCAGGAAGCAGAGGTCCTGCGAGTCGGGCTTCGCGGCGACCGGCAGACCGTGCCGGCGCGCCAGCTCGCGGGTCTCACCCTTGCGCAGCTCACCGAGCGGGAAGCGCAGGCGCCCGAGCGATCCCGGCGAGAGCGCGGCGAGTGAGTAGCTCTGGTCTTTCTCGCCGTCTGCGGCGACGCGCAGGAGGCCGTCGCACATTCGGGCGTAGTGGCCGGTCACGAGTGCTTCGGCGCCGAGACGATCGGCGAGCTCGATCATCGCGTCGAGGCGCACCTCCCCGTTGCAGCGAGCACACGGGTTCGGCGTCAGACCCGCCACGTGGCCGGCCAGCCAGGGCTCGACGACACCGCGACGGAACTCCTCGCGCAGGTCCAGCGAGAGGTGCGGCAACCCGAGTGAATGGGCGAGATCGCGCGCGGCGCGGACCGCCTGCGGTGAGCAGCAGCTCTTCTCGCCGTCAGCGGCCGGGTCCGACCACAGCTCGAGCGTCACTCCGATCGCGCGCGAGCCGGTGAGGAGCGCGGCGACGGCACTGTCGACGCCACCGCTCAGGGCGACGAGACGCCGACCTGCGACAGGCGCAAGCGCGGCACGGCGCGCCGCGTGACCGAGGGCGCGGTGGAGCGCGTCGGCGGCCAAGTCCGCCGCGTGACGCTTGGCCGGCGACAGGCCGCCCAGCTCGCGGACGATCGCCTCGCTGCCGAGGCGTGCCGCATCGAGCAGCGTGCGCTCCCGGACGAGAGCGACGACGGCGCTGCCCGCGGCGATCGTCGCGCCGCAACCGGATGCATCGAAGCCGGCCTCCGTGATGCGCGCACCGTCCATGCCGAGCGAGATCCGTACGACATCACCGCAGGCGCCACCGCCGGCCGCGCCGGTGAACGAGTCGGCCGGGACGAGACCGCGGTTGCGCGGCCGCTCGAGGTGAAGCGCGAGGGTCACGACCCGAGTATGGCGCTTCAGACCGGCGGCGCGGGGTCGTACTGGATGCCGCGACGAACCTCGCCGGCGCGCTCGCTGGAGTGCAGGCGCGCAACCAGATGGAGCGCCATGTCGATGCCGGCGGAGATGCCGGCGGCAGTGATCACCTCGCCGTCGTCGACGAAGCGCTCCTCGCGCCGGACGTCGATCGCGCCCCCCAGCCCAGCGAGCAGATCGAGCGCCCGCCAGTGCGTCGTCGCCGGCCGGCCGTCCAGCAGGCCCGCGGCCGCATAGACGAGCGATCCCGTGCAAACGCTCGTCATCAAGACGCCGGCGCTCGCGAGCGCGCGAAGTCGCTCGAGGATCGCCTCGTCCGCGAGCTGGCGCCGCGTACCGATGCCGCCGGGATAGACGAGCACATCGATCGTCCCCAGCTCCGGCCAGCTCGTGTCGGGCAGCACGCGCAGACCCTTCGCGCACCTGACCGGCGCCAGCGAGTCGGCGACGGTCAGGACTTCGACGCCGTCGTCAGGGAAGCTCTGAGCCCAGAAGGCGAGCACCTCCCAAGGCCCCGCCCAGTCGAGCTCCTCGCAGTCCTCGAAAAGGGCGATAGCAATGCGCATCCGCGCGACGATAGCGGTCTGCCCCGCTCCGTCGATACGCGCGCCCGCCCTAGGGATTGGCGTTAGCGGCGCTGTTCGCGTCGTTTGACGCTTGCTGCACGGCGCGCTGCGCGGCCTGGATCGCTGAGCCGTAGCCGGCCTGCGGCGCGTCTTCGGGCGCGACGGTTGCGCCGCTGAGCGACGTGGAGCCACCGCCCGCGGACGGGCCGCCGGTGGACGGGCCGCCGGCTCCGAGGCCGAGCAGCGCAAGCGCCAGCACCGCGACCATCGCAAGAAGGATTGCTATGTAGCGCATAGCTGGCTCATCGGCAGGTCGAGCCGCCGAGCCGAGCATCGGCAACCGCGTCTGGACGTTTCCACTGGCCGGCGGCGCGGCGCGACGGTAGTCTGTTGCCGGCAACCCAGATGGCGGACGACGTCCTCCACCTCTCCGCGCTCGTCGGCAGCCCCTTGCTCGACAGCGCCAGCGAGCGTCTCGGCCGTGTCGATGACGTGATCGCGCGACTCGACGATGGCGAGTCGCTCCCGCTCGTGGTGGGACTGCGCGCCGTGGTCGGCGGCCGCAGATTGTTCGTGCCGATCCGCAACATCGAGCGACTGGAACCCAACGCCGCACACCTGTCCACGACGAAGGTGAACCTCGCACAGTTCGAGCGCCGGCCCACGGAGGTAGCGCTGCGTGGCGACGTTCTTGGACGCAGCGTGATCAACGTCAATACGGCGCGGCTCGTAACGGCTGGCGAGGTGGAGCTCCGCTGCATCGAGGGTGTCTGGCGCGTCGCCGGCATCGACGCAAGCTTCGCCGCCCGACTGCGCCGCCGCTTGCCGCGCGCGATGCGCCGGGACGGCGCCGCCGGCGAATCGTTCGTGCCGTGGGACCAGATCGAGCCCTTCGTCGGCCACGTCCCCACTGCCAGACTGCGGCTGCGCCCGCGACGCCTAGCGCATCTGCACCCTTCACAGATCGCCGACCTCGTCGAGGCCGCGAGCCACGACGAAGGCGAGGAGATCCTGGCCGCCGTCGGACAGAACAAGGAGCTCGAGGCGGACGTGTTCGAGGAGCTCGACGACGAGCATCAGCTCGAGTTCCTCGACGCTCGGTCCGATCGCGAGGTGGCGCAGGTACTCGGCCGAATGGCGAGCGACGACGCCGCGGACCTGTTGCTCGAGCTCCCGCAGGAGCGTCGAATCCCCGTGCTCGAGAAGCTGCCCGCGGCGAAGCAGCGCAAGATCCGCAAGCTCCTCGGCTACAACCCCTCGACGGCGGGCGGCGTGATGAGCCCCGACTTCTTGACGGTGGCTATGACGGGCACCGCCGCCGACGCGTGTGATGCAGCCCGCAAACGTGACCTTCCGCCCGAGGCGCTGCACACAATCCTCCTGATCGACAGGGCGGGTGCCCTGGTCGGGCTCGTCAGCGCTGGCATCGTGCTGGCAGCGAACCCGCAGGCGCCGCTTCACGAGCTCGCGGTTGCGAGCCCGCCCTCCGTCGGCCCCGAAGCCGAGGTTCCCGAGGTCGCGCGACTCATGACCGACTACAACCTCGTTTCCCTACCGGTTGTGGATGCCGATGAGCAGCCGATCGGGATCGTGTCGGTCGATGACATCCTCGAGCTGATGCTGCCCGAGGACTGGCGCCGCCGCTACGGCCTCGCGCGCGAGTAGGCAGCAGGCGAGGTCGTGGCGCACGTCTCCGTAATGCTGATCGTGCCCGACGCCGACCGCGCGGTCGCCTGGTACACGGAAGCGCTCGGAGCAACCGAGCTGTGGAATCTTGGCGGCGTCGCCGGCCTTCAGATCGCGGGGGCTCCCTTCTTCGTCCACGCGATCAACCCGGCGAACCCCTCCGAGAGCAGTCCGGCGGAGGTCGGCCAGACAAGCACGCGAGTCGAGCTGTTTGTCGATCACCCCGAGGAAGTCGCCCGAGCACTGGCTGCCGGCGCTCAGGCCGGCTCGCCGATCGTGGCCCACGAGACGCCGTGGGGCCCGCATCGGCAGGGTGGGTTTCGCGACCCGTTCGGCCATATCTGGTCGGTCGGCGACAAGTCGCCTCTGCGCGGGCTCGCGGCCGAGTAACAGAATCGCCACATGCGGGCCGCCGTGTTCGACGACGGTCCGTCTAAACTGCCGGCGTATGGACGACCAGACCGGCACCCTGCAAGACAGCGAACCGCCGCGAAGTAGCGGCCGCACGGCTGCCCGCCCCGGCGTCCCGTCGCTCGCCTGCCGCTGAGTCGGGCTTAGGGCCTCCGGAAGGCCGCCGCGCGCGCCGCAGCGGACCAGAAAGGAGGTGAATCGAGGTGGCGACGAGGCCGACGCGTCCGAGGCGCGCCCGCACCGCAGCGGCTACCGCGAGCGCGTCGACAGCCGCTGCTGCCTCGCCGCGCGAGCGCTTCGTGCTCGACAGCGCGCACGTGGGCGACATCAAGGGAGCGTTCGGAACGATCCGCGAGCACGACGTCGAGGGCCGTCGTAGCGTCCGCGCCCGCTTGGTGGCGTTGCTCGCGATCATCGGCCCTGGGCTGATCGTGATGGTCGGCGACAACGATGCCGGCGGCGTCTCCACCTACGCGCAGGCGGGCCAGAACTACGGAACGAGCCTGCTGTGGGTTCTGCTGCTGCTGATCCCCGTACTGATCGTCAACCAGGAGATGGTCGTGCGGCTCGGAGCCGTCACCGGCGTCGGGCACGCGCGGCTGATTGCCGAGCGCTTCGGACGTTTCTGGGCCTGGTTCTCCGTGATCGACCTCTTTGTCCTCAACTTCCTCACGATCGTCACGGAGTTCATCGGCGTCAACTTCGCGCTGTCTTTCTTCGGCGTGTCCAAGTACGTCTCGGTCCCGATCGCCGCCGTCCTGCTCGTAGCGATCACGGCCAGCGGCAGCTTCAGGACGTGGGAGCGCGCGATGTTCGTGTTCGTCTTCGCGAACTTCCTCGTCATCCCGTTGTTCTTCCTCGCCCATCCGCAGGCGGGCCAGATCGCGCAGGACTTTGTCGTCCCCGGCATCCGCGGCGGCGTCAGCTCGACCTCGGTGCTGCTGATCATCGCGATCGTCGGTACCACCGTCGCACCGTGGCAGCTCTTCTTCCAGCAGTCGAACGTGATCGACAAGCGAATTACGCCGCGCTGGATCAACTACGAGCGGCTCGACACGGCGCTCGGCGCGTTCATCGTCGTGATCGGCGCCGCCGCGTTGATCGCGATCTGCGCGTTCGCCTTCCGCGGCACCGGCTACTTCGGCCATTTCCAGAACGCGGGTGCGACGGCGGCCGGCCTTACGCACACGCTCGGCTCACCGGCGGGCGCCTTCTTCGCGATCGTTCTGCTCAACGCGTCGTTGATCGGGGCCGCCGCGCTGACGCTCGCCACCAGCTACGCCTTCGGCGACCTGACGGGCACGCGTGGTTCGCTCCACCGCAGCATGCGCGAAGCGCCCGGGTTCTATCTGATCTTCGGGCTGCTGATCAGCGGTGCCGCCGGGATCGTGTTGATTCCCCACGCGCCGCTCGGCATCATCACGACCGCGGTCCAGGCGCTCGCCGGTGTGCTCTTGCCGAGCGCGACCGTGTTCCTGCTGCTGCTCTGCAACGATCGCGAGGTCCTCGGACCCTGGCGCAACTCGACCTGGCTCAACGCGATTGCCTGCGTGATCATCTCGGTGCTCGTTCTGCTGTCTTTGATCCTGATGGCGACGACCGTCTTTCCGACGATCAACGTGACCCGCTTCGCGCTGATCGGCGCCGGGGTGCTGGCCGCGGGCCTACTCGGTCTCGGCGCGACGCTGGCGCGCGCGCGACGCGCCGCGGCGGGCGTGACAGTGATTGGCAGCGAGCCGCAGATCCCTAAGTCGCAGTGGACGATGCCACCGCTCGCGCTGCTCGAGCGCCCGCGCGCGACACGCGCGCGCAGCATCGCACTCAGCTCGATGTGGACCTACCTCGTCCTGTCGGCAGCGCTCTTGATCGTCAAGGCCGCGCAGCTCGCGGGCGCTTAGCTCGGGATCTAGCCCTTCGCGAGCGCTTCGAAGTTCTCGTACAGGCGCGGCTCGTTGAAGCGCTTGCGAGCCGCCTGCGCAGCCGGGCCGACGCGCGCCCACACACCCTCCACCCAGAGCCAGTCGCGGACGAGGTCGCCGTTCAGCACGTCGTTCTTGACGAGCGTGCCGATCGTCTCGAGGTAGGTGAGCATCGTTCGCACGGGCGTGTCGTTCATCGCGTCGGCGATCTCCGGGTCGAAGTCATCCTCGAAGATCGAGGGCATTGCCTCGTTGACCCCGAGCGCGGTGCCCCAGTGCGCGATCTGCACGAGCAGCTGCGCATCCTCGTAAGTCGGTACCGCCATCGTGCCTCCTCGCGTTGGTTGCGCCACAACGGTAGCGCGGCGACCGTCAGAGCGTGCGGAGCCCGAGCTCGCGCAGCGTCCCGCCGTCAACCGCAGCGGGCGCGCCGGTCAGCGGGTCGAGGCCGGTCGCGGTCTTCGGGAACGCAATCACTTCGCGGATCGTCTCGCGCCCGGCGCAGATCGCGACGATCCGGTCGATCCCGAGCGCGATCCCGCCGTGCGGCGGCGCGCCGTAGCGCAGCGCATCGAGCAGGAAGCCGAAGCGCTCGCGCGCCTCCTGCTCGGAGAGGCCGATCACCTTGAAGACCTGCTCCTGTACGGCCGGCGTGTTGATGCGGATCGACCCGCCGCCAAGCTCGACACCGTCGCAGACGAGGTCATAGCCGCGCGATAGGAGCTTCGCCGGCTGCGTGAAGTCCTCCCCGACGGGCGCGGTGAACGGGTGGTGCATCGCGGTCCAACGCCGCTCGCCCTCACTCCACTCGAACATCGGGAAGTCGCGCACGAAGAGAACGTCGTGGCGCGAGCGGTCGATCAGCCCGAAGCGCTCGCCGAGCTCGAGGCGCAGCGCACCGAGCGCGCGCGCCGCGACCTGCTCCTGGTCGGCGACGAGCAACAGCAGGTCCCCGGCGGAGCCGCTCAGCTCGCGCAGCACCGCCTCCACCGCTTGCGGCGAGAAGAACTTCGCGAGATTCCCGCTGAAGCCCCCGTCGGAATCGACGTAGATCGGAGCAACGGCTTTCGCGCCGAAGCGCTGGACGACCTCTGACAGTCCGTCCTGCTGGGCGCGCGAGAGCTCGCGCGCGCCGGCGTTGATCGCGCGCACGACGCCGCCCGCTCCGAGCACGGACTCGAAGACCTTGAACTCGCTACCGCGCACCGCGTCGGAGACGTCGTGGATCTCGAGGCCGAAACGCGTGTCAGGCCGATCCGAGCCGTAGCGCGCCATCGCCTCGGCGAAGCGCAGCTGGGGCCACGGCGGGTCGGCGACCGGGAAGCCCGCGACCGCGAAGACGGCGGACATCACCGCCTCGGTCGTCGCGAGCACCTCCTCCTCGGTCACGAACGCCATCTCGAGGTCGAGCTGCGTGAACTCAGGCTGTCGGTCGGCGCGCGTGTCCTCGTCGCGGAAGCAGCGCGCGATCTGGTAGTAGCGCTCGTAGCCGGCCATCATCAACAGCTGCTTGAAAAGCTGGGGCGACTGCGGCAGCGCGTAGAAGTTCCCGGGCGAGGTGCGCGCCGGGACGAGGAAGTCGCGCGCGCCCTCCGGGGTTGCCTTCGTCAGGATCGGCGTCTCGATCTCGAGGAAGTCGCGTTCGTTCAGCGTGTCGCGGATCGCGGTGACGACCGCATGCCGCATCACGATCGCGTCGCGCATCGTCTCGCGACGCAGGTCGAGCGAGCGGTAGCGCAGGCGCAGCATCTCATCGACCGCGACGTCCTCATCAAGCGGGAACGGCGGCGTCGGCGAGCTCGCAAGCACCTCCAGCTCATCGACGGCAAGCTCGATCTCGCCGGTTGCGAGGTTCGGGTTCACATTCTCGGCGTCGCGCGCGACGAGTCTGCCGCGCGCGCTGATCGCCCACTCGCTGCGCAGGTCGTGCGCGTCGTCGAGGCCGTGGAAGACGAGCTGGAGCAGTCCCGAGCGGTCGCGCAGGTCGATGAATACGAGGCCGCCATGGTCGCGCCGGCGGTGCACCCAGCCGGCAACGCGCACCTCCGTGCCCACGTCGGTCGAGCGCAGATCCCCCGCCCAGCTTGTGCGATAGCGGTTGGCAGCGGGCGGATGCCTCACGCCGAGAGCACCTGCCTGACGACCGCTTCCGCCGAGAGCGTTCGCTCCGCTCCGCTCTCGCGGTCGCGGAGACGCACACCGTCCTCCTCGACAACCGCGACGTAGCGCGTCCCCAGCCGCTCGGCGTGCTTGAGCTGCCCTTTCAGCGAGCGTCCGCCGAGCTCCATCTCGGCGCGCCGCCCGGCACCGCGCAGCTCCAGCAACAGCTGGAAGGCCGCGGCACGCCGGTCCTCGTGAGCGACGTAGATCTGCGGAGGGTGCGGAGCCGGGGGCTGCAGCTCTGACGCGAGGACGATCCGCTCGATTCCGGCAGCCCAGCCGACCCCGGGCGTGGGCGGACCGCCGATCAGCTCGACAAGGCCGTCGTAGCGCCCACCGCCACCAACGCCGGACTGCGCGCCGAGCGCGCCGCTCGTGAACTCGAACAAGGTGCGCGTGTAATAGTCGAGACCGCGCACGAGCGTCGGATCGATCTCGTAGGCGATCCCCGCGAGCTCGAGCAGGCTGCGCACCTGCGCGAAGTGTTCGGCGTCGTCGGCGTCGAGGCGGTCGATCAGCCGGGGCGCCTTTGCCATCACGGCGTGCGTGCGCGGGTCGTCTGAGTCGAACGCCCGGAGCGGGTTGAGGTCGATCCGCGAGCGCACCGTTTCGGAAAGCTCGTGCTCGTTCGCGCGCAGGTAGGCGGCCAGCTCCTCCCGGTATGCGGCTCGCGTCTGGGCGTTCGCGAGGCTTGACAGGCGCAGGCGGACCGTGGCGCCGAGTCGCTTGAGGAGCTCGTGCAGCAACGCGATCAGCTCCGCGTCGACAGCCGGGTCGTCGCTGCCGAGGGCCTCGGCGCCGACCTGCCAGAACTCGCGGTAGCGCCCCTTCTGTGGGCGCTCGGCACGGAAGAACGGCCCCAGGTAGTAGAGCTTCACGGGCGCGGGGAGCTTGTGCATGCCGTGCTCCACGTAGGCCCTGCACACCGGCGCGGTGCCCTCCGGACGCAGCGTCAATGAACGCCCTCCGCCATCGTCGAAGCTGTACATCTCCTTCTGAACGATGTCCGTCGCTTCGCCGACGCCGCGCGAGAACAGCTCGGTCGCCTCGAAGGCCGGCGTTTCGATGCGCGCGTATCCTGCGGCCTCGAGCAGCTCGCGGGCGGCGTGCTCGACGAGCGCACGCTGGGCGGACTGCTCGGGGAGGATGTCGAACGTGCCGCGCGGAGCGGCGATCTTCGCGCTCACCGGGCGGCCGGCGCGCGCAGGTCCGCGAGAAACGGGTTCGTTTCGCGCTCGCGCCCAAGCGTCGTGACCGACATGTGACCGGGATACACGCGCGTCTGCGGGGGGTACGCATCGAGCAGCTGCGCGATCGACGCACGCAACGTTGACCAGTCGCCGCCGGGTAGGTCGGTGCGACCAACCGAGCCCGCAAACAGAACGTCGCCGCTGAAGAGCGAAGCGGTCTCCGGGATCGCGTAGCTGAGGTGGCCCACGCTGTGGCCGGGGGTGAAGTGAACTGTCACTTCGAGCCCCGCGAGCTCGAGCTGCTCACCCCCCGCGAGCAGGAACTCAGGTTCGTGTGCCGCAACCGCTCCGAGCGCTGTCCTGCCCGTGGCGAGATCCTCGCGTTCGAGCTGCGGGCAGTAGACGGGCGCGCCGGTGTGCTGCGCGAGCGCAGCGACGGCGCCGATGTGGTCGATGTGCGTGTGCGTGACGAGGACCGCCTCGATCGTGACGCCGAGCGCCTCGATCGCTTCGATGAGGCGCGGCGCCTCATCGCCCGGATCGATCAGGAGCGCCCCGGTCGACCCATGCGTCCGCGCTACATAAGCGTTTTCCGCGAACGGGCCGACGGTGAACGTACGGACGTCGAGCGGAACGCTCACCTCGCTGCCTGCTTGCGCTGGTAGCGGCGATACATCCACAGGTCGGTGTAGTAGATGAGTGGCGCGTAGATCCCGAGAACGAGCGGGAGCAGCAGCAGGTTCGAGCTCACCGGCCGCTTGAGCAGAAGCGTCGAGATCAGATAGACGACGATCGCTGCCGCAGCCGCCTTCAGGCCTGCACCCTTCCAGGTCGGCGCGCGCTCATAGCGCTTCGGTCGCGCGGGCGTCGCGTTGCGCGGGCGGCCGGCTCCGCTGCGCCCCCCGCTACCGGACTTCTCGGCCGCTGTTGGCTTGCGCCCGGTGCGACCGCGCGCCTCGATGGCGCCCGCAGCATTGCCGCGGTGCTTCGTCGGCCTTCTGCGCTTGCTCGTCCGGGGCATCGCTTCAATTGAAGCGTAGTGCGTTCTCGGCGACCTGGCGTGCGGGATCGAAGCCGCGTAGCTCGATCTCGGGCGGGAAGCCCGCGAGCGCGGCAGCAGGGACGAGTCCAACGATCTCGGCCGCCGAGACCGGAGCCTCGCGCGCGATGCGCTCGACGATTTCGGCCAGCGGCTTCGCGTACGGATCCTCCACGTTCATCGAGACCTGCGCTGTGCGCCCGCGTGAGCCGAGCTCGACGCCGATCGCAGCGAGCCGTCCCGGCTCACGAATCGCCGCCGCGATGCGCTTCGCCGTCACGAGGTCAGCCGGCGGTGCGAGCTCGACGTTGAACGCAACCAACGGCGGCCGCGCGGCGACGAGCGTCGCGCCCGCTGTGGGGTGAAGGCGCCGCGGGCCGAAGTCCGGCGCCAGCTCACCGGAGTCGATGCGCTCAGCAAGCGCCGCCGCCCCCCCGCGCCGGAGCTCTGCGCGGCGTCCGCCCGCCGGCGAGCACGCCGTAAAGGAAAACGGGCAGCTCGAGCTCCCGCGCGAGCAGCTCCGCGGTCAGCGAGCGCCTCGGCAACGGCGGCGCCCCGCAGCTCCGGCTCGAAATAGACGATCGGGACAACATCGACGGCGCCAACGTGCGGGTGCACCCCGCGCGGCTCGTTGAGGTCGATCGCGCGCGACGCGCCTCGCGCGCCCCGGCGAGCAGCGACTTGCGCGAGCCGCCCGGGCGCGCCGGCGAGCGTGAAGACCGCGCGGTGGTGATCGGGGTCAGCGTGGCGGTCGAGCAGTACGGCGCTGCGCGCGAACGCTGCCCCGATCGCATCCAGCGCAGCGCCATCACGTCCCTCGGAGACGTTAGGCACGGCAACCAGCTGAGTCCGCGACGAGCGCTCGCTGCGTGCCCCGACTCCGAACGCGACGCCCACACCGCGCCAGCCTACCTCCCTCGGCGGCGCCGATCGCACGGCCTCTAAACTTCCCGTCCCCGCCGGAGTAGCTCAGTCGGTTAGAGCAGCGGAATCATAATCCGCGTGTCGGGGGTTCGAGTCCCTCCTCCGGCATCAAGCTAAGCGCCGTGAATCTCCCGTGTTTACTGGCGTTTCGGGCGATTCGCGACGCCATTGGGCGCGACCGCCACGAACTGCTAGCTAACCGCCGCGATCCTGACAATTGTTTGCACTTTGTTTGCACTTTGCCGCTTCGCGATGCCGCTGCGGTCGCCCCGGGCGAGCGGCGGCGACCCGTCGTCGCAAATCGAGCTCGACCCTGGTCACTGACGCGTTGCCTTCATCGAGCGCTGTTGCGAGCGGCGAGGTAGGTATTTAGCCGATCGCGGCCCCGTCCGGGCCGACGGGCTGGGGAAGCAGTTTCACGTAGCGCTCCGTGGCCTGGAGCGAGCTATGGCCCATGTACTCCATCAGTTCCCGGAGCGTGTAGCCGGCAGCCATGAGGAAGCTCGCGTATGTGTGCCGGCACTCGTGTAGCCCGATTGGCTTCGAGGTCGAGCGTGCGCTTCTGCTTTTTCGCGCTCGCGATAGCGTCGCTCCACGCGTTCGTGGCTCGCGGAATCAGCCGCCCCGATGTCAGCGAGAGGCGGCCGAGCACGCGGCCGTTTTCGGGGTGTCCGTGTAGCTTGGCGGCGCGGACGAGGATCGGCTTGAGAGGTGCCGCGATCGGGACCCGGCGGTTCGTGCCGGCGTGGCTCTTTGATTTTCGTACGATGAGCCACAGGTGGTCGAGGTCGAGGTCCTGCCATTGGAGGCGATCTATCTCGCTGCGGCGCAGGCCGGCATAGAAGGCGAGTGCGAACGGCACGCGGTCCTGTGGGGCGAGCGGTTCGAGTAGTGCCTCGGCCTCTTCGGCTGTTGCGACCCGCTCGCGTGGGACCTCGTCGACGGGCGGCATTTCGACTCCGGTCGTGGGGTTCGTCTCGACGAGGCGTCGTGTCGGTCGCGGCGGCCCAGCTGTAGATCGCCCGGGCGACCGCGACGTGGTTGGCGATGCGCGAGCGCGAGAGGCCGTCACGAGCGAGGCGGTCGACGAAGAGCTGCCACTCTCGCGGACTGACCGCGCCCGCCGGACGCGCGCCGAACTCCGGGATCAGGACTTTGCGGAGCGAGCGGTCGTAGCCCTCGAGCGTCGTGTCGGCGTAGGCGCGACGGTTGCCGCGACGCTTGCCGATGCGTCCTTGCCCGACGCCCTCCCACCATTGGTCGGCGAGCTCCTTGAAGGTCGGGCCGGCGAGCGCCCGCTCGAGGAGGATCTCCTCGGCGTTCTGTCCTGCCCCGGCTAGCCATGAGAGCGCTTCGTTGATGTCGGGGTAGCTGCGGCTGGTGATGATCCTTCCGCTGACGGGATGCCGTCGGCTCGCCCGGTAGACCGGCGTGCAGCGGCAGCGCTCGCCAACGTCGTCGCCCCGCGGGCAGCCTTTGCGGTGTCGGACGTAGACGCCGGGGTGCTTCGTGCGCTGCCAGATCGCCTGGCTTGCTGTGATTGTCGGCTCGCGCAGCTGCTGTGCCATGTCGCTAATGTTTTCCTCGGGATGAAGCTAGCAACCACATGCGCCGCAACTCGCGCGTTTGGGGCTGCCGTTAACTGACGCCGGCGAAGTAGTGCGCGTGCTCTTCGGACAGCGTTCGAGCTCGCGCAACGGGACGAGCACGAGTTGCCCGCACGGAACGAGCTTGATGACGGGCTGAACGCGGCGCTCAAACGTATCGACGCTCATACCGAGGCTGGCGGCCGCCTCCTTACGCGTCACGAGAAAACGCGGTACGAGCTGTAGCGGGCGCGGGGACGAGTGCCTCACTGGAGGAGCTACCGTGATTGTCTGTGCTGCGGTGACCGGCGCCGGGTTCCGCTCGGGCCCGTTTGGCGGGGCGTGCCCGTGCGGAGCGAGCTGCTAGAGGTCGTGTGCCCTCGGGCGCGTCGGCAGAGTCGAGCGACAGCTGGAGCTGGGACGTGGGGTCAACGGTGTTGCTTCTGCGCGATGACATTTGTCCGGTCGTTGCGAAGTTCGGATCCTATTGCGGGCAAGCCAAAATAGCAAAGTCCGGACGATTTGGTTAACTTGGTTGTGTATGTGCCCGCGAACCTATGTCGATGAGCAGCCCGCCGACACGCCGGTCGAAGCTGCTTTCTACGAGGCCTTAGAGGGTTGGGACGCGGCAGTCGAGCAACACCGGATGGCGCCCCCGGATGCGCGATTCAGCGATCGTCTTGCCGGCCTCGCCGCCGCCGGGCGCCTCCAGGCCGAGCGTTGCCGCCTAGCGCACTCGCGCGGCTTCAAGTGGGAGCCTCCAGACCGGGCCGCCGGTAGCGCCCTGGGAGCTTCAGCCGGAATCGGGTCGACGCGGGCCGGCCGAGCTATGGCGGATCTTCGACGCTGCGTGCAGCGAGTTCGCGCACGCCGGACGAGGAACCGACCTGCTCGCGATGGCCGCGGCATTCGATCGGCTCGCTGACGCCGCAGGCGAGCTCGCCGTTGCTATCGCGCGAGCCGATCGTGCTAGCGGCCTGCTCCCGCGTCGCGCACGGCAAACCTAGACCGGATCTCTGTCGCGATAGATCCGCGCCGCCGCAGGCTCCCAAACACCGCGGCGTCTGCGACGGACGCGCACAGTGGCAGTCCGGCTTGCACCATACGGTCGACCTCGCGCGGATTGACCCGGAAGCCACGCCCCACGCGCAGCGCAGGCAGGATGCCCTGGTCGATCCAGTTGCGGATCGTCTGCGCGGTCACGTCCAGTCTCGCCGCGACCTCCGGCACCTTCAGAAACGGGTCGCCGACTTCGAACGGGTTCTCGCTCGGCACGTCGCTCGCAGGACACAGGTTAGGCCGTCGAGCGGTCCGCCCTCCCGAGCCCGAACCGCGGCCACCCGTTGCGGTCAGTTGCCTGCCGTAGCGGTCGGCTGCCGCCTCGAGACGATCGGGGCAAGCGGACCGGACGTCTCCGCTGCACGCAGCAGCCGTACCGGCGGCGCAACACCGCTAGGAAGCGAGACTCACGCTGGCAGCTATCGCGATGGCGGTTCCGGCGAGTCACCAAGCCTGAGCGTCACAGACTGCTCGCCAAAGACAGCGCGGAGCTCGAGACGACCGCCAAGCGCCTCGATGTAACCGCCGAGCGTCCCAACGCGCGGATTCGGCTCATGTTCAACGTGCGAGACAGCCCGCTGCGAAGCGGCCAGCTTGCCGGCGAGCTCGACCTGGGTTAGACCAACGCGCCGACGAAGGGCGCCAAGCGATTCACCCGGCTCACGAGCGTCGAGCGGCCGCGGTCGGGGGCGTTGAGCGCGCGCGCGCCGGGGTCGTTTCGGCTTGGCCATCGTGGGCTCGTAGCCTACGGCATAACGGCTAGCCGGAATAACGTCACCATGGGTGATACTGTGTGCTGAGCGAGCGGAGCGAGGGAGGCAGGGTGGTTGTTGGGCTGGAGGCGCGGCGGCGGCTAGGGGTTGCGGAGGCGGTAGGGAGCGGGAGTGGAATGCTGGTGGTGGCGTTGCGGTAAGGAGGATCGGGAGGGCGGCTGGGAATGGCGGTGAGGAGGCTCGGGAGCGCGGGCCGGCTGGCGAGAACCCCGGGCGAGGCGCAACCGCAGCCCGCATCGCCCGTGATCCTTATGCTGGGCGCATGACCGAAACTGAGCGCTATCCCGCGCATGCGCTGGTCGAGGCGCTGAAGGGTCGCACCGTCGTCGACGCGGGGCTGCGACGGCGAGGGAGTCGACGACGTGCGCCTGCTACTCGACAATGGCACCGCGATCATGATCGACTCGGAGCTGGATAGAGTCCCAACAGCATCGCAATGGCGCAAGCCCTGGGCAGGCCCGCCATGGCCGCGCCTGAGCGTTCGAATCGGCGGCCGCGAGCTCTGGCCGTTCGACGACGCTTAGCTCCCTCCCGGGTTCCTCCAACGGGTCGGCGAGAGACCACCCACCGCCAACACCACCATCTCACTGAGGGCGGTTCGGTAACGGGCCGCCTGGCTCGCGCGCCGTCGCTGTTTCGTCAACGCAGGAGTAACCGCAACCGAGACGGCTGCTTCAGCGCGGGAGCAGCAACGCGTGGCGGGAAGGTCGCGTGGCTGCCTCGCCCACCGGCACGCGGCCACGACGGTCGCGGCGGACTTCCGCGGCGGCAGTCGATCTGAGAGCGCGTGGTATTTGGTGGAAGGTTCGTCAGAGGCACAGGTCCTCCGGAGTTGGCTCCTCGCCCAGTGAGTGGGACGCCGAGCGCTGGGCAGCCGAGGCCGGAGTTGACGGCGCCGATGAGTGGTCTGCCATGCCAGTTCCCGTTGAGCATGGCGGCGGCGAGCAACTCGAGGATCTTCCGGGTAGGCGCCGCTCTTTGACATCTGCTGGAGGATGGGCCAGGTCTTTGCGGTCGCCATCGCGTTGACTGCCTGTTGGACGCCGGCGGAGTTGCCGGTCCGGCGGGCCTGCGCCCAGCGCTTGAACCAGGTGCAGGCGACGGTGCCGGTGACGGTGGCGCCGAGCTGGTAACGGTCGCTCGCGAGGTTGGCTCCAGTGATCGCGCTGGCGTTGAAGCCTGGCGGCAGTGTGACGCCGCGAAGCATCCGGGTGATGACAGCGGAGCGGTCCTCTGTCTGAACAACGCTCGCTCGGGAGCGCGGAGAGCCACGCGTCGGTGTCGACCGCTCGCAGCGACGCGAGGGCTCAATGCGGCGACGTTGGCGGCTCCCGCCCGGAACTCGAGCACGCGGCCGTCGTACTCCCAGAGCGCGGTGATGTCCTGGTGTCCGGGACGCCCTCCGCTGTACTGGTAGACGTGGGCTGCGGTTCGGACCGGTGCGGTGGTCGTGAGGTCGGCTGAGTTCGCGCGGTCAGCCATCCACTGCGACAGCTCCAGCACCAGTTCAGTTGCGCGTCGGTCGTGAAATCCTCAGCGGACGGACTTGAGGGCACCGAGTCGGTCGTGAAGTGCAACTCGCCGTCCTGGGCGGAGTCCTCGTTGGCGTAGTCGACTCGCCAACCGGCCCGCTCGAGCAGCACCAGCGGCGAGGCATTCGCGAACCGTACGAGCTGCGCGCCCCACGCCGTCTCCGAGCGACCGGCGAACACGCCGCTCATCGCAGAACCACCAGCGCCGCCCGCGACCACCACCATGAGCGATATCGCGAGTCTCCGCGAGCCGCGACCACGCCAGTGAGACTGCGGGGTCTCCCGCGTCAGCGACGGGCCGGCTAGCAGCAACCGGCGTTCTAGCTCATCAACGTAATCCCTCATGTGTGCTCCCTTCCAAGCTTGATCCGCAGCGCTGCGAGTCCACGGCTCACGCGCTGGCGTGCCACGATTTCGCTGACCGCGAGCTCACGCGCGATGGACTGGTAGCTCTCCCCGTCGACCACGCGCGCACGAACCGCGGCGCGCTGCCCATCCGGCAACTCGGCAAGCGCCTCCTCAGCCAAAGACGCGCTCTCCTGAGCGAGCAGCTCGGCATAGTCAGCGTGATCGAGCTCGGACAGCTCGATCGGCTCGAACGCAAAGCGATCCAACGCCCGTCGATCGCGAGCGCGACGACGCGACTGATCAGCCAGCTTGTGCGCAGCGATCCCCAGAAGCCAAGCCCGAGCCGACCCCGCCTCCGGCCGGTAACCCCGCCGATCGCGCAGCGCCGCCAGAAACGTCTCCGCCGTCACATCCGCAGCCTCGCCGGCATCCAACCCACGCCGCGCACACAGCCGCAGCACCACGTCAACATGCCGCCGATAGAACACCGCAAACGCTTCGCCCGCGCCATCGCGCGCAGCGAGCAAGACCGCGTCATCGCACGCGTCTCCGGCGTCCATCAACCCTAGTTCGCTCGGACGATCACGCTTGTGACATGAACAGCACGCACGCATGATCACGCTACAGCGACGGGCTTGGCAGCTGAGCTGCGCGGCGGCCGCCGCAAAATTTGAAAGGAGGCGCGAACACCGGCCCGCGTCACGCAGCCGCCTTGCGCGAAATGCAGGCGCGCGCCCGACCCCATGCCTGCTTCCCCGCGCCTGGGCGCGCCGAGAGTCCGACGCGTGCGTCGTTGCCCGGCGGTAGCGACGGTCTACGCTGACCGCGACACGGCATCCACACCATCGCGAGCAGGAGTCCCGCCCATGAGACATTCACTCTGGCTCGTCGCGGTCGCGACCGCGGCAGTCCTCTACGGCGCGTTGCCGGTCAACGCCGCCGGTCCACCGCACACGCTCTCGCACGACCTAACCGCGCAGGGCGAGGTGATCTGGAACCTCGACGCGCTGGTCAAGGACACCTTCGGTGACCAGACCGTCTGCTGGGACGGCCTGCACCTCAACGTCTTCGCGGTGCGCGGCAACGGGGGATGCCCTGCGCCAGCCGCCCGCTACGCGCCATACCAATTCGTATTTCGCGACGCGCACGGCTCCTCATTTCGCCTGGTTTCACGCTCGAGCTCGCCGCTCGTTGGCGCAACCGCTAGCGCGATTCGCGTCGACGGGCGCTACGTCTCCTGTCCGACGCCGACGCATCCGACAAGTGGCCGCAGCAGCGCGAACTGGGTCGTGTACGGCGGCGAGGAGTTAGCGGACAGCCTTGTCTGGTGCGCCTGATCTGCGAGGCGATAGCGCGCCCGCTATTCCGGCGATTTACGCGAGCCGGCGGAGACCGCCGCCCGTTACGGCAATCGCCCACGACGGGGAGCCGGACCGACATGACGTGCGATTGACTACGCCGTACGCTGTCCGTACAATCTCCTGGCATGCGCGCACAACGCTTGGAGCTCCGCCTGACCGACGACGAGCGCTCTCTCGACGCCGCCGCGGCGTCGGCGGTGGGCGAGACGCTGAGCGACTTCTTCCGTCGCGCTGCGCGAGCGCGTGCGGAGGAGGTGCTCGCCGATCAGCGAGACATCGTGCTGACCGAGGAAGACGGTGCGCGATTCCTCGACGCGCTCGAGACGCCGGACACCGACACGGTCGCGCGCCTGCGTGAACTGCGCAATCGCGCGTGAGCGCCGAGCCCGGACGCACACACCGCTTCGACCCGGCCCGACATAACGCCGCCGACTTCGACTGCGGCAACGAGTTGCTCGATCGCTGGCTGACCCGCTACGCCGGCCAAAGCGATCGGAGCGAGCCGCTCGCACGTTCGTGATCGCGGACCCGCACGGCGTCGTGCTTGGCTACTACGCGCTGGTAGCCGGGCAGCTGCACCACGAAGGCGCGACCCGCCAGTGCGCAAGGGACAGTCTCCCCATTTTCCGATTCCGGTCGCCTTGCTGGCCCGACTCGCCGTTGACTCACGACGCCAGAGGCAGGGGCTTGGGGCAGCACTCCTGCGCGACGCACTCGCGCGCGTCCAGGTCACCTCTGCCGAGGTGGCGGTCCGCGCGGTGGTCGTCCACGCAATCGACGCGCAATCCGCTGCCTTCTACCAGCGGTTCGGGTTCCGCGCGCTCGCCGACACTCCCCCGCACGCTGATGGTCACCCTGAACGAACTGCGCGCCGCGGGCTATTGACGGCAAACCGCAACCGCCCGCTACGGAGGGCTCCAGACCGCCTCTCGCCGCCCGCTCGCCGTCACGAAAACCGTGCCAATGTTTGCACTCTTGTTCCGCACCGGCAGGCAACGAAGCCCCGGAACATGGGCAGATGCAGGACCTTTACGACCGCGCAGGATTGGAATCATAATCCGCGTGTCGGGGGTTCGAGTCCCTCCTCCGGCATGAGAAACGGCCTGGAAACGGCGGTTTCAGGAGCCGGATGCCCGCGACTTCGGTTGGGCGACGGGGACTGACGTAGCGAAGCGCAGGGGTCAGGAGCTCTTGAGTCTGCTGCGCGGCTTTGTCACTCGAGGGCCCAATTTATCGGTGCTCCGGCGTCGCGCTCGCGTTCACTTTTCTCGACGCGACAGGCGGTTGCAAACAACAAGCGGAAGGGTTCCATGCTGAGACAGGTCGCGGAGGGTGTGCTGGTCCACGAGAGCGAGTTCTTGCATACCAACGCGGTTGTCGTGCAGGGGCGGGCTGGCGTGTTGCTCATCGACCCCGGGGTGCGTGGCGACGAAATGGCCTGCCTCGCGAAGGACCTGTCCGATTTGGGCCAGACCGTTGTGGCCGGCTTCTCGACGCATCCCCATTGCGCGAAGTACACAGCGTCGACGACGCTGCCGCGCTGCCAGCGGTTGTCGTCGGGCGGGAAGGGGCGCGTGTCTGCGCGGACGCCTACCGGCGTTTGGCGATACCACTGTCCCGTGATGCTCGCCAGCTCGACGTCGAGCGCCACGTCGCGCTAGGACGCGCCGGGCGACTCTAGGCCTGAGATGACGCGAGCGACGGCGGTAGCTTGCCCACGGGCGATCAGCTCGATCGGGCGCCGGTCATCGAGCGCCTCGATCGGCTTCAAGAGCCACACCTGGATGTAGTCCGGATCGATCACCCTCGCAAGGCGATCAGTGATCGCGCTCAGGTCTGCCACGCGCCGAGCGCGCGCGCCGTTGGCGAGCTCGACCGTTCAGCCAATCGCGGACCGTGCTCGGCGCCGCGCCAACCGCCTCAGCGATCAGCGCGTCCCAAAGGTGCGCCGAATCGTGGATGCGAACAGCTTCTTCCGCGAATGCCGTTGCCATTGGCAAGAGGCGTACCGCGGCGTCGCTATCCCGTCAAGATCCCGTCGTCGATCCGCGCCCACGCGCGCGGCGCGATGATCTAGCAGCCGGCGGACGCGTAGCTATTGGGGCAGATCGCGGTCGCGGTCGGGTAGAAGGTCGAGCTGCTGGACGACGCGGGCACGGCTCCGGAAGTCGGATAGTTGATGGTCACCGTGTTCGTTGAGTTGACGTAACCCACGGAGATTGCGCCAGTCAACGTCCACCCGTCCGCTGCGGTCAATGTCGAGAACGGCGCATAGATGTCGGCGTTACCCGTGAATGCGTTGGTCGAGGTGACTCCCGGGCAGGAGCCCAGGCTACTCGCCGAGCACGCCGGATTCCCGTAGACGTAGATCTGGATGTCGTTCGATGGCTCCACCGGCGAACAGCCCGAGCTGGTGCTGGTACAGCCGATGGTGATCGGCCCGCTCGTCGCGATGGAAGTTGATGGCGCCGACGAGCAATCGCTGCCAGGTCCGTATGTCGAGCCGATATAGATTTGGACGGGGCTCGTGTCCCCACTCACGACCTTGTATTGAATCTGGTCGTTGGACGCCGTTCGATCCCGCAGAAGAAGTACACGCCCCCCGGTAACTGAATCGTGTCGTTGTTATCACCCGAGCCCCCAAGGATCCAGTCGTTGCTACTCGTTCGCTGGGTGGCACCCCCCCACGAGATCTGGGAGCTGACATCGTTCGCAGTTCCGACCGTGTACGCATTCGTCCACACTGTCGGACTCAGGGCTGCTGCAGCGATCGCGTTCGACTGCTGAGCCAGGACGCAACTGCTCGAGCAACCGCTGTTTGTGGCGCACGGGTTGTTCCAGCAATATGGCGCGCTCGCGCCTGACCCGAGGTAGTACTTCATGTTTCCCGTCATCGTCAACGAGTTGCAGAAGCTGATCGACCCGTTGGAACCGACGTCGGTCGGCGTCGACGAGCCGCCGATGACAAACGAGCACGCGCTGATGCCGAAGTTCGAGAAGAGTCCATTGATCGGAAACAGACTCTGCGGAACGTAACCGGCGACGGGTTCCTCGACGGTCCGCTTTACGCCGTTGGCGGTGCCGGTCGAGCTGATGCATCTTGGTTGAGCGCGGTACTCGAGTTCGATGCGTAGAGGCCCGTGCACGGCGATGAGCTCGACGTCAGCGAGGTAACCGTGTACGAGAACGTTGCGCCGTTACCGAGCGTGCCGTTACCGGAGGATGCGCCGCCGCTTCCTGGCGCATTGTTGACGCGGAAGACCGCGATCTGCTCGCCAGCCTGGGCCGCAGCGAGCGCCTGAGCGCTCGAACCCGTGTGGTAGGAGGTCGTCGTGTTGTTGCTCGCAGCAAGCGTGTATGCCGTCATCGTCAGTAGCAGGACCAGCAGGACGATCACGGAGGTCGCGAGGATGAAGCCGCGCTCGTCGCTACGCAGGCGGCGCAGAAGATTGGGGATTAGTGAGTGCAAACTACTACCTGTCCTTGGTCATTACACGTCGTTGAGCTGGAGGTGAGCGGGTTGCCCGAGCCGCCGCCGCCCTTTGGCCCGATGAAGGTTGCGAGGTAGTACGGCTGGCGAGGCGGGCCCTGGCCGGTGTTCTAGACGGCGACTGTGATGCGCTTGTAGCACGAGCTTGTATTGGTGCAGGCGGATTCCTCTGACGGGGGAACGTTAGTGATAAACGTGTAGACCGAGACGACAATTCGACAAGTGGATGTGTTCGTACTTGCGCAGGTCGAAGCGTTCGGGATCGGCGACAACCTGTTTGGTCAGGCCAGGACGACCTTGCCGTTCGTCGCGTCGAGGTCGATCGGCTCGGCGGATGCCTTTCTTGCTGAGGCCCGCGTAGTAGGAAGAGCAGGTGCCCGATACGCAGCTGGTCAGGTAGTAAGTCGGGTCCGAGCTGTCCGTGGTCGACGTCTGCTGGGGATCCGAGCTGTTCGCGATGCTCGCGTAGGGCAGCGCCTCGACATTCTCGAGCTGCTGCTGGGCGGCCTGGGCGATCACCGCGGTCTTCTCGCCCGCCGCGACCGCGCCGTTGGTCGTGCCGATCGACACGTAGACGCCCATCATGCCGACGACGAGGACGAGGATCGCGACGAGCACCTCGTAGAGGCTCAGGCCGGTCTCATCGCGCAGGCGCACGCGAGTGCTCATGAGTCGTAGTTGGAGTAGAGGTTCTGCATGTAGACAGTGTCGGTCAGCTGGACCGTCGTTGGGTCGCCGTTCTGCGTGTGCGTCGAGAGGGTGCCGGCGGCCGGGACGTCAAGCGTCACCGATACCGCGCTCGGGCGTGACGCGCCGTTGGCGCAGGCGTTGCCCGTCGTCGCAGCGTTCGCGTAGCAGAGCGAGAACACTGGGCTTGCGTTCGTCCCGTTGGAGATTTGATCTCTCGATCAGCGTCTTCTGAACGCCCGCTCGTGCTCGAGGTGCAGCTCGAGCTCGAGCCGGTGTTGTAGGTCGCCGTGCACCTGTATTGCCAGCACGTTCCGTTGGTGCAGTCAACGCGGATCTCGTAGTCGGTTGCGGTGTCCGACGTGCTCACGCTACGCGCCAGCACGTCGACAACGTTGCATGGCTGCACGCCGCCGCTTTGCATAACGCCGTTGTACATACCGCTGCTCGGCGTGCACGTGATGGACCCGGAGTTCGCGGTGGTCGTCTTGTTCGTCGAGGTCGGGAACTCGACCTCGTAGGCGTTGCGCAGCTGCTGGTCCATCGAGCGCAGCCCGACCTGGGCCGCCTGGATCGCGTCGGCGCGCTTGGATCGTCCCGGTCCCCGCCTGCTGAGTGTTGAGCAGGACGGTCGAGACGGGCCAGAGGACGAGGCAGCGCGAGCGCAGCAGCGATGATCGTTTCGATCAGCGTGAAGCCCGCATCCGCGAGCGGTGCGCCGACAGGACCGCCCTGATTGGTCGCAAAAGCTGCATAACTTTCACGGAGAGGCTTTTGGGCTTCCAATTCCGTCATCGGCTCCGCGCACAAGATGTTTAGCCTGGCGTGCCGGAGTCAACGCTTCGCTGAGCCCCTGCGCGCATGGGGCGATTTCCTTGATCGCGAGGCGGGAAGGAAACGGCGGGGGTGGCGTCTTCCTTCTCACAGCACTGGGCTACCGATCGAACAGGGCCCGTCCCATGTCCAAGTCCTCATTCGTGGCGCGCGTCGGCGCGCGGGTCTCGTCGCCGCGAGCCGCTCGCAGCAGCGAGCGCCGGCGCCGCGTCCGCCGCACCAACGCACCGCGCACGCGCAAGCGCGGCGCCGCCCGGGTTCCTGTCCTCGCTACACACGATCAGCACGATCGGCTCGACAGTGCCCTCAAACGGAGACGTCAACCCCTACGGGCTGGCGATGGTCCCCGCCAGTGTCGGCCGACTGAGGCCGGCGATTACCTCGTCAGCAACTTCAACGCCAAGTCGAACAACCAGGGAACTGGCACCACGATCATCGAGATGTGCACGGCGGGAAAAAATCGCTGTTCGCGACGATCAACGCGCAGAGCTTGCCGGGCGTGCCCCGGCGGCGTCGGCCTGACGACCGCGCTCAGCGTCTCTCCCGGCGGATACGTGGTTGTCGGCAGCCTGCCGACGACCAACGGCATGTCAGCCACCGCCCCGCTACGGCTGCCTGATCGTGCTCGACAGCCACGGCCAGCCCGTAAGCAGACGATCGCCGGCAACAACATCACAGGGTCCGTGGGACATGACGTCAGTCACTCAGGGGCTCGACCACGACCCTGTTCGTGAGCAATGTGCTCAACGGCGGTGCCGCAGAAGGCGTGGTTCACGATCAACAACTCCACCGTCCTGCGGATCCGCCTGCAGCACGAGCCACCGGGGCACGCGCCGAAGGTTCAAAGCGAGACGGTCGTCGCGAGCAAGATCCCCTGGCGCGATGACAAGGCCGCGCTCGCCATCGGGCCGACCGGTGTCGCGCTCGCCCAAGAGCGGGACGCTGTACGTCGCCGACACGCTCGAAAGCCGCATCATTGCGATCCCGAACGCGCTGACGCGCACCACGGCACTACGCAGACAACAACATCACCCTCACCTCGGGCGGACACCTCAAGCAGCCGCTCGGCCTTGTCCTGGCGCCGAACGGAGACATCCTGACGACCAACGCGGGCGACGGAGACATCGTCGAAACGACAGCGGCCGGGCAGCAGATCGCGACCGCCGCCGGCGACGCCAAGAGCGGCGCGGGATCACTGTTCGGCCTCGCCATCGCGCCAGGCGGGAAAGGCCTCGTCTACGTCGATGACGCGCTCAACACGCTCCGCCTGCTGCCGCTCGCAGGCAGTAAGTCGCGACGGACCGCGCAGCGGGTCAGCCGCTGCGCGGTCGCTCCATCAGCTCTGCGGGTGCGCGTCCGCTCGCCAGCAGGTCGGCCATCGCGCGCATCGGCGCCGCGATGTGCGAGAAGAAGCGCTTGTAGCCGGGACAGAGGATGGTTCTGTCCGGGCTCGCCGTAGGGCGAGGCGCGAAGCGGTCCTTCGGACAGCCGCCGTTACAGGCAAAACGTACCGGGCAGCTGCGGCAGTAGCGCGTGAGCTCCTCACGCTTGGCGGCGCCGAAGCGGCGCTGTGGGGGCGAGTCGATCAGCTCGCGCGCCGGCGTCTCGTGGATGTTGCCGAGCAGGAAGCCCGGCTGTACGAAATGGTCGCAGGCGTACAGGTCGCCGGTGTGCTCGAGCACCGCCTGGCGCCCGCAGGTCGGCTCGTGGACGCACACGCCGCCGGGCGCGCCGACCCAGTGCGCGAGCGCGGTGTCGAAGGCCTGGACGAAGACGACGCCGATGTCGCGGGCCACCCACTCATCGAAGACGCTGGTCAGGAAGCGCCCGAACCGCACTGGGTGCACCGAGCGCTCGCTGAGCGCCACCGCGGTGCGCTCGACGATCGGGATGAACTGGATGAAGCGCGCTTCGAGCTCGTCGCGCAGGAAGCGATAGACGCGGCGGCCGCTGCGCTCGTTAGCGGCGTGCACGGTCGTCAGAACGTTCCACTGCACACCATGGCGCTTCAGGCGCTCGAGGCCGCGCCGGCGCGGGCGAACGTCGGCCTGCCGGCCCTGTCGTGGCGGTAGGCATCGTGGAGCTCGGGCGGCCCGTCGATCGAGATGCCGACGAGGAAGTCCTGCTCGAGCGAGGAACGCGCACCAGGCGTCGTCGAGCATCGTTCCGTTCGTCTGCAGGGTGTTCTGGATTCGTTGATCCCAGGCCGTCTGTGACGCTAGCTCGACCTCGACGGCGCGACGGTAGAAATCAAGCCCCATGATCGTCGGCTCGCCGCCCTGCCAGGCGATCGTGACCTCGGGCTCGTCCGGCTGGGCGGTGATCAGCTGGCGGATATAGGCCTCCTGCGTCTCGGCGCTCATGCGGGAGCTGCTGCCCGGGTAGAGCGCGCGCTTGGCTAGGTCGTAGCAGTAGTCGCATTCGAGGTTGCAGAGCGCGCCCGCCGGCTTGGCCATCACGCGAAAGCCCATTGCGGGAGGGTCTGGGAGCTCTCGCTTCGCTGCATCGGGGAAAGGCGGCAGCATCGCGCGGACAATCACGCGTCGGTGCGATCATCTGCGCCCACGTGACCCCCCGACAGCTCGGGGTAGTGGCAGCAGGGCACGCGATCAGCGCGAGCGTCGGTGCCGACGTGCTCGGCGCGGGCGGCAACGCGGTCGACGCCGCGATCGCATCGATGCTCGCGTCGTTCGCCTGCGAGCCGCTCTTGACCGGCCTCGGCGCGGGCGGCTACATGCTCGTCGTCGAGCCGGGCGAAGCTCCGGCGCTGCTCGACTTCTCCGTCGAGGCGCCCGGGGCGCGGAGCGGACGCGGCCGTCCGCGGCGAGTTGATCCCCGTGCACGTCTCGGTTCGGCGATGCGACCCAGACGTTCAACATGGATTCGCGTCGGTCGCCACGTTCGGCATGGCGGCCGGGATCTGCGAAGCCGCCCGACGCTTTGGCCGGGTGCCACTCGCGGAGCTCGCCGCGCCGGCCGCGAGACTCGCACGCGAGGGCGTCGCGCTCAACCGCCAGCAGGCGTACGTGGTGGAGATCCTCGAGATGACGATCAACACGACCGCGGAGGCGGCGGCGCTGTACGCGCCCGGCGGCCGGCTGCTGCGCGAAGGCGACCTGCTTCGTCCAGCCCGAGCTGGCCGATGCGCTCGAGCGCCTCGGAGTCGAGGGCGCGCGGCCCTTCTACGAGGGCGACATCGGCGCGGCTGTGGTCGACTGGCTCGGTGCCCGTGGCGGGCTCGTCACGGCCGAGGACCTGCGCGCCTACCGGGTGCTCGATCGCGAGCCGCTTCGGGTGGGCTATCGCGGGCGCGAGGTGCTGACCAATCCGCCGCCTGCCGCCGGCGGGATCCTGATCGCCCTCGCGCTTGCGCTGCTTGACGCAGGCGCACCGCCTCCGCCCCTCGACGCAGATCGTCGCAGGTGATGGGAGCGCAGCCAATCTGAGCGTACGGCGGCGTTTCTCGACGGCCTCGACAAACCCGGTTCCGTCGACGAGTTCCTGGCGGGGAGCTCGGGGGGCTCGGCTCGACGACCCATATCTCGGTGCTCGATCGCGAAGGCTGGGCCTGCGCGGTGACGTCGTCGGCCGGCTCCGCCTCGGGCGTGATCGTCCCCGGCACCGGCGTGCACCTCAACAACATGCTCGGCGAGCAGGACCTCAACCCGCTCGGCTTCCACCGCCACGCCCCCGGCCGGCGGCTCCCGAGCATGATGTCCCCGACGATCGTCCTGCGCGACGGCGTTCCCCAGCTCGCCGTCGGCAGCGCCGGCTCGAACCGGATCCGCTCGGCCATCCTCCAGACGATCGTGCGCTGCATCGACGAAGGGCTACGCGCCCAGGAGGCGGTCGACGCCCCGCGCGTGCACTACGAGGACGGCGTCGTCTATGCCGAGCCCGGGATCGACGTCGGGGCGCTCGAGACAGCGGGCTTCGAGGTCTCCGCCTTCCACGAGCGCAACCTCTTCTTCGGTGGCGCGCAAGCGGCCGCGCGTGAGCCCGACGGCTCCTTCTCGGGTGGCGGCGACCCGCGGCGCGGCGGCGCAGCAGTGTCGTCGTCGAGCGCTCGTAACGCGGGGTTCGGCTAGACTGCCGCGCCGTGACCCCGGCGCGTGGAGCGGCCGCGTCGATCTCCGAGCCGCCGGTGGCGCAGGCTGCCGTCGCTACGCGAGGCAGCTCCACCGCGGGCGGCGCCGGGTTCGGACGGCGAGCCGTTCGTCGCGCACCTGCTCGAGGTCGCCTCGCTGTGGCGATGCCGGCGCCGGCGAACCGCTCGTCACGGCGGGCGTGCTGCACGACGCGCTCGAAAAGACCCACGTGCCGGCCAGCGAGCTGCGCTCGCGATTCGGCGGGCGTGGCGGGCTCGTGGCGGCAGTGACCGAAAACGCCTCGATCAGCGGGTATGTGCGACGCAAGGCAGCGCTGCGGGCGCAGGTCGCAGACGCCGGCGAAGAAGCGCTGATGCTCTTCGCGGCCGACAAGATCGCGAAGGTTCGCGGGCTCGCCCCCGCGGGCGTACGCTCAGCGCCACGGCGGCTCGACCATTACCGGCTGAGTCTCGAGCTGCTCGAGCGCCGCCGCCCGCAGTGCGGACTGACGCAGCGGCTCGCCGCGGAGCTGAAGCACTCGCCCCGCGCCAGCCAGTCTCGCCTCGGCGCGCTGATGCTCAGTGACCCGGGGAGGCCTGCGCGCCCGCGATCGCGGCGGTCAGCGCGGGCAGCGTGACGGGCGGGCGGATGATCTTGACGGCGACGTGCCCCTTCGCGTCCGGCAGCCCGCGGACGGTGAACACCGGAAAGCTTGTGAAGTCGCCGACCGCGATCACGGCGGCGGTGGCGCTGACCGACTTTGCCCAGCGCGGACGGAACAGGCTCGCGCGCCAGCGACGGACGTTCAAGGCGAGCGCGCGTGCGAGCGCCGCGGGTTGCTCGGTCGGGCCGTTGCCGCGAGCGGTGCTGCGAGCGTAGGCCAGCAACGCGAAGTCCCAAGCCTGCGCTTGGAGCCCAGCGGCGTAGGTGCCGTAGGCGTACAGGCTCGAACGCTGACTCTGGGTGATCGGAGCGAGCACCAGCCGGACGGTTCCCTGACGCACGTAGTCGCCGATCAGCGGAGCGAGGATGCTCGTCGCGGCGCTCGCGCACGGCAGACAGACGAGATCCGTGTACTCGACGACCGTAACGGGCGCCGTGCTCGAACCGAGCATCAGGCCCTGCTGCGGGATCCCGGCGAGCTCGCCCTGAACGACCGCGGCGTCGCCGCTAGAGGCGGTCGAAGGGCGGGCGGCGCCGCGCCGCGCGCTGCAGCGCCCGCAGCTGCCGTCAGCGCCGCAGCGAGCGCGGTGAGCGCGAACCCGCGCGTGGCGCGCCTCCTGCGCGCCGAGGTCATCCTGCTCACGCGGCGAAGGTTCCCACGCACGCCGGCGTCGTGGCGCCGGTCGGGGCGGCCCGGCAGCACCGCCCCGACTGCTGCACCGCGTGCGCGTTCGTTTCCTCGGTCGCCGTGGCCGGCGAGGCGGGCCTGAAGCTCCTTGATGTGATCGACGCCGGCGCTCAGCTCGCCATGGATGATCTCGCCGCGGTCGGCAAGGCTCAACGCGGCCTTGCCGAGATCGCTATAGGCGGTGCTCAGCTCCTTCTTCGTTTGCAGCTCCTGCGCGGTCTCCCGGGCCTTGATGGCCGTTTGCTCGGCCCCTGCCTTGAGCTTGTCAACAATCCCCATCGGTGTTGCCTCCCGGGGTTAGTGGTTGCCTGGGGGTAGCTTACGCCCGGCCCAGGCAGGTCAGCGTATTCGTCCCCGTGCGACGCGGTCAAGCGTGCTCGCTGCAGGCTGCGCACTCGCCGCGCAGGATCACATCGTGCTCGGCGACGACGAGTGGGACGCGCTCGCTGACGCGCTCGAGCTCGCGTTCGAGACCCTCGTCGGAGAACGGGATCAGCCGGCCGCAGTGATCGCAAACGAGGTGATGGTGGTGGCCGGCGCCGTGACGGATCGGCTCGAAGCGGACGATCCCCTCTTCCACCTCGATCCGCGCGACGAGCTGCGCGCGTTCGAGCTCTTCGAGGATGCGGTAGACGCTCGCGCGCGAGACGCCGCGCGCTGCTCGCGCGCGAGCGCCTCCTGCAGCTCGACCGCGGAGAGCGCGCGCAGCGCTGCTCGGCGAGCAGGCCGATGAGGCGGTGGCGGGCGCCACCGCGACGGTAGCCGGCAGCGGCGAGCGTGGTGTTGGCGCGCTCACCCATTCGTCCTGCGCAGCCGCTTGCGACGTGACTCATCGAGCCCAATGCTAGTGCCTTCTTGATGGGGAAAAGATAAGACTCGATCTCAGAATGCTACGCTGGCCGCGACAAAACACACGAGTCCGGGAGGACCATGAAGCGCAAGCCCGCCCTAGCCTCCGTTGCCGCCGCACTCCTGACCGGCGTCGCGTTGGCGCTCGCCGGCAGCACCCCTGCCACCGCCGCGACCCAGACGATCCGCGCCGTCGGCGCCGAGAGAAGGTACGCGAACGTGATGGCCCAGATCGGCGGCCAATATGTGAGCGTCAGCGCGATCGAGAGCAACCCGAACACCGACCCACACACCTTCGAGGCGAGTCCGAGCGTCGCAAAGATCGTCCAGCGCGGCCCAGGTCGTCGTGCAGAACGGGGTCGGCTACGACACCTACATGAACACGATCGAATCGGCGTTGTCGCCAAACTCCTCGCGCAAAGTGATCGACGTCCAGCAACTGCTCGGTCTTCCCAACTCGACCTCTAACCCCCACCTCTGGTACAAGGGAGGCGACGATGCCGGCGGTCGCCAAGGCGCTGGTCAGCGCGTTCTCGGCGCTCGAGCCCCCAGCGCCGCGCGTACTTCCAGGCCAACGCCACGAAGTTCGACACCTCGCTCCCAGCCCTGGTATGCGGCGGTGAGGGCGTTCGCGGCGAAGTCTCCCCACACGCCGGTCGCGACGACGGAGCCCGTCGGCGACTACATGCTGGAGGCGGCCGGCACAGACAACCTGACGCCGTTCCCGCTGCAGGCCGACATCATGAACGGCGTCGACCCCGCGCCGCAGGCCGTTCAGCTTCCAGGACGACGCTGTTCTCGAAGCACCAGGTGAACGTGTTCGTCTACAACCAGCAGGTCACGGACTCGCTGACCGCTTCCTTCCTTGCGGAGGACGCGAAGAAGTACCGCATTCCGGTCGTCGGCGTCTACGAGACGATGCCGACGCCCGGCTATGACTACCAGTCGTGGATGCTGGCCGAGATCAACGCCCTGCAGAAGGCCGTGGCAGACAAAGGTTTCGACGCAGAAGCTGTGATCGACACCTCGCCCAAACGGCGTCGGGCCGATCCTCGCGGTTGACCAGGTGGAGCGTCAGCCTGGCCGGCCGCGAGGTTCTGCGCGTGTCAGTTTTACGATCGAACCGGGCGAGTTCACCGCCCTGATCGGGGCAAACGGCGCCGGCAAGACGACCCTGTTCAGGGTGATCCTCGGCCTGCAGCCGGCCGCGCGCGGAACGGTGCGCGTCGGCGGCGCGCCAGCTCGCGGCGCAACCCGCTGATCGGCTACGTGCCGCAGAAGTTCCAGCTCGATCCAGACGTTCCGCTGCGCGCGCGCGACCTCGTCGGCCTCGGCCTCGACGCGCACCGCTACGGCATCGCGACGCCGTCGCGTGCGCGTCGCGCGCGGGTCGATGAAATGCTCGATGCGGTGGATGCGAGCGGCTTCGGCGATGCCCGGGTCGGAACCTTGTCGGGCGGTGAGCAGCAGCGCGTCCTGATTGCGCACGCCCTGATCAGCGCACCCAGGCTGCTACTGCTCGACGAGCCGCTCGCGAACCTCGATCTGCGCAGCGGCCAGGAAGTCGTCGCGCTGCTCGCACGGATCGCCTCCGAGCAGCAGATCGCAGTCCTGATCTCCGCTCACGAGATGAACCCCCTGCTGCCGGTGATCGACCGGATCGTCTACCTGGCCGCGGGTCGCGCCGTGAGCGGCACCGCCGATGAAGTGATCCGAACCTCGGTCCTGAGCGCGCTCTACGGCCACCACGTCGACGTCCTGCAGGTCCACGGCCGCGTCCTCGTCGTAGCCGGCGAGGCGGGCGAGCTAGCCGCTGCGAGTGATCCCACTCATACCCAAACCCAGGTCCAGATCATCTCGTGAGCGGGGCGCTGGCAGCGATCTTCGCCCCGGGGTTCTTCACGAGCCAGATCGTCGCCGTCGCGGCGATCGTCAGCGGCGTGGCTGCGATCACATGTGGCAGCGTCGGCGTGTTCACGGTGATCCGCGGCCAGTCATTCGCCGGTGAGGCGCTCGGCGACATCGGCACGAGCGGTGGATCGGGCTCCTACCTGCTCGGCGTCGGGCTGCTGTGGGGGTACGGGGTGGCGGCGGTTGCGGGCGTCGCCGTGATGGAGCTGATCGGCATTCAGCGGCCCCGCGGCCGCGACCTCGCGACGGGCATCGTGCTTGGCGCGGCGCTCGGCCTCGCCGCCCTGTTCCTCTACCTCGGACACCGTCTCCGACTCCACAACCGGCGCGACCGTCACGATCGTCTTCGGCTCGATGTTCGCGATCGCGAGCAGCGCGATTCCGTCGGTGATCGCGCTCGAGCGTGGTCGCGCTCTGCCTGGTCGGGGTGCTCGGCCGCCCGCTGCTGCTGAGCTCGATCAGCCCCGAGCTGGCGGCGGCTCGCGGCATACCGGTCCGGCTGGTCGGCGCGGGTTATCTACTCGCGCTCGCACTCGCGGTCGCGCTCGCGGCGTTCACGATCGGCGCGATCCTCAGCACCGCGCTACTCGTCGGGCCAGCCGCCACCGCGCTGCGCCTGACGCGCAGCCCCGGACGCGCGATCATCCTGGCCAGCCGATCGGGATCCTCGCCACGTGGCTCGGGATCCTGCTCGCCTACGACAGCTACGACTGGCCGCCGGTCGGGCAGGGTTGGCCGGTCAGCTTCTTCGTCGTCACACTGATCTTGCTCGGCTACATTCTCGCCGGGCTAGCGCAACGGGTGCGCGGCGCGCGATCGCACCTCCGGCCCGACCGGCGCGCCCAGCTGAGCGGAGGACGCGATGTTCTCAGGCTTCATGGTCCACGCCTGGACGGTCGCCTCGATCGTGGCCGTTGTCGCGGGGGCTCGTCGGCTTCTTCGTCGTCCTGCGCGGCTCCGCGTTCGTTGCGCACGCAATTCCCAACGGCTCATTCGGCGGTGCTGCCGGCGCAAGCCTGATCGGCGTGAACACACTGCTCGGATTCGGCGTCCTTCGCGATGTTCGGCGCGCTCGGCATCGGCGCGCTCGGCCGTCGCGGCCGCCACGATGTCGCGACAGCACTCACGCTCGTCACGATGCTTGGCCTCGGCGCCCTGTTCGTCAGCCTCAACGTGGAGTACACCCCGGAGGTCTACAGGCTCCTGTTCGGCGAGATCCTCGGCGTCAGCACCAACCAGTTGATCCCGACCGCCGGACTCGCCGTCGTCTGCGCGGTCGCTGTCGCGCTTCTCTACCGCCCGCTCCTGCTCTCCTCGCTGCTGCCGGACGTTGCCGAGGCGCGTGGCATCGCGACCGGACGCATCGACCTCGCGTTTCTCGCCGTCGTCGCCCTCGCGACGACGATGACCGTTCCCGTCGTCGGCACGCTGCTGATCTTCAGCCTGATGATCGGTGCGCCCGCCGCCGCCCGGTCGTTCACCGACAAGCCGCTCCAAGCGATGGTCCTGTCGGTGCTGATCGCGCTGATCATCGTTTGGGCCGCGATCGCCCTCGCCTACCAGCTGAACTATCCCGTCGGCTTCTTCGTCGGCACGATCAGCGCCGCGTCCTACGGCGCGGGAAGGGTCTGGGCGGCCTGGGTACGGCGCGCTCGCAACTCGTAGCCGACCGCTGCGGGCCGCCCGTCGGTTATGGTCGATCTGCGAGGCTGCCGTCAAGTGCAGGACAAGATCACGGAGCAAGCCGAGCCGAGATCGGCGATACCCGACGCGGCGACGATCATGGCCCGCGCACCGGGCGAGAACTTCCCCGTCGCCCCGCGCTGGCTGCCCGTGCCCCACCGCGCCCATCTGCTCGCGATCTACGGCTTCGCGCGCCTGACCGACGAGCTCGGCGACAGCGCTCCCGGCGATCGTCTCGCCGCACTCGACTGGCTCGAGCTGGAGCTCGAGGCCGCCTACGGCGGCACGCCCGAACACGAGTTGATGCGCGAGCTCGCCAAGACGATCGCCGCCTGCGATCTGCCCCCCGAGCCGTTTCTCAGGTTGATCGAAGCCAACCGCTCAGATCAAGTCGTGCGCAGCTATGAGCGCTGGCGCGACCTGATGGACTACTGCGCGCTGTCGGCAAACCCTGTCGGAGAGCTCGTGCTGCGCGTCTTCGGCCTTGCAAGCGCCGAGCGCATCCGCCAATCGGACGCGGTCTGCAGCGCGCTCCAGGTGGTCGAGCACTGCCAGGACATCCGCGAGGACCTCACACGCGGACGCGTCTACCTACCCCTCGAAGACCTTGCCGGCCATCGCTGCAACCTCGTGGACATCGAGGCGCCGAGCGTTTCGCCGGGGCTGCGCGCCGTGCTCGAGCTCGAGTGCACGCGGGCGTCGGCCCTGCTCGACGAGGGCGGGCCGCTGATCGCCTCGCTGCGCGGCTGGCCGCGGGTCGCGGTGGCCGGCTATGTCGGCGGCGGGCGCGCGGCGCTGAGCGCATTGGCGCGCGCTGACTTCGAGGTCCTGGCGCTGACGCCGCGGCCATCCACGCGGCGCGTCATCGGGTCGATCCTGCGGGCGCTCGCTGGAGGGCCGCTGTGAGCGTCGCGACGATGGCGGCGAGCGACGACGCTACGGCCGCCCTGCGCCATTGCGCAGCGGTTACGCGCCGCGAGGCGGGCAACTTCTACTGGGGAATCAGGCTGCTGCCGCGGCCCAAGTTCGAAGCGCTCTGCGCGATCTACGCATTCGCCCGGCGAGATCGACGACATCGGCGACGGGACGCTCGACGACGCGACCAAACTCGCAGAGCTGGCGCGGGCGCGTCGGGGATCGAGCAGCTCGAGGGCGACACACCGGGACCGGTGCTCACTGCCCTCGCGCACGTCGAGCGCAGCTTTCCCCTGCCGCGGCAATCGTTCGTCGACCTGATCGACGGCGTCCAGATGGACCTCGCCGGGACGCATTACGAGACGTTCGATCAGCTCGTCGTCTACTGCCGGCGCGTTGCCGGGTCGATCGGCCGCCTCTGCCTCGCCGTATTCGGCGCTCCTGACGCGAAGGCCGCCTCGCTGGCCGACGATCTCGGCGTCGCGATGCAGCTCACGAACATCCTGCGAGACGTGCGCGAGGACGCCCTCAACGGGCGCGTCTACCTGCCCGCCGAGGACCTGCGCCGCTTCGCGTGGCCCGCCGAGGGCGGGGGCGACAGCGCCGCGATCGCCGCCCGATCGCCGGCGGCACCGGGACCGCTCGCCGAGCTCGTCCATTTCGAAGCGGCGCGCAACCGCGAGTGGTTCGAGCGCGGCAGGCAGCTCCTCGGGCTGCTCGACCGCCGCAGCGCCGCGTGCGTGCTCGCAATGAGCAGCATCTACGCGCGCCTACTCGAGCTGATCGACGCGCGCCCCGAAAGGATCCTCGAAGGACGCGTCAGGTTGTCCACGCGGCGCAAAGGCCGGGATCGCAGCTCGCAGCCTCCTGAGCCGACCGTGAGCCCGACAAAATCGTCGTGATCGGGGGCGGGCTCGCCGGCATCACGGCTGCGCTCGACTGCGCCGCAGGCGGGATGCGAGGTGACGCTCGTCGAGGTGCGCCGCCGGCTCGGGGGCGCCGCGTACTCGTTCGAGCGCGACGGCCTCGAGCTCGACAACGGCCAGCACGTCTTCCTGCGCTGCTGCACGGCGTACCGCGAGCTGCTCGGCCGGATCGGCGGCGAGGGCGGCGTCGAGCTGCAGCCGCGACTCGAGATTCCGGTGCTCGCCCCGGACGAGCCGGCGGTCGTGCTGCGCCGCAGCGGGCTGCCGGCGCCTGCGCACCTGGCGCGCGCGCTGCTCGGCTACCGCCAGCTGACGGTGCGCGAGCGGATCTCGGCTGGACGCGCCGCGCTCGCACTCGGTCGCGTCGATCCAAGCCGCGACGACGAGACGTTCGGCGCCTGGCTGGAGCGCCACGGGCAGACCACGGCGGCAATCAAGAACCTCTGGGACCTGATCGCCCTGCCGACACTGAACGTGCCGGCGGTCGAGGCCTCGCTCGGGCTCGGCGCGTTCGTCTTCCAGGAGGGCCTGCTGCGTAGCGCCGGCGCCGGCGACATCGGGATCCACCGCGCGCCACTCAGCGAGATCATTGGGCGCCCAGCGGCGCGCGCGTTGGAGGCCGCCGGCGTGTCGGTCCGCCTCGGCTGGCGAGCCGTGGGGGTCGAGCGAGCCGGTGCGCGCTTCGCCGTCGACGGCGAGCAGGAGCGCCTCGAGGCAGACAGCGTCGTTCTCGCGGTACCGCACCAGCGGGCGGCTGCGCTGGTTCCACACGAGCTGAGCGACGACACGGACTGGTCCGACGGACTCGGCGCGTCAGCGATCGTGAACATCCACGTCGTTTATGACAGGCAGGTTCTCGACTACCGCTTCGCGGCAGGCGTCAAGAGCCCCGTGCAGTACGTGTTCAATCGGACCCCCGCGCAGTGGCGCGACGGGCGCCAGTACGTCGCGATCTCGCTCTCCGGCGCGACTGCCGACAGCCTGCTGCGCAATGAAGCGCTCGCCGAGCGCTACCTACCGGCGCTAGCGGCGCTGCTGCCGCGCGCACGCGACGCGCAGGTGCTGCGCTTCGCCGTTACGCGCGAGCACGCTGCGACATTTCGTGCGATCCCCGGGACGGCAGCGTTGCGTCCGGCGGCCGCCACGGCGCTCGAAGGATTCGCGCTCGCCGGTGCATGGACCGCAACCGGCTGGCCGGCGACGCTCGAAGGCGCCGTCCGCAGCGGTCACGCGGGCGCCGCGGCAGTGCTCAGGTCTCGCTGACGCCGAGCGCTTCGATCAGCGCGTCGCGCTCGATGTCCGCCACACGGAGCAGCTTGCGCCGCGCGTGAGATCCGCCAACAACCTGCACCCGCGCGGTGTGCAGCCCCGCGCGGCGGGCGATCAGCCGGCAGAGGGCGTGATTTGCCTCACCGTCGACCGGCGGTGCGCACACGCGCACAACGAGCACGCCCCCGCGCAGGCCGACGATCTCGTCGCGCCGCGCGCGTGGCTGTAGAGCAACCTCGATGTGCGCATCCGTGCGCAATATCTCCCAGACTAGCCGTCCGCGAGCACCGTCGCCTCAGTCTCGAGCAGTGGCGCCGGCTCGCCGACGCCGCGGCGCAGCACGAGCAGCGGACAACTGGTCGAGCGCGCGAGGTGCTCGGAGGTACTGCCGAAGACGACGCGGCGAACCGGACCGTAACCACGCGAGCCGACAACCAGCAGGTCGACGTTCTCGCTCCAGCGCGCCAGCTCCTCGGCGGGAATGCCGCGAACGACGCGCCCATCGACGTCTTCGAGTTGCGCAAACGCCTCCCGTGACTCCGCCATCATCTGCTCGACGACCTCGCCCCAGTCGACCGCCGCCAGCGTCCCGTAGGAGTAGCTCGGGATGCTCACAACCGTGAGCGCGGCGAGGCTCGAGCGGTGCTCGGATGCGACCTCGCGCGCGAGCTCGAGCGCGTGCGCGCTCTCAGGCGATGCATCGTAGGCGACGCCGATCTTCTCGAACGGGGTCGGGTGGCGTGCGTAGCCGGCCGGGGCGATCGCCACCGCGCACGGCGCGCCATCGAGCGACGCTCGCCGGTCGTCCCCGAGCAGCAGGCGACCGAACGGGCCGCGCGAGCACGAGCCGACGACCAGCAGATCGGCTTCCCGCTGCTCGGCGATCCGATGTAGTCCGGCACCGACGGACCCGGCCCAGACGGCCGCCAGCTCGGCGTCCACGTCGCCGGTCTCGCGCTCGCGTGCGAGCAGCGCGAGCGCCTTGTCACGTTCCGCGTCGTGGAGCTTGGCGCTGGCGAAGCGGAAGTCGTGGTGAACGTTCACGAGCGTCAGGCGCCCGCCCTCGCGGACGAGCTTGCTGGCGAGCGCGACGGCATCGCGGCTGTTCGGCCGGCCGTCGACTCCTACGATCACTTCACGAAACATTGCCGCCTCCTAGGCCTGGTAATCGCAGGCTAGGACGCGAGCGGCGCTAGTACCTCCGATCAGCACCGCACGCGCCTGGGCGCCAGTACCGATTGGGGTTGCGTGCAACGTACCGTAGGCCGTCCTGATCAGACGTCCTCAGGCTGCGCCGGGGGGAGCGCGGCGCGCGCGCCCTCGCCCTCGAGACCGCTCGCGCGGAGCAGGTCAACGACCGTGGCGCGAACCTGCCCGACGATCATCGTCGTTCGCAGATCGTTCTGGCTTGCGAGGATCTCTGTCGCCTCGCGCCCGGCACGGATCGCGAGCTCTCGGGTCGTGTCCTCGCCGGCGACCCTCGCCGAGCTGGCGCGCGAGCGCATCGACCGAGTCCGCCAGGGTGCGGATCGACTGTGCGAGCCCCGGCGGAGCGCTGACACCGGTGCGAATCGCGGCCGCGACCGTGCGCAAAAGCACGCGCCCGTTACGCACCGCGTAGTCGATCTGGCGAGCCGCCGGGCCGTACGGCTCGAGCGCGTCGCGCGAGCGGCGGCGAGTCGGCGAGAAGGCGGCGGCCTCCTGCGCTCGCGCGAGCGCATCGAAGAGCTGGGCGATCATTGCGTCGAGCGCGCGAAGCGAGTCGAGTGCGGCCTGCGCACGCGCCAGCTCGGCGCGCTCCAGCGCCAGCGCGCCGTCCGGAGCTTCGCGGCGAGCTCACCGAGGACGTCGCTGCCGGCTCGATGACGCTGCTCGCGGGATTGCGCGCGAACGCCAACTGACCGATGACCAGCGCGACGGCGCCGCCGATCAGCGCGTCGAAGAACGATCCGGCCCGTTGCCGAGCGCGGCGCTCGGCAGCGTCATCACGAGGACCGCCGAGATCGCCGCCTGGTTGACGAGCACGATGCTCGCCGTCGACGAGCAGGGCGGCGAGGATCGTCAGCGCGACGATCGCGCCGATCTGGACCGGGCCGAGACCGATCGCAGACCGCAGCAAGAAGGCGATGCCGATACCGATCGCCACGCCCGACCGAAGCTCGGCCGACCGCCGTAGCGGCTGCCCGCGCTGGAGGCCGACGGAGATCACGGCGGCGGCGGGCGCGAAGAAGGGGTCTGGGGTGCCGACGATGAGCTTCGCCATGAACCAGGCAAGGCCCGCCGCGATGCCCGTCTGAACGATCGCGAAGCCCGCGTTGCGCACGCGCCGCACCCGCGTGCGCAGCGAGCTCTGCGCCGTCTCCGCGACGGGGCTGAGCCGGGTCAGCACAGTGCCGCGGGCTGGAGCGCTCATCGGCCTACAGTCTCGGCGATCACGATGACGGGTCGGCGCTGTGCCTTCGCCGCGGCTCGTAGCCGGCGCAGTCGAGCACGGGTAAGCGCGGGTAGCGGGGAAAGCGCTCCGGCTCGACACGGGAGCGCTCGCACAGCGAGAAGACAGAGCCGCGCGTGGTCGTCACGAGTCGCTGCTGCGCGCAGTGGGCGCAGATTCCGGCGTCGGGGACGGGCGTCGTGCGGCGAAACTGCATGCCCCCACTATATTTTGTGAAGTGCAGACGTTCGGCCGGCTGCTTGGCTTCCTGCGGCCGTACCGCACAGGCGTGATCATCTCGTTCACGCTTGCCGGGCTCGCAATGATCGCGACCGTCGCGATTCCCGAGCTCAGCGGTGCGGCCGTGAACGCGATTCGCTACGGGCATCACCGCAGCGAGCTCCTTGGCTACGCGCTGGCGATCGCCGGAGCCGGCCTCGCGCGGCTGGCCTTGACGCTCGGACGGCGACTGGTCGCCGGGCGCGTCTCGCTGGGCGTCGAGTACGACCTCCGCGAAGCGCTGTTCGGTCGGCTGCAAGCGCTCGAGTTGGCGTTCTTCGACCGCCAGCAGACCGGACAGCTGATGTCGCGAGTGACCGTGGACCTCCAGTCGGTGCGCTTCTTCCTCGGCTACGGGCTGATCTTCATCGTCCAGTCGGCGATGACGATCCTGCTCGCAGCGGTCGCGATGCTCGTGCTCCAGCCGCTGCTCGCATTGATCGCGCTGGCTCCGGTTCCACTCGTCGTCTACACGACGCACCGCTACAGCATGCGCGCGCGGCCCGCTCTCGAAGAGGTGCAGCAGCGAATCGCCGAGCTGACCGCCGAGGCCGCAGGAGAGCATTGCCGGCGTGCGCGTCGTCAAGGCGTTCGCGCGCGAAGCGCACCAGCGCGCGCGCTTCGAGCGGGCGGTGGAGCGCGTGTTCGCCCAATCGCTCGTCGAGGCGCGTCTGCAGACC
Organism: uncultured Solirubrobacterales bacterium; assembly: GCA_963773395.1. Taxonomy (GTDB): domain Bacteria; phylum Actinomycetota; class Thermoleophilia; order Solirubrobacterales; family Solirubrobacteraceae; genus Palsa-513. Next base: position 242,546 of record CAVZAY010000002.1, on the reverse strand, counting down.
CGCTACAACCCGCTGATCGGCTTCCTGCCGCAGCTCGGCCTGGCGGCAGTGCTCCTCGTCGGCGGCGACCAGGTCGTGCACCACCACCTGCGGCTCGGCGATTTCACCGCGTTCTACCTCTACCTCCTGATGCTGCTCGAGCCCGATGCAGACGCTCGGCATCTCGCTCACGATGGCCCAGCGGGCAACCGCTTCCGGCAACCGCATCTTCCAGATCCTCGACCGCCAGCCACGGCTGCGCTCGCCTGCCGGCGCGCCGCCGCTGCCGCCGGGCTCGGGCGAGATCCGCTTCGAGGGGGTGTCGCTGCGCTACGACGGTGCGAAAGCCGAGGCGCTCACCGACGTCGACCTCACGATCGCGGCCGGGACGACGGTCGCGCTCGTCGGCGCAACCGGCTCCGGGAAGACGACGCTCGCGATGCTCGTGCCGCGCCTCTATGACCCGAGCGCGGGGCGCATCGTGATCGACGGGGCCGACGTGCGCGAGGTCGAGATCGGCTCGCTGCGGCGAGCGATCGCGCTGACCGGCGACGATCCGTTCCTCTTCTCGACTAGCGTGCACTCGAACATCGCCTATGCGCGCCCGCAGGCGACCCGCGCGGAGGTCGAGCAGGCGGCACGCCGCGCCCAGGCGGACGAGTTCATCCGCCGCCTGCCCGACGGCTATGACACGCGAATCGGTGAGCGAGGCCTGACCGTGTCCGGCGGGCAGCGACAGCGGCTCGCGATTGCCCGGGCGATCCTCGCCGACCCGCGGATCTTGATCCTCGACGATGCGACCTCCTCGGTCGACGCGAGTACCGAGCACGCAATCAAGCTCGCGCTGGGTGAGGTGATGGCTGGGCGGACGACGATCATCATCGCGCACAGGCTCTCGACGATCACCCTCGCCGACGACGTGGTCGTGCTTGATCGCGGCGTGCTCGCGGCGCACGGAACGCACGCTGAGCTCTTGGCGAGCTCGCCGCTGTACCGCGAGATCATTGAGCAGACCGAGGCGGAGCAAAAACCGGCTCGCCGGCGCCGGACCGAGGCGGCACCGCGATGAGCGTGCGCTCGCGCGGGCGTGATGTCGCCCGCCGCCTGCGCGGTACGCGCGGACGGTCGCGGCGCCTGCGCGGCCTCGCAGCGCTGCTGCGTCCCTACCGTGGGCGCGTCGCGATGATGGTCTTTGCGCTCGTCAGCGGCACGGCTGCCTCGCTCGCCCCGGCGCCGCTCGTGGCCTACGCGATCGACGACGGCATTGCCAAGCACGACATGACGGTCCTGGCGCTGATCGTGTCCGGGTTCTTCGCGGCGGCGCTCGTCGTCTGGGCGATGACAGCAGCGCAAACGTACCTCGTCGAGTGGGTCGGCCAGCGCGCGCTCGCGGACCTGCGCCTCTCGATCTTCGATCACCTGCAGCGGCTGCCGGTCGGCTTCTACGAGACGCGTCCGACCGGCGTCCTGATCTCGCGGATGACAAACGATGTCGAGGCGCTCGACAGCCTCGTCACCGACAGCGTCGTCACGCTCTTCCAGGGCGGGCTGACGCTGCTCGGGACGCTCGTGATCCTGCTCACCTTCGACGTGAAGCTGGCGCTGATCACGTTCACGATGATCCCCGTGATCTTTGCGGCCTCGCTCGCGTTCAGGATCGCCTCGGCGGACGCCTACAAGCGAACTCGCGAAACGATCGGCGCGATCACCGGCTACCTCCAGGAGACCCTCTCCGGCGTGCGTGTGGTCCGTGCCTTTGGCCAGGAGCCGCGCCACCAGCGCGAGTTCGCGGAGCTCAACGCGGGTAACCGCGCGGCGAACATGACGACGGTCTACCTGAACGCCGCGTACTTCCCCTCGATCGAGCTCGTCTCGGCGCTCGCGACAGTCGTCGTGCTGCTGTACGGCGGCAGCCAGGTGCTCGACGGTCACCTTGCCGTCGGCATCCTCGTCGGCTTCCTGGCCGCGCTCAGCAACTTCTTCAACCCGATCACGCAGCTCTCCCAGCTCTACACGACCTACCAGGCGGCGATGGCCGCGCTCGACAAGATCTTCGAGCTGCTCGACGAGCAGCCGGATATGGTGGAGGACGCGCAGGCGCTGACGCTGCCGCGGTTGCGCGGCGCGCTCAGCTTCGAGCACGTGAGCTTCGCCTATCCGCGCCGGCGTGGCGAGGACGAGGGCGCAGCGCACGTGCTTGCGCTCGACGACCTCTCGCTCGAGATCGCACCAGGCGAGACGGTGGCGCTCGTCGGGGCCACGGGAGCCGGGAAGTCGACCTTCGCGAAGCTCGTGGCGCGCTTCTACGACGTGAGCTCGGGACGCGTGCTGATCGACGGTCGCGACGTGCGCGAGGTCAGCTTCGCCTCGCTGCGCTCGCAGCTCGGGGTCGTCCCGCAGGAGGCGTTCCTCTTCTCGGGGACGATTCGCGCGAACATCGCGTTCGGCAGGCCCGACGCCGACGAGGGCGAGATCGAAGCGGCCGCGCGGGCGGTTGGCGCCCACGAGCTGATCTCGGCGCTTCCCGACGGCTACGAGACCGAGATCGGCGAACGCGGCGTCCAGCTCTCGGCCGGACAGCGCCAGCTCGTCTCCTTCGCGCGCGCGCTCGTCGCCGATCCGCGCATCCTCGTTCTCGACGAGGCGACCTCGAACCTCGACCTGCGCTCGGAGCGACGCGTCGAGGACGGGATGCGGCGGCTTATGGCGGGGCGGACCGCGATCGTCATCGCGCACCGGCTCTCGACGATCCGCGGCGCCGGCAGGATCGTCGTGCTCGAACGCGGACGGATCGCCGAGCAGGGCTCGCACGCGGAGTTGATCACCGCCGGGGGCGCATATGCGCGGCTCTACCGCGACTGGTCCGAGGACGCCGCGGCCTGACCGATTACAAAGCGATTACTCACTTACCTACGTTATCCTGGGCCCCGTGAACGCGATCGAGGTTCACGGACTGCGTAAGTCGTATGGCTCGCTCGAAGCCGTCGGCGGCGTCAGCTTCGAGGTCGCAAGCGGCGAGGTGTTCTGCCTGCTCGGCCCCAACGGCGCCGGCAAGACGACCATCACCGAGATCCTCGAGGGCTACCGCTCGCGCAACGCGGGCAGCGGTCGGTGCTCGGCATGGATCCCGCAGGCGGGCCACGAGCGCTCCGTCAACGCGTCGGCATCGTGCTCCAGGCCTGCGGTGTGCAGCTCGACCTGACGGTTGCCGAGTTGATCGAGATGTACGGGCGCTACCACGCGCGTCGCCGCAGCGTCGATGAGCTGATCGGGCTGGTCGAGCTCGATGCGAAGCGCACGACGCGCGCGTCTGCGCTGTCCGGTGGGCAGCGGCGTCGCCTCGACCTCGCACTCGCGCTCGTCGGCGAGCCGGACCTGATCTTCCTCGACGAGCCGACGACGGGCTTCGACCCGCACGCGCGGCGCCAGGCGTGGTCGACGATCCGCTCGCTGTGCGAGCTCGGCAAGACGATCTTCCTGACGACGCACTTCATGGACGAGGCGCAGACCCTCGCCGATCGGCTCGCGGTCATGCGCGGCGGCGAGATCGTCGCGATCGGTACGCCGGCTGAAATCGGCGGGCGCGAAGTCCGCCCGGCGGAGATCCGCTTCACGCTCGCGGCCGAGCGCCCGCTGCCCGATCTGCCCGGCGCGGAGCTGACGCGCGCCGGGGAGCGCGTCGTCGTACGGGCTCCAGAGGTGGTGGCGACGACGGCGCAGCTCACGGCTTGGGCCGTCGAGAACGGCGTCGAGCTCGGCACGTTCAGCGTCACCCAGCCGACGCTCGAGGACATCTACCTCGAGCTGACCGGGGAGAGCGGCGCCGATGAATGACATCAGGCTGGTCGCCTGGCAGCTGCTCTACGAGCAGCGCGCGTTCTGGCGCAACCGGGCGCGCGCGTTCTTCGCCTTCGCCTTCCCGCTGATCTTCCTCGTGATCTTCTCGGCGATCTTCCAGAAGCACACGATCTACCTCGGACACGGTCGCTCGATCACCTATGACACGTTCTTCGTCCCCGGCATCCTCGCTTACGGCGTGATCGCCACCACATTCCTCAACATGGCCGTCAGCACGGCCGTGCTGCGCGACGACGGCGTGCTCAAGCGGATGGCCGGGACGCCCTTGCCGGGCTGGGCGTATGCCGCTGCGCGGATCGCCTCGACGGTGGTCGTGACGATCCTGATGACGGCGCTGACGCTACTGATCGGATATCTCGCCTACAACACGCACCTGCGTGGCTCGACGCTCCCGGCCCTGATCGCGACGCTCGCGCTCGGCAGCGCGACCTTCACGACGCTCGGGGTCGCGCTCGTCCGCTACATCCCGAACGCCGATGCGGCACCGGCGGTCGTCAACGCCGTGATCCTTCCGCTCACGTTCATCTCCGGTATCTGGTTTCACTTCAACCTCTCGCCGGCGCTCGTCGACATCGCCAAGGTCTTCCCGATCCGCGCGCTCGCCGACGGCCTCCAGCACGCCTTCAACCCGTTCACGGCCGGCGCCGGGTTCGAGGGCTCCGATCTGCTGACGCTCGCGATCTGGCTCGTCGTCGGCGTGATCGGCATGATCCGCTTCCTGCGGGCGCCGCAGCGCCTCTAGAACCTTTCAATTGAGCGTCAGGGACGCCGATCTATAATCGGAGGAGCCGGCGGTGCACTCCGAAAGGCGCCGCCAGCCCATTGCGGGATGGTGTAATCGGCAACACGTCTGGCTCTGGACCAGGAATTTGGGGTTCGAGTCCCTGTCCCGCAGCTGAACGGAAGAAGCCCGCCCAGGCGGGCTTCTTCTCTGGCGGGGGTCAGCTGCTCGCTTGCCTCGCGCTGGGTGTGCGCACGCTGCTGGCCGCGGGGTCCAGCGCAGCCGCGATCGCCAGCGCAGCGGACTCGCCGTCGCGCATGCAGGCGCCGACGCCGACGCCGCGGTAGGCAGCCCCGGCCAGATGCACGCCGGGCAGCTCAGCGAGCGCTGCGTCGATCCGCGCGAGAGCTCGAGATGGCCGACCTCGTATTGCGCGAGCGCGCGTTCGAAGCGGCTCACCCTTGCCTGCGCGGCCGCGCTCGATGCCCATCGCGCGCGCGAGCTCGCCGTGGACGTGCGGACCAGCTCGTCGTCGCAGCGCCAGCGCGCGCTCGTCGCGGATGCGGCCGACCGACGCCTGTACGAGGACCGGCTCGCCCGCGAGTTGCGGCCACTTCGCCGAGGACCAGGTGCACGCCGTCACCGTCCGGCGCTCGCTGCGCGGCACGAGAAAGCCGCTCCCGCCGAGGGGCGCCGCAAGCGCCTCGGGCGGGATAGGCGAGCAGCGACCGTCGCGACTGAGGCGTACTCGATCTCGCGCCAAGCTCGGCCGCTGCGGCCTCGGTGCATGCGCGCCGCAGAGCCCGGCGACGCCGCGGGCGCCGGTACCGCCAGCAGCACGTGGTCGGCGGGCAGCTGCTCGCCGCCCGCCAGCAGCGAGCGCGGACGCGGCCCTCGGGGCCCCGCTCGATCGCCTCCACCGCTGTCCGGTGCGCAGCTCCGCGCGAAGCTCGCGCGGGTCGCGGCGCTCGACAAGCGCGTCGATCAGCGCCTCGAGCCCGCCGCTCGAGCGCGAGGAACATCGGCCCGGCCGGGCGCCGGCGCCGCCCGCGCGGCGGCGCGCAGGCCGCGCACCAGGCCGTGCCGGGCGCGAGCGCGCCATCGAGCTGCGGAGCGTCGCGCGCACGCTGAGCGCATCGGCGCTCGCCGGCGTGGATGCCGCCGAGCAGCGGCTCGATCAGCCGCTCGTGCGCCTCGCGCCCGAGCCGGCGGCGGACGAGCGACCCGATCGACACGTCGGCTCGCGAGCGGGCGCGACGGCAGCAAGCAGATCGAGGCCGGCGCGCAGCAGCCCGGCGGCGAGAGGATCCCGGTCGCCGCGACGGCGCCCGTGCCGTCGGGCAACGCCGGCGAGCAGGCGCGGCGGCAGCGGGCGCAGCGAGCCGCGCGTCCAGAGAAACGGCTGATCGGTCGCGGGCGCGACGAGCTCGTCGGCCAGCCCGAGCTCGCGGCACAGCGCGAGGGCCTGCGGGATCGCGCGCGAGCATCGCCTCGGCGCCGCACGTCGAGCGCCTGCCCGGCGAACTGGCGCGGTGCGGATCTTGCCGCCGAAGCGCTCGCCGGCCTCGAGCAGCGTGACCTGCACGGTCGCGCGGAGCTGAGGCGCGTCAGGCGGTGCGCGGCCGCGAGGCCGGTGATGCCGCCGCCGACGATCACGACGTGCGCCGGCCGGCTCACGACGACTCGCTCCGCGAGCGCTCCGCGGACCGCGCCGGCGACAGCGCCGCGATCAGCTCCGGCGCGTCGTTCGGCGACGCGGTGCGCGCGAACGCGAGGCCGAGCGACGCGGCGCGTGCGCGCGCCTCGATGTCGAGGTCGTAGAGGACCTCGAGGTGGTCGGCGACGAAGCCGGCGGCGACACACGACCACGGCCGGCACGCCGTCGCCGGCAAGCTCGCCGAGCACCTCCAGCACGTCGGGGCCGATCCAGGGCTCGCTCGGTGCGCCCCGCGCTCTGCCACGCGATGCCCCAGCGCTCGAGGCCGGCGAGCTCGGCGACCGCCTCGGCCGTCTCGCGCAGCTGCTCGGGATACGGGTCGCCTGCTGTCGAGGATCCGCGCCGGCAGGCTGTGCGCGGTGAACAGCACGCGCGCGTCGGCGCAGCGGTCGCCGGAAGGATCTGACCGAGCGCGTCGACGACAGCGCGCGGCGAGCAGCTCGAGGTAGCCGGGCGCCAGGTGCCAGTCGCGAACGACGCTGACGACGGGCGGATCGCTCGCGCGCCGCGCGGCGGCGAGCCCCGCGCCGCGCGTACTCACCGACGCTCATGCTCGAGTAGTGGGGTGCGAGCACGACGCCGACGATCCGCCGCACGCCGGCCTCGACAAGGCGCGCCAGCGCCTCCTCGATGAACGGCGCGGCGTGCTTGTACCCGAGCTCGACGTCGCAGGCCGAGCTCGGCGCGCGAGCGCGCGCCGCCTGGGCGCGTGCGATCGCGAGCAGACGGCGAGCTGCCGCCGATCGCCGCGTAGCGGGCCTGCAGCTCGGCGAGCAGCTCAGCGGCTGGGCGGCCGTCCGCGGCGGATGTGCGTGTAGTATGCCTCGATCTCGCGGCGGCGCCAGCCGGCGTGCCGTAGGCCATCGCGAGCCGCCCGCGTCGGGCGCTCCGACGCCATTTCGCTCGACGTCCTCTGCCCGTGAACTGCAGGCGACCAGCTCGACGAGCCGCTTGATCGCCTCCGGCGCGGTCGCCGGCAGCACCCCGTGGCCGAGGTTGAACACATAGCCGCGCGTCGGCGCGCGCGCTCGAGCAGTGAAGCGCCTCGGCATCGCACGCACCCCAGGGCGCCAGGCAGACGACCGGGATCGAGATTGCCCTGGAGCGCGATCGTCGCCGGGGATGCGCGCTCGGGCGAGCTCGAGCGGCACGCGCCAGTCGACGCCGATCACGTCCGGTCCCGCACGCGCGATCAGCTCGAGCAGGTGGCCGGTCCCGACACCGAAGTAGACGCGCGGCACGCCGAGGCTCGGCGAGGCCGTCGAACAGCCGGCACACGACGGGCAGCACGTGTCGCTCGTACTGCGTCGGCCGACGAGCGATCCGATCCAGCTGTCGAACACCTGGATCGGCGCCGGCCCCGGCAGCACCTGTGCCGCAGCCGAGGCGAGCGCGATGTCGCAGAGCGCTCGAGCAGCGCGCGCCACGTGCGCTGCGTCGGACAGCATCAGGGCCTTCGTGCGCGCCTGCGCTTTCGACGGCCGCCCTCGACGAGATAGCTGGCGAGCGTGAACGGCCCGCCGACGAAGCCGATCAGCGGGACATCGAGCTCGGCCGTGCAGCCAGGCGGCCGCCTCCGCCAGCCACGGCGCGTCCAGCGTCGGGCTCGAACTCGCGCAGCACGCGCAGGTCGGCCGGCGCCGCGCACGCGGCGAGGCGATCACGGGCCCGACGCCGGGCCGGATCTCGAGCTCCACGCCGATCGCCTCGAGCGGGCTGACGATGTCGGAGAACAGGATCGCCGCGTCGACGCCATAGCGGCGCACCGGCTGCAGCGTCACCTCGGCGCGAGCTCCGGGCGGTGGGTGATCGAGACCAGGTCCAGCATCGGACGCGCAGCGCTCGGTACTCGGGCAGCGCGCGTCCCGCCTGGCGCATGAACCAAACCGGCACGCGGTCAGTCGGCTCGCCGCGGAAGGCCGCGAGTAGACGCCTACCCGTGCCGGCACGCGAAGCGCTGAGTGTTGCCGGCATCGGGCGTGACGCTACGAAACGCGCGGGCTGCCCGCCATCAGCCGATTGCCGCAGCAGCCTGCGTAATTTTCCGTCGGCGAGCCGTTTCGAAAACGTTCAGCCCGTAACGCCAATCAGGCCGCCGGCCTGTGACAGACCGCCTCGACGTTGTTCGCGTCGGGATCGAGCACGAACGCGCCGTAGTAGGCCGGGTGATAATGCTGGCGCAGGCCCGGCGGGCCGTTGTCGCGACCACCGGCCGCGAGCGCCGCGGCGTGGAACGCATCGACCGTCGCACGGTCCTCGGCATGAAAAGCGATGTGCGTGCCGGTCGTGAACGGGGCGCGCTCGGAGATCCAGAAGACGGGCTTGGCGCTGTTGCCGAAGCCCGCCGTGCGGAACTCGTCAAGCGCCATCACCACCATGTAGCCGAGTGGCGCAAGCGCGGCCTCAAAGAACGCGCGGCTCGTCTCGTAGCTGTGGACGTTGATCCCGACGTGATCGAGCACGACCGGAGCGTGCACCGTTCAGCGGGCTCGCGCATCGTGGCGAAACCCCGATCGCATCACCAGCGGGCATAGTGCTCGGCCCAGCCCTGGCAACCGCGATCAAGCAAAGAGAAATGACTCGAGGCCGCGAAAGCGGCCTCGAGTCATTTCTCCAACATCCAGCAGTTGTCGTACCAGCTGAAGTCGGAGTTCCCGCCGAGCAGCGGGTGCGGCATTGCGATCGACGCCCAGAAGCCGTTCGAGGAGACGCCGGCACTCGCCACCGCCGCCATGTCGGCTTTCAGCATGTGCCTGCCACCGTGACGCAGGAAGCGCGTCAGCGAGCGGTCCCAGTGCTGCGCGCAGGTGCTCGCGGGATGCGCGACGATCGCGCAAACCGTGCCCGTGTCCTTCGCGAGCTCGGCGGTCAAGAGGCGCGTCACCTGCCCCCGCAGGTTCGCGACCGTACCGGGCGAGTCGGCGACGGCGGCCGGCGCGAACGCGACGGCCGCGAGCAGGCAGACGGCACCGACACAAAGAATCCTCCGCATCGGAGGCAAGGTACCCTCAGGGGGAGACGCTATCCGCGCCGTTGGACGAAAAGACGGGCGTGATCTGGTCTTCCAGTCCCGAGTCGAGCACGAGCAGAACCTGATCGCCCGCCTCGACGACTGTCTCGGGCGTCGGCACGAAGCCGCGTCCGGCGCGCAATACCGAGATCACGAGGCTGCCCTGCGGCAAGTTGACGTCGGCGACGCGCAGGCCCGCTGCGGGCGCCCCTGTCTGGACCTCGAGCTCGATGATCTCGAGGCGCTCCTCCTCGAGCGCGAGCAGGTGGACGAGCCCGTAACGCGGGACCTCGTGCTCGATCAGGCGCAGGATGAGGTCGGTCGCCGAGACGACCGGCTGGATGCCGAGCAACTTGAAGTGCTGCAGGTTGCGCGGGTTGTTGACGCGCGCGATGACACGCTCGCACTCGTACTTCTCCTTGGCGACCTGGCAGACGAGCACGTTGTCCTCGTCGTCTCCGGTAACCGCGATCACGAGGTCCGTGCGCTGCACGCCGGCGCGCTCGAGGATCCACAGCTCGGTCGCATCGCCGTACTGGGCGACGTAGCCGAGCTCCTGCTCGACGACGAGGTAGCGGCGACGGTCGGCCTCCAGCAGGGTCACCTCGTGGCCCTTGTCGAGCAGCTCGCGCGCGAGGTTCAACCCCACCTTGCCCGCGCCGACGATGATCACGTACATCTGCTCGCCCTATTCCAGGCCAATCGCCTGTTCGAACATCTCGATCGCGTGCTGGGTCGGTGAGATCGTGTGCAGCCCCTGCTCCTGGTACCAGGCGGCGCGCGCCGGGTCCATCACGCGGCAGATGACCTTGTCGACGCCGAAGCGGCGCCGCACGATCTGAGCGACGGTGAGGTTCGTGTTGTCGCCGTCGGTCGAGGCGATGAACACGTCGGCGCGTTCACGCCCGCCTCGATCAGCGCGTCGACCTCGAGCGCCGTGCCGACTGTGAAGTGGCCACCGAGGTCCTCCCAGGTCGGGCCGCCGCCCTCCTCGAGGCGCTCGTGCGAGAGCGGGTCCTCGTCCACGACCGAAACCTCGTGGCCCGCGGCGAGCGCTCGCTTTGCGACTGCCGAGCCGACGCGCCCGGCGCCGACGATCAGCACGAACACGTCGTCAGCCCCCTGCGGGGCCCTGCTCGTCGACTTGAACACGGCCACAGAGTATCGGCGCCCAAGGCGCTCCCGCTTCGGCATGAGCGCGCGCTTGCGGGTCTGGTCAGCTCGCACGCGCGCTCTTGGCCCCCCGACGGGCAGCCCCCGTCAAGTGATCAACGGGATGATCAGGATCGCGACGATGTTCGCGACCTTGATCATCGGGTTGATCGCGGGCCCGGCGGTGTCCTTGAACGGGTCGCCTACCGTGTCGCCCGTGACACCCGCGGCGTGGGCGTCAGAGCCCTTGCCGCCGTAGGCGCCGTCCTCGATCAGCTTCTTTGCGTTGTCCCACGCGCCGCCGCCGGCGGTCATCAGGACGGCGAAGAAGAAGCCGACGACGATCACCCCGATCAGCATGCCGCCGAGCGCCTGGACGTCGATCAGGCCGATGATCACCGTGAGGCCGATCGGCAGCAGCGACGGGAGGATCATCTCGCGCTGCGCCGTGCGCGTGACGATGCTGACGGCGCGAGCGTAATCAGGCTGCTCGGTGCCCTCCATGATCCCCGGGTGCTCGCGGAACTGGCGGCGCACCTCCTCGACGACCGAGCCGCCGGCGCGCCCGACCGCTTCGATCGCGAACGAGGCGAACAGGCAGACCATCAGGCCGCCGAGGATCAGGCCGATCAAGACGGGCGGCTGGTTGATCCCGAAGTCGTAGTGGTGGCCGCGCTGGGCGAGTTCGTCGCGGAATCCAGCGAACAGCACGACCGCGGCGAGCACGGCCGAGCCGATCGCATAGCCCTTCGTCACGGCCTTCGTCGTGTTGCCGACCGCGTCGAGCGGGTCGGTGACGTTGCGGACCTCCTCGGGGAGGTCGGCCATCTCGGCGATACCGCCGGCGTTGTCGGTGATCGGGCCGAACGCATCGAGTGCGACGATCAGGCCGGTCAAAGAAAGCTGGCCCATCACTGCGACGCCGACGCCGTAGATGCCCTGGGTGCCTCCGCCGGCAAGCTTCCACGCGCCGAGGATGCCAAGGACGAGCACGACCGCGGGCAGGGCGGTCGCCTGCAGCCCGGAGGCGAAGCCCTGGATGATGTTCGTCGCGTGGCCAGTCGTCGAAGCGTGCGCGATCTTCTTGACGGGGTTGAAGCGCGTCGAGGTGTAGTAGTCGGTCAGCACGAACAGGCACGCGGTGACGCCGATGCCGATCAGCGCGCAGAGATAGAGGTGAACCCAGCCTGGCGTGTGGCCGGCCTTGAGGCTGACGCCGTGCATCATCCAGTAGGTCACCGGAACGAAGGCGGCCGCGGCGATGAGACCCGAGGCGATCAGGCCCTGGTAGAGCGCCCGCTCGACGTTGCCGGCGCGCGACTGGACGAAGAACGTGCCGATGATCGAGGCGATGATCGCGACGCCGCCGAGGACCAGCGGGAAGAGGACGACGCGCGTGGACTGGTCGAAGCTGAGGACGCCGAGCAGCATGACCGCAACCGCCGTGACCGCGTAGGTCTCGAACAGGTCGGCCGCCATGCCGGCGCAGTCACCGACGTTGTCGCCGACGTTGTCGGCGATGACGGCCGGGTTGCGCGGATCGTCCTCGGGGATGCCGGCCTCGACCTTGCCGACCAAGTCGGCGCCGACGTCCGCGGCCTTGGTGAAGATGCCGCCGCCGAGGCGGGCGAAGACGGAGATCAAAGAGCCGCCGAAGCCGAGCCCGATCAGCGCGTTGACCGCCGTATTCGGGCTGTCATGGAAGATCGCGGTGAGCGCGCCGTAGTAGCCGGAGAGGCCGAGCAGCGCAAGGCCGACGACGAGCATGCCGGTCGTCGCGCCACCGCGGAAGGCGACGCGGAGCGCCGGCGAGACCCCGCCCCGGGCCGCCTCGGCCACGCGTGCGTTGGCGCGGACCGACACGTTCATGCCGATGTAGCCGGCCGACCCCGAGAGGATGCCGCCGATCGCAAACCCTGCGGCCACGGCGATGTTCTGGATGAAGATGAGCGCAACGAAGAGGACCACGCCAACGACCGCGATCGTCGTGTACTGGCGGTTGAGGTAGGCGCGCGCGCCGGCCTGCACGGCGGCGGAGATCTGCTGCATGCGCTCGTTGCCGGGTGACAGCGCGAGCAGCGAACGCGTCGTCAGCGCGCCGTAGAGCACGGCACAGCCAGCACATACCAGGGCGACGATCACGCCGTGGTTAGTCAGGAAACTAGTCAAGTGGGTGCTCCTCCAGAAATCGGCGTGCGCAGGGCAGTGCGCACCTCAGAACGAGAAAACCGGGCGGCGATGGCGCCCACCCGGTAAGGCGACGGCAGTGTAACAAGGGTTGCCGATGCGACCGGCTCTGACCGGCGCCGCCGTTACTGGCGCGGACGATCCGTCGGCGATCCGGGAACCCACAGGCGCCCGCTGCGCTGCGCGGGGCCGGCGGCAGACGGGGCGGACTCGCCGCCCTCCGGCGCGGCCGCGTCGGGGCCGGCGGACTGTGGCTCCGCGGGCTCGTTCGCCGCGGCCTGGACGAGCCTCGCGTACTCCATCTGCAAGCCGGAGAGCGCGTCGCGCAGCGGCGCGAGCGACGGCCCCTGCGGATCGCGCTCGAGCACCGGAAGCAGGGCGCGTGTCGCGTCGATCGCGTCGCGGACCTGGTTGAGGTCGCGCTCGTTCCGCGAATCCTCGCTCAGACCGAGGCGCCGGCCGGCGAGATTGACGAGCGATATCGCCGTTTGGGCGATCACGTCGAACGCCGTGATGTGCCGCAGCTGCTCCTCGAGCGCTGCCCGGAGCTCGGCTTCGGTGGGTTGAGTCTCGCCGGTGCTCATGCTGAACCCCCTTCAGCGTACGACGTGCGAGTCTCGCGCACCGTCTGCGCGTAGACCTCCTCCATCGATGCACCCGCTGCGAGCAGGTCGAGCTGGCGTTGCGAGCTGTTGCGCTCCGGCAGCTTCGGATCGAGGCCGAGCTCGCCACGCACCGGCGCCGTCCAGTCGAGCAGGCGCTCGGCGATCCCCGCCGACGCGTACTCCTCGCCGCGTTCGAAGTCGATCATCCGCCCATCGAGGCCGTAGCGGATGGCGCGCCACATGTTCTCCTCGATGAGCCGCCCTGCGAGATCCTCGAACGGCTTCGCTTCATCGATGTCACGAAGCGCTTGCGCGACACAGGCAACGATCAGCGCCGCGAGCGCCTCGGACTCGCTCGCGGTGCTCTGAACGTCGCAGATGCGGACCTCGACCGTGCCGAAGGCGAAGTGCGGCCGGACCGACCACCAGACCTGCGTGAACTCGACGATCGAAGCCGTTGCGCTGAGCAGCTCGATGTACTCCCGGTAGGCCGGCCAGCCGCCGAACGGCTCCGGCACGCCGCAGCGCGGGAAGCTGCGCGTGAAGATCTGCGAGCGCGAGGAATGCAGACCGCTTGCGCGCCCGTCGAGGAACGGCGAGCTCGCAGAGAGCGCGAGCAGCAGCGGTAGCACCCCCCGCAAGCGGTCGCACACCTTGACCGCGCGGTCCAGGTCACGGACGCCGACGTGGACGTGGAGGCTGAAGGTGTTGTTGCGCCAGGCGACGTACTTCAGGCCCTGCTCGACGCGGCGGTAGTGCTCGGTCTCGATGATGCGCTGCTCGCGATAGTCGGCCCACGGGTGGGTGGCGGTGGCGCCGAGCGCGACACCCTGCATCGTCGGCGAGGGCAAACAGCTCGCAGCGCAGCTCGCGCTGGCGCTCGATCGCATCGGCGAAATCCGCGCCGCGGCCGGAGATGATCTCGATCTCGGAGGAGATGAGCTCACCGGCGATGTGCTCGTGCAGCGCCGGCGAGCGCTCGGCCGCGCTGTCGCGCAGCTCCTCGAAGCGCTGCGCCAGGTCCAGCGCTCTGCGGCTCGAGGATCGCGAACTCCTCCTCGAGGCCGACAGTCAGGTCGCTTGCAGCGGCGAACAGCGCTCCGCCGCACCGTCGAGATCGATCACGCATGAGGTAGAAGTACAACGCGTAGAGCAGATCGACAGCAGGGTTGGAGGTGTGCACGGTGACCTCCGGCGGGACGGTCAGCAGCGCTTCGGAGTAGTTGAAGATGATCCTGACGCCCGCCGCCACGAGGTCGTCGGCGAGGCCCTGCGCGGCATGGCCCGGGACCGCGAGGACGCCGACGACGATGCCCTGCTCCTCGACCACGGCGCGAAGCTCGTCGTTGTGGCGCACGGTGAGCGGCCCGATCGGCTCGCCCACCTTCGCGCGGTCGCGATCGAAGATCGCCACGACGCGGAAACCGTGGTCCGCGAAGATGTCCGATGAGGCGATCGCGCGACCGAGGTGCCCGGCCCCGAACAGCGCGATGTTGTGCTGGCCGGACGTACGCAGGATCTTGCGGATCTGCGACGACCAGCGACTCGACGTTGTAGCCGACGCCGCGCTTGCCGAACTTGCCGAAGCCCGACAGATCGCGGCGGATCTGCGTCGAGTTGACGTGCGTGTAATTCGCGAGCTCCTTCGAGGAGATCGTCTCGCGACCCATCTTGCGCGCCTGGGTCAGGGTTTGGAGGTAGCGCGAAAGGCGTGCCGCAATGCCGAGCGGCAGCCGGTCGGGGGCAGACTCGTCCTCCCGGTCGCTGGTAAGCTCGCTGAGCCCCATTCGTGGGGCGGACTCTAGATCATCGCCGCCGCCGCAAGGTGGGCGCGCAGCGCCGCCTCATCGACCATCAGCTCGAAGCGATCCACCCCATCGACCGCGATGACAGGGATCCGTTCGAGGTAGCGCGCCAGCAGCAGCTCGTCGGTCTCGATGTCGCGCTCCTCGAGCTCGAACTCCACTTCGCGCCGCGATGCGCTCGAGCGCGCCGCGCGCGTCTTCGCACAGGCAGCAGCCGGGCCGCCCGTAGAGGGTCACGCGCGGGACGCGCAACCGGGTCGCTCACCGCAGTGGACCCTCCCCCGTGGCGTAGACATCAAGCGAGAGGTAGTCGGGATAGGCAAGGGCCGGCGCATCGAGCGCGGCCGCGGCGATCATCGCCGCGTTGTCCGTGCACAGCGCCAGCGGTGGCAGGAAGAGCTCGACGCCGAGCGTGGCGAGCCGTGCGCGCAGCGCTCCGTTGGCCGCAACCCCGCCGCCGAGCGCGAGCCGGCTGAGCCCGGCACGCTCGAGCGCTCGCTCCGTGCGCCGCACGAGCGCATCGACGATCGCGCGCTGATAGGAAGCGGCGAGTCGGCCCGCACCTGCTCGTCGCTCCATGTCCAGATCGCGCGTCCTGTAGAGCAGGGCGGTCTTCAGCCCGGCGAACGAGAAGTCCTCGCCGCGCCCGCTCGGGAAGTCGAAGGCGTGGGGGTCGCCGGCACGCGCGAGCCGCTCGAGCGGCGCACCGCCCGGGTAGCCGAGGCCGAGCATCCGCGCGCCCTTGTCAAACGCCTCGCCGGCGGCGTCGTCGAGCGTGCGCGCAAGGACCTCGGGCGCCGCGCCGCGCTCGCGGACGGCCAGCAGCAACGTGTGGCCGCCCGAGGCGATCAGCGCCACGAACGGCGGCTCGAAAGGGCTGGACCGAGGTAGGCGGCGGCGACGTGCCCGGCGAGGTGGTCGACCGGCGCGAACGGGAGCTTGCGCGCCGCGGCGAGCGCCTTCGCGGCCGCGAAGCCGACGAGCAGCGCACCGACGAGACCCGGGCCGCGCGTCGCCGCAACGAGCTCGACGTCCTGCAACGAGGCCCCGGCCCGCGCGAATGCCTCGTCGATAACGTGACCGATCAGCTCGAGGTGCGCAGCGCGCGGCGACCTCCGGCACGACGCCGCCGAAGCGATCGTGCGCTTCCTGCGAGGAGATCACGTTCGCTGCGATCGCGCCGTCGGCGCTGACGAGCGCCGCGCAGGTGTCGTCGCAGCTCGTCTCGATCGCGAGGATCATCGGCGGTGGTGGAGCACCGGGTCGGCGGCCGGGACGTCGTCGAGGCGGCCCTGCAGCGTCGCCGGCGTGCGCCACATGATCAGCGCGTCCTCGCCGTTGTCCTGGTAGTAGCGCCTGCGCATGCCCGGCGACGCGGAAGCCGTCGCGCTCGTACAGCTCGATCGCCGCCTGATTCGAGCGCCGCACCTCGAGCGTGAAACGCGCCCCGTGCTGCTCGGCGCGACGGTAGAGCTCAGCGAGCAGCGCCGAGCCGATCCCCTGCCGCCGATGGTCGGGATCGACCGCGACGTTCATGATGTGCCAGTCGACGCTCGTAGCGCGAGCACACGACGTAGCCGGCGAGCCTTCCCTGGCGCGCGCGGCAAGGCAGATCCCCGTCGGCTTGGAGAGCTCGAGCACGAACATCGCCAGCGACCACGGCGTCGGGAAACGCGCGTCGCTCGATCTCGATCACATCCGGAGGTCGCTGTAGGCGAGCGCGCGAATATCCAGCAGGGCGGCGGCTTTCTCGGTCATTGCTCGAGCGCCAGCTCGGCGTCGGGCCGGCGAAGATAGAGCGGGGTCAGATCGGGATTCGGCGCGCGCGCGGCGATGCGACCGGCAGCTGCCGCGCTCACGCGGTGCGCTGCGGCTTGCGCGGGGACCTCGACGCCGAGCGAAGCGAGCTCGCCGCGCCAGGCGATCGCCCCGTCGCCGACGGCGCAGAGCTCCGTCGCTTCGATCTCATCGAGCAGGCCTACGAGCTGCGCGGGCCGGATGACGTGCGGAGCGACCAGCTCGACATCATCCTTGTAGGCGCCCGCGAAGAGCTCGCCGCGGCGGGCGTCGATGAGTGCGAGGACGCACGCCCCCGCGCGGCTCGGCGAGCATGCGCAGCGTGCAGACGCCTGCGACGCGCGCAGCGCAGGCGCGCCCGAGCGCACGCGCCGTCGCGATCCCAATCCGCAGGCCCGTGTAGCCGCCGGGGCCTGTGCCAACCGCAACCAGGTCGATCGCCGGCCAATCGAGCTCGGCCTCGGCGAGCACCGCCGCTGCGAGCGTGAGCAGCTGCTCGGCGTGCTCCCCGCGCGCCGCGGGCTGCTGCGGGTCGTCGCGCAGCTCGAACGATCGCCCGTCGGCTGTCTGCACGGCCACCGCCGTCGACGGTGTCGCGGTGTCGAGTGCGAGGATGTTCATCCGCGCACCTCGATCGCGCGGCGATCGCGGCCGGCGTGGCGCAGCTCGACGCGCAGGCGGGGCTCCCCGAGCTCCTCGCCACCGTGCTCGGGCCACTCGATGAAAGTGATCCGGCCGGGTCCTAGGTAGGGCGCGAGGAGCTCCGGATCCTCGCTGTCGAGCCCGTCGAGCCGGTACAGGTCGAGATGGCAGACGTGCCGCCCGTCCCGTTGCGTCGGGTAGCGGTGCGCGATCGCGAACGTCGGGCTCGTCACGGCGACCGTTGCCCCGAGCGCACACGCGGCGCCCCGGATGAACGTCGTCTTGCCGGCACCGAGCTCGCCGGTGACGAAGACGAGGTCACCATCCGCAAGTTCGCTCGCGAGCGCCGCGGCGAGCTGCTCGGTTGCCCTCACGCCGTCGGTCTCGAAGCGACGTAGCTGCTCCGTCGGGGCCATCAAGCGATCAGAAGAGTCCCAGCTGCTCGGCCCGGCGATCGAGCTCGACGACCGGGGGCCCGGCAGGCTCCGGCTCGACCTGCGGCCCGGGGACGATAGGTGGGGCCGGTGGGAGCGCGAGGATCGCCGGCAGACGGACGAAATCCGTCCGCAGCGTCTCGAGCGTGCTTGGGGTGTACAGCGCCGCAGCCGGGTGAAACAGCGGGTAGAGCCTGAACGTGTGACTGCCGATCGTCCGCACCTCGGGCTCACCGTGAACGCGCGTGATGCCGGCGGGATCGCCGCGCAGCAGCTTCGTCGCGAAGTTCCCGAGCGTGCAGATCACGCGCGGCTCGATCAGCTCGATCTGGCGCACGAGGTAGGGCTTGCAGCTCTCGATCTCAACGGGTTGCGGGTCGCGGTTGCCTGGCGGCCGGCACTTGAGGACATTGGCGATGAAGACCTCGGAGCGGCTCAGGCCGATGTCGGCGAGCAGCTGCTCCAGCAGCTTGCCCGCGGCGCCGACGAACGGCAGCCCCTGGATATCCTCGTTGGCCCCGGGAGCTTCGCCGACGAACATCAGCTCGGCGTCGGCGTTGCCCGCGCCGAAGACGACCGACGAGCGAGTCGCCGCCAGTTCCGTGACAGCGCGTGCACTGCCGCGCCGCGATCAGCAGCTCCTTCAGCTCCTCGCGCCTGGCCGTAGCGCTCACTCAGCCGATGGTAGTCGCCCGCTCGCGCGCGCAGTGGCTCGCGACGCGAACCAGGCTCGTGACGCGAACCACTAAGCTGTCAGCTGGCCGCCAACCAGATGGTGGCGGACCGAAGGCGCAGGAGCCCTTCAATCGCGACCGGTATCCCGATGGGAACTGGACCGACGCAAATGAGAACCGTCCGTACGATCGCCGAGCTTCGCCGGGCGCTTGCGCCTGCGCCGGACGCGCGGCTGCGCGTGGGCCTCGTTCCAACGATGGGGGCGCTCCACGACGGCCATCTGTCGCTGCTGCGCGCCGCGCGCACCGAGTGCGATCTGGTCGTCATGTCGGCGTTCGTGAACCCGCTGCAGTTCGGCCCGTCCGAGGACCTCGCCGCTTATCCACGAGACGAGGCGCGCGACGCCGCGCTCGCGCAGGAGGCGGGCGTCGACCTGCTCTTCGCACCGTCGGCCGACGAGATCTATCCGCCTGGGTTTGCGACGAGCGTCGTCGTGCGAGGCGTGGGCGAGCGACTCGAGGGCGAGCAGCGCCCCGGTCACTTCGAAGGTGTGGCGACCGTGGTGGCGAAGCTGCTCAACATCGTGGCGCCTGAGGTCGCCTACTTCGGCCAGAAGGACGCGCAGCAGGCGATCGTGATCAAACGGCTCGTCGCCGACCTCGACATGCCCGTACGGATCGTGGTCTGCCCCACCGTGCGCGAGCCAGATGGGCTTGCGCAGTCGAGCCGCAACGCCTATCTGAGCGCCGACGAGCGAGCCCGCGCGATCGGGCATCTCGCGCGCCCTGGAGCGCGCCGCCCAGTTGATCGGGCGTGGCGAGCGCGACAGCCGCACGGCGGTTGCTGCGGCGCGCGGCGAGCTCGCCGCCCACGATCTGGAGGCGGAGTACCTCGAGATCGTCGACCCCGACACGCTCGAGCCGGTCAAGCGCGTCGAGCGGCCGGTCCTCGTCGCGCTTGCCGCGCGCGTCGGCCGCGCGCGCCTGATCGACAATGTCATCGCAACCCCGAGCACGAATGGAGCCGAGCCAAGCTGATGCAACGGACGATGCTCAAGTCGAAGATCCATCGCGGTCGTGTGACCGACTGCGACCTCAACTACGTCGGTTCGATCACGGTCGACCCGCTGCTACTCGAGGCAGCCGACATCTTGGCCAACGAGCAGGTGACGGTGCTCGACCTCGACAACGGCGCGCGCTTTTCGAACCTACGCGATCGCCGGCGAGCGCGGCGCGGGCGAGCTCAAGCTGAACGGCGCGGCGGCCCGGCTCGTCCATCGCGGCGACACCGTGATCGTCATCTCATACGCGCAGTACAGCGAGTCCGAGCTCGCCGAGCACCAGCCGCGGGTCGTGCACGTCGATGCGCGCAACCAGATCGTCGCCGTCGACCCCCCGTCGCGGGGGGCAGGCGATCGCGTCGAAGCGCTGCTCAGCTGATGTCGAGCACGCCGAAGACCGACGCAGGACCGGCGGGCGATCGGCTGCCGATGACGCTGCCGCGCCTCGCGGAGAAGCGCCGCCTTGGCGAACCGATCGTGATGATCACCGCCTATGACTTCCCGACGGCGCGGATCGCGGAAGCGGCAGGCGTGGACGCGGTGCTCGTCGGCGATTCGGGGGCGGAGGTGGTGCTCGGCTACCAGTCCACGGTCGCGGTGAGCCTCGAGGAGATGCTGATGCTCGCGGCGGCGGTGCGCCGCGGCCTGCGGACGCCGCTGCTCGTCGGCGACCTGCCGTTCGGTTCCTATGAGGCGTCCAATGAGCTTGCCGTGCTTAGCGCGCAACGCTTCGTCAAGGAGGCCGGCGTCGATGCGGTGAAGCTCGAGGGCGGCGGACCGGCGTCCGCGGCGCGAGCGACCGCGATCGTCGCGGCCGGGATCCCGGTGATGGGCCACGTCGGGCTCACACCCCAGAGCGCAACCGCACTCGGGGGCCGGCGCGCCCAGGGACGCACCGCGGAGCGGGCGCTCGAGGTTGCGCGCGAGGCTCGCGCCCTGGAGGCGGCGGGCTGCTTCGCGATCGTGCTCGAGGCGATTCCGGCCGCAGTCGCCGACGAGCTCACAAGCGTGCTCCGCGTGCCGACGATCGGCATCGGCGCGGGTCCCGGCACGAGCGGCCAGGTGCTCGTTGTGCACGACATGCTCGGCGTCTACCCCGGCCAGGCGCCACGTCACTCGCGCCAGTACGCCGACCTCTATGGACAGATGATCGGCGCGCTCGGTCAGTACGCGGAGGACGTGCGAGGCCGGCGTTTCCCGGCGGCGGAGCACACGTTCTCGATCGATCCGGCCGAGCTCGCCGCCTTCCGCGCCGGCCTCGGGCACAGCTGACTTGGGTTCCGCGACGGCCTGCGTCGCGGCGGGGCTCAGTGGACGCCTCCCTAGGCTGCTGCCTGCTCAGCCGCGGACGTAGCGGACTTGCGCGCCCGCGTGCGCGCGGGCACGCGTGCTTTGAGTAGCGGTTCGAGGAAGCGCCCGGTGTGCGACTGCTCCACCGCCGCGACCTGCTCGGGCGTTCCCGTCGCGATCAGCAGCCCGCCGGCGTCCCCGCCCTCGGGGCCGAGATCGATGATCCGGTCGGCGGACTTGATCACATCGAGGTTGTGCTCGATCACGATCACCGAGTTGCCAGCGTCGACGAGGCGCTGGAGGACCTCGAGCAGGCGCTTGACGTCGGCGAAGTGGAGCCCCGTCGTCGGCTCGTCGAGAACGTAGAGGGTCCGCCCGGTCGCGATCTTCGAGAGCTCGGTCGCCAGCTTGACACGCTGAGCCTCGCCGCCCGAGAGCGTCGTCGCCGGCTGGCCGAGGCGGATGTAGCCGAGCCCGACGTCGTTCAGAGTCTGCAGGCGGCGGCGGATCGCCGGGATGTGCTCGAAGAACGTGAGCGCCTCCTCGACCGGCATGTCGAGGACGTCCGCGATCGTCTTGCCCTTGAAGCGGACCTCCAGCGTCTCGCGGTTGTAGCGCCGGCCGTGACACTGCTCGCAAGGGACGTAGACGTCCGGCAGGAAGTGCATCTCGATGCGGATCTGGCCGTCGCCGCGGCAGACCTCACAGCGTCCGCCCTTGACGTTGAACGAGAAGCGCCCCGGCTTGTAGCCGCGCACCCGCGCCTCCTGGGTCTTCGCGAACAGATCGCGGATCACGTCGAAAAGGCCCGTATAGGTGGCCGGGTTCGAGCGTGGCGTGCGCCCGATCGGCGACTGGTCGACCGCGACGATCTTGTCGAGCGCCTCGAGGCCGCGCAGCTCGCGGTGCGTGCCCGGCCGCTGGCGCGTGCGGTGCAGCTTGTTCGAGACCGCCTTCAGCAGGACCTCGTTGACGAGCGTCGACTTGCCCGAACCGGACACGCCGGTGACGCACGTGAGCGTCCCGAGCGGGACGCGGACGTCGATGTCGCGCAGATTGTGCATCGAGGCGCCGAGGATCTCGATCGCCCCGTTCGGTGCTCGCCTTCGCGCGGGCACCGCGATCTGGGCGGCGCCTGAGAGGAACTGGCCGGTCAGCGACTCCGGCACGAGCTCGATCTCGAGCGCCGTCCCCTGCGCGACGATCCGCCCCCCGTGCTCACCCGCACCCGGCCCGAGGTCGACGATATGGTCGGCGGCGCGCATCGTCTGCTCGTCGTGCTCGACCACGAGGACCGTGTTGCCGAGGTCGCGCAGGCGCTCGAGCGTCGCGACGAGCTTCGCGTTGTCGCGCTGATGCAGTCCGATCGATGGCTCGTCGAGGACGTAGAGGACCCCGACGAGCGCCGAGCCGATCTGCGTCGCGAGCCGGATCCGCTGTGCCTCGCCGCCGGAGAGCGTCGCCGCCGCGCGATCCATCGACAGGTAGCCGATGCCGACGTTCTCGAGGAAGCGCAGGCGCTCCTCGATCTCGCGCAGCACGAGCCGTGCGATGTGGCGCTCAGTCTCCGTCAGCTCGACTCGTGCGAGCCACTCGAGCGCGGCATGGGCCGACAGCGCGCAGAACTCGTTGATCGGCGTCCCGCCGACGAGCACGGCGAGCGACTCGGGTCGCAGGCGCGCGCCGTTGCAGGCGGGGCACGGCCGCATGCTCATGTACTCCTCGATCTTCTCGCGCTGGTACTCGGAGTCCGTCTCGCGGTAGCGGCGCTCCAGGTTGCGCACGATTCCCTCGAAGCGCGCGGCGTAGTTGCGCTCGCGGCCGAAGCGGTTGCGGTAGCGCACCTGAACCGGCTCGCCGTTGGTGCCGTAGAGGAAGATCTCGCGCTGCTTGGCCGTGAGCGAGTGCCACGGCTTCTCGACGTCGACCCCGTAGCGCTCAGCGAGCGCGGCCGTCATCTGCTCGTAGTAGCCCGAGCTCGACCCCGCCCAGGGCGCGAGCGCGCCCTGCGCGATCGAGAGATCGCGGTTTGGGACCACAAGCTCGGGGTCGATCTCGAGCTGCGAGCCGAGGCCCGTGCAACGCTCGCAGGCGCCCTGCGGCGCGTTGAACGAGAACATCCGCGGCTCGAGCTCCGGCATCGACGTACCGCACTTCAGGCAGGCGAACTTCTCGGAGAACGTGAGCGTCTCCCCCACACCACCTGTCCCCCGCGACGGCGGATCGCGCGGCACGAGCTGGACCGACACGATCCCGTCGGCGAGCGCGGTCGCCGTCTCGATCGAGTCGACGAGCCGCTTGCGCACATCCGCGCGCATCACGAGGCGGTCAACGACGACCGACAGGTCGTGCTTGACGTTGCGGTCGAGCTCGAGGAAGTCCTCGATCCCGTGCAGCTCGCCGTCGATCAGGACGCGCGTGAAGCCCTCCAGCCGGAGGTCGTCTAGCAGCTTCGCGAACTCGCCCTTGCGCCCCCGTACGACCGGCGCCAGGACCATGAAGCGCGTGCCTTCCGCGAGCTCGAGGACCTGGTCGGCGATCTGCTCGATCGACTGCCCGGCGATCAGCTCGCCGCAGACGTGGCAGTGCGGCACGCCGATCCGCGCCCACAATAGGCGCAGGTAGTCGTAGATCTCGGTCACAGTGCCAACGGTCGAGCGCGGGTTGCGCGAGGTCGTCTTCTGGTCGATCGAGATCGCCGGCGAGAGCCCCTCGATCGAGTCCACGTCGGGCTTGTCCATCTGCCCGAGGAACTGGCGCGCATACGCCGACAGCGACTCGACGTAGCGTCGGCGCCCCTCCGCGTAGATCGTGTCGAAGGCGAGCGAGGACTTGCCGGAGCCCGAGAGTCCGGTCAGCACGACGAGCGCGTCGCGCGGCAGCGTCAGCGAGATGTTCTTGAGGTTGTGCTCGCGCGCGCCGGAAACGACGATCTGATTGGACGACGCCACGTTATGTCCAATTGTACCGAGGCGAACAGATGTTCGGTGATGGAGCCGACCGGGTAGTGTGTGCACGATGGAGCACCGCCCCCTCGGTCGCAACGGCCCCGAAGTCTCTGTGCTCGGCTACGGCGCATGGGGCATCGGCCAGAGCATGTGGATCGGCGCGCAGGACGACGAGTCGCTGCGCTCGCTCGCGCGCTCGTTCGAGCAGGGCGTCGACTTCGTCGACACCGCCTACGGCTACGGCGACGGGCACAGCGAGGAACTCGTGGGCCAGGCCGTTCGCGCGGCGGGTGGTGACATCCGGATCGCAACGAAGATCCCGCCCGCGAACCGTCAATGGCCCGCGCGCGCCGGCGTCCACGCCGATGAGGCCTTCCCCGCCGAGCACATCATCAGCTGCACCGAGCGCAGTCTGCGCAAGCTCGGCGTCGAGACGATCGACGTCCAGCAGTTCCACGTCTGGTCGGACGAGTGGGTCGATCAGGGCTCCTGGCGCGAAGGGATCGAGCGCCTCAAGGCGGACGGGAAGATCCGCTGCTTCGGCATCTCGATCAACGATCACGAGCCCGACAACGCGATCGCGCTCGTCCAGAGCGGCGTCGTCGACAGCGTTCAGGTGATCTACAACATCTTCGACCAAGCGCCCGCCGACCGATTGTTTGCGGCGACGCAGGAGGCGGGCGTCGGGGTGATCGCGCGCGTCCCCTTCGACGAGGGCGGGCTGACTGGCCGGATCCGTCCCGACACCGAGTTCCCGGAAGGCGACTTCCGCAACCGGTACTTCGCGGGCGATCGCAAGCGCGAGGTCTGGGAGCGCGTGCAGGCGATCGCCTCCGACCTGCATATCGAGGTCGAGCGCATGCCCGAGATCGCGCTGCGCTTCTGCCTTTCGCACGCGGCTGTGAGCACCGTGATCCCCGGCATGCGCTCCTTGAACAGCGTGAACGCCAACGTTGCGGCCGCCGAGCGCGGACCGCTCGACGAGCCCGAGCTCGCCGTGCTCGCGCGCCACCACTGGCAGCGCGACTTCTATCCTCGTTGAGGCGTCGTCAGGGAAGTAGCGTCAGCGCCGCCACGTGCAGACCGCCACGATCCGTCGTTCGCGCGTGTTGTTGATAAGCGCGGCGCAGCGGACGTGTTCCGAATCGCCGCATCCCGCCGCTCGCCCCGCTAGGTTTTGCTTGGTCGGCCGGGACGGCGGGTAACTCGGTCGTGGTCAGACGGAAGCGAGGTGTGGCTGAGATGAGCGAACAGCGCATCGACGGCGATGCAGGCACTCCCGACGCGGGCGACAGCGCTGAGGAGGTGCTGAGCCGAGCGCTGCTCGATCGCGAGGCGTCCGTCGCGGTCGCGATGCATGTCGGCGGGCTGACGCTCGCTCGCGAGCTGACGATCATCTTCCACGGCCGGCGCGACCTCTCGACGATCCAGACCTACATCGCGCTCGGCGAGCACGGCACGGGCGAGGCCCTCTCGCCAAACGAGCTGCTGCGCGTCCCCGTCTACCTCGACCTCGCGCAGGCGGACTCGCGGCGCGCCGCACAGGACCTCTACCGCGAGCAGGCCGGCGTGCTGCGCGAGACGCTGCGCGCCGCCGATACCGTGCTGTCGGTCTGGTGGGATCCGCTGACCGAGTATGCGGCCGCCCAGGTCAGGGTCGAGCGGCTGATCGGCACAACCGTCGCGCTGCCCGCCCAGCTGCTGATGCCGGTCGCCCTACGCGCGCCCGAGCGCGAGCTGATGGTCGCCGCGGTCTGCTCGGCACGCTCGCTGACCGCCGGTGCCCCGCCACTCGGGATCGCCTGCGTCCAGCAGGAGGTCGCCCACGTGTACCCACTGACAGAGGACCCGGAGCACTGCCTCGAGGACTTCTTCACGCGCACGGCCGAGCATGCGCACCGCATGGCCGACCGGCTCGCCCAGCAGGAGGCTTCGGTCGAGCGTTTCCTCGAGCTGTCGGGCGACTGACGCGCGTCAGCGGCGGTTGTACGACCGCGCCATGCCTCACGCGCTCCGCAGCGCGTCGGTCGGGGAGAGGCGGGCGGCGCGGATCGCGGGCACGATGCCGGCGACGGCGCCGATCAGGATCGCGGCCCCGATGCCGCCCGCCCAAGCGAGCGCGGGGATCACCGTGCTCCAGTGCTTCGTGTGGGCGTAGATCGCGGTTGCGAGGGCGCCGGCGCCGATCCCGACCGCGCCGCCGATCAGCGCGAGCAGGATCGCCTCGCTCAGGAACTGCGTGCGGATCTGCGATTTGGTCGCGCCGAGCGCGCGGCGCAGGCCGATCTCCGCGCGGCGCTCGAGCACGCTGATAACCATGATGTTGGCAACGCCGATCGCGCCGACGAGCAGCGCGATCGCGCCGAGCCCCAGGATCAGACCGTTGAAGACGCCCTTGGTCTCGGCCTCGGCCACGAGCGCCGAGGACGGCTGGGTGACGTCCACCTCGCTCGGGTTCTCTGGGTTGGCGGTGGAGGCGAGCACGTTGTCGACGGCCTTGACCTGGCTGGTGTCGGCTCGGACATAGATCTCGGTCGGGTTTCCGATCGTCGGACGGCCGTGGAGGATGCTCGTGTAGCCGAGGTACGTCTTCGCGGCCGGGAAGCCGATCAGCACGGAGTCGTCGATCTCGGGGGCCAGTGCAGCCGGCTTGAGAATGCCCGCGACGTAGAACCACATCCCGCCGACCCAGATCCGCTCCCCGGCGAACAGGCGGCCGATACCGAGCCGACGCGCGGCAGCTGCACCGAGCACGCAGACCGGCTCGGTCACGGTCGCGGAGTTGAGGAAGCGGCCCTGCGCTACCGCCGTACCGACGGTGCCGAGCAGACTGAGGTTGGTGGCGGTGACGCTCAGGGCGTTGGTCTCGACGGACGGGATCAGTGGCGTGCGGTAGGCGTTGGCGTTGGCCAGCGTGCCGGTGTAGGCGACGTCGTAGACCGGGCCGATGCGGCCGATCGTGCCGGGCGCCGCGAGCGGCAGCGGCGCGCTTTGGCCGCTGAAGCTCTGGCCGGTCGTGACGTCCAGCAGGTTGGTGCCGAGCTGGTTGATCTCGGCCAGAAGTCCAGTTTGGCTCGACGCGGAGAGGCCGAGCACGGCGACGATCGCCGCGACGCCAATCGCGATCCCGAGCGCCGAGAGCGCCGCGCGCAACCGGCGCGTGCGCACGCCGATGCTGGCCAGCCGAGCGAGGTCGCCGGGCCGAAGTCGCGGCGGCGTGAGGCTGACGTCGAGCGCGCTCACGGAGCCTCGTTCACGAGCGCGAACGCGGTCCTCGGCCCGTGCGGAATCCTCGCGATCACGATGTAGCCGCCCGCTTGCGTATTCGCGATGAACGGCGGTGCGACCGCGATGCCGCGCCCATCGGTCCGGACCGACACGCTGCGCGCGTGGGTCCGCGTCGCGAAGCTGCCGCTCGCACCGCGCGCGGGCGCAATGAATGTCACGAGCACGCCGCTGACCTTGTTTCCGAACGCGTCGGTGACTGTGACGGCGAGCGCGATCGCAAAGCGGGTTCCCGTCTGGGTCATTTCGGTGGCCGCGACGCCGGCGGTGATCGTGGCCGGCTTGCCGGCGCGGTTGCTGAGCGTGAAGTGGGCAACGCGGGCCGCCGCCGAGGCGGTCGCGCTGAAACGGCCGACGGTCCCGTTCGCGATGAACTGCGGGGAGGTTGCAATCCCGTCGCTGTCGGTCGTGGCGGTCGCCTGCGCTGTGCCATCGGCAAAACTCGCCCCCGCGCTCGCCCCCGAGCCCCCGGCGCCGGCTGTGCCGAACGTGAACGTGACGGTCGCTCCCGAGACGGGATTGCCGTCTGCGTCGAGTACCCGCACCGAGAGCGGGTGCGCGTAGTGGCTCTTCACCGTCGCCGTCTGGGTGACGGGCGATAGCGGCGTGACGCTCGCCGCAATCCCGGCGGCGCTGTTCGTCATCGAGAACGAGACCGACCCGTCGGCGCTGGTTGCGGTCACCGTGTAGCTGCCGGCGATGCCGTTGGCGGTGAAGGTCGGCGCCGAGGCGTTCCCGGAGAGGTCCGCACCGACTGTGACCGTGTTCGTGCCGCTCGTCGCAAAGCTGCCACCGGCGCCGCTCGAGGGCGCCGTGAAGGTGACAGGCGTACCCACGACGGAGGTCACTGGGCACCCGTTGCTATTCGCCAGCGCCACCTGCAGGGGGGTTCCGAACGCCGTGTCGAGCAGCGCGGTCTGCGGGGTACCGCCGCCGAGCACTAGCTCGTTTGGCGCATTCGCTGAAGGACACGAGCTGGAGGGAGTGTCCGCGGCGGCGCGCGGGCTGGCGAGCGCGACGACGCTCGGGATGGCGATAACGATCGCGATCACCGCCGCCAGCAGGCGCTGCCGTCCAAGCCTTGCGTCGCGCACCTAGCGGTCCCCCACGCTCGTCGTAGCTCCGCCCGCGACACTTCCACCGGCCAGCGCCACGCCGTCCGCCGGCCGGCTGTCCGACACGAGCTCGCCATCGAGCATCTCGATCTGGCGCGGCAGATGCGCCGCGAGCTCGCGGTCGTGCGTGATCATCACGATCGTCGCCCCGTCCGCGTGCAGTTCGTGCAACAGCGCGAAGATCGCGGCCCCCGTAGCGGTGTCGAGATTCCCGGTCGGCTCGTCAGCGAGCACGATCGCGGGCGCACCGACCAGCGCGCGCGCTATCGCGACACGCTGGCGCTCACCGCCCGACAGCTTCGTTGGCCGGAAGCTCGCCCGCTGCGCGAGCCCAACCCGCTCGAGCGCGCGCGCTGCGAGCACGCGGCGCTCGGACACCGCGACGCCGGCATACAGCAGCCCGTCGGCGACGTTGTCGAGCACGCTCTGGTACTCAGCCAGGAAGAACAACTGGAACACGAAGCCGACCCGCTTCGCTCGCACCACCGACAGCGCACGATCGTCGAGGCCGGCGACGTCGAGCCCCGTGATGCGCACCGCGCCCTCGGTCGGCCGCTCGAGCGTCCCCATGACGTGCAGGAGCGTCGACTTGCCCGACCCGGACGGCCCGACGATTGCGATCAGCTCGCCGCGGCGAACACTGAAGCTCACGCCGCGCAGCGCGACGACGGGCGGCTCGGCCGCGTAAACCTTCGTCACCCCGTCGAGCTCGAGCACCACGTCGCCGCCCTCGACCGGCGCCGGCGAGCCGCGTCCAACAGCGCCCGGCGTCGGTGGCGTACCCGCGGCGAGACTCATACGCCCGGCACCACCACGCGCTGCCCGGCCGCAAGCCCCGCGCCGTTGACCGCGACCAGGCCGTCCGCGTCGTCGAATAGCCCGGTGGTGACCGCCACCAGATGATGCACGCCGTTCGTGGCGACCTCCTCGACCGCGTACCCGCCGCTCTCGAGCGACAGCAACGCGGCGACCGGCACGACGAGCGCATCGCTCACGCTGCCGGTGGTGATCGACACGTTGACGGGCGCCTGGTCGAGGTTGCCGATCGCGGCCGGCATCGGTCGGGACGGCGTCGACTTCGATCGTCGATGGGCTCCCGTTCTGGCCGGCGGTAGCGACCGAGCTCACGTGCGTGATCCGCCCGGGCGTCGTCTGCTCGTTCGGCAGCGTGATCGTGACCGGGTCGCCGGCCCGGATCTGTCCCTGCAGCGCGGGATCGAGCTGGATCTGGACCTCTCGTGCGGTACCGGTCGCCGAGAGCACCGGCCCAGCCGTGACGGCCGCGCCGACCGCGACGCTCGATTCCAATGACGTGACGCGGATCGGGCCCGGCGCGAACACGACGGCCCCGCCCAGCAGCTCCCCGGTCGCGTTCAGAGCGTGCCCGAGCTGCAGCCGCCGAATCGCAGCCGCCGTTGCCGGCGTGAACGCATCGCCCGTCAGGCCGTGCCCGTAGCCGAGCGCATCGAGGCTCGCGTTCAGCTCGGCGACGTCGGCACCCGGCGACATCCCAGCCGTGAATGCCCGCGTCGCGGCCGCCGAGCCGTACAGCAGCAGCGTCGGATGGCCGTCGATCGCAAACAGCGGCTGCCCTTGGCGCACGATCTGACCCACCGACGGCACGCTCGTGAACGCCGAGTTCTGGCCGTACACGGTCGCCTGCGCGCTGGCGGTCGCGAGCGCCGCCTCGTCGGTCGCGAGCGCGTGCTCGGCGGATGTCACAGCGACCCTGTCGGCGGCGATCTTGCCCGCATCGGCCGTCACCGACTGCTGCGCGCCCGCGACCGGCTGGGCGTCACTAGCGCAAGACGACCCGCCACTGGACCCGGCGCCACCGGTGCCGGCGCCTTGCGCGGCGTTGTCGCCGGCGCACGCGATCGCCTCCTGCTCCTGGTCGGCGACGAGCGTCGCGCGCGTCTGTGAGAGCGCCGCGGAATCACTGGACAGCGTCGATCGCGCGCTCGCAAGCGTGGCCTGATCGGTCGTGACCGTCTGACGCGCCTGCGTCACCGTCGCCGGCGCGCTGCCGGCGGGCAGGTCAAACGTCACAGCACCGGTGTAGCCGATCGTCCCGCTGACCAAGCTCAGCGATGTCAGCGGCTGCCGCTTCACGGTCACGAGCGACGTCGGATAGGCGTTGTCGCGCACACCGCCAGACGCGCCGCCGCCGGACAGAACGATCACGACCACCACGACGGCCACCACGGCGACCAGCAGCGCGAGCATCGCCAGCAGACGCCGGCGAGGCCACCGCGCTCGGCGCCGAGGGGCAGCGGACGCGAGCGCCTCAGCGCCGGTCGAGTTCTCGATCGTGCTCATCCGGGCCCAGAGCGCCGACGGATCAGGATCGAAATGCACTTACGCTGCGCCACGCGGAAAAGCGGCGCAGCGGGGTCGATTCCGGCGCTCCCAAACCCGAACCCGATCCCGTAGCCGGAAGACGCCGCCGGGTCGGGGTAATTGGGAACGCCATGTGCGCGCATGCACCTCGAGAAGAGGAGCGCCGCCACCTCATTCGCAGCCCGCTGCGCCGGGCTCGGCGCGACACCCGCGAACAGCACACCGCTGCCGCCAGGCTTCGGCGGGGAGACGTGACGGCCCGACCGGCTCACGCCCGAAATGTTTGCGACGGTGAGGCTCGAGCTGCCGGCGCAGCCCGCGAGGACGACAGCCACTCCGGCGAGGGCCACGAGCGACGCTGAGGCAGTCCAGATCCCGCGCAGGCGATCGCGATCGCTGAGCGCGCTGGCGTGCTGCCGCGCTGGAGCGCTCTCTCGCTGCGGCATTCTGAACCTACTTTCGCGGCAGGCCGGAAATTGTGACCGCGACCCGACCCACGCCGCAGCCTCAGACGACAGCGCCGCCATGCTAACGAACGTCTCCCAACGACGCGTGGCCCGGGCCGCCGGCGCATGCCTGTGCCCTCAGTGGGATGGTGGATGGGCGGTCGGTGATGTCCGACTGGCTGGGTTGGGTTCTCGGGCGGCGGCGGGCTGACTCTCCTTGTGCCCTGTCGACTTGCGGTCTGACCGGCTTTGGTTCTGTCGCCCGTCGCCGCCCGAGGATCGCCGGCGTGACTTGATAGGAGCGTGGCACCGCCCCAACTGAGGTCTGTCCACCGGAGATCCGCTCCATTGGCCATGACCAACGAAGGGACCGCTAGATGATTGTGATTGGGGTGGACACGCACAAGCGCTCGCACACGCTTGTCGCGGTTGATGCTGCAACTGGTGGCGTGCTGGGTGAGCGAACGGTGCTCGCGAGCGACGATGGAGCGCTCGCTGCCCTCCGCGTCGCTGCCGGTCTCGGTGATGAACGAGTGTGGGCGATCGAGGATTGTCGGCACGTCTCCGGGCGGTTCGAGCGTTCTCTCGTTGCTGCTGGTGAGCGTGTGATCAGGATTCCGCCGGCATTGACCGCGAACGCTCGCCGCAGCGCCAGGGAGCGAGGAAAGTCTGATCGGATCGACGCGCTCGCGGTCGCACACACAGCGCTTCGGGAGGGCCTGGAGCGGTTCCCGGCAGCGTTCCTTGACGAGCAGGCGATGGAGATCCGGCTGCTCTGCGACTACCGCGACCAGCTCGTCAGTGAGCGCACCAGGGCAATCAACACGCTGCGCTGGCATCTGCTCGCGATCGACCCGGAGCTCGAGGCCAGCCTGCGCCCAAGCGGCCTTGCCGGACCGCGCATCCGTGCAAAGGTCACTCGCCGCCTCGCACGACTCGGTGACGGTGCGCAGGTCAGGATCGCGAAAGCACTCCTGCGACGGATCAACGAAATCACCCGCCAGGAGCTCACACTCCGCGGTGAGATGAACACGCTGATCACGACTCACTCGCCGCAGCTGCTCGCCGAGCACGGTTGCGGCACAATCACCGCCGCAATCCTGATCGGTCACACCGCCGGCGCCGAGCGCTTCGCAACCGAAGCCGCGTTCGCCAGGCACACCGGGACCGCACCGATCCCCGCCAGCTCCGGCAACACGATCCGCCACCGCCTGCACCGCGGCGGCGACCGCCAACTCAACCGGGCGCTACACACGATCGCGCTCTGCAGAGCACGCACCGACCCGCTCACCCACGCCTACCTAGACCGCCGCGCCGCCGAAGGCAAAACCAAGCTCGAAGCACTCCGCTGCCTCAAACGCCACCTTGCCAGACACTTCTGGAAGCTCCTCTACAAACCCGCAAATAGCAAACCCGCCTTGACATAGGAGCAACCGAACGGGGTGCGCCGTCCGAATCCTCGAGCTCTCGAGCGAGCGTCGGTCTAGGCCGCTGCGCGGTCGTTGCGCGCCGGTGCCGGCTGCGTCTCGATGTGGCGGACGAGCGCACCCGTCAGCCGCTCGATCCTGCGCGGCAGGCCGGACGCCAGCCAGCGCGAGGTCGCCGCGGGAAGCGTCGAGACGATGATCTCGTCGAACTCGCCGGGATGCCAGGTGTCGAGCACCGCGTACAGCGGATCGCGATCGCCGGTACGCGCATCGGCGTCGAAGCCCGCGTCGCGCAACCGCTCCGTGACGTGCTGCGCGGTGCGTTTCGCGTCCTCCCCGCGGCCGAGCGGCAGGAGCACGGTGAACCTCGCCGGCCCGCTGTCCAGCCGCGCCCGCATCGCGGCCTCGAGACCCGGCGACGCCGCGGTCTGGTTGGCCACCACCAGAATGCTCGCGCTTCTCGACACTGCTCACGCTCCTCGCTCGCGCAGGCAACCAGCCATCCGTCCGTGGCCAGTCTGCGCGTTCGAGCGCTGGCCCGGTATGGCCCGCGGGCCAAAGATCGGGCGCGCTGAGTGCGACGCTCATGTAATCAACTGAGCGCTGGTCTCTACTTCCGGGGGGCGCATGCGCCCCCCGGCGGACCGGCGCATGCGCCGGTCCGAACAGCAGATCAGGCCGTCGCGCTCATCTCCGCGAGCTGGCGGCGGAGGTCGCGCAGCTCGTCGCGCAGGCGCGCGGCGTATTCGAAGCGCAGGTCCTGGGCGGCGGCGAGCATCTCCTCCTCGAGCTCGACGGCGAGCTTCTCGAGCTCCGACGGGGCGAGCTCGGCGGTCTTCGCCCGCGCGCGGCGGCGGCGAGCCGGCGTCTTCGACTCGCTCGTCAGGAACTCGGCGATGTCGGAAACGCCCTTGACGATCGACGCCGCGGTGATGCCGTGCTCCTCGTTGTAGGCGACCTGGATCGCGCGGCGGCGGTCGGTCTCCGAGAGCGCCGCCGTCATCGCCGCGGTCTGGCGGTCGGCGTACATGATCACGGTGCCGTCGACGTTGCGCGCGGCGCGGCCGATCGTCTGGATCAGGCTCGTCTCGCCGCGCAGGAAGCCCTCCTTGTCGGCGTCGAGGATCGCGACGAGCGAGACCTCGGGCAGGTCGAGGCCCTCGCGCAGCAGGTTGACGCCGACGAGCACGTCGTACTCGCCGAGGCGCAGGTCGCGGATGATCTGGATCCGCTCGAGCGTGTCGATCTCGGAGTGCAGGTAGCGCGTGCGGAAGCCGAGCTCGAGCAGGTAGGACGACAGGTCCTCCGCCATCTTCTTGGTCAGCGTCGTGACGAGCACGCGCTCGTCGCGGTCGGCGCGCAGGCGGATCTCGCCCATCAGGTCGTCGACCTGGTTGCGCGTCGCGCGCACCTCGACCTGCGGGTCGACGATCCCGGTCGGGCGGACGATCTGCTCGACGACCTTGGCCGAGCGCGTGCGCTCGAACTCGCCCGGCGTCGCGCTGACGAAGACGATCTGCGGCGCCATCTGGAGGAACTCCTCGAAGGTCTGGGGGCGGTTGTCGAGCGCGCGACGGCAGGCGGAAGCCGTAGTCGACGAGCGTCTGCTTGCGGCTGCGATCGCCTTCGTGCATGCCGCCGATCTGCGGGATCGTCTGGTGGGACTCGTCGGTGAAGACGACGAAGTCCTTGGGGAAGTAGTCGAGCAGGCAGTAGGGGCGCTCGCCCGGCTTGCGGCCGTCGATGATCCGCGAGTAGTTCTCGATCCCCGAGCAGAAGCCGACCTCGCGCAGCATCTCCATGTCGTACTGCGTGCGCTGGCGCAGGCGATGGGACTCGAGCAGCTTGCCCTGGGACTCGAGCTCGGCGCAGCGTCGTCTCGAGCTCCTCGCCGATCAGCTGCGCGGTTCGCTCGCCCGTGCCCTCGGCGACGTTGTAGTGCGTGGCGGGCCAGATCGCGACGTGCTCGAGCTCGGGGGCGATCAGCTCGCCCGTGAGTGGATCGAACTCGGACAGCTGCTCGACCTCGTCGCCGAACAGCACCGCGCGGTAGGCGGTCTCGGCGTACGCGGGGAACACCTCGAGCGTTTCCCCCTTGACGCGGAAAGTGCCGCGCCCGAGCGCCTGGTCGTTGCGGTTGTACTGGATCGAGACGAGCTTGCGCAGCAGGGCGTCGCGGTCGATCAGCTCGCCGCGGCGCAGCAGCTGCATGTTGCGCTCGTAGACTTCGGGCGAGCCGAGGCCGTAGATGCAGGACACCGACGCGACGACGATCACGTCGCGGCGCGCGAAGACCGCAGCGGTCGCCGAGTGGCGCAGCCGGTCGATCTCCGAGTTGATCGAGGAATCCTTCTCGATGTAGAGGTCGCGACTCGGGACGTAGGCCTCGGGCTGGTAGTAGTCGTAGTAGGAGACGAAGTACTCCACCGCGTTCTCGGGGAAGTAGGTGCGGAACTCGTTGCAGAGCTGCGCCGCGAGCGTCTTGTTGTGGGCGATCACGAGCGCGGGCCGCTGGACCGCCTCGACCACGCCCGCGATCGTCATCGTCTTGCCCGTGCCGGTCGCACCGAGCAGCGTCGTGAAGCGCTCGCCGCCGGTCAGGCCCTCTGCGATCTCGGTGATCGCGTGCGGCTGGTCGGCGGTCGGCGTGAAGGCCGGATCGAGGCGGAACGGCGGCACCTGCCCAGTATCTCAGGGCGCCGGTGCAGTCGCCGCGCGATCACGGTGGGCCGAGCAGCTTGGCGTAGTAGTGACGGTAGGTCTTCGTCGCCGCCTCGACCTTCGTGACGTAAGCGCGCGTCTGCGGAAACGGGATCGAGGCCGGCGTGAGCGCCGTCCCGGTCGCGCGCGCGCTCGCGACCCAGCGATCGACGTTCGTCGTGCCGGCGTTGTACGCGGCGAGCGCGAGCGTGCGGTTGCCGCCGTAGCGGTTCAGCAGGTAGCGCAGGTAGTAGCTGCCGTAGGCGATGTTCGTCGCCGGGTGCGCGAGATCGCCGAGCGTGAACTGGCTGCCACCCGAGAGGTGCGCGAGGTAGCGCGCGGTCGAGGGCTCGATCTGCATCAGGCCGAGCGCGCCGGTGCTCGAGGTGCGCGGGTCGAACTTCGTCTCGGCGTAGATCACGGCCGCGACGAACGCCGGATCGAGGTGCTCGGCGTGCGCGGCGCGGTTGATGATCGCCGTATCGTGCAGCGGATAGGTCAGCTCGCGCACGACGCGCTGGACCGACGGCAGCGCGACGATCAGCCCCACGGCGCCTGCAGCCACGAGCGCGAGGACGGCGAGCACGCGGCGCCTCCTCCCGCCGGCGCGACCCGACTGGCGAGAGCTCACGGCGCGACAGTATCGAGGATCGCGGCGAGCTTCTCCTCGAGCTCTTGCTCTGTCCCTTCGTTGACGACGGTGTAGGTTGCCCGTGCGGCCTTCTCCGCCTGCGCCAGCTGCCGGCCCTCGCGCGCTGCGAGCTCTGCCTGATCGCGCAGCGCAAGGCGCTCCATGCGCAAGCGATCGTCGGCGACGATCGCGATCGTCGCGTCGAAGCGGGCTGCGGCGTCAGCCTCGAACAGCAGCGCAACCTCGACGATCCGCCGCCCGGGGGCGTGGGCTTCGCGCCTCCAGCTCCGCACGGAAAGCGCTTTGGCGCTGCGCCGTGAGCGGCCACAGCAGCCCCTCCAGCCAGGCGCGCTGATCGGGGCTCTTGAAGATGATCCGCGCCACCGCGGCGCGATCGATCCCCTCGCCGTCAAAGACCGCATCGCCCCAGCGAAGGTGAAGCGCCGTCTTGACCGCCTCCGTGTCGTAGAGCGCGTGCACGACCGCGTCCGCGTCGAGTACGGCCGCACCGAGCCGTTCGCAGGCAGCGAGCGCCGTCGACTTCCCGGCGCCGATCGAGCCCGTCAGCCCGATGAAAGGAGGCCGCTCAGGCTTCGCTTGCTGGCGCGGGGTCGTCAGCGCTCGATGCGGTCGGTTCGGCGGGCGACTCGGCGGCTTGCGGCGATGCGGCCTCGACGGTCGCGTCGTCGAGCTCGGGGGCTTCGACCGCTTCGCGCTCGGCGGGCGCCTCGATCGGAGCGGCCGCATCGTCGAGCACGGGCTCCGCAGCGTCGAGCACGGACTCCTCGACCGCGAGATCGCCCTCGGCGGGCGCCTCGATCGGAGCGGCCGCATCGTCGAGCGCGGGCGCCTCGACCGCGGTTTCGCCCGCTTCTGCGCTCGTCGGTCAGCTCGATCGGGTGCAGCGGCAGCACCTGGCCTTCGACGCGCTTGGCCGACAGTGAGAGCCGGCGGCGCTCGGAGTCGATCTCGAGGATCTTGATGCGGATCTCGTCGCCGGGCTGGACGACCTCGCGCGGGTTCTCGACGTGATGGGCCGCGAGCTCGGAGATGTGGACGAGCCCCTCGACGCCGTCGAGGATCTCGACGAAGGCACCGAACGTGACGACCTTGGTGACGGTCCCTTCGAGCTCGTCGCCGATGTTGTAGGTGTTGACGATCCGCTGCCAAGGGTCTTCCTGGGTCTGCTTCAGGCCGAGCGAGATGCGCTGACGGTCGCGGTCGATGTCGAGCACCTTGACCTTCACCGTCTGGCCGATCTCGAGGATCTGGCTCGGATGGTTGACGTGCGACCAGGAGAGCTCGGAGATGTGGATCAGGCCGTCGATCCCGTCGAGATCGACGAAGGCGCCGAAGTCGACGATGTTCGAGATCTGCCCCTCCACGACCTGGCCGGGCTCGAGCCGGTCGAGGATCTGCTGGCGAACCTCCTTGCGCTCCTCCTCGAGGACGGCGCGGCGCGAGAGCACGACGTTGTTGCGCGAGCGGTTGAGCTCGATCACCTTGCACTCGATCTGCGTGCCCATGTACTCGTCGAGGTTCGGCACGCGGCGGATGTCGACGAGCGATGCGGGCAGGAAGCCGCGCACGCCGAGGTCGATGATCAGGCCACCCTTGACGACCTCGATCACGGTCCCTTCGACGGGCTCGCCGGACTCCGCGGCGGCTTCGATCCGTCGCCACGCCTTCTCGAAGCGCGCGCGCTTCTTCGAGATGATCAGGCGGCCGTCCTGGTCCTCCTTGGTGAGGACGAGGGCGTCAACCTCCTCGCCCAACTGCACCTCGTCGTGCGGGTCGACCGACTTGCGGATCGACAGCTCGTTGGCCGGGATCACGCCCTCGGACTTGTAGCCGATGTCGACGAGCACCTCGTCCTGGTCGATCCGGACGACATGCCCGGTCACGACCTCGCCCTCCTCGAACGGATGCAGGGTCGCGTCGTAGTTCGGGACGATCTGCCCGTCAACCTCGAGCAACAAGCCGCCCGAGCCCTCCACGACCTTTGGGGATGCGTTGTCCACGACGGCGTTCACCGGCAAAGAGCGTATCGTAGCTTCGCTGCTCGACCGCGCAAGGCGCGTGCGTATGATCAGCTGCGCATGCCTGCGCGGGCCACCAAGCGCGGCGCCGAGCGCACGCGTCTCGACGTGGATTGCGACGTACTGGTCTGCGGCGCGAGCTTTGCCGGCCTGACCGTGGCGCGCGCGCTCGAGGGCAGCGGCGCGCGTGTGATGGTGCTCGATCGCTATGAGATCGGCGAGCGCCAGACGTCCGCGTGTGCTGCCCCACCGAGTGGCTCGAGCGCCTCGGGCTCGCGTCCTCGGTTCGCCAGACCTTCGGCGATCTCGTCGTGCACACGCCCCGTTCGAGCGTCCGCTGGTCGCTCCCGTTCACGTTCTCGACCTTCGACTATGCGGAGCTCTGCGCGTTGCTGCGCGCGGGCGGCCCGTCGAGCGAGTTCGAGACCGCGACGGTCGCGGGATTCGCGGACGGCGGCGTATCGCACCGACCGCGGCACGGTCCGCGCGCGCTACGTCGTCGACGCGCTCGGCTGGCGGCGCGTCCTCTCGAGCGCACCGGCGCCGATCCAGCCGCCGAACGCGAGGCTCTCGCGCGGCCTCGAGGTCCACCCGGCCGGCACCGGCAAGGACATGGAGCTCTGGATCGACCGCCGTTACATCCGCGCCGGCTACGCGTGGTCGTTTCCCGCCGGCGAGGAGCTGCGCGTCGGCGTCGGGCTCGTTCGAGCCCGCGCGACCACGTCAAAGCGCCGACGTTGGCGCTCGCCGCCGAGCTCGACCTGCAACCGGCTCGTTCCAGGGCAACTGGATCCCGCACAGGCTCCGTCCGGCCACCGAGAACGGCGTCTTCTTCGTCGGCGATTCGGCTGGGCACTGTCTGCCCCTGACGGCCGAGGGGATCCGCCCCGCCTTCTATTTCGCGCTCGCGCTCGGTCGCGAGCTACGCGCGGCGCTCGCCGGCCACAGCACGCGCGAGCAGGCGCTCGCGCGCTACGGCGCGTTCAGCCGCCGGCATGCGCCGCAGTTCGGCTTCATGCTCTGGGCTCAGCACCTCGCCGGCCGCACGACGGGCCGCGCGCCGCTGAACTGGCTCGTGGAGCGCTTCGATTCGCGCCGGCTCTCCCACTGGGTCTTCGAGCGCTACTACCGGATCACGCCGCCGCCGGCGCAGGAGTGGACTGTGACGCCGGCTCGGCGCTGGTCGCCGGCCGCTGAGCGGCGATCACTTGGCGTCGAGCCAGTTCTCGCCGACGCCGACGTCGACGCCGAGCGGCGGGTCGAGCTCCCAGGCGCGACCATCTCCGCGCTGAGCAGGCTGCGCACCTCGTCGGCCTCCTCCGCGGCGGCCCTCGATCATCAGCTCGTCGTGGATCTGGAGGATCAGGCGCGAGCGAACGCCGGCGAGCGCTGCGTGCACACGGACCATCGCGACCTTGATGATGTCGGCGGCGGTTCCCTGGATCACCGTGTTGACCGCGAGGCGCTCGCCGAGCGCGTGCTGCTGGCGATTGCGCGCGCGCAGCTCGGGGATCTGGCCGGCGACGTCCGAGCAGCGTCGTGACATAGCCCTGCTCGATCGCCTGGGCGATCGTGCCGTCGATGAACTCGCGCACCTTGGGGAAGCGCTCGAAGTAGGTCGCGATGAACGCCGCCGCTTCCTCGCGCGGGATCTGGAGGCGGTCCGCGAGGCCGAAGTCCGTCAGGCCGTAGGCGATCCCGTAGTTGATCATCTTCGCCTTCGAGCGCATGCCCGCGTCGATCTCGCGCCGGCTCGACCTGGAAGACCTGGCAGGCGGTCGCGGTGTGGACGTCCTCGCCGGCACGGAAGATCTGCTTGAGCACCGGCTCGTCGGCGATCTGCGCGAGTACGCGCAGCTCGATCTGCGAGTAGTCGGCACAGACGAGAACGTTGCCCGGAGCCGCGACGAAGCAGCGCGGATCTCTCGCCCGAGCGGCGGTGCGGATCGGGATGTTCTGGAGGTTCGGGTTCGTTGACGACAGCCGTCCGGTCGCGGCGACCGTCTGCAGGAAGGTCGTGTGCAGGCGCGACTGCGCATCGACGAGCGCCGGCAACGGCTCGAGGTAGGTCTTGATCAGCGTCGAAAGCTCACGCCAGCGCTCGACCATCGGAATGATCTCGTGCTCGGAGCGGATCGCCTGCGAGCACGCGTGCGTCGGTCGAGAAGCCAGTCTTGCCGCGCCGTTTGCGCGACAGGCCGAGCTTCTCGAACAGGATCGCGCCGAGTTGCTGGGGCGAGCCGATCACGAACTCCTCACCGGCCGCGCCATAGATCGCGTGCTCGAGCTCTTTGATCTCGGCGTTCACGCGCGTCCCGACTTCGGCGAGCTGGGCCACGTCGAGGCCGACGCCCGCGAGCTCCATCTCGCGCAGCACCGAAACGAGCGGCAGCTCCACCTCACGCAAGAGCTTCTCGAGCCCGCTCGCGGCGAGCTCGGCGCGCTGCAACTCCCCCAGGCGCTTCGTGAGCAACGCGTCGGCGGGCGCGCCATCGGGCTCGGCCGCGAGACCGCGATCCTCGAGCAGCTCGTGCAGCGGGTAGCCGCGCCGCGCCGGGTCGAGGAGGTAGGCGCCGAGCATCGTGTCGTGGGCGAGCCGGCGCGGCACGCTGCCGAGCGATTTCGCGTCGTGGACGACGAGCGGATGGCTCGCGAGCGCGCCGACGAGCTCGGGCGCCTGCGCCACCTCGCCGCTCAGCACCTCGGTTGCCGTGGCCACGCCGAAGCTCAACGCCGGCGAGTCCGCGAACAGCGCCCCCTCCGGCACGAGCGGTTCGCGCACCGCGACCGCGAGCTCGCCATCGCCGAGCGCGGCCAGCTGACCGAGCGTCACGGCGCGCGGCTTGACCGTCTCGCGCGCTGCCGGGGCGCCGCCGGCGCCGATCTCGCCGATCGCCTCTTCCAATCGGCGCAGCGGGTCGCGCAGCTCGAAGCGGCGAAACGTGTCGCGGATTGCCGTCATATCGGGCTCGACCGCGTTGATCGCCGCGAGGTCGAGCTCGAGCGGCAGATCGCGGCGCATCGTCGCGAGCTGCTTTGAGACGACGGCATCGTCATGGTGCAGGCGGACGTTCTCACGGCGCTTCTCGCCGCTGACCTCATCGACACGGTCGAGGATCGCTTCGAGCGAACCGAAGCGCTGGAGCAGCTCGGCGGCGGTCTTCTCGCCGATCCCGGGGATGCCGGGGATGTTGTCCGAGGTGTCGCCCTTGAGTCCGTAGAAGTCGGGGATCAGCTCCGGCGGGATGCCGTAGCGCTCGATCACGGCGTCGCGGTCGTAAAGCTTTGTCTCGGTAATACCCCGCGCGGTCGCCATCACGCGCACCAGCCCGGCCTCATCGACGAGCTGGAACGCGTCGCGGTCGCCCGTGACGATCGTCACGGGAATGCCCTGTGTCCGCGCACGCTCGGCGAGCGTCGCGATCACGTCGTCGGCCTCGTAGCCCTCGAGCCGCGCATTGCGGTAGCCGAACGCCTCGACGAGCGGGTCGAACGCCGGCCACTGCTCGCGCAGCAGGTCGGGGCGTGAGCGCCGCCCTGCCTTGTACTGCTCGTAGAGCTCCTCACGGCCGGAGCTGCCGGCGTCCCAGGCGACAACGGTCGGCTCGACGCCGTGATCGGTGATCAGCTTCACAAGCATCGACGCGAACCCGAAGATCGCGTTCGTCGGCTCACCCCGCGATGTCGCGATCGCCTCGGGCAGCGCGAAGAAAGCGCGGTAGACGAGGCTGTTGCCGTCGATCAGGTAGAGCACGTTGCTTGGCCGGTTGCGTGGCGTCCGATGCTGCGCAACGTTACGGAATCGACCAACCACGGGCGGACTAGCATCCACTTGGGATGCGCATTGTCCTGACAGGAGCGTCCGGGATGATCGGCTCGCGGCTGGCCGCAAGCCTTGCCGCGCGCGGCGATGAGGTCGTGGCGCTCGGGCGCAGCGCGGGCTGGGATCCCGTGTCGGGACCGGCACCGGATGCGGTGCTCGCGGGGGCAGACGCCGTCGTGCATCTCGCGGGCGAGAACATCGCGCAGCGCTGGACGGCCGGCGCGAAGGAGCGGATCCGCAAAAGCCGCGGTACGGGGACAAGCAACCTCGTCGCCGGCATCGCCGCGGCTGACCCGCACCCGCGCGTGCTCGTCTGCGCGAACGCCGTCGGCTTCTACGGCGACCGCGGCGACGAGCGCCTGACAGAGGACTCAGGCGCGGGCGGCGACTGGCTCGCCGGCGTGTGCATCGAGTGGGAGCAGGAAGCGCTGCGAGCGGGAGCGCACGGCGTGCGGGTCTGCGTACTCCGCAGCGGCGTGGTGCTCGATCGCCGCGGGGGCGCGCTCGCCAAGATGCTGCCGCCTTTTGCCGCGGGAATCGGCGGTCCGGTGGCGGGCGGACGCCAGTTCATATCCTGGATCCACCTCGAGGACCTCGTCGCGCTCTACCTGGCGGCGATCGACGACGAGCGCTATTCGGGGCCGTTCAACGCCGTCGCTCCGCGGGCGGTGCGCAACGCCGAGTTCTCGCACGCCCTCGGCCGCGCCCTCCATCGACCCTCGTTCGCGCCCGTTCCGGCGCTCGCGCTGCGCGCGCTCTATGGCGAGATGGCGGCGATCATCACCGCCAGCCAGAACGTCGCGCCGGCGCGCGCCGCGGAGCTCGGCTTCGGCTACCGTCACGCGGAGCTCGACGAGGCGCTGGTCGACGCGCTCAGCCGTTGAGGAGGCGCAGCTCGACGAGGTGCCCGCCGGCGCCGACGCCGTAGCCCGCAAAGCGCGTGAGCGAGCTGTCCCCGCTGGCGCTGATCCGGTAGCGCCCGATGACGCTGTTGCGCCAACCGAGGTTCCGGTAGGCGGCGAGGACATCGAGTCGCTTGCCCGGGTCGCGGGCGCGCGATATCGCGGCGAGGATCGAGCTCATCGCCTCGTAGCCGTACAGGCTGAGGGCGGTCGCCGGGGTGCCGAAAGCCCGGCGGTAGTCGCGCGCGACCGCCCGGGAACTCGGCGGATACTGGGCGAGCGGCAGGATCGGGCTGGTCAGGAAGGTCGCGCTCGCGGCGGGTGCCGTCGCCGCGAGAAAACCCGCCGTCGCGAGCGTGCTGGG
Source organism: uncultured Solirubrobacterales bacterium (assembly GCA_963773395.1). GTDB lineage: Bacteria > Actinomycetota > Thermoleophilia > Solirubrobacterales > Solirubrobacteraceae > Palsa-513. Next base: position 199,594 of record CAVZAY010000002.1, on the reverse strand, counting down.
AGCAAACAGCCGCAGCGCGGGCAGGGCGGCATGCAATGCCCTCCAGAGCGACTCGACGCCGCCGGTTGGCGCCGCCGCGACAAAGACGGCGTCCGGCTGCGCTTTGCGCAGCGCCGCGATCAGCGCGCCGCGCGAGGAGCGCCCGGCGCTGTCGAAGCCACGCGAGCCGGCGAGCGCGAGACCGCTTACGCGAGCGGCGCGGACGACCATCGCGCCGATCGCCGAGTCGTAGGGAGCGCTCGCAGGCGCGCTGTCGCTCAACACATAGAGCCGCCTGACGCCCTCGTCGCGCATGAACCTCACGCTCGCTCTCGCCTCGGCGAGGTCAGACGGGACGAGTCGCGCGAAAGTGTCGTGCCCGGACAGGAAGAAGCTCTGCGGCTCGCCCGTTCGATCGAAGCGACTCGCGTCGGTGAAGCCGACGTAGGGGCTCCCGGGGCTGACCTGGAGAATGTCGTTGGCGTTGATGATCGGCAACGAGACCGCCGTCGCGGCCGAGTCGTAATCGCCGATGTAGGCGATCGCGTCGAGGTCCTGGCCCGCGGCGCGAGGCTCCTTGCCGTCCCACGCCCCGCTCGTCTGCGGTGCGTCGTTGAGCGAGGCGAAGCTGATCGGACGCCCGTGCGCCCGGCCGCCTGCCTGCTTGAGCGCGAGGATCTCGCCGTTGACGATGCTCTGCATGAGCGCCGCCTGCGGTCCCTGGAGCGCCAGCGCCGAATAGACGGTCAGCGTGTTCTCGTAGGTGAAGCCGCCGGGCTGCGTGCTGGCGGAGCCGCAGCCGGCGAGAGCGGCGGCGAGGCCGAGGGCCGCAATCAGCTTTCGCGGCCCGCTCATGCGCCACCGCCCAGGTACCTGCGTTTCAGCACCAGCGCGAATGAACTGCCCTCGGGCTTGACGATGTAGCCGACGAAGCGCGCAAGCGACGTGTCGCCATGGCGGTTGATCGTGTAACCGCCGATGACGCTGTGCCGATAGCCAAGCTCGAAATAGGCGCGCGCGACGTCGAGCCGGTCCCCATCGTGACCGTGCTTCGCGGCGCGGGCGATCGCGGCGAGAACGGACTCCATCGCTTCGTAGCCATACAGCGACCACACAGTCGGTGTCAGCCCCCTCCACACTCGCGTGTAGGCCTTCAAGACGCCCTGCGCCTGGGGGCCATATTGGTTCAACGGCAGGATCGGGCTCGTCACATAGGTTGCGCTCACCGCGTTGCCGATCGCGTTCAGGAACGGGTTCGTGGCCAGCGTGCTCGGCGCAAACAGCCGGACATGGGGCAGCTGCGTGAAGAGCTCCTGCCAGAGCGCCTCGATCCCCGTGTCGGGAGCGGCACCGACGATCACCGCGTCCGCGCCGCTCGCGGCGATCGTTTGGGCAACCGAGGAGTAGCCCGTGTCGAGCGCGCCCGTCGAGCTGTTCACCTGCGCCTGACCCACGAGCGCGATTCCGCTCTGGCGCGCGTCTGCGGCAACCATCGTGGCGATCACGCTGTCATAGCTCGCGTAGGGCGCCGTATCGGTGACCGCGAACAGACGCGTCACGCCCAGAGAGCGCATGTAGGCAACGGTCGCGCGCGCTTCCTGCGCATCGGTCGGAAGGAGGCGCGCGAAGGTTCGAGCGCCGGCGGCCGGGTAATAGCTACCCGGCTCGCCCTTGTCGTCGAAGGGGCTCTGATCCGTCAGGCCGACGTACGGGCTTGCAGGAGAGACCTGGAGGAGATCGCCGGCGTTCGTGATCGGGAGCGAGGTTGCAGTCGCGGCGGAGTCGAAGTCGCCGATCATCGCGATCGCGCCGTTGTTCTGAACTGCGTTCGTCGCCGCAGCGGAAGCATCCGCGGGGTCCCAACCGCTCGCGTTTCCGTCCTCGACCTGCGCGAGCGTCACCACGTGCCCGTTGACGTCGTCGCTCTGGCAGTGCAGGTCGATGCGCCCATGCCGTCTGCAGCTGTAGTAGCGCAAGCCACTCACCGTCGTAGATGCTCGCATCAGTCCTGCTGCGGACCGCCGAAAGGCAGATCCGTGTATACGGTCAGCGTGTCGCCGACATCGGGCCCGGGGCTCGCGGATCCGCAGCCGGCGAGAACGAGTGCGAGCAGCACGAGCGCCCAGCAGCGCTTGCGCCGAGACGACGCCCAGTCCCTCAGGGTTGCGGGGTGCCGGCTCCGCGACCCGGGAGGTGGCGGATCACGACGCGTCCGGCCGCCCCCAGCAGCATGACAAGAAGCGCGAGCAGGAAGGCGTCGAGGCCGCTTGCCCCGATCGCCCAGAGCACTATCCACAGCGCAAGGCCGAACGTGGCGGCAATGACGAGGCCCATGCTCGCCGGAGTCTATGCCACCACGCCAGCGAGTGCCTCCGCAATTTCCCGAACGAGTCTGCCGACCTCACCCGGCGCGTCCTGCGCCTCGCCGGCGGCGCGCACGAGCCGCGAGCCGACGATCACCCCGTCGGCCCCGGCGGCGGCTGCCGCCACCGCCTGCTCGGGTCCGGAGATGCCAAATCCGACGGCTACGGGGACGGCGGTGCTGGCCTTGGCGCGCGCAAGCAGCGGTCCGAGGTCGGTCGCTCCGTGCGCTCGCTCGCCGGTCGTCCCGGTCACCGACACGACGTACATGAAGCCGGCGGCACGCGCGCCGATCGCCGCGAAGCGCTCGGGCGTCGTCGTCGGCGCAACGAGCGGCACGAGCGCGACGCCGGCCTCGGCCGCAGCCGCGGCGAGCTCCTCCCCCTCCTCGTAAGGAAGGTCGGGCACGATCAGCCCGGCCACGCCGGTCGCGGCCAAGCGCTCGAGAAAGCGACCTGCTCCGGGGGCGAGCACAGTGTTCGCGTAGGCCATCGCAACGACCGGTGCGCGGCCGCGCGAGCCGCACGGCGAGCGACAGTACGTCGGCCAGGGTCGTACCTTGCGCCAGCGCGCGCGTTGCCGCGGCGTGGATCACCGGGCCATCGGCGAGCGGATCCGAGAACGGCACCCCGAGCTCGAGGATTTCGGCGCCCGCATCGATGCAGGCCTCACCGATCGCGGCCGAGGTCGCGAGGTCTGGGAAGCCGGCCATCAGGTAGGGCATGACCGCGGCGCGGCCCGTCGTCGCGGCGAAGGCCGACGCGATCCGCTCGGCGCCGTTCACCGCGGGCCGCTGAAACTCAGGACCTCGGCAAGGTCCTTGTCGCCACGACCGGACAGACAGAGGATGTCGAGCTCGCCGGCCGGGTTTTCGATCAGCCACGCAAGGGCGTGCGCGGACTCGAGCGCCGGGATGATCCCCTCGAGGCGAGCGAACTCGCGAAACGCTGCGAGCGCCTGCGTGTCGGTGACCGCCACGTAGCGGGCGCGGCCGCTGTCGCGCAGCTGCGCGTGCTCGGGCCCGCTACCGGGGTAGTCGAGGCCGGCTGAGACGGAGTGCGCCTCGAGGATCTGACCGTCGTCGTCTTGGAGCACCGCTGAGAGTGAGCCATGCAGGACGCCGGCGCGCCCGCCGGCGGTCAGGGGTGCCCCGTGGCGGCCGGTCTCGATGCCCTCGCCCGCCGCCTCGACGCCGACCAGCGCCGACCCCCTCGTCTTCGATGAAGGCGCCGAAGGTCCCGATCGCATTGGACCCGCCGCCGACGCAGGCGAGGACACGATCCGGCAGGCGGCCCGTACGCTCGAGGATCTGCGTGCGCGCCTCGTCGCCGATGACGCGTTGGAGCTCGCGCACGATCGCCGGATAGGGGGCGGGCCCGACCGCGCTGCCGATGATGTAGTGCGTGTCGGCGACGTTCTCGACCCAATCGCGGATCGCAGCCGAGACCGCCTCCTTCAGCGTCCGCGCGCCGGCTGCGACGGGAGCGACGCGCGCGCCGAGGAGCTCCATGCGCTGGACGTTTGGCTGCTGGCGGCGGATGTCCTCCACGCCCATGTAGACGACACAGTCGAGCCCGAGCAGGGCGGCAGCGGTGGCCGCCGCCACGCCGTGCTGCCCGGCACCGGTCTCGGCGATCACGCGCGGCTTGCCCATGCGCTTGGCGAGCAGCGCCTGCCCGAGGGCGTTGTTGATCTTGTGCGACCCGGTGTGGTTGAGGTCCTCGCGCTTGAGGAACACCGGGTAGCCCGTGCGCGCGCTGAGCGTGCGCGCCTCGTATAGCGGCGACGGGCGTCCGACGTAGTCGCGGGCGAGAAGCGCAAGCTCGGTGGCGAAAGCTTCGGACGCGCGTGCCTGCACCCATGCGAGCTCGAGCTGCGCGAGCGCAGGCATCAGCGTCTCCGGCACGTACTGGCCGCCGTAGGGACCGTAGCGGTGCGGGACCTGCGCGCTACTCATACGGCGACTGCGGCGCCCGCCGCCTCGAGGAATCGGTGCATCAGGTCGTGGTCCTTGATCCCGGGTCGCGACTCGACGCCGCTCGCCACGTCGACCGCGAACGGATGTGTCGCGGCGATCGCCTCGGCCACGTTCTCGCGGACGCAGGCCCCCGCTCAGGATCAGCGGCACCTTCGAGCGGCGCGACGCGACGATCGACCAGTCGAAGGTCGTGCCAGTCCCCCCACGCAGGCCTGCGTGATGACCGTCGAGAAGGTGGAAGTCCGTGTGAAAGCGGGCAAGGTCCTGGAGCGTCGCCGCGCCGCGCACCGCTGCAGCCTTGATTGTTCGCGCGCCCGTCCGGCGGGCTACTTCACCCGCGAACGCCGGCCCCTCGTCGCCCTGCAGCTGCACGAGCGTCAGCCCGGCGCGCTCGCTGACGTCGGCGATCTCGTCGAGGTGGGCGTTGACGAAGACGCCCGCGATCTCGGTGCGCCTGTGTAGCGCCGCGCCGATCCGCTCGGCCTCGGCGAGCGAACAGCGACGCGGCGACTGCGGCTGGAACACCATGCCGATCGCCCACGCTCCGAGCTCGACGGCGGCCTGAGCATCCTCGAGCCGCGTCAGGCCGCAGATCTTCACGCGCACCTGGTCCACGACCACAACGTAGCGGTTCTATCCGGAGGCCGAGAGGCTTTCGGGTCGCGTCCCGAGCGTCACGGCCACGCTCAGGTGCGAGCTGCCGCGACACGATGCCGAGCGTTACCCGCGTGCCCGGCCGCTCGTGGGTGATCAGCTGCTCGAGGGCGGTGTCGTCGGGGACCCGTCGACCATTGAAGGCGACGATGATGTCGCCGCCGACCTTCATCTGGCTGACGCCGTCGGCCAACGTCACCGTGCGCCTCGACGCGCGCAGGCCGGCGCGTGCCGCCGGCGAGCCGCTGGTGACCGACTCGACGATGGCACCGTAGCGCGCGCCCAGGTGCGCGGAAGCAAGCGCCGGGGTGACGCTCGCCGTCGCCACTCCGAGGTAGCCCTCGATCGTGCGGCCGTGCTGCTCGAGCTGCGGAATAACGAACTTCGCCGTGTTGATCGGGATGGCAAAGGCAATGCCGACGTTGCCGCTGCCGCCGGCGGTCTCGATCTGCGAGTTGATCCCGATCACCTGGCCGGCCGCGTTGATCAATGGCCCGCCTGAGTTGCCAGGGTTGATCGGCGCGTCGGTCTGGATGACGTTGCCGACGGTGAAGCCATTGGGCGCCTGGATCTGGCGCGCGAGCGCGGAGACAACGCCGGTCGTGAGCGTACGCGTGAAACCGAACGGATTGCCGATCGCGACCGTCGGGTCGCCGACGGCGACGTTCGCCGAGTTGCCGAGCGTCAGCACGTCGATGTGGTGCCCCGACGGGTTGACCTGCAGCAGCGCGAGGTCGTCGTCCGGGTCCTTGCCGATCACCTGCGCCGGCAGGACGGTCCCGTCCGCGAGCTGGACGGTGATTCGCACGGCGCCGTCGATCACGTGCGCGTTCGTGAGGATCGTTCCGTTAGCGGCGATAAAGAACCCGGAGCCGGTTTGCGCACCGGTCTGCTTGGTCGGGGCGAGAGCGAACGGCGAGCTCGTCTGCTCGATCACCTTGGCGACGACGTAGACGACCCCGCCGCCGTCGCGCGCGTAGATCGCCCGCGGGCTGAAGCCGGCAGCCGCCGTGGACGCGGGCGTCTCGTCGATCACCGTGGGAGCCGGCGAATCGCCGCGGCGGAAGCCCAACGCGACGAGCGCGCCTGCAGCGACCGCGCCACCCAGGAGCGCGATGATCAGACGGTCTAGGAGCGGCCTTCGCATCGCATCGCTCAGTGTCGAGCGGCGCGCTCAACGAGCGCTAAACCGGCGGCGCGAGCAGCTCGCGCAGGGCTCGCTCGGGACTGTCGGCGCGCATCAGTCGCTCGCCAACGAGTGCGCCCGCAACGCCTGCTGCCTCGAGGCGCTCGAGCTGCTCGCGCGTCGAGATGCCCGACTCGGCGACGACGAGCGTGTCCGGCGCCATCAGCTCGAGCAAAGCAAACGTACGCTGGGGCTCGACGCTGAAGTCACGCAGATCGCGGTTGTTCACGCCGATCAGCGAAGCGCCGGCCGCCAGCGCGCGCTCGAGCTCGGGCGCGTCGTGGACCTCGACGAGCGGATCGAGTCCGAGGGCGAGGGCGGCCGAGTGGAGGCTCTGGAGCTCCTCGTCTGCGAGTGCGGCGACGATCAGGAGCACTGCCGACGCGCCCGCGGCGCGCGCCTCGTGGAGCTGGTAGACGTCGAGCACGAAATCCTTGCGCAGGAGCGGTAGCGCGCACGCGGCCGCCGCGTCGCGCAGGTCCGCGAGCGAACCGCCGAAATACGGCCCGTCGGTCAGCACTGACATCGCGGCCGCTCCCCCGCGCTCGTACGCGCGGGCGATCTCGCCGGCGCTCGAGCCGGCACGGATCTCGCCCGCCGAGGGGGAGCGGCGCTTGAACTCCGCGATCAACGCGAGTCCCGGCCCGCTCAGCACGTCGCGCAGACGCGGGCGCGCGGGCACCTTCGCGGCCGCCAGCTCGTCGAGTGGCAGGTGGCGGCGGCGCTCGTCGAGCTCCGAGCGCGTGCTGACGAGGATCTCGTCGAGGATCGTCACGCGTTCGTCGCCGCCACGTACGCGTCGAGGGTCGCCTGCGCGCGGCCGTCATCGAGCGCGGCGCGCGCGGCGCGGGCGCCGTCGCGCAACGAGTCGGCGCCGCCGGCCACATAGATCGTCGCGGCCGCGTTCGCGACGGCGAGCTCGCGTGCCGGGCCCGGCGTTCCCGAGAGGATGGCGCGCGTGACACCGGCGTTGTATGCGGGATCGCCACCTTCGATGCCGTTCTCGCCGAGCGGTTCGATTTCGAGGTCCTCGGGCGCCAGCACGTACTCCTCGATGCGATCTCCGTTGACCTCGATCACGCGCGTCGGGCCGCTCGCAGAGACCTCGTCGAGGCCGTCGTCGCTTGCGACCACGAGCGCTCGCTCGGCGCCGAGCATGGCCAGTGCGCCGGCGAGCGTCTCCTGGTAGGCGCGGTCGCCGACGCCGACGAGCTGGCGGGTCGCTCCGGCCGGATTGGTGAGCGGACCGAGGAAGTTGAAGATCGTGCGCACCGCGAGGTCCCTGCGTACCGGGATCACGAAGCGCGTCGCCTGGTGGTGCGCGGGAGCGAAGATGAAGCCGAACCCGACCTCGTCGATGCAGCGGGCGACGCGCTCTGGTGCGAGGTCGATCCGCGCGCCGAGCGCCTCGAGCAGGTCGGCCGAGCCCGAGCGGCTGGTCGCGGAGCGGTTGCCGTGCTTGGCGACGGCGCAGCCGGTCGCCGCCGCGATCAGCGCCGCCGTCGTCGACACGTTGAAGGTCGAACGCCCGCCGCCGGTGCCGGCGGTGTCGACGAGCCCCTCGCGCGCTACCGGCACCGGTATCGCGAGCTCGCGCATCGTGCGCGCGAGCCCGACGATCTCGGCGACGGTCTCGCCCTTCGTGCGCAGCGCGATCAGGAACCCCGCGATCTGGGCGTGCGAGACCTCTCCGGACATGATCTCGGCGAGGACCTCCGCCGCTTGCTCGGCGCTGAGGTCTCGGCCGGAAGCGAGCTCATCGAGGGCGGCGGTGACGATCGCGTTCGGCGGCTCGTTCATCGCAGGAAGTTGCGCAGCAGCTCGATGCCCCTGTCGGTGAGGACCGACTCAGGATGGAATTGGACGCCTTCAGCGGGCAGTTCGCGGTGGCGTATGCCCATGATCACGCCGTCGCCACGGGCCGAGACCTCGAGACAGTCAGGCAGCGCGTCGGCGACGACCAGCGAGTGATAGCGCCCGACCGTGAGCGGGCTCGGCAGCTGGTCGTAGATCGTGCGACCGTCGTGCTCGATCGACGCCGTCTTGCCATGGACCGGCTCGTGGCGGACGACCTTGCCGCCAAACGCCTGCGCCATCGCCTGGTGTCCGAGGCACACGCCGAGCGTCGGGACACCGCGCTCGGGGAAGCGGCGCACGACCTCGAGCGAGATCCCCGCCTCGTTGGGCGTGCAAGGCCCAGGCGAGACGATGACGCGCTCCGGCTGGCGCTCGAGCAGCTCATCGACGCTCGCCTGGTCGTTGCGCACGACCTCGACGGTGGCCCCGAGCTCGCCGAGGTACTGCACGAGGTTGTAGGTGAACGAGTCGTAGTTGTCGAGCACGAGTGCACGCATGGGAAACGAATCTAGCGGGCATCTCCCTTGACGGAGCATTGACGCATCGTGCTATACTTGTTTGCGCAAGCAATTACATAGGCCAAGGAGGCGCTATGCCCACAGCAACAGTGACCACGATCGCCGCGGGGACCTACAGATCAGACCCCGTCCACTCCAACGTGAGCTTCACGGTGCGTCACTTCGGCGCCGGCAAGTTCCGCGGTGGCTTCGCAGAGGCGCAGGCCACGCTCAACGTCAGCGATTCCGGCGAGCTCGAGCTCGCGGGTGACGTCGAGGCGGCAAGCGTTGAGGTCAAGGAGCCGCACCTAGCCGCGCACCTCAAGTCACCCGACTTCTTCGACGCCGAGCGCTACCCCGAGATCAGCTTCCGCTCGACCGACGTCGCGGTCGGCGATGACGGCACGCTCGAGATCGACGGCGACCTCACGATCAAGGCGACGACAAAGCGCGTACACGCGAGCGGCGAGATCACCTACAGCCCGGCGGACCCCGAGGGCAACCCGCGCGTGGGTATCGAGCTCTCGACGACGATCGATCGCATCGAGTTCGGGGTCGACTTCGCCGCCCAGCTGCCGGGCGGAATCCCCGTGGTAGGCAACGAGGTCACGCTGATCGCCGAGCTCGAGCTGCGCAAGGTCGACGAGGCATAACCGGCGATGCGCATCCTCGGCGTCTCCGGGAGCCTGCGGGCTGACTCGCACAACACGCGTCTCCTCGCCGTCGCCTCGCGGCTGCTGCCGGACGACGTCGAGTACGTGCGCTTCGAAGCGCTGAAGGCGATCCCGCCGTTCGACGAGGACGACGAGGACGATCCGGGCGAGGCGGTCGAGCACTGGCGCGAAGCGATCGCCGCGGCAGACGGGCTGCTGTTCGCCACGCCTGAGTACAACGCATCGATCCCCGGCCAGCTCAAGAACGCGATCGACTGGGCCTCGCGGCCCTTCGAGGATCCGGCGATCCGCGCCAAGAACGCCGCCGTGATCGGCGCCAGCCATTCGATGTTCGGAGCCGTCTGGGCACAGGCCGAGCTGCGCAAAGTCCTCGCGACCGCGGGCGCGCGGGTGCTCGATCGGGATCTTCCGGTGCCGTATGCGGCCGAGGCCCTTGATGGCGGTGGACGGCTCGTTGACCGCGAGCTCGAGCACCGCCTCGAGGAGATCGTTCGGGAGCTCGTCGAGCAGTGCCGCCTGTCACTGCAGCTGGCCGCGACGCGATGAGCGCGCGCTAAGGCCAGTCGGGCTGCTGGCCGGCGAGCTCGATCGCACGCAGTACGGCGCGCGCCTTCGCCTCCGACTCGCGGAACTCCTTGGCAGGCTCGGCGTCGGCGACCGTGCCGCCACCCGCCTGGACGTGGGCGACGCCGTCCTTGACGACGACGGTGCGGATGTGGATCGCGGTGTCGAGGTCGCCGCTGTAGGCCAGGTAGCCGACGGCGCCGCCGTAGCCGCCGCGCTTGACCGGCTCGAGCTCGTCGATGATCTGCATCGCGCGGACCTTGGGCGCGCCCGAGAGGGTGCCGGCCGGAAGCGTTGCGCGCAGCGCATCCATCGCGCCGACGTCCTCGCGCAGGGTGCCCGCAACCGTGCTCACGATGTGCATCACGTGGCTGTAGCGCTCGATCTCCTCGAGCGTCTCGACATGAACGCTGCCGTACTCGCAAACGCGGCCGAGGTCGTTGCGACCGAGGTCGACGAGCATCATGTGCTCGGCGAGCTCCTTCGGATCGGCGAGCAGCTCGGCTTCGAGCCTCGCGTCCTCCGCGGGATCCGAGCCGCGCGGACGCGTGCCAGCGATCGGACGCGTCGTGACGCGTCGCCCGGACACGGTGATCAGCGGCTCGGGGCTCGCGCCCGCAAGCTGGAAATCGCCGAAGTCGAGGAAGTACATGTAGGGGCTCGGGTTGACGACGCGCAGGCCGCGGTAGATCGAGAAGGCGTCCAGCTCGACCTCCGCCGACCAGCGCTGCGACGGGACAACCTGGAAGGCATCGCCGGCGTAGATGTACTCGATGATCCGCGCAACGATCCGCTCGAACCGCTCGCGCGTCATGTTCGAGCGGAACTCGGGCAGCGGGCGGACCGCGAGTGGGTCCGGGGGCAGCGGCACCGGAGCCTCCAGACGGCGGCGGACCGCCTCGATCGCGACCGTCGCACGCTCATAGGCGACGGTCAGGTCGCCCTCCCCGCCGTCGACGTTGGCGAGGATCGTGAGCGTGTGCTTGAGATGATCGAAGACGACCAGCACGTCGGTGAGCATCAACGCCATGTCGGGCAGGCCGAGCTGATCCTCATTCGGCTCGCCGAGCTGCTCCACCGTGCGCACCAGGTCGTAGCCGAAGTAGCCGACGGCGCCGCCCGCGAACGGAGGCAGACCTTCGAGCGGTGCCTGACTCGAGCGCGCGACCGCCGCCGCGGCGAGCGCGTACGGGTCGCCGGGGTCGCCGAGCGACCAGCGGATGACCTCGCGCGGGGCGAAGCCGATGAACGAGTAGCGGCCAAAGCGCAGGCCCTGCTCGGCTGACTCGAGCAGGAACGCCGGCCCATGATCACGCAGCTTGAGGAAGGCGGACACGGGCGTCTCGCGATCGGCGATCAGCTCGAGCGTGATCGGGATCAGGACGTGCTCGCCCGCCCGAGCGCGGATCTGCTCGAGCGACGGGCTAGCGGCGACGGCCATCGAGCACCCGCTCCACGTCTAGCAGCCGTCGCTCGCGCCCGGCGATCAGCACCAGCAGGTGGTAGAGAACGTCAGCGGCCTCCTCGTCGACGCGCTCGTCGGACTCCTCGCGTGCGGCGCGTGTCACCTCCTCGGCCTCCTCCAGCACCTTCGCGCCTGCGCGCTGCCGGTCATCGAGGAGCTCGACCGTGTACGAGCCCGCGGGCCGCTCGCGGGCGCGCTGCGCGAGGGTGCGCTCGAGCGCAGGAAGCACTTCGAACGGCGCCGCAGGCTCGAGCTCGCCGTTGTGGAAGCACGTACGCTCACCCGTGTGGCAGGCCGGTCCGGCGGGCTCGACGAGCGCGAGCAGCGCGTCACCGTCGCAGTCCACCCGCAGCGCGCGCACCGCCTGCGTGTTGCCCGATGTCGCTCCCTTGTGCCAGATCTCGCCGCGCGAGCGGCTGTAGAGGTGCAGCTCGCCCGACGCGCGCGTGCGCTCGATCGCCTCGGCGTTCGTGAACGCGAACATCAGGACCTCGCCGGTCTGCCAGTCCTGCACGATGCACGGCACGAGGCCGCGCTCATCGAAGACGATCTCGGCGCTCATTGGACCAGCGATGTTAGGGGTTGCGGGCGCACCGATCGCGACGGCGGGTCGTCGCCGACGAGCCGTTGGCGCACCCGGGTGTGGCGCTAGCGGCCGGAAGTGCGCGCCAGCGCGCCGCCGACCACACCACTAATCAAGGCCCAGGCGATCCAGCAGGGCATCGTCCGTGCGCCAGCGCCGGCGGACGTCGACGCGCAGCGCGAGGTAGACGCGCGTGGCGAGCTCGCGTTCGAGCTCGCGGCGCGCCGCGGTCCCGATCGCCTTGATCATGTGGCCGGCGTGGCCGACCACGATCGCCTTCTGCGAGGCCGTCTCGACCCAGATGAGCCCTTCGATGCGAGTCAGCTCGGGGCCGGAGTCGAACTCCTCGACGACGACCCCGACCGCGTGCGGGATCTCCTGGAAGGTGCGGCGCAGGACCTGCTCGCGGATCAGCTCGGCGAGATGGGCACGCTCGGAGAGGTCCGTGCGCTGGTCGGGCTCGTAGAGGAACGGACCGTCCGGCAGCAGTGAGACGAGGTGCTCGAGCAGCGCCCTGACACCGCTGCCGGTGCGCGCCGAGACCGGGAAGACCTCTGCACGCTCGGGGGCGAGCGCCGCGGCATCGAGCAGCGCCTGCGCCTCGCGCTCCCGCGGCAGGCGGTCGACCTTGTTGACGGCGACCGCGATCGGAAGCGTGGTCGCGGCCAGGCGCGCGGCGATGCGCCGGTCGCCCGCGCCGATGCGCTCCGTCGCGTTCAGCACGAAAAGGACCGCGTCGGCGTCGGTCAGCTCGCGCTCGACGCTCGAGGCCATGCGCTCGGTCAGCGCGTCGCGTGGCCGCTGCACCCCGGGGAGGTCGACGAGGACGAGCTGCCAGTCGGGGCCCGTCGCGACGCCGCGAATCGCGCGGCGCGTCGTCTGCGGGCGATCCGAGACGATCGCCACCTTGGCGCCGACGAGCGCGTTCGTGAGCGTCGACTTGCCGACGTTCGGACGCCCGGCGAGCGCGACGAAGCCGGCGTGAGTGCTCACTGGTCCAGCAGCTCGGACTGGAGCGCGAGCATCTCGCCGTCGTCGGTCTCGTGGTCCATGCCGAGCAGATGGAGGACGCCGTGGACGACAGCGGCGCGAAGATCGTCGGTGTGCTCGGGGCAGATCACGACGTCGCCGAGCTCGCGCGGGGCGACGGCCGGTCCGGGCCCGTCGATCGGGAACGAGAGGACGTCGGTCGGGCCGGCGTGGCTTCGGTGCTCCTCGTTCAGCGAGGCGATCAGGGGAGCGTCGACGAACTCGATCGCGAGGTGACCCTCCGTGATCTGCGCGGTCGCCACCGTGCGGGTGGCGAGCCTCGTGATCTCGTCCGCCGTGAGCGCCGGCGGAACCGGGCCGACGATCTCGACGTCGAGCATCTACTGCTTGCGCGCGCGCTGCGTGGCGAGCTCCGGCGCCGAGCGCAACGAGTGCTCGTCGTAGGCCTCGACGATGCGCTGGACGAGGCGATGGCGCACGACGTCGTTGCCGGAGAGCGTCACGAACTGCACGCCGTCCACGCCACCGAGAATGTCGCCCACGACGATCAGGCCCGACTGCTGGTCGCGCGGAAGGTCGACCTGGGTTATGTCACCCGTCACCACCATCCGCGAGCCGAAGCCGAGCCGCGTCAGGAACATCTTCATCTGCTCCGGCGTCGTGTTCTGCGCCTCGTCGAGGATCACAAACGAATCGTTGAGCGTGCGCCCGCGCATGAACCCGAGCGGCGCGATCTCGATCACGCCGCGCTCGATGTGCTGGCTCACGCGCTCGGGGTCGAGCATGTCGTTGAGGGCGTCGAACAGCGGACGCAGGTACGGATCGATCTTCGCCATCAGATCGCCGGGGAGGAAACCGAGACGCTCGCCGGCCTCGACGGCGGGCCGAGTCAGGATGATCCGATTGACCTCGCGGCGCGACAGTGCCGCGGCCGCCGCGGCGACCGCGAGGAACGTCTTGCCGGTCCCCGCCGGGCCGATGCCGAACGTGATCGTGTTCGCGCGGATCGCGTCGACGTAGTGCTTCTGCCCGACCGTCTTCGGCGCGATACGCCGCCCCCGGTGCGTCCAGACGACGTCGTCGAGCAGCTGCGCCGGTGAGCGCTCGGCTCCAAGCTCGCCGCGCACGCTCGCGATCGTCGCCTCCGACAGGCCGTGGCCGCGCTCGGACAGGCGCTCGAGCTCCTCTACGGTACGCCGGCCGTCCTCGACCGCTCCGGCCTCGCCGTCGAGCGTGAGCCGGTTGCCGCGCAGGAAGACGCCGCTGTCGAGCTGGCGCTCAAGCGCGCGCAGCAACGCCTCCTGATCCGCCGTGAGCGCGGCCGCGAGGTCGTTCGAGAGGTCGATCTGCCTTCTCACGTTGCGGGTAGCGCGTCGCGAACCTGCTCGGAGACGCGACGCCCGTCGGCGCGTCCCGCGACCTCGGCGATCGCGATCGGCATCACCTTGCCGAGGTCGCGCTGGGTGCTCGCGCCGGCCTGCGCGATCGCTCGCGCGACGATCTCCGCGAGCTCGGCATCGTCGAGCTCGGCCGGGAGGTAGCCGCCGATCAGCGCGGCTTCGCGCGCCTCAACCTGCGCCAGGTCCTCGCGCCCGCCGTCGCGGTACGCGCGCTCTGACTCGCCGCGGCGCTTGCGCTCACGACGGAGCACCGCCAGCTCGTCGCTCGCGCCGTCCTTCGCAGCCCTCTGTAGCTCCGAGAGCAGCAGGCGCAGCGCGCCGACACGCTCCGGTTCGTGGGCCTTCATCGCGGTGGCGATGTCCGCCTTGATGGTGTCGGTGATCGACATCGCTCGCTGAGAGGATACGCGGGGGCCGCGCTCGTAAAGGACTGCGAGCCATTCCCGCTCGCGGCGGCGAACGAGCTCGTGCATCGCCAGGGCGCTCGCGAGCCGCTCGCCCTGGTGCTCGAGTAGGCCGGAGGCGATCAGATGGGCCGGCTTGCGCTCGAGCCGGACCGCCAGCGCGAGGAGCGGCTCGAGCAACAGGTTCGCGACGACGGTTCGCGCAGCCGGCAGCTCATCGTGCTCGAGGTCGGCGAGCCGCACATCGAGCTGAATCCCGTTCGCGATCGCGTTCTCGGCTGTCGCCCGCGCCGCCAGCGGGTCGTTGTCGAGGGCGATGACCGGCGCGAACCCGAGCTTCGCCGCCGCGATTGCGAGGACGCCCGAGCCGCAGCCGACGTCGAGCAACGAGCCATGAGCCTCGCCCCGGTGCTCGAGCGCGACGAGCAGTTCCAGGCACATCCGGGTCGTCGCGTGCGCGCCGGTTCCGAACGCCTGTGCCGGCTCGATCACGAGCTCGATCAGCCCCGGGCCGCACGGCTCATGCCAGGGCGCGCGGACGTGGATGCGCTCCGCGACCGTCGTCGGCCGATGGAACTGGCGCCAGCGCTCCTGCCAGTCGTCGGCGACTTCGCTGCGCTGCGTTTCGATCAGCACGCCCGCCAATTGCGCGCGCAGCGCGCCGTCGCTCGGCAGCTCGTACGCCGATCCGTAAAGCACGTACTCGATCGTCGCGGCGTCGATCTCGCACTCCTCGACGCCGGCGGGACTGAAGGTGAGCAGGTCGAGCAGCGCCGCCTCGGCGTTCTCGCGCGCGACACGAACGCCGAGACGAATCACGCGGCGTGGTCGTTCAGCCAGCGGCGCAGCTTCGCGCGAACCGACCCGTCCTCCCGCAGGTTGCTCTCGCTGATCGTCGCGCCCAACCGCTCGAGTAGCTCGCGCTGCTCATCGGTCAGGTTCCGCAGGACCTGAACGTTGACCACGACGATCAGGTCGCCGCGCCCGTGGCGGCGCAAGCGCGGCATGCCCTTGCCGTGCAGCACGATCCGCTCGCCCGGCTGCGTGCCCGGGGCGATAGCGATCTCTGCCTCGCCGTCGAGCGTCGGCACCGCGACGGTCGCTCCGAGCGCAGCCAGCGGGCCTGCGATGTCGGCGACCGTCACGAGGTCGTCGCCCTCGCGATGGAAGCGCTCGTCCTCGGCCACGTGCACGAGCACGTAGAGGTCCCCGGGCGGCGCGCCCGCTTCACCGGCGTGACCGCGCCCGCTCAACCGCACGCGCTGGCCGTCGGCGATGCCGGCCGGGATATCGACGCTGATCGTCCGCGTGCCGAGCTTGCGCCCGCGACCGTTGCAGAGGTGGCAGGGCTCTTTTGCGACGCGGCCGTCGCCGCCGCAGTTATCGCAGACGACTGTGCGGACGACCTGGCCGAACGGGGTGCGTGTTACCCCCTGGAGCTGGCCGGAGCCGCTGCAGCGCGTGCACGTCTCGATCGGCGTTCCCGGCTCGGCGCCGTTGCCGTGGCAGTTCTCGCAACGGTCGACGGCCTCGTAGGCAAGCTCGAACGACCCGCCGGCGGCGGCCTGGACGAGCTCGATCGAGAGCTCGATGCCCACGTCCCCGCCCGAGGCGGGCCCGCGGCGCCGACCCCCGCCACCAAAGATCCCGCCGGCTCCCGCACCGAAGAACGCCTCAAAGAGGTCGCTGACCGAGCCGAACTGATCGAAGTTCGGCTGATAGCCGCCGGAGCGCAGGCCCTCGTAGCCGAAGCGGTCGTAGGTCGCGCGGCGTTCGCGATCGGACAGGATCTCGTAGGCCTCGGCGGCCTGCTTGAACTTCTCCTCGGCTTGCGGATCGTCGGGGTTGGTGTCCGGGTGAAGCTCGCGCGCCAGCGCCCGGAACGCCTTCTTGATCTGCGCATCGTTCGCGTCGCGCGAAACGCCGAGCACGGCGTAGGGGTCGCGGGGCTGTGCCGAGCGCGCCATCAATCAGCTCCCAGCGAGGGCGGTCCTGCCAAGCGACCGATCACGCCTCGCCGTAGATGTCCTCTACGAATCGCGACAGCTGTCGCGCGACGGCCCGCACGCTCGCGATCGCGACCCTGTAATCCATCCGCACGGGCCCGATCACGGACACGCTGCCGAGCCTGCGCTGCGTGTCCCCGTACGGAGAGGCGACGATCGAAAGCGTCTGCAGCCCGGGAAGGTCATTCTCGTGACCGATCCGCACGAACGTCGTGCGCTCGGCGAGCGCGCGGCGCAGCACCTCGACGAGCGCGACGCGCTCCTCGATCAGGGCCATCAGCTCGTTCACCTGTTCGACATTCGCGAAGCGGTGGGCGCCGAGCAACCTTGCGGTGCCGTCGACATAGAGCACGTCTTCGCCACCGACGGACAGGTTGGCGAACGCGGGCGCGAGCTGTTCGATGAACGCGCGCTCGCGCACTCCGAGCTCGCCGTCGCCGGTGAGGCGCTGTGCGAGCATCCGCGCGCCGATCGGCAGGCCGCCGACACGGTCGTTGAGATACTCGGCGGCCCAGTTGACGAGGCCCGAGTCGACCGGCGCGTTGAAGGCGCGCAGGAACTTGGAGATCCCGCCGGTCGATGTGATGACGACGACCATGACCGAGCCGCCCGGCAGCGTCAGGACCTCGACGCGGTGAACCGTCGCCCGCGGCGTCGTCGGAGCCGATGCGACGGCAAGCAGGTTCGTCATCTCAGCGAGCGCCTCCGTCGTCGCGCGCAGTGCTGCATCGAGCTCGCGGCGGTCGGGACTCAGCGCGATCGGCGCATCCAGCTCGAGGCGCGAGGGCGCCATGAGGAGGCGATCGACAACGTAACGATGGCCCGCCTCGGTCGGCATCCGCCCGGCCGAGGTATGCGGGTGCGCGAGCAGCCCGTGCTCCTCGAGCAGCGCCAGCTCGTTGCGGATCGTCGACGGCGCGCCGGCGAGGCCAGGGTCGGCCGCGAGCGTCTTTGACGCAACGGGCTGGCCTGTCGCGGCATAGCTCTCGACGACCTTGAGCAGGATCGCCTCCTGGCGTGCGGTCAGCGTGCGGTTCGGATCGTGCTCGGGCAAGTTGAGGTTGGAGTCCACCATCGAACTCGATTTTACGGGTGCCACCCCTACGTCCTTCCGGGCGCTCGGCCCGTCACCCCTGTTCGAGCTCGACCGTCGCGTTGCGAATGATCGCCTTGCCCGCCTGCGTCGCGGTCGCGCTCACGATCGCGCGCCCGTCGTGCACCTCGACGAGCTTCGAGGTGACGACGATCTCCTGCTCGGGCACCGCGGCGCCGCGAAACTGGACCGCGAGTCGCTTCAGCCTGCCAGGCCCGCCGGCGGACTCAGTTTGCGCCCGGGCGACGAGCGCCATCGTGTAGAGGCCGTGCAGGATGCGACTCGGCAGTCCGACCGACCGCGCAAACGCGTCGTCGAGGTGGATCGGATTGAAGTCGCCCGATGCGCCTGCATAGCGGTAGGTGACATAGCGGGCGGGCGTCGCACGCAGCTCTGCTGGATCGCCGTCGTGCTCGGAGCCCGCGGGCATCAGCGCGGCCCGCACGAGCAAGGTCCAGGTCCCGCGGCAAACCTCCTCGCCGCGCTGGTTGCGCGACCGCGAAACGAAGGTGTAGAAGTGCATGCCGAGGCGCTCGCTCACGTCGCTCAATGCGATCTCGGTCGTGATCTCGTCGCCGGCGACGACGAGCTCGCCCCACTCGAACTCCTGCGCGCTGTGCAGCAGCATCGGCAGGTCCAGACCGACGTCCGGATCATGCATCGCCGCTTCGAAAGCGCCGCCGCAATAGACGGCGGCGAACATCGGCGGCGCCACGAGGTCAGGGTGCCCGCCGCGCGGGCGGCGTCCAGGTCCAGGTACAGCGGCTCGGTCTCGCCCACCGCGCCGGCGTACTCGCGGATCTTCTCGCGCCCGACCGCGTAGGTTCGAACAGCGATCGGTCGGATGGCTTGATCAGGGCTCTTCTGCACGCCGCGCGAGCGTATTTGATCGCGCGGCCGGCGCGGCGCTGTCCGCGCCGGCCGCAACGACTCAGAACGGTATCGGCTCCTCCTCGCGCTCCGCCTGCGCGCCCTCTGGCTCGCTCGCGCTGCGCGAGGAGAGGAATTCGACACTCTCGGCGAGCAACCCGACGGCCTGACGGTGCTCGCCAGCGTCGGTCTGCCACTCGTGCCAGTCGAGACGCCCATCGACCGCGATCGGCCGTCCCTTCTCGAGGAACCTCGCGCACGCCTCACCGCTGGCGCCGAACACGGTGACGTCGAAGAAGTTCGGCTTCTCCTCCCACTCCCCCGTCTCGGCGCTGCGCCAGCGCGTATTGCAGGCGATGCGCATCCGGCAGACGCTCGTCCCGCTTGCGGTCGAGCGCAACTCAGGGTCGCGCGTCAGGTTCCCCACCACGACGACCCTGTTGATCGATCCCATCCATGCTCCTTTCTTGGTCGTGCGTCCGCAGATCGCACGCTACGAAGCGCTTGGGATGGGACTGTGCGACGCTGGCCTGGTGTCGCCCCTACTCAGAGCTCGCCCGCACGAGCGAGCTCTGACGCGCGCACGGTGTGAGCCGCGCGCTCGTCGGCGATCGCCCGCGCGAGCGGTCGCATGACCGGTGGGCTCGCGTAGTAGACGACGTGCGCCACGCAACGGCACCGCGCCCAGCCACGCACGATCTCGCGCAGCCGTGCGGGCGCCTTCACGGTCAGCTCGACCTCCACCGCAACGGGTAGCTCGTCGCGTGCGACCGGCACGCAGACGAGGTCCGGCCGATGGCGCTCACGGGCACCGCACGGGCCGAACCGCAGCTCGGCGCTCGCGACCACGCCGCCGCAGGCGCGCTCCCAGGCGCGCAGCTCGCGCTCGGAGTGCACTGTGTAGCGCCCCGCGAGCCGGTGCACGAGCGCACGCTCCACGCGCGCGCACTCGAGTGTGTGCGCGAACCCGGCGCTCGATACGCGCGGCGGCGCAAGCTCCTGCCGCCCCGCCGCGCGCAGCCCCGCAGCTGTGATCGCGATGAGCGCCGGACGGCCGTGCAGTAGGCGCGCCGTCTGGACGAGTCCCTCCGCCTCGAGGCGCCGGACGCGCCGAGCGGCGGTTGCCGGCGCAACGGCTGCGGCATCCGCGATCTCAGCCAGACCCGCGGCACCGATGCCCGCGAGCCAGTCGAGGATCACCTCACTCATATCGTTGCTCCTTTCTCATGGGTGGTCGATGCGTGCCAGGGCGCAACGCCCCGACCCCGTGATCGCGACCGCCGCGCAGCCCACCGGCAGCGCCTTGATCGCATCCGGGTGGATGACGTACTCGCGCCCGCGGGTGCGAGTCGCGCGCCCGGTCGGCACCGAGCGCTCGAGCTGCTCGGTCCGATTCCAGACGAGGCGCGTTCCTGCGATCTGCGCGACGAGCTCGGCTGACGCCGGAACGTTCTGGCGGTGCGCGATGACCGCCTCGACGTTTCCGATCACCTGCTCGAGGAGCTCGGCGTCGACTGCCCGCAGGTCCGCGAGCTCCTGCGTGACGAGCACGAGGCTCATCCCCGCGGCTCGCGCGCGTCCGAACAGGCGCGCGACGGCGCCCGCGCCGATCGCCGAGAACTCGTCGATCGCGACGATGCTCGGCACCGGCTCGCCCTGGCAGGCCGCGGCGACCGTCAGCAGGTCCTGCACGATCGCCGCCGCAAGCATCTGCCCGAGCAACGGGCAGCCGGTCCGCATCGAGACGGAAGTAGACGACGGCTCGCTCGCGGACCGCCGCGAGCAGGTCGAGCTCCCGAGCGACCGTCGCGCGGCTCGAGCCAGCGCCCGAGTTCGGACTCGACGAGGACCGCAACGCGGTCGCGCACGCCGCCAAGGCCGGCGCGAGCGCGTGCGTCGAGTGAGTCGAGGTAGGCATAGATCTCGCGAGCAAGCCGCTCGTCGGTCAACCCGCGCGCGACGAGCTCGAGCTCGCGAACGTCCATCAGCTCGAGCAGGCGCCGCGGCGATGCAACCTCGCCCGCCGCCGCAAGCGCGCGCGCAACAGTTGCCAGGTAGCGCTGCGCCTGGCGCTGGTAGTGCGGCTCGCTCCAGCGCTCCGCGGCGAGCGCCTTGTCGGCGATCTCGCTCGGGCTGCCGTGCCCGTACGGGTTGTAGATCGCCGGCCCCTGCGGCGTCCACTCGATGAAGCGCCGGCCGGCCGCAATCGACGCGCGCCGCGCCGTCTCGCGCAGCAGCCGGTCGCCCTTCGGATCGACGACCACCGCGGCGTGCCCGCCCGCGATCGCCCGGTCGAGCATCAACGCCTCGGTGACCGT
Organism: uncultured Solirubrobacterales bacterium; assembly: GCA_963773395.1. Taxonomy (GTDB): domain Bacteria; phylum Actinomycetota; class Thermoleophilia; order Solirubrobacterales; family Solirubrobacteraceae; genus Palsa-513. The sequence continues at coordinate 178,715 of CAVZAY010000002.1, read as the reverse complement.
CTTCCCGGAGCCGGTTGCGCCGACGATCAGCGTGTGGCTGCCGCTGTCCGCGGCGAACGGCAGGCGCACGGACCGCCGGTCGCCGCCGGTGCCGATCGCCAGCGTTCCAGGTACATGCGCGCGCCGCCGCGGCCGCAGCCAAGCGCACGCACAGCATCCAAGCGCGCCCAAGAGCACGCTCCAGTTCTCGAACATATGAACCCTCCTCGGGTTGCCTTGGTCGTGTTTGTGTGGGTCGCAGGCGGACGCTTCGCGCCGCGGACGCCCAGCTTCAGGGTCTGTCGAGCCGGTAGCCGACGCCCCAAACCGTTACGAGCGCCGGACCGTCTGGCCCCATAGCGCGGCGCAGGCGCGTGACCTGCGTCTCGAGCGCGCGACCTGTGCTGGGCGGCGCGTGCTCGCCCCAGACCGCGCGACGAAGCTCCTCCTTGGTGAAGACGTGCCCCGGCTTAGAGGCGAGGCACGCGAGCAACAGCCGCTCGCCCCGGCTCAAGCGCGGCGCCGGCGCGCGTCGCAAGAGCGCTCGCGCCCGGGCGATCAGCTCCGCCCGAGCGCCGGCGCGAACGACGCTGGCAGCACCGTCCTCCAGCGCGCGCACGACGTCATCGCCAGGCCCGAGCACCGCGAGCACGAGTGGGTGGTGCAGTGCAAGCTCGCGGACCAGCCGCGGGTCGTCACAGACGACGATCGCAGGCGCCGGATCCGTACGGCTCACGCTCACCTGTGTGAGGGCAGATTCGAGCTCGCGGCTACCGACGACGAGCAGCCTCAGCCGAGCTCGACCTCGCGTGGCGCGATCCCGAGCCCTTCCCGTGCGATCAGCGCCAGCGTGTCACTGTGAACCCACGGGTTGCAGACTCCGCGCGCGCGATCTGGGGCGAGACCGACTCGCCGCAGCAGCCAGCTCGTCTCACCCGAGCCGTTGCCGTGCTGGTCGTGCTTCTCGCGCCCGCAAGCGACCGCGATCGCGCTGAGGCTCACGCCGCGCTCACGCACCGCGCTCACGACCGCCTCCCGCAGCCGGCGGTTGAGGACGATCGGGCTTGTCTCGATGCGGCGCAGCTCGAGCCCGAGCCTTGCAACCGAGATCCGCCGGTCCGAGCGCCACCTACGAATGGCAGCGCGCGTCAACGTACAGACGGGCTCGTAGTCCTGCAGCGCAGCGACGACCTCGCGCGCGCTGACGACACTGATCTGCCCGTCCTGCTCGCGCTGCCAGCGAATTTCGCGCGGCAACTGCGTCGCAGCAAGGCGATAACGAACACCTGCCGCGTCGACGAGCACCGACGACGGTGTCGGCGGTGGCTGGCGTCCCGTGGCCCCGACCATCCCCTCACCCGGAAGCTGCAGGTCGCGCGCGCGCAGCGTGCGGCATGCGCGATCGCTGTTCGCGAGATAGTCAGCGCAGACCAGTCGTCCGTTCGCGTCTGGCTCATCCGCAGCGAGATGGGCGAGCAGGCGGGCGTCTTCGCCGCCCGGGAGTCGGTCGAGGACAAGCCGCGAGCCACCGGCGGCGTCGATCAGCACGATCTGCCGCGCCTCACCGGTCGCTGAGCGGTAGCTGCGGAGCCTGTTGACTGTCATCTGCCTCCTCCGCGCGGGTCGTTGTCGGCTTGAACCGACGCCAGAGGCGCTGGAGGGACAGCAAAGGAGGTTGTGGCGGAAGCTTGCTGGCGGGGAGTTAGTTAGAAGGGCCGCGAGGCTAGCCGCTGGCGGGGTTGCAGTTGCGCTCAGTGCCAGGGTGGCTGCACCGCGGCGGTTGGCGGCTGCGCGCTCAGCAGCGTTGTCAGGGTCCCCCCTGCGCTCCAGGCTCGCGGGTCGCCCGCGTGCAGGTCGGACTCGGCCGTGAAGAGGATCTGGCTGTGTCCCGGGCGCTGCCACGTGGAGGGTTCCTCGCCGATGCGCGCAAGCGTCGCCGTCAGGATGCTCGCGGCTTCGGTCGCGGCGACCTGCGCGCGTTCGCAGCTGGTGCAGACGACGGCCACCCGTGGTCGGCTGGCTTGGCGCTTGTAGCGCGCCAGGGCCTGCGACCAGCCGCTCACGAAGGCGTCATAGGCGCACAGCCAGTTGAGCTCGCCGCCGGCGTCGAACGTGATCAGCAGGTCGCCGGTTGTGAGCTCGACGGCGGCGGCTGGGCGCAGCGCGCTCGGGCTCGCAAACCCGCGCGGGTGGATGCCGGGCCCGAGCTCGAGTTGCGAGCTCGGCGGGCTGATCGCGGCGCGACCGGGACCGAGGACCTCGCGGATCGCGCCACCTGCGGCCTGCTCGAGCGCAAGGAGATAGGCGGTGGTGTGGACGTCGGCCTTGAGCGCGGGCAGCGACGCATTGTCGAGCGCCGGCGCCTTGCGGGCCGCAGTGGCGAGCAGGGCAAGCGCGTTCGGCGTCACGGCGGCGCACTGGGGGATGCCGCCACCGTCGGGACGATGGAGCTGGAAACGCGCAATGAGGCCGGCGTCAGCGAGGCGTTTGAGCTGGCGCTGCGTGCCGGTGAGCGCCTGGCCGGGACGGAAACGGCGGTGGATCTGCGTCGTGAGCGCGCAGCGCGCCGCCGCGAGCCATTCGAGCAGCGCTCGGTCGGCTGCGTCGAGGCGAGTCGCGGCGATGCGGTGGCGTTCGCAGCCAGCGCACGCTCGTCGCCTCGTCGAGCGCGCGGAGCTCGAGGTAGCTCGCCGGGTTCGCTTCGGATGACTGCGGGATTGCGCGGGGCGACTGCGCGCTTGGTCGGGGCGACTGCAGACGCGAGGGGGCTTGGCGCTGCGCCGCAGCTGGCGCGCGGCGTGGTGCGCGATGCGCTCGCGATCGATCGTCACCGGGAGTGTCGTTGCCAGAAACGGCCGCTCACGCCCACGCGCGGTTGTCCAACTGACGATCGCCGTGTAGCGCGGGAGGTGCAGGCGGACATCGGGGGTAGCCAGCCGCATGGTCTCGTCGCCGGCGCCGCGCAACTGGTCTGAGAACTCCGAGAGCAGCAGCCCGGCGGCAGCGCGAGCGTCGGCGCTCGAGGCAGTGGCGAACAGCACGCGGTGCGCGAAGAGGGCGTCGAGTTGTTCGCGAAGCTCGAGCGGCCACTGCGCGTCGGTCTGCCAGCAGGCAACGGTCTCGAGCCCAGCCGAGCGCTTGAGCGCAAGCGTCTGGGCGAAGGTCTCGTTGATCACCAGCGGCGCCTCGTCGACCTTGAGCGCGACGGCACGACGTTCCTGCGGACGACGCCTGTCTTGGACGCGCGCCAATGCAGCATCGAGCATGCCGAGAAGCAGCTGCATCAGCACGGCGACGTTGCCGGCACCGAGCTCGCCAAGCGCACCGCGAACGACGAGCACGCCCGCGTCCTCGATCAGCGTGTCGAAGTCGATCTGCAACGAGTCGTAGCGCAGCACGCGCTTGACGGCGGGCGAGTTGAGGATGCGCGCGAGCTTGTTCGCCGGGGCGTCGAGCTTCGCGGTCGTCGTCGAGCGAGCATCGGCGAGCTGCGCCGGGAGCTCCTCGGCGAGGAACGTCGCGACCTCGGCGTACTCGGGCAGCTCGAGGAGCCGCTCAGCCGCTCGGGCTGCGGGCGGCGTGTCCCGCGGGTCCGACCTCGAGTAGGCGCGCGACGTCCCAGAGCGTGGCGGCGGGATCGCAGGCGAGGGCGGCGATGATCGCGTTGCGCAGGTAGCGGTCGGAGCTGCCGCGCACCTCGCCCTCGGTAAAGAGCGCGCGCAGCGCGCCGACGACCTGGTCTGCGATCGCGTCGGGAGCGGCCGCAACCGCGAGCGGATTGAAGCCGACAGCCGGCGCGGCCATGTCGAGAAACGTGCAAGTGCGCGCCTCGGGGACGGCGCTGAGGATCGCGTCGGCGGCGTCGCCCTTCGGGTCGAGGACGATCACGGCACAGTTCTCGCGGGCGAGGTCCTCGCCGCGCACTCGCGACCAGAAAGGACGTCTTGCCCTGCTCGACCGCGCCGACGACCGCCGTGTGCTGGCGGCGCATCTCGACGGCGATCGTGACCCCGCCGTGCTCGTCGCGCAGCACGCCGCGCCCGGCGCGCGACCGGCTGATCGCTGGAGGCGCCGGCGCAAGCGGCAGCGCCCTGCGCAGGCAGGGCAGCGCGGCGAAGTCTGGAGACGGCAGCTGCCAGAGCTCGCTCAGCTCCTCGATTCGGTAGAGCAGCCGCGGGATCCGTGGCACGCGCCGCGCCGTGAGCTCGTCAACGTGGCGGGCGCGGCCCGCCACGAGGCGAGGAGCATCGGCGCCCGCACAGAGCGCGCTCGCGATCGCGCGGGCGCTGCGGCGGTCGGCGGCGAGCACGCGGGGTTGCGCCCAGAAGAGCGCGGGGGCAGGCTCGCGCAGACGCTCGGGCTCGTCGCGACTTGGGCGAGCGAGCAGCGCTTCGACGAGCGCGCCGGCGGGTCGCATCACTACTTGAACCGTCGCCGGGGGCCCCGCGGCGGCCATCGCGCGCAGCAGCGCGTCGCCGCGGGCGAGCTGCGCCGTCGAGGGCGCGAGGCCCGAACTGGCAGCTGCTCGCAGCGGGGTGCGCCGGTGCAGCGCCACGAGCACGGCCGGCGCGTCGAGCTCGCGTTCGAGCGCGCGCAGGCGCAGGTTCGGGTAGCTGACACGCAGAGCGGCCTCGACGTGACGCGCCACGACGGCCGGCGCACTGACCGCGAACCAGGCGATCGGCACGCCCCCGCCGCGACGGTCGAGGTGCACTTCGAGGGCGAGGACGCCGTGCACGCCGCGGAGGTCACGGCGAGCCGAGCCGGCAAGCAGCGCGTGCAGTGAGTTCCAGGTGGCACGTAACGTCTCCGGGCTCGCACGATCGTTGCGGTAAGGCTCGACGAGGAACCGCACCGGTGGCTGTCGCCGCGCGGCGCGTATGCGCACCAACGACACGCCCAGCGCGATCGCGCCGAGGCCGTAGAGCACTGCCACCATCAGGCGCTGATCCGACCTCGACCGCGTTCCAGGACGGCCGTGGAAGCGCCAGAGCGCTCAGTGCGCGCGGGAGGCCGTCGCCGCGGCGCGGGCGCGATCGCGGTAGGCGCGATATTCGGCGCGCTCGGGGCGCAGGCAGGCGGCGATCGCGAGCGGGCGGCAGGCTTCTCTGTGGCGGCCCAGCTGTTGCAGGGCGCGGCCGAGACAGAAGTGCGCATAGTCGTTCGTCGGCGCGGCGCGCGCGAGCGCGGCGAACTCCTCCGCGGCCTCGCGGTAACGCTGGCTGTGGAAGAGCGCGCGCCCGAGGGCTTCACGAATCGAGCCCTTGTCAGGCTCGAGCTCGCGTGCCTTGCGTAGCGGGACGGCTGCGGCGGCGAAGTCGCCGCTGTCTAGCAGGGCGCTGCCGCGCTGGAAGAGCTCGTAGACGTCCTCGGCCATCCACTCACAGTAGAGGACGCGCTCTCTCAGCCGAGCGTCAGCGAGCGGCCGAAAGCGCGGCGGAAGGCCGCCGATTGGCGCTCTGCCCCCCAGCGCGCGAGCGTCTCGTCGCCACGCCGGCCGATCTCGAGCTCGAGCTCGAAGCTGCCGTTGTCGGCGCGCAGCGCGGCGACGTCGATCGCCCCGTCGCGGCTTCGGTCGAGGTGCTCGGCGAGCGCGAGGACCGCGGCAAGCGCCTTCAGCAGGCGGTCGTCGCCGGGCAGGCAGACTCCGCCGAGCACGCCGAGCTCGGGCGTTCCCTTGCGGTGGTAGCGCACCGCCTGTGCGATCAGGGCCTGCTCGCGCTGGCTGTATCCGGGCAGCCCGGCGGCAAGCACCAGGTAGCGCGAGTGCTTGTGGTGGTCGTCGTAGTCGATCGCCATGCCGATGTCGTGCAGCATCGCGGCGGCCCACAACAGCTCGGGCGCGTCGAGATCCGTCGCCGGCGTCGCACCGGCGGCGGCGAGCGAGAGCCACGCGTGCCGGGCGATCCGAGCGACGTGGCTCGCGTGCCCGAGATCGTGCTGGTACTGGTTGGCGAGGTTCAGCACACTCGACTCGCGGACGTCCACGAACAGCGGCGGATCGTGCGCTGCGAGGTATTTCGAGAAGAACACGCCCTCGCGCAGACCCGCCTCGGTCACCTCGAGGCCCGCGACGCCGACGGCTTCCATCACGGCGGCGACGACCACCGCTCCGGCCAGGATGATGCCCGCGCGCTCAGCCTTGATCCCCGGCAGCTGTGCGCGCTCGGCCTCGCTCACGCGCGCAAGCCGCTCGATCAAATCCTCGAGCGCCTCCTTGTGCAGGACGAAGCCGTGAACCCCGATGCCGGCGCGTTCGGGCACCGTTGCTGCCGCCGAGGCGAGGTTTCTGACTGTGCCGCCCATGCCGACCATCCGCCCCCCCACGCGTTCGAGCCAGGCGGCGTCCCCCAGCTGCGCGAGAACGTGCTCGCGCAGGGCAGCCCGCTGCTTGCGGGACGAGCCGCGTGCGAGGAAACGCTCGGTCGCCCTCACGGTCCCAAGCGGCCAGGACTCGCGCTCGAGCTCGCTGCGGTCGGCGACGTGGACGAGCTGCAGGCTGCCGCCTCCCAGATCCAGGACGACGCCGTCGCGCAACGTCGTCGTGTTTACCGCCGCGAGGTACGCGTAGTGGGCCTCCTCGGCCGGGCTGAGGAGGCCCACGTCGAGGTTCGTCTGCTCGCGTACCCGCCCGAGGAACTCGCGCCCGTTCGAAGCATCGCGGATCGCGCTGGTCGCGACGGCGTGCACCTTGCTCGTAGAGATGCCGCTCGCGGAACAGAAGTGCGCGTACACGTCGAGCACCTCGAGGGCGAGCTGCATCCGCTCCTCCGTGAGGGCGCCGGTCAGCTCCAGGCCGGCGCCGATCCGCACGCCGTCGTAGATCTCGTCGCTGTGGTGCCAGTAGCGTCCGGGGACGGAGTCATAGACCACGAGCCGGAACGAGTTCGAGCCCAGGTCGATCACGACGGTGCGGTCAGGCATGGCGGATGCGGAGCCTAGATCGCGGTCCAGATAGTTCACCGGCTCAGTGATCTTTTGCCGGCGATCGCTACGCTTGACCCATGGCGGCGATCCTCGGCTTCCCCAATCCGGTCAACGAGAAAGCTGCGCGCGTGGTAGCCGGCGGCGTCTGCGTTCTCGCGGGAGCGACGATCGTGACCGGCTACTACTGGTTTGCGGCCGTGCTCGCCTACGGGTTCCTCGCGCGCGTACTCACCGGGCCGAAGCTGAGCCCGCTCGGTCGCCTCGCGACGTCCGCGGTGGCACCGCACCTTGGCCCGCCAAAGTACGTGCCCGGACCACCGAAGCGCTTTGCTCAGGCGATGGGTGCGGTGTTCACGGCCGGCGCTGCGATCGCGGCCTTCGCCGGCGCGAGCACCGTCGCGATCGTCCTGCTGGCGATGATCCTGCTGGCAGCCACGCTCGAATCGGTGTTCGCCTTCTGCGTCGGATGCAAGGCGTTCGCCCTGCTGATGCGCGCCGGAGTGATCCCGGACTCCGTGTGTGCCGAGTGCGCGGACCTAGGCGGGTTCCGAGACCTCGCCGCATGAGGTGTTTGCGGGCTGGCGCTCGCGGCTTGCGAATTGAAGCCGGGCGAACCAGCAGAGGCCGATGAAGCACAGCACCGACGCGACGTAGAAGTTCAGGCGCATGCCCCACAGGTAGTGCGATGGGTCGATGCGCTGCGTCTCCTCGAAGATGCGAAAGCCGCTGTAGCCCGCGACATATAGAGCGAAGATGCCGGGCGGCCGTACGCGGCGCAAGCGCCCAAGCGACATCAGGAAGGCAGCGAAGACGAAGTCCCAGACGAGCTCGTAGAGGAACATCGGCTCGAAGGTCGGGTACTGCAGGTAGCCGCTGTAGCGGTGCGCGGGCGAGATCTGGAGCGCCCACGGGAGCGAGCTCGGCGCACCATAGAGCTCCTGGTTGAAGTAGTTGCCGACGCGCCCGATCCCCTGCGCGACGAGGATTCCCGGGGCCGCCGCATCCATGAACTGCACGACGTTCGCACCGTGGCGCTTCAGTCGCCAGATGCCAACGAGCGCACCGAGTGCGACGCCGCCCCAGATGCCCATGCCGCCGTCCCAGACCGCAAACGGCCCCCACCAGTGCTTGGGCATCTGGTTGAAGCTGGTCGCGATGAAGTACAGGCGACCACCGACGATTCCCGCGGGAAACGCCCACAAGGCGACGTCGTAGACCAGGTCAGGGTCGCCGCCGCGCGCCTTCCAGCGGATTCGGGTCAGCGCGATCGCGGCGGCAACCCCGACGACGTACGCGAGACCGTAAGCGTGGATGAAAAGCGGCCCGAGGTGAAACCCGTTCGACGACGGGCTTGGGATCGAGGCGAGCACTGGCAGGGAGGGTAGTGGGCGAAGGCATCCGGGTAGAACCCGGATGCCGCGATGTCGTAGGGTACGTCGTGGTAGCAGCGGCGGTCGCCATTAGCATCCATGGCGGCTCGCGGTCACGGGTTGACAAGCGGCTTCCCGCCGCCTGCAGAGGAGCTTCCCAAGCCAGCAAAGGATGGAGACGCAACCGCAAGAAGAGACCCTCGAGCCCGCGAGTGCGCCCCGTTCACGCCTGCGGGTCCTGCTGCGCGTCCTGACGCGCCGGGACGGTCGCGCGCCCGTCTGGCTCGAGGCCCTCGTAGTCGTCTGGCTGCTGTGGCTCTACGACCAGATCAACAACCTCGCGCCCCTGCGGCGCATCGCAGCACTGCACAACGCGGCCAACCTGCTGGCTTTCGAGCGCTCGCTGAACATCTCGCCGGAGCTCGGCATCGACCGCTGGGTCGCTGCCCACGCAACGTTCGGGCTGATCTTCTCCTACTACTACGTCGCGGCGCACTTCTTCGTGACCTTTGGCCTGCTCGGCTATCTGTGGTGGCGCAAGCCGCGCACTTACCGCCCGCTGCGCACGCAGCTGGTGATCATCAACCTGATCGGCCTCGCCGTCTTCTGGCTCTATCCCGTTGCCCCGCCGCGGATGCTGCGTGTCGACGGCTTCCGCGATGTGATCGCGCTGACGCAAGCGGTCGGCAACTTCCACACGGGCGCCCTGGCAAAGACGGCTGATCAGTACGCTGCGATGCCGTCGTTGCACATCGCCTGGGCCGCATGGTCGGCGATGGTCGTCTGGGCACTGACGCGCCGACGGGCGGTCAGGATCCTCGCGGCCGCCTACCCGCTGATCACGGCTTTCGTCGTGATCGCGACCGGCAACCACTTCCTGCTCGACGTCTTCGCGGGAGCGGCGCTCGCGGCTGCGGCCACCTTGCTGGAGCTCGGCGCGGCGCGCTGGATCCCTGGCTACCGGCGTCGGCGCTACGGCCTCGCCGATCTGCGCCTTGGCCCGGCCGAGCCCGAGCTCGCGCAGCAGGCAGTGGGCACCGTCTCAGCGGGCGGCTAAGGCCTCCTGCGCGCAGCGCGCGCGCTGCCGTTACAGTGCGCGTCGTGCTGGGGCGTAGTGGGGCATGCGCGATGCGAAACGTGACGCTGCTGCTCGCTGTCGCAGGCATCGCGGCCGGCGCAGCAGGCAGCGCTGCGGCGGCGAGTCCAACCCCCGTCCTCGGCGTCAGCGTCGTCGCCCAGCGGGTCGGGGGCAAGGTGAGAATCGAGCGACCCGGCATGACTCATTTCGTCAAGCTCGGGGCTGCGCCGGTGACGCTCCCGGTCGGATCGAGCGTTGCGACCAACGCCGGAACCGTGCAGCTCACGGCAGCCTCCGTCGGCGGGGCCGCCCCGGTGTCGGCGCTCTTCTACAAGGGAACGTTCGCAATCTCGCAGAGTGCAACGACGGGCGTCGCAACCCTTACCCTCAATGGGCCGCTCGCATCGTGCCCGCCCAGCGGCACGACCGGGGCGAGCGGGACGACCAAGGCAACGCGGTCGAAGGCGCACAAGCCGCCCGCAAAGCCACCGACGCAGCGCTCGCTGTGGGGCAACGGCGGCACCGGGCACTTCCAGACCAAGGGCAACTATGCCGCCGCAACCGTGCTCGGAACCGTCTGGCTGACCACCGATTCGTGCACGGCGACGGCCGTCGGCGTGGCCGAAGGCAGCGTCAGCGTGACGAATCTCGTGACGAGCAGCTCCGCAACCGTGACGGCCGACCAGGCCCTCACCGTCGCCTCGAGCGGCACCAGCTCGACCGCTCCCTTCAGCGGACCGACGACGCCGCCGACGTGGGGACACGCGATCACGATCAGCTCATCGAACAACACGGTGAAGCTCGGTTCGCCCTACACGCTGACCGCAACCGGCACCGCCGCGGGCGCAGGGACGGCGTACATCTACGAGAACGTGGGCACGCCTTGCAGCACGACGCTGGCGGCCGAGCAGAAGAACAGCAAAGCTTTCCAATTCAACAGCAAGACGATCAGCGCGGCGGGTCCGTTCTCGCTCAGCGCACCAGCGCTCGCAAAGCACACGGGGACGAAGTACTACTGCGGGTACCTGACCAGTCCGGCCGCCTACGCGCAGGTCGTGGTCACCGTGCACTCCTGATCAGCGCACTGCGCCCGGGTATCTGAGGAGTGTGCAGTCGGTAATTGTCCCGAGCGGCCAGGGGCTCCGCCAGACCGGCGAACTCGTGCTCGCGTTTGGGCTCTCGGCCCTGATCGGATGGTCCGATCCGCCCACTCACCCACCCCCGCATGTTCGGGCACTGCCTCAACCCCGTCAGCTCGTACTACTGCTGGGCGGGAACGGCGCTCGAGACCGTCGTCGCCGAGGTGACGACCGCCGCCGGAGGCGGACATACCGCTACCGGGATTCGAACCCGGGTTTCCGCCGTGAGAGGGCGGCGTCCTAGTCCCCTAGACGATAGCGGCGCGGTGGCCGGCGCCTGAGGCTAGCAGAGGCTTGGAGAGCGACCGGGACGTGGCGTTGCTATCGTCGGCCCCTGCCGGCGGATGTGGCGGAATTGGTAGACGCGCACGGTTCAGGTCCGTGTGGAGGTAACTCTGTGGAGGTTCGAGTCCTCTCATCCGCATCGCGAACGGCCTGCAAACCTGATGATTCACGCAACGGTAGAACAAGCCGCACGGGATCTTGAGTGCTCGCTGACAACGGCGTGACAACATCCGAACAGCCGACCGCGCGTGCGAGCGGCGTTAGGTATGACTGCAAAAGCCGTAGCCGCCCTAGCGTCGTGCGACCGCACCGAGCTCGCAGGCTTCTAGCTGACGAACTCGGCTTCTCGCGGAGCAGGCGCCGCGTGGAACTCCATGACCCACTCACGCGGCACGAACGTCGGCCGGTCGCGACTGCTACCTATCAAGTCGGCTAGCCTCGTCAGGCCGAGCACGATCACGAGCACCAGGCCGCCGGCCTCGGGTGGCCGTGCGACGACATCGGAGCCGTCAGGGAACACCAGCGCGATTGGCCTGCGGTCGCGAATCGCGCGCGAGAGCACGAGCGATGTATCGGCCGAGTCTGCGGGCACCAAGACAGTCCCATCCGGGTAGCGCTCGTCGCTGTCGGCGTCAACAGCGATGCGCGTGAGCAGCTCGAACGACGCGTCCGTGGCGGGAGTGTTCTTGCTGTGAGCTAGGCGTTCCATGACGTGATGATCGCTTCCCAATGAGCCTTGAGGTGGGCGATGGCGGCGGGAATCGCTTCGTTGATCGCGCCGGCGTGGAAAGCCTCCGGCTCCTGCTTGCCGCCGCTACGAGTGTATCGGTGCATGTGGTGGGAACCGAGATGGTTGTCGTAGACGCGGATCGTGTCCCAGTGGCCGTCATCGAACAAGAGAAGCACCACGGCGTAGCGCTCGATCGGCCGGCCGGACTGGCTGAAGCGCACCACAACCTTCTCGCGGACAGCGATCTCGATCGTGCGCTCGTACGTCACGCTCCAAGCGTCGCACCGCTTTCAGACACTTCGGTCATCGGCCGGCGAGCCGCTTCAGCGCCGCACCAGCTCGCTTAGGCCGAGCGGCAGCTACCCAGCCGAGCTATGCCGCTTTGGACCGCCTCGGACTACCGCTTTGGACCGCGGACAACGCGTCGGGCCGTGACAACATCCGTGACAACATCCGAACATTCCAAGACATCCAATGCGTCTTCAGAAGCCCGCAATTTGGACGTATTGGACGCCCACGGACGCATCTACGGGGCCTCGATTCGGTTCAGGTCCGTGTGGAGGTAACTCTGTGGAGGTTCGAGTCCTCTCATCCGCATCGCGAACGGCCTGCAAGTCGCGGGCGCCAGGGTCACCCGCGAACGACGGCTCAGGTTGAGCCGAGGAGGGCGCGGCGGCGGCGGTGGCGCTTTGCCGTGAGTCTCTCTTCGCGCGGCGCCGGGCCGGTCGACTCTCGCACGATGAGCTCGGCCGACACCACGTGCTGACGGGGCGAGGTGTCCTTGCCGGTCAGCTTGTCGATCAGCATGTCCGCTGCGAGGCGACCTGATTCGAATGCCGGCCAGTCAACGCCCGTCAGTGCCGGAGTGAACATCTCGGCGAACTCGGCGGCGATGATCGAGACGACGGAGAACTCGTCGGGGACGCGCAGGTCGGCTGCGCGAAGGGCGCTGAGCAGGCCGGTGAACTGCCATCCCGTCGTGATTGCGGCCGTGCACTCAGGCTCCGAGTGCAGGAGGCGCGTCGTGATCGCGAACGCCTCGCGCGGAGCATGGGCGCAAGGGGCGTGGATACCACGGATACCGAGCTCGGGGGCGAGACTCTCGAAGGCGTCGCGTGCACTCAGGCCCCCCATGTAGCCGGCCGCGAGCAGCTCCGCCGGGAAATTGAAGAGCGCGACGCATGTGTGCCCGAGCCGCGCGAGGTGGGCGAGGCTCGTCTCGATGGCGCCGGCGAAGTCCATGTCGACGAAGCTGATCCCCGTCAGGTCGTCTGTTCTGCCGATCAGCGAGAACGGGTAGCCCGCCGACCTGAGCCGCTCAATGCGGGGATCCTGGCGCAGCGTCTCCATCAGGATGACGCCGTCGGCGCGGCCCTGAGCGACGAGACGCGTGACTGCGTCCGGAGCAGTCGTCTCGGTCGACAGCAGGAGCGAGTAATCGCTAGCACTCGTCGCCTGCGTCGCCCCGGCAACGAAGGTCTGCTGGACCGGCACAAGCTGCCACTGCGGCGAGGGCAGGAAGAGCGCGATCGTATGCGACGCGCCGCTCGCGAGGGCGCGGGCGGGCCCGTGCGGGCGATAGTCGAGCTCCTCGATCGCCGCGAGCACGCGCTCGCGCAGATGAGGCGATACGGAACGCTTGCCGCTCAGAACGTAGGACACGGTGCTCAGGCCGACGCCTGCGCGCGTCGCGATCTGCGCCATCGTTACGGGCCTCGAGTTCGCCATTTCGCGGGATTCTCGCACTGCTTCCCGACAATCGTAGGCTCGCCACCCGCAGAAGCGCTTCACTGGGACCCGGGCCTGCCCCGTGCGCACCGTTGGCGCGGCGCCACGTCCACACGCCGCCTTCACCCGCAACCACATGGGTCGAAGCGCTTCCGCCTGGACACGGCGCGCTGCGGCTGGTAGGGTCGGAAGCGCTTCGCTATCTGCGTCGAGGCGAAGGCCCGGGGAGGGGTCAAGACGTGACGACAAGCGTTTCGCGGATCAGTTCGAGCGTGGTGCCGACGGCGTCTGCGCGCGTGCGACTGCGCCCAATCGACGGCCGCGGCGTGGTCATCCGCGACGGGCTGCTCGCCGATCGCCAAGCCGTGAACCGAGACGTGACGCTCCTTCGCGGCGCCGAGGAACTCGAGCGCGCGGGAACCCTCGACAACCTGCGGATCGCGGCTGGAAGGCTGTCACGCGAGCGGCGCGGGATGGTCTTCAGTGACTCCGACGTCTACAAGTGGCTGGAGGCGCTTGCGTGGGAGATTGGGCGCCAGCCGTCCGCCGAGCTCGAGGCCCTCGCGCAGGAGACGATCGAGCTCGTCGCCGCGGCGCAGGAACCCGACGGGTATCTGAACAGCTGGTGCCAGGTTGTGGATCCCGCCTGGCGTTGGACCGACCTGAAGGATGGCCACGAGCTTTACTGCGCGGGGCATTTGCTCCAGGCCGGCGTCGCGTTCGCGCGAGCGAACGGCGACCTGTCACTGCTCACGGTTGCCTGTCGCGCCGCCGATCTGATCGACGAGGTTTTCGGCCAAGACGCCGCGAGCGGAACCGACGGGCACCCCGAGATCGAGGTCGCGCTCGTCGAGCTCTACCGGCAGACGCAAGAGACGCGCTATCTCAGGCTCGCGGACACCCTCACGGCCCGTCGAGGGTGCGGCATGTTCAGCGGAGGTCGCTTCGACCTCCGGTACTACCAGGACGCCGAGCCCGTCCGCGACGCGCGCTCGATAGCCGGCCACGCAGTGCGCGCCGTCTACCTGGCGGCCGGCGTCACCGACCTCTACGCAGAGACCGGCGACGATGCGCTTCTCGCGTCGATGCTGGCGCAGTGGGACGACGTGGCCTCGACGAAGACATACCTGACCGGCGGAATCGGCTCCCGCCACGCCGGCGAGGCGATCGGCGATCCCTACGAGCTGCCCCCCGACCGCGCGTACTGCGAAACCTGCGCGGCGATCGCCAGCATCATGTGGAACTGGCGGCTGCTGCTCGTGACTGGCGAGAGCCGCTTCGCCGACCTGCTCGAGCGCACGCTCTACAACGGCTTCCTCTCGGGTCTGTCGCTCGACGGTGGGTCGTTCTTCTACACGAACCCACTGCAGTCGCGGAACGGCAAGCGCCGCCACAGCTGGCACCCGGTCGCCTGCTGCCCGCCCAACATCATGCGCCTGATCGCCTCGCTACACCACTACCTCGCAACGGCGAGTGATGGCGGCGTCCAGCTCCATCAGTATGCGTCCTCGACGATTCGTGTCGCCGTGCCGGCCGCGGGAATCGTCGAGCTGGCGGTCGAGACGGGTTACCCGTGGTCGGGGACCGTGACGGTCGAGGTGGTCGCGTGCGGCGACGCCGAGTGGACGCTCTCGCTCCGGGTACCGGGATGGTCGCGCGGAGCCGTCCTCGACGGCCAGCCGGTCGCGTCGGGGTACGCGGAGTTGACGCGGCGGTGGCGGCCTGGCGAGCGCGTCGTTCTGGAGCTTGATGTCGCACCGAGGCTGACGGCACCGAATCCGCGGATCGACGCGATTCGCGGCTGTGTGGCGCTCGAGCGCGGGCCGGTCGTCTACTGTTTTGAGGCCGGCGACCTACCGGCCGGCACGAGCCTTGCGGAGATCGCGCTCGAGACGGACACGGCGCCGTCTGACAACGGTCCGCTGCCGCTGCTGGGCGGCGTCCCGGGCGTGTCCGTTGCAGGAGTCCTCCGCGACCTCGATGGCTGGAGGCAGAACGAGTATGTCGACGTTCGCGAGCTCCCGCGAGAGGGTGCGCCAGCCCCGGCGCAGCTGCTCGCGATCCCGTACTTCGCGTGGGCAAACCGGGGCGACGGCGGGATGAGCGTCTGGCTCCCCGAGCACGAGTGACGAGGAGGCTTCTTGGCGACCCTGGCCCTTGAGCAAGTGACGAAGGTCTTCCCGAACGGCGTCGAGGCGGTTCGCGAGTTCGACCTGTTCGTCGACGACGGGGAGTTCGTAGTGCTGGTCGGGCCGTCGGGCTGCGGCAAGACAACGGCGCTGCGGATGGTGGCCGGGCTGGAGGAGGTGACGTCGGGGACGATCCGCCTCGGCGGCGAGGTCATCAACGACATCTCGGCCCGTGAGCGCGACGTAGCGATGGTCTTCCAGAACTACGCCCTGTATCCGCACCTGAACGTGCTCGACAACATTGCCTTCTCGCTGAGGGTGCGAGGAATTTCCAAGCAGGAGCGACTCCAGAGGGCGCGCGAGGCGACCGAGATACTGGGGCTCACGGAGGTCGGCCTGCGCAAGCCGTCCCAGCTCTCGGGCGGCCAGCGCCAGCGCGTCGCGATGGGCAGGGCGCTCGTCCGTGAGCCCGCCGTGTTCCTAATGGACGAGCCGCTCTCGAACCTTGACGCCAACTTGCGCGTGCAGATGCGAAGCGAAGTCCTTCGCGTCCAGCGTCGTCTCGGCGTCGCTGCCCTCTACGTCACGCACGACCAGACCGAGGCGATGACGATGGGCGACCGTGTCGCGGTCCTCCGCGACGGCGCGCTCCAGCAGCTGGCCACGCCGCTGGAGCTCTACGAGAGCCCCACCAACCTTTTCGTTGCCTCGTTCATCGGCTCGCCGCCGATGAACCTCTACGAGGCCGAGATCTCGGGGCCCGCAACCGAGCTCGTGCTCTCGCTCGGTTCGCAGCGACTCGCCCTCCCGGCCGATATCGGGCAGCGTTCCCCAGGCTTGGTCGCCAGCAAGGCGCGCAAGCTCGTGGTCGGGATCCGTCCCGAGCACCTGACCGTTGCCGAGAATCTCGACGAGCTCGACGCCCTCCGACAGCCGACCATCGGAGCACGCGTCGAGCTCGTCGAGATCCTCGGCAACGAATCGCTCGTCCATTACTCGATCGACGCGAAGATGGTCCGCAACAGAGCGGGCGCGTGGACGGCAGATGCCACGGTGCAGGGGGAGATCGCGGGCGCGTCCGCGGCGGAAGGCGTCGCGCGAATCGATCCGCGGGTGCCGGTCGCCGCCGGGGACCGTGTCACGTTCGCCGTTGACGTCAGTCGGCTGAGCTTCTTCGACGCCGAGACCGGAAACGCGATCAAAGCAACCAACCATGTGCGGATCCCGCCACAGGCTGCGCCTGACCATCACACGCGCGCTGAGACCCAAGGAACCTGAATTGGCAGCTTTCATAGCCAGCAAGACCGGCTTCACAGTCCTCGACGGCGGCGAGGTGCTCCGGGTCGACGCTTGGGGGGAGAGCGGCGCCCGCGTGCGGTCAACTCTCGGGGCGTCCGTAACAGAGACGCCCGGCAGCGCCTTGGACGATCTCGGAGCTAGCGATGCCCAGGTCGAGATCACCGATGGCCGGGCGCGCATGCGCAACGGGGACCTCGTCGTCGAGGTGTACGAAAGCCCTGAGCACCGGTTCGTCCGATCCCCGCCCCTCGTGCGTTTCCTGCGGGCGAACGGTGAAGAGCTGTTCGCGGAGAGCATTCCCCATTTCACCTCGCCCGCCCAGCGGCTTTACGGCCGTGGCGGAGGCGACCTCTACGCCTGCGAAGTCACCTTCGACTCCTACCCGCAGGAGCGCTTCTACGGGTTCGGTCAGCACCAGCACGGTTTGCTCGACCAAAAGGGGGCCGTCATCGACCTCGTCCAGCGCAACACCGAAGTCAGCGTCCCGTTTGCTCTCTCAAGCCGCGGCTACGGGTTCTTGTGGAACATGCCCGGAGTGGGGCGTGTCGAGCTGGGCGCCAACCGCACGAGGTGGGTGGCGGACGCAGCGAGGCAGATCGACTACTGGGTGACGACGGGCCCCACACCGACCGACATCGTCAGCCGCTACGCGACGGCAACGGGGTTGCCTCCGATGCTGCCGCAGTGGGCCTCCGGTTTCTGGCAGTCGAAGTTGCGCTACCGCGACCAGGAGGAGCTCCTCGAGGTCGCCCGCGAGTACAAGCGACGCGGCCTGCCTCTCTCGGTGATCGTCTGCGACTACTTCCACTGGACGCGCCAGGGCGAGTGGAGGTTCGACCCAGCGGAATGGCCCGATCCACAGGCGATGGTGGACGAGCTGCGAGAGCTCGGAGCCGAGCTCATGGTCTCGGTTTGGCCAACGGTCAACCCCAACGGCGAGACCTACGAGGAGATGGACGAGCGCGGCCTCCTCGTGCGCAGCGCCACTGGCTTGCCGATGCAGCTCGCGTTCTGGGACAAGGGCACCGACGGCCAGGCCTTCATGCGCTTCTACGACGCGACCAATCCCGAAGCTCGGCGCTACATCTGGGAGAAGGTCAGCGACGGCTACGGCCGCTACGGCATCCGGGCGTTCTGGCTCGACGCATGCGAGCCGGAAGGCCTCGCCGACGAATCCGAGAACGCCCGGTACTTCATCGGCCAAGGCTCGGAGTCTCAGGGCATCTACCCCCGCGAGCATGCCCGCGGCTTCTACGAGGGGCTACGGGCGAACGGCCAAGACGACGCAGTGCTGCTCTGTCGGTCCGCCTGGGCGGGCAGCCAGCACTACGGGGCAGCCGTGTGGTCGGGGGACATCGAGTCAACTTTCGAGGCGCTCGCGGCACAGATTCCGGCCGGCCTGAACATGGGCATCTCGGGGATCCCATGGTGGACGACTGACATCGGCGGGTTCCGCAATGGCGACCCCACCACAGAGTACTTCCGGGAGCTCGTCGTGCGTTGGTTCCAGTTCGGCGTTTTTTGCCCACTGTTCAGGTTGCACGGCGCCCGCGACCCATGGCCCGAAGATGGCTCGGGCCAAACCGGGGCGCCCAACGAGGTGTGGTCATTCGGCGAGGAGGCGTACGCGTTGATCCGCGAGCAGCTGGAGTTGCGTGAGCGGATACGTCCCTACGTGATGGAGCAGATGGCGAGCGCCAGCGCCACCGGGATGCCCGTGATGCGCGCGCTGTTCCTGGAGTTCCCCGACGAGGAAGCGACCTGGGCGATCGGGGACGAATACATGTTCGGGCCGGACGTGCTGGTCGCGCCCGTCACTGCGCTTGGCGCGCGAGAGCGCGACGTGTACCTCCCCACTGGAGCTTCGTGGCTCGACGCCTGGACGGGGGAGCCAGTCGAGACGAACGGTTGGGTGAAAGCCGAGGCACCCCTCGCGCGCATTCCCGTCTACCTTCGAGCGGGTGGCGAGCTGAGGAGCCTCTCGGCGGAGGAGAGCGACTAGCCGTGTCCGGGCCGGCCACTCAAGGCAGTGTGGACAGCCAGGCAGGCGCGTCCGTGCCGGTGTTGCCGTCGTCCGGCGCGCGCGTGGGCCGTCGATCCCGCCGTCTGGGACCACTGTCTCGACTGTCCGGCGCGCACAAACAACAACTCGCGGGCTGGCTTTTCCTGACACCCGCGATCGCGTACGTACTGTTCGCGTTCGCCACGCCCATTGTCTACAACGTCGCGTTGAGCTTCGAGCACGACTCGCTCGCGACGATCGGGAGCATCAGCGCTCCCTGGGCCGGGGTCTCGAACTACACCACCCTGTTCCACGACCAGATCGCGATGAGCGCGATCGTTCATACCCTCATCTTCACGGTGGGATCCCTCGCCGGCCAGTTCGTAATCGGTCTCGGGCTCGCCCTCCTCTTCAGCACTCAGTTCCCGGGGCGGACCATCGCGCGCTCCCTGGTGATCGTCCCCTGGTTGGTGCCCCTGCTCGTGACCGGAGTCATATTCCGGTTCATGTTCCAGGACGAGGGCGGCGCCGTGAACCAGGTGCTGATGGACGTCGGTTTCATTCACACACCGATCGACTGGCTCGGAAGCACGAGCTACGCCCTGCTCACGGTCACGCTGGCCAATATCTGGCTGGGGGTGCCGTTCTTCACGCTCCTGCTCTACAGCGCGCTCCAGGAGGTTCCGGCAGAGGTTAAGGAAGCGGCGGTCATCGACGGTGCCGGTCCGTGGCAGCGGCTTCGCCTCGTGATCCTGCCGATCATCCTGCCGGTCATCGAGATCACGTTCGTCCTGGGCTTTGTCTTCACCGTCAAGGTTTTCGACCTTGTCGTCGGGATGACGGGCGGCGGTCCGGCGACCGCCACGCAGCTGGTGTCCACATGGTCGTACGCGCTCGGCTTCCAGCAGTTCAACTTCGGCGAGGCGGCGGCGCTCAACAACGTGTTGCTCGTAGCCGCGCTCGTCTGTGCGCCCCTGTATCTGCTGCTGAGCCGAGATCAGCTGCGCCGCAGCTCGGGAGCGGGAATATGACCAAGCGCCAAAAGAAGACAGCCGTGCGATGGCTCAGCACGCTCGTCGCGCTAGGCGCCGTCGCGATCATGCTGTTTCCGATCTACGCCATCATCGTCGCTTCGTTCGAATCGACAGCCACCCTGTTCAGCACACATTTTCATTTTTTCCCATACCAGCCGACGCTCGCGAACTACAAGACGGTCCTTCTCGGCACGCAGTCCGGCAATGGTGGGTCGATCACGATATCCGGGAACCAGCTCGCGCATATCCTGACAAGCTTCGAAATCGCCCTTGCGACGGCCGCTCCTGACCTTGGTGATAAGTGTGCCCGCGGCGTACGCGCTCGCGAAGTACCGCATGCGAGTCACCGTCTTGTTCGTCGGAGGGCTGCTCGTCGCTCAGATCGTTCCATCGATCGTCTTGGCCACCAACCTGTTCGCAATCTTGCTGAAGGCGGGTCTGGTGAACACATTCCCAGGAGTGGTCATCGCCGACGGTACTTACGCCATCCCGTTCGGCATTCTCGTCTTGCGGGCTTTCCTATTCAGTTTGCCCAACGAGGTGATGCACTCGGCGAAGGTTGACGGCGCCACGGAGTGGCAGACGTTCCGCCTGATCGTGATCCCGCTCGCCCGGTCGGCCATCATCACCGTCGGCGTCTTCGCATTCCTTGCTGGCTGGGGCGATTTCATCTTCGCCCTCACCACGCTGAACGGCGCCAGCTTCGAACCGATAACGCTCGGCATTTACAGCTTCCTCGGGGACTATCAGGCCAACTGGGGCGCGGTGATGGCCGTTGGCGTCGTCGCGCTGTTGCCGGCCGCGGTGTTGCTCGTGATCGCGCAGCGCTACATCGCTACCGGGCTGACCGCCGGCGCGGTGAAGGGCTGACGTTGCGCACGATTCCGTGTCCCCCGAACGTGGACAGCGCCGCGCGGCTGAGGTCGGCGCACGAGAACTTGGCGAAGAGTGTAGTGCACTGTAGTGATATAGCGAGAAAGGGAGAGAACAAGTGAGTGTAATACTCGAAAGGCGACGGCGAGCTGGGCTCGCCGTGCTCCTCTTGGCGGCGGTGTGTGCCCTGATCGGACTGACCGGCACGCCCGCGCGCGCCGCGACGCACATCACGCTTACGGAGGAGGACTACTTCACCGGAGCGAACCAGGTCGGTGCCCTGACGGCCTACAACGCGGAGTTCGAGCACGCACATCCAGGTGTGACGATCAAGCGTGAGGCCGTTGCGTTCACCAGCTTGGACACGACGCTGCTGACGCAAGCAGGGGCGCATGACCTGCCGAACATAATCGCGACCGACAACCCGTTCGTCGCGGCGATGCAAGCGACGGGGCAAATCCTGCCTCTGAACAAGTTCAAGGGTTTTAGCGCCAAGGGTTACTACCCGGCGGTGATCGACGAGGGCCAGATCGGCAAGAACTACTACGCGCTTCCGGTCGCGGGCGAGAACACGATTGCGTTGATGTACAACCTCGCCGACTTCAAGGCGGCCGGTATCTCGAGCCCGCCGACGACGTGGGCGCAGCTGGAAGCTGACGCGAAGATGCTCACGACCAAGGGTGGAGCAGCTGCCGGAGGGGTTTCCGGATTCGGGATCACCTGCGACAACGGAGAAGACACGACATGGCAGTGGGAGCCCTTCTTCTGGGGCGACGAGGGCAAGTTCGACTTCTCGAACATCAGCAGTACCGCCGGGACAGCAGGCAATGACGCTGTTCCAGACGCTGCTCGCTCCGGGCGGCGGAGGGTACGACGACGGTTGCAGCAATTACGAGCAGACTCCGAACATGACGGACGATTTCGCGGCCGGCAAGATCGCGATGATGCTGAACGGTCCGTGGAACTTCGGAATCTTCACGGGTATCAACCCGGACGAGGTCTACGGCAAGTACTTCGGGATCGCACCGACCCCGACCGAGTCCGCGGGCCAGAAGGCTCACGCGCCGCTCGGCGGCGAGGACTGGCAGATCAGCAAGAGTGGCAGCAAGGCAGAGCAGCAGCTGGCGTTCGACTACGTCAAGGGCACGCAGACGCCTAGCGAGGAACTGAACCTCGCGAACCAGTTCGGCTACCTTCCGGCGCGGATCTCCGTCGCCAAGGAGTTCGTGAAGGCGGCTGGACCTCATGGAACGCCTACGCGACGACGATCCTGTATGCGCATCCGCGCACGCTCGGTCTCGGCACGAAGTACAACACGATCTCGACGGCAGTCTGGGACGCGATCTCGGCTGTTTCGGCGACTCCGACCACCAGTGAAGTGACGAGTGCGTTGTCGACCGCCCAGTCGGCGATCAGCGCTGCTCTGAAGTAGTACGCAGTTCGGCGCTGTAGATAGCGTCACGAGTAACGGCCCGGTACCGCGGCTTCCCCAGCAGATCTGGGCGGCGGTGCCGGGCCGTTTCGTTCGCTTAGCCGGGGACCGTCGCTCCGAACCCGGGATGGCAGGCTGGGCCGGCGGGCTCGAACGACTTGTAGCCGAGGATGAATTCCTGGTGGCCGAGGGTCTCTGACGCTGTCGAGCGCACCGGCCGCGACGCGCAGGGTCGCAGCGCAGATCTCGTGCGCCACGTCGTCGAGCGTGGCCTCGCCGTCGAGGATGCGGCCGGCGTTGATGTCCATGTCGTCGGACATTTGTGCGTAGGTCAACGGGTTTGCGCAGACCTTGATCACCGGCGAGATGGCCGAGCCGACGACAGAGCCCCGCCCGGTCGTGAACAGCACGACGTGCGCGCCGCAGCTGATCAGCTCGGCGACCTCGACATTGTCGGCGATGTTCGCGAAGCCCCAGCGCGCTTCCCCGTCGGGTACGACGTCCAGCAGGTAGAGGCCGCCGCGCCCGGGCCGGTCGCAGGGCTTCAGCAGGCCGTGAACCGGTAGCCGCCCGCTCTTGCTGTACGCACCGAGGGATTTCTCCTCGATCGTCGTCAGGCCGCCGCTCGCGTTGCCGGTCGCGAAGCTCGGCCAGCCCATCGCGACGCTGTAGCGCTCGGCCTTCGCCACCGATGCGCGCAGCTCGCTGCCAAGCTCGGGGGTCACCGCGCGCCGGGCGAGGTGCTCCTCGCAACCGATCATCTCGAGCGTCTCCTCGAAGATGCATGCCGCACCGTCGGTGACGAGCCTGTCGAACGCG
Source organism: uncultured Solirubrobacterales bacterium (assembly GCA_963773395.1). Taxonomy (GTDB): domain Bacteria; phylum Actinomycetota; class Thermoleophilia; order Solirubrobacterales; family Solirubrobacteraceae; genus Palsa-513. The sequence continues at coordinate 155,891 of CAVZAY010000002.1, read as the reverse complement.
CGACCGACCGCGGGGTTCGCCGTGACGCCGCTCGTTCCGTCGCTCCCGCCGCAGATCGTCCCAACGATGAGCTCCTCCATCCACATCGTCGTGCGCGCGGCGTCGCGCAGCGCGAGCAGCTGATCGAAAACCCACCGCTGGCCTTCCTCGATCGTCTTGCGCGTCCCGCCTGCCTGCTGGATCACGAGCGTCTTCACGGGGCGCCCGGACTGCGCGACTCGATCCTCGAGCGCCGCGCGCGGAAACGATTCGCAGCCGAGCGAGACGAGTAGCACGGCGCCGACATTCGGGTGCGTGCAGAGGCTCTCGAGCATCGCCGAGGCGTAGGCGTTCGGATAGCAGCCGGGGAAGCCGATCGTATGCACCCCGCGCTCGCGGAACGGGGCCGTGATCTCTCGTGCCACGTGGTGCGCGCATTCGACGAGGTAGGTGACGGCGACGACGTTGCGAACGCCCTTGCCCCCATCCTGGCGCTCGTAGGCAGGCCAGCGCGCCGGCAGCGGGTTCACGACGCGTCCACCTGCGCCAGCCGAATGTGAGCGCTGCGAAGGTTGTGCGTGTGGACGTGCGCGCCCGCGGCGATCGGCGCGCTCGCAACGCCGATCGGGAAGCCGTACTTGAAAACCGTCTCGCCCGGAGCAATCGCGCGCGCGGCCAGCTTGTGACCCATCGCGAGCGGTGCGTCGAGGATCCACCGCTCGCCGGCGGGGCCACGCAACTCCTCGCCGCTTGCGAGGTCACGGGTCAGCACGACGACGCTGTCCTCCTCGCCAGGCGCACCCAGGCCATCCTTGCGCGTTCGTCGCTCACAGCACGTGGTGGCGATCCCAGACCGAGCGCAGGGTTGCGCCGGCGCGTAGCTCGTCGAGAACGGTCGTCTCGCGCCGCGCGCGGTCATTGGCATGGCGAATCGCGTCGGCTTCAACCGCTCGCGGCACCACAACCACTCCGTCGGCGTCGGCCAGCACGAGCTCGCCTGGATCAACGAGGACGCCGGCGCATCGCACCGGCCGGCCGGTGGTGGTGATCTCCATCCGTGCGCGGTAGTCGATCGGCCGCGTGCCGCGCGCGAATGCAGGAAAGCCAAGCCGCCCGAGCTTTGGGGTATCGCGCAGATAACCGTCGCAAACAACGCCGGTCGCGCCGCGCCCGATCGCCGCACACGAGAAGAGCTCGCCCCAGTAGGCGCTGCGCTCCGATCCGCCCGTGGCGATGACGACCAGCGACCCCGGCTCGAGCGCATCGATGAACGCGATTGCCGCGTCGTAAGGTTCCGCGCGTGTCGTGGTCGCTCGCATCGAACTGAAGCGTCGCCGCCCGCCCGACCGCACGAGCCTCACGCGTCAATGGCACGAATTGACCGGCGAGCACCCGATCACGGTGGCCGAGGGCGTCCAGCGCGTCGGAAAGCTGCGCGACACTCACCTCGGGACTCGAGCTCCTCCCATCTGTTCTCGCCGCAGTCCGTCCACCATCGCCGGTTCGCTCCTCGCAGCGCATGATAAAACGATTTACCGACTTGTGCACGATCCCGTGACTACGCCTAGCCGCGCGCCCGCCGAGCCAGGCTCGCCGGAGACCCGGCGCAGCGGCGCCACGGTCGTGGATGTGGCTCGCGAGGCCGGCGTCAGCGTCGCGGTCGTCTCGCGCGTCCTCAATCGCGACCCGGCGCTACGCGTTCGCGACGCGACGCGCACGCGTGTTCATGCCGTTGCGGAGCAGCTCAGCTACACGCCGAACACGAGCGCCCGCGCGCTGCGCCTCGCCTCGTCTGGCGCGATCTGCTTCGTGGTCAACGACCTCGCTAATCCGATTCACGCCGCGGCAATCGAGGGCGCTCAGTCGAGCGCCGAGCGCTCGGGTCGGGTCATGCTGCTCACCGACGCAGATGAGCTGAGCGCGCACCCCGAGCGGCTGCAGGGCATGCTTGATTCGCGTCGCGTCGACGGGCTCGTGATGCATCTTCCCGGGGATCCGCGACGACCGGGCGCTGCGCAGGATCGCACAGGCGCGCGTCCCCACCGTCGTGATGAATTCGCGTGTCCGTGGACCGGCCGGGTCGGTGATTCTCGACGACGAGGCCTCGAGCCGGCTAGCGACAGAGCATCTGCTGGAGCTCGGGCACATCGAGATCGGCGTCATCACGGCGCTCGCCACCTCGGATCGTTCGCAGCGTCGCCGCCAGGGCGTCGAACGCGCACTTGGCGCCCGCGGATTGGCGCTTGCTCCAGAATGGGTGATCGAGGCGGGTTTCAGCGTGGCCCTCGGCGAAGTCTGCAGGCGCCAGGCTGCTGGCGCTAAAGCGGCGCCCGACGGCCGTCGTCGTGCTGAACGTGATGGCCGCAATCGGCGTGCTTGCCGCCTGTCGCCAGGCGGGGGTCGCGGTCCCGGACGAGCTCTCGGTCATCGGGTTGATCGACACATGGGTGTGCGATCACAGCTCGCCGCCGCTGACGGTCGTCGAGATGCCGATTCGCGAACTGGGCGCCCAGGCTGTCTCGCTCCTACTTGAAATGATCGAGGGCGGCCCGCGCGCCAGCCTGATCGTGCGCGAGCCGGCGCCGCGCCTCGTCCTTCGCTCATCGACGGCGTCCGCCGCGAGCGCACCGGCCGAGCGCGACGACCACGCTGCCTATGAACAGCGGAGCGAACGGCGCGGCGAAACGCCGCTGCAGCGCCAGCAGCAGCGGGACCATCAACACCACCGCACCGTCGAGTGAGACCGCCGCCGTGAGCAGTGCACACGCGCCGCAGACGAGCGCATAGAGGCGCAGCGCACTCCCCGCAGCGCGGTCGGCAAGAGCGCCGGCTATGCGTTCCGCGAGTCCGGCACGCTCGACGAAACGGGCGAGCGTCAGCGCCGCGCTCAGAAAGACGAGCAGGGGCGCAACAACCGTGAGCGCCGGCCCGACCCGCGTGCCAAGGCACGCGTCGATCGCAGCGGCCGCCGCGACGAGCGCTACGCCGGCGAGGCCGCGCGGGCGGAGCGCCAGCGCACCGACGGCGAGAGCTGCAAGAATGAGATGGACGATAAGCATCATTAATACTTAGAGATAGCTTACTCGATGCCACCCACCGCCAAACTTCCCTCCGCGGCCGATTCGCTTGGCGCAGTCGCCCCGCTCGCGACCCGCTGGATCGAGCGTCTGCTCGGCGCGCACGAGCCACCCCTGACCGTCCCGCAATTCCTGGCGCTCCGTGCGATCGCACGCGAGGGCGTCAGCGGATCGGAGCTGGCAAGAAGAGCCGGCGTCTCCGGACCCGCGGTCTCACAGCTACTGACGGCGCTCGCGGCCGGCGGGCTCATCGAGCGCCGCGAACACGAGGCGGATCGCCGCCGCCACGCGCTCACGCTGAGCGCCGGCGGCGAGCGCGCGCTCAGCTCGGCCCAGGGCACTGCTGCGCGAGCGACTCTCGAGCCTCCTGCAACCACTCCCCGGCCCGGAAGTCGATGCGCTAGCGCGGCTGCTACCCCAGGTCGAGGCGGCGCTTGCCGGCAGCGCGCCACCGCGACGCCCGCCGCCCCCACCGCGGCCGCATAAACCCCACCCGCACCGGCGTCGCCCCCGCGAGTGAAGACAGCGCTGCGCGCGACGCTAGAGCGCGAGATCGTAGGGGAAGCCCGCGGTCAGGTTCTCGTAGCCGTCTTCGGTCACGAGGAGAAGATCCTCGACGCGCGCGCCACCGAGCCCGTGCAAGTAGGTACCGGGTTCGATCGCGACCACATCGCCGGCGACGAGCTGCTCGCTGGCGCCGCGGCCGATCAACGGCGGTTCGTGCACCTGCAAGCCGACGCCGTGGCCGAGCGCGAAGTAGAAGCCCTCGCGCAGCGTGACGCCGGCCTGCTTGGTGCGCGGCGTAGGGTGCCCGGCGGCCTCGAACACATCGCATGCCCTGCCATAGAGAGCCTCGCCACTTATCCCGGGCTCCGTCGCGCCGCATGCGCGCCGATGGGCCTCGAGCACGAGCGCGTAGAGCTCGGAAAGCCCGTCGCTGACCGTCCCGCGCACGACGGTCCGTGTCATGTCAGCCCAACAGCCCGAAGTCTCATCCCGTGGCCACAGGTCGATCTCGATTGGCGTACCGGCTGGGAGCTGTCCCGCGCCGGGATCGTGGGCGCTGCCGAGCGCGGGCAGGACCGGTCTCACCATCGTGTCGGCGGGGGCGAAGCAGCCGGCGCGCCGGCAGACCTCGCGGATCCGCTCCCGAACGGCCTCGGCGGTTAGCGGCTCACCCGCACCGAACAGGAGCCCGTCGCTGATGGTCGCTTCCGCCAGCATGCGCGATGCCTCCCCAAGGGCGGCGACTGCGGCCCCCGCCGCGCACCGGATACCCGCAAGCTCGGTCGGGCTCTTGCGACGGCGGCGCTCCTCGAACAGGCTCTGATCGGGAGTCAGCGAGATACCGGCGCCGCGCAGCCGGTCAGCGAGGGCAAGCGGGAAACCCGGCGGCACCCGCGCCTCGCGCACGCCGAGCGCGGCAGCGGCCCGTAGGCACAGCTCGGTTTCGATCTCCTGCCAGGATCACCCGCCGGCCACGAGCTCGTCGCGGCCGAGCGCGTCCGGTAACAGCAGCTCGACGTCGGGCGCGGCAGCGGCGATCCGCTGCTCCTCGATCCCGTTGGTCAAGGCGACGCGCTTCCCGCCGGCCTCGATGTAGAGGAAGGGGTCAACGATCGCGAGCGGGAGCTCGTGCCTGAGCTCAGCGCAGGACTCTGTGTCGCCAAAGATCAAGACGTCCACGGCGGCGGAACTCATCGGGCCGGACGAATCAAGGCCGTCGACGGCAGCAGCGAATGGCAGGGCGCGAGCTCCGCGCGTCGCTCGTCGCGCAACTGGTCGACGATGATGCTCGACCCCGCATAGATCGCGCCGGCCTCTTCGATCAGCTGCCTTCCGATCAGGCCCTGGCTTCCGGTCTCGAACCAGTCGTCGACGAGCGCGATCCGTTCGCCGGCGCGGACCGCCGCGCGCTGCAGGCGAAAGACGTGGTGGTGGCCCCTGTAGTCGGCGTTGGCGCGGGCATTGAGCGTGTCGCCCGGATAGAGGCCGTCGCCCTTACGGATCGCGACGAAACCGATACCGAGGTGGCCTGCCACCGCCGCGCCGAGCACGAACCCGCGCGATTCGATGCCCGCCACCTTGTCGACGGTGCCGCTCAGCGGCTCCGCGAGCGCCTGGATTACGCGCGCGAAGAGCGATGGGTCGCCAAACACGGGCCACACGTTGCCGAGGCCGTGGGCGTCGAGGACGATCGCGGCCGCCAACGAGTCGCTGAGGTCGGGATCGGCCACAGTCGCAATGGTTACAGGAAGCTCGCGGCCGAGCGGCTTAGCAGCGTCTGCGCGCAGCAGCACAGGACCATGCGCCGATCCGGGGCGTTCCGACGCGCCGCCCTGCGCGCCTCGCGACCGCAGCGAGCGCTAGCTGGTCGCGGCCGGCGCTCGGCTGTGCGCGCGCCAGGTCACGTGCGCCATCCGGCCGGTGATCCCGAGGATCGCCAGCGCGTTCAGCGCGTGCAGAAAACCGAGCGCGGGGACGCTCGTCGATACGGCTCCGAGCACCGCCTGGAGCACGCCAAGCAGCGCAAGGATCGCCGCGGCGCGCAGCTCGCGCCCACCCAGCCGTCCGATCAGCGCGACGAGCAGCAGCAGGATCAGCGCGATCACGATCACGAACCCGACCGCGCCGTGGATGTCGAAGCCGCTCTCGATCGTCTTCTTCGTCACGGCGTGGTGCGCGGCGGCGTGAATCGCGTGGAAGGCTCCGTAGCCGGCGAACCCGATCTGCGCGAGGACCGCGACGAACAGGACAGCGACGAGGTAGCGGTATGCGGCGCGCATTGGCGCGCAGACTATCGCGCGCCGCGGCCCGTAGGCTGCGAGCGGTGAGCATGCAATCCGCGCGCAAGCGCCACGCGCTCGAGCTGTTTGCCGGTCTCCCGAAGCGCTACCACGCGATGGGCGCGCTGCTCAGCTTCGGCCAGGACCCGCGCTGGCGGCGCATGGTCGTCGATGCGATCGCCCCGCGGCCGGGCCTGCGCGTCGCCGACGTCGCGACGGGCACGGGGCTCGTGGCGCTCGCGCTGGCGGCGCGCGGTTGCGAGGTCGTTGCGCTCGACCAGAGCGAGGCGATGCTCGGCGAGGCGCGCGCCGCGCGCCGCGCGGCGTCCGGAGCTCGCAGCGAGGCTGCGCTTCGTCCGCGGCGAGGCCGAGCAGCTGCCGTTCGCCGACGCCGAGTTCGACGCGCTCAGCTTCACCTACCTGCTGCGCTACGTGGACGACCCCGCCGCAACGCTGCGCGAGCTCGTGCGCGTTGTCAAGCCCGGCGGGCGGATCGCGATGCTCGAGTTCGCGCGTCCCGCGCGCGGCATTGCCGCGCCTTGCGTGGCACGCCCACACACGCCTCGGCCTGCCCGCGCTCGGCCGGCTCGTCGCGCCCGGCCTGGTTTGAAGTGGGGCGTTTCCTCGGGCCGAGCATCGAGGACTTCGACGCGCGCGAGGCCTGACCTTGCCGGGCCTGTGGCGCAGCTGCGGGATCGAGGACGTGCACGAGCGGCGTCCGAGCTTCGGCGCGGCGGTGATCCTCTGGGGAGCCCGTGCCCGCTGAGCGGCCCTCGTTCTACGCGCTGGCGCCCGGCGGATGGCGTGACTTCGTCACCCTTCTGCACCTGCCCTACACCGCGTGGAACCTGAGCTACGTTGCGATCGGCGCGGCGCTTGCGCCGCATTTCACCCTCGGCCGGCTCGGCTTGACGCTCGCCGCTTTCTTTCTCGCCGTCGGCGTCAGTGCCCACGCGCTCGACGAGCTCAAGGGTAGGCCGCTGCACACCCAGCTCGGGGATCGAACGCTGATCGCGCTCGCCGCCGTCAGCCTCGCCGGCGCGATCGCGATCGGCATCGGCGCGGCCGTGCTGGTATCGCCGCTGATCATCCCGCTGATCGCGTTCGGCGCACTGGCGGTGCCCGCGTACAACCTCGAGCTTGCCGGCGGGCGCTTCCACAACACGGCGATGTTCGCGCTCGCCTGGGGCGCGTTCCCGGCGTTCACCGGCTACTTCTTCGAGGCACTGCGCGTACGTCCGGCCGGCGCCCTGGTTGCGGTTGCGTGCGCGGGCTTCTCGGTCGCACAGCGTCGACTCAGCGCGCCGGCACGAGAGCTCAGACGCCAGACCGTCGCCGTGACCGGGACCAGAGTGCGCAGTGACGGCACAGCGTTTGAACTGAACGTCGGCGTACTGCTTGCTCCATTGGAGGGAGCGTTACGCGCAATGGGCGTCGCGCTGATCCTCCTGGCGAGCGCCCTGGTGGTGCTGCGCGTCCAGTAGTCGTGCGGCGTTCCACGCAGCCCGGTCCTGCGAGCCGACGGATTTCTACGTAATCGGCGGCCGGCTTTGTACGGGCGATAGCGACCGGCGCCCCGAGTACCGTGCGGCGGCGAGGAGAGCATGGGCGCGCTAGTCAATCTCAACAACTCGCCGTACTACGTCCACCTCGACTTCTTCAAGATGTCGGCGGCGAACCTTGTTGTCATCGGCTTGATGCTCGTGGTGTTCGCCCTCGCGGTCTACCTGCGAGCGCCTGGAGCGAAGCGAGCACGGAGGCCCAAGTGAGCTCCTGGACCGTGAAGCTTCGCGAGTTCGGGCATGCGCAAGCTGCCGCCCGAGCAGCTGCTGCCCGACTCGCAGCCGGCTTACATGACCTCCGCCGTCTACCTGTTCGGCGCGCTGACGATCGGTTCGCTCGTCGTACTGCTGCTCTCGGGAACGATCCTCGCCCTGAAGGGCCCGACCTGGTGGCACGTCCAGTCGGGCTCGGCCACTTCTTCAACAGCATTCACCTGTGGGCGGTCGAGCTGTTCTTCTTCTTCATGGTGTGCCACCTGTGGGGCAAGTACTGGATGGCTGCGTGGCGCGGCGGGCGCGCGCGCGTCTGGATGAGCGGCGTCGTCTGCTTCCTGGTCGCGATCCCCTGCGCCTTCACCGGCTATCTCTCGCAGCAGAACTTTGACTCGCAGTGGATCGCGACGCAAGGCAAGGATGGACTCAACTCGCTCGGCGTCGGGGCTTTCTTCAACCCGCTCAATTTCGGCCAGATGTACAGCTACCACGTGTTTCTGCTGCCGCTCGCCGTCGTCACGCTGGTCGGCGGGCACATCCTGCTCGTCCGCCGGCATGGGATCGTCCCCCCGATCCCGCTGAGCGAAGGCGACTCGGCGCGACCGGCATGAGGCCCGCGCGCCTTACCAACGCGCAGCTCAACGATGCCGCGCGGACCTACTCCGGGCCCTACCGCCATTACGACATCGTCAAGGAAGTCATCGTCTGCACGCGGGATCGTCACGCTGCTGGCCGTCGTGCTGACGATCGTGTTCTCCTCGCCCGACCTGCCTCCATCGACGATCAAGAGCTGGTCGCGTTCGATGCCCGCCGATTTCGTGACGACCGCGCTCAGCGAGCTCGACGGCAGCAGCGAGACCGCCGGGTACGGTCCGCCCTATAACCACAACGGGAGTGGGCAGCACATCGCCTTCATCTACCTCCAGAAGTGGCTCGGTGTGAGTCACCCGGTGAACACCGCGCAGGACTATGTGATCCAGCCGCTGCGCTCGGTCCCCGACCAGCCACGCCTCCAGGCCGCAGTCACGAGCTACATCACCGCGAGCGCCGGCACGCAGGCCGGATGGACGGCCGCCTACACGAAGGCCCTCGCAAAGGCGACCGCCTCGGGGACCGCACTGGCGGTTCCGCCCGGCAGCTATGGCCCGGTCGGGACGATGATGACTGCGCTGCTCGCCGACGCCCAGACCGGCGGCCTCGACGGTGACCTGCTGACGAGCCGGCAGTTCTACCAGACCGATTTCACCAAGGCCGCTCCTGTTCATGGCGGACGGCAGCGCGCTCGACGACCGCGCCCAGGCCCAGCACCTGCTCGGAACGCAGTGGGGCATGATGAACGAGACGGGCAGCTACCCCGGTCAGGTCTGGCTCTGGCTCTACACCTTCTGGTACCAGATCTCGCCGTTCACGAGCTCCCCCAACGCCGACGCTCTGGTCGCGGTGATCATGGGCGTCCTCAGCCTCGGCCTGATCATCGTTCCGTTCCTGCCCGGCGTTCGCGACTTACCGCGGTGGATCCCGATCTACAGGCTGATCTGGCGCGACTGGTATGCCGGCACCGGAGCCGGCTCGCCGCCTGGCGAGCCGGAAGGGTCGGCGCCACCGGCGCCTGCGGCGCCTGGCTAGTCCGGGGCTCGGGACGCCAGGCTGCGCTCGGGGTGGGCGATGTAGACCCAGAACCCCGCGCCGACCAGAAGCGTCGCGACCAGCACCCAGCCAAGCGCAGCGGTGGCCAACCCGACGTACTTGAGGCCGGAAGCGAAGATCACGAAGGCGATCGCCGGGCGCACATAGCGATCGGGAGCGCTCGAGGAGATCAGCGCGCCGATCACGACTGCCGGCACGCTCCCGATCACCAGTGACGCGGTCACGCCGAACGACGACGTGGCCGAACGCAAGCGCCCCGAGCGCCGCGGCGAGCGTCAGCGGCACCGCCTGGGTCAGATCGGTGCCGACGAGCTGGCTCGCCCCGAGCGCCGGGTAGAGGAACAGCAGCATGACGATCATCAGCGAACCGGAGCCCACCGAGGTGATGCCGACGATGATGCCGCCGAGCATCCCGATCGCGATCGTCGGCAAGCGGCCGCGCAACGACCTCGTGGATCAGCGCGCCGCGACGCTTGCCGCTCTGCCGATCGATCAGATAGCGCAGCGACCATCGCCGCCGCGCCGAGTCAGCAACGCCGCCCCGAGCGCGACCTGTACGTGCTTCTGCGCGGAGTGGCTGTTGCCGATCAGGTGCAGCAGGTAAGCGCCGAGGAACGCCATCGGCACCGAGCCGAGCACCATCCAACCGACGAGTCGCCCGTTGACCGTGCCGCGCCGCAGGTGGATGGCGGAGCCGAACGGGCGCATCACCACCGCCGCGACGAGATCGCTGGAGATGGCGGTCGACGGCGTGACGCCGAACAGGAGGATCAGCATCGGCGTCATCAACGCGCCGCCGCCGGCCCCGGTCATGCCGACGAGCAGACCGACAACGGCGCTGCCGAGAACGATGTAGGGGTCGACGTGCATCCGCTAGCGCGCGAACGGTAGCCGACTGGCTCCGCACGCCGCCCCTGGGGGCGCTCTAAGCTTCCGCGTCGGGGGCGGCTCAACAGGGCCGGAGCAAAGGTCAGCCCGTGCAGATTCGATCCGTCTCAACGCGCCTTCGCAGGTTCGTCGGCAGCGCTATGCGGCTGCCTGCTTTGCGGGCGTCCTCGCGGCGTTGGCGCCGCGGCGCCGCGAGCGCCACAGGAGCGACTGGCGCCAGCGGCCCCGACTGGTGCGACCGGCCCGCCGGCGCTGCCCGCCGAGGTCGTCTCCCCCGCGCCCGGCACGCCCGATGCGAACCCGGCGACCCAGATCAGCTTCCTCGGAGCGCCGGCGTGGCGAGATCAGCGACGTGCGCGTCGTCGGCTCGCGCAGCGGCAGCCACGCCGGCAAGCTCGAGGGCTACTCGACCGGCACCGGAGCGAGCTTCCTGCCGACCAAGCCGTTTCGTGCGGGCGAGCATGTGACGGTCAGCGCCCGGATCAGCGCCGGCGGCGCCAGCGAGCAGGTCGGGACGAGCTTCAACGTCGTGCCGGCCCTACGTGCTGCCGGTGTTCCCGCCGACGCCGGCGATCAAGGCCACGGCTACCGACGTGCTGCGCTTCCACTCCCGCTCGGATCTGGTTGCGCCGACCCTTTCGGTCACCGTGCCGGCAGCCGACCCGTCGCTCGGCGACATCTTCGTCGCGCCGAACTCGGGCCCCGGCGATCCCGGGCCGATGATCGTCGACCCGACCGGTCGGCTCGTCTGGTTTCACCCGCTGGCGCCGACCGACGCGAGCGTTCGACTTCAACATGCAGACCTACAAAGGCCAGCCCGTGCTCACCTGGTGGCAGGGCAGGACGATCGAGCTGCACGGTCAGGGCGAAGACGTGATCTACAGCGCGAACTACACCCCGATCGCGACGGTTCGCGCGGGCAACGGCCTGTATGCCGACCTCCACGACTTCAGGATCACCCCGCAGGGGACGGCGTTCATCACGGCCTTCGCGCCGATCGACTGGAACCTCTCGAGCGTCAACGGACCGAAGCACGGCGTGATCGACGACGGCGTGATCCAGGAGATCGACATCCCGACAGGGCTCGTCATGTGGCAGTGGAACGCGCTCGCGCACGTGCCGGTCGCCGACTCGCAAACGAAGGCCCCGCCGCCCAACTCCCCGACGCCGACCCCGGCGAACGCCGGCTCCCCCAAGACGACGACGCCGAATCCCGCCACGACGCCGCCGGTCATGGACTACTTTCACATCAATTCGATCGATCCGCTCTCAAACGGCGACCTGCTGATCTCGGCTCGCAACACGTGGGCGATCTACCTGATCGACGGGCAGACCGGCGCGGTCATCTGGGAGGTCGGCGGCAAGCAGAGCTCCTTCCAGCTCGCCGCGGGCGCGGCGTTTGCCTGGCAGCACGACGCGGAGATGGTGAGCGACAGCACTCCTGGGCAGTACGAGGTGAGCTTGTTCGACAACGAGGACGCGCCCGCCGAGTCAACCCAGTCGCGCGCACTCTGGATCTCGATCAACACGCAAACCAAGCAGGTGACGGCTCGTCCGTGCAGCTCGGCTACCCGGGGCATCCATTCCTCGCCGACAGCCAGGGCGACGTGCAGCAACTGGCGAACGGCGACGTCTTCGTCGGCTGGGGGCAGGTTGGCGTCGAGTCCGAGTTCTCGCCCAGCGGGAGCCTCACCTTCAGCATGACGCTGACCGGCAGCACGACGAGCTTCCGCGGCTACCGCTACGTCTGGAACGCGCAGCCGGTGACCGCGCCGGCACTTGCCGCTGCCGCGTCCGTCGGACGGCACTGACGATGCTCTACGCGAGCTGGAACGGTGCGACCGATGTCGCGAGCTGGACCGTGCTCGCGGGCAGCTCTCCCGGCGCACTCAGCGCCGTCGGAACCTATCCGGACAGCGGATTCGAGACCGCCATCGCTGCACCGACCACGGCGCGCTACCTACGCGTCGAGGCGATCGGCGCCAACGGCCAGGTCCTGAACGCGTCGCGCATCCTCGACACGCAGCCACAGCAAAGCACGCCCCCCGCTCGAGCTAGCTCGGGCCTTCAGCGTGGGCGCCGCATCGCGCGGCGCATGCGGATGATGCGAAAGAAACGCCTCAGCAAGTAGACCATCGCGAGCGAGTCTAGTGCAAGGTCGGGCGTTCGCCGACGACGATCGCGATCGGGAAGCTGTAGTTGATCCGCCCGCCATCGCGCCACGGTTTCACACCGAGACTGTCATCGCTACAGCGATGCCACGAAGCGCCGGCGAACCTCGTCGGCTCCGCCATCCGCCGGAGCCGAGCGCGCAAGCAGCGACTCGAGCTCGCCGGCGAGGCGGTAGCTGCCGGCAAGCCGTCCGCCCAATCCTGCTTGCCGAACAGCGCGATGAGGCTCGCGCCACCGGCAGGGCGCTCGGCGTGCGAGGCGTCCCGCAGTCGCTCCACAGCATTGAACGCGTCCGCCTTGGCGGGTCGGGCGCAACGTCACAGACGACGACCGCCCGCCGCGCCGGCACACGCGTGCCATCTCGCGCAGCACCGCGGGCGGATCGACGAAATGGTGGAACGCGTAGCGCGACACCACCATGATCGAACGAGTCGTCCTCCAACGGCAGCGGCGGGATCGCGGCGACACGCCAGATGAGGTTCCTCAAGCTGCGCTCGCGCGCGAGCTCCCGCGCCTGCTCGATCATCGCCGCCGTGACGTCGATCCCGCGACCTCGCTCGCCACCTCCGCCGAGCGCGCAGGTAACGACGCCGGTCCCGCAGGCGACATCGAGCACGCGATCTGCCGCCGCACGGCGCGCACGCGCTCGAGCAGCAGTCCGAGCGCCCGCTCGTTGCGAATCGGCTCGGCCTGCCGCATACCCCGCTGCCTGCGCCGTGAACTGCTCGACCACGGTCTCACGTGGCGATCTGACCCCTTCCGGCCCACAGCGCAAAGATAGTGACTGATGCGAGCGATGCTCTTCGACTCCGTCGGGTCGCCGCTGCGGCTCGGCGGAGCTGCCGGTTCCCGAGCCGCAGCCCGGGCAGCTGCTGCTGCGCGTCCATGCCTGCGGGTCTGCCGCACCGACCTGCATCTGCTCGACGGCGAGGTCGCGGTCAGCGAGCCGCCGCGCGTCTTCGGCCACCAGGTGGTCGCGACTGTCGTCGCGGACGGCCGCCGCGTCGGCGTCCCCTGGCTGGGTTGGACCGACGGCACCTGCCCCCAGTGCACGGCGCGGCCGCGAGAACCTCTGCGAGCACGCCCGCTTCACCGGCGCGCGACCTCGACGGCGGCTACGCCGAGTACATGGTCGCCGACGAGCGCTTCTGCCTCCCGCTCCCGGACGAGGCCCCGACGCCGCAGCTCGCGCCCCTGCTCTGCGCCGGCCTGATCGGCTACCGCGCGCTGCGGCTCGCCGGCGACGCCGCAGCAGGTCGGCTTCTACGGCTTCGGCACCGCCGCCCACATCCTCGACCCAGGTCGCGATCTGGCAGGGCCGCGAGGTCTACGCCTTCACGCGCCCCGGCGACAGCGCGCGCGCAGCGCTTCGCGCGCGAGCTCGGCGCGAGTCTGGGCCGGCGGCTCCGACGAGCTGCCGCCGCGCGCCGCTCGACGCGGCGATCATCTTCGCGCCGGTCGGCGCGCTCGTCCCGGCCGCGCTGCGCGCTGTCCGCCCGGGCGGCACGGTCGTCTGCGGCGGCATCCACATGAGCGACATCCCGGCGTTCCCCTACGACATCCTCTGGGGCGAGCGCATCGTGCGCTCGGTCGCCAACCTCACCCGCGCCGACGGCCACGAGTTCCTGGCGCTCGCGACGCAGGCGGGCGTGCGCACGCACGTCACGACCTACCCGCTCGAGTCCGCGAACGAGGCCCTGCGCGACCTGCGCGACGGGCAGCTTCGTCGGCGCCGCCGTGCTGGTCCCCTGAGCATTCATTTTGGGGCTGGCGTTACAGCCCGCGTTCGACGCTCTTCACGCAGAAGCCGCTAGGGACAGCGTCGGGACCTCAGAGCGCCGCCGGGTCCCGTCGCCAAGCTGCCCGTACACGTTGCTTCCCCACGCCCAAACTCGCCCCTGGCTGTCGAGCGCGTAGGCGGCCACGCCGCCGCCGGCGAGTGCGACGACGTCGCTCAGACCCGCGACGAGCTGCGGCGTCGCGCTGTTCGCCGCGCGGCCGTCGCCGAGCTCGCCGTTGACGCCCCTCCCCCAGGCCCGCACGCTGCCGTCACCCATCAGCGCGTAGGCGCTCTCGCCGCCGGCCGCGATCGCCACGACACCGCTGAGGCCACGGACGCGAAGCGGCCGGTCGGTCGAGCGCCGCGCCGCGCCGAGCGCGCCGAAGCCCCCCTCGCCCCACGCCCAGACGCTTCCGTCATCGCGCAGCGCGTAGGCCGTGTAAGCGCCGGCTGCGATCGCTTGCACTCCGTCGAGCACCGCCACCGGTCGCGTCCTGCCCGCACGCCTGCCGTCCCCCAGCTCCCCGAGGCTGCCGTCGCCCCAGGCCCAGACGGTTCCGTTCGCGCTGAGGGCATAGCCGTCGGCCTCGCCGGCCGCAATCGCCTTCACGGGCGGCAGGCCGCGCACGCGCAGCGGCCGCCCGCGCGCTAGGCCTTGCCGCCCGAGCTGGCCGAAGTCGTCATCACCCCATGCCCAGACGCTGCCGTCAGCGCTGAGCGCGTAGCCGTTCCAGCCGCCGGCGGCGACGGCGATGACGTCGCTCGGCACGGGGACCGTGTGCGGCAGATCGCTGTACGCCTGCGCGCCGTCGTCGCCGAGCTCGTCCTGCACGTCGTCGCCCCACGCGAGCACCGACCCGCTCGCGGTGAGGGCGAAGGCGCTGTTCGCGCCGCCGGCGATCGCGACGATGCCGCCGATGCCCGCCACCCCGATCGGCGTGACGCTCAGCACCCCGTCCCCCGCCGTGCCGAGCTGGCCCTCGAAGTCGTCACCCCAGGCGCTCACGCTGCCGTCGCTCATCAGCGCATAGCCGGAGAAGCCGCCGGCGACGAGCGCCTTGACGGTCGGCGGCGCCTGCGCGCCGCTACCGGGCGCGGTTGCGGCCAGTGCGGCGAAGGCGCAGAGGCTGCAGGCGAGAAGCCTCGCAGCGCGCATGCGCCGATGGTAGCTCAGCCGATCGCGAGTCCGGCGAGATACGTCGCGCCGCCGACGAGCACGCCGGCCAGCGTCATCTCGATCCCGGCCGACCAGGCGCTGCGCAGCGTGAAGACCGACTTTGCCGCGCCGACACCGAAGTGGGCGACGAGCGACACGGCGGCGGCGACGATGATGCCGGTGTTCCCGCGCAGCCAGAAGAACGGGATCACCGGGATGATCGCGCCGAACGCGGTCGAGATGCCGCCGGCGAGCGCCGCCTGCACGGGGTTGCCGCGCTGCGCGTCGGCGCCGCCGAGCTCCTCGGTCGCGATCGCGCGGAAGAGCTGCTCGGGGTCCTCGGCGATCCGCTCGACGACCGTGCGCGCCTCACTGCGCGGTGAGCCCCTTCAGCTGGTAGTAGAGCGCCAGCTCCTCCTTCTCCTCCTCGGGATGGCGCGCCACCTCTTCGCGCTCGCGCGCGAGGTTCGCCGCCGCGACCTCGTTGGTCGAGCGCTCGGCGAGGTACGCGCCGGTCGCCATCGAGAGCGCCGAGGCGATCGCGCCGAAGAGACCGGCGGTGAGCACGACGTGCGTGCCGCCGGTCGCGCCGGAGACGCCGGCGACGATCCCGAAGACGGCGGCGAGCCCGTCGTTCGCGCCGTAGATCGCGCCGGGGATCCAGCCGGCGGAGCTGCGATGCCACTTCTCGCGCCGCAGGATCCGGTCGAGCCGCGCCTCGGTGGCGGACGCCGGCTGCACGGGCGGCTCGACCGCGCGCCGTTCGCGCAGGCGGCCGAGCGCCTCCGTGTGCTGCTCCTCCTCGGCCTTGATCTCCTCGAACAGCCGGTCGGTGCGCTGCGTCCCCGGTCGGCTCGCTCCTCGATCTGCGCCGCGATCTCGAGCTCCATCGCCTCCTGGCGCGCGATCAGCCGCTCGACCGGCGCGACGCGCGCCTGCAGGCGCTGCCACAGCGGCAGCGCGACGCTGCGCGGGTCGGGGATCTCGATCCCGAGCTCGCGCATCCGCTCTTCGAGCCGGTCGCGGTGGCTCGTCTCGACCTCGGCGAGCCGCCGCAGCACGGCGGCGCGCTGGGGGTCGGCTTCGCGGTCGGCGATCAGCCCGTAGACGATCGTCGCCTGGACCTCGTCGCGCCACGCATCGATCAGCCGCTCGCGAACGGCGGCGTCGATGCGTGCTCAGCCGCGAGGTTGTGCTCAGCACCACCAGCGCGCTCGCGCCCGAGCTTGCGCTCCGTGACCGCCACGCGCACGGCGTCCCAGTCGACGTCCTTGAAGTTGTGCATCGGGCAGTACTTCGGACCGCACATCGAGCAGAACTCCGCGCTCTTGAAGTAGTCGTCGGCGAGCGTCTCGTCGTGCATCGCGCGCGCCGTCTCCGGGTCCAGCGCGAGCTCGAACTGGCGCGTCCAGTCGAAGCTCGAAGCGCGCCTTCGAGAGCTCGCGATCCCACTGCGCAGCCCGCCGGTTGCCGCGCGCGAGATCGGCGGCGTGGGCGGCGATCCGGTAGGCGATCAGCCCCTGCTTCACGTCGTCCGCGTTCGGCAGGCCGAGGTGCTCCTTGGGCGTGACGTAGCAGAGCATCGACGTGCCGTGCCAGCCGACGATCGCGGCGCCGATCGCGCTCGTGATGTGGTCATAGCCGGGCGCGATGTCGGTGACGAGCGGACCGAGCGTGTAGAACGGCGCCTCGTGGCAGATCTCCTGCTGCTTGCGCACGTTCATCTCGAGCTGGTCGAGCGGGATGTGCCCGGGCCCCTCGATCATCACCTGCACGTCGCGCTCCCAGGCGCGCTGCGTGAGCTCTCCGAGCGTCTCGAGCTCGGCGAACTGCGCGGCATCGGAGGCATCGGCGATCGACCCCGGACGCAGCCCGTCGCCGAGCGAGATCGACACGTCGTAGCGGGCACAGATCTCGAGGATGTCGTCGAAGCGCTCGTAGAGCGGGTTCTCGGTCATGTGCGCGATCATCCAGCGGGCGAGGATGCCGCCGCCGCGCGAGACGATCCCGGTGACGCGGTGCTGGCAGAGCGGCAGGTGCTCGAGCCGCACGCCGGCGTGGATCGTCATGTAGTCGACGCCCTGGCGGGCCTGGTGCTCGATGTTCTCGACGAGCAGGTCGCCGGTCAGCTCCTCGATCTGCTTGACCTTCTCGAGCGCCTGGTAGATCGGCACCGTCCCGATCGGCACGGTGGCGGCGGCGATGATCGCCGCGCGCGTCTCGTCGATCCGCTTGCCGGTCGAGAGGTCCATGACCGTGTCAGCGCCCCACTTCTCTGACACCGTCAGCTTCTCGACTTCCTCGGCGAGCGATGAGCTCGTCGGCGAGTTGCCGATGTTCGAGTTGATCTTGACGCGCGCCTTCAAGCCGATCGCCATCGGATCGAGTGCCCGGTGGTTGATGTTCGCCGGGATGATCATGCGCCCGCGCGCGACCTCGTCGCGGACCAGCTCGGCTGGGAGCTCCTCGCGATCGGCGACGCGCTCCATCTCGGGCGAGACGATGCCCCGGCGCGCAAGGTGCATCTGCGTCGTGCACTGCGCATCCGGCTCGAATGTGCTGCGGTGCTCCACTGTCATCACCACTCCCTTCGCTGGCATGATCCAGATCAGGTTAGACGGGTCGGTGCCATCCGGCACCCTCTCAGCCCCCGCATCGGGACTCCCCTGGGACAGACGCGAGCGAGCGCCCGCGCATCAAGTTGCCAGGCAAGGCTACAGCGATCGTCACGGCTGGGCTCGCGCCCGGCGCAGCACGTCCGCTGCATACCATCCGAGCGGCCGTGGCGGGTCGGCAGGGTCCGACCAGCGGACCTCCGCGATCTCGACCGGGTCGGGCTGCAAGTCGCGGTTGGCAATGTCGATCGTGAAGAAGGTGACGCAGTTGTTGCTGTACTGACGCGGACTGTTGCCGGTGCCGAGCAAAACGGCGTTCGTGAGCTCGACGCCGAGCTCTTCGCGCAGCTCGCGGGCGATCGCCTCGCCCGGCAGCTCGTGGCGGTGCTGGCCACCACCGGGGAGCTCCCACTCGTAGGGACCGTACGTGTGGCGCACGAACAGCACTTCGCCGCCGTTACGGATCAGGCCCTTCACACCGCGACCGCGGGGATGCGCCACGAGCGAGAAAGCCCACAGCGTCCAATACGCGCCACGGTAGGCCTGACGGAGAATGGTGATCCGTAAAGCCTGAACGACCCCCCGCGAGGTCACGATCGACGCCGGCGGTCGAACGTTTCGTACACCGTCGCAACGACGAGCCCGGGGCTCTTCTCGATCGCGAAGTACCAGTTCGCGGGCAGCGCGAAGGTGACCTCGTGCTTGACGCCGCCAGGACCGGCGTAGGCGACGTGGCCGGGTGTGCTCGTCGGGCCGATCAGGACCGTCACGTTGCCGCGCCTGCCGCCGAGCAGGACGTGCACCCGGCTGGCAAAGCCGCTCGTATCCTCGTAGTAGCCGGTGCCGAACGGGTAGACGGTCCGCGGGTGGCGCCGCAGGTAGGCGTAGGCGACGCGGTAGGGGTGGCGGAGCGCCGCCGCCCGGCCGCGGCAGTCGACGAGATGCAGGACGCCCTGGTCGGGGGAGGCCGGATACCACAGCGCCTGCGGCACCTGCGGACAGACGAGCCGCGCGGCCGCCGATGCGCTGTTCCCGCCACGCTGGAAATAGGGCCCGCCGACGACGAAGTAGCGCGCCCTGTGCTCGGCGACGAGTCGCGCGAGGCCGGCGCCGCTGAGCGCCGGGTCGGTCGTGTTGTAACCGCCCACCGCGGCCGCGCGGATCCCAAGCAGGATCAGCGGCGAGGAACCGTCGGATGACTGGGTCAGGACTTCGAAGTCGTGCGTCGGATCGTGCGTACGGATGTAGAGGGCGAGCGCACGATTCGCCGCAAGCTCATCTGCCGGCAGGCTGATGCCACCCCAGCCGGCCTCGTTGTAGGGACCGGCGGTCGGGAAGGTGCCGTCGACCGGTGCGTCCCAGACGCTCGTCGTGTAGACGAGCGGTGTCGCGAGGAGCGCAGCGGCCAGCGCCAGCGAGGCAATCCCGGCGAGTCGGCGCACGAACGAGCTGGCGACGAGCAGCGCAACGCACGCCACGGCCGCCACGATCAGCGGCGTGCGCATGAAGTCCGGGTAGCCGTGGTTGTGGATCTCGTAGAGCTCGGCGGCAACCGTGCCGAGCGCCGCGGCGGCGGCGAGCGCGAGTCCGGTGCCGACGCGCCACCACGTGCGACTGCGAACGAGCTGCGTGATCGCAAACACGCCAGCCCCGACCATCGCCGCAAGCGGCGGCCCGAGCGCGGAGGCGTAGTAGGGGTGGACGATGCCCTTCGAGTAGTCGAGAAAGCCGAGCTCGAGCACGAACCAGCCACCGAACGCGAACAGGAGCGCCGTACGCCGGCTCCGCCAGCCTCCGGCGAGCAGGGCGAGACCGAGCAGCCCGGCGACCGCGAGCGGCACGGTCCAGCCGGCCTGATCGCCGAGGCCCAGACCGAAGATGCGCAGCGGTCCGCGGGTGCAGCTCGCGAACGGCACCGGGCTGCGGGTTGCGCACCGTCACGCCCGGCACGCCGGTCGACGTTCCCGCTCGCGCCGGTCGTACCGGTCGCTGCCGGCCGCTGCGGTCGCCGCGGCTTGGCTGACGCGCGGTCCGGCAGGACGGAAGATCGGAACGTCGGAGGTCGGCGGCGCGTAGACCGCCGGGCATGGCGGTCCGCCAACCTGCCCACCGGCACGGCCGAACCCGTTGTAGCCGAGCTCGAGCTGCAGCTCGCTGTTGTTCGTCGAGCCGCCCACGTACGGTCGCTGCGAGGCCGGCGTCAGGTCAACTGCCAATGACCATGAAACCGAGACCGCGCAGAGCACGATCGCGCCCGCGAGCAGCTGGAGCGCCCGCCGCCGCCAGGAGACAGGCGCGCACAGCAGGTACGCGAGCCCGATGCCGGGCACGCAGAGCAGCGCCGCCAGCGACTTCGTGTTGAACGCGAAACCGACGAGCAGCCGCGCTCAGCGAGCAGCCAGCGCGTGCGCCCGGTGTCGGCGGCGCGCAGACCGGCTCCGCACGCGCCCACCATGAACAGGAGGAGCAACGGGTCGACCGCGTTCTCGCGTGAGACCGCGACGAACGCGGGAAAGACGGCGAGGGCTGCGGCGCTCGCGAGGCCCGCGAGGATCCCGAGGCGCTTGGCGACGATGAAGTAGAGCAGCGCGACGGCGAGCATCGCGCAGACGCCCTTCCGGGGTGATCAGCGCGAGCGGCGTGAACCCGAAGAGCTTCGCGCTCAGCGTCTGGAGCCAGATGGCGAGCGGCGGCTTGTCGATGCTGTCGAGCCCGCCGGGATCGAACGAGACGAAGAAGAAGTTGCTCAGCGACAGCAGATCGGACTTGACCGCCGCGGCGTAGAACAGGTTCGCGAAGCCGTTCTGGCTGAGCTTGTAGAAGTCGAGCATGCCGGCAAGCGCGAGCACTGGAAGCAGGCCCGCGTGCCGAGCGCGCGGCGCACGGGCAATGCCCGGCGGCGTGGGCGCAGGCGACCGAGGACGCTCGCGAAGCGCAGCCTGCGAAGGGTCAGCCGCCGGTCGCGGGCCGGGATCGCGTCCGGCGGCTCAGCCTCTGGTTCTGTCGTCACCATCTGGGGTCGCCGCCGCGCTCGGAGCAGTTCCCCAGCGTGCCTCGCGCGGCGGCCGCGCGCCCAGCCTATTGACCACCGACGGTGCCCGTGGCGCCGGTCGCGCCGATCGCGGCTGCGGTCGTCGAGCTCGCCGGCGCGAGCACGTAGATCCACTCAGGCGGAAATGGACGGATCGCAGCGACGAGCCACTGGGAGCGGTCATAGCTCACGAGCTTGCTCTTCGGCGTGAGCGACGCGGGCGCGGGCGGCGCGCCGACGCCCGGCAGGCTGTCGACCCCGTACTCCTCGCTGCCGTCATCGAAGACGAACACGGGCACGATGCGTGTAGCCATACGCCTGCTGGAGGAACAGCTGGAGGTTCTCGTAGATGTTGTGCCCGGATACCGTCAGGCCCCTGGCGACGTTCTCGACGATCGCGGTTTCGGCTCGCCAGCTTGACCGCCGGGACAACTCATCGCGGCGACGGGCGAGGTCGGCGCCGGGACGAGCACGGCGACCTCGAGCGTCCCGCTCGGGAAAGCCTCGACGGTGTAGCTGTCCACGTTGTAGGCGAGGCGCCCGACGCGCAGCGTCCCGCTGCGCGGCGGGCTCGCGGGCGGGCGCGGGAGCGTGCCCATCAGCGGCTTTCCGTTCAGATAGAGCTCGACCTGAGCGCCCGTGATGTGGCTGACGAGCTTCTTGTAGCCCTTGTCGTCCTGGACGCTCATGACGAAGTTGCCGACCGTCTTACCGGCGTAGGTGATCTGGCCCTTGACCGGGGCGAGGATGTACGGGCCGCCGATGTCGGCGAGTACTTGACCGGACGGCGAGGTGACGCGCAGGCGCACGATGTGCCAGACAGGCGTGTAGACGATCCCGTGCGTTGCGCTCCTGGATCTGCTGGGTGTCGCCGGAGGCGACGGCGGCGGCGAGCGCGCTCGAGCTCGTGATCCGGTTGAGGTCGGCGGTGACCTCGGCGCTGTTCAGCTCCTCGCGCGTATATCTGGTGGGCGATTCCGAAGTCGATGGCGTCGATCACGCGCGCGGAGCCCGCCGGCGCCACAGGCCGGGCCGGTCGACGGCTTGGCCTCGACGCCGAGCGCACCGCTGAGCAGCAATCCGCCGCCGACGAGCAGCGCGATCGCGAAGGTGCGGCGGCGCCAGGGCGCTTTTCCTGGCTCCCTTGTCACGTCCCGAACAGTAATGAACACAGGCTGGCGATCCGCTAGGACGCCCCCGTCGTCCCGCTTGACCCGGTCGAGCCGCCGAGCACCGCCTCCGGGTAGAGGATGTAGATGCGGGTCCCGGAGACCGGGACGAACGAGTTGATCAGCCAGAGCTTTCCGAGGTAGGCGATCGTGCCGCTACCCGGGAGGAGTGGCGGTGCGGGCACGCCCACCGAACTAGCGACGATCTGCGATCCGGCCCGTACGAAGATCAGCTTGCTCGGGTCGAACGCGCGATCGACCGCGACGAAGGGGGCAGCATCACGCGGGAGCACAAGGCGACCCGCGAGGTGCTTCGCGACCGCGGTGTACACGCCCGCGTCAACGACGAGGCAGCTACTCGAGGACAGCGCAGCGCCGGCACGCGGCACCGCCAATAGCACCTCCGACCGACCGGACGGAAAGGCGTTGACGCCGTACACGCGAGCGACGTAGCGAACGCCGTTGACGGTCAGGCCGGAACCGGCGGCGGGGAGCTGCGGCGGGATCTGAGCGGCGGGAAACAACTCCCCGACAAGCGGCGCGGAGCGGTCGTAGAGCTCGATCGGCAGACCCGTGTAGCGCGAGACGAGCTTGGCGTAGCCGACGTCGTCCTGAACGCTCATCACGTAGCTCCCGACGGTCGTGCCCCGATATGAGATCTCGCCGCGTACGGGGCGACGACGGAGGGGCCGCCGACGTCCGCGACGAGCTTGCCTGAGCTCGCGAGGACGCGCAGGCGCACGATGTGCCACTGGCCGGTGGTAGACGATCTTCGTGACGGCCGCGGTGACGCCCGTCGTGTCGCCGGCTGCGAGCGAACGCGCGAGCGCCGTCGAGGCCAGCACGTGCTTCGCGTCGAGGCTGCACCTCGGGACCGTCGAGCTCGCCTCGTAGATCGCGAAGGTGGCGCTCTGATAGTCGCTGGCCGACGCGCGCCTGCGTCGCCGCGCCGCACGCCGGCGCTGCGGCGGTGACATCCGCTCGCGTGGGCGTCGCGGCGAATGCGGCGGCGATCGCGGCGCTGAGGGCGATCCCGCGCTTCATGGCGGCGGATCATCCTCGATCTGGGCTTTCCCGGCTGCCTGCGCCGTAGAGCGCGCCGGCGGAGCCCCTGAGGTCTAGGCTTAGCCCACATGGCGACAAGAGGAGGCAACATGACCACAGCTGCGTCAGCGACGCACCTTCCGCCGGTCGGCGCCCACGAACGTGACGAGGTCGGACGCCAACTCCAGGCGACGCTCGTCGAGTTGATCGACCTCTCGCTCGTCGGCAAGCAGTTCCATTGGACGGTCGTGGGGCCGAACTTCCGCTCGCTGCATCTCCAGCTCGACGAGATCGTCGATGCTTGGCGCACGCTTTCGGACACCGTGGCCGAGCGCGCGGTCGCGCTCGGCTCCTTTCCCGATGGCCAGGCGAACGCCGTGGTCGAGGGACCCGGACGCCCCGCCCTCGGCGTCGGCCCGATCCCCGATACCGACGTCGTGAACGAGCTTCTCCGCCGCGTCGCCGAGGTCAGCGAGCGTACCCGTACGCGCGCCGAGCGTCTTGCCGAGCTCGATCTCGTCTCGCAAGACGTGCTGATCGACGTCCTGCGCGCGCTCGAGCAACAGCAGTGGATGCTGCGCGCTCAGCTCGGGCACGCGCGCGACGCTTGAGGCGCACGCTCGGCATCGCCGCGGCGCTGGCGCTGTTCGCGGCCGCGGCAACGGCTGCGGCGGCGAGCCCCCTCGTCAAGCAGGCGACCCGGACGGTGCAGATCGCCGCCGGCAAGACGCGCACTGTCAACGTCCCCTATCCGGACGCTCTGAAGTACGGCAATGCCACCTACTCCGGCGAGGTCATCTTCCTCGGCGCGGTCCGTGGCGCCGCGGGGACCGCGCCGAGGCGTGGTCTCGTCAGCGTGCTTGACGCCCGCTCGGTGCTCGGTGGTTCGGAGTACATGGCGCGGATACGCAACGCCAACGTGAAGGGCTCCGCGCCGGTGCGGGTCGAGGTCGTGGCGAGAACGCTCGAGCCGCTACCGCACTAGTCGACCTCGACGTCGAAGTCCCAGGAGACGATCGGCTTCGTGGGCAGCGGCGCCCACCGCGCTCGGCGCCGACGGGGAGCACCGCGCTCACGCTCAGCGTGACCGGCCCACCCGCACCAACCGCCGTGGGACCCTTCCGCCGCCGAGCAGCGTCACCTTCGGGTGATGGAGCTGCCCGAGCTCGTCGATGATCGTGAACGACGCGGGCCGCAGCGGGATCGTCCCGGCGCCGCGCGCGAACGTGACGTCGAACGTACACGGGACGCGCGTCTTGAGCGGGACCGTGGCGACGTCGGCTCCCGGGCACCTGGGGACCCACGGTGGTCACGTCCGCGCTCCCGCCGGCGAGCGTCACGTCCACCGTGTCGCCCTCGATCGCGAGCCATGGGTGGCGCTCGCTGGCCGGACGATCCGATCGACCGGAATCCGTCGCCTTCGGAAGCCAGCTCGGAAGCCGCGCCGTAGCGAGCGCTCGGCGGTCGGCCGGTGTGCGCCCGAGCCGGCGCTCGCACTCACCGCGGCGGCAGCGACAGCGGCCGCGAGGCAGGCGAGAGCGGCGGCCAAGATGAAGCGGCGGTAGCCGGGCCCCCCGGCCCGGCTACCGCTCCGTGCGGGGCTCGGGCGAGCGGTGCTCGCCCGAGCCGTCCTGCGTTTGGTTGCTAGTGGCGGTAATGGTGGTGGTGGTGTCCGTGGGTGGTGGCGGCGGCGGGGGAGGCGGCGAGGGCTCGCCCTGCGCGTTCGTGAACACGTCGGGCCCGAACGGCGCGAGTCCGGGCTGTGCGGCGTAGCCGATGTGGCCCGCCGTCGAGACCCGGCGAGGTGCTGGCCACGCTGAACAGATCCTCCATCGTGCGCAGCCAGCTGTAGTGGTTGTAGTAGACGTTGCTGACCGTGCCCGGCCGGATGTACGGGCTGATCAGCACGCTGCCGGTGTCGCCGCCGCCGTGCGTCGCGTCATCGGCGTCGTACAGCGGGTCGGTCGCCGCCGTCTCGGCGCCGAGCGTGATCTCCGCTCACCGCGCCCGGTCGTGGCAGCGGGTTGCCGCCGCGCGTCGACGAGCTGTGAACGAGCCGCCGTCGACCCGCCGCCGCTCGGGACGCGGCGCCGTGACGCGGTGCGACCGGCGTGTCGGTCACCTGGCCGACCAACGCAGCCGGCCGGGATGCCGCTGCCGGTGACGGTAGCGACCCTCGTCGTCGGACGATCGAGTTGTCGTCGATCGTCGTGCAGCGGACGCCGCGTTGGCCCGGCCGGTCGGTCGCGTCGCTGCAGGTGCCGGCCGCCGCCTTCATGTGCGGTCGCCGCCGCCGATGAGGCAGGCGTTCGCCGGTGCCGCGACCGGCGTCAGCATCGTCGTCCCGGTCGTACCTGCGCGACGCAGTTGGCCGGACGGTCGATGTAGGCGTTGTCAGCCCGGGCCCGGATAGAGCTGCGTCGCCGTTGGTCGTCGGTCGCGAGCGGCGTGTTCGGCCCGGTCGGCTCGGAGTGCACGGCAGCCGTACAGCGTCTCGCCGGCCGCTGTCGGTCTCGATCGAGGTGGCCGCGGTCGGCGCGTCGGTCGTCGAGTTGGCGAAGCTGTTGCCCGTGTAGGTGAAGGGCGGGAAGCCCTCGTCGAACGTGACGTCGATCAGGCCGCCGTCCTTGAACGCCGGCGATGCCTCGATCTCGGGGACGACGTGCTCGAGGAACAGGTCAGCGGCGTACAGGCCGCCGGTGTAGTTGACCGGCGCGTTCGGCGTGTTCGGGTCGGAGAAGCCGCCCGACAGGTTGTTGCCATGGCAGACGGCGTCGTGGCCGTCGCTGCAGTTGTTCGGCGTGATCCAGCTGAAGGCCGGCGTCGTCGCCTCGCTCTGCAGGTCGTGGTAGAGGCCGTTGCTCGGGATCGAACAGGTTGGCGATGTGCGCCGAGTTGCAGTCGCCGGACTGCAGGATCGACTCGAACCACGGGAACGGGAAGTGCTTGGGGACGTACTGGTCGGTCGCGTTGGCGCTGCCGGGGTTGGCGTGGGCCGTGCTGCCGGTCGCACCGGGCGCGCAGTACGGCGCGCCGCAGTACTGCGTGCCGGCGTCGTGGGTCTGTCCGGTGCCGGGGCTCGCCAACGTCCCGGTCGAGGCGTCGGGGTTGCCGAGTCCTGCGCGTAGCCCTTCCAGCTCACGTGCGCGGCGTCGAGCTGGTTGAACAGCGTCGGCACGCTCGACGGGTAGACGCAGCCGTTGGTGCCCGGCGGCCGCGTTGGGCCCGGCCGCCGAGGCCAGCTGGCCGTAGTTCGGGTTGGTCGGAGCGTTGCCGGACGTGTCGACGCTGCCCGGGAACGCGTTGTAGTAGGGGCAGTCGGCCTGGTGTCGGGCTGGTCGCCTGGCCGCTGACCATCGAGATGTAGTTGTCGAGGCTGAAGTGCCCGGTGCCGTAGTAGTTCGTCAACAGCACGCCCTGCGAGGGCAGCGTCTTCCACAGGTAGGTGTTGTTGTTCAGGCCCGTGAAGCTTGCGTCATAGGACTTGTTCTCGAGGATGATCAGCCAGACGTGCTTGATCTTGCCGGGCTGGATGCCGAGGCCGTCGCTGGGCGTGCCCGCCGATGCGCCAACGGACATCGCCGTAACGAGCGCGGCCGCCGCGAGCAGGACGAGGCCGGTTATCCGGCGGCCCTTGCGCGACCCGCGCGGGACTGCGAGACGAGATTTCATCGCGTTTCGATACCTCCACTTGGTCACAGAGACTGCGCACGCGAGTCTCGGTCGCGCAGCGCGCGGGCAGGTAGCGATCGCGTGACCGACGCGTGACGATCCGGTGAACGCGCGACGGCGTCAGTTCACAGGCAACGACGCGAGCGCCGGGCGCTCGCCGCGGTGCGCGCGGATGACGGCGGGCAAGCCGGCGCACGCCCTCGCGGATCGACTCGGCGTCGAGCAACCCGAACGAGAGGCGCAGCTGTGTCGCCTGCGGGCGCCCGACCAGCATCGTCGAGCCCGGGACGAAGCTCACGCCGGCGGCGAGCGCGTCGCGGTAGAGACGACCGTCGTCGCAGGCGTGGTCGAGCGTGACCCAGAGGTTTCCTCCGCCCGCCGGTCGCGTGTAGCTCGCGAGGTCGGCGAAGCTCGCGGTCGAGCGCGTTCAAGAGGACGTCGCGGCGCTCGCGGTAGAACGCCCGCGCACGGTCGAGCTGCTGCGCGTAAAGGCCTTCGGCAAGGAAGCTCGCCGATTATCTGCTGGGGCAACAGCGCTCCGTGCGCGTCATCGCGGCGCTTCTCCGCGATCAGCCGGTCGAGTACGGGACCGCTCGCCGCGATCCAGCCGGCGCGCAGACCCGGCGCGACGGTCTTCGAGAATGAGTCGACGTAGAGCACGTGCGCAGGCGCGAGCGCGCGCAACGGCCCGGGATCGCTGCCGCTGAAGCGCAGGTCGGCGTAGACGGCGTCCTCGAGGATGAAGAAGCCGTGCTGGCGCGCGAGCTCGACGAGGCGTTTGCGGCCGCTACGCGAGAGGTCGAAGCCGGTCGGGTTCTGCAGCCGCGGCTGGAGCGCGACCATACGGATCTCGTGGCGTCGCAGGAGCGCTTCGAGCGCGTCGACGTCGAAGCCGTCAGGGCCGACCGGCACCGGGAGGATCTCGGCCTGGACCGCCTGCAGGGCATCGATCGTGCCCATGTACGTCGGTGACTCGCACGCGACCTTGTCGCCCGGTCGCAGCACAGCGCGAGTCGCGATCGTGATCGCCTGGCGGGCGCCCGTCGTGACGAGGATCGAGGCTGGATCATCATCGAGACCCGGGCTCGACCGAGCCGTGCGAGCTCGCTGCGCAGCTCCTGGTGGCCGGCGACGGGCCGTAGGCGAAGCTGCCGGCGCCGTGGCGCGCGATCGCCGACGTGCTCGCGGCGGCGAGCAGCTCGGTCGGGACGATCTCGGCGGACGGGTAGCCGGCCGAGAGCGCGATCAGCTCGCCTGCGGGATCGGCGCTGTGGGCGGCGAGCTCGGAGAGAATCCAAGCCGCGGAGCTGACGCCCTCGCTCTCGAGGACGTAGTTCTGCCACGAGGCGTCACCGGCCGCGCGCGAGCCCCTGCTGCCCGCAGCACCGGCCCGTACGAACGTGCCACGCCCGACCTCCGAGACGACGACGCCGCGCTCGGCGAGGCGCCGGTAGCAGCGACCGGCCGTGAGCTGGTTGACGCCCGCGAGCTCGGCCAGGCGGCGTGTCGGCGGGAGCTTCTCGCCCGGCGCCGAGCTCGCCGGCGGCGATCGCGTCGAGCACGGCGCCGACCAGCTGATCGGTCAGCGAACGCGTGCTCGCGCGATCGATGCCAGCAAGCCGGCGCTCGAGCGGCAAACCATCCATCGTGTTAGTCAATCACGGATTGAGTGACATTGCAATGTGGATTCATCACGTGTTATGGTCCGTCCACCCCACTATTGATGTATATCAATGCACCCTGTACTCAACCAAATGCTTGCGGCAGCGCGTACGGACGAGTTGCGCAGCCAGGCGCGTCGCGCGCCGCTTCGCGGTGCCTGGGCGCGGCCCGCACGACGACGCGCGAGTCGTGACGATGCGCGTCGCGCACTCGCGCGCGCAGGCGCAGATCGCCGGCGTCCATCCGCGGGAACTGCCGGCGGCGCCGGTGCTCGTGGGCGAGCTCGAAGGCCGCGCGGTCGTAGCGCTGTCGCTCGCCGACGGCGAGGTCGTCGCCTCGCGCGGGGTCCCGACACGGGACATCGTCGCGCTGCTCGAGCTGCGCGCGGACCAGCTGCGTCAGTCGGGCTTGGCTTCCTCGTCGGCCTCGCCGTAGTCGGCGTCGGCGCGCTCGTCCTCGACGCTGCCGGCGTCCTGGAGGATCCGGCTCGCCGCGTGCTCGTCGCCGTGCGAGGCGTGGTCGATCAGCTCCTGCTCGGCGAGCTCGAAGCCCTCGGCCTCGCCGCCGCCGGCCTCCTCGACCGGGCGGCGCTCCTCGCGCCGGCGTCGCTCGAGGTTCAGATCGGAGTCAGATGTGTAGGGGTCTTCGGCCATCACGACAAGGGTACCCACCCTTGCCGGGGGTCGTTCAGGCGAAGAAGACGCTCGCCGTCTCGTAGAGCCCGGGGTCGAGCAGCTTCGGCGAGGAGACGGCGTCGGCGAGCGCGACCTCGACGATGTCGGTCCCGCTCAGCCCGACCATGACGCCGAAGCGCCCACCGATCGCGGCCTCCATCGCGGCGACGCCAAAGCGCGTCGCGAGCACGCGGTCGTAGGCCGTCGGCGTGCCGCCACGCTGGACGTGGCCGAGCACGGTGACGCGGGTCTCGAAGCCGGTCTTCTCCTCGATCTGCAGCGCGAGCGCATCGCCGATCCCGCCCAGTCGAGCGTGCCCGAACGCGTCGGTGTCCTGGGCGACCGTCGAGAAGCTTCCCTCGATCGGCGTCGCACCCTCGGCGACGACGATGATCGAGAACGACCAGCCGCTCTTGTGGCGGACCTTGAGCCGCTCGCAGAGCGCGTCGACGTCGAACGGCCGCTCCGGCACGAGGATCGCATCGGCGCCGCCCGCCATGCCCGCGTAGGTCGCGATCCAGCCGGCGTGGCGGCCCATGACCTCGCAGACCATCACGCGGTTGTGTGACTCCGCGGTCGTGTGGAGGCGGTCGATCGCGTCGGTCGCGATCTGAACCGCGGTCTGGAAGCCGAACGTGAAGTCGGTTGCACCGAGGTCGTTGTCGATCGTCTTCGGGACGCCGACGACCGGGATCCCGGCCTCGTGGAGCTTGAGCGCGACACCGAGCGTGTCGTCACCGCCGATCGGGATCAGCACGTTGACGCCGGCCTTGTCCATCGATGCGCGTACCGGCGCCACACCGTCGGCGCCGTTCGAGAACGGGTTCGTGCGCGAGGTCCCGAGGATCGTGCCGCCGCGCGGCAGCAGCGCGCTCGTGCTCTTGCGGTCGAGCTCGATCCACTCGCCCGCGAGCACGCCGGCCCACCCGGAGCGAAAGCCGCAGAAGGTCGCGCCTTCCTCCAGCAGGCCACGACGCACGACGGCACGGATCACCGCATTCAAGCCGGGGCAATCGCCGCCCCCGGTGAGCAATCCGACACGCATCGTGCGGTGCGCAATATGCCAGAGCAGGCGCAGCTGCGTCGCCCGGCGCCCCGCGCTCAGTGATTAGGCGTCCTAAGACAGCTGCAGTGCGAGCTCGCTGCGAAGTGCTACGCGCGTCGGCTCGAGCTCTTCCTCGAGCGCCGCGACGAGGCCGGCGCAGGGAGCGAGGTTGCCGTCGCGTCCGGCCACCTCGGCCTCGGCCGCGAGTGCCGCGATCCGCGCGGCGCCCATGCTGAGGCTCGCGCCCTTGATCCGGTGGGCTGCCGCGGCAACGCTGGTCGCGTCGCCGTCACCCAGTGACGCGCGCAGGCTGTCGACCTGCACCGCTACATCGCTGAAGTAGAGCTCGACGATGTCGCGCAGATCATCGTCATCGAGCCCGCGCAGCTCGTCAAGGACCGTCGTATCCAGTGTTTCCACGTCTGTGCTGTCGGCGGAATCGGCGAGTTTCTTTAGCCCGTGGGCGGAATTCGGGCAGAAATGTTCGAGCGGCCTGCAAGGGCCGTTGCCCGTGCGCAAACTGCGCAACTCGGCGCGGCGCACTGCGTATCCTGAGGCGATGGCGCTCGGTCCGCTCGACCGGCGCGAGACTCGAGAGTCACGTCGCCCCCGCCGGTCGACGCTCGCGCTGGCATCCGTCACAGCCCTTGTCGTCGTAGCGTTGATCGTGGCCGGCGCGATCGCGGCGATCGCGCTCTCGCGCGGCTCGCTCAAGCAGAGCCCGACCGCGCTCGCCGACTTGAAGCTCGGCCCGTTCGCCGGTCATGTCGAACGCGCGGTCGTCCGCACCGCGGACGGGAGTCGCGTGCAGCTCGCGGACGTGCACGGCGCGCTCGTTCCGCGCAAGCCGCTCGAGCCGGGCGTGCGCGCGACGCTCACCGTCACCGTGCGCCGCCCGGGCGCGCTCGCCTGGATGCTCGGCACGAGCTTCACGAAGCACCTGACGCTGCGCACACCGAGCGTCGCCGTCAGCAAGCAGTGGCTGACGCTGAGCCACAGCGGACGCCTCGAGATCGCGTTCACCGGGCACGTTGCGGCGCTCGCGCTCGGCGACACCGCGCGCAGCGCAGCGCACGGGCGAACTCTAACCCTCAATCCAAGCGTTAGGTCTGGTTCGCTTGCGATTCGCCTCGCGGCGCGCACCTGGGAGCGCCTCGGGCCGCGCACGCTAGTCACCTGGTTTCCGCGCTCGCACGTGCCGGTGCTCGTCGCGGCTCCTTCCCCGGCGGCGACGATCTCCCCCACCTCGTCGCTGCGCCTAACGTTCTCGCGACCGGTCGCGCGAATCTTCGGCAAGGCGAACCCGCCGCTGAGCCCGAGCGTGGCCGGTGCGTGGACGCGGCCGAACAGCCACACGCTCCTTTTCAAGCCGGCCGGCGCCGGCTTCCCGCTCGCCGCGACGGTCGAGCTCAACCTGCCGACGGTCGTGGCCGCAAACGACCTCGAGCCCGCAGACCGCCTCACCTGGATGGTCGCGCCCGGCAGTGAGCTGCGCCTCCAACAGCTGCTCGCGCAGCTCGGCTACCTGCCGCTGCGCTGGACCGCGACGGGAGCGCCCCCCGCGCAGACCGCGCAGGCGCAGGTGATGGCGGCGGTCGACCCGCCACCCGGCAGCTTCAGCTGGCGCTACACGGACACGCCGGCGGCGCTGCGCGCGCTCTGGCATCCGGGCCACCCAGGCGAGATCGTCAAGGGCGCCGTGATGAGCTTCGAGGCCGATCACGGGCTCGCAACCGACGGCATCGCCGGACCGATCGTCTGGCACACGCTGCTCGCGGCCGCGATCGCCAACCAGCAGCGGACTTCCCCGTACGCGTATGTACTCGTGCGCGAGGGCAACCCCGAATCATTGACCCTGTACAGCGGCGGGCGCGTGGTGTTGCAGACCCCCGCCAACACGGGCATCCCGCAGCGCCCGACCCGACGCGGAACCTTCGCGGTCTTCGAGCACGTTCGGTCGGGCACGATGACCGGGACTAACCCCGACGGGACGCACTACCACGACGTCGGCATCCCGTGGATCAGCTATTTCAACGGCGGCGATGCGATCCACGGCTTCCTGCGCGTCTCCTACGGGACGCGCCAGAGCCTCGGCTGTGTCGAGCTCCCCTACGCGCAGGCGGCCAAGGTCTGGCCGTACACGCCGATTGGCACGCTCGTCACCGTCACGACCTGACTTAGGGCTCCCCCTAGGCGCGCGCGGCGCGTTTGGCGGCGACCGGCGCGAGGTCGAGCTTGTCGACGAGCTCGGCGATCGACTCGGCGATCGCACCCGGGCGGTAGGGGAAGCGCTCCGCCGACTCGACGGTCGAGACGCCCGTCAGCACGAGGATCGTGTGCAGGCCCGCCTCGAGCCCTGCGACGACGTCCGTGTCCATGCGGTCGCCGATCATCGCCGTCGACTCGCTGTGCGCCTCGATCGCGTTCAGCGCGAAGCGCATCATCAGCGGGTTCGGCTTGCCGACGTAGTAGGGCTGCACGCCGGTCGCGCGCGAGATCAGCGCCGCGACCGAGCCGGTGGCCGGGAGCGGGCCGTCGGGTGAGGGCCCGACCGTGTCGGGGTTGGTGGCGATGAAGCGGGCGCCGCGCGCGATCAGCTGGATCGCGCGGGTCAGCCGCTCGAAGCTGTAGGTGCGCGTCTCGCCGAGCACGACGTAGTCGGGGTTGCGATCGGAGATCGTGTAGCCGATGTCGTGCAGCGCCGTCGTGAGGCCCGCCTCGCCGATCACGTGCGCCGAGCCGCGCGGGCGCTGGCGCGCGAGGAAGCGCGCCGTCGCAAGCGCCGAGGTCCAGATCGCTCCCTCCGGCAGCTCGAGGCCGATCGAGCTCAGCCGCGCGACGAGATCGCGTGGCGTGTACATCGAGTTGTTCGTGAGTACGAGGAAGCGGCGCTCGAGCTCTTGCAGGCGGGCGATGAACTCGGGTGCGCCGGGGATCACGTGCTCCTCTTTGATCAGCACGCCGTCCATGTCCATGAGCCACGAGCGGATCTCGCGGTCGGGCGGTATCAGTGGTGCGCCTCGCGGCATCTGACCCAGCTTAGAGACAGCACGCGACGGCCCGCGTGAACTCTTCGCTAGCGTGAAGCCGTGCTCGGGCTACCGGCCTCGGTGAGTGCGTGCCTGTTCGACCTGGACGGCGTGCTCACGGACACTGCGCGAATCCACGCCGCGGCCTGGGAGGAGATCTTCGATGACTTCCTCGCGCGACACGGGGAGCGCCCGTTCGACGCCGTGCGCGACTACGACGAGTATGTCGACGGGCGCCCGCGCCTCGACGGCGTGCGCTCGTTTCTCGCGTCGCGGAGCATCACACTGCCCGAGGGCGGCCCGGACGATCCGCCGGGCGCCGAGACGGTCGCGGCGCTTGCGGCGCGCAAGAACGATCGTGTCCTCGCGCTGATCAGTGCGCGCGGCGTCGAGGCCTACCCGGGCTCGGTGCGCTACGTCAAGGCGGCACGTGCGGCGGGGCTGCGGTGCGCGGTCGTCTCGGCGAGCGCCAACTGCCGCGACGTCCTGCGCGCCGCGGGGATCGCGGACCTCTTCGAGGCGATCATCGACGGCCACGTCGCCGACGACGAGCACCTCGCCGGCAAGCCGGCCCCAGACACCTACCTCGCCGGCGCGCGCGCGCTCGGGGTGGACGCGGGAGCCGCCGCGGTCTTCGAGGACGCGCTCGCCGGGGTCGAGGCCGGGCACGCCGGGGGCTTCGCGATCGTCGTCGGCGTCGATCGGGTCGGCCAGGCGCAGGCGCTCAAAGACCACGGGGCGGACATCGTCGTCCACGACCTGGCGGAGCTGTTGTGATCAAGCACCCCGCGTTCCCGGTCGAGCCGTGGGTCGTGCGCGAGACCTCGCTCGACCTCGATTCGCTTGCCCAGACGGAGTCGGTCTTTGCACTCGCGAATGGCCACATCGGCGTCCGCGGCAACCTCGACGAAGGTGAGCCGTTCGGCGTCCCGGGCACCTATCTGTCGGGCTTCTACGAGCTGCGCCCGATGCCCTACGCGGAGTCGGGGTACGGCTTTTCGGAGAGCAACCAGACGGTCGTCGACGTCACGAACGGGAAGATCATGCGCCTGCTCGTCGAAGACGAGTCGCTCGACGTCCGCTACGGCGTGCTGCGCAATCACGAGCGCGTGCTCGACCTGCGCGCCGGCGTGCTCGAACGCAAGCTCGAGTGGGAGTCCCCCGCCGGGCGGCTCGTTCGGATCGCCTCGACGCGCCTCGTCTCGTTCACCCAGCGAGCGATCGCGGCGATCCTCTACGAGGTCGAGGCGGTCAACGAGCCGACCACCGTCGTCGTGCAGTCGGAGCTCGTCGCCAACGAGTCGCTGCCGGAGCCGGCGGACGGTGACCCGCGGGTCGCCGCGGCGCTGCGCGCGCCGCTCGAATCGGAGCTCTTCACCGAGCACGACACGCGGGCCGTGCTGGTTCACACGACACACGCGAGCCGGCTGACGGTCGCAGCCGGGATGGATCACGTGATCGATGGGCTCGCGGGCACGCAGCGCTTCGTCGAGAGCTTCGAGGACCTCGGCCGCCTGACCGTCTCGGCGACGGTGAAACCGGGCAAGCCGCTGCGGATCGTGAAGTTCATCGCCTATGGCTGGTCGGAGAACCGTTCGGTCCCGGCGCTACGCGACCAGGTCGGTGCCGCGCTCGCGGCCGCCCGTCGCGACGGTTGGGACGGGCTCGTCGCCCAGCAGGCCGCTTACCTCAAGGACTTCTGGGACCGCGCGGACGTTGAGATCGACGGCGACGTGGAGCTCCAGCAGGCTGCGCGGTTTGCCCTCTTCCACGTGCTCCAGGCGGGCGCGCGCACCGAGCGGCGCGCGATCGCAGCGAAGGGCCTCACGGGACCCGGCTACGACGGCCACTCGTTCTGGGACAGCGAGTCGTTCGTGATGCCGGTGCTCACCTACACGATGCCCGAGGCGGTTCGCGCGGCGCTGATGTGGCGCTACGACACGCTCGATCTCGCACGCCAGCGCGCGAAGCAGCTGAATCTCGCGGGCGCCACGTTCCCGTGGCGCACGATCGGCGGCGAGGAGTGCTCGGGCTACTGGCCGGCGGGCACCGCGGCCTTCCACATCAACGCGGACATCGCCGCGGCGGTCTCGACGTACATCGCAGCCGTGGACGACGACGAGTTCGAGCGCACCGCCGGGACCACGCTGCTCGTCGAGACGGCGCGGCTGTGGCGCTCGCTCGGGCACCACCGCCCCGACGGCACGTTCCGGATCGACGGCGTCACCGGTCCCGACGAGTACAGCGCGCTCGCCGACAACAATGTCTACACGAACCTGATGGCGCAGCGCAATCTGCGCGCAGCCGCCGACATCGTGGCCCGCCACCCGCTGCAAGCGATCGAGCTCGGCGCCGACGACGAGGAGGCCGCGAGCTGGCGCGACGCCGCCGAGAAGATGGCGATCCCCTACGACGAGGAGCTCGGCGTCCACCCCCAGGCCGAGCGTTTCACCGAGCACGCGCCGTGGAACTTCGACACGACGCGACCCGACCAGTACCCGCTCCTCCTGCACTTCCACTACTTCGACCTCTATCGCCGCCAGGTCGTCAAGCAGGCGGACCTCGTCCTCGCCCTACAGCGCGCCGGCGAGTACTTCAGCGCCGAGGAGAAGGCGCGCGACTTCGACTACTACGAGCGGATCACGGTCCGCGACTCCTCGCTGTCGGCGTGCACGCAGGCCGTCATCGCGGCCGAGGTCGGCCACCTCGAGCTCGCGTTCGACTATCTCTCCGAGGCGGCGCTGATCGACCTGCGCGACCTGATGCACAACACGCGCGACGGCCTGCACATCGCGTCGCTCGCGGGCACCTGGATCGCACTCGTCTGCGGCTTCGGCGGCCTGCGCGACCAGTCGCTGCCCTTGTCCTTCGCACCGCGCCTGCCGGCCGAGCTGACGCGCCTTGTCTTCCGCATCTGCTTCCGCGGCCGGCGCCTGCGCGTCGAGGTGACGCGCACCCGCGCGAGCTACAGGCTGACCGCCGGCGCCGCGCTCGAGATCCGCCACTACGGCAAGCCGGCGAAGGTCGAGCCGCGCCACCGCCTGACGCTGCCGATCCCGCGCGCGCCGCGCCGCACCACGCCGACGCAGCCGCGCAGTCGCGCCCCCGAACGCCGCCGCCCGGTCGTGGACTAGCATCGTGAGCGTGAGCCCGACGCCACTCGAGGAGCTCCTCGACGCGCTCGACGCCCTCGATCTCGACCGGGCGATGGCGCTGCTCGCGCCCGACTGCGCGCTCCTGATGTGCGACGGGGGCCGCGCGCACGGCGCCGAGGACGTGCGCACACAGGTGGGCGACCTGCTCGAGCACCTGCGTTCGGCGACGCATCGGCTCGCCAACCAGTGGCAGGTCGGTGACGTCTGGATCGCCGAGCTCGAAGCCGACTATGAGCTGCGCGATCAGTCGCGCCTCTCGCGCCTACCGCGCGCGATCGTCGCCCGCGCCGGCGCCGGCGGCGGGATCGCGGAGCTTCGCGTCTACGGCGCGCACGAGCACGCGATCTATGACCGCGGCGGCGGCGACGGCTCGATGGTGATCGGCGGCCGCTACATGCCGCCGCTCTAGGACGCTCTAGTTACGCGAGCGCGGGCGCGGGCGGCAGGCGATCGAGCGCGGCGCGCAGCTCGGCCTCGGTGAACTCGAGGTCCTCGAGCTTGCCGGCGTGGTAGGCGTCGTAGGCGGACATGTCGAAGTGGCCGTGGCCGGAGAGCCCGATCAGGATCACGCGCGCTTCGCCCGCCTGCTTCGCGGCCTCGGCCTCGACGAACGCGGCGCGCAGCGCGTGCGCCGCCTCGGGCGCCGGGATGATCCCCTCGGTGCGCGCGAACGCGACGGCGGCGGCGAACGCGTCGCTCTGGCGGATCGCGGTCGCCTCGACGACGCCCTCATGGACGAGCTGGCAGAGGCTCGGCGCATCGCCGTGGTAGCGCAGCCCGCCCGCGTGGACGGGCGGCGGGACGAAGTTGTGACCGAGCGTGTACATCGGCATCAGCGGCGTCATCCCGACGGTGTCGCCGAAGTCGTAGCGGTACTCGCCGCGCGTCAGCGTCGGACACGCCGACGGCTCGGCCGCGAGGTAGCGCGTCTTGCCGCCGCCCTCGCGCAGCGTGCGGCGAATGAACGGGTAGGCGAGGCCGGCGAAGTTCGAGCCGCCGCCAACGCAGCCGACGACGACGTCCGCGGTCTCCCCCGCCTGATCGAGCTGGCGGATCGCCTCCTGCCCGATCACGGTCTGGTGCAGGCAGACGTGGTTGAGGACCGAGCCGAGCGCGTAGTTGGTGTCCGGCGAGCCGGCCGCGACCTCGACCGCCTCGGAGATCGCGATCCCGAGGCTGCCCGAGGAGTACTCCGCCTGCGAGCGCCCAGCCTCGGTCAGGTCGGTCGGGCTGCGATGGACGCTCGCGCCCCAGGTCTCGATCATCGCCCGCCGGTAGGGCTTCTGGTCGTAGCTGATCCCGACCATGAAGACCTCGCACTCGAGCCCGAAGAGCTGGCAGGCGAGCGCGAGCGCCGACCCCCACTGCCCGGCGCCGGTCTCGGTAACGAGCTTGCGGACCCCGGCCTTGCGGTTGTAGTAGGCCTGCGCGACGGCGCTGTTGGGCTTGTGCGAGCCGGCCGGCGAGACGCCCTCGTACTTGTAGTAGATGTGGGCGGGCGTATCGAGCGCCCGCTCGAGGCGGCGCGCGCGGTAAAGCGGCGACGGCCGCCAGAGCTTGTAGATCTCCCGCACCTCCTGGGGGATCTCGATCTCGGGCTCGGCCGAGACCTCCTGACCGATGAGATCAAGTGGGAAGATCGCGGCCAGGTCGTCAGGCCCGACCGGCTGGCCGGTGCCGGGGTGAAGCGGCGGGTAACTCGTGCCCGGCAGATCGGGCAGCAGGTTCACCCAGTGCGTGGGGATCTCGGACTCCGGCAGTACGTACTTGACCTGATCCACGATGCCTCACTCCCCTCTGACGTTGTAACCCGCGCAATCCTACGTCCCCGTCGGCCCGAAGCGTTCGGTCCTGATCAGGGCCGCCTCGTGCCCGAGCGCGACGAGCTCGTTGGCGGCCGTCTCGACGAAGCCGCTCGGCCCGCAGGCGTAGACGAGCGGGCTCGCAGCGGGCGGCCAGGCGAGCTCGGCGAGCGCCGAGCGGTCGATGCGCCCGCGCGGTCCGGCCCAGCCCTCGGGCCACTCGCGCGTCAGCACGAGGCTCAGGTCGAGCGCCCCGTCGGCGGCGAGCTGCTCGAGCTCGGCGCGGTAGATGACCTCGACGAGCGAGCGCGACGAGTAGATCAGGCGCACCTGCGCCGGTTCGCCGGTCGCGAGGTGGTGGCGGAGCATCGCGCGCAACGGGACGACGCCCGACCCGCCCGCGACAAGCAGGACGCGGCTCGAGGGCGGTACCTCCCAGACGAAGTAGCCGCCGATCGGCCCGCGCAGCTCGAGCTCGTCGCCGGGGGCGAGGACGTCGCAGAGGTAAGGCGAGACCTCACCGTCGGCGAGCCGCTCGACGGTGAGGACGAGCGCGGGATCCTCGGGTGCGGAGGCGATCGAGTAGCTGCGCTGCGCCTGGTAGCCGTCCTCGGCGGTGAGGCGCACGTCGACGTGCTGGCCGGCGAGATGGCCGCGCCAGGCGGGCGCGTCGAGCACGATGCTCTTGACCCTCGGCGTCTCCGGATGCAGCGCGCGCACGCGTGCCGTCTGCCACTCGAGGCGTTGCGGACTTCCGCCGGCTGTCATCATCGATCGGACCCCGACACGCGGAGGCATCCTGACACCGATCAGCCGCGGATTCACCGGACGGCGACGCCCCGAGCGCAGCGAGCGGCTGCCGCCCGGGCAATATGAGACGCACGACTTTCCCGTGCTCTCGGCCGGGCCGACGCCGCACACGCCGCTCGAGCAGTGGAGCTTCACGGTCGAGGGCGCGGGCGCATCGCCGCGGTCGTGGTCGTGGGGCGAGCTGCTGGCGCTCCCCGCCGAGACGATCACCGTTGACATCCACTGCGTCACGAAGTGGTCGAAGTTCGCCACGCAGTGGCGCGGCGTCTCGGTCGACACCCTGCTCGACGGGGTCGTCGCGAGCGAGGCGCGCTTCGCGATGGCGTTCTGCGACGGCGGCTACACGACCAACCTGCCGCTCGCGGACCTGACCGGCGGCCGCGCCTGGGTCGCCTACGAGTTCGCCGGCGCGCCCTTGGATCCCGAGCACGGCGGGCCGGCGCGGTTGCTCGTCCCGCACCTCTACTTCTGGAAGAGCGCGAAGTGGGTCCGCGGCCTGCGCCTGATGACCCACGACGAGCGCGGGTTCTGGGAGGGCTACGGCTACCACGACCGCGGCGACCCCTGGTTGGAGCAGCGCTATCAGGGCGACTGAACGGCCCGCGCCGCGGGCGGCATGGCAGGATGGCGAGTGTGCTGAATCCTGAGCTGACCGA
Organism: uncultured Solirubrobacterales bacterium; assembly: GCA_963773395.1. GTDB lineage: Bacteria > Actinomycetota > Thermoleophilia > Solirubrobacterales > Solirubrobacteraceae > Palsa-513. Next base: position 116,267 of record CAVZAY010000002.1, on the reverse strand, counting down.
GCTCGACCTCGCCCGGCTGCGCAGGCGCCGCAACGCGAAGTGGACCCAATACCCGCCCGACGTCCTGCCCGCGTGGGTCGCGGACATGGACTTCCCGCTCGCCCCCGCGGTCAGCGCCGCCCTGCTCGAGGCGGTCGAGCTCGACGACTGCGGCTACGCGAACCCGTCCGCGGTCGGGCTCGCCGAGTCCTTCGCCGGCTTCGTGCGCCGGCGCCTGCGATGGGAGGTCGACCCCGACCAGGTGAGCCCGGCGCCGGACGTCGTCGGCGTGCTGAGCGAGCTACTGCGCTTGATCGCGCGCCCGGGCGAGCGCGTCGTCATCAACCCGCCCGTCTACCACCCCTTCTTCAGCGTGATCGAGTCGCTGCGCTGTGAGGTCGCGGCTGTGCCGCTCCGCGACGGCGAGCTCGACGTCGAGGCGTGCGCCCGCGAGCTCGAGCGGGGAGCGGTCGCGCTCGTGCTCTGTAGCCCGCAAAACCCGACCGGAGGGCTGCCGAGCGCGGCGGAGCTCGAGGCGCTCGCGGCCGCCGCGGAGCGCACCGGCGCCTGGGTCATCGCCGATGAGATCCATTCGCCGCTGACCCTCCCCGGCGGCGAGCACATCCCGTTCCTCGGCGTCTCGGCGGCCGCGCGCGAGCACGGCATCGCGCTCTGCTCGGCCTCGAAGGCGTTCAACATCGCCGGCCTCAACTGCGCGCAGATCGTGACCGCCTCGCAGCGCGCGGCCGAGCTCGTCGCGCGGCTTCCCCACGGTGCCCGCCACTGCGGGCAGCTCGGCGCGATCGCATCAGCCGCGGCGTTCAACGAGGGCGACGCCTGGCTCGACGACGTCCTCGCGGTCATCGACCACAACCGCAGCCTGCTCGCAGAGCTCCTCGCGGAGCGCCTCCCCGAGATCGTCTACAGCCCGCCGCGCGGCGGCTATCTCGCGTGGCTTGACCTGCGGGCGCTCGGGCTCGGCGAGGATCCGAGCAAGGCGATCCTCGAGCGCGGCCGCCTCGCGCTCAGCCCGGGACCGGCGTTCGGTCCGCAGGGAGCCGGCTACGCGCGGCTGAACATCGGCACGAGCCCGGCGCTCGTCGAGGATGCTGTGCAGCGGATCGCGCGGGCGGTCGGGCGTGGCTGAGGAGCAGGCGGGCATCGAGCCGTTCGAGCCGATCGCGCGCGGGTGGCTCGAGACGATGCGCGAGCGCACCGGCGCGCTCGCGCTCTTTGACGCCCACACCCACATCGGGCGCAACGACCCCGACGGCTTTCGCCAGGAGCCGGCCGAGCTGATCGCGGCACTCGAACGCGCGAACGCTCGCGCCGTCTGCTTCCCGATGCACGAGCCCGGCGGCTACGCAGAGGCCAACGACGAGGCGATCGCGGCGGCCGGCGCATCGGACGGGCGCCTTGTCGCGTTCTGCTCGCGTCGACCCCCATCGCGACGCCCTCGCGGAGGCGCGCCGCTGCCTCGCGGCCGGGGCGCGCGGGATCAAGCTCCATCCGCGCGCCGAGGGCTTCGCGCTCGACCATCCCGCGATCGAGCCCCTGATCGCCCTCGCCGCCGAGCGCCGCGTCCCGGTCCTGATGCACGCCGGCCGGGGCATTCCCGCGCTCGGGCGCGACGCGCTCGCGCTCGCCACGCGCCACCCGGACGCGCATCTGATCCTCGCGCACGCCGCCGTCAGCGACCTCGCGTGGCTGTGGCGCTCGCTGCCCGAGCACCCGAACGTGCTGATCGACACCTCGTGGTGGAACCCCGCCGATCTGATCGCGCTCTTCTGCCTCGTCGCGCCGGGGCAGATCCTGTGGGCGAGCGACTCGCCCTACGGCCAGCCGCTCCTGTCCGCCGCGCTTCACCTGCGCTGCGCGCTGACCGCCGGGCTCGAGCACGACGCGCTCGCCTCGATCGCGGGCGCTCAGCTCGAGCGCATCCTCGCCGGCGAGCGCGCCGCCGACGCCGGGCCCGCCCCCGGGCCACCGCATGCGACGCTCGACATCGGGCTCGAGCGCGTCGCATCACACGTGCTGACCGCGATCGGCTTCGCGCGCGCCGGCGGGGACCCGAGCGAGCAGATCGCGCTCGCACGCCTCGCCTGCGACCGCGACGGCGAGTTCGCGGCCGTCGCGATCGACGTCGATCGCCTGCTCGAGCTCGCCGAGCGCCACCAAGCCGAGCCGCCGCCGCCGGGCCGGCGCTTCCGGCGCTCGATGCAGTTCCTGATGGCCGCGCTGTGCGTCGCACGCACGCCCGAGGCGGCCTAGCCCGTGTTGCGCAGGCCGCTCGCGATGCCGTTGATCGTCAGCAGGCTGACGCGACCGAGCGGGTCCTCCTCGACGCCGGTGCCGCGGCGCAGGCGCGAAAGCAGCTCGATCTGCACGAACGAGAGCGGATCGACGGCCGGATTGCGCCGGTCGATCGAGGCCTGCAGCACCGGCTCGCCGTCGAGCAGCCGCTCGTAGCCGCGCACCGCGCGCAGCTCGCGGGTCGCGCGCTCGTACTCGGCCGTCAGCTCGCCCCAGATCCGCTCGCGCTCGGCGTCCTGCTCGCAGAGCTGCACGTAGTGGTGCGCGATCACGAAGTCGGCTTTTGCGAGCGCCATCTCCGCATTCGAGAGCATCGCCGCGAAGAACGGCCAGCTCTCGGTCATCTCGCGCAGCAGCTCGAGACCGTGGCGCTCGCGCGCGTCCTCGAGTGCGTCGCCGAGCCCGAGCCAGGCGGGCAGCACGATCCGCGACTGCGTCCAGGAGAAGACCCACGGGATCGCGCGCAGGTCGTTGATCCCTTGACCCGCGCCGCGCCGCGGCGGCCGCGAGCCGAGGCGCAGGCGCGAGATCTCGCCGATCGGCGTGACCGCGTTGAAGAAGCGCACGAACTCCGGGTCCTCGTGGACGATCGCGCGGTACTGACGCATCGAGACCTCGGCCATGCGCTCGAGGACCCCTTCGTAGACCGCGTCGCGATCGCTGCCGCGCGCGATGCCCGACCCGAGCGTCGCGCTGGCGGCAAGCTCGAGCTCGCGGTGAGCGATCTCCTGGAGTGAGTACTTCGCGCTGAGAACCTCGCCCTGCTCGGTCATCTTGAGCCGGCCGTTGACGGTGCCCGGCGGCAGCGCCAGGATCGCGCTGTTCGTCGGGCCGCCGCCGCGCCCGATCGCGCCGCCGCGACCGTGGAAGAAGACCCAACTCGCCCCGAAGGAGCTGATCGTCGCGGCGAGCTGCGTCTGCGCCTTGTACGCGGCCCAGCCGGAGGCGACATAGCCGACGTCCTTGTTCGAGTCGGAGTAGCCGATCATCACCTCCTGCTCGTCGCCGACGGCGCGCAGGGCGGCGCGGTAGCACGGCTCGCGCAGCAGCCGCTCCATGATCCTCGCGGCGCCCGCAAGCGTCGCGCCCGATTCGAAGAGCGGCGCGATCCGAAGCCATGCCCCCTCCCCACCCGCCTGCGCGAGGCTCGCCTCCTTCATCAACAGCAGCACCTCGAGCACGTCGGTCCCCGACTGCGTGCCCGAGACGACGTAGGTCTGGATCGCTCCGCGGTGGGGCCCCGAGAGCACGGTGCGAAGCGTCCGGAACGTCTCGATCGTCGTCGCGCGTCGCCTCCGAGAAGCCGCCGATGTCGGCCGGGATCAGCGGCCTGTGGTCGGCGATGTCGCGGCACGAGCAGGGCGAAGCGCTCGTCCTCGCCGAGCTCCTCGTAGTTCTGGCAGATGCCGAGCGCGGCGTAGACCTCGGCGAGCGCGCGGCGGTGCATCGTCGCGTGCTCGCGCACGTCAAGGCGCGCGAAGTGAAAGCCGAACACCTCGACCTGGCGGATCACGTCGTGGAGGTCGCCGGCAGCCGTGTAGACGCCCGGTCCCTCCTCGAGCGAACGCTCGACCAAGCGCAGATCCTCGAGCAGCTCGCTCGCGCCGCTGTAGCAGCCGACCTCGCCCGCGATCGTCGAGCGGATCCGCTCGCGCATGAACGTGAGCGCGCGCCGGTAGGGCTCCTCGGGGTTCAGCCGCGCGAGCTGCTCCGCGAGCTCGGGGAACCACTCGACGCCGGCGGCGAGGATCGGATCGAGCGCCGGCGCCGGCCCGCTGACGCGCTCGGACAGCGAGAGCCTCCCGGCGAGCAGCCCGACGCGCACTTCGAGGAAGCGCAGGCACTGCTCGCGCATCAGCTCGAGCGCGCGAACGGTCACCTCCGGCGTGACGTACGGGTTGCCGTCGCGGTCACCGCCGATCCACGAGCCGAACGTGAGTAGCGCCGGCACGACGAACGTCGCCTCCGGGTAGTACTCGGCGAGCGCCTCCTCGAGGTCGCGGTAGATGCGCGGCACCGTCTCGGCGATCGTCGTCGCGAGCGGAATCAGCCCGCCGCGGACCTCATCGAGCACGGTCAGCGAGATCGCGCGAATCTCATCGGAGCCCCACAGCTCCTGGACGGTGGCGAGCAGCCGTCGCCGCGCACCAACCTCGTCGGCGGCGGCAACCTCGTCGAGCTCGCGCAGCACGCTGAAGACCCGCGCGAGCTTGTCGATCGTCGTCCGCCGCCGGGACTCGGTCGGGTGCGCGGTCATGACCAGTCGCAGCTCGGCGCGGTCGAGCATCTGCTGGAGCTCAGCGGCGCTCGTGCCGCGATCGGCGATACGCGAAATCACGTCGCGGATCGAGCCCTGGCGCGGCGCCGGGGCGTTGCGCCGCTCTCGCCGGCGCATGCGGCGCACGCGCTCGCTGTCCTCCGCGAGGTTGACGAGCTGGAACCAGCGCGTCAGAGCGCGCACCAAGACCTCGACCTGCTCGATGTCGAGCTCGGCGACGAGCGCCGCGAGCCGGTCGGCCGCCACCGCATCGCCGCTACGCACGCCGCGCCCGAGCGTCACGGCCTCGTCGAGCAGCTCGACCGACCGCTCGCCATCGGAGGCTCGCAGAACGTCGTGCAGCACCCCGGTCAGGAACGCCTCGTCGCGCGAGAACTCGCTCGTTACCGCAGGGGTCTCAGGCGCACTAGCAGTCACGCCCCGTATCGTCACAGGTGAAGGGCGCGGGCGTCGCACGGGAGCTTGCGCTCAGGAACGCGCGCAAAGCGCCTGCTCGTGTAAGAAACGGACCGGCCGCTCGTCCTAGGATCTTGGCTGTGAGACGCAGTGGCTGAGCCGCTCGAGGAGCGGACGTTCACGCCGTCCGCACGCGTTCGACAGACCGGCGTGCACGGGCATTTTCCGCTCCCGGGGCATTTTCCGCTCCCGGTAGTCGTGGGCCAAGGTGATTCTGCTCGCCTCCGTCAACTCGCTGTGCCTTGGTTACGGATATCGCCAGGCGACGAGCGGGTATACCGCTACGGTGAAGGCGTGCTCGAGCCCGAGGCCGAGGCCGTGCTCGCACGACAACCGATGCGAGTCGTCTTCGACATCAGCGACCTCAAGTTCATCGACAGCGCCGGACACGCCGTGCTCGTGACGACCGCATCCAGCCTCGGGGAGGTCGCGGTCCGAAACCCCTCGCCATACTGGCCGGGTTCTCGCGGCTACCGGGCTCACCGACGTTCTAGGGATCGAGCCGTGACCGTGACGAGGACATTCCCCCTCGACGTCCACTCGATCCCCCAGGCGCGACGCTTCACGCGCGACACGCTCACACACCTCGGCGACGACACGCTCGCGGCGGTCGAGCTGATGGTCTCCGAGCTGACGACCAACAGCATCAAGCACGCCCGCTCCGCGTTCACGCTGACGATCCGCGTCATGCCGGGCGAGCTTCGCGTAGAGGTCCAAGACCACGGGCCCGGCACACCGGTCTTGGTCTCGCCCGCGCCGGCCGAGCCGAGCGGGCGCGGTCTGCAGATCGTCAACACCCTCTCGAGCCGCTGGGGCCAGGACCTGACACGCGACGGCAAGCTCGTTTGGTTCGAGCTCGAGGACGGAAAGCTGCACTGAGAGAGCGTCGCCGGGCGCTGGTGGCTTGCGCGCTCGGAGCTGAACGCGGCGCAAGCCGGTACTCGCCGTCATCAACCCACGACAGGTCGTACTGTGCCGTCCGTGGGCGACCTAGCGTTGGCGGGGCGCTGTGACCGCCGCGCTCACGGCGGTCGACCCGGCTGATGTTCGTCCTCACGACCCTCGTCTATCCCCTCTTGCTGGCGCTGCTCTGCCTGGGCGCCGGGCTGCTCGTCGACCGCCTCGCCGGACGCGTCCTCCCGGGCGTGCTGCTCGCGCCGGTCGGTGCGGCGGCGTTGATCGCGCTCTCGCAACTGAGCACCTACGTCCCGTCGATCGCGCCGTTCACGCCCGTCGCGATGGGCGTGCTCGCGCTCGCCGGCTTCGCGCTCGAAGCGCCGCGGCTCCCGAGCCGTCTGCGCGGGCTGAGGCCGTACGACCAGCGACTGTGGCTGCCGGTGCTCGTCTACGTCGTCGCGCTCGCGCCGGTCCTCTTCGCCGGGCGCACGACTTTCTCGGCCTACGGCGTCCTGACCGACTCCGCCTTTCACATGATGGGCGCCGACTTCCTGATCCGTCACGGCCAGGACTACGCCCACCTCGACCTGACCAACTCCTACGGCCAGTACATCCAGCACTACTACGCCACGGGCTACCCGTCGGGCGCCGACACGCTGTTCGGCGGCAGCGCATCGATCCTCAGCCTGCCGCTGATCTGGACCTTCCAGCCGTTCAACGCCTTCATGCTCGCGCTCACCGCGTGCCCGATCTGGCTGCTCGCGCGCCGCGCCGGCTTGCGGCATGTCTGGCTCGCGCTCGCGACGCTGACCGCAAGCGTCCCCGCGCTCGTCTACGCCTACGAGCTGATCGCGTCGGTCAAGGAGATCAGCGCGCTGCCGCTGCTGATGGCGATCGGCGCACTCGTGACGCTCGCCGACCGCTGGCTGCGCGACTCGCCGCGGGCCGTGCTGCCGTTCGCGCTGCTGTGCGGCGCCGGCCTGTCGGTCCTCGGCCTCGGCTTCAGCGCCTGGATCGCCGCGACCGCGCTCGTGCTCGCCGACATCGTCATGACCGGGATCACGCCCGGCCCCCAACGCTCGCTTTCGGTAATCGGTCTCGGCGCGCTCACGCTAGTCGTGATCGCCCTCGCGACGCTGCCGGAGCTCACCCACCTCTCGAGCTCCGTGGCGCACCACCCAGGCCATCTCGACGACCGCCAGCTCAGGCAACCTGCAGGCCCCGCTGAGCGTCGCACAGGCCGCCGGCACCTGGCTGACCGGCCTTTACACGGACACGCCCAGCGGCCTCGCCGGAGTGCTCACCGATGTCGGGATCGGCGTCACGCTCGGTGCAGCCGTGCTCGGGCTGGGCGCGCTGATCATCCGCCGCGAGCACGCCCTCGCCTGGTGGCTCGCCGCGCTCGTCGGGCTCGGCCTGTTCCTGACCGAGCTCGTGACCACGTGGGTCGGCGCGAAGACGCTCGTGCTCTCATCGCCGATCGTGCTGCTGCTCGCCTGGTCGGGCGTCGCCGCCCTCACCGCCAACCCGTTCCTGCGCATCGGCGCGGTGCTGCTCGCCGCCGCGATCACCGCCGGCGTGCTCGTCTCAGACGCCTTGCAATACAACGCCACCAACCTCGCGCCAACCGCCCGCTACACCGAGCTCGCCCAGATCGACAAGCGTTTCGCCGGGCGCGGTCCGACCCTGTTCACCGACTTCGACGAGTACTCGCTGTACGTGCTCCGCGACCTCGACGTCGGCGGCCCCGACTTCCTCTATCACACCCCCAGCGCTCCGCCGTTGCCGCCACGGCTACCCGGTCAAGCTCAACCTCATCGCCGCCGCGCAAGTTCCTCCCCTACCCGTTGATCGTCACGCGGATCGACCCGATCGCAGCCCGCCCCCCAGCGGCCTACCGCCTGCTCTGGCGCGGCACCTACTACGAGGTCTGGGGACGCCGCGCCCACGCCAAGCCGGCGCTCGCTCACCTCGCGTCTCAATGACACACGCATCGCTCCCTGCAGCTCGATCGAACGCATCGCGCGGGTCGCCGAGCGCGCGGGCGGCGAGCTCGTCGCCGCAAAGCCGCCGCTGATCGTCCCGGTCCGCTTCGCCAGCAACCAGCCAGGCTACGTAAGCGGCGGGCTCACCCTCACGCCGCGCGCCACGGTCCCGTTCCGGGTCCCATACCGCGGGCGGTGGGACATCTGGCTACGGGGCGAGGTGATGCCGCAGGTCGCGGTCAGCGTCGACGGCCAGCGCGTCGCGACGATCGGCGGCGATCTCGCCGGCAACGAGTTCAACCCCGACACGGTGAACCCGATCGGGGTGAGACTCAGGCGTGGCGCGCACCAGCTCGGTTTTGCTGCGAGCGGCTCCAGCCTGGCACCCGGCGACGGCGGCACGGCGCGGGTCGGCCGCATCTTCCTCACGCCCGCGCGCGGGGCCGAAGCCGAGCCACTCGAGCGCGTGCCGGCGGCCGAGTGGCGTGAGCTGTGCGGTGGGCGCTACGACTGGGTCGAGGCGGTTGCGAGGTAAGCACGCCTGAGGGCTCCGCAGTCCTGCTGCCGAGGGCTTATCGGCGGCGCGGTCTCCGGTGTCTGGTGGATCCTGTCAGGCCTTTGCTGTCGCTAGTTTCGCCGACCCGGTCACGCCTTGTGTGGCGGTTTGAATCGTGCCCTTGGTGCTCTTGAGCGCGAGGACGAGCTTCTTGGTCGTCGTCTGGCTCGTGATGAGGTAGATCGTGCCCGTCTGGCTAACGCCGCTGAGCTGCGCCGCCTGCTTGATGTAAAGCCCCTTTGCCGTGATCGCCGTGATGATCGATGTCTTTGCTGGGAACGAGCCTTTGCTCACCGTTGCGACGGCGTCTTGTGCAGCGACCCGCAGCGCGGAGGATGCCTGCGAGGCCTGCTCTTCGCGCGCGATCTCGGTCTTTACTTTGGCCTTGAAATAGAGGACCACGTCGACGCTTGAATTGGACGTTTGCGCGATGCAGAGTTGCGGATCGCTGCTGAGCGCATGGGAAAGCGTGGCCGTGCTCTCCTTGCCCGCGGCAGGCCAAGTGATGAGCGTCGCGGCATACCACGCCAGCGTCGGCGCCGGCTCCGTCGTCACCCCGACCAGCTTGCGATAGTCGTCGATGCACGAGACCTGTCCGGATGTACCGCCGGTTCCCGAGGTGCTGTTCGCCGAGCGTTTCAGAGTTACGTGATCGCCGGCCACGCTGACGGTCAGCCCCGACGCCTTGTCGACGGCCGACTTGGAAGTCGAGCCACCTCCGCAGGCCGCGACGGCGAGAGCGAGGGCAGAACACGCCAGCACGGCGCCGCTACGAAGCGTCATCGTGGCAACGTACGTGACGTCGCTCAACAAAGACTAAGGCTGTTCCGAACGCTTCCACAGTTCTGGGAATAGCCGTGGGTGCGCTCGCAGCGCTTTCGCGTTCGCGGTGGGGAACCGGAGGCGCGCGCGTGGGTTGACATCGACTGGTCGGACGTTCCCTCCGACGCGCTCGAACGCTGCCAGCGGTCAGCCCGCAGTGAATGAGGCTGGATCCTGTCGCGGGCTCTGCGGTCGGCGCTGGGACTGGATCGAGGCGGTTGGAGGGTAAGAACGGGTTACCGCAGATCAGCGCCACGCGTATTCGAAGCGGCGACCGATGTTTGACGGCCCCGCTCTGGCGCGACTACTTCGTGATGGTCGGCGGCGGGGCAGCCGCCCTGACCGGCCTCGTGTTCGTCGCGATGTCGCTGCACCTCTCGGACATCGCCGCTAATCCGGCGCACCGCCACCGCGCCCGCACGATCCTCACCGCGCTCACAGATGTATTCGTCCGCTGCGGCCTCGTCCTGATGGGCGGCCAAAGCGCGCGCGCCGTCGGCGCCGAGCTCTTCGTCGTAATCGTCGGCGTCGAACTCGTCGTCCTCCGCAGCCTCAGCCAAGCGCTCCGCAGCAGCGGCGCCGAACAATACGGCGTTCGATTCCGAACGCTCGGTTACGCCGCGTGCCTGATCATCGAGCAAACCGGCGCCGCGATCCTGTTCTTCGGACACACATGGGGCCTTTACGCGATCGGCGCGGGAATGATGGCGTTGTTCCTGTTCATCGTGTCCGGGGCATGGCTCCTGCTCGTCGCCGTCGAGTCGCCAGCGCGGCGGGCGGCGCAACAGGCGGCGCCCTAGCCTGCTGATCGCGTGCCGGGGATGGCCCGCCGACCGAGCCAGAACCGCCGGCTTCGTCCCGCCAGCCCGAGTTGGTGGGCGTGTAGACGCAGGACCTTGTGTCGAGGACGGACTCGCGTCGCTCGGCAATGGATGCCCCAACCGTCGGGGTCTTCTAGCCTAGGTCGTCGAGAGCCTTCGCCAAGCTCTTGTGGACGGCGACGATTCGCGCTGCTGGAATGCCCTGTGGGAGTGAGTCGAGGAAGCGGGGAAGCATCCGTGCCGGCAGGACTGTCACTCCGCGTCGATGGGTGACGGCACGCCGCGTGAGGTAGGCCCGACTGAATACGAGGAGCGGCTCGACCGCGAGGCCGGTGAGTTCCTCCACGGCCTTGCCCTCGGCGTAGGCCTGACTGAGCATCCCCTCGTCGATCCGATCTGGATCAATGCGCCCGGCATGCGATTTCGTCTCGATCGTAAACAGCCCGGCCGGCCCTAAAAGGATGTGGTCGATGTTGCCGCGACCGGTCGACGCATCATGGATCGCAAGCCAACCCCTTGCGCGCAGACCATCGATGATCCGTCCGACATGCTCCTCGCCAACCGCGCCGCGCTGCCAGCGGTCAACGATCGGCGACGCCACGCGGTCGACTACGAACGTCGCTGCGATCATCGCAAGCTCGATCGGAACGAGCGCCAGGTTGTGGAAACCCACCACCAGCCCGCCAATCGGAAATGCCGCGGTGAGCACCAGTAACACCGCCACCGTGCGCCATATGTAACGTCGCGCCGTCGCGCGGGCATATTGCCCGGCACCGCGCGCTAACGCTGGCGAACCGCCCGAGCTCGACGATAACGACGGATCCACGTTCGAGACATCGGCGACCAGCAACCGCGCCTTGAGACGGACCGCGCTCTACCGCGGAGCAGGACATCGCACGGTTCGCGGCTAGTCAGGGGGTCCGCTACGTAATGCAAATTCTCGAGCGTTGTTACGGGCAACCGGGGCGTTGTTAGGTCAACCAGGCTGAGCGTCACGCGCCCTCCCGCGTCGTGACGTCCGAGCTAAGGTGGCGACGTGGACAACGCATACCAGGCCCTGTTAGCAGAAGTCCGGAGCCGGCTTGGGGAGGCGCGGGACGACCCTAACGTCACGAACACCGACGGCTCGAACTATTGGGGACCCTACGTCACACGCGCTGTGGACCATCGCGCCGAGGACGGACCGGCGCTCGTGAAGTACATCAAGGGCGTACTCCGGAAACCAGGCGACTCGGAAGGATGGAACGCGCTGCTCGAAGCCGACAGGCTCGACCTCTCATTCGAGGACATGGTGTTGAACGCCGTCGAGCCCGTCCGTGATCTGTTCGACGACGAAGACCGCGAGATCGCCGCCCGATCCCTCAGTGACCAACGCGGCGAGATCAATCGCCGCCGCGAAACCTCGGGAGCAGTTGAAACGGGAGTCCCTACCGTCGGGCAGCTTTTCCGGCCGGTCCTCGAAGTCGTTGCCGATGGCCGCCCATGGAGCGCGGGGGACGTGGTGGCCGCGGTGGCGGATCTCGTTGGTATCGATGACGCGAGCCGCGCGTTGAGACACCCATCTGGGCAGACGGTGCTTTTCAACCGGATCGGATGGGCGAAGACGAGTCTTGTGAAGGCTGGGCTGATCGAGCAGCCGGGTCCCTCGTCGATCGCTATCACCGATTCTGGGCGCGCGGTTCTGGATTCCACCAGAGGCCCGATAGACCGAGAGTTCCTGCGCGAGAACTGTCCCGCGTTTGCGACGTGGCTTGCCGACATGGGCCAGCTGCCTGACGAGGAGCTGGATTCGAGCGCTGAGACGACGGTCTGGATGCTTCGGGCCGGTCGCGGTGGCACCTACGCGCCGGCCTTCGTGGAGAGATCGGTCGCCGTCGTTGGGTGGGGCCGGACGGGCGACGTGAGCAACCTGTCGCGAGAACAGCTTGAGACGATCGTGACGGAGCGCTTAGTGGAGGCTAACCGTAACCAACGAAGTCACGCGGTCAACACGCTCTACCGGGTTGTCCACACGATCACCGACGGCGACCTGGTCGTCACGCCCGAGCCGGCCGCTCGAACGCTCCTGCTCGGACATGTTGCAGGGCCTTACCTCTACCTCGAGGAGCCGGTCGGCGTCGAGTATCAGCATGCACGTCCAGTCAGATGGTTCGCGCGCGTCCCACGCGATGAGCTCTCATATGGAGCCCGCAACAGTTTGGGGAGCTTGCTGACACTGACGCGGCCTGGCTATGCGGCAGAGTTGCTCCAGCTCGCCGAGGCGCACGCCGCCGACCCACCGCCGTCACCCTTCGTGCCCCGCTCGAGGGGACAGGCCAACGGTCCTCTCGTGGCGCAGCGAGTCTCGGTGCCAGCGCACGCATCGGTGCCGCAGCGAGCGGCTATCTCCGAGTTCCAAACGCACCCGCATCTGATGCTCCACCTGCTTGACGAGCTTGACAACGGGCACCTAGCTCTGCCCGACTTCCAGCGGAGCTTCGTCTGGGCGCCGGATGCGACGCGAGAGCTGATCGTGTCGATCATCAGATCGTTCCCGGCGGGCGCACTCCTGTTCCTGCAGGGAGGCGGCTCTATCTTCAAGCCGCGCGAGGTCGAAGGGGCACCGCCGTTGACGAGCGTCAAGCCGTCGTACCTTGTCCTTGACGGCCAGCAACGGTTGACGTCGCTCTATCAGGCAATCTGCGGCGTCGGCCAGTCGCGGTTCTTCCTAGACATCGGTGCTCTGATCGCAGGGTCCGAGGTCAACGACGCGGTACGGGTCTTCAGCACCGAGCGAGCTGCGCCACTCGAGCCGATGCAGGCGCAGGCGGACGCGATGATGATGCCGCTTTCGGCGATTCGAAACGGTGGCGCGGCACGGTCGGCGGGACAGGTCATCGGATCCGGAACGACGAGGACCCTGATCGCCTGAGGGAGCTGCTGTACGGCGTGGAGGACGCCTACGTACATCCACTCGTCCAGTACCGCTTCCCGGTAACGATCCTCCCGGAGACGACCGAGCTCGAGGCCGTGTGCACGATCTTCGAGACGCTCAACCGCACGGGTAAGCCGCTCACCCCGTTTGAACTGATCAGCGCGCGTGCGTTCACCGGCGGACTGAGCCTCTACGACTACTGGGCAGCGGCTCGTGACGAGCACCCGATCCTTGAAGACTTCGAGATCGAGCCGTACTACCTGCTGCAAGTGATCGCGCTCCGCCTCGGAAGGTCATGCAAACGCAGCTCTGTGCTCTCGATGGGCGCGGACGACATCGTGCAGCAATGGGATGCCGCAGTGGCAGACATGGCAGCCGCAATCTTGCTGCTCCGCGACGAGTGCGGTGTACTGGCCAGCAAGTGGCTCCCATACCGGCCGATGCTCATTCCACTGGCCGCGCGTGGCGACAGGTCGCCGAGGCCGCCGGTCCCGACCAAGGGGCGATGCGCGCAAAGCTGAAGCAGTGGTTCTGGTGCGCGTGCTTCATGGGCGAGTACGAGAGCTCGTCAGCCACTCTCGCCGAGCGCGATGCACCAGTACTCAAGAGCTGGCTCTCAGGAGGAGACGAGCCGCCCGTGCTTCGCGACTTTGCTTGGGACCCGGAGCGCTGGCGCTCGGTAACCATCCGCCAGCAGGGCCTCTACCGTGCGACCATCGCGCTCACCCTCACACAGCGCCCGCGGGACTTCCACACCGCCGCTCCGCTCACACAAGAAATCATCGAGGCGGGCAAGGTCGACGATCACCACGTCTTCCCACGCGGATTCCTAAAGGACATCAAACGTGGCGGCGAACTCGACTCGGTGCTCAACCACGCCCTGATCGACCGCACGACAAACACGAGCATCGGCAAGAAGGCTCCGTCCGTCTACCTGGCGGAGATTCGAGAGGCGCTCGGACGGGACCTCGACACCGTGCTTGAGAGCCATCGCTTACCACCGGGCGACGATAGCCCGCTCGCACGCGACGACTTCGATGGCTTCCTCGCGTGGAGAATCGAACACTTCGCGGAGGCGCTCGCCCGGAGAGCCGGAGACATCGGCCCACGGGCATCTTTCATAGCCCCGCATCTAGCAAAGCTCAACGCGCGGATCGAAAACGTGGAACTTGCGCTACGCGAGCTGATCGTGTCCCAACTCGAAAACGATCCCACGCGCCTTCCATCCCACATCACGCCGAAGGCGCACGAACGAATCGACGCCGCAGCGAGGAAGGAACCGGGAGCCAGAACCAACGACGCGAGTGACCTTGACGCGCTTCTGCAGTATCTCGACCTCCGCGACCTCCAGGAGATCCTCACCGCCAAGCCAACGTGGCCTGTGTTCGCCACGATCTTCGTAACCAAAGAGAGCGTCGCCTCGAGGTTCTCCCAGCTCGCCGACCTGCGCAACGCCATCCGCCACAGCCGGCCTACCAGCGACGTCGCCATCAAGGACGGCGAGGCGGCCCTACTCTGGTTTGGGCAGATCTTCGACAGCCTGGAACGCGATGCCGCCGATGGTGAGGAGTAGCACCTAGGTCGCCGACCACATCGCGCTCGCCCGGCCGTTCGACGCCGGCACGCAAGCCGTGCGGCTGCTCCTCAGTGGCTCTCGCGAGCCCCGACGGCGCATCGTAGCCGCTACGGCGAATTCACTCACACTCCGCTAGTGCGTATTCTCAGCGTCCAGTCGCCGGGGTGAGGAGCATGAACAGCGCCTACGAGGCTTGGAACGTCGCGCTCGTCGATCGCTTCTACGGCGCTGCGCAGGCCGGGCGCGCCGCGTACCTGGCGGTCGACGATGATGAGCTCGCCACCCTCGCGCCGCCCGTAGGGGTTGCGGCCAGTGAGGCCGCCGCATCCCTGGCTACGAGCGTGGTGCGGGAAGCTGAAGCGCGGCGATGTCTTGTTCGCCCCTTTCCTCGGGGCGCGCACGCGCTGGCGTGAAGCAGGCGCGTCCGGTCCGCCTCCATACGTCGCGCTGCTCGGGCTATGTGTGCTCGCAGGCTCGCGCATGGCAAGGGACCCGGACGCGGGTCTCGCCGCGAGCGCGTACTACCCGCAGCTGAATCCCCTCATCAGGCACCCGGGGCGGAAGATGCCGCCGGGCTTTGACGTGCTTTCCTCGCTCTGGGAAGACCTCGACCGTTGGCTAGAGAGCGACCACGACGGGCGGCGGGGACGGAGCACGATCCGCGCGCATCCGCACTTCACGCACATCGGCTGGCCTTTGTCGCAGTGCTTGCTGCGCGAGTCGGATCGCCGACGCCTGACAGACTTTTTCCGCTCCGCCGGCCTTGAACCGGGCACGGAGATCGAACCTGCGCAGCTTTGGGCGCTGCTGCGCGGCTGGGCGCACGCTGGGTGCGGTCTCACCCAGCACGCGCTCCGGGTGATCGGGAGCGGACGGCGCGAGATTGAAGAGCAGTTGACGGCAGTTCTCGCTCGGGAGTTTGAGGAATGGGACGGCGAGCTCCGCGACGCCGAGGGACGGCGCCGCGGTGACATCGTGCTCGTTCTCGAGAACGCCGCAGGCGGACGGCGCGTCACGGTACGGCTTGTCCCGCGCCGACCTGAGGGCTTCCCGGAGGGTCCCTATGAGCGAGCCCCGGGGTCGGCGGTCGGCTTGCGCGCGATGTCAGCCGGTTGGTTCCAGCCGCTCGAGGTTGCTGTCAGCGGCCGCGTTCTTAGCCTGGATCCACCGTTTGATCGTGGTGCTGGTGTAGGCGCTAGTTGATCGGTGGTTGGGGTCGGGTTGGCTGGTCGTCCAGCTCGTCGTCGGCGGGGCGCGGGCGGTTGGGGCTGTCGCGTGGTGCGTGATCGGTGCTCGTTGCGCATGGCGAGGCCGGGGTCTGGCAGTGTTCGTTCTCGTGGGTGCCGTCGGTGGGTCAGGTGAGCCGGGGCACGCTGCGGAGGCGCTCGAGGGCGGTGAGGAACTCGTGTTCCCAGGGCCAGCGGGCGGGCATCCGGAGTGTCACTGTGCGGGCGGTGCGGGTGATCCGGCCGGGAACGGTGAGCAGCCGGCGGCGCAGCGTCCGGGCGGTCGGGATGGTCGTGTCGGGTAAGCCGATCAGGGTGGTCCATCTGAGGAGGTTGTGCGCGAGCGCGGCGATCACGGTCCAGGCGGCGTTGGCGAGGAACTTGCCGGAGGGGAAGTGCGCGAGTGCTTGGTCTTTGAGGTCGCGGATCGCGAGTTCCACGACCGCGTGCTGGCGGTGCTCGGCTTCGACGAGCTCGAGTGGTTCGGTGCGGTTGGTGAGGAACGCGAAGTGGCGCCAGTCGGGCCACAGCTCGGCCTGGGCGCCGAGGAGGCGGGTGCGGCGCACGATCAGCCGCTGGCGGCCGAGCATCGTCTGCGCGATCTGCGCTTCCCCGCCGTCGGGGTAGTCCTCGAGGGTCTGCCAGTCCTGCTCGGGGATCGCTGCGATCGCGGCCTTGACGTGCTTCTGCTGGCGCACCCCGATCGAGTAGGTCCAGCCGGCGGCCTGCAACCGGGCCATGATCTTCGTGTTCCAGAACCCCGAGTCGGCGCGCAACAGCTTCGGCCCGCTCGCGCCGGCGCGGGCGACTCGCGGGATCAGCTCTTCGACGAACCGCAACGCGCCGCGCGAGGTGTTCGCCGACCCCTTCCTGGCACGGATGTGCAACACCTCGCCGGTCCCGGCGCGGGTCGCGACGATCGGGTGATACCCGCGCTTGTGGGTGTACCCGTAGCCGGCGCCCTGCTTGTCATAGCCGAAGACCTCGCCGACAAACGAATCGACATCCACGACCAGGCGCTCATCGCCCGGGCCGGCGCCCGCCGCCCACGCGCGACGCAGGCTCTCCGCCAGCACCCGGTCGAGCTGGCGGACATGCCCGAACGTGAACGCGCGCAGGAACGTCCCCAGCGTCGAGGGCGCCGCCACGCCATGCCCGAGCACCGCGCTGGTCTGGCCCGAGCGCAGCACGTCGCAGTCCTCGATGCAGTCAGCCCCGAGCGCCATCGCGGACACCAGCGTCATGACCTTGCGTCCCGGGTTCGCCGCCCCCGCCCGGCCGCCAAGATCAACCGTCTCCTCGACCAGCGCCTCGATCCCCAGCCGCTCCGCGAGCAGCGCGGGCAGCATCACACCCGCGTTCGCGACCACCCGCTCATCATCAAACGCGACCACGATTCGGTCCGGCGAGCCTGCACCATGCAGGTGACCTCCTGCGCAGGACCCGCAGCCGCTGGCACGGCCCGTCTTGCCTGCTCAGGAGGTCATTTAAATCTCAGCCCCGGACAGACCACGTCAGAAAACGGTGGATCCAGGCTTAGGGCTGCGCGCACCGGTCGGGGCTGAGCTGAACCCGGTTGGTCGTGGACATTGCGCCGTCGCCTCCACTAGGCCTGACGAGGCGGTCGATGATGTGGCTTATGCGGCCTACCGGGCGCGCGGCAGGATGAAAGACGGGCGGCGGTGCACTATGCAATCGGATCCGTACACGCCCGCCCTCAGTCCCGGAGAGTTCTGTGAACGTTACTGATCCTGATTCGCGCGTGATGGGCACGGTCGGCCGCCGACGCTTTCAGGGCTACAACGCCCAAGCGGCGGTGTGTACTGAGGGCAGATCATCGTCGCGGCGGAGATCTCGGTGCGCTCCCCGGACTTCGGTCACCTCGGCCCCGGGTTTAGCGCCGCAGTCCGCGATTTGCAGACCGCGGGGGTGCACGAGCGGCCGGGGACGGTGCTGGCTGACGCGGGGTACTGGCACGGCGAGCAGATGGACACGATCTCGGCCGACGGCACCCAGATTCTGGTCCCCCCGAATCAGCCAAGCGCACCACCCCGCGGCCGGGCTGGACCGACGGCCGTGCTGAGTTCATGCGCGCGGTGCTCAGCCAGTGACGCCGGCCACGCGCTCTACGGCCAGCGAACAAGGTCGATCGAGCCAGTGTTCGGACAGATCAAACACAACCGCGGGTTTCGGCAGTTCCGACGACGCGGCCGAGCCGCTGCGAGGTCGGAATGGCGACTGATCACCGCCACCCACAACGTCCTCAAGCTCCACCAGCACCGGATCCAGCCGCCACCGGCTGACCGAACGGTCAGGGTCGACCCGACCGACACCGTCCCGGCATCGACACCCACACCACCGCACCTTTCCCCGACAGCCTCGCCCAAACTCAGGACGCCGGTCGTCGCGCATTCATCGCAGTCCCAACTTGGGCACCCTTACGGATTCCAATTCGGACGGGCTAAACGCGACGCCGGCGCAGCGTAACCCGGCGTCCGACTTCCGGCGACCCCCGTCCCGCAAAATCGTACTCCTTCCAGAGGACCGAGCACCTACGACCGCCCCGGCCTGCGTCGGCCGACGGCGATGCTGAAAGAGAGCCCATCGGACCCGCAGAATCCCGCGCGGCCTGGGTATGTTTCGAGCGCCTCGACGTGAGGTCCCCGGCTGGCAGATCGCCCAGCCCGGCGGTCTTGAGGATCCGCGCCGCGAGTAATGTTACACAGATGGTACATGAGATCTTCTTCGGAACTCGTCGACAACGAGAAAAGGCCCGCTTTAGCGGGCCTTTTCCTCGTATCGGGGAGACAGGATTTGAACCTGCGACCGCCCGGCCCCCAGCCGGGTGCGCTACCAGACTGCGCCACTCCCCGTGGTTTACTTCAAGCGGGCGACGGGAATCGAACCCGCCCTAGAAGCTTGGAAGGCTTCTGTGCAACCACAACACTTCGCCCGCAAGCTGCCTGGGGAAAGGATAGCCCCGGACGAGCGTGGTCGCGCGGGCCGGGCGGTTGTCCACGGCGCGCTGTGTTGCGTCGCAGCGGCGCGCTAGGATCAGCCCGTGCCACTCCGTGCCCTGGGGGGACAGCGCTTGTAACGGCGGTGACGTGGGGAGCCTATGAATGGGCTTCGAGCACCGGGCACAGCACGATTGGGATGATCGCGGGGATCGCGCTGGTTCCGTGCCGGCATCGCGTTTGGCGCTGCGCTCGCGGTGACGCTGACCGTGCTGGCGCGGCGCGCCGTGAGCTCTGCGGCGCGCGCCGGCGCGACCGTGATGAAGACAAGCGCGGCGGCAGCTCGCCGGGCGCGCGCACGCGCGAGGATTTGGGCCGCACGCCGACACGTCGCAAACGCGTCGCCGCCTGAGCTTTCGCTCGCGCAGCGACGCGGCGCCGGACGTCCACCGCGATACTTGGCGCGTGAAACGAGCTCTCGCCGTTGGCGCTGCGATCGTTGTCGGCCGGCCTTGCGGTGGCGGGTTGTACGACGCATCCCCCGCCTCCGATCTCGACGGCGCAGCTGGCTTACGCGAGATCATTCGACCTCTACACCGTCTACTGGGCGGGCAAGCGGATCGACGGTGTCCCGCTCACGCAGGCCGATGGGATCGGGAGCTATGACGCCCACTACGGGGTCACGCTCTCGTACGGCACTTGCGAGCACAAGAACCTGCTCGCGCTCGGTGGCTGCACGCTGCCCGTGCGGATCACGACGGTCTGGTACGTCCCGCATTCGAACGTCTCCTTCGGGCGCTATCGCTACATCCGCCTGCACGGCGTGCCGGCGCTCGTGACCGACGGTGGCGATGAGATCGAGGTCTATACGAGCGCGGTGGCGGTGGATGTGCTCGGCGCGACGCCCAAGATCACGCGCGATGCCGCTGACCGGCTCACGCCGTTCAACCGCGCGGTGACGCGCGCATGGCCGGCGTTCACGCCGCCGCAATACCAGCCGGGCGTCTCATACCAGCAGCTCGGCAAGCAGGCCGCGGCGACCGGCGACACGGGCAGCGTGATCGGACCGCCGGGCGACCTCCAACCGAGCGTCGGCGCCACGCAGTGAAGCGGCTCGCGCTCGTGGCTGCCGGTGCGGCGCTGCTGCTCGGCGCCGCTGCGGGCCCGGCGAGTGCGACGAGCGTGCGGCGCGTCGTCGTTGCGATCGTGCCGGCCCCGGCTGGCCTGCCGGGAGCGCTGGCGGGTATGCGGGCGAGCGGGATCTCGACGCTCGGGCTGATGACGACGAGCGTCGGCAACTACGACGCCGCGCAGACGCTGCTTGACATCACGCAAGGCGCCCGCGTTCCCGGTGTCGACTATGCGACGCCGAAGGTGCCGGCGCTCGCCCTCGCCGCTGCTGGCCAGGTGACGGGCTGGCGCGCGGTCACGCAGCGCGCCGCGAGCGCGGGAGCGGACCTCGAGCCGGGTGCGCTCGCGTCAGCCGTGCCGGGCGGAGCGGGGTACGTCGGCTACCGCACGGCGCCCGCAGGCGGTTGGCTGCTCGCCGCCGACCGCGCCGGCCGACTGGCGGGCGTGTCGCTCGGCTCGCGGCGCTCGGTCGTCGCTCGCGCTGAACGCATGGTCACGAAACGGCGGCTTGTCGTCGTCGATCTCGCGAGCGCGAGACAGCTCCGCCTGCTCCGTTCTGCCCGGGCACCCTCGGAGCTGCTGGTTGTCATCGAGGCGCCGCCCCGGTCGGCGAGCGGTCCGCTCCTGCTGGCGCTCGGCGTGAGCGGCTTGAGCGAGCGCGCAGCGACCGTGACCTCCGGCGCGACGCGCACCGCTGGGCTCGTCGCCGCGAGCGACCTTGCACCGACGATCCTCCGCTGGCTGCGCGTACGCGACCCCGGCCGTGATGGTCGGTCAGGCGATCCACACCGCGCCTGCGCAGAGCGTCGGCGCGCTCGTCGGGTTCGCCGACCGCCTGGCGGCCGTTGGTCCGCGCAGGTCGACCGTTCTCATCTGCTTCACGCTCGCGTGGCTTGCGCTGCTTCTTGTCGCCTGCTTGCTAGGCCGCGGTCCGCGCAGTGCGCTTCGGCTTGGCGGCCTCGCCGCGCTGTGGGCGCCGGTCAGCGTCCTCGCGGCGAGCGTCGCACGGCCGGGCGTTGTCGCGGAGGTGGTGCTCGTCGTTGGCGGCGCGTTCGCGCTTGCGCGCGCGAGCGAGCGGTTGGTTGCCTGGCCGCGCGCGGCCGCGGTGCCGTCGGTCGTGACGGTGGTCCTGTATGGGGCGGCCCTGCTCGCGGGCTCCGGGCTCGTTGCGACCTCGCTGCTCGGCTCGGACCCGATCGCCGGTTCGCGCTTCTTCGGTGCGGGGAACGAGCTCGCGGCCGTTCTCGCGGTCGAGCTGCTGGTGGCGCTCGCCGCGCTTGGCGCTGCGCGGCGTCTGCCAACCACGCTCGCGAGTGGCGCGCTCATGACGCTGATGCTCGCCTGGGGCCGTGGCGGGGCGAACGTCGGCGCGGTGTTCACTGACGGCGGCGCCGTCGCCGCGGCGGCGCTCGTGCTGGCACCCGGCAGGCTTTCCGCGCGACGGGTCGCGCTCGCCGGGGCAACCCTTGCAGCCGGGCTCGGGCTGCTTACTCGTGCTCGACCTCGCAACTGGCGGCGGAGCGCATTGGACGGCGCAGGTCCTCCACGCCCGGTCGTTCGGCGCGCTGGTCTCGGTACTCCGTCGACGGGCGTTACGGCGCCGGGATCACGCTTAGCGCGCTACCCGTAGCTCTCGCCGTGCTGGCCGCGCTGGCCGCGGCGGGCCTGGTGTTTCGCAAGCGTGCGCTCCTGCTACCGGATCGCTCGTGGCAAGCGTGCTTCGCCGGCCTCGCTCGCGGGCGGGCTGCTTGGATCGCTCGCGGCCGACAGCGGTCCGCGGGTGCTGCTGATCATGCTCGCCGGCGCGGCCTGCGTGCTCGCCTACCTGCAGGGAGGACCCGCACCGGGACCGCGCGCCATGCACCGTTCTTATGCGGCGCTTAGCGGCGCTGCGGACACTGAGGTTCGGGTCCGGCGTCCCCCAGCCGGACCCGCCAATTTGGTGAGACGATGAGCGACCGGCCGAGGATCCTTGTCGTCGATGACGAGCCGGCAGTGCAGCAGGCGCTGTCGCGTGCGTTCGCGCTCGAGCGCTATGAGGTGGAGCTGGCCGGCGATGGTGTGGAGGCGTTCGACGCGCTCGCCGCCTCTCGCTTCGACGCGGTCGTGCTCGACGTGATGATGCCGGGGTGTCGGGGATCGAAGTGTGCAAGCGGATGCGCGCGAGTGGCGACCGCAGCCCGATCCTGATGCTCACGGCGCGCGATGCGATCGACGACCGGGTCGCCGGCCTCGATGCGGGCGCCGACGATTACCTGGTCAAGCCGTTCGCGCTGCGCGAGCTGCTCGCGCGCGTGCGCGGCCCTGCTCCGACGCCACGACGAGGACGAGCCCGCTGGTCGCTGAGCTTCGAGGACATCACGCTCGACGCGCATGGCGCACGAGGTGATCCGCGGTGAGCGCCGCCTCGAGCTGACGCGAACCGAGTTCTCGCTGCTCGAGCTGTTCATGCGCCATCCGCGCCAGGTGCTCACGCGCTCGGCGATCTTCGAGCACGTCTGGGGCTATGACTTCGGCGCGGCGTCGAACACGCTCGGCGTGTACATGGGCTATCTGCGACGCAAGACGGAGGCGGGGGGCGAACCGCGGGTCCTGCAGACGGTGCGCGGGGTCGGCTACATCCTGCGCGCGTCATGAGCTTCGAGCGGCGCATCACGGTCGCGGCCGCGGCGGCCGTCGCCGTTGCCGTCCTGCTCGCGGCCGTCGCGAGCTACTTCATCGTCCGCCAGGAGCTCCGCTCATCGGTCGACAACTCGCTGCGCAGCGCGCTCACCGCGACCGAGCGCTTTGTTGACCGACCGCTTCGGTACCCGCCCCGGGCTGTTCCGTCCGCCGTCGCCGCGCACAACGACTCCACCGACTGGTGGGCAATGGACCGAACCGTTTCGGCGAGCCGGGCGTGCTCGAGCTGGTCTCCGCAAGCGGTGCGCTCACGCCGAGCGCCCGGCGTGAGCGCCGGACAGACGCTGCCCGCGAGTCCGCGACTGATCGCCTTGGCGCGGCGCGGAACCGGTCAAGCGATCTTCACCGCCCGCGTCGACGGAACCGATCTGAGGGTGCTCGCCGCCGGCGTCAAGCCGGGTGGTGCGATCGTCCTTGCCCGGTCGCTGAGCGAGCAGGATTCGACGCTCTCGCACCTGCGGCTGATCCTGATCGTCGTCGCCGCGATCGGGATCGCGCTGGCGGCCCTGCTCGGCTCGTTCGTGGCGCGAACGGCGCTCGCCCCTGTCAGGCATCTGCGGGCCGCGGCCGAGCACGTCGCCGCGACGACCGACCTCGGCGCGCGGATCGACGACACGCGCGGCGACGAGCTCGGCAGCCTGGCGCGCAGCTTCAACGCGATGCTCGCAGGCACTCGACGAGTCCGCGCGCACGCAGCGGCGGCTGATCGCCGACGCCTCGCACGAGCTGCGAACACCGGTGACGAGCGTGCGGACGAACCTCGAGATACCTGCAGCGCGCCGACGATCTCGCGCCGGCGGAGCGCGAGCGGCTGATCCGCGACGCTCGTCGGGCAGCTCGAGGGCCTGTCGGGGCTCGTCAGCGACCTGATCGAGCTCGCGCGCGAGGACGATCAGGTCAACAGCGAGCCGCTCGAGGAGGTCCGCTTCGACGTCCTGATCGGCGAGGCGGTCGAGCGGGCGCGCCTCTACTCGCCGCAGGCGCGCTTCGACGTGGAGCTCGAAGAGACGCTCGTCAGCGCGCGTGCCTTCGCGACTTGGACGCGCAGTGAGCAACCTGCTCGAGAACGCCGTCAAGTACGCCGGCACCGAGAAGCCGATCGAGGTGCGGCTCGCGGACGGTGAGCTCGAGATCCGCGACCACGGACCGGGCATCGATCCGGAGGAGCTGCCGCACGTCTTTGATCGCTTCTTTCGCGGCACTCGCTCGCGGGCGCTCCCAGGCAGCGGGCTCGGCCTCGCGATCGTTCGCCAGGTCGTCGAGCGTCACGCGGGCAGCGTCAGCGCGAGCAGCGGACCGGACGGCGGCATGGTGTTCCGCCTGCGGATGCCGGTTCTCAGCTGACGCTCAAGGCACGACGTGGACCGAGCGGGGCGCGCTCGCGACCGGCGCGAACGGGTAGCCGGCGACGCCGGTGCTCGGGATCGCGACGCGGAAGGTGTAGGTGATCGCGACCGTCGTGCGCTTGAAGGTGTAGTGGTAGCGGAAGCGGCCGTTGTGGGCGCTCGCGATGATTTGCGTGTAGATCATCCAGCGGTTGCCTTCGCGGTATTCGAGCTGTAGCGGGCAGGCCGTGGCTCGCGATGTGGCCGCCGAGGACGCGGCCGGCGAAGGTGATCGTGTGGCCGTTGCTCGTGGCGCGCGGGGTGATCGAGAGCGTGATGCGCGGCTTGACGAGGAGCGTCACGCTCGCGACGGCCTGCGGCGTCGTGGCGGGGTAGCTGAGCGTGACCTGGCGCGAGGGACCCGCCGGCAGCTGGTAGCTGAAGGAGCCGTCGGCCGCGGTCTGGACCGTCGCGACGGCGCGACTGGCCTGCGCGCCGGGAGCGGCGATCGTGAGCTCGACGGTCGCCGGCCCGAGCGGGCTCGTGCCGCAGCGCAGCACCCCGTCGAGCGTCGCGCTCTGCCCGAGTGAAACGGTGCGCGTGGCGTGGCCGTCGATTGCGGCCGTCAGCTGCGGGTCGGCGCAGGCGGGGCTCGCTTCCGCGCTCGCCGCGCCGGCGAGGACGATCGCGGGCGTTGGCGCCGAGGTCGCGAGCGTCGTGCCGTTGGCGTTGGTGGCCGAGACGACGACCTCGAGCTCGGCGTCCTCGTCGGCGCTCGTGAGCGCGTAGGTCGCGCTGTTGGCGCCGGGCACCGGGGTGCAGGTCGCGGTGGTGCAGCGCTCCCACTGGTAGGCGATCGCGGTCGGCGTCGGCGACCAGCTCCCGGGGGTGGCGGTGAGGGTCGCGCCGACCGTGGGTGCGCCGCGTGACGGTGGGAATGCCGCCGCGCGGCGCGTTGTCGGTCTCGATCGTCCCGTTCCAGACGGTCGCCGAGTCCCCACCGTCGGCGACCGTGACGAGCACGCTGTGGCTGCCGTCGTGGAGGGTCGTCGTGTCGAGGCTCAGGCGGGCGCTCCCCTGCGTGACCGTGGCGTTGACCGCGGGGCTGCCGTCGACGGTGATCGTGGCGGTGTAGCTCGCGGACGGGTCGACGGCGAAGTTGATCCCGACCGTGCCCGACAGCTCGCCGCCGCCGATCAGGCTCCCAGTCACGTTCTGGGGATTCGGGTTCGTGTCGGCTTGCGCGCTGCCCGCGGCGAGCGCGACCACGGCGAGCGCGGCGGCGCTCGCGAGCCTCGCTGCGTTGAGCGATTTCACCGCCGCTCTTCTCCGACGTCCACGCACCGGCCGGACCATCCCGTCGCCCGAGTATCCGCAAGCTCGGCGAAATGCGCGAGCGCGAAATGCG
This sequence comes from uncultured Solirubrobacterales bacterium, assembly GCA_963773395.1. GTDB lineage: Bacteria > Actinomycetota > Thermoleophilia > Solirubrobacterales > Solirubrobacteraceae > Palsa-513. Next base: position 90,941 of record CAVZAY010000002.1, on the reverse strand, counting down.
CTCTATGCGCTCAAAACGGAGCGGCGGTGAGCTCGGCGAAGAGCTCGCGGCAGCCGCGCTCGATCACCTCGAAGCTGCGCTCGAAGTCCGCCTCGGTGCCGCCGTAAGGATCGGGCACGTCCTCGTCGTCGAGGAGCATTCGAACCTTCAACCTCGACTCGAGATCGAGAGTCATGTCGCGTAAATGACGCAGATGGGTGCGGTCGAGCGCGAGCACGATGTCGAAATCATCGAAATCGCCCGGCACGACGCGGCGGGCGTTTCCGCCGAGCGTGTAGCCGTGCTTGGCGGCGACGACGCTCGCCAGCGGCTGCGGCGGCTCGCCGAGGTGCCAGGAGCCCGTCCCCGCCGAGTCGATCGCGAACTCGGCGCCGAGGCCAGCGTCGTCGACGAGCTTTCGCATCACCGCCTCCGCGGTCGGGGAGCGGCAGATGTTGCCGGTGCAGACGAACAGCAGCCGGACGCTCATCGGCCGCCCTTGCGGGACGGCTCGGTCGCCAGCTCGAGGACCGCGAGGAACGCCTCCTGCGGGCACCTCGATCCGCCCGACCTGCTTCATCCGCTTCTTGCCCTCCTTCTGCTTCTCGAGCAGCTTGCGCTTGCGGGTGATGTCGCCGCCGTAGCACTTCGCGATCACGTCCTTGCGGAGCGCCTTGACGGTCTCGCGGGCGATGACGTGCGCGCCGATCGCGGCCTGGATCGGCGACGTCGTACTGCTGGCGGGGGATCTCCTCGCGCAGCTGCTCGGCCAGCAAGCGGCCGAGCTCGTAGGCCTTGTCGCGGTGGACGATCATCGAGAGCGCGTCGACGGGTCGCCGTCGAGCAGGATGTCGACCTTGACGAGGTTCGACGGGCGCATGCCGGCCAGCTCGTAGTCGAGCGAGGCGTAGCCGCGGGTGCGCGACTTCAGCTGGTCGTAGAAGTCGAGCACGATCTCGGCGAGCGGCAGCTCGTAGGTGAATCTGACGCGCTCGGGCGAGAGGTACTGCATGCCCTGCGTGGATGCCGCGGCGCTCCTGGCAGAGCTCCATCACCGCGCCGATGTACTCGCGCGGGCAGATGATCGTCGCGCGGATGAAGGGCTCCTGGATCTCGGCGATCCGCGCCGGGTCGGGCATGTCGGAGGGGTTGTGGACCTCGAGCTCCTCGCCGTCGGTCAGCGTCACCTGGTAGACGACCGCCGGGCGTCGTCGCGAGCAGGTCGAGGTCGTACTCGCGCTCGAGGCGCTCCTGCATGATCTCCATGTGCAGCAGCCCGAGGAAGCCGCAGCGGAAGCCGAAGCCGAGCGCGTCCGAGGTCTCGGGCTCGAAGGAGAACGCCGCGTCGTTCAGCGTGCAGCTTCTCGAGCGCGTCGCGCAGGCTCGGGGAAGCGCTCGGTGTCGGTCGGGAACACCCCGCCGAAGACCATCGGCTTGACGTCCTTGTAGCCCGGGAGCGGCTCGGTCGCGCCGGTGCGCGCGCGGCGCGTCAGGCGTGTCGCCGACGCGCAGCTGCGTGACGTCCTTGATGCCCGGTGATCAGGTAGCCGACCTCGCCGGCGTGCGAGCTCCTCGAGGCGTCATCGCCGGCGCGAAGGAGCCGATCTCGTCGATCTCGGCGTTCGTCTTCGAGGCCATCGCGCGGATCGCCTCGCCCTTGCGGAAGACGCCGTCGACGACGCGGACGTAGACGACGCGCCGCGGTACTGGTCGAACCACGAGTCGAAGATCAGCGCGCGCGGCGGCGCCGTCGGGCTTGCCGCGCGGGCGGCGGGACCTGCGCGACGATCCGCTCGAGGACCTCGGCGACGCCGACGCCGGTCTTCGCCGAGATCGCGCAGGACGCGTCGGGGTCCGACGCCGATCAGCTCGCTCGATCTCCGCCGTCGACGCGCTCGGGCTCGGCCGCCGGCAGGTCGATCTTGTTGAGCACCGGGATCATCTCGAGGCCCTGCTCGATCGCCAGGTAGACGTTCGCGAGCGTCTGCGCCTCGACGCCCTGCGACGCGTCGACGACGAGCACCGCGCCCTCGCAGGCGGCGAGCGAGCGCGAGACCTCGTAGGTGAAGTCGACGTGGCCGGGCGTGTCGATCAGGTTCAGCTGGTAGCGCTCGCCGTCGCGCGCCTCGTAGAGCACGCGCACGGCCTGCGCCTTGATCGTGATCCCGCGCTCGCGCTCGAGGTCCATCGAGTCGAGCACCTGGGCGCGCATCGCGCGCTTCGACGACCGTGTGCGTCAGCTCGAGGATGCGATCGGCGAGCGTCGACTTGCCGTGGTCGATGTGGGCGATGATGCAGAAATTGCGGATGTGGGCCTGGTCGGGCACGCGCGGACGTAGATTACGTTGCGCCGATGGCTAGACCTGTAACCGCGAGGAGGCCTGGGAGCTGCTCTGCGAGTGGGTGAGAGCCAGCCCCTGCGCCGCCACTGCCTGGCGGTCGAGGCGGCGATGCGCGCGTATGCCGAGCGCGACCCCCCATTACGGGGGGCAGGCGGTGCGGACGTCGAGCTGTGGGGCGTGACGGGCCTGCTGCACGACGCCGACTACGAGCGCTACCCGGACTTGTCGACGGGGCATCCGCGCCACATCATCGCGGAGCTCGAGCGGCGCGACGCCCCGCCCGAGATGGTGCGGGCGATCGCCGCGCACGCCGACTACCTGGGCGTCGAGGCGAGAGCCCGATCGAGCTGACGCTGCGCGCGGTCGACGAGCTGTCGGGGTTTGTGATCGCGTGCGCGATGGTGCGGCCTGAGCGGTTGCATGGGCTGAGCGCGAAGTCGGTGCGCAAGAAGATGCGCCAGCCCTCGTTTGCGGCGGCCGTCGACCGCGAGGAGCTCGAGGCGAGCGCGGCGGCGCTCGGGGTCGGGTTCGACGAGCATGTCGAGTTCGTCGAGCGCGCGCTCGAGGGGCAGGCGGGGGCGCTCGGGCTCGACGGCGGCGTGTAGTAGTATCGTGCGATGCTGACAGTTCCGGAGGTTGCGCGGCGAGTCGGCCGCGACCCGGAGACGGTCCGGCGCTGGATCCGCAGCGGCGGCTGCCGGCGCGGAAGATCGGCACCCAGCATGTGATCGAGGAGGCCGACCTCGATGCGCTCTACGCGGATCCCGACGATCCGCCGGTGCCGGAGGCGCTGCGCTACTTCGCCTCGGGCCGTGAGCAGCCGAACTGGGAAGCCGTCATCCGCCGGCACCGCGACAGCCACTGATGCTCGTCGTGGACGCGTCGTTCGCTGTCCGCGCGAGCCTCGCGGAGACGGATTTCGGGACCTTGGCGACGACGATCTCTACGCGCCGCCGCTGATGTGGTCGGAAGCCCGCTCGGCACTGCACGAGCTCGCCTGGCGGGGCGAGATTCCGACCGAGGATGCGCGCGACGCGCTCGGGCGGCTCGAGCGCTGCCCCGTGAAGGCGACCGAACACCGCGAGCTCGGCGAAACCGCGTGGCAGATCGCCGACGAGCTCGGCTGCGGCGAAGCTCTACGACGCGGAGTACCTCGCGCTTGCCCGGCTGCTCGGCTGCCGCGTCGTCACGCTCGACGGACGGCCTCGTGCGCGGCGCGGGGCGGCTCGGGCTCGTCGTCACGCCGAACGAGCTCACTTGACGCGCGCGCGGCGGAAGCGCCCGAAGAGCATCTCCTCGACCTGGAAGGCCTCGGGGATCTTCATCCGCAGAACGGTCTTCAGGTAGAGCCAACCCCCGGCCGCGGCGGCGGCGCCGACCTCGACGACCTGCGCGGGGCACCGAGCCGCCGAGCACGTCGGAGACGCATCCGCCAGACGAGCCACGAAACGAAGGCCAGCAGCGCAGAGGCAACGAGAACGCGCGCGGTGATCATCAGGGTCTGCGCCGCCCTCGAGGCGACCGTTGAACCCCGTCCGCAGGCGACGCAGCAGAAGCACGGTCATCATCGACGTTGCCGGCGAGCGTGCCGAGGATCAGGCCGGCGATGCCGAACGGCTTGTAGAAGCCGATGCTGACGATGATGTCGATCGTCATGTTCAGCGCCGCCAGACCGGTCGGGATCCACGGGCGCTGGAGCGCAAAGAAGGTGCGCGTGAGGAGGAGGTTCAGCCCGCCGAAGGGCAGGCTCGACGGCGAACCAGAAGAGCGCGATCGAGGCCAGATGCGTCGAGTACGGGGTGAACTTGCCGTGCTGGAAGACGAGGCGGATCACGGGCGTCGCGAGCACCATCAGGAACGCCGCAGACGGGATCAGCAGCAGATTGATCTGGCGCATCCCGATCGCCGAGCGCGCGGCGCATCCCGACCGGCGTCGCGGCGCGCGGCCATGCCGGCCCAGCGTCGGGAAGAGCACGGTTGCGACCGCGACGCTGAAGATGCCCTGCGGCAGCATGTAGATGCGAAACGCCTGATCGATCGCGCGCGGCGCCTCGTCGTTGACGAGGCGCGCCGAAGGCGGAGTTGATGAGCTGGTCGAGGTTGACGATGCCGAGGCCGATCGTCACCGGCAGCATCAGACCGAAGACCTGGCGCACCCGCGGGTTGCGCCAGTCGATGTGAAACGAGAGGCGGAAGTCGATCCGCGTCAGCGCGCCGAGCGACCAGCAGCATCTGCACCGCAGTCGCGGCGAGGATCGCGATCGCGTAGGCCTCGATCCCGTCGCTGTTGTGCGAATAGCTCGGGCGCAGGTACGAGCGTCAGCGCGATGATCACGACGTTCCAGACCGCCGGTGCGATCGCAGCCATCGTGAAGCTCTCGAACGACTGCAGGATCCCGATGAAGAGGCTCGTCAGGCCGAGCAGCAGAACGACCGGAAAGAGGATCTGCGAGAGCAGAACCGTGATCCCCTGCACGCCCGCGAGGCTCGGGGCGAGGAACAGCGGCATGATCACGCCGGCGAGCAGGATGAAGAACGCGGTGATCGCGCTGAGCGCGATCAGCATGATCCAAAGCAGCGAGGAGGCGAGCTCGAAGGCCTGCCGGCGCTTGCCCTGGGAGAGAAGATCCGTGAACACCGGCACGAACGCGGCGGACAGCGCCGCGTTCGCGAACAGGTTCGCGACGAGGTTCGGGATCTGGAAGGCGAGCGTGAAGCCGGACGCGAACGGCGTCGTCCCGTAGAGGTCGGCGGCGACGATCTCGCGGATCAGGCCGGCGACGCGCGAGACTGCGGTCGCGACCGAGAAGATCGCCGTGTTGCGCGCGACACGACCTGGCTGGGAGGCGGGAGCCGCCCGGCGCGCGGCTGAACTGGAGGCGCTCAACGCCAGCTATAGTACGGCGCGAGGCGGCACCGATCCGCGCTCTTTTTCAATGGCCAACATCGCCTCACAGAAAAAGCGAATCCTTCGCGCCGAGCGCGAGCGGATCGAGAATCGCCAGCACACCTCGGCGATCAAGACCTACTTCCGCCGCCTCGAGGCGGCGATTGGCGAAGGCGACGACGAGCGCGTCGCGAGCGAGCACCGCACGCTGATCTCGAAGATCGATAAGGCCGTGAAGACGGGCGCGCTGCACCGCAACACCGGCGCCCGTAAGAAGTCTCGTGCGGCGCGGATCGTGCGCGGCGAGCGCGAGTCCTAGAGCCGGACAGCATGGCACACGCGCTGGTCGCCGCCAGCGTCGCGACGGTGATCGCGGCGACCCATCCGCACCGCCACGGCGCCATCATCGGCCTGATCCTGCTCGTGCTGGTAATCGGCGGCGGCGCCTACTTCCTCGGGAAGCGGCGGCGCAGGCACCCGAAACCGCCGCCGCCCGGCGCGGACGAGGAGCGCTGGGGGCGCTAGCGCGGCGCTCACTACGCGGCGATCCGCTCGATCGTCCGCACCGCCAGCGTGTCGGGGTCAAGTGCCGAGCGCCCGCGCGTGTCGAGCTCGAGCTGTGCGAGCAGGGCGATCGCGCGGCGCAGGGCCGCCGCGTCCGTGCGGCCCACGTCCTCGATGAACTTGGCGGCGGCCCGCGGCGGCATCCGCAGGCCGGCGCGCACCTTGGCGACCGGCGTTCCGGCCTCGAGCGCCTGCGCGACCGCGAGCGCCTCGCGCAGGCGGCGTGTCATCCAGTAGCCGAGTGACTCGACGCGCTCGCCCTGGTCGCGGAGCTCCAGGTAAAGCCGCACCGCGCTGCGGCGATCGCGGGCGACGAGCGCGTCGGCGAGCGTCCAGACCTTGCGTTCTGCCACACGCACGATCCGCTCGGTGACGGTGTCATCGCTGACCCGCGCCCCCGGGCCGAGCTCGGTCGCGAGCTTCTCGAGCTCGCGATCGAGGCGCGCCTGACGGGGCCCGGTCGCCTGCACGAGCGCCCGCGCGGCGGCCATGTCGAGAGTGAGCCCTTTCTCGGCGCCGCGCGCGATCGTCCACTTCGGCAGGTCCCATTCCTTAACCGCAAGCTCGCCGGCCACGTCCCCCCCGGCGCGCTTGACGAGCTCGTGCAAGAGCGCAGGCGCCTTGAGCCGGCCATCCTCGAGCGCGAAGAACGCGATCGTCGTCTCGGGCGCGATCGCGGTCGGGAGCGAGGCGAGGTGCGCGCGCACGTCCTCCTCGCGCCAGCGCTCGCAGCCGTCGACGACGATCACGCGCCAGCCTGTCGCGAGCGTCAGGGTGGCGAGTAGCGCGGCGGCTTCCTCGGGGCTCGAGGCACTCTCGAGCGGTCCGCCGCTCTGGTCGGCCAGGCGGCGCAGGCGCGCACGCCGCTCACCGATGCGACCGTGGTCGTCGCCGTGGATCAGGTAGGCGGACTTGAGCGCCGGCATCGGCGCTCAAGGCTAACGCCAACCGGCGCCGCGCCTGGCAGCGCGCGACGCCGGTCCCACCGATGAGCTCAGGCCGACGTCTTGACCGGTGTCGACTTGCCCTGAGCGATCGCCCACGCGCCGTAGGTCACGATCGCAGCAACGATGATGTCGACAAAGCAGCCCCACCCGAGATAGCTGGTGTGGGAGATCAGCTTGATCAGCAGGAACAGGACGATCACGCCACCGATCGCGGTGCGCGTCATCTCGCGACCGAGCGGTGTCGTCGGGATCGTCGTGGCCGGGCTGAAGACGGCGAGCGCCCAATCGACGTAGAGCACGATCGCCAGGATCAGGGCGAAAATCCCCCAGATCGAGTCCGGCGAGCTCGTCGCCGCGTAGGTGAAGGTGTACGGCCCGGCTGACACCGAGTAAAACGGCAACGCGAAGAGAAAGATGATCAGGAGCAGCCCGCCGCCCCCAACCATCCAGTCCTCACGGCTGAGCTTCGAAAAGTCCACCTTGCCCTCCTGTAGGTTGACTAGATTCGCGCGCAGTGTATGCGGCACGGGAGACAGCTGCAACGCCGTCTACTGGACGCGCGCGGGCTCAGCGAACGACGATGTTGACGAGGCGGCCGGGGATCACGATCACCTTCACGATCTCGTGCCCGTCGATGTGCGCGCGGACGTTCGGCTGCTCGAGGGCCAGCGCCTTGAGCTCATCGTCCGCGAGACCGCTCGCCGCCTGCACGCGGTCGCGGACCTTGCCGTTGACCTGGCAGACGAGCTCGTAGGTGTCGCGCTCGAGGAAGCGCGGATCGGCCGCCGGCCACGGCTGCTCCCAGACGCGCCCACCGGCCAGGCGTTCGTAGGCGTCTGCCCCGGCGTGCGGGGCGAAGGGGAAGATCGAGCGACGCGGCGGTCGCGAGCGCGAAGCGCAGCGTCCCGTCGTCGGCCCCCGCGCGCAGGCGGTAGCAGTCGTTGACGAGCTCCATCACGGCCGAGATCGCGGTGTTGAAGGCGAAGCGGCCATCGAGGTCGTGGCGTGACCTTCGCGATCGCCCAGTGCGCCTTGCGCAGCGAGCTCGAGGTCCGGGCCCTGCGGGTCGCTCGGCGGGTCGGCCGGGTCGGTCGCCTCCGCCGGTCTCGGCCGCGAGTCGCCAGAGGCGCGTGAGGAACCGGTGGACGCCCTCGACGCCCGTCGTCTGACCAGTCCGCGTCCTGGTCGGCCGGCCCGATGAAGAGGATGTAGGTGCGCGCGGAGTCGACGCCGTAGCGCTGACAGTCACCTCCTGGGCCGAGACGGCGTTGCCCTTCGACTTCGACATCTTCGCGCCGTCGCGGGTGATCATCCCCTGCGTGAAGAGCGCGGCGAACGGCTCCTGGAAGCTCAGGTGGCCGAGGTCGGCGAGCGCCTTCGTGAAGAAGCGCGCGTAGAGCAGGTGGAGGATCGCGTGCTCGATCCCGCCGATGTACTGGTCGACGGGCATCCACTCGGCGAGGATCTGTGGATCCCAGGCGGCGCGTGTCGTTGTGCGCGTCGCAGTAGCGCATGAAGTACCAGGACGAGTCGACGAACGTGTCCATCGTGTCGGTCTCGCGGCGCGCGGGCCCGCCGCACGCCGGGCAGGTCGTGGCGACCCAGTCCTCGGCTGCGGCGAGCGGCGAGCGGCCCTTCGGCGCGTAGTCCTCGACGTCCGGCAGGATCACGGGCAGCTCCTCCGCCGGCACCGGCACGATCCCGCAGTGCTCGCAGTGAACGACCGGGATCGGGCAGCCCCAGTAGCGCTGGCGTGAGACGAGCCAGTCGCGCAGGCGGAAGTTGATGGCGGCCTTTCCGCGTCCCTCGCGCTCGAGCCACTCGATGATCGCGCCGCTTGGCCTCGAGGTTCGGCATGCCGTCGAACTCCGGGCTCGAAGCGGTCAGCGTTCCCTCACCGCTGTAGGGGAGCTCGCCACCGTCGATCACGCGGCGGATCTCGAGGCCGAAGGCGCGCGCGAACTCGTAGTCGCGCTCGTCGTGGGCGGGCACGGCCATGATCGCACCGGTGCCGTACTCCATCAGCACGTAGTCGGCGACGTACATCGGGATCGCCTCGCCGTTGACGGGGTTGACGACGCTGCGCCCGAGCGGGACGCCGGTCTTCGGCTTGTCGGCGGCGCCGCGCTCGGCGTTCGATGCGGTCAGCGCGCGATTGACGTACTCGCGCACCTCGTGCTCGCGCTCGCCGCCGGCGGCGAGGCGCAGGACGTCCGGGTGCTCGGGCGCCATGACGAAGAAGGTGGCGCCGAAGAGCGTGTCGGGGCGCGTCGTGAAGACCGGGTAGTCGATCGCGAGGTCCGGTTGATGGAAGACGACCTCGGCACCCTCCGAGCGACCGATCCAGTTGCGCTGCATCGTCTTGACGTGCTCGGGCCAGTCGATCGTGTCGAGATCGTCGAGCAGGCGCTGGGCGTAGTCCGTGATCTTGAAGAACCACTGCTCGAGCTGGCGGAGCTCGACGTGCGCACCGCAGCGCTCGCAGTGACCGTCGATGACCTGCTCGTTGGCGAGCACGGTCTGGTCGTTCGGGCACCACTTGACCGCCGCTTCACGGCGCTCGGCGAGGCCTGCCCGCAGCAGCTCGAGGAAGATCCACTGCGTCCAGCGGTAGTAGCTCGGGTCGGCCGTCGAGAGCTCGCGCGACCAGTCGATCGAGATGCCCCACTCGCGGAACTGGCGCTGGAAGGATGCAATCGATGCGTTCGTCGACTCGCGCGGATGGACGCCCGTCGCGATCGCGTGGTTCTCGGCCGGCAGCCCGAACGCGTCGTAGCCCATCGGATGCAGCACGAGCTCGCCGCGGCGGCGGCGGAAGTGCGCGATCGCATCGCCGACCGAGTAGACCTTGAGGTGCCCGATGTGCGGCTCGCCGCTCGGGTAGGGAAGCATCTCGAGCACGTATCTACGCGGGGCGTCAAGCGCCTGCTCGTTTGCGACCTCCCACGTTCGCTCCCGCTCCCAAACGGCCTGCCAGCGTGGCTCGATCGCGCTCGGGTCGTAGCGAAGCTCAGACATCGTCGCGCAGGTTAGCCGCCGCGGCCCGTGCGCCGGAGCGTGCGCCGTCAGCCGCGCCGCGGTCCGAGCTGGCCGGCGACGGTCGTGAGGATCCGCGCGACCGAGTGCGGGCGCGAGAGCGAAGGACAGTGATCGGCGTCGATCTCGTGCGTCGATGCGCAGGCGTTCTCGGCGACCATGCGGCGCTGCAGCGCGAGCGGCACCGCGTGGTCCTTCAGGCAGTAGACGTAGACGCGCGCGGACGGGCTCGGCTCGGCGCGCCCGAGCGCCACCGGCGTGCCGAGGGGCGCAAGCGGTTGGGGCCTCACACGATCGAGGGCCCAGCGCAGCTGCGAGCTGCTGGCAGCGTTGAAGAGAGCGCGAGAGGCCGCACGGCGGGTCAGGACACCGACCGCCGGTTGGCCATCGATCGTCATGCTCGACTCGAGCTCCTCGTCGGCAGCCTCCGGCAGCCGTGTCAGGTCGAGCATGCTCTGGCCGTCGCGCGGCAGGTAGCCCGAGATATAGACGAGGCGCCCGACCGCCTCTGGAACGCGGGCCGCGAGCTGCGTGATCACGATCCCGCCGAGCCCCTGTGCAGCGACGATCGCCGGCTCGCCGAAGCGGTCGATCTGCGACACGACGCGCTCGACGCATGCGTCGAGCGTCACCTCCTCGCGGGCGCGGTCCTCACCCGAGCCAGGAAGATCTGGGGCACGCACCGTCGCCCCGTCGCGCTCGAGCAGCTCGATGACGGGCTCCCAGACCCAGGAGCCCACGAAGGCGCCGTGTACGAGGACGAACGTGGCCATGCAGCTCGTGTCGAGTCTACCCCCTTGACAGGTAAGTGATGACTCACTATGTTCCCAACGGACATGCTGACTGCCTGGTCACTCACAACCATTCGGGAGGTCTGAAATGACTCGGTCCGCAGAGCGGCGCACCCTCCTCATCGTCTCGCTGGCCCTGTTCATGGTTGCGCTCGACAACCTCGTTGTCACCGTCGCGCTACCGAGCATCCGGCGCGCCTTCGGGAGCTCGGTCCAGTCGCTCGAATGGACGGTCAACGCCTACACGCTCGCGTATGCCGCGCTGCTGCTGACCGGCGCCGCGCTCGGCGACCGCTTCGGCCGGCGACGCACCTTCATCGCCGGGATGACGCTGTTCACCGCCGCATCGGCCGCCGCGGCACTCGCACCGAGCACGGGCACGCTGATCGCGGCGCGCGCGATCCAGGGCGCCGGCGCCGCAATCGCGACGCCGCTCACGCTGACCCTGCTCGCCGAGGCATTCCCCGCGGAGCGGCGTGGCGCCGCGCTCGGCGTCTGGTCGGCGATCGGCGGCATGGCGGTTGCGCTCGGACCGCTCGTGGGCGGCGCAGTCATCACCGGCCTCGACTGGCACTGGATCTTCTGGATCAACGTGCCGATCGGCGCGGCGCTGCTGCCGTTCGCCGCCCGCGGACTGGCAGAGAGCCACGGGCCGTACGGGACGCTCGACCTGCCGGGCCTCACACTGGGATCGAGCGGACTGCTCAGCCTCGTCTACGGCCTCGTGCACTCCCAGAGCGCGGGCTTCGGCGCGCCGAGCGTGATCGCCTCGATCGGCCTCGGGCTCGTCCTCCTCGCCGGTTTCGTCGCCTGGGAGCTGCGAGCCGCTGAGCCGATGCTGCCAATGGGCTTCTTCGCGCGCCGCAGCTTTGCGGTGACGAATGCCGCGTCGCTCGCGATGTACTTCGGCATGTTCGGGTCGATCTTCTTCCTGACCCAGGACCTCCAGGTCGTGCTTCACAACACCCCGCTGCAGGCCGGTCTGAAGCTGCTCACGTGGACCGGTGCGATGCTCGTCGTCGCGCCGATCGCCGGCGTGCTCTCAGCTCGCTTCGGCGCTCGGCCGTTCCTCGTCGCCGGGCTCGCCGCACAGGCGACGGCGCTGAGCCTGCTCGCAGCGACCGCGACGACGACAACGTCCTACACGACGCTGCTACTCCCGTTCATCCTCGCCGGCAGCGGCATGGGCCTGTTCTTCGCCCCGTCCGCAAACGCCGTCCTGGCCGCGGTCCGCGCCGAGCAGGCTGGGCAGGCTTCGGGCGCGACAAACACGATCCGCGAGGTCGGCGGCGTGTTCGGCGTCGCGGTGCTCGCGAGCGTCTTCTCCGCGCACGGGAGCTACGCGAGCCACCTCGCGTTCGTCAGCGGCCTCGTCCCCGCGGTCTGGGTCGGCGCCGCGGTGCTCGGCGTGTTCGCACTGCTCGTCGCGGCGCTGCCCTGGCGGCAGGGCGCAGCGCAGCTCGCCGAGCCCGTGACCGCATGAGCGCGGTGCAACGTTGATCTAACGGGGCCTCCCTACGGTGCCTGACGCGATGGCGAAATCCACGATGGGAGGTCCACAGATGCGCTCAACTCCACAGATGCGCTCAACAGGACGGCGGCGACGGCGGGCCGCAACCACACTGGCAGCGGCAGGAGCCCTGGCGTTCCCGGCGCTCGTGCTGGCGGCGTCGGTCAACAACAAGATCCACAACGGCTTCTACTCAACAGTGCAGGCAACGGGCGTGCCCGGCGGAGAGGATGTGGAGTTCACGCTGTCCAACCATTCCAACGTGACCGACCTGTTCCTGGGCTGCGCTCCGGACGCCGCCGATGCGGCCCTGATCGCCAACAGCGGCTACGCAGGGATCGGGGTCTGGGCGCCGACGCCGATCGCGCTGAACAACGGGAGCTTCTCCTACTCCGGACCCGCGAAGGTGACAGCCGCCTACCGGGGGGCATCGCAAGTCGACACGACGACGCTGACGATCCAGGGGCACTACGTGCGCAAGGGCCACGTCTACCATTACGCGGGCGGGATCCCCGGCGAGAAGGTGACCGCCACATTGATCTTCAAGGGCACCGCCACCGCCCCGGCTTGCACGGGCCTGCCCGCCGACCAAGCGTTCCGGCTCTACCGCACGACGCACACGGGCGGGTAGCGAGGAGATCAGGGCACGATGCGGTGAGCGCGGAGCTCGTTGCGGTGCTGCATCAGCGCCGCGCGGCGATCGGGGGCGCCCGGGTCCTCTTCGAGTGCCGCCTCCAGTGCGGTCAGCGCCTCCTGGTGAGACCCGCGGGCCGTCGCATCCGCGGTGACGAGGTCGAGCAGCGCGAGGTGGCGGTAGCTGACCTGCTCGCGCACCTCCTCGGCCCACGCGGCGTAGGGGTCCGAGGGCAGCAGGGAACCGGCATGCAGCGCCAGCGCGCCGTAGGCGAGCCGCACAGCGCGGGCTCCGCCGGCACCGCGAACGCGGTTGCCAAGCGTCAGAAACTCCCGCACGTCCACCCACGCCGGAAGGAGCCGCAGCGTCTCCCCGTCGCGGACGACGATATCGCCGCCGGCCGCCCGCAGCCGCGCGAGCACCTGGCGCAGACGGTTGCGGGCAACCGCCGGCGAAGCGTCCGGGAAGAACGCCTCGAGCACGACCTCGACCGCCAGTCCGTGCTCGTGAAGCGCAAGCAGGCGAACGAGCTCCCCGGGCATCCCCGGCGGAAGCGCAATCGTCGAGCCGTCCGCCGCCACGACAGTCGGTGTTCCGAACAGCCGCACGATCAGCTCGCGACCGGCGAGCAGTAGCTCGCGCGCGACCGACGAGCCGGCGCGCTCGGCCAGGGGCGCGAGCGCCGTGCCGATCTCCGGCTCCCCCGCCTCGATCACGCGAACGCCACCGCATGCGACCGCCTGGTCGAACGCGAGCGCCGCGAGCTCGCCGGCACCGTCGCGACCGGCGCGGAAGGTCGCCCATGCTGTCAGGAGCGTGTGGCGCCAGGTCAGTCGCTTCTCGAGCCAGTTGCCCCGGGCGAGCTGTTGCAGCTCCCCCAGCGCTAGCGCTGGATCCCCAGAGCGCGCTTGGAGCACCGCGGTCGTCTGCATGACCTCCTCGTTGGTCTCGCCACCAAGATCGCGGCCGCGCTCGAAGTAGCGCTGCGCCTCGTCACTGACACCGACGCGGTCGAGCAGCTCGGCGGCATCGAGCAGGAAAGAGAGCCCGACGTGCGTCGTAAACCAGTCCATGCCGCGAGCCCCACGATCGACTTCGGCCAACAGCCGCTCGGTCGCCCGCGCGTCGCCTTGCCCGGCCGCCAGGTGAGCCCGGGACCACGTCAGATCGATTTGCGCCTTGGCAATGCCATCGCGCTCGGCCAGCGCAGCGGCGCGATCGAGGACCGCTTGGACCTGATCGAATTGGCCCAGCTCAAGCAGGACGTCGGCGTAGCTACCGAGCGCACCCGCCAGGCGGATGCTGTCCGGCGGGTAGGTGTCGACAGCCTCGCGTATCAGCTCCTCGGCCGACACCAAGTCACCGTGCTGGTAGCTGGCCGAGTAACCGCGGCGCAGCAGTGCCGAGCCCTGCCATTCGCGCCGACCGAGCGCCGCGAAGCGCTCAGCGGCCTCCGCAAACGCGTGGTGGGCCTGCGCCGTCGCCGCGTCGGTCCCGACCCAGGCGAGGGCCTGCCCGCTTGCGAGTGTGGCGCGAGCCAGTGCTATCTGATGATCAGGATCGGCGGCGCGGGTCACCTCAGCGACGAGCGCCTGGGCCTGATCAACGTTGTTGGAGCGACCGACGTCGATCGCGCGTTCAGCGAGCAGCTCGAGCTGCCAGTCGCGGCCGGGAGGCGCGGCGGCAAGCTCGCCGGATGCGAGTAAGACCTCGAGCGCGTCGAGCGTTGTAGACCGCTCGTTGTAGCGACCCCACGGCTCGAGATCCCACGCGCGCTCGAGCAAAGCCGCCGGGTCCCTGACGCCGGCGAGGTCATCGTCCGTGAGCTCTGGCGGAGCCGCCACGCGCGAATTATCGGCGACCGGACTCGCGCGCGCCGAGGTGATCTGACGTTCGTCTAACGGCAGGCACCTACGCTCACCCGCGATCTAGGCATAGCGACAGGGAGGTCGAACGTGACGTCTGGTAGCTGCATACGGGTTTCATTCGCGGGGAGCAAGACATGCCGTTGAGGGTGTCTTCGATATTGAAGGCGTGGTCGCGGCGCGCATCCGTCGGACTCGCCCTGCTCGGCCTTGCCGCCGGCGCCACCATAGCGACGGGCACCGCCAGCGCCAACGTTCAGTTCAACCTGACGGGGGTCTGGGACACCTACGGCACCGGTGGCGGCTACAGCGGCACGTTCACGATCACGACGATGGACACCGCGACCGGCGATTTCTCCGGGACCGGCGATGGAACCACGTTCGTGTTGAAGGGCACCGAGCTCGGAACGACGGTCCAGTTCACGCAGTCCGAGGGAGGCTACGTCGCGACCGACAGCGCAACGCTCGACCTGAACAACGGCGTGCTCGAGATGGTCAACGGCAACTGGCACGACAGCAACGGCGCGGGCGGCACGTTCACCGCGAAGAAGCCTTACGCGGGGACGATCGCCGGCACCGTCACGCGCGCCGGTCAGCCGCTCGCCGGGGTCACGCTGACGGCGACCGACAACTCCGGCGGCAAGGCGGTCGCGACGACCGCTGCCGACGGCACCTACACGCTCGACCTTTCGAAGCTCGGCACGTGGACGGTGACGCCCGACGGCCTCGGCCTCAAGTACAAGCCGAAGGACCACATCGTCTTCGTGACCTCCGACTCGACCGGGGTTGATTTCAACGCGGGCGGCAAGGTCTCGATCGAGGAGGACAAGCACATCGCGATCCCAGGCGGAGGCATCGACCTCTGGTACCGCGGCAAGGACTGGGATCCGACGGGCAGTGCGGTCGCGCTCACGTTTGGCGGAACGCCGTTTGGAACCGTGCAGCCCTCGGCGGGTGGAACGATCGACGGCAAGATCAACATCCCTTACTGGCCGCATCGGTTGACGATCTCCGGCACCGGGAACCTGCCGCGCCGAGCTTGCTGGGGGGATCTCGAGGGCACCCAGGGAACCGAGTCAGCGAAGGCTGAGTTCAGCGCCAAGGCGGTCGGTGAGGTGATCTGGAGCCTCTCGCCGGTCCTCCACAACGGAGAGGTGTTCTGCGCGAGCGAGACCGACAGCGCGCTCTTCAAAGGTCCCGACACGATCACCTGGAACTTCGGCGGCCTGCTCGACATCTACAACGGACCGGGTCAAATCATCAAGGGCATCTCGTTCGCCAACATCCAGAACGGCCACCACATCTGCTACAGCGCCGGCTCGCAGAACGTGCACGTCATCCTGACGGAGTCAAACGGCGTGATCCATCACCCGACCTATCCGGGCCCGTGCGGCCCAGCCACCGGCACCACCGGCACCACCTGATCCAGTGCGAACGGGGATCGGCGCCTGCGCCGATCCCCGTTGCAGTGCCGACCACCAGAGGCCTGCCGGTGCGAGACGCGGTGTTACGATCCCCCCGAGTCAGCACGGGGCTATAGCTCAGCTGGGAGAGCGCTTGCATGGCATGCAAGAGGTCGTCGGTTCGAGCCCGACTAGCTCCATTCGCCGAGGGGCCTCTGGACACAGGCATTGCTCGTGTTTGAAGCGCTTCCCAGGGGAGAACATGGGCCAGGTGCGAGGGAACTGAGAAGGAACGAGCGCAGCGCGGCCCTACGGCACAATACGGGCGTTGTGCCAGCCGCTTCGGCACACATCAGCGGGCGCAAGCGCCTGCAGCGCCGCTAGCGCGTCGGCGCTGATGTCGATGTCGCGCCCCCGGCCCTGCGCGAGCTGAAGCAGATGCTGTGAATACCAAGTTCCGAGCACCGGACGTCCAGTTATCGCGTGACGCGCGACGCCTGCCACGAGATCGGCCATCTGAATGAACGGGTGCAGGGCGCTGTCTTGGTGCGCCGAACCCCCAACGAACCATTCTGGGCCGCGCGCGACGTACGGCTGGCAGAGAGGAAACGCTCGATAGAACCGATGCGCCGTCAGATCTTGCGCATTCCGGAATGCCGCGTCCTCGCCATCAATGAACGTCATCGGGAGTCGGGGCCTTGGCGCCCGTGGGCGCTTGACGAGGGACGCGTACATCATCCAATACCACAGGTGGTACACGTCCAGCGGATACTTCGTCGCCATCCCGACGCTGAGCAGGCGTACCTCTCTGATGCCTGCTATGTGCTCGAGTGCGTCCCGGTAAAACAAGCGCCCAGCTGCGCGCGCCGTGAGGGGCGCGCCGCCCGTCGCCAGGATCTTGTTCTGTGCGTGAATCGAGACGCCTGCGCCTTTGACGAGATCACGGCTCTTAATCTCGGTACGCCCGGACCGGCTCCCCAGGTGATCGCGGATGAAGTCCCGCCACCGGCGCTCAGCGGCTCGCAACCATCGTGCCGGGATGAGTACCCCGGCCACGACGACGAGGTTCCCCTCGGCCGACTCATCGAGAAACGCGACGTAGTCTTCGTTGCGGAGCCCATGCGGCATGCCGACTAGATTGCCAGGTTCGGAGGCCTTAAAGGCGTCGGACCCGCTCCAAAGGGGCGGGCCCGACGGCGCCCAGTCCGCTACCCCTCTACCGGGGGCCGACCAAGCAATGTCTAGATGATAGCTATCGTCATCGACGCGCGAAACCGTGAAACCTTTCGTCCAGTACTGAATCGCGTATTGCGCCCGGAGTGGAGCACGCCGACGCCTAGATTCGCCCTACGGCGGCGATAGGATTGCTCGGTGCGTCATGCCGACGACGTATTGCTAACGTCCGACGTCGCGTCCAGGCCGGTGCTCCTCGGCCGTCAGGCTTCGGACGGCTTGCTACTGTCGGACGCCGCATCCCGGCCCGCGCTCCTCGGATTGGTAGCGGCGAGTGCCTCGTCATCGGCTACCTGCGTCGTCACTGCGCCGACGGTGCGCCAGCCGATGCTGCCGAGCATTGCCGACGTACGCCGTGTGGCCCACAGGTTCGGCGGATTGGTTGCCGAGTTCTCCGGGGACGTCATCTGGATTATGGACGGTCTGCTCGGCGGTGCGGGAACAGCGATCATCGTGTTCGGCCACGGGGCGGAGCATGCCGGAGCGGTTGCTGGAGCAATACTGGCGACGATTAGCCGCTGGCAGGTACGACACGCGCGACGCAGATCGCCCGCTCGGGGCTGAGGCGCTTCTTGGGGTTGTACTCGGCGAATGCGCGAGCGTACGTCGTAAGACACATTGACGGCGAGTGGCCAAGCTCCTGCGCTACCTCGACGACGCTCATGCCGCTCGCGATGAGCAGCGACGCATAGCTCGCTCGGAGATCACGCGGACGCGAGCCGTCGGCGAGGCCGGCTGCCATCGCGGCCGGGCGCCAGACGCGACGACGCCAGTTCTGCCAGCCCTGCGATGTCCAGGGCTTGCCAGCAGGGCCGGGGATCACGAGCGATGTTCCCTCCACGTTCGCGGACACGTCGCGCCATCCGCGGAGATCGTCGACGAGCGGGCCGAGCAGCTTCACTTGCCGGTCGCGACCCGTCTTGGTCGCGTGGATCGCGAGAGACCGCTCGCCCACCTGCTGCCACGTCAACGTCAGCGCCTCGCTCTCCGGGCGCAGGCCGGCGTACGCGAGCAGCGAGACGAGCGTCGCGTCGGCCGGCTCGAGCCGCGCCCGGATCACCTCGACCGTCGCCGGCGTGATCGGGTCCACGCGACGCGGCGGCCTGAGCCGGGGCTTCCGCGCGGCTCGGGCGGCGTTTACGTCCACGAGGTCGTTCGCGAGGGCGCGCTGCAAGATCGACGAGAGCACCGCGCTCGCGCGCACGATCGACGGCGCTCCATCGCCGCGGCGCTGCAAGGTGGCGATCCAAGCCTCGACCGTCGCCGGTCGAATGTCGCGCAGCCGCATGCCGCCGAGCTCGGGAATGATGCGGCCGTCGAGCTGCACCGCGTAGTTGGCCTGCGTGCGGCGTGAGAGATGGACCTCTGCGAAGTCGCTCCACCACTCCGAAGCCCACTCGGCGAGCGTGGTGTCGTCGCCGATGACGTGACCGACGCCGCGCATCTGCCGTTGCCGTCGCTGCTCGGCGTCGAAGCGCTCGGCGTCGCGCTTGCGCTCGAAGCTACGCGAGCGGTTGCGGTCTCCCTCGCGCCAGCGGACCTTCCAGACGTTGCCCCTACTCGTCGGGACTCGATGCACGGACACGGGCACGGAAGCTATCGGCTGGCACGCGGCGCCGCCGGGCAATCTTCCGCGTTGCGACTGGTGATGGTTCACCATGAACCGTCGCCGGCCGGAGCGCTGTTGATTCGAGCCACGCTTCGAGATCGCTCTCGGCGATTCGGACGCGACCACACGGCCGGTAGGCGCGCAACTCGCCGCGGTCGACCGCTCGGCGTACCGCCCACGTCGAGAGACGGACGCGCTCGGAGGCTTCGGCGAGGGTGAGCATCAGGTCGGCGCTCACGCCAGCACCGTCCGCATACCGCTAGAAACCGTTCCTAGCCGTTCCCACGCAAGTCGAGGCGCTGGGCGGTATGTCGGCACCTCCCAGCACGCAGCCGATGGCGGACGAGCGCACGTCACGCTGCGATCACCTCGGCGTCAGCGGGCAGCCATGCCGGGCGCCCGCACACTGCCGGGTCCCAGCCCAGCAACTTGACCGCACGAGTGCCGGGGATCAGCGCCGGCTCGCGCAACCACGTGATCGGACCGGGACGGTAGACCGCGCCGCGAGCATCCCTAGCGGCCTCGGCGCGCTCCGCCATCGTCAACGGACGCGCGGCCTCCTCGCGCTCCTCTCCGGCCTCGAGCTGCGCGACGAGCTGGCGCTGGGCCTCGACCGTCTCCGGCGACGCCGTGCGGCACTCGGCACCGAAGCGCGCTAGGCGAGCCTCCATGCGTTGCAGACGCGACCGCTCCAGCTCGAGGCGAGACTGCGGTCGTCGACGCTGCGCTGCGAGGAGCTCACTGCGCTCGGCGGCGACGGTCGAGCCGCCGGCGGTCATGCGGGCACCGCCCTCGGCCGTCGGTTGTACGCCTGCTCGGAGCGCGTCACCCAGCGGCAGTTCTCGGGCGAGTACGGCCCATCGTTGTCGATGCGGCCGAGCGTCATCCCTTCGGGGCGCTCGCCCATGTCAGCGAGGAAGCTCTCGAAGCCCGCCCAGCGCTCGCAAACCGCGACGCCGCTATTCGCGGCTTGCTGCCGCATGTTCACCCAGCAGCGATACAGCGGATGGCGCGTGAGTCCGTGAGTGACGCGCGATGTGTTCCTATGCGTCTGCTGCTCGCGGGAGAGTTCGCGGTGCAGACATCCGCAGCTCCGCGAGTGGCCGTTGCGCAAGTTCCCGTGCTGTACGTAGCGCTCGGTGCCGCAGTCGCAGCGACAGAGGTAGAGCCTCACGCCGTCGTGCAGCGGCTCTCGATGAAGCGCAGTCCAGCGCCCGAAGCGCTGCCCGGTCAGGTCGACGCTCATGCGGCCGCCTCGGGGGTCTCGTCGGGCGCGCACGCCTGCGCTGTGAGACAGTGCTCGGCGTGCTGAAACGGGGATTCCCGGCGGTTTGGCGGCATTTTTCCACAGGGGACGACGGGCGTGACGGGGTGGTCGGGAGCCTCGGGTACGACCGCACCCCTTCGGTCGCTCGTGGCGCTGCGGGGTTCGGGGTCGAGCTGCTCGAGCAGCGCCAGTGCGCCGTGCTTGACGCGGTTGGCGTAGAGCATCGCGTCGGCGCAGCCCTCGGCACAGCTCGCATCGCGCAGGTCCGCTGCGGCATCCGCGATTAGGCGAAGGCTGGCGCGGACGGTCATCGCCGCGGCTCCGCTCCCAGAACGAACACGTCGGGCTCCGCGGGCGCGTCGGGATCGAGCACGACGCCGCCGTGCTTGTCGCGCTCGCGGTCGTCGGGTAGGACGATGCCGCCGGTCTGCGGGTCGTACTTGCCGACGCTCCCGCCAGGCCCGGTCATCAGCAACTCGCGCCGACGGCGGTCGAGTTCGGCCTGCGTCAGCGGTCGTAGCCAGCGCAGCCGTGCGAAGCCAAGCGCGTCTGGCGTGGTCCACTTCCGCGCAGCGTCGAGCGCGTCAGGGTAGACCGCGACCTGACGCTCGCTGGCACTGTCGGCGTAGATGCCGGGGCGCCCGACGTGCGTTCGCTCCTCGTCGGTCAGATACGCGCTTGGCAAGCAGCGCGCCGCCGCGAGGTGCTTGCCAAGCTCGCGGAGTAGGGCGAGCGGGTCCCAGCGCGACTGCTGGTGGCCGACGTAGACCGGGTTCGTGGCGAGGTCAACGAGGTCTGTTGCCGACCTCCAAGCGAGCGTTGGATCGCTTCGTAGGTTGCCGACGTGCTGCTTGGCGAGCAAGTCGTCGGGCGCACGCTTCACGCCGGCAAACAGACGCTTGCCTGCCTCCTCGACTTTGGCGAGCTGAGCGTCGATCGCGGCCATTGCATCGGCCGCGGTGTCGATCACGCTGCGCATGCGCCGGCACTCGGCTAGGTACTCGTCGGCGAGCTCGTCGCGGTGGCCGTCGACGAGCGCCTCGCGCTCGCGTTTCAGCTTCGCGAGCTCGGCTTCGACCTGCCGAATCCGCGGCGTGGCATCGTCGAGCGTTCGCCGATTCTCCGCGGTCAACTTGTCGAGCCTCGCGGTGCGCGCTGGCCGATCCTCGGTCACTGCGGCGCGGAGCTCGATCTCGCGCTCGTGCCTGAATTGCTTGAGCGCCGCTTTCGCCTCATTCACCTCGCGCCCAATCTCGGTCTGCTGCGCCTGGCGCTTCGCGTGGCGCTCGTCAACGTCGGCGAGCAGGTCCGCGAGGCGTGGCGTGGTCGTCTTACTGATGCCGGTCATTTCTGCACCACGGCATAGGCCTTGTCGCCAGCGTCAGCGAGCGCTCGCGTCGCCTTCCAGTAGAGATCTCGGTGATCGCGCTTGAGCTGCGCGACCTGCGCATTCGACAAGCTGCCGGTCATGGAGATTGGCAACGCGCCGGCTGCGACGGCTGCGGCGAGCTGCTCGTCGCTCGGCGGCTCTGGCGGCTGCGGCTGGCGAGGATTCGCGAGCTGGTCCTGCATCTTGACTGCCATCCGTCGCGCTGCTGGCAGGCTGTCGATAACCCTCGACCTCATCGCCGCGTATTCGTCGGGCGCCAGTCGCTCGGCGTCGGCGAGCTCGCCCGCGGTCAGGCGCTCGAGGTCGGCGGCTCTGTTGACGCGGGCGAGCGCGTTGCGTGCCGCTGCGAGCGCCTCCTCATGCTCCTGCTCGCGCTGAAGCTGCTTCAGCACGGCGCGGCTCTCGCGGTCGGCCTCGGCGATGCGTTGCTCGAATGTCTTCTTGCTCATCCCTGCTCCTCTACGGTTGGCGTGGAAGTTGGCTGCTGGCGTGGCGAGCTCAGCGACGGGCCGAGCACCATCGCGGTCGTGAGCAGTCGGCGGCGCTCGGACGGCTTCAGCCGACGCGGTGCCGGCGCTGACGGCTGCGGCTCGGGCGTGGGCGCTGGCTTCGCTTTCGCCTTGCGAACGCGCGGCTTGCTCGGATCTGGACGGCGGCGAGTGGTCACGCTGGCTCCTCGACCTGTGCGAGTTCGGCTTCAGCCGCAGCTAGGCGGTCGAGGAGTACGTGGTGATGCGCCCAGAGCTGCGCGAGCTCGGCCTCGGCACCAGTGAGTAGCTCCTCGTCGGTTGGCGGATCGGGCATGTTCACGGCGTCCTCCTCATCGAGTGTGTGGTTATCTCCTGCGCCGCCGCTAGCGATCACGGAGTCATCGTTGTCCTTCCCCACCTTGAAACGTCTGTCTCCCTGCTGGGATGAAGGCTCACCACAGACGTTGGCATCGGGACTAACCGTGTAGTCACTGTGTAGGGGGTCAGATTGCCCTGTTGTGGCGGACAGATCGCCCCGTTGTGACGACAGGTCAGATTGCCCCGTTGTCGGAGTTCGAGCCTCTGACAACGGGTCAGGTTGCCCTGTTGTGGCGCGGCTCTCCAACACCTCCGTGATGGTCGGATAGTCGCCCAGTCGCTCTATCGCGATACGACGCCGCTTCAGCGGTGGTCGACGACTAACCCAGCCGTCATCGAGGAGCCATCCGGCTCTGCGAAGGGCCACGAGCAATCGCCTTGCGGTACGTTCGTCGCACTCCAACGCGAGCGCGAGTCGCGGCGCGCCGATGAGCACGTTGCGCCCGTCGTTGTCGCCGTAGAACGCGGTGGCCACGAGTGCCGACTTGAGGAGTGGCTTCTCGAGGTCGAGCACCCGTCGGGCGATTTGGTCGGCTAGGACGTAGCCCATGGCTCTACGCCACACCCCTTGACGGGGAGCCGCGATACGGGCGCCCCTCGAGCTCCGGGAACGCGTCGTAGACCTCCCGACGGAGATGACGCTTGGCTCCGAACCCAGCCGCGAGATCGCCCTCCACCTGTCGGAGCGGTCGCTGACCCTCGCCTGCAAGCACATCGCCGCGTTCGGTCGCGAGGTGCGTCAGCACGGCGACCGTCTGCTGCGCTTCTCGTAGGAGCGCTCGCCGCGCTCGGGCGGGGGACTTGGGCTGCTTGCGGGACTTGACCTTTCGGAAATCCGGTTGTGGGGCGGACGCGCTACCCGGCGCGGTCACGCGGGCGCTGCCTCGTCTCTCGGTTCAGGTTCGCCCCTCCCTGCGCGGGAGGAGCAGTCATGCCCGACGCGCCACGCACTGAGCGCAGGTAGGAGCGAACCTCAACAGAGAGACGCAGTGCGTGTGTCGACCGCTCGGGCATGTGTTCCGAAGCTACGCAGCGACTGCGACGGAACTGCGCGAACCGCCGCCCGTGCGGAGCCTTGCATGCAATCTTGCAACGCGATACGTCCAGCGCCCGCAAGGGTTTTCGCGCAGTCGCGCAGCGACGCGACGATCTTTTAGTGCATGTTGCACTTCGTCGGTTGTAGACCGCCATCGAAGGTGAACTTCACCTGCTCGGAGATGAACTTCAGCGCCCTAACCGAAGGCGCCCAGCGATCGTCAGCGCATCGGCTGCTTCGGCGGGCGCCGTGTCGTCACCCTGCGACGGTCAAATCTCGTGGCTGAGTCTGCCGCCGAAGGTCGAAGCGCGTCACGGCGCGAACCCCAGCGCTGCGCCTGCGGTGCAGCCCGCCTCCACAGCCGCCTCGCCCACGGCGGCCGAGTCCGACGCATCCGCCAACAGCACATAGAAGTTGCCGGGAGCTAGGTCAGCGAGTGAATCGGGAAACTCGATGGTGCCGAACGGCGGCGCCAGCGGAGCCATCCTGCCATCGGCACGATGAACATAGATCGACCACTCGCCGCACAGCGCATGCCCGAGTAAGCGCTTGTGCATCGCCTGAGCCGCCTGCCAGGTAGCGACCAGCCGGCGCGCCGGGGCCGTGTCCGGCCCAACGAAGATCAGCACGTAGGGCAAGGCCACGCTCTCCCTATCGGCGCGAGGAGCAGCGGACGTGAAAAGGCGCTCAGCTCTTTGGCTCGAGCCGATACGTCCCGTCAACGTCGACGCATCGGAAGCCGTACTTCGGGTATTGGCTCCGCTCGCTCACCGCGCAGTATTCGCCGCGCCCCAGGCACTTCACCTGGCCGGCGATGCGGGCTCGCACGTAACGACTAGAGCAGGTCTTGGCCGACGCCGCAGACGCCGGGATCAGGAAGCAGACGAGAACCGCGAGGACTGCCGCCAAAGAACGCACGCGCGGAGCATGTCGCATTGCGCTCAGAAGTCTAAGCGTTCGTGGCGAGCAAGGGCCGGCGCTTCGGCGGTCGCAGCGTCTACGACTCGTCGTGCTGCTCGAGCTCGGCTTCAACGCCCTCCTTGAGCTCCTTGATGCCCTCGCCGATCCCGATGGCGGAGAGGAGACTGCCTAGGATGACGTCGAGCCATTTGAGCCAGCGCTTGAAGAGGCGCGGCGTACGCTGCTCCCGCCCCGCAGCGCGAGCGACCTCCAAGCCAGTGAGCTTGTATTGCAGCTCGGGTCCCGACAAGCCAACGCGATCGAGTCGGGCGTCGTATTCGCGGCTCTCGATCGCGTCGCGGAGCGCCTCGAACTCCCTTCGATGTTCTAACGCCTCCCACGCGGGCCACAGCTGCTCCTGCACTTTGGGGTCGAGGTATGGCAACGCAACGTCGAAGACGAACAGCAGGTCTGATCGGGCCGAAGCAAGGAACCCAACGAGAAGCTCGCGGTCCTTCGAATTCACACACCGACTGTATCCAAGCTGGCTCGGCTTCGGGCGAATTCGCACCCATGTTGCCTGGAGCGGACGGACTGCCGACCTCGTTGCGCTTGGGCGAGAGCTACCGTCCAGCCATGCCTAACGATGAGCCGACACCCGCCGAGATCATCGTGGCCGCAACCGAGGGTTCGGCGAGAGGGACAATCGGCGCGCTCATCGATCCTGTCACTGATTTTCTCTCGACTCTGCTTGGTCCTGCAACCGCGGAATTCGGTGGATGGGCTGGGGATCTCGTTCGCTTCATGCGTTGGAAGTGGCGCGTCAAGATGCTCGGGCGGGCCGAGGAGATCCTCAAGCAGGCTGGCCTGCCCGCGCAGGAGGTGCCGCTTCACGTGCTCATGCCGATCCTCGATACCGGGGCCAACGAGGAGCGGCCTGATATGCAAGAGCGGTGGGCGAATCTGCTCGCAAATGCTGCCAGCCGTGCGAACGACGTTCCCGCCAGCTTTGCGACTGTTCTCAGCGACTTGGAGCCCGAGGAGGCGCGCATCCTGGAGCACGTCTACGACGTGATGCTGTCGATCGCTCTCGAGGCTCGTGAGCACGACTTGGGTCTCTTCCGGCTTGGCATTGCCAAGGATCTGAACCTGCCGGCGGGCCACGAACTCGAGTATCACCTCGACAACCTGATCCGCCTCCGACTGGTGCGGGAACCCACAGGGGCAGTCGGTAGCAAGGGAGATACCGTCACGCTCAGCGAGTTCGGCCGGCGGTTCGTGAGAGCGTGCCGGTCGCCAACACATCCCGATCCGCCGATACGGTTCAGCAATGCTGCCGACGTTAAACGCCAGGCAGCGGAAAACCGGCGGCGCTGGGAATCGTCGGCGTGAGCGAGACCGTGCCCGAGCGGACCTCGAGATCACAGCGCCGCGGGGTGAGGCTCCTACGCGACGCGATCGGTGCGCGCCGCCATCGCGAGCGCCACAACCCAGCCGATAAGCGTGAAGCCAAGAAACAGATTGATGACGAACACGCTGCCGGAGTTCACGACCTTCCGACGGACGGCGACGATCGTCGGCACGAAGTAGAGGGCGATCAGCAGGATCACCCCGACGCCGGGGCTAATAGCTGCAAGGATCACGTGAGGGGTTTATCGGCGCGGACCGGTGCCCTCTGTAGCCTGCGACCCGAGTCTGACCCAACGAGGGCGTCGAGGGAACCGAGAGGGAACGTCAGCCCACAAAATCGTGCCCATCGGCGCTCAGCGCTGCACCGCCTTATTCCTGCAAACACTGGCTTTTGGCCGGATGGCGTTTACGTCGGGCATTTCATGGCATGCAAGAGGTCGTCGGTTCGAGCCCGACTAGCTCCATCTGACGAGATGCGCTGAGACCGTGCGAGGTAGCCGCGGCTCGGCCCGGCGCACGGCAATTCGATACAAGGTGCGCGTGAGCCCGCCCGACCCGATTGCGGTGTAGCCGAGTGGCGGCGAGGTCCAAGCTGACCGAGCAGCGCTCGAGGACCACCGGCGGCAGCGAGCGGGTCGTTTTCTTGCGACGGCTCGCTCTGCTTGCGCTCCTGATCGGGGCGCTGGTCCTCGTCGAGGCGGGCGTGTACGCGGTGCTCGAGGGAAGCTCGTTCGGCTACGGCATCGTGTGGGTCATCGACACGGTGACGACGGTCGGCGCGATCGCCGAGCCGCACTCGTCGGGGGCGCGGGCGTTGCGCGCGATCGTTGAGATCACGGGCATCGGTACGCTCTTCTACGTCCTCGTCACGGTCGTCGAGTTCTTCGTCGCCGGCCATCTCGGCGAGCTACTCGCGAGCAAGCGCAACCAGCGAATGATCGACGCACTCAGCGGCCACCACATCGTTTGCGGCTACGGGCGCGTCGGGCGCCAGGTGATCGCGGATCTCGACGCCGCCGAGGCCCGTAGCATCGTCGTCGACTCGAACCCCGGGATTCGCCCCTCTGCCGAGGCCGACGGCGTCATGCTGATCTCCGGCGATGCCTCCGAGGACGCGGTGCTGATCCAGGCTGGCATCCAGCGGGCACGCTCGATCATCGCCTGCTCGGACTCCGACTCGGTCAACGTCTTCATCACGCTGACGGCGCGCGAGCTGCGCCCGGACATCGTGATCGTCGCGCGCGCGTCGCGCGAGGAGACCGAGATGAAGCTGAAGCGCGCCGGCGCCGACAGGGTTATCTCGCCCTACAAGTCAAGCGGCGTCGAGATGGCGAGGCTGGCGCTGCACCCGCAGCTGCGCGGCGTCGTCGCAATGAACGCCGACTACCGCGTCGAGGAGATCGTCGTCGGCAAGGGCTGTGCCGGCGCCTACCGGAAAATCTCCGAGGTCGCTGCGGGGGCGATGGTTGTCGGCCTGCGCCATGGCGACGAGTTCCACGCGCAGCCGGCCGGGGACAGCGTGCTCGAGCCCGGCGACGTGATCACGGCAGTCGGCACCGCGGACGTGCTGCAGCGCCTCGAGGATCGATTCGACACGGACGCCGCGTGATCTAGGGGTCGAGCGCCTCCGCGACATGGAGGCTTTGGTACGCGCCCGCGGCGCGTGGTGAGCCGACGATTACTCCGTGGAAGCATGAGTCGGGAGGCTGTCGGCGCCGCTCAGACCGGACGCCTCCCGGTTCACGGTTCGCGTGTCAGGTGATCTTGAAGCTGCGGATGGCCGGCGTCTTACTCGCGCCGGCCGGACCGACGGCGCGCACGTAGAGGACGTACTCGCCGGCCGCGAGGTGACGGAACGTCTTGGTAGCACTGCAGCGCGAGTACTTCGGGGCCGGCGTACGGCTGTGCTTGCCAGACCGCTGACGCACGAGTGCGCACTGGAATCCGGTCGTGTCGCCCGTGGCCGTGAAGTGGAACGTGGCGCTGCCGTACTTCGGGCTGATCCGGACCTTGGCAAGGTGCGCCACCGGACGCATCGAGCTGACAACGGGAGGCGAGGCGTTCGCCGGGCCCGACGGGCTCACCGTAGACGTCCCTCCCGACGTGGCCGAGGTCCCCGAGCCGCCCGCGCTACTCGCGGACACCGCAGCGGTCGGTCCCGACGTGGCCGGGGTCCCCGGGCCACCGGCGTTACTCGCGGTTTCGACCACCCGTATCGTCGATCCGACGTCAGCCGCGGCGAGAACGTATGTCTGGCCGCTCGCGCCGCCGATCGACTGACAGTTCGCGCCAGTAGCGTCGCAGCGCTGCCACTGGTAGGCATAGCCGCTCGGGCTGTTGGACCAAGACCCGTGGACCTCGGTCAGTGTGTGACCCGCAGTCGCGACACCGGTGATCGTCGGCAGCGCGTTGTCCACCGGGACCGGCGGGCTCACCACAGCCGTCGCTCCCGACGTCGCCGCGGCCCCCGCGCCGACATCGTTGCTCGCGGTCTCGACCACGCGTATCGTCGATCCGACGTCGGCCGCGGTGAGAACGTATGCCTGGCCGCTCGCGCCGCCGATCGACTGACAGTTCGCGCCCGTGGCGTTGCAGCGCTGCCACTGATAGGCGTAGCCGGTCGGACCGTTGGACCAGGACCCGTGTGCCTCGGTCAGCGTCTGCCACTGAGCCACGACACCGCTGACCGACGGCGGCGAGCTGTCCACCGGTACCGGCGGCACCACGTCGAGGAGCGCCTCCAGCGAGGAGTCCAGCCCGGGCGCATTGGTCAGGCTCAGGTACCACTGCTGGTTCCCGGACCCGGTCGTGAACGTGTTGTTCCCGAGCGTGTCGACGACGTTCTGGCCAGGGCCCGTCTCAGTGAGTGCCGAATTGCTCGGGTCTACCGCGTCGTAGACGGCCGTCAGATCCCACGAGAAAGTCGACTTCCCGGGCCCCGCGTACGCGTCATACGCGGCGCGCACGGGCGAGCTCGGCGGCTGCGCGCTGTCGATGCTGTATCCCGCGGTCACGTTGGAGCCGACCTCGTATCCTGAGTAGACGACCGTCGTCGGCCAGTTCGCGGCGACATCCGCTGCGGCGACCGGGTTGCCGGCGAAGTTGTTCTCCGGCGACGTGCCGCTGGTCGGGTACTGGCCCCCCATGACGACGAGCATCTTGACCTTCTGGGCGACCAGCTCACTGCCAGTCAGAGAGCTGATCGAGTCGGCCGGGGAGCTCAGCAGCGCCTGGAGGTTCTCCTCATAACCGATCTCCGCAATCACCACGCTGCCATTCGCCTGGCCCACGAGCGCGCGCCGCAGAACACTCACCGCGCTGCCCGGGGCAGGCGTCGACGGCGACGCGAGCGCCGCACACGGCGTCAGAAAGTCGGGGGAGTCCAGCAGGGATCCGTTATCCGGCATGTCCGCCCCAATCGGCACACCAGGCGAGTTGTAGTACTGGGCAATCGCCGCCACGCACTCCCACGACTTGGTTGCAACCGACGATCGACTGGTGCGCGTGTTCACGGTGATCGCGATCACCTGGTCCTCACCATTCAGCTGCAGCGCGAACGCAGTCGCCAACGCCCCGACATCGTCCGCATCGCTGTAAATGTCCGTGTCGACTATCAACGGCGTCGGCGTGCTCGCATCGGCGGCCGAAGTCGGTCCGTTGACCGACAATCCGATCAATAGCGACACGGCGCACAGCGCCACGACCGGCACGGCCCAGCGACCCAGCGAAGCCAGCCGCCTCCGCTTCGCGCCCTGTTGGCCCCGGCGAACTTGTGTTCTTCGAACGAGGCACAACGGCAACCCCATGCCGGGCTCAGTATCCCACCAACTCGTGCCGTTGATCAGGGTAATAATGTCCGGCTGCGGCGACCCCGTGGGTCCTAAGGGCGTTGCGTCCCACCGGCTGTCGGTCGGCCCGCCGTGAGCCGGTCAGCGCTGAGCGAGGGCGTCCAGGACCTGATTGATGTTGTGCCGCTTCCAGGCCGAGTTGCGGCCGTAGTTTTCGGTACGGGTCACCAACGCCGAGACGTGGCGTAGCCAGCTGAGGAGTGCGACCAAGCGGGCGCCAAGCGGGTCATCGGGATCGGCCCGCGTCGTTTGTATGAGCGACTGCCATAGCGGTGCGCTCCCTTCGCCGGTGGCGATCCCGGCAACGAGCGCTCCAAGTTGGCGACCCGTCGTCTGCATGTGCGTTGCGAGCAGGAACATCGCGTGGTCGATCAGGGGCAGATCCGGAGTCCCGGCCAGCTCCCAGTCGACGATGCCCGTGACCTCGCGAGCTTGCGCATCAACCAGTACGTTGCCGGGCACGAAGTCGCCGTGGACCCACGTCGCGGTCACCTCGCCGCCTTGGAGCCGTCCCGCAAGGTCCCGGCCCAGCTCCTGGAGGGCAGCCGCCCGACGCGGCGACTCGGCCACCAGCGGCTCTATCACCGACAGAGGCGTGTTGATCCAGAGGTCGAGCAGCTCATCGTTGGCGCTCAACACCGTCGCGGTGCGGCTGTGCAGTCCTTCGATCGCCGTGATGGCGAGGGCCGCGAGCGGTTCCCACGGCGCTCCCCGATCCAGCGCGCGAGCGATTGGCTCGCCGGCGAGCGCCGACTCCACGATGTAGGTGAGACCATCGAGCTCCCCCACATCGAGGATCTCGGGAAACTGGACCTCCCACTCATCCAGGCGCGGATCGGCGTGCAACGCTGCGAGCTGGTCGGCGGCACGGCGTAGGCTTCTCGCTCCCGCGGCGGTCCGTGCGAGCTTGACAACCGCCGCGTCGGATCCGCCTTGGGCACGGGCGACGACGACGTCGGCCTCGGTGGGCTCGATGGCGCCGAGAGCCATTCCCCGCGGGATGCACCGCGCCAGCGCAGGAGCGTTGCGATGGCGGAGCCAGCGCCGACGCAACGAGCGCAACGCGGCCTTCATCGCAGTTTCCACGCCAGGCGAAGGGCCCTCAGCGGAAGGGCGCGCGGTCCGCTCTCGGGAGCGGAAAGGAGATCGAGCAGAAGATCGCCTGACGGTGTGGTCGGCGGAACGTGACAGCGCGGGCAGCCCCCGGGGGGATGGCCCAACAGCTCGCCGACCGCGAGCTGGAGGCCGACCTGGTAGGAACGCCGGACGCGTCTGGCCCCGGTCGTGGTGGCGGCTTGCGAGGCATGGGCCGGGACGAACGCAGCCTGAGCGAGCGCCAGCATCGGCGCGTCGGAGGCGGTGTCGCCGACCGCCAGCGCAACCGCAGGCGCATCCGCAGCCTCGGAGCCGTGATCGGCCGCCAGCGCCCCGATCAGCGCTCGCAATCCCGTTCCCTTGTCCACCACGGCGGAGACGAAATCGGTCTGATTCTCTCCAGGGATCGTGCGTACGGAGTGTTCGCAGCTGGAGGTGGCCAGGCACTCGGCTGCCTCTTCGGTCCCGAGCGGGCTCCGGCGACCGTTGATGTCAGCGCGGTAGGCGCGGATCGCGTAGGAGAACGCCGGGTCGAGGCGCACGCCCTCCCGCTCCCGCAGGACGGCGCGCAAACGGCTGAGCGCGGCGACCGCCTTGTCGTCGAGAAGCCCCGTGGCTTGCTTTGATCGCTCCACCCAGATGGCCGAGCCGTACTCGGCGACGCCCGCTTGCAGATCGTAGATCCCGCAGCGGTCACGGACCTCGTCGATCCCCCGCCCGGTCACGAGCACGGGGCGATAGCCATGGGCGACCAAGCCTCGCAGCGCCGTGGCGCTCGCCCTCGTGAGCGTCGGAAAGCCGAGCTGCTGGGTCTCAAGCACGCCGTCGATATCGAGCGCGCAGAGGGGTCCGGCCGGGCTCGCTTGAAGATCCTCGAAGAACGACCGCGCAAAGTAGCGCGCAGCGGCGCGGGCGCTCGCGTGCAGCACGTCCGCTTCCCGGTCCGGATCGTCCCGCAACGCACCCCACAGGTGTGCAAGCTCATACAGCAGCCAGCGCTCCGGGTCGATCTCCTCTCCTGTCTCGGCGAGCCACGCCGCCCGCACTCGGTCGGCCAGCTCTTCGTGAGACGAGCAGGTGGCCACGCCGGCGAGATCGAACGAGGCGTCGAAGCACCCCAAGCCGAGCCGCCAGAAGCTGCGGTCGCTGAGGCTGGCCTTGACGACGCGGCCGTCTCGCTCACCGGCGAACCAGTGCTCGGGACTCATGCTCCCGTCGAGCACCGAGGGCTGTGCAACGGACAGTAGCCGCGTGACGACGCGGTTCACGAGCAGGATTCGCATCACCGGCGTGACTGGTGTGAAACCGCGCGCGAGTATCAGGGCGGCGACCTCCCACACCGGTCGGTCGCCCCGCATCGCGGTGCTCATGTCGCGATCGACCCTCAGCGCTTGCCGGCGAGCGGCGACATACGAGGCGACCGCAACCGGAAGCTCATCGGAGTCGGCCGTGAGCTGTCGTTGCACGGGCAGCCACTCGCGGTACAGCACGCCGTCATCGAAGCCGAACAGGCGCGGAGCGAAGGCGCTGAGCGCACGGGCAGTCGCGAGCTGCTGGGTGCCGAAGTACCCCAATCCGGTCCCGACCGCGAGCACGTCGAGCCGGCGTGGCGCCCCGGTGGCGGGGTCCACGCCGCCTACGCGAAACAGGGCGCGGCGATGGCTCCGCTGCCGGTCGCGTGCCGGTAGCGGCAGGGGCTCGAGCGATTCCAGCTCGAGCTCGCCCTCCAGCAGCCTGGCGAGCACCGACCGGACGCGCTCGGGACGCAGTCGCGCCTCCACGCTCCATTCTCGCGGCCCGAGCACGACCGCCTCGTAAGGCGCCAGCGCCGCCGGCAAGCCGGCGCCCTCGTCCTCGAGCGCAAGCAGCAACACGAGCGTTCCGGGCTTCACACGCGCGCGCTCGAGCCGAAGAGTTCCGACCAGCTCGGCGGCCGCTCTGGATAGCGAGGAAGCGGTCACGGGAGGGTCGTCGGTGAGCAGGATCTGGCCGCCAGCCCGTACCAGCGAACGCACCAGCTTCCGCTCATAAGCCAGCAGTCCTCGACCCGGGCGGATCGTGATCGCTCGCGTGCGGCCGAACCCCCGCACACGCAGGGCCGCCGCGATCAGCGGCGCCATGTAGCTACCCGACGTCCTCAGGCCAACGACCAGCAACGGCCGGTCGCGATCGGCTCGGCGGAGCGCGAAGCGCGCGGCGAGGCGCTCGAGGTCCTCGGGTCGCTGGTCGAACGCCTGGAAGCAGGCCGGCAGGTGCACCACCGCCCGTCTGAGACCAACGGGCAGCGATGGAATCTCGAGCACAAGCTCCCGGCAGCCGTCGAGTGCCTTTCCAGATGGCTCGCTGTTCGCGACCACTGCCTCCGCGAGCTCGTCGACAAGCCAGGCGATCCGCCGCTGCCAGCGGAGCGCTCGGCGCCCGGCCCGACCCCACCTCTTCAGCACACGGATCAGTAGCCCGGCGCCGCCGGCCAGCCGCGTCGCGAGCCGCCCTACCGGCGATCCGAAGCCCTCGAACAGGGAGACCGCCTGTTGGAGCGGGAAGGGGGCGTCGTGCAGGTAGTCCTCGGCGATCTGGTTGATCCCGGCCGCGAGCAGGAAGGCGTCGAGAGTCTCGCGGTCGCTCGCGGCCTGCGCCAGCAGTGCACCCAGCGCCTCGAGATCGTTCACGAGGTTCGCGCCCGGCAGCGACGCGTCGTAGCCGTTCCCGCCGTGTGCGCCGGCGTGCTCGGCGAGCGGTGCTTCGGCCGTCTCGGCTTTGGTGTCGCTACCGCCGTCGATCATGTCGCCCGCCCGATGCGACGGACCGCCCGCCGCGATTTCGCATACAGGAGCGGTCCCCTCAGCATGGCGCGGCGTTCGATGCGCCGAAGCTCGGCCGGCAGCACTGCCGTTGATCTTTTCTGGAGCGCTGCCCGGTGATAGAGACGCCACGCGACTGGGATCGAGCGGACGACGGCACCTGCAAACCGGGGGTCGTGCGTGATCGCCTTGGTCAGCACCGCGGTGAAGCCGACGCCGTAGCTGAACAGCTGGCGCCGCAAAGCGTCTTCGTCCCGACGGTGCTCGTGCCAGCACAGCGAGCGCGGCTCGTACACCAGGCGGCCGCCGCGCAGGATCGCCCAGCTCATCGCGTCGATGTCCTCGCCAGACTCGGCGATGCTTCCGGCGCCCAGCGAAGGATCGAAACCGCCCGAAGCCACCAGCTCGGCGCGGCGGAACGCCATGCTGTTCCCGGCCCCGAACATGCCTCCCCAGTACGGGTAGAGCAAACGGTCGTCGGCCCGGTGCATGCGCAGGTCGTAGCAGCGGCGGTCGAATCCCTTACCGAAGCCGGCGTACTGTTCGAAGCGCTTCTGCGCGACCGTCTCCAGCTCGAGCGGCATGACCAAGCCTGCGGCGACCGTCACCTCGGAATCGGCGAACGGCGCGATGAGCCAACGCAGCCAGCCGTCGTCGACGACCACGTCATCGTCCGTGAAGGCGACGATGTCCGCGTCGGTCTCGGCGACGCCCCGGTTGCGGGCGATGGCAAGACCGGGCTGCGGCTCGCTCACATAGCGGATCCGCGGATCGCGCGTGCTCCAGCTCGAGATCAGCTGGCGCGTGCTCGCCGCGGGGCGATTGTCGACGACGATGATCTCCAAGCGCTCGTGCACGAGCGGAGCCAGCGAGCGCAGGCAGCGATCGAGCGTGCGCGCCCGCCCGACGGTCGAAATGATCACCGCCACCGAGCCCGCGGGACAAGGCGCGAGGCTTCCTGGACAGCAGTCATCGCTCACGCAACAGCCGAAGCGTCGGCAGTGGGCGCTGACGCGCCCGCCGAGCTGCTGGTGCACGAGCGACACGATCTCACCGCCGCGGCCGAGGACGCGTTCATCGGATACGTGCACGACTCCCAGGGGGTCACCGTGAAGGCGGACGAGCAGCAGCGCGTCGCGGTTTCGGCCGTGCGCGCTGCTCATCACCGAGGCGCAGTCCGGGTCCTCGAGATCGACGATGCCAACTGCGGTCGACTCCAAGTGAGCAAACGTGGACGCCGGCAGGAAGCCCGGCGTCAGTTGATCGTCGAACCCGGCGGGTACCTGCGCCGCGGGAACGATCATTTCCGGCGCTGCTCGTCGACCCGGTCCAGCAGGCGCTGCCCGTGCGAGGAAACCCTTGCGCGCATACGCACATGATATTCGGCCGCAAATAGGCCTCTTTTAGCTCCCCAACGCGCCAACTCGTCCGCGCGCGAGTGCGCCTACCACTCGTGTATCTCATGTCGTCTCAGGCGGTGGCGCCGGCGAGCCATCCGAAAGCCCACGGGCGCGGCCCCACGAGCGACTAGCCGGTCGTGTACGTGGCGTAGAGCGACATCTGCTCGCTGTCGGTCGACGCCGAGCCGAACGGATTACTCGGCCCAGAGGTGTAAGTGTTCACGTTGTACGCCCGGCTCCCGGCTACGGAGTCGTAACGGAACCCGGCGACATACGAGGTCGAGCCGGACATGAACCCAATCCAGTAGGTACCGGCCGCGAGGCTCACCGGCGCCGAGAACTGCAGGTCATACCAGCCGGCCGTGCTGGTGCTCGCAAACGTCAACGGCTTCGAGACAGCAATCAGCGGACCAGGCGAACCGCCCGATCCTGCATAGATCACGCCTTCCAGCACCTGCGTACCGCTCGTACCGGTCGGCTGCAAATAGACGCTCAACTTCGTCACCGACACGCTCGCACTCACCGCGTAGGCATTGACGCGCTTGCGATTCGCGACCGCGACATCCGAGCTCGCACCAACCGTCGTCTTGCCAAACGTCCCCGTCAACGGCGCAGAGCTCACCGTCGCCGTCGGGGCTGAGGTCGCTGTTGCGAAGCCGGCGCTGTTGTGCGCCGTCACAGCGGCCTCGAGCGTGTAGCCGAGGTCCGCGCTCGTCACGGGGTAGGTCTGCGTGGCGACGCCGGTCGAGTTGCAGTTCTTCCCGCTCGTGTCGCAGCGCTGCCACAGGTAGGTGTAGGTGGCCGGCGATCCGCCCCAAGTCCCGTTGCTCGTCGACAGCGTCTGACCCACCTGCGCGGTACCGGAGATCATCGGCAGCACCGAGCTCGTCGGCGGCGTCGGCGGAGGAGAGGTCACCGTCGCGGTCGGAGCTGAGGTTGCTGTAGCGAAGCCGGCGGTGTTGTGCGCGGTCACAGCTGCCTCGAGCGTGTCGCCGAGGTCCGCGCTCGTCACGGGGTAGGTCTGCGTGGCGACGCCGGTCGAGTTGCAGTTCTTCCCGCTCGTGTCGCAGCGCTCCCACAGGTAGGTGTAGGTGGCCGGCGATCCGCCCCAAGTCCCGTTGCTCGTCGACAGCGTCTGACCCACCTGCGCGGTACCGGAGATCATCGGCAGCGTGAGCTCGTCGGCGGCGTCGGCGGAGGCCCGGTCGTGTAGGTGGCGTAGAGCGACATCTGCTCGCTGTCGGTCGTCACCGAGCCGAATGGGTTGCTCGGCCCAGAGGTGTATGTGTTCACGTTGTACGCGCGGCTCCCGGCGACGGAGTCGTAGCGGAAGCCGATGACAGAGGAGGTCGAGCCGGACATGAACCCAATCCAGTAATTACCGGCGGCGAGACTCACCGGCGCCGAGAACTGGAGGTCATACCAACCGGCCGTGTTGGTGCTCGCGAACGTCAGCGGATTCGAGACAGCGATCAGCGAACCAGGAGCGCCACCCGAGTCGGCGTAGATAACGCCCTCGAGCGGCTGCGTGCCACTCGTACCCGTCGGCTGCAAATAGACGCTCAACTTCGTCACCGACACGCTCGCACTCACTGCGTAGCGGTTGACGCGCGTGCGATTCGCGAACGCGACATCCGAGCTCGCACCAACCGTCGTCTTGCCAAACGTCCCCGTCGTCGGCGCAGAGCTCACCGTCGCCGTCGGGGCCGAGGTCGCCGTTGCGAAGCCGGCGCTGTTGTGCGCCGTCACAGCGGCCTCGAGCGTGTAGCCGACGTCGGCGCTAGACAAAGAGGTAGGTCTGCGAGACGACGCCGGTCGAGTTGCAGTTCTTCCCGCTGGTGTCGCAGCGCTGCCACAGGTAGGTGTAGGTGGCCGGCGATCCGCCCCAAGTCCCGTTGCTCGTCGACAGCGTCTGACCCACCTGCGCGGTACCGGAGATCATCGGCAGCACCGTGGAGCTCCGTCGGCGGCGTCAACGGCGCAGCACATCCCGGCATTGCTTTGCAGATGTCGAGGCGGCCGCCGGTGCGCACCTTGCCCTTGAGGGATGGGAGCGGGTCGACGTTGTTTAGGATGTCGGCCTTCAGCTGCGTGGCGTCAGGTAGCCGTCGGCGGAGAGGATCAGTGCAGCCGCACCGGACACCTCGGCCGCGCTCATCGACGCGCCGCTGATGTACCCGTACCCGCCGATCAGCGTCGAATAGATGTTGACGCCGGGCGCCGCCAAATCGACCGTGTTCGGACCCCAGTTAGCCCAGCTCGGCAGCTGGTCGTTCTGGTCGGTCGCGGCAACACAGATCTCGTTCGGCCGGTCATACGAGCACGGGTAGCGGGGCGTCGTGTCGTCGTCCTGGCCCGTGTTGCCGGCTGCGGTCACGAACAGGATGTCGTTCGCGCCCAGCACATCGATCTCATCCGACAGCGCCTGCGAGGACGCGACCCCGGGGAAGGTGCTCGAATCGTTCACGACCCGCACATTCACACCCGCCTGCTTAGCCGTAACCACCATCGCCAACGCATTGATCAGATCACTCGTCAACCCCGAGCTCTCCGAATCAAGCCACTTCACAGCCATGATCGACGTCGTCCAATTCACGCCCGTCACACCCACACCGTTATCCCCAACAGCACCAATGATCCCCGCCACATGCGTCCCATGCCCGCCATAGACGGTGTCCGTATCCATCGGAACGCACGCACTCTCACCCGACAACACGTCAAACCCATGCGTCCCCGCCGCACAACCCCCCACCCCGCCCGGATTCGACCACACATTCGCCGCCAAATCCGGATCGTTGTAATCAACACCCGTATCAGTCACCGCCACCACCACCGACCTAGACCCCGTCGTCACACCCCACGCCGGCACCACATCCTCATCCGCACCCGCCGTCCCCGTAACCGTCCCGCTATCCCCAGTCACCGTCTGCCCCGTGTTCTGAAGCGCCCACTGCAACCCGAACGACGGATCATTCGGAACCCCCGACGCCACAAGCACATAATCAGGCTCCGCATACCGCACCCACCGATACCGCCGCAACCAACCAATCACCGCCCACACCCGACCCCGCGGCACAATCAAAAGCCACCCCGCGCCAACCCGCCGAACCCCCAAAACCCCAACACGCCGCTCCAACCGCCGCTCCACCCCCACCGCCGTCCCCGACCGAAACCCCACCAACACATGATCAGCGCTATAAGGCCCCGACCGACCCCAAGCAAGCGGCGCCAACCGCAGATCCAAAGCCAACCGCAGGGACCCGCGCGCACCGGGCACGATGAGATCGGGGGTCGACAGTGCCGCCGCATCAGCGCCAATGGGCGCTGTCATCGTCGGCGCGGCGCCGCGCGGTGGGCTCGCTGCGGCCGGGACGACCGCGATCGCGGCAGCAGCTGCGCCGACGCAACCGGCCATGACCGGCAAGTACCGGCGAGCCCTCGTACGCAACATCAAGTCCGCCCCGTTAGATCAGCCGATCCGCTCAACGGGGATTATCCAACCTCTCTACCCAGCCCGTTGGGGAGAAAATTCCGGGAAGTTCCGCCCTTCTTCGCATTCGGCGGGCGACGCGAAGCTGCGTGAGGCGCGGCTGACGCACAACCGCGTACTCCGCGCGAGCTCCCCGGCGACTGATCCGGGGTTAGGGCTGGACCAGTGGCCGGAGACGGCTGCCCCCACGCGGGAGCGGCACGCTGCGATTTCGCGACTGCCGCGCCGTCTGGGCGACTGCGGGTGCCTACCGCTCGACAGGCGGGGGATCACGATTCGCGGGCCGCTCGCCGAGCGTCGGGACTTCGACTCGCGTGTGCACGCGCCGCCGCGCGTTCCAGAAGTCGAGTTCAGTGTTGACCGAGTTCAGAAGTGTCCGCCACTGGCTCGCAAAGGTGGCGAATCCCATGGTGTCGATGTCAGCAGGCTCTTCTGATGGCCTGATCGCCACCAGGGACATGTGCAGAGCGGTGACGAGGTCCGTGATCGTGACCGTGCGGGCAACACGATTGAACTGTTCGTCGTCATTGAGAATCGCGAACGTCCCCGTCCATCTGCTGACCGCTTCGACGAGGTGACCTCGTGCGACCCGCAGTGTCTGCGAACAGCTGCGGCGCCACGCTTCGTCGGTAACCAAGACCGCAAGCCGGTTCGTGAGGAACTCGTCGTCGACCTCACGGCGCTCGACCAGGAAGGTCTCGCTGTCGGGCGGGAGCAGCTCAGTGGCTCGGTCGCGCGCGATGGCGAGATGAAACTCGACGTCGGAGCGAAGTCTGTACCCGTCGTCGATTCCGATCAGAGCGGACATCGCGACGCCGGTGTCGTATTGGATCGAGGCAAACTCACCGTCGGCGACAAAGCCGAGCCCATGCCACCGATGGGCCTCGCGCCGCCGAAAGTGGGCGTCCACCACTGCCCCGGCAACGAACAGCACCGCAATACCGGCAGCGAACGAAGCCACGTACGGGTGATCCCGCCAGATGCGCCAGCCGAGCGGCCAATCCGAAAGCGCTAACGCCAAGGCGACCACGACTGCGATGAACGGAAGACCGGCCCGAAGCGTTCGACTCAGCTGCATGTTATTTCAGTCCGGCCCCGCCTAGACACCGGCCCGTCGACCCTCTCTGATCCGCTGGGCGCTGAGCGAGTGACAGGATCCAGCAGAACTGAGGCCGGTCCTGCTCGACGACCCATTCAGGCTCGAAAAGTGCTGACCATCCTCGCCAGCCTACCTGAGGCTTCTCGCAGCGACGACCCCACGCGAGCGCGAGACGCTCGGGAAGGTCTGGCGGCGGCTGAACGCCCGAGCTAGGTTTTGACGATGCGCCTCGCGACCTGGAACGTCAACTCGGTCAAACAGCGAATGCCGCGCCTGCTGGCCTGGCTCGACGAGCGGGCGCCCGACATCGTCTGCCTGCAAGAGACAAAGCTCACCGACGACGCATTCGACGCACTCCTCGGGGAGGAGCTCACGCAGCGCGGCTACGCGGTGGCGCGCCACGGCGAGGCGCAATGGAACGGCGTCGCGATCCTCTCGCGCGTCGGGCTCGCGGACGTCGTCGCCGGCATCGATGATGCGCCCGGCTTCCCGCAGGCCGAGTCGCGCGCGCTCGCCGCCACGTGCGCAGGCATTCGCGTGCACTCGGTCTACGTCCCGAACGGACGCGTCGTCGACTCCGAGCACTACCGCTACAAGCTCGCATGGCTCGGCGCGCTCGAGCGTCTCGTAGCGCTGGCGCCGAGCAGCGCCGTGGTCTGCGGGGACATGAACATCGCACCGACCGACGCCGACGTCTTCGACCCAGCCGCCTACGTCGGACACACGCACGTCACCGCGCCCGAGCGAGCAGCGCTCGCAAAGCTCGTCGACGCCGGCCTTCACGACGTCGTACGCGAGCGCTGGCCGGCCGAGCAGCGCGTCTTCACCTACTGGGACTACCGCGCGGGCATGTTCCACAAGGACCTCGGGATGCGCATCGACCTCGTGCTCGCCGGCGAAGAGGTGGCCGGCCGCGTCAAGGCGGCGTGGATCGACCGCCAGGCGCGCAAGGGCAGCGGTCCAAGCGATCATGCGCCGGTGATCGTCGATCTCGACAAGGCCCCGGACGGCGATATCGGACCCGTCGTGCCGCCGCCGTCGGCGCCCGCGGTGCGCGGCAGAGTGAAGCTCCCACAATCACCGCTAGGCTGACCCCGCGCAAGCCCCAGCCGGGGCCGAGCATCAACCAGTAGGGGGAGCGAAATGGCAGAGGCAATCATCCTCGAGTTCGAGGGCGTCGGGCGCAGCGACTACGAGGCGGTCAACGCCGCCCTCGGACTCCCCAATGGCAAGTGGGATCCCGCGGACGCACCCAAGGGCATGATCTTCCACGCGGGCGGAGCCAAGCCCGGTGGCTGGGTCGTCTTTGAGGTTTGGGAGTCAAAGGCCGACCAGGAGCGCTTCATGAGCGAACACCTGGGCAAGGCGCTCGCCGAAGGCGGCGTTGACAAGCCGCCCTCGCGGGCCGAGTGGCTCGACCTCGCCAGGCACGAGCACATCTAAACGAGCGCAGCGGCTAGGCGGCGAAGCGCTGCGCGGCGCGAGCGCGCGCTCTCGCCGCCTCGACCTCGCGGTCGCGCGGCGGCGCCGACGTCACCAGCTCACCGAGCAGGTGACGCGAGATGTGCGCGATCTCGTCTACCGCGCGCTCGAAGGCCGCTGCATTGGCCTGCGATGGGCGCGTGTAGCCGCTGATCTTGCGCACGTACTGAAGCGCCGCCGCGTGTACCTCATCCTCGGTCGCGGGCGGCTCGAAGTTGTGCAGGGTATGGATGTTGCGGCACATGTCGCATCACCTTAGCTCGTGCGGCTTGCGCGCCAGAGGGTCAGCGCGAGCAGCAGCGCCACGGCGACCGGGAGGATCCACCAGGCGGCAACCTTCGTCGTCGCCACGAGCGCTGTGACGCCGATCGCGACGACGACGCCGGCGGCGACGCGCCAGTCATCGCCGATGACGAACTCCCAGATGAACGCGCCGAGCGCCCGCAGCCGCCTCATGCCTCAGCGACCACCTCGCTCGAGACCGCTGCGCGGCGGACCCGCATGACAGCGACCGCGGCGAGCGAGAAGAGCAGGATTCCCGGGACGACCGCGAGCAACGCCGCGTCGCCTCCCGGCCAGTGCGCGCCGGCTCCCTCGCCGCCCCAGAACGTCCCAAACGACGTCAGCATCACGCCGACCGCGAACTTCATCGTGTTCTCGGGCACGCGCGCGAGCGGCGCATGAATCGCGATGCCTGCGATCACGACGAGCGCGACCGCGACACCGGCGGCGGCCGCCGCGAGACCGACCTTGTGCTGGTTGGCGCCGAAGGTCAGGACGATGAAGATCACCTCGAGGCCCTCGAGGAAGACGCCCTTGAAGGAGATCGTGAACGAGTAGGGGTCGATCCGCCCCGCGGGCTGACCGGCGGCGCGCGCCGCGGATAGCTCGCTCTCGTATATCTGGCGCTCGTCGTGCAGCGCCTTGTG
This sequence comes from uncultured Solirubrobacterales bacterium, assembly GCA_963773395.1. Classification (GTDB taxonomy): domain Bacteria; phylum Actinomycetota; class Thermoleophilia; order Solirubrobacterales; family Solirubrobacteraceae; genus Palsa-513. The sequence goes on along the minus strand of CAVZAY010000002.1, from coordinate 49,146 downwards.
ACCGGACGCGCGCAGAATCGCCTTGCGCAGCCATTGCAGGCCAAACACGAGCAGAAGCCCGCCGACGGTGACGCGCAGCACATCGAGCGGCAACGCCGTCAGTGCGGGCCCGAGCGCCGCGGTGACGCCGCCGAGGACGATCGACGGCGGCGCCGATACCAACGAAGGTCGAACGCCAACTGCGAGTTATCCCGACCGCGAGCACGATCGTGAGCGCCTCGACCGCCTCCACTGCGCAGGCGAGGAAAACGGCGAGCGCGAGGCCGACGTCCGTACCGCTCATGGCGATCGCTCGATCGTCGTCGCTGACCCACTTCCGTCCGCGCGCGGCGCCGGCGTGTCGGTGTCGTGGCGTGGGAAGACCATGCAGCCGGCCAGTTCGAAATGCGTCTCGCCGCGGCGAAGCCGTACGCGGCAGGCACTGCACTGATCATAGTCTCGCCTGCGAGGCATGCCCGGCAAGGGGCCGGTCGCTGACAGCTACTCAGGCCAGTTCTTGTTGTGACGCGCTAATGCCTTGGCTACACCGCGACTACGGGCGCTACATATTATCTCCACCGGATAAATTCGTGTGGCCGCCAACCCTTTACGACAACCAAGATACTAAGGCTCCACTCGACGGTTAGATATCTGCCGGATCGCCCGCCAGAACTGGCTCTTTGCTACGGGCGGCGGAGTTATGGAGCGTTGGGAATCGTGATCCTCGTGCGCGCTCGCGAGTGCACGCCCGAGGATGTCTCGCAGGGCTTCCTGATCCTCGATAGCGAGGCTGCGCAGGATCTCGGGCGGCTCGCTCATGCGCCGGCGCACCTGATCGCGCAATTCCTCCCCGTGGCGGGTGAGCACTAAGTGCTTGACGCGCCGGTCCTGGTCGTAGGGACGGCGCTCGACGAGCCCCCGCTGCTCGAGGCGGTCGACGATACCCGTCACGTTCGAGCTGTCGCAGCGCAGCAGCGTCGCGAGCTCACTCATCGGAAGCGCAGCGCCCGGCTTCATCTGCAGCAACGCGCCCTGCTGTGCCGGATGGAGCCCCAGCTCTGTCGCGATATCGAGAAAGCGCTGGCGTTGGGGCACGAGGAGGCGATACAGCAGCGCCCACGCCTCGTCGGCGGGTGAGCCAGCGGTCGCCTGCTCGAGCATCGTCCCTACACGTTACATGATGTACTCGACAGTTGACACTGCCAAAGATTCTTGTACGCTACGAACTGTGCCAGCCGGGCAGGCCATCGTCGTCGAGCAGCTCGTGCGCGAGTTCCGCAAGGGACCGCGCGCCGTCGACGGGATCGACCTCAGCGTTGCCCACGGCGAGATCTACGGCTTCCTCGGCCCCAACGGCGCCGGCAAGTCGACCACCGTGCACATGTTGACGACCTTGCTCCCGCCGACGAGCGGGCAGGGCGAGCGTCGGCGGGTTCGACGTCGTCCACCAGGGCCGCCAGGTGCGCACGGTGATCGGCGCCGCGCTCCAGGAGGCGGCGCTCGACCCGATCCTCACCGGACGCGAGCACCTGTTGCTACAGGCGACGCTCCAAGGGCTTCCGAAGGCACAGCGCACGAGCGCGCCGGACGAGCTGCTCGAGCGCGTCGGGCTGACCGAGGCGGCCGATCGCCGGATCGGCGGCTACTCGGGCGGCATGAAGCGACGCCTCGACCTGGCCCTCGCGCTCGTCCACGCGCCCGCGGATCCTCTTCCTCGACGAGCCGACCACCGGCCTCGACCTGCAGAGCCGCACGGCGCTGTGGGAGGAGGTGGCGCGCCTCGCGCGCGACGAGGGCATGACCGTCTTCCTCACCACGCAGTACCTCGAGGAGGCCGACGCGCTGGCCGACCGCGTCGGCATCATCGACCACGGCCACATCGTCGCCGAGGACACGCCCGAGCGCCTGAAGGCCGAGATCGGCAACCCGACCGTCGAGGTCGTGCCGGCCGACCACGACCAGGCGGAGACTCCTGCGCGAGACGCTCGCAGCAATTCGGCACGCCGGCGCGCAGCGACGGGCAGGTCATCGTCCAGCTGCCCGGCGGCGAGGCGCAGCTTGCCGAGCTCGTCCGCGCGCTCGATGCAGCCTCGCTGCACGTCGCCTCGCTCATCCTGCACCAGCCGTCGCTCGACGACGTCTTCCTCGCAAAGACCGGGCGCAAGCTCGAGGGCGCGGCGCGAGCGAGGACGAGGAGGAGCCGGTCGACGAAGCAAGCGCGGGCGCCGTGGGCGCTGAGCACGCGCGCCTGCAGCCGAGCAGATCGCCGCGATCGCGCGCCGCTCGATCCTGCGGACGTTTCGCCAGCGCGCCCTGCTCGTCTTCCCGCTGTTCTTTCCCCTGATCCTGTTCGCGATCAACGGCAGCGCGCTCGGCGCGGCGACGCGCATTCCCGGCTTCCCGCCCGTCAGCTACCGCGCGTTCGCGCTGGCGGTCCCGTTCATGCAGGGCGCGCTGTTCGTCGCCGTGACCGCCGGCGTCGACCTCGCGCGCGACATCGAGACCGGGTTCTTCAACCGCCTGTCGCTGACGCCGCTGCGCGGCAGCGCGCTGCTACTCGGACAGCTTGGCGGGGCGTTCGTCGTCGCCTGCGTGCAGTCGGTCGTCTATCTCGCGGTCGGCGTCGCCAGCGGCGTCGGTATCGCGAGCGGCGTCGGCGGCGCGCTCGTCCTGCTCGCGCTGTCGACGCTGATCGCGTTCGGCTTCGCGGGCCTCGGCACGCTCGTCGCGCTGCGCTTCGGCAACGGCGAAGCCGTGCAGGCCATCTTTCCGCTGTTCTTCGTGACGCTCTTCCTCAGCTCGATGTCGCTCCCGCGCAACCTGATCAAGACGCCGTGGTTTCACGACGTCGCAACCTACAACCCGGTCAGTTACCTGGTCGAAGGCGTGCGCAGCCTGATTATCACCGGCTGGGACGGCCAAGCGCTGGCGCTCGGCTTCGGGTTCGCGGCGGCGCTCGCCGTGATCAGCCTCGGCTCATCGAGCCTCGCGATGCGACGCCGGATGGCACGGACATGAGCCGCTTCGTCTACGTCGTGCGCGGCGTCGCCTGGCGTTCGATCCACAACACGGTCGTGAGCCCGTCGATCATCATTCCCTCGATCGTCTTCCCGCTGTTCTTCTTCGCCGCGTTCGCGGGCGGCCTGTCGAAGATCGCACAGGTTCCGAACTTCGACTACAAGCCCGGCTACACCGCCTTCCAGTTCATCTTCGTCTTCCTGCAGTCCGCTGCCTTCGGCGGCGTCTTCACCGGCTTTGCCGTCGCGCGCGACTTCGACTCCGGCTTCGCGCGGCGCCTGCTGCTGGCCGCGCCGCGCGCGCGGCGGGATCATCGTCGGCTACGTGATCGGCGCGCTGCTGCGCTGGTGCATCACGGGCAGCGTCGTCACGCTCGTCGCGCTCGCGACCGGGATGGGCGTGCCGGGGAGCGCCGCCGACCTGCTCGCGCTGCTCGCGCTCGGGGTCCTGATGAACCTCGTCGCGGCGCTGTGGGGCGTGGGGCTCGCGATGTTCCTGCGGACCGAACAGGCCGGAGCGGTGATCCAGATGCCGGTCTTCGTCGTGCTCTTCCTCGCACCCGTCTACGTGCCTCTGCACCTGCTCACCGGCTGGGTTCACTCGGTCGCGCGGTTGAACCCCGCGACCTTCGCGCTCGAGGCCGCGCGCGGGTTCTTCGCCGGGTCGCCGGTCGATATCGCGCTCGCCTTCGGCTTGCTGGGCGGCGCGATCGTGCTGTTCGCGGCCTTTGCGCGGCGCGGCCTGCGCTCAGCCGAGCGCGCAGCCGCCTGAGCGAGTTCGCTCAGATCAGTGTGACCGCGCGGTAGCCGGCAAACGCCGCCAGCCGCTCGGCCTCGCCGATCAGCGCGCGGCGCTCGAAGGCCGGAAGGCGCGCAAACGGGGCGAGCTCGAGCCGAGCGCGCGGTCGCTCAAGCGGCCGATATCAGGCCTCCCAGTGCGCTGTGCCCGTGATTACGTGCGGCCGGCGCCTAGCGGTAGTAGACGTCGACGATCGTGCCGAGATGCAACCAGTCGTGGATTGCGAGCGCGTCGGGGATCGGGACGCGCAGGCAGCCGTGGCTCCACGGGTACGGCGGCACGAAGTGATAGCCGTGGATCGCGTCGCCGCCGTTGAAGAAGCTCGAATCGACCATGCCAACGGCATTGGTTCCGAGCTCCTGCAAGTAGACGCGGAAGGTCCCTGTCTGGGTCTGGAGGCCGGGGCGACCCGAGCTCATCGGGTAGATCCGCTCGACATGCCCATGCTTGCCGATCAGTGCGAGAACCTGGTGGGTAAGGTCGGCCTCGACATGGCGCGGTTGGTGGGGGTAGCGCACCTTGAAGGCCCCGGCACCGTGCGCGAGCTTGCGGAAGACGGCGTGATTAGCGATCTCCGTTCGCTTCATGCCCACGAGCTTGCGGAACGCGAGGACTGCGCGCTGCGTGCGCGCATCGAAGACGCCATAGCGACCGATCACGTAGTGGCGTGCGCGGAGCTCGTTCTGGAGGAGGCGCACGGCGACGCCGCGCTGCTCCGGCCGCAGCGTCACGCTGGGGATCGCCGGCGGGAGCGGCACCGTCGGTCCGGTGGCGCCGGTCGTAGAGGTTGCGCCGCTCGCTCCCGTTGTTCCGGTCGGCCCGCTTGCGCTCGTGGCGGCGCTCGGCGCCGCGGCGAGCAAGCCGACAACGAGTGCCGCACCGAGTGCCCCGCCTAGCCGCATCGATGAAAGATACCGGCGCGAGGTGATCCGCAAACGCGCGCGTCGTATGCTGAGCGAATGGATGACAACCAAGTCGCAGACCGCATCGAGAAACTTGTCGCGGAGGAGCACCGCCTACTCGATCACGCCGGTGGCAACGGACTGAGCGTCGAGGAGCGCGGGCGGCTCGACGCGGTGCGTGTCGAGCTCGACCGCTACTGGGACCTTCTGCGCCAGCGCCGGGCGCGCGAGGAGTTCGATCTCGACCCGAACTTCGCCGGTCTGCGCGATACCAGCACCGTCGAGAACTTCGAGCAATAGCGGCGGCACGGGCCGGTGTGATCGGGGCGCCAGAGATCGGCGGCCTTGGAGTCGCGACGCGTAGGCGGGCCCTCAGGGCGCAATCGCAGTAGCCGGGACGACCTGCGCCTCGGCCTCGGGCTCGGACGCGGGCTGCGCCTGCGTGGCAACGAGCCCGCTCGGGTCGGACTATGCCGATGATCAGCTTCACGGGATCCGGTGACGGCGCTTCACCACGGCTGCCGCGATCCTACGTGCGGACACGCCACCCGAGACGCGGTTAACTACTTGCGCTTGGGCGGTATCGCCCCGCCCGCTCGCGCGTGGCTTGCGGTCGCGTCAGGCCGCCGGCGAGGCGCTGAGCTCAGCGGCTGCGTGCGTGGCGAGCAGCCGCAACAGCTGCGGCGGCGTCCCGTCCTCGACGAGGATCGCGCCACCCGGCCAGTATGGGCTCGCCGGATTGCCGTCGGCGAGGAACGTGTCGCTGTAGACCCACGATCCGCAGTTGTGGAGCTGGACGCCGTTGGGGGTGAGCCATTCCGGTTCGCGGTCGCCCTCGAGCATGCCGGTCCGATGCGTGTGCCCGAACAGCACGTGGCGCGCACGGATGCGCAGACGCTCAACGACCTCGCTCATCGCGCGCAGTCCGGCTTGGCGCAACTCGGCACGCGTCAGCTCGCTGCGCAGCGGCCCGAGCCCCGCTGCGTTGAGCGCGGCGACCGCGAGCGGAAACCCGGCTGCGAGCGCCTGCGCGCGCAGGCCACCCGAGCGCTTCGAGCGCAGCGTGTCCCACATCCGAAGCGCCGCCGCGCCGGCAGGTCCCTGCCCGGGCCGACCACTCTGGGCGGCTGCGAAGCTCCAGGCGTACACGGGCGCGAGCAGCGCCTCGTACTCGTCGACGGAGTAGACGGCGTTCCAAGGCCGGCTGTGGTCGAGTGCGAGCCGCCCGCTTGCCGCGATCGAGAGCCGCTCGACGGTCGGAACGGTCATGTGCACGTCGAGGTAGTGACCGTGCATCGCGTAGACGTCCTCGCGCAGCCAGACTCCGGGGTAGGCGAACTGCACGTCGGCGCCGCGGCCGAACTGGCCGGCAAGCTTGACCGCTAGATCCGAGGCCTTCTTCGGGCTGAAGCGCTGCTCGAGCCCGAGCGGCTCGTCGTTGCGGGCCAGGAAGCGCTCGACAAGCGCGTGATCGTGGTTGCCCGCAAGGATCACGACCGGCTTACCCGCGAGCGCCTCGCCGAGCGCGCGGAAGAAGGGCTCGGCGGCCGCCAGGGCCTGGCTCGCGGGGCGGTTGCGCAGCTCGACCGAGTCGCCGAGCAGCACCACCCGGTCGATTCGCTCCACCGCGTCGAGCAGCGGACCGGCGACGCCTTCACGGCGCAGCACGTCGACGCGCCCACGATCGCCAACGTGCAGGTCCGCTACGACCAGGGTGGAGGTCAACTCACGGCCGGCTGGCGGATCGCCTTCGGCAGCATGAACCGGACGTCCTCCTCAGTGATCGTGAGCTCCGCGACATCGGTGACGCCGCGCTCGCCGAAGCCTGCGAGGAGCTCCTGCACGAGCTCCTCGGGCGCGCTCGCTCCTGACGTGATGCCGAGCGTACGCACGCCGTCGAGCCAGCCCTCCGATACCTCGTCGGCGTAGTCGATCAGGTAGGAGCTCGCGCCGCAGTCGCGCGCCACCTCGACGAGGCGCTGTGAGTTCGACGAGTTGCGCGAACCGACAACGAGGACGAGATCGCAATGCTCGGCGAGCTTGCGCACGGCCGCCTGGCGGTTTGTCGTCGCGTAACAGATGTCATCGATGCGCGGGCCGACGATCGCGGGAAAGCGCTCGCGCAGCCGGTCGATGATCGAACGCGTCTCGTCGACGGCGAGCGTCGTCTGGGTCGTGTACGCGAGCCGCTCGGGGTCGGGTACGACGAGCGCATCGACGTCCTGCTCGGACTGCACGAGCATTATGTGCTCGGGCGCCTCTCCCATCGTCCCTTCGACCTCCTCGTGACCGTCGTGCCCGATCAGGATCACGGTGTAGCCGTCGGCCACGAACCGCCGCGCTTCGACATGGACCTTCGTGACTAGCGGGCAGGTCGCGTCGATCGTCCGCAGCCGGCGCGCATCGGCATTCGCGCGCACCGTCGGCGCGACGCCATGGGCGGAGAACACGCAGACCGAACCCTCCGGAACCTCCGTCTCCTGCTCGACGAAGATCGCGCCGCGCTTGCGCAGCTGATCGACCACGTGCTTGTTGTGGACGATCTCCTTGCGCACGTACACGGGTGGGCCGTAGCGCTCGAGCGCAAGCTCGACGGTCTGCACCGCACGGTCGACACCGGCGCAGTACCCGCGCGGCGAGGCCAGCAGGATGCGCTCGATCGACAGCTTGGGCAGCCCATTGGTCGTGGCGCTCACCCCTGGATTGTACGGCTGATGGGGGCCGCGCCCGGCACTACGGGTGCCGGGCACGGAGCGCCCGCGCGAGGATCACCACGGATCGCAGACCCAAGCGGGGGGCGAATCGCCGCTGATCTGGACCTCTACGGCGGCAAGCGTCGAGCGCTCGAACTCTTCGCGCAGCAGCGCGTAGGCGATCAGGTCGTGCGCGCGGCCGTAGTGGCGCTGAAACGAGCGCAGCACGCCCTCGTTGGTGAAGCCGAGCCGCTCGAACGCGCGCTGCGAGCGCTGGTTGCTCACGTCGACCCAGGCGCCGAGACGTGCGAGGCGAAGCGGGCCGAAGGCGAGGTGGGCCAGCAGCGCCTGCGCCTCGTCGCCGATGCCCGCACCCCAGTAGGGACGCCCGAGCCAGATGCCGATCACGGCGCGCCGGTCGCGACGCGAGAGCTCGAGCAGCGAGATTGCTCCCAGGGGCTGGTCGGCCGTTTCAGCGATCACGAACTCCAGCGCGAAGCCGTCGGCGCGACTGCGTGCGGTCGAAGCGATCCAGTCCGCGGCTTGCTCCTGCTTCTCGTACGGTCCCCACGCGAACGGCTTCGTGACCTCGGGATCCGAGGCGAGCTCGAACAGGCGCGGCGCGTCCTGCGCGACCGGGTAGCGCAGGCTCAGCTGCGGCCCCGTGACCGTGAGGTCCTCAGGCACGTCGGGCTAGTACCCGAGCGCGAACTTCGCGTCCTCGCTCATGCGGTCCGGCGTCCAGGGCGGGGTGAAGACCATCGTCGAGGAGACCTCCTCGACGTCCTCTAGCTCGGACACGAACTCCTCGATCTGCTCGCTGACCTGCGGCCCGATCGGGCAGCCGGGCGCGGTGAGCGTGAACGTGACGGCAACGCGCGAACCGTCGATCTCGATGTCGTAGATCAGCCCGAGCTCGACGAAATCGAGCCCCAGCTCGGGATCGATCACGTTGGTGAGCGCTTCCTCGACCTCTTCGACCGTGGGCATGCAAGTCATGTTAGGGCCTCGCCCGCGTAAGGACCGCGAATGGGTCCTCGCCGGCGGGACTGGCGTAGCCTGCGCGGCGTGAGCGAGACCTGGAGCTTCAGCTTCGCCGATGAAGGCGCCAGCTACTGCTGTTACGGGCACGACGATCGCGCCGTGCTGCTTGGGGACGGAGCCGTCGAGGGTGCGGAGCTCGCCGGCGAGGGACCGTTCAGCCTGCGTGGCCCCGGGATCGGTGAGCTCTCGCTCGAGCCGCTCGGCCCGCCGATCGGCTTCGATGGCGCCGCTCGGCGCGAGTGGATCTGCCATGGACGCGGGCGCAGCGCGGCGAACGCGAAGCTCGAGGGCTACGGCATGGTCGCGCAGGAGACCGACGCGCCCACCGGGCTCGCGCTGCGTCGCTCGCTGTGGCTCTGCATCGACGGCAAGCTCGCGGTGAGCGCGCTGGCGGGTCGGCGCTTGCCGAGCGATCCACACGGAGCCGAGGCGCTCGAGGTTCACGTCGCGCGCGGGGCGCCACTCGAGGCCGCGCGCGTCGCGGACCCGCGCCTGTCGAGCACCTACGACGGCGACGGCCTACTGCTTCGAGCCGGGCTCGAGCTCTGGGAGGACGAGATCGAGGGCGAACGCGAACGCGGCGGGGCGCTGCGCCTCGCCGGCGAGACGCTCGCAACAGGCCGGCTCGAAGGCGCCGCGCTCGCCTTCATGCTCTGGCACTGGCGCGAGGAGCGTGGCGTCGGCTGCTACGCGATCGAAACGGCCGGCTGAGCGGCCAGCCGCCGGCGCGCGGGCGCCTCGCCCCAAAGGCGCTCGAGGCCGTAGTACTCGCGGACCTCGGGCACGAAGATGTGGACGACAACGTCGAGGTAGTCCATCAGCACCCAGCGCGCCTGCGTCAGCCCCTCGATGCGCTTGGGCCTAACGTCGTGGTCGGCTTTCAGGCCGGCGAGGATCGCGTCCGCGATCGCCTTCACCTGCCGGTCGGAGTTGCCCGAGCAGATGACGAAGTAATCGGTGTAGTCGATCACGCCGCGCAGGTCGAGCTCGACGATGTCGAGCGCCTTCTTGTCGGCTGCGAGCTCGCAGATCGCTTCGGCTAGCTGGTCGGTCCTCACTTGTAGAGCCTCCGCTCCTCGATGTAGTCGCTGACTGCCTGCGCCACCAGGAAGGTGATCGGTTGCCCCAAGCGCACACGCTGGCGCAGGACGGCCGAAGAGACATCCATGCGCGGCACCTCGATGTAGCGGACCCGCTCGACGCCGCGCAGGCCGGCAAGTCGCTCCCTGATCTCCTCGCGGCGCGCGCCCGCGCGCTCCGCGACTGCAACATCGGCCAACCCCAGGATCGCCTCCGGCTCACGCCACGCCGGCAGCGACCAGGCCATGTCGCCTCCGACGATGAACGTCAGCTCATCACCTGGTTGGCTCGCATGGATCGCATCAAGGGTATCGACCGTGAACGACGGGCCGTCGCAGCTCGCCTCGAGCTCGGACACTTCGAGCCAGTCCTCATGTCCCGCCGCCGCCAGGCGGCACATCGCGAGGCGATGCTCGATGCCGGGCTCGTCGGTCAGCGGCTTGTGCGGAGGTACCCGCGCCGGCATCAACCAGACGCGTTCGAGTCCGAGCTGCCAGCGCGCCTCGCTCGCGCACAAGAGATGCGCCACGTGCGGTGGGTTGAACGTCCCCCCCAGGATCCCGAGTCTCAGCTGCGCACCTGGCCGTCACCCTCGATCAGGTACTTGAAAGTGCAGAGCTCGCGCAACCCGATCGGCCCGCGCGCGTGCAGCTTCTGCGTCGAGTTCCCGATCTCGGCGCCCATCCCGAATTCGCCACCGTCAGTGAAGCGCGTCGAGGCATTCACATACACGCACGCCGCATCGACCTCGCGCTGGAAGCGGCGCGCCGCATCGCGGTCGCGCGTGACGATCGCCTCGGAGTGTCCGGTGCCGTGGCGCTGCACGTGCGCGATCGCCTGATCGAGCGAGTCGACCACGCGCACGGCGAGCGTCAGCGCGAGGTACTCGGTGTCCCAGTCGGCCGCGCTCGCCTCAGCCATGGCGGGAACGAGCTCGCGCGCCAGCTCATCGCCGCGCAGCTCGACTCCGGCCGCCGTGAGATCGCGCGCGATCTGTGGCAGGAACGCCGCTGCGACCTCGCGGTGCACGAGCAGCGTCTCGGCGGCATTGCAGACCCCCGGCCGCTGCACCTTCGCGTTGATCGCGATCTCGCCCGCCATCTGCAGGTCGGCGGCGCGGTCAACGTAGACGTGGCAGTTGCCGGACGCGGCGTAGATCACGGGCACGGTCGCGTGCTCCATCAGCGCCGCTTTGAGTCCCTCGCCACCACGCGGGATGACGAGGTCGACGTGAGCCGTCTGCGTGACGAGCTCGGTGAGCTCATCACGGCCGTGCAGAATCGAGATCGCGCCGGCGGGCGCGGCCTGCGCCGCGATCTGCGCGAGCACCGCGTTCGAGCGCGTCGCGCTCGAGGAGCCGCGCAGCACGACCGCGTTACCGGACTTCAGGCAGAGTGCCGCCGCGTCGATCGTGACGTTCGGCCGTGCCTCGTAGACGACGGCGATCACGCCGAGCGGGACGAGCACCTTGCGGATCTCGAGGCCGTTCGGCCGGCGGAATCCGTCGACCACCTCGCCGACCGGGTCGGGCAACGCGATGATCTGGCGCACGCCGGCCGCCATTGCCGCGATGCGCCGCTCGTCGAGCGCGAGACGGTCCAGCAGGGCCGGCGACAGGTCGGATTCGCGGCCCGCCTCGAGGTCGAGCATGTTCGCCTCGAGGATCTCCCCGACGCGCGCCTCGAGCCCGGCGGCAATCCGCTCGAGCGCGTCGTTCTTGGCCTGCGTGTCGAGCGTCGCGAGCAGACGCGACGCCTGCTTCGCAGCAGCGCAGACAGCCGCAACGGATTCGGTGCGCGTGGCCATCATCGGAAGGTTACGGCGCCAGTGGGGCTCTAGTCGAGCACGAGGTAGTCGCGATGTACGGCTTCCTCGGGCGCTCGCGGCAAGAGCTCGCGTACGGCGCTCGACTTGAGCCCCTTCGCCTGGCGCAGCTCGGCGGCGGAGTAACTTGCGATGCCCTTCGCCACCGCGCCCTGCGCCTCGCGGATCTCGACCGCATCGCCGACGTCGAATTCGCCGCTCACCGCGGTCACGCCGACCGGGAGGAGGCTCGTGCCCTCCGCGCGCAGGGCGTGCGCGGCGCCGGCGTCGACGATGATCGTGCCGCGAACCGGCTTCGCGTATTTGAGCCAGAGCTTGAACGAGGAGTAGTGGGTGGCGCGCGGAGCGAATCGCGTGCCCTCGCGCTCGCCGGCCAAGACGCGCGCGAGGACGCCATCGCGCGAGCCGCTACAGATCGTCGTCTCGATCCCCGCAGCGGTCGCCATGTCCGCGGCGGTCACCTTTGAGCGCATCCCGCCCGAGCCATGGGCGGAGGTGCGCTGAGTGATGTCGAGCCCGCTCAGGCCTGCGACGTCGTCGACCTGCGCAATCAGCTTCGCGGCGGGATCGACGGCGGGATCGGCGCTGTAGAGGCCGTCGGTGTTCGTAAGGATCACGAGGCGCTCGGCGCCGACGAGGATCGCGACCTGGGCGGCGAGGAAGTCGTTGTCGCCGAAGGAGATCTCGTCGGTCGCGGTCGTGTCGTTCTCGTTGACCACAGGGACGACACCCCACTCGAGCAGCTTGCCGAGCGTCTGGCGCGCGTTGAGGTAGTTGAGGCGTTCGGTCAGGTCAAAGAAGGTCAAGAGAACCTGCGCGCTCACAACGCCGCTCGCGCCCAGCAGTTCGTCGTAGACCGGGTAGAGGCGGCCCTGGCCGACTGCGCTCGTCGCCTGGAGCTCGTCGACCGCAGTGGGGCGCGCCGGCAGCGCGAGGACGCGCACGCCGGCTGCGATCGCGCCGCTCGTGACGAGGACAATCGCATCACCCAGCTTGCGGCGCGCCGCGACCGCCTCGCAGATCCGGCCGAGCACATCGGTGCGCAGGGTGCCCTCGTCGTCGGCGACTATTGCCGAGCCGAGCTTCACGATTACCCGCGTCATTGGGTCGTTTCTAACGCAGATGGGCAAAGCATGCGGTCGCGACTCGCAAGCGCTAGGCGTCGAGGCCGAACACGACGCCGGCGATCTCGACATCATCACCGGACTGGAAGCCGTTCTCCTGGAGCGCGCGGATCACGCCGATCTGGCGCAGGCGCGTCTCGATGTGGGCGAGCGCCTCGTCGTTGTCGAGGTCGTGGCGCGCAACGAGGCGGTCGATGCCGGCGCCGACGACGCGGAATGGACCATCGCCGTCACGCTCGATGCGAAAGCCCCGATGCTCGGCCGGGCGGAAGGTCACGTGCTCGGGAAGCTCCGACTCGGGTAGGGCCTCGGGCGCAGCCAGAGGGACCGCTTGGAGCAGGGCCGCACTCAGCTCGTCGAGCCCTTCGCGAGTTGCGGCCGAGGTCGAGAGGACGGGCGTGCCGGAGCCGAGGCGCTCGCGCCACTGCGCGGCGTGGTGGGCGGACTCGGTGGGCGTGACCAGGTCGGCCTTGGAGAGGGCGAGGATGCGGGGACGCGCGGCGAGTGCCGGGTCGTGCAGGGCGAGCTCGCGCTCGACGGTGGCGTGGTTCGCGAGCGGGTCCGAGCCGTCGAGCGGGGCGAGGTCGAGTACGTGGACGAGCAGGCCCGTGCGCTCGATGTGCGCGAGGAAGTCGTGGCCGAGACCCGCGCCGTCCGACGCGCCCTCGATCAGGCCCGGGATGTCGGCGATGATCAGCTGGCGGTCGGTGGCCTCGAGCGTTCCGAGAACGGGCTCGAGCGTCGTGAACGGGTAGTCGGCGATTTTCGGTGCGGCGCGCGTGAGGCGCGCGAGCAGCGAGGACTTGCCCGCGTTCGGGAGGCCGATCAAGCCGACATCGGCAAGCAGCTTGAGGCGCAACTCGAGCCAGCCCTCCTCGCCCGGCAGGCCGAGCTCGGCGAAGCGCGGCGCCTGGCGCGTCGGTGTCGCGAAGTGCTTGTTGCCGCGCCCCCCGGCGCCGCCGCGCGCGACGCGCACGCGCTGACCGGGGCGCGTCAGGTCGTGGGTCACGCCATCGTCGGCCGTGACCTGGGTCCCGGGCGGCACGCGAACGACCAGCTCCTCGCCGTTCGCGCCGTGGCGCAGCGCGCCGCCGCCGTGGCCGCCGCGGCGTGCGCGGAAGTGCTGGCGGCGGCGAAACGCCTGCAGGTCGCGAAGCGCCGGGTCGCATTCGAGCATGACAGCGCCGCCATGTCCGCCGTCACCGCCGTCCGGCCCGCCACGCGGCACGTGGGCTTCGCGGCGGAAGCTCATCGAACCGTCACCGCCCGTGCCCGCCGCGACGAAGATGCGCGCCTTGTCGTAGAGCATCGACAGATTGTGTCCGGTTCGCGCGCCCCGGGCACCCGCCGTCGGAATAAGGAGCGTGAGCTACCCTCGGGAGAATGGCCGTATTCGTCACCGCGGATGAGATGCTCGCGATGCCCGACGACGGGCAGCGCTACGAGCTCGTCGCCGGGATCGTGCGAATGAACCCACCTCCGGGGGCCGAGCACGGACGGATCGCCGGACGCATCCACGGCCTGCTCTTCATGCACGCCGAGCGGACCGGCTGCGGCGTCACGATGACCGAGACGGGCTTCACGCTGGCGAGCGATCCCGACACCGTGCGCGCGCCTGACGTGGCGTTCGTCTCGGCTGAGCAGGTGGCACGCGTGGGACGGACCGCCCGTTACTGGCCTGGACCGCCTGACCTGGCGGTCGAGGTGGTGTCACCGCGCGACGGCGCGCGCGAGGTGGAGAAGAAGGCTTTCGCGTGGGTCGCGGCCGGCACCAAAGCTGTGCTCGTGCTCGACCCGGCGCGGCGGACCGCAACGGTCTACCGGGGAACAGGCGAAGCTCGGACCCTCAGCGAAGACGACACGCTCGACCTCGCCGACGCGGTGGATGGGTTCAGCGTGCGCGTCGCCGAGTTGTTTGCCTGATCCACGCGGCGCTCGGTCAAGGACGCCCGGTAGTGCCGGCCTCAGCCCGGCGAAGAGGGCGCTACTCGACCGGGTCGATCGAGACTACGCGGCCGCGGCGACCGACCGAGAAGCGGACCTTGCCGGCGGCGCGCGCGTAGAGCGTGTCGTCCTTGCCCATGCCGACGCCCTCGCCCGCCTTGAAGCGTGAGCCACGCTGGCGGACGATGATCTCCCCGCCCGTCACCTTCTCGCCGGCGAAGGTCTTGACGCCGAGGCGCTGAGCGTTCGAGTCGCGGCCGTTGCGCGAGGAGCCGAGGCCCTTCTTATGCGCCATCTGCTTCCTCCTTCTTGGCGCTTGCGCGGGCTGCCCGCAGGCCGATCTTCGTGACCTCGATCCGGGTCAGGTCCTGGCGGTGGCCGGTGCGGCGCTTGTAGCCGCGCTTGGGCTTGAACTTGAAGACGCGCAGCTTGGGGCCGCGCTCGTGGGCGAGGACCTTGGCCGAGACCTCGACACGGGCGAGGCCCTTGGCGTCGAAGATCGCATCGTCGGAGCGGTAGAGCAGCGGCTCGAGCGTCACGGTCGCGCCTTCGGCCGCGGGCAGGCGTTCGACGAGCAGGTTCTGACCCTGCTCGACGCGGTACTGCTTGCCACCTGACTTGACGATTGCGTACATGCTTTAGGCCTGCTCGGGCGCGGGCTCCTTCTCAGCCGAACGGCGCCGACCACCCCTGCGGCCTCGGCGCCGAGGCGCAGATTGTACGTCATCGTCGGCCTCGCCGGTGGGCGGCGTGCCGTCGAGCGGGACGGCGATCGCGGCGGTGCGGTCAACCTCTTCGAGGCGGACCATCAGTCTCTCGCCGACCAGCCGAGCGGCGTCGCGGACCGAGATGATGTACCCGTCGATCTTCGCGACGCCGTAGTCGGCCTCGTACATATGCGGCTCGACGATCTCGACGAGCAGCTCATCGCCGGCGCGGAACGGGACCGCGCGCTCGAGCACCTCGGAGCTCGTGCCCTCGAAGGTGACCGCGAAATGATCGAGGGCGAGCCCCTCGGATCCTTCGAAGTAGAAGCGCTTGCCGGTCTGGTGCTCGAGTTCGTCGAGGACACGGCCGCCGTGGCCGGTGAACTCGCCGCTGACCCGCGGGTTCATCTGCATCAGGAAGGCCTCGGTGTCCGGGTTGGCGAGGGCGAGCTCGCGCATCCGCCGCTCGAACTCGATCGAGATCGTCTCCTCCGAGCGGATCACGCCGTCGCCGTGACAGGTCGGGCACGGCCGCGTCATGATCTCGCGGATCCCCTCGGTCACGTTCTGGCGCGTCATCTCGACGAGGCCGAGCTTCGAGATGTCGGCGGTAAACGTCTTGGTGCGGTCCTCATCGAGGGCTTTGCGCAGCGACTTCAGCACGGCGTCGCGATTGCGGGCGCGGGCCATGTCGATGAAGTCGATGACGATGATGCCGCCGATGTCGCGCAGGCGCAGCTGGTTGACGACCTCCTCGGCCGCCTCCAGGTTCGTCTTCGTGATCGTGTCCTCGAGGCGCGCGCCCTTGCCGCGCCCGATGAACGAGCCCGTGTTGACGTCGATGACCGTCAGCGCCTCGGCGTAGTCGATCATCAGGTAGCCGCCGCTCGGCAGGTCGACGCGACGCTCGATCATGCCCTCGACGACCGGCGTCACCTTGTAGGCGTCGAGCAGCGGCACCGCCCCCTCGTAGAGCTCGACGCGGTCGACGAGCTCCGGCGCGGTGCGGGTGAAGAACGAGATCAGGCGGTGGTGCTGTTGCGCGTCATCGACGATCGCGCGCTCGAAATGCTCGGAGTAGACGTCGCGTACGACGCGGACCGCGAGGTCGGCCTCCTGGAACACGAGCGCCGGCGCCTTCGCTTCGGCGACGCGCCGGTCGAGGACCTCGTGCAGCTTGAACAGGTACTGGAGCTCGCGCTCGAGGTCAACGCGCGTCGCGCCGTGTGCAGCGGTGCGGACGATCGCGCCGCCACCGCGCAGGTCGAGGCCCGCCGTCTCGCGGCGCAAGCGCTCGCGCTCGCTTGTCGTCGAGGCGGCGGGAAACGCCGATGCCCTCGCCGGTGGGCGTGTAGACCATGTAACGGCCGGCGATCGTGAGCTCCATCGACAGGCGCGCGCCCTTCGTCTTGAGCGGATCCTTGACGACCTGGACGACGACCTCCTGGCCCGGCTTGAGTAGCTCGGAGATGTCCATCGCGTCCTTGCCCGCGCCGCGCCCGCGGCGCGGCGCTTCGATACCGGGGAGGACGATCTCGTCAACGTGCAGGAAGCCGTTCTTGTCGAGCCCGATGTCGATGAATGCCGCTTCGAGGCCGACGAGGACGTTGTCGACGACCCCCTTGTAGATGTTGCCGACGATCGAGCGCGAACCGCGGCGCTCGAGATAGAGCTCAGCTACGCGGTAGCCGCGCGAGGGGTCGGTCGTGGCGGTACGCCGCCTGGCACCCGGCTTGCCGGTTGCCTCCAGTAGCGCAACGCGCGTCTCGCCCCGCGAGACGCTTACTAAGACTTGCTTTTTCACGGAGTAAATCCATTTCTATTAGACGCGCAGCGCGCGACTGCGTGGCGCGCTTGCCGCACGGGCCTGACCGTAGATCGACTGCAGCAGGCCGAGGGTAAGGAAGGTGGTGAGGACCGACGAGCCGCCGTAGGACAGCAGCGGCAGCGTGACGCCGGTGATCGGCATGATCCCGATCGTCATTCCGACGTTCACGAAGACCTGGAACATCAGCATCGCCACCGCTCCGCCGGCGATCAGGGCCGCGAAGAGGTTGCGGGCGGCTCCGATGATGCGAAGCGTCCGCCATATGATCAGGGCGTAGAGCGATAGAACGAAGGCCGCACCGGCAAAGCCTAGACGCTCTCCGACCACAGTGAAGATGAAGTCCGTCGGTGCCTCCGTCCCGACGAGCCCGAGAGTCGTTTGCGTCGCGCCCGCTCCGCGGCCTGTGCCCTCGCCGGCACCGACACCGATCACCGACTCGACTTGCTGGTGGTCATACGAGTTGGGATTCTGCGAGGGGCTGAGGAACCCTGTCAGGCGCTGCTCCTGGTACTTCTTGAGGACGTGCAACCCGATCGCTGGGGCGATCACGAGCGCGAAGACGAACGCTCCCACCCCGATGACGCGCGAGCAACGTCAGCTGGCGCGCCGGAATGCCGGCCACGAAAAGGATCGCGAAGGCGATCGCGAAGTAGACGAGACCCGAGCCGAGGTCGGGCTCGGCGATCACGAGCGCCGCGGGAACCAGCGCGAAGGCGACCACCTTGAGCGTCAGCTCGGTCGCGGATGCCTTGCGCGGGCTGTCGGCGACGATCGCAGCAAGGAAGACGATCAGCAGCACCTTGCCGAGCTCCGAGGCCTGGAAGGAGATGCCGCCGATGGTGAGCGCGCGGCTCGCACCGTTGACCGCGCTGCCGGCGCCGATGACGAGCAGGATCGAGCCGATCAGCAGCGGGTAGAGCAGCCACTTGATCGAGCGCAGGCGCCAGTAGTCGAGTCGCGAGGCGCCCAGCATCATCGACGAAGCCGACGCCAGATAGATCGCCTGGCGGCTGACAGTAGCCCGGCGCCGCGCCATGGAGCACGACGAGCGAGCACGCGCCGAGGCCGGCAGCCGCGAGCGCGAGCAGCGGGTCGAACGAGATCAAGGGCAGCGCGCGCAGCGATACGGTGCGCTCGTTGCGGGGCACCACGCGGACGGCCATCAGAACGTCGTCCCCGTCCCGCGAACGACGCGCTCGGGCAGCCCGAACCACTTCGCGAGGATCATTCGCGCCGCCGGCGCAGCGGCCTGATCGCCGAACCCGCCGTGCTCGACCGTGACCGCGACGACGATCGGGCGCTTCGGGTCGGGGGCGTAGCAGACATACCAGGACTGGTTGTCGTGCGGATTGCCGGTGACCGTCTGGGCGGTCCCCGTCTTGCCGTAGACGGTGCGCGGGAAGCTGCCGAACACGTCGTAGGAGGTTCCGGACGGGGCCTGCGCGGCGAGGTGCAGCCCGGCGAGGATCGCCGGGATGTAGGCGGCCTCGGCTACGCGGGATCGCGCGGCGCTTCGGTGCAGAAAGCGTCTCGACGAGCTTGCCGGTTGGGCTGTCGACCGCCAAGCCGATGTGCGGCGTCACGACATAGCCGCCGTTTGCCAGCACGCTGTAGGCGACCGCCATCTGGAGTCGGACTAGCCTGGAGCTGTCCCTGGCCGGTCGCGAGCTGGACGTTCTGGCCGATCGTCCACGGCCGGTAGAGCCCGCCGGCGGCGCAGAACGCGCCGTGCTTGCCGTGGGTGCATTCCGCCTTCATGTACTCGCGATCGAGGCGCGCGTCGGCGGCCGCGCTCGGCACGTAGCCGCTCACCTCGCCCGGCAGGTCGATCCCGGTCGGCGCGCCGAGACCGAGTTGGTGCGCGATGTCCTGGATCAGCGGGCCACGCGAGTTCGCGAGCGCCCCGACCTCGTAGAAGTAGGTGTCCTCAGAGACCTCGAGGGCGTGGGCGAGATCGCTCGCCCCGTAGTCGGCGTGGCCCGAATTGCAGAACGCCTGTGCGCGATGGTCAGGCAGCCGCCGGCGCCGGTCCCGCCGAGCAGGCTCGACGGGGTGATCAGCCCGCCTGCGAGCGCCGCGAGTGAGGCGATCGGCTTGAACGTCGACCCGGTCGGGAAGACGGAGGAGATCGCACGGTTGATGAACGCATCGCCCGCGCCCTGCTGTGCGTACTGCGCCTGCGAGATGAACGGACGCGAGAGGACGTTCGGGTTGAAGGCCGGCAGCGAGCCCATCGCGAGCACCTGACCATTGCGCGGGTCGATCGCGGTGAAGGCCGCGGCGCTGGCGGGATAGCCGTTGCGGTGCGCGAGGTGCATCGCGACCTGCAGCGCGTGCAGCCCTGCCTGCTCGAGCGGGAGGTCGAGCGAGGTGACGAGGCTGTCGCCGGTCGTCGGCGGCGTGCCGCGAAGCGCGCGTCCCGGTCGGGACACCGGCGGCGTCGACCTGGATCCGCTCGACGCCGTCGCGACCGCGCAGGTAACGGTCATACGTGTACTCGAGGCCGCTCTGGCCGACCACGTTGCCGGCCGGCACGCCGGCGAAGTTCGGGTCGGCCTCCTCGGATTGGCTGAGATCGCCGACGTAGCCGAGGACCTGCGCCGCGAGCGTCCCGCCCGGGTAGTTGCGGATATCGGACTGCTCTTCGATGAGACCCGGGAACGCGGCCTTGTGCTCGGCCAGGAAGATCGAGCGCCGCGCTCGGGATGTCAGCTTCGAGCGTGACCGGCGCGAAGCTGTCGCAGCGACCCACGGTCTTCGCGATCTGGCTCTCGGGGAGGTTCAGCACCTTCCCCACGCGGCCTGTAGAGGCTCGCGCGCGCGGCCGCTGTCGCCGGCAGCTCCTTGCAGACGATCGCCGCGATCGCGGCCGAGTGGACGTTCGCGAGCACGCGACCCTGGCGATCGACGATCTCCCCGCGCGGTGCCGGGATCGCGATGTCGCGCGCGACGTTCGCGTTGGCGAGCGAGACGTTGCGGTGACCGGTCAGGATCTGCAGGTACCAGAGCCGGAAGGCGACGATAGCGAACAGGACGAACGCCAGTACGCCGAGCAGCTCGACGCGCCGGCCGAGCACCGGCGGCAGGGGCGCGCGTCGCTCGACTGGGCGTTCGATCACGCGCGCGAGAGCGGGCTGAGGCTGCCCGAGGTCGAGGCTGTCGCCTGGGGACGGCGCTCGCTCGCCGGGAGGGCGCCGAGCAGTGCCTTGCGCGTGAGCGCGTAGACCGGAACCGCGATCAGCGAGTTGAGCAGCGTCGTCTTGATGATCGCGCCGAGCAACCCCGCGCTCACGGGCGTGTTCACGCCGAGCATGAACTCGATCGCGCCATAGCCTGCCAATGCCGTGATCGTCGCGACGGCGCCGAGCAGCAGCCGCGTGAGCGGCGCCGCCGGGGCGCGCAGCTCGCGCAGGCGCCCGGCGCCGTAGCCGATCAGGGTGAAGAGCAGTGATGAGATGCCGAGCGTCTGCATGAACGCGAGGTCGACGAACAGGCCGAGGCCGAAGCCGAACCCGGCGCCGGCAAGCGAGCCGCACAGGAAGCCGGCCGCAGCGACGACCAGCGGCGTGAGGTCGGCGCTGACGCCGCCGATCACGATCTGCGAGACGACGAGCAGCTGGAGCATCCCCGCGGCGAGCCCGACCCAGAGAAGGCGCAGAGCGAGCGCCGCGGCCGTCGGGCTCGCGCCGAGGCTGCGGCTTGGGGCTGCGGGCGCCCCGCCGGCCGGGAACCTAACCCTCAGCTTGAGCTTGAAGATCTGGGTCTTGGTCGCGTGCGGCTTTGTGCGGGGCCGGCGGAAGCTGAGCGAGCCCGCCGTGCGTGCGCGAGGGGCCGGCGTGCTTGGCGGCCCGGCGCCGACGGAACGAGAGGCCGCGGGCGAGATCCTGGCCACCGCGCGGGAGCTGACGTACCCGGCTTGCGGCGCCGGAAAGAGAGCCGCTGCGCCCCGTCGTCAGCGCACGCGCGTGGACGCCGCGCGCTCGCGGCGGCCGCGGAAGGAGAGGTGCGCGGGCATGTGCGCCGCCTGCCGGCGCGCGGCGCGCACGCGACCGCGCCGCCACGGCAGCCTCATCGCCCGCCCGCCGCCCTGGGTCGCGGCGGCAGCGCCGGTAGCAGCTGAGTGCGCACGGTGCGCCGCGGCGGCGGTCGCGCTGCCGTGCGCCTTCGGGTGCGTGAGAACCTGGACGTCCTCGAGCTGGCGGACGTTTGCGTAAGGGGCGAGAGTGATCGTCTGCGTGGTGCGATCGATGCTCGTCACGCGCCCGATCGGGATGTCCGGCGGGAACACCGACGGCCCGGTCCCTGCGGTCACGATCGAGTCGCCCACGCTCACGTCGCCACCACTCGGGAAGCCCAGCACGAGCTCGTTCGCGTTCCCCGGCAGAGGGCTCCGCCACGCCCCACACGCCGGTCGCGGCATCGCGCGCGTCGACGGCAAACGTCGCATCGGTCAACAGCGTCACCTCGGCCGCGCCGGCCGCCACGGTCGCGACGCGCCCGACGAGACCGTCACCGTCGATTACGACGTCGCCCGTGCGGATACCGGCACTGCTGCCCGCGTCGATCGTCACATGCGAATACCAGACGCTCGGCGCCTCCTCGGAGACCTGCGCGACGACCTGGTCATAGCTCGTCACGCCGAGCTCGCGGTCGAGCGTGAGCTGGCCCTGGAGCTGGAGCAGCTCGCGCCGATCGGCCTCGAGCGCCGCGTTCTGCGGCGAGCAGGTGCCGGTTCTCGGCGTGGTAGCGGTCGCGCTCATGGCTGGCGTTGGCGACGTCGCCGATGCCGTTGATCACGTCGCGAACCGGCGTCAGCAACACGTTTGCGCCGTCCTCGATCGGCGTGAAGATGTCGAGGAAGCCGGCCTGAACAGCACCGATCGGACCGCCGGACGCGCCGCTACCGATCGAGGCGCTCAACAGGATCAGCGACAGCGCGACGAGGAGCCCGAGAGTCGCACGGCGTCGGCGAATCGTCTTCCTGTACACGCTGCGACTGGATTCCCGCTCGAGGCTCGCTTCATGGCAAGGCCTCTAACGGCGGCGCCCCCGTTTGCGGCCCTGGCGGTTCGTTCGCTGGATCACCTCGAACTCCTCGAGCGAACGCCCGGAGCCGACGGCAACACAGGTCAACGGCGACTCGGCGATGTGCGTAGGCATGTTCGTCTCCTGGCGCATCCGCTCGTCGAGGCCGTGGAGCAGCGACCCACCGCCCGCGAGCATCATCCCGCGGTCCATGATGTCGGATGCGAGCTCGGGCGGAGTACGGTCGAGCGTCACCTTCACCGCGCCGATGATCTGATCGAGCGGCTCCGCGAGCGCCTCGCGGATCTCCTCGCTCGTCAGGACGACCGTCTTCGGCAGGCCGGTGACGATGTCGCGACCGCGGATCTCGGCCTGGAGCTCCTCGGCCAGCGGGTAGGCGGAGCCGATCTCGAGCTTCAGCTCCTCAGCCGTCTGCTGCCCGATCAGCACCTTGTACTCGCGCTTCGCGTAATTGATGATCGCGTTGTCGAGCTCGTCGCCGGCGACGCGGATCGACTCCGACACGACGATGCCACCGAGCGAGATCACAGCGACCTCGGACGTGCCGCCGCCGATGTCGACGATCATCGAGCCGGTCGGCTCGCCGACCGGCAGTCCGGCGCCGATCGCCGCCGCCATCGGCTCCTCGATCAGGTAGGCCTCGCGCGCGCCGGCGGACAGGCACGCTTCCTCGACCGCGCGCTTCTCGACACCGGTGACACCCGATGGCACGCAGACAACAACGCGTGGGTGCGCGAAACGGCTCTGATGGACCTTCTGGATGAAGTGGCGCAGCATCGCCTCGGTCACGTCGAAGTCGGCGATCACGCCGTCCTTGAGCGGACGGATCGCCGTGATCGTGCCCGGCGTCCGGCCGAGCATCCGCTTCGCCTCGATCCCGACCGCGTGGACCTCGTTCGTGCGCGAATCGATCGCCACGACCGACGGCTCCGACAGAACGATGCCGCGGCCACGCATGTAGACGAGCGTGTTGGCCGTGCCTAGATCAACCGCGAGATCGCGGGTGCCAAGTCCGGTCAAGTGACTGAAGAGACCCATCGTCGAGGCTGTAACCGGGCGGGCACGCCGCGTCCGGGCTCCCTCGGTGAGGGTGAGCCATCGCGGATGGGGGAACCCACCTGGCGGCCGATTCTAGCGAACCGTTTTTCGCCTCCGCGCGGCTGTGACCTGCACCCGCAGCGCAATAATGACTGCAAATACTGGAAGAAACGCGCTGCTCGCAGGATCAGGTCGATGCGCAGCGTGAGCAAATCGGGTCGCAGGTCCAGTAGCAGCGCCAGCGGCAGGCCGACGACATTGTTGTAATCGCCGTCGATCTCGCGGATCAATGCGCCGCCCGCCTGCTGAATCGCGTAACCGCCAGAGCGATCGCGCCATTCGCCGGTTGCGACATACCAGTCGATCAGGTGATCGTCGAGCTCGCGGAAGGTGACGCTCGTGATCGCGGCGTGCGTCTCGGGCTCGCCGGCCTGCTCGCGCAAAGCGACGCCGCTGATCACGACGTGCGTCTTACCCGAGAGGGCGCGCATCGTGCGCGCCGCCTCCTGCTCGTCGTGCGGCTTGCCGTGGATCACGCCGTCGAGCGCGACGATCGTGTCGACGCCGAGAACGAGCTCGCCGGCGGCGATCGGCACGGCGAGCGCCTTGCGCAGCGCGTTCTCGCACGCCACCGCCTGCGGGTCGCCCTGCTCGAGCTCAGCGGCATCGCTCGGGCGGACATCGAGCTCGATGCCGAGCCGCTCGAGGATCAGTCGCCGCTGCGGCGAGCGCGAGGCGAGAACGAGCTTCAGAGGTCCGGGAAGAAGATCGCGATCTCGCGGGCCGCGGACTCGGCCCCGTCCGAGCCATGGACGAGGTTCTGCGCCGTCTCGAGCGCAAAGTCCCCGCGAATCGATCCGGGCGCCGCCTCGAGCGGGTTCGTCGCGCCGATCACCTGGCGCGCGGCGAGGACCGCCGACTCGCCCTCGAGCACCATCGCGACCAGCGGCCCCGACGTGATGAACTCGACGAGCTCGCCGAAGAATGGACGCTCCACGTGCTCGGCGTAGTGGCGCTCGGCCGTCTCGCGCGATGAGTTGCATCACCTGCAGCGCAACCGGGCGAAGGCCCTTGCGCTCGAAGCGCGCGATGATCTCCCCGCTCAGGCCGCGGGCATAAGCGTCGGGCTTGACGAGGATCAGAGTGCGCTGCGGTGGCTCGGCACTGGCCATGCGAGGGCCGTAGGTTAGTGAGGCCGAGCCATCCTCGCTTGCTCACCGCGCGCCTGCTGGCAGGGGGTTCGGGTGATGCAGCTGCGTGCGCGATCGCTTGGTGGCCGGGAGCGATCCGGCCGCCGATCGCGTCGAGTCAGGCGCGCCGCTAGGCCGGTGGGAAGTCGAACTGCTCGCGGTGGCGGCGCGAGCTCGAGCGCACCGGCGATTCACAGTAAGGACAAATGCTCCAGGTCAGATCGAGGGCTCGCTGGCAGCGCGGGCACGGGTCGCGCAGACGGCTCTGACAGTTCGGGCAGAGCAGGAAGTCCTTCTCGATCTCCTCGTGGCAATAGGGACAGGCGAGTACCGAGCCCTCGGCGATGCGCGCCGCGAGCGGCCTGCATCTCGAGCTCGCGCTCGCGGATGTCCTCCAGGTACTCGGGCGGGCGCACGATCATGTAGATGAGCGTGCCGACGAAAGGGAAGAGCGACGCGGCGGTCGCACAGACGACGAGCAGGGGATCGTCGAGCCGGCGTTTCGCGTCCGCGCGGGTCCAGTAGACGAGCGCCAGCCAGACGATCGCCACGAACAGCAGCAGCAGATTTATGAACAGGTTCACGCCGCTGCTGCTGATCCCGAAATAGGCCACGGGCACCAGCATCTTTAGGTGAGTGTAACGACCGTAGTTACAGAACCAGCCGGCCGAAGCCGTAGCCGATCGCGGCGAACACGAGGATCACGACGATCACGACAATCGCAACTACGGCGATCATCGCAACTAGATTGGGCGTCTCGTCCCACATCAGATCGTCGACATCTGCGCCGAGGATTCCGGTTCGCGCAGGAGCTCGGCGAGCAGGTAGATCGACCCTGTCGCGAGAACCACTCCCGTCGCGCCCGCGAGCTCGCGCGCGCGAAGCATCGCTTCGTGCGGGCGCGGCTCGATCGAGCACCTCGCCCGCGCCGAGCTGGCCGGCCAGCGACGCGAGCGTCGCCGCAGGCAGCGCGCGCGGGCTTGCCGCGGCCGTGCAGACGAGGGCGTCGACGTGGGCGAGCAGTCCGCGGAGCATCGACGCGGCGTCCTTGTCATCGAGGATCGAGACGACGGCGACGAGGCGCCGTCCGGCGACGAACTCCGGCAGAGACGCCGTGAGCGCCTCGATCCCGCCCGGGTTGTGGGCGCCGTCGAAGAGGACCTGCGGCGCGCCGTCGTGCACCTCGAAGCGTCCCGGCACGATCACGCTGTGAGCCGCATCGAGCACCGCCTCGCGGTCGAGGTCGCGCCCGAGGAACGCGCGCGCGGCGGTGCACGCGGCGGCGAAGTTGCGCCGCTGGTAGGCGCCGCGCGCGGCGAGCTCGGAGGCGAGCCGGCGGTCCTCGACCGCACGCACGAGCTTCACGCCACGCTCGGCGGCGGTACGCCAGGCGAGCTCGCGCGCGCTCTGCGCGAGCCCGGCGCCGACGACGAGCGTCGCACCCGGGCCGCACGACGGCGAGCTTCTCGCGCGCGATGTCGGCGATCGTCGGGCCGAGGTAGCGCGTGTGCTCGAGCCCGACGTTGGTGAGTACCGCGACGCGTGAATCGACGGCGTTCGTCGCGTCATAGCGGCCCCCGAGACCGGCTTCGAGCACCGCGACGTCAACCCCGGCCGCCGCGAACTCGGCGAGCGCGGCGGCGGTCAACAACTCGAACTGGGTCACGCGATCCGCAGCGTCATGCTGCGAGCGATCGACGAGCTCGCCGGCCCGGACGGTCCGCGCGATCTGCGCCGCGAAGCGCTCCGGAGCGATGTCCTGCTCGCGGACGCGGATCCGCTCGCGGTAGCTCAACAGGTGCGGCGAGGTGAAGCAGCCGGTGTGCAGGCCGTGGCGCTCGAGCACGGCGGCGAGCATCCGCGTCGTCGAGGACTTCCCGTTCGTCCCGACGATCTCGATCGAGGGAAACGGGATCTGACCGAGCTCGAGCACGTTCAGCAGCCGGTGGATGCGGTCGAGGCCGAAGCGCATCCCGAATCGCTCGCGCGCCAGCAGGAAGCGCTCGGCATCCTCGGCGCTCCAACCCTCGTGCGGGAACGGAACGACGTCGCTCATGGCATCAAAGCTCCCCCAGCTCGCGCTCGAGCGCCGCCAGCTTGGCGCGCTCCTTCGCGACCACCTCGGGCGGCGCGTTGGCGACGAACGACACGTTCTCGAGCTTGCCCTTGGCGCGCGCGATCTCGGCCTCGAGCTTCTCGCGCCGGCGCGCCGAGCGCTGCGCGTGGGCGTCGCGATCGATCCCGTCGAGGATCGCGATCGCGCCGCCCGGCACCGGCACGCTCGCCGCTGGCTCGGCGCCGTTCGAGCCGCGTTCGCGCAGCTCGAGGCGCGCCTGCGCGCCGACCAGGTGCGCCACCTCGTCGTAGCCGTCGGCGTCGATCCGCGCGAGCACCCACGCCCCGGGTGCGATCCCGACCGAGTTGCGCCAGCTACGCACCGCCTGGACGGCGGCGATCACGCGCTCGAGCGCCTCGCACGCCTGCGGATCGAAGAGGCTGTCCGCGAGCCTCGCGGCAACGCGGCCCGCGAGCAGCCCCTCGTCCTCCTCGCGGACGTAGGCCCACATCTCCTCGGTCACGAACGGGATCATCGGGTGCGCGAGCGTGAGCGTCTCGCGCAGCACGAAGCGCAGCGTCGAGCTGGAGCGCCGCCTGATCGTCGCTCGCGCAGGCGCGGCTTGATCAGCTCGAGATACCAGTCGCACAGCTCGCCGAAGATGAAGTCGTAGAGCCCGAGCGCGGCATGGGCGAAGTCGTAGGCTGCCGAGGCGCGTCGCCAGGAAGCCCTGATCAGCTCAGTGCAGCCGCGAAAGGATCCAGCGGTCCTCGATCGCGCTAGGCAGCGGCCTGGGCCGGCGCGCCCGTGGATCGATCGAGAGCACCACGAGCCGCGAGGCGTTGTAGAGCTTGTTCGCGAGCCCCTGGCCCTGCTCGACCTTCTCCACGCTCCAGCGCACGTCCTGGGTCGAGGACATCACGAGCAGGCCGAAGCGCAGGGCGTCCGCGCCGTGCTCGGCGATCGCGTCGATCGGGTCGACGCCGGTCCCTAGCGACTTCGACATCCGCCGGCCGTCGGCAGCCTGGATGATCGACGTTATGTAAACGTCGCGGAAGGGGACCTCGCCGCGAAACTCGAGCCCCATCATGATCATCCGCGCGACCCAAAGGTGGAGGATGTCGCGCCCGGTGACGAGCACGTTCGTCGGGTAGAAGGCCGCGAGCTCCGGCGTCTGCGCCGGCCAGCCGAGCGTCGCGAAAGGCCAGAGCGCACTCGAGAACCAGGTGTCGAGCACGTCCTCGTCCTGGCGCACCGGGCCCGCCGCAGGCGCCGCAGCGCTCGGGCGCGCACCGCGGCGACGTAGGTCTCCTCGCAGGCGTCGCAGTAGTAGACCGGCAGCCGGTGGCCCCACCACAGCTGGCGCGAGATGCACCACGGGCGGATCCCCTCCATCCAGTCGAGGTAGACGCCGGCCCAGCGCTCCGGGAAGAAGCGGACCCGTCCGTGGTGGACCGCCTCGATCGCGGGCTTCGCGAGGTCGTCCATCCGCATGAACCACTGCAGCGAGATCAACGGCTCGACACGCCGTCCGGAGCGTTGCGAGTAGGGAACGTCGTGAGTAAATGGCTCGTGCGCGCGCAGGAGGCCTTCGTCCTGGAGCCCGGCGAGCACGGCCGCCTGGGCGTCAGCGACCGTCAGCCCGGCGAAGCGCCCGGCCTGCTCGTTCATCCGCCCGTCCTCGCCGATCACGGAGATCACGGGCAGGTCGTGGCGGCGGCCGATCTCGAAGTCGTTGGGGTCGTGACCCGGCGTGACCTTCAGCGCGCCGGTCCCGAAGTCGCGCTTGACGTAGTCGTCGGCGATGATCGGCAGGCGCCGCCCGACGAGCGGCAGGATCGCGTGCTTACCGATCAGGTGCGCGTAGCGCTCATCATCCGGGTGGACCGCGACAGCCGTGTCACCCAGCATCGTCTCCGGGCGCACGGTTGCCACGACGATCTCCAGGTCTTCGTTCTCGATCGCGTAAGCAATCGAAAACAGCGTGTCGGTCTCCGTTCGCTCCTCCACCTCGAGGTCCGAGATCGCCGAGCCGGAGCCCGGGTCCCAGTTGACGAGGTAGTGGTCGCGGTGGATGTAGCCGCGCTGGTAGAGCTCGACGAACACCTTCAAGACCGCCGCGGCGTAAGCCTCATCGAGCGTGAAGCGCTCCTCGCCGTAGTCGAACGACGCGCCGAGCTGCTTGAGGCGTTCGATGATGTTGCCGCCGTAGAGCTCGCGCCAGGCCCAGACGCGCTCCTCGAAGGCCGCGCGCCCGAGCAGCTCGCGCGAGCTGCCCTCGCGGAGGAGCTGGCGCTCGACCTGGACCTGCGTCGCGATGCCGGCATGGTCGGTGCCGAGGATGAACTTCGCGCGCTCACCGCGCTGGCGCGCGGCGCGGATCAGCGTGTCCTGCGTCGCCGCCTGCAGCGCGTGGCCCATGTGCAGGTCGCCGGTGACGTTCGGCGGCGGGAACGCGATCGAATAGTTCTCACCCGCGACGGGCTCCGGGTGGAAGATCCCCGAAGCGAGCCACTGCTCGGTCAGGCGTGGCTCGACCTCGCTCGGGACGAAGCGCGTGCGCGACCGCAGTTCTACCAGCGAAGGGCGAACGGACACCTGGGCCGAAGGCTACAGCGGCGGGAGCGACCGTCGCCCCCCAGGACGGATCAGGCACCCTTGGAGCGCGTTGACGCCGAAGACGACGTTCGAGATCGCGCTCGTCGCCGTAACCTTCTTCGGTGAACGGCGGGGCGGCAACCTGGTCGGCCCGTCCGAGGCCCATACGGCCAACAAGGCACGGTTCGGCTCGAGCCGGATCAGGCGCTGGTTCGGACACGACTGGAGCTCAACGTGACGCGCAAGTTCGATACCCCAAGCGATCTGAAGCACAACCGCGGACTGGTCGCCGATCCGGTCGCGTTCGCCCGCGAAGCGGGCGCGGCGTCGTGGTTGTTTCTCTGCGGTGAGGAGTTCGCCGGGATGGAAGGCGGCATCTCGTTCGCCTCCGTCGAAGCGGCGGTTCCCCACGCGGCCAACGTAGTTTCTGATCCGCCTCGCGTGATGGACATGGATCTGGCGCGGCGCCAGATCTCCGCACTCGACGCGCTGCCGCGCCCGACGCTCGTGACCTGCCGGACCGGCCCGCGCTCCTCCGCGCTCGTCTACCTCTACGCCGGTCTGCGGTCCGGTGCCAGCGCCGATGAGGTCCTGGCACGCGCGGAGGCGGACGACGCGCCCTTCACGCATGCCGAGGACCTCAAGGCGTGGGTACTACGAGGGCTCGACGAGCTCGCCTGAAGGCAGGGCGCTTGCTCCATTTCGGTCGGGTGCATGCACCCGACCGCCGGTCGGCGCATGCGCCGACCGGGCCCTCGGCGCATGCGCCGAGGGCGAACCGCTAACCGGCCTGCTCGAGCTGAGCAGCCTCGCCGGGCTCGTCCGCGACGGCCTCGGTGACGAGCGTCGGGGTCTGGCCCTTCTCGATCGTTTCGCGCGTGACGACGCACTTCTTGACGTCGCGGCGCGAGGGCAGCTCGAACTGGACCTCGAGCAGGGTCTCCTCGATGATCGAGCGCAGGCCGCGCGCGCCGGTCTCGCGCTCGAGCGCCTTCTCGGCGACCGCGACCAGCGCGTCGTCGGAGAAGACCAGCTCGATGCCGTCGAAGGAGAAGAAGCGCTGGAACTGCTTGACGAGCGCGTTGCGCGGCTCGGTCAGGATCGCGACGAGGTCCTCGTGGGTCAGCTGGTGGACCGCCGACATCACCGGCAGGCGGCCGATGAACTCGGGGATCAGGCCGTACATCACGAGGTCCTCGGGGAGGCACTGCTCGAAGATCTCGCCGTCGTCGCGGGTGCGCTTCTCGCGCAGCGTCGCGCCGAAGCCGACGCCGCCCTTGCCGATCCGCCTCTCGATCACCCGGTCGAGGTTTGCGAAGGCGCCGCCGCAGATGAAGAGGATGTTCGTCGTGTCGATCGAGAGGAACTCCTGGTGGGGATGCTTGCGCCCGCCCTGCGGCGGCACCGAGGCGGAGGTTCCCTCGAGGATCTTCAAGAGCGCCTGCTGGACGCCCTCGCCGGAGACGTCGCGCGTGATCGACGGGTTGTCGGCCTTGCGCGCGATCTTGTCGACCTCGTCGATGTAGATGATCCCGGTCTCGGCCTTCTTGACGTCGTAGTCGGCGGCCTGGATCAGCTTGAGCAGGATGTTCTCGACGTCCTCGCCGACGTAGCCCGCCTCGGTGAGCGCGGTCGCGTCGGCGATCGCGAACGGCACGTTGAGGATCCGCGCGAGCGTCTGGGCGAGCAGCGTCTTGCCGCAGCCGGTCGGGCCGAGCAGCAGGATGTTCGACTTCTGCAGCTCGATCTCGGCCTCGTCGCCGTGCATCATCTGCACGCGCTTGTAATGGTTGTAGACCGCGACCGAGAGCGTGCGCTTGGCGGTGTCCTGGCCGATCACGTACTCGTCGAGGACGTCGTAGATCTCGCGCGGCTTCGGCAGGCTCGAGATGTCGAAGGTCGGCGGGGCGACGAGCTCCTCGTCGATGATCTCGTTACAGAGGTCGATGCACTCGTCGCAGATGTAGACGCCGGGCCCCGCGATCAGCTTCTTGACCTGGCGCTGGGACTTGCCGCAGAAGCTGCAGAGGAGCTGTTCGTTGGAGTCGGTTGGGCGTGCCATCAGTGGCCTAGTGCTGGGAGATCACGCGGTCGATGATCCCGTAGGCCGTTGCCTCGTCGGCCGACATGAAGTAGTCGCGCTCGGTGTCGTGCTTGACCTCCTCGAGCGACTTGCCCGTGTGCTGGGCAATGATCTCGTCGAGGCGGCGGCGGATGTCGATGATCTCGCGCGCATGGATCTCAATGTCGGTCGCCTGCCCCTGGAAGCTTGAGCTGACTTGATGAATGAGGATCTTTGCGTTGGGAAGAGCCATACGTTTGTCCTTCGCGCCGCCGGCGAGGAGCAGCGCGCCCATCGACATCGCGATGCCGACGCAGATCGTCTGGACGTCTGGCTTGATGAATTGCATCGTGTCGTAGATCGCGAGGCCCGAGTACACGGAGCCGCCGGGCGAATTGATGTAGAGCGAGATGTCCTTCTCGGGATCCTCTGACTCGAGGTGCAGCAGCTGGGCGACGATCAGGTTCGCGATCTGGTCGTCGATCGGCGTCCCGAGGAAGATGATCCGCTCGTTGAGCAGGCGGCTGTAGATGTCGAACGCACGTTCGCCACGCGAGGTCTGCTCGACAACCATCGGGATCAGTGGGCTCATGGTTTGCGCATCTTTCGCTTGCCCGGCTCGATTCCTCCCCGGCGAGCGGAAAGCTCCACCGTCGTGGCAACTCTAGCGAGTCGCCGACCTCGGGTTGGTGAGTTTCCAGACCACGCGGCGTGACGCCGCGCGCGGGTTGCGGGGCTACTGGCCCGGGGTCCAGATCTTTTCGCGCGCGGCCGCAAGCGAGGGCTCGATCGGCTTCGCGGCCGCGATCAGGATGTCCATCGCCTTCTCGGCGGCGACGTCCTCGCGCAGCTCGCCGAGGCGCCCCGCCTTGCGCAGGCGATCGAGCAGCTTCGCGCGCTCGGCGGCGCTCTGCGGACGCCGCTCGGGCGCCACGTCGGCAAGGATCGCCTCGATCAGCTCCTCGTCGGTCGGCTCGATCTGCTCGCTGGCGATCAGCGCCGCGAGGACCGCCTCGCGCTTGAGCGCCTGCTCGGCGTCGGGGCGGGACTCGGCGAGCACCTCCTCCTCGGTCTTGCCGGTGAGGCGCAGGAAGGTCTCCTTGGTCAGGCCGCGGTGTCCGAACTGGTGGACCGCCCGCTCCCAGATCTCGTGATTCTTCGCGTCGATCAGCGCCTGTGGGACGCTCAGCTTCGACGCTGCGACCGCGGCGTCGAGCGCGGCGCCGCGATATTCGCGCTCGACCGCGCGCTCGTCGGCTTGGAGCAGGCGCTGGCCTATCTCCTCGCGCAACTCCGCGAGCGTGTCGAGGCCCGCCGCTTCGCTCGCGAGCTCGTCGTCGACCTCCGGCAGCACCTTCTCGTTGACCGAGTTCACGTTGACGACGAACGTCGCCTCCTGGCCGGCCAGGCGCTCGGGCTGGTAGCCGCGCGGGAAGGTCGCTGCGACGACGCGCTCCTCGCCGGCACTGGCGCCGATCAGCGCCTCCTCGAAGCCGGGGATCAGCGGATCGCTACCCAACTCGAGCAGCTGACCGCGACCCTCGCCGCCTTCGAACGGCTCGCCGCCGATCGTGCCGGCGTAGTCGACCGCTATGAAGTCCCCGCGCCGCGCGGCCCGATCGACCGGCTCGAGGCGCGCGAGGCGCTCGCGCGCCTCCTCGAGCTGGCGCTCCACGTCCGCCGCATCGACACGCGGCTCGCGGCGCGGGACCTCGAGGCCCCGCCACTCGCCAAGCGTCGCGGTCGGCCTGACGCCGATCTCGAACGAGAAGCGGTAGGGCTCACCGCCCGCCGGCAGCTCGCCTGGGGTGATGCTCGGGTCACCGACCGGCGCGATCCCGGATTCGCCGATCGCCTGGACATACCAGCGCGAGATGCGATCGGCGACGGCCTCCTCGAAGACTCCTTCACGGCCGATTCGCTGGATCAAAACGGCCGGCGGCACCTTGCCCTTGCGGAACCCCGGCAGGCGCAGGTTGCGCCCGAGCTCGCGCGCGGCGGAGTCCATCGCCGCGGCGAGCTCGCGCGGAGCAACCTCGACCTCGACGCGAGCGCGGGAGTCGGGAAGCTCGGTGACGGTAGTCGTGACGGCGGGCGCAGCCATGGGGCCAACGATACCTGGGGCGCCTCCGCCGGCCGGTGGAGCCCCGGTTCCGTCGCGCGGGCGAGCCCGACAGCGCGGCGAAAGCGCCGCCCGCGAATTTAGACGGAGGGCCATGGGCGGCGGGCCGGCCCTCTCCGACAATCTCAGGCGTTGTATCGACCCTCTCCTCTCACTCACAGCAGTCCGGCCGGCGGAGGCAGCTCGGGGGCGCAGATGGGCGCCCCCCGTCGCGCGGGTGTGCAGATGCTCGTTCAAGCTCGCTCGAGCGAGCCGCCACGGGCCTTGATGGCGTTGCTGCGGAACCGCGCGGAGACGCGCGGCGCTCGCCGCACGCTGCTCGTGCCAGCCGGGTCGGGGCCGGCGGCACAGGCGGAGGCTCGCTCCGTGTGGCGGGAGCGGCTTCGTGCCGCCGGACTGCAGGTGAGTGCTCGGGCCCGCTGCGACGAGCGTGAGCAGGGCGGCGACTGGCGCCTCGCCAGCTGAGCGGGCGGGCGTGGCGTCCGTGCAGCGTGCTCGTCGTCTAGCTCGAGGACACGACCGCTGATCACCGACTGCGGCTGCTCGGTGACGATGTCCGAGCCAGGTCGCGCGTGCTCGTCGCGTCGTTTGACGAACAGCCACTGGGGCTTCGCGCCGCTGGCGGTGCGCTGAAGCGCGAAGCCGCCGCGCAGCTTGGTGCCGTGCAGCACGAAGACCGCGTGCCCGCGGTCCAAGGCCCGCGGCCAGGGCACGCGGCCGCCCTGCTCGTAGCCGCCGCGATCCCAGACGATCGCGCTCTCGCTCTCGGCGAGCGCGCCGGCAAGCTCGTGCAGATCGACCTCGACGGCGAGTCGCTTGGTCGCCGGGTCAAGCGACGGACCCTTCGGCAGCGCCCACGAGCGCATCGCTCCGGCGAGCTCGAGCCGCAGGTCGAAGTGGTGCGTGCTTGCCTGATGCTCACGCACGACGAAGAGGCCCGCGCGCACGCCGCGGATCGCGAACTGCTCGTGACCCTCGACCTTCGCCGCCTCGATTGCCATCGACGCGACCGCCGCCAGGCGCGGGCCGTGTCCGAGGAACTCGATGAGCTCATCGACCGCCGCCGGTGCGCCCTCGGCGTGCACGGCGACGCTGCCGTCCTCGGCGTTGCGAACCCAGCCCGCGAGGCCGAGCTGGAGCGCGCGCCGCGCGTACTGCGTCGCGGAAGCCGACGCCCTGGACGGCGCCGCTGATCGTCGCGCGGATCGCTCGCGGTGTGTCACGCATCGCGATCAAGGTACGGCTTCGCGCAGGTGGGAGCTACGCGCTGGCGCGAGGCGCCGCGGCTCAGGCTGCCGGCGCCGCGGATGTGCCGAGGAGGTAGCGGATCACGTCCGCGGCGCTGTAGGGGCGCCCGTCGGGCGAGAGCGCCGCGACGACCGCGCGGGCGTCGTCTCCGAGCGTGACGATCGGCGGCTCGTTCCCGGCACCGCGACGGCGCTGCGGCACACCGGCGCTCGCCATCAGGCTGTTGCACAGGCACACGCGGCCCACCGTGTCGCTCGCGTCGCCGCCCCTTCTCGAGGTAGTCCTCGAGCGGCTCCGCGGGACAGCGGTAGCCAACACGGCGCGTCGGCTTGCCGGTAGAGCGTTGTCAGGTAGCTGAGATCGCAGCGGCGCTCTCGCGCCTCGTACACGGCCGGATCGGCGACGGTCCCCGGCAGCTGCGCGACCTTGAACGGGTAGCCGGTCGGCGAGGCGACAGGGATCGGTGCGAATCTCGAGACGGCCGGCGGCCGCCTGCTCGCGCGCGAGTTGCTTGAAGTGCGGGTCGAGTCCGGACTCCTCGCAGAGCGCGAACGCGGTACCGACCTGGATCCCGGCCGCTCCCTCCTCGAGCGCTTCGCGCAGCTTCTGCGGGTGCGCATAGCCGCCCGCCAGCCAGAATGGGATTCCAAGTGCTCGCATCCGCTCGAGGTCGACATCGTCGCGCTCGCCGTAGATCGGCTCGCCGGTCGCGGTCAGCTGCAGCCGGCCCCGCGGTGGCGCGTTGTGTCCGCCCGCAATCGGCGCTTCAACGACGAAGCCGGACGGACGGGCGAGGTCGCTGCGAGCGAGATGGGCGGCGAGCACGTGCGAGCCGACGATCGCGATGAACCGAGGCCGCGCGATTGGCTCTGGCGGCTGCGCAAAGATGCGACCCGGATCGAATCCGACCGTGAAGGAATCACCGGCGCCGGCGCCGGCCACGGCGAGCGGCAGCGCGGCCGGTGCCTGCTCGGCGAGTGCGTCGAGTGCCGACGGGATGTTGGTTGGAATGCCGGCGCCCATCAGCACCCAGTCGACGCCCGCGAGCATCGCCCCGTAGAGCGCGGGGAGCGTCGGAAGCTGGATCTTCTCGAGCAGGTTGATCCCGACCTCGCCGTCGTGTCCCTCCTTGGCCAGGAAGACCTCGACGAAGCTGGCGGCGACCGTCAGCTCGAGGAATGGACGCGAGGCCTGCCGACGCGGCACCGGCACGGCACGGTAGCCCTGGTCCGCGCCGCGGCCGCGCGCCAAGAAGTAGCGCTCGAGGATGCGCGCGGCTACTGCCTGGTCTGGGAAGGCTTCAAGCGCGCGCCGCCGATGACCACCCGGGTCGCCCTCTTGGAGCCAGCGAGCGAGGACCAGCGCCAGCGCGGTCCCGGACACGACTCCGAGCTGACCAAGGCGCGACACGGCGGCGGCCAGCCGCCAACCGGACACGGCAACGCCCATGCCCCCCTGAATTACGCGATGGTTTGATCCGGCCAGCATGACGGGAAGCTAGCCGCGGCCCTGCCAGCGGACTTCCGTGCGCTCTGCTGAATCACAACGTAGGAACTACGGAACGCGCGCCATCGCTGCCTGAGGCGAACGGCGGAAACGCAGCGTTTCAGGGTCGGGCCTAAGGGTCCGACGCACCGGGCCGATATCCTTTAAGTCGCTATCGGTAGCGCGACGGCCGGAGTGGCTGGCTGCGCGGCCAATGAAAGGGATCGTTCGATCCCCACTGCCTCGATCAGCAGCTCCGAAGGAGCCCGCGCGGCATCATGCCGTGAGTGTCATTCGTCGGGCCGGCCGTGGCGCGAGGCAGCGGGTCGGAATGGTCCAGGTCACGCGCAACACGGCATAGGAGGAACGTATGAAGAGCACTCGCGAGCGGGCAGAGGAGCGCCGCGATGCAAAACTCGAGCAGATCCGCGAGCAGGTTGAGAGTGGCTCGCTTGTGATCCGAACGATGACCGCCGAGGAGCGCGAGCAGTACCCGCCGCGTCCCGCGTCACACCGGCGCCCATCGCGCCGTCCAACTGTGTGACGCGAGCCGCGCGAGCGGCTACGGCTTGACCGCCGCCGGTGAGCGGCGGCGCGAACGGCGGCGAGCGTTGCGCGGCCGACCGGGGCCCGAGTCAGCATGTCTGCGCGCAGGCTCGGCGGTGCCCGTGAGTCCATGCACGATGTTGAGCTCTCGTGCAATCCGGGCCACGGCATCCCGCTCCACGCGGGCGACGAGAGTGATTCCAACGCCGTTGCGTCCGGCGCGCCCGGTACGTCCGACGCGGTGCACGTAGGTGTCGTGGTCGGCGGGCGGATCGAAGTTGATCACGTGCGAGATCCGCGCCACATCGATGCCGCGAGCCGCGATGTCGGTGGCGACGAGCGTGTCGACGTGGCCGGACTCGAAGTGCGCGAGCGCTTGCTCGCGCTGGCGCTGCGAGCGGTTCCCGTGGATTGCCGCAGCCACGACGCCGTGGGCGCCGAGTCGTTTGACGAGACGGTCG
The DNA here is from genome assembly GCA_963773395.1 of uncultured Solirubrobacterales bacterium. Taxonomy (GTDB): domain Bacteria; phylum Actinomycetota; class Thermoleophilia; order Solirubrobacterales; family Solirubrobacteraceae; genus Palsa-513. The sequence goes on along the minus strand of CAVZAY010000002.1, from coordinate 12,353 downwards.
GCGCCACGCTTGGTGCGCACGAACACGAGCGCGAGCTCACGTTCGCCGGACAGCTGCCCGACGAGGACCTCGACGCGGTCCTCACCGCCGACCGCGACGAAGCGGTGCTCGATCTCGCTCGGCGAGCGGTGGCCGGCGTCCCCTGGGAGTGCACGATCGCGTCGGTCGTGTAGGCCGACGCCACCTTGCCGGCGACGCCGTCGAGCGTTGCGGAGAAGAAGAGTGTCTGGCGCACCCGCGGACAGCGGGCAACGATGCGGTCGACGGGCGGTCGAAAGCCCATGTCGAGCATGCGGTCGGCTTCGTCGAGGACGAGCATGCGGATCTGCGCGAGGCTGAAGGCGCCGCGCTGGAGCAGGTCCTCGAGCCGCCCGGGGGTTGCTACGACGATGTGCGAGCGCGCCGCGTCAACGGCCTGCTTGTGCAGGCCGACGCCGCCATAGACCGCGCTGATCCGCAGGGCGCGGGAATGCGCTACCTCGCGCAACTCCTCGACGATCTGCGTCGCGAGCTCGCGGGTCGGCGCCAGCACGAGTGCTGCCGGCCGCGGCCCGTTGGCGTCGATGCGCTCGACCATCGGGACGCCGAATGCGAGGGTCTTCCCCGAGCCGGTCGGCGATTTGACGAGCACATCGCGGCCGGCGAGCACATCGCCGATCACGAGCTCCTGTACGGGGAAGGGTTTGGTGACGCCACGGCGCGAGAGCGCGCTGCAGACGGCGTTGGACACGCCGAGCTGGGCGAAAGATGTAGACAAGTGAGACTCCTTTTGGGCGGCATGTGAGCCGCGTACGGTTCGGAGGCTGTGGCTGACCCGAACCGCGTTGCGCGGGACTCAAGCGAGCTGCCTCGCGGCCAACGTGGTCGACCGCTCTCCCCAACCTAGCAGGCTGACTGCGCTGCGCGGCCCGGTGCAGCCGAAATCGCGTGCGGCGGATCCTTCGTGCCGGGCTGCTACGCTGGTTCCTTCCATGTCGAGACTTAGGTCTCGGCGCACACAGTGCCAGCGCCCGTCGTTGCTTCCGGCAATGTTCGCGTTTGCAGCACATCACGCCGGAGGAAACGATCATGCCCACAGGAACCGTCAAATGGTTCAGCGACGACAAGGGCTTCGGGTTCATCACACCTGACGACCAGTCCAAAGAGCTCTTCGTCCATCACAGCGGCATCGCCGCTGATGGTCACCGCTCGTTGGTGGAGGGCGCGAAGGTCAGCTTTGACGCCGAGGCCGGGGACAGGGGCCCCAAGGCCGTTAACGTCAAAGTCCTTTAACAACACGCAAAGCATCTGCAGCGCCGACGAACGCGCTCGCGCGGCGTCGGCGCCGAGGAGCACTATGGCCGCTCGCGGCAGACGCGACGATGGCGTCGCGATCGATCACCTGACGCTCGGACGCGTCGCGAACGCGGTCGCCACATTCGTGCCGCTGGGCCTGCTGGGGTTCGCCGTCTGGCGTGCCTGGGGCGGGGTCCTGCACTGGCAGGACCTCGTCGTGATGGCCATCGGCTACACGCTCACGGGCGTCGGAATCACGGTCGGCTTCCATCGGCTGTTCACGCACCGAAGCTTCAAGACGCACTTGCCGGTTCGCGCGCTCTTCGCCGTTCTCGGCTCAGCGGCGGTCGAGGGCCCGTTGATCGAGTGGGTGTCGAACCACCGCATGCACCACCGCTTCAGCGACCGCGACGGCGACCCACACAGTCCTCACCTCCACGAGGGCTCGGGCTGGCGTGGTGCCTTCCTGGGCCTCGCGCACGCGCATCTGGGATGGCTCTTCCGCGCGACACAGACCGCCTCTCCGGAGCGCTATGCACCAGACCTGCTCGCCGATCCGCTGATCCGCTGGGTCGATCGCCTGTTCGTGGTATGGGTGCTGGTCGGATTGGCGGCCCCGTTCGGGCTCGGCGTCGCGCTGTCGGGCACCGTTGCGGGAGGCCTTACCGCCCTGCTGTGGGGCGGAGGCGTTCGCATCCTGCTGCTCCATCACGCGACCTTCTCAATCAACTCGCTCTGCCACTTCTTCGGGCGGCGCAGCTACGACACCGGAGACCACTCGCGCAATCTGGCGTGGCTCGCGCTGCCGACCTTCGGTGAGGCGTGGCACAACAACCACCACGCGTTCCCCACCTCCGCGCGCCACGGTCTCACGGCCTGGCAGCTCGACCCGAGCAGCTGGCTGATCACTGCGCTCGAGCGCACCGGTCTCGCCTGGGACGTGATCCGAGTCACGCCGGAGCGTCGGCGCGCCACCTTGCGCCCCGCACCGAGCCGATGACGCAGGAGAAGGCATCGGAACCTCGGTTGCGCCGCCGCCTGGGCGGCGTCTTTGGTCACAGTAGCGGCGAGGCGCCTGAGCATCCTGCATCGCACGCCGATCTCGACGCGCGGCTCACGGTCATCGAGACGGCGCTCGAGCACCTCGAGGCGGCACTGGAGGGCCTCCAGGACGCGATGCACCGGCGCTCGCAGCTCGATGACCAGCGCAACGACGAGCTCCTGCGGCGGACGGGGCGCGGCGATCGCAGCAGTGAAGATCCCGGGCGCCTCCCGTGAGCGCCGTCGAACGAGTCACACCAAATACGAACTGAGGAGTAAGCGCCATGGCGTCACGAGGAAAGAAGAAAACGACGATCGCCAAGCTCAACCGCGAAGCCAGGCTTCGCGAGCGGCGGCTGATCAAGGAGGCGAACAAACAGGAGCGTGCTCGCCTGCGCCTCGAACCGCTCGCGGACACCGACAGTCCCGCACCAGAGCAGGACGCCGCCGACCCCGCCGTCGCTGCGCTCGACCGCCCGCCAGCCGACGCGTAGCTCGCGGCAATGCGCGACCGCCTCGCTTGAGCACGAGGCGTCGCCCCGGGCCTGACTGATCAGGCGGCGGTCAAGGACCGCAGATCCGCCAGCGACTTGCCGATCAGCCGGCGGAAGGCAGTCGGGTCGTCCTGCTCCACCCAGTGGGCGAAGGCGACGTGAAAGACGGTCACGCCCGACTGGGCTGCGAGGATCGCTGCGTTCGCCGAAACGCCCCGCTCGACAAGTGCGGCCTTGATGGCTCCGGCGAGGTTCTGGAGCTTGATCAGCTCGCGCTCCTGCAGCTCCGGATTGGCTTCGATGATCCGCGCGCGAATCTGGGCGAACCCGTGGCGCTCGGTGAACATCTCCGCGACCGGATCGAGTCCGGCAGTCACGATCGCGAGCGGAGTCGCGTCCGCCGGGGCGGCGGCAATCCCTTCGAGCCAGAGGGCCTGGAGCTCGTCCGCGCCGCTGAACAAGACCTCGCGCTTGTCCGCGAAGTAGCGAAAGAAAGTGCGCTTCGTCAGCCCCGCACGCTCGGCGATCTCGGCGACCGTCGTCGCGTCATAACCGCGTTCATCGAACAGCTCGATCGCGGCGCCCATCAGGCGGCCGTGGGCGTCTGGTTTCCAGCGCGTCATCAGGGCACAGCGTAGTTGATGTCACCCGGTGTCGTCGGACGTGCTATCGTGATGTCACTGAGTGTCATCCCACGGACTGGAGATTCCAATGCGCGTTTTCGTAACCGGCGCCTCAGGCCACATCGCCTCCGCCGTCGTCCCCGAGCTTCTCGACAACGGCCACGCGGTCGTCGGCCTGACTCGCTCTGATGCATCCGCCGCGGCCGTCGCCGCGCTCGGCGCCGAGGTTCGCCGCGGCGATCTCGACGACCTCGACGGTCTGCGGGAGGTCGCCGAGCAGGCCGACGGCGTGATCCACCTCGCCTTCAAGCACGACCTGCTGGTCACCGGCGGCTTCATGGACGCCGTCGCCGCCGACATGGCAGCCACCCGCGCGATCGGCGAGACCCTGATCGGCACCGACAAGCCATTCGTGTCAACCGGGGGCACGCTGATGCTGGCGATGGCCGGGATCACGGGCCGCCCCGGCACCGAGGACGACCAGTCCGGGGGTGGTCCCCGGACCGACGCTGCGAACTACACGATCAGCCTCGCCCGCCAAGGTGTGCGCTCCTCGGTCATCCGGCTCGCGCCGATGGTTCACAGCGAGCTCGACCATCACGGCTTCACGCCGGCATTGATCGCGTTCGCTCGCGAGACCGGCGTTGCCGCCTACACCGGCGACGGCGGCAACCGCTGGCCGGCCGCGAACACGCACGACATCGGCGCGCTCTACCGCCTGGCACTCGAGCAGGCCCCGGCCGGCTCGACGTTCCACGGCGTCGGTGACACAGGCATCCCGCGCAAGGTGATCGCCGAGACGATCGCCGCTAGGCTCGGGATCGAGGCACGTAGCGTCACAGACGAGGAGGCACCACAGTACCTCGGCTTCCTCGCCGCCTTCACCGGCCTCGACAACCCGACCTCAAACGACAAGACACGCGCGGTGCTGGGCTGGGAGCCGACCCACCCCGGCTGGGTCGAGGACGTGCAGGGCGGCCACTACTTCGCCTGAGGCCGCTCGCCCAGCACCGCGCGCCACGCGCTCTTCGGGCGAAACCAGGAGCCGAGGCCTTCACCGCGTCACGGCGGGATGAGCCGTGCCTGGCGGACTGGACTTTTCCCGGTTTCGAGGACGCAGTGTCGTCTGGGGGAAGTCCACTCGCGCCGAAGGTCAGCTTGGCGTTATCGAATGCCGCCCAGAGGGTCGCCGCGCACAGTGGGGCCGTCTTCAGCACCCAAAGGCCGGGCCGGGTTTGTTGGCGGCCTTCTGAGGAAACTCCCCAATACAGCCTTCGGGTGAGCGCCTATTCTCCGGTCGTCACAGGAGATGGTCTCGTATGAGGGGAAGGGTTCCATTGGTAGTGCGCGGTAGCGGCGTGCCCCGCCTTGTGAGCCGCGGGAACGGGTGGCGAGTTTTTGGGCGCCTTCGTCGTTCTCGTGGCCCTGTCGGCGGTGTCCGCGACCGGCGTCGGCGCTGCGCACACCCACGGCCGGGCCGTCGTTTTGAACACGTCGTAGATCGATCCTCGGTGCCCACCTGTTAGGCGCGGAATGGCCGGACGAGGACTGGCACAGATGAGGGCGATGTTAGCCGCGTTGTTCCCGAGAGGCTGGGCTGCCAGCCTCTCGAGAAGTGCCCTCAGTCTGGTGCTTGCTCTGGCTGTGGCATCGGCTGTTGCGTTGGTGGGGTCAGCGGCTTCGTCGGCCGCTGCCGCAACATTGCTTGACGCCAGCGGCGGGGCCGCGGGCGTCATTCACTCGTTCGCGGTGACGCCGACGACACTCCCGGCAGCGGGAGGGACCGTAGAGCTCCGGGCCGTTGTCGGCGCGGGCTCTAACTGCCGATTCTCGTCGGCTGCTCTCAACCTACAAGCCACCAAGGCTTGCGGCAGCGGGCGGGCGTCGATGAGCGTGCACGTGCCCAAGAATAAGAGCAAGCTCTCGCGGCAGCTGACGTTTCTTCTAGCCACCGGCACGGGCGCGGCGCGTAAGGCCGTCGTCACTGAGTACGCAGTTGGGGCCCCGCGCGTGACCGCGCAGCCCCAAGATCAGGGGGCTTCGCCGGGGTCAACGGTTGTGTTTGAGGCCGCTGCCATAGGCAAGCCACAACCGCGGACGCAGTGGCAGGTCCAGACCGGTGCCGGAGGCGCCTGGCGTGACGTCGCTGGCGCCACGGGGCCGAACTACTCCTTTACGGCAGCCAACGCGGATAATGGCTGGGAGTATCGAGCTGTCTTCACCAATGCCGGCGGCGTGGCCAAGACTCGCTCCGCGCACCTGACGGTGAGTGGCCTTTCGCAGATCGCGCCGTCTGCGCCAGCGCCCGCGCCCGCGTCTGCGCCCGCGTCTGCGCCCGTCATCACTCTCCAGCCGGTGAGCCAGGCGGTGGCCGCGGGCGAGACCGTGAGCTTGCTCGCTACTGCCTCCGGGGACCCCACCCCGAACGTGCAATGGCAGATCTCAACCGACGGCGGGACTACGTGGGGTGACGTCCCTTCATCGCCATCGACAACGTACTCGTTCACGGCAGCTACTTCCGAGAATGGCTCGGAGTATCGAGCCGTGTTCACCAACAGCGCGGGTTCGGCGACGACGACTGCGGCGCTGCTGACAGTGGCGCCAACACTTGCTGCGCCCTCTGTCACCGTCGAACCGACAAGCCAGGGAGTCACTGCCGGACAGACGGCGACGTTCTCGGCTGCAGCATCGGGCAACCCCACGCCCAGTGTCCAGTGGCAGGTCTCAACTGACGGCGGGAGCTCATGGTCGCCGGTGTCTGGTGCGACCGCCGGCAGCTACTCGCTCACCGCTAGCAGCACCGAAGACGGCTGGGAGTACCGCGCCGTCTTCGCAAACTCCCAGGGGTCAGCGACAACCAGCTCCGCCGTCCTCACAGTTTCCGCGCCAATGGTTGCGCCCGCTGTTACCACGCAGCCTCTCAGTCAAACCATCTACGCCGGATCGGACGTCACCTTCGACGCCGCGGCTTCGGGCAACCCAACCCCGAGTGTTCAATGGCAGATCTCGGACAACGCCGGCGCCTCATGGTCGGATATACCCGGCGCGACCACGCCCAGCTACACGCTGCTCGTTGGCATTGAGGACACGGGCGAGAGCTTCCGAGCTCTCTTTACGAATGCAGCGGGAACGGCTGCGACGACCCCGGCAGCCCTGAACGTGCAGATCTATGGCAGCGAAAACTGGTCGGGCTATCTCGCTACCGGCGACACGTTCAGCGCCGTCTCTGCCAGCTGGACGATACCGAGCGTTAATTGCTTAAGCGACCCCAATAGCTATGCCGTGCAGTGGGTCGGCATCGACGGCTGGACGAACGATACCGTCGAGCAGGACGGGACGATGACAGCTTGCAACAGCGGCACCCCCACGTACGCGGCGTGGTACGAAATGTGGGGTGACCCAGCTGTCAACAACGGCTATTTGATCACGCTGCCGTCGGGTTATCCCGTCGCCGCTGGGGACACCATGAACGCGTCCGTAGAGCTGGTTGGCTCGAACTGGGACTTCATGCTGCATGACGCCACTACGGGCTGGACGTTCACGACAGCAGTTCCGTCGCCGAGCCCAGCTCCGGCTCAGAGCTCCGCGGAGTGGATCGCCGAGCGCCCAACAGTCAACGGCGCGTATGCGCTTCTCTCTGATTTTACGTCCGTGACCTTCACCAACGCCTCGGCCACTGGCGATGCCACCACCGGCCCGATTACCAGCTTCCACTGGGCGCCAGTGGACATGAACGGCTCAACGACGCTGGCGCAGCCGGGCCCACTCACCGCCAATGGTCAAGGCTTCAGCGTCACCTGGAATGCGGCCTCGTAATGCTCTTGGTCATCGCCATCAGAAGGCTACGGTCGCACGCGTGAGAAAGAGGCCATGCGTGTTGGCGCCTCGGGGTACAGCGTCGACATCACGAGACACCGAGGCGACTGCGGCGCCGACCTCGTCATCGTGAAGAATGCAAGCGCACGGCCGTCCACGCTAAGCGCTGGAGTAAGCCGGTCGGGGTCAAGGCAGTCCAGGAAGTGGTAGCCGCAAGGGCTGCTACGGCTGTGACGACGCGCTCGTCGTTGCGAACCGAGCCTTCACACGCCAGGCGCACCAAGTCGCCCCGCGCCAACAAGGTTCAATCCTTGGGCCGAAACGCTCTCGTCGCAAGGATCCGCGCGACGCAAAGCAACGGCGCCTGACCAACCACCGGTGCTGGGCGCAAGCAGGAGTGGGCGGCCCCAGTCGCCCCCTCCTGCTGCTCGGCCGTTGCAGTAGTGACTGCGGCCGCGGCCCGGCGGCGTCCGGCACGTGCGCCAGCGGGTTCGTCAAGCCTGGACGCGAGCTACCTACCGCGGCGACGGAGCACTGCCGCCAGCCTTCGCGTGGCTTGCGTGTTTCCGCGATCGATTGCTCTGCGGTAGGCCGCTTCGGCGCCGTCGATGTCGCCGCGGTCTTCGAAGGCACACCCGAGCAGGTACGCGCCGTCAGCGCTTCCACCCTTGTCGGCCCGCTGCAGCGCATCCTCGGCGGCGGCGCGATCACCCCGCTTGTTTAGCAACGCACCGAGGAACGCCGAACCGTCAGCCAGGCCCCGTTCGTCGGAGCGACGGTACGCAGCCTCTGCACCATCCAGGTCGCCACGCCGGAACAGCACGATCCCCAGATTGCGCGCACCCTCCGGGCTACCGCGCTCATCGGCACGACGATAAGCCGCCTCCGCCTGCTCAAGATCCCCACGCTTCTGGAGTGTCACACCAAGGTTGAACGCACCCAACGCACTGCCGCGGCGGTCGGCACGCTCAAACGCCGCCTCCGCGCCCGCTAGATCCCCGCGCTCCTCGAGGAACGCGCCAACCCCATTCGCGCCGCAGGCGCACCCCCGTTCATCCGCGCGCCGCAGCGCCGCCTCCGCGCCATCAAGGTCACCAAAATGCTTCAGCGCGAAGGCCGAGCGATACGCAGCCTCTGGCGAGCCACGATCGTCAGCCAATTGCATCACTTCCTGTGCAGCATCCTCCTCGCCATGACGCCGAAGCAACACGGATAGGTTGATCGAGCTGTAGGCATGACCAAGGTCATGACCGCGCCGCCACGCAGCTTCCGCACCAGCCACATCGCCAGAACGATGCAGCGCCTGCCCCTCAAGGAAAGCGGCATCTCCCGGATCGCCGCTCGCCCCGACCGGCACCTCCGCGCAGCACACCGGCACCGGGAACCCAGGACAGCTTCGAGCGCCCCCAGCGTCCCTTGCGACCTCGCGCCGAGCCGCTGTACCGACAGACTCGCTGGACTCGGGCATCACAGCGGCCCACGCTAGTACAGCCGGCACCCAGAAGGCCGCCCCCGCCGCGTTCCTGGGCGAAAGCGATAGCGCGTCGGGTCACAAACGTCTCGAACGCTCGCAACTTGTCCGCTGCACTCGTCTGCCTCCTTCGCGCCAGCCGCTACCGGTCTTGTCTACCAGCGTCCCGCAGCGCGCTACAACCAAACGGACAATCTGATGCGTCGCGACATCCTTGATCTCGCCCAACGCTAGGATGTGCCGGAGTCCCGCGAGCGAGCACGGTGTGGTCTGAATGAATTGGCTTCGACGAGAAACGTCTCCCGGTCTGCAAGCCCATGGCGTGACGGCTCTCGGCCAGCTTTGCCTGCCACTTGCTGTCCTGTGCGTTTGCGCCCTGATCTTTGCGAGTGCCGCCGCAGCGAGCGTGGGAGCGCGCCCGCACGCGCGCTACGCTACCGCACCGCGCGTCGGTTCCGTGCTTGCGAGCTACAGCGGCCCTGGACGGGTCAACGTCATAGCGTCAACGAACGGAGGCTTTTCGGTCGTCGACAGCATCTACAGCCTTCGCGCCAGTCGGGATGAGTCGACGATAACGACGTACAGCGCCTTCGGTAAGAAGTTGATGCAGCTCCCGCCAGGTCAATACGTCGGTGAATGCGGCGCAGCTGATCTAGTCGTTCCCACAAATGGTCGTCTGATCATCGCAGAGCAAGCGCTGTCGCGGGCCGCCAAGGGAATCAATCCCGCCGAGTATTCGGTTAGCTTGCACGCTTGGAACGCATCGTCTGGAAAGCGTGTCTGGACTTCGACCTTGGTGCCGTGGACGCAGGGATATGCGGTATCCGCGGATGACTTCACCGCCTATGACGGTGAGTTGCAAGACTTCACGAGTACCGACGACGGCCGATGGGGCTTTATTTGGACCCATATAACGGCGGAACCGTGGTGAACCTCGCGACAGGGGCGCTTCGTCACGATGCAAATGCCATCGGGGTCATCGGCAACTACGTCGTTGACGCAGGTGCCACCGGTGGAACAGACCCGATCACCAACCCGCAGAGCGCTGCGCTCGTAGGACCGGGCTACCGGGTCCCCTACGAAGGTCCCGGCGGCAATCTGGCTCCGGGTGGCGTGTTCTACACGGATGACGACAGCCAGTCGCCCAGCAGTGGCACGACGTCGGACGGAACCCATCTCATTGCGCTTCAAGGCGATGACGAATCAACGATCACAGCGTTCTCCCTGCCTGGATCGGCGGCACTGTGGAGCCTGCCGTCGACGACCTATGGTCCGTACCCATGGATCGCTGGCGACGGTGGCGGTGTGCTGATCGTGACCGAAGGCGATTGCCAGGATCTGGGAGATCCTTGCGTCGTTGCCCTGAACGATGCGTCGGGCGCCAAGGAGTGGAGCCTTGCCGTGCCTGCGTCTCTCTGCGGCATCACGAGCACGCAGATGCTGGTGTTGGCGAATGGACAGGAGGCAGTGATCAATCTGAAAACCGGCAAACAGGTGTCGTACGACAGCCGAGGCGACTGCCTGGGAATGCTTCCGGGTGGGATCACCGTAGAACAGATGAACAGCGGGCAGCGGGTCGTGGTACGACAGGCTTTAACCCCGTAACGCTTCCGCATGAAGCCGGTCCGGGTTTGTACAACGAGCGCGTGGGGACATCGTGTGGGGTGTGCGTCGCTTAGGACGAGTTGCTAGCCGCCGCGAGGCTGGTCAGTCGGCTCTCGCATTCGCCCAAATTGCCCTGTTGAAAGGTTGTGCCCGTGGCTGGGCTTGCGGGGCGTGGCCGAGCACGATTTCTCTCCTTGTCAAGCAACGTGAGGAGATGTCGTGGAAACCGTTCTGTTGGATTGCAATGGTCGTCGCCGGTCGCCGGCGACAGTCCCGGGTTATCACGCTGGTCGCTCGCCAAGGAACAAGGGTTTGCGCTATCCGGCGGATCCTCCGACGGTGGAGGAGATCGTCAGGGTTATGCGCGCCGCGGGCGAGGGCCCGGTCGCCGATCGGCTGCGCGGCATGATTGTCGTGCTGTGGCGCTCGGGGCTTCGTGTCAGCGAAGCGCTCGCGCTGAGCGAGAGCGATCTTGACCCGGGTCGTGGCGCGATCCTCGTGCGCCGCGGCAAAGGCGGCAAGCGCCGCGAAGTCGGCATGGACGCATGGGGCTGGCAGCAGCTCGAGCCGTGGTTGCAGATCCGTGAGCAACTGCGCGTGGGCGCGCTGTTTTGCATCATCAACGGCCCCAACCAAGGCCGGCCATGGACACAAGACGCGGTCCGCTTCCAGCTACGGCGAACCGCCGTCGAAGCAGCAGTCAGACGCCGCTTCGCGCCGCACCAGCTCCGCCATGCTCACGCGGTGGAGATGGCTCGCGAAGGCGTGCCGATCGTCGTGATCCAACGCCAACTCGGGCACGCCAACCTCGGCATCACCTCGATCTACCTCCAAGGAATCGACAACGCCGAGATCATCGACACCGTCCACCACCGCACAGCACCCGTCATCCCGGCCGCCGCTGGCCTCCAACGGTTCGGCTAACCCCTGGTGGGAGCAGCAGCTAGATAGTCTCGTCGAGCGTACGTCGTCAGATGAGGATTCGTTCGTCGTCGAACACGGCGACGAGCTCGAGTTTCCCGCCGAGCGCGTCGACGTAGCTCGCGACCGTCGACAGTCGCGGATCGGCGCCGCGTTCGAGCTGGGAAATATTCGACTGCGACACGGAGAGACGCTTCGCGATCGTCGTCTGGCTCGCCTTGCGGTGCTTGCGCAGCGCCGCAAGCCGCAGCTCGGCCTCGAGGATCTCGCGCTCCGCAGCGATCAGCGGCTCATCACCGGGCTTGACTGCTCGCTTGCGAACAGCGCTCCACGGGGCGGTCTTGATCTTCGTGTTGGTCATCAGAGGTTCTCCAGGTGCGCGTCGTAGAGGTCGTCGGCTATCGGGATGTTCTCGGCATACCAGCGGGTCCACTTACCGGTCTTATCGCCCCCAATCAGGAGGATCGCTTGACGTTGCGGGTCGAACGCGAACAGGATGCGAATGTTGCCGCCGGTAGAGCGCAGCTCCTTCATGTTGTGTCGGCGACTGCCCTTCACTCGATCGACGATCGGCCGGCCGAGCGTCGGCCCGACCTCCTCGAGCTTGTCGATAGCGGGAATGATCTGAACCCGTCCCGCGTCGTCAAGCTCCTCAAGCAACCAGCGCTCGACCCGCTCGGTCAGCAAGATCTCCCACGCCACGACAGAACTATAAGCCAGCACTAATTAGAAGTCAAGACTTATGGTCCTGGGCGGGACCGGTAACGAGCGGCGATCTCGGCAGGCTCGTGCTAATCGACCAGAGCGGGAGTGAGCAGCGAGACTTCCCAGACGCTCGCGTCTCGTCCATTCCTGGTGTCTGGTGCGCCGTCCGGCGCACTCCTGCTTCGTCGGCATTGCGAACGGAAGGCGTGAGTCGACTCCAGCCATTGCACGCGTCCTCCGTCGAAATGCTTCGCGTCTCGCTACGGCGTGATCCGCCCGATCGAGCCGCCGCCCGGAGTGCCCTGGCTCGAGGGACCTTCGTCGCTGATGCCCTTGGCGCCCAGGTCGGTAAACCACAGCGTTCCGTGCAGGCCGGGGTCAATGTCCCAGGGGGCAAAGCTG
>CAVZAY010000001.1:0-565409 GCA_963773395.1 uncultured Solirubrobacterales bacterium | reverse complement strand
CGCGGCGCTCGCGTCCGACGCGCCGCGTTATCCAGACGAACAGCGGCATCAGCGCGAAGGAGATCAGCGCCAGCTGCCAGCTCATGATCGCCATCGCGATCGTGGCCCCCAGCACCGTCGTGGCGTTCTGGGCGATCGTCGTCGCGGTGTTCGTCGCAACGTTGTCGATCCCGCCGATGTCGTTGGCGATCCGCGACTGGACCTCGCCGCCCCGCGTCCTCGTGAAGAACGCCAGCGACATCCGCTGGAGGTGGCGATAGACGGCGACGCGCAGGTCGTGCATCACGCTTTGGCCGACCTCCGTCGAGACGTAGGTCTGCACGACGCTCAGCGCCGCGGTGACGATCGCGATCGCGATCATGCCGCCGACGAGCTCGGTCAGGAGGGTCGTGTCGTGGTGAAGGATGCCCTTATCGAGGACGTCGCGCAGCAGGAACGGCGAGAGCATGCTGAGGCCCGAGGAGACCACGATCAGCGCGAGCACCAGGGCGAGCTGCCAGCGGTAGGGCGCGAAGAGACGCACGATGCGGTGCGTGTCGCGCTCGCGCTCGGGATCCATCAGCGGCGGCGGCGGCTCGCTCGGCCCGAGCACACGCTGTCCGCCGCGCGCGCCGCTACGCGCCCGCCCATCGCCGTGCATCCCGATGCCATGGCCTGCGCCACCCGCGCCCGTCCCGCCCCAGAAGCTCATCGCTCCTCCGTGATCATGCGCTCGAGCAGTGCGAGTGCGCGGTCGAGTATGGCGCGGTCATCGGGTTCGAACGAGGCGAGGCGGCGCGCGATATAGGCGTCACGGCGAGTCCGGCTCTCTCGCAGCAGTGCGCGGCCCGGCTCGGTCACCGCAACGCGGCACGAGCGCCTGTCGGAGCGGGTCTGGTGTGCGCGCGACGAGCCCACGGTCCTCGAGGATCGCCAGCAGGCGTGTCGCGGTCGGCCGGCGCACGCCCTCTAGCTGTGCGAGCTCGCTCGGCGTGATCGGGCCGCGGCGGCCAATCGTGGTGAGCGCCGAGTGCAGCGCGGGCGGAAGGCCGCTACCCGCCTCGCGCCGCAGCCGTCGCGAGAGCCTCATCGTCACGCGCCGCAGGCGCGCCGGGAGCTCTTCGCGCGCAGTCGGAGTGGCAACAGTTACAGTCATATAGTTAGTACTTCTAACTATATCAGCAGGCCTTCCGCGTCCCACAGGGCATAGCCTGTCGGCCGATGGAGCTGAGTCCGGGTACGCTCGCCCGCGGCAACTGGCGCCCTGAACAGGTACACGTGACCTGGTCGCAGGACCCTTACCATCCGCCGCCTGCGGCCGCCCGAGCCGCGAACGACGCGATCGCCGAACTAGCGCGACGCGGGTCCCCCTCCCATGACGGCACCAGCGCGCGACTTGTCAGCTTCCGCGCGACCCCGGACGGGCTTACGCTCGAGCTGCAACCGATCCGCTGGTCGCTGCGCCTGAGCGCGAGCGACGCGCTGCAGAGCCTCGCCGCGATGTGCGTCGTCCGCACGACCGACGGTCGCTGGCTTGCCGGTCATCGCGCCGACTGGCTCGCCTCGTGGCCCAGCCGCTGGGCGCTCGGCGCCGGCGGCTCGGTGGAGGCCGGCGAGCACCCGGTGCACACGCTGCGCCGCGAGTTGTTCGAGGAGTGGTCGCTGGACGCCGCGCAGTTGACGATCGAAGCGCTCATCTGCCTCCACACCGCCTCGTCCTCTTCGTTGGCATCGCCTGGGTCCCACCGGACGCAACCGTCGTCTTCGACGCCGAGCATTCGGGCTACGCGTGGTGGCCGTCCGATCCGGAGCAGTGGCCACCCGAAGCCGACGGCGCGGTTCGCGACATGGGGCGCCTGCTCGAAGCGTGATCACGTTCAAGAACCTCGAGCGAGTCTCGTTAACCCATTCGGCGATCTACACCGCACTGCTGATCGTGGCTTTCGGCTTCCACAATCCGCAGCCGGCGACGGTGATCCTCGGTTTCAGCCACGGAATCCTCTGGATCTTGATGTCGCTCGCCTGCCTGTACGCGGCACGCGCGCGCATCATCCCGCTACGGATCGCGGTCGCTGTGGCGGTGCTCGGCGGGATCGCGCCGTTCTTCGGGAGCGTCGAGTTCGTGCGCGAGCAACGCCGCCGCGCGGGCGCCCGCCAACTGCCCGGCTCCGGGGGATCGCCACGCTAGAGTGCATGTAATGGCCGTCGAGACGACGATCCAGGTTGTCATGCCGAAAATGGGAGACTCGGTTGCCGAGGGCAAGGTCCTCGGCTGGCGTAAGGCCGAAGGCGATCGCGTCGCCGCCGACGAGACGATCGTCGACATCTCGACCGACAAGGTTGATGCCGAGGTAGTCGCCCCGGCCTCCGGCACGCTCGTGAAGGTTCACGCCGCCGAGGGTGACAGCGTGAGCGTCGGCGCAGTGCTCGCCGAGATCGTTCCGACGAACGGCTCGACCCCGTCGCAACCGTCGAGCCGACCGCAGCCGCGCGAGGCGAACCGACGCCGCCGACGATCGTCGACATCGTCACCCCGAAAGCCGGCGAGTCGATCAGCGAAGGCACGATCCTCGCCTGGACGGTCGCGGTAGGCGACGCGTCAAGGCGGGCCAGACCGTTGTCGAGATCTCCACGGACAAGGTCGACGTCGAGCTTCCGGCGCCTGCCGGCGGGATGATCAGCGAGCTCCTCGCGAGCGACGGCGACACCGTGACCGTCGGCCAAGTGATTGGTCGTATCGAGGCCGGCGAAGCCGTCCTCGATACGACCATGGCTGCAATTGCGCCTGTTGCTCGCGACGCTGCAGAGGACCGTCCGGCGGCGTCCGACGGGGCCGCTGCTTCGCCGGTTGCGCGGCGTGCGGCCGACGCGCACTCGGTCGATCTCACGACCGTCGCCGGCTCCGGCCCGCGCGGGCGCATCACGAAGGCCGACGTCCTGGATGCGGCCGGCCAGCCCGCCGCCGAGGCTAGCGGCGGCGTCAGCGACGGCGATCAAGGGCGGAGCGGCGATGCTCGTCCACTACATGGAGGAGAGTCGCAAGATTCCGACAGCGACGAGCTTCCGCACGCTCGCGGTCGGCACCTCGATGCGCGGCGCGGGCAACTCAAGCAAGCCGGCAAGAAGGTTTCCTTCACGCACCTGATCGCGTTTGCGGTCGCCCGAGCAGCCGCGGCGCTGCCGGTCATGGCCCAGCACTTCGCCGAGATCGACGCGATTCCTCACCGACTCGACGACGGCGCCGTCAACCTCGGCCTGGCCGTCGACGTCGAGCGCAGGGACGGATCACGCGCGCTGATGGTCCCCGTCGTGCGTGACGCCGGCAACCTGGCCTTTGACGCGTTCCTGGCCGCTTACGACGACCTGGTCGAACGCGCGCGCACGAACAGCCTGACCGCCGACGATCTCCAGGGCGCGAACATCACGCTGACGAACCCGGGCGGTATCGGCACGTCGGCGTCGGTACCGCGCCTGATGGAGGGGCAGGGCACGATCGTCGCGGCTGGCGCGATCGCCTATCCGCCGGGCCTTGCTGCGGTTGGCGCCCAGCTCGGCGCGGAGAAGGTGATGACGCTGACGTCAACCTATGACCACCGGGTCATCCAGGGGGCGGAGTCCGGCCGCTTCCTTGCGCTGGTCGAGTCACTGTTGGGCGGCGCCGACTCGTTCTATGAGGCTGTCTTCGCGGCGCTGGGCTCGAGCTCCCCGCGCAGACTCGGGTAACGCCGCTTCGCCGCAGCCGGCGGCGCCGCCGCTCCGAGCGAGGAGCTGCTCGCCGCCGTTCAATCCGCCGTCTCGCTCGTGCGAGCGCACCGCACGTACGGGCACTTGGCGGCGAAGCTCGACCCGCTCGGCTCGCCGCCGGTCGGAGACCCGTCGCTGGACCCCGGCCCGCTCGGCCTGACGCCAGAGTTGATGGCGCAGATCCCGGCCCGGATCCTCCAGATCCACGTTCCCGGGCGGACGCTCGCCGAGGCCTACCCGCACCTGCAAGAGGTCTACTGCGGCACGATCGCCTTCCAGATCGAGCACATCGGCTCGCACCGTCAGCGCACCTGGCTGCGAGAGAAGATCGAGGGCGGCGCGTTTCGGCAGCCGCTCAGGAATGACGAGCGGCGCGCGTTGCTCAAGCGCCTCGTCGAAGTCGACGCGCTCGAGCGCTTCATGCACAAGGCCTACCTCGGTCAGCATCAGTTTTCGATCGAGGGCGTCGATATGACCGTGCCGATGCTCGACGAGATGATCGGCCTCGCCGCCGCCGACGGCGCGGAGGAGGTTGTGATCGGGATGGCCCACCGCGGTCGCCTGAACGTGCTCGCCCACGGTCTGGGACGCGCGTACGAGTCGATCTTCGCGGAGTTCGAAGGGGCGACGATGCTCGATGCGATCACGACGAACAAGCCGCAGGGCGGCACCGGTGACGTCAAGTACCACCATGGCGCCCAGGGCGCGAAGCGCCTCCCGTCGGGCCAGCTGGTCCGCGTCAACTTGGAGTCGAATCCATCGCACCTCGAATATGTCGCACCGGTCGTGATCGGCGCCACCCGCGCGGCGCAAACGACGCAGGAGGGGTCACGGACGTGCGCAATCCGTGACCCGTGCGGTGCCGGTCGTGATCCATGGCGACGCGGCCTTCCCTGGCCAGGGCGTCGTCGCCGAGACGCTGAACCTCCAGGCGCTCGACGGCTACCAGGTCGGCGGCACGCTGCACCTGATCACAAACAACCAGATCGGCTTCACCACCGAACCCGACGACGGCCGCTCGACGCGCTGGGCCTCCGATCTCGCAAAGGGCTTCGACGTCCCGATCATCCATGTCAACGCCGACGACGTCGAGGGCTGCATCCAGGCGACTCGCCTCGCGTACGCCTTCCGCGCGGAGTTCGGCCACGACACGTTGATCGACCTGATCGGCTATCGCCGCTACGGTCACAACGAAGCCGACGAACCGGCCTACACGCAACCCGAGATGTACAACACGATCAAGACGCACAAGCGCGTCAGCGAGCTGTGGGCCGACCAGCTGATCGCCGCCGGTGTCGTCAGCCGCGACGAGGTCGCCGCCCAGCAGCAGGCAGTCTGGGACGTGCTCGCGCAGGCCCATCAGGAGCTCAAGGAGAAGCTCGCACAGGTCGCCGAAGGCGGCATCCACGACCAGCCGACCGGCGAATACCGGCTCGACAGCACGCCCTCGCCGGATGTCATGACAGCCGTTCCTGCCGAGGTGCTGTCGGAGCTGAACGAGCAGCTGCTGCGGATCCCGGACGACTTCACGGTTCACCCGAAGCTTGTTCGCTTCCTAGAGTCTCGGCGCGAATCATTCGCAAGCGGCACGGGCATCAATTGGGCGCACGCCGAGGCGCTCGCTTTCGCCGCACTGCTGCGTGAAGGCCACCCGATCCGCCTGACGGGTCAGGACACCGAGCGCGGAACCTTCAGCCAGCGCCACCTCGTCCTGCACGATGCCCGCAACGGGCAGACGATCTGCCCGATGCAGAGCCTGCCGGACGCGAGCGCGGCTTTCGAGCTCTACAACAGCCCGCTCTCCGAGCTCGGCTGCCTCGGCTTCGAATACGGCTACAGCCAGGAGGCTCCGCAGACGCTCGTGCTCTGGGAGGCTCAGTTCGGTGACTTCGTCAACGGCGCCCAGGTGATCGTCGACCAGTTCATCGCCTCCGGCCTCGCGAAATGGGGTCAAACCTCGCGCTTGACGCTGCTGCTTCCGCATGGCTACGAGGGATCCGGGCCAGAGCATTCATCCGCGCGTCTCGAACGCTTCCTTCAGCTCGCGGCCGAGGGCAACTTGCGGATCGCGAACCTGACGACTCCGGCCCAGTACTTCCACCTGCTTCGCCAGCAGGCCCAGATCGTCAAACAGCGGCCGCTGATCGTGATGACGCCGAAGTCGCTGCTACGCCTACCTCAGGCAATGAGCGATCTGGCCGAGCTCACCGACGGCCGCGTCTACGGGGTGCTCGCCGAGCCGGGAATAGACGACTCGAAGGTCACGCGCCTGATCCTCTGCACCGGCAAGATCTATTACGACCTCGTCGCCCACGCGGATCGCGCCGCCGCCGAGGAGATCGCGATCGGCCGCGTCGAGGTCCTCTACCCGTTTCCGGAGCAGGAGGTTCGGAGCCTGTTCGGACGCTATCCGAAGCTCCGCGAGGTCGTCTGGGCGCAGGAGGAGCCGCGCAACATGGGCGCGCGCGCGTATATGTCCCAGCGACTGCGCCAGATCATCAGCGACACGCCGCTCGAGTTCGCCTACATCGGTCGCCCCGAGCGCGCGAGCCCGGGCGAGGGCTACCCGGCGGCGCACGCCCAGGAGCAGACGCGCATCGTGCGGACCGCGCTCGACATCAGCCAGCCGGTGTCGCAGTTCCCGATGCTCTTCCCTGGCGAACGGTAGCGTCGCGGCCGCAAGCCTCCCGCTGATGGCCTGCGTCCAGGTACGCCGATCGTTGTGGACGTACGCGCACTGCCGGCGCCGCGGTATGCCTCGTAGCCAGTGAGCGGCTTGAGGGCGAAGCCCTCAAGCCGCGAACAGCTTCAGCTCCGGCTCGCGGGTACCGCGCAGCTCTTCGAGCGAGACCTCGACGCAGGCGATGTCGCGCGCGCCGGCGAGCGTACGGGCTTGGGGCTTGATCGTCTGCGCCACGAGGACGCCACGGCAGTCCGCCATCGCGGGATCGACGCGGATTCGCTCGAGGTAGCGGGCCAGCTGCTCCACCGCCTCGATCGTGCCGATGCGCTTGATCTCAACCGCGATCCAGCCGTCGGCGTCGTCGCGGCACATCAAGTCGACCGGACCGATGTCGGTCGGCCACTCGCGGCGCACGAGGCGGAACCCCTCGCCGCAGTGGACAGGACGCTCCGCGAGCAGCTCCTGCAGGTCGCGCTCGACGCCGTCCTTCTCGAGCGGAATCGCAAGATCGGCCTCGTGGGAGATGTCGGCGAGAACCTCTTCGATTTCGACCTCGAGCAGCTCGCTGCCGTTGAGCTTTCGTACCTCGATCCGCTTCGGGCGGATCTCCCATCGATTTCGATCGCCGTGGGCGCCGTCATCCAGTTCTGCGGCTTGGCTTTAGAGCCACCGCCGTCGGAGTGAACCTGCACGGAGCCGTCCATCTTTATCATCACCAAGCGCACGCCCATCGGTAGGAACGTCGAGAGCGGCCGCTGTAGGTGATCTCGCAGCGAGCAACGATCAGACGCATGGGCGAACGTATCCGTCTCGGACCTATTGTGGCTCGAGCATCGATTGCTCCATGAGTCCGGTGCCCACGAGCGTACGCACGAGAGTCGCGACCTGCTCGAGCTCGAGGACAGGCGGACCAGCCCATGGGCCGTAGCCCATCTTCGAGCTTTCCGCCTGATTCGCGAAGAATCCTTGTAGTACGAGACCCACACGCTGTCTACCTCGCCGTCGTCGGCCGTGCGCCCGACGAGAAAGGCAAAAGGACGATAGGTGTCGTCGGGGTACTCGAGCTTGATGGCGCCCTTCAGGAACGGCGCCCACGTCTGACCTTCCCCCTCTTGGCGCGCGAACGACTTCTCGATGTAGCCATGCTTCCCACAGAGGCCGCAGAGGAACCAACCTGCATCGTCCCGATGCTGTCCGATCAGCTCATCGATCTGTGCGGCATATGTGACCTGCCCGCACTGCTCGTCCGTGCATCGGATCACCCACATCAGTGTCCTCCTCTCGGGATAGCCCGCTCGCCAGCCTGGAGGATCGTAGCGCCGGCACGTCAAGGGGGCGGGGGACCGCAAGGGGGCAGGGGACCGCCCATCTGAACACCCAAATACTCGGCGAACGGGTCACGTTCGGACGGCACGGTGGGACGGACTAACGCCGCGCGGTGGCCCGCGGCCGACTACCTGATTGTCGCCTCGGCTACCGTCGCGTTCCCGCTGGCGTCAATGTTAATGAAGAACTCTCCCCGCCGCGGGCGATGCCAATCCGTTAGATGCCGGGGCAAGTACATCCCAGTTGTACGGGGCGCCCGCAACTGTCTCGCCACCGCCCGTATAACCACACGTGGCTTCGCTGGCCACCGGGACGTATCCCAGGATCGTTGGCCGCATAGTAAGACGAAAGATAGCCCTCGACGCGACCTATGAGGTAGTCGCAAGTCTCGACTTCAGACCAACTGGGATCGACCTGGAACGTGGCTCCCGTACCCATATCCGGCCCCGACTGCGAACTGCTGGATCGGGCGCGAGCGGCGCGCGATGAGTGATGGTGCGGCGCCGTTCCGCCGCACCACCGCATGCCTGAACGCCGAGCAAACTCGCAACGCAGAGGATGACGCATCGCGCACGCATCGCGTCCTAGCGCGCATCGTAGCCGTGCTAGTGCCGCACCGCTGCGGCCATGAACTCCGCTCGGCCCGCTACCGACCCGAGCCGGCGCCGGGCCAGGGTTGCGTTCGGCCTTCAGGTCGGACCCTAGGCCGACCACCCCTAATCCGTTCCGTCGTGGGGGAGCGGATACTGTGGCCTCTCAGGGGGATTCAGGGGCAGCGCTAGCATCGTCCTCGTCGACGGTGACTTCGAGGAGTACCTCTCCCGTGCGGACCGAATAGATGCGAGTCGGGGGCGTTGATGTCCGCGCTCGGCGACGATCAGTTCGAGGTCGCGGCGCATCCACTCGCGCACCGCGGACACGACGCCTTTGATCGCCTCGTCACCAGCTACGTCGAGCAGGCGGAGCGCCACAAATACCGCCGCTGCGGCCTCGATCGAGCGCTGCTCCTGTGGGTAGCTGTGCTCGACGTGGAAGCCCTCGTCGCGGAGGGCGTCAGCTACGGCCGCAAGCACCGGCATCTCGAGAGGACGGGCGCTCTCAATTGCGATCCTCGGCCGCTCGTCGCTACCCGAGATTACGCCCATCTGGGGCGCAAGCGCTGAACGATCGGCTCGCACTGGGTAAGTCGCGACCTTAGGTCGAGCCGGCGTCCTCGAGGCCGAGCTCGCTACCGAGCGTCCGAAACGTCGTGGAAGAAGCTCGGCGTCGGCGGGGTCGAGCCGCTCGCCTTCCATGGCGGCGACTAGCGCGCGATGCATTCTCGCCTGCTCGGCGTGCTTCTGCTCGACCGCTGCCATTCGTTCTCTGACTTCCGCGAACGCCGCCTCGTCCCAGTCTTGCGTCCCCGAGTAGGTAGGCCGGCGTCGTCTCGAGCGCCTCCGCGAGCGCGACGACTGCCCGCGCGGGGATGGCCACGCCTCCGACGCCGGTATGAGCCATAGGTCGACCTGCGCCTTATTCGCGCCGATCTCCGGCCGCGCGAGGTTCATCCGCTCGGCGATCTCCGCATTCGTCCACTGCGCCTTTGCGCGCCGAGCGCGCTCCTTGATCTCGAGGTCGATCGCGTGCATCGGTCGCATTCTGCAGATCGCGAGGACGGTAGTCGGGCGCCGCGACTTGAGAGGCATGTCTGACGCAGCGCGCCTGATCAACGTGTCAGTCGATCTGCTACGATCGAGTGCGATGTCTGCCCTACGCACTGCGCCCTTCCTCTGAGGTTCGCCCCCGGCTGCTCGTTTCAGTGCGTGGCTTGTCGGGCAGACGGCTCCTCCCGCGCAGGCGAGGGCGAACCTTGAGCGGACGGGCGAGGGATGGGCGTGGTGACGGCGCCGGCTAGCGCCTCGCCGCCCCAGCCGGCGCGCGTCTCGCCGCCCTACGAGACCCCCGCCGAGACGATCGCGGCCGGCAAGCTCACCGCTCACGAGAAGCAGAACCTGGAGTGGTACGAGCGCGAGATCGAGCGCGGGCTGCGCAGCTTCATCGAAGTCGGCAACGCACTCTTCGCGATCCGCTGGGACCGTCTCCTACCGCGCGACGCATTCGACCTTTGAGGACTACTGCCGGGAGCGGTGGGGGATTCAATAGCAGTCGGGCTCGGCAGCTTATGGCCGCCTCGGAGACCGTTACAGCTGTAACGGTCGAGGGTGAGCTCCCGGCCCCACGAAACGAGGCCGTCGCTCGTGAGCTAGCACCGCTCGCGACCAGCCGACGGAGCTCCGCGAGACGTGGGCACAGGCGGTCGAGGAGCACGGCCCGACGCCGACCGCCGCGCAGGTCCGCGAGGTGCGGCAGGCGCGGCATGCGCGAGCTAGGCGGAAGGCGCCGGCAAAACGTCGGTCGAGTGGTGAGTTCTCCGACGCCGACAGATTCGTGGATAGGTTGGTCAAGCGGTGGCCGCCGGTCGCGTTCTACGCGCTGGAGCGCTTGAGAGGAGCAGCTCTATGGCGTCGACTACTGGGCGGTGCGGCGACAGATCAGTGACGGCCCTTAGCGGAACGTTCTGCGGCACGATTCGCGCGTCCGGGCGCTCACACTCAAGGCGTTTTCGACCCCGGAGCAACCAGAGGCGGTCGCGCTCTGAGAAGGCGCGGGCGCTCGTAGCGACGCACGGGCTTATCTGCGAGATCGAAGTCGGCATTCCAGCGCCGCCCGACGACCCAAAGGAGGACGTGTGACCCCCGCAGCCGAGGCGGAGCCGACCGGCACCACGTACGTCGCCGATGCGACCGGCCAGCGGATCTACGCGCAGCCCGGCGCCGACCTGCGCCCGCAGGGTCCCTACGGCGCGTGCGGATCGGGCGGGCATGGCCGCAGCCGACGGCCGAGCAAGACCTCCGCGAGGCATTCGTCCTGCATCGTTTCCCGCCGCTACAGCATGACCGCGCTAGCGCCTGCGTGATCGCAGGCGTCATGGTCTCGACTGCTGTCGACTGGAACGGCGAGGGCGCGGTCGAGCTCGACCTGGAGGAGCTGAGCTGGCGACTGCTCCAGTCACCCGATGCGCTGACCGCCGCACTCGCACGCGTGGTCGCCGCCGGTTATCTCGTCGAGGTGACGTGACATGGACTGGCTCCGAAATTGCCAACCAGCTTCCGGGACAACGCTTCGCGCCTCGAGGCCCAGTATCGCGGCGGAGCTGCGGCCATCGTGCTCTACGTACGACTGCTACTTGTGGGACAGCGCAGCACGAGACGGATGGCATTCTCCCCGCGGCCGTCGTCGCTTCGTTAGTCGCCGGCATCGACGACGAGGCCGTGGCTGCGCTCCTCACTGCCGGACTGTGGAAGCCGGCCAAAGACGGCGGCGTGCACATTGTCCGATTCCTCACCGAGCAGAAGTCTCGTGCCGAGATCGAGCAGACCCGCGTCGTTGACGCCCATTTAACCGTAAGGCGAAGGAACGCGCGGGCGCACGCATGAGTCACACGTGAGTCACAGATCAGAGGTCAGAACATAGAGAGAGAGAAAGAAGGTTCATGCGTCCAGACGATCAAGGAGGATCGCGCGCGCGAGCCCGTTTCGGTGGCGCGGAGACATATTCACTCGACCTAATCGCCTCGCAAGACCCGAGGGTGGCGACGAGAGGATGACCACTCGTAAGCGCCCGACAACACGCGCACACCGCGTCCTCATCAGCTCGTCAAGCCTAAGCCGATGCCCGAGCCCGAGCCCGCGCCGACGCCGCGTCGGTCGTCCGCGCGTCGACGCGCCCTCGTGGCGCTGGCGCTCGCTAGCGGGCGGAGCCCAGATTGGGCCGCGCCAGCAGTGGCGGGTCGTCCCCACGTCAACCGAAGAAAGCGAGCCTAGATGGCCAAGTCCTATGAACAGCGCGCCGCCGAGGCCGACAGCGCCTCGCGCGCCGCGCTCAAGCAGCTCAAGCGTAAGCAAGAAGAGCACGCCGAGGCGCTCGCCGAAGCACGAGCAAGCGCTTGCGCAGCATCCTCAACGGAGCTGGCGACCTCGAGCGCCTAAGCGGGCGACCTGGACCAGATGAATCGCCTCGACCCCGAAGGTGTTCCGACAGATGCGGGCGCGTGTCATTCGACTCGCTGCCGAGCGCTCAAGAAGTGCACGTCAAGGCACAGCACCAGACAGCTCGCGCATCCGCGCCAGTACGGACTGCCGAGCCGCCGATCGCCGAGCAGCTTCGCCGCAGCGGATGCTCACAGGTTTGATCGACCTCGCGACGTTCTAGACGCTGCTTCTCGAACGAGCAGGCCGCGATGCTGAAGAGGACGCCGAGCATAAGGCGCTGTACTGGACCGACGCGGCGAATGCGCTCGACAGATCACCGCCGAGCGGCCCTATTCGGTGGTGGGTCGATCTACCGCGCCGCAGAACGACCCCGGCCCGCGCCCACGTTGGCCACCCTGCTCGCAGATCCTCGATGAACGCGGCGAGGAACGCCTGCGGCAGAAGTCGGAGATCGGGAGCGAGCTCCGCGAGGCGAAGCGCGCGATCGACCGCGCGGCGCACGAGCGCGAAGCCGAACTCCGCGCCGCCGTCACCCGAGAACCGCCTAGCCGAAGGTCGCGGAGATCGCCGAGCGCGTCGCTGAGAACGAGCAGGTCATCGCCGACACCGTGCCGCGTCTGCGGCAGGTCGAAGCCGAGATCGGCAAGCTCGATCGCGAGCGCGCGGCGCTCGTCGACGACCGCCGCTCCGAGCTTGTCGACGAGTACATCGCTGAATGCGTGCAGACGCGGGCGCTGCTCGAGGTCGCGCTGGCCGCCGATCGACGCTTTCGACCGTCAGTTGAGCGAGGCCGAGAAGGCCGGCCGGCGCGCGTTCCACGGCGTCAAGCGTCCGGCCGACGATCCGCTCGCGCGGGTGCATGTCGGCAACGTCCTGAGCGACGGGACGCTTCCGTTTCACAGCGCGACCGACCTCGTAGCGCTCTCGACGCAGGCCACGTACGTCGGTGGCGGCGAATCGCGATGGAGCTTGCCGGCGCTTCTGAAGGAGATCCGCCAGAAGCTCGCGGACGCCTCGTGCTTGCCGGCGGCGTTCATCGTCGGCCGCGACCGCGGCAACGGCATGAGTGGCCGCTACATCGACACGCTCAGCGGCCAGGCGGTCGAAGTCCATCCGGATCAGCTCGCCAGCGCCGCGCCTCTGATCACGGTCGACGAGCTCGGCTTCTGCCGGTTGCGTCGCGAGCGCGATCTCACCCGCGAAGAACTCGACCGACACGAGCGCCACCGCCTGGCAACCGGCGGCGGATACGTCGGCCCGTACGACAGGAACCGTGGCGGCATCGTCCTCCCGGACGACCTCGAGCGCGACAAGCACGGCGGCGTAGTGCTCGATCCCGACGCGCCGCCCGAGCCGTCCGTGTCGTTCATCCGGTGATCGTGTCTGCGCCTTCATCTATATCGCAGCCCTCGTCGCCGTGATCCCGTCGTCCAGGGACGCGGCGACGACGCAGCTCGTAACGACGTACTCCCCGTGCTCGAGCGGCACGATCACAGCGAGCGGCGAGCGCGTTCGCTTCGGCGACGTAGCCACGCGCTCCACGACGATCCCATTCGGGTCCATCGTCACGCTGCGCCCGGCAGCGTTCGGCCGGCATCGCTTCAAGGTCGAGGATCGGATGAACCCGAGCTGACGCAGCGTCCCTGGACGTGTTCCAGCCGAGCTGCTCTCGAGCGATCGACTTCGGCATCAGGCACGAGCGGGTGACGGTGACGAGTCGATGATCGGGACGACCGTAGCGGACGCACTACACCTCATCGCCGACATGGCCGAGGACTTGCGGCGCGCCTCGTGTGTCGAGCATCGGACGGAGACGATGCGCTTCGCCAACCGCACGCGCTACGACGCGCTCGAGCTGCTCAAGCGCGTCGACGAGTCCGAGCGTAAGCCTGCGCCATGGACACACGGCGGAGCTCGCAGCGACCGCACCCCAACGGGAGACGGGTTATGACCATCGCCCCGCGTCTGCCCATACTGCCGCACGCGCTACACAGGCACACGTTGCCCGTGCCGCGGACCGAAGCGGCAAGGCTCGACCGAGTGGAAGCGAGTCCGCAAGGTCGTCTTCGCGCGCGACGGCCATCGTTGTCGAGCGATCGACGATGAAACGGGCCAGCGCTCACAATGACGACGACCCTAGAGCTCTCGCACCTTGTGCCGCATCGCAAAGGTGGACTCGACGTAGAAACCAACCTCGTGTGCCTCTGCCATCGGCACCACATGCTGCTCGACCACGGGAGCAAGTGATGGGGGTCGTGGTCGTTCGCTGCGCGGATGGTTGGAGTTCCATTCTCACCCTCCCGCTTGGAGGAACTTCACAAAATGAAGCGCCGTTTTTCAGCGCCTCCGAAATCGGAAGGACGGCCCGGATGACCTCGCCGAAGCCGCCGGCCGACTTCGCCGCGCCCGAGCGTGCGTTGTGGCGCCGCTCGATCGAGGCGCTCGAGGAGCTCGGCATCTGGCAGCCCGTCGACGTAGACGCGCTCGAGCGCTACTGCCGGGCGTCGGCGATGTCACGACTGGCGCGCGAGCGCATCGCGAAGCGGGCGAAGGCCGACCCCGCGGGCGCCTTCATCGCGAAGGGTTCGATGGGGCAGCCGGTGATTGCTCCCGATGTCGAGCTCGAACGCCGCGCCCGGCTCGACGCGAACGCGCTCGCTCGCGAGCTGGGCCTCACGGCGGCGATTCGTAAGCGGCTGAGCGCTCAATCTGACGACCTCGACGACATGCTCGCCGAGATGACGAGGTGATGACGATGGACCGAACCGCCAAACTACGCCAGCTCGCAGAGGAGCTCGCTTGGGAGCTCCACGGCTTCTGCGAGATCCTTTGGCCACGGACTCAGCGACAACTCGCGACGCTCCGAGAAGCGTGGGCGCTCATCGAGCCCGAGGCTCGCGCCGGCACCCTGACCGGGAAGCTCGAGCTCCTGAACTTCGACCGCGAAGGCCCCGGCTGGCGTCCGAGGGCCTATTACGAGTTCGACCTGGCGAACCGCGCGCTCGCGAGCTCTGCGGTCGGCATCGTTGCCGCGCCAGAGGCGATCGTGAGCGCGCCGCCAAGCGCCTCTAAGCGTCGCCGCGGTCCACACGGCGGCCCGAGCCTCGCTGAGCGCATGGACGCCGAATCGAAGGCTCGCGCAGGGCGCCGGACGGTCGCAAGCGGTGGCGGCTCTGTCAGCGCCGACCGCGCGGAGTTGCTCGCCGAGCAGCGCCGACGAGCGGCGTCGAGGACCGAGCAGCCGGCGCCGCAGACACGGCTCGAGCTAGAGCGATCCCGGCTCGTCGCGATGGAGCGCCGTCTCGAGCGCTGGGGCGCCGAGTGCAGGACCGCGACCCCGGAGACGGTCAAGGTCCAGCGCCAGCTCGTCGCGCGCCTTGAGGCTGAACCGCCCGAGCCTGCGCCAGCGGGCGCCGCGTCGCGTCCGCTGACGGCGGCTGAGCGCGCCGAGGCGTCACGGCCGGCCGTCTACCGGGGCAATCCGATCACGTGGCTCCGCGAGCCCGTGACGCTCTACCCCGGCTCGAGGATTCGCGTCGTCGGCTACGACCCCGCGATGATCTCGTGGCCGCCGGCGTGGCTGCCGGATGCCGAGGAGGCCGCATGAGCGCGCTCGCCGACTACATCCGCCACGCCGAGCGCCATGGCGTCGACGGAGTGCATGAGGTGGCTCGTCGCGATCTCGCCGCGGACGACCTCGCGATGCTGGAGCGCCGTCTGCGAGAGCTCGAGCCGAAATGGCGCCCACCGCGCGCAGGGACGGCGCAGGACGGGACGCGAGCAGCCGGGCCAGTGGTCCGCCACCCCTCGGAAAGTAAGACACGCGCCTGTCCGTTCTGCGGCTCGTCACTCGCCGGCTACCGACGGCACGCTCGAGTCTGTCGCCGAGCGAGCTGCCGGAAGCGCGCCCAGCGACAGGTTCGCTAGGCCGGCACCGGGTAGACGAAGGTCCCTTCGGCATCCTCGATCGGGCAGAGCTTGGGCGGCGCGTCGTCGTCGCGGCGCTTCCCCCGTTGCGGCGTGACGGGCTGCTCGAGAGTCTGCGGCCAGATATGCACCCACGTCGAGCGCGGCGCGTTGCGCGTGGCGGGGATCACTGAGAGCGTGATGGTCGGTAGCCACTTGGCGATCAGCTCGCGCTGAGTCGTGGTGCTGGCGCGCTCCCACATCGCGAGCGCCTCCTCGATCGACACTGTGACCGCATCCTCGCCGAGCTCGGCTCGGGCGTCGGCCCAGCTCCAGTGCTGCGGCATCGCGCGCCGCGCGGCGTCCTGCGAACGACCTCGGCCAGTCCTTCCCCTGCCGCCGCGCCATCTCGGGCTTGAGGCTCTCGGCAACGCGGCCTCTGCCGTCGCTAGCGCCCCCTCGAGCGCGTCGAGCGACGGCGCGGGCTTGCCGGCGAGCGTTATGCCGCCCGGGCGATGATGCTCGAGGACGGCTTCCAGGAGATCCGCGTAGGCACCATGCACGACGCGCTCGATGCCATCGGCGAGCACGTAGGCCGGCGCCGGGCAGATCCCGCCAGCGTGGCGCCGACGGCAGCGATAGACGCGCTTGGAGCCGCGATCGCGGCTCGTGCGCGTGCCGTTCATCGCGTAGCCGCATGCGCTCGCAGCGCAGCACTCCGGCGAGCGTGTAGCCGCCCGTCCTCGGCGGAGCTACGTGTCTTGCCGTTCGGATGCTGCGCGGCCTGCCATAGAGCGAGATCGACGATCGGCTCGTGGGCTCTCGCGGTTCACATAGCGCGGCTTCGGCCTGCCGTAGGACAGCTCGCCGAGATAGACACGATTGCGCGATGAGCTGCTGCACGGCCGACTTCGCTCCACGTCGGCGACTTCGCCGACTGTCGTGACGCCAGACTCGTCGAGCAGACGCGCCAGCGCGTCGGTCCGGCACCCTTTGCGCGCTCCTCGAACACTCGCCGGACGACGGGCGCCGCGACCGGGTCTGGCTCGAGGCGACGGTCCGCGCGCTTGCGGTAGCCGACGGCGCCTGGCTCGCGATCGGGATTCCGGCCTCGATCGCCCCGCGCTTCGCCTGCTCGAACTCGGCCGCCTTGCGCTGGAGATAGCCCGTGTCGATCGCAAACTGAATCGTCGTCAACATGCGCCCGTCTGCCGTCGTGTAGTCGCTCGGCAGATTGGGCGCGTACAGCTCCCCGCCCAGCGCCGTGATGCGATCGAGCAGCGCGAGGCCCTGCGCCGTGTCGCGGCTGGCGCGCGAGAGATACGCGACAACGACGCCACCCGTACTCGCCGCGCTCGATGCCGCGCGAGCACTTTCGCGAACTCGGGCCGCTCGAGCGTTCCGCCGCTCTCATTTAGGTCGGCAAACACTTCGCCGATCGCGAGCCCGCGCGACTCGGCGAAGCGTCGTGCGTCGCGCTCCTGCTCCTCTGGCGAGGTCAGATGCTCGCGGGTGCCGACGCGGCTAACGCGAACGTAGACATCGACCGGCTTGCTCTGCGACATGGCTGGACGGTAGCGCGCCGTCGGCCTTCCGTCAACCTACAATTGAGCGGCTTGTAGCCGCCGCTGTCCGCATGCACGAGCAGCGAGCCATCTGCCTTCAGCACGAGCAGCCGCACCGCCATTGGCAGTGTTGTCGAGAGACGGCCGCTATAGGAGACGGCGCAGCGGGCAACGATGAGACGCATGACCGGCAGGCCAGGTTACGGACGACTCGGGACGCCGTGCGGACCGCGGATCGGCTGAACCCGCTAAGAGGGCAAAAAGCTCACAGGCTCTCCGAAGCGTTTGCCTCAAGTTGGGCGTTGTGGGCGCCGGCGCAACTGGACCGCGACCGCGGCGCCGCGTAGCTTCCGCCACCATGCAAACGCCGCGTACCGAGCCCGTCCAGGTCGGGCCGCCGGCATGGCAAGCGCGCCGACTCAACGAGAGCATCCTCTGCGCGCTGGTCGCGCGTGAATGGCAGTGGCGAGGCCACTCCGTCGTTGAGCTCGCGCTCGGGCCCCGCCCGGCGTGGCGGCAGGGATCAGCGAGGAGCGCCTGGATGACCGAGCAGCGTGCCGGGCAAACGATGCGCGCACTCGAGGAGCGCCTGCGTCAGGCCGAGCGGACCGTTCATACGCGGGCGCGGGTCGCCGAACCGCTCACGCCACGGCTGCGCTACGCGCTCGCGGTCCACGCCTCCGCGCTGTCGCGCTGCCCGAGCCACGATCACCCGGACTGTCTGCGAGCAGAGGCGCGAGTGCTCGAGGCCGATGCGGCGGCACTCGAGCAGTCAGGCCCACCTGACGAGATCCTGGACCTGCGGCTCGCGGCGCTCCGGCGCCGCTGGGAGGCTGCCGAGCGCTCCCCGCGGATCGGCGCGGCCGAGCGAATGCAGGCGTTCCGGCGTCTCGCCGAGGCTGCCGCAGCGGGCGAGATCCGCATTGCGCGGACGAAAGCCGAAGCATCTCCGCTCGCCAGGCCGGCTATGCAGCCGGGAGTACGCGCCGGCGGGCCTCGCGCATCCGATCACGCAGGTCGCGCAGCTCTGCGCCAGCGCCTAGCCTGAGAGCCGTCGCGCACGCGTCGAGGCAGTCGCTGATGCGGTCGGTGCGTGCGAGCGCGTGGGCAAGGCGGACCCAGGCATCGACCGAGCGCGGATCGAGCTGCGTAGCCGCTTCGCAGGCCGAAAGCTCGCCGCCGAGATCGCCGCTCAGCGTCAACGCGAGCGCAAGATCAAGCAGGCCCTCGACGCTCGGACGGAGGGTCTGCGCGCGGCGCAGCGCGTCGGCCGCGCCTAACGGATCGTGCAGGCGCAAGCGAAGCCGACCGAGCCGCTCCCACTCGCGCGCGTCGCCGGGCGCGCGGTCGGCCGCACGCTCGGCGGCTTCCGCCGCAAGGTCGATCGCGCCCATGTCCTCGTAAATGCGCGCCGCGAAGCGGTGGGCTGCGGGACGCGTGCCGTCGATGCGCGCCCAGTCGCGCACGGCCCGGCCGGCCGCCTCGAGGTTGCCGGCCTGCCAAAAGGCGAGCGTCATCAGGCGCAGCACCGCGACGTTCGCCGGATCAGCGTCACGCGCGTAGATCAGCCGCTGCGCCGCGAGCGCGTAATCACCTTCGGCGAGAGCGTGCGTCGCAGCCGTCATGAAGCGTTCGAGCCGGTCGGCACCCGCATCGGGCTTTGAGAAGTCGACGAAGCTGAGGCTGCCTGCCGGGACGGTCCGAACCCCCTCGGCGAAGAGCACGCGCGCCCACTGCTTGACCTCGTCTCCGTCGCCGCTGAAGTAGATGCCGGTAACGCTGCCGACGCCCCACTCCGGGTAGCTCAGGCAGCGCGCGTAGCGGTGGACGACCGAATGGTCGGGCAGCCGGTCGGCGAATGGGTCGTGCTTCGCGCGATCAGCGGCGGCCGCGCGCGCGCGCTCCGCGGCTTCGTACGCACGCTGCCCCTCCTCCTCGCGCGCTCGGCGCGTGGCCGCGGCCGAGACCTTGACGGCGCCGAGCGTGATCTTCCCGCCGCGCGATCCCTCGGCGAGGCTCTCGAGCTCGTCCGCGGCGTCGTTGATCGCCTGCAGGTGGCGCTGGTGCTCGTGCGCTCGGCCCGGCGGGGCGATGTCCGGGTGCCAGCGCTTTGCCATCCGCCGCCGCGCGAGCTGCACGTCGCGCACGCCAAATGGAGGCTCAAGCTCGAGCAGCAGCAACGCCTGCTCCAGATCGAAGACGTTCGCCATCAGCCAAGCACGTTAGCGAGCCGTGCTGCGGGAACGGCCGCCCGCTCGGCGAGGTTCAGGATCCGTGCCGGCCAGGTCTCCGCGCCAGCGTTACCCGCGCGCGCGCGTCACCGCGAGCGAGCGGACGTGCCCGCCGCCAGCTGCGGCCACCATTCGGCGAGCCGATGGCGCGCGTCGCGGGCCAGCGGGGCAGCCGCGCGGCCGTTGCGATCGGGCACGGTCGACATCGCCTCGAGGGTCGTCGCCACGCAGCGCGCGAGCGTCCCAAGCGCGTAGCCACCCTCGAGCATGGCGCCGACGGGCGCTGCGAGCTCGCGACAGGTCGCCGCGATCGCATGCGCCATCGCGCTGAACCCGGCGTCGGTCACATTGCAGTCCGCCATCGGGTCCTCGAGGTGCGCGTCGTAGCCGGCCGAGACCAGGACGAGCTGCGGCTCGAAGGCGAACGCAAGCGGCACAACGACATGCTCGACGAGCGAGATCCACACGTCGTCCCCGGATCCCGCCCGGACCGGCAGGTTCACCGTATAGCCCATGCCCGCACCCTCGCCGACATCATCCGCCGGACCGGTGCCGGGGAATAGCGGCGACTGATGGATCGAGGCGAACAACACGTTGCTGCTGGCGTGGAACACCTCGTTGGTGCTGTTCGCGTGGTGAACGTCCCAATCGAAGATCATCACTCGCTCGAGTCCGCGCACCTCGACCGCGTACTTCGCGGCGATCGCAATGTTGTTGAAGATGCAGAAGCCCATCGACTGCGACGGCATCGCGTGGTGCCCGGGCGGGCGCACCGAGCAGAACACGGCCGACGCGTACCCGTCCAGCAGCAGGTCGACCATGCGAACGCCGGCGCCGGCGGCATGTAGAGCCGCTTCCCACGACCCCGGACTCACGACGGTGTCATCGTCGATGTGCCCGCCGCCGGCGGCGCAGAATCGCTCGATCTCCGCCACGTGGCTCTCCGGATGGACGGCGGTCAAGAGCGAACGCTCGACCGGCGGTGCCTGCATGCGCTCGAAGCCGCACCAGTCGCGAGCCTCCAGTTCCCGCTCGATCGCGAGGATCCGCGTCGGCTGCTCGGGGTTCACACTCATCGCCGAGCTCGCCGGCCGCGACGCGGTGATGTGCTCGAGCGAGGAGCGATGCTCGAGAAACACGTACGCCATGCCAGCGTGGACCCTAGCGCCATGATGCTCGCCGCGCCTCGCTGAGCAGCGGCGATCTCAAGCGGCACTGCGACGAGGCGCGCACCGCCACGTATCCTGCGAAGCGATGCCCGGTGAATACATCTTCCAGACCTACAAGCTCGGCAAGATCCACGCGCCCGACCGCAAGGTCCTCGAAGACATCTCGCTCTCGTTCTTCTTCGGCGCGAAGGTCGGAGTCCTGGGCTACAACGGCGCCGGCAAGTCGAGCCTGCTTGCGGATCATGGCCGGCGTCGACGGCGAATATCGTGGCGACGCCCAGCTGGCCCCCGGAGCCAAGGTCGGCTTGCTCGCGCAGGAGCCGTCGCTTGACCCGGCCAAGACGGTCCGCGAGAACGTGCTCGAGGGCGTCGGCGATCTCGTCGCGCTCGTCGAGCGCTTCAACGAGCTCGCGACGAACTACTCCGATGAGACCGCCGATGAGTTCGCGCGCCTGCAAGAGCAGATCGATGCGGCGGACGCTTGGAACCTCGACACGACGGTTGAGTACGCGATGGACGCGCTGCGCTGCCCGCCCGCCAGATGCGTCGGTTGAGCACCTCTCCGGCGGTGAGCGCCGGCGCGTGGCGCTCTGCCGGCTGCTGCTGAGCCAGCCCGACCTGCTGCTGCTCGACGAGCCGACCAACCACCTCGATGCCGAGTCGGTCGAGTGGTTGGAGCGCCACCTCGCCGAGTACAAGGGGACTGTCGTCGCCGTCACGCACGACCGCTACTTCCTCGACAACGTCGCCGGCTGGATCCTCGAGCTCGACCGTGGACGCGGGATTCCCTATCAGGGCAACTACTCCGGCTGGCTCGAGCAGAAGCAGGCGCGGCTCGCGCAAAGCGAGAAGCAGGAGAAAGCGCGCCAGCGCACGATCGCGGCCGAGCTCGAATGGGTGCGACAGAACCCGCGCGGTCGCCAGTCGCGCAGCAAGGCGCGTCTCGCGCGCTACGAAGCGCTCCTTGCGGAGGACACCGAGGTGAAGCTCGACGAAGTCCAGATCCACATCCCGGCCGGCCCGCGACTCGGCGATCTGGTCATCGAAGCCCAAGGCCTGCGCAAGGGCTACGGCGACAAGGTGCTGTTCGAGGATCTGTCGTTCTCGCTGCCCCGTGGAGGCATCGTCGGCGTGATCGGACCAAACGGGGCGGGCAAGACCACGCTGATGCGACTGATCACCGGCCAGGAGGAGCCCGACGGCGGCGAGCTACGGGTCGGCGAGAGCGTCGAGCTTGCCTACGTTGACCAGTCACGAGACGCGCTCGACGACACGAAGTCGGTCTGGGAGGAGATCTCCGGCGGGCACGACCAGATCAAGGTCGGTGAGCAGTGGATGAGCTCGCGCCAGTACGTCGCCTCGTTCAACTTCAAGGGATCCGACCAGCAGCAGCAGGTCGCCAAGCTCTCCGGGGGCGAGCGCAACCGGCTGCACCTGGCGAAGCTGTTGCGCAGCGGCGGAAACGTGCTGCTGCTCGACGAGCCGACCAACGACCTCGACGTCGACACGCTGCGCGCGCTCGAGGAGGCGCTACTCACCTTCGCCGGCTGCGCGGTCGTCGTCTCGCACGATCGCTGGTTCCTCGATCGCGTCGCCACGCACGTGCTCGCGTTCGAAGGGGACAGCTGCGCAACTTGGTTCGAGGGCAACTTCGAGGCCTACGAGGAGCACCGCCGCGCCCTGCTGGGGCCCGATGCCGACCGGCCCAAGCGGATAACGTACAAGCGGCTGGTCCGCTGAGCTCGTCAGCGAACGACCGCTTGGACGGAGAGCGCAGCGTGCAGCTGGCCGGCGTCTTGGAGGACAGCGTCGGCGTCGGCCAATTCGGCTGTGGAGTATGGGCCGGTCGCTATCGCGATGACGCGCAGGCCGTCGGCACGGGCGCAGGCGATATCTAGCGGCGTGTCGCCAATCACTGTCGTAAGTGCGCGCGGGTAAGGCGGGCCAGGGGCGCCGGCGCGCTCGCGGGCGATCGGTCCGAGCAGCTCGCGTTGTTCGGCGTCCGAGCCGAACGCTCCCTGACCGGCAGGGAAGTAGTGCGCGATGCCGGCGCGCTCGAGCTTGAGTCGCGCGATCGGCTCGTAGTTGCCGGTCAGCAGCGAGAGCCTGACCGTGCGCTCGCGCGAGAGCGCGTCGAGTGCCTCGAGGACGCCGGGCGCAAGGTGCGACGCAAGGCTGCCCGGACAGCATCGCGCGAAGGAGCGGCTGCAGGCCGCCTGAAACTCGTCCAGGGCAGTGTCGAAGCGCCCCTCGGGCAGCCCGCAGGCGATCGCGATGTCGCGCGCGATCTGCGTATCGGTTCGACCGGCCGCGGGGACGGCCTGCGAGCCCGGATCGTCGAGCCCGTAGACGCGCGACAGAGCTTCAAGCATCGCCCGGCGGTGCGGATCGCTCGCGCGGAGCAGCAACGTCCCGTCAATGTCGAAAAGCAGCAGCACAGCGACATTGTCGCGATTCGAACATCCGTCAACGAGGCTCAACGGATAGGCCAATCCGGTCGAAGGAACCAATGCGGCGCAAAGCGTTCCGGCCGAAAGGAAGCCCATACCCGACCATACAGACCGCTCGGGCTCGCGCGGATTGCGTCGAAGCCCGACTCTGACGCGTGCGTTCTCGGAAACGGGCGACACGATGATCGAGGTCGTCTTCGCGGCGCTGATCGTCGCGCTGATCGCTGCCGCCGTCTTCACTGCGCTTTCGGCCGCCGCACACATCTCCGGCGGCCAGCGGCATCAGTCGGTGGCGATCGAGCTGGCGCAGCAGGACGAGCAGCGCCTGCGCGGCCTGACGGTCCAGGAGCTCGTGGCGAGCGCCTCGGGCAGCTGTGCGAGCACGGCGCCGCTCGATGGCAACGGCTGCTACACGCAGACGGTCGATAACCAGACCTACACGATCAGCTCGACGGCGCAGTTCTACTCGGCCTCGAACGGGTCGCAGTCATGCACCACCTCCGGGGTCGGCAGCGCCGACTACATCGCGACGACCTCGAAGGTCACGTGGCAGAACAGCACCAGCCAGCCGATCGAGGAGCACAGCCTGGTCACACCGGCGAGCGGCGGGCAGATAGTCGTGGCGGTGCAGGACAATGCCAGCTCGCCCACGACCGGCCTTGCCGGCGCGACCGTCACGATCACCGGTCCCGGGACGAGCACCGCGACACAGACACAGACGACCGACAGCTCCGGCTGCGCCCTGTTCGTCGGGATCACCGCAGGCAGCTACAACGTCAGCGCGACGATTCCGAGCCCGTACGTTGCCTACGGCGGCACGACGACGCAGTCGGTCATGCTCGCCAACAACCAGACGCAGACGGTCACGTTCGATGCCGCCCAGGCCGCGACGATCAACGCCAGCTTCCAGACGACGGTCAACGGGACGACAAGCGCGATCCCCTTCGACACCTTCTCGCTGGGGGCTACTAGCGAGTCCCCGGCCCAGTCGTTCGGCACGGTCGGCAGCTACGCGACGCCGCCCAGCACGGTCAGCTCAGGGTCAACCCTCTATCCGTACTCGAGCGGCTACAACGCGTACGCGGGCACCTGCACAGCCGACGACCCGGGGGCGAGCCAGGACACGCCCGTGACCCCCACGGAGGGCGGCACGAGCGCGGCGACGGTCAACGTGCCGTCGATGCTGCTCGGGCTGACGAGTACCTTCACCGGCACGGGGGGGACCACGGAGGTCGACGACAGCAACTCCTCGGTGACCTTCGCGCAGGGCACCGGATCGAGCAACGGCTGGACGATCCAGGGCAGCACGCCAGGCGACTACAACAGCGGCGAGCACTACAGCAACGTCGCAGGCAACGCAGCGAGCTACACATTCACCGGCACGAGCATCACATGGGTCACGAAGCTGTACCCAAACCACGGCTACGCCGACGTCTACATCGACGGCACCGACGTCGCGCACAACGTCAACACGTACAGCGCCTCGACCGTGTACCAGGACCAGGCGTTCACCTACGTCTGGCCGACGTCGGGAACGCACACGATAAAGATCGTCGACGACAGCGGCACGCCGACAGGCTCCAGTGGCTCCTACATCGTGATTGACGCGTTCATCGTCGGAACATCTACGCCGACACAGGTACCGAACACAAGTGCGTCAATCACCTACGCTGCGGCCGGTAACTGGACGTCCTACACGAACAGCGGCGAATACAGCGGCGGTGAGCACTACGCCGGTGTCGCCGGGAGCACAGCGAGCCTTACCTTCACCGGCACGAGCGTCGCATGGATCACATCTGAATGGCCGGATCACGGCGAGGCCGACGTCTACATGGACGGCACCGACGTCGCGCCAAATATCGATACGTATGCATCGAGTTCGACCTTCAAGGTCGAGGTTTTCGAAGAGAGCTGGACAAGCTCAGGAACGCACACCATCAAGGTTTATGTCGACGCGAAGCACGACGCTAATTCCACCGGCAACAACGTCTCGGTCGACGAGTTCATCGTCACCAACGCGCAGTCTTCGTCAACGACGCCCGTGACGAGCTGGCCGAGTAGCTGGACGATCACGACCTACGACTCGTGCTCGACGCCGGTCGCGCGCACGCTGCCGAGCAACCCCGTCGCCACCACGGTGAGCAGTCAGACGGTGTTCCCTGTTCCTGCGCCCTACGGCACCTCGCTCGCCGTCTGCATCGCCAACAGCGGTACAAACACCAACACCGGTGAGCTCTCGTCGCTTTCGAACACCGACTTCACCGGTAGGACGATCGAGTCGCTCACGCTGCCGACCTCGACCACCGCCACCGGCAACAGCGCCATATTCGCCAACAGCGGGGGCTGTCCATGAGCCTGCGCGGGCACATGCGCGATGAGCGCGGCTACACGCTGATCGAGATGATCGCGGCGACCGCCGCGGGGCTGCTCGTGGCCGCTGCGGCGATGGCGCTGCTCGCCGCGAGCTACCACATGCTGTCCAACGGCGCAGACCGCGTCGATGCGAACCAGCAGGGGCGGACAGCGCTGTTGCAGATCGAGCAGCTGTTGAACTCGAGCTGCGTGGCGGGCGTCGGGGTGTCCCCTGTCGTCGGCGGCAGTTCGGCCGGCTCGGGAGCACCCCCGAGCGGCGCGAACTCGATCACGTTCTACGCGTCCCAGAGCGACTTGCCCACCGCAGAGCCCAACGAGTACGTTGTCTCCCTCTCGAGCGGCGGCGCGCTCCAACTCGCGACCTATCAGTGGGTTAGCGGCTCGAACCCGGATTGGGTCTTCTCGACGACCGCCAGCCCCGCGACCCCGCAAACGCTCGTCACGCACGCAGCAAACACGCCTGGCACCTCCGCGATCTTCAGCTACTACCAGTACGCTGCCAGCGGCCAGCTGAACACGACCGCCGACTCGCTCGTCGGCGGTTACCTGCCGAGCTCGAGTGCCTCCAGCGTCGCCGCGGTCACGATTCAGTTCGAGGCGCTCGCGACCGACAACAACACCTCGATCGGAAACGGCGTCGACTTCTCAGACCAGGTCGTGTTGCGCCTCACGCCAGTGTCCGGCACGCCGCCCACCAGCACGCCGGAGCCCTGCTCATGAGGCGCATCCGCACACGCAGGTGGCGAGCGCGCGCCGCGGACGAG
This sequence comes from uncultured Solirubrobacterales bacterium, assembly GCA_963773395.1. GTDB lineage: Bacteria > Actinomycetota > Thermoleophilia > Solirubrobacterales > Solirubrobacteraceae > Palsa-513. The sequence continues at coordinate 539,185 of CAVZAY010000001.1, read as the reverse complement.
CGTGGCTTCAGCATGGCGGTCGCGGTGATCGTCCTGCTGGCCTCCGCGATCATCACCTACGCGGCGATGGATGCCGTCGCCGGCGACGTCTTACCGGTGCGCAACTCGCTCGATCAGAACCGCGCGCTGGACGCCGCCGACGCTGGCCTCGCGGCGTTCCGCCAGCAGCTCGAGGCAAACACCGGCTACTGGAGCTCCTGTCCGACTGTGAGCGCCGCGGTTCCGGCGTCGACCGACGACAACTCGATCGAGCGCTACAGCTACAAGATCCTCCCCGCAACGACGGCGCCGAGCAGCGACGATCATTGCGACACCTCGAACCCGATCGGCACCGCCATCGAAGGCAACAGCGTCGGCTCGGGCTCGTTCCGGGTGGAGGTGACGGGAACCTCACAGAACCTCAGCGGCAGCCAAGTGACGACGCGCTCGATCGTCGCCCAGTTCCGGCCGCCGGCGTTCCTCAACTACGTGTACTTCACCAATTACGAGATGGGCGATCCGTCGATCGATGGCGGCAACTGCACTTCGTGGCTGTCGGGTCTCTCGAGCTACGGCTACTCGACGGCAACCCCCCCTTACTACTGGTCGGTGATCAACGGCTCGATGATCGGGCCGACGCGTGTGTCGAACTGCAGCGACATCGAGTTCATCACCGGTGACCAGATCAACGGGCCGCTGCACAGCAATGACTACCTGGATATCTGCGGCAGCCCAACCTTCGGGCGCTCCCCCGAGACGCCGGCCGATAGCGCCGAAGCCCCCGGCGACTACTCAGACGGTGGCTGTTCGAACAATGCCACTTTCAACACCGCCAACCACACGCTCAACACGAACGCCGGGACGCTTCCGCTCCCGACAACCAACTCCGCGCTCCAGACCGTAGCCAATGGCGGCAACTCCTCGTTGACGAACGGATGTTCAGCGACGGCAGGGTGCGTATTCACTGGGCCGACGTGGATCACCCTGAGCGGGACGACAACTCCTTCGACGATAACTATCACCAACGCCGGCTATAACAGCGGGCACGCTACGCAGCTGACCTCCGGGTATCCAACGAATGGCGTGATCTACGTCCAGAACGGATCCGGGACCTGCGCCGCGTACAACAACAGCTCGCCCGACTACCCCACGTCGGCCGATCCGTGTGGTGACGCGACGGTGATCGGCAGCTACACGAGCTCGCTCACGATCGCAAGCGCGAACGACGTGATCGTCGCCGGCAACGTGACCACGACCATGGACAGCAACGGGCAGCCGACGGGTAACGACTTCCTCGGGCTGATCGCCAACGACTTCGTGCGGATCGCGCATCCGTGCTCCTCGAACGGCGCCAACGGGACGAGCGGGAACTACACGTCATTGAACAACCCCGAAGTCGACGCGGCGATCCTCGCCGTCAATCACTCGTTCATCGTCGACAACTACGGCTGCGGCGCGACCCTCGGGACGCTGAAGGTCGACGGAGCACTCGCGCAGGACTTTCGCGGCGTCGTGGGAACGGGCAACGGGGGCGGGGGCGCGTCCACCGGCTACCTCAAGAACTACGTCTACGACGGCGCGCTCCAGACGGAGTCGCCACCGTTCTTCCTCAACTCGTCCGGCACCTGGCAGCTGGTCCGCGAGACCGAGTGCGACACGACCTGCTAGCGCTGCGGGCCCGGCCTTGGTGGTGGACTGAGCCCCTTTGCGCTTGGGCCGGGCTCCTCGCTTTGCGTACACCGCGCTTGGTGTGACGCGGTCGAGGCGGGGATGACGCGCCTGCGAGCAGCGCGCTACTAGCTCGCAGCCGCCAGGCCTTCCGTCACGCCTTCGAACGCGGTGCGGACGCTTTCGACGGCGCGCGCGAGGCCCGGGCCGAGCTTTTCGAGCGTGGCGCCGTCGCCGTCGTTCGCGGCCGCCTCGATCTCGGCGAGCACCTCCGCCAGCGCGCTCGCGCCGAGCGTCGCGCTGCTCGACTTCATCCGGTGCGCGATGCGCGCCGCCGAGGCGTGATCGGACGCCTGCACGGCGGTGCGAATCTCGACAGCCTGCGGGTCGAGCTGCTCGAGGAACAGGCGGATGATCCGCGACAGAGCGCCGGCGCCGCCAACGTCCTCTTGCAACGCGGCGAGGATCGAGCGGTCGATCGCAAACCCGTCGTCGCGGTGGGCGCCGTTCGCCCGCTCGAGAGCGTCTTCGAGCGAGCCTTCCTCCGCCTGAGAGGCGCCGCTGCTGGCCGCGGACGGCGCGCTCGATTGCCTGCGCCAGCGCGGCGAGCGTGACCGGCTTCGCGACGAAGTCGTCCATACCCGCGTCGCGGCAACGGTCGTAGTCCTCGCGCATCGCGTTCGCGGTGACAGCCACGATCGGCATGCGCGGGCCGCCGGCGGCTTCCCGACCGCGGATCGCGCGCGTGGCGGCGTAGCCATCCATCACCGGCATCTGGCAGTCCATGAGCACTGCGTCGTATTTCTCCTCGGCGAGCGCGGCGAGTGCAGCCTCGCCGTTCTCGACCGCGTTCACGACGAGTCCGAGGCGACTTGCCTGCCGCGTCAGCACCTGCTGGTTGACGGGGTTGTCCTCGGCGATGAGGATCCGTAGTCCGCGCAGATCCGCGACCGCAGGGACGTCGTCCGCGACCGGCGGCGCCGGGGTGGCCGAGCGATCGCAGCCGGCGAGCGCGTCGTAGAGGCGCGACTGCTTGATCGGCTTGGCGATCACGGCGTCGAAAGGCGCCGCCGAGCCGTCGGCCAGCCGCTCCCCGACGTCGAGCAGCGCGACGACGAATACGCCGTCCTGACCGGCCGACTCGCGCAGCTGCGAGGAGAACCTGTCTGCGTTCTCGTCGGCCGCGCTTACGGCGAGAAGCACCGCATCGTAGGGCTCGTCCGCCGGGGCGGCGCTGAACAGCTTGAGTCCCTCCGCCGGGGAGGAAGCCCGCGTCGTGTGCATCCCCCACGCGCGCAGGTAGCGGTCGATCGTCTCGGCGGCGCTGGCCGCCGATTCGACAATGAGCACGCGCAGCGGCCGGCTCTGCGGGAGCGGACCGTAGGCCGGATCGGCGGCGCGCTCGGGCACCTCGAACGGCGCCGCAAACGAGAACGTCGAGCCGCGACCGACGCCCGAGTCGACCGCCAGATCTCCCCCTAACAGGCGGACGAGCCGCGCGGAGATGGCGAGCCCGAGACCGGTGCCACCGTGGGCGCGGGTCGAGCTGCCATCGACCTGCGTAAATGGCTCGAACAGCTTTTCGCGGGCATCGGCGGGAATTCCGATCCCAGTGTCGCTGACCGCGAACTGAACCCGCACACGGTTTCCCTCAGCCGGTTGCAGCTCGGCGCGGATCGCGACCTCGCCGGCGTCGGTGAACTTGACGGCGTTGCCGACGAGGTTGACCAGAACCTGACGCAGCAACCGAGCATCGCCGCGAAGGACCGACGGAGTCCGCGGATCGACGAAGCAGCCGAGCGCGAGGCCCTTGCGCCGAGCGGGCACGGCAACGATGTCGGTAACGCCTTCGACGAGCGTCGCGAGGTCGAACTCGATCGCCTGGCTGTCCAGCTTGTCGGCCTCGATCTTCGAGAGGTCGAGGATGTCATCGATGATCGCCAGCAGGTCGTGGGCCGAGGTCCGTGCGATCGTCGCCAGCTCGCGCTGCTCGTCCTCCAGGTCCGAGTCAAGGATGAGATCGAGGCTGCCGATGACACCGTTCATAGGAGTGCGTATCTCGTGGCTCATCGTTGCCAGGAACTCGGACTTGACGACCGACGCGCGCAGTGCCGCGTCGCGAGCGTCGGCAAGCCGTCGTTCCGCCGCGCGTCGCTCGCTAACATCGCGGACGAAGGTCACGAACATTTGCTGACCGGCGGCTTCGAGCGAATCGATCGTCGCCTCGAGCGGGAACTCGCTGCCGTCGCTGCGCCGGCCGGTGCCGGTGAGCCGGCGCCCGCGAAAGTGCTTCGGGTCGCTGCGCAGGCGATCGAGGATGTCGACCCAAACTTGGCGGTCACGCCACGGGATGAACGTCTCGAGCTTCTCGCCGACGGCCGCACGAGTCGTCTTGTAGAGCCGCTCGGCGGAGCGGTTCAGCTCCACGATCGTGCCCTCGCCGTCAAGCATCAGGATCGCGTCGACGCTCGCCGCCATCACGGCGCTCTTCATCTCCTCGCTGGCCTCGAGCGCAGCGCGCGCGGTCTTCGCATCGGTGACGTCGCGCAGCACCACGCAAACCCCGATCATCTCGCCGTCGCCCTCGGGGCGAATCGGGGTAGCGGTCGCTTCGATCCAGCGCGTCCCGCCGTCGGGCAGTGCGATGCGATGCCTGCCACTCTCACGCTTGCCGCTCCGCAAGGCCACGTAGGCCGGCAGCGTGTCGACCCTGTGCGGGGTTCCGTCCTCGCGGATCAGCCTCGCCGCGGTCTCCTCGGGCGTCAGCTTCAGCCGTTCGTCCAGCGGCAATGCCGTGATCTCATCGGCGCGCTGATTGCAGTGGACGACGTTCGAGTCGAGATCGAGCACGAGCACGCCCTCGTCCATCGCTTCGAGCATCGCGGCAGCAAGCTCGGCGCTGACGACCGACGGGGCCGGCTTGGCGGTCTTTGGAGCCGTGCTCCGCGGGCGTGGCGCCCGTCGGGGAGTACCGGCCTGAGGCGTCCGGCTCGCAGCTCTCGGCTTGGCGGGAGTCATCGACACGACATAAGAACGGCTATCTGGGCGCCGAGGACGACTCGAACATACGTCCAGGTCGCGGGAATACGAGCATGAGTTCGCCGCAGCGCCTGCGCATCCTGCTCGTCGAGGACGACGCAATCTTCGCCGCGGTCACGGCCGAGGTGATGCGCGAACGGGCGCTCGTCCGCTGGACACCCACGGCCGAAGCGGCACTCGCCGCCGCAGGCGAGAAGGAATGGGACCTGATCATCACCGACATCGAGCTCCCCGGAATGAGCGGACTCGAGCTCGTGATGAAGATCAAGGCGGCGCAGCCACACGTCGCGACCCTCATCCTGACCGGCCATCGCAGCTTCGACAACGCGGTCGAAGCGATCCGTGTCGGTGCTGACGATTTCCTGACCAAGCCCGTCGACCGCAGCACACTGATCGAGAAGATCGACGAGCTCGCGGCGCTGAGCGCTCGACGCCGTGCCTCGAGTAGCGCCACGATCCTCGCGGTTGGCGCTCACCCAGACGACATCGAGGTCGGCTGTGGCGGCACGCTGCTCTCCCACATCGCGCAGAACCACTCCGTCTCCGCGCTCGTCATCACCGGCGGCGAGGTTGGCGGAGTCCCTGCCGACCATGCGCGTGAAGCGGCGCGCGCCGCGGAGCTGATGGGCGTTCGTCTATTCCATATCAACGTCGGCGCCGCCAACGTCGGCGAGCTGGACGCGACGACAAACGAGATCCGACGCGTGGTCGACGAGCTCACGCCTGACACGCTCTACACGCACAGCATCCACGACTTCAACCAGGATCACCGCAGCGTGCACGAAGCCTCGGTCGCCGCCGCCCCGAACGTGCCGCGGGTCTTCTGCTACCAGAGCGCCTCGAGCACCGTCGAGTTCCAGCCGAGCCGTTTCGTGGCGGTCGATGAGTACATGGACCGCAAGCTCGCCGTGGTACGCGCCTACACGTCGAACGTCCGCCAGCGCCGCTACCTCGACGCCGACCTGCTCCGCGCGACCAGCCGCTATTGGAGTCGTTACGGACAGACCAGGTTCGTCGAGCCGTTCGAGGTGGTTCGCGAGACGCCGGCCGTCGTCTCGCCAGAATGGTCGGATGACGAGTCCGAGATCACGGGCCCGACGTCCGCGGCGACGTCGAGTGGCGTGGCCCGGGATCAGCGCGCGGCGATCGAATCGCCTGTGAACGACTGACGGACGCAGATCCGCGCGCCAGCGCAGGCAGGGTTAGGTCGCGTTCTGACCGCGCCGCGACACGGAATCCACGATCACGGCGGCGAGCAGCACGAGCGCGGTGATCATGTACTGGAAGTCGGCGGAGAGGCTGAGCAGCCCCATGCCGTTGTAGATCGTCGCGATGACGAGACCGCCGAGCAGCGCGTGGACCATCTTGCCGCGACCGCCGAGCAGGCTCGTACCGCCGATGACGGCGGCGGCGACACCGTAGAGCACGATCTGGCCGCCGTCGGTGTCGGTATTCGCACCGCCGGTTCGCGAGGCGAGGATGATCATCGCGGTGGCGGCGGTGAGGCCCGCCAGCGTGTAGGCGAGCACGCGGACGCGGTGGACGTTGATCCCCGCCCGTCGCGCGGCTTCGCGGTTGCCTCCGATCGCGTAGACATAGCGGCCAAAACGCGTGCGGTTGAGCAGCAACGTCCACAGGACGACGACCCCGATCACGACCGGCACGACCCACGGGATGCCCTGCACCGTCGTGCCCTTGAAGACCGCGCGGTTGACGCCGCACACCGCGACGAGCGCGATGCCGCCCGCGCCGACGGCGCCCATCTTCGCCAGCGTCAGGGCGAGGGGCGGCGCAACAAGTCCCCCTGCCCGACGCCGGCGATCACGCGTCACGCTCACGGTGCCATAGAGCACGAGGGCGACGGCGAGCACGATCCATCCAGCCGTGACGCTCATGTTGCCGTTGACGATGTCGTAGATCGTGGTGTTGGTGATCCGGATCGAGCCGCCGTTGGATGGGCTCTGGTTGTTGATCACCCAGATGAGGAAACCCTCCCAGAACAGCAGTCCCGCGAGCGTCACGACGAACGGAGGAAGCCGCAGCCTGGAAATGATCTGACCCTGGGTGAAGCCGATCGCGGCGGTCGTGGCAAGCCCGGCGAGGATCGCGAACGGCCAACCGAGATTGATCGGCGGGTAGGCGAGAATCGTCATGACCGCGGCTCCGACGGCGCCGGAGTAGCCGAGCGAGAGGTCGATCTCGCCGAGCAGCAGCACGAAGATCTCCGCCATGCCGAGCACGACGAACGCCGCCGCCTGTTGGAGGAGGTTCGCGAAGTTCAGCGCCGTGAGGAACTTCGAATCCTCGATCTGGAAGATGATGATGATCGCGAGCAGGCCGCCGACGACGGGCAGTACCCCGCTCTGTCCGCTGCGCACGCGCTTGAACCAGGCGCCCACGTACTCGTTGACGGTCGCGTCCGGTGGCAGCGCCATGAGGTCGCGGTCGAGCGTCGCCTGGTCAGCTGCGGTCTCCTCTTCGATCGCAGGAGGGGCGATGACCTCGCCGAGATGCGGCTTGTCGGTTGTGCTCAACTCAGGTCCTCGCGGCTTCGTGGACGCCGTTCTCGCGCGCGCTCAAGACCCCGGTGGTCATGATCTCGACCGCGCTCTGGCGGTCATAGTCGGAGGCCGGACCGCTCGAGACGAGGCGGCCGAGATGGAGTACCGCCACGCGGTCGGCGACCGCAAACACGTCGTTGAGGTTGTGCGAAATCACGATCACCGCTATGCCGCTGCCGGCGAGCCGCTTGATCAGGTCCAGCACCATCGCCGTCTGGGATACGCCGAGTGCCGCGGTCGGCTCGTCCATGATCACGAGCTTCGCATCGCCCATCACCGCGCGGGCCACGGCGACACTTTGGCGCTGGCCGCCGGAGAGTGAGCCGACCGGCTGGCGGATCGAGCGCACCGAGGTGACCGAGAGATCGGCGAGCGTCTTGCGGGCGGTCAGCTCCATCGGCGTCTCGTCCAGGAAGCCACGACTCAAGCTCTCGGCGCCGAGGAACATGTTGGCGACGATGTCGAGGTTGTCGCACAGCGCGAGGTCCTGGTAGACCGTGGCGACACCGAGCGCGGTTGCGTCGTGCGGAGTGCGAATGTGCACTCGCTCGCCGTTCCAGTAGATCTGGCCGTGGTCGGCTTCGTGGATCCCGGCGACGACCTTGATCAGCGTCGACTTGCCAGCGCCGTTGTCGCCTAGCAGCGCGGTCACGAGTCCGGCCGGGACGTCGAGGTCAACGCCATCGAGCGCCGTCACCGGGCCGAAGTGCTTCGAGATCCCGCGCATCGTGAGCAGGATCTCGCCGCCGGGGTTGGTCTCCCGGTCCGCCGAAGCGGACCGGGAGACGTTCCCGTCCTGCGATTCGCTAGCCGCGTCTGTGGATTCCATCATCGTCCGGAGCCTATAGAACGCGGCTTGTGCTCACTACTTGATCTTGTACGAGGCGCAGTCGGCGGCGTACGTCGGCCCTGTTGGGGGCGCGCCGGCGCAGATCTGCGATGCGGGTACGAACCCGTCCTTGACGACGGTCTTCTCGATCGTCTTCGCCGTGACCCACTCCGGGGTCTCGAGCACCGACGGAATCTGCACGTTGGCGACGCTGTCGAGCGTCGTGCCACCGGCGATCAGCGACGCGGCCGGCTTCACTCCGGCGCGCAGGTACATCGCCAGCGCGGTCGCAGCCTGTGCCTCCAGGAAGACCGGCTTGTAGACCGTTCCGCACTGGTAGCCGCTGATGACGTTCTGCAGCCCAGGAAGCGACGCGTCCTGGCCGGTCGTCGGGAATGTGTACGGCTTGACGCCCTCCTGCTGCAGGTAGGTGATGATCGCAGCGGCGGTGGCGTCGTTTGCCGTCAGGGTCGCGTTCGCGTTCGGGTGCGCTGTGAACGCCTGCTGGAACTGCGTCTCAGCCGTCGGCGGATCCCACGTTCCGGCGAGGTACCCGTTCGCGCCCTCGAGATCCGTCCAGCCGCCCCCGTTGAACTTCGGGTTGAGCTCGTCGAAGTAACCCTGCGCGAACAGTGTTGCGTTGTTGTCCGTCGCAGCGCCGTGGTTGACGATGACCTGCGGGCTGCTGACGTGCCACGCAGCGACACAGGAGATGAGCCCCGAACCCTCGAGCTGACCGACCTTGACGTTGTTGAAACTGACGTAGTACTTGTCGGTCGTGGCGCCGCCAAGCGTTAGACGGTCATAATCGATCGTCTTGACGCCCGCTGCGAGGTCGGCCTTCTCGACCTGATCGCCGGTCGCGGAGTCCACCGGGGTGATCATGATCACCTTCGCACCAGCCGTAATGTCGGACTGATCGTCGGTGATGAAGGTGGAGTCACTGCCCTGGGCGTTCTGGATGATGATGTCGCTCGACTTAAGGCCAGCGGCCAACAGAGCCTTCTTGAGGTACGGCGCATCGAACTCTGTCCAGCGCGTCGAGGACACCGTGTCCGGAAGGATCACCGCCACCTTGCCCTTGCCCTTCTTGGCGAGGGGAACGAGGGCCTTCATCGCCGAGAACGACGTGTTGAAGTCCTTGGAAGTGAGGTTCTTGTAAGTCACGGCCGGCGTGGCCTTGGCCGCGAAACTGCTCTCGCTCGCGAACAGCACGCCGGTGATAGCCACCGACACGATGCCGACGAAGGCGAGCTTGCTCCTTAGCAGAGACATGCTTCGGTCCCTCTCTCTCTGATCACATTGCTGTGTTAGGGAGGCCGGCGCAACGCGTCGCGCCCCCACAACACGGGAACGAAACGAATCTAGGTGCTTTCCCGTAAACGTGGCATCAAAGTTCGCGCCGTTTCTGGAACAAGATGTAAACGCGTTTACGTCTTGTTTATTCGGCAGCCAGCCGGTAGCCGACCCGGGGCTGGGTGAGGATCAGCGGCGGACTGCCGGCGGGCTCGAGCTTGGCCCGTAAGCGGCGTACGTAGACACGGACGTACTCCGTTTCGGTCTCATACCCTGGCCCCCAGACGCGCCGCAGTAGCTGCGCGTGCGTCAGCAGCTTGCCGCGATTGACGACCAGCTCGCGCAGCAGCGCGAACTCCGTCGGCGTCAGATGCAGGGGTGCGCCGTCACGCGTCACCTGGCGCCCGGCGAGGTCCATCTCAAGCCCATCGCCAAGCGCGACGACTGTGCTCTGCGCCTCGGCGGGCGCGGGGCGCGTGCGCCGCAGCGTGGCCGTGATGCGGGCAAGCAGCTCGTCGATGCTGAACGGCTTGGTCAGGTAGTCATCGGCGCCCAGGTTCAGCGCCGCGACCTTGTCGTGATCGCCGCCGCGCGCGGAGACCACGACAACACCGACGCTCGAGCGCTCGCGGACCTGCTTGCAGAGCTCGAAGCCGTCGACGGACGGCAGCATGAGGTCGAGCAGGATCAGGTCGGGCTGCTCGGTTTCGAGGATCTGCAGCACCCGTGCACCGTCCGTGGAAACGACCGTGTCGAAGCCCCGCACGGTGAGATTCGAGCGAATCAGGTCGACGATGTTCGGGTCGTCCTCGACCACCAGGATCTTCGTGGCGAGCGCCGTGTCAGACGTCGGCGAGGTCATGGTCCTCCGTATAGCGGTGCGACGGGTCCGGCTCGCCAATCGGCAGCCGCACGGAAAAGCGCGTGCCGTGCCCGAGTCGCTGGAGCGCGATCTCGCCGAGATGAGCATCAACGATGCCCTTGGCGATCGAGAGTCCCAGGCCGGCGCCGGCCGCTGGACCGACGCCGCCGCTGCGCGCTTCGAACAGCGCGCTCGCCACTTCCTCCGGCAGCCCACCGCCGTCGTCGGTCACGGTCACGACCACGCCCTCCCCCTCGTCCCCGGTCGCCTTGACAAAAACCCGCGTGCCGGCGGGGTTGTGGCGCAGCGCATTCTCGAGCAGGTTCAAGAAGACCTGCTCGAGCCGATCGTGGTCCGCCCAGATCACCGGCAGATCGTCTTGGCAATCGACGTCGATCACAGCCGCCTGCGTCGGCGTAAGGCATGCGATCGCCGCGTCGATGACCAGCGGCAGCTCACACCAGTCGGGCAGCATGCGCATCGTCGAGGACTCGATCGCCGAGAAATCGAGCAGATCGGCAACGAGCCGGCCGAGGCGCGCCGACTCGGCGCCGATTCGCGTGAGGAAGCGCGTCTCCGACGCACGATCCCAGGTGACGTCAGGCGACATCAGGCTCGATGCGTACCCCCCGATCGCCGTCAGCGGCGTGCGCAGCTCGTGGCTGAGACGCGAGAGGAACCCTCGCTGGAGCTCTCGCGAGCGTCGCAGCGCGCTCGCCTCTTGACGGGCACGCTCGGATTCCTCGCGCTCGCGAGCCAGGCGCAGCGAGTTGGCGGTGTCTTCCATCAGCGCGACGACGTCAGGCGGGGCGGCCGCCGCGCACCACTGGGCGATCAGGATGCCGCCACCGCCAGGGGCGGCGAAGCGCACAGCCATGCAACCGTCGCCGCCAGCCGGCGCGATGCTCAGCGCCCGACCTTCACGCACCTCGCTCCTGCGCATCACCGCCGCTGCCTCGAGCAGGCCGGCGGATGGAGGCACCTTCGCGCCGGAGGAGTCGACGGTGAGCCAACTCTCGGCACCGTCGGCGTTACCGGCGAGGGTCAGCAGTGCCACACGCTCGGCAAGCAGGCCCTCGCGAAGCGTGTTCAGCACGATCGCAAGGGCATCGGCAAACTGCGGGCCGGCGAGCGTTTCGAGCACGACGCGGATCGTCTCGAGGACGCGGTTGCGCCCGGTGAGCTCGCCGAGCAGACGCTCCCGTTCGACCGCGCCCGCGATGTAGCCCGCGTAGAGGTTCACGAGCTGGCGCTCGTCACTCGGCGGATGCCCGGGAACCTCACGAAAGACCGTGATCACGCCGAGCACGCCGTCGGCGCCCATCACCGGGACCGACCAGGAGCTGCGCACGCGGGCCTCGGTTGCCAACGACCGCCAAGGGACCCACGCCGAGCTCGACCGGATGTCGAAATCGATCACGGTCTCGGCAGACTGGGCGGCAACTCCAACCGGTCCGCCGGCAACGTCGAACGGTAGGTCAGACCACGCGTCGGCGATCGCGGTCGGCAGGCCGAGCGCGCCTGCGACACGCAACCGCCGGCCCTCGACGAGATGGACGCACAGCCGGGGCGCCCCGAGGGCACCGGCGAGCGCCGAGACGATCAACGGCAGGCTCGAGGACGGCTCCGCCGAGGCAAGCTGGTCCGCAAGACCGTGCAGCCGGTTCAGCTGTCGGCGGGCAGAGGAATCGACCGGCTGGCCCGAGATGAAGGCGACGATGTCTTCGGGGTGCGATTCGGCCGGGTTGACGTCCGCGGCGATGCGGCCGCGACGCAGCACGACGATGCGGTCGGCAAGGCGGAATATCTGATCGATGTCGTGCGAGACGAGCAGTACGGTCGTGCCGCGCTCGCGTAAGGTCGCCATCAGCTTGTCGACCTGCGCCGACTCGTTCACGCCGAGCGCCGTCGTCGGCTCGTCGAGCACGAGCAGCTTGGGGCGGCTGGCCATCGCGCGCGCCACGGCCACGAGCTGGCGCTCGCCGCCGGACAGCGTCCCGACCCGGCGCGTCGTGTCGGTCAGGGCGATCCCGAGATCCGCGAGCAGCTCCCGCGCTGCTTCGTGAAAGCGCGGCGTCGAGCGCAGCAGGGGCGAACGCTCACTGCCGAGGAGCAGGTTTGCCGCGACATCGAGGTTGTCGCAGAGCACAAGGTTCTGCCAGACGACCGTGATGCCGCGCCGCGCTGCCGCGGCGGGCGTCGACCCGACCCGTTCGCCATCGATGTAGACGTGGCCGCTGGTCGGAGCGACGTCGCCACCGATGCAGCGCACGAGCGTCGACTTTCCGGCCCCGTTCTCGCCGGCTAGCGCGACGGTCTCGCCGGAGCGAACATCGAGGTCGAGCGCATCGAGCGCGTTGAAACCCTCGTAGCGAACACTGAGCGCCCGCACCCGCAGTAGCGGCGCAGTCGCGCGCAGCGCTGGTTCTGTGACCATGCCGACCATCCTAGGCACTTGTGCCGGAAGCAACGACGGTAGCGGCCCGCCAGCACGGCCGCGCTCGGTCAATCCAGCGCGTCACATGTCACGAACGCGCGAAGCCCAAGGAGGGCCGGTCCAGCAAGGACCCGTCACATCAGCCTGACCCCAAGACCGCCCGACGACACACGTAAGGGAGGATGCCGCCGTGGCGGAAGTAGGTCGCCTCCATCGGGGTGTCGATGCGGACACGCACCTCGAACTGCGCGCCGTCGGCGGTGACCTGTGCGGTCTTGGGGATCTCGCCCGCGGCGAGCGGCTCGGCGAAGCCGGCAATCGAGAACGTCTCGTTACCGGTCAGGCCGAGGGACCCGGCGCTCTGACCGTCCTGGAACTGGAGTGGCAGAACGCCCATACCGACGAGGTTCGAGCGGTGAATACGCTCGAAGCTCTCGGCGAGGACGGCGCGGACGCCGAGCAGGAGCGAGCCCTTGGCGGCCCAGTCGCGTGAGGAGCCGGAGCCGTACTCCTTGCCGCCGATGACGATCAGCGGGACGCCGTCCTCTAGGTAGCGCATCGCGGCGTCGTAGATCGCGAGTTGCTCGCCGTCGGGCAGGTGGTAGGTGTAGCCGCCTTCGGGGAGCGGTGTGCGACCCGCCGGCGCGAGGCGGTTTCGCAGACGGATGTTGGCGAAGGTGCCGCGCATCAAGACCTCGTGGTTGCCGCGCCGCGCGCCGTATGAGTTGAAGTCCGCGGGCTCGACGCCGTGCTCCTGCAGGTAGCGCCCAGCGGGGCTGTCGCGCTTGATCGACCCCGCCGGGGAGATGTGGTCGGTGGTGACCGAGTCGCCGAGCAGCGCAAGGACGCGGGCGCCCTCGATGTCCGCCGGCGGAATGGGCTCGGGCGCGAGCCCTTCGAGGAACGGCGGGCGGCGGATGTAGGTCGAGTCATCGGCCCAGGCGAAGCGGTCTCCGCTCGGGGTCTCGAGCGCGTGCCAATGCTCGTCGCCGTCGTAGACCTCGGCGTAGCGCTTGTGGAACATGTCCGCCTGCACGGCGTGCTGGATCGTCTCGGCGATCTCAGCGGCGGACGGCCAGATGTCGCGCAGGTATACGGGCTCACCCGCCGCGTCGGTCCCGAGCGGGTCGCGCGTCAGGTCGATGTCCATCGTCCCGGCGAGCGCGTAGGCGACCACGAGCAGCGGCGAGGCAAGATAGTTGAGCTTTACATCCTGGTTGATCCGTCCTTCGAAGTTGCGGTTGCCCGACAGCACCGCCGCGACCGCGAGGTCGTGCTCGTTGACGGCGGCGGAGATCTCGTCGGGCAGCGGGCCGGAGTTGCCGATGCAGGTGGTGCAGCCGTAGCCGACGAGGTTGAAGCCCAGCTCGTCGAGTGGCTGCGTGAGGCCCGCGCGCTCGAGGTAGTCGGTGACGACCATCGATCCAGGCGCGAGCGAGGTCTTCACCCAGGGCTTGCGCCGCAGGCCGCGTGCGACGGCGTTGCGTGCAAGCAGCCCGGCGCCGAGCATCACGGAGGGGTTCGAGGTGTTGGTGCAGCTTGTGATCGCGGCGATCACGACGTCGCCGTGGTCGAGCTCGACCACATCGCCGTCGGCGAGCTTCACGCGGGCGGCCTTCACGTGCACGCCGTTCGTGCCGTTGGCCGGTGGGTCGCTCGCGGGAAAGCTGCCGGCGACCGCGACGTCGTCGAGATAGCTCTCGAGCGTCTCGTGCAGGCTGCGCCGCGCCGCTGAGAGCGCGATCCGGTCTTGCGGCCGGCGCGGCCCCGCCAGGCTCGGCTCGACCTCGCCGAGGTCGAGCTCGAGGGTGTCGCTGAAGACCGGCTCGCGGGAGCTCTCGTCGTGCCACATACCCTGCTCCTGGGCGTAGGCCTCCACCAGCTCGATCTGCTCGGTCGGGCGACCGGTCAGCTCGAGATAGCGAAGCGTGGCGCGGTCGATCGGGAAGATCGCGACGGTCGAGCCGAACTCGGGCGACATGTTTCCGATCGTCGCGCGATCGGCGATCGGCAGGGCGCCGACGCCCGCGCCGTAGAACTCGACGAAGCGGCCGACGACGCCCTTCTGGCGCAGTAGCTGGGCAATCGTGAGAACGAGGTCGGTTGCGGTCGTGCCCGTCGCGCAGCTCGCCGTGCAACTGGAAGCCGATCACCTGGGGCAGCAACATCGACATCGGCTGGCCGAGCATCGACCGCCTCGGCCTCGATCCCCCCGACGCCCCAGCCGAGCACGCCGAGGCCGTTGACCATCGGGGTGTGCGAGTCGGTGCCGACGAGTGTGTCGGGATAGGCTCGCGGCAGCTCCGCGCCTTCGCGCACGAAGACGACGCGCGAGAGGTACTCGAGGTTCACCTGGTGGCAGATGCCGGTGTCGGGCGGGACGACCGAGAAGTTGTCAAATGCGCGCTGGCCCCAGCGCAGGAACGCGTAGCGCTCGCGATTGCGCTCGAACTCGCGCTCCACGTTGGCGGCAAAAGCGTCGTGACGCGCGAACACGTCGACCTGAACCGAGTGGTCGATGACGAGCTCGGTCGGAACGAGCGGGTTGACACGCTGCGGATCGCCCCCGAGCTCGACGATCGCGTCGCGCATCGCAGCGAGATCGACGACGCCCGGAACGCCCGTGAAGTCCTGCATCAGCACGCGCGCCGGCGAGAACGCGATCTCCTTGCTCGGCTCGGCGGCCGCGTCCCATTCTGCGATCGCCGCGATATCCGCCGCGCTGACAGCACCGTTGCCCTCCGTGCGCAGCAGGTTCTCGAGCAGGACCTTCAACGAGAACGGCAGTCGCGCAACATCGAAGCGCTCCTGAAGCGCATCCAGTCTGAAGATCTCGAAGCGCCGGCCCCCGACCTCCAGCTCGGCGCGCGCGTCGAAGCTGTTCGCACTCATCGCGTGCGATTATCGCAGCCGGCCCGCAGGCGCCCGGTAGGCTCGCCGCGGTGAGCGCGCTCGAGATTCTCTCGATCCTCGCCGCAGGGCTCGCGGCGGGAACGATCAACGTGGTTGTCGGCTCGGGGACTCTGATCACGTTCCCGGTGCTGCTGGCGTGGGGATTTGCGCCCGTGACCGCCAACGTCTCGAACAGCCTCGGCCTCGCGCCCGGGGCGCTTACGGGCGCTGTCGGCTATCGCCGCGACCTCGAGGGTCAGGGGCGGCGCGCGGCCCGCCTGGCGCTCGCGACGGTGATCGGAGCGATCGGCGGCGCGGTGTTGCTGCTCGTGCTGCCGCCCTCGGCGTTCAAGTCGATCGTGCCCGTCTTCATCGTCCTCGCACTCGTCCTGATCGTCATCCAGCCCCGCCTGAGCGCGCGCCTTGCGCGCCGGTCCGTCGCGCGCGAGCAAAACCCGCACGCGCCCAGTGCGGGCCTGTTCGTCGCCGTGCTGCTGACCGGTGTCTACGGCGGCTACTTCGGCGCGGCCCAAGGGATCATCCTGATCTCGATCCTCGCGATCGGCCTGAACGAGGGTCTGCATCGCGCCAACGCGGTGAAGAACCTGCTGGCGGGACTGGCCAACCTTACGGCCGGCATCCTCTTCGCCTTCGCCGCGCCGCACGTCGACTGGGCCGCCGCCGGCCTGCTCGCCGTGTCATCGATCAGCGGCGGAATCATCGGCGCGCGCTACGGCCGGCGCCTGCCACCGACCGCGCTGCGCGCGCTGATCGTGGCCGTCGCGATCATCGCGATCGTGCGCCTCGTTTGAGGGTTACTGGATCTTCACGGCCGCGGCGCGCGTGGCGCTACGCTTAGACGGCGATGGGCGAGCGGACGGGATACACGCCGGGAACGTTCTGCTGGGTCGACCTGTCGACGCCCGACCAGGCGGCCGCCAAGAGCTTCTACATGAGCCTGTTCGGCTGGGAGGCTGACGACCGACCCGTCGGCGAAGGCGCCGTCTACTCGATCATGACCCTCGGCGGCAGCCGGTCTGCGCAATCAGCCCGCAGAACGAGAACCAGCAGGGCATGCCGCCGGTCTGGAACTCCTACGTCAGCGTGGCGGACGTCGACTCGAGCGCGGCGCGCGCCCGCGAGCTCGGCGCGGACGTGCACGCTCCCCCGTTCGACGTGATGGACGCGGGGCGCATGGCCGTCCTGCGGGATCCGCAGGGCGCGTTCGTGATGCTCTGGCAGCCGGGCACCACCTTCGGCGCCGAGCTCGTCAACGCGCCGGGCGCCTGGTGCTGGAACGAGCTCTACACCGCGGACACGGCGCCTCGACCACCTTCTACGGCGATCTCTTCGGCTGGAGCGTCGAGCCGTTCGAAGGCTCGGCGATGCCCTACCTCGTGGTGAGCAACGACGGGCGCGGGAACGGCGGTGTGATGGAGCTCCAGGAGGGGATGATGCCGACCTGGCTCGTCTACTTCGCGGTCGAGGACATCGACGGCGCGCTCGCGCGGGTCGGCGAGCTGGGCGGCGGCACGACGTTTGGGCCGACGGACATCGGCGTGGCGAACGTCGCCGGCGTCCATGACCCGCAGGGCGGCCACTTCGCGCTCTACGCCGGCGCGCTCGAGCCCTAGCCTCCCCGAACGCCCTCGGGACGGACGGCGTGCTACCACTTGCCGGTGGAGGAAATCGCTGCTCGGGATGCGCACGCGGAGGCACTTGGCTGGGCGCGGCTGGTGCGCGGGCAGGCACGTGACGTTCTCGTGCTCGAGCCGGCGCCGCCGGCGGTGGATGAGCCGCCCTGGTTTGCGGACCGCGAGCCAGATGGGGACGGCGTCGTACGGCCGTTTGGGCCGCCGCAGTGGCGCTGGGAGACGCTGGCCGGGGACGAGCCGGCGCTGCGCGAGTGGTGCGCCGCCCGCTGGCTCGGGCCCTACCGGCGCCTGCGCGAGCTACCGGCGAGGTTCGCGCCGACGCGCGCGGCCCTGCACGCGCTGGCGCTCGAGGTGATCTCGCCGGCGCGCGAGGCAGCCAACGGGAAGATCGGCCTGCGCTGGACGCTCGGCGGTTTCGGGACGCCGTTCTTCGGCGCGGATGCGCAGGTGCGAGTGGAAGCGGACATGCTCGTCGTGCAGGAGCGCGGGCGCGCCTGGCGCGCAGCGATCGAAACGCTCGACGCTGCGCGCGAGCTGCTCGGCGAGCTCGCCGGAGCGCCGCGCGCGGACGGGACCGAACCGCTGGCCGTTGACGGCGCTGCGGCGACCGCGCTCGGCGAGCTCTACGGGTTCGCGAGCTCCGTGCTCGCGGAGCTGCGCTACGGCGCGCCGGAGCTCGAGCCCTCGCGCGTGCAGCTGTGGCCCGAGCACTTCGACGTCGCAGTCGAGCTCGGCAGCGAGGCGGCCGGGCAGCGCGCCACCTACGGTCTCTCGCCCGGCGACGCGGATCACGCCGAGCCTTACCTTTACGTGGCGCCGTGGGGAAAGACCCCTGCGGGCGAGCTCTGGCGAGCGAGGGGCTTCTCGGGGGCGGAGCTCAGCTACAGCGAGATCGTGGGCGCCGCCTCTCAGCGAGGCGCAGCGCTCAACTTCTACCGCGCGCGCCTCGAGCAGCTGACCATCTAGCCGACCCCCCACGATTCGAGGCGACGGCGCAAGGCGCCGAGAAAGCGGGCCGCGATCGCGCCGTCGAGCGCGCGATGGTCCCAGGACAGGCCGAGGATGCAGATCGAGCGGATCACGACCTCGTCATCCACGGCGACCGGCCGGCGCACGATCGCCTCGACGTCGAGAATCGCCACCTGCGGCTGGCTGATCACCGGGGTCGCCATGACCGTGCCGAACTGGCCGGGGTTGGTGATCGTGAACGTCCCGTCCGCCAGCTCGTCGGGCGCCAGCTCGCCGGCGCGCGCACGCCCGGCGAGCTCGCGGATCGCGCTCGCGAGCTCGAGCACCGACAGAAGCTCCGCCGAGCGGATCACCGGCACGATCAGGCCGCCCTCGATCGCCACGGCGATGCCGAGGTTGACGGTCTCGTGGCGCGTGAAGCGCTCGCCGTCGACCCAGGCGTTGAGGTCCGGGAACTCGGCCAGCGTCTGGAGCGTCGCCTTGGCGACGATCGGTAGCGCGGTCGTGCCGATCTCCATGCGCGTACGCTCGATCGCGCTGAAATCGACCTCGATCCAAGAGGTCACGGTGGCGGCCGTGTCGAGCGAGCGCTTCATATGGGCGCCGATCGAGCGGCGCATGTGCGACAGCGCGACCGGCGGCGGCGGCTCGTAACGCGCGGCGACCTTGTCCTGGTCGGCAGCGGCGACGACGTCCTGCTTGCGGATCCGCCCTGCCGCCCCCGTGCCCTTCACGTGCGCGAGATCGACGCCGAGGTCCTTCGCAAGCCGCGCCACGACCGGCGAGACGGCACCGGGCTCGCCCGCTGCCACCGGCACGCCGTAGGCCGTGTCGAGCACGCTCTCCTGCCGGGCGGCAATCGCGTCAGCGCGGTCCTGGTCGGTCAGCACCACGGCGATCGCCGTCCCGACATCAACGGTCTCACCCTCCTCGACGAGGATCTCGACAAGCGTGCCCGTCGCCGGCGCCGGCAGCTCGGACTCGATCTTGTCGGTCGCGATGTCGCAGATCGGCTCCTCGTAGACGACCGCGTCGCCGGGCTGCTTACGCCAGCGCACGATCGTGCCCTCGACGACCGAGATGCCAAGCGAGGGCAGGAGCACGTCGACGCGCGTGTCGGAAGCCATCAGTAAGCGAGCAATTCGGTGATCGCAGCGCGGATGCGCTCGACGCTCGGCAATACCGCACGCTCGAGCTCGGGGGCGAATGGAATCGGCACATCCGGGGTCGCCACCCGGATGATCGGCCCGTCGAGGTCCTCGAAGGCGCGCTCGGCGATCAGCGCGGAGACCTGGGCGCCGACCGCGCAGGTGTAGTTGGCCTCATCGACGATCACGACCTTCGAGCACTCGCGCGCGGCGGCGAGGATCGCCTCCTCGTCGAGCGGCTCGAGCGAGCGCAGGTCGAGCAAGCGGACGCTCGCACCTTCGAGCTGCTCGATCGCCGCATCCGCCGCGTGCACCATCGCACCGTAGGTGATCACGACGAGCTCGTCGCCGTCGCGCACCGTTCGCGCCTCGAACGGCGTCTCGTAAGGGCCCTCCGGGACCTCCCCGCGAACCCTCCGGTAGAGCCCCTTGTGCTCCATGAAGATGACCGGATTCGGATCGGCGAGCGCCGCGAGCAAAAGGCCCTTCGCGTCCTCGGCCGTCGACGGCGCAACGACCTTCAGCCCCGGCGCGTGCAGGAACCACGCCTCCGGGTTGGCCGAGTGGTAGGGCCCGCCCGAGACTCCGCCGCCACAAGGCAGGCGGATCACGATCGGCGCGGCGAGCTCGAGGCGATAGTGGAGCTTGCCGGCGACGTTGACGATCTGGTCGAAGCCGCAGGCGACGAAGTCGGCGAATTGCATCTCGCAGATCGGGCGCATGCCGACGATCGCGGCGCCAACCGCACCGCCGACGATCATCTCCTCGGAGATCGGCGTGTCGATGACGCGCTCGGGACCGAACTCGTCGAGCAGGCCGGCGGTCACCTTGAACGCCCCGCCCATCACGCCGATGTCCTCCCCGAGCAGGAAGACGCGGTCGTCCTCGCGCAGTGCGCAGCGCAGGCCGTCGGAGATCGCCTCGAGGTAGGTCAGCTGCAAAAGCCGCTCCAGGGTGCCTCGCCGCGCCCGAGCGGCGTCGGCTCGCTAGTGGCGTACACACCGGCCGTCGCGCTCGCGGCATCGGGCGCCGGCAACGCGAGTGCGGCCTGCGCCGCCGCTGCGACCTCCTCGCCGACTGCGGCATCGATCGCCGCGACGTCCACGCCCAGCTCGACAAGACGGCCGCGCTGGCGTTCGAGCGGATCGCGCGCCGCCCACGTCGCGAGCAGCTCAGCCGGGACGTAGCGCGCGTCGTCGTGGGCGCCGTGCCCGTGCATGCGCATCGTTTTCGCTGCGATCAGCGTCGGGCCCTCGCCGGCGAGCGCGCGCTCGCGCGCCTGGCGGGTCACCTCGAAGACCGCCTCGACGTCGTTGCCGTCGACCGGCTCGCCATGGATCCCGTAGGCGGTCGCGCGCGCGAGCGGGTGAACCGGGAACTGGGCGGCGCTCGGAGTCGAGTACGCGTACCCGTTCAGCTCGAGGACGAGGATCAGCGGCAGGCGCTCGATCGCCGCGAAGTTGACCGCCTCGTGCCAGTCGCCGACGGAGGTCGCGCCGTCGCCGAAGAATGCGAGCGAGCAGCGGGGCTCGCCGCGCAGCTTGAAGGCGAGCGCCATTCCCGCCGCGACGACCACCATGTCGGCGAGCATCGAGGTCATCCCGACGACGCCGCGCGAGGCCTCGCCGAGATGGACGTTGCCGTCGCGCCCCCGACCCACCCCGCCGGCGCGCCCCAGATAGTGGGCGAGGATCGCGAGCGGCGTCGTTCCGCGGACGAGATGGGCGCCCATGTCGCGGATCAGCGGGCAGACCGTGTCAGCGGCGTTGAGTGCGTAGGTGGCGCCGACGCAGGTCGCCTCCTGGCCGCGACCGTCGTAATAGGAGCCCGGCACCCTGCCCTGCTTGTAGAGCGAGAGACCGCGCTCCTCGACGGCGCGCTGGAGCGCCATGAACCTGTAGAGCGAGACACGATCCGGCAGCTCGAGGGAGGGCCCCTCGCGCGTGCCCTCCGCGGCGCCAGTCGTGGGCAGAGTGCTCAAACTGCGCGATCGTACCGCGGCGGGCCTGCGGATTGCCTCAGAGCTCAGCCAGATGCCGGCTGGGCAACGGCAAAACGACGGCGAATCTCGTACAGGGTCGTGCGCTCGGCCGCCGGCCGGCCAACGCTGTGTGCCGCGCCGATCAGGTCCTGCGGATCGAGCTTGACGCCGTGGTAGGAGCCCGCCATGCGGCTGATCGACTCTTCCATGAGGGTGCCGCCGAGGTCGTTGACCCCCCAACGGAGCGACTCTGCCGCAGCGTCCAGACCCATCTTCACCCAGGAGCTCTGGAGGTTGCGGATCGACCGACCGAGTGCGAGCCGGAACACAGCCGTGTGCTTGAGCTTCTCCTCGGTCGAGAGCTCCTCGATCCCGTGCGTGCGTCCAAGCAGCGTCTGGAACGGGATGAACGACAGCGGCACGAACTCGGTGAAACCGCAGGTGCGCTGCGCCAACGCGCGAACGACGCGCATGTGCTCGGCGAGCTCCCATGGCTCCTCGATGTGGCCGAACATCACCGTCGCCGTCGAGCGCAGGCCGACGCGGTGCGCCGCCTCGATGATCTCGACCCAGCGCCTGACCGGCAGCTTGTTCGGGGAGATGCGCTCGCGCACGCCGTCGTCGAGGATCTCTGCCGCCGTCCCGGGAACGGAGTCGAGGCCTGCCGCGCGCAGGCGCAGCAGAACCTCCGCCGGCCCCAAGCCCGAAACGTCGCACATGTGCGCGATCTCCATCGGCGAGTATGCGTGGACGTGGATCTCCGCGGTCTCCTTGATCACGCGCAGCCAGTGCTCGTAGTCGGCAAGCGTCCAGTCGGGGTGGATTCCCGACTGCATGCAGATCTCGGTCGCGCCATGATCGACCGCCTCGCGGACCTTCGCCTCGAGCGTCGCGCGGTCGTGCTCGTAGGCCTCCGGCGAGCGGCGGCTCTGGCCAAACCCGCAGAAGGCACAGCCGACCGTGCAGATGTTCGAGACGTTGATGTTGCGGCAGACGACGAACGTGACCGTCTCGCCGGCCAGCTCGGCGCGCAGCTCGTCGGCCGCCTGGCGGATGTCCTCGATCGCCTCCGGTCGCGTCTCGGCAAACAGGGCCGTCAGCTCCTGGTCGCTTAGCACGACGCCGTCGCGCCCCTTACAGACCGCACCAAAGACAAGATCACTGCGGATCGATCGCTCCGAGCGTCGCCCGCTCGCGCGCCGCGGGATGAAGGACCAGTAGCGCGCCTTGATCGTGTCGAGCACCGCTTGCGAGAGCCAGCGCGGGTCGATGAAGTCCGGGTAGACGCACAGACGCTCGGTCAACGCGAAGCCCTCGCGGGCGAGCGTCCTGCGGACCCGGTGCGGCGAGGGGAACGGGTGCTCGGGCGAGATGTGGTCGCCGTTGGCCGAGAGGCCGCCGAGGTCGCTCGCACCGGCCTTGACGAGCTCCGGCCACCAGTCGGCAAGGTTCGGCGGGACCTGGATGCCGACACCGGGGAGGAGCTCGCGCGTCGTGCGCACGAGCTCGAGCATCTCGTCGATCGAGACTGCGCAGGCCCAGTCGGGCAGCGGGAGCTGCGGATGGCGGCCGATGCCCGTGCGCCAGTACGCGTCCGCGGCGGCGGTCGCGAGAGCGGCCGGCTCCTCGCCGTAGTAACGGCGGTGCGGGACGAAGTTCTGGAGGATCAGCTCCTGGATGTGGCCGTAGCTGCGGTGGAGCGCGGCGAGCGCCTCGAGCGCCTCGATGCGATCGGCATGCGTCTCGCCGATGCCGACGAGGATGCCGCTCGTGAACGGTATCCGCAGCTCGCCGGCGTCGCGAATCGTTTGCAGGCGCAGTTGCGGGTCCTTTGTCGGCGAGCCGGCATGGGCCGTCAGGTCGGCGCGCAGCGACTCGAGCATCAGACCCTGGGAGGCCGTCACGGCGCGCAGGCGCGCCAGGTCGGCACGTGCAAGAGCCCCGAGATTGGTGTGCGGCAGGAGCCCGCGCTCGAGCGCGCGCTCGCAGCACCAGGCGACGTAGTCGACGAAGTCGCCGAAGCCGAGCTCGGCGAGCTTTGCGGCCACGCCAGGATGGTCGGCCGGGTCGTCACCGGTCAGGATTAGGAGCTCCTTGATCGTGCCGGCGCCCGCGCGGTCGAGCAGCGCGATCACCTCGTCGGGCTCGTGCAGGTGGGCGCTGTGCGTGGCGAAGGCGCAGTACTTGCAGTGCGAGACGCAGGTACGCGAAAGCGAGAGCGTCACGTTGCGCGAGAAGCTGACCCGCCGGGTCGGGCGCTCGATGGCCGGCAGTGAGCTCGCGCTTTGACGCATCGTGGTCAACGCTCGCCGGGAGAGGCCACCCCGCCGGGCTCGCCGCGGAACGAGCCGTAGCGCCCGCGGAAGAAGACCAGCGGATCGACCTGTTCGGGGTTGAGCTCGAGCCGCTCGACCGCACCGACGACGATCAGGTGGTCGCCCGCCTCATGGACGGCGTCGATCGTGCATTCGATCCAGGCGATCGCCTCGTCAAGCGCCGGGCCGGCCGCAAGCGGATGCCAGCCGATTCCGGCGAAGCGGTCGACGCCGCGCTGCGAAAAGCGGCGCGAGACCTGCTCGTGGTGGGCGGCGAAGATGTTTACGGCAAAGGCGCCGGTGGCCGCGATCTTGGGCCAGGTCGTCGAATCCTTGGCCGGGCAGAAGAGGACTAGCGGCGGCTTGAGCGAGACCGAGGTGAACGAGTTCGAGGACATGCCGACGGGACCCGATGCGTTGTTTGCCGTCACCACGACGACGCCGGTCGGGAGGTGGCCGAGAACCTCGCGGAAGCGCTCGTCGCCGATCGGCGGCTCGCTCGCAGCTGCCATGCGCGTTGACGTTACCGGGCGGCGGCGGCGGGTCGTCACCGCGCCGGGCGCAGATACTCGTAGTAGGTGACAGGGACGGCGCGGGCCGCGTAACCGACGATCTGCGCGCGGGTCACGTTCTCGACGGGCAGCTCGAAAAGGTTCACTGCCGGCACGTCCGCGTCGATGCGCGCCGCGATCTTTTCGATCAGTGGACGCTCAGGAGCGCTCGCGGGGGTTGTGGCGAGGTTGGCGAGGAGCCCCGCGACCGCGGGATCGGCGTAGCCGAAGGCGCGCGCGGGGCTCACGGGATCAAGCGCGACGCCGCCGTAGGTGGTGATCAACGTGAAGGCTGCGCCGCCGAGCAGCGGCACGACGTCCTCGATCTCCGAAGGCAACTGGTGTGCTCGAGCCAGCGCGTAGAGCTGGTCGTCGTCATAGACCACGGTTGGCGCTAGCGTGATCTTGAGCTGGGCAAGCTGTTGGCTGAGCAGGTGGAGCTCGTAGCTCTGATTACCGTCGCCAAGGTCATAAGGCACGTAGACGGGCAGCGTGAGTCCGTGCGCGTACCCGGCCGCTGCCAGCAGGCGGCGCGCCGTGGCGAGGTCGTCGACGCCCGGCTGTGCCTGGCCATAGGCGGCGGGAAGCGCGAGCACGTCCGGCTTCGCGAAGCCGCCCCACGTCTGCCCGGCGATCTGCGAGCGATCAATCGCAATGTCGAGCGCGCGCCGCACGTCGGGGTTGTCGAACGGCTTGACCGCGAGGTTCAGGAACCACGACTCGATCGCGGGTCCTGTCTGGAGGATGCTCGCACGGACGTGATTCGCCCAGCCGTATTGGACCGCCGTGCCGTAGTCGCCGAAGTCGAGGCCCGTGGTGTGGTCGATCCTGCCGGCGAAGATCGCGGAAAGCCGGTGCCCCGCATCCGGCATCTGCTTGATCTCGACCTTCGCGTAGAAGGGGTGATCCCAGGCGTACGGGTTGCGCAGCAGGATGATCCGCTGGCCCTCCCGGAACTGCGCCACGTAGTAGGCGCCAAAGGCGGCGGAGTGGGTCGCGCCCCACGCCTCGCCCCAGGGGTCGCTTGCAGTCGCGTGCGCGAGGTAGAGCTTGCGGTCGAAGATCGCGCCCTCGAGCGAGGCGAGAACCCCTAGCAGGAAGGGGCTCGGAGCGGTCACGTTGAAGCGAATCGTGTACGGGCCAAGGACCGTGAGCGGGTCGGCACGGTCCAGGTGCGCCAGCGAGAAGAGGTAGGGCGCCGCGGGCGTGACTGCGAGGTCGCGGCGGATGCTCCAGGCGACGTCGGCGGAGGTGAACGGATCGCCCGATGGACTGCGCACGCCGCGGCGCAGCTCGAACGTGATGTCGCCACCCGGTGCGGTCCGCCACGAGGTCGCGAGATACGGCACGACCGCGCTTGCGGGCGGAAGCTGCGCCCCCGGGCCGGGAGTGACGCCGGCCGGTCGGACGAGTCCGCTCGACCAGCTCGGCAGGATGGTCTCCGCTTCGGGCGATGGCGTTGCCGAGCTGTCGAGATCCTCCGGAAGCAGCGGCACGGCGTCGATGAACGTGCGCGCGCGCGGGACGGACGCACCAGGGGTGTGGGAACCGCCGCAAGCGGCTAGCGCAAACGCCAGCGAGAGCATCGCGACCGCCGGCGCGCGCCGCTGCGCCGCCCGCGCGGTCGAGGGCCTGACTCGGCCCCTATTGCTTCGCAGGGTCAGAGCCGCTCGCCTCTGAGTCGAGCCCCTTCCGCATGATGCGTTCGAGCGACCCCTGCGCCGCCGCAAGTCCGCCCGGATCACCACCCGGCCCGCGCAGGACCCAGGCGATGCCGACCGCGAGGACGCCGCCGAGGATGGGGCCGGCGAGATACGGCCAGAAGTGGGCGAAGTCCCCGCGAATCAGATCCGGGCCGAACGAGCGCGCAGGGTTCATCGACGCGCCGGTGAGCGGGCTCGACCAGAGGCCGGCGAGCGCGATGTAGCCGCCCACGGCAACCGCCGAGAGCGTGCCGACGTTCTGCGCTCGCGAGGCCGTGCCGAGGATCGTCGAGACGAGCCCGACCGTGAGCACCCCCTCGACCAGCGCCGCCTTCCAGTCGGCGACGTGGGCACCCGGCAGCGTCGCGCCGATCCCCGCGGCCCCACCGATGACCTTGTCGACAAACAGACACGCGAGCACTGCGCCGGCAAGCTGAACCGCGATGTAGGGCACGACCCGCCCACGCGGGAAATCGCCGCGCAGCCAGAAGCTGATCGTGACCGCCGGATTCAGGTGCGCGCCGGAGACGGCGCCCATGAAGAGGATGATCGCCATGACCATGAGGCCCGGAGCGGTGACCGCGGCCGCGCGACTGACCGCACCGTGACTCGTCGCCGCGACGACGCCGCCGCCCGCGGCGACGAGTACGAGCAGGAAGGTGCCGAAGAGCTCGGAGAAGAGCCGCCGCCACCAGAGCGACGCGACATCGAAATCCTGGGTTGCGGGGTATTCGAGCGCGAGCAGCGCGCGACTGCGCACAGCTCGCTCCTGCCGGCGAGTAGAACGCTCTGGATCGAATGGCTCGCCAGTCATTGGGCCGCCGCGAGCCTAGCCGGTTGCGCGCGCCGCTGCCAGCACTACGCGGCGCTGGTCAGGCGTCCTGCAGCGTTTCGGGATCCCAGCCGATCGTGGCCGCCCCGTAACGCTCGCCGCAAACATAGATCGGGACCGAGATCGCGGTCATCACCGCACCCGTGTCGCGGACATAGGTCTGGAGCAGGAACCCCTGCTTGGCCGGCGGTGGCTCAGCGAGGTCGGCGCCCGCCGCCCGCATCTGGCTGCGGGGAATCAGACCGGGCGGCAGATCGACGCCGAGGCCCGTGCGCGCGGCGCGCATCACCGCGACCGAGTCGAGCAGGAAGCGCTTCGCGCGGTTGTAGGCGAGGTCGGTCGCACGGTCACCCGTCCAGTCGTGCTGAAACCTCGTCGCGGAGGCCGGTGAGTACCCGTTGATATCCGTCAAGCCCGCGAGCGCGAGCATCGGTTCGGACTCGAGCAGGGCGTCGAGACGCTCCGTCAGACGCGGGCCCACGATCGCGTCATACGCGGTCAGGTACTTGGGCGGATCGAAGCCCTCCGCAGGGACGCGCGAGACATCGAACAGCCCTGCGAGACGCTGGATCAGCGGGCCCTTGACCTCCTCGTAGCGCTGCTCGAGGACCTGCTCGAGGGTCAGCTCGCCGCGCGCGATTGCGTCCTCGAAAACCTCTCGCAGCTCCCCGACGAGCTGTTGGCTACGACTGTGCAGGTGCGAGACGATCCCGGAGGTCCGGAAGCGCGCCATCACCCGCAGGGCCTCCTCCGTCCCGCGCGCGAGGCTGGCCTGGTGGCCCGCAACCGCGTGCGCGTGCTCCTCGATCCGCGCACCGGAGGAAGCGATCGCGCGGATTCCATCGTTGACCGCCGTCGCATCGGACAGCTGCTGGCCCGCGATCTGCGCGATTCGCCCCGAGCGCTCGCTCGCCGAACCGGTCAGCTGCGTCACCTGCTCCAGCGCGAGCCGGCCTTCGCCGGCATTGCTTGCCCCCTCCGCAGCCCGCTTGCGCGCGTCGCCCGCAGCCGCCTGAGCAGCACCCATCTGGCGCTGGGTCCGGTCGATCGTCTGGGCGATTTGCGCCGTCTGCGCGGCTGTCTCCGTGGCCAGACGTCCCACCTCATCAGCGACCACCGCGAAGCCGCGGCCATGATCGCCTGCGCGCGCAGCCTCGATCGCCGCGTTCAGCGCGAGCAGCTTCGTCTGCTTCGCAACGCCGTCGATCACCGCGGAGAAGCTCGAGATGTCGTTGAGCTCGTTGCGCGCCAGTCCGTCAACGAGGTCCGCCACCTGATCGGTGCGGGAGCTCAGCTCGTCGAGACTCTCGATGACGCGCCCGAGCACGGCCAGCCCATGGTCGGTCTGGCGCAGGAGCTCGGCCATCAGCTCGGCCGATTCTCGAGCCATCGCCTCACCCTCCCTCGAGGACGACAGCAGCGAGCCGGCGCGTTCGGCCAGCTCGTCGAGCTCCGCACGCAGGCC
This sequence comes from uncultured Solirubrobacterales bacterium, assembly GCA_963773395.1. Taxonomy (GTDB): domain Bacteria; phylum Actinomycetota; class Thermoleophilia; order Solirubrobacterales; family Solirubrobacteraceae; genus Palsa-513. The sequence continues at coordinate 511,003 of CAVZAY010000001.1, read as the reverse complement.
CTCGATCTCGGTGGAGATCTGTGCGACCGACTGGGAACTGCGTGCCGCGTCAGCTGAGAAGTGGCTCGTCGTCTGAGCGAGCTCATCGAGCGCGCTCCCCACGGCGGCGGCGAGGCCCGACGACGGCCCGCCGGAGTCGGTGATCGCAACAAGATCCCAGCGGCCGTCGATGCCTTGCCCGTGCTCGTCCTCGGCCGGGACGGGAACCAGTGCAGGACGCTCGATCGGCGAGGCGCCGCCAACAAGCTGCGCGTGTTCGGCGAGGGCATCGCTGGCCGACATCTACACTGCATGATCGACCGTCGCTGACCGCTGCTTGAGATCTGGACCGTTACTCGCGCGGAATCGGCCTTACATCCTGGGGCCCCGGAGGTCGAGTAAGCGTCGAGGCCCTCCTGAACACGTCGACGACGTCCGATAAGACACCCAGATGATGAGCTACCGCTGGAAGAGCGCGGTGCGCCGACGGGTCCCGCTGCTTGCCGTTGCCGGCGGCCTTGCGCTCGCGGCGGCCGCGGCGGCACCGGCGGGAGCGAGCGAGCTGCGCATCGTCGGTCCGCTCCTCAGCGCCCACAGCCCACAGGTCGTTCATCTCGACCTCGTGACGGCGCATACGCAGAGTGGCCGCAGCCGCCGCGCGGCGGCCCTTGCCCCCACGATCACGCTGCAGCCCGCAAACGCGCTCGTCGCGCCGGGCAGCTACGCACACTTCACGGCGAAGGCCAGCGGCCGGCCGCGGCCGCGAGTCCAATGGCAGATCTCCGTCAACGGCGGACGCAAGTGGCGCGCCGTCGCCGGCGCACACCAGACGAGCTTCTCGTTCATGGCCCTCGCCGGGCAGAGCGGCGACGAGTTCAGGGCGATCTTCCGCAACCGCCGGGGCCGGCGCGCGACCGCCCCCGCGATGCTCTCGGTGATCGCGGGCGAGAGCGCGCCACTCGTGGTCAGCCAACCGGCAAACCAAACCGCCGCCGCCGGTGCAACCGTGACCTTCGGCGCGACGGCGTCAGGGCAGCCGGCGCCGAGCGTCCAGTGGGAGATCTCGGACAACGGCGGCGCATCGTGGAGCGACATCGCGAGCGCGACGCAGCCGACACTGGCATTCACCGCGAGCTCGATCCTGAACGGCGACGAGTTCCGCGCTGCGTTCACCAACGCGCTCGGATCGGTCGTTTCGAACGTCGCAACCCTGACCGTCAGCGGAACGATCACGGGTCCACCCGTCGTAACCGAAGAGCCGCAGGACACGAGCGTTACCGCCGGACAGACGGCCACGTTCGCGGCGACGGCCACGGGCAACCCCGTGCCGAGCGTCCAATGGCAGGTCTCGACGGACCACGGGGCGAACTGGCAGACGATCAGCGGCGCGACTTCCAACACCTACTCGTTCGTGGCGAGCACCACGGACAACCTCGCCGAGTACGAGGCCGTATTCACGAGCTCGGCGGGCTCCGTCACGAGCAACCCCGCGATCGTGGCGGTCAACTACGCGCTGGCGGAGAACTGGTCGGGTTACGCGGCGACGGGCACGACTTACAGCACGGTCACCGCAAGCTGGCATGTGCCGACCCTGAACTGCCCTGGCGGCCAGGCGAACACCTTCTCGTCGCAGTGGGTCGGGATCGACGGGGTCAACGACGCGAGCGTCGAGCAGGACGGAACCGAGGCTGACTGCACGGGCACCACGGCGAGCTACGGTGCGTGGTACGAGATGTACGGGGACAGCGCCGTCAGCGGCGGGGCCGCCGTGCCGATCACCTCCGACTGCACCGGCTTGGCGACCTGTCACGTCGCAGCGGGTGACTTGATCACCGCGACCGTCAGCGTTGCCTTGAGCGGTGTGTGGACGCTCAGCATCAGCGACGGCAGTACGCCCGATGTTTGGCAGTTCAGCACGACGATCAGCGCACCGACGCCGGCGCCGGCGCGCTCGTCGGCGGAATGGATCGTCGAGCGCCCCGAGTACTGCACCGGCGTCAACCAATGCGCGATCACGCCGCTCGCGAACTTCGGCACGGTCCAGTTCACTAACGCCACCGCGACGACGCCAAACGGGGCGCAGTCGATCGGGGCGCTCGGCGGCGTACCGATCGAGATGGTCAGCTCGTCGTCAGACTCGACGCTGCTCGCCACGCCCGGCGCGCTGAGCGGGAACGGAGAAGGCTTCACCGACGCCTGGTCCGCGAGCAGCTAGCGGGCTCGAGGCGACCGCGCGGGCGTCCTAGCCGGGGCCTGGAGCAAGTGGGGTGGCTTCGTCCAGGTACGCCGTCAGATAGCGCGCATTCACCTTTGCCACCGGCTGCCAGGTCGGCGCCTGCGTGAGCTCGCCGTCGAAGCCCTTCCCGCCGACGAGGCGGGCGCTGAGGTAGCGCGGTTCGCGGCCGGTGAGGAGGATCGCGTGGATCTCCGGCTGGTCGCTCGATGCGGCGACGTCTGCTCCCGCGGCGACGGCGATCGAAGCCGCCGCAACATCGGCCTGCTGCGCTGCGAGGCCGCCGAACTTGAGGGGGCAGTCGGTCGCGTCTCCGGCCGCCCAGACATCTTCGACTCCACGCACTCGACCGTGACCGTCGACGGGAATGAAGCCATGCTCACCCGTCGGCAGGCCGCGAACCGCGGGCCCGTAAAGCTCGGGCAGCGCGACGATGCGATTTGCGTTGAGCGTCCGCCCGCCCGGCATCAGCAGAACCTCTCCCGGCGCGGGCACGTGCGCCTCAACCGCGGCGAGGACGCCAACGCCGGCCTCGTCGAGGAGCGTCGCAACAGCCTGGCTCGCGCGCTCGCCGAAGAAGGCTAGCGGCGAGGGCTCGGGGGTCACGACCGTCAGCTCGACCGCGACGCCCATGTCGTGAGCGCGCGCCGCGGTCATCAGCGCCAGCTCGTAAAGCGGCAGCGACCAGCCTTGCCGTGCGGGCGATGCGAACGCGACGCTGCGGACGTAGCCGTCCTCGACGTCCTGGACGAGACCGTGGAGGAGTTCATCCATGCGCCCGGCGTCGATCGTCGTCACGTGCGGGAAGGCATCCTTGGTCCTCGCGCCGAGGCCGAGCAGGAGAGCGTCATAGGAGAGCTCGTCGCCGGACGCGGTAATCGCTACGCGCCGATCGGCCTCGAGATAGGCGAACTCGCCCTCGATCAGCTCGGCACCCACGGACGCAGCGAGCTCGGACAGCGAGTAGCGCTCAGGCCCCGCGTGGGCGAACGGCTCGCGGACGCTGAGCGGTCGGTAGCCGAAATCGGCATTGGGTGCGAGGATGCGCAGGGACACGAGCTCGCCGGCCAGATCGCGCAACGCGAGCGCCCCCTCCAGCGCCGCGACGCCGCCACCGGCGATTAGAACAGCGAGTCGCGGCCGCGTGCCCATTTCGCCACAGCGTAGCGGCGCCGTGGATCAACTGCGGGACCTACCGTGCGTCGTCGCCGCGCGGTATCAAGCACGGCGCTGGCCCGCGCGATAGCGTGCATGAATATGAGCGGGATTGAGGGGGAGGCGCCCGACGCGATGATCCGGATCGTGATCGCCGACGACCACGCGGTCGTTCGAAGCGGCCTGCGACTGCTGCTCGAAGCAGAGCCCGACTTCGAGGTCGTGGCCGAAGCCGGCGACGTCGAAGCAGCGCGGCGTTACGTTCGCGGCCACCATCCGGGCGTGCTAGTACTCGACCTCAACATGCCCGGCGGCTCGAGCCTCGACGCGATCCCAGTACTCCGCAACGAGGCTCCGGAGACGCAGATCGTCATCCTGACGATGCAGGAGGAGCCGGCATTCGCGCGCCAGGCGTTGAGCGCCGGCGCGATCGGCTACGTGCTCAAGGAGGCGGCCGACGCCGAGCTCGTCGAGGCCGTGCGCCGCGCCGCAGCCGGTGAGACATATCTGAACCCGGCCCTCGGCGCGCGAATCGCGCGCGAGCCGCCGCCCGGTCCGCCCGATGACCTCAGCGAGCGCGAAGTGGAGGTTTTGCGCCTGATCGCGCTCGGACACACGAACTCCGAAATCGCCGAGCAGCTGTTCCTCTCAGTCCGGACCGTCGAGACCCATCGCTCCCACATCCAGCAGAAGCTGCGTGTGTCCTCGCGCGCTGAGCTGGTCCGCTACGCGCTCCAGCGCGGCCTCGTCAACACCGACGAGTAGCAAGGGAACGCCCCCGCGCGAGCGCCCGGGCCGCCAGACAGTAAAAGCCCGCAGGCGATCGCGGAGCCAGCCACGATGGCAGCAGCTCCCGTCGGTGGTTCGATCGGCGGATCAGAGATGGCTCCACGGGAAATCACAGATCCGCCGGGCGCCGGCGAGCGTAGCTGGCTGCGCGCCGTACCGGCGGACGGCTCGGCAGTCGCGCACTATTCGGCGATCAGCATCCTGCTGGCGGACGATCACGCGTTCGTACGGCGGAGCCTGCGCGGGGTGCTCGATTCCGACGGCGAGCTCCAGGTCGTCGGCGAAGCGGCAGACCTGACGACGGCGATGCGCCAAGTGCAGGCGCAGGGGCCGCATGTCCTGATCCTCGACGTCGGCATGCCCGCCGGATCGATCCTCGGCGTCATTCGCGACCTGCGCACGCGAGCCCCCGAGACCGCGATCGTCGTCACGACGATGACCGACGATCCGCGTTTCGCGCGCGAGGTCCTGGCCGCGGGCGCGAGCGCCTACGTGCTGACGGACTGGGCCGAGCGAGACCTCGGACGCGCGGTTCGCGCCGCCGCACGAGGCGAGAGCTTCATCGCCCCCGAGCTCGAGCAGCTGATCCGCGTCTACGAGAGCGGCAGCGACGGGCTCAGCGGACGCGAGCTCGAGGTGCTACGCCTGATCGGACTGGGACACACGAACTCCGAGATCGGCGAGTTGCTCGCGCTGTCAGTTCGCACCGTCGAGTCGCATCGAGCGAGCATTCACCGCAAGCTCGGGCTCAGCACGCGGGCGGAGCTCGTGCGTTACGCGCTCAGCCGGGGTCTGCTCGCCGCGGAGCTCGCAAGCGACGCGCGGGCGCGCTGAGCCAGCGGCAGCCAGGCCCGCACCGCAGTCTCCCCTCCCGCCGACTCGATCGAGAGCTCGCCGCCGGAGACGGCGACGCGCTCCTGCATGCCAATGACGCCGAACCCCCCCGCCGGCTGATCGACGGCGAAGCCGCGCCCGTCGTCGATCACAGCGAGGCTGATCCGTCCGTCCTCCGCTCGCACGGCGACGTTGACGTGCTTGGCGCGCGCGTGCTTGGCGATGTTTGTCAGGGCCTCCTGGACCACGCGATAGACGGTCGCTTCGAGCTCACCACTGATTTCGACCGCGTCCGGGATTTCGATCTCGGCGTTGATGTCGAGGTCGTTGACGGCGCGATGGCGTTCGAACAGCGCGTCGAGCGCCGCCGCCAGGCCGAGCTCGTCGAGGGCCGCCGGACGCAGCTCGGTAATGATCGCGCGGAGGTTCGTGATCTCCTGCTCGATCTGCTCGAGCGCTTGACCCGTCGCCCCAAGCAGGGCATCGACCGTCCCGACCCGGCGCGCAGACGAGAGCAGCACGCGCAAGCCACCCAGCGCTTGGAGGGTCTCATCGTGTAGCTCGCGTGCCCAGCGCCGGCGCTCCTGCTCGGACGCGGCGAGCGTGTCGCGCAACCGTTGCTTCTCGACGCTTTGGGCGATCACGACGGCGGTGGCTGCGCTCGCGGCGAACGCCTTCAGCGCGCGCTCGTCCTCGTCGGTGAAGGGCTGCGCGCCGGGCGTGCGGTCGAAAGCCAGCAGGACGCCGAGCGGCTCGTCGCGATACGCCAGCGGGACAATCAGTGCGGTGTGCGCGTCGGGGACGCCCAACCTGTCCGCGCCGATGAGCAACCGCGAGGCGACCTCGTCGATGCGCTCGGAGCGACCGCGGAGCATCACCTGGCCCGAGGTGGATCCGTCCACCGGGATCCGCAGGTCGCTGCTGCGGTCGCCGTGACCGGCCATCGCAGCGACAACGAGCTCGTCGCCGTCCAGCAGCATGATGACCACGGTGCGCGCTTCGACCAGAGCGCGTCCCCGCTTGACGATCAGCTCGAGCGATCGTTCGAGATCGACTTCGGCGCCCACCGCGAGCGCGACCGCCTGGGTCGCGCGCAAGCCCGCGACAGCGCGTTCCAGCTCGACGCGCTGGTTCTCGACGTCGTGATAGAGCCGCGCATTCTCGACGGCGATGCCCGCCCAGCGTGCGAGCACGACGATCGCCTCCTCATCAGCCTCGTCGAACTCGCCACCCTCCTTCTCGGTCAGGTACAGGTTGCCCCATGCCTCGCCGCTGATGAAGACCGGGACCCCGAGGAAGGATCCCATCGGAGGGTGACCGACGGGGAAGCCGTAGGACGCAGGATGTCCACCCACGCGCGCAAGGCGCAGCGGCTTCGGATCGTCGATCAGCACGCCGAGCACCCCGCGCCCGTGCGGCAGCTCGCCGATCCGCCGCTGCGCATCCTCGTCGATCCCGGCCGTGATGAACCGCTCGAGCTCGCTGCGCTCCGCATTGAGCACCCCGAGGGCCGCGTAGCGAGCGCCAGTCAGCTCGAGCGCAGCGTCGAGCACGCGGCGCAGCAGCGTATCGAGGTCGAGCTCGGAGACGATGAAGCCACCGACGTCGATCAGGGTGCGAAGCCGTTCGCTGTTGAGCTTTTCTGTGATTTGGCGGTCCTCCATTAACCCCCGTCCGGGCTTGACGATACACCTGCATGTCGCCGCTTCGCCCTGTGTTCGACGCGAGGGTCGACGGCCATCCGTAGTTTCAGCGGAGCCCCCGCGTGGCGCGCGCACGATGCGTTCAGCGAGCGATAACCGCGATCATCGCTGCGGTGGCCGAGCTGAGCCAAACCCGCGCACGCACGAGCGAGCGCTTCCTCTATGACCGCGACTCGCACCGCGACTCGCAGTTCACGCGCACCAACCTGTGGGCGTGGGGCGATGCGATCCGCCGCGTCGAGACGCCACCAGGCGGGCCGGCCGGACCGGGCGAGATCCTCGCGGCGATGCACAGCCCGAGCTTCTATGGCGCGGACGCCCGGGAGCCGATCGTGCTTCGCGAAACCCACGTCTCGTGGGTGTTCCTTGTCGCCGATCGCGCCTACAAGCTGAAGAAGCCGCTCGTGCTCCCGTTCCTCGATTACGGGAACGTCAGCGCCCGGCGTCTCATGTGCCAGCGCGAGGTCGCGCTCAACCGCCCCCTGGGTGGCGACATCTACCTCGGCGTCAAGGCAATCGTCAATCGCGGCGGGTGCCTGCAGCTCGAGCGGGACTGCGAGGACGCCGTCGATTACCTCGTCGAGATGCGGCGCTTCGACGAGGACTCGACACTCGCCGCCGCGCTGGCTCGCGGTCAGGCCTCAGACCATGACATCGGTGGCGTCGCAGGCCGGATCGCACGCTTTCACGCAGCCAGCGCGCCGCGCCGTCATGATTCGGAGGTCGTCGCCGAAATTGCGCGCACCGTCGACGGTAACACGGAGGAGCTGCTGCGTCACGACGAGCTATTCGACCCGGCGCGCGTGCTCGCAACGCAGCGCTTCGCCGATGCCTTTCTCGCGGGCCACGCACCGCTGCTGCGGTGGCGGGCGAGGACCGGCCGCGTCCGCGAGTGCCACGGCGATCTGCGCGCCGAGCACATCCTGCTCGGCGAGGAGGTTCGCGCGATCGACTGCGTGGAATTCGACGACGCCTTCCGCGAGATCGACGTCGCCGAGGATCTTGCGTTCCTCGTGATGGACCTGACGCGATCCGGCCACCCGGAGCTCGCACAGACGTTGGTCAGCGAATACCGCTCATCCGGCGGCGACGCAGGACCGGACGAGCTGATCGCCATACACGCATCGATCAAGGCGCTCGTCCGCGCGAAGGTTGCCGCTCTGCTGAGCGTGGACGCGAGCGCGCCCGCCGCGATGCGGGCCGGCGCGTGCGACGACGCACGCGAGCTCTTTGCGCTCGGTGAGCGCCTCGCGTGGCAGGCACGCCTTCCGCTCGCGCTCGTTGTATGCGGTCCGCCGGCAGCGGGGAAATCGACGCTCGCACAGACGCTTGCCGATCAGTCGGGACTGCGGGTCGTTTCTGCCGACGAGACGCGCAAGTCGATCGCCGGCGTCGCCGCGCGCGCCCGCGCACCCCGGGAGGCATATGCCACGGAGGTCGAGCAAGCGGACCTACAGCGAGCTCGGCCGGCAGGCCGCCGCGCAGCTCGCGGCCAGCAGCGGCGTGATCGTCGATGCCACCTTCGGGCAGCGCAACGCGCGCGAGGCGTTCGCGGCTGCGTTCGGCGAGGCCCACCCGACGATCTTCTGCGAATGCAGAGCGCCCGTGGACGTCCTGCGGCGTCGCGCACGCGCGCGGCTCGCCGATCCGCGCCGCGCCTCGGACGCCGGGCCGTCGCTGGCCGCGCAGCTCGCTGAGCGCTTCGAGCCGCTCGAGGCCGACATCGCGCCCCAGAATCACCTCGTGCTGCGCTCGGACCGCCCGGTCTCCCAGCTCGCCGCCGATATCGTGGCGACGCTGGACAGCCGGCTCGCGACGACCGTGTCAGAGCGGACGCCAGGTTGATCGCCGGCGAGCAAATCGCTCCCGGGACCGATGTCGTCCTGCGCGACGGCTCGACCGTGCGGGTGCGCGCGGTGCGACCCGATGACGAGGCGCGGGTCAGCGCCTTCCTGAGCGGCCTCTCGGAGCGCTCGCGCGTGCTGCGCTTCTTCTCAGCGGCCCCGGACCTCGCCGGCCAAGCGCGTCAGTTCACACACCTCGACCCCCTGCGCGATCACGGGCTTGTGGCGACGGCCGGCGCCGACGCCGAGATCGTCGGCCACGCCGGGTATTCCGGCGAGGACGCCGACTCAGCCGAGATCGCGTTCGCGATCAGCGACGCCTACCAGGGTCTCGGCGTGGCAACGACGCTGCTCGCGCACCTCGCAGCGCACGCACAGGAGCACGGGGTCAGCACGTTCACGGCGATCACCCGGCCCGATAACCACCTGATGATCGAGGTCTTTCGCGAGAGCGGCTTTCGCGTCGAGGTTCGCTCAGGTGTGGACCTCGTCTCCTTCACGATGCCGACCGAGCTCACGCCCGCCGGCTGGGACCGTTTCGAGGATCGCGACCGGATCGCCAGCGTCGCCGCGGTCGACGCGATCCTCGCGCCAAAGGTCGTTGCGCTGATCGGCGCGTCGCGCCGGCGCGGCACCGTCGGCGGCGAGATCCTCCACAACCTCGTCGCGAACAACTTCCAGGGGATCGTCTACCCAGTCAACCCGACCGCGAGCTCGGTTCAGTCGATGGCGGCCTACCCGTCGGTCACCGCTCTGCCGGCGAAGCCCGACCTCGCCGTAATCGCCGTCCCCGCGCCCACGGTTCCCGACGTCGTCCGCGAGTGCGGCGCGGCGGGCGTGCGCGGACTGGTCGTAATCTCCGCCGGCTTCGCCGAATGCGGCGAGGCGGGGACGCGAGCCCAACAGGAAGTGCTCGAGATCTGCCGCGCCTACGGGATGCGAATCGTCGGACCGAACTGCATCGGCGTGCTCAACACAGCACCGGAGGTGCAGCTCGACGCCACCTTCATCCCGCTTGCGCCGCGGCCGGGGAGCGTCGGCTTCCTATCGCAGAGCGGTGGCCTGGGCATCGCGATCGTGCAAGCCGCCAACCGGCTGAACCTCGGGCTCTCCGCGTTCGTCTCGGTCGGCAACAAGGTCGACTTGTCAGGCAACGACTTCCTCCAGTACTGGGAGCAGGACGCGAACACGAACGTGATCCTGCTCTACCTCGAGTCCTTCGGCAACGCGCGTAAGTTCTCGCGCGTCGCGCGTCGCGTCGGGCGCAGCAAGCCGATCGTTGCCGTCAAGAGCGGCCGCTCGGCGGCCGGCGCGCGCGCAACCTCCTCGCACACCGGCGCGTTGCTCGCCACCTCGGACGTGACCGTCGACGCGCTGTTCCGCCAGGCCGGCGTGATCCGAACCGAGACGCTCGGGGAGCTGTTTGACGTCGCGGCTCTGCTGTCGGCGCAGCCCGCGCCCCGCGGCACCCGCGTCGTGATCCTGACCAACGGCGGCGGACCGGGGATCCTCGCCGCGGACGCCTGCGAGACAGCCGGGCTCCAAGTGGTCGAGCTGCCGGCGAAGCTGCGCGCCGAGCTGAGCGCGATCCTTCCGCCGGAGGCGTCGGTCACCAACCCGATCGACGTGATCGCGACCGCCAGCGCCGAGAACTTCGGCGAGGCGGTCGAGGCGGTGGGGCGTGCCGGCGTCGCCGACGCCATGATCGTGATCTACGTACCGACGCTGGTAACCGCACCGGCCGACGTGGCAGTGGCGCTCTCCGCCGCGGCCGAGCGGCTCCCAGCAGAGTTGCCCTTGACGACGGTCTTCATGGTCGAGGAGGCCGAGCTCGACCTGCACCGCGGCGATAAGCCGATCCCGCGCTTCGCCTTCCCCGAGGACGCGGCGCGCGCAATCGGTCACGCCGCACGCTACGGGGCCTGGCGCGAGGCTCCGGTCGGCGCGATCCCGGCGTTCGCCGACGCGCGTACCGACGAGGCCGCTGCCGTGATCGCGCACGCGCTCGGGACCGGAGCCGGCTGGCTCGGGGCGCAGGACGTTGCGAAGCTGCTGCACTGCTACGGAATCGCAACGCCGGCGCAGCACTTCGTGGCCGACGCCAGCGAGGCGGCGCGCGCGGCGACCGAGATCGGCGGCAGCGTGGCCCTGAAGGCGATGGCGCCGGGCCTCGTGCACAAGAGCGACGCCGGGTGCGGTAGCGGTCGGACTGCGCCCGGGACAGGTGGAGCGGGCAGCCGAGAAGATGGCGCGCGCCGTCGAGAAGGCCGGCTTCGAGCCCGACGGGTTCCACGTGCAGGCGATGGCGCCACAAGGAGTCGAGCTGATCGTCGGCGTCGTGCAAGACCCAGCGTTCGGCCCGCTGATCGCGGCGGGCGCGGGCGGCACCTCGACCGAGTTGCTCGGCGACGTCCAGGCCCGACTGACGCCGCTGACCGACCTCGATGCGCATGAGATGCTGCGCTCGCTGCGGCTCTTCCCCTTGCTCGACGGCTATCGCGGCGCGCCGGCGTGCGATATCGCCGCGCTCGAGGAGCTCCTGCTGCGGGTCAGCGCGCTCGTCGAGGCGCACCCCGAGGTGGTCGAGATGGACCTCAACCCGGTCATCGTGCTGACCGATGGAGTGCTCGCGATCGACGCACGCGTGCGGCTGGAGACACCGCCACCGCCGCCTGTGCGACCCTCTATCGAGACATGAGCGCAAGCACCACCGGCGTCCGAGCGGACGGTCCGCTCGAGGCCGACGAGCTGGAGTTGATCGACCGCTGGTGGCGCGCGGCGAACTACCTGTCGATCGGGCAGATCTACCTGCTCGACAACCCGCTGCTGCGCGAGCCGCTGCTGGCCAGAGCACGTCAAGCCCCGCCTGCTCGGCCACTGGGGCACGACGCCGGGTCTCACCTTCATCTACGCGCACATGAACCGCGTGATCAAGGCACACGACCTGAACGCGATCTTCATCACGGGTCCCGGGCATGGCGGACCCGCCCTCGTCGCGAGCACCTATCTCGAAGGAACCTACAGCGAGGTGTACCCCCGCATCGGTCACTCCGAGGAGGGTCTGCGGCGGCTGTTCCGCCAATTCTCCTTCCCGGGCGGCATCCCGAGCCACGTGGCGCCCGAGACGCCGGGATCGATCCACGAGGGCGGCGAGCTCGGCTACGCCCTCGTCCACGCCTATGGCGCGGTCTTCGACAACCCGGACCTGCTGGCTGTCTGCGTCGTCGGCGACGGCGAGGCCGAAACGGGCCCGCTCGCTGCGAGCTGGCACTCGAACAAGTTTCTCGACGCGCAGCGCGACGGGACCGTGCTGCCGATCCTCCACCTCAACGGCTACAAGATCGCCGGCCCCACCGTGCTCGCGCGGATCCCCGCAGGACGAGCTGCGCGCGTTGCTCGAGGGCTATGGCTACGCGCCCCGCTTCGTCGAGGGCGACGACCCGGCGAGCATGCACCAGCTGATGGCGGCAACGCTCGACGAGGTCATCGCGGAGATCGCCGCGATCCGCGCGCACGCGCGAACCGAGGCAGAGGTCACGCGCCCGCGCTGGCCGATGATCGTCCTGCGCTCGCCGAAAGGGCTGGACCGGGCCGAAGACGGTCGACGGCCTGCCCGCCGAGGGCAGCTTCCGCTCGCACCAGGTGCCGCTTTCCGAGGTGCGCACGAACCCGCAGCACCTCGCGCAGCTCGAGCAGTGGATGCGCTCCTACAAGCCGGAGGAGCTGTTCGAGGAGTCCGGCGCGCTGCGCGCGGAGCTCACGGCGCAGGCGCCGGCCGGCGAGCGGCGCATGGGCGCCAACCCGCACGCCAACGGCGGCCTGCTGCTGCGCGACCTCGAGCTGCCGGACTTCAGGGACTACGCCGTCGAGGTTCCGGCGCCCGGCAGCACCTCGAGCGAGGCGACGCGCGTGCTCGGAACCTACCTGCGCGACGTCATGCGCGACAACGCCGACAACTTCCGCGTCATGGGCCCCGACGAAACGGCCTCCAACCGCCTCGGCGCGCTGTTCGAGGCGACCAACCGGACGTGGGAGGCGCGAGCTGCTCGACAGCGACGATCACCTCGCGCCCGACGGGCGCGTGATGGAGGTGCTGAGCGAGCACCTCTGCCAGGGCTGGCTCGAGGGCTACCTGTTGACCGGGCGTCACGGCCTGTTCAACTGCTACGAGGCGTTCATCCACATCATCGACTCGATGTTCAACCAGCACGCCAAGTGGCTGAAGGTGACGCGTGAGATTCCCTGGCGGCGCCCGATCGCCTCACTCAACTACCTGCTCTCCTCGCACGTCTGGCGCCAGGACCACAACGGCTTCTCGCACCAGGACCCCGGCTTCATCGACCACGTCGTCAACAAGAAGGCGGAGATCATCCGCGTCTACCTGCCGCCGGACGCCAACACGCTGCTGTCGGTCGCCGACCACGCGCTGCGCTCGCGCCACTACGTCAACGTGATCGTCGCCGGCAAGCAGCCGCAGCTCAACTACCTCGACGCCGAGTCGGCGATCCTGCACTGCACGCGCGGGCTCGGGATCTGGGAGTGGGCTCAGCAACGACGGGGACATGGAGCCCGATGTCGTGCTCGCCTGCGCCGGCGACGTCCCGACGCTCGAGACGCTCGCCGCCGCGGCGATCCTGCGCGAGCACCTGCCCGAGCTGCGCGTGCGCGTGATCAACGTCGTCGACCTGATGCGCCTGCAGCCCGCGAGCGAGCATCCGCACGGCCTCACCGACAGCGAGTTCGACGCGCTGTTCACCTCGGCCGCGCCGGTGATCTTCGCCTACCACGGCTACCCGCTGCTGATCCACCGGCTCACCTACCGGCGCACCAACCACCACAACATCCACGTGCGCGGCTTCAAGGAGGAGGGCACGACGACGACGCCCTTCGACATGGTGATGCTCAACGACCTCGACCGCTTCCACCTCGTGATGGACGTGATCGACCGCGTGCCCGGACTCGGCGAGCGCTGCGCCGCGCTGCGCCAGGAGATGGAGGATGCGCGGCTGCGCTGCCGGGCCTACACGCGCGAATATGGCGACGATCCGCCCGAGATCAAGGACTGGACCTGGCCGACCGGCTCGTCCTAGTCGTCAACGCGGGCTCGAGCACGCTCAAGCTGGCCCTCGTAGACGAGGCCGACGAGCTCCTCGGCGCGCGTGTTCTCGAGGCACCGTATGCGAGGGCGAGGTGCACGCTGCACTCGGCGGAGCTCGCCGGTGCGCGCGCCGTCGGACACCGGATCGTGCACGGCGGTGAGCAACTCGCGCAAGCTTGCCGCGTAACGCGGACGTCATCGAGCAGTTGCGCGAGCTAAGCGAGCTCGCGCCGCTGCATCAGCCGCCGGCGCTCGCCGCTCTCGAGCTGGTCTCGGCGACGCTGCCCGACCTGCCGGCGGTCGCATGCTTCGACACCGCGTTTCACGCGACGCTCGGACCAGCCGCCAGAACCTATGCGCTGCCGCAAGCCTGGCGCGCGCGCTGGCCGCTGCGCCGCTTCGGTTTCCACGGCCTCTCGCACGCGTGGACGGCACGGCGCGCGCCCGCGCTCGCGGGCGCGAGCGCGGGCGGGCGGATCGTGAGCTGCCATCTTGGCGCGGGAGCTTCGCTGTGCGCGATCGCAGACGGCCGCTCGATCGATACGACGATGGGCTTCACGCCGCTCGAGGGCCTTGTCATGGCGACGCGGTCGGGCAGCGTCGATCCCGGGACTCGTGCTGTGGCTCGCCGAGCGGATGCCGCACGAGGAGCTCGCCGACGGGCTCGAGCAGAGATCGGGGCTGCTCGGGCTCGCCGGCAGCGCCGACATGCGCGAGGTGCTCGAGCGAGCGGAGACCGGCGAGGCCGGAAGCGCAGCTCGCGCTTGATGTCTACTGCCACCGGCTGCGAGCGGAGATCGCGGCGATGGTCGGCGCGCTCGGAGGGATCGACGTGCTCGCTTTCACCGGCGGCATCGGGGAGCACGCGGCGCCGATCCGTGCTCGCGCGGCCAGCGACCTCACCTATCTCGGGGTCCAGATCGACGAGGTGGCCAACGACGTCCGCGCGCGCCGATGCGAACATCAGCGCGCTCGGCAGCGCGGTCCAGACCGTCGTGGTCACGGCGCGAGAGGATCTCGAGATCGCGCGCCAGACGCGCGCCGTCCTCAGCTGACGATCACGCCGTCGCGCAGCGAGAGCACCTCGTCGAACTCGTCGAGACCGGCGTCGCCGTGCGTGATGACGAGTACCCCGCGCCCGGCGTCCGAGCGCGCGATCGTGCGCATGATCGACTCGGCGGTGTCGCGGTCGAGATGCGCAGTCGGCTCGTCGAGGATCAGGAAGCGCGCGCGCGAGAGGAAAGCGCGGGCGAGGGCGACGCGCTGGCGTTCGCCGCCGGAAACCAGACAACCGGCCTCGCCGAGGCGAGTGTCGAGGCCGTCGGGGAGCGCGCGTGCCCAGGTCTCGGCGCCGGCTTCCGCGAGCGCGCCGAAGATCTCCTCGTCGCTCGCGTCGCGCCGCGCGAGCAGGATGTTCTCGCGCAGCGTGGTGTCGAACAGGTGGGCGTCCTGCGCGGCAAGGACGACCGCGCTGCGCAGGTCATCCTGGGTCAGCTCGCGCACGTCGACCCCACCGAGCGTGAGCGTCCCGGCATCGGGATCACGGAAACGGACGAGCAGCTGCGCCAGCGTCGTTTTGCCGGCACCGCTCGCCCCCCGGAGCACGATGTGCGCCCCAGCCCGCAGCCGCAGGTTGACGTCACGGAGAACCCACGGCCCAGCGGCGCCGCCTGCTCTCGATGTGTAGCGAACCGCGACGCCGTCGAGCACGAGGTCGCCGCCCTCGGGGCAGCGCACGCGGCACTGGCGGATCGCTGATCGACGGCCGGCGTGATGTCAGCTCAGACAGGCGGCGCGCCGCTTCGGCGCAGGCGCTCAGGCGGCGCGCCGCCAGCTGAAGCGGCGCAACACCCTCGAACGACGCGAGTACGAGGAAGGCGAGCGACGCGGCGAGCACACCGGCAAGCGAGCCGTCGCGCACGGCCGGCACGACGGCGAGAAGCAGCCAAACCACGGCGAGACCCGCAACGAGCGAGCCGAGGGCGGTCGTGGCGCCGGCGGCGAGCGCTTCGCGCCGTGCGACGCGGGCAAGGCGCGCGTCAGCCGCGCGCAGACGCCCGATGCGCTCCTGCGCGCGCCCCGCGACCGCCAGCTCCGCGGCGCCGTCGATAGTCTCGACGAGCTCGGAGCTCAGGGCGGCGCGAGCCGGCGCTTGGCGGCGTCCCGAGTGGTGCGACATGAGCGCCGCGAGCGCCGGCACGACGGTCGCGGCGACGAGCAGGCTGACGAACACGACTGGGCCCGCGGCCGGCAGGAACACCCAGGCCGTGACCGATGCTGCGCAGATCACGAGCGCCGCAGTGATCGGCGGGGCAAGCGCCCGCAGGTAGAGATCCTGGAGCGTGTCGACGTCGCCGACGAAGCGCGCGAGCAGGTCGCCGCTGCGCGGTCCGCCGAGATCGCCGGGGACGAGCGGGGCGATGCGCCGGTAGAAGAGCGAGCGCGTGCGCCCGAGAAGGCGCAGGGCGGCGTCGTGCGAGCTGAGCCGCTCGCCGTAGCGAAGCAGCGAGCGCGAGAGCGCAAGCGCCCGCACCGCGACGATCACCGCGCTCAGCCTGAGGATGTCAGGTCGCTGCGCCGCGCGCGAGATCAGATAGCCGGAGCAGATCATGAGCGCCGTTGCGGCGGCGACCGCGCCGAAGCCGAGCAGTACAGAGATGACGAGCCGCCGACGCTCCACCGCACCGGCGCGCGCCGCTTCGTGCAGGCTGCGGATCGCGCCGCTCACGAACTCACCCTTGCCAGCGGGCGAGCATCGAGCTTCAGCGTGCGCTCGGCCAATGCGCGCGAGCTTGTCGTCGTGGGTGACGATCAGCATCGTCCGGCCGTGAGCCAGCCGCGTCAGCGACGACGCGATGAGCTCGGTGGTGAGCCCGTCGAGGTGGGCCGTCGGCTCGTCGAGGACCACGAGCGAGGACTTGCGCAGGAAGGCGCGGGCGAGCGCGACACGCTGCGCCTGCCCCGCCGAGAGGCCACGCCCGCCCTCGCCGAGCAGCGTCTCGAAGCCATGCGGCAGCGCGCTGAGCAGTTCGTCGAGCCCGGCGGCGCTTGCCGCGGCGCGGATCTGGCGCCGGCTCGCCTGCGGAGCGCCCAGAGCGATGTTCTCGGCGAGCGTCGCAGCGAAGATCTGCGCACGCTGGGGTACCCAGGAGAGCTGCGCGCGCCAGGCCGCGAGCTCGACCTCGCGCAGATCGACGCCGCCGCAACGGACGGCGCCGATCGTCGGGTCGGCCAGGCGCAACGCCAGCGCCGCAATCGTCGTCTTGCCGGCGCCGCTCGGGCCGAGCAGCGCGGTCGTGGCGCCGGGCGCGATCTCGAGCTCGAGGCCGTCCAGAACGAGTTCGCGCCGGGCCGGGTATGCGAACGAGACGCGATCGAAGACGACCGCTTCACGGGCTGGATCGGGAGCGAGGACGACGCCGGCGCGTGACTCGCAAAGCACGGGGGGCTCGTCGAGCGCCGCGAAGATGCGCTCCGCGGCCGCCATCGCATCGGTGCTCGCGTGGAACTGCTGGCCGACTGCGCGGAGCGGGCCATAGAGCTCCGGTGCCAGGATGAGCACGGTGAGTCCCGCCTGGAGTCCGAGATGGCCGCCGTCGAGCTGGACACCGATCGTCGCGGCGGCGAGCGCGGTACCGAGCATCGCGCACAGCTCGAGAACAAGCGCGGACAGGAAGGCGATGCGCAGCGTGCCCATCGTCTCGGCGCGGTAACGCTCCGCGACGGCCTCGATCTTGAGCGCCTGCGCAGCCTCGCGTCGATACGCGCGCAGCGTCGGCAGCCCGCGTACGACCTCGAGGAAATGGCCGCTGAGCGTCGACAGCGCCTGCCAGCGTGAGCGCGCCTTCGCCTGAGCCCCCTTCCCGACGAGGACCATGAAGCCGACAAGGACCGGAATCGTGACGGCAAGCACGCCAGCTGCGATCGGATCGAGCGGCACAACCCAGGCAAGGACCGCGAGCGGCACCGCCGCACCGAGCACCAGCTGCGGCAGGTAGCCGGCGAAGTATGCCTCGAGCGAGTCGACACCCTGCACGGCGGCGGCAACGAGCTCGCCCGTTCCCGCCTCGCGGCGGTCGATCGGTGAGCGCACGAGGACCTGCTCGGCGAGCCGCGCACGCAGCTCGGACATCACGCGTGCCGCGCCGAGCCTACCCGTCGTCTCGAAGGCGCCGGCCGCCAGCGCGCGCGCGCCGACGACGAGGGCGAGAGCGGCGAGCGTGCCGCTCAGCGCGCCGAGCGCGACGTGACCGAGCGCGGCGCGCGCGATCACGTGGGCGAGCAGCGCGGCCTGGGCCACGACCGCGACGGCGGTGAGGACGCCGAGGAAGGCCGCGACGGCGAGCTGCGTGCGCGCCGCGCTGCTGTGGGCGAGCAGGCGGCGGTCAACGCGGCCGCCCGCGCGGCTCATGACGTAGGCGTCGGCGCTTGGTCGTCGCCGCTCGGATCGCCGCCGAGCTTGCGCTGGAGGCCCGCGAGCGGCGTGGCCTCTCCAGCGAAGTCGGTGGCCCCGAGGCGGGCACGGAAGACCCAGTAGGTCCACGCCGTGTAGGCGAGGACGATCGGCACCATCACAACCGCGACGATCGACATCACGGTGAGCGTGTAGGAGTGCGATGCGGCACCGACGAGGGTCAGGCTGAAAGCATGACTCGTCGTCGATGGCAGCGCGTAGGGGAACAGCTCGAAGGCGAGACTGACGAAGAGCATCGCAATCGCGAGCGCACCCGCGGCGAAGGCCTTCACGTCGTCGCGGCGAGCAGTGGCGAACGTGGCGTAGATCGCGCTCAGGGCGGCGAGGGCCGCCGGAACCTGGGCCGAGATCTTGACCGGACCGTGGGGCTGATCGAACGCGGTCCAGACAAGGAAGCCGATCAGCAAGATCGTCGCGAGCGGGCTCAGGCGCCGCGCAAGGGTGCGGGCGCGCTCGGTGAGATCACCCGTGGTGCGCAAGGCGAGGAAGTTGGCGCCATGGACGAGGAACAGGCTGAGCGTGACGAGGCCGCCAAGGAGTGCGTACGGGTGCAACAGGTCCCAGAGCTTCGCCGTCACATCGTGGGACGCGTTCATCGGCACGCCATGGACGATGTCGGCCCAGCCGACGCCCCACAGCAGCGCAGCGCCGCCGCTGCCGATCGTCGTCGCCCACTCCCAGCCGGAGCGCCAGCGCGGGTCATCGCTCTTGCCCCAGAACTCGAACGAGACGCCGCGCACGATCAGGCACAGCAGGATCAGGAGCAGCGCGAGGTAGAACCCGGAGAACAGGCTCGCATACCAGCCGGGGAAGGCAGCGAACGTTGCCCCGCCCGCGGTGATCACCCAGACCTCGTTGCCATCCCAGATCGGCCCGATCGTGTGGATGAGCGCGCGCTTCTCGGGCTCATTGCGGCCGATGACGCGCAGCAACGCGCCGACCCCGAAGTCAAAGCCCTCGAGGACGAAGTAGCCAACCCAGAGGACGGCGATCAGGACGTACCAGAGTGTCTGAAGGAAGTCGGGAGTCATGTCAGTAGGCCAGGAGCAGCTCGTCGGCGCCGGTCTGTGGCTCGCCGGGTCCGCCGCTGTCGCCCGGCCCATGCTTGATCTCGCGGATGAACAGGCGCGCCCCGACCACGATGAGGAAGCCATAGAGGAGCACGTAGGCGGCAATCGAGATGACGATCGATGCGAGCGAGACGTCTGTTGAGCTGGCCTGGCTCGTCTTGAGCAGGCCGTACACGACCCAAGGCTGGCGCCCCATCTCGGTGAAGATCCAGCCAGTCCAGTTGGCGAGGATCGGCAGGAAGGCGCCGACGAGCGACGCAACGTAGAACCAGCGCGGGATGTTCTCGAGCCAGCCCGGCTTGCGCATGCGGATAACGCCGACGAGCGCGAGCAGGAACATCAGCACGCCCGCCCCGATCATCAAGCGGAAGGTCCAGTAGGTGACGCCGACGATCGGGACGTAGTCGCCCGGGCCGTACTTCTTCTGCTCCGCCGCGTTGACCTGATTGATGCCCTTCAGCGTGCCGTTCGGGTTGAGCGTCGCGATCAGCGACTCGAGCTTGGGGATACAGAGGTCGCTCGTCAGGCGCTTCGGGTGGCGCGTGAAGCTCGCGGTCGCGAACAGCGATAGGCAGGCGCCGTTGGTGGTGTTGTAGAGCGCTTCGGCCGCCGCCATCTTCATCGGCTGCTCGCTCTCGAGCAGGCGACCCTGGCCGTCGCCGAAGATCCCGGTCAGGATCACCGCAACGAGCGCGAGGGGCAGTGCGAGGCGCGCCGAGCGCGCAAAAAGATCGGTATGGCGCTTACGGAAGAGCTGCCAGGCCGAGATGGCGAGCACGAGCAGGCCGGCGGTCGCGAACGCGCCGAAGATGACGTGCGGGAAGGCGAGCCACGCCGTCGGGTTGAACAGCACCGCGAAGATGTCGGTGAGATAGGCGTGGTGCGTCTTGGGGTCGATCTTGTAGCCGACCGGATGCTGCATCCACGAGTTCGCGACGAGGATGAAGAAGGCCGACAGGACCGTTCCGATCGCCGTGAGCCAAGCGGCGAGGAGGTGGAGCTTCGGCGAGATGCGGCCCCAGCCGAAGATCCAGACGCCGATGAAGGTTGACTCGAGGAAGAACGCGATCAGGCCCTCCATCGCGAGCGGCGCGCCGAAGATATCCCCGACATAGCGCGAGTAGACCGACCAGTTCATGCCGAACTGGAACTCCTGCACGAGGCCCGTGACGACGCCGATCGCGACCGAGATCAACATGAAGCGACCCCAGTAGCGGGTCATCCGCAGGTACACCTCGTCGCGCGTCCGGTACCAGCGCGTCTCGCACAGCGCAACCCACGCCGTGAGCCCGATCGTCATCGGGACGAACAGGAAGTGGAAGATCGTCGTGATGCCGAACTGCAGCCGAGCGAAGTCGAGCGCGTTCATGAGCGGCGACACTACTTAGGCGCCGTTTAGCTCCCCATCCGCGGTTTCCCCGCGGGTCCAGTGCGGGTTTGCCGTACGGTCGCCCGCCGTCTGCGCCAAGATTCCGGTGAGAAACCGCCGGAGGCGAGCTACGCCGCCCACCCCGATGGCGAGCCTGGCGGTCCGCGCGTAGCGTTCGTGCCCGATCCAGAGCTAGCTAGGAGATGGCCATGTCAGTACGAGTTGCAATCAACGGCTTCGGGCGTGTCGGTCGCTGCGCCCTGCGCGCGGCCCATGCCGGCGGTGCCGACGTCGAGGTCGTCGCGATCAACGACGTCATGGACGTTCGACGCTCGCCCACTTGCTGCGCTACGACTCCGTGTTCGGGCGTTTCCCGGGTGTGGTCGTTGCCGGCGAAGACGAGATCGTGATCGACGGCGAGCCGGTCCGCGCGTTCGCCGAGAAGGACCCAGCGGCGCTGCCTTGGGCAGAGCTCGACGTCGATGTGGTGATCGAGTCGACCGGCAAGTTCCGCACGCGCGCGCAGGCTGGCAAGCATCTAGAGGCAGGGGCGCGCAAGGTGATCATCTCCGCGCCCGCAAGCGGCGAGGAGCCGATCGACGCGACGTTCGTGCTCGGCGTGAACTTCGACCAGTACGACCCGGAGCATCACCACGTGATCAGCAACGCGTCGTGCACGACCAACTGCCTGGCACCGGTCGCCAAGGTGCTGCACGAGGCCGTGGGCATCAAGCACGGCTTGATGACAACGATCCACGCCTACACCGCGGATCAGAACCTGCTCGACGGGCCACACAAAGACCTGCGGCGCGCGCGCTCGGCGGCGCTCAGCCTAATCCCAACGTCGACCGGCGCGGCGAAGGCGCTCGGGATCGTCATCCCCGAGCTCGAAGGACGCCTGCACGGCTATGCAGTTCGCGTGCCGGTCCCGACGGGCTCGCTGGTCGACCTGACCGTCGAAGCCGAGCGCGCGACAAGTGTCGAGGAGATCAACGCGGCCTTTCGCGAGGCCGCCGATCAGGGCGCTCTCAGCGGCATCCTCGCCTACACCGACGACCCGATCGTTTCGGCCGACATCGTCGGATCGTCCTACTCGTCGATCTTCGACGCCGGCCTGACCGCGGTGAACGACAAGACGCAGGTCAAGGTCGTCGCCTGGTACGACAACGAATGGGGCTACTCGACCCGGCTCATCGATCTGGCCGAGCGCGTCGCGGCACACGTGCCGACGGCCGCGTGAAGATACGCGGATGGGTGCTTCGCGCCTCGACACTGACGAGGCGCGAGCGCCGATCCGCACGAGCGGGCTGACGAAGCGCTACGGCGCGACGCTCGCGCTCGACCGGCTCGAGCTGACCGTCGCGGCCGGTGAGGTCTACGGCTATCTCGGACCCAACGGCGCCGGGAAGACGACGACGATCCGCCTGCTCCTCGGCCTGCACCGTCCGAGCGCCGGCAGCGCCAAGATATTCGGCGTTGATGCGTGGCGCGAGCCGGTTAGCGCCCACCGGCGGCTCGCCTACGTCGCAGGTGAGCCGCTGCTGTGGCCAGCCCTGACCGGCGCCGAGACGTTCGAGCTGCTCGAGCGGGTGCACGGTGGGACGGACGTCGCCTACCGGGATCTGCTGATCGAACGCTTCCAGCTCGACACGAACAAGAAGATCAGGGCGTTATCGAAGGGCAACCGCCAGAAGGTGCAGCTCGTCGCCGCGCTCGCGACGCGCGCCGAGTTGCTGTTACTCGACGAGCCGACGGCCGGCCTTGACCCGTTGATGGAGGCCGCCTTCCGCGAGACGATCGTGGAGGCGCGCGAGCGCGGGCAGACCGTCTTCCTCTCCTCACACATCCTCAGCGAGGTCGAGGCGCTGTGTGACCGCGTCGGGATCCTCAAGCAGGGCCGGCTCGTCGACGAGGGAACGCTTGCGCAACTGCGCCACCTCGCGAGCCAGACTGTCGAGGCGACGTTCGCCGGAGCCGCGCCCGCGCTGCCGACGCTCCCCGGCGTGAGCTGCGAGCGCGCCGGTCCGACGACGCTCCGCTTCGAGGTCAGCGGCCCCGTCGGTCCGCTGATCGATGCGCTCGCCGGGCACGAGCTGCTGACGCTGACAAGCCGCGAGCCGTCGCTGGAAGAGATCTTCCTCCACCACTACGAGGACGGCAGTTAGTTGCGCGCGATCCGCACGCTTGCCCAGCGCGCGTTTCTGGACGCACGGATCCGCACGGCGGCGTTCGCCTACTTCTTCGCGATCTACTCCTTCATTCAGCCTGTCGGATTCAGGAGCGCCTACCCGACGCTCGCCGACCGGGTCGGCTTCGCCACCACCTTCGGCGGCAACGCGGCGATCAGAATCTTCTTCGGCTATCCGTACGACATCGTCACCGTCACGGGCTACAGCGCATGGCGCGTCGGTGGCAGCCTCGCAATCGCCGCCGCCGTACTCGGCGTGCTCGCCTCGGTGCGAGCGATGCGCGCCGAAGAGGAGAGCGGCAGGCTCGAGCTCGTGCTCTCCGGTCCGCTCACACGCGCGCATGCGCTGGCCGGCGCATTGACGGCGATCGCGGGCGGGATCGCCGTCGTCTTCGCCGCCGAGCTGCTCGGCTCCATCGCAGGCGGGCTGCCCGCCGGTGGTTCCGCCTACCTGGCGCTCAGCACCGCGTCGGTCGGCTGTGCGTTCGCCGGCATCGGCGCACTCGCCGCGCAGCTTGCCCCCACGCGGCGCGGCGCGCTCCAAATCGGACTCGGGGTCGTCGCGGTAATGCTGCTGTTGCGCGCGGTCGCCGACACCGCTGCCGGAGCGGGCTGGATGCGCTGGCTCACGCCGCTCGGTTGGGCCGAGGAAATGCGCCCGTTCACCGCCGCGCGCCCGCTCGTGCTGCTCGCGCCTGCCGCGCTGACGGCGCTGACGCTTGCCGCGAGCGCGTGGCTCGCGGCAACGCGCGACATCGGGACGGGCCTCTTGCGCTCCCGCGACGACGCGAAGTCGCGCCTGCGGCTGCTGCGCTCCCCGACGGCGGCGGCGTTGCGCGCCGAGCTTGGCACGCTCGCCGTCTGGGCGCTCTCGCTCGCGGTGTTCGCGGCCGTCCTCGGCGTCGTCGCCTCGAGCATCTCGAGCGCCGGGATCTCGAGCGCGCTGCGCAAGGCCTTCGCGCGGCTCGGGACTGGGTCGATCGTCAGCCCGACCGGCTACCTCGCGTTCGTCTTCCTCTTCTTCGTCGTTGCGGTCTGCGCGTTCGAGGGAACGCAGATCGGCGCAGCGCGCCAGGAGGAGGCGGGCCAGCAGCTCGAGACGATGCTCGCGCTGCCGGTCGCCCGCACGCGCTGGCTTGCCGGACGCATCGCACTCGCAGCTGTCGCATCCGTGCTGTTCGCGGCGATCGTCGGGATCGTGACGTGGGCGGCGGCGACGAGCGCCGGGGTGGACATCTCGCTCGTGAGCTCACTCGAGGCCGGCGCGAACTGCGTGCCGGCGGCGCTGCTCTTCCTCGGCGTCGGGGTGTTTGCCTACGGTGCGGCGCCGCGCGCGAGCGCCGGGATCGTGTACGGCCTCGTGGCCGCCGCGTTTCTCTGGTATCTGGTCGGCGGGCTGTTGGGTGCGCCGCACTGGCTCGTCGAGCTGACGCCGTTCGCGCATATCGGCTTCGTGCCGAGCGAGAGCTTCCGCACCGGCGCGGCGCTCGTCATGATCGCGATCGGCGCCGTCGGCGCTGCGGGAGGTCTCGCGCTGCTGCGCGGGCGAGACCTGGTCCCGGCGTAGTAACTACGTAGGGGTGACGCGGACAGCGCCCGATGTAGCTCATTGAGGCGCTGCCTAGGGTCAAGGTGATGTTCCAAGTACGCATCCACGGGCGCGGCGGCCAGGGAGTCGTCACCGCCGCAGAGCTGCTCTCCGTTGCGGCCTTTGCCGACGGGTCGGAGGCGCAGGCCTTTCCGAGCTTCGGCTCGGAGCGCATGGGCGCGCCGGTCGTCGCGTTCTGCCGGATCGACGACCGCAAGATCCGAGTGCGCGAGCCGATCGCCGAGCCCGACGCCGTCGTCGTCCAGGACCCGACGCTGCTCGGCCGCGTGGACGTGTTCGGCGGTCTCGCCGCCGGCGGCTACGCGCTGATCAACAGCACCAAGAGCGTCGAGGGGCTCGGCCTGCCCGAGCTCGACGCGCGGATCGTCACCGTGCCGGCGACCGACATCGCGCGCGAGCACATCGGCCGCCCGATCCCGAACGTCGCGCTACTCGGCGCGCTAGCCGGCCTGACCGGCTGCGTATCGCTCGCGGCGCTCGAACAGGCAATCGGCCAGCGCTTCCGCGGCGCCGCCGCGGAAGGCAACAAGAAGGCGGCGCAAGCCGCCTTCGCCGCGGTAACAGGGGAGGTGCAGCATGCCGGCGACGCTGCGTAAGCAGATCGAGGGCTCGCAGGCGATGGCCGAGGCGATCGCGCGCTGCCGACCCGAGGTCGTCTGCGCCTACCCGATCACGCCGCAGACCCACATCGTCGAAGCTGTCTCGCGGATCGCGCGCGCCGGCCGCCTCGGCACCTGCGAGGTGATCAACGTCGAGTCCGAGTTCGCAGCGTTGTCTGTCTCGATCGGCGCCAGTCCGCCGCCGGTGCGCGCACCTACACCGCGACCGCGAGCCAGGGCCTGCTCTTCATGTGCGAAGCGCTCTTCAATGCCTCCGGGCTGGGCCTCCCGATCGTGATGACCGTCGCCAACCGCGCGCTCGGCGCGCCGATCAACATCTGGAACGACCAGTCCGACTCGATGGCGATGCGCGACTAGCGGCTGGCTGCAGATCTACGCGATCGACAACCAGGAGGCCGCCGACCTCCACATCCAGGCGTTCAAGATCGCGGAGGAGCTCTCGCTGCCGATCATGGTGTGCGTCGACGGATTCGTCCTCACGCACGCGCTGGAACCCGTCGAGGTACCCGAAGCGGAGGCCGTCGATGCATTCCTGCCGCCGTTCGCACCGCGCCAGGTGCTCGACCCGGACGACCCGTACACGATCGGCGCGATGGTCGGCCCCGATGCTTTCACCGAGGTGCGCTACCTGCAGCACGTCCAGCAGCTCGCGGCGCTCGAGGTCATCCCGCGCGTCGCCGCGGAGTTCGAGGCCCAGTTCGGGCGCCGCGCCGGCGGCCTCGTCGAGCCCTACCGCAGCGAAGACGCGGAGACCATCGTGCTCGCGCTCGGCTCGGTCAACGGGACCCTGCAGGAGGTCGTCGACGAGCAGCGCGAGCAGGGCGTCGCGGTCGGGTCGGTCGCACTCAAGTCCTACCGGCCGTTCCCGTTCGACGCGGTGCGCGACGCGCTCGCCCACGCGAAGCGCGTGATCGTGCTCGAGCGGGCGCTTGCACCCGGGATCGGCGGGATCGTCGTCGCCGACGTCGAGCGCGCGCTAGCCGGCCGCGGGATCCCGACGCACACGGTGATCGCCGGCCTCGGCGGACGCCCGGTCACGCGGCGCTCGCTGCGCGAGATGCTCGCCGCCGACCTCGGCGCGCTGCACTTCCTCGACCTGCGGACCGACGTGATCGAGAAGGAGCTCGCGAGATGAGCGCCAACGGCGAGAAGAGCGCGCGACACGAAGTGTCAAGCCAGCCCCAAAAAATCGCCTTCTACCAGACGGGCACGTTCGCGGTCGGCGGGCGCCTGCTCGACGAGGAGCTGCGCTCGGTGCAATCGGACCCCGAGCGCGCGAACGCGATCACGAAGGGGCATCGCGCGTGCCAGGGCTGCGGCGAGGCGCTTGGTGCGCGCTACGCGCTCGACGCGGCGATGCGAGCGACGCAGGGAAAGCTGATCGCGACCAACTCGACGGGCTGCCTCGAGGTCTTCTCGACGCCCTACCCCGAGACGTCGTGGCGGATGGCGTGGATCCACTCGCTGTTCGGCAACACGCCAGCCGTCGCGACGGGGCTCGCCGCCGCGATGCGCGCGAAGGGCCGGACCGACGTGCGCGTGATCGGACAGGGTGGCGACGGCGGGACCGTCGACATCGGCTTCGGCTGCCTGTCGGGGATGTTCGAGCGAAACGACGACGTGCTCTACATCTGTTACGACAACCAGGGCTACATGAACACCGGTGTGCAGCGCTCGGGCGCGACGCCACCCGCCGCGCGGACCGCGACGACTGAGCCGGTCGGCGAGCACGCTGGTAACGCATTCGGCCAGGGCAAGAACGTGCCGCTGATCGCGATGGCGCACGAGATCCCTTACGTCGCGACCGCGACCGTCGCGGAGCTGCGCGACCTCGAATACAAGGTCACCCGAGCGATGGAGTTTCACGGAGCGCGCTACATCCATGTGCTCGTTCCGTGCCCCCTCGGCTGGGGGTCGGCCACCAACGAGGCGGTTCGGCTCGCGCGCCTGGCCAAGGAAAGCGGCCTGTTCCCTGTGTTCGAGGCCGTCGGCGGGGGCGTGACGAGCGTCTCGCCGATCCGCCACAAGGTGCCGGTCGAGGAGTACCTGCGTCCGCAGAAGCGCTTCGCGCACCTATTCGCGGGCGAGGGCAAGCCGGAGATCGTGGAGCGCCTGCAGGCGCATGCGGACCGCAACATCGCGCGGTTCGGGCTACTTGACGGCGGCGATGAGGCGCGCGAGCTCGACCTGCTCGATGCCCTCGCGCTCGCGGAGCGAGGTGTCGTGATGGCAGTCAACGGCAAGCCCTTTGCGATCACGCTCGAGATCGGCTCGAGCCTGGCCAACCTGACCGGCGACTGGCGGACCGAGCGGCCCGTGTACGTGCACAACCTGCCGCCATGCAACCACGCGCTGCCCGGCGCTCGAGGACATCCAGGGCTGGCTCTACGAGGCGGAGGCGGGCGGCGACGGCTACGAGCGCGCGTGGCGCCACGCTCGTGGCCGCGAACCCGATCCCCGCGATCATGGGGCGCATCTGCTACCACCCGTGCGAGTCGGAGTGCAACCGGGCGCAGCTCGACGAAGCGGTCGGGATCAACTCGGTTGAGCGCTTCCTCGGCGATGAGGCGCTCAAGCGCGGATGGGAGTTTGCGAAGCCGGCTGCCCCCACCGGTAAGCGCGTGCTCGTCGTCGGATCGGGCCCATCGGGACTGTCGCTCGCCTATCACCTGGCGCTGCGCGGACATCACGTCACGATCCGCGAACAGGCAAAACAGGCCGGCGGGATGATGCGCTACGGGATTCCCGGCCTACCGGCTGCCACGCGATGTTCTCGACGGCGAGATCGCGCGGATCCTGTCCTTGGGAGTGGAGCTCGAGTGCGACGAGCGTGTCGACGACCTCGAGGGGGCGATCCGCGAAGGCGACTTCGACGCGACCTTCCTCGCAGTCGGCGCGCACATCGCAAAGCACGCGGAGATCCCTGGCGGCGCTGCGTCCCACATCATCGATGCGGTCAAGCTGCTGCACGGACTGGCGGAGGATGAGAAGCCGCAGCTCGGTCGGCGAGTGGTCGTCTACGGCGGCGGCAACACGGCGCTCGACGCGGCACGCAGCGCGAAGCGGCTCGGAGCGGCCGATCCGGTGATCGTCTACCGGCGCACGCGCGAGCGGATGCCGGCACACCCGAGCGAGCTCGAAGAGGCCGAAGCCGAGGGAATCGCGTTCCGCTGGCTTTCGACGATCACGCAGGCCGGGCCGGGACAGTTGCGCATCGAGAAGATGGCGCTTGATGAAACAGGCTTCCCGCAGCCGACCGGCGAATTCGAGGACCTGCCAGCCGACTCGGTCGTGCTCGCGCTCGGGCAGGACGCCGATCTGCGGCTGCTCGAAGGCGTTTCCGGGATCGAGATCGAGGACCACGTGGTCAAGGTCGACGATCAGATGATGACCGGCCACAAAGGCCTTTTCGCCGGCGGCGACATGGTCCCCTCGGAGCGGACCGCGGCAATCGCGATCGGCCACGGCGCACACGCAGCCCGCTGCATCGATGCCTGGCTGCGCCACAAGTACCTGCCGATGGAGCCGTCACGCAAGCTCGCCGGCTTCGAGGAAGTCAACCCGTGGTACTACAGCGACGCACCGCGGCGGATCCGCCCACAGCTCGAGGACGTGCGCCGTCAGAGCACGTTCGAGGAGGTTGTCAAGGGCCTCGACGAGGACTCGGCGCTGTTCGAGGCGCGGCGCTGCCTTTCCTGCGGCAACTGCTTCTCGTGCGACAACTGCTTCGGCGTCTGCCCGGACAACGCCGTGATCAAGCCCGGTGTTGACGGAGAGCTTTACTCGTTCGACCTCGACTATTGCAAGGGCTGCGGGCTGTGCGCCGCGGAGTGCCCGTGCGGGGCGATCGAGATGGTGCCCGAGGAAATCTGAGATGCGCCGCGCCCACGATGCCGGCTGCTATGAAACGACCAAGGAGCTGTAATGACGCAGGCGCACGAGGCAGCGGCAGACGAACTCGAGGAACGAGCGATGACGAAATACGTCTATGACTTCGAAGAGGGTGCGCGCGAGATGCGCAACCTCCTCGGCGGCAAGGGGTCGGGGCTGGCCGAGATGACGCGTCAGCTCGGCAGCGACGTCGTTCCCGCCGGCTTCGTCGTCACTACCGAGGCCTGCGTCGAGTACATGCGCGCCGGCGCCGAGCCGCCCGAGCTCGAGGGACAGGTCACGACCGCGCTCGCGCGGCTAGAGGCGAAGATCGGACGCAAGTTCGGCGATCCAGCTGATCCGCTCCTGCTGTCGGTCCGCTCAGGCGCGCGCGAGTCGATGCCAGGCATGATGGACACCGTCCTGAACCTGGGACTGACCGACGAATCGGTGGTCGGTCTCGCGCGCGTGACCGGGAACGAGCGCTTCGCATGGGACTCGTACCGGCGCTTCGTGCAGATGTTCTCGAACGTCGTCCACGGCGTCCCGACCGAGCGGCTCGAGGGTGAGATCGCGCGGATCAAGCGTGAGCGTGGCGTGGCGCTCGACACCGAGCTCGACGTCGCTGCGCTGAAAGAGCTGACGGCTGCGTTCAAGGCACACTTCCGCACGCTGACCGGCGAGGACTTCCCGCAGGACCCGGGAATGCAGCTGCACCAGGCGATGCTCGCCGTGTTCGGCTCCTGGAGCGGAGCGCGCGCCGTTGCCTACCGGCGGATCAACCAGATCCCCGACGACTGGGGCACAGCGGTCAACGTGCAGCAAATGGTCTTCGGCAACCGTGGCGCTCGCTCGTGCTCGGGTGTCGCCTTCAGTCGCGACGAGGTCACCGGCGCGCCAACGCCATCCGGTGACTTCCTGATCAACGCGCAGGGCGAGGACGTCGTCAGCGGCGTACGCAACACGTCAGAGCTCAGCGACCTCGCCGAGGTGATGCCGGAGTCCTACGAGCGCCTCGTCGAGATCATGCGCAAGCTCGAGCGGATCTACGGCGACATGCAGGACACCGAGTTCACGATCGAAGAGGGCCGCCTGTACATGCTGCAGACGCGCAACGCAAAGCGACCGGCCCAGGCTGCCGTTCGCTTCGCCGTCGACGCGGTCGCGGAGGGGCTGCTCGACAAGCCCAAGGCGCTATTGACGATCGACGCCGCCAAGCTCGACGCACTGCTTCACCCCACCTTCGATCGCAACGCCAAGTTCGAAGTGCTCGCGCGCGGCGTGGCCGCCTCGCCGGGCGCCGCGAAGGGCACGATCGTGCTCAGCGCGCCCGCCGCGCAGAAAGCCGCCGAAGCCGGTGAGGCCGTGATCCTCGTCCGTCCGTTCACCGAGGCCGAGGACGTCGCCGGCTTCTTCGCCGCGCGCGGGATCCTGACAAGCGAAGGCGGCAAGGCATCGCACGCGGCGCTCGTCGCGCGCGGCATGGGCCGGCCCTGCGTCTGCGGCGCGAGCGCGCTGCGGATCGATCTCGACGAGGGCACGATCACCGTCAATGGGACCGTCCTGCGCGCCGGCGACCAGATCGCGATCAACGGGTCGACCGGCGAAATCACCACCGATGACGTCACGCTCGTTCGTCCGGAGATCGACCAGAACTTCCAGACAGTGCTCGGTTGGGCCGACGAGCTGCGCACACTCGGCGTACGCGCCAACGCCGACGTGCCCGTCGACGCGCGCCGTGCGCACGAGTTCGGTGCCGAAGGCATCGGCCTCTGCCGGACCGAGCACATGTTCATGGCCGAGGACCGCCAGCCGAAGATGCGCGCCATGATCATGGCCGACACGGTGGAGGAGCGACGCGCCTGGCTCGAGAAGCTGCTACCGCTCCAGCAGGCCGACTTCGAGGGCCTGTTCGAGGCGATGGAAGGGCAGAAGGTTGCGATCCGCCTGCTCGACCCGCCGCTACACGAGTTCCTGCCGAGCGAGCTCGAGCTGCTCGAGGAGCTGCGTCAGGTAGCGAACACCCACCCGGAGCGGATGGACGGGATCCACAAGGAGCTGGCGCGCGTGCGCCAGCTCTCGGAGACAAACCCGATGCTCGGGACGCGCGGCTGCCGCCTGGGGATCCTCCACCCCGAGATCTATGAGATGCAGGTCCGCGCGATCATGCGCGCCGTCAAGGCGGTCGGCAAGCGGACCGGCAAGGCCCCACACTGCGAAGTGATGATCCCGCTCGTCGGCTTCACGAGGCGAGCTGAGGCGCTCGCGCGAGCTCGTGCTCGCGACGGCCGCGAGCGAGGGCATGGAGCACGGCCGCGATTACGTGATCGGCACGATGATCGAGCTGCCACGCGCCTGCGCGATCGCCGACGCACTCGCCAAGGACGTCGAGTTCTTCTCGTTCGGGACCAACGACCTGACGCAGACGACGCTCGGGTTCTCGCGCGACGACATCGAAGGCGCGATCATCCCGCAGTACATCACCGACCGGATCGTCACCGTCTCACCGTTCGAGACGATCGACACCGTCGGCGTCGGGATGCTCGTCAGGATGGCGGCCGAGAAGGGTCGGGCAGCGAACCCGTCGATCGAGCTTGGAATCTGCGGCGAGCACGGCGGCGACCCGAAGTCGATCGCGTTCTTCCACGAGGTAGGCCTCGACTACGTTTCCTGCTCGCCGTTCCGGGTGCCGATCGCGAGGGTTGCGGCGGCTCAAGCTGCAGCGCTGCAGGGGCCATCCGCGTAAGGAGGGCGATGCGGGGGCCTGCCGCGCTGGGGGGCCCCTGCTCGCAAGCGTGATCCGTCCTACACCGCGCTGGGGTACGGCTCGGGCGATTCGCCCGCACTCCAGCTCGGTGAGTGCTCGAGTGGCTCGACAGCGCGGGTTGCGTCGACGTGAACGAGAGCGTCGAACTGGTCGGCAAGGGTTGCTTCGAAGTAGTGGCTAGCACGCTCGCGATCGGGGCTGTAGATGACGCCGATTGCCCGCTCCAGGCGCTTGCTGCGAAGCGCTGCGCCGGCCTCACCTGCGCCGAGCGGGCAGAGCAAGAAGGCCGGCAGCTGCGTCTCGTGGAGTAGTGCCTCATGACTGGCCGGCAGGGCGCCGCGCAGATGCTTGCGCTCCGGCGGGCCGTCCCAGCGCGATGCGGCGGTGACGCTGCCGACATAAGTCGTGAAGCCGACGCTGACGACATCGTCACCGTGGCGCTCGCGCAGCAGCTGGCCGAGGCTCTGCTCGCCGCGCTCGGCAAGGTGCGTGTGCCGCGCATCGCCGACGTGCGAGTTGTGAGCCCAGACGATCACGCGAGCGTGCCCGCCGCGGCTGTCGAGATGCGCGAGCAGCAGGTCCAGCGTGTCCGCAAGATGGCGATCGCGCAGGTTCCACGAAGTCGTACGCTCGCCGAAGATCGTGCGGTAGTAACCGTCCGCGGCGGTTTCAGCCGCCGAGTCACACTCGCTGAAGAAGCGGTCGTCGTCGGCGGCGAGGCCGTCGGTGCGAAGCCGCGCGGCGGTGAGACGCCGACGCTGGATCAGCTCGTCGATTACGGCGGAGCGTTCGGACTCGGGCAGGTCGCGCAGTACCGCCCGCGCGTAGCCGGCGCTGTCCTCGGCGAAGGACTGGAGGCACTCGTAACGCGCTCGCGCGCGCTCGACGCCGCCGGCATCGCGTGCCGCGAGAAAGGCGATCACGGCCCCGGTTGAGCTCGAGAGGCCGTACATGTCAAGCCCATAGAAGCCCACCTTGCGCGCGCTGCGATGCAGACCCACATTGTGAGCGTGGAGCCAGGCGACGAAATCGACCATATCGGCGTTGCGCCACATCCACGATGGGAAGCGCCGGAAGCTACGCAGCGCGGCTTCCGCGTCATGGTCGCCGCTGCTGATGCCGTGCACGTAGCGGTTGACCCTGTACGCGTCAGCCCAGGACGCAGCGACGGTGATCGCCGTGAAGCCATGCTCCGCTACCAGGCGCCGCGTGACGCGCGCGCGCTCGCGATAGAGCTCGTGCGTGCCGTGGCTCGCCTCGCCGAGCAGAACGATCCGGGCCTGCCCGATGCGCTCGAGCAGCGCGTCATAGTCGCGCCGGTCCCCCCGCAGCGGATGCGCAGCCGCACGCAGCGCGCCGACAGCCGCACGGCGATCGGACCCCGGACCAGCGGGGAGCGCGGTGGCGGCGGCCATTATCCGAACCCCGCCAGTGCGGGCAAGCGCGCTTCGCTTTGCAACCAGGTGGCGAACCAGTCTCGCGTGATCGCCTCGACCTGCTCGAGCTTGCCGGGCTCGCCGAACAGATGGCTCGCATTCTCGACGATGCGCAGGCGGTGAGGAGCTCGCAGCATCGGCATCGCCTTGCGATTGAGGGCCAGCACCTCACGATCGAGTCCGCCAACGATCAGCAGCGTCGGCGCCGTGACGGCAGGAAGCCAACGAGCCGCGAGGTCGGGCCTGCCACCACGCGAGACGACGGCGCGGATAGGCTCGCCTACAGCGACCGCGGTGCGCAGCGCGGCCGCTGCTCCGGTCGAGGCACCGAACAGCCCAATCGGAAGGTCAGCCGTCGCCGGCTCGTCCAAAGCCCAGCGTGTCGCGAGCTCGAGCCTGCTCGCGAGCAGCGCGATGTCGAACGCTTGCGCGCGTCGCCAGGACTCCTCGTCGGAGAGCAAATCGACCAGCAGCGTCGCGAAACCGTCCTCGCAAAGTGCTTCCGCGACGGCACGGTTACGTGGGCTGCGACGGCTGGAGCGGCAGCCATGAGCGAAGATCACGAGCCCACGGGGCTCATGCGGTAGCGCCAGCTCGCCGGCGAGAACTCCCTGAGGTGCGTCGATGGCGACGGCCCGTCGCTGCGGTGGATCCGTGGCGAGGTGAGCGTGGTGCGCCGGTGACTGCGCGCGTAGCAGCCGAAGCACTTCGTCGTCGCCCACTGGCGAGAAATCCTCATACCAGCGGCTCACGCCGAGCAGCTCGCGCGGCACCGTGTGGCAGATCAGCTCGTCTGCCTCGCCGGCGATGCGCGCCATCGACGCGCGCGCGGCCACCGGCACGGCGACGAGTACTTTCGCCGCCCCGAGTGCCCGTGCAGCACGGATCGCGGCTAGCTGGGTCAGTCCGGTGGCAAGGCCGTCGTCTGCGAGGATCACGACGCGGCCCTGGAGGTCGATCAGCCTCCGGTCGCCGCGGTAGGTCGCGACGCGCCGGCGGAGCTCACGGCTCTCACGCTGGATCGTCTGCAGAAGCTGGGCCTGCGTCATCCCTACGCGTGCAGCGACAGCGCGGTCGACGATCGCCGTGCCTTCCTCGGCGAGCGCCCCGACTGCAAGCTCGGGATTGCCGGGCGCGCCGATCTTGCGGACCGCGAGCACGTCGAGCGGGGCGTGCAGCGCGCGAGCGATCTCGACGCCGATCGGCACCCCGCCGCGCGGCAGCGCGAGCACGATCGGGTGCTCGGGCGCAAAGCGATCAAGCAGCTGCGCCAGCAGCCTGCCCGCCTGCTTGCGATCAACAAACATGTCGGAATGTTCACAGCGCAGGCGCCCTTCGCCATCCGCGGCGGCTCGCGGCTCGGTGCGGTTTTTCACCTACGGTGCCTCCGGGGAGAATGCGGATGGCACTGAACCAGGGTCGAACTACCGTCGCTCGGTCTCTGTCCGCCTCGCAAAATCATCTAGCCGAGGAAGCCGCATCCAAACCGCCATTCGCAGCCGCCAGGTCCAGGTCCGCCGCGTTTGCGCGTGTGTGCCGGCCGACGCACCTCGCTTGCGAGCCCACGCTAGCTGCGTTGCTGCGGTGTCGCACGGTCGTGCGAGCAGGGACGACCGATCGTTCTCTCGAACGCGCCCCAGGAGAGCACGGAGGAAAGAGGAGGGGGCGATCGCCACGTCGGAGCCGGCGCAGCTGGCGCTGCCCGCGTAGTCCGACCGCCGCCCGGCGCTATTCGTCCGGGCCGATCCCGCCAGGGGCGGGACGGCCCGGACGAGCGTCGCTCGCAGCCCCAAGTCGAAGGTCGCCGCGGAGTAGAGCAGTCGCTGGAGCGGCGCAGTTCACTCCGCTAGACTGGGTCGGTAGCTCCACAGCTGGGTGTTGTGCTCTCGCATTTCCTCTGTGGCCCGGTTTTCCGGAAGAGCCCAAGGAGTGCAACGAGATGGCCAAGAAGCCCTCCGAGCCGGAGCACGATCTTTGGACGTCGGCGACGACGTTCAGCGATCTCAAGGATGAGATCGCCGCGCGTAACGAGGCGGCACAAAAGGAAGCCCGCGAGCTTCGGGCGGCGCGCGAGCTGGAGAAGCTCGGGATCGCCACGCGCCGCCGCGTGGACCTCAACCAGTGAAGCCCGGCCTGTCGTTGTGGACTGCGTTTCGTAGGAGCAGGCAAGCAAGACCCTGCAACCGGCCGTACTGCGCGCGTCGTCGCGCGGCGGCCGGCGCGGTTTGGCCGACCGGTCGGGGGGTCGGCGCATGTGCCAACCACCTGATCATCGGGATCGTCTGGCGAGAATCGTGAAACGCAGGGGCCCCGCCCGCGGCGCGGCGCCCGCCGCCGTAACCACGACCTCGTAGCTGCCGTGGCGCAGCAGCCGGCTGCGCGATAGGCGTCCGTGGAAGGCGAGCGTGTTGGCGCCCGCGCGTGCGGCGAGCGTCAGCGCGCCGACCGTCGTCGCGCGCGCCCCGCGGACGCGGGCGAACGTCAGCGTCACCTGCGCCGCCTGGCTGAGCGTGAACGAGAACACCGTGCCGTGCCGCTCCCACCAGCGGCTATGCGACTGCGCGAGCGCGCTGATCACCGGCGCCAGCGCATTAGTCGCGCCTGGCGTGGAGCCTGCGCCCGTCCCGCCGCCCGCGCCGAATCCCCCGCTCGGCGCCGCCGGGCTCGCCGCGGCGGGAACGACGACGGCGTCGAACGGCTCGACGTAGAGCTGGTTGTCGGCGTTGACGGCGAGGCTGTTGGCCGACAGCACCTGTTCTGCGCCGGTCGTGGGATCGACGTAGACAAGGCCGCCGCAGCCGCCGCTGCAGGAACCTCCGAGGCCGGCCTCCTGCACCTCGATGATGCGGTCGCTGGCGTCGACGGCGACGGCGGTCGGCTGGTCAAAATACTGGCTCGAGGCGTTGACGGGCATCGAGTTGGCCGATACCAGCGCCTCCTTGCCGGTGGTCGGGTCGACGTCGACGACCGCGCCGCAGGCCGTCGTCTCGCACCAGTCGGCGACCAGCAGGTGGCCGTCGGGCAGCGCGGTGATCTGGCTCGGCGAGTGGAAGTACTGGCTGCTCGCGTTGACCGCCATGTCGTTCGCGGAGAGCTCCGTTTCCTTGCCGGTGGTCGGGTTGACCTCGATGATGCCGCCGCCCGTGCCGAACGCCATCGGGTCGCTGACGAAGATGTCGCCGGCGGCGTCCGTCGTGATCCCCTGCGCGTAGTCGAAGTACTGGCTCGAGGCGTTGACGGGCATTGCGTTCGACGAGATCAGCATCTCCTTGCCGGTCGTGGGGTCGACTCCGATCACCCTGCCGAGGCCATCGGTGCCGCCCCAGTCCGCGACCAGGATCTCCCCGTCCGGGGCGATCGTGATGCCGGTCGGCTGGTTGAAGTACTGGCTCGACGCGTTGATCGCCATCGCGTTCGACGACAACACGGTCTCGGCGCCAGTCGCCGGGTCGACCCGGATCACGCCGCCGCAGCCACCGCTGCAGCTTCCGCCCATGTTGTACGTGTTGGCGACGAGGATGTCGCCGGCGGCGTCGATCGTGAGCACGAACGGGTCGGCGAACAGCTGGTTGTCGGCGTTCACGGGCATGTCATTGTCGGAGATGACCGTCTCCGCGCCCGTCGTCGGATCGACCGCGATCAGCGCGCCGCCACCGAACGCGCGCGCGTCCGCGACGACGATCTCGCCCGGCGTCAGCGTCGTGCCCGCGCGGGCGGGTGCCGGTAGCGCGACCGCGAGGCACGCCGCCAGCGGCCCGATCACCGCGGCCGTGCGCCCCCGGGTGCCCATCTGGCACCTTGTCGGCCGGCACGGCGGCGGTCGCGACGATCGGCCGCTGCTCTCGGCGGATGGCCGAGAATGCGGCGAACGGGTCAGACGAGCGCCGGGATCACCGCCCATCGAATGGGTTGACCACCGACACACTCGCGTTGTCCGGCCACGTCGGCGTCGCAGCATCACGCAACGCCCGGTGACCGTCCCTAGAACACAAACCGGCCTATTGCAGGACGTCTGCCCTACGGGAGCGACGGGACTCGAACCCGCGACCTCCGGCGTGACAGGCCGGCGCTCTAACCAACTGAGCTACGCCCCCAGGGGGAGCCGGGAGTATGGCAACTGGATCGCCGATGCCGCTTGGCGGCCGGTCGACCCAACGTTCGATTCTAGGCGAGGCCCCGCGTGCCCGTGGGCATGATCGGCGCCGTTAGACTTCGCTCACGCTCGTGCGATCGTTGGCGGCCATCAGACGCCGGCCTCGAGCTGGCGCGGCTGTGTTTGGCAGCGGCCTGTCTGGGCGCGTTCGCACCGGGCGCAACGGCGCGAGCGCGCCAGCTCTTCTTTCAGACACGCGGCGGCGCCGTGGAGTGCGAGCTCGATGATGGCGGTGCGGCGGGCATCGGCGTCGACGCGTACTGCCAGACCGTTCAACCGCAGCGCTCGGTGACGCTCAGCGCAGCCGGCGTCACCCTCGTCTGCGATGGGCAGACGTGCATCGGGAATGCGCCACTCAACGTCCGGACGGTCAAACCTGGGCGCACCGAGGCTCTCGGGCCGTTCGCGTGCACGGTCGGATCTGCATCCATCACCTGCAAGATCGCGACCGGTGCCGGCTTCTCGATATCCCCCGCCGACGTGAAGGAATTGGGGCCCGCGCGGGCCGCCGCCGCGCCTCGGCGGCACAGAGCCGGCCTGGCCTGACCCAGACCGCCAGGCCAGCAACGCGACGGCGGCTCAAGCGACGGCTCGCGCGCGTCGATAAATGCGTTGACGACCACCCGGCCATGGCTCCACACGGCTCGTTGCAGATAGGGAGACAGTTCGCCGGGTGACGGCACCGACATGAACCCCGGACCAGACACGACGCGCGAGATCGTCGCAAGCCAGCTCGGCGAGGCAAGCGCGGCCGACGAGGCACTCGTCCGGGCGCACGAGTTCCTCGCGGAAACGCTGCGCGCCAAGGCAGAGCTCATGGCCCGAATGGGCCACGAGATCCGTACGCCCCTTAACGGCATCATCGGAATGACCGAGCTCATGCTCGGGACCGAGCTGACGGGGGAGCAGCGTGAGTACGCGAACGCCACCATGACCTCGGCCGCGGCGCTCACGGTCGTGATCAGCGACATGCTCGACTTTTCACTGCTCGAAGCCGGCGCACTCGAGCTCGACGCAGGAACCTTCGACGTTCGCCGGCTGGTTGACGGGCTGGCGCTCGCCGCGCCGCCGCGCGCGCGTGCTGCCGGAGCGTCGATCACCGCGACGCTCGACGACGATCTGCCGTCCGCTGCGACAGCCGACGGTAACCGTATCCGGCACGTGATGATGCGACTCGCCGCAGGGGCAATGAGCTTGGCCGCCGGAGGCGAAGTCAGCGTCCACGGCACGCTCGCCGCGCGCGCGAGCGACCGCGTGATGGCACGGTTCACAATCAGCTATCGGGGTGGCGACCCGCTCGACTCACTCGACGCGCTGCTCGACCTGTACACGTATTCATCCGAGACCGCCGTCTCGCAGGATGACAGCGCCACAGGCATCGGCCTGACGGTGTGTCATCAGCTCGTGGAGCTGATGGGCGGCGAGATCGGCGTCGAGCACGACGCCGACGCGACCACCATCTGGTTCACGACGCCGCTCGGGCTCGCCGGCGCGATCCCCTATCCGGAGGAGCGCGTTAGGCCTGCTCCATCGCGTGCCGCTCCTGCGCCGCGTGCGCCTGCGAGCATGCCACGATCAGCACCACCGAGGGAGCGGCGCGCGCCGGGCGACGGGGCCCCGCGTCTACTGATCGCCGACGACGACCCGGTCAGCCAGCTCGTGCTCACACGCCAGCTCGAGGCTCGCGGCTACGCCGTCGACGTCGCGAGCACTGGGCGCGAAGCGATCGAGCTCTACGGCGGCGCGAGCTATCGCGCCGTCTTCATGGACTGCCAGATGCCCGAGGTGAACGGCTATGACGCGACCGCCGCGATCCGCGCCGAGGAGGAAGAAGACGAGCGCACGCCAATCATCGGGATGACTGCCAGCGCCCGCGAGTCCGACCGCGAGCAGTGCTTCCTCAAGTGGCATGGACGACTACGTCGCCAAGCCGCTCGACCAGTCGACCTTGGAGGCCGCGCTGGCACGGCGCCTACCCGTGCTCGAGGAAGGTGACGCGACGGACCAGGACCAGTCGCCGCGGCTCCCGATACTCGATCCAAACTCTCGGCTGACCGACGTGTTCCGCCACAACAACGAATCCCGCGGCTATCTGATCGGCGTCTTCATCGAGGAGTCACGTGGGAGGATCGATCAGCTTGCGGCCGCCGAGGCGCTTGGTGACTCGGCCCTGATGCAGCGACTGTCGCACGCGCTGAAGGGAACCGCCGGAGCCGTGGGCGCCCGCGCCCTCGAGCAGGTCTGCGCCGCCGTTCAGAACGCTGTCGCCGATGGCCGCACCGAAGACGCGGTCGCGTTGCAGGGCCAGCTCGAGCACTGCTTTACGGTGACCTGCGACCTTCTGCGGAAGGGCTGTCCCGGAACCCAGGACCGCGAGCTGGTGCTCAACTAGACGTCCGCGAGGGCGACTTGGCTGCGGGCGGGCCGGCAACCTCGTTGCTAGGCTTGCGCGCGACGGCGGCGGCAGGCTGCCTCACTCTCCAAGGGGTTCACATGGCAGCAACGACAGGTCGTGACAACCGAGTCGGGAGCCTGTTCCCGCTCCTCGCGATCCTCTCGCTGGGGGCCATCGTGTTCGCGCTGGTTCCGATCGCGATCGGGGAACCCGATTACGCGATCCCCGCAGGCGTGCTCTTCGCGGTGCTCGCGACGCTCGCAATCACGGACTCCTTCCTCTCGCGACGCCAGTCGCAGCACCGCCCCGGCACTGGGGCGACAGAGGACGACGGCTCGCTACCGCTGATGACCGTCGAGATCACAGATCCGTTCGGCGGCGAGGACCACGCCCACGAGGTCGGCATCCACGACTTCCCGCCCGGCCACCCTGCCAGGCGCGCTTTCAGGGAAGCGGCAGAGCACAGCAGCTGACCGCGGAGCCGCTCGCGCTCGCCTGCTGGGCGCGCAAGGCGGCCGAAACGGGCCTTGCACCGTTGAGGGTCGGCAGCGGAGGGTGCCCGATAGGGGGCCTATGCTTCGCCTTGCTCGGTGGCTTACGAGCTCGCCGGGACGGATATTCACCGAGCTTGCCCAGCACCGCAGCCGGACCGCGGCGGTCCTGGAATGGTTGCAGCAGCAGTTATTGGCGACGCGGGGGTTCACGCTGATCGAGCTGCTCGTCGTGACCCTCGTGATCGGGATCCTCGTGGCGATCGCAGTGCCCTCTTTCCTCAGTGCGCGGACGCGCGCAAGTGACGCACTGGCGAAGTCGCTCGTGAGCTCCGCGCAAACAGGCGCACAAACGATCGCGCTGGGCGCTGACGGCAGCTATGCGACGCTGTCTCCGGCCGCGTTGCGCGCGCTTGACCCCGCGATCGCGACGGTCGCGAAAGGCAACGAGGCCTACATCAGCAAGGCCAGCGGCACGGCGAGCACATTCACCTTGACCGCGACCGCGGTCGCCACAGGTGACACGTACACGATCAGTCGCGCCGCCAACGCGACCGTTGCGCGGACCTGCACCGTGAAGAGCGTGGCCGATCGTGGCGGCTGTCCGCTTGCCACCACGACGAGAGTATCGCCGGCGTTCAAGTGGTGAGCCAACGGTCGCTCGAACGCCAGACCGCGGGCATGGCTTCGAGATTCATCCCACGGCCTTTGCCCCCTTCGCAACCGTCGCCAAGACCTGAATCGCCGGTCGGTTTGCATGGGCGGTGCTGGGTTCGAACCAGCGACCTCCTGCTTGTAAGGCAGGCGCTCCGGGTTTCGTGTTCCCCAGTCGTTTTACCTGCTATTGGCTACTTTCAGGTGCTCTGAAGTACGCTCAAGTTCTCCGAGGTTGGAACACTCTGGGGAACACGCCCCGGAACACGGGGCTCTACCCTGGTGCCGTGAACGAAAAGCAGGAGGTTGCAGCCAATGGGCACCTGCAGGTCATCGGCAAGGCCGGGAGCCGTCGCTGGCGCGCGTTCTGGTGGGACGCCGACGGCAAGCACTCGCGCGTTCTCGGACCGGCGTGGGTCCGCAGCTCGGGCCGGCGGACGGCGCGCGGCGCGGTCATCTGGCACGCCGGCGACGGGCCGAAACCGGACGAGTCATACCTGACACCGCGCGACGCGGAGGCGGAGCTGCGCCGGCTGCTCGAGCACGAGGCGGCGAAGCGGCCCTCAGCGCGGCCGCGCGGACGGGGCCCCGGTTACGTTTGCTGACGCGGCGGAGGCATGGTTCGAGCACGGGCAGACAAGACGGAACCTGAAGCGCTCGACACTGAGGAGTTACCGGCAGATGCTCGACGCGTACCTCCTCCCAGCGAAGCACAACGAGGTCAGGCGGGCAGGCTACCCTCCGGGCCCCTCGTTTGGCTCGACGCCGTTGCGAGACCTGAGTGACGCGAAGCTGAAGGCCTGGTACGACAAGCTGCCATACGGTCGCACCGCGGAGAGAACTGTTCGCTCGTAGTCCGGGCGATCATCACGCACGCACGCGCTCGCGATTGGATCGAGGGCGATCCGACCGCGCGCCTCGAGCGCCAGCACGTGCGCTACTCCGGGCGACTACGACTTCTACAGCCGCGAGGAGGTCGAGGCATTGGCTCGCGCCGCGGCCAGCGAGCAGGACGCCGCGATCTTTCTAACGGCCGCCATGACCGGGCTGCGCAGGGGCGAGCTGGTCGCGCTCCGGTGGCGCGACATCGACTTCCCCGGCCAGGCGATCCGTGTGCGCGCCAACTACAGCTACGGCGAGCTCGTGACCCCCAAGAGCGGCAAGATCCGCAGCGTGCCGATGATCCCCGACGTCGCGCAAGCGCTCGCTCGGCTCGGCCAGCGCGAGCACTTCACCGCCGATGA
Source organism: uncultured Solirubrobacterales bacterium (assembly GCA_963773395.1). Lineage (GTDB taxonomy): Bacteria > Actinomycetota > Thermoleophilia > Solirubrobacterales > Solirubrobacteraceae > Palsa-513. The sequence continues at coordinate 469,028 of CAVZAY010000001.1, read as the reverse complement.
GGACCCCGTGTTCGCAACACACGCCTCGGCGCCCACCTCGACGCGAGCGCTCTGCGCCGCCGCTACGACGCCGCCGCGCGGCGCGCCAAGCTGCGCCCGCTGCCGTTTCACTCGCTGCGCCACTACTTCGGATCGATGGCCGTGAACCGCGCATCACTCGTCCAAGTCCAATCGTGGATGGGCCACTCCCACATCCAAACAACGGCCCGCTACCTACACGCCAAGAGCCAAGCCGACGACGCGCAACCGACTCGCCGAGCATTCGCAACCAAGCGCCTCGCGCCGCTCGCGCGACCGACGGCACCGTCCCCCGTTTCTAATGGCGAGCCGCAAGGAGCTCAAGGATCTGCTCGACGAGGCCGCAGCGTCAGGGCTGGCGGATCGAGCACGGTGGCGGCGGTCATTACAAGGCCTACTCGCCCGACGGGAAGGGAATCGTCACCCTGCCGTCGACCCCGGGTGGGAGGCTCGCTCCATATGTGGCGCGGATGCGCCGGATGGGCTTTACTTGGAAGGGACGCTAACCATGGAATTCGTCGCGACCATCACCCTCGACCACACCGGCGACACCGGCGCCGCTGACGCGCTGCTCGACGCGTTCCTCGCCGGCCACGCGCAGGCGAGCCCGATCGTTGGCGAGGACCTCCAAGCCCACACGATCGACATTACGTTCGCCGTCGACGCTCGAGGACGGCTACGAGGCGTTCGAGCGCGCACGCTCTCTCTTCGCGACAGCCCACCGAGCACACGCAGTTCGCGCGCCCGGTGATCGGGGTCGCGGTCGAAGCGGCAGACCTCCACGAGCTGCAAGCCGCGTAGTACCTGCACCGCGGTGTTTTCCTTCACCACAAGTCGGCTCTCCGGGCCGACTTGAGAGCAAAGCCAGCGGAGGGCGTCGGAGCAGTCAAGGGCAGTCCGCCAGGACCGGCCGAAGGCCGCCCCGAAGGGGTGCCCTTTACTGATCCGGCGCGCTCCGCTACGCGCGCGCTACCTGATCTTCGCGGCGTGAGCGCGATAGATCGACTCGGCGCGCTCGGCCCAGGGCTCGGGAAGTGCCGCGCGCAGTTCGGCGATGAAGGTCTCGTCGCTTCGCGTCTGCGGCTCAGCGGCTGCGGCGAAGAACGCGTCGACCTCGGCCTTGAACGTGCCAACGAATGACAGGTGGTAGCGGTCAGCCCACGCGAGTAGGCGGGCGGCGACCTCCTCCGGCGTGGCGCGCTTTGCGTAGATCGCGAGGCGCAAAACGTCGGCGATCGCCAGACGTTTATCGCGATTTCCCCAGGCAAACGGCTCGATGCCGAGTCGTTGAACGGCGCGGCTCACACCGGAGGGATGTTGGCCGATGAACGTCGCGGCATCAGCGAGCGTCGGGAGGCTCGCGATGTATGCGGCACGCGATAACGGGGCGTACGACACGGGCAGATCGTACTGCACCTACTGCACGTGATGCATCGGTAGCACGAGTAGTGCGTACTGTCTGCACGACTTTTGGTAGGCGGAAAGCGCTCGGAGCGTGGCCTGTGAGCTATCGCCACACAGCTGGTGGGTCGTTGAAGTTGGTGTTGCTCGTCTTCAGCGCAAAGCCCACGCGGCCGATGAAGCTAAGGCCACGACGACGCCTCCGAATGCCGCTACGGGTTGACAACAACGCTCAGATCGTCCAGCTCCCATGGACGTTCTTCCGGCTGTTCACCGGGCGCTACGCAGTCCAATCCGGTCGCCGCATCTTCGAGCCACGGTGGCAGACGGCCGCCATCCAGAGCATCCGAACGCAGCAGACCAGCCAGCCGGTTCGCGTGGTGCGGCACAACCGGAAGGCCCTCTGGCAGTTCCACGACAAGTTCTACTGGGACGACGACGGACTCCAGGCGGATGACGTCAAGGCGCTCGTCCTGCAACGGGAGCGCAGCCAACAGCAGAAGCTCAACACGGCGCACAGCCTGATGCGAGCAGAGGAAGCCGGGAAGCCAACCCGGGAACCGATCCCGCAAGAGCTGCGTCGCGCCGTCTACGAGCGCGACGGCGGCAAATGCCTCGAATGCGGCTCGGGCTTCGAGCTTCAATACGACCACGTCCTGCCCGTCGCGCTCGGCGGCGCGACGACGCTCGAGAACCTCCAGCTCCTCTGCGCCGACTGCAACCGGCGCAAGAGCAGCAGCCTCTAGTCAAAGACACTCTCGTGCGAGCCGCTCTGGATCATTGCGATGCGCTCGTCCGCGCCGGTAGGCGGGTAGCCAACCGCCCATCACTCGAATGCGTCCACGCGTCGAGCATGGACGTTCGGGCTTGCGCTGCACGTGGCGCAGCGGCGTGCCCGGTGCGCGCCGACACGCGCACGACATCCGTCGTCACAGAGCTGCCAGGAACTGACCGCCCGAGCGGCGTGGTCGCGGGGGCGGCGCGGACAAAACAACAAGTCGGCGTCTCGCGGACAATTAACCGGCGATGGATGATGCGGCGGCGCGGGTGCGATTCCGGGTGCTGTTTGAGCGCTATCAGGGGCACGTCGTTGCCTACGTGCGTCGTCGCGCCGCGCCCGACGTCGTCGAGGATGTTGTCGCCGACACGTTTCTTGTTGCGTGGCGTTCGCTGGAGGGGCTCGGCGCTGATCCGCTGCCGTGGCTATACGCGGTCGCGCGACGCACCCTGGCCAATTCACTGCGAGCGCAGCGCAGACAGGCCGCGCCGGGAGCGCGCCTCGCCGCACAGCAGGCTTCGGTCGCCGACGAGATTCCGGTACTGGTGGAGGTTTCCGAGCCGGTTCGCAGCGCTCTGCTTGGGCTGGGCGAGCGAGAGCGGGAGGCGGTGCTGCTTGTCGCGTGGGAGGAGCTATCGCCGCGCGAGGCCGCGGTGGCGGCCGGCTGTAGTGGCGTGGCCTTTCGTGCCCGGCTCTACCGCGCACGCCGCGAGCTGGCGGACAAGTTGGGACGCGGCGCAGTCGTTCAGCCGCGGGCTTCGGTGAGCGAAGAGAGGGTCGGGCCGTGAGCGATGTTTTGGATGAGGTTCGGGCTGCCAACCCGGTGAGGCAGCCGGTCGAGCTGACGCCCACCGTGCAGCAGAGAATTCTCGCGGCGACCTACAGCACGAACCGCGGCCCGATGGGCGTGCGCGGCCGGATCGCTCAGGCGCTCGCTCGTAAGGCAAGGCTGCGAGTTCTCATCGCGGGTGCCGCGATGGTCTGCGCAGCCGGAGGTACTGCGCTCGGACTCGGGCTCTCGGCGCAGAGGTCGGCGCCACCCACCGGACCGCTAACGAGTCCGTCGTGGGCAGCCTACGCGGCCAACCGCTACGCGGTGAGCGTGACGCCGGATCCGCGCGCCGGCCAGGTCGGCTGGTGTGTCGCGACAAGCGTCTACAACCGACACGGCGGCGCGAGCGGCACGTTCGGCTGCGGCTACGCGCCGGTAGTTGGCCACCCGATCGTGATCAACGCCGAGGGCGCCGGCGGAACACGACTCGGCGACGTTTACACGAGCACCACGACCGACGTGTTGGTCACAACCTCGCAGGTTGCCGCAGTGCGAATCGGTTCAAGGCTGACGATCCGCACGATCCGCGATCCCCAGCTTCCCGACGATTACCGGGTCGCGATCCACATCCAGCAGACCGTCGGCCACAAACCGCTCCGCTCGCCGCCACTAGAGCCAACCGCCGTCGCGCTCAACGACAAAGGCCAGGTGATCGCGAATGCAGCCCAAGCCAACCAGACACCCCACGACACGTCACAGTTCTGGCCCGCCGGGCACGTGCGAACCGCGCCAGCGGCGAGATGTGAGATCTACGCCGGCAGCCTGCACGGCGCATTCGGCGGCGTCGTCGAACACATCCACGGCATCACAGACCTCGCCGAGAGAACCTTCCTCTCGTGCGCCGAAACGAACCTCACTGACCTGCAGGACCGCGGCGCCCTCGCAGCAATCCTCCTCGACGCGCAACACCCTGGCACTACTGCTCCCCCACCCCTGCCCAACAGCAAGCCGGTGCCCGGTCATCCCGGCTTTTTCAACGAGCCAGCAATCGAACCCCCACCGATCGCGCAGGCCAACCCGCACTTTGGTCTCACGAGCCTCACGAGCGCGATCACCGGCCGGCGAATCGGCAACACCTGGCTCATCGTCCAATCACCCGGCACCATCCAGCAGCGACTCGCCGTGTTACGCCAGCTCACTACCTGCATCCACCAGTCCGGCGCTCTATGCGCCGTGCCATAGGAACCCCCCCACTCCGTGAGGACGCGATGGTTCACGCGCCGGTCGACGTAGCAGGCGTTATCGAGCGGAGTTACGGTCAACCAGCTGGGCGACCGGGCTCATCCGCAGCCGTCAACATGTGTACATGTTCAGCATCGACCGCGTGTTTATCGATCTAGACTGCCCCCGCTGCGGCTATGTCCAGGACTCAGTTGATCGACGTCCGCCTCCAGCGACTCATCTTCTGCCCCGCTAGGCTGTCCGTGGTATCAGCAAAAGCCCAGCGCGATCACGGTGCTGGTCTCGCACCGCTTCTCGACCGTCCGCGCCGCCGACCTGATCGTCGTACTTGACCAAGGCCGAATCTCCGAAAGCGGCGACCACGCGAGCCTTATGAAGAACGGAGGTCTATATGCCGAGCTGTACACCAAGCAGGCGAAGGCATACCGGTGAGCAAGCGAGCAGCGAGGGCGTGCGCCGTGGCGTCAGCCACCTCAGCTCTGAGTAACCGCGAAGTTCTGCACCGTGGCCGGGTTGCCGGCCTGGACCAGGTTGCAGGTGGCCTTGATTCCCGTCGGGTTGGCAATCTGCGCCGGCTCGGCCTCGATGTCCTGCCATGTGAAGAAGCCCTTTGCGCTGCTGAAGGACTTGTTAAAGCGCCCGGACACCCCCCATGCGACGTCACTGCCGGAAAAGCCCACATGCTTCGGGTAGAACGAACGCTCTGGCGCGGCAGCGCCCGCGTGCACCACCGCACCGCTGATCGTCCCCGACGTCGTGCTCGAGTAGATCTCCGAGCCGTCGCATGTCGTCGGCACGTTGGTCCAGGTGATCGTTACTTTCGTCGCCTTGCCGCCCTTGAACGTCGCTTTGATCGCAATCGTCCCGCCCCCGGCGATCGACCCGCTGTAGTCGCGCGTTGACGCGAAGGCCGGCACCGCCGCCGCGACACTAAGAACCGCCGCCAGAGCAACGACGCGACGCGGCAGGGCGATGCTGCGGCCCCGGCGAACACGATTGCGACGCACGTCCTCCGCAAGCTTCCAAATCCTCGACAGCACCACACCCTCCGATCGAACGCTGGGCTAAGGCGACGGCGCTTCGGAGCTTACGGGCCTGCCGTTAGATCAACGTTACGCGACGGGTCAGAGGGGGCGCGACCGTACGTCCGGCGTATCGCTCAGGAGAGCCTCGGAATCACCGCGGCGGCAGTCCCACAGCTGCACCTCTCCGTCTTGAGCTGCGCCCGTGAACCGGCTCTCCAAGCACGACCAGCCCGTGCGCGACGTGTGGCGATAGAGATGCGCTCCGACCTTGACCTCTTTTCGTTCCTCGGTCGTGTCGCGGGCGTAGCCGATGTTCATGCTGATCACCCGGACAGTGTCCCAGCTGGCGCCCCTTTACGGGATTCCAATTCGGACGGGTATATCGGGACGATCGAGCTCCCGTGATCGTTGGCTCCCTCGCGACGATCTGACGAGGCAAAGGCGTCCCAGTAGCCGTTCCTCAAGCGGGCGCCAAGGAATACTTACGTCGCGTCGGCTGGCGCTGGCTACAGTCCGGCGCTCTACGCGTCCGGGCGCGGGGACTCGTCGGGGTAGAGGGTCGTCTGAGCTTTCGCACCGTCGGCAAGATGTCGCTGCAGAGCGCCAACGGCCAGCTTGAGCGCCGGCAGGTCTGTGGTGACGACGTCTGCGACGATCTCGTGCTGGGCGTCGAAGTAGCGGTGCGTGAGGTGGTCGCGCATCCGTGCGATCTCACGCCATGGAACCTCCGGGGCGCGCGCGAGCAGCTCCGGCTCGATCGCCTTGATCGCCTCGCCGATCTCGATAAGGCGGGCCCGGCACGCATCGAAGACGAGTTCGTCGTCGATCGCGCCGCGCTTGAGGTGCCGATCGATCGCGGTGATCGCCGCGTCGACATCGGCAAGACGGCGATCGTCATCGCGGCCGCTCACAGCGGCATCGCGTCGCGCAGCGCTTCCTGGCGAATCTCGGGCCGCAGACTCTCGACGGTCCCAACGTCGACGCGGACGCCGAGAATGTCCTCAGCGTCGCACGCCAGCGAGAGCAGGTCTAGTGGACGCGCACCAGGCCCGAGCGTGACGAGCAGATCAACATCGCTGTCCGGCGTATCCTCGCCGCGCGCGATCGAGCCGAACACGCGCACATCGAGCGCGTGGCGTCGCTCGGCCGCAGCAAGCAGCTCGACTCGCCGTGCGAGGACCATCTCACCAAGCGAAGTCGCGGACACGAAACGCCTCATGCCCCCAATCGTAGGCGCCCAACAGGCGGTCCGGCAATCCATTCCCGGCCCGCGCTGCAGAGCAGCGCCTCCCAGCGAACGCACCGGCCCCGCACGCTGGTCGTCACCAACCAGCCCGACCGTGGGGTCCAGGGAACACGAAAACGTGGTGGCGCCTTGCGGCATGTGGGTTCGCGAGTTGTCACGCTTTCCGTGGGGACGGATATAGATGGGGTGTGGGGCTTTCGGCTGACCGGTCTGACGCGGAGCTGTTGGCTGCCGCCGCTGGCGATCGTGAGGCGTTCACGGCGTTCTACCGTCGGTACGAGCGGGTCGTTCTCGCGTTCTTCTGCCGGCGGGTTCGGGACGCCGAGTCAGCTGCGGATCTGTGTGCGGAGACTTTCGCTGCGGCGCTGGTGGGCGCGGCGGCCTACCGGGCGCAGTACGACTCGGCGGCCCCGTGGTTGTTCGGGATCGCGCGCAACGTGCTCGGGAGCAGTGTCCGCGCGGGTCGGGTCGAGGTGGCAGCGCGACGCCGTTTGGGGATGCTCGAGCCGCTGGTGCTCTCAGACGAGGATCTCGAGCGGGTCAGCAAGGTTGTGGGCGACGATGGCTACGTGCTCGCGCTGTTGGCGGGTCTGCCTGCCGGGCAGCGTGAGGCGCTCGAGGCGCGCGTGATCGAGGAGCTCTCCTATGCGGAGGTGGCGGAGCGCTTGGAGTGCTCGGAGCTCGTCGCGCGTCAGCGCGTGAGTCGGGGTCTCGCACGGTTGCGTGCGCGTCTGGAGGCACGCCGGTGACCGTGCTGCCGCAGCTTGAGCGCATGCTCGGCGACGCCGCGCAGCGGCTCGCGCCGGCGAGCACGCAGCTTCGCGGACGATGGCGTTCACGTCGTGCGCTGGTCGTGCTGGCGGTGCTCGTATGCGGCGGCGGCTCGGCGGCTTGGGCGGCGGGCGTCTTTGAGACCGGCGCTCCGATCACGACGCAGGCAGGCTTCGCGCCGGTCGCGAAAGTGGGTTGGGGCGCTCCCGTGATTGGTAGCTACAAGACGCTGCCGTTGCGGGTGCCCGATCCCGCCAGCGGTCCGCCGTGGGGGCTGGGCGTGTTTCGCACGACTCAGGGTCTCGCGTGCGTCGTGGCCGGCCGCGTCGTGAACGGGCGCATCGGCGCGCTCGGCATCGACTACACATTTGGCGACGACAACGAGTTTCACCCGCTGCTGCCAGCGGCGGCGATCGTCTTCGGCTGCGCCCCGCCCGATGCGGATGGCCATCTGTATCTCGAAGGGCTTGGCTCGCTTGCCGGCGCGAGCGGCGAGGTGGCAGGAGCAGCGGCGCTCGGCCAGCGGCCTACGTGCCTTCTCCCCGGCGATCAGAGCCGCGGCGTGCGCTGCCCGCGCTGGGCGCTGCGCACGCTCTTCTACGGCTTCCTCGGTCCCGACGCTCGCGACGTCAGCTACACCTACAGCGGCGTGCGTCACGTCGAGCCGGTGAGCGGACCCGAAGGTGGTTATCTGCTCGTGCTGCCGGCTCCCGCGGGCGTCACGAGCGAGCGAGCGGTCAAGTACGGGGATGTGCTTCCGGCTGTCGCGCCGCGCGTGACCTACCACGGCGGCCTGACGTGCACACTCGCGAGCGCAGACCTCCTGGAGGCACCACCAGGGCCCTGCCAGGCGGTCGGCTACGTGACCGGACCGCTCGCCGTGCCGTCCAGAGCAAGCCTCGCGACGGTCGCGACCGTCCGCTATCGGCCAGATGCAACGGTCGGCCTGCTGGCCCCGGGCCCTACGTTGACCGTCAGCTTCACGGCGCGAGCCGATACGGCGGAGCGTTACAGCTACGTCGTACAACTGCGCCGCCCGAACACCCAAGCGTGCCGTACCGCCGTGAGACGCGCGGGTGGCGGCATCCCACTGCGCGCCGCATCAACTGGCGCGATCCGCGCCGGCGAGACCGTGACGCTAGCCCTACCGCTCCAACCACTCTGCACAGGCCGCTACAGCGGAACCCTCACCGTCCGGCGCGCGGCACGTTGGCCGGCCCCATCGACGGGAATGAACCGGCTGGGCGTCGACCGCGCGGCAACAATCCCGATCACAAGCCTGACTAAGACAGTCCTTGAAACCGTCGCTGGGCCCGCCGATGCCGGCGCCCCCGCACGACTTCCGGCGCTCCTCGCAGCCGACTGCGGCCCTGGCGTGACCGGAAGCGGGTTCACCGCCTTCGGCTGTCTCAGTGGCGCCGGAGGCACCAAGTACGCGCACCCTGCGGAGCTTCTCGTGCTCCGCACCAACGGCACCTACACGGGCTACCACGACTCGATCAGCGAGCCGAATCGAATGTCGCGATCACGCACGGGGGAGGTAATCGCCGCGCACAATGATGCGATCGTTCAGGTCACCGCTGCCGCCCTGAAGACCCTCGTCAGCCAACGCCGACTCGAGCAACTGTTTTCCGGAAGCCCGGGTCTAGCCGCGATCAATGCGGTCACCGTCACGGCGGCTGGCGCTGTCTTCTTCCGCGCCAACTACTACGCGGGTCACGGGCAGGGCTGCGCCAACATCCGGGCCGAGCTAACAGCAGGCGGACGCGTAAAGGTGCTCTGGCGGTCAGGTACTGGCCTCCTCTGCGGGTGACCCGGCGCGCACTGACGCAACGGGCCACCTCAGGAGAGGCGTTCGCGTGGTCAGAAAACCAGCGAGGCCGGGGTCCAGGGAACACGAAAGCGTGGAACACGATCCGCTGGGCGGCTGGGCACTGGGACGACGACTGGGACCTGGGGAACACGGCTGGGGAACACGGCCGTCTTTATGTTTCTCGCCCAGTCGCAAACCATGCGGCTTTACAGGTATTAAGTCCGATGGGCGGTGCTGGGTTCGAACCAGCGACCTCCTGCTTGTAAGGCAGGCGCTCTGACCAGCTGAGCTAACCGCCCGGGTGCGATCGCGCACCCAATCTAGCGAGCCCGCGGGCGATCAGGCGGGCGTCATCAAGTAGGTGACGGTGATGTCAGCCTCGACGTTGCAAGAGCCGACCGGGTCGATGACCGCGGGGAGCATGGGGCCGTGCTTGACCTTGTGCCCGCGGGAAGGAGTGCTCCGCGGCTTGGCTCCCTGCGCGTAGAGGATCGGGCCGGTGCAGAGATTGCTCGAGTCCGATGTTTCGGTCACGTTCGTGATCGGGCCCAGGGTCGCGCCGATCTGGTTCGCGATGAACGTCGCTTTCTGGCTTGCATTGGTCAAAGCGTTCCCGAGCGCGGTCTGGTAAGTCGACTGCACCGCGCTTTGATCGGTCCCAGTCGGGAGCGTCATGACGTCGCTGCCGTTCACGATGATCGTGTCGCTCGATGTGGTCGCCGTCGCGCCAGTCGTCCCACTCGAGCCGGTTGAAGAGTTGTCTGCCTGGGCGCTGCCAAGCTGGCTGGCGCCGACGCCGGCGATCAGCGCGGCGACTGCGATGAGGGTGGTGCGCTGTCTTGTCACGCGGGCCTCCGTACGTAGTGGATCTACAGCACCTACGTACGAGCAACGGATCCGTCACGCCCGCCAGACAGGCAGAATGAGGCCGTGGCACGTGCTAGCTGGACGAAACGCTGATGGATCTCGGTCTGGACGGCAAGGTTGCGCTCGTGCTCGGCGCCTCGCGCGGGATTGGCGAGGCCGTCGCGGTGGAGTTGGCAGGCGAGGGCGCCCGTGTGGCGATCGCGGCCCGGTCGCTCGATCGGCTCGCGCCAGTCGCCGCGGCTAGTGGGGCCATTTCCTTCGAACACGACAACGCGAACCCGGATGCGTCTACCGACCTGGTCACTGCCGTGACCGAGCGCCTCGGCGCGCTCGACATACTCGTGACCAATACCGGCGGCCCGCCGGCAAGCCCGCAGGCTCTTGGCGCCACCGCCGAGCAGTGGCAGGAGGCATACGAAACGCTTGTGCGCTCGCCGCTCGAACTGATCCGCGCGGCACTGCCCGGGATGCGCGAGCGTCACTTCGGGCGCATCGTGAACATCGCCTCTTCGGCGGTGCGCGAGCCGATCGACGGGCTGATGCTCTCCAACAGCCACCGCGCGGCGACCCTTGCGGCGTTCAAGACGCTGTCGCGGGAGGTCGCCGCGGACGGCATCACGGTCAACAGCGTGCTGCCAGGGCGCGTTGCGACCGAGCGGGTCTATGCGCTCGCAGGCGGACGCGAGCAGGCGCAGGCGAAGGCGCAGGCGGAAGTGCCTGCGGGCCGGATCGGCGAGCCACGCGAGCTCGCGGCAGCGGTGGCGTTTCTCTGCTCGGTGCGTGCCAGCTACATCACGGGCATAGCCCTGCTCGTCGACGGTGGGCTGACACGGCTCGTATGAGGCGGAGCTCCGCACGATCTGGGCTCCGCCGCTGGCCGCCGGATCGACGCCCGCGCGCAGGGGAGTACCCCCAGGGGGAATCGAACCCCCGCTACGGCCGTGAAAGGGCCGCGTGCTGACCGCTACACCATGGGGGCACGCCGCCAGAGTGTACGCACCCGCTCGCGCAGCCAGCTTGAACAACCAGCAAACGATCCGCGCATGAGCAGCGCGCTCGCCGGCGTGTTCCTTGCGCGTCACGGAGAGACCGATTACAACGCGGGCGGGCGCTTTCAGGGCCTGCTGCCGGTCCCGTTGAACGAGACTGGACGGCGTCAGGCGCGCGAGCTCGCGGAGCTGGCCGCGGGCTACCCGTTTGTCAAGCTGTGGTCGAGCCCACTCCTGCGCGCGCGCCAGACGGCCGCGATCGTCGCCGAGCGAATCGGGCTTCAACCGGTCGAAGACGTTCGTCTCGTGGAGACCGATACCGGCGAGTGGACCGATCGCTGGTTCAGCGAGATGGACGCAGAGCATCCGCAGGCGATGGCCGCGTTTCGTAGAGGCGACCTGGACTTCGCCTTCCCGGGTGGCGAGTCCTATCGGGAGCAGACCGTGCGCGTGATGGAAGCGCTGCGCGACATCGCCGCCGACGTCCGCCCGGCGCTCGTCATCTGCCACGCAATGGTCATCCGGCTGGCGCTCGCGCATGAGGAACGGCCGCTCGATCGCGTCGCGAACGCCGGGCTCATCGAGCTCTGATAGCTGGGAAACTGCGCGGGCGCGGCTAGCTCATCGGGTAGAGCACCGGACTTTTAATCCGGCGGGCTGGGTTCGAGTCCCAGGCCGCGCATCGGGTAAAGGGCCTGCAAAACGGCGCCTTGATTGAGACCAGGCCGCAGCTACTGCCGAGGCCGCGTATGCCGACCGTCAGCGCCCACTCGACGGGCCGCGACCGGCGCCAACCCTAAGAAGTGTCGGCCTCCGGGCCAAGCAGCGGCCGGATCTCGATCGCGCCGCCGATTCGCGCCGCTGGGATCCGTGCGGCCAGCTCGATCGCCTCGTCGAGGTTGTCCGCGTCGAACACGCAGAAGCCGCCGAACACCTCCTTGGTGTCTGCGAACGGGCCGTCGGTCGTCAGCGTTTGGCCATCGTGCACGCGCACCGTAGTGGCCGTGTCCACCGGCTGCAACCGGGCGCCGTTGAGGAACCGCGAGGCGCTGGAAGCCGCCGTGTACTCGACGAACATGGCGTCGTAGTGCTCCTTCGGGAGCGCCTCGAGTGATCCGGGCGACTCGTAGATCAACAGGGCGTACTTCATCTCGACCCTCCAAGCGAAGAGTGGGTCTTTCAATCTATGACGAACGGGCGTGCCTCGGCGATCTTAGCGAGCGTGTTCGGCGCGGCTGTGCGGTCCGCGAGTTCCACTAGATTCTCGACGTGCTAGGTGCTTGTTTCGAACCGAAAGGGGCCGGCTGATTGACGGAGGACGCCGGTAGCGGAGCAGGCGGCGATCGCCCCCCACGGCTTCATGGCGAGGTTGAACGGCCAACCTCCGGGCCGCGTCCGGCGACGGTGTCGTTCGCGACGACTGAGCATTTCGCGCTCCAGAGTGCTCGGGCGGCCACGGTGGCGGAGTCGACTGGGCGGGCGACGATGTTCCTCCAGGCCGTGTCGGGTGGTTTGGTCGGGCTGGGACTGATCGCAACGGCGGGTCGGGTGGGCACAGCTTTCTACGCTTTCGGTCTCGTTGTGCTTCCTACGCTCGCGCTGATCGGGCTGATGACGTTCGAGCGCGTGATGCAGTCGGGAATGGAGGATCTCGGTTACGCGCGGCGGATCGCGCTGCTGCGCGGCTACTACTTCGACGAAGCGCCCGAGCTGGCCCCGTATTTGCTCAGCGCCCCCGAACATCACCGGCTCCAAGCCCTGGGGTTGGGCGGCGGACGCTGGCAGGCATACCGAACCGCGGCGAGCATGGTCGCAGTGATCACGGCTGTACTTGCGGGCTCTGCCGTCGGGCTGCTCGCCGCGATCGTTTCTGCTCACTCGCTGGCGGCTGCGCTCGCCGCGGGAGGCACGGCAGCGGTGATCGCTCTGGCCGCGTTGATGCGGCGTCAGGGGTCGGCATGGAAGCGCTCGACCTCGCTCCCGATCATCACCGATCAGGATCGCTGAAGCCCCAGCAGCCGCGCCGAACAGCTCTTAGTATCGGTCCGATGCGCTCGGCGTCCGAACGAGGCGAGTTCAGCGCCGGCGGCCATGTCGCACGGCGTTCAGCCTGACGGCTGCTGGAGCTGGCCGAGCGCGGCCACGAACAGATCGCGTCTGCTGCTCGCGGATGGGTGACGTCGGAGCTCAGGGTCTACGCGGTGGAGGTCATTGGCGTTAACGGCTGCGGACGCCGCCGTATCGGCGACGTCCGCAAGCGTGCTACGTGGGGCCTCGTTGTTTTGGCTTATTCAGTTAGACGAGACGAGCGCGGGCTGCGACTCGCGGATCGTGGTTTTGGCGACTGCGTCGGAGAGCTCGTTGCGGCGGACGAGCGCGAAGATCGCCGGGACGGCGAGCAGTCCGATCGCTCCGAGCACCCAGAACGCGTGCTGGAAGCCGCCGGTCAGCGCCACGGGTGCAGCGTCGCCGGCGTGCAGCAGCGCCTGCGTGTTGCTGGCTGCGACGCTCGAGGCGATCGCAATCCCGATCGCACCGCCGAGCTGCTGGCTCGTGTTCAGGAGCCCGGACGCGAGCCCGGCCTGGTGCTCCTTCACGCCCGCGAGCGCGGCGATCGAGATCGGGATGAACGCGAATGCTGTGCCGGCGCCGGTGACCACCATCGGGCCGGCGAGGTTGGCGAGGAAGTGCCCGTGGACGGGGACCTGGGTCGCCCACAGCACGCCCGCGCCGATCAGCGTCATTCCGACGGCCATCACGACCTTGGCGCCGCCACGGGTGACCAATGCCTGTGAGATGCCGGCGAGGGCGACCGAGGTCAGCGACGCGGCCAGCCACGTGAGACCGGTCTGCAGGGCGCTGTAGTGCATCACGTCCTGCATGTACAGGGTGCCGACGAAGATGAACGCGAAGAAGCTACCGCCCAATAGCAGCCCCGCAGCGTTCGCGCCCGCGAGCGTGCGCAACCGGAAGATCCCAAGCGGCAGGATCGGGTCGTTGGCCCGGGCCTCGATCACCAGGAACGCGGCGAGCAGGGCCGCCGCTGTTGTCAGGAGAGCGATCGTCCGCGTGGCGCTCCAGCCGTACTGCGGCGCCTGGGCGATCGCGTCCACCAGCGATACCAGCCCGCCCGTGCCGGCGGTCGCCCCGAGCGCGTCAAACCGCCGTAGCAGCGAGTCGAGGCGGCTGTCGGGAACGATCCGCGGCGCTAGCAGCAAGGCGACCGTTCCGATCGGGACGTTGAGGAAGAAGATGTACTGCCATCCGGCGTAGCGGGTGAGAAGCCCGCCGGCGATCACGCCGACGGTCGCTCCGCCGGCACCGAGCGCGCCCCAGATCCCGAGCGCCTTGTTGCGCTCGGCGCCCTCCGTGAACATGCTCATGACGATCGACAGGGCGGCGGGCAACATGATCGCCGCGCCAAGCCCCTGAATGGCCCTCGCTGCTATGAGCGACGCCTCGCCGGTCGACAGCCCGGCTCCCAGCGACGCGCCGGTAAACACGGCGAGCCCTGCCATCAGCATCCGGCGGCGCCCGAGGAGGTCCGCCGCGCGACCTCCGAGCAGCAAGAAGCCGCCGTAGGTGAGCGCGTACGCGGTCACCACTGCAGGCTGGTCGCTGAGAAATGCAGATCGCGACCGATCGTCGGCAGCGAGACGTTGACGATCGTCAGATCGATCACGGCCATGAAAAACGCCACCGCCAGCAGCGAGAACGCGCGCCAACGGTTGACGTGTGCTGTGGATTGGGTGTTGGTCTGGTGTTGCATCACTGCCTCCTTTTGCGGTTGTTGTTGCTACGACGAACAGGAGGCCGCGATGGGGACACGCCGATGCTGTGGCCGCGCCGCACGCGTAGGGGCGGCGACCAGCGGGGGCGCCGAGGGGACAGCGACGGTGCGTCTGCGGGCTGCTTGGTCGGGCGGTCTACAGCTCGGCGAGCCGGCGCGCGAGGAAGCGACGCTCGGGCTCTGAGTTCGCGAGCTCGAGTGCACGCTCGTAAGCCGCGTGGGCTTCGAGTGTCCGGCCGAGGCGGCGCAGCAGCTCGCCGCGTGTCGAGTGCAGGTACTGGTAGTCGTTGAGGTCGAGTCCGTCGACGATCTCGAGCGCCTGCTCGGTTGCACCAGCTTGGGCAACTGCGACCGCGCGGTTCAGCTCCACCACCGCCGAGTGCGTGATCTGCGCGAGCTGACCGTACAGCGCGGCGACCTCGTTCCAGTCGATTCGCTCCTCGGCCTGGAGCGAGGCGATCGCGGCTTGGAGCACGTACGGCCCGCGACCGCGCAGCGCGAGCGCACGCTCGATTGCGGCGCGCCCGCCGTCGATCTCCTCCTCGTCCCACAGCGACCGGTCCTGGTCCTCGAGCAACACCAGCTCCTCGCCTGAGAACCGTGCCTTGCGCCGCGCGTGATGGATCTGCATCAGCGCCAGCAGTCCGTGCACCTCCGGCTCGTCAGGCATCAGCGCGGCCAGCACACCGCCCAGCCTGATCGCCTCACCGGCCAGGTCGATGCGACCCGAGTAGCCCTCGTTGTAGATCAGGTACACGACCGCCAGCACCGCGTCCAGGCGGTCGGGCAGCAGATGCTCGGCCGGGACGGCGAACGGAATCGCGGTCGCCTTGATCTTCACCTTCGCGCGCGACAGGCGCCGCTTCATCGTCTCCTCAGAGACCAAGAACGCGCGCGCGATCTCCTCTGTGCTCAGCCCGCCGAGCGCGCGCAGCGTCAGCGAAACCTGCGCTTCCAGCGCCAGCGCGGGATGGCAGCAGGTGAAGATCAGCTCGAGCCGCTCGTCCTCGATCAAAGTGTCGTCAAGTTCGTCCATCGTCGCTTCGGGTACCTCGAGCTGTCGAGTCTTATGAGCTAGCGTCCGCTCGCGTCGGATCCGGTCAATCGCCCGGTTGCGCGCGGTGACCGTCAGCCAAGCGCCAGGGTTGGCCGGAACTCCGTCCCGCGGCCACCGCTCCGCGGCGACCGCGAACGCCTCCTGGGCGGCCTCCTCAGCGAGATCGAAATCGCCGAGGAAACCGACCAGCGAGGCAAGTACACGCCCCCACTCGTCTCGGAAAACCTCTTCCAGCAGGGCTAGCGCTCCACCACCGGGCGCACCTCGACCGCGCCACCGAGACGCGCCGCCGGGATGCGCGCCGCCAGCTCGATCGCCTCGTCGAGGTCGTCCGCCTCAAACAGGTAGAAGCCGGCGAACACCTCCTTAGTGTCAGCGTACGGGCCGTCGGTAGTCAGCGTCTGGCCGTCCTGCACGCGCACCGTCGTGGCGGTATCGATCGACTGGAGCTCCGCCCCGCCCCGGGCGCGCGGGTCCTCGGCGAGCGCCATGTACTCGGCGGAGATGGCGTTTTGCTCGTCCTCGGCCAGCGCCTCGACATAGCCGCTATTCACGTGGATCAACATCGCGTACTTCATCTGAGACCTCCTACGCAGGGGTGAATTGTCGCCCTAACGACGAACGGGCGCACGCTCAGGGGACAGCTTTCTGCCTGCGCCTAGACCCACGCGCCGCAGCATGCTCCTCCCGTGAACATCGGGCAGTCGGCCGAGCCTCGGGAGGTCCGGGTGTTCCTCGCGCTGCGGCGCTTCGCGCCCGTTGCGCGCTCACCAGGGCAGCGTGCGCGGGAGTCCGAAGTGGGGCAGTATGCCGTGGTTGCCGAAGCGGGTGATGGCCGAGATCTGGCTGCTTCCGAGGGTGAGCACGAATACACCTCGTGCGTGGGCGATCTCGGTGTGTGGGTCTTTGAGGTAGAACCCGAACGCGGGTTGGGTGTTGGCGCGGGTGGGCACAAGTCGGATGCGGTCGGCGTCGTGGGCCCCGTACGCCATCGCGAGGAAGCGCGCGATGGCGTCATGACCTTGGTATTCGTAAGGTTCGGGCGGCATCGTCAGCCAGGCATCGTCGGTCAGCAGCGCGACGACGCGGTCGATATCACCGTTCTGAAACGCGTCCACGAAGTCGCCAATTAGCTCGCACTCGACTGGCGAATCTGGCAGTGGAGCGCGTTCCAGACTCGGCGGCTGGAGCATTTCGAGCGTCGCTCTGGCGCGTTGCAGCGCGCTGTTGACCGACACCTCGCTTTGGCCAAGCATGCTTGCGACCTCGGCGGAGTGAAAGCCGAGTACATCGCGCAGCACGAGCACCGCCCGCTGACGTGGCGGTAGACGTTGGAGCGTGGTCAGGAACGCGAGCGTCAGGGTCTCTTTGGCTTCGTAGCGGGCATCGGGACCGGGCGTGGTATCAGGCACGCCTTCCAGCAGCGCGTCAGGGTAGGGCTCGAGCCACGTGATCTCGCCGAGCCGCGTGGGCTCGGGCGGTTCGAACGCGAGAGCGGTCGCACCTCGCTGCCCACCGCGCCCTGAGTCGCGCAGCAGGTTCAGGCAGCGATTGGTCGCGATCCTGTACAGCCACGCGCGCAGCGAGTCCCGGTCCTCGTAGCGCTCAAATGCGCGCCAGGCCGCCAGCAGGGTCTCCTGGAGCGCGTCCTCGGCGTCCTGCACCGAGCCGAGAATCCGATAGCAGTGCAGCTGGAGCTCGCGACGGTGCGGGTCGGTGAGCTCGCGAAACGCCTGCTCGTCTCCCGCGCGCGCCCGGGTGAGCGTCCTCTCGGTCACGAGAGCAGTCTCGCACAGCCTGTTCCATTAGCCGCATCGTTACGAACAACACCGTCAGGACCCGAAAGTCATCGGTGAGTTCCCCACAGCGGCCGGGTTTGAACGGTTAGGAACAGCCGTCCAACCACCCCGACGACAACAAGGAGACTCAACCATGTCCACGACAGCAATCACCGGCAAGACGGTTCTGGTGACCGGCGCAAATCGCGGCCTTGGGCAGGCGCTCGTCGACGAAGCCCTCCGCAGGGGCGCGAAGCGCGTGTATGCAGCTTCACGCCAGCCGATCACCCATCCGGACGAGCGCGTCACGCCCTTGGTCATGGACGTGACCGACTGGGCGCAGATCGAGCGGGCCGTCGAGGGCGTCGATTCGCTCGACATCCTGATCAACAACGCCGGCATCTCGCTGCCCGATGACCTGAACAGTCGAGCCGCGTTCGAACAGCACTTCGACGTCAACGTCTACGGCCCGGTGATGGTGACCCAGGCGTTGCTGCCGGCGCTGACCCAAAGCAGCGGACGGATCATCAACGTCGTCTCGATCGGAGCGTTCGCCGCGGTGCCGATCCTTCCGGCCTACTCAGCCTCGAAGGCCGCGGCATTCTCGGTGACGCAGTCGCTGCGCGCGCTCCTGGCCGAACAGGGCGTGAAGGTTCACGCCGTCCTGCCCGGCCCGATCGACACAGACATGATTCGCGACCTCCCGATCCCGAAGGCCTCCCCCGAGTCGGTCGCCCGAGCGACCTTCGACGGACTCGAGAACGAGGAAGAGGAGATCTTTCCCGACCCGTTCTCGCAGACGCAGTCCGAGAGCTGGCGCATAAGCGCCGCCAAGGAGCTCGAGCGCCAGAACGCAGGACTCGTCGCACAGCTGGCGCTAGCAGCCTGACTACGTCGACACAGAGCCCGATCAGCTCGCCGATATTCCCGAATCTGGCCCGCGGCCGTTCCGGCGGTCGCGGGCCAGCGCGACCGTCGCCCTGGTGACACTCCCCTTCAGGCAGCGTCAATCAGCTGGCGAGGCAATCAGTCTCAGCGGCCGTCGTCATGCGGGGTTCCCAAGGTCGTCGGAGCGTCCGCCTTCCAGACGGGGCCATTGGGCGACGGGGCGTCCGTTCGTACGAAGGTTGTAGAGGTCGCGTTGCGGCCAGCCGGAGGGCGAGTCTTCCCACGCCTGTTGCCTTCCATAGGCGGTTAGGTCCATCAGCGCATAGGTGTTGTCCATGGCTTCGACGCCGCGGCCGTTGGTCCAGTAGGTCTCGAACACTTGGTCGCCGTCGCGTAGGTAGCAGACGAGGTGAAACATTCCGACCCGCCGTCCGGTCAGCAGCGTCTCGAGCGAGGGCAGAGCTGAGTACCACGGCATGTCCCAGCCCATGAAGTCGCGGTAGCGCACGCTCTCCTCGTAGGGTCCTTGGCAGAGTGTGGCGTACGTGATGTCGTGCTCGTGTAGGTAGGACAGCTCCGCGACCTGAGTTGTGAAGAACGTGCAGCCCTCGCATTGTTGGATCGCCGGCCGGCCTGCGTACCACATGAAGTAGTAGGCGATGAGCTGCTGGCGGCTCTCGAAGGCGTCAAGCAGCGTCAGCGGCCCCCTCGGGCCGATCAGGGCGCTGCTCGCGTCAACCTCGACCATCGGCAGCCGCCGCCGCGCCACGGCGATCGCGTCGCCTGCGCGTGTGTGCGCCTTCTCCTTGACGCGTAGCGCGTCGAGCTCGACCTGAAACGTTGCCCGGTCAACGACCGGGGGCTGACTTGGAGTCTCAGTAATTATGTTTGCTCCTTCGCCGCCGCTCCGGGCGCAAGTGCCTGGGCGACGGGTATGAGAACGATCAGCGGGATGACGCGACCGCCACTCTTCCCCGCGGCTTCGATTAGGTGCGGGTAGCGCTCGGTTGCCACCTCCCACAGGCGGTCGCGCTCCGCGCCGATCGCCTCCTCGGCGACGACATCCAGCGCTTCGCCCCCGACCTCGATGCTCGTGTTCGGGTGCGCCGCGAGGTTGTGGTACCAGCCAGGGTGGCTCGGCGCTCCGCCGTTCGCGGCCCAAATCAGGTAGCGCAGCCCGTCTGGGAGGTATGCGATCGGGTTGACGCGGTTCACGCCAGAGCTCGCGCCGGTGTGGTGGAGCAGTAGCAGCGGCGTGCCATCCCACGTTCCGCCCACGCGTCCTTCGTTGGCGCGGAATTCGGCGATGATTGTGGCGTTGTAATCGGCTGGTGTGTCGGGCATTTAGCTCTCGTACTCGTCGTGGCGATGCCACCAGGCCGTGCGGTCCTCGTTGCGTCCGCGCGGCGCGCGGTCGAGCATCTGGTACATGCCCCAGATGCCGTCGATTCCGCGCGCGTAGGCGGAATAGGTGTGGTAGACGGTGCCGTCCTCGAGCGCGAAGGCGGACAGGCCGGGCTGCTCGCGCCGGTAGGTCGCCCAGTCGACGCCCGTGCCCTCGAGGAAGCCCTGCGGCCATTCCGCGCCCTCGGCCGAGGCGATCTCGCCGCGCAGGTCGATCGGGCGGAAGTTGTACTCGCCCTCGCCCGAGCGCTCCTGCTCCTCGGTCAAGCCCGCCTGGAAGTCGTAGTTGAACCCGCTCTCGTAAGAGGATGCCCACGGGAAGCTCCAGCCCATGCGCTGCTTGTAGCTCTGGATCTTCGCCAGCGGCGCCCGCGAGATCGCCCAGAACGCCACGTCGTGGTGCTGGAGATGCACGACGGAGCCGTTGTACCCGTCGGCGATCGTGGAGCACGTCTTGCAGCCGTTCTCGTAGTCGGAGCCGAACATGAAGTGGTAGACGAGAAGCTGCGACCGCTCGCCGAACAGGTCCGCCAGCGACGCCTTACCCGCATCCGTCTCGAACGTGTACTCCTTCTCGACCGCGACCCAGGGCAGCTCCTGGCGGCGGCGCGCGAGCTCATCGCCGCGGCGCGTGTGCTCCTTCTCCGCGTCGAGCAGCTCGAGCCGAAGCGCAAGCCACTCCTCACGCGTTCCAACCTTGTGGTCGGGCATGGAGGCTCCTCAAATCGTCGGCGTGTAGGCGGGGACCGAGTCGGGCGAGACGATCAACAGGATCCCGAGCGCGACGAGAACCACCGCGACCGGGACGTCGAGCGCAGCGCGCGCCGGCAAGAGCTTCTGCGCAACGATCACGACCGCGAGCACGGCCATCCACGTCACGCTCATCACACCGAGTGCGACGAGGACCGCCATCAGCCCGAAGCTCGAACCGACGCACTCGACGCCGAAGCCGAGCCCCGACGTCAGCCGCTCGCGGCAGCGCTCCCTGAAGTAGCGCTTGACCGGCGACAGCTCATACATGCCGGCCGCGATCACGATCGCGCCGGCGGCGTTCGAGTCGAGCGGACTATAGAGCTCGTAGAGCGCTAGGCCGACAAGCGTCCAGACGGCGAGGTAGGAGCCGAGGAACAGCGGCACCCCGAGCACGCTCACGCGTGTCTGCCTGACGACCGCCGGCACCGCGCCGGGCAGCATCATCGCCGCCATCATCGCCGTCCAGACCCCCACGAAGAAGCCAAGCGAGCCCAGGCCAGTCGTCCCGCCCATCGCCATCACGTGCGAGCCCATGCTCATCGAGTCCATCTGGGCAACGGCGACGACCCAGCAGACGGCAGCGAGCGCGAGCGTCGTCAGCGCGGCTGCGACCCCGGCGGTCCTGTCGCCACTCGTCATCCCGCCCACACCGGTACAGCTAACCAAATGGCGCATCTCGCGACTAGGGCCTCATCCTCAGCGCTACCCGCGCCGCCGTTATGTTCCTATGTGGTCGGACGACGGCGGATGCGCGGCGCGGCTTCGGCTCAGCCGTCGCACACCACGGCATGCCGGCCGGTAGGTCGGCGATCCCGAGGTCGCTGATGTCTTCGCCCATCTCGTCGGCGAGATCCTGTATTGCCTCGTGTTGTTTGTCGGCTCTCTCCACGTCGGTGTCGAGCGCGCCCACCAAGCTGTTTGTAGTGAGGGCCTCAACCCACGTCCGATACCGCCTGCCGCGTTACGCGAAACGCACGCGCGGGTCCCCCTCCTCATGATGTGTATCGATAGGCCTAGGCGAGGTGTATCATGATCGTATGCCAACGGCAGCTACGAAACGCACCAACATCAACCTCGACAAGCATCTCGTTGATGAGGCTGCGGCTGTGCTCGGGACGGTCCAGACGACCGAGACGGTCCACGCGGCGTTGCGCGAAGTCGTTGACCGCGCAGCGCGCCAGCGACTCGCCGAACAGGACTTCCCGGCTCTGACGCCGGCAGCGTTGACTGATCTGCGCCGTCCACGGAAGCTCGCGTAGGTGGAGTTGGCAGACACCAGCGCCTGGAGCTGGACACGGGTTGTTGGCGGCGAGCTTCGGCGAGCGTTCGATGAGGCGGTCATCGACGGCGAGATAGCGACCTGTGACATGGTCAGATTGGAGTTGCTCTACAGCGCCCAAAGCGCCCGCGAGTTC
The DNA here is from genome assembly GCA_963773395.1 of uncultured Solirubrobacterales bacterium. Classification (GTDB taxonomy): domain Bacteria; phylum Actinomycetota; class Thermoleophilia; order Solirubrobacterales; family Solirubrobacteraceae; genus Palsa-513. The sequence continues at coordinate 447,021 of CAVZAY010000001.1, read as the reverse complement.
CAAGCCTTGTCTGGCGACCTCCAGGCGCTAGCGGACTGTCCGATCGGCAAGCAGCAGTGGGACCGCGCGCTCGAGGTCTACGCGAAGCTGGCCGACAAAGCCGGCCTTCACCACCGCGCTGTCAAGCACCCCGACCTGCTGATCGCGGCCGCGGCCGAGGCCGCCGGCATCCCCGTAGTCCACTACGACGAGGACTACGACCTGATCGCCCAGATCACCGGCCAGCAGGTTCGCTGGCTCGCCCCACGCGGCTCACTCACCGCCTGACCAGCGGACGCACACGCTGTCGAAAAATGCGAGCGCGACAACGGAAGAGCAACATTCTGCCCCGATAGGGGTCGCGTCGCCACGCCACGCGACCAGCACGCGGGAGCGCCAACTATCCGGCCCCGCGCCGGGCCGGCGACTCGACGGCGACGAGCAGGAGCCATGCCCCGGAGACGATGAACAGGAACGACGCCATCATTCCCGCGCCGACCGCGTAAAGGCCCCATGTGTGTCCGAAGAACAGGATCGCGGCGCCGGTTTGCTCGATGATCAGGCACGCGGCGTAACCGAGCGTTCGGAATCGAACGCCGTATTGTTCGGCGCCGCTGCTGCGGAGCGCTTGGCTGAGGCTGCGCGAGCGACGACGAGTTCGACGCCGACGATTACGACGAAGAGCTCGGCGCCGACGGCGCGCGCGCTTTGGCCGCCCATTAGGACGAGGCCGCAGCGGACGAATACATCTGTGAGCGCGGTGAGGATCGTGCGGGCGCGGTGGCGGTGCGCCGGATTAGCGGCGATGTCCGCGAGGTGCAGCGACATCGCGACGAACACGAGGCCGGTCAGGGCGGCTGCCCCGCCGCCGACCATCACGAAGTAGTCGCGCCAGAGCGGGGCGTCAAACATCCGCAGGCACCGAGAGTACGGGTGCTGCTGAGTGCACCAACACGAGCAACGGACTCCCTACGCCAACCGCTCGCAGCGCAATCCGATGTGGCAGGGACCGGACCAGCTCAATCGCTCTAACCGCTGCACACCGTTAGTATCGTCAAGGCGTGGCGTGTCAGCGGCGCGCGCCGATTGCGCGTCCGAGGAGCGCGTAGCCGGCGGTCAGCGCTATGACCTCGAAGCCGCCTCGCTCGAGCCCCTCCGCGAGCGAGCGCTCCGCGTGCCACGCGAGCAGCGTGACTGCGGCGCCGACCGTCAGGGCCACCGCGCTCCACAGCCGCAGCGGGTGTCCTTTCAGCGGTCGCAGCGGCGGCAGGTCGTCGTAGATGTCGCCCGCCGGACCGCGGGCGACGACGAGCGTGGCGGAGCCGATCGCGACCGTGCGCCACGCGAAAGCCAGGGTTGCCAGCGCGATCCCGGCGAGCGCGCCGTTGAGTGCAAGCCACCAGGTTGGCAGGACCGCCGCGAAATCGAGCACGTAGAGCAGCATCCCCGCGGCCGTAGCCAGGCCGGCGGCGATGGCAATCCGGGCGCGGCGGTTGATGAGCGCGACCTCGGCCGCCGGCAGCACTGGCTCGTGGCGACGGCGCAGGGCACGCCAGGCGGCGAGCGTTCCACAGACCAGCGAGACCTGCACGCCGACGACGAGAGCGAGGATCGCGATCAGCGCCAGCGCCGTGCTCGCACCGCGGCTGAAATCCGGGTAGCCGAGCCGTCCCAGAGTCAGCTCCTGGACCGTGAACGCTGCGCCGGTCAGTGCCAGCGCGGCGAAGCCCACGAGCGCGCCGCGTCGCGCCGCGTCGGCGCCGAGTTCGTCGGCGCACTGAGCGGCGATCTCGCGCGGTTCGCCAAGCCGCCTCAGCTCAATTCCCTCCTCGCACGCGATGTGATCGCCGAGCTCGGCGAGCAGACGTTCGCGCGCAGCCGCGCGAACCTGCCGGCGACGCAGCTCGTCTTCGAACTCCTCAAGCCAGGTCATGTCAGCACCGCGTCGACCGCGTTCGCGAGTGCGCGCCACTCGCTGCGCCGATCCGCGAGGGCACGCTCGCCCGAGCGCGTCAGCCTGTAAGTGCGCCGGCGCCGTCCCGCGACGATCGTCCACTCGCTCGCGATGAGGCCGCCGCGCTCGAGTCGGTGAAGCGCCGGATAGAGCGTGCCCTCGGCCAAGTCGAAAGTGCCGCCGCTGCGCGCCCGCAGCGCCCGCGCGACCGCATAGCCGTGCGCAGGGCCGGCCCGCAATGTCGCCAGGATCAGCCCATCGATATGACCCTTGAGAACCTCCGCCCTCATACCAGCCTGACTATACATCGGCGCCCGAGGTATTGGCAGCTTCATCCACCGTTCGGCCCGCAGTGCGACGCGCGATGCGGCTGCGCGGTGGGGTCCGCTAGCGTTGTCTAGTGTGCGTACCGGGCTTGATCCCTACGACGTTCTCGGGGTGGCGAGGGGCGCGGATCAAGCGTCAGTCCATGACGCCTACCGCACTGCGGTGAGACGAGTTCATCCCGACGCAGGCGGAAGCACGGCCGCGTTCGAGGCGGTGCAGGAAGCTTACGAGCTCCTGCGCGACCCAGCGAGACGGCGCGACTGGGACGCCCAACGGATTCGCCCGCGGGCGCGTGCGACTCCGAGCAACCCGGCGGCGACCCACCCAAGCTCCGGTGCGGGCTCGGGCTCCACGGGCAGCTCGATGGAGGACCTGCTGGCCGAGTCACGACGCTTGGAGGATGAGGCTCGCCGGCTTGCCAGACTACCCCCTCGCTACGGTCCGTCCTCGCCATCGAGCGAGCCTGACGACAGCGTGGGAGCGATCGTGCGTGACGCGGGACAGCAGTTGCGGGACGTCGCCGCCGGGGGGGCGCGCGAGCTTCGCCGCCGCATCCGACGCATGCTCTAAACCGAGCATCGCAACGACGAATGTCGAGGTCGGTACGCGAACACGCTGCGGGGGACGGCGCCTGGTCGCGCGCCGTCCCCCTGCCTGCATGCGCCGACGGCTAGCTACCAGCCGCCGCCGGACGACGAGCCGCCGCTCGAACCGGTCGTCTTCGCCGCCTTTGTGATCAGGCTTCCGCTCGGGCTGACGACGTAGAAGCCGCCCGTGCCCTCGCCGCTCGTCCCGGTCGTAGCCGTGGCGAACGTGTAGAGGAGATGGCCCTTGTAGGTGACCTGTCCGTTCTTCTTGCCGAGGTCGGCCGCCTTCGCCTTTCCCTTCGCGGTGAGCGTGCCCTTGGCTTTCAACGGCGGCCAGATCTGGAGGCAGCCGCCCGTGCAGCTACCCATATCCGCATAGAGCGTCTGACCGGATCCGGTCACGAGGATCGTTCCGAGTGACGTCGACTTCGTCGTCACGACGGTCGAGGCTGCGCTCGTGTGCGCCGACTGGCCAAGGGCCGTGCCGGCGCCCGTGAGGAGCATCACCGCCGAGGCCGCCGCGAGCAGCTTGAGCTTGTTCATGTGCTTTCTCCCATCTGGCTGAGTTCGTCCCAGCACTACAGACGCCGCGGGAGCGAAATCCTTCCCGCAGGTTCCACGCCTAAAGCTCACGGCGCCCGGCAAAGCCGGCGTCGAGCTCGTGCCAGTAGGCGATGTCCGCCTCACCGTCGATCCAGCACAGGTAGACCTCGCTTCCGTCGCGCATCGACGGGAAGTCCACGAGGCCGCGGTCGAAGTCGCGCAGCAGAATCCCGCGCGCGTCGAACGCCGCGACATTCGCCTGGATGTCGAGGAACGCCTCGCCGACCTGCTTGCCGGCGGCGCCGCCGCCGTTGGCCGCCGACCCGCCGGCGAGCACGTGCCGCGTCTCCTCGTCAGTCAGGCGCGCGTGCGCAGCGCGCAGCGCCGCGAGACGCGACGCGACCCACGGGAGCTCCGCGCGGGCCTCATCGAGCGTGAAGTGGCGCTCGTGGCGCACACCCCCATTCTTACCGGTCGTTCACTCCGTACTCGTCGCATCGACCGTCGCGAGGCTGTCGAACATGACACGCATGCTGTCGAGAACGCTCGCGGCCGTCAGCAGCTCCGCGGCGCTGAACTCGCTCAGTGCCGCCTCCCAGGAAGCCTTGTAGCGCACCCGCCGCTTGTCGACCAGCTCGGCGCCACGCGGCGTCAGCGAGACGAGGACGAGACGCCGATCGCGCTCACTCCCGCGGCGCTCGATCAGGCCGGCGAGCTCGAGACCGTCGAGCATCTGCGTCGCGGTCCCCGCCGCGACATCCGCGTAGTGCGCGAGCTCGCTGGCCGTCAGCTCCCCGCGTTCGGCGAGCCCGAAGAGCAGGCTCGCCTGGGCATAGCTGAGCTCCTCGGGTCGATGCGTGTCGCGACCACGCAGCCGGCGCACCGCGGCGTTCGCGTGCTTGAAGGCGACGCCGAACCGCGACAGCGCTTCGTCGCGCTCGGTCGTCGACTCGGTCGCGGTCATGCCGCCTCCGCCAGCGGCGGCGTCTCGCTGAACTCGGGGCCGCGCGTGCGGCGCGCATCGCGTGCGTCGCGCTCGGCGCGCAAGAGGATGACGCACGGGACGATCGCAACGGCGATGATCCCGACGCCCCACCAGAACGACGTGCCGTAGGCGCCGGCCATCGCGGCCGGCGTCGCATGCGGACCGGCGGAGATCAGGGCGCGCTGTAGGACGACGGCGAGAACCGCCGTGCCAAGCGATCCGCCGACGCGCATCAGCACGTTGAGCTGCGGTGCAGCGTCAGGCAGCTCGTGGCGCTCCAGTGCGGCCATCGCGGCGATGTAAGCGGGCATGAACGCAAAGCCGATGCCGATGCCGCGCACCAGCTGCTCAATGCTGAGCCATACAAAGGACGTATTCGCGCCGATCAAGCCGAACGGGATGCCGACCAACGTGGTGATGATCACGCCGATGATCGTGAGCGGACCGCCGCCGACGCGGTCCGTAAGCCGGCCGACGATCGGCATCATCATCGCCATGCCGAGACCTTGCGGGGCGAGCAGCAGGCCCGTGTCGAGGACCGTCTCGTGCCGGATGTTCTGGAAGTAGAGAGGCAGCAGGATCATCGCGCCGAAGAGCGCTGCGCCGAGGAAGAACATCGCCGCGGAGGCCGAGGCGTAGGTCCTGCGCCGATACAGGCTGAGGTCGAGCAGCGGCACCTTCGCGCGCAGCGCGTGGACGATGAACGCGCCGATCAGGACGAGCGAGACCGGGATGGAGATCACCACCTTCGGCGAGCTGAAGCTCCCGGTCGTACCGATCTCGGCGAGGCCGTAGGTGAGCAGCGGCAGACCGATGGCCAGGAGCAGCAGGCCCACGATGTCGAGTGGCTGGGCTTTGCTGCGATCGTTGCTGGAAGCGGGGATCAAGCGCACCGCGAGCACCGTCGCGAACACGCCGATCGGGACGTTCACGAAGAAGATCCAGCGCCAGCTGGCGCTGTCGATGAGCAGGCCGCCGATCGTCGGGCCGATGATCGGCGCGAGCATCGTCGGCACGCCCGTAATGGCCATGACGCGGCCCATGCGCGAGGGTCCGGCGGCGCCCGCCAGGATCATCTGACCGACCGGCATGATCATGCCGCCGCCGACGCCCTGGAGCACACGAAAGACGATCAGGCTCGTGGCCGAGCCGGCGAAGCCGCAGAGAGCCGAGCCGGCGGTGAAGAGAACGATCGAGATCAGGTAGACGCGCTTGGCGCCAAAGCGGCGCGAGGACCAGCCGCTGAGCGGGATCACGACCGCGAGCGAGAGCAGGTAGCCGGTGATCACCCACTGGATGTCCGAGAGCGGGCTATGGAGATCGTGGTGGAGCGTCGCCAGGGCGACGTTGACGATCGTCGTGTCGAGGATCGACATGATCGAGCCGAGCACGATCACAGCGGCGACGCGCCAGACCCAGGCCTCTATGCGGTCGTCTTGTCCAGCCATCCTGCGCCTCCCGTCCGAAGGAGCCAAATAGTTCGGTGTCGAAGTTTAGGCGCCGAACCTTTTCCTGTCAAGGCCCCTAAGGGACACCCGCCGCAAGCGCCAACCGCGCCGGCGCACGAAGCCCAAGCGAGGAGGCCGGCACCAAGCGCAAACTGCCAAACGCGCGGCCCAGGCCGGCCCCCGCAGCTAGTGATGGAAGTGGCGCCGGTCGGTGAGGACCATCGCGATCCCTGCCTCCTCGGCCGCGGCGACGACAACGTCATCGCGGATCGAGCCGCCCGGGGCGATCACCGCAACGATTCCGGCCTGGACGGCCAGTTCGATGTTGTCGGGGAACGGGAAGTACGCGTCAGAGGCGAGGACGGATCCGGCGACGGTCCCCGCCTGAGCCTTGTCGATTGCGAGGCGGACCGAGTCGACGCGACTCATCTGACCGGCACCGATGCCGACGGTCGCCATGTTGGAGGCGAGGACGATCGCGTTCGAGCGGACGTGCTTGCAGACGCGCCAGCCGAATAGCAGGTCATCCCACTCGTCCTCGGTCGGCGCGCGTGAAGTGGCGACGCGCATGTCGCTACGCCCCTCGAGCGAGTTGTCGCGGTCCTGCACGAGCAGGCCGCCCGCGACCTGGCGGATCTCCGGCTCGCCGGCGCCAACCCGGCGGTCGCCTTTCTCGAGGATGCGGATGTTCTTGCGTTGCTCGAGGACCTCGAGCGCGCCCTCCTCGTAGGCGGGCGCGAACAAGACCTCGATGAACTGCTCGTGCAGCGCCTCGGCGAGCTCCCGATCGACGGGGGTGTTGAGCACGATCACGCCGCCATAAGCGCTCAGCGGATCGCAGGCGAACGCCTTCTGGTAGGCCGCGAGCGCCGTCTCCGCGACGGCAGCGCCGCAAGGCGTGTTGTGCTTGATGATCACGCAGGTGGGCCCCCCCGGCGCGATTGCCGTTGCCAGGTCCTCCGCGAGGCGGCGCGCCGCGTCGAGGTCGAGCAGGTTGTTGAAGGAGAGCTGCTTGCCCCAGTGCTGGCGCACCATCGACAGCAGGTGCGTGCGCGCCCCCGCGAGGGAGTAATAGGCGGCGCGCTGGTGGGGATTCTCGCCGTATGAGAGATCGACGATCTTCTCGTAGGCGCGCACGTGCAGCGGCGGGAATTCGTCGGCCTCGCGCTCGGCAAACCAGCGCGCGATCGCGGTGTCATAGCGCGCCGTGGCGGCAAACGCCTCGGCCGCGAGGCTCGCGCGCGTCTCCATCGAGAGACGGCAATCGGAGGCGCGCAACTCCTCGAGCACCGCGTCGTAGCTCTCGGGCCGCACAACCACAGCGGCGTACGCGTGGTTCTTCGCGGCGGCGCGGATCATCGTCGGACCGCCGATATCGATGTCCTCGATCACCTCGGCATCGGTCGCGTCGGCGCGCGCGGCGGTGCGCTCGAACGGATACAGGTTGACGCAGACGAGCTCGACGAACTCGACATCCTGCTCGGCCGCCTGCTGGAGGTGCTCCGGGTTGTCGCGCACCGCGAGCAGACCGGCGTAGAGCTTCGGGTGCAGCGTCTTGACGCGGCCGTCGAGGATTTCGGGGAAGCCGGTGAAGTCGTCGATCGCGCGCACCTCGACGCCCGCGGCGCGAAGCTCGCGGGCGGTGCCGCCGGTAGAGACGATCTCGATTCCCAGGTCCGCGAGTCCGCGAGCGAAGTCAGCGATCCCGCGCTTGTCCGAGACCGAGAGGAGCGCTCGGCGAACCTGCACCGCGCCCGGCGGAATGGGCTCGATGCCTGCGGCGCTGTTCATCTCGGTGGCGATGCTTCGAGCATAGCGAGGAACCGCACCTCGCGCGGGCGCGTCCGCCCGCTCACATGCGCTTGATCAGTGCCTACGGCGCGCGTGATCAGCCCAGCGAGGATGACCGCCCAGCGAGGATGACCGCCCAGAGCGGGCGCGGCCTATCCGCTCGAGTCCAGGGCCGTCACCGCAGCCAGCTTCGGGAACCGCCCGCCGGTCGAGCGCAGCACGCCGCGCGCGATCAGCTCGTCGACCTCGGCCAGCGCCTGGCCGGCCGACAGATGCGCGTAGACGCCGTAGGACTCGAGCGAGTCGTACCCGTTCTGCGCGATCAGCTTGGAGCGCCCGCCGCGGAGGATCTCGACGGTCCTCGTGCGCCCGACGGACGGGCGCGCGCTGCGGACGACCTCAAGGATGGCTCGGTCGAGCTCTGCGAGCTCGACCTGCGCCGGCTTTGCGCGAGCGTGCGGTTGGCGGGGGCGCGGCGTTGACTCGGAGGCGCGCGCGGGCCCCGGCGGTGGGGCTGGTCGCGAACCGGGGGCGCAGACGTCGCAGCAGGCGACCGATGGGAGCACAGTCGGCGCTGCGCGGTCGCCGAAGTGCTCGAGGATCTGCTTGCGTCGACAAGAGGAGGATTCGACGAACGCCCAGATCGCGCGGTACTGCGCCCAGCGGGCGTTGCGGGCGGTCCCCGACGCGGACTGCCCGATGAAGTGGACATGCAGGCCCTTGTCGCGGTTCGCCGCGAAGAGGAGACAGCGCGCCGGCTTGCCGTCGCGGCCCGCACGACCAGCCTCCTGGTAGTAGGCCTCGAGTGACTCGGGGACCGCGGCATGGCAGACGGTTCGCACGTCAGCCTTGTCGATCCCCATCCCGAACGCGTTCGTCGCGACGACGACATCCACCTCGCCGTCCATGAAGCGGCGCTGTGCCTCGGCGCGCTGCTCGCGCTCGAGGCCGGCGTGATAGGTCGCGACCGCAGTGCCAAGCCGGGCGGCGAGGAAGCTCGCGAGCGCGTCGCTGCGAGCGCGCGTGCCCGCGTAGACGATCGCTGGACGAGCGGCCGGGTCGGCGAGGGCCGCTGCGATGCGCCGCTCGCGGTCGGTGTCGTTCGTCGCACGCACGACGACGTAGGAGAGGTTCGGGCGGTCGAAGCCGGTCGCTACGCGCAGCGGGTCGCGCAGGCGCAGGCGCGCGACGATGTCGCGCGCCACGAGCGGGGTCGCGGTGGCAGTGCAGGCAAAGACCTGGCGCGCGGCCAGCGCACGAGCGGCTTCCGGCAGCTCGAAGTAGTCGGGGCGGAAGTCATGCCCCCACTGCGAGACGCAGTGCGCCTCATCGACGACGAAGCAGGCGACGCGAACGCCGGCGAGGGCGTCGATGAAACCGCGCGTGGAGAAGCGCTCTGGCGCGACGTATAGGAGTCGTACGTCTCCTCCGCGAACGCGCGCCAAGGCCTCGCGATTATCCGCCAGATCCTGCTGGGAGTTGACGAGCGCGGCGTGCCGCGGGAGCCCGGCCACCTGGTCTGCCATCAACGAGACGAGCGGCGAGACGACGATCGTGAGCTCGTCGCGCAGCAGCGCCGGGAGCTGGTAGCAGAGCGACTTGCCGGCGCCCGTCGGCATCACGGCAAGCACGTCGCGGCCGGCCAGCACGGCACGCACGGCCTCCTCCTGACCGGGGCGGAAGGTGTCGTAGCCGAAGTGAGCGCGTAGCGCGCTGCCTAGTTCGTCGCTCATCGGCAGCGGAACCTAGCGCGCTGCGATGACGGCGTCACGCCAGGGCGATGAGATTGGAGCTGCGTGCGCTCCCGTCCGACAGGCGGTGGCTGACGTGGCTCCCACCGCATGCGGCGCGCGTCATCAAACGCACGATGAGCAGGCGAGGAGACCTGCCCAGTGCGGGTCGCAACATCACCTGCCTACGCGGCAGGTCCCGCAGCCAGCTCGAGCGCGTACTTGCCGTTCGCAGTCTCGCTGCCGGCGAGCGGATAGTCGCCGGTGAAGCAGGCGTCGCAGTGGCGCGAGCGGGGCTGGCCGATGGCCTCGTAGACGCCGTCGATGGAGAGGTAGGCGAGCGAGTCGCAGCCGAGCTGGGCGGCGATCTGCGGGATCGTGCGCTCGTGCGCGATCATCTCCTCACGCGTCGACATGTCGATGCCGTAGTGGCAGGGATGCTTGATCGGCGGCGCGCTGATGCGCAGGTGGACTTCGGCCGCGCCGGCGTCGCGCAGCATGTGCACGATCTGTGCGGTCGTGTTGCCCCGCACGATCGAGTCGTCGACGACGACAAGGCGCTTCCCGCCGACGACCTCGGGCAGCGGGTTGAACTTTATCCGCAGGCCGTGCTTGCGCAGCTGCTGCCCGGGCTGGATGAAGGTGCGCTGGACGTAGCGGTTCTTGACGAAACCGTCGTCCTGCGGCAGGCCCGAGCCGCGCGCATAGCCGCGCGCCGCGGCGTTGCCCGAATCGGGAACAGGGATCACGAGGTCGGCGTCGGCCGGCGCCTCGCGCGCGAGGATCTCGCCCATCCGGCCCCGGATCGCCTGCAACGCGGTGCCGTTGAAGCGCGAGTCCGGCCGCGCGAAGTAGATGTACTCGAAAACGCAGAACGCCTCGCGTGCGGGCTCGATCACCTGGACGCTGTGCAGTCCCTCGTCGTCGAGCGTGACGACCTCGCCGGGTCGCACGTCACGCACGAATTCCGCGCCGAGGATGTCGTGCGCGCAGGTCTCCGAGGCGATGCAGTAGCGAGGTGGACCGCCCTGCGCAAGCGGCGCGAGGCGCCCGATCGCGAGCGGTCGCAGGCCGAGCGGGTCGCGCATCGCGAGCACCCGGTCCTTGGTCATCAGCACGGTCGAGAAGGCGCCCAGCAGATCCGGCATGACCGCAGCGGCGGCGTCCTCGATCCGCTCCGCGGGATGCGTCGCGATCAGCGCGGCGATGATCTCGGAATCCGAGGTCGAGGCGAAGCTGACGCCTTCCGCGCGCAGCCGCGCGTGGAGCTCGACGGCGTTGATCAGGTTCCCGTTGTGGGCAAGGGCGAGCTCGCGGCGGTTGCCGGCGGCCCCAGCCGCGCGCTGGACCGGCTGCGAGTTCTCCCATGCGTTCGAGCCGGTCGTCGAGTAGCGCACGTGTCCGATTGCGAGCTCACCGCCCAGCGTGATTAGGTCGTTCGCGTTCAGCGCCTGGCCGACGAGACCGAGGTCGCGCCGCGTGATGATCGCGCGCCCGCGGTCAGCGGCGGCGATGCCGGCCGACTCCTGGCCGCGGTGCTGGAGCGCGGAGAGCGCGAAGAAGGCGAGGTTCGAGACCTCGTAGCCGGGGGCGAAGACGCCGAACACGCCGCACTCATCGCGTGGTCCATCCCGCGTCTCGAGGCTGCTGGACGATGAAGGCATCAGAGAGGAGCGCCGCGGCGAACGTTCGCGCGCGCAAGTCCAAGACTACCAGCGCCGAGTAGCGCGCCCGCCGGCGTAGGGCGCTTGTTGCGGGGAGCTTGTGGATCATCCGGCGGGCGTGCTGCGACGGCCCTGAGACGCCGTGCTGCGCGATACCGTGGACGCGTGAGAGGGCGCAGTCGCTCTGGAGGTCTTGACGTGTTCCGCAACCGCGTGTTGCTTGCGGGTGGCGCGCTGATCGTGCTCGCCGTGAGCACCGCGTTCGCAGCCGCCTCCGCCGGGGCGAGCGCACCGGCCTGCACGGGTCAGGCCACGGCGATCTGGCTCGGCGACGGCGAAGGCGGCGGCGCGGCGGGCCGCGTGTACTACCCGATCGAGCTCAGCAACATCGGGCGCACCAGCTGCACGCTCTACGGCTATCCGGGGGTTTCCGCCTGGGGCACCGGCGGCGGGCAGATCGGCGCGCCGGCAACGCGCGGGTCGATCGCGGGGGCGAAGCCGACACGCGTGACGATCGCGCCGCGGGGCACCGCGCACGCGGTCATCGCGATCACCGACGCAGGGGCGCTGTGCTCGAAGTTCGTCACAACGGTCGGCCTGAAGGTATATGCGCCGGGGGAGACGCAGGCGCATAACGTCGAGTTCGGCTTCGAGGCCTGCGCCGGCCAGAAGATCAGCGTGCTGACGATCGGACCGGTCGAGCCCGGCGTCGGGATTCCCGGCTACTCGACCTAATCGAACAACGCCGCGAGGGCGGAGTGGGCCTCGCGCAGGCGATCGAGGGGGACGTCGATCGCGGCTGCGATGCGCAGACGCTCGCCGCCGACCGTGCCGACGATGCGCCCAGGAATCTCCTCGGCGGGGCCCGAGACGATGAAGCCGCCCGGCCGCTCGCCGAAGAGCTCCGTCTCGCTCAGCTCGGTCTCGATCGTTGCGCCGAGGCCGGAGGCGAGGCAGCACTCGGCGAGCGCCACGGCGAAGCCACCCTCGGCGATGTCGTGGGCGCTAGCGACACAGCCGCTGCGGACGTTTGCGCGGACCGTCGCGAGGGTGACGCAGGCGGCGCCGAGGTCAACCTCGGGCAGCTCGTCCGGGAGGGCCTCGCCGCGGAGCTTCGCCAGCTCGCTTGCGGCGAGCGAAGGTTCGAAGGCGCCGACCACCGCGATGGCATCGCCCTCGTGCGCGAAAGCGATGCAGGCGGCGCGGGAGGGCTCGCTGAGAAGCTCACCGACGAGACCGATCACCGGCGTCGGGTAGATCGGGCCCTCGGCCGACTCGTTGTAGAGGGAGACGTTGCCGCCGACGACCGGGATCTCCATCGCGCGACAGGCGTCGCCGAGCGCCCGCACCGACTCCGCGAGCTGCCAGGCGATGTGCGGCTTCTCGGGATTGCCGAAGTTCAGGTTGTTGGTCACGCCGAGCGGCTCGGCGCCGACGCAGGCGAGGTTCGCAGCGCATTCGAGCACGGACTCCAGCGTGCCGCGGTAGGGGTCGGCGGCGACGCGGCGGCCGTTGCAGTCAGTCGCTGTCGCGATCGCGCGGCCGTTTGGCAGCAGGAGGACGGCGGCGTCGGCGCTCGCGGGCCGGCGGACCGTGCGCGACTGGACGATCGAGTCGTACTGCTCGTACAAATATCGCCTGTCGGCGATATTTGGACTCGCAAGCAGAGCGAGCAGGATGCTGTTCGGGTCCGTGCTGTCGAGGCGCTTGGTTGGTGGTGGGTAGATCGGCATTGACGGCTTGGCGGGGGTGAGCTCGTAGATCGGGCAGCCGTCGACGAGGACGTCGAGCGGCAGGTCGGCGAGCAGCTCCTCGCCCGAGTGGACGCGGATGTGGTCGCTGTCGTTGACCTCGCCGATCACCGAGGCGGCGACCTCCCAGTGCGCGCACACGGCAAGCACGCGCTCGAGCTTCGACGGCTCGACGATCGCCACCATGCGCTCCTGCGACTCCGAGACCATGACCTCCTGGGGTTGCATGTCGGCCTCGCGCAGCGGCACCTTGGCGAGGTCGATGTCGATGCCGACGCCGCCCTTGCTTGCCATCTCCGGCACCGAGGAGGTCAGGCCGGCGGCGCCGAGATCCTGAAGCGCGACGAGCAGATCGCGCTCGAGCAGCTCGAGTGAGACCTCCATCACCTGCTTCTCGGCGAACGGGTCGCCGATCTGGACCGTCGGGCGCTTGCCCTCGTCGCCTTCGCCGAACTCGGCGGAGGCGAGCACCGACGCGCCGCCGATCCCGTCACGGCCGGTCGATGAGCCGAACAGGACGAGCAGGTTGCCCGAGCCGGCTGCGGCCGAGCGGATCATGCGGTCCGCGCGCGCGAGTCCGATGCACATCGCGTTGACGAGGCAGTTGTGCTCGTAAGGGCCCTCGAAGTAGACCTCGCCACCGACGGTCGGGACGCCGATCGAGTTGCCGTAATGGCCGATCCCCGCGACGACACGGTCGAGCAGGTAGCGAGTTCGCTCCGAGTCTGGCTCGCCGAAGCGCAGCGAGTCGAGCACCGCGATCGGGCGCGCGCCGACCGCGAAGATGTCGCGCAGGATTCCGCCGACACCGGTCGCCGCACCCTGGAACGGCTCGACCGCGCTCGGGTGGTTATGCGACTCGATCTTGAAGGCGACCGCCCAGCCGTCGCCGACGTCCACCGCGCCCGCGTTCTCGCCGGGGCCCATCAACAGGCGAGTCCCGTGCGTCGGGAGCGTGCGCAAGAGCAGCTTCGAGTGCTTGTAGGCACAGTGTTCGGACCAGAGCACGCTGAGCATCGCGAGCTCGACCGTGTTCGGCTCGCGCCCGAGGCTCGCCACGATCAGGTCCGTCTCGTGGTCGGTGAGACCAAGCTCACGCGCTGCTGCGTGAAGAGCGACGGTGGCGGAGCTCACAGACCGCCCCCAACAAGCGAGACAAAGAGCTGCAAGCCGTCGGTGGAGCCTGTGAGCGCGTCGACCGCGTGCTCGGGGTGCGGCATCAGGCCGAAGACGTTGCCCGCCTCGTTGATGACGCCCGCGATGTCGCGCGCGGAGCCGTTCGGGTTCTGGCCGGACGCATAGCGCAGGACGACCTGGCCGTTCGCCTCGAGGCGGTCGAGGTCCGCCGCCGGGGCGTAGTAGCGACCGGTCGTGTGCTTGACCGGGATCGAGAGGCGGGCCGGGGCGTGGCGCGTGAAGGGCGTGTCCGGGTTGACGAGCTCGAGCGTGACCTGCCGGCAGACAAAACGCAGGGAGGTGTTGGTGAGCAGCGCGCCGGGCAGGAGGCGGGCTTCGCAGAGCACCTGGAAGCCGTTGCAGATGCCCATCACACGACCGCCCGCACGCGCGAACTCGATGACCTCGGTCATGATCGGTGCGAAGCGCGCAACCGCGCCGGGACGCAGATAGTCGCCGTAGGAGAAGCCGCCCGGGATGATCACCGCGTCGACGCCCTGAAGGTCATGGTCGGCGTGCCAGAGCGGAACGGCGGTCGCGACGCGGGCTGCGGCGAGCCGGGCATCTACGTCATCGCAGCTGCCCGGGAAGGTGATGACGCCGAGCTTCACGCCGGGCTGGACTCGAGGATCTCGTAGTCCTCGATCAGCGGGTTCGCGAGCAGCCGTTCGCACATCGCGGGCAGGGTCGCGGGATCGGAGACCTCGAGCTCGACGAGGCGGCCGATGCGCACAGCCTTGACGCCTTCGAAGCCGAGCGCCGCGAGAGCGCGTTCGGCGACCGCTCCCTGCGGGTCGAGGATCCCCGCCTTGGGGCGAATCAGGACGCGTGCGTGCACTTGCATGGATGCTAGTAGGCTCGCCGGCTCGGGCTTCGCCCGACCGGCTGCGGCGGATCAGCGGGCAGGCGGTGGGAGCGCCGCCGGCGCAGCCAGCAGCCGGTTGATCGGCTTGTCCTCGGCACGTTGCGTGGCATCATCTGCGGGGTGCAGCGGGAGCGACAGGTGCGGCAGACGTTTGCGGCGCTCGAGCGCGGCGAGCGGGAGGCCGTGGAGGCCGCGTTCGCCCCCGATGCCGCCTGGCGGGGACCGGATCCGGGAGAGTGGGACTGCCTGGATCGCGCGCGGATCATCGAGGTGATGCGCGAGAACTGGGCGGACGGACGCCTGCGCGGCACGGTCGAGCAGGTAGTGGAGGTCGCCGGCGCACACGCGCTCGTCGCATTTCGCCCCGCGCAGCGCGAGCCAGACGCATGGCCGCCGCTCGACGCCGATGGGCTGCGCTGGGTCGTGCTGAGCTTCGGTGAGGACGGGCTCGTGCGGGAGATGCGCGGCCAGGTCGACCGCGCCACCGCAGCCGCGTACGCGCAGCGCTAGCGCACCACGCTGCAGTGCTTGCGCGCGGCGTCGCAGCGCTCGGCGACGCCGACGATCCACGCCAGCGGCACCGGGCCCCAGAAGCGGCTGTCGTCGGAGGCGGCACGGTTGTCGCCGAGCATGAAGGCATAGCCGCGCGGGAGCGTGACCGGCGTCGGGTAGTTACAGACTCGCGCGAAGACGCAACGCGCCGTACGGGCGAACGGTTCGTTCTGGACCTTGCCGTCGAGCACCACGTGGCCGCCGAACATCGCGAGCCGCTCACCGCCGAGCGCGACGATGCGCTCCATGTAGAAGGTCGAGCTGCGCCCGCCCGTGGGATCCGGGCAGAGCTGATCTGCTCGACACGTGGGCGCCGCAGGCGCCGAGACCGCCGCGCAGGGCGCCGCGCGGCGGATGGAAGATGACGATCTCGCCGATGCGAACCTCGGGCCGGTCCGAGTGCGTGTAGACGGTCTCGCCCGCGCGCAGCGTCGGCGCCATCGCCTCGGTCGGCACGCGCCAGGCGCGCAGCGAAGAGGCCGTGAGCGAGATCGCACAGCCCGCGAGAGCGGATGCGAGAGCGCCTAGGGCAACTGGAAGCGCGATCCGGCGGATGGGGTGCCGCAATGCTGCCCGCAGCTACTGCGCGCCGCTGCGCTCGAGCCAGGCGTCCAGCGGCTCGCCGGTGATCCGCTCGTAGGCCTCGCGGTACAGCGCTTGGGTACGAGCTACCACATCTTCAGGGAGGGCCGGGGCGGGCGGGGTCTTGTCCCAACCGCTCGCGGTGGCCCAATCGCGCACGTACTGCTTGTCGAAGCTCGGTTGGGAGCGGCCCGGCTCGTAACCGGCGGCCGGCCAGAAGCGCGATGAGTCGGGCGTGAGGACCTCGTCGGCGAGCGTCAGCGTGCCCTGCGCGTTGAGGCCGAGCTCGAACTTCGTGTCCGCGAGGATGATGCCGCGGCTGCGCGCGTGCTCGGCGGCGCGACTGTAGACGGCGAGCGACGCGTCGCGCAGGCGTTGGGCGAGATCGCGTTCGCCGCCAAGGACCTCGACCATGCCGTCGAGGTCGATGTTCTGATCGTGCCCCTCGAGGGCCTTCGTCGAGGGAGTGAAGATCGGCTCTGGCAGCTGCTCTGACTCCTGCAGGCCGGCGGGAAGCTCGATGCCGCAGACTCGCGCCGGTCTGCAGATAGTCCTTCCAGCCCGAGCCCGTGATGTAGCCCCGCACGACGCACTCGATCGGGACCATCCGCAGGCTCTTGACGGCGAGCGCGCGGCCGCGCACCTCCTCCGGCACGCCGTTGCGGTAAGAGACGAGATGGTTGGGGACGATGTCCTTGGTCAGCTCGAACCAGAAGACCGACAGGCCGGTGAGGACGGCTCCCTTGCCTGGGATCGGCGTCGGGTGGACGACGTCGTAGGTCGAGATCCGGTCGGAGGCGACCATCAGGATCTCCTCGCCGAGCTCGTACATCTCGCGGACCTTGCCGGACGCGATCAGGGGCAGGTCGGCGACCGAACTCACGCGCGGGACTCTAAAGGTTGCCCCAGCGGTATCCCGCTGTTAGATTCGCGCCGCGATGGGCAGGCGGGCGGGATCGCGGTGGTCGGGGCGTTCGTGCTGGCGGCGAGCACCGGTGTCGCGCTCGCTCGTGGACTACCGGGTGATCCGAGCTCGGCCGGTGGCGGCTCGATCGCCGTCAAGACGAGCCACCGGCATATCAGCCGTCACGGGCACTACACAGTCACCGTCAGCGGCCAGCTTCCGGCGGAAGGCGTCGTTTACCTACTCTGAACCGATGCCAAGAAGGTGACCGGCCACTGCCCGGCGCTCGCGACCGAGGAGAGCTTCATCGGGGCCGGCTTCGGCGGCGACCTGCTGCAGGCGGAGGTTCCGGCCGGCCCGTTCGACGAGGCGAAGTCCCACCTCGGGGGGAGCGCAGGACTCGAGTACCGGTTCTGTGGCTACGCGCGCTTCATCGGGCAGGGCGGCGGGTACGAGATCGGTGCTGGGACCGTCGTGAAGGTCAGCTGAGCGCGTCGAGCCGCGCGAGCAGCTCCGGCACGTGGCGCGTGTAGGCGCTGTAGTCAAAGACCGCGTCGAGGTCGAGCGTTTTGGTACGCGCGTCGGCGGCGAGCAGCTCGCGCAGGTGCGTGCCGGTCGTCCAGGCGCGCTGTGCCAGCTCCTGGGTCGTGCGGTAAGCGTCGTCACGGCTCTGGCCGGCCTCGACGAGGGCGAGCAGTACGCGCTGCGAGAAGAGCGCGCCGTGCGTGAGCTCGAGGTTCGCTCGCATCCGCTCGGCGTCGATCACGAGACCGTTCACGAGGCGCAGCGCCAGGTGCTGCATGTAATCGAGGAGGATCGTCGAGTCCGGCAGGATGACGCGCTCGGCCCCCGAGTGGGAGATGTCGCGCTCGTGCCATAGCGCGATGTTCTCGAGCGCCGCCTGTGCGTTACCGCGCAGGACGCGCGCCAGGCCGCAGATCCGCTCGCTGACGATCGGGTTGCGTTTGTGCGGCATCGCCGAGGAGCCCTTTTGCTCGCCCGCCTTGAACGGCTCCTGGGCCTCCATCACCTCGGTGCGCTGCAGGTGGCGCACCTCGGTCGCGAAGCGCTCGAGACCGGTGCCGGCGAGCGCAATCGCCGTCAGCAGCTCGGCGTGGCGATCGCGCGCGACGACCTGCGTCGAGATCGGCTCGGCGGCGAGGCCGAGGCGGTCAAGGACGCGGCGCTCGTAATCGGGCGAGTGGGCGGCGTGCGTGCCGACCGCGCCGGAGATCGCGCCGACGGATGCCTGCGCGAAAGCGCGCTCGAGGCGCTCGGCGTTGCGCTGCGCCTCGAAGGCGAAGCCGGCGAGCTTCAGGCCGAAGGTCGTCGGCTCGGCGTGGACACCGTGGGTGCGCCCGACGCAGAGCGTCTGCGCGTCCTCGCGGGCACGCTTCGCGAGGGCCGCGACGAGCTCGCGGGCGCCCGCGAGGACGATCGCGCCGGCGTCGCGCAGCTGGAGCGCGAGCGCCGTGTCGAGGACGTCGGAGGAGGTGAGGCCGTAGTGGATGAAGCGACCGGCCGGCCCGGCGGAGCCCGCGAGCACGTCGACAAAAGCGGCGACGTCGTGGTCTGTCACGCGCTCGCGCTCGCGGACCGCTTCGACCGTGAACGTCGCGGCGCGAATCGCAGCGAGATCCTCCGCGGTCGGCCCACTTGCCCCCCGCGACGGGGGGTCCAGCTCCTCGGCAGCCGCCACCTCGACCTCGTGCCAGCGCTCCATGCGCGCCGCATCGGTCCAGACGGCGCCCAGCTCGGGCCGGGTGTAGCGCTCTATCATCGTCGGGCGGCCCCGGACTCGGGCTGATGTGGCGGGGCCGTGCCGGGCCGGCCCTCCTCGGGCTTCACGCACTGCGCGCAGGTCGCGTGCTGGCGCGACGGCCAGCGGGGACGCGCCCGAATTGGTGCTAGACGCGTGCTTTCACCCACTGCGTCGGGCGGCCCGGGCACTCATCAGGCGGCGCCTCTCGCGTGGCCGCGTGAAGCCCGCGAGGATGTCGGCCCAGCATGCTTGGCGCCATCGCTTGAGTACTGGGCCGACACCGCAGC
Source organism: uncultured Solirubrobacterales bacterium (assembly GCA_963773395.1). Lineage (GTDB taxonomy): Bacteria > Actinomycetota > Thermoleophilia > Solirubrobacterales > Solirubrobacteraceae > Palsa-513. The sequence goes on along the minus strand of CAVZAY010000001.1, from coordinate 428,134 downwards.
TACGCGACGGCGGTTGGTCGGCCGCCGGATGGCATCGACGTGTCGATGATCCGCGCCGCGAGGATGCCGGCATTGCGCGCATTGTCGAGGCCGACAGCCGCGACGGGCACGCCGGGCGGCATCTGGACGACCGACAGGAGCGCGTCGAGGCCGGCAGCCACGGAGTTGCGGCTCGATAGGGGAACGCCGATCACTGGCAGCTCGGTGTGGGCGGCGACGACGCCCGGTAAGGCGGCGGAGAGGCCGGCGCCGGCGATCAGCACGCGAATCCCGCGCCCGCGCGCGGAGCGTGCGTACTCGGCGACCTCGTCTGGCTGACGGTGCGCCGAGAGCACCCGAACCTCGTGCTCGATGCCGCGGTCGGCGAGCTCCTTTGCCGCACCCTGCATCGTGTCCATGTCGCTCTGTGAGCCCATCAGGATGCCGACGAGTGGCGGGCCCTCGGCCGGCTCGGTCGCCACGACTGCGAGCTGCGGCTCGGTGGCCACTACCGCACCCCCCGCGCGATGTCGCTGCGCATCTGCCTTCCCGCGAAGGAGATCATCTGCGCCGCAGCATACGCCGAGCGCCGGGCGCTGTCGGGGTCGCTGCCGAGCGCTGCGACGCCCAGGACACGGCCGCCGCTCGTGACGAGTCGCCCGCCGCGACGCGCCGTCCCAGCGTGCGTCACCTCCACCTCGGGCGGCATCGCCTCGAGCCCGGTGATCTCGTCGCCGAGGAACGGCGCGTCCGGGTAGCCAGCGCTCGCCAGGACGACCAGCACGGACCACTGCGGCGACCAGTCGAGCCTGACATCGGCGAGGCCGCCCGGCCGCGTCGCGCGCAGGAGCGCGTCGAGCAGATCGGAGCGCAATCGCGGCAGCAGCGCCTGGGTCTCCGGATCGCCGAAGCGGACGTTGAACTCGAGCACGCGCGGGCCGGTCGCGGTGAGCATCAGGCCGCCGTAGAGGACGCCGTGGAAGGGGGTCCCGCGCTCGCGCAGGTGATCGACGATCGGCTGATGGACCTGGGCGACGAGCGCCGCGATTTGCTCCTCGCCGAGGCCCTCGACGGGCGAGTATGAGCCCATGCCGCCGGTGTTCGGACCCGCGTCGCCGTCGAAGATCCGCTTGTAATCGCGCGCCGGTGCCATCGGGATCGCGCGCTCGCCATCGCAAAGCGCGAGCAGCGACAGCTCCGGACCCGCGAGGCACTCCTCGACGAGGACTATCTCGGTGCCAAAACGCCGCTCGACGAGGAACGCTTCGAGTGCCGCGCGGGCCTCGCCGGCGCCGCGGGCGATCACGACGCCCTTGCCGGCGGCGAGACCGTCGGCCTTGATGACGCACGGGTAGCCGGGTACCGCCGCCAGGCCCTCCTCTACACCCTGCACCGCGGTCCACGCGCCGGTCGGCACACCGGCCGCGCGCATCGCATGCTTGGCGAACTCCTTCGAACCCTCGAGCCGGGCCGCGGCCGAGCTCGGGCCGAACGCAGTGATCCCCGACTCGAGCAGGGTGTCGACGAGCCCTGCGACGAGCGGCGCCTCCGGTCCGACGACGACGAGATCGACCGACTCGTCGGCGGCGGCCGCGACGAGCCCATCGATCTCCTCGGCGCCGATCTCAAGCACGCGCGCGTCCTGTGCGATCCCCGCGTTGCCGGGGGCACAGAGAAGCTCGGGGTGCTGCGGCGAGCGCGCCAGCGCCCGGACCAGCGCGTGCTCACGCCCGCCCGAGCCAACGACGAGGACCTTCATGGCGCTGGTTCTACCGCATCCGAACACCTATGCGATGACGAACGCCCGTCCGTGATAGCGGTAACTATGTCTTGACAACACGTACGTGGTCTGAGATACTTTGGGTATGGCAGCAAGGTCTCGAGATTCCGTAGAGCGGCAGCCGTCAAGCGGCAGCCAAATGACATACACCGACTTCCTGCGCCTGTTCCCCGACAACGCGGCGTGCATGGACTACATGCGCGACCGCTTTTACCCGGACGGCTCGAAATGCCCCAGCTGCGGCAAGCCAACGAAATTCCACCGCATCCGCGGTCGCTCCGCATACAGCTGCCAGTACTGCCGCCATCAGGTCTATCCGACCGCTGGAACGATCTTCAACAAGAGCACCACGAGCCTTCAGCTTTGGTTCTGGGCGATCTTCTTGATGTCCTCGACGCGGTGCGGGATCTCGGCCAAGCAACTTGAGCGCGAGATCGGCGTCACCTACAAGACAGCTCACCGGATGTTCAAGCAGATCAGGACGTTGCTCACGCAGGACGACGATGAGCCGCTGTCCGGTGAGGTTGAGGCTGACGAAACGTTCATTGGCGGGCAGCCACGCCAAGGCGAGATCGCGCGCTACCGGCAGCCGGGCGACTTCCACGGCGCGAACGCTCGCGCACGCTGGTCCGCTGACCCGAAGAACAAGGCGACCGTGTTCGGCATGGTCGAGCGCGGCGGTCGCGTTCGCGCGCAGGTCGTCCCGAGCAGACAAGCCCCGACGTTGGATGGGCTGATGACGACTCACGTCCTGCCGGAGTCCACCGTCTTCACCGACGAGATGCGCTCCTACGTCAAGATCGGCCGCAAGTTCGCCGGGCACCATCGCATCCGCCACAAGGCGCACATCTACGTGAGCGGCAACGTTCACACGAACACGATCGAAGGGTTCTTCGGACTGCTGAAGAACGGCATCCGCGGCGTCTATCACGCCGTCAGCACCGACTACCTGCAGAGCTATCTCGACGAGTACACCTTCAGGTACTCGCACCGCAACGACACGCAGCCGATGTTCTGGACGATCCTGGAGCGCGTCAGGAAGCCGAGCGCTGCTTCTTCGTAACCTTCTTGAGGTCACGGAGGAACGCCTTGGTCGTATGCGTGCTGTCTTGCTTGCGAACGACATCCGGCCTGGGCGGCTTGATCGCCGGCACGCGCACTTCGCTCATCATGGGGTTGCCGAGCGGGTTGGAGTTATTCGTCATCGGGGTCTCCTTCTGGCTCGTCGTCTTCGAGTTCGGTCATGGGCGGCTGCATGCCAGGCAGCGCGGCCGCCTCGAATGCCATGAACGGCACGGAAGCCTGGTGTACGCCGTCGACCAGAACCTCGAAGCTGTATGTGCCCGCAGCGGGGAGCTGGATCTGTGGCGGCGGCGTTATTGGGAGAGGAACGGAGATCTGCTCGCCGGGCATCAGCACGCTGGGGTCGTTGATCCCGAACTGCGCCTGAAATCCAACGATGCGCGCGCCATCGGCGCTGAGCAATTGCACTTCGAGCTGGTGCTGGCGGTCCGCCTCGGTCGGATGCACCAGGATGCGCAACGCGAGCGTCATGCCCACGTAGGCGGGGTACTCCGGCCGTGCGATTCGCGTGATGCCGCCGCCAAGGATGTGCAGCAGCCCCTCGCGGACGGTCGCCGCGTCGCAGAGAAGGGCGGAGTCGATCTCCACGCTGCGATTCTACGCGCGCGCGAGCGCGGGCACGGGCGTCCGGGGCACCGCGCGCGCCTCGTTTTGTGGCGGCACAGCGATGTCGCCTGACGACACCTGCGCGATGGCGTCCCCACCGGATGCCACGACGGCAAACGATGGCTGAACCCAGTACATCGGCTGGGCAGAAGCCCATTCATCGCTCGTGATCACCGTGCGCGCGGCACCGGCTTCGTCAAACGCGAGCAGGTTCACGTGCATCGCGGACGCCGGGTCGACCGCCACGATGACTTCGAGCGCGTTCCTCGCTGAGCGCTCGTCGTCGAACCACTGCAGGACGTTCCCGCTGTTGTTGATCATCGCGTAGGTCATTGCTGCTCCCCTCTCTCCTACACGGACACGATACTGACCGCACACTTCGCTAGCTGCACTGCTTGTGACCAGATCGTCATATGTCCAGGTGTGCGCTCCTGCGCCGGGTCAAGGTAGTTGATCCCGAGACCGTAGGGCAACCAGACCTCGGCGATGTAATCGCCGAGTTGCGGCAGCGCTTGAACGAGGTTCCGCGCGGCGTCTATCGAGCGCCAGAACGACACCGCCATGTGCATCGCCGCATGCTGTGACTGCTGGTAGCGCGGCGCCTTCCCTTCCTCGTAGTGAGATCTGAACGACCGCCAAAGGTCAGGGTGCTCCAAGCTCGCCACCTTCACTGCGCGGAAGCCGATCAGCACCATCTCCGCCTCTACGGCGTGAATCAGCACGGGATCGGCGAAGGTGACGGCTCGGCGTGGCACGAACGCAAGCCATCGTACGCCGAGGGATCGTTACGTGTCGTGACGACCTAGTTGCCGTGATAGCGTACGATCGGATGGCCCCGCGCGACTGGAACGCGACCAGCTACGACGCGATCTCCGCACCTCAGCGGGAATGGGGCGCGAGCGTTGTAGAACGCCTGCGCCTGGCCGGCGATGAGACCGTCCTCGACGCCGGCTGCGGTACCGGGCGTGTCACCGAGTTGCTGCTCGAGCGGCTGCCGCGCGGTCGTGTCGTGGCCGTCGACGGCTCGCCGTCGATGGCCTCGAAGGCGCGCGAGCGGCTCGACCCGGAGCGCGTCGAGGTCCTCTGCCAGGACCTCCTCGAGCTGGCGCTCCCAGCACCCGTCGACGCGGCGATCTCGACGGCGACCTTCCATCACATCTTCGACCACGAAACGCTGTTCGCGCGAATCCGTGCCGCGCTGCGCCCGGGCGCCCACTTCGTGGCGCAATGCGGCGGCAAGGGCAACATCGAGCGCGCTCGCGCGCTCGGCGCCGCGCTTGCGAGCCGGGAGCCGTACGCCGAGCACCTGGGCGCGATCGGCGACCTCTGGCATTACGCGACGGTCGAGCAGACGCGCGCGCGACTCGCGGCGGCGGGCTTTGCGGTCGCCGGCTGCTGGCTCGAGCCCAAGCCGACGACGCCGCCGCGCCCGCGCGAGTTCCTCGAGACGGTGATCTTCGCTCCCTACCTCGAGCGGCTGCCGCACGAGCTCCGCGAACCGTTCATCGATGAGCTGGAAGCCGAGCTCGGCCACCCGCTCGTGCTGGACTACGTGCGACTCAACTGGAACGCGATCGCGGCCTGATGGTCGAGGCGCGCGCGGACGGACCGCGGTATCGCACGCGCTACCAAGCCCGCGGGCATACAGGCCTCGCGGACACCCGCAAAGGCGAGGCGGGCGGCGATACCGCCCCGCGCCCACACGAGCTGCTCGAGGCGGCGCTCGCGACCTGCATCGCGATCAGCGCCCAAATGGCGCTCGACGAGCTCGGGCTCGACGGCGCCGCCGCCGCACGCGTCTCGCTCGAACGCTCACCCACCGCCTCCACGTTCATCTACGAGGTCTCACTCGACCCAAGCCTCACCGCCGAGCAGCGCCGAGGCGTCCGCGAGCAAATCGAGCAATCACCCGTGCGCCGCACGCTCGCCAACCCGATCTCCTTCACGCCGCAAGAGCGCAGCTAGCGAGCATGCGGGCGTCGGGGGCGGCCACTTCCCGACCCGACCGCTCCCCGCCACACGAGGACTGTCGGCCAATGGCCGACCGCCGCAGCGCTTCACGAGATAGTCGCAACTGCTCGCCCGAGCGAGCCTAGGCTCCGGGCTCAGGGGGCGCCGACCAGCTCGACAGGAGGACTTGATGCGGCTCAAAGTCACGCGGCCAATGGCGTTGCTGCTCACCGCTTTCGCGCTACCGGCGGCAGGTGCGAGCGGCGCGCTCGCGCATGGCGCCCACTTCTTCGAGCACCACCACCATCACCACCATCACCCGGTTCCTCCGCCGCCCCCACCCCCGCCACCGCCGCCACCGCCGCCGCCGCCGCCCACGTTCACCAACGCGGTCTTCTTCAACGGCGCCAGCCTCAGCCACCCGGCCGCCCACGGCAGCGAGACGCTGACCAACCCGGACGACATCAGCTACGGGGACGACCACATCTTCACGTGCTTCCAGAACGGCGTCGGCCCGCAGGGCGAGGCGAGCTCGACCGGCAACCTGGACAGCACCGTCGTCGAGCTCACGCGAAGCGGCCAGGCCGCGACGCAGTGGGACGTCGTCGGCAAGTGCGACGGCTTGACCGTCGACCCGGACAGCGGCCTCGTCTACGCGACCGTCAACGAGGACGCGAACTCGAGCCTGTACACGATCGCCCCGTGGAGCGGCACGATCACCCACTACGCCTACAACGAGCCGCTGCCGCATGCCGGCGGCACGGACGCGATCTCCTTCTACGGCGGCACCTCACCCTGATCAGCGCGTCTGCGCCTGGAACGACCGGCACGACGCTTGCACCGAACGCCGCCTTCCCGGCCGTCTACCAGCTGAGCCTCGACCCGGCGACGCGATCGCCACGGTTGCGCCGCTCTTCTTCGACGAGGCGACCGCGACGCTCGCGAATGCGGGCCGGCCACGTTTGGCTCGAGCGTCCAGCTCGCGCTGACCGACCCGGACTCGAACGAGGACGTGCCTTCCTACGCGTGGCGCTTCGGCGGCGATTTCATGGAGACGAGTCAGGGCGACCAGCAGCAGATCTTCGTCGACGGGGCCGACTCGCCGCGGCAGAGCCTCGAGGTGCTGAACCTGTCCGACTCGGTCGACGACACGGTCTGGCCGTCAGATACCTCGGGAACGATCTACACGACCGACAACGGCGCCGACACGATCGATGCGATCACCGGCCCGTTCGAGGTCGGCAGCGAGCTCGCGGCGGTCACGCCGTGCGACTCCAACAGCGCGCCCTCGCCGTGCACGACAGCCAATTCCCTCGGCCAAATCAACCCCTGGACCGGCCAGATCACTGCACTCTCGATTAGCGGCCCGGCCGTGGCACCCCAGGGGATGCTGTTCCTGCCTTGAGGCGCCTTGACCGCCGGGTCGTGAGGAGCTACAACGAGCACGTAGGGACGTCCAATTCAACCCTGGGGGACTGAGGGCATGGCACGGAAGATGGCTGATTGCCGCCGTTTCGAGAGCGAGTCCGGCTGCACGCTCACGATCATCGGCGAAGAGGACGAGGTGCTCGAGGCCGCGGTCGCGCATGCCGTGGGGGTACACGGCCACGAGGACACCCCGGATCTGCGCGCCACGACGCGCGACCTGCTCGAAGACGAGGGCAGCTATATCCCGGGCTCGCGCGAGACCGAGCCCTTCCCAGCCTGAAGATGGATTTCCGGGGGGGCCGTCGCGGCCCCCCCGCGGGCGCGATAGTAGCCGCCGTGTAGGCTCCCGCCCGGTCTTCGCGCCGCTTGCGGTGGCGCGCTACCGGCGCGCCGCCAATCGGTAGACGCTCGGACGGCGATCAGGCCCGAGCGAGGACCTGCTAGAGCCATTGTCGAGCGCTTGGCGCAAAGGCCACACGCTGGCGTCGCGCGCTGCTAACTTCATCCCGCTGACAGACGAGGGGGGAAGTTGACTGGACGACCCGCTTGCCGTTCACGCAAGCTCCCGGCCGCGCTCGCGGTCGGGATGCTCGCCGTCCTCGCCGTCGCGACGGGGGCTGGCGCCGCCGCGCTCCAGGTCAACGGCACGGTCACGGCGATCGCCGCGTTGAACGTCCCGGCGTCCGTGATTGCCATCGCCAACAACGACCAGACGGTTTACGTCGCCGACGCCTACGCGCACGAGGTGCTGGCCCTCGCGGTCGCGACCGATCACGTCGCGGTGCTCGCTGGCAACGGGACCGCCGGCGACAGCGGCGACAGCGGCTCCGCCCTCGCCGCCGAGCTGAACGATCCAACGGCGCTCGATGTCGACCAGTGGGGCAACATCGTGATCCTCGACCAGGGCGCGCAGGCGTTCCGCGTGGTTGCAGAGGAGACCTGCTCCGGAAGCTGCCCGTACGGGCTGCCGGCGATGGCGCCGGGTGACATCTACACGATCGCCGGCAATGGCAGCATGTCATCGACGCGTCCCGCGAACGGCTCGCAGGCGCGTACGACCCCGCTCGAGCAGCTCTTCTCCTATGGCTGGACGGGCGTCGATCAGTTCGGCGACCTCGTCGTCTACGGCGCGTCGGCGAACCGCGACGCGTTCATCGTCGCCGGCGCCTCGTGCCCGTCGGCGTCGCTTTCGAGCTGCCCCTACGGCTTCTCCGCGATGACCGCTGGCGACATCTACTGGGTCGGCGGCAACGACTTCGCCGGGAACCCGAGCGCGGGCAACAGCGGCAACGCCGGGCCGGCGACGGCGGCGGAGTTCGAGAGTCCCGTCGGCTTCGCGGTGGATTTGCGCCGCGACATCCTCGTTGCCGACGCGGGCACGGACGAGGTCCGACTGATCGCGGGCTACAGCTGCCCATCGAACTGTGCGTTCGGGCTCGCGGCGACGACCGCCGGCGACATCTACAGCCTCGCCGCGTTCCCCGGGGACCCGGAGCAGCTGTACCTCGACCACTCGGGCAACCTGATCGTCGCCGACCCGCTCAACTTCAACGTCGGCGTGATCGCCGCCGCGAACTGCTCCTCGGCCTGTCCCTACGGGCTCGGCTCGATGAGCGCCGGGCATCTCTACATGCTCGAGGGACCAAGCGCGAGCTCCGCGAGCGTCCACGGCCCGCTCGCCCACGCCGCCTCGACGACGATCGGCCAGCCCGCGGGACTCAGCATCGACCCGTCGGCGAACCTGTTCATCGCCGACGAGTCCTCGAACACGCTGGACGAGATCCAGATGCAGGCGCCCGCCTCGCCCGCGGCGCCCCCGCCACCGACACCGGTCGCCGCGAAGCCGCAGATCGCGATCGAGTCCTTCAAGCTCTCGCACTCACGGCGCAAGGCCACCGTGCGCCTCGCCTGTAGCGCGGCCTCGTGCACGGGCGAGGTCCAGCTGACCGCCAAGCTCGCAGTCAAGGTGCTCCACCACACGCGGCGCGAGTCCTTCCAACTCGGGCACGCCAGCTACACGCTCGCCGCCGGCGCCACTGCCGCCGTGACGTTCAAGCTGACCTCGCTCGCGAACGCGGCGATCGCGAAGGCCACGAAGCGCCGCCCGCTGCTGATCACGCTTTCCGCCACCGTCACCGGCGGCAGCACCACGACGCAAGCCCATCGCATCACCTGACGCTCCGCTGTAGCGACCACATGGTCCGCTAGGCCGCGGCCGGCTCGGAAGCCTTGCTGGCGCTCAGCACGATCTCGCCGCCGAGCACGTCGGCATGGATCGTCTGGCCGTCGCGGTAGCTGCCGTCGAGCAGGCCGACCGCGATCCGGTCGACGAGCTGGCGCTGGATCACGCGCTTGAGCGGGCGCGCGCCGTAGACGGGGTCGTAGCCGAGGTTGCCGAGCAGCGTCAGCGCATCGTCGGAGAGCTCGAGCGTGATCCCGCGCGCGGCGAGCCGGTCGATCACGATCTCCGCCTGGAGCATGACGATCTCCGAGATCTGCTCGCGCGTGAGCGAGTGGAAGATCACGATGTCGTCGAGCCGGTTGATGAACTCGGGCTTGAAGTACTGCTGGAGCGCGCCGCGAGGATCCTCATCCTCGACGCGAATGTTCGAGGTCATGATCAGGACGACGTTCTTGAAGTCGACCGTGCGCCCCTGACCGTCGGTCAGGCGCCCGTCGTCGAGCACCTGGAGCAGGACATTGAAGACGTCGGGGTGGGCCTTCTCGACCTCGTCAAGCAGGATCACGCCATAGGGCCGGCGGCGTACGGCCTCCGTCAGCTGGCCGCCCTCGTCGTAGCCGATATAGCCGGGGGGCGCACCGACGAGCCGGCTCACGGAGTGCTTCTCCATGTACTCGGACATGTCGATCCGGACCATCGCGTCCTGGGTGTCGAAGAGGAACTCGGCCAAGGCGCGAGCGAGTTCCGTCTTGCCGACCCCGGTCGGCCCGAGGAAGAGGAAGCTGCCGATCGGGCGGTTGGGGTCGGCGAGGCCGGCGCGGGAGCGGCGGATCGCACCGGCCACGGCCTCGATCGCCTCGTCCTGGCCGATGACGCGCTCGTGCAGGCGCTCCTCCATGTGAATCAGCTTCTGGACCTCGGACTCGAGCAGTCGCGTCAGCGGGATGCCGGTCCAACTCGACACGACCTCAGCGACGTCGTCGGCGTCGACCTCCTCCTTGAGGAAGACGGCCTGGCTTGGCGCCGACCCCTCGCGCTCTGCGAGCTTGCGCTCGAGCTCGGGGATCGTGCCGTAGCGCAGCTCGGCGGCGCGCGCGAAATCGGAGAGGCGCTCGGCGCGCTCGGCCTCTGTGCGAGCCTGCTCGAGAGCTTTCTTGGTGTCCGAGATCTCGCTGATCACGTCCTTCTCGGCCTGCCACTGCGCCTTCATCGTCGACGAGCGCTCGCGCTGCTCGGCGAGCTCTGACTCGAGCGCGGCGCGCCGCTGGGCGGAGGCCTCATCGGTCTCCTTGGCGAGCGAGGTCAGCTCGATCTGCAACGAGATGATGCGTCGCTCGACCTCGTCGATCTCGGTTGGCAGCGAATCGATCTCAATCCGCAGGCGCGACGCGGACTCGTCGATGAGGTCGATCGCCTTGTCGGGGAGGAAGCGGTCTGAGATGTAGCGGCTCGAGAGCTCCGCAGCGGCGATCAGGGCGCTGTCCTGGATGCGGACTCCGTGGTGGTTCTCGTAGCGCTCCTTGAGCCCGCGCAGGATCGCGATCGTGTCCTCGACGGACGGCTCGTCGACGTAGACGGGCTGGAAGCGGCGCTCGAGCGCGGCGTCGCGCTCGATGTGCTTGCGGTACTCGTCGAGCGTCGTCGCGCCGACCGCGCGCAGCTCGCCGCGCGCGAGCATCGGCTTGAGCAGGTTCGCGGCGTCGACCGCGCCCTCGGCGGCGCCCGCGCCGACGATCGTGTGCAGCTCGTCGATGAAGAGGATCACCCTTCCGGCGGCCTCGGCGACCTCCTTGAGCACCGCCTTCAGGCGGTCCTCGAACTCGCCACGGTACTTCGCGCCGGCGAGCAGCGCCCCGAGGTCGAGCGCGATCACGCGGCGGTCACGCAGCGACTCGGGGATGTCGCCGGAGACGATGCGCTGGGCGAGCCCCTCGACGACAGCCGTCTTGCCGACGCCCGGCTCGCCGATCAGCACCGGGTTGTTCTTGGTGCGCCGCGCGAGGATCTGGATGACGCGGCGGATTACCGCGTCGCGCCCGATCACGGGGTCGAGCTTGCCGTCGGCCGCCTCGGCCGTCAGGTCACGCCCGTAGCGCTCGAGCGCCTGGAGCGTGTCCTCGGGGTTCTGGCTCTGTACGCGGTGGCTGCCGCGCACCTCGGTGAGAGCATCGACGACCGTCTGGTGTTGGGCGCCGACGGCGCGCAGCGCGTCGCCGGCGCTGCCGGGGTGAGCGCTGATCGCCAGCAGTAGGTGCTCGGTCGAGACATAGTCGTCGCCGCGCGAGCGCGCCTCCTGGTCGGCCGTGTTGAGGACCGCGGCGAGCTCGGAGGAGATCGGCGGCGCCTCGGCGGTCGCGCCCTTGATCGTCGGTAGCGTCGCCAGCGACTGGTCGAGCTCGTTGGTCAGTGCCGCCTGATCGGCGCCGAGCTTGCGCAGGATCGCGACCGCGATGCCGTCCGTGTCCTCGAGCAGCGCGGCGAGTAGGTGGTCGGGCTTGACCTGCGGGTTGCCGCCGGCCTGCGCGATGCGCACCGCGCCGGCGAGGGCCTCCTGGGACTTGAGGGTGAAGCGATCTGGTTGCATTGAGAAATCTGAGTCCCATCATAGCAGATTTGAGGATGTGGCCGGCAGGCTATCCCCGTCGTCGCTGCTCGCGCACGTGGCGCAGAACGACGATCGGGAAGGGGTCGAGCTCGAGCCCGCGCGCCGCGCGCAGTCGCTTGCGCGTCCGCAGGAAGGCGCTGACGCCGACCGCCCAGAACACGTACTGCACAGCGAACGCGAGCTTGAAATCGCCGAGCGTATAGCTCGTCGGTCCACGCGAGCTCTGCAGGCTCAGGATGATCCCGACGAGCGCGATCACCGCCAGCGACGCCGAGAAGCCGCCGACGTTGACGATCCCCGTCGCCGACCCGATCCGCTCCGCCTCGTTCTCGGTCCGCGCGTAGTCGAATCCGGTCATCGACCCAGGTCCGTTGGTTGACAACACGAGCACGAGCATGATCAGCACGCTCAACGGGGCGCGCCCCGGCCAGGCAAGGACGACCGTCCACGCGAGGACGGTGGCGCCGACGATCACGAGCACCGGCACCGAGCGGCGCAATGGCCAGCGCGCGATCGCCTGCCCGACCGCGACGTTCGCGACCATCGAGCCGGCCACCAGGAGCGTCAGCAAGAGGCCGGCCTCCGTGGGGCTGCGTCGCTCCCCGACGACGAGGAAGGGGTAGCCCCACAGCAGCGCGAAGACGGTGCCGGAGAACTGCGTCACGAAGTGCGTCCAGAGACCGAGGCGGGTGCCCGGCTCCCGCCACGCCCGCGCCAGCCCCGCGGTCAGAAGGCCGGCGCCCTGCTCGGCGGCGGCGCCGATGTTCGCTTCCGGGGCGCTGCGGATACCGGCGGCGCTGGCCGCCGCGACCGCGAACGCGATCAATCCGGCGAGCTCGAACGAGCGCGTCCAGCCGTGGCTCTGCAGCAGCGCGACGAGCGGGTAGGCGGCGGCGATCTGGCCGAGCTGGCCGATGATGCCGGTGGCCGCCATCAGCGGCGGGACCTGCCGTGGCGGGAACCACATGAAGATCAGGCGCAGGACGCAGATGAACGTCATCGCGTCACCGAGGCCGACGAGCGCGCGTGCCGCGATCGCGAGACCGATCGTGTGGACCGTCGCCAGCATCAGCTGGCCGGCACCCATGATCACGCCGCCGATCGCGATCAGCGGGCGCGAGCCGACGCGGTCGAGCAGCGCGCCGACGGGGATCTGAAAGCCGGCGTAGACGGCGAGCTGAAACACGCTGAACAGGCTGAGCACCGCAGCGCTCGTGCCGAAGCGCCGCTGAGCCTCGACCTCGGCGACACCGAGCGAGGAGCGCTGAAAGACCGCGGCCACGTAGGCGAGAAAGCCGAGGCCGAGGATCAGCCAGGCGCGACGCGGCGGGCGGGCGTTCATGATCCCGTCCTAGCAGAAGCGCCGTTCGCCGGGCGGCGCGCCGCCGGCGCTAACGCTCGCGCTTACGAAACGGCGCGCGCACGTCGACGCGGCGAACGATGTCCGTCGTGCCGGTGTAGGGCACGAGATCCGCGCGCAGCGAGCGGCGCACGCGCTCGAGCTCCGCGGCCATCTCCAGCTTCGCGCGCTCGGCTCGTGCCTCGAGCTCGGCGAGCTGACGGTGCGCGACGTCGAGCTCGGCCTCGAGTGCTAGCACGCGCTCGACGCCCGCCAGGTTTAGCCCGAGCTCGACGGTCATCTGCTGGATGCGACGTAGGCGCGCGACATCGTCGTGCGAGTACAGGCGCGTCCCTTTCGGTGAGCGCGACGGCTCGATCAGCCCGCGCGCCTCATACATCCGCAACGTCTGCGGGTGCATCTCGGCGAGCTGCGCGGCAACCGAGATCATGAAGACGCCGCGGTCGACGGCCACGTCGATGCGCGCAACGCGAGGGCGCCTGCGGGGCGTCGCTTCCTCGGTCATCGCTTGAGCGCCTCGAACAGCTCGTGGCGGGGGTTGCCGTTGATCGCCTTCGCAAGCTGGTCGACGGCTTTGCGCTGATGCTCGTTCAGCTCGCCGGGCACGTCGATCACGAAGCGGTAGTGGATGTCGCCGTTACCGGTGCCGTTCAGCTTCGGCGGACCCTCGCCGCGCAGGCGTTGGATCGTGCCGTGCCTGGTGCCCGGCTTGACGCGCAGGCGCTTGCGCCCGTTCAGCGTCGGCACTTCGATGTCGCCGCCGCGCAGCGCCTCGACGACCGTGATCGGCACCTCGACTTCGAGGTGCTCGCCCTTCTGCTTGAACACGGGCGAGGGCGTCACGTGCGTGATCACGAAGAGGTCACCTGGCGGCCCGCCGCCGCGGCCCGGCTCGCCCTTGCCGGCTAGGCGGATGCGGCTGCCGTCGTGCACGCCGGGCGGGATGTTCACGCGGAAGCGCTTGACCGAGCGCGTCGCGCCGCTACCGTGGCAGGTCGGGCAGGGCTCCTCGATGACCGTGCCGCTGCCGCCGCAGCGCGAGCACGGCTGGGAGATCGAGAACATGCCCTGCCCCTGTGACTCGATGCCGCGCCCGCCGCACTGCGGGCAGACGATTGGCTTCGTGCCCGGACGCGCACCCGTCCCGTTGCAGGTAGAGCAGGTGACCGACACGGGCACCGCGAGCGGCACCTGCGCGCCGCTGATCGCCTGATCGAAGCTGATCTGAAGGCTCGCCTCGAGGTTGGCGCCCCGGCCCGGCTGGGGCCGGTTCGGGCGCCGGGCTCCGCCGGCCCCGCCGAACAGGTTCGAAAGGATGTCACTGAATGAGCCGCCATCGAAGCCGCCACCGGCGAACGGGTTCGGGCCGCCGCGCCGGCCGGCGCCGAACGCGCCGAAGATTCCTTCGCCGCGATCGTAGGCGGCACGCTTGTCAGGGTCGCTGAGGAGGTCGTTGGCCTCGTTGATCTCCTTGAAGCGCGCCTCCGCTTTCGCGTCGCCGGGGTTGCGGTCCGGGTGATACTGGCGCGCAAGCTTGCGGTAGGCCTTCTTTATCTCCGCGGCGGTCGCCTTGCGCTCGACGCCGAGGACGCTGTAGGGATCTTTGGTCGTGGCCATCGCTCGCCCTTACTCAGGCGGCCACCATCACCCGAGCAGCCCTGATCACCGCGTTACCTAGCTTGTAGCCGGGCTGGTAGACCTCGACGATCGCGCCGGCGGGGGCGCCGTCGACCGCTTGCTGGCTCACGGCTTCGTGGACGGCGGGATCGAACTGCTCACCCGCCTCGCAGTAACGCTCGACGCCGGCGCGCCCGAGCGCCGCAAGCAGCTCCCGCTGTACGAGCCGTAGGCCTTCGATCAGCTGCTCGTCGACGACTGCGGCCTCGCTCGCGCCAGTGATCGCGCGCTCGAGACTGTCCAGCGCCGGGACGAGCTCGCTCGCCAGGCGCGCGACCCCGCGCGCCTGCGCGCCCTCGAGCTCACGCGTCATGCGCTTGCGGTAGTTCTCGAAGTCCGCCTGAGTGCGCTGCGCGATGCCAAACAGCTCGTCGCGCTCGGCCGCCTTCGCGGTCAGGACCTCGACATCGAGCTCGAAGTCGCTCTCCGCCCGCATGTCCCGCGCGAGCTCGGTCTCGTCCTCGGCTTGGGGCACGTCGGTCGCTACCGCGACGTGCTCATCAATCGTGTCGGTCGAGCCGAGGACCTCGTCCTCGGCTCGCTTTTCGTGCTTGGCCATGGCTTAGGACTGGGTCGGCTCGTCGACCACCTCGGCGTCGACGACGTCCTCGTCGCCGGCCGAGCTTGCGCCGTCGCCGCTCGCGGCTCCATTCGCGCCGCCGCCGGCCGCCGCGCGCTCGTAGAGCGCCTCGGAGACGCTGTGGAACGCCTGATTGAGGGCATCCGTGCGCTCGCGGATCAAGGCCGCGTCCTCGGACGTGAGAACCTCACGGACCGCCTTGATCGCGGACTCGATCTGCTCCTTCGCGGAAGCGTCGATCGTCTCGCCGAGCTCCTTCAGCTGGCGCTCCGCCTGGTAGGCGGCGTTCTCGCCGTTGTTGCGGGCCTCGGCGAGCTCGCGTGCGCGGCGGTCATCTTCGGCGTGCGTCTCGGCGTCGGAGACCATGTTCTTGATCTCCTGGTCCGAGAGCCCCGAGCCGGCCTTGATCTCGATCTTCTGCTCCTTGCCGGTCCCGAGATCCTTCGCCGAGACGCTGAGGATCCCGTTCGCGTCGATGTCGAACGCGACCTCGATCTGCGGGATTCCACGCGGCGCCGGCGGGATGCCGGTCAGCTGGAACTTGCCGAGCGACTTGTTGTAGTTCGCCATCTCGCGCTCACCCTGGAGCACGTGGATCTCCACCGAGGGCTGGTTGTCCTCGGCGGTCGAGAAGACCTCCGCCTTGCGCGTCGGGATCGTCGTGTTGCGCTCGATCAGGCGCGTGAAGACGCCGCCCTTGGTCTCGATGCCGAGTGTCAGCGGTGTCACGTCGAGCAGCAGCACGTCCTTCACGTCACCCGCGAGCACGCCGGCCTGGATCGCGGCGCCGACGGCGACGACCTCGTCCGGGTTGACGCCGCGATGCGGCTCCTTGCCCGTCAGCTCCTTGACCTTCTCCTGCACCGCGGGCATCCGCGTCATGCCGCCGACGAGGACGACGTGGTCGATCTTCGCGGCGCCCTTCTCCTTCGCGTCGTCGAGCGCCTGGCGTACCGGGGCGACGACGCGATCGAGCAGGCTGCTCGTCAGCTCGCCGAGCTTTGCGCGCGTCAGGCGCGTGTCGAGGTGCTTGGGACCGCTCTGGTCGGCGGTGATGAACGGCAGGTTGATCTGCGTCTCCTGCGTCGTCGAGAGCTCGATCTTCGCCTTCTCGGCAGCCTCGTACAGGCGCTGGAGCGCCATCGGATCCTGCTGCAGGTCGATTCCCTGGTCGCGCTTGAACTCGGCGACGAGCCAGTCGACGACCGCCTTGTCGAAGTTGTCGCCGCCGAGGTGGTTGTCACCGGCGGTCGACTTGACCTCGAAGACGCCGTCGCCGATCTCGAGGACCGACACATCGAAGGTGCCGCCGCCGAGGTCGAAGACGAGGATCGTCTGGTCGGCCTCCTTGTCCAGGCCGTAGGCAAGCGATGCCGCAGTCGGCTCGTTGATGATCCGCTTGACCTCGAGCCCGGCGATCTTGCCGGCGTCCTTGGTCGCCTGGCGCTGGTCGTCGTTGAAGTACGCCGGGACCGTGATCACGGCCGCGTCGACCGTCTCGCCAAGGTATGCCTCGGCGTCGGCCTTCAGCTTCTGGAGGATCATCGCGCTGATCTCCGGCGGCGAGTAGGTCTTGCCGGCCACATCGACGCGTGCGTCGCCATTCGGCCCTGAGACGACCTTGTAGGGAACGATCGCCTCCTCCTCGGAGACCTCGCTCTCCTTGCGGCCCATGAAGCGCTTGATCGAGAAGACGGTGTTCTGCGGGTTGGTCACCGCCTGGCGCTTCGCGACGGTGCCAACGAGGCGCTCACCAGAGGCCGTGAATGCGACGACAGATGGCGTCGTGCGTCCGCCCTCGGCGTTTTCGATGACGGTCGGCTCGCCGCCCTCGAGAACGGCCATGCACGAGTTCGTCGTGCCCAGGTCGATTCCAATGGTCTTTGCCATCAGCTGCCACTCCTTTTACGCTCTTCAAGAAATCTGAGTGTCAGTGTAGAAGATTTTGGTCCCCACGTCAAACGCGCGAGAGAGATCACGAGGGACGCCAACCGCCGAGGCCCTGGGCTGGAACTCAGCGATCGGCCTGGTCTCACGCGCCCGCCGCAGTCGCCCACCGCCGCGGCTAAGTCGATCCTGTCGCGCCGCTCGATCCGGTCGCGCCGCTCGATCCGCTCGACCCGGTCGCGCCGCTCGATCCGCTCGACCCGGTCGCGCCGCTTGACCCGCTCGCCCCGGTTGCGCCGGTCGTTCCGCTCGCGCCGGTGGCGCCCGTCACACCGAGCACCGCGTGGATGTGAGCATCGAGCGTGTTAGCGAGCACGCGCGCGTCGCGCATCCACAGCGGCTCGTCGATCATGCCGGTCAGCGCGAGCCCCGCATAGACATCGCCGTCGACGAAGGCGATCAGCGTCTCCTCGACGAATACGTCGCTCAAACGCACGCGTAACGTCTCGGCGAACGACCCTGAGCCGATGCCGAGGCTCACGGCGGCGCCGATTCTCACATCACGCGCCCTCACCCCGTGCTTGGCGCCGAGCGCCACGACGAGCTCGCGGATCAGCCGGCGCCGTCCGATGGGCGAGGCGAGCTGGGTCTGCTCCGTGGCGTAGAGGTCACTCGCGAGCGTCGGGTCCGGCGCGAGCGCCACGAAATCCCGAAGCCGGGTGTAGCGCGTGCCGTCAATCGCGCTCGCCCCGGTCAGCGTGCTCGAATACTCAGCGGTGAACCCCGCGGGGGGTTTGATGTAGCGCTGCGGCCCGCGACCCGCCCCGGGCGCGAGGTCCGTGGGCTGGATCACGCTCAGGGCGAGGTTCGGCGTGCCCACCGGCAGCGTGACCGCGCCCGCGCCCGAGCCCGGCAGGACACCGAGGGCGAGCGCGGCGGCCAGCGCGCCGAGGCAGATACGCGAGCGGCCGGTCATTGCGATCTGGCCCAACCGGCACTCACGTCGTGCCGGACGCTCCGGTCCCACCGCCGCCAATGGTCGCGTGGATGTGCGCGTCGGCCGTCTGCGCCAGAGCGACCGCATCACTCTGCGGGATGTGGCTCGCGATCAAGACGAAGCCCGAGTAGGTGTCACCGTCGACGAAGCCCACGAACCCCTCCTCGACATGTTGCCGCCCCCGCCTGACCGTGACTATCTCGACGAAGGAAGCGCTGCCGACCCCGGCGCTGACGGTGGGCGAGAACTTGAAGTCCTTCGGCACGAGGTGGAGCTTCTTTCCGGCCGCCTCGATGTACCCCTTGACGAACCCGCGCCGCCCGCCGCGCGTTGCGAATACCGCCTGGTCTACGGCCTCGAGCGTGCTTCCGGGCGTCGGGTTGGACGCCAGCGCCACGTCGTCCTCGATCGAAGCGAAGCTCGTCCCCGCCGTCGTCATCGCATCCGTGTAGCGAGCGGCGTACTCGGCCGTGAAGTCCTTCGGCGGGGCCACGTAGCGCTGCGCGGCGATGCTTGCGCCCGGCTGGAGGTCGCTCGGCTGAACCACCATCGCGGCCATGTTCGGCGTCCCCGGCGGTGGCGTCGCCGGCGGGGACGCGAATGCCGCGGGGACGACAACAAGCGCACAGACTGCGACTATTCCCGGCAGCACTGCGGCGTGATGCGGGCGGCGAGACATGAAGCTCTCCTGTCGTTGTGCGGTTGCCCCCGCGCCGGCCATTAAAGCGCTCGGGACGCGGGCCGGCGTCAGATCGGTTGAATCCAGGGCCGGCCCCGCAGCGCGTGTTCGAGCTCGAAGCGCGCTTCGGGATCCTCGAGGGTAGCGCCGAACAGCTCGCGCAGCCGCCCGAGCCGGTAGCGCACCGTCTGCGGATGGACGTTTAGCTCAGCGGCGACGGCCGGCACGCTGCCCTGCCAGCGCAACCAGCTGAGCAGCGTAGCCTCGAGGCGCGATCGCGCGCCGGCGGTCTGGCCCTCGAGCGGAGCGAGTCGCACACGTGCGAGCTCTGCCAGCGCCTCGGGGTCGGCGAAGGCCGCAAGCGCCCCGAGCGCATCGCGATGGCACATGAGGCCTTCGCGCGGCAGTACGCCGGCGCGCGCGAGCGACGTGCAGCGGAGCGCATGGGACCAGCTTCGGCCGGCATCGGTCACCGGCACGGTCGGACCAAGCGCCGCGAGCCGACCCTCAACGGCCTTGGCAACGCGGGCGCGGACGCCCGGCGCGTCGGGGTCGCCAACGAGGACGCAGACGAGCTCATCCACGCGCCCGCCGATCGCGCCGGAGCCGATTCTCGTCGCGAGCCGCTCGGCGTCGCGGTGCTCGGCGGCGAGCACGGCGACGAGCCGCGGCAGCTCCCAGCCCGCGGCGGTCGCTGCAGCCGCGAGCTCCGTCTGGTCGAAGCCGTCGCGGACGAGCTGGCGCACGAACGCCGCTCGCAGGCTTTGCCGCTCACCTGCGCTCGCCGCCTGCTCGCTCGCGTAGCCCTCGACCGAGTCGGCAGACACCTCGTCGATGTAGGCGAAGATCGACTCGGCGAGCAGGGAGAGCGCCGCGCCGTCGACGCCGCCGGCGCGGGCGACGGCGGAGATGCGTCGCCAGGCCACGCGGGCACCGAGGCGGTAGGCAGCCTGGAGGGCATCGAGCCGGCGTCCGGCGCGGTACTCGCCGCGGCCGAGCGCGACGTACGCCGCGCCCGCCGCGCCGCCGCGCATCCCCGCCGGCCGCCCGATCAGCCCGACGAACTCGCGCAGCGCCCCGTCGATCGCCGCCCGCACGCCGCCGCCGAACGCCCCCTCCATCGGGCCGCGGTACTCATCGATCTCTGCCGCGATCGCCGCTGTGATCTCCTCGGCGATCTGGCCCAGCGCGGGCTCGATGATCGGCCCGATCGTCGGATCGAGCGCCTGCCACGGGCGTTCGAGGGGGAGTCCTTGTTCGATCATCACAAGTTTTGCATCCATTGCGTTTGCAGTTGCCAAGAAACCATGGTGTCCGAACGGTACTCTCTCGCGACGGATGTCCCGCCTCGAGCGCAACGTCAACATCGCCGCGGTCGTTATCCCGTTCGTTGCGACGATCCTCGCCGCCATCTTCACGTGGGGCTCCTTCCTACACGCGCGCGACGTCGTGATCTTCGCGGTCATGTATCTGATGAGCGCCTTCGGCATCACGATCGGCTTTCACCGCCACCTCACGCACCGCGCGTTCGACACCTTCAAGCCGATCCGCTATGCGTTCGCGGTGATGGGCTCACTCGCGGTCGAGGGCCCCGTCCTCTCCTGGGTAGCCGACCACCGCAAGCACCACGCGTTCTCGGACGAGGAGGGCGACCCGCATTCGCCGCATGTCGGCCACGGCACCGGCCTGGCGGCCGTCTTCCGCGGCCTCTACCACGCGCACATCGGCTGGCTGTTCGAGTCCAACGGTCGCGCCGCGAAGCGCCGCTACTGCCCTGATCTCTGCTCCGACCCGACGATGCGAGCGATCCACGGCGCCTTCCCGCTGCTCGTCCTGGCGACGATCCTCGTCCCATTCGCTGCCGGGTGGGCCTGGGGTGGCACGCTCGACGCAGGCCTCGAGGCAGCGCTGTGGGCCGGCCTCGTGCGGATCTTCCTCGTCCACCATGTGACCTGGTCGATCAACTCGATCTGCCACTTCTTCGGGCAGCGGCGCTTCGAGACCGGCGACCAGTCACGCAACGTCTTCTGGCTCGCCCTGCCGAGCCTCGGCGAGGCCTGGCATCACAACCATCATGCGTTCCCGCGCTCGGCCTATCACGGCCTGCGCTGGTACGAGCTCGACCCATCGGGCTGGGTCATCTTCTCGCTGTCCAAGCTCGGTCTGGTCTGGAACGTCGTCAGCGTCGACCGCGAGCGCCAGCGCGCCAAGCTCGTCGCCGCCGTTCAGTAGATACCGTCCCCGGTGGCGTGGTCGGTACGCGCAGCCAAGCCCTTCCCGAAGCAGGCCCCGTGAAGCCGCGCCTGCGCGGCGTCTCCCACCAATGGGCCTTCTTCGTCTCGCTCGCGACCGGTGGTGCGCTTCTCGGCGCCGCACACGGCGGGCGCGCGCAGCTCGCTGCCGGCGGTCTACGCGAGCGCACTCTCGGCCCTGCTCGGCGTCAGCGCCCTCTACCACCGAGTCAGCTGGCGCCCGCTCGCGCGCCGCGTCCTGCGCCGTCTCGACCACGCGATGATCTTCGTACTGATCGCGGCGACGAACACGCCGTTTGCGCTGCTCGCGCTACACGGCACGCTCGCGCGCGCCATCCTGATCACCGTCTGGGCCGGCGCCCTTGCCGGCTTTGCCGTCGAGCTCGCCTGGCGCAACCACCCCAAGTGGGCGTCGTCGATCATCGGCATGGTGCTCGGCTGGGTCGGGGTCATTACGCTCACGCAGCTGCCCCAGGAGATCGGCTGGTTCGCCGTCGCGGCGCTGATAGCGGCCGGGGGCGTCTTCACCGCGGGCGCGGTCATCTACGCGCGCGAGCGCCCGAATCCCTGGCCCGGTGTCTTCGGCTACCACGAGCTCTTCCATGCCCTCGTCCTGCTCGCCGTGGCTCTCCAGTACGGCGTGATCGCCTTCGCGGTCCTGCCGCTGGCGAGCTAGACAGGGCCCGGACTGCGTCAGCCGGGCGCCCTCGATACCCCGACCTTCGGACACATTCGCTCGAGCCCGCAGCCGTCGCATCGCCGGCGCGCGCGCGTGGCACGTCCGCCGTCCGTGACGGAGCATGTTGAGGTGAAGCTCGAGCTCGGCGCCGGGCGGCGTCATCGCGAGCAGCTCGTCGTGTTGCTCATGAAATGGAGCGCCGGCGCGCAGCAGACCCAAGCGGGTAGCTACCCGGGACACATGGGTGTCGACGGGAACCTCGCGCATCCCGAAGCTGAAGAGCAGGACGCAGGCAGCGGTCTTACGCCCGACTCCGGGCAGCGCACAGAGGTAGTCGCGCGCCTGCTCGAGCGGAGTCTCGGCCAGCCAATCGAGCGAAAGCGGGTCGCCGATCGCGCGCAGGATCTGCTGGATGCGGACCGACTTGACCTTCGAGATGCCGCCGGGGCGGATCGCCGCCTCGACCTCCGCCAGCGGCGCGTCGCGCACCGCCGCCCAGCCGGAGAAGCGCTCGCGCAGCGCGAGGAAGGCGACATCGCGGTTGCGGTCGTTGGTGCTCTGCGAAAGCACCGTGAGGATCAGCTCGTCCAGCGGCCGCCCGTGGGGCTTCGCGGCCGGCACGCCGTAGAGCTCGCGCAGCCGCGCGCGGATGCGCGCGACGCGGGCGCGACTCGGACGCTTCCAGGCGATTACCGGCACGCGCACAATTCTCGCGCCTGCGCGGGGCCGCTAGGATGGCGCGAGATGCTGCGCACCCTTCGCATCTCGCTGGACCGGAGGCTCCCGAAGGGCATCGGCGACGCGCTTCGTCAGATCGGGCTGTTCGCGGCAGCGTACTTCGCCTACCGGTTGGTCGAAGGGCGCCGTGAACGTCTCGAACAGCAATCCGGCCCCGTTCAGCCACGCGCGCGATCTGATCTCGCTGGAGCGCAGCCTCGGGGTGTTCGTCGAGCCGAGCATCCAGAGCTGGGCCTACGGCAGCCACGCGCTGATCGTCGGCGCGACCTACATCTACATCACCGCGCAGACCTTCATCCTCTTCGGCCTGCTTGCTCTATCTCTACCTCGCGCACAACCGCAGCTACTACTTCGTGCGCAACATGATGTTCGTGGCGATGGCGATCGGATTGCTCGGCTACGCCTTCTACCCGACGGCGCCTCCGCGCTTCTTGCCGAACTGGGGCTTCGTCGACACCGTTTCGCAGATCACGAACACCTCGCCCCGCAACAACACGATCCAGAACGTGCTCGTCAACCCCTACGCCGCGGTGCCCTCGATGCACGTCGCCTGTGCGGCAATGCTCGGCTGGACGCTCGTGTTCCTCGTGCGCAACTGGCTCGCACGCCTGTGCTGGGCACTGTGGCCGGTGCTGCTCACGTTCGTGACGCTGATCACGGCCAACCACTTCCTGATCGACACCGTCCTCGGCCTCGCGACGGCTGGCATCGCGGCGCTAGTTGCGTATCGGCTCGCGCGCGTGCGCCCCCACGTGTGGGCGTTCCGCCCGCAACCGGCCCGCGCTGCCCCGCAGCCCGCCTTCGTCGACATCCGCGCCTAGCTTCGTTGCGCAATCCGGACTGTCCGCCCAGCCCGCGGCGTTCGCCTCCCAGCCGGCAGCTTTCTCCTCGCAGGCGGCCGGCACCGTCGCCCAGTCGGCGACGAGCGCCGTGAGCTCGTGAGCGCGCAGGCGAGCCCGCCGCGCCCGCAGCGCGAGCGCCGGGCCCGCAGTCCGCGCGCCAACGAGCGCCGTGAGCTCGTGCGCAACGCGCTGATCGAGTCGCGCCTGACGCCGAACGCGATCTCGCTCACCGGCCTGGCGCTCAATATCGTCGCGGCAGCGCTCGTCTGGGAGCGCTACTTCTTCCTCGGCGGCGTCGCGTTCATCGTCGGCTCGATCATGGACACGCTCGACGGGCGCTACTCGCGCATGTCGGGCAAGGGCACCCCGTTCGGCGCGTTCCTGGATTCGACGCTCGATCGGCTCGAGGAAGGGATCGTGCTGACCGCCGTCGGCGCCACGTTCGCTCGCCAGCACGACCAGCTCGCCGCGGCGGCGGTCGTCGTGGCCGTGCTCGCCTCGCTGATGGTGTCGTACACGCGCGCACGAGCCGAGGCGCTCGGCGTCGAGTGCAAAGTCGGGCTCGCGACGCGGCCCGTCCGTGTGGTGATCCTCTCGGCGGGCCTTGTCTTTGCCCGCGGCGCTGGCTCGCTCATTTCACGCTGCTCGCCGCGGCCGTCTACGTCCTCGCCGGCCTGAGCGCGTTTACGGTGCTGCAAAGGATCTGGCACGTGCGCAGCGCGCTGCGTAACCCGCCACCGGCCTGACATCGACCTGAAGACGCCGCGGCGGATCAGGGTGCGCGGAAGCGCTCGGCCCAGTCGGCGATCTCGGCCAATCGCTCGGCACGCAGGATGTACACGCGGCGCTGCCCGTCGCGACGGACCGTGACCAGTCCGGCCTCGCGTAGATCGCGCAGGTGTCGCGACACCGCTGGCTGGGAGAGCGTGAAGCGCTCGACGATCTCACCGACGGAGCGCTCGCGATCGCGGAGCAGATCCAGGATTCCGCGGCGCGTCGGATCAGCCACCACTTGGAAGATATTAAGCATAATGCGCAGTGTATATAGCGTGCTCATTATATCTCGCGAGGGCAGCTGCGTGTATGCTCACGCCCGGGATCTCGAAGCGCGATCAAGGAGCAGTCATCGTGAGCAGCAAGATCGAGAAGAACGGTGCGTCCACCAACGGCGCCGCCCACCACCAGCAGGACAAGGTCCGCGTCGCGATCATCGGCGTCGGCAACTGCGCCTGCTCGCTCGTGCAGGGCGTGCACTACTACAGGGACGCCGATCCCGCCGAGCGTGTCCCGGGCCTGATGCACGTCAACCTCGGCGGCTACCACGTGCGCGACGTCGAGTTCTCGGCGGCGTTCGACATCGACGCCGAGAAGGTCGGCAAGGACCTCGGCAAGGCGATCTGGTCCGGCCAGAACAACACGATCCGCTTCGCCGAGGTGCCGGACAAGCTCGGCGTTCCCGTCCATCGCGGCATGACCCACGACGGCCTCGGCAAGTACCTCTCGCAGAAGATCCGCAAGGCGCCCGGCGAGACGGCCGACATCGTCGGGATCCTGCGCGACACGCACACCGACGTCGTCGTCTCCTACCTCCCGGTCGGCTCCGAGCAGGCGACGAAGTGGTACGTCGAGCAGGTGCTCGAGGCCGGCTGCGCGTTCGTCAACTGCATCCCGGTCTTCATCGCGCGCGAGGACTACTGGATCCGCCGCTTCGAGAAGGCGGGCCTCCCGATCATCGGCGACGACATCAAGTCGCAGGTCGGCGCGACGATCGTCCACCGCGCGCTCGCGAGCCTGTTCGCCGACCGCGGCGTGTCGATCGCGCACACCTCGCAGCTGAACGTCGGCGGCAACATGGACTTCTACAACATGCTCGAGCGCGAGCGCCTCGAGTCCAAGAAGATCTCGAAGACCAACGCGGTCACCTCGATCATGGACCACGAGCTGCCCGCGGACGACGTCCACGTCGGACCCTCCGACTACGTCCCCTGGCTGACCGACCGCAAGTGGGCGCACATCCGCGTCGAGGGCGAAGCCTTCGGCAACGTGCCGCTGAACGTCGAGCTCAAGCTCGAGGTCTGGGACTCGCCGAACTCGGCCGGGATCGTGATCGATGCTGTGCGCTGTGCGAAGCTCGCGCTCAACCACGGCATCTGTGGCCAGCTCGACGGCCCGAGCTCCTACCTGATGAAGTCACCGCACCGTCAGCGCCCCGATCACATCGCGCGCGCGGACACTGAGGCCTTCATCGAGCGCTACACGCGCAATCCCGGCACCGCGCCAAAACGCGGCGTCGCTCGCGAGCGCAGCGACACGCCGGCGCGCTGAGTCAAGCAGGCGCGGGCACGCCGCTACGCTTGCAGCGTGACGGCCGAGACGTTCAGCAATCTCGCGTACCTGCGCCGCGCTCGGGACCTGATCGACCGCGAGTACGCGCGGCCCCTGGACGTCGCCACGCTCGCGAGCGTGGCGTTGATGTCGCCGGCGCACTTCGCACGCCAGTTCCGCGCCAGCTACGGCGAGACGCCGTACGCCTATCTGATGACTCGCCGAATCGAGCGAGCCCAGGCGCTGCTGCGCCGCGGCGACATGTCTGTGACCGAGGTCTGCATGGCGGTCGGGTGCTCGTCGCTCGGATCCTTCAGCGCGCGATTCACACAGATCGTCGGCGAGACCCCGACGGCCTATCGGTCACGGGATCACGGCGCGCTCGCCGGCGTTCCCGGCTGCGTCGCCAAGGCTCTTACGCGTCCGAGCCGCAGTCGCGAAACGCACGCGGCACGCACCGGTTAGGTTTGCCGCTGTGGCGCTCGCGCTTTCACGCTGCTTCGTCGCCGTGGACGATCCGGAAGTCGCGCTCGCCTTCTACCGCGATGCGCTCGGGCTCGAGGTGCGCCAGGACGTTGCACGCGAGCAGTTCCGCTGGATCACCGTCGGCGCCGCCACGCAACCGGACGTCGCGATCGTCATCACCAACTACCTGAGCGGCAATCCCACCGACGCCGACGCTCTCGCCGCCCTGATCGCGAAGGGCGCCCTGAACGGCGTCCACTTTCAGACCGACGACCTCGATGCCATTTTCGAGCGGCTCCGCGCCGCCGGCGTGGAGATCGTCGAGGAGCCCAACGAGCAACCTTGGGGCACGCGCGACTTCGCGGTCCGTGACCCCTCCGGCAACCTCGTCCGGATCGACCAGCCGCCGAGCCGACGGCGCTGACGCGCGGCACTCGCCCGCCGATCTCGCGGCCGAGTCAGCCTCCCTGGCTTGATCCGCATCATCGATCTCAGTCGGCACCCGTGCGTACCCGGACCGCGGCTCTATCCTGCAACGCGTGCCGTTCGACATCGCCCATGTCTCGCCCCAGCCATGGGAGGCCGGAGGCGAGCTGAACGGCTATATCGACGCCGTCGCGCGCGAGCTGGCCAAGCGCGGCCACCGCGTGATGATCGTCGCGCCATCGAGCTCGCAGCGGTTCGCGGCGAGCTCGCGGCGGGCACTGCGCGAAGCGCGCGAGCAGCCTGGGCGCCTGTGGGGCGAGGGCAGCGGCGAGCCCGTCCTCTTCTCCGCCGGCGAGGTGATGCCGGTTGGGCGCCCCGAGGGGCGCGTCGCGGTCCCCGTGGACATCGCGCGGATCGTCGACGAGCTGTTCGAGACGCTGCCGCTCGACTTCGTGCACGTCCACGAGCCGTTCGCACCGAGCGCCGCGAGCGCAGCGCTGCGCCACTCGCGTGCGCTGAACATCGGAAGCTTCCACACGCCCGCGGAGCGCCTGCTCACCACGCAAGTCGCGCGCCGCTTCGTCGAGCTCTTCTTCGGCCGGCTGGACGCGCGGATCGCCAGCTATCAGGCGACGAGCGCTGCCCTCAGTGCGCGCTTTCCGGCCGACTATCGCGTGATCATGCCTGGCGCGGGCGTCACCGCGCGAGCCGTCGCCGGCGAGCCGGCGACGCACATCGTCTACGTCGAGGACGAGGAGCGCGCGGCGCTTCGCACCTTCCTACGCGCGCTGCGCCGTCTGCCTGGGGACTGGCGCGCGACGGTGCTGAGCGGCCGCGGCTCCTCGAGCCGCGTGCCGTTGCGCAGTGAAGTTGCCGAACGCGTGCGCTTTGCGCCGCCGGCGGAGCTCGCGCTCGAGACGCTGCTCGCGAGCGCGGACATCGTCGTGTTGGCGTCCGCCGGCGCCGCTCCAGCGCCCGGTCTCGCGCTGGCGGCGATCGGCGCCGGCGCGGTACCGGTAGCTGCCGCGCTGCCCGTCTATCGCGAAGTGCTCGGTGAGGGGGAGCGCGGACTGCTGTTTGACCCGGGAAGCGCCGAGATACTCGCTGCGCAGCTCGCGCGTCTCGTTGCCGATCCCGGGCTGGCAGGGCGGCTGCGCAGGCACGCGGACGGCTTTCGGAGGGGGCTGTCGTGGGTGCGCGTCGCCGATGAGCTCGAGGAGGTCTACGAGCAGGTTGCTAGCCGCCGGCGCGAGATCGCGCCTGTGAGGGCGGCCCCGGGGCGCGCGCTGATCGATGTCGACCTGCACATGCACACCGACCACTCGCCAGACTGCGCGACGCCCGTCGAGGTCTTACTCGCGACGGCCAAGGCGGA
The DNA here is from genome assembly GCA_963773395.1 of uncultured Solirubrobacterales bacterium. Classification (GTDB taxonomy): domain Bacteria; phylum Actinomycetota; class Thermoleophilia; order Solirubrobacterales; family Solirubrobacteraceae; genus Palsa-513. The sequence goes on along the minus strand of CAVZAY010000001.1, from coordinate 400,239 downwards.
GGGGCTCGGAGCGATCGCGGTCACCGACCACAACGAGGTCTCCGGCGCGTTCGACGCCCTTGCGAAGGCGAGTGGGATCAAGGTGATCGTTGGCGAGGAGATCAAGACGGCACACCAGGGGGAGGTGATCGGGCTGTTCCTGTCGGAGCGGATCCCGCGCGGGCTCACGCTCGAGCAGACGATCGCCGAGATCCGCCGCCAGGGCGGCGTCGTCTACGTGCCACACCCGTTCGACCGCCTGCACTCCGTCCCCGACTACGAGCACATGCTCGCGATCCTCGATGAGATCGACGCGATCGAGGTCTTCAACCCGCGCGTCGCGATCAGCTCGTTCAACGAGGAGGCGGCGCGCTTCGCGGCCAAGTACAGGCTGACCGCCGGCGCCGGCTCGGACTCGCACGTCGCGGCCGGGCTCGGCTCGGTGCGCGTGCGGATGCGCGACTTCGACGGGCCGCAGGAGTTCCTGCAGTCGCTGCGCGACGCGGAGATCGTGACGCGGCCGACGAGTCTGCTCTACGTACAGGCGCTGAAGTTCATCGAGACAAAGGCGACGCCCGCAGGCGCGCGGCGAGCCCGCCGCGAGCGGCGCGTGCGACGCGCCATGCGCAAGTCGTGATGCACGCCCAAGGACAAGCAGCCGGGGCACGGAAAACGTTCGCGCCGATGCCTGTGACCGACGACGAGATCCGCGAGCGCTATCTCGACCGCGCGATCCGTGAGCTCAACCTGCTCTCGCGTGAGATCCAGGAGTGCCGCCTGTGCCCGCGCGGCGCACTGATGCCGGTGCTCGGCTCAGGCCATCCACAGGCCGACATCATGCTGCTGAAGTACGCCCCGCGTCCCTCGGAGATCGAGGAGGGCGTCGCCTTCTACGGCCGCTCCGGGCGCCGCGCTGATGAAGTCGCTGCGTCGCCTGCAAATCGACCCGCTCGCCGTCTACGGCACGCTCTTCGTGAAGTGTCCCGTCGCCGACACGGCCCTCGCCGACCCCGGCTGCCTCGCGCGCGTCGCCGAGGAGATCGCGATCGTGCAGCCGAAGATCGTCGTGGCGATGGGCGAGGACGCGCTCGAAGCACTCGACGAGCTCGGCCTGCCGCTTGCGCGCCCACTCGCACCGATCGTCGGCGAGGTGCAGCTGCTCGCGCCGCAGATGGCCGCGCTGCTCGTGCCGAACATCGATGTCGCGCTCGACGAGGAGCACACAAAGCGCGCCTTCTGGAGCGCGTTTCGCGCGCTCGGCGACTGGTGGGCGGAGCTCCCGCCCTATTGATTCAGGTACGGCACGGAACGTCGCGCCAGCCGATCAAGCGACGGTGAGGACTACCTTGCCGAACTTGGAGCCGGCCTCGAAACGCGCGTAGGCTGCCGCGACCTCGGCGAGCGGGAACCTCGCCGCGATCGGGACGCGCACGGCACCCGACGCGAGTGCAGGCAGAACGTGGAGCTCGAGCGCGCGAGCGGCGGCCGCCTTCTCCTCGAGCGCGCGGTGGCGCATCATCGAGCCGCGGATCGTCGCGCGCTTGCCCATCAGCAGGCGCAGGTCGAGCTCGGCGCTCGCGCCGGCGCCGACGCCGATGACGGCAATGCGGCCCCGCATCGCGAGCGCGGCCAGGTTGGGCCCCAGGTTCGGCGCGCCGACGAGCTCGAGAATGACGTCGAACGGGCCGGCGGCGGCGAACTCGTCGGGGGCAAGGACGCTGGCCCCGAGCTCGGTGACTGCAGCGCGCAAGGCGGGGTCGCGGACCGTCGCGAAGACCTGCGCGCCCGTCAGCGCGCCAAGCTGGACGGCGGCGGTGCCGACGCCACCGGCGGCGCCATGGACGAGCAGGCGCTCGCCTGGGCCGAGGGCACACTGCGTGAAGAGCGCGTCGTGAGCGGTCGTGAAGACCTCGGGGAAGCCGCCGGCTGCCGCCCAGTCGAGGTCTCGCGGGACCGGCATCAGGAGGCGCTCGTGGACGGTTGCTAGCTCTGCTTGGCCGCCGCCGCCGACGATCGCCATGACGCGTTCGCCGGGCGTGAAGCGCGACGCGCCAGGGCCGGTCTGCTCGACCGTGCCGGCAAGCTCGAGGCCCGGAATGTCGGGTGGCGCCCCGGACGGGGGCGGGTAGCGGCCCGCAACCTGGCTGAGGTCGGCGCGGTTCAGCCCGGCGGCGTGGACGCGGACGAGGACCTCGCCCGCGCCGGGAATCGGATCGGCGTGCTCGCGCGGCTCGACGCGGCCCGGCTCGACGATCGTCGCCGCGAGCATCAGCGGATCAGGAGCGCGACGCACTCGATGTGCGGCGTCTGCGGGAACATGTCGAGCGGCGTGACCTCTTGGAGCTTCCAGCCGGCCTGCGCGAGCTGCGCGGCGTTCGGCGCGAGCGTCGTCGGATTGCACGAGACGTAGACGATGCGCTTGGGCGCCGTCTCGATTATGCGCCGGACGACCTTGCTCGAGAGGCCGGCGCGCGGCGGGTCGACGACGAGCACGTCTGGACGGCCGGCTCGCTCGATCAGCTCGCGTAGTGCGAGGCGCACGTCGCCTGCGTAGAAAGCGGCGTTGGCGATCTCGTTGGCCTTCGCGTTTGCGATCGCGTCGGCGACCGCATCGGGGACGATCTCGAGGCCGTGGACGGTTCCCGCGCGCGCGGCGAGGATCAGGCCGATCGTGCCGATGCCGCAGAAGAGGTCGAAGACCCGCTCCCAGCCGCGCAAATCCGCGGCTTGCGCCACGAGGCCGTAGAGGCGCTCGGCCATCTCGGTGTTCGTCTGGAAGAAGGCGTCGTGAGAGATCGCTACGCGTAGGCCGCAGATCTCCTCAGCGATCGTCGGGATGCCGGCGAGCAGCTCCGTCTCGCCGCCCTGGATCGTCTCGGCGAGCGCGCTCGTGCGCGTGTGCAGGAGGCTCTCGACGGCAAGTGACCTGGCGAGCGAGGGACCGTCGAGTGCGCCGGGCGCGGTCACGAGACGAACCTGGAGCTCGCCCGTGCGCCGGCCTTCGCGAACGATCAGGTTACGTAGGAAGCCGGTGCGCGCGCGACGGTCGAAGGGCGCAAGCTCCTGCGCGTTGCACCAGTCGAGGACTGTCTGGCGCGCCGCGTTGGCGGCCTCGGAGGCAAGCAGGCAGTCGTCGAGCGCGACGATGCGCTCCCAGGAGCCGGGCTCGTGGAAGCCGAGCGCGAGCTCGCCGCCGGGCGTCCGACCGAACGAGTACTCGAGCTTGTTGCGGTAGCGCCAGAGCTGCTCGGCCGGGACGATCGTGTGCAGCGTGTAGCCGTCGAGGTGGCCGATCCGGCGCAGGGCATCATCGACCTGCGCCTGCTTGATCTCGAGCTGGCGCTCGTAGCGGAGCTCCTGCCACGGCGCCCCCGGATGGTCGGCCTGGGGCGGAACGCGATCGGGTCCAGACTCGATCAGCTCTGTGACCCGCGCCTGCGCGTAGGCGCGCTTGCGGTGGTGGACGCGGGCGCGGACCCGATCGCCGGGCAAGGCGCCGTCGACGAAGACGACGTAGCCCTCGTGGCGTGCAACACCGGCGCCGCCGAACGCGAGCGAGTCGACCGCCAGATCGAGCTCGTCGCCGACGTTCGGGCGTGCGGCCACCTCTACGCGATTAGCCATTCGAGCAGCGCCTTCTGCGCGTGCCGGCGGTTCTCAGCCTGGTCCCAGATCCGCTGGCGGCGTCCGTAGAGGACCTCGGGCGTGATCTCCTCGCCCGGGTGCGCGGGAAGGTCGTGCATCGCGAAGGCCTCGGGCAGGGCGCGATCGAGCAGCGCGTCATCGACCCGGTAGGCGCCGAGCGCGCGGCGCCTCGCCACGGCGTCGGCTTCATCGCCCATCGAGACCCAGACATCGGTGTAGACCGCGTGGGCGCCGCGAACCGCCTCGATCGGGTCACGGACGAGCGTGGCGCCGATGTCCGGCTCGAGCTCGTAGCCCTCGGGCGACGCGACCACGACCTCGATCCCGGCCAGCGAGCCGAGGATCGCGAGGCTGCGCGCGATGTTGTTGCCGTCCCCCACGTAGGCGAGCTTCACGGTGTCGAGACGGCCGAACGCCTCGCGCAGCGTCATCAGGTCCGCGAGCGCCTGGCACGGATGGTGCTCGGCGGTCAGCATGTTGAAGACGGGGATCTCGCTGTGCCGGGCAAGCTCCGCCACCGCCGCGTGCGGCCCCGTTCTGATGCCGACAGCGTCGACGTGGCGAGCGAGGACGAGCGCTGTGTCGCGCAGCGCTTCACCGCGCTGGATCTGCAGCTCGTCGCCGCGCAGCACGAGCGGATGACCGCCGAGCTCGACGACCCCGACCTCAAACGACACGCGCGTGCGCGTCGACGGCTTCTCGAAGACGAGCGCAACCGTCCGCTCCGCGAGCGCATCGGAGCTGCGCGGGGCGCGCTTCAGCTCGCTCGCGCGGGCGAGGATCGAGTCGAGCTCGCCAGCGGAGAGCTCGCGACCGGTTAGGAAGTGGCGGGGCATGGCTGCGGTGCGGCTGCGCCGCCGGCCTTGGGGCCGGCAGTGAGGCTGAGCGTACTGGGCCGGCATCCTCGCTGGCTTTGCGCGCGGTGGCGATGAGGCGCGCGGGGCGGGCTCCCCGTCAGGGCTTCGTGGGCGCGGGGCTGCCGTAGCCGCCGACGCGTCCGACCGAATCGATCCGGCGCTTCGCTTCCGCGTAGATGTCGTTCGGGAGCGGGCCCTTGGCCGGCGATGGCGACGTTCGAGCGCAGGTGCTCCAGGTTGGCGGTGCCGACGATCGTCGTGTGGAGGCCGGGGTGGCTGAGCGTGAAGCGCAGTACGAACTCGATCCGCGACATTCCGTCGAGGAGCTCTTCGACGTTCGACTCGCGCCAGCGACGCTCGGACTCGTCGGCCCGCATGCCGATCGGCGAAACGCTCCAGCCCTTGTCTTCTGCGGGCGCGCCGCGTGCGGCGCCACCGCGGATCAAGGTCCCGGCGCCGATTGCGGCTGCTTGCGTGATCAGCTCGTCGTGCTCGCGCTGGAGCGCTGAGTAGGGAATCTGAAACGCGTCGAAGACACCCATCGCAATGTGATCGGCCAGGTTCGGCAACGTGCCCGATATGCCGAGGAAGCGGATCTTGCCCTCGTCGCGCAGGGCGAGCATCGCCTCGATCGTGCGCTCGGCCTCGAGGCGCTCGCGAGTCGGCGACATGTGCACCTGGAGCAGGTCGAGGTGGTCGGTTTGCAGGCGGCGCAGACTCTGCTCGACTCCGGCGCGTACGTTGCCCGGCGTGTAGTCGTGCGGGTAGGGCTGCGGCCAGCTCGGGTCCGGGTCGAGCGGGCAGCCGCACTTGGAGGCGAGGAAGTACTCATCGCGCCGGGCGGAGACGAACCGGCCGATCAGCTCCTCGCTGCGGCCATAGTCGATCGAGGTGTCGATCACGTTGATGCCCGCGTCGAGCACCGCGTTCAGGACGGTGCCGGCGTCGGCGTCCGCGATCTCGCGGCCATGCGGCGCACCGCGCAGCTCCATCGCGCCGTAGCCGAGGATCGAGGCCTCGAAACCCGTGCGGCCGAGCGTCCGCGTCGGAAGGGTCACTGCGCTGAGGCTAGCCGATATGGACGCTGCGACTGCGACGCGGCGCGGTCGGTTCCCTCCGGCGCGCTCAGTTCATTCGGGCGCGTCCTCGCCCGGGAGCAGCACCCAACCGATGATCCGCCGGCGTCGGCCCGCCCTTCGGCGCGTTCGCCAGGCGCGGCTGCACGACGCCGGCCAGTTCGCGCAGGAACTCGGCGTGTTCGCCGTCGTCGAGCCACAGTCCGGCCATTCGATAGCTGACGCCGTCGCGAGCGAGATCGATCGCCTCGCGGCTCAGGTAGCGGTCGTAGTCACCGAGCAGGCCCGCCACGAAGGCGATGAACATCTGGCGGTGGTCCTCGCGACTCATCTTTGCCAGCTCATCGAGCCCAACGCTCGCAGCGGCGACGCGCAGCACGTATGTGCGCTCGAGCGCACCGCGGACGCGCCGTTCGCTGATGATGCTCAGAACGCCGGCCGCTACGAGCCGGGCAATGTTGCGGTAGAGGCTCGCCTGCGGTACGTCTGGGAGCTCGGCGCGTAGCTGCGTCGTCGTCAGCGCGCGGTCGCCGAGGAAAGCCTGCACGATGCGCAGCCGCACCGGGTGCAGCAAGAGGTCAGCGCTGGTCACGGCGGCTAGACACCTTCGATATCGACTATGGTAACGTTCTCGATAATGAGAGCGGTGTCGCCATCATAGCTCGCGTATGACTTCTCGGCGCGTCCGCAGGCTCGGCGATCGCGTGACGCAGGGTGGTCGTAGCCGACTCGCTGACGAAGCGGTTCGGCAGCGTCCTGGCGGTTGATGGTCTGTCGTTCGCGCTCGAGGCGGGCACGATCACGGGCTTCCTCGGCCCCAATGGCGCCGGCAAGACGACGACGCTGCGGATGCTGCTCGGCCTGGCGGCGCCGACGAGCGGCACGGCGCTGCTCTTCGACCGCCCCTACGCCCAGCTCGAGCGCCCGGCGTTGCGGATCGGCGCGGTCCTCGAGGCAACCGACTTCCACCCTGGCCGCACGGGCCGCGACCATCTGCGGATGCTCGGCCAGGCCGTCGGCGTCCCCGACTCGCGCGTCGACGAGGTGCTGCGCCTCGTCGAGCTCGCGGATGCCGGCCGCCGCCGCGTCAAGGGCTACTCGCTGGGCATGCGCCAGCGTCTCGGGCTCGCGGCTGCGCTGCTCGGCGAGCCCGACCTGCTCGTCCTGGACGAGCCCGCCAACGGTCTCGACCCCGAGGGCGTGCGCTGGCTGCGCGACTTCCTGCGCGTCGTTCGCCTCAGGTGATCGCACCGTCCTGATCTCCAGCCACGTGCTGGCTGAGGTCGCGCAAACCGTCGACCAGGTCCTGATCATCAGCCGCGGCCGTCTCGTCGTCGAGTCCTCGCTCGAGGATCTGACATCGCGCGTCGGCGGCGCGGTGCGCGTGCGCAGCGCGCAGCCCGAGAAACTGCTAGCCGCGCTAGCGCAAGCAGAGTCTCAAAGCGACCGCAAGCGGCGACCAGGCGCTCGTCGTTCACGGCGCGACGAGCGAGCGCGTCGGAGAGATCGCCTTTGCCGCCGGCATCCCCGTGCACGAGCTCGTCACCGAAGGCTCTTCGCTCGAGGAGATCTTCCTCGAGCTGACAGCGGAAGGAGAAGTCGTGATCCGCCAGGTCAAGGCAGAGCTGCTGAAGGTCCGCTCGACCCGCACGACGATCGGTCTGCTGCTCGGCATGATCGCGCTGATCCTCCTGTTCACGCTGCTGACCGGCCTGCTGGCCACCGCATCGTCGTTCTGCCGGCACGGAGAATCAGCGGCAGTTCTTCAGCCTCTCCGATCTCGCGGGCGTGTTCTCGGCGCTCGCCGGCGTGATGCTCGTGGCCAGCGAGTACCGCTACGGGACGATGCGCCCGACGATCCTCTTCACGCCGCACCGCTCGCAGGTCCTCGCGGCAAAGACCCTCGCCGGCGCGCTCGCCGGCTTCGCCTTCGGAGTCGTCGGCGCAGCGATCGGCTGGGCGCTCGGCTACGCGATCCTCACCGGGCGCGGCATCACGATCGCGCTGAGCAGCGGCGACATCTCCCTGCTGGTCCTCGGCGGGCTCGCCAGCGTCGCGCTGTGGGGAGCGATCGGCATCGGACTCGGCGCCATCATCCGCAACCAGGTCGGAGCCGTGATCACGCTGCTCGCCTGGGGCTTCGTCGTCAACCCCCTCCTGTTCGGGCTGCTCCCCTCGGTCGGACGATTCATGCCGAGCTACGCCGGCGACGCACTGGTCGGCCTGACCACCAAGCACCTGCTTTCGCCAACGGTCGGCGGCATCGTCCTAGTCGGCTGGACTGCACTCCTCGCCGCCGCCGGCCTCGCGCTCACCGCGAAACGCGACATCGGCTGACGCGCCGGCGCTACCCGAACATGCCGTAGCCCTGGAGCGCGTGGACGGCGCGACGCCGCCAGCTCCCGGGGCGTGGCAGCAGGCCGAGGTCGACGGCCGCAGCGTGCGCGTCGAAGAAGGCGCGCACGCGCCACAGCCGCTCGCCCGCACGATCGAGCTCGCACCAGAAGATCGCGTGCACGACGAGCTCGCGGTGGCTTGCCGGGAGGAGGTCGAGCTGCCCCGTGTTGCGGCCCCGCAGGCGTGCGGGCAGCGCGACGAAGCGACCGCCGGCGAGCGGCTCGCCGGTCGGCTCCATGCGGGCATCCGGGAAGGCGCGCCACAAACGCTGTGCGTGCACCCCGAGCGCCGCCGTGCCGCCGAGCGGGCGCGGCGTCAGCGGGTCCTCATAGTGCAGGTCGGGCACGCAGATCTCACGGAACGCAGCCGGATCACGACCCGACCACGCGGCGTGCCAGCGCTCCGCGAGCCCGTCCGCGACGGTCTGCGTCATCCCAGGTCGGGCATGCCCGCAAGCGGGCTCGAGGCGCTCGCATACAGCCGGCGCGGGATCCGTCCGGCGCCGCGCGCCGCGAAGCCGGCGGCGACTGCCCCGGCGATCGCGGTCGCCATCGCGACCGGATCCTCGGCGCGGGAGATCGCGCTCGCGCTGAGGACCGCGGAGCAGCCGAGCTCCATCGCGAGCGCCGCGTCGGACGCGGTGCCGACGCCGGCGTCGAGCACGACCGGCACGCTCGCCTGCTCACAGATCAGAGCAATGTTGTAGGGGTTCGCGATGCCCATCCCGCTCCCGATCGGCGACCCGAGCGGCATCACCGCGGCGCAGCCGGCGTCCTCGAGCCGGCGCGCGAGGATCGGATCGTCTGTCGTATACGGCAGCACCTCGAAGCCATCGGCGATCAGCTGCTCGGCGGCGACGAGCAGCTCGGGCGCGTCCGGCAGGAGCGTGCGCTCGTCTCCGATCACCTCGAGCTTGATCAGGTCGGTCTGGAGCGCCTCGCGCGCGAGTCGCGCCGTCGCGATCGCATCCCGAGCCGTGTAGCAGCCAGCTGTGTTGGGGAGGATGGCGACCCCGAGCGAGTCGAGCAGATCGACCAACGAACCGCGCGCGGCCGGGTCGATGCGCCGGAGGGCGACGGTGACCAGTCCGCTGCCGCTCGCCTCCACGGCCTGGGCGAGCAGCTCGAGGCTCGTGAAGCCGCCGCTACCGAGGATCAACCGCGACGGCAGCTCGCGGCCGTCGAGCACGAACGGCGTCGGGCCCGTCTTCTCAGCCGCCCTGGATTGCACCGACCACCTCCACGCGCGCCCCGTCATGGAGCGGTTGCGCATCCCAGGTTGCGCGCGGCAGCACCTCGCCATCGAGCGCAACAGCCACCCCGCGCGCCGCCGCGCCGAGTCCAAGGCGCTCGAGCAGCGCACTCACGCTCGGCGCGTTGTCCTGGGCGGCGCCGTTCACGTAGATCATCTGAGCACCGTCGGGTGCGTGTGGCGGGCCGGCGCGACCACCTCCGGCAGCTCCGCGCCGGCGATTGCGTCGAGCACCATCGTCGCCGTCAGCGGTGCGAGCAGGATCCCGTTGCGGTAGTGGCCGCAGGCGAGGATCAGCCCGTCCTCCTTCACGGTCCCGATCAGCGGCAGGTTGTCGGGGCTGCCGGGGCGGAGGCCGGCGCTGATCTCCGCGACCTCGAGGTCGAGCAGGCCGGGGACGAGCTCGGATGCGTCTCGCAGCAGCTCGTACAGCGGCCGCGCGGTGATCGTCAGGTCGAAGCCGCGCTCCTCGGCGCTCGCGCCGAGGGCGTAGATCCCGTCGGAGCGCGGGACGAGGTAGCCGTGCTCGAAGCGCAGCGTGTGCGTGACGAGGCCCTCGCCTTCGGGGTCACGCAGCAGCATGATCTGGCCCTTGACCGGGCGGACGGGCACGTTCGCGAGCGCGCCGGCCCAGGCGCCCGTGGCGAGCACGACGTGCTCGCCCGCGAGCCGCTCGCCGCTTTCGAGCTCTACGCCGCGCACGATGCCCGAATCGCGGACCAAGGAAGCGACCGCCGCGCCTTCGCGGAGCTCGGCACCCGCAGCGCGCATCGCCACGAGCAGCGCGTCGCAGACCCAGCGGGGGTCGACGCTCGCCTCGGTCGGGAGGCTGAGCGCCATGCGCAGCGAGGGCACGAGCGCGGGTTCGATCCGGCGGGCTTCGCTTGCCAGCAGGCGCTCGACCGGGAGCCCGAGGCGCTCGCGGTGGGCGAGCTGGCGCTCGAGCGCCTCCGCCTCGTCGCGGTCGCGCGCGAGGATCAGGGTGCCGTCGGTGCGCAGGCGCGAGGGCTCGCCGATCAACGCGGCTAGCTCGTCGGCGAACGCCGGCCACGCGGCGGCTGACTCGAGGCCGAGCGCGACCAGCGATTCCCCGGCCGTGCCGAAGTCGATCTCGGCGATCGGCGCGAGCATGCCGGCTGCTGCGCGGGTCGCGCCGTGTGCGCAGCCGTCGCGCTCGAGCACCAGGACGTCGAGGCCGCGCTGTGCTGCGCGCCACGCAATCGTCAGTCCGATCAAGCCACCACCGACGACGATCACGTCATGACGTTCCATCGCATCCATGCTGGCACACTTGGGCCAATGGAGCATCGAGACCGCCTGGCGGCGGCGCGGCTGTACCTGATCGGGGACCTCCCGACGCTCGCGCGCGTGCTCGACGGCGCGCTGGCCGGCGGCGTCGACATCGTGCAGGTGCGCTCACCGGACCCGGCGCCCGCGCAGCTGGCCGCCGTGCGCGACCGCTGCCGCGCGGCCGGCGCGCTCTTCATCGTGAACGACGACCCGGCACTCGCGGCAGCGATCGACGCAGACGGCGTGCACGTCGGCCAGGACGACGTGGGGGTGTCGCGGGCGCGCGAGCTCGTTGGCGCGGAGCGGCTCATCGGGCTCTCAACGCATTCACAGGCGCAGATCGACGCCGCCGCCGGCGTCGACTACATCGGCGTCGGGCCGGTGTGGGCGACGCCGACCAAGCCCACCTACGCACCGGTCGGGCTCCAGCTCGTGCGCTACGGCGCAGCGCACGCACGCGTGCCGTTCTTCGCGATCGGCGGGATCGACCCGTCGAACGTCAGCGAGGTGTTCGCGGCCGGTGCACACGGGGTCTCCGTCGTCAGGGCGATCGGGCAGGCGAGTGATCCGAGGGCGGCGGCGAGCGCGCTCCGAGGGGCGGCCGGAGTTGTCCGCGCCTAGGCGTCGCAAGACGCGACCGGCGAGCGTCGTCGTGGAGCGGCCGATGACGCGCGGCGAGGCCCGCGACGCGGCCGCGCGAGCTCAGCTCGAGCCGCTCGCCCCGGGAGAGCGACCGTTCGGCCTGCTCGCAGCGATCGTCGTGGCCTGCGCACTCGCGCTCGGCAACCTGATCGCCTATCTGGCCGGCGCGACGATCAACGGCAAGCATCCCGGGCCCTCGGTGCTCGCGTTCACGGCGCTAGTGGGAACGATCGCGGGCGGGATGATCCTCGCGCGCTACTGGGCGGTGCTCCTCTTCGAGATTCTGCTGACGCTGACGATCCTGCTCTTCTCGCTGTTTCTCGTCGAGGCGCGCTCGATCGGCGGGGCGGCGCTGTGCCTGGGCGTGCTCATTCCTTCCGCGTGGCTTTTCTGGAAGCTGATCCGCGTGATGGGGCGGATCGCGGTGACGCGCCGCGGCGGGGGCCGCCCGGCCTAAGAACGTCATTGCGGCTCGGGCGGGCGGCGCGAGCGCTTGAGCTCCGACTGCTCGCGCTTGGCCTGCGCGCGGCGCTCTCGCGCGGCCCGCGTCGGGCGCGTCGGACGCCGCTGCGGCGGCTCGTACAGCGCGTCCGCGAGGCGCGCGCGCAGGCGCTCGAGCGCGAGCTCGCGATTTCGCAGCTGGCTGCGCTCGTCCTGCGCGTAGGCGCTGACGCGCGCTCCGAGTCGCTCGCGCAGGCGCTCGCGCGCAGCGGGCGGCAGCGAGCTCGAGGCTTCGACATCGAACACGGCCTCGACGCGCGAGGCGGTGACGTTCGCGTGCTGCCCGCCGGGACCCGAGGAGCGGCTCGTGCGAAGCTCCACCTCGCTGCGCGGCACGCGCACACCCGGCGCGATCTCGAGGTCGTCGCTATCCATGCCGGCAGCATCGCGGATCGAGCACCGGGCTGGAAAACGTGCCGCATTTCACGGCTCGCTAGGGTACGGACCGATGGCATCGAGGAGCTTCGACTGCGTCGTCATCGGCTCGGGCCCGGGCGGCTATGTGGCGGCGATTCGCGCCGCGCAGCTCGGCATGAGCACCGCCGTGATCGAGAAGGACGCGGTCGGCGGGCGCTGCCTCAACTACGCCTGCATTCCGGCGAAGGCGGTGCTGCGCTCCGCCGACATCCTCACGGAGGTGCGCGAGGCCGGTGAGTTCGGAGTCAAGGTGCCGGCGCCCGAGGTCGACTTCGCCGCGGTCATGGAGCGCCGGGCGAAGGTCGTGCACACGCTGACGAGCGGCGTCAGCGGACTGTTCAAGAAGAACAAGATCGAGCTCGTCACGGGCGAGGGCTCGCTGACCGCTGACGGCACCGTGAAGGTTGGCGAGGACGTGCTGAGCGCGAAGACGATCGTGCTCGCCACCGGCTCGGTACCGCGCGGGCTGCCTGGCATCGAGCTCGGCGGGCGGATCGTCGGCACCGAGGAGGCATGGGCGTTCGCAGAGCTGCCCAGGAGCCTCGCGGTCGTCGGCGCCGGCGCCTCGGGCAGCGAGATCGCCTCCGCCTACGCCCGCCTCGGGAGCGAGACCTACCTGATCGAGATGCTCGACCACGTCGTGCCCGCCGAGGACGCGGACATCTCGACGCTCGTCGAGCGCGGGCTCAAGCGGCAGGGCATCAAGGTGCATACCGGCACCGCGGTTGCTGAAGTCAAGGCGACCAAGACCGCCGTCACGTTCGCGCTCGGCGACCAGCAGGTGACGGTCGATTGGCTCGTGATCGCGACCGGACGCGGCCCCGATGTCGCCGCGCTCGGGCTCGAGGCGGCGGGCGTTGCGCTCGACGAGCGTGGCCTGGTCGCGGTCGACGGGGCGATGCGCACCTCGCGCCCTGGGGTCTACGCGATCGGCGATCTCGTCGCCGGCCCGGCGCTCGCGCACAAAGCCTCGGACGAGGGGATCATCGCCGTCGAGGACGCCGCGGGGCTGACGACCCACCCGCTCGCCTACGAGGACATCCCGCGCGCAACCTTCTGCTCGCCGAACGTGGCGAGCTTCGGATTGACGGAGGCGCAGGCGCGCGAGCGCGGCCACGACGTCGTCGTCGGCAAGGTCCCTTACGGCGCCGTCGGCGCGGGGACCGTATACGGCGATCGCACGGGCCTCGTCAAGGTCGTCGGCGACCGGCGCTACGGCGAGCTGCTCGGCGCCCACATCGTGGGCACCCGCGCGACGGAGCTGATCCAAGAGCTCGTCAACGTCCGCGCGCTCGAGGGCGGCTACCCCGAGATTGCCCGCAGCGTCCACGGCCATCCGACGCTCTCCGAAGCCGTGATGGAAGCCGCGCGCGCCGCCGACGGCTGGCTGATCCACGGGTGAGCCGTCCGCAGTCGCGGACGGCTCCTCACCCGTGCTGCTCGTCACGCGCGCGGTGAGCAGCTCTCGCGAGCACTGGACGCTGCGTCTAGCATTGGCCGAATGAGCAACGAGGAGGCCGGACCAGTGCGCAGCCGGCTCATCGACAGAGATCGCGGACGGCCCCCGCAGTTCTACTTCGACCTCTTCAGCCCGACCGCCTACCTCGCTGCGGAACGGGTCCTCGCGGTTGTGCCGGGGCCATGTCCGTGGGTTCCGATCCTGGCGCGATCGCTGCCCGCCGCGGAGAGCTTCGAGGCCTACCGGTGCGAGACGGACAGGCTTGCGGCGCTGGATGTGATCGAGCGCCGGGCCCGCGCGCTCGGGCTGCAGGAGATCGTCTGGCCGTCACCGTTCCCGTTCGACTCCGAGCGCGCGATGCTCGCGGCGACCTACGCGGCACAGATCGGCAAGGGAGTCCCGTTCGCGCTCGCCGCGTTTCGCCAAGCTTTCGCCGGCGGTCGTGCGCTCAGCGTCGACGACAACATCGTGATCGCGGGCGCCGCTTGCGAGATACATCCGCGGGCGCTCCTCAAGGCGCTCGAAGCGCGCTCGGTGCGCGCGGAACTCGAGCGCGCCACCGCGGAGGCGCTCGCGCTCGGCGTGAGCGACGTGCCGGCGGTGCTGATCGGCGATCGGGTTCTCGTCGGCGAAGGGCAGCTCGAGCAGGCAGGCGCAGTTCGCGTCAGCCCTGGTTCACGTACTTCATCCGCTGCGGGCGCAGCCTGAAGCTGATGCGCCGCTCCTCGGGGCGGCGATAGGGGTAGCTGTCGACGCCGAGGTACTTCTTCGCGAGGCGGTCGATGTCGTCGTCCGCGCCGTCGGTTGTGGCCTCCACGAGCTCGCCCTCGACCGCGACCCACTCGTAAGGGTCGTTGTCGGCGATCACGAGGACCGTCGCGCGCCCGGCGCGCTTGAGGTTCGCCGGCCAGTGGCGTCCGATCGCGCTGTTGAGGAGGATCTGCTCGCCGTCGACGTCCGCCCAGACGACAACCGATTGGACGGTTCCGTCCGAACGCGGGATCGAGGCGACCGCATAGTTGGGCGCGGCCACGATCTCGCGCTCGCGTCCTTCGAGCTTTACTGTCATTGGGAGGCCTCCCGAGTCGTTTCCACAGACTTTAAGCCGTGGGCGAATCGGGCCGATGCGCTTCTGTCATCCTCAAACGCATGGCTGATCTTTGGGTTTGCGAGCTCGGGCTCGTCCCCTATCGCGAGGCGCTTTCGCTGCAGGAGGCGGTGCGCGCAGCGCGCCAAGCCGACGCCGTGCCCGACGTGCTGCTGCTGCTCGAGCATCCGCCCGTCTACACGAGGGGCCGCCGCACCGAGCCGGGTGAGCTGCCGTTCGCCGAAGATTGGTACGCGGCGCGGGGGATCGAGATCGTCGATGTCGACCGCGGCGGCAAGCTCACCTACCACGGGCCCGGGCAGCTCGTCGGCTACCCGATCGTGAGGCTCGGTCCGATCGTCGAGTTCCTGCGCATGATGGAATCGGCGATCGTCAGCACGCTCGCCGGCGAGGGGATCGAGGCGCGTGGCGCCGACGAGCGACCGACCGGGGTCTGGGTCGGCGAGCGCAAGATCGCGTCGCTCGGGATCCACGTGCAGCGGCGCGTCAGCACCCACGGCTTCGCGATCAATGTCGAGAACGACCTCGAGCCGTTCGCTTGGATCGTCCCCTGCGGCCTCGAAGGCGTACAGATCACTTCGGTCGCGCGGGAGACCGGCGCGACCGGCCGGATGAGCTGCGTGCGCCGCCGCGTCGCCTACGAGCTTGCGAGCGCGCTCGGGCGCCGCCAGCGGCTCGTCTCGCGCGCGCGCCTCGAGGCAGCCGTTGCCCCGGCGGTCGCGGCGTAGAGTTTCCGGACGATGGCCGCAACGAGATCACGCTCGAGGCCCGGCGGGATGGACGTGCGCAGCGTGCTCGGCGAGCAGACGGTCGAGCTGCGCGCGCGCAAGCCCCCTTGGTTCAAGGTGCCGGCGCCCGGAGGGCCGCGCTACCGCGAGCTGAACCGCCTGATCGAGGGCGAGAACCTGCACACCGTCTGCCAGGAGGCGGCGTGCCCCAACGTCGGCGAGTGCTGGGAGCGCGGTACCGCGACGTTCATGATCCTCGGCGACACGTGCACGCGCCGCTGCGGCTTTTGCAATGTGAAGTCGGGCAAGCCGACCTGGCACGACCCGCTCGAGCCAGCGCGCGTCGCGCGCACGATCGCACGGATGGGGCTGCGCCACGCCGTCATCACCTCCGTCGACCGCGACGACCTGCCAGACCTCGGCTCGGGGGCTTTCGCAGCAGTGATCCGCGAGGTCCGCCGGCAGGCCCCCGGCTGCCAGGTCGAGGTGCTGACGCCCGACTTCCAGGGCCAGGAGATGCCGCTTGCGCGCGTCGTCGCCGAGCGCCCCGACGTCTTCAACCACAACGTCGAGGTAGTGCCGCGCCTTTATCCGGTCGCGCGGCGCGGCTCGCAGTTCCTGCGCTCTGCGCGCGTGCTCGCCAACGCGAAGCAGCTCGGTGGCGGTCAGGTGACGACGAAGTCCGGGCTGATGGTCGGACTCGGCGAGACGCACGAGGAGATGGTCGAGACGTTCGGCGTCCTGCGCGAGCACGGCGTGCAGGTGCTAACGGTGGGCCAGTACCTGCGCCCGAGCGCCGAGCACCTGCCGGTCGTGCGCTACTGGCATCCCGACGAGTTCAAGGCGCTCGAGCAGGCCGCATACGCGCTCGGCTTCGAGCACGTCGCCGCCGGGCCGCTGGTGCGCTCCTCCTATCACGCAGACCAGCACGTGCCGCAGGCGCTCGCGGGCAGCGGCCCGCTCGCGCGCTCCTGACGTGATCCCGGTCAAGGACGGCGTCCCGCGCGAGCGCCGTCCGTACGTGACGCTCGCGCTGATCGCGGCGAGCCTGATCGCCTACCTCGTCGCGATCGGCTCGGGAGGCGCGCTCTTTGGTGGACCGAGCGCTGTGACGGTTGTGCGATGGGGGACGATCCCCTACGAGTGGGCGCACCTGGGGCAGCACTGTGCGATCGGGCTCGGCGCGCTCGGGCAGGCCGTGCTGTGCACCGGACAGCCGGGCGTCGTCGGGCGCGTGGGGGCGCAGCCACCGACCTGGATCACCGCGCTCAGCTCGGTCTTCATCGCACGCAACGCGCTCCAGCTGGTCGTGAACCTGTCGCTGCTCGCAGTATTCGGCGGTGCGGTCGAGGACGAGCTCGGGCATGCGTGGCTACTGGCGCTGTACGTGCTCGGCGGGATCGTGGCGCTTGCGCTCGCGCTCGCGGCCGAGCCGGGCTCGGCGACGCCGCTGATCGGGAACGCCGGCGCGCTCGCGGCGGTCATCGGCGCCTACGTCGCGCTGCGACCCAAAGAGCGGATCCTCAGCGTGCGGGTGGTGCCCCTGTTCTTCGCGATCGTCGAGACCCCGGCGTGGAGCTGGGCGCTCGCGTGGATCGGCTTCGACGCGCTGTTCGGCGCGCTCGGCACGTTCACCGCCCTCGGCGGCGGCGCCGGCGCAACCTATTACGTGCACTACGCCTGCCTACCGCTCGGCGCGCTCGCGGGACTGGCGCGCACACGCCTCGCGCCGCGCTAGCGCTTCAGCGCAGAGCCGCCGCGCCGCGTGGCTTGCGGATCGCGATGACGCATTCCGCGTCGGGACGCTCGCGCGGGGTGAACCGGTCGAGCGTCGCACCCGCGTAGGCGACGTCGAGCAAGCCCGCGGTGATCCCGCGGTGCAGCGCGCAGACGGCCGCCGGGGCGTCGCTCAAGGCCTCACTGTAGGGGCAGTTGCACAGACGGAAGGTGACGAGCTCGCGGGTCCACGCGCCGCGTCGAGGTGCGAAGCCGAGCGCCGCGAGCGACTCCTCGATCGCCTCCACCGGTGCCGCTCGAGCACCGCTTCGCGCGAGCTCGCGCCCGGTGCGTCGCCCCGCCCGCTCGACCGCCGCGATGCCCCCGCGACCGATTGCTCCGGCGAGCCATCGCGACAGGTCGACGTAGGGACGCAGCTCCGCGCCCGGCGCCGGCGCGCGCTTGGCCGACCACAGGTCGCGCGGCCTGCCGCGCGCGCCGCACTCGCGCCCGCGGACCACGAGCCCAGCCGCGAGCAAGGCCTGCAGGTGCGCGCGAACGCCGTTCGGATGCAGACCCGTCAGCCCTCCGAGCTCGCCGGTGCTGACCGGCCGGCCGAGCTGTCCGAGCAGCTCGAGCAGGCGCGCTCTGGTGCTCGGAGCGAGCGCACTGCGAGAGTCCTCGCGCGCCTCCACGCCGTCACTTTACACAGAAGCCGTGTAGAAAACGTGTTAGGTTACCGCCCATGACCTACGTGATCGCCGAACCGTGCATTGGCACCAAGGACAGCTCATGCGTCGAGGTCTGCCCGGTCGACTGCATCCATCCGACGCCCGACGAGCCGGGTTTCGCGGAGGCCGAGATGCTCTACATCGACCCCGAAGAGTGCATCGACTGCGATGCCTGTGTCGAGTCCTGTCCGGTCGATGCGATCTTCGCCGAAGACCAGCTGCCGGCCGAGTGGCTGCGCTTCACCGCGGTCAACGCCGACTACTACGGGCCCAGCGCCAGCTGACACAAGGTCCTCGAGGACCTCGGCGTCATCGATCCCAGGGAGTCAGAGGTCAGCGCGTTTGCGCCGGCCTAGCACCAGCGTGAGCACTCGATGTCGGGCTTTCTGTGCGACGCTGGCCGTCGACGCCCCGGCCTGCCGGTCGAGCCGGGACGCAAGCTGCTCACCAAGGCGAAGGGGAATCGAGGATGAACACCAACCACAACGAGGCGCGGGTCGCGGTCATCACCGGCGCGTCATCGGGCATCGGCGCGGCGACCGCGCGTGCACTCGCCGCCGACGGGCATCGCGTCGCGCTACTGGCGCGGCGCCCCGAGAGGATCGAGGCTCTCGCCCGCGAGCTCGGCGCTGACGCGCTGGCGATCGAGGCGGATGTCACCGACCGCGCTGCGCTCGAGCGCGCCGCCCAGCGCGTGCAGGACGAGCTCGGTGGCGCCGACATCCTCGTCAACAACGCCGGCGTGATGCTGCTCGGGCCGTTCTCGTACGAGCGGCGCGCCGACTACCGCCAGATGATCGAGGTCAACCTGCTCGGCGCGATCACGGCCACCGAGCTGTTTCTCGACCAGCTCCGCGATGGCGGCGGCGACCTGATCAACATCTCATCGGTGGCGGGGCGCACCGCGCGGCCAACCAACGGCGTCTACGCGGCCACCAAGTGGGGGCTCAACGGCTGGTCGGAGTCGCTGCGCCAGGAGCTACAGCCCGAGATCCGCGTCATGGTCATCGAGCCTGGCGCCGTCGACACCGAGCTGGCAGGGCACATCACCCACGCCGAGACCAGGCAGGCGACGGAGCGCTTCGTCAGCGAGGTCGCAATCCGGGCCGAGGACATCGCGGAGGTGATCGCGTTCGCGGTCTCGCGCCCCCGCCGGATGACGCTCAACGAGATCCTCGTCCGCCCGACCGCGCAGGCCGGCTGATGCGTCAGCGAAGCCGCTCGCAGAGCTCCTCGGCGATCGCCAGCGCCGAGGTCGCCGCGGGCGAGGGCGCGTTGCGCACGAAGACGACCGGCCCTGCGCGCGCGAGGGCGAAATCGTCGAGCAGAGTCCCGCTGGCGTCGAGCGCCTGCGCGCGGATGCCGCAGGGCCCGCGCTCGAGATCGGCCGGCGTCAGCTCGGGGACGTAGCGGATCGCGCTCCGCGCGCCGGCACGCCGTTCGCGGACGGTGGCGCGCCAGTGGCGCGCGAGCAGGCGGCGCGTGCCCGGGAAGGCCAGCGCCGCGC
Source organism: uncultured Solirubrobacterales bacterium (assembly GCA_963773395.1). Classification (GTDB taxonomy): domain Bacteria; phylum Actinomycetota; class Thermoleophilia; order Solirubrobacterales; family Solirubrobacteraceae; genus Palsa-513. Next base: position 380,935 of record CAVZAY010000001.1, on the reverse strand, counting down.
CGGCGTCGCGCGGCACGAACGCACGGCGCGAATAGCGCTCGCGCGCGAGAGCGAGCGCCGCGTTCGGACCGACCCAGACCTCGCCGTCCAGGCGGCGCGTCAGGTGGCTGCCCAGAAACGGGAGCTCGCGATCGGGAACCGGGTAGATGAGGCCGCGCACGAGGTGGGTGCGCTCGCGACGAAGGCGCCAGTAGTCGCCGCGGAACGGGACGATCGCGGGCTCGCCCGGCTGGCCCGACGCCCGCGCGAGGCGATCGGACTGGAGGCCGGCACAGACGAGCACGCGGTCCGCAGCGAGGAGCTCGCCCGTCTCGAGCTCGACGGTGGCGTCGGCGTGGAGCCGGCGAACCGCCGTGTTCGTGCGCACGGCGCCGATCTCCTCGGCGAGGGCACGCGTGACCGCGGCGAAGTCGACGACCGCGGTGTGCGGCGAGTGCAGCGCGCCGACGCCCGTCGCGTGGGGCTCGACGGCGCGCAGGCCTGCGGCGTCGAGCAGACGCAGGTCCGGGACACCGTTGGCGTGCGCCCGCTCGCCCAGCGCGTGCAAGCTGTCGAGCTCGGCGCGATCGAGCGCCACCACGAGCTTGCCGAGCTCCACGAGCGGGATGTCGTGCGCCGCGCAGAAGGCGCGCAGGAGCTCGCCGCCGCGGCGGCAGAGGCGCGCCTTCAGCGAGTTCGGGGCGTAGTAGAGGCCGGCATGGACGACGCCGCTGTTGTGGCCCGTCTGATGGGTGGCGAGCCGGTCTTCCTTCTCGAGCAGCAGGACATCGTGGTCGGCGGCGAGCAGGCGCGCGGCGGCCACCCCGACGATGCCGCCGCCGACGACGAGGATTCGCACCTAGCCCGGCGTCCCGCGCGCCCAGGAGATGCCGGCGCCCGACTGCCACGCGGCGATCGCCGCATCGCTCTCGGGGTCGACCGCGATCGCCGGCGCCGCGTTCGGACCCGGGCCAGCGAGCTCGACCAGCGCGCCGAAGCCGAGCCCGCCCGGGTCGCGCACGACGTTCGAGCGGACCGCGAAGATCGCGGGCGACGCGGAATCCGCCGGCGCGGCCGCGAGCAGCGCGACGAGCTCGTTGCGCGGACCGGTTGCGACGGCGCCGAGATGCACGTCCTCGCCGGCGATCGCGATCACGCTCGGAGCGAGCACGCCGTACTGGCGCGCCGGCGCGGCATCGAGGACGAGGTCGCCGCTCGACGAGCGCGCCGGCCAGAGCAACGCGACGCCCTCGCTCGAGAGGCGTTCGGCGGCGACCGCCCCAGGCGGCAGGCGCGAGCTCGCGGACTCCGGGAAGGACGCGAGCGTCCGCGTTCTGTGAAAGCGAGGCCCGACCGCCGAGTGCGCGACCAGGATGCGAGCGGTGCCGGCGCTACCGACCGGCGGCTCGTCCGTCCAGATGACAAACGCGCGGTCATCGTCGGAGAGGACCGCGGAGATCTGCGGGTCATAGCCCGCCGGACCGAGCCGCTGCAGGCGCTTGACGTGATTGTCGTTTGTGACATAGCGCGCGTAGATCTCGCCCCGCTCGTCCCAGACGATCAGGCGGTCGGCGCGGTAGTCCATGCCGATCGCGAGTGCAGCCGGCGGCTCGCGGCCGGCGCGGATCGCGACCGCGCGGCCGAAGTGGCGCATGTAGTGGCGCTGCGCGCGGATCAGGATCTCGCTGCCGGAGACCGTCGCCACGTCGACGTCGCCGATGAAACCCGTCTGGGTCGCGAGGAGGGTGTCGGCGCCGGCGAGCTTGCGCAGCCTGGCGAAGCCCTGCGTCGCGAACCCATCGCCGAGCAGTGCCCTGCCGCCGGCTCCCGCGAGCGCCACGAGCTGGCCTGCGGTCGTGCCGGCGAGCGCGGCGAAGCGCGTCAGCGGCACAGTCGTGAGCGAGCGAGGCGGGCCAGGAGCGTCGGTGCGCAGCACCGCGGCATCGAGCGTTGGCGGCCCCGTCGGGCAACCGGAGCCGAGCCAGACGATCGCGCCCGGCCCCGTGCCCACAGTCGGCGCGCTGTCGGGGAAGACGACCCGTGGCTGGCTCGGGCTGCCGCAGGTCGGCAGCGTCGCGGGCGTGCTCCACGCCAGGCCGGCGTTCGCCGGCGAGCCCGCCGAGGCGAGCGCGAACGCCGCGGCCGTCGCCGCGGCGACTAAAGCCAGCACGACGAGGGGAACGCGCATCTGCCGGAAGAGCGAGCCTCGCGCACCATCGCGCCAGCCCAAAACCTAAGCCGCCGGCTCGACAGCCGACGTTGCGAGCACGACGCCCTTCGCCGACAGCGCCTGGACCGCGACGAACGCGCTCGCGGGCGCGGTCAGCGCCGTCTCGAAACCGCTCGCGCGGGTTGTCGCCCCCGCGGTCAGGGCGGTTGCGCTCGCACCCGACATGACGCGCCACGATGCGACGCCCGTCGCGCCGTTCCACGAGGCGAAGAGAGTGAGGCCGTGAGCCGAGTGCGCGACGGCGAGCGCGGGCGGCGCCGCCGGCTGCGCGCTCCAGGGAAAGCGCAGCGCACGGTAGATCTGCGTGTCGGTCGGCGAGTGTGCGAGGAAGAGCACCCTGCCGCTCGCGCTGAGCTCCTCGATCTGGCCGACATCGCCGAACTCGAGCCACCACTTCTGGCCCGTGAGCGGCTCGATGTCGCCCTGGGTCTGCGCGAAGACCGGGCTCGGCGGGACGGCCGCGTGGGCGAGGGTTGCCGTGTGGCTGGCGGTGTTGATCCTGATCAGCAGGCCGCGCGAGGCCGGATGGGCGACTGGCGGGCCGCTGTTGTCGAAGACCGTGAACAGGTCCGGCCCGAGCTGGCGCGCGTCGTGCTGCCAGGAGAACGCGGCGCCGGGACCGAGCTTGAAGCTGGACTGGCGGCCGCCGAGCTCCCAGACGATCTGGCCCGTCGCCGAGTCGACGTCATAGACGGTCCAGGTCGCGCGCGATGAGATCAGCAGGCTGTTGTCGAACTGGAGCTGGATCGAGTTCATGTGAAACCAGTCCCACGGCCAGATCGTCGTCGAGTGGGCGGCGGGCGGAGCGTGGGAGTCCGCGAGCGGGACGTGGTCGAGCGAGTCCCACTCGTACATCACGAGGCCGGTCTTCACATCGATCTCCTGCATCACCGCGTCGTAGAGGGCGCCACCGGCCGGACCGCCGGCGGAAGTGAGGTCGCAGAGCAGCGGCTTCCAGGCAGTGATCAGGGCGGTGCCCGAAGGCGTCAGCTCGAACTCGTGGAGGTCCTCGGCGAGGCCGTTGCCCGCGGAGACCGTCGCGATCGGCTGGTAGCTCGTGCTGTAGATCTCGCCCTGACCGAGACCGAACCCGTGGTGGCTGATCGTGCCCTGCCACCAGGTGAGGACGGGCTGGCCGAGGTAGCGCTGGACCTGGACGTTTGTCGCGAACGTGCCCGTCGGGAGCGGGTCGAACCAGACGAGCTGGCCCTTCGGGTTCATGATCTCGGGGCCCGTCGCGCCCGGCCCCGGGTAGACCGAGAAGAAGATGTCCCCGCCCGGCTGCGCTTGCGGCGTGTCGACGTAGACCTTCACGTTCGGCGGCGTGACCGTCGGCGCTGATTGAAAGTGCAGGATCGTGCCGGGTGGCCCGGTCGTGCGCCCGGTCTCGGGAATCGGGGCGAGCACGTCGGGCGCGGCGACGACGAAGCTGTAGCTGAAGTTCGTGGGCGTGCCGCCCGGGGCGGTGTAGGTGCCGGTGACCGTGACCGTCTCGCCCGATGTGAACGGCTGCGTCGGGACGAAGCTCGCACCATTGAAGGCGGCGTACGGCTGAAGCGTGCCGGCGTGGGCGCCGGACTGGCTGCCGGTGACCGCCACGTTCGTGATCGTCGAGGCGGGGGCGCCGAGGAAGCTGATCTGGTTCTGGGGCATCGCGTCGGCGGTGTTGGGCGCGGGGCTCACCAGCAGCGGCGTGTTGGGGAGCACGGCCGAGGCATCGACCGTTTGCGGCAAGCAGTTAGGCGAGGCGGGCGGCGTCGCGGCGGCGGCCGCGGACGCGAGCGCGGCCATCGCGAGGAGCACGATCGCGGCCGCGGTGAGCGGGCGAGGCCGCGGGAGTGTGCGGCGTGCACTGCTGCCCGTCATCGGCTGCACAAGATAACCGGGCGCGAGGCCGGAGGCGGCGCGTGCTCTATGCGCGCGCCGCGCGCGCCGGGTCCAGGCGGGTCATCAGCACGCGCGCGGTCAGCTCTGAGGGGCCGCCCCGGTAGACGCCCTTGATCGGCGGGACGTCGTCGTAGTGGCGCCCGTGACCGATCTTCACGTAGCGCTCGTCGGCGCGCGCGCGGTTCGTCGGGTCGAGGCCGACCCACACCGGCTCGCCGTGTCCGCTCGAGGCAGGGAGCAGGACCTCGAGCCAGGCGTGCGTGTCGACCTCGATCGAGTCATCGCCCCCGTCACTCGGCGCCGCGAACAGGTAGCCGGAGACGTAGCGGGCCGCGATACCGGCACGGCGCAGCACGATCAGCCCGAGGTGCACGAAGTCCTGGCAGACGCCGGCGCCGATGTCGAGCAGGTCGGCGACGGTCGAGCCGACGTAGGTGATGCCGCGCCGGTAGGCGAAGCGGTCAGGTATGTGCTCGCACAAATGCAGCGCCGCGCCGAGCGGAGTGGGCGCTCGGGTGAGGTGGTTGAACTCCGCGAGCGCGCTCGGCGAGGGCTCCGGAATGCTCGCGAGCAGGTACTCGCCGGCCGCCTCGAGATAGGCCGGCGAGCCGATCTCCTCCCAGGCAGATTCCGGCGGCTCGGCGGGCTCGGAGGTGACGACGCGCGCGCGAACGTCGATCGTCAGCGCGCTGTGCGGCTTCGAAATGCCGAACTCGATGACCTCCGTGCCGAAATAGTCCGCGTGACGGCCGAGGCGTGTCTCCGGGTCGATGCGCACGTGGAACTCGTCGACGCGCTGGGTCGCGGTGACCGCCGGCCGTACGCGTAGCGCGTTCAGGTTGTCGGTGACGGGCGCCTCGTAGTGGTACTCCGTCGTGTAGTGGATCGCGAAGTGCACCGGTGCTCACGCGGTCCTGATGCGCTCGGTCGGCGCCACGCCGCCAAAGTACCGTTCGGAGATGTCGCTGTCGGCGAGCGCAAGCTCCGAGCCGACGCTCTCGCAGATCTCGCGCAGACTGCCCTGCGCCGCGGCGCCGGCGGCACGGAAGCCGAGGTCGGCGAGGATCCGCGAGAGGCGCAGAACCGGGTCTGAGCTGCGGGGCGCGAGATCGGCGAGCAGGAGCGCGTCGCGCACCGCTCCAATCGAGGCCGCGACCGAATCCGGATAGGTCGGCGTGAAGAGGAGGAAGCCCGCAACGGCGGCGGCGCTCGGCGCGCTCGCCGAGGAGCGCCGGTAAGCCTGGAGCCCGCCGACCGCCTGGAGCAGCGCGAGCGCCTGACCATCATGCAGCGAGCTCAAGTGGTGGGCGTCAGGGGGCTCCTCGCCCGCTGCCGGCAGGGCCACTCGCAGCATCCGCAAGACCATGTCGGCGCCCTCGAAACGCCCGCCGGCGTCAAGGAACGCGTAGGCCTCGTCGCGCAGCATCGTCCGTGCCGCGACGCCCCAGAACAAGGCCGCCCGGTTCTTCACGTAGGAGACGAACGAGTACGGCCCCGCGTAGCCCGTGACGCCCACCGCGGCCTCGGCCAGGCCAAGCTGAAAGCCGTTGATCGCCTCCCACATCTCGGCACTGATCACGTCGCGTACGGTCCGCGCGCCCTCGCGGGCACGCGCGACGCTCGCGAGCACCGAGTGCACGTTCGTGGGGTCGGTCGACAGCAGCGCCACGGTCTCATCGCGCGAGGCGCGCGCGTGCGAGGTCGTCGCGGTCGAGCCCATGATCGCCAGCACCGCGTCCCAGGAAAGGGTCACGCCGCTGGGATCCTCGTGGTAGGCCTGCACGTCCGCCTGGAAGACGCCGTCGATCAGGCGCGCGGTGTGCTCGGCGCGCGAGATGTTGCGGCCGAGCCAGAAGAGCTCGTGGGCGATGCGGGCGAGCATCAGGAGCTCGCGGGCGGATCCTGCTGTTGGCTGTGCTGCTGTTGCTGTTGGGCTTGACCGGTCCACGAGCCCAGGCGCAGGTCGGGGAGCGCCGGTGGCGTGAACGGCTGTAGCTCCGGCGACCCTGGGAGCGCAGGCTCCTCCCCGGCGTCGGCCAGCACCCAGGTGTCCTTCGAGCCGCCGCCGCGCGAGGAGTTGACGACCATCGAGCCCGCCTCGAGCGCGACGCGCGTGAGGCCGCCGGGGACGATGCGGATCTGCTCGCCGAAGATCGCGAACGGCCGCAGGTCGACGTGGCGCGGCGCGAGCGAGCCATCCGCGAGCACGCTCGGCACGGTCGAGAGCTGGACGAGCTCCTGCGCGATCCACTGCGACGGGTCGGCGCGGACCGTCACGGCGAGCGACGCGAGCCGCGCCGCGTCGGTGTGCGGCCCGATGACGACGCCACGACCGCCCGACTCGCCGGTTGGCTTGAAGACGAGCTCGTCGATCCGATCGAGTGCGTGCTCGAGCTGCTCGGGATCGTCGAGCAGGTATGTCTTTACGTTGTCGAGCAGCGGCTCCTCGGCGAGATAGAAGCGGATCATCTCGGGCACGTAGCAGTAGATCGCCTTGTCGTCGGCGACGCCCGTGCCGATCGCGTTGGCGATCGCGACCGTGCCGGCGCGGTAAGCGCGGATCAGGCCCGGGACGCCGAGCAGCGAGTCGGGACGGAACTCGAGCGGGTCGATGAACGCGTCGTCGAGACGGCGGTAGATGGCGGAGACGCGGGCGAGCCCGTTGGTCGTGCGCATGTAGCAGACGTCGTCGCGCACCACGAGATCCGAGGCTTCGACGAGCTCGACGCCCATCTGGCGCGCGAGGAAGGCGTGCTCGAAGTAGGCGCTGTTAGCGGGTCCCGGCGTCCAGACGACGACGGTCGCCTCGCCTTCGGGTCCAGGGGCGACCGACTTCAGCGACTGGAGCAGGAGCAGCGGATACTCGTCGATCGGGCGCACCCGGTAGTACGCGAAGAGCGAGGGCACGAGGCGCGTCATCGCGATCCGGTTCTCCAGCATGTACGAGATGCCCGAGGGCGTGCGGACGTTGTCCTCCAAGACCTTCCAGCGTCCGTCGGCGTCGCGGACGAGGTCGCAGCCCGCGATGTGCGTGTAGACCCCGCCGGGCGGGCGGATGCCGTAGGCCGAGCGCGCGAAGTGCGAGCGGCTCGCGATCAACGTCCACGGGACGATCTTCGCCTTGACGATCTCGCGCTCGTGGTAGACGTCGGCGACGAAGTGGTTGAGCGCCCTGATGCGCTGCGCGAGGCCGCGCTTGATCATCGTCCACTCGGTCGCCGGGATGATCCGCGGGACCAGGTCGAGCGGGAACGGGCGGTCCGCGACGGCTCCGTCAGCGGTCGTCAGGTCGAACGTGATCCCCTGGCGCATGAAGAGCGCATCGCGCAACTGCCCCGCCGCGACAAGCCGCTCGGGACCGAGCCGCTCGAGCTCCCTGATCAGCGCGTCCGCATGCGGGCGCCCGGCGCCGTCCGCCGCGAACACCTCGTCGTAGCATGCGATGCCGCGGTTGCTCGCGCTCATCCGCACATTCTCGATGAGTAGCCGCTGCTCGTGGGCGCCACCGGGGCCAATCAGAGCCCGGGGCGTTTGTACAGAATGCGGGACACGCGTCAGACCACCGTTAAGAGGAGCGCGACGAAGATCGCGTAGGCGCCGATGATTGCGGCGCCGGCGCTTCGCCGCAGGCCGTGATCGACATGCGCGGTTACGAGCGCAAGCAACGTCATGCCCGCGTATGCCGTCACGACGAGAGTCGTCTGCGACGACGGCGCGCCGAGGCCGAGGATGCTTGCCGGTAGGAGGAGGCCTGCCAGCGCGTTCAAGAGGTTGCTGTTGAGCGCGGTGCTGAGGGTCGCACTGCCGCGTCCGCGAGCCGCGAGATAGACGCCTGCAACGGCGTTCGGCAGGCTCGTCACCGCCGCGAGGACGAGGGCGCCGACGATGATCGGCGCGATTGACCAGTCGCTACCGAGCGCCGAGGCCTCCTGCTCCATCGCGACGCTCGCCGCGACGACCACGACGAGTGCTGCACACGCCACGAGGGCGTCGCGCGGGCCGCCGCGGCGCGGATGGATCGCCGCCTCGAGCTCGACCTCCTCCTCGCCAATCGCCTGGGCAAGCCAGTCCGACCAGCCGTGCAGCGCCGGGAGTCGATCGAGCAGCGAGGTTCCGCGCGCGAGCAGGACCGCATACGGCACGAAGACGATCAGCTCGAGAGCGAGCGCGGCGATCACTGGGACAACTCCCGTCACCGCGAGCAGGCAGAGCACGGCGGTCCAGATCGCAACGGCTCCGTTCATCAGGACGACGCGCCTGTGCAGCGCGACGGTGCCCGCGACCAGCGCCGACAGCCCGAGCAGCGCGGCGAGATTGAACACGTTCGACCCGAGCACGACACCGGCGCCGATCCTGCGGTCGTGGTTGATCAGGGCCGTCACCGCGGCGGTCACCTCGGGCGCGTCGGCCGCGAGCGCAGCCACGAGCCCAAGCAACGCCTCCGAGAAGCCGAACCGTTGGCCGACGCGCTCGAGGCGTAGGACGAGGACCCAGCTAGCGCCGAGGCTGACGCCGACGCCCGCGAGGAAGACGACCGCCCTCAGCGCCGTCGACATACCGCATCGCGCACAGCCTCCAACGAGCTCCTTGCCTCGACCACGCAGGCCCGGCGACGTACGCTAGATCATCGACCGTTGCGCCGCCGCGTGGCGAAGCGGACGCCGGGGCGTTTTGCGCGATTGGCGTGCGAGGTTCGGTCGGTTGGTGCGCGACGGCGTCGAGCGGCTGGAACACCGTAGTTACCCGAACCCTGAGAGGCCGGTCTGAGCCGGAGATTGCGACCTCGCGGCGGTAAAGAAATGCCCGGAATAGGTCGATATCGGGGGTGTGCTTGGCCAGCCGACCCCTGAGGAACAGGCCGCGATCGCCGATTCCCTGCGCCGGCCGGTATCCGCGCTTACCGGGCGCGAACGAATCCCCGAGTTCGCCGCGAGCCTTTCCTACATCGCGGCCGCGGTGGCGCTGTGGATCGTGCAACCGCCCGGAAACTTCGCGGCCGGACCGGCACTCGTTTGCCTGCTCGTCTTCGTGCTCGCCACACAGATTCGGATCGACACCCCGTTCGGCTACACGGCGCCGACCCAGCTGGCGTTCGTTCCGCTGCTGTTCGCTGTGCCGCTCGCGGTCGTGCCGCCCGCCGTTGCGCTGGCGTTCGTAATCGGCGCTGTCGTGGAAGTCGTCGCCGGCGACCGCAGTCCTCGCCGGGTCGTCAACCACATCGGCAGCTGCTGGTTCGCGTTCGGACCGGTCGCAGTCTTCGCGGTCGCGGGCGTCAGTCCGCAGCACGCCGATGCAGGTCTGCTGGTGCTCGCATTGGGGGCCCAATTCGCGGTCGACTTCGTCGTTTCGGCGGCACGTTTTGGTATCGGGCGCGGCGCGGGCATTCGGCAACAACTCTCGGATGCCTGGGTATACGTCGTTGACGGCGCGCTCTCTGGGGTCGCGCTCCTGGTCGCCGAGGACATTCATCGCGCGTCCGTCGCCGTGCTGGCGCCGCTGCCGCTGCTTGGGCTCGTCTGGCTCTTCGCCCGCGAGCGCCGCCAGCGCTTGGAAAACCTAATCCATCTCAATGAGGCCTATCGCGACGCGCGCGACGAGGCGACAGAGGCGTCCAACATGAAGTCGGCGTTCCTGCGTAACGTGAGTCACGAGATCCGCACGCCGATGAACGGCATCATCGGGATGAACGAGCTCCTGCTGGCCACGAGGCTCGACCGCGAGCAGCGCCGCTATGCCGAGCAGGTCGAGAGCTCGAGCCAGCACATGGTCGCGATCATCGACGACATCCTCGACATCTCGAAGATCGAGACCGGCAAGATCGAGCTCGACATCCGCGACTTCGACCTGCTCGAAGCGATCGATCAGGCGACCGCGCCGGCGCGGCCAGAGGCGAGCGACAAGCACCTGCGGCTCGAGTTCGAGTTCGATCCGGAACTGCCCCGGCGGGTGCGCGGAGACAGCAAGCGCGTCCGCCAGGTCCTGATGAGCCTGATCGCCAACGCCGTCAAGTTCACTGTCGAGGGCAGCGTGACCGTCAAGGTCGGGCAGTCGGGCGAAGACGGGGTCCGCTTCGAGGTCCTCGACACAGGGATCGGGATCGACCCGGCGATCCTCGATCGCATGTTCGACCCGTTCACCCAGGCCGACAGCTCGACCACCCGGCGCTTTACAGGCAATGGTCTCGGACTCGCGATCGCGAAGGAGCTGGTCGAGCTGATGCAGGGCGCGATCGGCGCGGTGAGCGAGCCGGGGGTCGGCAGCAAGTTCTGGTTCGAGGTGCCACTGCCAAAGGCGCCGGCCAGCCTCCTCCCGCAGCCGCGGGAGCAGGTGGGCCAGCTCGGGCCGCGGCGCTCCCCCGAGGCAAACGGAGCGCTCCTGCTCGTCGTCGAGGACAGCCCGGTGAACCGCGTTGTCGCCGTCAGCATTCTCGAGCGGTGGGGCTATCACGTGCACGTCGTCAACGACGGGCGGGAGGCACTACAGGCCCTCTCGATGCAGCGCTACGACGCCGTCCTGATGGACTGCCAGATGCCTGACGTGGACGGCTATGAGGCGACTCAGGAGCTGCGACGGCGCGAGCAGTCCGGCGACTACCACACGCCCGTGATCGCGATGACCGCGCACGCGATGATCGGCGACCGCGAACGATGCCTCGCCGCGGGTATGGACGACTACCTAACGAAGCCGCTGCGCTCGCGGACCCTCGCGGAAACGCTGGAGCGATGGGTGCCACGCGTTGCCGGCCTCAAGGCCGCGACCAACACAGCTACGAGCGCCAGCGAACCAACGCGCGAAACAGCATGACGGCGCGCTGCGCCGTCCTGGCTTCTGGAAGCATGCAGCTACCCGGGACCCAAGCCGCGAGAATCGGCGGTTCGGGTCACCCGGGCAACTACGAAGCTTTTGGTTCAGCGTCCAATCCGAGGCATTTCACCCTCCTGGTCCCGAGGGATCGACAGGGAACGTCACGAAGTCTGTCAAAACCTACGCATCGATGCACATTCGGGCAGATTCGTGCACGAAGCGTTGCAATGAGCAGGAATTCTACGGCTCGCGTCGCAGCCCTCCGCAAGCCGCTTTGCGTGCCCTGATTCCCGCCGTCATCAGCTGAATCCGCTGGTACGCTCGCCGCCGTGGGCGCTGCGTTGCGATCGAATCGTTCGCTGCGACGGCTGCTCGGGGCCTGGATTCAGTCGTGCGTAGGAACAGGCCTCGGCTACGTCGCGCTGATCCTGCTGACGGTCCGCCACCTGCACACCTCGTGGGCGGTCGCGGCCGTGCTGCTGACCGACTTCCTACCGGCGATCGTGCTCGGCCCGTGGCTCGGAGCGCTCGCCGATCGCCACTCGAAACGCGGCCTCATCGTCACGGCGAATCTCATTCAGGCCGGTGCTTGGGCGGCGCTGGTCTTCGCGAGCAGCGCGCCGATGATCCTCGGCTTCGCGCTCTTAGCTGGGACCGGAAACGCGCTCGGCCGGCCCGCCATGCGCTCGGCGCTGCCGATCGTCGCCGGTGAGTCGAGCCAGGTCGCGGCGGCGATGTACGACACCGCGAACTGGGTCGGGCAGACCACCGGGCCGCTGCTGGCGGCCGCCCTGTTCGTGCTCTCAGGGGTCAAGCTGCCGCTCGCGATCAACGCCGGGAGCTTCGCGGTCGCTGCGGCCGTGATCGCGACGCTGCCGATCGCGACGCCGGATGCGGGCGACGCGCATGGCGAGGGTGGGGCCGTTGGCTCGGGAATCCGCGCCGGCCTCGCGGCGGCACTTGCCGCTCCCGGGATCGCCGTCATCATCTTCGCCTCGGCCTTCTCGTTCATCGGCGGCGGGCTGCTCAACGTGTCCGAGCCGCTGCTCGCGCTGCACGTGCTCCACGGGAGCGGCAGCGATTACGCGCTGCTCGTCGCGAGCTACTGCCTGGGCATGGTCACCGCGTCGGCACTCGTAGCGCGCCAGGGGCCGAAGCCGGCGGGCCTCTTGATCCGCCGCTACATCGCCGCCCAGCTACTGACCGCGGTCGGCATGGGCGGCAGCGCGATCGTCGGCAGCGTGATACCGGCGCTGTTGACGTTCGCCGGTACGGGCTACGGCAACTCGCTGCTGCTCGTGAGCGAGATGCAGCTGATCCAGATGCGCGTACCGGGGCGCGTGCAAGGGCGGCTCTACGGCTTCAAGAACTCCGCCGAGAGCACCTTCTTCCTGATTGGCCTCGCCGGCGCCGCACCGCTCGTCGCGTATGCCGGAGTGCGCGTCGCGCTCGCGACAGGCGGTGCGGTCTGCGCGGTGTGCGGCATCGCCGCGGCCGTCTTCAGGCAGCGCAGCGCGGCGGACGACGCGGCGATCCCGGCCGGCCATCGCGTTGGCCTGGTCGGCGGGGACACGGCCTGGGGACCGTTGGGCGCGGCGCCGGCGTCACCCTGGATGGGCGCCCAACGCGAGGACGGCGAGGACGCCGACGACGCCGGCGCCGACGAGCGTCGCCACGACGCCGCGTCGGAGTACGAGCAGCGCGAGCAAGGCGGCAGCGAGTACGGCGTACTGCCAGGCCTGGCTGAGCGCGAGGGCGAGGGTGAGAGCGGCGCCGAGGATCGCGCCGATCGCGGCTGGCCCGGCGCCGTCGAGGAAAGCGCGCGCGGAGACGTTCTCGCGCAAGCGATCGAAGCGCCGCGCGCCGACGAGGATGAACGCGAACGACGGCAGGAACGCGATGACGGCGGCGAGCAGGGCGCCGGCGAGGCCGTGGGCGGCATAGCCGACGGCGGCGACCGTCGCGACGACGGGGCCGGGGGTGATCTGGCCGAGCGCGACGGCGTCGAGGAAGCGGGCGTTGGTCATCCAGTGGTAGGTGTGGACGGCGTCGCCCTGCATCAGGGGAATGATCACGAAGCCCCCGCCGAACGAGAGCGCGCCGACCTTGAACGCGGTCCAGGCGAGTGGTGGGAACCCGCCGCGCGCGGCAACGGCGGCGAGTAGGCCGATCGGACTGAAGCTCGAGGCAGCGCTTGGACGGCGCTGTGCGAGCAGTTCGATCAGACCGCACGCCAGCAGGACGAGCACGAGATAGGGACCGATCAGCGCGGCGGCGGTGATATTGACCGCGATGTACAGGCCCCAGCGGGCGACGCGCGCGCGACTCTCGCGCATGCGCTCGAAGCTCGGGCCGAGCAGCGCGCGCGCCGCCTGGACCGCGACGGCCGCGACGGCGGCGCCGGCGCCGGCACCGGCGCCGCGGACCCACAGCGGCGTCGAGTGCGCGAGGAAGACGAGTGACAGCAGCACGACGAGGACGACCGCGGGCACGATGAAGCCGAGCCCGCCGACCAGCGCACCGAGCGGGCCGCCGAGGCGGAAGGCGCAATAGATCGCGAGCTGGGTCGACGCGGGCCCGGGCAGCAGGCCGCAGGCCGCGTTGGCGTCCTGGAAGGAGCGAGCGTCCATCCAGCCCTCGCGCTCGACGACGAGCTGGCGTAGCAGCGCGATGTGCGCCGGCGGGCCGCCGAACCCGGTGAAGCCGATGCGCGTCCACTCGCGCGCGATCCGCGCGAGCGGAACGCGTACCTGCTCACCGCCGGCGGGCGCGTTCCCCTCGTCAGCGACTTCGCCGGGCATGCGCGCCGCGGATCGTAGCCGCCTAGTCGCGCAGCCAGTCGAGCGTTGCGCGCAGGCCGCTCGCGTAGTCGACGCGCGGCTCCCAGCCGAGCAGCGCGCGCGCCTTCGCGTTCGAGAAGTCCTGGTCGCGGCCGAGCACGTCGACCGCCTGGCGGGAGAGGAGCGGCGGGATCCGCAGGCCCGTCAGGCCGCGCACGCCGCGGTAGGAGACCTCGAGCGCGCGGCCGATCGCGCGCGCAACGTGGAACGGCAGGCTGAGCCGCGGCGGACGGCAGCCGAGCCCCTGCGCGAGGTCCGCTGTGAAGCGCGCCCACGTCACCTCGACGCCATCGCAGACGTTGAACGCCTCGCCCGCCGCCCTCGGCGAGCGCAGGGCGAGAAGGACCGCGTCGACGAGGTTCCCCGCGTAACAGAGGCCCGCCACCGGCCGTCCATGGTCGATCAGCAGCATGTGCCCGTGCCGGATCGCCTTCGCGATCGCGCCGACGACGTCCGCCGAGCGAGGCCCGTACACGGTCGCCGGCCGCAGGATCACCGTCTCGAGCTCCCCGCTCGCCGCGCGCACGACGCGCTCCGCGTCGAGCTTTGACTGGGCGTACCAGTTCGCGAACCGCGTTGTCTCCCACTCCTCGTCCACCGCGACCCCGCCCGGATAGCCGTAGACGTCGGTCGTGCTCATGTGCACGAAGCGCCGCACCCCCGCGTCTGTAGCCGCTGCGACCAGGAGGCGCGTCCCGACCACGTTCGCGTTGACGATCTGCCGCGCCGTCGCCCAGTCGCTGACGAGCGCGGCACAGTGCACGACGGACGTGGCGCCCGACACGGCGCGGGCGAGCGCCTCGCGATCCGCGAGCGAGCCAACGACGAGCTCGACCCCGAGCCGCTCGAGCAGCGCCGTGTCGCTCTTCGAGCGCACGAGGCAGCGCACCTCGAAGCCCTCGGCGACGAGGCGCTCCGCCACGTGGCCGCCGATGAACCCGCTCGCGCCCGTCAGCAGGCAGCGCTCGCCACTCACCGCGAGCGCAGCGGCACGCGACGGCGCATCGTCGCCACCGCGATGTCGCGTACCACCGCCCAGTTCTTGCCCGACCCGGACTCGCAGTCGCTCAGCACGGCGTCGAGCGCGTCGAGGAAGCTCGCGGCCTGCGCCTGCGAGAGCGTCAGCGGCGGTAGCAGCTTGATCACGTCGTTCTTCCCGGCCGCCATCGTGATCATGGCGTGATCGCGGTGCAGCGGGATCACGACGAGCTGCGGGAAAAGACCCTCGCTCGCGCTGTGAATCAGATGCCAGTTGAGCTTCGCCGCGCGGCCGCGCGGCGGGCCGAGCTCGATCCCGATCATCAGGCCAAGGCCGCGAATCTCCTTGATCAGCTCGTGGCGCTCGCGCAGCTCCTCGAGGCCCGCGCGCAAAAAGCCGCCGACGGCCGCCGCGTGCTCGACGAGCCCGTCGCGTTCGATCACGCGCAGCGTGGCGAGGCCCGCCGCCATCGACAGGCGGTTGCGCCCGTAGGTCGACTGATGCACGTAGCAGCGCTCGAGCGTCCCGACCGCCTTGTCGTAGATCCCGCGCGTCGTGACCATCGCGGCGACCGGCATGTAGCCGCCGCTCAGCGCCTTGCCGACGAGCACGACATCCGGCTCGAGCCCCCAATGATCGAGCGCGAACCACTTGCCGGTCCGCCCGAGCCCGGTCTGGATCTCGTCGGCGACGAACAGCGTGCCGTAGCGGCGGCAGGCGGCCTGCGCGTCCTGCAGGTAGTCGGCCGGCGGCGTCGTGACCATGCGCCCCTGCACCGGCTCGACGATGAACGCGGCGACGTCCTTCTCGCGCAGCTCGCGCTCGAGCGCGTCGAGGTCGCCGAACGGGACCCGCGCGCAGCCGGGCAGGAGCGGGCCGAAGCCGTCCTTGAAGAACTCATCGCCGACGATCGACAGCGGGCCGAGCGTCACGCCATGGAAGCCCGAATCGCACGAGAGCAGGCGCGGGCGACCGGTCGCGGCGCGCGCGAACTTCATCGCCGAGTCGACCGCCTCGGCCCCGGTGCTCGCGAAGAACACGGCGTCGAGGCCCGCCGGCAGGCGCTCGGTGAGCGCCTCCGCGAGCAGGCCGGCGAGCGGCGAATAGTGGATCTGCACGCCGCCCGGGAGCTCGCTCGCGAGCGTCGCCTCGAGCACCTCGCGCACGTCGGGATGGTTGTGACCAAGGCTCGCGAAGCCCTCGCCGGTGTGCAGGTCGAGGTACGCGCGCCCATCCTCGTCATAGAGATAGGAGCCGCGCGCGCTGACGTAGCGCTTGTCGAAACCGAGGATCGCGAGCACGTCGACGAGCGAGCGGTCGAGGTGGCGCGAGGCGAGCGCGAGCGTCTCGTCGGAGCGCGCGATCGCGTCGGCGACGACGCCGAGTGCGTCCCTGATCTCGAGGGTGTCGACGGCCATCGCGGTGGCGGCTGAGCATAGCCCGCCTCGCCTGGGAGCGGTAGCGTTGGGCGCGTGTGGGTCCAACGGCGAATCGACCTCGAGCCGCGCCCGCGCGGCTTTCACCTGATCACGCGCGAGATCGTCGACGCCGTGCCCGAGATCGCGGAAGTCGACGTGGGTCTTCTGCACATCTTGATCGCGCATACCACGGCCTCGCTCGCCCTCAACGAGAACGCCTCACCGGACGTGCGGCGGGATTTCGAGACCTACTTCAGCACGATCGTGCCCGAGCAGGCGGGGATGTGGACGCACACGCTCGAGGGGCCGGACGACATGCCCTCGCATGTGAAGGCGGCGCTGATCGGGCCGACGCTGACGCTGCCGATCAGCGCCGGCGGGCTCGCGCTCGGCACCTGGCAGGGGATCTACCTGTGCGAGCACCGCAACCGGGGTGGGAGCCGGCGCGTCGTCGCGACGCTTTGGGGTGAGGCCGGCGGCTCGAGCGGCGAGGATTGATCGCGCGCGGGCCCCGTTTGCGCCCTCGTGCGTGTCGGGCTAGCGGACGCCGGCGCCGGGTTTGACCGCCTGGAGCGTGTAGCTGTGCGCGACGCGCTCGGGCCGGTTGCGCAGCTGCCACTCGTTGGCTTCGGTCTGCTGCATCTGGCCGGGCAGCGCGTTCCAGGGAAGAGTGTCGTGTTCTGTCAGCGCCGTGATCTGCAGGCCGTTGTCGAGCAGCGCTGTGAGGATCTCGCCGAGCCCGTGGTTCCAGCCATACGACAGGTTGTCCGCGAAGCTCGCGTCGGTATCGACGTAAGTTCCGGGGTACTCGTCCGCCGTCGGTTCCACGTGCTCGAAGTAGGGATGCTTGACGACGAGCGAATCATCGGAGCGCTCCTCCTCGAGCGTCCACAGCATCGGGTGGGCCTCGCGCATGAACAGCCGACCGCCGGGAGCGAGTAGCCCTCCAACGACCGCCGCCCAGCCTGCGACTAACGGCAGCCAGCACAGCGCCCCGATGCCGGTGTACACGAGATCGAAGCCGCCGTTGCCCAGGACGGCGAGTGCGTCGTAGACGTCGGACTCGACGAACTCGACCGCGGTACCGGAGCGCGCGGCAAGCAGACGCGCTTGCTCAAGGGACCCGGCCGAGCTGTCCAGGCCGGTCATCTGCGCGCCGAGACGAGCGAGCGACACGGTGTCGGTTCCGATGTGGCACTGCAGATGGACGCCGCGCAGCCCGCCGATGTCGCCGAGCCGGGGCAGATCGAAGCGGACGATGTTGCTGAGGAAGTGCGGGTCCTCGACGAACGACTCAACCGCGTAGTCGGGCGAGCACGCGTGCGCCACCGCTCGCGCGTCCCACCAGGCGCGGTTGACCTCCAAGTACCCGCCCACGCGGCCAAACTACCGCAGCGCCTTCGAGCAGCGCGTCTGCAAGACGGATCCGGAGCGCCTGGCCAATCGCCTGTTACCGGCTCGTAACCCGCGCAGCTATATAAGCCCGCGGCAGACGTGGCGATAACGATCAGAGCGAGGCGACTTTCGGCATGCTGAACTCAAGCGCTCGCGTCAGACCTTGGCGACGGCGGATATGGCCGCCGCCGGCGCGAGCCCTGGCCGCTGTCGTTGCGATCGCCAGTCTCGCTCTGCTGACGGCGGCATGCGGTGGCTCCAAGACCCCCGGCGTGGTGCATCTCGGCCCGGCAACACAGAGCAGCCCACCGAGCGGCGGCTCGTCAAGCGAGCGGTCGACATACGACCAGGCACTCATCTACGCCAATTGCATGCGCACGCACGGCGTGCCGCTCTGGCCCGACCCCGAGCGCGGAGGGGTGTTCGACAAGTCGAAGCTCACTCCACACCAACTCGGGGTTAGCACTCTGCACGTAGGCATGGCGGAGCGGGCCTGCAAGAACCTGCTGCCGATCTACTCCACCACCCAGCAGTCGCACGTCCTGGCTCGGGCGCTGACGTTCTCCCGCTGCATGCGCGCCCACGGCGCCATGAACTTCCCCGACCCCGAGAGCAACGGCGCAATCAGGATCCCGCACGCGATCGAGAACTCGCCCGCGTACCTCGCGGCGCTCCAGTACTGCGAGCGTAAGTACGGCGTGCCGCCGCCACCCAGCCCGGCGGGTGGGGGTCCGCCATGAGCACATCCAGGGCGCGTCCCGGCGGCGGATCGCGTTGTCGAGTTGCAGCCCTTTCCCCGATGGAGCCAGGCGGGATCGAACCGCCGACCTCCTGCTTGCAAAGGATCGGCCTACGTCGCGACCAGTTGCGGGCGGTCGTCAGAGTGCCAGCAATGACGGGGTTCGCGCCCATGCGACGCGGCCTGGCCGCATCCCGCCGCGCAAGCTGAGCTGCCCATCGGCTGCCCATGCTTCTGTTCTTGCCTTATCTCGATGCGCTTCGCGGGGCTGTTGTCAGATTTGGGCGCACGGCCACTATGCTCGTCTCGATCGATCACCCAGCCTTGCAACTGATCTGATGACCACGTGAGCGTGATCGCCGTTCACGTCGCGAGCGGGTCCCCCTCAGCCGTCGTGACCGGCCTCATCGCCGGCACCGTGGTTGTGGTTGGCGCCGTAATCACAGCGGCGTTCACACGCTGGCGCGACGTTCGCCGACGCCTCGAAGATGCAACGTGGAGTCTTCTCGCCCGCGCGACCCGCCTCGTCCCGGGTCCGTCCGCGACCCTCTCTGAGCGAGAGATTCGCGATTACTTCGACAGCTTCCTCGCAGACACGTCGCGCGTTCGAACCTACGCGCGTTGGCCCATTCGCAATGCAACCGCTATCCGAGCCGAGATCAACGATATCCAGATCCGGTTCACCGTTGCGGTCGGCAAATGGGAGCTACACGGCGAATCGATGCCCGACTTGCGAGCACTCATTGGCGGCACCCTCTTCCCGCTCGTGTTCCCGCAAACGTCGGACGCGGAGTACGGCAAGCGCCTAGACGCGGCTCTAGTTGCTTCAGGTCTCCCAACCACGCAAGAGGCGATTACGGCATTCGAGGCACAGCGCCGGACAACGCCCCCTGATACTGGCCAGGCCTGATGCCGGGTGGGGAGCTGGAGGCCGGTGTGTGAGGAGGCCGCGCTCGCCCCGTGCGCTTCTCGGTGTGCCCTGGGTCGAGAGCCGCGTTCTACGTGCTCGCGCCGTGGAGGGCTCTGGCGATCTGCACAAGATCACTGTCCGGCACGAAGTCGAGGCACATGAGGCGGTAGAGAGTCGCGCCGATGTCCGTCAGCTGAACTGTGGTGGGATGACCCCTCCTCCATACGTCCCGAAGCCAGCGAGTCCACCCCACGTCTCGTTCACTCGGACGAGCTGACCTTCGGAGTTGCGGACACCGAGAAGGCCGGCTGTAGCTAGATCATTCATCTCCGCGAGAATCGTCGCGGTGGGGCGGCTGATGCCCTCGGCCGCACGGAGCCCGGCCGACACGACCTCTCGCCTAAAGGTGCTCTTCTCGTCTCGCGCGGCTTCCCAGAACGCGAGCAACACAACCTGCTGGTACGTGAGCCGCTCAGCCAGCTTCAGTAGATAGCTGGCGTCAGGCGGACTGATCGACGGATCGAAGCTGACCGTACCGAAGATCCGACCGATGTACGGCACCTTGCGTTGCTCCCATTCATCGGCTGCCGTGCGAAGCACCCCGTCCAGGATCTCTTCGGCCGGACTCGGGGTATCGGGACTCAGATCGCGTGAAGAAATCATCCGAGCGAACTTCCCTGCCGGCCTCAAGCTCATTCCCAGCCGCCTCGGCAGCCGCCTGATACGCCTGGCCGATCCGTTGCTCTTGGCGGGGCGCAAGGAATCGCTGCTGGAACTCGCGGCCAACCCGAGCCAGCACTGTGGCCAACGCCGCCCCGCTGGCGCTCCCGACGAACGGGTCTGTGATCAGCGTTAGCGCGGTCCCGGCTAGCGCTTCCCCCAACAGCGCTGACCGTCTCAACGATTTCTGAGACCTCGCGGGGTTCCTCTTCAGTCACCCACGCGAGGCTACTATCGCCCGTGACACGCTACTGTCGCGGGCGAGTTCGAGAGATGGCCATGATCCGCGCTAGTAACGCGACGAACCGAACCTGATGGGTGGGTTCAGCGACACGCTTCGCGAGCTTCAGGTATCGGCGACTGGTGATGACGCCGCGGATGAGGCCACGCTGTTCTCGCTCGAACCGGCCCGTATCCACGAAGGTCGACTCGTCGAGCCGTGCGTTGAACGGTTCGCATACGGAGAACTGGACCCAACGCGACGGTTGGCTGCGTCGCGCAACTACCTGCCTGGATGCCCGCCATCGTTAGCTGAGAAGCTCGGGCCCAAGTACGCCCGTACTTCGCAGGACACGCGCGATCAGCTCAAGCGTGCGGTCTGCACAGCCGTCGCGATCGGGTACTTCAGCGCGCTCTACCCGTATCCAGAGGTTCAGCCGCGTCGTACGAGCGAGTCGATTTGGGAGGTCTGGGCGCCCAACTGCCGAGACAGCCTGGAAGACGGCGGCATCCCACAAGACTGGGCCAAGACAGTCACGCACACCGCCGCCGACAGCTTCATCGTCGACCTCAAGCGGCTGGGCCTAACGCAGCTACTCGGCGGCGTCACGCTCAGAATACTTGGCATGCTGTACGGCCAAGCAGGTGTGTGGCTGCGCATCACGCAGACGATGTCTGCGGAAGGCTTCGACCGCCTCGTTGGCATATGCGTATACGACGGGCGCCCACGGCCGTATTCCGCCTATCCGATGTAGCGAGCCCGACACGGCGAGATTCCCGCCCCTTGGACGGCCAGGGGTAAGCTGGGAGCGATATGGCTGACGACCCTCACATCGACGACGACGTCGAGATATCAGCCCCCACGCCGTGGACGGAGAAAGACCGCCTGGAGTGGGCGCGCGAGCTGCCGCGGCCCATTGGCCCGATCTACGCGGACGTCTACGAGCGGCTCGCCGAGGGTAAGCTGACCCCTTCAGAGACGGACCTGGAGCTAAACCGACGGCTGGGAGCGGGAGGAACGACATGAGCTGGCCCGCCAGGCAGGGCTCGTCGCGTCGTTCAAGGCGTGCGGAAGCCATGCCCTGAGGTAGCCTGGTTAGCGTTCGGGTGGCCGAGTCGTGGTGACCGCCGCCGCTCGCCCTAGCGGGTTATCCGGCGAGGCGGTCGAAGGCCGCGGCAAGCTCGGCCAGGGGAACGTCGAGGCCCCTGGCAATGCGTACGAGAACGGCGAAGCTCGGGTTACGTGCGCCGCGCTCGATGTCGCTTATGTACGTCGGGTGCAGGCCGGTACGACGCGACAGCTCCTCCTGTGTGATAGCCATGGCCGCTCGGACCTCCTTGACGGCCTGCCCGAGTAGCTTCTGCACCGCGTCTTGGTCGCCCATGGGGCGGCACCGTCGCGGCTATGTCGCTGTTGCGCCATAGGCGATGAGTGAGGTAGGTTCTTACCCAGGTGGAGGCGACGATGTGCGCCAGACTCTGACGATGAGCCACCGTGCGGCTGTCATCGCCGTGTTCCTCCTCGCGCGTTCCGGCGGCGACCTGGCCCTAGGGAGACCATCAACGTCACATCGGGGGCAAATCACCCGCGCGATGAAACGCGAAGCACTCGGAGAAGATCAATGAGCCGTCAGACCAAAGGCTGGCTAGCGCTACTCGCAGTCGTTGCCGTATGGGTGATTGTCGTCGTAATCCTCTTCCTCGTCACCCCCACGATAGGCGGCATCACACTAGGCGTGTCGTTCGGACTCGTCTGGGCCATCGGGCGCATGAGGGCGCAGGACGCCAACAAGCTCTCAAAGGTCGGCGTCAAGGGCCAAGCGGGATTGATGCGGAGGTGGGGAGCCTCAGTGTCGGTAATTGCAACTGTGCTCGCGATCACGGGCTGCGGCTCAACAGGTGGAGCGAACGCCCATAGGTCGAAGCATCCGGCCTCCGCCGGCACGACGCCCAAGACCGCTGGGCTTCGTCAGCTTCGCGCGGACTGCTTGAAGATCCGGAGCATCAATCAGCGTTACGGCATCACGGCCTCGATGATCGCCGCGGATACGGGCAAGGCCGCTCAAGACGACGCCGTTTGCAAGGCCCTCGGCGTTGACCTCGCCGCGAAGGCCACGGCCGCGCCGGCTACTAGCTCGGGGTCGAGCACCCCACCTCCTTCTGCCGCGCCTGGATCGAACCTGACCGTCTCAGAACAGAACGCGGTCGCGGACGCTAAGCAATATCTCGAAACGTCCGCCTTCTCCAAGCAAGGACTGATCGATCAACTCGACTCGTCCGCTGGGAGCGGTTCTCGGTCAGCGACGCCACGACGGCCGTTGACAGCCTGAACGTCAACTGGGATTCGGAAGCCGTCCAATCGGCGAAGCAGTACCTACAGACCTCGGCGTTCTCCTGCCAGGGAATGATCCAGCAGCTCTCCTCGTCCGCCGGTAGCCAGTTCACACAGTCGCAAGCGCAATACGGGGCAACGAAAGTCGGCCTGTGCTCTGGGTCGGGCACGCCAACGACTTCTACGCCTGGTTCGAGCTCGACGGTCTCAGAACAGAACGCGGTCGCGGACGCTAAGCAATATCTCGAAACGTCCGCCTTCTCCAAGCAAGGACTGATCGATCAACTCGACTCGTCCGCTGGGAGCGGGTTCTCGGTCAGCGACGCCACGACGGCCGTTGACAGCCTGAACGTCAACTGGGATTCGGAAGCCGTCCAATCGGCGAAGCAGTACCTACAGACCTCGGCGTTCTCCTGCCAGGGAATGATCCAGCAGCTCTCCTCGTCCGCCGGTAGCCAGTTCACACAGTCGCAAGCGCAATACGGGGCAACGAAAGTCGGCCTCTGTTGATGAGGCGCGAGCCGCGTGTGTTGGCGCTACGTCTCGCGCTGCGCCGGGCGACGATCCTCGCCGTACTCCTCGTGGCGCTCCCAGCTACCGCGTTGCCGAGTAGCACCCAAGCTGCGCAGACGAAGTACACGCCAGCGAGGGTCGCCAGTCTCTACTGGGAGGGCTGGTACACCATCTCGCTAGACGTAAGGACCACGACACGTCCGCTGCCGTCAGCGCTGCCGATGGCCTGTGCAGCCTTCTCAGCCCACCGGTCCAGCAGGGCTGGATCGAGCTGGTGAAGCAACAGAACGGGCACTTGGACACGTGCCCCGTGGCGCTCGTCGTTGCAACCGCGATCGCGCGCCAATCGCCAGCAGAGTACTCAGACTGGCAGCACGTCAAGACGCTCCAGCGGACCGCCACGACCGCCGTCTGTGAGCTTGAGAACTCGTGGAAGCTAACGGTCCACCTGGGCCTGTACTCCGGTACGTGGCTGATGGTCCAGTGGAAGGGGAACGGCTAGAGCCGTACTGACGAGCTAACGCGAGCTTCAGCAGGCTTTGGCGCGATAACGTGGGAATCGGCGGGATTCATCGCCGCCAACGGGAAGGCCAGCAGACCGAGACAACCCCGCGCCGTCGATGTGCTCAAGGAACGACTACCGATTTTGGGACTGACTAGCAGTGGCGCTAAGCGAGCAGGCACACAGCGGCCGTCTCGCGCGCCGACGAGGGCAAAATGTCGGCCATGGCGCGCGACCACATGCACGCCGGCCGTGGCCTCTGATCCCATAGACATGGGATCGTTCCGGTTCTTCCGGGACACGGACGGCTGCCTCGGGCGGATCGACTCGACCGCGCAGAAGTACATCATGCAGCCACGCGGGCAGTGGGTGCCATACGGGACACTCGACTACTACCTGATCTCGGAGGCGCGGGCGCTGAAGCAGGCTGGCGCTCGCGACATCTACGCGCCCGTCGATCCGAACTGGGAGCAGGAGCTGCGGGCGCTGCTCGCGATGCAGCCGCGCGCTCACCCCCCGATGCAAGGAGGGGCTCATGACGCGAGATGACAGCGACCCCATGGACGCGACAGGAATAGGGGCAGGCCATAGAAGTCCTCCGAGCGGGCGGCGCTGCCGGGCGACGTCTAAGCGCAGCGGCGAGCGGTGCCGGCGCCTCGCGATCCCTGGTGGGGCGGTGTGCGTGATGCACGGTGGTGCCGCCCCGCAGGTCGCCGCAGCCGCACAGCGCCGCTTGTCGAGTGCAGCCCTCTACGACGCCCTCCCAAGGATTCTCGGACCCGAAGTGCTCTCGCGGGTCGCCGCCCGTCCTGAGAGCGGCCAGGCCGACGTTACGAACGCTTTCGAGCGGTTGAGCCGTGCGCGCCAACGCCAGCCACGATGGTGGCGAGCTGTCGAGGAACACAACGACCGCGCCTATTCCAAGGCGCTTGCACACGCCATGCTCAAGCTCATGACCGACGACGCATGGTGGGAGGCCGCCAAAGAGGCGGCGCTCGCTAGCGCACGGAGTACGCCCGCACCCGTCGAGTGACGAAGGTCGCGGCGCCGGGTGCGTCGCCGCACGGCCCGCACGGCGGGGGATGGGGCAGCTAATCGCTACGCGTCGCGGATGACTGCGGGGTGGCCGCCGTCCGTTCTGGCCCTCCTACCGAGGCCAGTCGGCACGGTTGCGTCTCATGCATCGTCGTATGACACCGTGCGCCGCCCGATCGCGTCGGTTGACGGCGTGCCGTTTGCGTGCCAGCCCGGATCGAGGTCGCAAAGGATCCGCTCAAGCTGTCGCTCATCCATTCGCTCGATGTCCACCGTGGTCAAGTCGTGGAGCTCGTCGAGCGTGCGTTGCTTGCGGGCGGCGTGGTCGCGTTGGTCGAGTTCTGCCAACCGGGCTTCAGCTCTCGCGATGCTCGCCGGCCACGCCTCAACCTCAAGCTGCAACGCACCCGCGTATCCGGACCCGGCGGCGCAGGCGATCTGTGCGCGCACAGCGTCGATTGAGCGTCTTCCCAGCTCGATGAGCGCGCGCAAGTAGCCTCGGTCACTCCACGCGCCGTCGAACTCCAGGCGCTGCAAGAGTTCGTCATGTTGTGCCTTGGCCGCTCGGCGTCTCTGCTCAGCGTGGTGATACAGCGCGGCACCCGTTGCGACGTGGCGCTGAGGTGCCAGTGGAGTCCCGACTGCCTCTTCTAATCGCCGAAGGGCGCCCTCGCAACGCTTCACCGCATTCTCGCTCAGCGGCTCAACACGCGATCGGTGGAACCGTGCTGGCAGGTTGAGCAGCAGCCATTTGTTCGCCTCGGCTGTCGTGATGCCCTGCTCGCGGAGACAGCGCATGTACCACCCGTAAACGACGCTGTGCAGGCTGGGGCGGGACGGCCGCCCGCGCTTCCCATCGAGCGGGAAATAGCGATCGAGCGCGTCGCACAGCTCGGGCTCGACACCTATGAGCGGGCGTATCCAGATTCCTGAGGCGATTTTTCGGACCCCCTTCGGCCGGGTCGCGCGTACGTAGGAGTGCAAATCGACCAAAGGATCGTAATGCCGCTTACGACTCAGACCCCGGCCGAGGCAATGATCGCTCGGCTCGCGGTTCCTAAGTACGTCCTTGCCGGCGAGCTTCGCATCAGTCCGAGCGATTTCGCGCGCATCATTCGCGGCCGGCAGGTGCCCACGCACGCTCAAGCGGAGCGCATAGCCGATCGGCTCGGAGCGACCCCGATCGAGCTGTTCGGCGCGCACGAGGACTCCCCGTGAACGGCGAGAGCCCGCTGGCAGGCGGGCCCCCGGACAACTCACAGCCACAGGGTATCGGCGCCAGTAGTCGGGAGCCGTCCGCGGTCGGCGGGCGAGAGATCACCTTCACGAAAGCGAGCACCGTTCGCCCGGAGCCGATCCGATGGCTGTGGGATGGACGGGTGCCGCTTGGCGCCCTCACGGTCCTAGCCGGTGTGCAAGGACTCGGCAAGAGCACCTTCACCGCATGGATGACGGCACGCGTGACGCGCGGCGGACTCGACGGCGATCTCAAGTCCGCGCCGGCCGCTGTGCTCATCGTGACGCTTGAAGATCACTTGGCGTCAGTTGTGAGGCCACGCCTCGAAGCTGCCGGCGCCGACCTTGACCTCGTCGAGTTTGTCGCCGTGAAGTTCGAGGGCGCGCACGATCTAGTGACGCTGCCTGACGACCTCCTGGCCGTAGAGCGGGGCGCAGACGACATCGGCGCCCGCCTCCTTGTCGTGGACCCGATCGTCGCAACGTTAGCCGGGACGATCGACGGCTACAAAGACCAACACGTCCGACGAGCGCTCGCCCCGCTCGCGAGCTTCGCTGAGCGCCTGTCGCTCGCAGTCGTTGGTGTCATGCACCTGACGAAGCAGCAGACCGGCGATGTACTGAGTCGCGTCTCTGGATCCGTGGCGTTCACAGCGGCGCCGCGATCGGTCCTGATGTTCGTCAACGACCCTGACGACCCCGAAGGCGAGGACGGCGACCAACGGCTCGTCGTCCCCGTCAAAGGCAACTGGGCACGCCTGGCGGCGTCCGTCGCGGTCCGTCACGAGACCTGCTTCATCGCCCCTGCTGGGGACGGCGATTCGATCGAGACAGGCCGGCTCACCGTTCTCGGCGAGTCGCCTATCACCAAAGCAGACCTCGCCGCGGGGGGCGACCCCAACGAACGGCGCGGTCAGCTTGAGGAGGCCGCCGACTTCCTCACCAACCTTCTCCGCGACGGTGCTTGGCACGACAGGGCCGCTGTGGAGCGCGACGGCAAGGCCGCGGGGCACTCGCGCAGCACGCTAGACCGAGCACGTAGGCGACTGAACATCGAGAGCAACCGGGAGGGCTTCCCGGCTCGCGCAAGCTGGCGGCTTCCAGTTGCCTCAACCGTCAGCGATAAAGATGGTTGGAGCAACCGCGAAGCGCCCGAGAACATTGGCGGTTCCAGTGATCGGCCCGCTAGTCGCCTCAACCCTGCGGACGTGAGGCAACTGCACGAGCTGGCGACCGATTGCGTAGGCCCGAACGCGCACTCTGCTCACCACCACGCGCACCCGTTGACCGGCCGGCTCGTGTGCCACGCCTGCCACCCGCCCGCTGACTCGTTGACCGACGGGCGAGGGCGGCAATGACAGATCGAGTTGGATTCTGCTCGCATCCGTCGCGAATATGTGCGCAGTGCGGGATCTCGCTCGACGGGCGACGGCGACAGGCCAGGTGCTGCGGCGGTCCGTGCCCAGCGGCGGCGAGTCGCCTACGGGCCGTCCTGACGCGCAGTGACGCATCGCCTTATGCAGGAGTCATCCGTGAGCGGGAAACCGCACAAAGCCGCGCACAGGCCGCCGGAGGTGCCGATTGACGGCGGGTACCGTTACGGCTGCGCTGGTGCTCGACGGAGTTCGGGCAATGAGTGCCGCGGAGCGCGATGAGCTGCGCGCACTGCTCGCCCACGGTGAGCTGTCAGGCGCCACATCCACCGCAACGAGCACGCCGCTGATGACCTGCGCCGAGGCAGCGGCGCAGGTCGGGGTCCACGTAGAGACGATCCGTCGCGCGGTCCGCAACGGCAACCTTGAGGCCGTGGGGTATGTCGGCCGCTCGCCGCGGATCGCACCAGCCGACCTCGACGCGTGGCTGCACGGCAGCGAGCGCCACAAGCCGGCGTCACAGCCACGCGCGCGCCCCCCGAGATCATCCCGTCGCCCGCTCGCCGACGCGCTGCGTGGCGCTAGCACTTGCTAGCATGTCGGTCATGACCACGACCAAGCCGGTACCAGTCCGCATCCCGCCCGCGATGGTCGAGCGCATCGACGCGCTGCGCGGACTCGTCCCGCGCGAGGCATACGTTCGTGACCTCCTCGACAAGGCGCTCAAGGCGCTGGAACGCAAGGCGGCGAAGCGATGAGCGTCCAGAAGCGGGGCCCTCGCGCCTGGCGCGTGCGATGGATGGAAGGCAATCGCTGGCGCAGCCGCACGTTCGAGCTGAAACGCGATGCGGATGCGTTCGACGCCGACCTGCGCCGTCGCCGCCGACTCGGAACACTCGCCGACCTCGACGCGGGCACCGAGAGTCTTGACACGTACGTGACGGGGACGTGGGCGCTGACCTATGCGCCGCTGCTCGCGCGCAAGACGCGCAGCCTCTACGTGGGCCTGTACGACGGTCACATCGCGCCGACACTCGGCGCGGTCAAGCTGCGCCAGCTCACTCCCGAGCTGATCGGACGTTGGCAGGCGGACCGTCTCGCCGCTGGCGCTGGCCCAGTCGCGATGCATAAGGCGCTCACGTTGCTCGGCAACATCTTGCAGCGCGCCGTCGAGGGCGGGCACATCCCGAGTAACCCTGCCCGGCTCGTCCGCCGAGCCACCTTGCCGAGACGCGCTGAGGTACGCCCGCTCCCCCCGGCGACAGTCGAGGCGATGCGCACCGCAAGCTCGCCACGGGACGCCACGCTGCTGTCCGTGCTCGCCTACGGCGGCCTACGTCCAGGCGAGGCGCTCGCGGTGCGATGGGGCGACTTGCGTGACCGCACCCTGCTGGTGCAGCGCTCCGTCTCGCTTGGTGCCGAGAAGGCGACCAAGACCGGGCGTCATCGCACCGTGCGGCTGCTCGCGCCGCTCGCCGTGGACCTGCGCGAATGGCGCCTGCGCAGCGGACGGCCCGACGACGACGCGCTCATCTTCCCCGGTGTAGACGGGCGGCCGTGGACCGAGCCCGCCTATCAGTCATGGCGACGGCGAGCATTCGCACGAGCCCTAGCCGCAGCCAGCGTCGAGCACGCACGCCCGTACGACCTGCGCCACAGCTTCGCTTCGCTGCTGCTTCACGAGGGTCGCAGCGTGATCTACGTCGCCCGCCAGCTCGGCCACGGCGCCGCGCTCACCCTAGGCACGTACGGGCACGTGATCGATGAGCTGGAAGGCGTACCGAGCCAGGACGCCGAGACCACGATCTTGGCTGCTCGCGGAAGCTCGGCTGCCCCTGAGCTGCCCATCGCGGCCAACTAGGCGACGACCGGTCCCATGCAGTCGAGCGGAAAAATGCCTCGCTTGCAGCGTATTTCGCGAGTGGAGCCAGGCGGGATCGAACCGCCGACCTCCTGCTTGCAAAGCAGGCGCTCTCCCAGCTGAGCTATGGCCCCGCGCGTCGGATGGTAATCAGCCGCGCGCGCTCGCGGGCGCGCTGATTCGGCGGACCGGCGGCGTGGCTACGCCGTGCCGCCGCGCCAAGCCGGGCCGATAGACCAGCCGACCCGATCATCGGTTGTGTACTCCTGCGTCTCCTCGCCGCTCTCGAGGTACGCGCGCAAGCTGCCGCGCGCATACTCGTTCGTTTGCGGCACGAACTCCTCGCGAAAGGGCTCCGCCACGTCTTCGGACGCGGCGAACGGATCGAACTCGGAGTGGGGTTCAGACGAGTATGCGGTCGCAAAATCGACTCGCGCGTCGCTCGAGAACTCGCCGAACGCCTCCTGCTCCTGTCGCGCCAATTCGCTCGGGTCCGCGCCGTGCTGCCGCTTGAGCGCAAGGTGCTCGCGGATTGCCTGGTCGAGATCGCTCATCGCAAAAGCGTAACGCGGACAGCTGACCGCACGCTTTCCGGCCGCATGGCCGCGACAGCAGGGCTCGCCGCGCGCCCCAACTAGACTGTTGCTCCCGCGCCGATCGTCGGCGAATCTGGGGCTATAGCTCAGTTGGGAGAGCGCCTGGATCGCACCCAGGAGGTCGGGGGTTCGAGTCCCCCTAGCTCCATCACCACGAAGAGCCTCACGGATGGCGCAGCGGCCGGGATCGGCCAGGTCCTCCTGGTAGGCGACGGGGTGAGGAGCCGCCCGCCGCTGCACAACCGGGTACCTTGCGCCTGAGTGTCGAACGCCGCAGCGTCGCAGACCGGGAGCGCCACGCCGATGGGGGACGGGGACCGCGGGCGGATCGTCGGGCGCTCCGCGGGCGCCGCGCTGACGCTCGGTGCGCTCGGCGTGGTGTTCGGCGACATCGGCACGAGCCCGCTGTACGCGATCAACGCCGTGTTCACCCAGAACAGCGATGCCGTTCATCTGACGCGCGGCAACCTCTACGGCGTCATTTCGCTCGTCTTCTGGTCGATCACGACTGGTCGTCTCGGTCAAGTACGTGATCTTCATCATGCGCGCCGATAACGACGGCGAGGGCGGGATCATGGCGCTGACGGCGCTTGATCCAAGGCATCAAGATGCGCCGCGGCGCTCCGGTGGTCGGGCTCGTCGACGCTCGGGATCCTCGGCGCCTCGCTGTTCTACGGCGACAGCATGATCACCCCTGCGATCTCGGTGATCTCCGCCGTCGGCGGACTCGATGTGGCGGTGCCGAGCCTGGCTTCGATCGTGCTGCCGATCACGGTCGGGGTGCTCTGCCTTCTGTTCGCGATCCAGCAGTTCGGCACAGCGTTCGTCGGCGGGCTGTTCGGCCCGGTGATGGCGATCTGGTTCGTGGTGATCGGCGGCGCCGGCGCAGTCGAGGTCGCGCACCATCCGGACGTCCTCTCCGCCCTCTCGCCGGTCTGGGGGGTGCGTTTCTTCATCACGGATGGCGGCGTCGCTTTCATCGCGCTCGCGGCGGTGGTGCTCGTCGTCACCGGCGCCGAGGCGCTGTACGCCGACATGGGCCACTTCGGCCGCGGACCGATCCGCCGGGCGTGGTTCCTGCTCGCCTTTCCGGGGCTCACGCTGAACTACCTCGGACAGGGGTCGCTGCTGTTGCGATCGCCGAGCGCGCTGAAGAACCCGTTCTTCCTGCTGTTCCCCGGCTGGGCGCAACTGCCGATGGTGTTCCTGGCGACGTTCGCGACGGTGATCGCCTCCCAGGCGGTCATCTCGGGTGCGTTCAGCGTCTCGCAGCAAGCGGTACAGCTCGGCTTCCTGCCGCGTATGACGATCCGTCACACCTCCGAACGCGAGATTGGGCAGGTGTACGTGCCCGCGATAAACGCACTCCTGCTCGTCGCCGTGATCGTGATCGTGATCGGCTTCGGCTCATCGACCGCGTTGGCCAACGCGTACGGCGTGGCCGTGACCGGCACGTTCTTCCTGACGACCGTGCTCTTCCTTGCCGTCGCGCGCATGCTCCGGGGATGGGGCCGAAGCAAGCTGATTGCGTTCGCGGCCGTGTTCCTGACCGTCGACGCCGCGTTCTTCGTCGCTTGCCTGAGCAAGATCATCCACGGCGGCTGGCTGCCACTCGCTGTAGCGTCCGGGATCTTCCTCGTGCTGCTGACCTGGCGCGAGGGGCTGCGCATCGTGACCGCCAACCGCAAGCGACTCGCGGGGCCGCTGCGCGACTTCATCGAGGAGGTGGACTGGCGCGGGTCTCCTGTGCGCAGTGTCAACGGCGTCAGCGTCTTCCTCAACCCCGACCCCGAGACGACACCGCTCGCGCTGCGCGTCAACGTCGGACTCAACCGCGTGCTGCACGAGCGCGTGATCATCGTTTCTGCCCGGACCGAGCGGGTGCCGCACGTGCCGGAGACCGAGCGCGTCGCAATCGAGCCGGGCATCCTCTACAACGCGGCAACCGGCGACCCGCTCGGCCCGTCCGCGGAGCGCTTCAGCCGCCTGACCGTACGCTTCGGGTTTCTCGACGAGCCCGACGTGCCGGCAGCCGTCGCGCTCGCGGGCGCTAGCGGTCTGATTCCCGTTGACGGCGACCTCGGATCGGCCTTCTACTTCATCTCGCGCATGACGATCGCGCCGACCGATGCTCCCGGCATGAGCGCGTGGCGCAAGAAGCTCTTCGTCACGATGGCGCGCAACGCGTCGGACCCGGCCGAGTACTTCAGGCTGCCGGAGGGCCGCACCGTCAGCATGAGCGGACGCGTCGAGCTGTGAGCGGTGCCCGCGAGCGTAGTGTTCGGCCAATGCGTGCAATCGACGGACTGCGCGAGCGCCTGGCAGAGCTCACCGACCTGGCGGGGCTCTCGCGGCTGGCCGCCTGGGACCAGGAGGTGATGATGCCCGAGGGCGGGACGCAGGCCAGGGCGCACCAGCTGGCAACGCTCGAGCGTCACGCGCACAAGCTCGCGACCGACGACCAGATCGGCGCCTGGCTCGAGGAGCTCGAGTCGGATGCGAGCGAGCTGAACGAGCTCGAGCGCGACATCGTGCGCCTCGCGCGACGCGACTGGGAGCGTCAGCGGCGCGTTCCCGCCGAGCTCGTCGGGCGCCTTGCGCGGGCCGCAAGCGAAGGCCAGCTGATTTGGCGCAACGCGCGCGAAGCGGCCGACTTCGCCGCTTTCGCGCCGGCACTTGCGCACAACGTGGAGCTTGCCCGCGAGTACGCGGCCTGCTTCCCCGACACCGCCAGGCCGTATGACGCACTGCTCGACGACTACGACTACGGGCTGCGCAGCGAGCGGCTCGAGCCGCTGTTCGCACGACTTGCAGACGGACTCGCTCCGCTGATCGAGCGCGCCGCGGAGCGGAAGCCAGCCGGGCTCGTCGTCGTCCCGGTCGCCGCGCAACAAGAGGCGGTCAGGGCGACGCTCGCACGCCTCGGCGTCACCGACGAGGACTGGCGGCTCGACGTCTCCGCGCATCCCTTCAGCCAGTCGCTCGCGCAGCACGACATACGAATCACCACGCGCTACGGCGACGACAGCGGCCTCGAGTCGATCGTCGCGGCCCTGCACGAGTTCGGCCATGGGCTCTACGAAAGTCAGATCGCGCCCGAGCTCGAGCGGACGAACCTTGCCGGCGGTACCTCGATGTCGGTGCACGAATCGCAGAGCAAGCTGTGGGAGAACCACGTCGCGCGCAACCCGGCCTTCGCCCGCGTGATCGCGGCGACGCTGGCCGACGCCGGCTTCGCCATCACGCCGCAGAAGCTGAGCGCGGCGATCAACGAGATCCGGCCTTCGCTGATCCGCGTGTCGGCCGACCAGCTGACCTACCCGTTGCACATCGTCCTGCGCTTCGAGCTCGAAACGGCTCTGATCGGCGGCCAGCTCGAGGTCGCCGACCTTCCCGGAGCGTGGAACGACGGGATGCGCAGACTGCTCGGGGTCCGGGTGGCGGACGACGGCGTCGGGGTCCTCCAGGACATTCATTGGGCGGCCGGCCTCTTTGGCTACTTCCCGAGCTACGCGCTCGGCGCCGTGATCGCCGCGCAGCTCTGGCAGCACCTCGAACGCGAGATCGGCGCGCAGGACGAGGCGCTCGCGAACGGCGAAGTCGGCGCGATCCGCGACTGGTTGCGCGACCACGTCCACCGCTACGGTCGCCGGCTTGACACCGAGACGCTCGTCGAACGGGCCACCGGCAGTCCGCTCGTGGTCGAGCCGTTTCTCGACCACGCACTCAGGGCGCTCGGCTAGCGGCTTGCGCAGGCGCTAGGAGGAGTGACCGCCGCCGCCCGTAGGGACGGTGCAGGTTCCGGGCGAGAAGCCGCCGTTGCCGGTCGCGACGCTCGCCGCTGCGTCGGCGCCGCCCGAGCCGCCGGCGAGCGTGTCCTGCGACTGGAGGAAGCCGGTTGGATCCGTCGTGGTGGTGCCGAGGCCTTGGATCTCGAAGACCGAGTTGGCGCTGCCCTGCACGACGGTCGTGCCGTTTGCGCCGCTGCCGGCCGCGGAGTCGTTGTTGCCGGAGCTGTGCAGACAGAACATGCTCTCGTCGGTCGCGCTCGTGTAGGTCGCCGCGTCGCCGGAGCCTGACTGCATCGCGACCACATTGCCATCGGTCGTCAGGTCGAGCGTACCGCCGTCGGCGCTCGCCGCGATCCCCTTGCTCGCGACGCCGTAGATGTTGTCGGTCTCGAGCTCCGCCGCGACGCTCCCGGCCGTGTTCGTGATCGCGACGCCGTCGCCGGCGCTCGAGCCCGAGCCGGAGACACCGACGCCAGAGAGAGTCGTGCCGATCGTGTCGTGGTTGATGATGGCGCCGGCGTTGCCGGCGAGCGAGAGCACGATCGCGCTGGCCGTCGCGTAGGTCAGCGTGTCCTGCTCGATGTCGAAGGTCGAGGAGACGCTGCCGTCCCCGACCGCGTGGATCGCGCTGGCGCCGCTGGTCGCGACCTCGGTTCCGGTGACCGTCAGGCCCGCGACGTTGTCGGCGTAGATCGCGTCGCTCGTGCTGTTCGAGACGGACATGTCCGCGAGCGACACCGGTCCGCTGTCGGTGAACGACAACGCCGCCGCGCCGCTTGCGTCATCGATCGCGCCGCCCGATCCGCCGCTGCCGCTGCCGGTCACGCTCAGCGCGCCGGTCGAGCCGGTGTTGTCGAGGAGAATGGCCGCGCTCGGTCCCGATCCGGCGCCGCCGGCCGAGATCGCCTGGAAGCTGAGGCCACTCGATCCGATTGTCGTGTTCACGACGTCGAGCGCCATGCCGGTCGTCGTTGTGAGCGTGCTCGAGGCGCCCGTCGCCTCGACGGTTCCGCCGCCGGTTGCGGTGAACGCGGCGTTCGTCCCCGTGCTCGCATCGATCGTGCCGGTGAAGGCGATGATCGCCCCGGTGTTGTTGTTGAGCAGCAGGCCTTGGCCGGTGTCGTCGAGCGATCCGCCCAGCGTGATGGTCCCACCGCTGCGGTTCGCGATCGCGACCGAGTGGGTGGTGGAGCCGCTGATCGAGGCACCGAAGCTGATCGTCCCGTTACCGCCGCTCAAGTCGAGCCCGTCGGCTCCCGCATCGCTCACCGCGACGTTGGCGGCGATCGTGAACGAGTTGATGCCCGTGGCGAGGATCCCGTCGCCCGAGGTGTTGGCCACATCGACGCCCGCGACGCTGTCGCCCTCGCCGAGCGTGATGCCGGCGCCTGAACCGTTCGTGATCGTCGGCGCTGAGCCGGACGCAGCCAGCAGGGTCTCGCCGCCGACGGTGAGCCCGGCCGATTGGCCATCGAGCGTCTCACCGGCGCCGAGCGCGATGCCGCCGGTGTACGTGGGCCCGCCGCCGGCAAGGAAGATGACGTCGCCCGACCCGGCTGCCGCCGTTGCGCCAGCAAGCGTCGCGAACGGCGCGGTCGACGTGCCGTTCCCGCCGCCGCTCGCGGAGCTGTCGACGTACCAGACACGCCCGCTCGAGAAGTCGATCGTCGCGCTCGCCTGCGAGCTCTGCCCGTCGGTCGAGTTCACCGCGTAGCTGAAACTGTCGGATGGTCCCTTGTAGCCGGGCGCGGGCACGTATGTGAAGCTGCCGTCGCTTGCCATCGTCACCGTCCCGCCGTGCGCGGTCGAGATCGTGCCCGGCGTCGTGCTGAGCGTGCCGCCGCCAGGGTCGCTGTCGCCGCTGAGCGCGTTCTGGCCGGTCACGTAGACCTCGGCTCCGCCGCCGCGCGCACCACCGGCCTGCAGCTCGGTGTTAGCGATCTCGCCGGCGAAGCTCTGTGGGACGACGTCCGGCGGGCCCGGCTGGCCGACGCTGATCGACACCGTCGCGACGTTGGAGCTCGACCCGCCACTGCCGGTCGCGTGATAGGTGAAGCTGTCACTGCCGACGTACCCGGGGGTCGAGGTGTAGCTGAACGAGCCGTCCCCGGACAGCGTCAGGCTGCCGTGGCTCGGGCCCGCGACGACGCTCGCGCTCAGCCCACCGCCGACGGCTCCCGCGAGGATGCCGGCGCCGGTACGCTGAGCAGAGTCCCGGAGCTCGCCGAGTAGCTTGCTGCGATTCACGACCGGCGTGACCGTCAGCGTGACGGAGGCCACGCCCGAGCTGTTGAAGCTCTTGTCGAGGGCTTTGAAGCTGAAGCCGTCAGTTCCGACGAACCCCGCGTTCGGCGTGTAGCTGAACGAGCCGTCGTGCCCGAGGGTCAGCGTTCCGTGAGTTGGCCCGGCGACCAGCTGCGCGCTGAGGCCGCTCCCGTGGGCGCCCGTCAGAACGCCGGGCGCGCTCACGCCGAGCGTCGCGCCGGCCGCGACGCTGTAGCTCTCCGCCAGGACCGACGGCGGGCCGATCGCAGCCGCGCCGCCGCCAGCGACCCGCCGCCCGTTCCGCTTGAACCTGTGCCGCCGCCGGAGCCGCCGCTGCCGCGCGTTGATCCGGGCTTGACGCAGACGCTCACTCGCGTCGTGACCTTGTGATGGTGGCGAACCTTGTGGATGACGCGGACCTGGCGGACGTAACCCTTCTTGCAGCCGGCGGACTTATGGCGCTTGCCGGCGTGCGTGGCGGGACGCGCGGCGGGACGGGTGGAGCCGCCCGCCACAGCCGCCGCCGGAGCGGCGGTCACCAAAAGGCACACGAGCAGGACGAACACGCCGCGCAATCGCGCAGCACCCCGCCGCGAGGCTCGACTTGTCACACCATTCGCCGTGATAGATCACGCATCGACGCGGAAGGCTCCGTCGACACGCGATCTGGACGATTTGGCGAATCCCGAGGAGCTTGCGATCGCCGCTGCGCTCCGCTCGCGATGTGCGCCGCCACGCCGCCCCGAGGAGGCCGTAGTCTTCGGCCTCGATGCGCGAGGCCATGACCAGCATGCGGTCGCCAGTCGTCCGCCGCGATGGGACGCGAATCCGGCGCAGCCGTGGGCACCACGAGCTGATGCGCGTTCATCTCTGCGGGGTGCGCGGCTCGACGCCCGGCGCCCGGGGTCCGAGTTCCTGCGCTACGGCGGCCACACATCGTGCGTCGCGCTCGCGCATGACGGCTGCCGCTCCGACGCTGATCCTCGACACCGGGACCGGCGTGCGACTGGTCACCGAGCTGCTCGGCGGCGCGGCCGTTCAACGGCACGATCCTCTACAGCCACCTGCACTGGGACCACTTCCACGGCCTGCCGTTCTTTCACGGCGGCGAGCCCGAGCGGCTTCGCGCGCGCGTGCTGTTCCCCGAGCCGGTGCCCGCGATCGACGACACCGCAGCGCTGCTCGAGCGAGCGATGTCGCCGCCCCACTTCCCGATCACCCCGCGCCAGCTGCGCGGGCGACTGGCAGTTCGCAGTGCTCGCGGAAGGGGAGCACGAGATCGAGGGCTTCTCGATCCTCGCGCGCGAGATCCCGCACCGCGGCGGGCGCACTTTCGGCTACCGCATCAGCGACGGCGCCGCACCGTCACCTATATGCCCGACCACGGCTCGACGCAGCTCGGGCCCGGCGCCGACGGCCTCGGCGAGTACCACCCGGCCGCGCTCGAGCTGGCACGGGACGCCGACTGCGCTGATCCACGATGCGACGCTCCTGCGCGAGGAGCTGACGACGCCAGAGGGCAGCCACGGCCACTCCGCCGCCGACTACGCGGTGGCGCTCGCCGCGCGCGCCGGCGCCGCCAAGGCGGTCCTCTTCCACCACGCGCCGTCGCGTACCGACGACGAGCTCGACGCGCTCGCCGAGCGTCTACGACTCGCCGGCGTCATCGTCGCGGCGCAGGGCAGCGTGCTCGAGCTATGAGCGTCACCCGACGCGCGTCATCGTCGGCTCCGGGCCCGAACGGGCTCGCCGCGGCCGTGACACTCGCGCGCGCGGGCCTCGAGGTCGAGCTGTTCGAGGGCGCCGACGACGCTTCGGCGGCGGCTGCCGCACGAGCGAGCTCACGCTGCCCGGCTACGCGCACGACGTCTGCTCCGCCGTTCATCCGCTCGCTCGCCGCGTCGCCGTTCTTCGCACGGGCACCGAGCGGCCTCGCTGCTGACCCCGCGCGTCGCGTTCGCGCATCCGCTCGACGGCGGCCGGGCCGCCGCCGTCTTCGGCTCGGTCGACGACACGGCCGCCGCGCTCGGCGACGACGCGCGCGCCTACCGAGCGCCTCCTCGGCCCGCTGGTCGACGCAGCCGAGCGGATCGTCCCGACGCGCTCGCGCCGGTTCGCCCGCTGCCACTGCCGCCGCTCGCGATGGCCCGCTTCGGCGTGCTCGGCGCTGCAGCCCGCCGTCGGTGCTCGCCGGGCGTTCCGCACGCGAGGAGGCGCGCGCGCTGCTCGCCGGCTGCGCGCGCGCATTCGATGCGCCCGCTGCACGCGCCCGCTGACCGGCGGGCTTCGGCGCTGCTGATGGCGATGCTCGCGCACACGTCGGCTGGCCGGTCGTCGCAGGGCGGCAGCGCCGGGATCGTCGATGCGCTCGCTGCAGCGAGCTCGAGCGCGCGCGGCGCGAAGCTGCACACCGGGACGTCGATCGGCAGCCTCGCCGAGCTGCCGCACGTCGCGCATGACGCTGCTCGACGTGACGCCCGCGCCAGCTGCTGGCGCTCGACGACGGCCGCCTGCCAGCGCGCTACCGCCGCGCACTCGGCCGCTACCGCTACGGACCCGGCGATCTTCAAGGTCGACTGGGCGCTTGTCGGGCCCGGTTCCGTGGCAGGCGGCAGATTGCCGCGAGACGGCCGACCGTGCACGTCGGCGGCACGCTTCGAGGAGATCGCGCGCAGCGAGGCCGATGTCGCTGGCCGGGCGCGCACCGCGAGCAACCGTTCTGCATCGTCGTGCAGCCCTCGGTGATCGACCCGAGCCGCGCCCCCGCCGGCCACCACACGCTCTAGGCCTACTGCCACGTCCCGAATGGCTCGACGCTCGACATGACCGAGCGGATCGAGGCGCAGATCGAGCGCTTCGCACCGGGCTTCCGCGACCTGATCCTCGCGCGCAGCGCACCGCCGCCGGCCGAGTCGAGGCGCACAACCCGAACTACGTCGGCGGCGACATCGCTGCCGGCGCGGACACGTCCGCCAGACGATCTTCCGCCCGACGCTCGCGCTGCGCCCCTACCGGACGCCGTGGCCGGGCTGTACCTCTGCTCCGCCTCGACGCCCCCCGGCGGCGGCGTGCACGGGATGTGCGGGATGCGCGCGGCGCTCGCCGCGCTCGGCGACCTGGAAGGCGCGCGCGCCGCCTGACCAGCCGGGCCGAGAAGCTGCCTTAGAATCGACGACACGATGGAACCATCGAGGAGCTGTAGCTGCGGCTGTGGCAAGGTCCGCTTCGAGCTGAGCGCGCCCGTCACGATCGCCGGCTATTGCCACTGCACGCGCTGTCAAAAGCGCACAGGAACCGCCGCCCAGGCGAGCGCCCGCATCGAGGGAGAGTTGCGCTTCCTCTCGGGCGAGGAGCTACTCAGCGCGTGGCGCCCGGACGGCGGCGCGGAAAGTGGTTTTGCAGCGCATGCGGATCGCACCTTTTCAGCCGCAACCCGCGCAACCCGGCCCAGCTGTCGATTCGGATGAGCGCCTTCGACGGCGATCCAGGTGTTCGCCCAGCTTCCGCCAGTTCGTCAACCTTACCAGCCGCGAGCTGGGAGCCGATCCCCGACGACGGGCTCGAGCGCTACGGCGAAGCCAAACCGCGCTGAGCCGGAGGGATCAGCGCACGGCGGCGTCTTTTGACGGTGTAACTCCACACCCAGCAAACGTCTGGAGGAATCGATGAGAAGGGTCCGCACGCTGCTTGCAATCGCAGGCCTCTCACTCGGCACTTGGCGCCGCGATCGCGGCGGCGACGAGCGTCGCGACGGTTGGCACAGCCTCGGGGCGGCTCGGCACGTTCCTCGTCGGTACGAACGGGCACACGCTGTACGTCCTCAGCGCCGACAAGAGGAACAAATCGACCTGCGGCGGCCAATGCGCGACCAACTGGCCGCCACTGCTGACGAGCGGCAAGCCGAAGGTCAAGGGCGCTGCGAAGTCGAGCGCCCTCGGCACGATCAAGCGCGGAAGCTCCGAGCAGGTGACCTACAACGGGCACCCCGGCTCTATTACGACCTCGCCGACACGGTGGCCGGCGATCTCGCGGGCCAGGGCACGAAGGTCGGCGGCGGCACCTGGACGGTGATCGGGCCAAACGGGTCGCCGATCACCTCCACCGGGAAGTCGGCGCCGCAAGGGAAATACTGAGCGGCAGCCTCAGCGCGCCGGCAGCTCGCCGCCGATGCGATCCTGCGCGTCCGCGAGCTTCTCGTCGCGGGCGAGAAAGCTGAGGAAGGTCACGCCCATCGCGATCCCGAGGATCAGGAACTCGAGGAAGCACATGCCCGCGCCCGCGAGGTGCTGGTCGGTGATCGCGCTGATCCCGTAGACGTGGGGCGCGGCAACGTACCGGAATACTCGGGGTGCGACAGCCAGGTGAGCGGTACGCAGACGAAGGCGCTCGCGAGGCGCGTGAAGCCGAGGTAAGCAAGGCGGCGAGGGCCTGGCACGCGCCGCGCCGAGGGCAGCGGGTCGATGATCAGCCACCACATCGCGAGGCCGGTGTAGAAGAGCGTGGCGTGCTCGAGCGCATGCACGACCGGGTGCGCTGCGGAGTAGTCGAACACAGAAGGAACCGCCCACACCCAGGTTGCGAGCGCCCAGGCGGGCAACGCAACCCAGGGGCTGGTGACGAACGCGATCAGCTTGCCGAGCGTGCCTCCCGGCGCCACCTGGCGAAGGCCCCACTTGCCGAGGCCGAGTGGCAGGATCGGCGCGCGCAGGCCGAGCACGATCAGCGCCGGCGCCACATCCTGGAGCAGGATGTGCTGGAGCATGTGGGCCGACAGCAGGTAGCCGTCCCCGATCCCATCGAGCGGCGACATCAACGCGACCGCAATCAGCGTCAGGCCAAGGCTGTACGGCAGCCAGTGGCCGACCCCCGGACGGCGGTTGCCGGCGTGGCGGGCGGCGCGCCGGTATGCGCTCGCATAGAGCCAGGCAGCCGCAACGACGAGCGCTATGACCAGCGGGTCGATCGTCCAGCTTGACCAAGTTGGGTGCGCCATTCGTCCTCTCGCCGCGGCTTGCAGCTGAATCCTAGTGATTCCGCTCGCCAGCGCTCTCGCAGCCGGCGGCGTGACCGCTGGGCTTCCGCCGGGCGCTTTGGGCGCGCTATGTTGGCGCTCACCCG
The DNA here is from genome assembly GCA_963773395.1 of uncultured Solirubrobacterales bacterium. GTDB lineage: Bacteria > Actinomycetota > Thermoleophilia > Solirubrobacterales > Solirubrobacteraceae > Palsa-513. The sequence goes on along the minus strand of CAVZAY010000001.1, from coordinate 340,193 downwards.
AGCAAAGGAGCACCGCTTGTCCGCGCGTACCAAACCGCCGTACCGAGCCGATCACGTCGGCAGCCTGCTGCGCCCGCGAGCGCTGTTGGACGCACGGGCAAAGCACGCCGCGGGCAACATCAGCGCCGAGGAGCTGCGTGCCGTCGAGGACGATGCGATCCGCGAAGCGGTCGCGATGCAGCGCGAGGTCGGCCTGCAGAGCGCCACCGACGGCGAATTCAGGCGCGCCTCCTGGCACATGGACTTCATCTACCGTCTCGGCGGCATCACGCAGGTCGAGGGCGAGTCGCTGCACGTCCAGTTCCGCAACGCCGAGGACACGTGGGAGTACGCGCCACCCGCGATGCGCGTCGCCGGCAAGCTAAGCCTGGGCGAAACGATCTTCGGCGAGCACTTCAGCTTCCTGCGCGAGGTCGCGGGCGAGGGAGTCACGCCGAAGCTGACGATCCCCTCGCCGTCGATGGTCCACTACCGCGGCGGGCAATTCGTCGATCGACCCCGACGTCTATCCCGACCTCGACGCGTTCTGGGCCGATCTGACCGCGGCCTACAGCGACGCAGTTGCGGCGCGTGTACGACCTGGGCTGCCGCTACCTGCAGCTCGACGACACGAGCCTCGCCTACGTCAACGACCCGGCCCAGCGCACCCACATCGAGTCGATCGGCGGCGACCCCGAGCACCTGCACGAGCATACATCGCGAACATCAACCGCGCGCTCGCCGGGCGTCCGGCGGACCTGGCGGTGACGACGCACATGTGCCGCGGCAACGCGCAGTCGATGTGGGCCGCCGAGGGCGGCTATGAGTTCGTCGCGCAAGCGCTCTTCAACGAGCTCGAGGTCGACGGTTTCTTCCTCGAATATGACGACGAACGCTCCGGCGGGTTCGAGCCGCTGCGCTTCGTCCCGCCCGGAAAGCAGGTCGTGCTCGGCCTCGTCACGACAAAGCGCGGAGAGCTCGAGAGCAAGGATTTGCTGAAGCGCCGGATCGAGGAGGCGAGCCGCTACGTCGACATCGACCAGCTCTGCCTCTCACCCCAGTGCGGCTTCTCCTCGACGGTCGAAGGCAACAAGCTGACGGCCGACGATCAGCGCGCCAAGCTCGCGCTGGTAGTCGAGACCGCGGCGGAGGTTTGGGGGTAGCAGCCGAGCCGCAGCGGGAGAGCGCACTGGCGCTCCGCGGCCTGACGCGACGCTACGGCGAGCGGATCGCGCTCACCGAGGTCACGCTGACGCTAGGCGGCGGCAAGACGCTCGTCGTCCTCGGACCGAACGGCGCCGGCAAGACGACGCTGCTGCGCCTGCTCGCGACGCTGCTGCGCCCGCACGCCGGCGAGCTCGCCGTGCTCGGCTATCGACTGCCCGAGCAGGGTTGGGCGCTGCGCGGCAAGGTCGGGCTGCTCGCCCACGAGCCGCTGCTCTACCGCGAGCTCAGCGTGCGCGAGAACCTGCGACTGCACGCGGCGCTGAACGGGGTCGACAGCGAGCGAATCGGCGAGCTGGTAGAGCTAGTCGGGCTCGCGGGGCGCGCGGATGAGCCGCTGCGGACGCTCTCGCGCGGACTCGTGCAGCGCGCGGCGATCTGCCGCATGCTGCTGCCCGCTCCGGATCTCCTGCTGCTCGACGAGCCATACGCGAACCTCGACCCGAGCGCACGCCAGGCGGTCGCGCCGCTGATCGGGCGCGAGACGGGCAAGACGCGCGTTCTCGTCAGTCACGACCCGCTGACGGCGCTCGCGGAGGCAGACCTCGTGCTCGGTCTCTCGCGCGGGCGAGCCGTGTTCGTTGCGCCGCCCGCGGAGCTCGACGAAGCGGCCGTCCGGGACCTGTACGCATGAGCCGGCCGTCGGGCGTCCGGGTCGTACTCGCGCTGGCGCGGGCGCAGCTGCGGCTCGAGCTGCGGAGCTTCGAGTCGCTGCCCGCGATGTGCCTGTTCGCGGTCAGCGCGCTCGTCCTCTTTCACTTCGGACTCAATCGCGACCAGCTGAGCGGGGATCTGGCGAGCGGCGTGCTCTGGGTGACGCTGCTGCTTGCGGCGTTGCTCGCGATCAACCGGATCTATGTCGCCGACGCCGAGCAGGGCGGCTTTGACGCGTTTGTGATGAGCCGCGCCGCCGCGCGAGACGCTGCTGTACGCGAAGCTTCTCGTGCTCGTTGCGTACATGGCGCTCGTCGAGCTGATCGTCGTTCCCGCCTTCGCGCTGCTCTTGCTCGAGCCGTCGGTCTGGCAGGCGTTCCCCGGGCTGCTCGGGCCGCTTGCGCTCGGCGACCTCGGCGTCGCCGTGATCGGCGCGCTGGTCGGCGCGCTCGCCGTCCGCACCACGGTGCGCGACCTGCTCGGGCCGCTGATGTCGCTGCCGCTGCTCGTGCCGGTGCTGTTGTGCGTCGCGCGCTGGAGCGCACCGCTCTTCGACTACCCCCATGCGGGCGGCGTCGCGCTGCGCTGGCCACTCGTTCTCGGGCTCTATGATGCGCTCTTCGGGCTGATCGCGTTCGCCCTTTTCGAGTTCCTCCTGGAGGACTGACCCGATGTACAGCAAGGGCCTGCGTGCCCTCTCGCTACTGACCGCCGGCGTGGTCGGGCTTACGCTTGCCGCCGTCTTCTACTGGGCGCCGAACGACGCCTACCTGGGCTTCCTGCAGAAGATCTTCTACCTCCACGTCCCGCTCGCGATCATGAGCCTCGCCGGATTCGTCGCTGCCGGCGTCATGGCGGCCTTGCATCTGCGCACTCGCGACCCGCGTTGGGACGTCCGCTCCTACGTCGCGATCCACATCTCGCTGATCTTCGGCGTCGGCGTGCTGATCAGCGGTTCGATCTGGGCCAAGGGAGCGTGGGGGCACTGGTGGGTCTGGCAGGAGCCGACGCTCGTCTCGTTCCTGCTCGTGATGCTGCTGTATGCGACCTACCAGCCGCTGCGGTTCGCGATCGACGACCCCGAACGCCAGGCGCGCTACGCGTCGGTGTTCGCGATCACGGCTGGCATCTTCGTGCCGATGTGCTTCGCGATCGTGCGCCTCTCGCCCGCCTACGTGCACCCGCGTACGCTCAGCAACATCAGCGGCAACCTCCCGGGACGGATGCAGTTCGTCTTCTATCTCGCGCTCGTCGCGATGGCGCTGCTGTGGGTCACTTTGTGGCGCTTCGAGATCACCGCCAAGCACGTAGCCGCCGAGATGCGACGCGTCCGCCGGATGCTTGGCGATCAGGCCGAGGAGGCGGCGTCTCGGCGCAGCGCCGCGCCGTCGCTGACCCATGCGGGGAGCGCGAGCTGATGGCTCCGCTCGCCGCTGCACTACCGCTTCACACCGCCGGGCCGTACGTGGCAGCGGCGTACATCGCCGTCTTCGTCATCGTGCTCGCGTACGTCGCGATCATGGCCGGCAAGCTCGCGCGCAGCGAACGAACGCTGAGCGAGCTGGTCGAGCGCATCAAGCGCCGGGAAGCGGGCGGCGACGAATGAACGCAAAAGCGCAACGCCGCGGCGAGCTGCTGTGTCTCGGCATCTCCTTCCATTCTGCGCCAGTGGCGCTCCGCGAACGCGTCGCGCTGACGCAACAGCAGGCGGCGCGCTTCGTTACGGCGCTTTGCGACGCCGACGAGGTCAACGAGGCGGTCGTGATCTCGACCTGCAACCGGACCGAGATCTACCTCGTGGGCGCCGACCGAGTCGCGGCCGAAGGGCTCGCGCTGACGCAGCTCGCACGCCACGCCGGGATCGGTCCAACCGAGCTTGCGGAGCTGACCTACGCGCCGCACAACTGCGATGCGGCGCGGCAGCTGTTCCGCGTCACAGCCGGACTCGACTCGATGATTGTCGGCGAGCACGAGGTGCAGGGCCAGGTCAAGCGTTCTTACGAGACCGCGCTCGCAGTCGGGACCACCGGACCGCTGACCAACCGCCTGTTCAGCGCCGCGCTGCATACCGGCAAGCGCGTGCGCAACGAGACGGCGCTCGCCGCAAGCCACGTCAGCGTGTCGTCCGCCGCCGTCGAGCTCGCAGCCTCGCTGCTCGGCGAGCTCAGCGGGCGCCACGTCGTGATCATCGGTGCCGGTGAGACGAGCGAGCTGACAGCCCAGGCGCTCGCCGCACGGGGCGTTCATACGGTCTTCGTCGCCAACCGGCACGCCGAGCGGGCGCTGGCGCTCGCGGAGCGCTTCGGCGGATCGGTCGTCAGCCTCGATCACCTGCCGGAGCAGCTCGCAGCAGCTGACATCGTGCTCGCCTCGACCTCCTCGCCGCATCCGATCGTCGGCTTCGACGAGCTCGAGCTCGTGGTCGGCAAGCGCTCCGCGCGGCCCTTGCTCCTGATCGACCTCGCCGTCCCGCGCGACATCGAGCCCGCCTGCGCCGAGCTGGAAGGCGTCACGCTGTTCGACATCGACGACCTGCAAGGTGTCGTCGCGCGCAACCTGTCCTCCCGCGCCGCCGACATCCCACGCGCGGAGGCGCTCGTCGCTGAGGAGATCGAGCGCTTTGCGCAGTGGCTCGGACAGCTCGACGTGCGCCCGACGATCAGCGCCCTGCGCGCACGTGGCGAGCAGATCGTGACAGCAGCTGCTCGCCGACAACGCCGGGCGCTGGGAGTCCGCCTCACGGGCGGACGTCGAGCGCATCGAGGCGCTCGCGCGCGCCGTGGCGATCGCGCTTGCTGCACGAGCCGACGCTGCGTCTCAAGTCGCTCGAACAGGGGCACGGGCACCGAACGGTCGAGCTGCTGCGCGAGCTCTTCGCGCTCGACGCTGGCGAGAACGCTCGTGGAAGAGCCGGTCGCAGAACGGCGGCAGGGGGACAACGTGCGTCCGCTGCGCGCCGACAAGCGCGCGTGAGCGCGGACGCCGGGCCCGCGCTCAGGCTCGGGACGCGCGGAAGCCCCCTCGCAATCGCGCAGGCGGGAAGCGTCGCCGACGCGATGCCGGGAGCGGTCGAGCTCGTGGCGATCACCACGAGCGGCGATCGCGGGACGGGCCCAGAGCGATAAGCGCCGCTGGGTCGACCGGATCGACGATGCGTTGCTGATGGGCGAGATCGATCTGGCAGTGCACTCCGCGAAGGACGTGCCCGGAGTCCTCGCCGAGGGTCTCGAGCTGGCCGGATGCCCCACTCGAGCTGATGCGCTCGACTGCCTGTGCGGAGCGAGCTCGCTGGCCGGCCTCGCGAGCGGCGCGCGTGTCGGCACGAGCAGCCTGCGGCGCCGCGCGCAGCTGCTCGCGCTGCGCCCCGACATCGCGGTCGTGCCGCTCGGCGGCAATGTCGACACGCGGCTGCGCAAGCTCGAGGAGGGCCAATTCGAGGCGATCGTGCTCGCGCGCGCGGGACTCGAGCGCCTCGGCCGCCGAGCCGGGGCCCCGCTGCCCGAGCTCATCCCCGCGGTCGGCCAGGGCGCGCTCGCCGTCGAGGCGCGCATCGGTGACGAGCGCGTCGCGGCAGCGCTCGCGACGTTGCGCGACAGCGCCACCGAGCGCGAGCTGCACGCCGAACGCGCGCTTGCCGGCGCGCTCGGCGCGAGCTGCGAGACGCCGATCGGCATACACGCCCAGACGCTCGCAGACGGGTCGCTCGAAGTCGCAGTGTTCATCGGCGAGCCCGACGGCTCGGCCTGGATTCGCGACCGCCTGTCGCGGGACCGACCCCGATCAGCTCGTAGCCGAGCTCGCCGAGCGCCTGCGCAGCGTCGGCGCAGGGGAGCTCGTGTGACGGGCACCGGGCGCGTCTATCTGGTCGGCGCGGGCCCGGGAGACCCGGCGCTCTCTGACCGCGCGTGCGAGCGAGCTGATCGCGGCGGCCGACGTGATCCTCTACGACCGGCTGATCCCGCCGGAGGCGCTTGCCGGGGCGCGCGCGGACGCCGAAGTGCGATACGTGGGCAAGCAAGGAGGCGGGCCGTCGGTCGACCAGGCGGAGATCGCGCGGCTGCTCCTCGAGCACGCGCGGGCCGGAAGGCTCGTGGTTCGGCTCAAGGGCGGTGATCCGTTCGTCTTCGGTCGCGGCGGCGAGGAGGCGCTCGCGCTGCGCGCGGCGGGAATCGACTTCGAGGTCGTCCCAGGGGTCACGGCCGGAGTCGCGGCGGCCGCCTACGCCGGGATCCCGGTCACCCATCGCGGACTCGCGAGCGCCGTCGCCTTCGTCACCGCGCACGAGGATCCCGCCAAGGACGAGACGATCGACTGGGACGCACTCGCCGCCTTCCCGGGGACGCTCGTCTTCTACATGGGAGTGCGCCAGCTGCCGCGGGTAACCCAGCGGCTGATCGCGGGCGGGCGCAACCCGGACGAGCCGGCCGCGGTCATCGAGCACGGCACCTACCCCGACCAGCGAACCGTGCTCGCCACGCTCGCGACGATCGCCGCGCGCCGCGGGCGATCAGGAGGTGCGCGCGCCCGCACTGACCGTGAGCGGCGAGGTCGCTCGCCTCGCGGAGGATCTCGCCTGGCTTCGCGCCGCGCCGCTCGCCGGGCGAACCATCGCGGTCACGCGCGCGCGCGCTCAGGCGAGCGGGCTCGCGGGTCAGCTTCGTGCGCTCGGCGCGCGCGTCATCGAGCTGCCGGCGATCCGGATCGTCGCACGCCCGCTGGTGGTCCCGGAGCTCGGCGACTTCGACCTGCTGTGCCTGACCAGCACGAACGGCGTCCAGCTCCTTTTCGAGCGCCTCGCCGAGCAGGGCCGCGACGCGCGCGCACTCGCCGGCCCGCGGATCGCGGCGATCGGCGCCGGCACGGCCGCGGCGCTCGCGCGCGCGCGGGATCATCGCGGACGTGGTCCCAGATCGCTTCGTCGCCGAGGGTCTGCTCGAAGCGCTCGCCGGCGGTCCGCCGGTGCGCCGCGCGCATCGTCGCGCGCGCGGCGAGCGCCCGCGACACGCTCGTTGCCGGGCTGCGCGCGCTCGGCGCCGAGGTCGAGGTCCTGACGCTGTATGACACCGTCGCCGAGCCGCTCGACGAGGCGGGCGTGACGGCGCTCGCGGCCGCCGACTACGTCACCTTCACGTCCTCCTCCACGGTGCGCTTCCTGCTCGAGCAGGCCCGCCCGGGCACACGGACGCGGCTCGTCTCGATCGGGCCGGTGACGAGCGCCACGCTGCGCGAGCAGGGCCTCGAGCCGCACGTCGAAGCCACACGGCACGACATCCCGGGACTCCTCGACGCGCTCCTCGCGGACGCGGTGGCTCGCGACATGAGCAGGCCGGTCATCACGTTCCTGTCCGACTACGGGCTCGCGGACGAGTTCGTCGGCGTCTGCCATGCGGTGATCGCGCGGCGCGCGCCCGATGCGCGCGTCATCGACCTCACGCACGGCGATCGAGCGCCACGACGTCCGCGCGGGGGCGCTCGCGCTGCGGGCGGCGCTGCCCTACTGCCCGCGCGGGGCGGTTCATCTCGCGGTCGTCGATCCCGGCGTCGGCGGCGAGCGGCGCGCGCTCGCGCTGCGCTCGCGCGAGGACGATCGCGTCCTCATCGGCCCCGACAACGGGCTGCTGTGGCCGGCGGCGCAGGCGCTCGGCGGCGTCAGCGAGGCATACGACATCGGCCGCTCGGCGGAGCGAATCGAGCCGATGTCGCACGACCTTCCACGGCCGCGACCTGTTCGCGCCGGTGGCTGGCGCGCTGTGCGCCGGAATCCCACTGCGCGAGCTCGGGAGCCCGATCTCGCCCGCCCAGGTCCTGGCGCTCGACCTGCCGCAGCCGCGCTGGGATGGCCGCACGCTGATCGCGCACGTGCTGTCGATCGACGCCTTCGGGAACGTCGCACTGGACGTCAGTCCAGCCGCCGTCAGCGAGCGGACGCGAGCTCGAAATCGCGGGGGTGATCGTCCCCCTCGTCGCGCGCTTCGGCGCCGTTGCACCCGGCGAGCTACTCGCCTACGTCGATGCGCGCGGAGCGCTGGCGCTCGCCGTCAACGGCGGCTCCGCGGCGGCGCGACTCGGCCTGCGCGTCGATGACGAGCTGGGCCTTGGGGAGCAGCGGTGAGCCTCGGCACGCCGCGCGTGCACCACCGCCGGATCGGCTCGACAAACGATGAAGCCCGCGCTCTGGCGCTCGCCGGCGCGCCGCACGGCGCGCTTGTGACCGCGAGCGAGCAGCTCGCCGGGCGTGGCCGCGACGGTCGTCGCTGGGAGGCGCCGCCGGGCAGCGCGCTGCTCTGCTCGCTCGTCGCTGCGCGACCCGCCGTGGCTGCTCTCGCTGCGCGCGGGAGTCGCGGTCGCCGACGCGCTCGACGCGCGCGCGCAGCTGAAGTGGCCGAACGACGTGCTGATCGACGGACGCAAGGTCGCGGGGATCCTTGTCGAAGCGCGACCGCGCGAGCGCTGGGCGGTGCTTGGGATCGGCGTCAACGTCGCGGTCGAGCTCGCGCAGCTGCCGAGCGAGCTGCGCGAGACCGCCGGGACGCTCGGCCTCGAGCGGTCGGCGATCGAGCCGCTGCTCGGCTCGATCTCTGAGCGCACTCGAGCGCCGGCTTGACGATCGCGTCGAGCACGTGCTCGACGCGTGGCGCTCACGCGATGCGCTGCACGGACTGACCGTCGCCTGGAGTGGCGGTGAGGGAACCGCGCGCGGCGTCGACGAGCAAGGGCGACTGCTCGTCGAGCTCGCCGGTGTCGTGCATGCGCTCGACGCCGGCGAGGTGCACCTGCGCTAGTCGAGGACCGGCGCCCCGCCGACGCTCGGCGGCTGCTCGGGCACGACGGCCTCGGGCGCCGCGCCGTTGACGCTCACCGGCCCGACGAGCTGCGCCGCGCGGTTTGCGAGCCCCTCGCCGGACTCGCCGACGCCGCGCCGGCGCCGGCGCTTGCCGCGGCCGCGACGCTTGGGGAAGTTGCGCAGCAGCTCGCGCGCGAGCGCCGGCGGCTTGCGCGCCATCCGCGTGCGCGCGGCGCGCAGAACCTCCTCCGCCTCGGGCGTGTGTGCAAGCGCGGCGGCGAGCAGCGCCGCGGCGAGGCGGCGATCCTGCTTGCGCGATGCGTGTACCAGGCGGCGCGCGTTGCGCGCGTGCGCGGCGCCGGAGGAGTTGACGAGCAGGCCGAGCAGCCGCTTGGTCTCCGGCCAGCGCTGGACCGCGTACTCCTCGTGCACCTCGCGCGTGTACTCGGCGATACGCCAGATCCATGCGTTCGCCTGGTCACGACGGCCGATCCGCTTATCGACCATCGCCTGGAGGATGATCTTCGCGCCCTCGCGGCGCTCCTCGCGGTTCCAGGTGCCGATGATGTCGATCGCGGTGTCGAACGCGTCCGGATCGCGCACGGCGGCGATCTCGGCGAGCGCCTTGAGGCGCAGCTGGGGATTGCGGTTACGCTGGACGGCGGTGATCAGGAAACGCCGGCGCAGCTCGCCGTCGCGATCGAAGTGGAGCATTGCGCGGGCACGGCGCCAGCCATTCGGCTGAACGCGGGCGCCGGCGAGCGCGGCCCAGACGTGCTGCTCGCCGTAGTCGAGATGCTCGACCGCGATCCGCCAGAGCTCGCGCTCGAAGACTTCGGCGCGACGCTCCGGCTCGGCGCAGACCGGCAGGACGCGGCGCTCGACGCGCACGCGACGCCCGCGACCGCGACGCACCGGACCGACGACGATCGCACCGCCGCGGTAGACGTCGCGGTCGAGCAGCGAGTGCAGCGTCACGACCGGGTCGTCGTGCTTGGTCGCGGGGTGGACGAAGTCGACGACGAGGCCCGCTTCCTTGCCTGGATGGCGGCGCGTGACGCGCCCGACGCGCTGCTGGTAGATGCGCTTCGACGCGGTCGGCGCGAGATGGATGCAGACCGTGGCGCGCGGCGAGTTCCAGCCCTCGGCGAGCAGCTGCGCATTGATCAGGACGTCGATGTCGCCGCGCTCGTAGCGCGCGAGGATCGTCGCGAGCTCGCGCTTGGGCGTCTCGCCGGAGACGGCCTGCGCCTTCAGTCCCTTCGGCGCGGAAGGCTTCCGCGAGGTTGTAGGCGTGGCGGACTCCGGCGGCATAGACGACGCCGGGAACGCCGTTGAAGCGCGTCCTGTAGAGGCTCGCGACGGCGACGTTGAACGGCGTCTGGTCGAGCAGTTCGGCGAGCATCTCCTGGTCGAACTCGGTGTCCACCTCACCGCGGCGCAGCGGCACCTTGGCGATCGTGCGGACGCCCGGGCCGGGCGGGATGCGCACGCAGCGAAGCGGCGAGATCACGCCGCGGCGCGCCGCCTGCGCGAGATCGAAGCGGGAGGTCTGGGTCGGGAAGAGGTCGGTTACGTGGCGCGCGATAAGGGCGCCGGTCGCCGTCATTCCGATGAAGACCGGACCCGTCCAGTTGCGGATCGCCGCCGAGGTCTTCTCGCCGAGCGCGGTGTGCGCCTCGTCGCAGATGACGATCGAGTAGGCGTTCGAAATGTGGCCGGCGTTGCGCACGAACCACTGGTAGGTCTCGACGGTGACCGGGCCGTTCGGGGCGTCCTCGCCGAGCAGGAGCGGGCGCGAGATGCGCTTCTTGTAGCCCCGGTCGCGTAACTCGCCGAGGAACTGGTCGACGAGGTTGCGACGGTGGGTGAGGATCAGGATGCCGCCGGTGCGTGACGCCTCGACGAAGCCGAGCGCCGCGACCGTCTTGCCCGCCCCAGTCGCGTGCTCGAACCAGAAGCGCTTCGCGGCATTCGGGTCCTCGGGCTGCTCGGCGAGCTGCTCCTCGTCGGCGGGGATGTCGGCGTCGTCGGTCTCCTCGTCCCAGTCGGCGAGCGGCGCCTCGGCCTCGGCGCGATCGAGCTCGGCCTCCAGCTCTGCGGCGACGTCGTCCTCGTCCTCGTCCTCGTCCTCGTCCTCGTCGGCCTCGGCGGGAGCACGGGCGAACTCGTCGTCGTCGTCGTCGTCATCGTCGCCCAGCGGCTCCTCGTCGTCCTCTTCCTCCTCCTCTTGCTCGGGCGCGTCCGGCGACTCATCGCCGGCGCTCCCCAGGAGCGGGGCGTCCTGCTCGCCCTCGTCCTCGACTCCCAGGATCTGGGCGTCGGCCAGGAGGTCGTGGACGGCGGTGCCGTTCTGCTTGCCGTTGGCGTAGCGGGCGAGCGCCTCGGCGAGGAGGGCGGTGAGCGTTCCCGAGAGAGCATCGACCTGGTGGGCCGAGAGGAGCGTCTTGTCGGCGAGCTTCGGCTCGTCCTCGGAAAGCACGCGCTCGAGCCCGAGCAGCAGCGAGAAGTCGCGCCGCCAAGCCGGCGATGGAACCGTCAGGCCGGCGTCGAGCTCGGCGAGCGCCTGGTCGAGCGCGCGCCGGCGGGGCGTGCCGGGCGCCAGGGCGAGCGCTGGATCCTCACCCGGGTGCACGAACGGCTCGCGCGTGAACTTCTCAGCGCGTGCGAGATCGGCATCGCCCGGATGGGCGACTGTGACAGCCACTGAACTGGGGTCGGCCATGACTGGCTCTAGCTTGTTGAGAGGGGCGTCGCTAAGGCGATCGTTACTACTCGGCGTCCCGGCGTTTGGCCGGTCGCGGTGGATGCCGAACAGACAGGCGTCCTCGTTGCATCATGGAAGATAGCGCACGTGGAATACAGAATCGTGGCCGACATAGCCGTCGCGGCGCCGCTGCCGACGGACCAAGCAGGTCCCGGCCGTGCCCGCATCGCGTCCTTGCCCGCGCTCGTATGCCTGAGATTCGCGTCGATCCGTTGAGCGGCCTGCGGACGATTATCGCGCCGGCGCGCGCCGAGCGCCCTTTCGCGTACTCGGATCCGCTCGTGACCGACATCGCACCTGACCCGTTCGCGGTCGGCAACGAATCGCAGACTCCGCCGGAGCTCTACTCCGTTCGCGAGCTGCCCGGGGATCCGGAGAGCTGGCGCGTGCGCGTCTTCGACAATCTCTACCCGGCGCTGGCAGGACGGCTTGCCCGAACCCGAACGCGACGCCAAGCCGGATCTCTTCACCACGGTGCCGGCGCGGGGCGCGCACGAGGTGATCGTGAACTCGCGCCGGCCGGTCGACTCAATCGCGCGAGCTCGACGCGGACGAGCTGGTGGAGGCAGTCGAGACCTGGCGTCTGCGGATGCGCGAGCACGCCGCCGCCGCGTGCCTTCATCTCAGCGTCAACGAGGGCTACGGCGGCGGCGCGTCGATCCCGCATACGCACGCCCAGCTTTACGCGCTCGACTTCGTGCCGGCCCTGATCGCGCGCGAGCGCGAGCGCTTCGCGGCCTACGCAACGCGGACGATGGGCGGCAACCTGCTCGCCGACCTGTGTGGCGGAAGAGGTGCGCCGGCGCGAGCGCGTCGTCGCGATCGATGATGAGGCCGTGCTGCTCGCGCCCTTCGCTTCCTGGCTTCCCTACCAGCTGCTGCTTGCGCCGCGCAGGCCGCGCGCGCGCTTCGAGGACGACGGCCCGAGCGGGCACGAGCCTGCTGCACGACGGGCTGGCCCGGCTCGCGCGAGCGCACGGCGCGCGCGTGCCGCTCAACCTGTGGGTGCGAACCGCGCCGCGCGGCGCCGAGCACTTCTGCTGGCGCATCGACATCGTGCCGAGGCTCTCGGGCCTCGCCGGCCTCGAGCTCGGGACGGGGCTTCACCTCAACAGCATCGCGCCCGAGCGCGCCGCCGCCGAGCTGCGAGCGGCGTGAGAGCGCTCGTCCAGCGCGTATCGCGGGCGCAGGTCAGCGTCGACGGCGAGCTCGTCGCGTCGATCGGCGCCGGGCTGCTGGTCCTCGTCGGCGTCACCCACGACGACGACACGCGTGATCGCGAAGCGCCTCGCCGAGAAGGTGCGGGCGTTGCGAATCTTCCCCGACGCGCAGGGCAGGATGAACGAGCCGCTCGGCGCGCGCGAGGTCCTCTGCGTCAGCCAGTTCACGCTCTACGGCGACGCGCGCAAGGGCACGCGGCCGAGCTTCGTCGCCGCCGCGGAACCCGCAGCTCGCTCGCTCGCTCTACGAGGAGTTCTGCGATCTTCTCGGCGCCGCCCGCGGCCGATTCGGCGCGATGATGGAGGTCGAGCTCGTCAACGACGGACCGGTGACGCTGATGCTCGAGATCGAGCGTCCGCGGGCCTGGCAGCCGAGTAACCTCCGCTGCACAATGGCGCCGCGAGCCTCTCAGCGCGAGCTCCGCGGCGGCATCGATCTCGGCGGCACCAAGATCGAGGCGATCGTCGTCGACGCCGACTCACACTGTGCTCGGCAGCGCGCGATCGCCGACGCCGACGACGGGCGGCCCCGCGGATGTGGCGGCAGCGATGGCCGCGGCGATGCAGAAGGCCGCGACGGCCGCGGGCGTGGAGCCGCACGAGCTGGCCGGTGTCGGCGTCGGCTCGCCCGGGCAGGTCGACCGTCAGGCCGGCACGGTCACCGGCGCGCGCAACCTCCCCGAATGGGAGGGCACGTTCCCGCTCGCGGCGAAGCTCGAGGCGCTTCTCGGCGTACCGGTCGGGCTTGGCAACGACGTCCAGGTCGCGACCAGTGCCGAGCTCGAGCTCGGCGCCGGCACAGCCGTATGAGAATCCTGATCGGGGTGTTCTGGGGCACCGGCGTCGGCGGCGGGGTCGTGATCGATCGAAAGCTCTGGCTGGGGCGCGGCGGAGCGGGCGAGATCGGCCACATGGTCGTGCGCGAGGGCGGCCGGCGGTGTACCTGCGGACGGCGAAGGTTGCGTCGAGGCCTATGCCGGGCGCGGCGCGCTCGAGCTGCGGGCGCGCAAGCTCCACGAGGAGGGCGAGCACGACGGTGCTGTTCGAGCTGATGCGCGAGCACGGGCGCGATCGCCTGTCGAGCAGCATCTGGGATCGCGCACTGAAAGCGACGACAAGGTCGCGCACGAGCTGATCGACAGAGCCGTTGCGGCGCTCGGAGCCGGGATCGCCTCGGCGATCAACCTGCTGGACCTCGAGGCCGTCATCATCGGCGGCGGCCTCGGACTACGGCTGGGTCAGCCCTACGTCGAGCGCATCGCAAACGCGATGCAGCCACACCTCTTCGCCGATGAGCGGCCGCCGCGCGTGCACCTCGCGGCGCTCGGCGATCTCGGCGGAGCAATCGGCGCCGCGCTCGTCGCCCCACCGGCGGCGACCCTTGCAGGCAGAGCAGCCGATGGCTGACCGCGATCCCGTCCCGCTGATGGCCGACGAAGCGAATCGACCGCCGCGTCCACCACACCCACCGCTCGGACGTGACAAGCGCGGCTGGCAGGTTTCGCCTGCGCCCGACGGGCGTGGCGCGCCGCCGACGCAACCGCGGGCGCCGCATCGCAGCCGCTGGTTTCTGTGGTTCGTGCTTGGGCTGCTCGCGCTCAACTGGCTCTCATTGCTCCTCGCGGCACCGTCGGGGCAACCGCGTGTCACGATCCCGTTCAGCACTTTCCTTGGCGACCTGCGCGCCGGCGAGGTCCGCTCGATCAGCACCGCCGGCGACTCGGTGCAGGGCGATTTCAAGCACAAGCTCCGTTATCCGCAGTCTTCGAAGACGCGCGACGACGCTCTTCGCGACCCAGGTGCCGGCTTTCTGGAGCGGCAGCCAGCTCACGGCCGAGCTCGAGGCGCAGAACGTCGAGGTCAAGGCGAGCACGAGCGGGCAGTCAGTCCTCGTCGAGCTGCTGCTCGGCTTCGGCCCGACGATCCTGTTCGTCGGCCTCTTGATCTGGGGCTTTCGCGCGATGTCGCGTGCCGGCGGCGGGATGGGTGCGCTCGGCGCCTTCGGGCGCTCGCGCGCACGGCTGGTCGATGCTCAGAGCATCCCCGTCACGTTCGCTGACGTGGCGGGCATCGACGAGGCAAAGGCCGAGCTGTCGGAGATCGTCGACTTCCTGCGCGACCCGACGCGCTACACGCGCCTCGGTGGGCGGATGCCGCACGGCGTGCTGCTCTCGGGGCCGCCCGGGACCGGCAAGACACTGCTCGCGCGCGCCGTCGCGGGCGAGGCGCACGCCGCGTTCTTCTCGATCTCGGCGTCGGAGTTCATCGAGGCGATCGTCGGCGTCGGGGCGTCGCGCGTGCGCGACCTGTTCACGCAGGCGCGCGCGGCGCAGCCCTCGATCATCTTCATCGACGAGCTCGACGCGATCGGCCGATCACGCCAGGGATCGGTCTCGGTGACGGGCGCCAACGACGAGCGCGAGCAGACACTCGACCAGATCCTGACCGAGCTCGACGGCTTCGAAGGCAACGAGGCCGTCGTCGTCCTCGCAGCGACCAACCGGCCCGACGTGCTCGACCCGGCGTTGCTGCGCGCCGGGCGCTTCGACCGGCGCGTCACCGTCCAGCCGCCCGACCGTACCGGCCGCAAGCTGATCCTCGAGGTCCACACGAAGGGGATCCCGCTCGGCAAGACCGTCGACCTCGACGAGATCGCGGCCGCAACCCCCGGCATGGTCGGCGCCGATCTCGCAAACCTCTGCAACGAGGCAGCGCTGCTCGGCGCGCGGCGCAACCACGACGCGGTCGAGCTGGCGGACTTCACGGACTCGCTCGAAAAGCTCATGCTCGGCGCGCCGCGCGGGATCCTGCTGACCCCGGCCGACCGTGAGCGCACCGCCTACCACGAGTCCGGCCACGCGCTGATCGGGATGCTCACCCCCGGCGCGGACCCCGTCCGCAAGGTCTCGATCATCCCGCGCGGTATGGCGCTCGGCGTGACCCTGTCGACGCCCGACAGCGACCGCGTCAGCTATTCGCGCGAAGAGCTGCACGCGAAGATCCTCGTCGCGCTCGGCGGGCGCGCAGCCGAGGAGGTCGTCTACGGCACGTACACGACCGGCGCCGAGTCAGACATCCAGCAGCTGACGCAGATCGCGCGTCAGATGGTCGGCCGCTGGGGCATGAGCGAGCGGATCGGGCCGATCGCGGTGCTGCCCAGCGACGGCGACGGCGTCTGGCTGCCGGGCGCGAGCGAGACCTCTGCCGATACGCAGCGGCTCGTCGACGAGGAGGTACACAACCTCGTGGAGGACGCGCACAAGGACGCGACCGAGCTGCTGCGCACACACCGCGACCAGCTCGAGTCGCTCGCGCAGGCGCTGTTGAAAGCCGAGACGCTCGACATGATCGATGCCTACAAGGCCGCTGGGCTGACCGCCCAGATGCCCGAGCCCGAGGCGAACGCGGTCGCTTAGGCGACCGCGTATTGTCCGCGCCTGCAATGCCACCGACAGGCGAGATCGTCCCGCGCTACGTCGCCGAACCGCCGCAGGGTCCGACCCCGCACGGTCGCTTCGCCGACCGCTTGCGCGCCGAGTTCCTCGATGCGGCACAGAGGCTCGACGGGATCGGCGAGCCCGGCGTCCTGTCCTTCTTCCCCGATCGCTCGTGGCACGGCTACACATACGTGCCCGTTACCGCGGCGAGCGCGGAACGGTCTCGAGATCTACGGGTACGTGATGTACTCGGTTCCCGCCGACGGCGCCGAGCCGACGGACTTCGCCGCCTACGCGGACTACACCGACGAGACGGCCGAGACCAACCCCGATTGGCAGATCGATCTCTGCGACGAGGTGATCGGCGGCTGGCGTGGGGTCACCGGCGCCAGCGCCTCGATGACGCTCGTGTGGGGTCGCGCGCTCGTTGCCGGCGGCAGCGTCGCGACAGCCGAGCTCGGCGAGCTCACCGTCGACGAGTGCGCGCTGTCCGAGGACCGCTTCACGCTGCTCGCACCCGACGACTTCGACGGAAAGCTGCTTGAGATCCGCCTCTACGACGCCACCGGCAGCGAGCTCGCGCGCGAGTCGCTGTACGAGGACGACGCGGAGGCGTGACATCCTGGGGGCCGCGCCCTCGTAGTCCAATGGACAAGACGGCCGCCTCCTAAGCGGCAAATCCAGGTTCGACTCCTGGCGGGGGCAAGCGTCGGGCCGATCCCGCCGAGGCGGAATCGCCCTCCTTGGGCTTCACGCGGGCGTGGTTTGCCAGATGCCGAGGGTGTTGCCCGCTGGGGCGCGGAAGAGGGCGACGGTCAGATCGCCCTCTTTGGGCGGAGCCCGTTCATCGCGGGTGGCCGGGGTAGACGTCGTCGATCGTCGTCAGAGCGCTGTACGGTGCGTCGGTCGCTGCCTCGATCGCCTCGCGGCCCCCCATCAAACGGTCGAGGATCGTCACGACGCCGCAGATCGTGTGGCCCTCGAGCGCAGCGCCTCGATTGCCGCGATCGTCGAGCCGCCAGTCGAGACGACGTCCTCGACGACCATGCAGCGGTCCGACCAGCAGCGGCGGCCCCTCGATGCGGCGGCTCAGACCGTGCTCCTTGACGTCCTTGCGAACGAAGAACGCCTTGCACTCGGCGCCGCCCGCGAGGGCCGCGCAGGCCGGCGCATCGGCGCCCATCGTCATGCCACCGACCGCGGTCGCCCCCCAATCGCGCGCCTGGGCGGCGAGCAGCTCGGCGAGCGCCGCAAAGCCCGCGGGGAGCAGGATCGCTCGCTTCGCGTCGATGTAGTAGGACGCGCGCCGCCCGCTCGTCAGGACGACGTCCCCGATCACGAGGGCGTGCGCGCGCAACTCGGCGATCAGGGCCTCGCGCGCGCTCATACGAGCTGCTCGTGCAGACCGCGTTGGGCGAGCGCGATCAGCGCCGCGCCGAGGGCGAGCGAGCCGGCGAGGACGCCGCAAAAGGCGGCGAAGCTCCAGCCGGCGTTGACGACGAGCGCGACCGAGTTGTTGAACACGTGCATCACGATCCCCGGATAGACCGAGCCCGTGAGCTGACGGATGGCGCAGAGGATGACGCCGAGAACCGCCAGCGGGACGAGATCCACGGCCGGCGCGGAGCCGACGTGGACCGCGCCGAACAGGACGCCCGTGAGCAGTGCGGCAACGATCGGACCGCGCCAATTGCGAAGCGCGCCGAAGATGAAGCCGCGGAACAGGAACTCCTCGCAGAATGGAGCGATCACGGCGAGCACCAGCACGGAGCCGAGGACGCCCCAGGCGCCGGCGTGCGTCGCCCCGACGTCCTTGACGAGGTACTTCTCGCTTGCGCTCGTGTTCACGATCGCGGTCCAGGCCGCCGCCAGGGCAAGGAATGCGACGTAGCCGATGACGATCGCGAGCAGTGCGCGGCGGACCCCGACGAGCGGGCGGCGCAGACCGAACTGGGCGGGGAACGGACGCCCACGCCACGAGGCGAGCCAGAGCGCCACGAGAACGAAGCACGCCTCGCCGAGCGCCGTTGCGACATCCGTGATCGCAGGCGGCGGGTTGTTCGCCTGTGCTTGCGTGACGTGCCCCCCGAGCCCGACGAGAAGGACGACCAGGCCAACGACCGTCTCCGCGACCAGCGCGACGACGAGCGCAAGCGGCGCGTACCAAGGGTTCCAGTTGTTGGCGTCGCTCACGCTTCGCGCAGACTAGCGAGAGTTCTGGTGCCGGCCGGCGCCTGAGCGCGCGCCCCGTCGCGGAGGAGCAGCCACGGCTCGATCCCCGCCGCGCGGGCACCGGCAACGTCCTCTTCGACGCTGTCGCCGATGTGCACCGCCTCCTGCGCCGCGACGCCGGCCAGCTCGAGTGCGGCGAAGAAGACCGCGGGATCGGGCTTCGAGCGCCCGACGTCGGCGGAGCACACGACGCCGTCGAGGAGCACATCGAGACGAGTCCGGCGCAGCACGTCGTGCAGGGACACGTCCCAGTTGCTGACAACGACGAGGCGCAGGCCGCTCGCGCGCCACGCGCGCAGCGCCGGCACCGCGTCCGCGAAGGGCTCGAAGTGCAGCGAATCGAGCAGTGTCGGGATCAGCTCCGCGGCGGGCAGATCAAGCGCGAGCTCGGCCCGCAGAATCTCGGCGCACTCGGCGCGCAGAGCTTCGAGGCTGTCACGGTCGGCGGCACGGACGCAGTGCGCGCGGTAATAGCCCATCTCGGTGAGGATCGCGCGGCGCGCGTCAGCGAGACTCACCTCGACGCCGTTGCGCCGGCGCAGGAGCTCGCGCAGCGCCGGCCAGGGTTCCCGCAGGAGGATGAGCGTGCCGAGCGCGTCGAGGAAGACCGCGCGGCGCGACGAAGAGGTCCGATCGTGCATCGCCGGCGATCATGCCAGCGCAGGAACGCCTGCGAAGCGGCGAGGATCGCTGTGCAAGAATCGAACATCGTCCGGCGGAATCGCAAATGACCTCGCGCGAACGACAGCGCCGCCGTCGCAGGCGCAGCAGCGGAGCGGGCCGGCTGGCCCTGATCTTCGGCCTGGGAGCGATCGCCGTGGCGCTCGGTGCGGTTGGACTCGCCGTCGGCTACGTCGCCTCAGTGGCGAACGGGACTCCCGCATTCAACAAGCTGAAGCCGGTCGAGCAGGTGACGAGCTCGGTCATCTACGCCGCAAACGGCGAGGAGCTCGGGATCATCCCCGCCAACTCCGTGCGAATACCGATCGCCGCCTCGCAGATCCCTCCGATCATGCAGGAAGCGATCATCGCGATCGAGGACCAGCGCTTCTACCAGACCGGCGCGATCGACCTGCCGTCGATCATCCGCGCCGCGGTCGCCGACCTCGTGACCGGCAAGCCCGTCCAAGGCGCCTCAACGATCGCGATGCAGCTCGCCGACCTCCTCTACCTCGGTCATCAGGAGACCTTCGAGCGCAAGGTGAAGGAGGCGGTGATCGCCGAGCGGCTCTCCCAGCACATGTCCAAGCAAGCGATCCTCACGGCCTATCTCAACAACACGCCGTACGGGACGGTGGACGGCCAGCAAGCACTCGGAGTGCAAGCCGCGGCTGAGCTGTACTTCGACGAGCCGGCTTCGAAGCTCACGCTCGACCAGGCCGCGCTGCTCGCCGGCCTGCCCCAGGCGCCCTCCGAATACGACCCGCTGCAGTACCCGCTGGCCGCGATCCAGCGCCGCAACGAAGTGCTGACGAAGCTCGCGGAGCTCGGCTATATCAGCGCGGCGCGCGCGCAGACGGCCGAGGTGGCGCCGCTGCATCTGCATCGGGGCGGCGGCTTCGCCACGCACAAGGATCCGTACTTCTTCAACTGGATCGTCACGCTGCTCGAGCGCCGCTACGGCGTCAGGGAGGTCCAGGACGGCGGCCTGCGCGTGTACACCACGCTCAGCCCGTCGACGGAGTCCCTGGCGAACGCGGCGATCCGCCGCGTGCTCGTCGCGCCCGGCGACCCGGCGTCGGCAGAGGTGATCGAGGACCCGCACAACGGCCACGTCCTCGCGATGGCGCAGTCCGGGAGCTATCCGCAAAACCAGGTCAACTACGCGACGCAGGCCCACCGCCAGCCCGGCTCGACGTTCAAGGCGATCGTGCTCGCCGACGCCCTCGCGCGGGGCATCGACCCGTTCACCACCGAGTACCTCTCGCACACGCTCCCGGCCGGCTGGCTCGGCCCCGAGTATCCGACCTACACCGTTTCGATCGACAACGGCGGCAGCCTCAACGCCCCGCTCAACCTCGAGCAGGCGCTCGTCGCGTCCGACAACACGGTCTTCGCGCAGCTCGCCGCCGACCTCGGCGAGAACACCGTCACGGCGATGGCGTATCAGCTGGGCGTGACGACGCACCTGGACAGCTTCCCCGCGGAAGCGCTCGGCGGGCTCACCTACGGCGTGACGCCGCTCGAGATGGCCAACGTCTACTCGACGCTGGCCGACGGCGGCTGGCGCAACAAGCAGATCGCGATCACCAAGGTCGTCTTCCCGAACGGCCGCATCGACCGCAGCTGGGGCACTCCGCAGCGAGTCAAGGTCCTCTCGAGCGCCGCAGCCGCGGTCGAGCAGCAGATCCTCGAGCAAAACGTGCTCGGCGGTACCGCGACGCTTTCGGCGATCGGCTGTCCCAGCGCAGCCAAGACCGGCACGACCTCGAAGCTCGTCGATGCCTGGCTCGACGGATTCACTCCGAACCTCACGTCGGTCGTTTGGATGGGCTACCCGCAGGGGGACGTCTCGATGAACGACGTCCAGGGCCAGCCACAGTACGGCGGCCTGCTTCCGGCCGAGATCTGGCACGACACGATGGAGACCCTCGCGACGGCGCCGTGCGCGAAGTTCGCGAGCGCTCCTCCGATGACGTTCGTGCCGTTCAGCGGCCGCTATCAGGCGCTCGGCTTCGCCAGTTACAAACCACCCAAGCACAAGCACCACCACGGCGCCGGCGCTGGGGGCGGGAACGGCGGCACGACCACCGGGACACCGACGACGACTACACCGACGACGACGCCTCCGGCAGGCGGCGGCACGACCACGGGGGGCGCCGGCACGACCGCCGGGGGCGGCGGGACGACCACGGGGGGCGCCGGCACGACGCCGCCGGCCGGAGGTGGTACGGCGCCGCCGTAGACCGCTGGCGCGCCCCGGCGCCACGAAGGGTGCGCAGGGTCGGTTGGGATCGTCTAGGCTGGGCGGGCGTGCCAAAGGAAGACAAGATCGAGTTCGAGGGCGAGGTGGTCGAGGCCCTTCCGAATGCGATGTTTCGCGTGAAGCTCGACAACGACCACATCGTGCTTGGGCACGTGGCGGGCAAGATGCGACGGTTCCGGATCCGGATCCTGCCGGGCGACCGGGTTCGCGTCGAGCTCTCGCCGTACGACCTGGACCGCGCCCGGATCGTCTACCGCCACCGCTGAACGAACGCGCCCTGATCGCGGCGATCGCCTCCGCGCTCGAGCCACGCGGCGGGCGTATCGCGCGCTGGATCGGCGACGACGCAGCCGTCGTGCGCGCCGGCGGCGTCGCGGTTGTCTCGACCGACACGATGGTCGAGACAACGCACTTCCGGATCGACTGGATGACGAGCGAGCAGATCGGCTGGCGCGCGCTCGCGGGGGCGCTGTCGGATGTGGCCGCAATGGGCGCGCAAAGCGGCGAGGCCTACGTCTCGCTCGGCATCGCCGACAGCCTGGGCTCCGACGGAGCACTGGGAGTGATGCGCGGGGCGGAACGACTTGCCGCTCAGACCGGCACGACGATCGCCGGCGGCGACATAGTCCGTTCGCCGACAACGTTCGTTGCGGTCACGGTCGTCGGCTGGGCGCGGACGAGGAGGCGATCGTCCGTCGCGACGGCGCGCAGCCGGGCGACCTCGTTTGTGTTACCGGCTCGCTCGGTGGGTCCGCTGCCGGGCTTGCCGTGCTCGAAGGTCGCGCGCCGCGTGGCGCGTACGGTGCTGAGCTGATCGAGCGCTACGCGGCGCCACAGCCGCGGCTCAGCGACGGTCAGACGCTCGCGGCGGCTGGAGCCCACGCGATGATCGACCTGTCGGACGGCCTCGCGAGCGACGCGGCGATCGTCGCCGAGCAATCAGGCGTGGCGCTCGAGATCCACCTCGAGCGCCTGCCGCTCGCGCCAGGCGTCGAAGCGGTCGCGGCGGCCCTCGGTGTTGACGGTCCGGCCTTTGCCGCGAGCGGCGGTGAGGACTACGAGCTGCTCGCGTGCCTCCCGGAGCAGGCCGCTAAAGCCCACACCGTGATCGGAAGGGTCCGGGAAGGGCGCGGCGCGCATTTCCGCGACGCAACCGGCGAACGCGACCTGACGGGCTATGAGCACCGCTTCGGGCATGCGGGCCGTCAGCGCGCCGAGGGCGTCCCGCCAAGCGATCCCGGCCCGGCGTAGGTGATCGGCCCCCGGGTCGTCAGCCGGAGCCCGTCGCCCAGCGCCACTCGGTTCGCGCGCAAGAGCAGGATCGCAGTCGCAAGAAAGAGGCCGCCGGCCACGGAGAGCGCGACGAAGCCGGACAACCCGAGCTGACCACTTGCCAGGAGCGCAAGCCAGGACCAGGTGAAGCGAAGCGGACCGAGGCGCAGGCTGACGGCCTCGACCGCAAGAACGCCGCCGAGCGGTACCACAGAGAGCGCGAGCCAGGCGAGCACTGCGAGCGGGTGGCGCTCACGTTCGCGATCGGCCGTCAACAACGGGAGCCAGAGGACGAGCGGGAGCGCGAGCAGCAACGCCGTGTACGGGTTCGCGATCCAGAGCGCCAGCGCGAGCACAGTCGCGACGCAAACGACCGCGACAGCGCCGCCGGCGCCGTCGGGCTCCCGCGAAGGCCACTTGATCAGCTGGACGCGGGCCAGGCAGGCGAGAGCGAAGAAGGCGAGCGTGACCGCGAGAATCAGCGTGCCGCGGACACCGGGCTCGAGGACCGCCGGGCTCGCCGGAAGCGCCCCCAGCGCACCGAGCTGCCCGAGCAGCTTGGTGAACAGCAAGGTCGCGCCGGCCGGAGCCGCCCAGAGCAAGAGCCAGGCGAGCGAGCGCACGAGCGCGACGCGGCGCCGGCGCGCGCGAGCGAAGACGTCGAGCGCCGGCAGCGCGGTCGCGAACAGGAGCGCCGCGACCAACGCCCGGATGCTCCAGCCGCCGAGGCGATCGCCGGCGAGCGTCAGGTCCCGCGTCGCCGGCGCCGGCAAAGGCGCTCGCTCGAGCGCCGCGAGCGTGCTCGCGATCGCGCGACCGAACGCAGCGAGTCGCGCTTGGCTTACCGGCTCGTCGGCGGCCGGGCCGCTCTCACCGGACTGCTGGACGAGGACGGCAGGAATCCCGGCATCGAGCAGCGCCGCCTGGGCGGTCGCGCTGAACGGGAGCGCGAACTCGGCAAGCTGATCGAGCACAGCGGGGCGACCAGCGTTGTCGGGCAGCCAGTGCGCGAGGGTCTGCTGGAGGTCGAGCGGCGCAACAGAGCCATCGTTCGAGAAGGGGATCTCGAACGGACGGCGCTCGTGCGTGCCGGCGAGATCGCCGAGGACGATCGCGGCAGCGACCCGCCTGGGAAGCGACGGAACAGTCGTGTTGTCGGTCGAGACGAGCGTGAGCGGGCGCAGAGGTCCGCGCGCGGCCAAATCGTGGGCCAGCTCGAGCAGCGCCACGGTGCCGGAGAGCGCAGCCGCGCCGGTGCCGGAGCGGTCGGCGAGCAGGACGAGCGAGCCCCTACCAGACCCCGGTTTGGTTGCGAGCACCGCGCCGCCGGTGCTGCGCACGGCGTAGCCGTCGCCCGCGAGCCGCGATGCGATCAAGGACGCGAGCGCGCGGTCGGCCGGAGAACCGGCGCGGCGGCTTGGAAAGCGCGCCTCGAGATGCTCCAGCAGGTTGAACGCACGCGCGCCGCCGAAGCCGACCGCCGGGATCCCGCTCGTAAGCGGAGCGGGCAAGGGATGAACCGAGAACGCCACGATCGCGAGCATCGCGAGGAACGGGACGAGGCTCGCGCGGAAGAGGCGGAGGTCCAGCACTCGCCGCAGCCTAGGGAAGCCGCGCGCAGCGGCGCCACGATCTGAGAATCTTTATGCGAGGCAGAGATGGCTGAACGCCCCGCACGGATCCTGCTCGCCGACGACGAGCAATCGATCCTCACGCTCCTCTCGTACCCGCTGCGGAAAGACGGCTATGACGTCGTGCGCGCTGCGGACGGGCGCGAAGCGCTCGACCGCTTCGCCGAGTCCGATTTCGACCTCGTCGTACTCGACGTGATGATGCCGCACGTCGACGGGCTCGAGGTGTGCCGGAGGCTGCGCGCGACGAGCTCGGTCCCAATCATCATGCTGACCGCGAAGGGCGAGGAGTTTGACAAGGTCCTCGGGCTCGAGCTCGGCGCCGACGACTACATCACGAAGCCGTTTTCGATGCGCGAGTTCCGCAGTCGCGTAAAGGCCGCGCTGCGGCGCGCATCGATGCGCGCAGCGGCGGCGGCGACCGCGGCGGAGGAGGGGGCGGAGCCGCTGCTCGCCGGGGGCCTCGCGATCGACTTCGCGAAACGGACGGTGCGCCTGGACGGCGAGCTCGTGCGGACGACGTTCGTCGAGTTCGAGATCCTCGCGACGCTCGCGCGCCACCCCGGGCGCGTGTTCAGCCGCGAACAGCTGCTCGAGCAGATCTGGGGCGACTACGCGTACCGCGACCCGCGGACGATCGACGTCCACATTCGCCATCTACGCGAGAAGATCGAGCGCGACGCGAAGGAGCCGGAGTACCTGTACACAGTGCGCGGCGTCGGCTACCGCTTCCGGGACGACTGAGATGCGACGGCGGCGGCGCTTCGGGGCGGTGCTCGGCTCGATCCGCACCCGGCTCGCGGTCTTCTTCTTCTTGATCACGCTGATCGCGGTCGCGGTCGTCTATGTCTACGCGGTGCCGTCGCTCGAATCGCGTCTGCAGAGGCAACAGCTGAAGGATCTCGGGACGCTCGCACGCCGGGGCTTCGTGACCGGCGTCGCACACGAGCTTCTGGCGGACGCGAACGCGCTGGCCCGCCTGACGCAGCCGAAGATCCCGGTCGCGCCCGAGTTCGAGCCCGGCCATGAACGGCAGTGGGAGCGGGCCGAGCGGCGCTACCAGAAGGCCTTGCGGCAGTACGCGCCCAGCGTGCGGGCTTACGACCAGACGAAGAAGGCGTGGGCGGCGAAGGAAACGGCCGCCGTCGCGCAGCTGAACGCGTTCACGGGCGCCTACGCCGACACGCTGTACACCTTCCAGCGCACGTCGAACGGCGGCACAGGTCCTGGGCAGCAGTTCGTCGCGTTTCCCCCCGGGACGCAGCCTCCAGCCGCCGTTCAGGACGCGGCGCAGAGCGCGTTCTCCTTCGGCAAGCAGACCTCCCGCGCCGCGAGCTCGAACCTCGGGGTCGTCGCCGTCCCGCTCAAGCAGAACACGACCTCGGTGCTCGTCTACAGCGTCAACTTCCAGGACGTTCGCGCGGACGTGACGCTGATCCGCTCACGCATCCTCGTCGCCGCCGCGATCGCGCTCGTGGTCGTGCTGCTGCTCGGGGTGCTCGTCGCGCGGGCCCTGACGGTGCGTGTGCTGCGCCTCGAGCGGGCGGCCCAGCAGGTGGCGCAAGGAGATCTCACGGCACAGTTCGAGGTCGACTCGCGCGACGAGCTGGGGCAGCTCGCCGGGGCACTCGACCACATGCAGCACCAGCTGCGGCAGCTCGAGGAGGCGCGACGGCGCTTCATCGCCACGGCATCGCACGAGCTGCGAACGCCGATCTTCTCGCTCGGCGGCTTCCTCGAGCTGATCCAAGACGAGGAGCTCGACGAGGAAACCCGGCGCGCCTTCGTCGGGCAGGTGCGCCAGCAGGTGGACCGGCTCGGACGGCTCGCGACGGGCCTGCTGGATCTGTCGCGCCTCGAGTCCGGGTCCGTGCAGCTCGACCCGACGCCGACCGACATCGGAGTCCTCTCGCGCGTCGTCGCGGGCGAGTTCATGCCGGCGCTCGCGCTGCACGGCTCGAAGCTCGCCCTCGAGCTGCCCGAGCTGCCGCTGCGCGCGATCGTCGATCCCGAGCGAGTCGCGCAGCTGCTGCGGATCTTGATCGACAACGCGATCACACACACGCCACCCGGTACCCCGCTGACCATCGGCGTTGCCAATGGTGCCGGCACCGTGAAGCTCAGTGTCTCCGACGGCGGCCCCGGAATCCCGAGCGATGTCGTCGGGCGGATCTTCGAGCCCTTCTTCACCGCGGAGGGCACGCGTGGCGCCGGCCTCGGCCTCGCGATCGCGCGCGAGCTCGCCGAGCGTCTGAGCGGCTCGCTCGAGGTGAGTTCCAGCGAGCAGGGCACCGTGTTCACGCTGACCTTGGTCGGCGCACCAACACCGGGCGTGGAGTGATCCGGTCGTAGGTCGGCTCGCCGGTCAGCTTGAGCGCTCGGCGCCAGATCAGGGTATAAGAACGGCCGTGCTCGCTCCCGCGCCGTCCAGTCGTACTCTGTGGCCCTTGTGAGCGAACGGCGGCGACTGGTGCTCGTCTCGAACCGCGGGCCCGTGACGTTCGAGGCCGACGGCTCGGCGACTCGCGGCGGTGGCGGGCTCGTAACAGCGCTGACCGGGCTCGCGTCGCATCGCGAGGTCATCTGGGTTGCCTCGGCGATGACCGAGCACGACGCGGCGGCCGCGGAACGCAATGACAACCGGCCGCTCGAGGTCCGCTCGCCTGCGGGCGGCAGCTACCTGGTGCGGCTCGTCGAATCCGACCCGGAGGCCTACGACCGCTTCTACAACATCTTCGCGAACCCGATGCTGTGGTTCATCCAGCACTACCTGTGGGATCTCTCGAACGCGCCGGACATCCGGCGCAACGAGATCGAGGCCTTCGAGTTCGGCTACAACGTCGTCAACGAGGATCTCGCGCGAGCGGTCGTCGAGGAGGTCGCGGACATCAGCCAGCCGATCGTGATGGTCCACGACTACCACCTCTACACGCTTCCGGAGCTGCTGCGCCGCGCGCGCCCCGACGTCTTCCTGCACCACTTCATCCACATTCCGTGGACACAGCCGGACGCCTGGCGCGTGCTGCCGACGCGGATCCGCCAGGAGCTCTACGCGGGGCTGCTGGCCAACGACATCATCGGGTTCCACACGAACGCCTACCGCGTCAACTTCATGCTCTGCTGCGAGGAGCTGGTCGACGCGGACGTCGACTGGGACCGCAGCATCGTCCGCTGGAATGGGCGCGAGGTGTGGGTGCGCGCTTATCCGCTGCCGATCGATCACGCCGCAACGCTTGCCAGCGCGGATGGCCCCCGGGTCGCGTTGTTCGAAGCGGAGCTGCGCAGGCGTCGCCGCGACTTCATGATCCTGCGCGTCGACCGCGCCGACCTCTCGAAGAACGTGCTGCGCGGCTTCACCGCGTACGACATGTTCCTCGAGCAGCATCCCGAGTTCGCCGAGCGGGTCACATTCGTCGCGCAGCTGATGCCGTCGCGCACGGACGTCCCCGAGTACGCCGAGTACCTGGAGCGGATCGAGGCGCTCGTGGCGGTCGTCAACCACCGTCACGGCACGCCCGACTGGATGCCGATCCAGCTCAAGCTGCGCGACGACCTGGACGAGGCGCTCGCCTCTTACAAGCACTACGACGTGCTGCTCGTCAACGCGATGTTCGACGGCATGAACCTCGTGGCGAAGGAAGGTCCACTCTTGAACGAAAACGCCGGGGTCTCGATCCTGTCGGAGAACACCGGCGCTCATGACGAGCTCGGCGAGTTCGCGCTCTCGGTCAATCCGTTCGACATCCAGGAGCTCGCCGACTCGATCCACGCCGCTCTGACGATGGACCGCGGCGAGCGCGCGCGCCGGCTCGCAGGGCTGCGGGCGATCGTTACGGCGCGCGACCCCGGTGACTGGATCGACGAGCAGCTCGCAGACATCGACGCGAAGACTGCGGCCAACGCCGCATAGCGCAGAGCGCTAGCCGCTCTTTGACTTGCGCCGCACGCGCTTGATGCCGCGCTTCGAGCTCGCCAGATCGAGCCCGACCGCGAGGATCAGCGTCGCCGCCCACGCGTTGACGGGGTCGAGCGTCAACGCGGCGTGTCCGGCCAGAAACCAGATGATCAGCCAGAGCAGGACCATGCCCGCATTATGCGCGTTGCTACGATGCCCGTTCCCTTGCCCGACGCGCCGACCACATATGACCTCGTGCTGCTGCTCGACCTGTCCGCGACCGACGACGAGCGCGCGAAGGTCCTCGCCGATGCGCGCGCCCAGATCCAGGCAGGCGGAGAGCTCGTTCACGATCAGTCCTGGGGCGAGCGAGCGCTCTCCTACCCGATCGATCACAAGGAGCAGGCGCAGTATCACCTGCTCCAGTTCCACGCACCGGGAGCGGTCGTGGAGGCGCTTGAGCGCAACCTACGGATCGCGGACGGAGTGATCCGCCACCGCGTCATCAAGCTTGCGCCAGGGACGCCGGCACCGCCGGAGCACGGGCCGCGAGGCTCACACCACGCTCCGTCCGCAGTGCCGCCGGAGAGCGAGCCGATCGCCGCCGCATCCTGAGCGATCCGCGGAAAGAGCGCCCTCGATCGCTCTGCCACCACCGGTCGGCTCTCTACAGTTGAGTCAAGGACAGCGAACGACTTCAAGGAGCGAGCGAATGGCCGCCAGCAACATCAATGTAGTCGCCATCACAGGCAACCTCACCCGCGACCCGGAGCTGCGCGCGCTGCCGAGCGGCGCATCGGTCTGTGACCTCCGTGTCGCGGTGAACACCCGCCGCAAGAACGGTTCGACCGGCGAGTGGGAGGACAAGCCGAACTACTTCGACGTCAAGGTCTGGGGAGCGCAGGGCGAGAACGCCGCACGCTTCCTCTCCAAGGGTCGCCCGGTAGCGGTCCAGGGGCGGCTCGAGTGGCGCGAGTGGGAGACCCAGGACGGGCAAAAGCGCCAGGCAGTCGATATCATCGCGGACTCCGTCCAGTTTCTCGGCAGCCGCGACGACTCCCAGAACGGGGGCTTCACGGCGACGGCGGCCGGCGGATCGCCGGCCAGCGACGTGCCGATTGACGATCGCGACTTCCAGCCGGCGGCCAGCGCTGTTGGCGTGGGCGACGACGACATCCCCTTCTAGGAGCAGCAACGAGACGAGATGGCAAAGCAGCGAGGAGCAGCCAAGGAGAAGCCGGCCCGGCGGCGTGACAAGCGTGGCGGCGTGACTGGTGGGCGGCGTAAGCCCTGCCAACACTGCCGTGACAAGGTCGAGCAGGTCGACTACAAGGACGTCGCGATGCTGCGCAAGTTCATCTCCGAGAAGGGCAAGATCCGCTCGCGCCGGATCACCGGCGCCTGCCGTCGCCATCAGAACCAGATCGCGCGCGCCGTCAAGCGCGCGCGCGAGCTCGCGCTGCTGCCGTACGTGAACGAGGGCGCAAGCGAGGGGCCCAGCGGCCGCCGCGAGCGTGAACGCTAGGCCGATGCCGCAGGCGATCCTGCTCACGGACGTCGAGAACCTCGGCGAGCGCGGCTCAGTTGTGGAGGTCTCGAAGGGCTACCTCCGCAACTACCTCGAGCCGCGCAAGCTCGCCCAGCCCGCGACCTCCGGCGCGATCGCAGCGGCCGGCCAGCGGGCGGCGGCGGCCAAGCGCGCTGCCGAGCAGGCCGCCGAGCAGGCGCAGGAGACGGCCGCCCTGCTGTCGCGCACGGTGTTGACGATCGCGCAGCAAGCCGGTGACGACGGGCGCCTGTTCGGGTCGGTCACACCGCAGGACATCGTCGACGCCATCGCCGAGGCCCGCGGCTTCAAGCTCGACCGCCGCGGCGTGCAGCTCGAGGAGCCGATCCGCAATGTCGGCACCTACATGGTCGTCGTCGAGATCGTGCCGGACGTGCACGCCACGATCAAGACGATCGTCAGCGCAGCGTAGGGTCCGGCACGCCTCCCGCGCTACGCGCGGCTGCGGAGTGGCGGACAGCTCGTGCGGCGACGTCGAGGGCCGATCAGAACGCCCGGGCCGAGGAGTCGCGTCCGCGCGAGGGCCTAGTCTCGAACAGGTGTTCGTGAAGGACGCCTGTCGAGATTATTTGGGCGGCGCATGCGGCATTCGCACTGCGCGCCGCCAGGCGGGGACCGTACCGTGACGTCAGTTGTGAGCACGCCCGCCCGCGCAGTCGAGAAGCCGCAGCTCAAGGTCGCGCAGGCGCTCGCCCCTCCGCACAACATCGAGGCTGAGGAGTCGGTGCTCGGCGCGATCCTGTTGTCGGAACGCACGATGTACTCGCTCGTGATCGAGGAGGGACTGCGCGCCGAGGACTTCTACAACCTGCGCAATGAGCTGATCTACGGGGCGATGCTCGGGCTATACGAGCGCTCCGAGCCGATCGACGTGTTGACGGTGATCGATGCGCTGCGTTCCGCCGGGACTCTAGAACGCGCCGGCGGACCCGAGGCGGTCGAGGCGCTCTCGGGCGCCGTGCCGAACGTCGCGAACCTGCGCCATTACGCCCAGATCGTCAAGGAGACGGCACTGCTGCGGCGCCTGCTCGGCGCGACCTACGAGATCCAGTCGAGCGTGCTCGACCGGCGCGCGCCCGCACGCGATGTCTGCGAGCGGGCCGAGCGGCTCGTGCTCGAGGTCGCCCACGACGAGAGCCAGCAGGACTTCCGCTCGATCTCCTCGGTGCTCCACCAGGAGCTCGACAAGCTCCACGACCTTTCGCGCGCCGGGACCGCGCTGACCGGCACGCCCTCGGGCTTCGCGGACCTCGACGGGATCACAGGGGGCTTCCAGCCCGGCAACCTGATCGTCATCGCAGCGCGCCCATCGATGGGCAAGTCCTCGCTCGTCACCTGCATCGCCGAGAACGCGGCGATCAACTTCGCCAAGCCGGTCGCCCTGTTCAGCCTCGAGATGTCCGAGCCCGAGCTCGCGCAGCGCTTCATCGCCTCGCAGGCCGGCGTGAAAGGGGACGAGCTGCGCAAAGGCCGCGTCAACGAGGAACGCTGGCCGAAGATCGTCAAGGCGAGCTCGCGCCTGGCCTCCGCGCCGTTGTGGGTCGATGACTCCTCGGACATCGGCCTGCTCGAGATCCGCGCGAAGACGCGGCGCCTGCACGCGCAACACCCCGAGGGCCTTGGCCTCGTGATCGTCGACTACCTCCAGCTGCTGCGCGCCGAAACGCGCAGCGAAAATCGCGCCGAGGTGATCGGTCAGATGTCGCGGGGGCTCAAGCTGCTCGCGGGCGAGCTGCGCGTCCCGGTGATCGCGCTCTCCCAGCTCAATCGCGGCGTCGAGGCGCGCACCGACAAGCGGCCACTGCTATCCGACCTACGCGAGTCGGGCGCCGTCGAGCAGGACGCCGATGTCGTGATCTTCATCTACCGCGACGACTACTACAACCAGGACTCCGAGCGCCCAGGCGAGGCGGACCTCCTGATCTCAAAGCACCGCAACGGCGCGCTCGGCACCGTGACGCTGACATTCCTGCCCGAGTATCCACGCTTCATGTCTTACACACGTGATTGATCCCGCTTTGCGGATCAATCACGTGAGGCCGTGCAGCGGTCTGGTGGCTGCCGGCGGGGCGTTACGCCCGCGAGCGCGCCTTACGGCGTTGGCAGCTCACCGGCGAGCAGGCTGAACATCACGGTGTCGCGCCGGCCGCCGCGGTACGGGATGTGGGCGCGCAGCACTCCTTCGCGCGTGAAGCCGCAGTGCTCGGCGACGCGCTGGGAAGCCTCGTTCTCGGGGCCGCAGGTCAACTCGAGGCGCGCGATGTCGAGCTCCGCGAACGCGTGGCGCGCGAGCAGGCGCACGGCGTGAGTGGCGATCCCGTGACCGCGCGCCTCGGGCACGACCCAATAGCCAACGGATGCACGTCCGTGGCTGCGCTCGATCGCGTAAAGCGAGCCGCCGCCGATAACCCTCGCCGGGCTTGTGGGCTCAACGAAGGCGAAGTGGAGCTCCTCCCCGCGCCGTCGCGCCTCCTCCTGCTCGAGGAAGAAACGGCGCGCGGCCTGCGCCGTGATGCTCGCCTCGTCCGGCCACTCGAGGTCATCGACGGCTTCGCTGCGCGCGAGCAGTGCCGCCGGGACCTCGAGCTCCGCCCACGGTCGCAGGAGCACGACTTCGTCGGCGAGCGGCTCGTCCGGATAGCGCAGATCTGGCACGCCTGGACGATACGACTCGTTGACGCAAACTGGCGTCTTCGGCGGACGACCCCGCCGCCCCGAGCCCTATCCTCGAAGACGTGGACAGGCTAGCCAGCAGCCGCGGCCCGCGGTGCGAGTTCGGACTCTGCGACGGGTCGGGTTTCGTGGTCGACGAGGAGTCCGCCGTTGCGCGGGACTGCCGCTGCCGGCGTTCGCGGATCGCCGCCGCGCATGTGCGAGCACTCGAGGCGAGGATCCCGCGGCGCTACCGCGCGATCTCGTTCGAGCATTCGGATGTGATCGACATGGATCGCCGCTTCCCGACCCAGGTGCGCGCGGTTCGCTCGTTCGTGCGTGGCATCGAGGACAACCTCGACAAGGGTCGCGGCCTTTGGCTGACCGGGGGCTACGGGACTGGCAAGACCGCGCTCGCGATGATCGTCTCGCGCGCCGCGATCGACGCGGGCCGGTCGGTCGCGATCTACTCGTGCCCACGCCTGCTGAATGTGATCCGCGAGTCGATCGATGGCGGCGGCGTGATCGAGTTCCTCGACCGGCTCGCCAACGCGGACCTGCTGCATATCGACGACCTCGGTGCCGAGCACCGAACTGACTGGGTCCTCGAGCAGCTGTACACGATCGTCAACGCCCGCTACCAGGACGAGCGCTCGGTCATCGTCACCTCGAACCTCGATCCGCTCGAGCTCGGCGAGCAACTAGGCGAGCGCATCGTCTCCCGGCTCGAGGGTGCGTGCGAGCTATTGCCGTTCTACGGCGCCGACGCGCGCCGGGTGGACTACGCGCAGCTGCAGGGGCCGGCCGCGAGCGCGACTGCCGTTTAGCGCGCATCGCGCGAGCGTCGGCGGGTTCCCGCAGCCTAGACTCCTGGTTGTGCCAGGGATCGTGATCGTCGGTGCCCAGTGGGGCGATGAAGGCAAGGGGAAGATCACCGACCTGCTCGCGCAGCAGGCCGATGCCGTCGTGCGCTTTCAGGGCGGTAACAACGCGGGGCATACGATCGTTCGCGACGGCACCGAGTGGAAGTTCCACCTGGTCCCATCGGGGATCCTCTATCCCGGCAAGCGCTGCATCGTCGGTAACGGCGTCGTGATCGACCCGAAGGTGCTGATTGGCGAGATCCACGAGCTGCGCGCACGCCGGATCGACACGCGCGGCCTGAAGATCTCAGCCAACGCGCACGTGATCATGCCCTACCACCGCCTGCTGGACACGGCCGGCGAAGCGCGACTTGGCAAGCTGCAGATCGGCACGACGAAGCGTGGCATCGGCCCCGCCTACGCGGACAAGGCGTCGCGGCTCGGGATCCGCGTGCAGGACCTGCTCGACGAGAAGATCCTCAAGAAGAAGATCGCGACCGCGCTCGAGCCGCACAAGCTCTCGCTGCGTCCGTACGAGCGCGATCCCGAGCTCGACCTGCACACGATGAACGAGGAGTACCTGACCTACGGTCGCCAGCTGCAGGAATACGTCGCCGACACGACGCGCCTGGTCTGGGATGCGCTCGAGCAGCGCGAGCTCGTGCTATTCGAGGGCGCGCAGGGGACGATGCTCGACATCGACCACGGCACCTATCCGTTTGTCACCTCGTCAAACCCGGTCGCCGGCGCGGCGTGCGTCGGCGCCGGCGTCGGCCCGCGCGACATCGACGAGATCTGGGGCGTCTGCAAGGCGTACACGACGCGCGTCGGATCGGGTCCGTTTCCGACCGAGCTGGCGGACGAGATGGGTGAGCGGATCCGCGAGCGCGGCAACGAATACGGAACCACAACCGGACGCCCGCGGCGCACGGGTTGGCTCGACCTCGTCGCCCTGCGCTACGCCGCGCGCCTGAACACGCTTTCCGCGCTCGCGATCACGAAGCTCGATGTGCTGTCCGGCCTCGACAAGGTCTTCGTCTGCACGAGCTACAACGGCGAGGACGACGCCACCTTCGACGAGTACCCCTACCACCAGTCGGTCCTCCATCACGCCCGCGGCGAGCTGACCGAGCTCGAGGCCTGGAGCGAGGACATCAGCGACTGCCGCAACGAGGAGGATCTGCCGGCACCCGCGCGGGACTTCCTGGCGTTCGTTGCCGACTTCGTTGGCGCCCCGATCGCAATGATCAGCGTCGGCCCTGGCCGCGATCAGACGATCTGGACAAGCACGGGAGCCGAGTCGCTGCTCGGACGGGCGGCGCTAGCCGCCGAATGAGCCAGACGCGCGCACCCCGTGCGCCGGTGGAGGTCCGTGACAGAGCCGTTCGATCGCCGCGACGACGCGCTCGGCGGCGCGACCGTCGCCGTAAAGCTGCGGGTGCGCCGATGGCGGCGGCTTGGCGAGCGCGGCGCTAGCTGCGGCCCCGTCGAGACCGACGAGCGTGTTCCAGCCGGTCGCGACGGTCTCGGTCCACTCGGTCTCAGCGCGTAGCGTGACGCAGGGGACGCGCGCGAGGTAGGCCTCCTTTTGGACGCCTCCCGAATCCGTCAGCACCGCCCGCGCGTGGCGCAGGAGCGTCGCGAACTCGAGGTACCCGAGCGGTGCCGCGAGGAGCGCGGCGCGCTTCGCGCGTGCGAACAACCCGTGCTGGCGCAGACGCGTGCGCGTCCGCGGGTGCAGCGGCAGCAGCACAGGGCGGTCGAGGCTCTCGAGCAGATCGACGAACGCACTCAGATGCTCGCGGTCGTCGACGTTGCCGGCGCGGTGCACCGTCGCGAGCAAGTACTCACCCGATAGCAGGCCGAACTGGCGGAGCACGCTCTCAGCCAACGCCGCGACGCGCGCGCGTGTGGCAAGCGCCACGTCCACCATCACGTCGCCAACCACGACCACCTCGCCCGGAGCCTGCTCGGTGTGCAGCTGTGCGGCAGCGCGCTCGCTCGAGCAGAGCAGCAGTCTTGCAAGCTGATCGGTGAGCACCCGGTTTCGCTCCTCCGGCATGGCACGGTCGAAAGAGCGCATCCCGGCCTCGACGTGCACCAGGGGGATACCGAGATCGGCGGCGCCGAGGGCGCCGGCGAGCGTCGAGTTCGTGTCGCCGTAGACGAGAACCGCGTCGGGCTCGAGCGTCGCCAGCAGCGGCGCAAGCTTTCGCAGCATTCGCGCGAGCTGCGAGGAGTTGCTCGCGCCCGCGACGCGGAGCTCGTGCTCGGGCGGCGGGAGCTCGAGCTCTTCGAAGAAGACCGCGGACAGATCGGCGTCGTGGTGCTGTCCCGTATGAATCAGGATCTCCTCGTGGCGACTTCGCAGCTCGCGCGAGACGGCTGAGGCCTTGACGAACTGCGGTCGGTTGCCGAGCACGGTCGCGACGCGCATCAGCCCGCCGTAACCGCGGCGATACGCGCGCGTAGCGCCGCGGCAAGGCCGCGCGTGAGCGGACCCGGTGCCGGGAGCTCGCGCGCGTCGATCCGTCGCACCGGCATGACCTCCGCGACCGAAGAGGCGATGAACGCCTCGTCGATCGACTCGAGCTCGTCGACCGTGATCGGCTGCTCGCGGACATCGGCGAGCTCGAGCACCAGCGAACGAGTGATCGAATCGAGAATGTGCTCGGACAGGGGCGGGGTGAGGATCGCGCCCGCCTCGACCGCAAAGAACGACGCCGTCGGGCATTCGAGAACGCGACCGTGGGGGCTCACGAGCAACGCCTCGTCGAAGCCGCGCTCGCGAGCCAGTCGCGAGGCGAGCATGTTCGCCGCGTAGGAAAGCGACTTGATCCCGTCGAGCACGCGTGTCGGCGAGTAGGTGACGCACGCGAGTGCGACGCTCTCGCTCGGGCGACGGCAGCGGCTCGAGCATCGCGATCCGCCGGCCACCGCGGGTCACGATCAGTCGCAGCAGTTCGCCGCCCGAGCTGGGCTCGGCGAGGATCCGCTCGATGTCCATGCGCACGGACTCGATCTCGAGGGGGAGCCGCAATCCCGCCGCCGAGCGCGCCAGCCGCTCAAGGTGGCGCTCGAGCTCGAACGCCACCCCGTCATAGAGCCGAACGACCTCGAACACGCCGTCGCCGCGCACGAGACCCTCATCGCCAACCGGGATTCGTGCCTCGGCAAGGGGACTGAGCACACCATCGATGCACGCCAGTGGCACCGGCGCAGCCGACTTGGGATCTGTCTGAGCCGTGCTGGGACGGCCTGCGCGGCTGCTCATCGCGGGCGTGTTGTACCGCGTCGCGCGCGCCAAGAGCAATTTCGGGCGCCAGACTGCCCGTGGGACCATGCCCGTCGGTCTCAGCCCTAGGCGGTCTGGGAAGCCAGCGCGATCAACGCGCTGACGGACGCGTGGCGCGAAGCGAGCACGCAGGTATGACCGTCGCGGCGCCAGGTTACGACGCTCGCTCCGCCGTCGCGGATCGTCGAGTAGGTCACGCCGGCAAGCGTCGCCGCACGCCGCGCACCCGTGACGCGCAGCGCGGCGCCGCCAACGATCGCGTAGCCAACGCGCTCGTAGCCTTCGGCGCTGTAATACACCGTCTCGACCTGCTGGCCGCCGAGCGTGTCGATCCGCGAGCCGCTGGTCCGCCAGCCGCGAGCGTTCCAGTTCGGGAATGCAACCCGGTCGATCGCGACGCCGAGCAGCGCGTGGTCGCGGGGGCTCACCCCCGGGGGAACGCCGTCGCCAGTTGCGAGCGCAATCGCGACGACGCTGCGCACGTTCGCGTGCCCGACCGGTCGCGCGATCGCGAATACGACGAGCGCGATCAGAACGACCGCCACGATCGCGATACGGCTGGTCGGCCGCGGGCGACCGCTTGCCGCCCGCGCCTGCGGCC
The DNA here is from genome assembly GCA_963773395.1 of uncultured Solirubrobacterales bacterium. GTDB lineage: Bacteria > Actinomycetota > Thermoleophilia > Solirubrobacterales > Solirubrobacteraceae > Palsa-513. Next base: position 303,194 of record CAVZAY010000001.1, on the reverse strand, counting down.
TGAAGACGCGCTGATGAAGGCTCGCCGGCGCGCCAACATCGAGCGAGGCCAGCATCGCGACCACCCGGCGCTGCTCGGCAAGCTCCGCGGCAAGCTCCGGCGAGCGCGCCACGGCGGCCTCGAGCCGCGCCCGCTCGGCCTCGGATGCGCTGCCGTCCGCGAGGTGCGTTATCGCGGCTCGCTCCGCAGCCCTTCTGTTGCCGCGCAAGATCATTCGTCTCTAAGACGCACGGTCGGGGTGGTTCCTTCCCGGTCGGTGGGCGCCGCGAGCTCGCGCGCGAGGCGCTGCCGGGCCCGGTAGAGCCGCGTCGTGATTGTCGCCTCGCGCGTACCGAGAGCGCGCGCCGCCTCGGCGTAGGAGAGACCGACGATGTCGACGGCGATCAGCGCCAAGCGGAAGCTCTCCTCGAGTGCCGACACCGCGGCGAGCACCTCGCTCGCGGCGAGTGCCGCCTCGGGCGCTGTGCGCGGGTCGTTCGCGTCGAGCTGGAGATCCTCGACTGCAGTGGCCACGACCGACGGCCGGCGCACGATCTTGCGGCGGTCGCTGAGGAATGTGTTGCGCAGCGCGTGCATCAGGTAGGCGAGCTCGTTCTGCGCCACGCAAGATCCGTGGCCGGGCGAGCACGCGGGCGAATGTCTCTTGCACCAGATCCTCGGCATCGTGGGGTGAGCCACACAACGCCCAGGCGGCACGGTAGAGCCGATCCGTGTGAGCCGCAAGCGAGTCCGGATCCAGCATCAGGCGACTGTAGCGGCCGCCGCTCACGGCAGCTGCCATCCTGGCGCGGTGGGCGAGCACGACGGCCGCTACGCACCGAGCCCGAGCGGGCCACTGCACCTCGGCAACCTCCGCACGGCGCTGATCGCCTGGCTTTTCGCACGCTCGCACGGGGGGCGTTTCCTGCTGCGGATCGAGGATCTCGACCCGCAGCGCTCCCGTCCCGAGCACGAGCGGGCTCAGCTGTGCGAGCTGCACACGATCGGCCTCGACTGGGATGGTCAGATCGTCCGCCAGAGCGCGCGCCGCGAGCGCCACCGCGAGGCGTTCGAAGAGTTGCGCACCGCGGGCCGCGTGTACCCGTGCTGGTGCACGCGCACGGAGGTGCGCCGCGCGGTGTCCGCGCCGCACGGCGGCGATCGTGAGAGCGCCTACCCCGGTACCTGCCGCGCGCTTTCACGGGGCGAGCGCGCGGCGCGCCAGCGGGAGTCTGCGCCGCGCGCGTGGCGCCTCGACGCGCGCGGCGCGACCGTGTCCTTCATGGACCGCCTGCACGGCGGGCGCGCCGGGGCAGTCGACGACTTCGTCCTCTGGCGCGGCGACGACGTGCCCGCGTACAACCTCGCGGTCGTCGTCGATGACGCCGATCAGCGCATCGGTGAGGTCGTCCGCGGCGACGACCTCCTGGAATCGACGCCCCGGCAGGTGCTGCTAGGCCAGCTGCTCGGGCTGGCGATCCCGCACTATGCGCACCTGCCGCTGATCCTCGGCGCGGACGGACGCCGGCTCGCCAAGCGCCACGGCGCGGTCACGCTCGAGGAGCGACTCGCCGCCGGCGAAACCCTCGAGCAGGTCATCGGCTTCCTCGCCGCCAGCGCCGGGCTGGTCTCACCCGGAACGCTGCTCGCGGCACGCGACCTGATCGCTGGCTTCGATCCTGAACGCCTCGAGCGCACCCCCACCACGCTGGCGGGGCCGGTCCCGTAGCCGCACCACGGGAAAACCACAACTCCGCCCCCAGACGCGCGAGAATAATCGAGACAGATGGACGAACTCGCCTCCTGCATACTCGAACGCGAGGCTTTCGACAGCCTCTTCGAGGCACTGGGGAGGCGGGGCTACAGCGTGATCGGACCCCGCGTGCGCGACGGGGCGATCGTGTACGACCGCATCGCGGCAAGCGCCGACCTGCCGGTCGGACTTGACCGACGAGCAGGACGGAGGCCACTACAGGCTCGTGCCGCGCGGGGATGCGGCGCTGTTCGGCTACAACGTCGGTCCGCACTCGTGGAAGCGCTTCCAGCTTCCCGCCCAGCGAACGCTCTGGCGCGGCAAGCTCGACGACGACGGCAACCTCAGCGACATCGTGGAGGGCCCCGCCGAGCGCGCAGCGCCTCGCGTTCCTCGGCGCGCGCTCGTGCGAGCTGCACGCGATGGGGATCCTCGACCGCGTGCTGCTCGGCGGCTCGCATCCTGACCCCGCCGAGCGCGCCGCGCGCGAGGGCGTGTTCATCGTCGCCGTACAGTGCGGTCAGGCCGGCGGGACGTGCTTCTGCGCATCGATGGGAACGGGGCCGACGGCGCAGAGCGGGTTTGACATCGCGCTGACCGAGGTGATCGAGGACCGTCGCCACTACTTCGTGGCAGCGCCCGGCAGCGAGGCGGGGCGCGAGCTGCTCGCCGAGCTTCCGACGAGCGCGGCGGGCACCGCGGAGGAGGACGCTGCGAGCGCTGCCCACGCCCGTGCGGCGTCGCAGATGGGCCGCGAGCTCGACATCACCGACATCCGCGAGCTGCTTTACCGCAACTATGACCATCCGCGCTGGGACGAGGTCGCCGAGCGCTGCCTGACCTGCGGCAACTGCACGATGGTCTGCCCGACGTGCTTCTGCACGAGCGTCGAAGACGTGACCGACCTCGAGCGCACCAGCGTAGAACGCGTCCAGCGCTGGGATTCGTGCTTCACGATCGATTATTCGCACATCCACGGCGGTGCAGTCCGCCAATCGTCGCGCTCGCGCTACCGCCAGTGGATGACGCACAAGCTCGCGACCTGGATCGACCAGTTCGGCAGCTCCGGCTGCGTCGGCTGCGGGCGCTGCATCACGTGGTGCCCCGTCGGCATCGACATCACCGAGGAGGCGCGAGCGATCCGAGCAAGCGAGGAGGAGGTCCATGCAGGCGCTAGATGAGCTGATCGCACACGTCCCGACGTTCGCTGGGTTGTCGGAGGAGCAGCTGAAGCTGATCGCCGGCTGCGGGCGCAACCGCCACATCGAGGCGGGCGAGATGCTGTTCGCGGAGGGCGATCCGGCCGATCACTTCTTCCTGATCCGCCGCGGCTTAGTCGCGCTCGAAGTGCATGCACCCGGCCGCGGCCCCTTGAGAATTGAGACGCTCGAGCACGGTGAGGTGGTTGGCTGGTCCTGGCTGTTCGATCCCTACCGCTGGCAGCTCGACGCGCGCGCGCTCGAGGCGTGCGAGCTGATCGAGTTCGACGCGGCCTGCCTGCGCGGCAAGGTGGCGGAGGACCACGAGCTCGGCTACCAGCTGATGTCGCGCTTCGCCGCCAACGTCATCAGTCGCCTCCAGGCGACGCGCTTCCAGCTACTCGATGTCTATGGCAAGTCTGAAATCACCGCCTGAGCGCGAGCGCCACGACGAGCCCGGGCCGATGGTCCCGGAGCCGTTCGTAGTGCGCTCGAAGCGCCAGGACACGAGCGACACCTGGACGCTCGAGCTGACCTCGGTCGCCGATGACGCCGGGCTGCATTTCGCGCCAGGCCAGTTCACGATGATCGAGGCGGGTGGCTCGGGCGAGGTCCCGATTTCGATCAGCGGCGACCCCGGCGAGCCCGACGTGCTCGTGCACACCGTTCGCGCCGTCGGCCTTGCGACGCAGGCGATCTGCAACGCGCAGCCCGGTCAGGTGCTTAGCGTTCGCGGCCCCTTTGGCAACTCCTGGCCGGTCGATCTGCTCGAAGGCCACGACGTCGTCGTCGCCGCCGGCGGGATCGGGCTCGCGCCGCTGCGCCCAGCGATCCTCGCGATGATCGCCAACCGCGAGCGCTACGGCAGGCTCGTGCTGCTCTACGGCGCGCGCACGGCCGGCCAGATGCTCTACGTCGAAGAGCTCGAGCGCTGGCGCGAGGAAGGCTTCGAAGTCCACGCGACCGTCGACAGCGCCGGACCGGAGTGGCTCGGTCACGTCGGGGTTGTCACGCGGCTGATCGGCCGCGCACGCCTCACGGCGAGCTTCGCCGGTCTGACCTGCGGCCCCGAGATCATGATGCGCCTGACGGCGCTTGCGCTCGCGGACTTCGGCATCGAGGGTGAGCGGCTGTACGTGTCGACCGAGCGCAACATGCAGTGCGGCATCGGGCACTGCGGCCACTGCCAGCTCGGTCCCTGGCTGCTCTGCCGTGACGGCCCGGTATTCGACTGGAAGACGCTCGCCCACTGGCTCCAACTGAGGGACGTCTGATGGCCAAGGCAAAGGTTGCTGTTTGGAAGTTCTCGTCCTGCGACGGCTGCCAGCTCAGCCTGCTCGACTGCGAGGATGAGCTGCTCGCGCTCGCCGGGCAGATCGATATCGCCTACTTCCTGGAGGCGACGAGCGAGGTGGTCGAGGGGCCGTACGACGTCTCGATCGTCGAGGGCTCGATCACGAACCTGCACGACGCTGAGCGCATCCACGAGGTGCGCGAGCAGTCGGGGGCGCTGATCACGATCGGCGCCTGCGCAACCGCCGGCGGGATCCAGGCGCTGCGCAACTTCGCCGACGTCGGCGAGTACACGCGCGTCGTCTACGCCTCACCCGAATACATCAGCACGCTGCGCGACTCGACGCCGATCAGCGCCCACGTCCCGGTCGACTTCGAGCTGCGGGGCTGCCCGATCAACAAGGCGCAGCTGCTCGAGGTGATCGGCGCGCTGCTCGCCGGGCGCCGGCCGCGCGTGCGCGAGCACAGCGTCTGCGTCGAGTGCAAGCGGCGCGGCACCGTCTGCGTGATGGTGGCGCACGGAACGCCCTGCCTTGGGCCGGTCACGCACGCCGGCTGCGGCGCCATCTGCCCGGCGTATGACCGCGGTTGCTTCGGCTGCTACGGACCGATGGAGTCGCCCAACGCCGCTGCGCTCAGCGCGCAGCTCGCGGTCAACGGCGCCGAGAACATCGACGTGATTCGCCTTTACCGCACTTTCAACGCCGGCGCCCCGGCGTTCAAGGAGGCGAGCGAGGCACGATGAGCGAGGCCCAGCGTACGCGGACGATTCGCACCGACTACCTCGCGCGCGTCGAGGGCGAGGGCGCGATGTACGTGAAGATCGACGGCACCGAGATCGTCGACGTCAAGCTGCGGATCTACGAGCCGCCACGCTTCTTCGAGGCGCTGCTGCGCGGGCGCGCCTTCACCGAGGCGCCCGACATCACCGCGCGGATCTGCGGCATCTGCCCGGTCGCCTACCAGACCAGCGCGGTCCGCGCGATGGAGGACGCCTGCGGGATTACGATCGACGACGGTCCGATCCGCGACCTGCGCCGGCTGCTCTACTGTGCCGAGTGGATCGAGAGCCACGCGCTGCACGTCTACATGCTGCACGCGCCGGACTTCCTCGGTTACACGGGCGCGGTCGAGATGGCGGCCGACCACCGCGGGATCGTCGAGCAGGGCCTGCGGATGAAGAAGCTCGGCAACGAGATCCTCGAGATCGTCGGCGGTCGCGCGATCCACCCGATCAACGTCCGCGTCGGCGGCTTCTACAAGGCGCCCGCGCAGGCGGAGGTCCGCGGCCTGCACGACGAGCTCCAGGCGGTACGCGAGATCGCGCTCGACACGGTTCGCTGGACCTCGAAGCTCGACTTCCCCGACGTCGAGCGCGAGACCGATCTGCTCGTGCTGAGCCACCCGGACGAGTACCCGATCGAACGCGGCGAGATCGTCACCGGCGGCGGGTTGCGCTTCCCGGTCGCTGACTTCGGCGAGCACGTCGTCGAAGAGCACGTCGAGCATTCGAACGCGCTCCATGCGCGCCTTCACGGAGCGAGCTACCTGACCGGCCCGCTCGCGCGCTTCAACCTCGCCGCCGACCGGCTGCGGCCGGTCGCGCAGGAGGCCGCTCGCGAGGCCGGCCTGCGCGCGCCCAACTTCAACCCCTTCAAGAGCATCGTCGTGCGCGCGGTCGAGCTCCTCGAGGTGCTCGACGAGGCGGTCGAGCTTGCCGAGCGCTACGAGGAGCCGGATGCTCCTTTCGTGGACGTGCAGCCGCGCCGCGGCATCGGCCATGGCGCCAGCGAGGCGCCGCGCGGCCTGCTCTACCACCGCTACGAGATCGACGACGACGGCACGATCCTCGATGCCCAGATCGTCCCGCCGACCTCGCAGAACCAGCTCGCGATCGAGGAAGACCTTCGCGCGGTCGTAACCGAGGGTATTGACCTGCCCGACGAGCAGCTGACGGCTGCGCTGCGAGCAGGCGATCCGCAACCACGACCCCTGCATCTCCTGTGCCACCCACTTCCTCGAGCTCACCGTCGACCGCTCGTAGCGTCATCGTCATCGGTGTCGGCAACCGCTACCGCAGCGACGACGCTGCGGGGCTCGAGGCGGTCCGCATCCTGCGCAACCAAGGCCTGCGAGCGGCCGAGTTCGAGGGCGAACCGATCGGGCTGCTCGACATCTGGGAAGACGCCGGGGTTGCGATCGTGATCGACGCCGTATCTTCGGGTGCCGAGGCAGGGACGATTCAGCGCCTGGACGCCAGCGTCGAGCCGCTTCCCGCGTCGCTGGCGAGTGCCCCGTCGACCCACGCCGTCGGTCTCGGCCAGGCGATCGAGCTCGGCCGAGCGCTGGGCCGCCTGCCGGGCAGGTTGATCGTGTACGGCATCGAGGGCGATACGTTCACCGCCGGCGAGGAGCTCTCACCGCGCGTCGCAGAAGCTCTCAAGAGCCTCGTCGAGCAGGTCCACCGAGAGGTGCTGCAGTACAGAGGAGGGAACGAGCCGAGGCGATGCATGAAGCCACGCTGCTCAAGGACATCATGCGAAAGCTCGAACGGATCGCCGACGAGCAGGGCGTCGCGCGGATCAGTGCCATCCACCTCCAGCTCGGGGCGCTCGCGCACATTTCGCCTGAGCACCTGCGCGAGCACTTCGAGGAGGCATCGCGCGGCACGCGCGCCGAGGGGGCGCGCGTCGAGATCGAGGAGAAGGGCGAGATCGATGACCCGCACGCGCAGGACATCCTGCTGACGGCCATCGAGGTTCCCGACTGATGGCGGTCCCGCCGGCGCTCGAGCGCCGCAGGGTGCGAGTGACGGGGGTGGTTCAGGGGGTCGGGTTCAGGCCGTTCGTCCATGCACTCGCGCACCGCCACGAGCTCGCAGGGCACGTGCGAAACGACGGCGGGGTTGTCATCACCGAGGTCGAGGGGCCGCCCGCGGCGCTCGAGCGCTTCGCCTGCGCGCTCGCTGCAGAGGCACCGCCGCTCGCGCGCGTCGCAACGGTCGAGGTCGAGGCGCTGCCCGTCACCGGGGACCAGGGCTTCGAGATCCGGCGCAGCACGGGCGCGGCCGCGCCCGGCGCGACCCCGCTGCCGCCGGACGTCGCCACCTGCGCGGAGTGCGTGCGCGAGCTGTTCGATCCCGCCAATCGCCGCTACCGCCATCCGTTCATCACCTGCACGCACTGCGGACCGCGCTTCACGATCGTCAAGAGCCTGCCGTACGACCGTGCCCACACGACGATGGCGCAGTTCCCGCTCTGCGAACGCTGCCGAGTCGAGTACGAGGATCCGCACGACCGCCGCCACCACGCCGAGACGATCTGCTGCCCGGACTGCGGGCCGCGGTTGCGCCTGGGGCTCGACGCTGCGCTGGCGATCCTGCGCGACGGCGGCATCCTCGCGGTAAAGGGCCTCGGTGGCTACCACCTCGCATGCGATGCGACGAGCGAGGCGGCTGTGGCGCGGCTGCGCGAGCGCAAGCAGCGTGAGGCGAAGCCGCTCGCGGTCATGGCCGCGGAGCCCGCTCAGCTCGCGCGACTGACCGCAGCCGAGCGCGCCCTGCTCGAATCGCCGGCGCGCCCGATCGTCATCGCGCGCCGGCGACGCAGGCTCGCCGCTCGCAGCGTCCGTTGCCCCGGACAGCCGCTGGGTCGGCGTGATGACGCCTTACACGCCCCTCCATCACCTGCTGCTCGCCGACGCGGGACGGCCGCTCGTGATGACGAGCGGCAAACCTCACCGACGAGCCGATCTGCATCGACGACGACGAGGCGCGCCGTCGCCTGCGGGGGCTCGCCGATGCCTTCCTCGACCACGACCGCGCCGATCCACCGCCGCTGCGAGGACTCGGTCGTGCGCGCCGCCTTCCCGATCCGTCGCTCGCGCGGCCATGCACCCGACTGGCTCGCGCTGCCGCTGGCAGCGCGCCGCCCGCTGCTCGCCGCCGGCGCCGAGCTGAAGGCAACCTTCTGCGTGGCCCACGGGCAGCGTGCGTGGCTTTCCGCGCACCTCGGAGACCTCGACGCGCCCGCGGCACGCGAGGCGTTCGCGGCGGACGTCGCGCTCACGCTCGAGGCGCTCGCGCTGGTGCCCGAGATCATCGCGTGCGACCTGCACCCCGACTACGCCTCGACACGCTGGGCGCTCGAACAGGACGCAGAGCTCGTGCGCGTGCAGCACCACCACGCGCACGCCGCTGCCTGCCTCGCCGAGCACGGCGAGACCGCGCCGGCCCTCGCGCTCGTCTTCGACGGGACGGGTCTCGGCAGCGATGGCACGCTCTGGGGCGGGGAGCTGCTGCGCTGCGACCTCGCAGGGTTCGAACGGCTCGCCCACCTCGTGCCGGTCGCCCTGCCTGGCGGTGAGGCGGCGATCCGCGAGCCGTGGCGGATCGCCAGCGCCTACCTCGAGCGCGCTGGCAGGCCGGTACCGTTCGAGCGCTGGCCCGCTGTCCGCCAGAGCCTGCGTATCGGCGCACCGCCCACCTCCGGCGTCGGCCGGCTGTTTGACGCGGTCGCCGCGCTCGTCTGCGGGTTCGAGCAGGTGAGCTACGAAGGCCAGGCGGCGATCGCTCTCGAGGAGCTCGCAGGGAGCACCGCGGCCGAGCCCTACGCGTGCCGTGTAACGGGCGAGCTGATCCATGGCAGCGACCTCGTCGCCGCCGCGCACGACGACCTCGCCGCCGGCCGCAACCGGCGCGAGATCGCGGCCGCGTTCCACGAGGGGCTTGCTTGCGCCGCGATCAGCGCATGTGAAGCGGCCGCTACGCCGCGAACGGTCGTCCTCTCGGGTGGCAGCTTCCAGAACCTGCGGCTGGCGCACTCGGTCGCCGGCGGGCTCACGGCACGCGGCTTCCGCGTGCTCACGCACCGCCTCGTACCGCCGAACGACGGCGGGATCAGCTACGGTCAAGCCGCCGTCGCCGCAGCGCAAGGAGGTCGCTAAGCATGTGCCTTGGGATACCAGCACAGGTCGTCGAGCTGATCGACGCGGAACTGCAGCTCGCGAAGGTCGACGTCTCTGGCGTACGGCGCGTCGTCAACGTGGCGCTGCTCGACGGCGATGTCGACGTCGGCGATTGGGTCCTACTGCACGTCGGGTTCGCGCTCTCGCGGATCGACGAGTCGGAGGCGCTTACCACCCGCGCGCTGCTCGAGACGCTCGGCGCTCCGTACGAGCAGGAGCTCGATGAGCTTCGCGCGAGCAGGATCGACTGATGGACGCGTGCAACTGCATCACGTGCGGTGACGTGGCGATCGTCGCGCGTGTCGTCGAGCTGCGCGGGCAGAGCGCCGTCGTCGAGTGTGACCCCCCGTCGCGGGGGGCAGGCGGGGCGCGCGAGGAGGTCGCGATCGAGCTCGTCGCTCCCGTCAAGCTCGGCGAGCAGCTGCTGTGCCACGCCGGCGTCGCGCTCGAGCGGATCGGCCAGTGAAGCATCTGAGCGAATACCGGTCGGGCGAGATCGCGGCGGGCCTCGCCGAGCGAATCGCCGCGCTCGTGGAGCCGGGCAGCAGCTACAAGCTGATGGAGATCTGCGGCGGCCACACGCACGCGATCTACCGTCACGGGATCGAGGACCTGTTGCCGGCCGAGGTTCAGCTCGTTCACGGCCCCGGCTGTCCCGTCTGCGTGATCCCGATGGGCCGCCAGGACGATGCGATCGCGATCGCCGAGCAGGACGGGGTGATCTTCACGACCTTCGCCGACATGCTGCGCGTGCCCGCGACGAACGGCTCGCTGCTCGACGCGAAAGCGCGCGGCGCCGACGTGCGGATGGTCTATTCACCACTCGACGCGCTGCGGCTCGCGCGCGAGAACCCGGATCGCCAGGTCGTCTTCTTTGCGATCGGCTTCGAGACAACCGCGCCGTCTACGGCACTGACGCTGCTTCGCGCCGGCGCCGAAGGCGCGGATAACTTCTCGATCTTCTGCAATCACGTGCTCGTGCCGCCACCGCTGCGCGCGATCCTCGATGCACCCGACCTCCAGCTCGACGGGTTCATCGGCCCCGGCCACGTCTCGACCGTAATCGGGACGCAGCCGTACGAGTTCATCGCCTCCGAGTACCGCAAGCCGGTCGTCGTCTCCGGCTTCGAGCCGCTCGACGTGCTTCAGAGCATCTACATGCTGTTGTGCCAGCTCACCGAAGGGCGGTGCGAAGTCGAGAACCAGTACGTGCGTGTGGTGCGGCGCGAAGGCAACGAGCGAGCGCTCGCGGTGATCGACGAGACGATGGAGGTGCGCGACACGTTCGAGTGGCGCGGGCTCGGATTCATCGAACGCAGCGCGCTGGGCATACGCGAGCGGTGGGGGCGCTTCGATGCCGAACGACGCTTCGAGCTGCCTGGCACGCGCGTAGCCGACCCGCCCGCGTGCCAGTGCGGCGAGGTGCTGCGTGGCGCGCTGCGCCCGTGGGAGTGCAAGGTCTTCGGGACTGCCTGCACGCCGGAGCGGCCGATCGGGACGTGCATGGTCTCGAGCGAGGGGGCCTGCGCCGCCTATTACAACTACGGGCGGCTCGAGCGCCGCAGCCAGCGCACGCCGGCGTGATGGACGAGCGCGAGGTCCTCGAGCGTATCGAGGCCCGCCGCCAGCGCGCCTCACGCCGCCTGCTCGACGAGCGGATCACGCTTGCGCACGGGGCGGGCGGGCGTTCCTCGCAGGCACTCCTCGAGGCGCTGTTGCTGCCGGCGCTGCGGAACTCGCTGCTCGAGCCGCTCGCCGACGCGGCAATCCTGGAGCTCGAGGACGCGACGCGCCTGGCGTTCAGCACGGACAGCTACGTCGTCAAGCCGCTGAGGTTCCCCGGTGGCGACATCGCGAAGCTCGCCGTCCACGGGACGATCAACGACCTCGCCGTGTCCGGCGCCCAGCCGCTCGCGCTCTCGGCCGCGCTGATCCTCGAGGAGGGCCTCGCAGTAGCGGAGCTCGAGCGCTATATCGCCTCGCTCGGCGAGGCAGCGCGCGAGGCCGCGGTGCCGATCGCGACCGGCGACACCAAGGTCGTCGAACGCGGCAAGGCGGACGGGCTCTACATCTCGACCACCGGCATCGGCCTCGTCGCTGCGGGTAGCAAGCTCGGCGCCCAGGAGATCCATCCGGGCGATCGCGTGCTTCTTTCCGGCACGATCGGCGACCACGGGATGGCGGTCCTCGTCGCGCGTGGGGAGCTCGAGCTCGAAGGTGAGATCGAGAGCGACACCGCACCTCTGCACGGACTCGTGGCGGACCTCCTTGCGGCCTGCGGTGAAGCGGTCCACTGCATGCGCGACCCGACTCGCGGCGGCGTCGCAACCGCGCTCAACGAGCTCGCGCGCGCCTCGCGCACTGGCATCGTCATCGACGAAGGCGCGATCCCGGTGGCCGCAACAGTAGCCGGTGCCTGCGAGATCCTCGGCATCGACCCGCTCTACGTCGCCAACGAAGGCAAGCTGATCGCGATCGTCGCGCCCGAGGCAAGCGAGGGCGCGCTCGCAACAATGCGCACCCACCGGCTCGGCCGCGACGCCACTCTGATCGGCGAGATCCGCGAGGAGCGCCCCGGAATGGTGATCCTCGACACGACTTTCGGCGGCTCGCGCGTGGTCGACACGCTCGCGGGCGACCCGTTACCGCGGATATGTTGACTGCGGAGCCGGCGAAGCCGGCGCGCGAATTCGCGGATCCGCTTGGCGCCGGCTTCCTCGTCTGGCTTCGTGTGGCCGCGGTGGTGGGCGGTGGGTTGGTTGCTCTAGCTAGGTGAGCGGCCGGGCGGCTGGCGCTTGCGACGCTGTTCCCGCTTGACGAGGATGGCCGCCGCACCCTGCGCCGGGCGTCGGCGCGCAGGTACGGCGGCCACCGCAGTCAGCCGGAGGTGATGTCGCCGAAGAAGGCGCAGCCGGCGTAGGTCGCGAACGAGTTGGCCTTCTGGTAGCCGATGCCGCCTGTCAGGACCGTGCCCGAGCTGCTCGCGTAGGAGAACGACGACTCCCCGGATGCCGCCGGTCCGAGCGTCGCGTTGCTCGACGCTCCGAGATTGTTCGTCTGCGAGGCGAATGAGCCACTGTTTGACGCGCCGCTGACCGTCAGCTCGGAGTCGTTGCTCGACGGGCCGTTCGCCACCAGGCTCGCATTGCCCGAGCTGTCGCACTCAGCCAGGATCGTGAGCCCGTTCGCGCTGTAGAGCGTCGAGGTCGTTGTCCCGGAGCCGGGCGTCGGCACCTTGAGCATGAGCTTCGAGATGCTCTGGCCGTTGACGGTGTTCGCCGACGGATTGACCGGACCGGTCGCACCGGTCGCACCGGCCGGGCCCGTGGCGCCGATGGCGGCCCAGTTGAGCTGCGCCCAGCCGCCGGAGCAGTGGTGCCCGGGCAGCCAGATATGAACCTGTCCGCCACGCGGCGGCAGGCAGCTCGTGATGTTGCCGCCGGGCCCGACGAATTGGCTCGTGCCGGTCGCGGCGTAGGCGGCGCCGGCGGCCCCGAGGCATAAGACCGTTGCTGCCGTCAGCCTGACGGCGTTCGAGCGCAATCGTGGTTTACGCATGTTGAACCTCCTCTACCTTGGCTTGCGGACCACTGAGGCACGCGTTCGCTGGTAAGAACGCCCGTCCCTGCGAGGGGGTTGCGCTATTGGCAGAACTCTGACGGCTGGGGCCCGGCGGCTGCGGGCCGATCCTTGAACTCCGGTGATGTGGCGTGCCCGTGCTGGGATGGGCTCCTCGCCGGGCTTCGCGGTCGCGGGGCATGGGCCGCCGCGGATGTGTTTCCCGCCGATTCGGCTAGAGCGCCCAGGTGATTGTGATCGTGAGCCCGCCTTCGGGGATCGGCTCCGCGGTGATCGTTGCGTCGTGGGCCTCGGCGATCGCCTTGACGATTGAGAGGCCGAGGCCGACGCCCTCGCCGCCGGCGGTGCGGGCCCCCGCGACGCGCTCGAAGGGCTCGAAGAGGCGCTCGACGTCCGCCGCGGCGACGCGCGGGCCGCTGTTCTTCACGCTCAGCGTTGCCCGGCCTTCGCGGGTCTCGGTCGAGACTTCGATCCAACCGTCTTTCACGTTGTGGACGACGGCGTTCGCAATGAGATTGGCGACGAGACGCTCGACGAGCCGTGGCTCGCCTGTTGCGCTGGCCGGCCGCAGCGAGGTCTTGACCGTCAGGCCCTTTGCATGGATGCCGGTCATGACGCGGCCGACGAGCTCCGCCAGATCGATCGGCTCGCGCGCCTCGATGCCGCGCTGGCCGCGGGAGAGATCGAGCAGCGCATCGATCAGCCGCTGCTGCTGCTCGCCGGAGCGCAGCAACTCCTCGCAGACCGCGCGAAGCTGCTGCGCGTCGGCATTCGGGTCGGCTAGCGCGACCTCGATCAGCGTGCGCTCGTACGTGAGCGGTGTGCGCAGCTCGTGCGATACGTTCGCGGCAAACTGGCGCTGTGCATTGAACGCCCGGTCGAGCCGTTCGAGCAGACGGTCGAACGTGTTGCCAAGCCGGCGCAGCTCATCGTCCGGCCCGCTGAGGCCCAGCCGCCGGTGGAGGCTCGTCGCGGAGATCTCCTGTGCCGCCGCCGTGATCTCGCGTAGCGGCCGCAGAGCGCGCCCGGCAACCACCCAGCCGAGGCCGATTGCGATCAGCGCCGTGATCGCAAGTGCGATCCCGAGCTCGAGCAGCAGCCGCCCGCGCGCCGCCTTCACCTGCCCGATCGCGGCCGTCTCGAGGTACTGTTTCGACGGGGCCTTGAGGTCGAGGCCGGCCCGCAGCGCATTCGACGGCACCGCGGTGATGACGCTGTTGCCGCCGCCATTGGACACCGTGTGCCCGGCGACTTGGACCGAGCGGGTGACGTGAAGCGTCGCCTGGCCCTTTCCGCACTTCTGCGTCGTCGCGGCGAACCGCTGCGAGCTCGGATGGACGCCGCCGACGGTACAGCAACCAGATCGCGCCGCCTGCCGATCGGGGTTGGGAAAGTTCGGCTCGCCGTTTGCGCGCATGCATTTCGAGAACGCCAGCGCCGCCACGGGGCTCGGGCCGCCGATCGCCAGCTTGACGGTGGGCGCCGCGCTGTAGGCCTTCGCGCCGCTGGCGCTGATGCTGCGGGAGACGACGCCGCCGACCTGCCCGACCTGCGTCGCCACCTGATCGGTGCCGCTCTTGATGAAGAAGCTCGTCGTGTACTGGCTCGACACGAGGCCGTAGGTGATGCCGAGCAGCGCCGCCCCGCAGACGAGAAACAAGCCGCCGTAGACGAGCGTCAAGCGCAGCCGGATCGTCCGCAGCGGCAACGGTCGCCAGCGGCGCGTCAGGCGTTCGCTCAGGCGCCGGTGCGTCACGGCCGCAGCCTGTAACCGGCGCGCGGCACCGTCTCGATCGCCGCGGGCTCGCCGAGCTTGCGGCGCAGCCGGCTGATCGTGACCTTGACGACGCCGCTGAATGCGTCGGCGTACTCATCCCAGGCGCGCTCCAGCAGCTCCTCGGCCGAAAGTGGCGCGCCATCGGCCGCGAGCAGCAGCTCGAGGACCGCCAGCTCCTTCGGGCTGAGCTCGAGCCGGCGACCGCCGCGCGTCGCGACGCGCTGCGTCGTGTCGAGGCGGATGTCGCCGCTTGTCAGGATCGGCGCCCGCGCCGGCTGGCCGCGGCGTACGACCGCGCGGATGCGCGCGACGAGCTCGGCGAAGGCGAACGGCTTGGGCAGGTAGTCGTCGGCACCGAGGCTCAGCCCATCGACGCGACTCTCGACGGTGTCGGCGGCCGTCAACATCAGCACGCGCGCGCGCACCGCGGCGGCGACCAGCGCGCGGCAGACATCGTCGCCGTGCACGAGCGGCAGGTCGCGGTCGAGCACGACGACGTCGTAGCTGTCCTGGAGCGCGCGGCGCAAACCGGTCTCGCCGTCGAGCGCGACGTCGACCGCCATGCCCTCACGGCGCAGGCCAAGCGCGATCGTTTGCGCAAGCTCCTTGTGGTCTTCGACGATCAGTACGCGCATCGCGGCGCCACACACAGTCTGACCGTTTCACGCGGCCCCGGTGCGTTTCCCCAGCATGCGCGGCCAAGGGTTACAGCCAGGTAACGAGGGCCGTACCCACGGTGTAACCGGCCGGCAGCTATTCATCGGTGCGTCAGGAACGCCCGCCAGCCGGACACGACTTGAAGTGACCGTGACGAACCCGCTCGCCCGCTCAACATCGTGGCCCCACAGCGCTCACGGCGCTTGGCGCGCTCACGCTCGCCGTCACGGTCGCCGGCTGTGGCGGCAGCAGCTCGCCCGGCGTCGCCAACCTCGGCAACTCGCACCATGGCTCGGGGAGCGCCGCCCCGTCGAGCTCGGGCTCCTCCTCGGTCGGTTCTGCCGGCAGCGGCTCGGCGGCCAGCGCCGGCGGCGCCAGCAGCGCCGTCAAGGTGTCGATTGGAGCGGGCAGCCGCAAGGCGGCGCTCAAGTTCTCGAAGTGCATGCGCGCGAACGGCGTGGCCAATTTCCCCGACCCGGGGGCCAACGGTAGCCTCCAGTTCGGCTCCGGCAGTGGCATCGACCCGCGCTCGCCGCAGTTCCAGGCGGCGATGCAGAAGTGCCGGAAGGATCTACCCACCCCCCACTTCACGCCTGCGCAGCTGGCGGCCCAGAAGGCGGCGGCGCTGCGCTTCTCGCAGTGCATGCGCAGCCACGGCGTGACGAACTTCCCGGACCCGCAGTTCGGCTCCGGCGGGCAGGCTGCTATCCGGATCGGCGGCCCGGGGAGCGGGCTCGACCCGAGCTCGCCTAGCTTCCAGCGCGCGATGCAGGCGTGTGCAAGCCTTGGGCTCGGGCCGAAGGGGTCCCCGAGCTCGGGTTTGGCGACAACCAAGCAATGACGCGGAGCGCATGAGCTGACACTCAACCGGGCAACGGCATCCGCGGCGAGCCACGCCGAGCGCTCGTCGCGGCGCCCGTGCCGCTCTCTGGCGCCCTGGTCGCCGCCTGTGGCGGCGGCGGTCGCGCCTGCGGCGGCGCTAACCTCGCAGACCGGGTGTCGCACAACCCCGGCAAGTCGCACGGCAGCTCGAACGCCAACAACGGCGGCTCTGGCGGTGGCTCGCCATCATCCGTCGGCGGCTCATCCTCCCCCAGCAACGGCCACAGCCAGATCCCAGGCGGTGATGAAGCCGGTCGGCGCAAGCGCCGCACAGGAGCTCCGCTACGCGAAGTGTATGCGCGCCAACGGCGAGCCCAACTTCCCCGACCCGAACTCGCAAGGCGCGTTCTCGTTCGGATCCGCCCAGGGCATCGACCCCAACTCCACGCAGTTCCAGGCGGCACAGAGCAAGTGCGGCAAGGACCTCCCACACCCGAGCTTCTCCCCAGCCCAGCAGCAGCAGGACTACGCACGGCTGCTCAAGTACTCGCAGTGCATGCGCGGCCACGGCGTCCCGAGCTACCCCGATCCGACGCGGGGCAGTGGCGGCGGCGTCAGTCTTTCGATTGGCGGACAACAGCGGGCTCGACCCCAACTCGCCGATCTTCCAGCACGCGCAGCAGGCGTGCAGCAAGCTCCCGGGCGCGCCGCCCGGCCTCGGCAGGGGCGGCGCTGAGCTCCGATCTTCCAGCGCGCGCAGCAAACGTGCGGCTCCCTCCCGGGCGCGCCCGTGCCCTGCGGCACCCGTCGGAGGCGGCAAGTGAGCGCCACCGGCGGCGGACCGGGTGCGCCCGCGGGCATGCGCGCCGGAGCCCGGCGGTGGGCGGCGATGGCCGCCCACCGCGGTGGTGGCGCCGGCGCAGTGCGCTCGGCGCGCTCGGCGCCGCGGTGATCGCCGTCGCGGTGGTCCTCGTCGTCGACGCTCGGTGGTGGCGGCGCCCCAGCGCAGCATCTCGACAACGGCGCTCCGGTCTCCTACGCAGACCATCGCGCGCGAGACGATCACCTCGCAGACCGACCAGAGCGGGACCCTCGGCTACTCGGGCACCTACACGGTCTCGATACCGACCGGCACCGCCGACTCGGAGCTCACGCAGGACTCCGCAACCGTGCAGCAAGACGAGGCGAAGGTCGCGCAAGACGAGCACACGCTCGCCGCCGCGCGCAAGCTCGCCGGCCCGCAGAACGCGCACACGCTCAGCGCCGCCGCAAGCGACCGTGGCGAGCGATGAGTCCGGCCTCGCGGCCGCGAGGGCGCAGCTGACCGTCCGACCAACGGCTCGGCTGCCCACCGGCGTCATCCTCCACGACAACGACCGCACTGAGCGGCGGATCCAGCCCGACCGGAAGCAACAAGACTCGCCCCAACAACCCGAGCGGCGGCAGCTCCCCGTCGGCCGGAGCACCGCTGGCAACGGGAACAGCGGCTCGCCCAGCACGCATCATTCGCCAGACGCGCACGTCGCTGACGCCAGCACCGGGCCGACCAGCTCGGTGAGCGCTCCCAGCGCGCAGACGGGCTCGGTCGACGGGACCTCGAGCAGCAGCGCGACGCTGACCGGCTCCGTGACCCCCGACGGCGCCGACACCACCTACTACTTCCAGTACGGCACGAGCAGCGCCTTTGGCTCCCAGACGGCGACGCAGGACGCGGGCTCCGGGATGAACCCGGTCTCGATCACGGCGAGCCTCTCCGGCCTGACGCCGGGCACGACCTACGACTTCCGCCTCGTCGCAGTCAACTCGCAGGGCACGAGCTACGGCCAGGAAGCGTCGTTCACGACGACTGCAGGCCCGCAGGCGACGACCGGTAGCGCCACCCCGGGGTCGACCGGCGCCATGTTCACCGGCACGGTCGTGCCGGGAAGCCTCAGCACGAGCTACTACTTCGAATACGGCACGAGCAGCGCGTTCGGCTCGAAGACGCCGGTCCAAACGACCAACGCCGATTCGGGCTCGATCTCGGTCCAGGCGACCGTCAGCGGGTTGAAGCCGGACACGACGTACCTCTTCGCGCTAGTCGCGAGCAACAGCCTCGGCACCTCGACGGGGCAATCAGCGACATTCCAAACCGTGCAGTCCTCCTGCGCCGCGCAGGCTCAGGTCGTCCGCGAGGACGAGCAGGCGGTCGCGCAAGCCAAGGACTCGCTGGCAGCCGACAAGCTGACGGCCGGCTCATCGACGAGCCAGGATTCTGCACAACTCGCGAGCGACGAGCAGGCGCTCTCGCAGGCGCAACAGGGGTACAGCCAGGCGCAGGCGCAGGCGACAAACCCGGGTGTGCGTTACACGTGGCTACCAAGCGGCGGGAAAGTGATCCACCGCGGGCAGCCCGTCTACGAGCTCGACGGCAAGCCCGTCCCACTGTTCTACGGCAACGTGATCCCCTATCGCGCGCTCGCACAAGGCGTCAGTCCTGGCGCCGACGTGATGGCGCTGAACGAGAACCTGATCGCGCTCGGTTATGAGACGGGCGCGGCGAGCGACCAGTTCAGCGCGCAGACGGCTGCCGCGGTGCGCTCCTGGCAGCAGGCGAACGGGGTGGCGCAGACCGGCGTCGTCGCGCTCGGCGATGTCGTGTTCGCGCCCGGCGCCCTGCGCGTCACAACGATCACCGCCCAGAAGGGCGAGGCGGTGCAGCCGGGCTCGCCGGTGCTCTCGGGCACGGCGCTGACACGCCAGGTCGTGGTACAGCTCGACGCCGCGATTCAGTCGGAGGTCGCGGTCGGCGACGCGGTGACGATCACGCTGCCGAACAACGGCACGACACCGGGACGGATCTCCTACGTCGGCAAGGTTGCCAGCTCGAGCTCGGACCAGGGCCAGGGCGGCGGCAGCAGCACGCCGACGATCAACGTCTACATCACGCCGACCCATCCCGCCGCGACCGGCACGCTCGATGACGCACCTGTGACCGTCGCGATCACCGAGGGGACCGCCAGCAACGCGCTCGTCGTTCCAGTCTCCTCGCTGCTCGCGCTCTCGAACGGTGGCTACGCGATCGAAGAAGTGCTCGCCAACGGCACGCACCAACTCCAGGCGGTGAGCGTCGGGCTGTTCGACGACGCAAACGGAATGGTCCAGATAATGGGCCAGGGCGTGCAGGTCGGCGAGAAGATCGTGGTCGCCTCGTCATGACGGCTGGGCCGGTCCTCGAGCTCGACGCCGTCACCAAAAGCTACCCGGCACAACCGCCCGTTGTCGCGCTCGACGAAGTCAGCTTCGAGGTTGCTCGCGGCGAGCTCGTCGCGATCGTCGGGCCGTCGGGCTCGGGCAAGTCGACGCTGTTGCACGTGATGGGGACACTCGACCGGCCGAGCGAGGGGACGGTGCGCGTCAGCGGTTTCGACGTGAGCAGGCTGAATGACCGCGAGCTCGCCGGGTTGCGTGCAACCGAGATTGGCTTCATCTTCCAGCAGTTCTTTTTGGCCGAGCACGCGAGCGCGCTCGAAAACGTCGGCGATGGGCTGCTGTATACGGGCGCGCCGGCGTCGGTGCGCCACGCGGCCGCCGCCGAAGCACTCGAGTCGGTCGGGCTCGCGCAGCGCGCGCGCTTCCGCCCGCCACAGCTCTCGGGCGGCGAGCGCCAGCGCGTCGCGATCGCGCGCGCGCTCGTCGGACACCCGGCGATCATCCTCGCCGACGAGCCGACCGGCAACCTCGACAGCGCGACGGGCAAGACGATCCTCGATCTGCTCGATGAGCTGAACCGGGCGGGCGCGACGATCCTCGTCATCACCCACGACCACGAGATCGCTGATCGCATGCCGCGCCAGGTCGAGATCCGCGACGGGCAGATCGTCGCCGACAGCGGCGCGGCCCGCATTGGGCAGACGATGCGCGCAGCGCGCGAGCCACTCGCACGATGAGCGCCGGCGACATCCCGGCCCCGGTCGCCACCGCGAGTGCGCACCCCAACGGGGGCCCTGCGGTGGGGCATCTGCGTCCCGCCGACATGCTGCGGATCGCGAGCATCGGACTGCGCACGCGGCGCGTGCGCGCCGCGCTATCAGCGCTCGGGATCGCGATCGGCGTTGCGGCGATCGTCGCCGTGCTGGGCCTCTCAGCATCCTCGAGCGCCAATCTCCTCGCAGAGATCAGCCGTCTCGGCACGAACCTGCTCGAGGTCACGAACGGCCAAACGCTGTTCGGGCAGACCGCCGAGCTGCCCGACGCGGCGCCAGCGATGATCCGGCGCATCGGCCCCGTCGAGTCGGTCGCAAGCACCGGCTCGACCTCCGCCAGCGTCTACCGCAGCCCGCTGATCCCCGCCATCAACACGAACGGGCTGAGCGTCGATGCGGCGTCGACCGGGCTGCCGGCGGTTGTCGGCTCGCACATAATCGCCGGCAACTATCTGAACGCCGCAACCGCGACCGAACCGGTCGCGGTCCTCGGCTGGCAGGCCGCGCAGCTACTCGGGATCGACCGCGTCTACCCGGGCGAGCGGATCTGGCTCGGCGGCAACTGGTTCTATGTCGCCGGCATCCTCTCGGCAGCGACGCTAGCGCCCGAGATCGACAGCTCCGTCCTCGTCGGCTTCACCGCCGCCGAGCGCTACCTCGGCTTCGACGGCCACCCGACGACGATCTACCTGCGCGCCCAGAACGACGCTGTCAACGCGGTCCACAACGTGCTCGCCGCGACCGCCGACCCCGAGACGCCGAGCAACGTCGACGTCAGCAACCCGTCCGCCGCGCTACAAGCGCGAGCCGACGCACAAAGCGCGCTCAACGGGCTCTTCCTCGGCCTCGGCGCCGTCTCGCTGCTCGTCGGCGCCGTCGGCGTCGCGAACATCATGGTCATCTCGGTGCTCGAACGCCGCTCCGAGATCGGCCTGCGCCGCGCGCTCGGCGCAACACGCGGCCACATCCGCGCCCAATTCCTCTCCGAAGCCGTCCTGCTCTCGCTCATCGGCGGCGCCGTCGGCATCGGACTCGGCATCATCGCCACGGCGATCTACGCGAGCACCAAGCACGAACCCGTCGTGATCCCCGCCTCCGCCTGGGCGGGCGGACTCGGCGCCGCGCTCGCGATCGGCGCGATCGCGGGTCTCCTTCCCGCGCTGCGCGCCGCACGCCTCTCACCAACCGACGCGCTGAGGACCGTGTGATGACGATCGGCGACGAGCTCGAGCGCTACCGTCTCGAACGTCGAGCGCTGCGCCTCAAGCTCCTTATTGCGCTGCTGCGCGAGCGCTCCCACACCAGATCGCGCTCCGGTCCCGGCATGCCCGCAATGGAGCGCAGGCTCAACGAGCTTTCCCGCGAGCTCGCACGCATCCGCAGCAAGCTCGATGCCGTCTACATGTGATCGCGGATCAACGACAGATCGGCGTCGCTGAGACGTTCGGCGGCCGAATCGCGCTGATGCCAGAACGGATAGAGGAGCGGCGGACGGCTTACCGCCTCCAGCCGGGCGTGCTCGGCGGCGCTCAGCTCGAGCGACGCTGCGGCAAGGTTGTCCGCGAGCTGCTCGGGCGTTCGCCCGGCAACGATCGCACTCGTGACGCCCGGGCGGGCGAGTAGCCAGGCGATCGCAACCTGCGCAGCCGAGACGCCGTGCGCTTGCCCGATCTCGAGCAGCACATCGACGGTGTCGTAGAGGCGCTCCTCATCGTGTACCGGCGGCTCGATCCACTCCCCGGCACGGCGCGAGCCGGGCGGCGGCGGCTCGGCGCGGCGGTACTTCCCGGACAGCAGGCCACCGGCCAGCGGACTCCAGATCAGCAGGCCGAGCCCCTGATCGATCGCCGAGGGCACGATCTCGTACTCGGCCGATCGCTCCTCCAACGAGAGGAATATCTGCTGGCTGACGAACCGCGGCAGCCCGGTGCGGTCGGCGATCCCGAGCGCCTTCATCACCTGCCAGCCGGCGAAGTTCGAGCAGCCGACATAGCGGACCTTGCCCGCTGTGAGCAGGTGATCGAGGGCGTCGAGCGTCTCCTCGAGCGGCGTCTGCCCATCCCACTCGTGCACCTGGTAGAGGTCGATGTGATCCGTGCGAAGTCGCCGCAGGCTCGCCTCGCAGGCACGGATCAGGTTGTGGCGCGACAACCCCTCGTCGTTCGGCCCGGGACCGCTCGCAAACCGCGCCTTCGTCGCGATCAGCGCCGCGTCTCGCCGACCCTCCAGGGCCTGCCCAATCAACTCCTCCGAGGCTCCGGCCGAGTAGACGTCGGCTGTGTCGATCAGGTTCACGCCGGCATCGAGCGCCATGTCGATCTGCCGACGGACGCCGGCGAGATCGATCTGGCCAACGTCTTTGAACTTGCCGGCACCGCCGAAGCCCATCGTGCCGAGCGTCAGCGCTGATACGCGCAGACCCGATCGTCCCAGCTGCCGATGCTCCATTCCACGCCTCCAGAGGATTGCTGTCGCCGAGAAGCTTAAGCCAGCGCTCAGCCGGCCGCAGAGAGGGTAGCTCCCACGGCTGGAACGACCATCGGTTGCTGGGGCGACAGCCAACGAGAGAGAGGAAGCACTCGATGCAGTTAGCTATGCGCAGGGCCCGGTGGGTAGAGCGGACGGGATCCTCGTGGACGTGTCACTGTCTAGGTGTGTCGCGACAAACGGGCACGGAGGCCGCTGTGCCTGCTCGGGACGCTGCCGTGAGCCGGACGGCAAGCCGGGTGAGCGGCTCGAGCGGCGAGTCCGCGCTGGTGGTCGAGCATTTGGGCAAGCGGTTCGGCGATCGCGTCGCGTTCGATGACGTCTCGTTCGAGGTGGGCTATGGCGAGGTGTTCGGCTTCCTCGGCCCGAACGGCGCGGGCAAGACGACCACCGTGCGCACCCTCGGCACACTCATCGGACCGACCTCAGGGTCGGCGACCGTCGCCGGCATTCCGCTGGCTGCGCACAACGGAACGGCGATCCGCGGGCGGATCTCGATCATGCCGGAGTCGCCGGGCCTGTATCTACGCCTGACGGTAACGGAGAATCTGCAGTGCTTCGCCGGGCTCTACGATCTCGACGACGTAGGTGAGCGGATCGAGCGCGCGCTGCGGGCGGTCAACCTGCTCGACCGCGCCAGCGATCCGTGCGGGTCGTTATCGAAGGGCTTGCGCCAGCGGGTCGCACTAGCCCGAGCGCTCCTCAGCGATCCGGCGGTGCTGTTCCTGGACGAGCCAACCTCCGGATTGGACCCGGTCGCGACGCGCGAGGTTCACGAGCTGATCGCCTCGCTGCGCGAGCGTGGGGTGACGATCTTTCTCACAACGCACCGACTTGAGGAGGCCGAGCGACTCTGCGACCGCGTGGCGATCCTGAACACCACGCTGCGACTGCTCGGCCGACCGGACGAGCTGCGCGCGCAGCTGTTCAGGAGATCCCTTGCCGTGCGAACCGGCGCGCCGCTCGATGATCCAGGGTCGATCTTCGGCGCTGTGCCCGAAATCGAAGGATGGGAGCACGGACCACCCGGCTACACGCTGACCGTGTCCGACCCCGAGATCGCCGCTCCGCAGGTGGCGCGGGCGCTGGTCGGCGCTGGTGCCGACATCCTCTCGATCGCCGAGTCACACCACTCACTGGAGGACGTCTACCTCGAGCTGATCGACGAGGACGTGGAGGCGGCGCGACGATGAGCTTCAGCTGGACGCGAGTTCACGCGATCACGGTCAAGGAGCTGCGCGATTACCGGCACAACCGCTTCGTGATCGGCACGATGGCTTTTTTGCCGGTGCTCTTCATCGCCTTGCCGATGGTGCAGCTGCTCACGGCGTCGGCGTCGGAGGCCAGCTCCAGGCTCAACGCCCGGGTCGGCCTGTCGCTGCTGTACCTGCTGGTGGTTCCCGCATTCATCCCCTCGACCCTGGCGGCGTACTCGGTGGTCGGCGAGCGCGAGCAGGGTACGCTCGAGCCGGTCCTGATCACGCCGATTACCCGTGAGGAGTTCCTCGTCGGCAAGGCGCTCGCAGTGGCCGGCCCGACGCTCACAATCGCCTACACGATCTTCGGGATCTTCCTCGCGGCAGCCAAGCTGTTCGCGAACCCCGTCATCGCCTCAGCGGTCTTCGCGGGCACACATATCCTCGTCCAGCTGCTGTTCACGCCGTTACTCGCCGGATGGTCGATCTGGGTCGGGATCGCGATCTCCGCCCGCTCGAGCGACATCCGCATCGCCCAGCAGCTCAGCGTTCTCGCCAGCCTGCCACCGCTCGCGATCATCGCCCTGATGCAGTTCAAAGTGATCACGCCGTCGACCAGTCTCGCACTCACCCTTGCCGCAGCCCTACTGATCGTCGACGCGCTCGGGTGGCGGGTGGTGGCGGCGATCTTCGATCGCGAACGGCTCGTGACGGGAAGCCGGCGATGACGCCGCGGCGACAGCACAACATCATCGAGCGGAAGGGAGTCGGACGGTGTCAGCAACGCTCACGGTGAGAAGGGATGGAGTCGGCATCGAGCTCCGGCGTGGCACCTTCGACATCGCCGTCGACGGCAACAGCGCCGGATCGATCGACTGGCGCCAGACGGTCGAGCTGGCCGTCGAGCCCGGGCGTCACACCCTCCAAATCAGGGCCGGTCGATACTCGAGTCGCACCGAAACGTTCGAAGCGGCCGACGGCGGGGCGGTGAGCTTCCGCTGCCATGGAGCGATGGTCTGGCCACGTTATGTCGCGTCGATCGTCGCGCCCAACCTCGGGATCTCGCTCAGGCACGAACTCCGCTAGTGGCCGGATGCCAGCAGCAACAAGTCGAACATTGCCATGGCGGTGCAGGCCAGGCTGAGCCCCATCACGATCAGGGCGCTCGTGCGGTCGGTGCGCTCACGGGTTCCCGCTCTGTCGAATTTGATCTCGGAGCGGTAGGACTCTTCGAAGCGGATGTTGGTGCGACTCATAGCCGCCCGGCCTGACCGGTGCCGTCAGGTCCTCCCATAAGCGCTGATTGTATGATCCTTTCTCTCGGGCCGTCCTGCGTGTCTTTACCCGGCCCGAGTAGCTCGAATACAATCAAAGCCTGGCGGGCAAGCACCAGCGCGACCAGTGCGAACGCCATCAGCCAGGCTGCGTGGTCGAGGTTGTGGCCGAGCGAGTGCACCACGGCAACGACGACGAGCGCTAGCAAGACCGGCACGAGTGGGGCAATCAGCGATGCCAGCGACGGTCTGCTGTGCTTGTGGCTACGCACGCTGTCGCCAGTGGGCCGCGACCCGAACGCGGCGAGCGCGATCCCGAGATACGCGACGAACCAACCGGCGTCGATCAGGCCCGGGCTCGTATAGCTGGATGAAGTGGTGAGGTAGGTATAGGCGCTGTCTGAGAGCGCCATCACAAGCAGCGCTGCGAGCAGGCACCAGAGCGATCGCCGGCCACCGCTTGTCATGCCGCGGATCGCGAGCACGATGAAGAACACGATCACCACGTCACCGAACGGATAGGCCAGCGCCACGATTCCTGCCCAGGTGCCGGGATCGCTGCTGCGCCAAAGCGGACCGAGGACAGACATCCAGCTGAGGAACAGAAGCGCGGTGGCGACGACCAAGCCGTCGAAGACCGAACGCGCCTTACGCGTCCTGCTCCCGTGCGTCGCCGGGTGTACAACCAGCGCCGCAACCGCAACCGGAATGGCGCTCAGATAGCCCACATCCGCCCAGGAAACGACCGGCACGGCGACGTCGGCGATCAGCGCGTAGTAGCCCCAGATGATCTCAGCGAACGTCCACAACGCCATCGCACAGCCAAGAAGCGCCCAGAACAGCCGCATCTGCCCACTGTGGCGAGCGCGGGCGCGCCAGCACAGCACACACGCAATCAACGCCGCGATCGGTGTGAACCCATCGTCAACCCACAGCGCTACGCGCACGCCACCGATCCGCAACCCAACCCACACCGCAAACGCGGCCGTTGCGAGCCCGACCAGACCGACTGCCCCGAGAAAGCGCGGGCGCGTATAGGCGTGCTCCATCTTATAGCGATCGGCACAAACGCCCGACTCCTTGACGCTAGTAACAACCCGGCTGAATGCGGGCAGCGCGGCGGCCGTGCGCAGCGGTTTCGAACACGTTATGCAGCGCCCTTTCGGTGGGTCTGCGAGCAGAAACACACGTCCGAACATGCACGGCAACTCGCCACATCAATCGCCGAGCGTTCGCCGGCTCGAGAGCGCGCTCTGCCCGTGTCGTAGCCACGAAGCGAGCCGGTGCCGCTACGGGTTTCGCCCGATAGGAGTCGCGTGAATCACGCGCGAAACAGCCAGTCAAGGAGCCCGCGTTTGCGGGCTCCTTCAATGGGCCGTGAAGGAATCGAACCTTCAACCTTGGGCTTAAGAGGCCCCTGCTCTGCCAATTGAGCTAACGGCCCGGGCGTGACCGACTGGCGCCGGGCGACCGATTCTAACCGCCGTCAGCCGCTCGCGCCGGTATTCCCGGTCGTCGCCGTCGAGCCGCTCGTGCCGCTCGCTGACGAGCTGCCGGTCGCACCGCTGGAGCCGGTCGGCCCGCCGACCTGGGCTAGGTACGAGGTGATCGAGCTGCGATCGCTCTTGGGTGCAACGGCGAGCGCGTGTGCCTCGGCGAGGTGACCGGTCGTCTTGTCCTTGGCAAGGTAGGCGTCGAGGGCGAGCGTCTGATAATCGGAGAAGCTCTTGGGGTTGGCCGTTGCAACGACCTCGGCCGCCCCTTCGGCGGTCTTCCAGTCCTGGATGCCCGGCTGCAGGCCGAAGGCAAACGAGACGTCGGCCGCGAGTGTCGGGTCTGGGTTTGACGGCGCCAGCGACAGGTAGTGGTTCCACGCGCGCTTGACGGCTTGGAGCTCCTTTGCGCCGGCCGCTGTGAAGCCAGCCGAGGTCGATGTGGTGACGTAGTTCGTCTCGGCGAGCCTGAAGGCCTGGAGCGCGTAGGAGTCCCAGGCCGCCGCGTTGTGCGGTTCGCGCTTGGCGATGCGTTGAGCTTTCAACATCGCCGTGTAGTCGAGCTTGATCCCGCTCGCCGATCCCGTGCCGTTCTGCTCGAGTCCGCTGAGCACGCCCGTTGCGCCGCTGCCGCCACCAACGCCGAAGAGCACGAGGCCGCCGCCGATCAGCACTGCGAGGAAGCCGTAGACGACCTGGATCACGCGTCGCCTTCTCCGGCTACGAAGGTCAAACAGCATCGTCGTCGCCTAGAGGTCTCGGTGGTGGTGCAGGTGTTGCCGACGAGGGCGTGGCAACGGCGTGCGCGACGGCGACCTGTGTGGTCGCCCGCGCGCGACGGCGGTCGCGGAGGTCGAGTATCGCAGAGATGTGGATGCTGATCTCGTAGAGGACGATGATCGGCAGCGTCTCGAGGATCATCGTGATCGCATCGCCCGGCAGCAGCGCCGCGATCACAGCGGCAACCGCAATGGCGATCCGGCGGTTCTTGCGCAGGTGGCGCGTTGTGATGATGTCCGCGCGGGTCAGCGCGATCAGCAGGATGGGAATCTGGAAGATCAAGCCCATCGCGACCATGATCATCGCGGCGAACGGGTAGTAGCTGTTCGCCTGCACGATCACGTTGAACTGCGATGAGTTGAACCCGAGCAGGAAGTGCGTCGCCGCCGGCAGCACGATGTAGTAGCCGAACGCGGCGCCGCCGACGAGCAGTCCCGGGACCGCGAGCATGACCGGCAGCGCAACCGCCCGCTCGCGCGGGCTGAAGGCTGGGAGGACGAACGCATAGAGCTGGAACAGGATCACCGGCGCCGCGATGAGGATCGAGAAGTACATCGCGACCGTCACGCTGATCGTGAACGGCTCGCCAACGGTGAACGTGTAGAGCGTGTCAGTTGGAGTCTTTGGGACGCCCGCCAGGAGATGGTGCAGCTGGTGGACGAAAGTGGTCGCTGCCGAGCTGTTCGGCGGGCTCACGCGCTTTACATACGAGGTCATGTCGCGGCCGAGCGCGAGGAAAGCCTGCGTCAGCTTGTTCGACTGGCCCTCCGGTCCGAGGCCCTTCTTCGCCTCGTTGTGGAGCACCTTCTTGACCGGTGCCGCAAGGAACGCGAGCAGCCGCTTGTTCTGCCAGAAGCAGACCGCGAAGGCGACGGCGACCGCGATCAGGGAAACGATGATGCGGCTTCGCAGCTCGTCGAGGTGCTCGACGATGCTGAGGTGATCATCGTGGTGGACCGGTGTCAACTTCCTCGCCATGCCTCCAGGTTAAAGCGTGCACGGCCGGTCCGAGTCGCTGCCGACAGTTTGGCGAACGCCATGGGAACACGCGTCGGCGCCCGCCCGCTCGCCACAGGTGCGTAGTTTCCTGCAACGCAGATCGGCGTTCGACGCCTCAAGCCGTGCCCCGGGCCTGTCGATATCGCGGACATGGCAAGCGAAACCCACTTCGACCCGGACCGCGCAGCCGGCGAACTGCTCGCAGGCGCGCCGAAGCCGGACCACCCGCAGGCCTGGCCGGAGGACCCGAGCACCGGCGATCCCGCGCTGTGGCGGTGCGGTGGCTGCGACTGTCCGTTCGTGCAGCCGCTCGATTGGGATCTTGTCGGTCGTGCCCACTGGCGCGTCACGCTTCGCTGCCCCAACTGCGAATGGATCGGCACGGGCGTCTTCAGCCAGGAGGCGGTCGACCGCTTCGACCGCGAGCTCGACCGCGGGATGCGCAAGCTTCAGGCGACGCTCGCCCGCGTCTCGCGCGCGTGCATGGAAGCCGACATCGACACGTTCACGCGCGCCCTCGAAACAGACCTGATCGTCCCGTTCGACTTCTGATTTCGTCGGGCTTCGCCCGAGCGAAATCAGGAATATCGGAGCAACCCCCGGCGCCGGGTAAGCGCGAGCATTCGCGACACAGGACGGGCGCGTGATGCCTACGCATAGACGGTCGGCGCCGCAGGCGCAGGCCGTCTATGCGTACCGTTCCACGAGGCTGTCGGCGACGAGCTCCAGCGCGCGACGTTCCTCGCGCGACATGAGCGGAAGCTCGCGCTTGCTCGTCGCCACGAGATCCAGAGCGCGCCGGCGAGCCTCGTCGGCGGCGCCGGTGTTCTCGATCAGCTCGCAGACGCGGTCCGCATCGTCGGGGCCACTGACCGAGCGTAGGTCGAGTGCGGCGAGCTCGGCCGAGCGTTCACGAGCGAGGATCAGCGGGAGCGTCACGGTCCCGTCGAGCAGGTCCGCACCACGGCGCTTGCCGGTGCGCTCGGCGGGGCCGGTGATGTCGAGCACGTCGTCGAGGATCTGGAACGCAAGGCCGACGGCGCGGCCGAACGGCCCGAGCGGCGGTCGGCGGGCGCAGAGCGCGCCGAGCTCGCATGCTGCAGCGAACAGGCGCGCTGTCTTGAGCTCGCAGCGCTCGAGGTAGCGCTCGAGCGTCACGTCGGCGCGCCAGGCATCGGCGCGCTGCATCAGCTCACCGCGGGCGAGGGCCGAGGACGCCGCCGAGAGCGCGACGAGCTGGTCGACCGCGCCGTTGCGAGCCAGCTCGCTGAACGCGCTCGACAGGAGCAGGTCGCCGGTCGCAGTCGCTGCCTCGCGGCCGGCTGCGGCGAACACCGTCGTGCGCCCGCGCCGCAGCGGCGCGTCGTCGAGCACGTCGTCGTGGACGAGCGTCGCGGAGTGCACGAGCTCCACCGCTGCAGCGGCGCGAGAAAGCTCGGTGCGCGCGCTGGAGCCGAGACCCGCGACGAACACGAGCAACGGCCGCAGGCGCTTGCCGCCCGCGGCGATCGTGTGCAGCGCATGCGCCTCGACGCCGGCGATCTCGCGTAGGCGCGTCTCCACGGCGCGCCATCGCCTCGCGCAGCGGCTGCCCTGCGAGCTCGAGGATCGCATCGAACGGCTCGGCCAATGCCTCGGTCACCGGACCACCCCGACGTGGATCGCGATGATGCCGCCCGCCATCAGCACGTAGCGGATCGAGCCGAGGCCGAGGCCGTCCATGACCCGAGCGAGCTGCGCCGGCTCGGGGAAACGACGGACCGAGCTCGGTAGGTAGCTGTAGGCGGCGCGATCGCCGGCGAGCGTGCCGAGCGCGGGCACGAGGCGATCGAACCACGCGCGGTAGAAGCTCGCGAGCGGCTCGCGCGTCGGTTGGGTGATCTCGAGGACGACGACGCGACCGCCCGGCTTGGTGACTCGGATCATCTCCGCGAGTCCGCGCTCGAGGTCCGAGAAGTTGCGCGCACCGAAGCCAACGGTCGTTGCATCGAACTCGCCGTCAGCGAACGGAAGTGCGAGCGCGTCGGCCGTCTGGAAGCGGGCACCTGGGACCTTCGCCCGCGCGCGGGCGAGCATCTGCGTCGAGAAGTCGACGCCGACCACGTCCCCGCCGGGCCCGACAGCGTCGAGAGCGGCCGCGGCGAGATCGCCCGTCCCGGTCGCGACGTCGAGCACGCTGTCGCCAGGTCCGATCGCCGCGAGCTCGACCGCGCGCGCGCGCCAGCGATGGTGTAGCCCGGCCGTCATCACGCTGTTCATCAGGTCATAGACGCCGGCGATCCGATCGAACATCGCCCGGACCTGACCGGACTCGAGCGTGCCGGAGACCGGCTCAGGGCTCATCGCAAAGCCCCGCGGTACGGGCGGCGGGTGTGACCATCGGGCAGGACGCGGGAAACACTACCCGCAGGCAGGCCGGCGAGGATGACTTCGGCCTGCCCAACCGGCGCCCCACCGCACGGGTAGGGCCGAAGTCACCGCAGCCCTACTTGAGGTCGGAGACGAAGGTGGCGATCGCCGTGAGCTCCTTCGGCGGCAGCCCCTTGAACGAAGGCATCGGCGCCGTCGGATTGACGAGCGTGCGCTCGATGCCGCCGAGCGGGATGCGCGAGCCGACGTGCGTCAGCGCCGGCCCCGGCCCGGGGTTGCCGGCGGTGCCGATCGTGTGGCAGGCGCCGCAGCCGACATCGGAGGCTGCCGCGCGGCCGGCGTAGAACTCGGAGACGGCGCCCTTGCCGGCGGCTGTTCACGGCGGCCGGAGCGGAGATCGTAAGCGCCGTCGGCGAACCGGCGGCAGCGCCTCGCAGCGTCAGCAGCGCCATCGCGACGACGACGAAGACGAGCGTCGCGACGGCGATCGGACGGCGCTCGATCCGCCGCTCGGCGCTGCGATCGTAGAACGGCAACAGGAAGAGCAGGATCATGCCGAGCGTCGGGATGCCGATCGTTGCCGCACCAAGGAAGCCCGGCGGATGGATCACGCGCAGCAGCTGGAAGAGGAAGAAGAAGTACCAGTCCGGGCGGGGGACGTAGGTTGTCGTCGCACCCGAGGCCTTCGGTCCGAGCTGAGCGCCGAAGAGCAGCGAGAGGACGATGATGACCACGACGACCAGCAGGCCCATCAGCGAGTCCTTCGCGACGGCGTATGGGAAGAACGGCTTGCCCTGGGCCTTCAGGATCGAGTACTCGCGGAGGTAGGCCTCCTTCTCGCGCTGATTCACGCCGTCTCCTCGCCGAGCGCCGGCTCATCCGGGGTCGCCTTCAGCCACGGCGGCGCCGTCGTGCCGAGCTTCGTCACCAGGTAGAGGTGGGCGACGATCAGTCCCGCGATCGCGCCCGGGAGGATCAGCATGTGGATCGCATAGAAGCGCGAGAGCGTCGTCGCGTTGAACTCCGGGCCGCCGCGCAGGAAGTCCGACAGGTAGGGGCCGATGATCGGGCCCGTGCCGTTGATGTTCACACCGACGATCGTCGCCCAGTAGGAGCGCTCATCGAAGGGGAGCAGGTATCCGGTGAAGCCCATGATCATGGTCAGGACCAGCAGCGTGACGCCGATCACCCAGTTGAGCTCGCGCGGGTACTTGTAGGCACCCCAGACGAACGTGCGCGCCATGTGCAGGAAGATCAGCACGACCATCACCGTCGCGCCCCACTTGTGCATGCCACGAACGAAGTTGCCTAGGAAGACGCTCGTCGAGATGTAGCGCACCGACTCGTAGGCGCCGCCGGAGGCGTCCGGCCGGTAGTACATCGCCAGGAAGACGCCCGTGACCGCCTGTGAGAGGAAGGCGAACATCGTCGCCGACCCGAGCGTGTAAAACCAGTTGGTGCCCTTCGGCACCTTGCGGAACATGACCCAGCGGGTCACGCCCGACAGCTGCGTGCGCTCGTCGATCCAGTCGACGACGACCTTGCCGGACTCCGCCGCGTGATCGAGCGCCGTTCGCGGTGCACCGCGCTGGGTCCCGGGCGGCAGCGGTCGGGGCAGGAACGCGGGTGGTACCGGCGGCTTGGGCAAGCGCGGCCCGCGGCGGCGGCGCGGTCTCGGCGGCGCCTCAGACATGGCCCGGAAGCTTTCTCACGCTCGGGCGCGACGGATAGGCGTACTGGCCGATGCCGTCAAGCGGCTCGCCCGGGTCGCGCGGCGAGAACGCGCGCAGCTCGGTGTTGACGCTGTAGCGCGGTCCGACCTGGACGAAGCCATCGTGCAGGCGGGTGTAGAAGCGGTCGAGCGGGCGCGGCGCCGGCCCCGCTGTGCGCACGCCCTCAACGTCGAAGACCGAGCCGTGGCAGGGACAGATGAAGTGCTCGGCCGCCTGCACCCAGAGCACCGAGCAGCCGAGGTGCGAGCAGCGCGAGGTGATCGCCACCCACTGGTTGTAATCGCTGGCCGGCTGCGTGTCGACCTTCGGGTTGCGCTTGCGGACGTAGACCGTGCTCTTGCCCGCCTCGCCGATCCCCGGCGCGATCGTGATCACGACCGGCAGGTAGTTGTCCTGCGGGAACATGTCGGGCGTCCCGACGGTCTGCCAGCCGAGCGTCACGTTCTTGAACACGGGACCGAACGCGAAGCCGACCGCTGGGATGACCATTCCGGCGGTCATCAGCATCCCGGCACCGTGCACGGTGCCTGTCATGAAGCGCCGGCGCGAGACGGTCTCGCCCTCGAACGCCCCCGGCATCCCCCGGTCGAGCGTGTACTGCGACTTCTTCGGTCTGCGCGCTGGTGCCAAAACGGGTCCTCCCTGACGGGCTCGCCGAACAATATCGTCAAGCAACGGCAGGCGGATCGACTACGCTCGCGAGCGCTGCGCGGGCCTCGCTCGAGCCCTCGCGCAGCAGCCGCTTGGCCCGCTCGTGGGCCGGGCTAGCGCCGTAGCCGACAGCGCGCGCCGCGGCGAGCCAGAGCTCGCGGCAGAGCTCCGGCTGGCGGCGCGCATGCAGCAGTGCGCAGAGCGAGATCACGTCCGCGAGCTCTCCGACCGCTTCGAGGTCGCCGAGGGCGACGAGCCGCTCGAGGCCGAGCGCGTAAAGGCGATCGCCGGCGAGCAGGGCCAGATTGGGGTCGCTCGTCTCGATCAGGCGGGAGCGGTCGTAGTGCAGCAGGTACCCCTCGTAGATAGCCTCGAGCAAGAGCTCGTAGGTGGCGCGGTCACGCGCCGCGCGCGGGCCGGCCGCGGCGAGCGGGCCGATGACTGGTGCGGCGGTCGGTGCGCTGCGCATCGCACCGGCGAGCGGCTCGCCCTCGGCGAGCAGGATCTCACGCAGAGCCTCGAGCGAGCTCATCGCAGCGTCGCGAAGGCGCTAGCAGCGGCTTCGAGCGTACGGTCGATCAGCTCGTCGGTGTGGGCGAGCGAGGGGAACCAGGCCTCGAACTGGGAGGCCGGTGGGTAGACCCCGCGCGCGAGCAACTCGCGGCAGAAGGCGGCGTGGGCGGCGAGATCGGCGCCGCGGACGTCGTCGAGATTCGCCGGCGCCTGGGGAGTGAAGAACACGGTGACGAGACCCGTCGCCGCCACGACGCAGACGGGCAGGCCCTGAGCGGCTTCCCGCAGTCCCGTTGCTAAGCGCTGCGTCGTCGCGTCGAGCTGCGCGTAGGCGCCGGCGTCGAGCAATGCGAGCGTCGCGAGGCCGGCGGCGACCGCGAGCGGGTTACCCGAAAGCGTGCCCGCCTGGTAGACCTCGCCGGCGGGCGCGAGCCGCTCGAGGATCGCGCGCGGCCCGGCGAGCGCGGCCGCGGGTAGGCCGCCGCCGAGGATCTTGCCGAGGACGTAGATGTCGGGCGCGACGGCTGCCGCCGCGCCCTCGCGGGAGACGCGGAAACCCGTGATCACCTCGTCGGCGATGAGCAGCGCGCCGATCGCGCTCGGCGCGCTCACGCAGCAGCTCGAGGTAGCCCGACCGCGGCGGGACGACGCCCATGTTCGCCGCGATCGGCTCGGCGATGAGCGCGGCAACGTCGCCGCGCGCGGTCGCTTCGAAGAGCGCCTCCTCGTCGTTCCAGGGGATCACGATGGTGCTTGCGGTCGCCGCTGCCGGCACGCCCGGGCTCGCAGGAATCCCCTGGGTCAGCAGGCCGGAGCCGGCTTGCGGCGAGGAGCGCATCGGAGTGGCCGTGGTAGTGCCCCGGCGAACTTGATGATCTTCTCGCGGCCGGTGTGCGCGCGAGCGAGACGGATCGCGGTCATCGCGGCCTCGGTGCCCGATGAGGTCATGCGCAGCATCTGCGCGCCCGGGATGCGGCGGGCGACCTCCTCGGCGAGTGCGACCTCGGCTGCGGTTGGGGCGCCGTAGCTCGTGCCCTTCGCAGCTGCGGCGGCGATCGCTTCGAGCACCTGCGGGTGGGCGTGGCCTGCGATCAGCGGACCCCAGGAGCAGACGTAGTCGATGTAGGCGTTGCCGTCCGCGTCAGTGATCTGCGCGCCGGCGGCGCGATCGATGAAGATCGGGTCCCGGCCGATCGCCCGCATCGCTCGCACGGGCGAGTTGACGCCGCCGGGGAGGACGGCGCGGGCACGCTCGTAGAGCGCCATGGAGTGCGCATCGTTCACGGCGGGGACGATAGCCGCCTCAGTGGGACGCGCTCGCGCAGCTCCTCGGCGCGTGACCGAGCGCGGCGCGCGTTCAAGCGTTCTTCGATGCCGATCCCGGGCCGGGACGGGCGCGCTCAGGCGTGAGCGTCCTCCCACGCGCGGTACTCGTCGGTGAAGTAGAGCAGGCGGACCTTCTTGAACTCGGTCGAGGAGTAGAGCGTCGCGCGCTCGCCGATCCCCGTGTCCGCCTCGATCGAGTCGAGGATCGCGTCGCACTCCGCCTTCGAGCGGCCGTGCGCCATCGTGAAGACGGAGTACGGCCAGTCCTCGTAGGTCGGGCGCTGGTAGCAATGGGAGATCCCACGGAAGGAGGCCATGCGCGGTCCGAGCTCCTCGATCCGCTCCGCCGGCACGTTCCAGACCCCCATGCCGTTCGCGGAGAAGCCCGCGCGGCGGTGGAAGAGGATCGCGGCGACGCGGCGCAGCAGACCGCGCTCGCGCATGCCCGCCATGTGGTCGAGGAGGTCGGCGACGGGCATCGCGAGCCTGGCGGCGGCGGGCGGCGTAGGGCTCGGCCACGATCGGCATGTCGCCCTGGGTCGCGCGGATCACCGCGATGTCCAGCTCGTCGTAGGGGACTTCGCTGAGCGGTGCCGGATCGGCCTCCTGGCCCGGCGCTCGCGAGCGCCTTCGTGTCCGCCCTCCATCTCGAGGTCCATGCGGATCTTGAACAGCTTGAGCGTCGGCAGCTGGCGGATCGAGACCGCGCCCGTCAGCTCCGCAGCACCTCCAGCGTGCCCTCGAGGCCGAGGCGCGAGTCGCGCTCGACGGCGATCGTGAACCACATGTTGAACTCGTGGTTGCGCAGATAGTTGTGCGAGACACCGGGGTGCTCGTTGACGATCTGCGCCGCTCGCCACGGGTGCTCGGAGTCGACCTTCGCGGCGACGAGCATCGACGCGTAGCCGAGCGCGCGCGTGTCATAGATCGGCGTGACCTGGCGGATGATGCGCGCCCTCAGCAGCTCGTCGGTGCGAGCTATCGCTTGTTCTTCAGTGATCCCGGCGAGCCGCGCGACCGTGCCATAGGGACGCGGATTCAGGGGGAAGCTACCCTGCAGGAGGTTGAGCAGCTTGCGATCGAGGTCGTCGAGCGGTATCGCGGCGCCGTCGTTGCGGCTGCGGAGCTTTGGCGTGGCGGTCATTGCGCGATCCAGCCGGCCGCGTCCTTGGCGTGGTAGGTGATGATCATGTCGGCGCCCGCGCGGCGGATCGCGGTCAGCGTCTCGAGCACCGTCTGGCGCTCGTCGAGCGCGCCCGCCGCCGCGGCGCACTTGACCATCGCATATTCGCCGCCGACGTTGTAGGCGGCGAGCGGCAGGCCGCGTCAGCTCGCGGACCGCCCGGATCACGTCGAGGTAGGGCAGCGCCGGCTTGACCAGCACGATGTCGGCGCCCTCGGCGATGTCGAGCTCGACCTCGCGCAGCGCCTCGCGCGCGTTGGCCGGGTCCATCTGGTAGCCGCGCCGGTCGCCGAACGCGGGCGCCGAACCGGCCGCCTCGCGAAACGGCCCGTAGAACGCCGAGGCGAACTTCGCCGAGTAGGCCATGATCGGGGTCTCGGCGAAGCCCTCGGCGTCGAGCTCCGCGCGGATCGCGCCGACGCGACCGTCCATCATGTCGCTCGGTGCGATGACGTCCGCGCCGGCCGCGCCTGGCTGACGGCGGTGCGGGCGAGCAGCTCGAGCGAGGCGTCATTGTCGACGCGCCCGTCCGCGGTGAGCACGCCGCAGTGGCCGTGGCTCGTGTACTCGCACAGGCAGAGGTCGGTCACGACGAGCAGCTCCGGGTGCGCCGCCTTGATCGCGCGCGTCGCGAGCTGGACGATCCCGTCATCGTCCCAGGCGCCCGAGCCCTCGGCGTCCTTCTCGTCGGGGATGCCGAAGAGGATCGTCGCCGGGATGCCGAGCGCGAGCAGCTCGCCCGCCTCGCGCACCGCGTCCTCGATCGTCAGGCGCGAAACGCCGGGCATCAGCGCGATCGCCGCGCCGCGTGGAGGCGACGAACATCGGCGAGATCAGGTGCGCCGGCGAGAGCTCGGTCTCGCGCACCAGACCGCGCAGCGCCGCGGTGCGCCGCAGCCGCCGCAGGCGCGTATCGGGGAATGCCATCCAGCGGATGGTAGCTCCCGCGCAAGCGCCGGCCGCCGGCCCTAGCCGCGCAGCGCGACCCGCGCGATCGCGCCGAAGCCGACGATCAGGGCGGCGAGATGGCCGAGCGCCTCGAGCAGGCTCGGCTGCGACTGGTTGATCGCAGCGTCGAGCGCCTCGAGCGTGGGCTTGAAGGGGAAGATCGCGGAGATGATGCGAATCACGTCGAACAGTCCGCTCGAGACGGCCGCGCTCGGGACGAGCGCGAGAAAGACGAGCGGGAGCGCAGACGAAGAGCGCGAGCAACGAGGCGGCGCGGAGGTCGCGGACGATTGCCCCCATCGCAACGCCGAGTGTCGCGAAGGCGACGCTCCCGACCGCGATCGACGCGATCCATAAGCCCGCGCGACCCCAGTCGAGCGGCACGAAGATGCCGATTCCCGCGAGCATTGCGAACGAGACCGCGAAGCCGACGATCGCGGCAAGCAGCGCCTTCGCTCCGAGCAGCAGCCCGGCGGGGACGAGGCCGCGTCGCAGCCGGCCGAGCGTCCCCTCCTCGCGCTCGAGCGCGAGCATGCCCGAGGCGAGCAGGATGCAGACGAACATCAGGCTGACCGACACCGCGACGGCGACGGCGTAGTCGTTGAGCGGCGTGCGGCGACCCGAGAGAACCTCCTGCTTGACGCCGATCGGTGCGGCAACCGCGCCGATCACCGCCTTCGAGCCTCCGAGGTGCTGGACCGCCACCTCCGCGAAGCTCTCGACCTGCTCGACCCGCGGCCGCACCGGCGAGGAGGGTGGCAGCTGCGGCGGTGATCGCCTGGAGCAGGCTGTGCGCGCGGACGAGCCCGAGGATCTTGTACGTCGCGCCGAGGAAGTTGAGGTTGCCGCCCTTCAACAGCAGGTCGATGTAGCTGTCGGCGACGCGGGAGAGCTGTGCGGCGAGCGCCGCGTTCGCCTGCGCGAGCTTCGACTCGATCGCTTGCTCGACGAGCGACTGGTTGACCGCGTTGTTGTTGTAGATCACGTCGACGTACGCGGTCTGCGACGCGCTCGCAAGCTCCTGCGGCAGTGCGGCCGGGATGATCAGCGCGGCGATCGTCGCGCCGCTGCGCACGTCCGCGATCGCCTGGGCGCGCGTCGCCACCGGCACCGGCTGGATCGCCTGAAAGAGCCTGCGCTCATAGGCCGTCGTGTTGATCGACTCGCGGCCGAGCTGGACCGTCGCCTGGTCTGGCGGGATCTCGTTGAGGAAGGCGACCCGCGGCAGCGCCGGCGAGCTCGACAAGGCAAGCCCGATCAGTAGCGCGATCGCGATCGGGTAGATGATCAGCAAGCGCGGCAAGCGCCGGCGAGCGGCCGAGGATCCGCAGGTCCTTCCCGAGCAGCGCACGCAGGGCAACGCCCACTAGTGCCCCCGCTCGGCGAGGAACGCCACGAACGCGCGCTCGAGGTCGCTGCCGTGCTCGGCGCGGCGCAGCTCCTGCGGCGGCCCGGCGAAGAGCATCTCGCCGTCCGCGAGTACGAGGAGCTGACCTGCGTAGCGCTCGGCCTCGGCAATGTCGTGGGTCGCGAAGGCGACGCTCGTCCCGCTGGCGACGCGGGCCAGGATGAACTCCCAAAGGCGCGCTCGCTGGCGCGGGTCGAGCGCCGAGCTCGGCTCGTCGAGCAGCAGCACCGCGGGATCGGCGATCAGGCCGATCGCGATATTGACGCGCTGGCGGTTGCCGCCGGAGAGGCGCCCAACCGGCTCGTCCGCGCGCTCGCGCAAGCCCGCCTGCGTCGAGCATGCCGGCGACGGCAGCCTCGACGTCGCCGACGCGCTCGAGCCGCGCGAACAGGCGCAGGTTCTCCGCGACCGAGAGCTTCGAGTAGACGGCGGTCTGCTGCGGTACCCAGCCGATGCCGCCCTTGGCCGGGACGCGCAGCTCGCCCGCGCTTGGCGCCAGACCGCCCGCGAGCATCGACAGGAGCGTCGTCTTACCCGCTCCGTTCGGACCGATGATCGCGAGTACCGCGCCCGGATCGAGCTCGAAGCTCACGTCGCGCACAGCGACGCGCGCCGCCGAATCGCTTCGAGAGCCCGCTTTGCCTCGAGCTGCGTCATCCGCTTCCTCGAGGGACGTGCCAGGACTCGAAGACGACGTGACGGCGCAGGTAGAGGATCGTCTCGCGCAGCACGGCTGCGACCGGCAGCGCGACGAGCGCTCCGACGATGCCATAGATCGCGTCGCCGAAGAGCAGCGAGAGGATCACGAGCAGCGGGTTGATGCGCAGCGCGTGGCTGAAGATCTGCGGCGCGACGACGTGACCCTCGAGCTGCTGAATGCCGACGAACAGGATCACGACCCAGATCGCGCTCAGCGGGCTCTCGAATAGGGCGAGCAGGACCGCGGGGATCGCGCCGAGGATCGGGCCGACGTACGGAACCAGCTCCATCACGCCGAAGAACGTGCCGAACGCGAAGGCGTAGGTGCGCCCGTCCGGAAAGATCCCGAGCGCGCCATAGATCCAGAGGGCAAGGCCCGCACCGGTGCCCATCGCGATGCTGAAGATCAGCTGGCCGCGCACATAGCTCGAGACGGCGACCTGGGCGCGCGTCGGGAAGTCGTCCTGCGGCGTGCCGTCGCCCGGCGGCAGCAGGCGCCGGACGAGCGTGCCGATCTGGCGTGCATAGATCAGGAAGTAGACCGACACGACAAAGATCAGTACCAGCGAGATCGCCGCGTTGGCGACGCTGGCGAGCAGGCTCGTGGTGAACGAAAGCAGTGAGCTCGACCCCTTGACCACGTTGTGCTCGAGCGTGCTCAGCGCCGAGCGGCCCTGCTTGCGCAAATTGACGTGGACGCCCGTGTGGTTGAGGAAGCGCTGGAAGTTGGCGAGACCCTTGTTCGCCTGCGCGGTGATCTGCGGCAGGTGATGCTCGAATGCGTTGACCTGGTTTGTGATCGGCTGGGCGAGGAGCCAGCCGACTGCGACGACGAGGACGAGCAAGAGCAGATAGGTGAGCGGGACCGCGAGGCCACGCGGGACGCCGTAGCGGCGCAGACGCTCGACGTGGGGATTCAGCAGCAGCGCGATCAGTGACGCGACGGTGAAGACGAGCACGACCTGGCGGGCGGCGCGCGCCGCGACCCAGAGCGCGAGCAGCGCGACGAGGAGCAGGACGAGCTGGACGCCCTGCGGGATCACGAGCGGCGCGGGCGCGGCCGCGGGCGGCGGCTCCGCGGGCGCTTCACCGTTCCCCGCTTGCGCCGGGACCTCGCCCGCCGCTGCCACGTCCCGGGGTTCTCCACTTGTTATCCGCACCGGTCTGCCTTGCCCGCCGAGACGATGGACCGCCCGGGCGCTACACACTAGTCTCGCGGGGATGGCGGATGTGCGGATCCTCTTCTGCGGCGATCTCGTTGGCTCCGCCGGGCGCCGGGCGCTCTTGGCGCTGCTCCCGGGCCTGCGCGAGCGCTACGCGCCGACCTTCGTCGTCGTGAACGCCGAGAACGTTGCCGGGGGCTTTGGCATCACGCCGAAGCTCGCCGACGAGCTGCTCGCCGCCGGCGTTGACGTGATCACGCTTGGGAACCATGCGTACCGGCGCACGGAGATCTACGCGTATCTCGACGAGCAGCCGCGGATCGTGCGACCCGCCAACTACCTGCGAAGCCAGCCCGGCCACGGTCACACGGTGGTCGAGCGCGACGGTCAACGCCTGGCGGTGATCAACCTCTCGGGGAACCTCTACGTCCAGGCCGGCCGCTCGGCCTTCGCCGAGGTCGACGGGCTCCTCGCCGAGCTCGGCGGTGGCGTCGATCACATCCTCGTCGACATGCACGCGGAGGCGACGAGCGAGAAGGTCGCGATGGGCTGGCATCTGGACGGGCGAGTCACGGCGGTCGTCGGCAGCCACACGCACGTTCCGACGGCCGACGCGCGCGTGCTGCCGGGCGGGACGGCGTACGTCACGGACGTCGGGATGACCGGGGCGCGCGGCGGCGTGCTCGGCTTCGACCGCCGGCTCGCGGTTGCGGCGCTCGTGACGCAGCTACCGACGCGCCTGATCCCCGCCGACGAGGATCCATGGCTGATGGGTGTGCTGATCAGCTGCTCCGCGCGGCTGCGGGCGGACTCGATCGAGCAGCTCCTCGTCGCTGCCGGGTAGCGCGCACCGGCTAGCCGAGCCCGAAGTGCCGCCGCACGAGCGGCACGACATCCTTGATCGACCACTGCTCGCGCTCCAGCTTGCCGTCGAGCCCGCAACAGATCAGCGGCGCGAGCGAGTCACCGGCGCCGAGCGAGCCGTGGCTGCCGCCGCCGATGTGGCTCGCGCCGCCCCAGTCGGTGAACTCGACGCCGTCGGCCGCCGAGAGCAGCACCTCGCCCGCCGCGGGACAGCTCGCAGCATCCCAGAGGCGCCCGAGCGCATCGGGAAAGCGTTCGCTGCGAAACGTCCCGTCCTCGATCCGGCCCTCGAGCACCGCGAGCTCGCCGTGCACGCGCCACGAGCGCCCACGCAGGTCGCGGACCCCGTCGCCCGGCGCGAGCCGCAGCTCGCCGCCCGTGTCCCCGGCAACGACCACCTCCTCGCCGTCACGCCAGATGACGTGCTCGACGCCTTCGAGGCGGCGCGCGCGATCGACGACCGCGCGCAGCAGGCGCGGCTCGAGCACGTAGATCATCGCCGCGCGCGAGTTCGGACACAGCGCGACCTGCGCGCTGCCGGGCTCGCGCAGATCGGTCGGCAGGCGGATGTCGAAGCGCCCCGTGAAGTGCGAGACGAGCGAGATCGTGCTCTCGACGAGCGTGTGCGCGTGGTCGGCGACGACGATGACCGCGTGCTCGGCGAGGAAGCGATCGACGCCGCCACCGGCCTCGAACAGCCGCCAGATCTGGCGGTCGGCCTCGGCCAGCGAGTCGAGCTGGCCCTCAGGCCCGTAGCGGTGCGACCAGTTGTCGTTGTCGGGCAGCGAGAGCAGCAGGAAGTCGAACAGGTCGTGCTCGACGAGGTAGGAGCCGACGCAGCCCGAGTGGCGGTCGCGCACGCCGGGCATGCCGAGCGTTCCCGAGCAGCCGGTCGCGCGACTCGCGAACACGTCCGCGTAGAAGAGCTCGCGGGGCCCGAGCACCGGACGGCGGACGACCGAGAGCGCCGCGATCCGCGTCAGCAGCGAGTCGCGCGCCGGGACGTGGCGGTGTCGCCCGCGATACATCAGGTAGGTCGTGCCAGCGGTGCGCAGGTCCGCGTCGTCCAGCATCTCGAACACGGTCAGCGCATCGGCTCGCCAGATGCGCCGCGTTCATGTTGTAGATCGTGTCCGTGAGCTGGCGCGCGAGGCCGAAGCGCAGCGAGGCGCGGAAGCTCGACCCGTACTCGATGTAGCGGCGCTCGCCACGGTGGTACCAGTTCATCGCCGGGATGTGGTGGCGGTCGGGTCCGAGGCCGGTCGCGATCGACGCGGCGCAGACCGGCGTCACCGAGGGAAACACCGAGACCGCGTCGCGGATGAACCAGCCGCGATCGACGAGCGCCGCGAGCGCCGGCGTCCGTCCAGCCTGGAGGGCGCGTTCCAACATCGCCGGCGCCGCACCGTCGATCACGGCGAGGACGACCTTGCGCGCACGCGCGCTCAGGAGGCGGCCCTCAGCACCCTGGGCACGAGCTTTCGCGAAGCTCCGCCGGCCTCATCGTGCGCTACCGTGGTTCGTCTTGCAGTTGACCTCGATGACTTCAGCATCGCAGCGACGCGTCGAAGAGAGCGGAAGATGAGCTTCGGCGACGAGCGCCGGCGCCCGCCCCGGCCCGCCGCGCACGAGCTGGAGCGCTACAGCGCGCTGTTTGCCACACGCACCGGACGGATGCGCTCCTCGGTGATGCGCGACCTGATGGCCGTGACCGACCGGCCCGACATCATCTCGCTCGCCGGCGGGCTGCCGGACACCTCGCTCTTCGAGCCGCGCCTGTTCATGGCGGCGATGGAGCGCATCGCCGACGGCGCGACCGCGGCGGCGCTGCAATACGGGCCGACCGACGGACTGCAGCCGGTCAAGGAGTGCATCGTCCAGATCATGGCCGAGGAGGGCACGCGTGTCGCCGCCGACGAGCTGATCGTCACGACCGGCGGTCAGCAGGCGATCGACCTCGTCTGCAAGACGCTGCTCGACCCCGGCGACGTCGTGATCGGCGAGGGCCCCACCTATCCCGGCGCGGTCCCGACGTTCTGCGCCTATGAGGCGCAGCTCGTGCAGATCGAGATGGACGCCGACGGGATGCAGATCGACCTGCTCGAGCGCACGCTCGACCAGCTCGCCGCCGAAGGCCGCCGACCGAAGTTCATCTACACGATCCCGACTTTCCAGAACCCGGCGGGCGTCTCGATGTCGCTCCCGCGCCGCCGGCGCCTCGTCGCGCTCGCGCGCGAGCGCGAGCTGCTCGTGCTCGAGGACAACCCGTACAGCCTGCTGCGCTACGAGGGCGAGGCGCTGCCGACACTGCGCTCGCTCGAGGTTCCGCGCGGCTCGCGCGACGGCGGCGAGTTCGTGATCTACGCCGGCACGATGTCGAAGATCCTCTCCGCCGGCATCCGCGTCGGTTGGGTCGTTGCGCCGCGCCCCGTCCTCGCGAAGCTCAACCTCGGCAAGGTCTCCTCCGACCTCTGCTCCTCCTCGCTCACACAGCACTTCGTCGCCGCCTACTTCGCGAACGGCGACTGGCGCGAGTACGTCAACGCCGCCCGCGAGACCTACCATGTGCGCCGCGACGCGATGCTCGACGCGCTCGCCGAGTTCATGCCCGCGCAGGCGCGCTGGACGCATCCCCACGGCGGCCTGTTCGTCTGGCTCACGCTGCCCGACTACATCGACACGACCGACCTGCTCGCGCGGGCGCTGCGCGAGAGCGTCGCCTTCGTCCCCGGCGAAGGCGCCTACGACGACGGGCGCGGGCACAACGCGATGCGCCTCAACTTCTCGAGCGTGTCCGAGGAGCAGATCCGCGAGGGTATCCGCCGGATCGCGAAGATCGTCGACGAGCAGATCGCGCTTTACGGCTCATTGACCGGCCACCACGGCGCGGCGCCGGCCGACGACGCCGCGATTGAGCCGCCCGAAGGGCTCGCGCCCGTCGTCGAGCTGCCGCGGCGCTCGGGCGAGGGGGCGCGGCGGTCGCGACCGGCGTGAGTCGGGTCGCGGTTCTGAAGGGCGGACGGTCGCTCGAGCGGCAGGTGTCGCTCGCCTCCGGCGCGCGCGTCGAGGACGCGCTCGAACGCCTCGGACACGAGGTCGTCGGGATCGACGTCGGCGGCGATCTCTTCACGGCGCTGCACGACTGCGCGCCCGACGTCGCCTTCATCGCGATGCACGGCCCCGGCGGCGAGGACGGGACCGTCCAGGAGCTGCTCGAGGTTCTCGGGATTCCCTACACCGGGTCGGGCGTGTCGGCGAGCGCGCGCTGCGCGGACAAGATCCTGGCAAAGCACGCGCTGCGCGACGCTGGGCTGCCGACGCCCGACTGGGTCGCCTTCACCGACACGGCGTTCCGTGAGCTCGGCGCAGGCCAAGCGCTCGATGCGATCGAGCAGCGCCTCGAGTTCCCGCTCGTCGTCAAGCCGGTCGCCCAGGGCTCGGCGATCGGGATCAAGTTCGCGCGCTCGGCGCAGGAGGTCCCGGCCGCGATCCTCGCCGCGTTCTCCTATGACCCGAAGGTGATGATCGAGCGGTTCGTCGCCGGGCGCGAGCTCGCGGTCGGCGTGCTCTCGGTCCGCGCGGGCGGCGCGCAGGCACTGCCGATCGTCGAGGCGAT
Organism: uncultured Solirubrobacterales bacterium; assembly: GCA_963773395.1. Lineage (GTDB taxonomy): Bacteria > Actinomycetota > Thermoleophilia > Solirubrobacterales > Solirubrobacteraceae > Palsa-513. Next base: position 258,502 of record CAVZAY010000001.1, on the reverse strand, counting down.
CACGCGCGACCGCGACTTCTATGACTTCACGGCGCGTTACGACATCGGGCGCACGCGCTTCGCCTGCCCGGCCGATCTCGACGCGGCGCTCGCAACGCGCGTCCAGGAGGTCGCAGTCGCCGCGTACGAGCTGCTCGGCTGCTACGGCTTCGCGCGCGTCGACATGATCCTCGCGCCCGACGGCCCCCAGATCCTCGAGCTCAACACGATCCCGGGGCTCACGGACACGAGCACGCTGCCGCAGGCCGCCGACGCAGCCGGGATCGACTTCGACGAGCTCGTGGGGCGCACGGTCGAGCTCGCCCTGACACGCGCACGCTCAACGGTGTAGTTGCCGCCGGCGCTGCATGCCTGTGCCGCCGAGCGGGGCTCGCACGCGAGCCATCGGCGGATGCGGCGGCGCGCATGCGCCGATCCGCGGGCAATGATCAGCAGCTCTAGGAGTCGCCCGCCGCGAAGTCCTCAGGCGTGACCTGGTCGAGGAACTCCTTGAACTTCTCGACCACGTCGTCAGTGTCCTCGACCTCGTGCTCGAACTCGATCGCCGACTCGGCGATCACCTCGTCCGCGGCGAAGATCGGCGCCCCGGCGCGCACCGCGAGGGCGATCGCGTCGCTCGGGCGGGAGTCGATCTCGAGCTCGCGCCCGCCGACGACGAGCGTGATCGAGGCGAAGAAGGTGTTCTCGCGCAGCTCGGTGACGGCCACCTGGGTGCAGCGCACCTCGAGCTCGCCGAGCACGTCGCAGAGCAGGTCGTGCGTCATCGGACGCGGGGTCTGCGCGCCCTGGAGCTTCATCAGGATCGACGCCGCCTCGGGGTGGCCGATCCAGATCGGCAGGAACTTGTTGCCCTCAGCCGTCTTCAGCAAGACGATCGGCTGCTTGCCGACCATGTCAAAGCTGACGCCGTAGATGACCATCTCTTGCACGGGCAGGCTCCCTAGCCGGGGGGTCAGACGAAGTATAGGTCGCCCGTAGCCGTGTCCTGCCGCCCCGCCGCGTCGTGAAGTGCAGCGCGATCGCGCCGGCTGCAACGAGCGGGATGAAGTTCGAGATGTGCAGGACGATCGCGGACGGCAGAGCACCGGTCTCGGAGAAGCCGTAGGCCTTGAGCGCCAGCACGCCCGCCGCCTCGAAGACGCCGATCGCCGCCGGCGGCGACGGAATGATCATCGACAGCCCGACCGCGACCGTCACGAGCACGCCGGCGCTGAACGGCAGGTCATGGAACGCCCGCAGCACGAGCCACGACCACAGTGCGGCCGTCATCCAGGCGGCGAGGCTCCAGACGAGCGCCTCGAGCGCGACGCGCAGGTCGCGCAGACCCGACAGGCCCGCCGCGAGCAGTCCGATCTGCTCGTTGATGCGCTCGCCGTCGAGGCCCGGCAGGCGCGCAAGCGGGCGGGCGAGCCACTGCAGCGGTCGCTCGCCGTAGACCGCGAGCACGCCGACGACCGCGGCGAGGCCGGCGGCCGCGACGCCGGCAAGCACCGCGGCCGCGCCGAACCACGAGACGTGCGGCAGCCACGGCAGCGCGCAGAAGAAGATCAGCAGCACCGCGAAGACGTCGTAAGCGCGCTCCACGACCACGGTGCCGACGATCTCGGCCGGCGGCGTCTGGGAGCGCCGCGTCAGCGAGGCGACGCGGGCGACCTCGCCGGCGCGCGCCGGCATCACGTTGTTGAACAGGTAGCCGACCAGCATCGCCTCCGTGACCCGCATCCGCGGCGGGCGCCGGTCGCGCGCAAACAGCGAGCGCCAGCGCATCGCGCGCATCAACGTCTGTGCCGCAAACGCGCCCATCGCCGGGACGAGCCACCAGATGTGGCAGTGCTCGACGGCGACCCACGCCTTGTGCCAGTTGACGCCGCGCACGGCGAGATAGGTGAAGCCGGCTGCGAGCGCGAACGTCGCGAGCGTTGCAACCAGCCGCAGACTCGGGCGACGGCGCCCGGGGCGCGAGGACGGTGCCGCGACTAGCGGCTCTTCCTGTGCCCGCGTGCTCACTGCAGGCGAGCCTACCGGACCGCTGATCCGCGACGGCATGGGGCACGCATCGAACGAACGGCCAGTTTGCCCCCGTTCGAGCGCTGCGCTCGAGCAGCTCGACTGCGGGCCGCAAGGCCGTTTAGGACACGGAAACCCAGTATTTGGGGGGATTTTGTGCCATCGGACCGCCGAACTGGGGAGGTTCGTACAGGTGTCCAGGGTGGTTGACCAACGCCCGGATGGGCATCGACACTTGCCGGCACGATGATCGAACTCGAGGACGCACCCACCACAGAGACCGTCGCGGGACGCGCCGCTTGCGTCAAGACAGCTGCCGGCCACGACCGTGTCCGGCTCATCCTGATCGACCCCGACGCAATGTCACGCCACGCCCTCTCGGATGCGCTTCGCGCCGACGGTCGCTTCACCGTGATCGCGCAGGCGGAGGGCTCGAAGGAAGGTGTCGAGCTCGCGCTCCATTACAAGCCGGCACTCGTCGTGATCGCCAACGCGGTGCCCGGCATGGACTCCGTCAGGGCGATCGAGCGGATCACGGCCACCGCGGCCGATGTGCGCGTCGTTCTGGTTTGTGCGGCGCACGAGCTCGAGATCGAGATGTGCGCCGTGCGCGCCGGGGCGAGCGGGTTCCTCGACAAGGACTCGGGCCTCGCGGCGATCGCACGCTCGCTGATGCTCGTCGCCGCCGGCGAGTCGGTGATTTCGCGCGAGATGACCCGTCTGCTCGTCGACCGTCTGCGCCGCACGCCGGAGGATGGCAGCGGGATGCGGCCCGTCAAGAGCCCGCTGACCGACCGCGAGTGGGAGATCCTCGACATGATCTGCTCGGGCATGGGCACGCGCGAGATGGCTGACGACCTGTTCCTTTCGACCGAGACGGTGAACAGCCACGTCAAGCGCATCCTGCGCAAGCTCGGTGTCCACTCGCGCAGCGCGGCGGTGGAGGTCGCGGGCCAGATGCGCAGCGGCATCCTCGTCTAGAGGGCGGTCCCTGCTCCTGGCGCGGGCGCGCGTCAGGGGAATCTACGCAGCCGGTGCACGGCCGACCACGGACTGCCGGCAAACGCCTGCGCCGTAGCCTGCCGCCAACGGGCACGTGCGGCAATTGGTGCCCGTGGATGTCCGCCATGAGCGCCACGATCGACCACCGGGAGCTTTACCGCCTGCCGTGGTCGCTGCCCGACAACGCGATCGCCTGGCTCGAGCCGACGAAGAAGTGCAACCTCGCGTGCCTCGGCTGCTACCGCGAGAATGATCCGCGCGGGCACAAGACCCTCGATGAGGTCCGTGCTGACCTCGAGGTCTTCAAGCGCCTGCGCACGGTGGACAGCGTCTCGATCGCGGGCGGCGACCCGCTCGTGCACCCGGAGATCGTGCAGATCGTCGAGCTCGTTGCGCGCGAGGGCCTGAAGCCGATCGTGAACACCAACGGACTCGCGTTGACCGAGGAGCTGCTCGGCGAGCTCAAGCGGGTCGGCGTGACCGGGTTCACCTTCCACGTCGACTCCAAGCAGGGGCGGCCGGGCTGGAAGACCGCGAACGAGATCGAGCTTTGCGAGCTGCGCCAGCGCTTCGCCGAGATGGTCGCGGCGGCCGGCGGCCTCGGCTGCTCGTTCAACGCCACGGTGTACGAGGACACGCTCGCCTACGTGCCCGAGCTCGTGGCGTGGGCACAGCGCAACATCGCAATCGTGAACACGATCGTCTTCATTGCGTTCCGCTCGGGCATCCTCGGCGGCGGCTTCGACTACTTCGTCCGCGGCAAGCCCGTGGACTTCTCCTCGATGCCGTACGCGACCGCCGACCAGACCCCGCACGAGATCCAGTCGACCGACATCGTCGCCGAGATCCGCAAGCGCTTTCCCGACTTCGCCCCCGCCGCCTACCTCAACGGGACCGAACGCCCGGACACCTTCAAGTGGCTGCTGACGGGCGTCCTCGCCACGAGTGAGCGCACCTACGGCTACGTCGGCCCGCGCACGATGGAGCTCTCGCAGGTCTACCACCACCTGACGACCGGCCGCTACCTCGCGTACACGAGGCCGGGGATGCTCGCGCACGGGCGCTCGATGCTCCTGCTCGCCCCGCTCGACCGGCGTCTGCGCGCGATCGCGCGCCGCTACTTCGCCGACGCGGCGCGCCGGCCCGCCCGCCTGCGCGAGCCGCTGCGCTTCCAGTCGGTGATGATCATCCAGCCCGCCGACGTCTACGCCGACGGCCACCAGAACATGTGCGACGGTTGCCCCGACATCACCGTGCTCGACGGGCGCCTCGTCTGGTCGTGCCGCCTCGAAGAGCCCGAGCGCTACGGCGACTTCGTCCAGATGGTCCCGCGTCAGGGCTAGTCCGCCGCCGGCGAGCGTCTTCAGGAGAGATCGCCGTCGCTGCCCTCGTGGACGTGTCTGGCGACGCCGTCGTGCGCGGCCGCTGCCGCGACGACTGCGGCCACGGCCTTGGCGACCTCACGGTTGAACACGCTTGGCACGATGTAGTCGGCGGCGAGCTCATCGTCCCCGACGGTGCTGGCGATCGCGCGGCCGGCGGCGACCTCCATGTGCTCTGTGATCGCGCGCGCACGCACGTCGAGGGCGCCGCGGAAGATGCCGGGGAATGCGAGGACGTTGTTGATCTGGTTGGGAAAGTCCGAGCGGCCGGTCGCGACGACCGCGGCGAACCCCGCGATCTCGTCCGGCATGACCTCTGGGGTCGGGTTGGCCATTGCGAAGACGACGGCGTTTGCAGCCATCGAGCGGATCCCGGCGACGCTCACGGCGCCCGGACGCGAGAGTCCGATGAACACGTCGGCGCCGGCCAGCGCCTCGTCGGCTGAACCGCTGAAGTTCTCCGGGTTCGTCGTCTGCGCGTAGCGTTCTTTGACGGGCCCGAGCCCACGACGCCCGCGGTAGATCGCTCCTGAGCTGTCGGCGCCGATCACGTGGCGCACGCCTGCAGCCTGGAGCGTTTCGGTCACAGCGACGCCAGCGGCGCCGACACCGACGACCACCACCCGGACTTTCTCGATGCGCTTGCCGACGATCCGCAGCGCGTTGAGAAACGCCGCCAGCGTGACGACCGCCGTGCCGTGCTGGTCATCGTGAAACACGGGGATGTCGAGCGAGGCGCGCAGGCGCCGCTCGATCTCGAAGCAGCGCGGTGCGGCGATGTCCTCGAGGTTGATGCCCCCGAACCCGGGCGCGATCGCCTCAACGGTCGCGACGATCCGGTCGGTGTCCTTGGTGTCCAGGCAGATCGGCCAGGCATCGACGCCGCCGAACTCCTTGAACAGCTGGGCCTTGCCCTCCATGACCGGCAGTGCAGCGGCCGGCCCAATGTCACCAAGCCCGAGCACCGCGCTGCCATCGGTCACGACCGCCACGGTGTTGCGCTTGCTCGTCAGGTTCCACACCGACTCTGGGTCCTGCGCGATCGCCTGGCAGACCCGTGCGACACCCGGCGTGTAGGCCATCGAGAGGTCGTCGCGCGTCTTGATCGGCACCTTCGACTGCATCGCGATCTTGCCACCCAGGTGCAGCAAGAAGGTGCGGTCCGAGACGTGCTCGACCTCGACGCCATCGATCCGCTCGCACGCGGCCACGATCGCCTGTGCGTGAGCCTCGTCGGTTGCCAGCACGCTCACGTCGCGCGTCTTACCCCCGGGGCTCACTCGCACCAGGTCAATCGCGTCGAGCAGGCCACCGGCATCGGCGATCCCGCGCGCGAGGTCGGCAAAGCTTCCCCGGCCGGTTATCCAGATGGACGCGGAGCGTGATGCTGAACGATGCCGAGTGATGCGCCATGACTCCCCTCCAGTGGGCGATCCAGGACTCGAACCTGGGACCTCTTCCTTATCAGAGAAGCGCTCTAACCGACTGAGCTAATCGCCCGTGTGGGCGCGCCTCGGGGCGCGCTAGCCGCGCCATGTTAGCGCCCGCACTGCGCTGCGTCGGCCGTTCCGGTGCGTGTCGCCACGACGCGCGAAAAGGCGCATGTAACAAATGCCACTTGCCCGCCAGTTGGGCTCAGACGCGGGGGGCTAACCGCGCGGCGAGCTCGAGCGCCTCCTCGGCGCTTGCGAACGAGAGCTCTGCCCGATACCCGCGGTGGTGGGGTGCTACGCGCACCTCGGCGCCGAGCGCTGCAGAGAGCCGTTCGGAGATCTCGCTGCAGGCCTCGATCTGGTCGGGGTGCGCTGCGGGAGCGCGTCGGCGCACCGGTGCGCCATCGTTCCTCGCGGCGCTGCGCGCGGCCTGCTCGAGCGTGCGGACCGACCAGCCCTCGGCGGCGGCCTGGCGCGCGAGCGTGCGGCGGGCGTCGTGGCCTGCGGCAAGCAGGAGCGCCCTGCCGTGGCCCTCGCTGAGCGCCCCGCTTTCGAGTAGCTCGAGCGCCTCGTCAGGCAGGTCGAGCAGGCGCAGCAGGTTCGAGACCGCCACCCGGCTGCGACCGACGCGCAGGCCGACCTCCTCGCGCGAGAGGCCGAGCTCCTCGACGAGGCCGGCGCAGGCGCGCGCCTCCTCAACGGGGTTGAGGTCTTCGCGAGCCATGTTCTCGATCAGGGCGAGCTCAAGCGACTCGGCGTCGTCGCGCGGTCTGACGAGCGACGGTATCGAGCTCGAGGCCGGCGAGCTTGCGCGGCGCGCCAGCGCCGCTCGCCGGCGATCAGCTCGTAGCGACCGCCCGGGATCGGCCGAACGAGGATCGGTTGCAGGACGCCCCGCGTGCGCAGCGATTCGGCCAGCGCCCCGAGCGTCGTGTCATCGAAGTTGCGGCGCGGCTGGCGCGGGTTTGCGGAGATCAGCTCGACTGAGAGCTCGCGCAGGTCGTCGCGCTCCTCCGCGCCCGTCTGCGAGACCGCCAGGATCGCCGACAATCCGCGGCCCATCCCGCGCGGCCTTGCCCCGCCGCCGGGCGAGGTCCCCGGCCAGCTAGCCACCGGCAGCGACCTCGCGCGCGAGTGCCACGTAGGCTTCCGACCCGGCGCAGAACGGATCGTGCAGCGTCACCGGGACGCCGAAGCTCGGGGCCTCGCTGAGCCTGACGTTGCGCGGGATCACGGTGTCGAAGACGAGGCCGGGGAAGTGCTCGCGCACGTCGCGCTCGACGTCGCGGCCGAGGCGCGTGCGGTTGTCGTGCATCGTCAGGAGCATCCCGGCTACGCTCAGGCGGGGGTTGAGCTCACGCTGGATCAAGCTGATCGTGTCGAGCACCTGAGCGAGGCCCTCGAGGGCGTAGTACTCGGTCTGGACCGGCACGATCACCCGATCGGCCGCCACGAGCGCGTTTACCGTCAACGGGCCGAGCGATGGCGGGCAGTCGATCAGGATGAACGCGAAGCGCTCGCGAAGCGGAGCGAGCGCGTCGCGCAACCGCTGCTCTGAACGGGCGACCGTGGGCAGCTCGACCGACGCGCCGACGAGATCGCGTCCCGACGGGCAACAGCCACAGCCGGTCGACCGGCGTCGCGTGTACGGCCTGCTCGGCGGCGCACTCGCCGCACAGCACGCCGTACACGTTCGGCTCGAGGTCGCGTGGCTGACCGAGCCCGACGGTCGCGTTGGCCTGCGGGTCGATGTCGACGATCAGGACGTCATAACCGGCTCCGGCCACCGCCGCCGCGAGGTTGACGGCCGTCGTCGTCTTGCCAACGCCGCCCTTCTGGTTTGCGATCGCAAACACCCGCACGTCGGACACCGTAGCGGTCGGTGGCGCGGCCGTGGCGCGTGGTTCGCCGATGCGCGCGCCGACCAGCGCCCGAGGCTCGCAGCGGTGCGGCCGATGAACTCGCCCGCAAGACCGCGCGGGCTCATGAGTGGCGGCCGAGCGGTCGCTTGTGCGCAGCGCCGGGGCGGCGCGGGAATCGAGCGGGAGTGTCGGCTGATCTTCATGTACACGTGTAGATGGTGCGAGCGCGCTCCCAGGATATGGCGCGGTGCGGACCACAGCAGCGGGCTCGAGTCCGAGCTCGCGCGCCGCGCGCTCGCCGGCCGCGCGCTCCGCCGGCCGAGACCGAACCCTTTCCAGGCGACGAGGGCCCCGCCGAGCGCGAGCAATGGCGCCGCGTACTCGCAGACGAGCGCAAGCTCGCCAAGCGCACGAGCAACGACGAGCTCGGCCCAGCCTCGTCCCTCCGTCCACGCCTCCGCTCGCGAGCAGACGACGCGCGCATTCGCCGCCCCCGTAACGGCAACGCGCGCGTGCGAGAAACTCACACTTGCGGCGCGAGCTCTCGAGCAGGACGACGGTGGCGTGGGGGCGCGCGATCGCCAGCGGCAATCCCGGGAACCCGGCGCCGGATCCCAGATCGACCACGCGGCGCTGCCCGCGCCACCTCCGGCAGCTCGAGGGCGCTGAGCGAGTCCGCGATGTGCACATCGACGGCGCGCCCTGGATCGCGCACGCTGCTCGGCGCCGCAGGATCCCGGGCCAGCAGCTCGAGCAGCGCCAGTAGCCGAGCTGTGGCGGCCGGCTCGAGTCCGTGAGCGGCGACCAGCCGCTCGACTTGCGTGCGCGCCGTCAACGCGCGCGGACCCGTGCGATGTAGTCCGCGTAACGGACGCGCATCTGCGCCAGACGGCCGGCGGCGTAATCATCGATCGCGGGGTGTAGGTGCCGTTCGAGCAGGGGAAGCACGTCCTCGACCAGGACCGAGCCCCGAGCCATCCACTGGTAGTAGCTCCTGCCGCCGTGGCCGTATGGCCCGTAGAGGCGCGAGCGCGGGAAGCGGTCGACCAGCCAGCGAAACAGGGCCTCGTGGCGAACGTGCATCCGGAGCGTGACCTGCGGCTGCTTGCCGTCACCGCCGAACGAGCCCTCGCCGATCAGGATGCCGACGACGACGCCGGCGTCGAAGTCCGTCAGCTCGCCCACCGCGCGAGTGTCGCACCCGCGACGGACGTTGTTTCACCGTCAGGAAAAACGTGAAACGCTACGACGGCGCGACGATCAGGCGCCGCTGCGGTTCGTCGCCCTCGCTGTGGGTGCGAACATCCTCGCGATCGCGCAGGTGCTCGTGCACGACGCGCCGGTCGGCGGCGAGCATCGGCGAGAGCGCGACCGGTTTGCCCTCGGCGAGCGCGCGCGTGGCGGCGCGGTCGGCCTCCGCCCGCAGTTCGGCCTCGCGCCTGCCCCGGTAGCCGGCAATGTCGACGCGGACCCGTAGCCCTTCACCGCCGCGCAGCGCCACGCGCTGCGCCAGGTGCTGGATCGCGTCGAGCACGCTCCCGCGATCGCCGACCAGGCCTTCGGCACCGGGTCCGTCGATCGTGCCCAGCAGGACACCGCCCCCCTCCTCGATTGCCACCTCGGCGTCCAGCTCGAAGGCCTCAACAAGCGTCTCGAGCAGGTCGCGAAGGGCCTCGCTCGGCGTCAGCTCGGTGTCGTCTGTCTCCATTCGCGCGCGTATCGCCTACGTCCGGAGCGCTTCTTGCGCTTACGCGGCGCCTGCGGCGGCGGCGCGCTGCGCGGCGGCTTGGTCGCAGCCGCGGCGCGGCGCGCGTCGGCCGGCGCGGCGCGACCGTTGGCGGCGGCCCGCTTGCCGGCGTCACCGCTGGCACGCGGCGGCGCGCGTACCACTGCAGCGGGATCTGCGTCATGTTCGAGGTCGTCCAGTACAGCAACAGGCCCGCCGGGTACTGGATGATGATCACCGTGAAGACGAGCGGCAGGACCATGAACATGATCCGCTGGGTGCGCTCGACCTGCATCGTCGAGAAGTACGAGGTCATCAGCATCGTCGCCAGGTACAGGGCGATCAGCACGATCAGCGTGCCGCCCGTTGCCTTCAGCGTGATGTCGTGGATGAAGAGGAAGCTCGCCGAGTTGTGCGCGCCGGCGATCTGCGAGCAGCCGTGCTTGCCGCAGGAACGTGGTGAGCTGCGTGCTCGAGAGGCTCGGGTACGCGGCTGCCGCCTGAACGCCGCAGATCTTCTGCTTCAGGTCCGTGCGCAGCATGTAGAAGAGCGAGATCAGGACCGGCAGCTGGATCAGCAGCGGGAGGCAGCTCGCGAACGGATTCACTCCGTACTCGCGGTAGTACTTCATCGTCTCCTCGCTCATCCGCTGGCGGTCATCCTTGTAGCGCTGCTGGATGGCCTTCAGCTCGGGCGCGTGCTTCTGCATGATCGCCATGCTCTTGAACTGCTTGATCATCAGCGGCAGCGTCACGAGCGCGGATCACGATCGTCAGGCCGATGATCGCCCAGCCCCAGCTGCCGCCGAGGATCGTGTGCGCCTCGACCAGGATCGCCTTGAAGACGTCGATCAGTGGCCCGAAGGCGCTCTGGATGACGTTTGCGAGGATCATTGGCGTGAGCCCGCCGCCTCGGCCGCCGCAGTCGTGCGCGTGGAACAGATGCTGCGCCGACACCGGATCGAAGCCCCCGCGGCTGAACGGGTTGCAACGCACACCCGCCAGCCTGCAAGCACGAGCCCGCGCAGTATGCCGAACTCGCGGATCGCCTGCACGGCGTAGTGCGAGCAGCTCGGCTCGTAGCGACAGCGCGGCGGGATCAGTGGCGAAATCACGCGCTGGTAGACCAGCAGCGGCAGGACGGCCAGCTCGCGCGGTCGGGGCCTCATGCGCGCACCTCGCCTTCGCGCTTGACGGATGCCAAGAGCTCCGCAAGTGCCGCCTCGATGCCCGTCGAGCCCCTGCTCGCTGCGCGAGCGCTGCCGCATCAGATCGCGCCACCACGACGACGTCGTGGCCCTGCGGGAATCGCCTCCGCGTGTGTTGCGCACGCCTCTCGCAGCAGGCGCTTCACGCGATTGCGCTCGACCGCGCCGCCGACCTTGCGCCCACACCGACAGCCCCACGCGCGCCGACGTCGCTGCCATCCCGCGGGAACGCGTAGAGCACGAGGTAGCGGCTCGCGACGGACCGGCCGTTGCGGTACACGCGGTCGAACTCGGCGCTGCGCGAGAGCCGTCCCGGGCGCCGTCGGGGGGCACCGGCGTGCCGGGCCTCCGTCACTAGACCGTCAGCGCTTGCGACCCTTGGCGCGGCGTCGCTTCAGCGTCAGACGCCCGGCGCGTGTGCGCATGCGCGTGCGGAACCCGTGCGTGCGGGCGCGCTTGCGCTTCTTCGGCTGGTAGGTGCGCTTCATCGCGAGGAGCCGCGCGCGGGATTGCGCGTAGCCGGCCAGTATACCCAGGCACGTGGCGCGATACAGCCCTCGAGCGCCGCCACGCATTTTTCCCGCCAAATGCGCTCTGCCCCGCTCGGCGGCCCACTGGGTCGTTGCTATATTCGCCGCTCCCGGGGGTCGTCGGATCCCCTCTTCCAATGTCGTGAACACCGTCCCCCGCAGGGAGGACTGCGCGCGCTTGTCCGGAGACATCGACCAGTCGTGGCAGCAGATCCGCGCTTGCGCTGCGCGACAGCGTCGGCGAGCGCACCTACGAGCTCTGGCTCGCGCCGCTGCGCTGTCGTCGGACTGGACGGCGAGACCCTCGTCCTCGACGGGCCGCCCGAGGTCGCGGCCGTGGGCGCGCGACGCGCTATGGCGCCGGCGCTGCGCACGCGCGGCGGCATCCGTGCTCGCCCACCAGGTCAGCGTCGCGTTTGCGCGACGATCGCCCGCCGCCGGCCGCCGCCGCGGCGCAGTCCAGCGACCTCGCGGCCGCGACCGCTGAACCCCAAGTACACCTTCGAGCAGTTCGTCATCGGCACGTCCAATCGCCTCGCCCACGCCGCCGCCCTGGCGGTCGCCGAGACGCCAACGCAGGCGTACAACCCGCTCTTCATCTACGGCCCGCCGGGCCTCGGCAAGACCCACCTCCTCCACGCGATCGCCAACTACATCCGCAGCTTCGGTGCCGGAATGACCGTCCGCTATGTGACCGGCGAGGACTTCACGAACGCCTTCCTCGCGTCCCTGCACACGCGCGGCACCGACGCTTCAAAGCGCACTTCCGCGATGTCGACGTGCTGCTGATCGACGACGTCCAGTTTCTCGAGCGCAAGGCCCGCAGCGAGGAGGAGATGTTCCACACCTTCAACTCGCTCTACGAAGCCGGCGGCAGCTCGTCGTCACGTGCGATCGCCTCCCCGCCGATCTCGCCGGCACTCGAGTACCGCCTGCGCGAGCGCTTCGCGCCGGCCTCGTCACGGACATCTCGACCTCCCGATGGCGCGACGCGCCTCGCCATCCTTCGTAAGCGCGCCGCGTTCGACCGCATCACATCGGCGTCCGAGAACGCCCTCGGGCTGATCGCCGCCGGTCGCGACGAACGTACGCGCCCTCGAGGGCGCGCTGATCCGGCCGTCGCCCTCGCCTCCCTGACGGCCGCCCGCTCGACGCGCACATCGCGAGCGAAAGTCCTCGAGCGTATCGGCCCGCGGCGTCGCGCAGTGCCGGCCTACGATCGACGCCGATCCAGGCGGCAGCCGTGCGCCCATTTCGCCATCTCCGCCGAGACGCTCGATCTCGCGCTCGCGGGTCGCGCGCGTCGCCTGGGCCCGCCACGTCGCGATGTACCTCGCGCGCGAGCTCACGGACCATTCGCTGACCGCACATCGCGCGCGCATTCGGCGGCCGCGACCACACGACGGTCCTCCACGCCTGCCGGCGTGTGTCCGACGAGCGTTCGTCCACAACGCGCCAGGCGCTCAGCGACGTCGAAGCGATCACGGCTGCGTCACAGTCGCGCGAAGCACAGACGATCGCCGCTGTTGCTCACATGTTCTCCACACCCGCACCGTCCCCGCGATGCGGCGCATGCGCGAGTTGCCCACATCCTCACATGCACTACTTCTTCGACTCCATAACCGTCGCCGAAGTATGCGTCGTAAATCCCCTTACAGCCGATCTTGCTCGCCGATCTGCAGACGGCACGCGCGTAGCGCCTCCACGCGCAGCGCCGTGCAGGCGCTCTCGGGCGTTCAGCTCGACGAGCGCCGACCGCCGACACTCGAGCTGCAAGCGACCGACACTGGAGGTCGAGCCTGCGCGTTCGCTCGCCGCGCAGCGTCGAACGCAGCCCGGCTAGGTCGTGCTTCCCAGCGCGCCTGCTGCTCGACATCGTGCGCTCGCTCCCGGGTGCGAGCGTTACGCTCGGCCGAGCGCGCGAACGAGCAGCGACGTCGAGTTCGCTCTCCGGCAACGCGGTGTTCCCCCTGCGCACGCTGCGCGCGCGAGATTTCCCGCGGCTGCCGGAGCCCGACCCCAGCGGCGGCGTGCACGCTCGCCGCGCAGCGCGTTTGTCGAGCACCATCGCGCGCGTCGCCGCGCTCGGCCTCGCGCGACGACACGCGCCCGGTCCTCACCGGCATCCTCGTTCACGCGGCCGGGCAGCGAGCTGCGCATGGTCGCCACGGACTCCTATCGCCTGAGCGTGAACACGACGGCGCTCGACGACGGCGCTCGGCCGACCTTCGAGGCCAATGTGCCGGCGCGCGCCCTGCAGGAGCTCTCGCGCATCGCCGCGCAGAGCGACGCGGAGCATGTCAGCGATCAGCGTCCGACAGAACCAGGTGGTGTTCGTAGCTCGGCGAGCGTCGCGCTCTCCTCACGCCTGATCGACGGGCAGTTTCCGAACTACCAGCAGCTGCTCCCGGAGAGCGTCGAGCACGAGCTGCGCGTCGCCCGCGAGGAGCTCGCGCGACGTCATGCGGCGGATCAGCCTGCTGGCACAGAAGAACGCGCCGCTGCGCCTCGCGTTCGCGCCAGGGCGAGCTGCGGTGTCGGCGCAGACGCCCGACATCGGCGAGGCGCACGAGACGCTGCCGTCGCGTTCCACGGCGAGCCGTTCGAGATCGGCTTCAACCCCGAGTTCTTGCGCGACGGGCTCGAGAGCGTCGAGTCGACGGAGAGTCGTGCTCAGCCTGACGAGCCCGCTGCGCCCGGGCCTGATCGAGTCGGCCGACGAGAGCGGCTTCGTCTACCTCGTCATGCCGATCCGGCTGGGCACGTGACGCGCTGCGTGCATGCGTCGCAGGAGCGTCGCTCGCGTGCTGCGCGACTTCCGCTCCTACGCGGGCGCTGAGGCCCACCTCGGCCCCGGGCCTGACCGTCGTCCACGGGCCCAACGGGGCCGGCAAGACGAACCTCCTCGAAGCGCTCTACTTCGGCTGCACGGCGCGCTCGTTTCGCACCGCGCAACGATCGCGAGCTCGTCCGCTTCGGGCGCGCCACGACGCGCGTCGTGGTCGACGCTCGAGGACCGAGACCAGCGAGCCACGTGCTCGCCGTCGGCTTCGCGCCCGGGCGAGCCGAAGCGACATGACGCTCGACGGCGCGCCGCTCGAGCGCCTGCTCGACGCGCCGCGCGGCCGCTCGTCAGCGTCTTCCCGCCCGACCGCCTGGAGCTGATCAAGGGCGTGCCGGCAGCTGCGCCGCGCCCATCTCGACCAGCTCGTCGGCGCGCTCTGGCCGGCCCGCGCGGCGACCCGCCGCAGCTATGGCGAGGCGCTCGCCCAGCGCAACGCGCTGCTCGCGCGCGTCCGCGGCGGCCGCGCGGCGCCGACGGCGCTGCGGCCTGGGATCTCGAGCTCGCGCGCCTCGGGATCGAGCTGTCGGCGAACCGCGCGCGCGCCGTCGAGCTGATCGCCGAGCCGTTCGCGGGGCACGCCGCGGCGCTCGGCCTGGATGGCGACGCCGCGCTCGCCTACCGGCCGCGCTCGCGCGCGCGCGACGCCGAGGCGCTCGCCGCGGAGATCGCGCGGCGCCCGACGAGCGACCTCGCGCGCGGCTACACGACGCACGGGCCGCATCGCGACGAGCTCGTCTTCGCCGCGCCGGCCGCGACCTGCGGGCCTACGGCTCGCAGGGCGAGCAGCGCGTGGCGCTGCTGGCGCTGCTGCTCGCCGAGCGGGACGCGCTCGCGCGAGCAGCGCGACGGCCGCCGCTGCTGCTGCTCGACGACGTGATGAGCGAGCTCGACGCGCGCCGCCGCGAGCACCTGGTCGAGCAGCTCGCACGCGACGGCGGGCAGGCGGTGATCACGACGACCGAGCTCGAGCACGTGCCGGGCGCATGACGCCGCGCGTGGCGCGATCTGCGCGTCGCGCGGAGCCGTCGCTCCAGGAGGCGCTGGCGACGCGTGAGGTCGACCGGCGCGCCCCGCGGCAGCTCGGCGGCGCCGCTCGGGCGCCTGCACCGCGCGGCTCGAGCCGGCGAGCACGCTCTGGCGCAGGTGCAGCGCTGCTGGGCCGAGGCCGTCGGCGCGCGCGATCGCGCGCCGACGCGCGAGCCCGTCGGCGAGCGCGACGGAGTCCGAGGTCGCCTGTGAGGCGCGGTCTGGGCGACCGAGCTCGACCTGATGGCGCCGTCGCTCGTGGCCGCGCTGAACGCCGCGATCGGCCGGAGGCGCTCCGGACGCTGCGCTCACCGCTGCGCGCGTGACAGCGCCGCGTCGCAGGCCGCTCGCAGATCACGCGCTTTTGGCACGATTTGCAGGTATTTCAGCCGCCGTCTGGCGCCCGGATCCGGAGTCCTCGTGTGCTATTGTTCTGTCAACTTATCAGACCGCCCCGGACCGGGGGTTGGACCGGCGACCGGGGCTTTCTCACGTCAATCGGAGGACCTTTGCGACCAGGACGGCGCCAAGCAAGCGCCCAAGCAAGCCGCCACTACGACGCGCAGGACATCACGGTTCTCGAGGGGCTCGAGGCGGTACGCAAGCGCCCGGGCATGTACATCGGCTCGACCGGCGAGCGCGGCCTGCACCACCTCGTCTACGAGGTCGTCGACAACTCCGTCGACGAAGCGCTCGCCGGGCTCTGCACGGCGAGTCTCGGTCACGATCCCCGCCGACAACTCGGTCACGGTCGCCGACGACGGGCGCGGCATCCCGGTCGCGATCATGGAGAAGGAGGGCAGCGCTCGGCGCTCGAGGTCGTGCTGACCACGCTGCACGCGGGCGGCAAGTTCGGCGACGGGGGCGGCTACAAGGTCTCCGGCGGCCTGCACGGCGTCGGCGTCTCCGTTGTCAACGCGCTCTCGGAGCGCCTCCACGTCGAGGTCCGCCGCGACGGCCACGCGCTGGACGCAGGACTACGAGCGCGGCAAGCCGCAGGGCCCGGTCACAAGGGCCGCGCGCTGGCCAAGGGCGAGCCGACGGGAACCACCGTCACGTTCCTGGCCGACGCCGAGATCTTCGAGGCCGTCGACTTCAACGTTCGCACGCTCGAGGAGCGCCTGCGCGAGACGGCGTTCCTGACTCGCGGGCCTGCGGATCTCGCTGACCGACGAGCGCGGCGCCGGCTACCACAGCGAGTTCCATGTACGAGGGCGGGATCGAGGACTTCGTCTCGTTCCTCAACGAGAACAAGGAGCCCGTCGGCAAGAAGATCGTCTACTTCTCCGGCGAGAGCGAGGAGGGCGCCGTCGAGGTCGCGATGCAGTGGAACTCCTCCTACCAGGAGTCGATCTTCTCGTTCGCCAACAACATCAACACGCACGAGGGCGGCAGCCACCTGTCGCGGCTTTCGCTCGGCGCTGACGCGCACGATCAACAAGTACGCGCGCGACCAGGGTCTGCTGCGCGAGAAGGACGACAACCTCAGCGGCGAGGACGTCCGCGAGGGCCTGACGGCGGTCATCTCGGCGAAGCTCGCGGACCCGCAGTTCGAGGGCCAGACGAAGACCAAGCTCGGCAACCCGGGCATGGCCGGCTTCGTCGAGTCGGTCGTCAACGCCGGTCTCGCGGAGTTCCTCGAGGAGAACCCGCAGGACGCGCGCGCCGTCATCACGAAGTCCGTGCAGGCCGCACGCGCGCGCGAGGCGGCGCGCAGCGCCCGCGACCTGACCCGCCGCAAGTCCGCGCTCGAGAACACGCACCTGCCGGGCAAGCTCGCCGACTGCTCGGTCAAGGACCCGTCGCTCGCCGAGCTCTTCGTCGTCGAGGGCGACTCCGCCGGCGGCTCGGCCAAGCAGGGCCGCGACCGCAACACGCAGGCGGTCCTGCCGCTGCGCGGCAAGATCCTCAACGTCGAGAAGAGCCGGATCGACAAGGTGCTCCAGAACACCGAGATCCAGGCGCTGATCACGGCGATCGGCACGGGCGTGCGCGACGAGTTCAACATCGAGAACGCCCGCTACCACAAGGTGATCCTGATGTGCGACGCCGACGTCGACGGCGCCCACATCCGCACGCTGATCCTCACCCTGCTGTTCCGCGAGATGCAGGAGCTGATCGAGGCGGGCTATGTCTACATCGCCAAGCCGCCGCTCTACAAGCTCAAGCAGGGCAGACGCGAGCGCTACATCGAGAACGAGGCCGACCTCGAGCAGATGCTCGTCTACGACAAGCTCGAGCCTTCGAGATCACCGACGCCACCGGCAAGCCGCTCAAGCTCACCGAGGCGCGCTGGCAGAAGCTCGCCCGCCAGATCGCCAGTACGAGGGCTCGCCGCGTCGCTGCGCGCGGTCTACGGCAGCGACGCGCTGCGCTTGCTCGGCGAGGCGGGCATCCTCGAGCAGCGGGCCCGGACGCCCGACGCCGCGGCTCAAGCTGCTCGCCGCGCAACGGCGCCGGCACGCACCACGCCGAGGTCGTCGAGTCGACGCCGAGGATCGTGCGTCGGTGCGCGTGACCGAGAAGACGACCGGCTTCGCGCGCACGCACCGGCTGCGCCGCGGCGCTCTTCGAGTCCAAGGACTACCAGCAGCTGCTCGCGCGCGCACCAGCAGCTCAGCGAGTTCGCCGGCCAGCCGCCGTTCGAGCGTGCGCGCTCGGCGACCAACACGCCGACGCGCCACACCTTCGACGAGCTGCGCGCGCGCGGTCCTCGACCATCGCCCAGAAGGGCGAGAACGTCTACCGCTTCAAGGGTCTCGGCGAGATGAACGCCGAGCAGCTCGCGAGCACGACGATGGACCCGACGCTCGCGCACGCTCGCGCAGGTCACGATTGAGGACGCCGTCGAGGCCGACCGCGTCTTCTCGATGCTGATGGGCGACCAGGTCGAGCCGCGGCGCGCAGTTCATCGAGGAGCAACGCGCGCCTCGTGGCCAACCTCGACGTGTAGCTGGTGAGGGAGGTGACAGCCATGGCCGGTGACGTGCTGACGGGCGGCAACATCGAGCCGCGCGCGATCGAGGACGAGATGCGCACGGCGTATCCTCGACTACGCGATGTCGGTGATCGTCGTCGCGCGCGCTGCCCGACGTGCGCGACGGCCTCAAGCCGGTCCATCGCCGCATCCTCTACGGCATGCGCGAGCTCGGCCTGCGCGCCCGACGCGCTCGCAAGGCGAA
Source organism: uncultured Solirubrobacterales bacterium (assembly GCA_963773395.1). Taxonomy (GTDB): domain Bacteria; phylum Actinomycetota; class Thermoleophilia; order Solirubrobacterales; family Solirubrobacteraceae; genus Palsa-513. The sequence goes on along the minus strand of CAVZAY010000001.1, from coordinate 240,299 downwards.
GTGCTCGCGCATCGTCGGCGAAGTCATGGGCAAGTACCACCCGCACGGCGACAGCGCGATCTACGACACGCTCGTGCGCCTGGCGCAGGACTTCTCGATGCGCTACCCGCTCGTCGACGGTCAGGGCAACTTCGGCTCGGTCGACGACGACCCGCCGGCCGCGATGCGCTACACCGAGGCGCAGCTGACGCGGCTCGCGATGGAGATGCTGCGCGACATCGACAAGGACACGGTCGATTTCGCGCCCAACTACGACGGCAACGAAGCAGGAGCCGCTCGTCCTGCCGGCGCGCTTCCCGAACCTGCTCGTCAACGGCTCGCCGGGCATCGCCGTCGGCATGGCGACGAACATCCCGCCGCACAACCTGCGCGAGGTCGATCGACGCGACGGTCGCCTACATCGAGCGACCCGCGAGATCACCGTCGAGGAGCTGATGAAGCACGTCAAGGGTCCCGACTTCCCGACCGCCGGCATCATCCTCGGCCGCGCCGGGCATCAAGGACGCCTACGAGACCGGGCGCGGGCGGGTACGCGTGCAGGCGCGCGCGCACATCGAGCCGCTGACCCACGGCAAGGAGGCGATCGTCGTCACCGAGCTGCCCTACATGGTCAAGAAGGGCGGCGACAACGGGCTGATGGTGAAGATCAAGGAGCTCGTCGAGGACAAGCGCATCACCGAGATCTCCGACCTGCGCGACGAATCCGACAAGCGCGGCATGCGCCTCGTCATCGAGCTCAAGCGCGACGCGATCCCGAAGGTCGTGCTCAACAAGCTCTTCAAGCACACGCCGATGCAGACCACGTTCGGCGTCAACATGGTCGCGCTCGTCGACGGCGTTCCGCGCACGCTCTCGCTGCGCGAGGTGATCCATCACTACATCGAGCACCAGCGCGATGTCGTCGTCCGGCGGATCGAAGCACGAGCTCGCGAAGTGCGAAGCGCGCGCCCACATCCTCGAAGGGCTGCTCATCGCGATCGACAACCTCGACGCGGTGATCGAGCTGATCCGGCGCGCCAAGGACCGCGTAAGCGCCCGCGAGGGCCTCGTCAAGCATTACAAGCTGACCGTGATCCAGGCGCAGGCGGTCCTCGACCTGCGTCTGTCGCAGCTGACCGCGCTCGAGTCCGGACAGATCCGCCAGGAGCACGCCGACACGCTCGAGCGGATCGCGCGAGCTGCGCGCGATCCTCGGCGACGAGCTGCGCGTGCTCGCGCTGATCAAGGAGGAGCTGATCGAGATCCGCGACCGCTACGGCGACGAGCGGCGCACCGAGATCTCCCACGCCGAAGGCGAGATCGACATCGAGGACCTGATCGCCGACCAGCAGATGGTGATCGCGATCACCCACTCCGGCTACATCAAGTCGCTGCCGCTCGACACCTACCGCGCAGCAGCACCGCGGCGGCCGTGGAGTCACCGGCATGGACATGAAGGACGGGGACTTCATCGAGCACCTGTTCATCTGCTCGACGCACGACTACCTGCTCTTCTTCACCAATCGCGGCAAGGTCTACCGGTCGAAGGTCTACGACCTGCCGGAGGCCTCGCGAACCGCGAAGGGCCGTGCGCTCGTCAACATCCTGCCGCTGCGCGAGGGCGAGCGCGTGCAGTCGGTGCTCTCGACGCGCGACTACAGCGAGGGCCGCTACCTGATCTTCGCCACGCGCGACGGGATCGTCAAGAAGACCGAGTTCGCCGCGTACAACACGCCGATCAACGCCGACGGGATCATCGCGATCAACATCCGCGACGACGACGAGCTGGTCGCGGTGCGGCGCACCAGCGGCGAGGACGACATCCTGATGGTCTCGCGCAACGGCAAGGCGGTGCGCTTCGCGCGAGTCCGCCGTGCGCGCGATGGGCCGCAACACCTCCGGCGTCAAGGGCATGAAGGTCGGCGAGCGCGACAACTGGGTGCTCGCGATGGACGTCGCCGGCGACACCCACGAGCTGCTCGTCCTGACCGAGAACGGCTACGGCAAGCGAACCGCGCTCAGCGACTACCCGCGCAAGGGCCGCGGCACGATGGGCGTCAAGACGATCGAGCTGACCGCGACCAAGGGCGGTCTCGCCGGCGCGCTGGTCGTCCGCGAGCACGAGGAGCTCGTCTTCATCAGCGCCGGCGGGATGGTGCAGCGCACCGGCGTGCGCGGGATCAACCGCTACGGGCGCGCCGCCCAGGGCGTGCGCCTGATGAACCTCCGCGAAGACGACACTGTCAGCGCCGTCGCGCTCGTGGCCGAGTCGAGCGAGCCCGCGATCACCGACCGATCCCGCGACCCCGCACCCGACCGGCGTCCGACGCGCCGCAATCGCCGCCCCCGACCCGCCCGAGCCCAGCCCAAACGGCCAAGCCTGAGCGCCGCGCACGGCGCTCGAGTTTTCCGCACTCGCCTGCGCTACTCTGGAGATACCAGAGAAAGGAGGTGGTCCCTACGTTGGCTGACAGTACTTGCGGGACTCTGGAGGTGGCCGGCCGTTAGGTCGGAGAAGTCGGCTGGACCCGCCTAGCGGAATCCAACCCGGACCACCGTCGTACAGGTCGCCGGACCTAGTCCCTCCGGCAAGCGCGTCACTGCACGCATGGCGTGCCGCGCAAAGCCTGGCCGATCAAGTCCAAGGTCGTCGGAAAGGCCGGGCGCAAAGCGCCGGCCTTTCCATCCTGCCGAGCCTTCGCTGACGCGCCGCCGGCGCCCGCCGGGCCCCAGCACGCCTGCCGCACGTCACGCGGCGCGCGCGCAATCCCTGAAGGCATTGGCCGTCAGGCCAACGCCGGAAGGTATGCCCGCCACGCAGGGGGGATCGTCGGGCTCGACACGCGGATGAAGATCTCGGCGTGCGGCTGACGCGGCTGGCGTGCGCGGGTGCATCCCCGATTGGAGCGGCGTGCGGTCGGCCTTGCGCCGGTTGCACGGCGCGCAGGAGGCGACGATGTTCTCCCAGCTCGACAAGCCTCCCTTGGACCGCGGGATCACGTGGTCGACGGTGAGGTTCGCGCGCGCGCCGCAGTACTGGCAGGTCCAGTTGTCGCGCGCAAACACCGCGCGGCGCGTGATCTTGCGCCGCTGCGCGTCGCGCGGCACGCGCACGTAGCTCACAAGGCGGATCACGTAAGGGCGCCCGAGCGCAACGTGCTCGGAGTGGATCAGCGCCTCACCGACCTCGAGCACCTCGGCCTTCTCCTTCAGCGTGAGGACGATCGCGCGGCGGACCGTGCAGACGTTCACCGGCTCGAAGCTCGCGTTGAGCACGAGCACCCGACCACCGTCAGGCCCGCGTCGCTGGTGCTCGCCGAGCGACGCGGACCGCGCCTGTGGTGGTAGCAGTGCGGACATTCGCGCGCTAGCGAGTCTAGCGGCGCGGCTGGCGCGGTCGCGCCTTTTGAACGCCGCGCGGACTCAGGGGCGCGCCGGCCGACGCCCTACGGCGCGCGGTATGACCCCAGCACCCGGACCTCTTCGCAGCGCGCGCGCAGCCCGGCGATCGCCGCCGCGACCGGCCGCTCAGCGCTCGAGCCGTCGAGGTCGGCGAAGAACATGTAGTGGCCGAACCCGATGCGCCGCGGCCGCGACTCGATCCGCGTCAGGTTGACGTCTCGCGTCGGACAGCTCGGAGAGGCAGGCGACGAGCCAGCCCGCGGCCTCGTCCCCTGCGCCCCAGAACACGATCGAGGTCTTGCTCCGCGCGCCGCGCTCGACCAGGGCGCGCAGCTCGCCCGCGCGTTCGTCTCGCGCGAGCCACACGAAGCGCGTCAGGTTGCCCGGCTCGTCGTCGACGTCCGCGATCAGTACCTGCGCGCCGTAGAGCTCGGCGGCGAGCCTGGTTCCCAAGCGCCGCCTCCCCGGGCAGGCCTCGCGCGACCACGGCCCGGACGGCCTCGGCCGTCGACGACGCCGCGACGATCCGCGCGCCCGGAAGCCGCTCGCGCAGGAAGCGCGCGCACTGGCCCGTCGGCTGGGGGTGTGAATGCACGGTCGTGATCGACTCCAGGGGAATCGCCTTCGCCGCGATCAGGCTGTTTCGAACCGGCTGCACGATCTCGCCGACGATCGCCACCGCGCCGGCATCCGCCGCGAGCGTGTCGAGGGTCACGTCAACCGACCCCTCGAGCGCGTTCTCGATCGGAACGAGAGCGAGGTCGACCTCTCCCGCATCGACCGCCATCACGGTTTGGTAGAGCGTCGCGATCGCCACAGCCTCGGCATCCGCCGGCGGCTGCGATTCGCGCAGCGCCTGGTGACTGAACGTTCCCTCGGGTCCGAGAAAGCCGATCCGGACCGTCATTGGCCGGGCCTCACGCTTCCTGCTCGAGGGCGAGGCGCAGGACCTCCTCCTCCTCCGGGGAAAGCGTCAGCTCGCTTCGGCCATCGTGAATCGTCTTCACGTAAAGCCGCGCAGCGTCGCGGTGGAGTATCGAGGACAGGATCACGCCGGAGCGCGAGGCGTCGAGCAGCGCCAGCGACAGGGACTGATGGCCGGACATCTCGCCGTACGCGTCATAGCGAACGAGGGCGCGCCGCGAGAACGCGTGATCGAGCCGCGACTCGGTTCGCTTCACCCGCCCGTCGAGCCGCGCGGCGACATCCTCGAGATAGTCGCGGAGCACCTCGATTTCCTGCTCCAGGCGCACGACGTACCCGACGACGTCTGTCGCACCCGCCGCGCCGAGGACGGTGGTCTGCGCTGAACGAACCCTGCGCAGCGCGCGCCAGAGCACGACAACGCCCGCCAGCCCAAGCGCTGCGACGACCGCCGCCGCGACGGCGACGATCTCAGCCGTTGTCACCGCGGCCAGTGGCACACGGGAAACGTATCGTCCGCCAGCGCGAAGCTACTTGCTGAAGCGCACGTAGTAGACCTGCGTGTTGTTCGAGACGTCCTTCTCGCCGGGGACGGGGAGAACGGTTGCGGTGAGCTTGAGCACGGGCCCGATCGGCGGCGTCTGCGGGAAGCCGAGCGTCGCGGAATAGGTGCTGCCCGGTTGCGTCTCGCGGGTTTCCTGCGAAGCCGTCAGCGTTGCCGTGGAGGCGGACGAGAGCGTCAGCTGGGTGTGGACGTTGAACTCGTCGTTGGCGCCGTCGTTGCTGAAGTCGAGCGTGAACGTCAGTCCCTTGGTGTAGGTGATCGGGTTGATCACGCCCGCGCCCTGGGCGAGGGTCGTGCCGCCGACGAGCACGTCGACGAGAGCGTGGCCGTTGGGGCCGGTGCTGACCGCGCCGCCTAGCGCTGGCGGCGTGTAGCCAAGGATCTTCCCGGCTGCGTAACCCGCGGTCGTCCACGATTGGTCGGGAAGGAACGGGGCGCTGTAAACGGCGCCTGTGCCGACCTGGATTCCGGCGCTGGTCAGTGCCTGCTCGATCAGCGGCGCGACGCGCACCTTGTAGAGGATGTCGGAGGCGTAGAGCATCCCCATGTCACCCGCGATGTCCTGGATCTGCGCGTTTCCGCCGGGCCCGTTGATCGCCTGCACGATCGCGGCCTGGACCTTGTCGATCGCCTCGTAGCGCATGTCGAGGACGATGAGCAGATCGCGCTGCGCGTCGGCGCAGGAGCCGGGCACGCTCCAGCCGGCAGCGGTCTGCGCGTCGATCCTTGCCGTCACCGCATCCTGGTACAGGTTGGATTGATCGGCTGTCAGTGCTTGACCGGACGTGCCGGCGATGTTGTTCAGCGTGCCGAAGAATTGCTGGGCCACCTGCTGCTGCTCGTTCTGGAGCAGCGTCGTGACGTCGGCGTTGTAGTTCTTGAGCGCCTGCGTTTGCTGGCTCGTGAGGTAGGCGCGCAGCCCGAAGACCACGACGACCACGACGACCACGAGCGCCGCGATCGCTCCCGCCCGGCGGGCCAGGACGGTGCGCTCGTCGAGCGGCCGGCGGGGCGGTTGTCCGCGGGCGCGTCGGCCCGGGCGGCGCGCGGTCGCGATGGTTGTGCGGGGCTCGTCACCCTCTTCGAAGAACGACAAGACGCTCCTTGCCGGGTTTGGATTCCCGCATTATGCGGGCCGCGGCTTCGCCAGGGTTGGGTGCAACTTTGCGATCAACCCTGGTCCTCGGGCAGGATCGCTTCGCCCGCGCAGCGAAATCGCGCGGGTGAACACCCTGCCTCGCGCCGCGCTCGCGCCGGTGCGCGATGCCCCGCGCGCTCCGCGCGGCGAGCTCGTCCTCGACCGCTACCGGCTACTGGAGCCGCTCGGCAGCGGCGGCCACGGCACCGTTTGGGCCGCGCGCGACGAGAAGCTGCGCCGCACCGTCGCACTCAAGCGCATCCCGCGCGGCGCTGGCTCCTCGGGCGTCGACCAGCGGCGGATCGATCGCGAAGCGCTGGCTGCAGCGCGCCTCTCGCATCCTGCGATCGTCGCCTTCTACGAGGCTCTTTCTGATCACGATGCGTTCTATCTCGTCAGCGAGCTCGTCGACGGCGCATCGCTCGCGCAGCGTTATGCGGCCTCGCGGCCCGACGAGCTCGAGCTCATCGCGATCGGCGCGGCGCTCGCGGACGCGCTCGGCCATGCGCACGCGCGCGGCGTCGTTCACCGCGACGTGAAGCCGCAGAACGTAATCGTCTGCACAAACGGGGCGGCCGGCGGTGCGCCGGCGAAGTTGACGGACTTCGGGGTCGCGTTGATCGCCGGTGAGCAGCCTCTCACCCGGACCGGCGATGTCATCGGGACGCTCGCCTATATGTCGCCCGAGCAGGCACACGGCCGTCCGGCGACCCCGGCCAGCGATCTGTACGCGCTCGCACTCACGCTGTATGAGGGATTCGCCGGCCACAACCCCCTGCGCGGCGCGAGCGCCGTCGCCACGGTCAGGCGCCTCGGGCGCTCTGTGGCACCGTTGTCGGCGGCCCGCCCCGATCTGCCGCGGCGCCTGTCGGCCGCGATCGATCAGGCGCTCGAGCGCGACCCGGCGCGCCGCGGGACGGTCGCGGAGCTGCGCGACGCGCTGGAGCGCGCGAACCCCCATGCGATCACCGCTCGGATGCCGGGCCTGCGAGGCCACCGATCGGGGTCGGACGCGGCGCTGCTCACACCTCGTGGCCAGAGGCTCGTGGGCGGACTTGCTGCGGCGACGCTGACCGCCGCCGCGCAGGTGGGTGTTCTCGGCCCGCACTCGAGCATGGCGGTCCTCGTTGCCGCATCGCTCGCCCTGCTCGGTGTCGTCATCGCCCCACGGATCGGCTGGCTCCTGCTCGGAGGCGCCGGCTGCTGTGCGCTCGCGCTCGCCGGCCACAGCGGCTCGGCCGTGCTCCTCCTCTGCGCGCTGGCGCCGATCCCCGTCCTGCTCGCGGGCGACCCGTGGCTCTGGTCGTTCGCCGGCCTCGCCCCGGCGCTCGGCCTGATCAGCCTCGCGCCGGCCTTCCCGGCGCTCGCGGCGCGCGTCGGCGGCGCCTCGGTCCGCCGGCGAATCGGGCTGGCGCTCGCTGGCTACTGGTGGCTCGTCGTCGTCGAGGTGCTGTCCAATCGCCGCTTGCTGTTTGGCATCCCGGCCTCGGCTCGCGCCCGCAGCGGCTGGCTCGATTCGCCGGCAGGCGCGTTCGACCACGTGCTGGCGGCCCTGCTGGCGCTCGACCGGCTCGCGCCCGCCTTGCTGTGGGCGCTCGCGGCATTGGTCCTTCCGTGGCTGATGACAAGTTCCCGCGGCTGGTGGCGCGCGCTGCTGGCCACAGTCTGGGCCACGACGCTCGTCGCGGTCGGCGCGTACCTCGCCGCCCGCGCCGGGGCGGCGTTCGCGGCATCGGTCCCGGGCGCTGTAGCGTTCGCGGCGGCGCTTGCGTTGAGCGTCCGCCGCGCTCGCGAGGCGCCCCACCATCGGCGTGAGGTCCCGTAGCATCTGCGCTGGGCTGGTCCCCGCCTCGGCGCGGATCTGCGCAGCGCCAGATGAGCGTCCTTCGCAACCTCGAGAACAAGATCGCCGGCCTCGTCGAGGGAGCGTTCGGACGCGCGTTCCCGTCGGAGATACGCCCCGTCGAGCTGGCGCGCAGGCTCGCGCGCGAGATGGACGGGCACCGCCAGCAGTCGCTGTCGAGCACGTACGTTCCGAACTCGTACGTCGTCTGGCTTTCGCCGGGCGATCGGGGGGCGCTCGCACCGATCGAGGAAGGCCTCGTCGAGGAGCTTGCCGCCTACCTGCTGGAGCATGCGCGCGCCGAGCACCTGGCGCTGGCCTCGGCACCCCAGATCGAGCTGCGAACGGACCGGCGCCTCGCGCTCGGGGAATGCGGGATCGAGGCGAAGCTGACCGCCGGCACGCCGCGGCGCAGGCGCAGCGACGCTCTCGTACCGCCGTCCGGCAGTGCGAGCGCAGAAAGCGTCCAGGCCTACGTGAGCGTGGGTGGGCTGCGGACGCCGATCGGCCCGCGCGGTCTCGTGATCGGGCGTAGCTCGGACGCCGACCTCGTCCTATCTTCGACGGAGGTCTCGCGCCGCCACGCCGAGATCATCCCCGATGACGGGGCGTGGATCCTGGTCGACCTCGGCTCGACCAACGGAGTTCGCCTGAATGCGCGGCCGATCGGCGTCCCGACTCAGCTGACCGACGGAGACGTAATCGAGATCGGTCCACACGAGCTGACGTTCGAGGCATACTGAGCGCCCGTCGCGCTCTCGCCAAACCACATCCAAGTGCTGGCAACTCTGCAGCCCGTCTCGGTCGCCCTCAAGCTCGGCTTCCTCGCCGTGCTCTACCTCTTCCTCCTGTGGGTTGCCTGGAGCGCGACGCGCGACCTGCGCGGCCGCGCGGCGCCGTCCTCGGTCGACCAGGGGACCGGCATGTATTCGGCGAGCTCGGCCGGCGGGATGCGCGCACACGAACCGCGCCTGGTGGTTGAGCGTGCACCGGGGCACACTCCGGGCATGATCTACGACGTCGGGCCCGGCGCCATCCTCGGGCGCGGCGACGCGGCGGAGATCCGCCTCAACGACCCGTACGCATCATCGCGCCACGCGCGCATCGTGCTCCAGGGCGGCGTAGTGATCCTCGAAGATCTCGGCTCGACGAACGGCACCTATCTCAACGAGGAGCTCTTGCAGGGACTGGCACCGCTCCACCACGGTGACCGCGTGCGGATCGGCGACAGCGAGTTCACCTACGAGGACTCGTGATGCTGCGGATCGCCGAACAGTTCGCCGGCTCGGACACGGGGCGCCAGCGGAGGGGCAACGAGGACGCCTACCTCGAGCAGGCCCCGCTTTTCGTCGTGGCTGACGGGATGGGCGGGGCCCAGGGAGGCGAGGTCGCGTCCAAGATCGCGATCGATCTGTTCGCCGGAGGCTTCGACGTCGGCGAGGGGGGCGATCCGGCGAGCGAGCTCGCTGAGCGCGCGGTGGCGGCGAACGCCAAGATCTTCGCGCGGGCGAACGACCAAGCGGAGCTCGCCGGCATGGGAACGACCCTGACGGCCGCCTACGTCGGACCGACGGAGGTCTCTTTCGCGCACGTCGGCGACAGCCGCGCGTACCGCTTTCACGACGGCAAGCTCGAGCGTCTCACCCAGGACCATTCGCTCGTCGAGGAGATGATCCGTCAGGGCCAGCTCACCGAGGAGGAGGCGGAGGAGCATCCGCAGCGATCGATCATCACGCGCGCGCTCGGCCCCGAGCCCGGCGTCACGGTCGACATGATCACGCTCGACGGAGTCGGTGGCGACGTCTACCTGTTGTGCAGCGACGGGCTCACCTCGATGGTTGCTGAGGGTGAGGTCGAGCGGCTCCTCGCCGAGCGCAAGAGCCTCGCCGCGGCCGGGAAGGCACTGATTGCGGCCGCCAACAAGGCTGGCGGCCGCGACAACATCACGGTGCTGCTGTTCCGCCTCGAGGACACGGACGGGGTCACCGCCGCGCCCGCCCGCCCGCCGCGCCGTCGCACCCGCGAGCCGTCAGTCGAAGATCAGCCCGCGACGGTCGAGCAGTCGCTCGCTGGCGCTGGCGTGGCGGACGAGGTGCCCGGTGGCGGAATCTCGCCCGAGACGCTGCGCGATGGCTTCTACACGCGCCCGCCGCGCGCTACGCGGCGACGGCGCCTCGCGCCGCGGATGCCGGTCGAGGGGTCGACCCGCGCGGCGCGCCGATCCCGGCGCCGCGTCCGGCGGGTCGGCAAGCTCGGGGTAGCTCTCGCGATCGCGGGCGCAATCGTCGCGGCTCTGGTACTCGCCCTCCAGGGCGTCTACTTCATCGGTACCGATCGTTACGGGCAGGTGACGATCTACAACGGCCTGCCGTACGCATTGCCCGGCGGCATCAAGCTCTACACGGAGTACTTCGTCTCCGGGGTCACGACCGCCGAGCTAGGACCGAACGAGCGTCACCGACTCTTCAACGACCAGCTTCGCTCGCAGTCGGGCGCGGCAAATCTGGTCAAAGATCTGGAGCTCGGCCAGGTCCAGGGTCAGAGCCAGTGAACAGGCCGATCGCACGCCTCTTCATCCTCGTAGCGCTCATGTTCGGCGCGCTCGTCGCCTACACGTCGCGCTGGACCGTGTTCGACGCATCGGCGCTCCAGAACAACAAGCTCAACGCCAGGAAGCTGCTCGAGAGCCGCCAGATCCCGCGCGGCACGATCTACGCGGCCGCCGGCACGACGCCCCTGGCCTACTCGCGACGGACGAGCTCGGGGACCTACGTGCGCCGCTACCCGTTCGGCGCGCTGTTTGGTCAGCCGATCGGCTTCTCGATATCCGTCGAGGCTCGCGCGGCGGGTCTCGAGGCCTACCGCTCCGCGGCGCTCTCGGGTACGCCGCTCGAGCACCAATCGATCATCGATCAGCTCGAGGGCCATCAGCAGGGGGGCGACGCCGTGTACACCACGCTCAACCCGGCGGCGCAGGAGATAGCGACGCGTGACCTCGCGAAGACGCATCTGGACGGGGCCGTCATCGCGATGGTACCGAGCACCGGTGCGATCACCGTGTTCGCGAGCGACCCGAGCTACAACCCGAACGCGGTGGTCGCGCACAAGCCGACGGCCTCGCAATTCGACCAGGTCGCCGAGGGCGCGCCGGGCGAGCCGCCCGGGTCAGCCCAGAAGGTCGTGACCGCGATCGCTGCGATCGACAGCGGTCAGTTCACGCCGAGCTCTGTCGTCAACGGCAACTCGCCCCAGACCTTCCAGGGAATCCCTCTGAGCAACGACGGCAGCACGAGCTACGGACCGGTCTCGCTCACCTACGCGCTGACGAACTCGATCAACACCGCCTGGGCAAACGTCGCCAAGTCGCTCGGCCCGGCCGTGCTCCAGAAGTACATGCTGCGGCTCGGTTACTACCACGACCCGCCGATCGACCTGCCGCGTGCCGAGCTGTCGCCGAGCGGCGTGCGCGATCCGAATACGGGCCGCCTCGTGCTGCCGGAGAACGGAATCGACTACCCGCTGGTCGGCATCGGCGAGGGGCAGCTCTACGTCACGCCGCTGCAAATGGTGATGGTTGCCGCCGCCGTCGCCAATCACGGCGTGCTGATGCGCCCGCACATCACTGACAAGATCGTCAACGCCGACGGAGTCGTCGTGAAGCGTGTCAAGCCGAGCATCTTCGCCACCGTGATGAAACCAACGACGGCAGCCGCGGTAACCATGATGATGGAGCAGGTGGTCAAGGACGGCACGGCAGCGAACGCGCTCGCGGGCTTCAAGATCGTCGTCGCCGGCAAGACCGGCACGGCCGAGCTCGCAAACACGCCGAACTCCCCGAACGACGCCTGGTTCATCGCCTTCGCGCCCTATCGTGACATCGCCGTCGCCGTGGTCGTCGACCATACGCTCAACTACGGCGCGGACGCCGCCGCCCCGATCGCGCGCGACGTCATACAGTCTCTGGTTGGAAGCGGCTGATGGCGACAATCACCCCAGGCATGATCATCGACGACCGCTACCGCGTCGTCGCGCGCGTCGGCTCCGGCGGGATGGCCGACGTCTACGCCGTCGAGGACCTCCAGCTCGGCCGTCGCGTCGCGCTCAAGCTTCTACACGAGCGGTTCGCCCAGGACCAGGAGTTCGTCGAGCGCTTCCGCCGTGAGGCCAAGAGCGCCGCGGCGCTTTCGCACGCGAACGTCGTCAGCGTCTTCGACAGCGGCGAGTGGCACGGCACCTACTACATCGCGATGGAGCTGCTCGAAGGGCGGTCGCTGGACCAGATCGTGCGGGAGGAGGCGCCGCTCACGCCCGAGCGCGCGATCGAGATCACCGAGCAGGTGTTGCGCGCAGCGCGCTTCGCACATCGCAACGGCATCATTCATCGCGACCTCAAGCCGCACAACGTGATCATCGACGGCGAGGGCCGCGTCAAGGTGACCGACTTCGGGATCGCGCGCGCAGGCTCCGCCTCGGAGATCACGCAGACCGGGTCGATCATGGGTACCGCCCGCTACCTCTCGCCGGAACAGGCCCAAGGCGAAGCGATCGGGCCTAGCGCGGACCTCTACGCGGTCGGCATCATCCTCTACGAGCTGTTGACGGGAACGGTCCCGTTCGAAGGCGACTCGGTCGTCGCGATCGCGCTGCGGCACCTGTCCGAGCCGCCCCGCCCACCGAGCCGACTGGTGTCTTCGATCTCGCCGAACCTCGACGCGATCGTGCTGAAGGCGCTGGCCAAGGACCCAGCGCAACGCTTTGCCGATGCCGACGAGTTCCTTGCCGCGCTGGCCGGCGAGCGCGAGCGCCTGCGGGCCGAGGACGGTAGCCGAACGGCATCGTTTGCTCCGGTCGCGCTCCCGCCGGCGCCATCCACGGCACTCGCCGTCCCGCCGGTCGGCACGGCCACGCAGACGTTGATGCCGGCTGCGGCCGGGGTTGCGGCCTACGGCGAGCCCACCTACTGGGACTCGACTTCGCGAACGAGCATCGTCGGTCCGCCCGGTTCGCCGGCGAGCCGGCGCGGTCCGGTCTGGCCGTGGGCTCTGCTCGCGGCGGTCATCCTCGCCGGCGCGATCATCGCCGCCGTGGTGCTGTCCCAACATGCCCGCAAGACGGTGCCGAGCGTCATCAACGACACGCAGTTCCAGGCCGGCCAAGCCCTGGCTGGCTTTCACGTCGTGTCGCAAACCCAGGCCTCGAGCGCACCGACGGGCATCGTGACCAACCAGAACCCAGTGGCGGGCACGGTCATCGCAAGCGGCTCGACGGTCGTAATCACGGTGTCGAGCGGGCCGCCTCCCGGCACGGTGCCGAACGTCGTCGGCGAGACCGAGGCGCTGGCCAAGGCGCAGCTCACACGTGCCGGCTTCCGCTACAGCACCAGTAACGCCAACTCGACGACCGTGAAGACTGGAGAGGTCGTCTCGACGACGCCGGCCTTCGGGAGCAGCGCCAATCGCGGAAGCGTCATCCAGCTCGTCATCTCGACGGGCGCGCCCAACGTCAACCTGCCGCAGGTCACGGGTCTTCAGTACCCGAGCGCGCAGGCCGCGCTGCTCGGCGCGGGCTTCAAGGTGAGGAAGGTCCCGGTCGCCTCGGAGTACACCCCGGGCCAGGTCCTCGTCAGAGTCTCCGTCCGGCGCGAAGGCGCCCGAGGGCTCGACCGTGATTCTCGAAGTAGCCAAGTCGCCGACGCGCGTCGCGGTCCCGGATGAGACGGGCCAGAGCGAGAGCACCGCGATCCAGGCGATCCAGGCTGTGGGGTTGACGGCGGCCACAACACAGGTCACGGTGAGCAACCCGGAACAGAACGGCAATGTCGTGAGCGAGTCGCCGGCTCCCGGATCTCGCGTCAAGAAGCACTCGACGGTCACGGTCCAGATCGGCAACTACACCTCCAGCACGGGCACGAGCGGCACCGGGCAGAGCGGGCCGAGCAGCAGCACCGGGCCAAGCTCCTCGACCGGCTCGAGCGGAAGCAGCTGATGCGCGTAGCCGTCCTCGGGGGCGGCAGGTCGGCTGAGTACGAGGTCTCGCTCGTGTCGGCCTCCTCGGTGCGGGAAGGCCTCGCTGCGGCGGGGCACGCGACCGTGGCGATCGAGATAGCGCCGGACGGTCGTTGGCTTTGCGACGGCGGCGAGCTCGCGCTGACCCCGGCGGGCGGCCTGCTCGACTGCGACGTCGTCTTCCCGGCGCTCCACGGCCCCTATGGCGAGGACGGCACCGTGCAGGGCCTGCTCGAGTGCCTGGATGTCCCCTATGTCGGCTCCGGTGTGGCGGCCTCCGCCCTCTGCATGGACAAGGTGCGCTTCAAGCGGCTGATGCAGGTTGCAGGCGTCCCCCAGGTCGAGTCGCGCTCGCTCACGCGGCGCGAGCTCGAGGCCGCCGGCGCCGCCGCCGCGATCGAGCTGCTCGCCCCGCTGCGCCGTCCGCTGTTCGTCAAGCCGGCGCGGATGGGTTCGTCGGTCGGAATCAGCAAGGTCGAGGAGTCTGGGCTCGAGCTGCTGCACGCGATCGAGGCGGCGCTCGCATATGACGAGCTCGCGATCATCGAGGCGGGCGCCCCCGGCATCGAGGTCGAGTGCTCGGTCCTCGCCGGCGCCGACGGCGCACGCGCATCGCAGCCCGGCGAGATCGTCATCGAAGCCAACTTCTACGACTACGAGGCCAAGTACGAGCCGGGCGGAATGACGCTCCAGCTGCCGGCGCGGATCTCGCCAAGCGCCGCCGCCACGGTGGCGCGTCTCGCGCTCACCACCTTCGAGCTCTGCGGCTGTGCGGACCTGGCGCGCGTCGACTTCTTCGTCGACGGGGAAACGGTCCTTGTCAACGAGCTGAACACGATGCCGGGCTTCACTCCCACGAGCGTCTACGCGAGGCTCTGGGAGCCTGACGGCATCCCCTACCCGGCGCTCGTCGATCGCCTCTGCCGTGCGGCGCTGGCGCGCTTCGAGCGCGCGGACGCAGCCCGAGCGCACGGCTAGGCGCCGCGCGCAGTCGTCTTCCAGAGACTCAGGCCGCCGATCCCGGCGCTGATCCAGGCGCCGGTGGGATCCGGCTCGAGTCGCGTGATCCACACCAGGTAGTAGCGAAACGCCGTGCGCGGCTCGTCGAGCGCGATCGCCACCTGCCTGCCGACCTTCTGTGCCGCGCCGAGCGCCCGCCAGCCGAGCGCGGAGGGATCGCCGTCGCGTGCCGGTTGGCCGGCTGGCAGTCGCTGCGCTCCGTAGATCTGAAGGTCGATCCCGGGCGTCGGCGTCAGGAGGGCGAGCCGTGCGGCCGCCTCGGGTGCGGGGAGCTCCACCAACAGCCCGACGCCCGACTTGCCGAGCTTGCCGCCGGCATACTCGCTCGTTCGCCAGGCATCGCCCGGCTTGCCGTCGATCGCCAGCGGCGCACCGAGTGGATCGTCGGGGCCCCCGGTGCCGAACGGGTTGTACGAGATCGCCTGCGCGCCGTGAAGGGCGACGGGCACATACACGACGTTCACCCGCGGCCGCGCGCGCGCCGGCGCGCGCCGATCGCCGTGGATCCCCTCGAACGCGAACAGCGCGACAGCGACGCCGATCAGGCCGGCAACCGCCGCGGCGGCGATCAGCGAGCCGCGATGGCGGACGCGCAGCGGCACGCGGGCATACGTCGAGCGCGGCAGCGTGCGCAGCACCGCCTCGGCCTCTCCGCTCGCGCTGCCCGCGCGTGCGGTCTCGATGGCGAGCGCCCGCTCGAGGTCGGCGATCATCTCGCGGGCGTCCGGATAGCGGCGCTCGAGCCGCTTCGCGGTCGCCCGGTCGACGACCGCAGCGAGCGCCGCAGACACCTCCGGGCGCAGCCGCTGCACGTCTGGGAGCTGCTCGCGCACATGCCTCGTCGCGACGGCGAGCTGGCTGTCGCCGCGAAACGGTACGCGCCCGGTCAGCGCTTCGAACAGCACGACGCCGAGCGAGTAGATGTCCGACTGGCCGGTCACGTCGTGGCCGAGCGCCTGCTCGGGTGAGACGTAATCGGTCGTGCCGAGCACGCGTCCGCCCTGGGTCAGGGGGACCTGCTGTGCGTAACGCGCGATTCCAAAGTCCGACAGCTTGGCGCCGCCGTCTTCGCTCAGCAGGATGTTCTGCGACTTCACATCGCGGTGCACGACCCCTTGTTCGTGTGCGGTCGCGAGCGCGCGCGCGACCTCGATCGCGTAGGCGGTTGCCTCGTCGACCGGCAGCTGCGTGCGCAGCAGCCGCTGCTTGAGCGTCTCGCCCTCCACGTACTCGAGCACGATGAATGGCGCACCCGCATCCTCGCCGTTGTCGAGCACGGTGACGATGTGCGGGTGCTTCAGCTGCGCGAGGGCCCGCGCTTCGCGCCGAAAGCGCTCGAGCTTGTCGGCGTCGACAGAAGACAGCTGCTTGATCGCAACACGTCGCTCGAGCACCTCGTCGAAAGCCAGCCAGACGGTTGCGCTGGCGCCCGACCCGAGCATGCGCTCGAGGTGGTAGCGCCCGGCGAGCGATTGGCTAGAGAGCGATGCCGTGGTGCGGGACCGTGATCGCGCCCGCGCGATCGGTGACACGGCCGATCTGACGGGAGCCCTCGTGGTGGCGGGCAAGCAACTCGATGGCGCGCTCCGCATCGGC
This sequence comes from uncultured Solirubrobacterales bacterium, assembly GCA_963773395.1. Classification (GTDB taxonomy): domain Bacteria; phylum Actinomycetota; class Thermoleophilia; order Solirubrobacterales; family Solirubrobacteraceae; genus Palsa-513. Next base: position 223,827 of record CAVZAY010000001.1, on the reverse strand, counting down.
GGCGGGGACGACCACGATGAAGCCGCAGCCCATGTTGAACACCTGGTAGGCCTCGGCGGGCGCGAGCCCACCCTGCTCGCAGACGAGTGCGCAGATCGGCGGCGCCGGCAAGGGCGCATCGATCTCGAAGCCGACGGTATCGCTCAGGCGTCGAAGATTGAGCAGGCCGTCACCGGTGATGTGGGCGAGCCCGTGGACATCGACCTCACTACGCAGCAGCTCGAGAACCGCCGCCACGTAGATCACCGTCGGCGCGAGCAGCTCCTCCGTGTGCTCGAGTACGACCTCGCCGAGGATCCCGCGGATGAGCGTGTAGCCATTCGAGTGAAAGCCGCTCGACGGCAGGCCGATCAGCGCGTCACCGGCCTGGATCGCCGCGCCGGTCACGACTGCGTCGAGCGCGACAGTGCCGACCGCCGACCCCGACAGCTCGAGTCCGTGGACGATGTCGGGCAGGATGGCGAGTTCGCCGCCCGGGATCTCGATTCCCGCGAGCTCGGCGCCGCGTGCCAGGCCGACCCCGACTTGCTCGAGCACGCCGGCGTTCGCGCGCGGGACGGCGATGTAGTCGAGCATCGCGATCGGCTCAGCGCCGACGCAGACGATGTCGTTGACGTTCATCGCGACGCAGTCGATCCCGACCGTGTCGAGCTTTCCGGCCTGCTCGGCGATCAAGAGCTTCGAGCCAACGCCGTCGGTCGACAGCGCGAGCCCGAGGCCGGGCACGATCTCGAGCACGCTCGCGTAGTGGCCGGAGCGCAGTCGCGACCGCGACGGCCGGCCAAGGCGGGCGCGCCCGAGGGCGTCAACCAGCGCTGCGATCCCGCGGCCGGCCTCGCCGGTGTCCACTCCCGCTGCGGCGTAGGAGTCGATCATCGCGGCGAATTGTCGCGCAGCCGGCGGAGTGCCACACCTGCGAGTGCAGCTCGATAGGCCGCGTAGGGGAGCAGCGAACGGGCTTTCAGAGTCCCGCTCGCGGCAGTTGCGAGCCCCGAGGCCAGGGCTCCGACCGCCAGCGTTCGCAACTCCCGCGCGTCGACGCCCCGCAGCTCACGCGCTTTCCACGCCACTGCACCGGCCGTCACGGGTAATCCCACGGCCCGTGCCAGGCGGTCTGCATCCTGAGGACGAAACCCGCGCGCGCGTGCGACGGTCCGCGCGGCGCCGCTGCGCGAGACGCCAGGCGCCAGCGCGACCGCTTGCGCCACACCCAGCAGCAGGCCATCGAGCACGCCGGCGTCTTCCAGGCGCCGCTCGTGGCCGCCGATCCGGTCGGCGATCGCCATCGCGACGCCGCCGCCCAGTAGCGCCGTCGCGACCTGTGCGGGCTTTCCGAGCCGACGCTCGATCGCCTCTTGGCCGAGCACGCCGGCGAGCGCTGCCGGCACGACCGCCGGTAAGACGACGCGCGCGAGCCGCCGGCCGCCGTATGCCGCCCCGAGCTCTCCGCGCGCGCTGAGGGCGAGCCCGACCAGCGACCCGGCGTGCAGCGCGACTTCGAAGCGCTTGCGCAGCGCCGGGTCGAGTCGCTCCCAGCCCCACCCGCGTAGCCACGGCACGAGCGAGGTGTGCCCCGACGAGGAGACGGGGAGGGCCTCTGCAGGGCCGTGCAGCAGCCCGAGCGCGACGGCGTGCTCGAGCGGGAGCTCGCTCACTCGGCCGTCTGCTGACGCGGCGCGTACCGCCACCGGTACACGAGATACCCGACGATCGCCACGACCAAGGCGAGGCCGACGTAGTCGACGTAGTGCAGATGGTTCTGGACCGAGTGGTAGCTCGGCCCGAGCTCGTAGCCGAGTAGGCCCCAAGCCGCCATCCACGGCAGGCCGCCGAGCAGGCTCAGGAGTAGGAACCTCGCGTACGGCATCCGCGCCGCGCCCGCGGGGAACGACGTGTACGCGCGAACGAGCGGCAGGACCCGCGAGATCGGCACCGCCGTTGCGCCGTAGCGCGCGAACCAATGCTCCGCGCGAGCCAGCCGCTCGGGGGTGATGTGGACCTTGGCGCCGTGGCGGGCGACCAGCTCGATCCTGCCGAAGTAGCCGATCGCGTAGGCGATCGTTGCCCCCGTGAGGTCGGCCGCGACCCCGACGATGATGATCTCGGGCACCGAGAAATGGCCCTTGTAGGTGTCGTAGCCGGCAAACAGCATCACGGCCTCCGAGGAGATCGGGATCCCGCACGACGCCGCCAGCAGCAGCGCGAACATGCCCGGCATGCCGAGCGTGGTGATGACGTGCGTGACGAAGCTGACGAGCGAGCTCGTCACTGACGCGATCTCGAACAAGCCTCGCGAAGGGTAGCGTGCGCTTATGCGAGTCTGGGTCGACCTGACCAACAGCCCGCACCCGCTCGTGCTGCGGCCGATTGTCGAGCGGCTGCGCGAGCGCAGCGACGAGGTGACCGTCACGGCGCGCGACTTCGCGCAGACCGTCGAGCTGGCGAACGCGCTCGGCCTCGAGCCTACGGTGATCGGCCACCACCGCGGTGCACGCCTCGCGAACAAGGCGCTCGGCCTCGCCTCGCGTTCGCTCGCACTCGCCCGCTGGGCGCGCGGCCGGCGCTTCGATCGCGCAATCGGCCACGGCTCGAACGACGTCACACTTGCCGCGGCCCTCCTGCGGATCCCGGCCGCGACGATGTTCGACTACGAGTGGGCGACGGTCCAGCACACCGTCAACTGCCGCCTCGCGCACGCGGTCGTCGTCCCCGACGCGATCCCGCCGCAACGCCTGTACCGCTACGGCGCCAAGGGCAAGATCCGCTCCTACCCGGGACTCAAGGAGGAGTACTACCTCGCGGACTTCGAGCCCACAACGCAGGTGCTCGATGAGCTCGGCCTCGACGCCACGCGACCGATCGTCGTCGTGCGCACGCCGCCCGATGTCTCGCTCTACCACCGTTTCGCGAACGACCTCTTTGCGCGCGTCCTCGAGCGGCTGCGCGGCACCCAGACCGTCGTGCTGCCGCGGACGCCGGGCCAGCGCGCGGAGCTGCTCGCGGCGGGCGGCTTCATCGTCCCCGAGCGGGCGATCGACGCCCAGTCGCTGATCGCCCACGCCGACCTCGTGATCAGCGCCGGCGGCACCATGAACCGCGAGGCTGTAGCGCTCGGCACCCCTGTCTTCACCACGTTCGAGGGACGCATGGGGGCGGTCGACGAGCAGCTGATCGCGACCGGGCGACTGCGCAGGCTGACGAGACCCGAGGAGATCGAGATCGCTAAGCGCTCCGCGCAGACGACGGAACGGACCCGCCGTGACCCGGCGCTACTGCTCGAGTTGCTGCTTTGAGCGACACAGGGTCCACGAGCGGCGGGCGAACTACGCGGTTGGCAGCGCCGCCGCGTGTCGTCTGATCAGGCGAGGAGCCCACCCAGTACGCGTACCCGACCTCGAACGAACGTACGACGGGTCTCGCAGCGGCCCTACACTGTGCGCTTGATGGGCCGGCGGCTTCGTTCGGCGACGTTCCCGAATCTGCGCCATTCGCTGCCGCAAGCGGTGGCCGACGCGGGATTGATCGCCCTCGCGTACTGGCTCGGCTACCTGTTCCGTCTGGACACGCTGAGTGGTCCGAAGTACGGCAAGTACGGGACGCTGTTCGACCGAACGCTGCCGTGGCTCGTCGGTGGCAGCGTGCTGCTGCTCGCGCTCGGCGGCGTCTACCAGCGGCGCTGGCGCTACACGACGCAGCGCGACCTCGAACGCCTGCTGCGACTGCTCGTCCTCGACACGATCCTGTTGGTTGCGGGGGTCGCGCTCGTCCAGCCGGACGGGATTCTGAATCCGCCGCACGGGACGGTGTTGCTCTACTTCCTGCTGTCTCTCGTCTTCCTCGCGGGGATCCGGCTGTTTGCCCGATCGGTCCACGACGGCCGTCTGCGCGGCTTCCGTGCGCGCCGCGACGCGCGGACGGTGCTGATCGTCGGCGCCGGTGATGGCGGGCGGCTCGTCTTGCGTGAGCTGCTGCGCAACGCGCAGCTCGGGCTGAGCCCCGTCGGGTTCGTCGACGACGACCCGCGCAAGCAACGGCTGCGCCTCGACGGCGTGCGCGTGCGCGGAACGACGACGGACCTCCCGCGCGTCCTCGACGAGCTCGAGCCGGACGAGGTGATCATCGCGATCCCATCCGCCCCCGGCGTCCTGCGCATGCGCGTCGTCACGGCTTGTCGCGAGCGCGGCATTCCGGTGCGCACGCTGCCGACCGTGTTCGAGCTGTTGCGCGGCAGCATCGACCTGACGCGCCAAGTACGCGAGGTCCAGGTCGAGGACGTGCTTGGACGCGAACCGGTGCTCATGGAGCTCGAGCGCGTCGGTGCCTACCTGGCCGGAAAGGTCGTGCTCGTGACCGGGGCCGGAGGATCGATCGGCTCCGAGCTCTGCCGCCAGATCACGCGCGTCGCGCCGCGGCGGATCGTTCTCGTCGACCACGCCGAGGACAACATCTTCGCGATCCAGCGCGAGCTGCTCGAGGATCGCCACGTGCATCCTGACCTGCTCGTGCCGGTCCTCGCCGACGTCAAGGAGGAGGAGCGACTACGCGAGGTCTTCGCCGAGCACCGCCCGCAGCTCGTCTTCCACGCCGCTGCCTATAAGCACGTCGGTCTGCTGGAGTCCAATCCGGTCGAGGCGATTCACAACAACGCGATCGGCACGCGCGTCGTGGCGTCGGTCGCGGGCGACCTCGGTGCCGAGGCGTTCGTCCTCATTTCGACCGACAAGGCGGTCTCGCCGCAGACGGTCATGGGCGCCTCGAAGGCGCTCGCGGAGTGTGCCGTCGAGATGGCCCAGCGGCGCTTCCCCGCGACGCGCTTCATGGCCGTTCGTTTCGGCAACGTGCTCGGCTCTTCCGGCAGTGTCGTGCCGATCTTCCGCCGGCAGATCGCAGCCGGCGGCCCGGTAACGGTCACCGACGAGCGGATGACGCGCTTCTTCATGACGATCCCCGAGGCCGTGCAGCTCGTGATCCGCTCGGGCTCGCTCGGCGCCGGCGGCGAGCTGTTCGTGCTCGATATGGGGGAGCCCGTGTCGATAATGGCGCTCGCGCGCCAGATGATCGAGCTTTCCGGTCTTACGCCGGAGCGGGACATCGCGATCGACCTGATCGGCGCGCGACCCGGCGAGAAGCTCCACGAGGACCTCTTCAACCCGTTTGAGCGCCGGCAGCTGACGCCGGCGGAGAGGATCTGGATCGCGCAGCGCGACCCGCTGGCGAGCGAGCACGTCGAGGCGATGTTCGAGGAGATTTCACTGCTCGTGCTCGAGGGCGATGTGGCGGGCGTCGCGGCCAAGGTGGCGCAGCTGATCTCGGTGCGTGGACAACCCCTCAGCGTCGAGCCTTAGACTGCGCCGCCAATGACTTTGCTAGCGCTCTCGATCAACGGCGGCATCAAGACGATCGGCGCCTATGCCGGACTCGCCGCGGTGATCGCACTCGCGCTGCTGGCGCTGCTCTACTTCTCGCAGGCGCGAGAGCTGAAGCGGCTCAGCGAGTGGGCCGAGCGCGAAAGCGCGCGCCGGCAGGCGCCACCAGCCCCGCCGGGAGTCCAGCCGCCGCGGCCGGTCCCCGCCCCAACCCCTGCTCCGGTCATCGCGCCGATACCGGCCGGCCCGGGCGCACCCGTGGTGACGACCGTCGAGGGCGTGCGCCGGGTGCCGATCCCGACCGGCGCCGCGGAAGAGACGGCCCCGGCGCCGACCGCAGCCGCCGCCGCACCGGACGCGACGACGCTGAGCGGCGAGATCCCGCCGCCGGCAGAGACGGACGTCCCGGCGCCCGCGGAAGCGGCGGCGATAGCGCAGGCGCCTGGCGTGGTAGAGGCGCCTGGCGTGGTAGAGGCGCCGCCGGTGCCACTCCCACCTGCCCCCGCGCCGGCGGGCTGGCTGGGCGTCGAGGCGGCGCAGCCGCCACTCCCACCCGCGCCAGAGGCCCAGCCGCCGCTACCGCGGCTGATCGCCGAGGCGGTGCCCGGCCAGCCCGCCGGGACCACGCACGAGATTGGCGCGGGCCTCTTGATCGGGCGCGGCAAGGTGGCGTCGCTGCGCCTGAGCGACCCGCTCGCCTCCGCCCGTCACGCGCGCATTTCAAAGCAAGGCGACCGCTTCATGCTCGAGGACCTCGGATCGACCAACGGCACGTTCGTAAACGGGGTGCTGATCAGTGCGCCGACCCAACTCGGTGAGCGCGACAGAGTCCGCCTCGGCGAGAGCGAGTTCACCTTCGCGCTCGCGCCGGGTACGCCCGACCCGAACGGCAGCACCGGGCAGGTGCGGCCTGCAGCCGTCCCGCTGCTGGCGGCAGCCGCGCCCGAGCGCGAGGTCGAGCTGCCGCTCGAGGAGCCGCTCGCGCCGGCACCGGCGCACCGCCACCTGCGGCTGCCGTTCTCACACGATGAGGCTCCTTCCACGCAGGCGCGCCTACCGCCGGCGCCCGACTCCGAGCGCCCGGCGGGACGTGGACGTCTGCTCGCTGTCGTCGCCGTCATCGTCGGTCTCGCCGCGGTTGCGTTTGCCGTGGTCGAGCTCGCGCCCGGCAGCGGTGCCAAGAAGCCCGCGCATAACGCCGCCACGCCGCCCGCGAGCTCGGGCGCGACTGCGACCACGACGCAGAAGCGGAGCTCGCCGAGCGGGCCCGCTCCGTCCACGGTGACCGTTGCCGTCTTCAACGGCACGGGCCGGCCCGGCCTCGCGGGGACGACGTCGTCGAAGCTCGCGAACGACGGCTACGCGAAAGGCGCGGTTGCAAACGCCGCCGCGCAGACCGCCACGACCGTCGGCTACGGCACGGGCGAGCGAGCCGCGGCGCTCGAGGTCGCGCGTTCGCTCGGCCTCCCGGCTTCGGACGTTGCGCCGATGACGAGCACGGCCGCCGGGGCCGCCGGTGGCGCCGAGGTAGCAGTCACGCTTGGGGCGAGCTACGGCGGCTGAGAACGCGCGGGCGGCGCGCGTCGTCGTCGTGGCGCTCGCCGTCGCTGTCGCTGTCGCGCTGCTCGTCGCTCAGCACCTGAAGGACAAGCCGCCGCTGATCGACGGCACCGGCGTCGTCTGGCACCCGGCACAGGGCCTCATCGACCCGCGGGCGCAGCCGATCAGCTTCAGCTTCTACACCCGCTATCGCGACGACCTCGACGTCGCGGTCATCGCGACCCGGACCGGCAGGGCCGTGGCGGCGCTCGCGCGGGATCTGCCCGCGCGCCCGTTCGAGCGCCTCGACTTCCGCTGGCCCGGCGCCAAGAGCGCCCCGCCCGGCGGCTATGAGGTTCGCGTCCACTTCGCGCGCCTCGACCGCACGACGATCGTCCCGTCGATCAGCTTCGAGCTGCGGTGACGCACGACCTCGAGCGCGCCGGCATTGTCCTCGTCGCCCTGCTCGCGGGCGCCCTGCTCGCGCTGCCGCTGCGCCGCCGCGATCGTGCTCTCGCCCAGCTCGCGACGCTTGTCCTCACACCGGCACTGCTCGCGCTCACGCTGTGGAACAACCCGAAGCTCGCGACGCTCCGCCACCACCCGGCGCGCGGCGTGGCCGCGGTCGTCGCCGTGCTCGTCGTCGTCGCGGCGCTCGCCTTCCTGATCGACCGCAGGCCAGCGCTGCTTCCGTTGCTCGCCCTGCTTGCGCTGCCGTTTCGGATCCCGCTCGGCAGCGTCTCGAACGGGCTCTTGCTCCCGCTCTACGCGGTGATCGCCGCGGGCGTCGTCGTGGCGCTGTTGCGCTCGCGCGAGAGCATGTCCCCCGGCGCGCTCGAGCGCGTCTTGGCGCTCGCGCTGATCCTCTACGCGTTGCAGGCGCTCTACGCGCCCGATCTCGGCCTCACGAAGGCGGTCGAGAACGCGGGCTTCTTCTACGTCCCGTTCGCGCTGCTCTACCTGCTGCTGCGCGACGTCGACTGGACAGCGGAGCTCCAGCGCCGCGCCGCTGTGCTGGTCGTCGCGCTCGGCGTGCTGTTCGCGCTCGTCGGCCTCGCCGAGCTCGCCGACCACAGCCACCTGCTGTTCAACCGCGCCCTCGACCAGGACGCCTACTTCATAAGGATCAACTCGCTCTTCTACGACCCGAACGTGTACGGGCGCTACCTCGCGCTGACGCTGCTGCTCGTCGCGTGCGTCGGCTTGCGCCGCCGCACGCTCCTCGCATGGCAGGGAGCGGTCCTTGCGCTGCTGTGGGCGGGGCTTCTCATCAGCCTGTCGGAGTCCGCGATGATCGCGCTGCTCGCGGGCCTTGCGGTGGCGTGGGTCGGGAGCGCGCGGCGGCCCGGTCGGGCGACGGTGATGCTTGTAGTGGGGCTCGCGATGGCAGTGGGGCTCGCCTTCGCCTTCGCGCGCGGCTCGATCCCGTCGAGCCTCGGCGGCTCGAGTGGGTCCCTGTCGAAGGCCACGAGCGGGCGCACCTCGCTGGTCAGCGAGGGCGTCGACCTGTTCGCCGACCGCCCCCTGGCGGGCTTCGGCTCGGGTTCGTTCGCGCAGGAGTACCGCTCGCACATCTCGCACCGGCCGAACCGGTTCGAGCATCACGAGCACCTGCCTTACGAGCAGCCGACGACCTCGGACTCACACACGACGCCGATCACGATCGCGGCCGAGCAGGGGCTGATCGGGCTCGCCGTCTACCTCGCCCTGCTCCTCGCCGGCTTCACGCGCGTGCGCCGCGACGTCTTGTTCGCGGCGCTTTTCGCCGCCCTCGTCGTCGACACGCTCTTCTACGCGGACTTCCTCGAGGATCCGGCAACGTGGGTCATCCTCGCGCTCGCGCTAAGGGTTCGAGGCATGAGCGCGAGCCGCGCACACGTATCCCCCGCATAACCGTGCTCGCCTACCTGAAGCGGCTGGTCACCGCCGGCCTCGCCTACCAGGCCGGCGACATCCTCAGCAAGGGCGCGGCGCTCGTCACGCTGCCGCTGTACACGCACTACGTCTCGCGCACGCAGTACGGCTACGCGGAGGCGCTCCTGACCGGCGTGATCCTCGTTTCGATCGTGCTGCGCCTCGGGATCGGCGAGGCGTTCATCCGCTTCTACTACGACGACGAGGACCTCGGGCGGCGCGACCGGATCGCCGCGGGGGCGGTCGTGCTGTGCGCGGCGACGACGGCTGTGGCCGCGCTCGCCGGCGTGGCGTTCGCCGGGCCGCTCGCGCGCGCGCTGCTCGGGCCCGGCTCGACGACGCTGCTCGAGATCTCGATGCTCGGCATCTGGGCGTTCACGAACCTCGAGATCGCATACGCGCTGCTGCGCGCCGACGAGCGCAAGCGCGCCTACATGCGCGCCGCGGTCGCCGACGTCTCGCTCTCGATCCCGCTGATGGTCTGGCTCGTCGTCTTCGAGCACGACCAGGCGCGCGGGCTGCTGCTCGGCAACTACGCGGCCTCGACCGCGATCCTGTTCGGCCTGTGGTGGTCAGAGCGCGCCCGCCTGCGCCGTGGTGCACGCGGCCTGCGCGACGCGGGCATGCGCGCGATGCTCGACTTCGGCCTGCCGACCGTCCCCGCCGATGCGGCCGTCTACGCGCTCCAGGTCGCCGACCGCTGGTACGTGCTGCGCGCATACTCGGCGACCGCCGCCGGCCTCTACGCGATCGCGGCCAAGCTCGCGACGGTCGTCTTCGTCTTCGTGCGCGGCTTCCAGTACGCCTGGCCGCCGCTCGCCTACTCGATCGAGGATGACTCGGTCGCCGCCCGCCTGTACGCGATGGTCACGACCTACTACGTGCTCGCGACGGGGATCGTCGTCGCGGGCGTGGCGCTGTTCGCGCGCTGGGGCGTGCGGATTCTCGACCACGCCTACTTCGGCGCCTACCGCGCGATCCCGTGGCTCGCGCTCGGCTGGTCGCTCTACGGCCTCTATCTGATCTTCGTCGTGATCTCGGGCCGCGTGCGGCGCACACGGCGAAACGTGCCGGCAGCCCTAGTCGGTGTGGGCGTCAACATCGGCTGCCTCTTCGGCCTCGTCCCGGTCTTCGGCATCGCCGGCGCCGGCCTCGCGCTCGCGATCGCCTATGCCGCGATGATCGTCGCGATCCACCTGCTCACGCGGCGCCTCTTCGAGGTGTGCTTCGAATGGGCTCGCCTGGCGCGGCTCGTCCTCGTCCTCGGCGCGGTCGCCGTGCTCGGGAACACGTTCCTGCCGACGCACGGGCTCGGCGGGTTCCTCCTGCGCGCCGGCGCCTGGTGCGCGATCTTCCCGCTGCTGCGCGTGGCGGGCTTCTTCAGCCAGGCGGAGCTTGCGCGCGCCGCCGCGCTCGGGATCTCGATCCTGCGCGCACGCCGGCGCTAGCGGTTGCGCGCATTGCGCGCCTGCGCGCCTTCGCGCAGCCCCTCCCCGCGCGAGGGCCACAGCGCGGCTGTGACGTCGCGGCGATAGCGCCGCCAGGTCGGGCGGCGCGCGCGAGCGCGACGAGCATCCGCACGAGATAGCTCCACGCGATCAGGGCGCGCACCGCGAGTGCGGCTGCGGCCCCGTGGTGCTTTCGCATGTAGCGATCGCGCCCGCGTGCCAGCTCGACGATCCGCCGCTCGGGCACGGCGTCGGTCGAGAGCTGCTCATGGTGGATCGCGACCGCGTCGGGGACGTAGAGGTTGTGCCAGCCCGCGTCGGCGAGCCGCTTCTCGAAGTCGACCTCGTCCGAGTAGACGAAGAACGTCTCGTCCATCCAGCCGATCTGCTCGGCTGCCGCGCGGCGCACCAGCAGCGCCGCCGACTGGCCCCAGTCGATCCGCCGCACGCGCGAGCCCTTGCTCTGTACGACAAACATCCGGTGCAGGAACAGCGCCTGCAGCAAAGCCGTGCCCACCCCCGGAAACCGCCACGCCGACGGCTGCACGGCCCCATCCGGCCGCTTCAGGGCGCCCACGGCGCACGCCGCGCCCGAATCCGCCTCGAGCGCGTCATAGAGCGCGCGCGTCGCACCCGGCAAGAGCTCCGAGTCCTCGTTGAGCAGCAGGCAGTAGCGCCCGCGCGAGCGCTCCATCAGCTCGCTGTCATTGATCGCCTTCGACCGTCGCTGCCGCGATCTCGATCAGCTCGATATCCCCCCCGAGCTCCCGCACGGCCGCCGCGGATCCGTCGTCCGACCCGTTGTCAAGGACGAGCAGCTCGGTCGCGAACGGCAACGCCGCCCGCTCGGCCTCGACGGCGGCAATGCTGCGAAGCAGCAGTTGCCGGCCGTCGGTGTTGCAGATGCAGTAGGTGAGCTCGACCGCCACACCGACATTGTCGGTCAAGCCGCAGCTCGCTCCAAGGGACGGCGACAGATGCTGCGCAGCAGCAGCTGGCGCCGTCCCTATTGTCGTGCGCAAGTGAAGGTCCACGTCGTCGACCCCCCCGCGTACACCCCGCCCTACGACCATGCGCTCGCGGCCGGCCTCGCCGCCTGCGGCGTCGAAGCGCAGCTTTTCACGAGCCAGTTTCGTCATGGGCAGGCGCCGGCACCGGCCGGCTACGAGCGACGCGAGCTCTTCTACCGGCATGGCAGCTCGCGCCCCGCTCGCATCGCTGCGCACGTCCCGGACATGCTCCGCTACCGCGCCAGCGCGCGCGAGGCCGACGTCGTTCACTTCCAGTGGCTCACGATCCCCGCGCTGGACGCGCACCTGCTCCCGCGGCGGCGCCCGCTCGTCTTCACCGCCCACGACATCCTGCCGCGCGAGCGCATCGCCGGCTCGCGCGCGGCCCAGATCCGCCTCCTGCACCACTTCGATGCGGTCATCGCGCACTCGAACCACGGCCGCGACCGCCTGATCGCAGAGGCCGGCCTCGACCCGGCGCGTGTCCACGTGATCGCGCACGGCGCCTTCGCTCACCTCGCAGCGCTCCCGGAATCGCCCCTACCGCCCGAGTTGCCCGCTACCGATCGGCCGGTCGTCCTCGACTTCGGCCTGATCCGGCCGTACAAGGGTCTCGACGTCCTCCTCGACGCCTGGAGAGGCGTCGGCGGGGCCGAGCTCTGGATCGTCGGCCGCCCTCGCTACGACATCGACGCGCTCAAGGCCGCGCGCGCCGCCGTCGGTCCGCTTCGTGACGCGCTTCGTCAGCGACCTCGAGCTCGCCGCGGTGTTCCGCCGCGCCGACCTCGTCGTCCTCCCCTACCGCGAGAGCGAGCAGTCCGGCGTCCTCGCCACGGCGCTCGCCTTCGGCAAGCCGATCCTCGCGACGGAAGTGGGTGGCTTCGCAGAGCTGGGGGACGCCCTCCATCTGGTCCCGCCCAGCGACCCGGCCGCACTCCAAGCTGGCCTCACTGACCTACTGACCAACGAGCAGGCCCGCTCGAAGCTCGGAGCCGCGGCAGGCGAGCTCGCCAACGGCACGCTCTCCTGGGCACGGATCGCCGCGCGACACGCGCGCGCTCTATGAGGCGACTCAGCTGACTTGCGCGATCAGCTGCTTGAGCTGGGCGATCGTCGGCACGGCTGACAGCTTGCCGTTGCTGTCGTAAGTCTGGCTCTGCCCCGAGGGCCCGGTGACGATGATCGTCGGCGTTCCGCGGGGCGCCTCGACCTTCGCCGCGGCTCAGGTCCGTCTGCGCCTGCTTGATAAGGGTCGAGTTGCCAAGGTTCGCTTGCCACTTGTTGAGGTTGAGCCCCGGCACCTGCTCGGCGCGGTTCTGCAGGTAGGAGGTGCTGACGTAGGGGACGAGCTCCGCGTCCTGTCCTCCGATCGTGATCGGCTGCTCGTCGTAGATGAGCAGGACGTAGTACCACTCCCTGTCCTGCAGTCCGGCGGAGCTCGCGGCGACCTGCGTCGCCTGCCACTCGCTCTGGTTCGCGGTGCCGCTTGCGGTGTCGTCGGCGCGGAAGACGAGCTTGACCTTGCCGGTGCGAACTTCCTGCTGGATCAGCTGGGGTTCGGAGGAGAGCGCGAACGCGTCGCAGGTGGAGCACACGAGGTCGCCGAACTCGGTGATCGTGACGGGCGCGTTCGGCTTGCCGAGCGTGTTGCCGGACTGCGGGATTCCGTCGAGCAGCGACTTGACGTCCGCAACGGCTGCCTTGGGGCTGTAACCGGCGCCGTCGGCCGCCTGGTTGGACAGCTTCGACGGCGTGAGCGCCTTGAGCGTGCCGGCGCCCGAGGAGCTGATGATGATCACGACGACGACCGCGGCGATCACGACCGCGACGACCCCGCCGAGCATCAGTATCCGGCTGCGCCGCGCATGCTCCGCCTTCAGCTGCGCGACCGCCTGCTCGCGTGCTCGGCGCGCCGCTTCTTTCTGCTCGCGTCTGCTCGCCACGGCGGGGAGTGTATCGGCGCAGATTGCGGCAACTTAAGTGCTCAGCTCACCTGGCTGATCAGGGTCTGCAGCTGCCCGACCGTCGGAACGACCGACAGCTGACCGTTCGCGTCGTAGGTGACGCGGCCTTTGGGACCGCTGACGATGACCGCGGGCGTGCCCTGGGGCGCGTCCGTCGCCGCGGCCGCGGCCTCGGCCTTGACCTGCGCGATCACGGCGGGGTTGCTGAGGTTGGTCTGCCAGCGCACCAGGTCGAGGCCCGGGATCTGCTGGGCGCGACTTTGCATGTACGCCGGCGTGACGTAGGCGACGTCCTCGGCGTGCTGCCCGGCGATCGTCTGCGGCTGTTCGTCGTAGACGAGCAGGATGTAATCCCAGGCCTTGCGCTGGAGCCCCGCCGACAGCACGCCCGCTTCGTCGGTCACGAACGCCGACTGGTTGGCGTAGGAGCTCGCGGTGTCGGCGGCCTTGTAGACGAGCTGCGCCTTGCCGGTCCGGACGAGCCGGTCGATGATCTGCGGCAGCGTCGTGGCCGCGAGGTAGGCGCAGACTGGACAGACCAGGTCGCCGTACTCGGTGATCGTCACTGGTGCATGCGGGTCGCCGAGCCGGTTGCCCGCCTGCGCTATGCCGCCGAGCGTGCGTTTGACCTCGGCCCTCGCAGCCGTCGGCGAGTAGTAGGCGCCGTTGGCCTGCGGGCGCGTCAGGACGCTCTTTGGCGTGCCGCCGCCCGAGGAGCTGACGACGATCAGGACGACGGCGGCGGCTATCACCGCGAGGACGACGCCGCCGAGTTGCAGTAGCCGTGCGCGGCGGCGCTGCTGCGCCACCGTCAGCTGCGCGACCGCCTGCTCGCGTGCGGCCCGCGCAGCCTCTTTCTGCTGCTTGCGGCTGGCCACTGATGATGACGCTACGCCGAAGCCGAGCTCGAGGCCCTCGGAGCAAGCCGCAGTGTCGCTACGGGCTGACCGAGACCCGTGGCGAGCGCCCGACGGCCCGCGTGCGCCACAATCGCCGCCGTGACCGTGGTCGCGGTGATCTTCTGGGCAGCCGTCGGGCTCCTCCTGTACACGCAGCTCGGCTACCCCGCGCTGCTCGCCGTGCTCGCGCGGCTCGTGCCGGCTCGCTCTGCGCCGGGCGCTCCTGGGCTCGAGCCGACCGTGGCGGTCATCGTTGCGGCACACGACGAGGAGTCCGTGATCGGAGCGAAGGTGGCCAACGCGCTCGCGCTCGACTGGCCGCGCGAGCGACTCGAGGTCGTCGTTGCCGCCGACGGGTGCACGGACGCGACCGTCGCGCGCGCACGCGACGCCGGGGCGGACCTCGTGCTCGAGCTCGGTCGCGTCGGGAAGATCCCAGCCCTCGACGCGGGCGTCGCGGCTTCGCGCGGCGAGCTGATCGTCTTCTCCGATGCGAACGTCGCGCTCGAGCCCGGCGCGATCGCCCAGCTCGCGCGTGCCTTCGGCGATCCCGCCGTCGGCTACGCCTGCGGCCAGGTCGTCTTCCACCAGGCCGGCGCGGGCCCGGGTGCCGACAACCAGGAGGGCCTCTACTGGCGCTACGAGATGGCCGTTCGGACGCTCGAGTCACGCCTGGCCTCGGTGACCGCCGGCAACGGCGGCTTGCACGCCGTGCGCCGCAGCGCCTACGTCGTGATCGACCCGCGGATGGACCACGACATCTACTTCCCGTTCCACGATGGTCAAGCGAGGCTTGCGCGCGGTCTACGTGCCGCAGGCGCGCGCAACCGAGAAGATGGTTCCCTCGATCGAGGGCGAGTTTGCGCGCAAGCGTCGCTTCATGACCCATGTCTGGATCACCGTGCTGCGCGGCGGCATGCTGTCCCCGCGCGGCTACGGCCTGCGCTACGGGCTGATGATCCTGAGCCACCGCGTGCTGCGCTACAGCGCCTGGGCGCTGCACCTGGTTGCGCTCGTCACGAATGCGTTTTTGCTGGGCCGCGGCCTCGTCTACGACGCGACGTTCGCTGTGCAGGTCACCCTCTATGTCACAGCCGCGTTGGGCCGCGTACGCCCCTTCCTGATCGCGCGCTACTACGTCACGATGAACGCCTCGATCGCGCTCGGCCTGTGGGACTACCTGCGCAACGCCAACGCCCACCCACTGGGAGGCGGCGGAGGGGACGCGATGATCCGCCGCGCGCTCGACATCCTCGTCGCGGGGCTCGCGCTCGCGCTCGCCTCGCCGATCCTGGCGCTCGCGGCGATCGCGATCAAGCTGACTTCGCGCGGGCCGGTCATCTACCGCCAGCGCCGCGTCGGTCGTGGCGGAGCGGAGTTCGATCTCCTCAAGCTGCGGACGATGGTTCAGGGCGCGGAGCAGCTCGGCGCCGGGCTCTGGGTCGATGCGGACGATCCGCGCATCACGCGCGTCGGGGCGCTCTTGCGCCGTACGTCGCTCGACGAGCTGCCGAACCTGTGGAACGTCCTGCGCGGCGAGATGTCGCTGATCGGGCCGCGGCCGACCGTCCCCGAGCAGGTGGCCGTCTACACGGAGCGCCAGCGCGGCCGGCTCGCGATCCGCCCCGGCATCACCGGCTGGGCGCAGGTGAACGGGCGCGCCGCCCTGCCCTGGGGCCAGCGGATCGAGCTCGACCTCCAATACATCGAGCACCGCTCGCTGGCACTCGACCTGCGGATCCTCGCGCGCACGCTGCCGCTGCTCCTGCACGGCGGCGATCTCTATCGCGGGGAGACCGGCGGCTGGGATCTGCCGCCGCTGCCGGGCTACGACCCGCCGCGGTCGGGTGCGGGCACGACCGAGAACGGCGCGCCGCGAACGTAGCGGATCACGGACAGGACGAAGAGGATCGTGACGAGGCCCGCGCTCGTCAGGCACCACTCGCAGTACTGGTGCAGCGTGAACGCCTCGCGATAGGTCAAATAGCCGCTGAAGGCGACGCCGAAGAGCGCCATGCCGAGCGTGGCCAGGCGCAGGACGTCGCGATCCGGCGCGAGCAGGCTCGCCGTGATCGCGACGTAGCCGATCAGCCCGATCAGCGCGACGGGAATCCCGAGGATGTGCGAGTAGATCGAGGTCTGGACGACCTCGCACGGGTTGCCGCTACCCGTGCACGGCACCTTGATCCGCCCGTAATGGAGGATCGTCAGGAATGTCGTGACGCCGATCCCGAGCACGGCGATCAGCAACATCGCCCGGCGCAGGTTGCGATCGCTTGGCATCGGGGCGCAAGGTTAGACGCTGCGTAGGCTCGCAGCGCAATGCGCCTCATACGCGCCGCTGAGCTTCCGAGCGCGATCACGCTCGCCGACGATCTTCTGATCGAGGCCGACGCCGACTGCGTGCTGCCACGCCTGCCGGCGGCTGCGTTCGAGCTGATCTACATCGACCCGCCGTTCAACACGGGGCAGACCCGGCGCGCGCGCCGGGTCGCGGTCGAGCGCGATGACGACGGCGACCGCACGGGGTTCGGCGGGCGCCGCTACCGCTCGAGCGTGCGCGGCGAGCTCGCCTACGCCGACAGCTTCGATGACTACGCCGCGTTCCTGGCGCCGAAGCTCGAGCGCGCCAGGGAGCTGCTGGCTCCGGAGGGCACGCTCTATGTCCACCTCGACTACCGCGAGGCGCACTACGTAAAGGTCGCGCTCGACGCGCTCTTCGGCCGCGACTGCTTCCTCAACGAGATCATCTGGGCCTACGACTACGGCGGCAAGCCCGCGCGCCGCTGGCCGGCGAAGCACGACACGATCCTCGTCTACGTCCGCGACCGGCGCCGCTACCTCTTCGACGCCGAGGCCGTCGATCGCGAGCCCTACATGGCGCCGGGTCTCGTCACGCCGCAGAAGGCCGCGCGCGGCAAGCGCCCGACGGATGTCTGGTGGCACACGATCGTCCCGACGAGCGGGCGCGAGCGCACCGGTTACCCGTCGCAGAAGCCGGAGGGCGTTCTGCGCCGCGATCGTCCGTGCCTCCTCGCGCCCGGGCGGCTGGTGCCTGGACTTCTTCGCCGGCTCGGGCACGCTCGGCGCGGTCTGCAGACAGCTCGATCGCCGCTTCGTCCTCGTCGACGCGAACCCCGAGGCGATCGCGATCGCCTCGGCGCGCCTGGCCTGATGTTCGAGCGCCAGCGGGCCGTGCTCGCAACTCCGCGCGTCAAGCCGATCATGGCCGCGGCGCTGACCGGTCGCCTGCCCTTCGGCATGGCGGCGCTCGGCATCATCCTGCTGCTGCGGGCCGACGGCCGCTCTTACGCGCTCGCCGGCCTCATCGACGGTGCCTATGCGGTTGGCGTCGGGCTCGCGCAGCCGGTGCTCGGTCGCGCGATCGACCGCTTCGGCCTGCGAGCGGTCCTCGGTCCGGTCGCGGGCGCGTTCGTCATCGCCACCGGAGCGCTCGCGCAGGCCGGATCCCACGGTGCCGCGATCGGGGCGCTGATCCCGCTCGGGCTTGTGACCGGCATGACGATGCCGCCGCTCGGTGCCGCGATGCGCGCCCTCTGGCCGACCCTCGTCGCGGGCGAGCTGCGCGGCAGCGCCTACTCGATCGAGGCGGTGACGCAGGAGCTCGCGTTCATGCTCGGGCCACCGCTCGTCGCGGGGCTCGCCGAAGCGCTCAGCCCGCGGCTCGCGCTGTTCGCGCTCGCGCTGCTCGCCGCCGGCGGAACCGGCGCCTTCGTGCTGATCGTCCCGTCCGGCGCTCGGCGCACCCGCGTCGCTGGGGCCCGGGCGCTCGCCTCGGCGGATGCGCGGATCCTGCTCAGCCTGAGCGTCCTGCTCGGCGCGTCCTTCGGCGCCGCCGAGGTCGCGATGCCGGCCTTCGCGGAGCACCACGGGTCGCGCAACGTGGCTGGCCTGCTGCTGGCCGCGCTCGCGCTCGGCTCGGCTCTGGGCGGCCTGGCGTTCGGTACGCGCACGCACGATGCGAACGCGAAGCGCCGGCTCTGGATCGGGCTCACGCTCTGCGGCCTCACGATCGCCCCGCTCTACCTTGCGAGCTCCGACCTCGCGATGGCCGGTCTCATGGTCCTCGCCGGCCTGCCGATCGCGCCGACCTTCGCCGCCCAGTACCTCCTGCTCGACAGCGTCGCCGTCCGCGGCGCCGCGACCGAGACGTTCGCCTGGAACTCGACCGCGATCTTTCTCGGCGCTTCGCTCGGCAACGCGCTCGGCGGCGGCGCTGATCGCCGCCTCGAACTACCGCGCGAGCCTCGCGCTTGCGCTCGCGGCCGCCCTCGCAAGCGGCCTGCTCGCGAGAGCTCGGCTGCGGGCTCTCAGCTAGCCGCGCCGGGCGCCGGCGCGCCCGGCCTTCAGCTGCTCGAAGCGCTTTTCCCAGTCGTTGTGGCGGCGCTTCGCGTCGCTGATGAACGGCGAGTAAGCGATCGCCCACAGAACGAGCCAGTTCAGCAGTCGCGCCGGCTGGCGTAGCGGGCGCACGAAGTCGACGAACAGGACGACGCGTGTCCCGTCCGTGTCGTTCCATGCCTCGTGCTCGTAGGTGTCGTCGAAGATCATCGAGCGCCCTTCGGCCCAGTGACGCGTCTGCGTGTCGACGCGAATCCCGCACTGCGCGGCCGGCTCGGGGATCAACAGGCCGAGGTGGTAGCGCATCACGCCCTTGTACGGTCCGCGATGCGGCGGGAGGTGCTTGCCCGGCGCGAGGATCGAGAAGAACGCGGTCTTCATCCCCGGGATCTGACGGCAGAGCTTCGCCGTCTGCGGGCAGCGCGCGATGTTCGCCTCCGAGGCGAACCCGTAGCCGTAAAGGAAGAACGTCTTCCAGCGGTCGTCGGTCGTCATCGTCGCCTGGTCGACCGAGATGTCCTGGAAGTTCGGCAGGTCCGCCTGGTCCTCGAGCACCGCGTCGAGCTCGGTCCGGATCTTCTCCCAGCTCGCCTCGAGCCCCGCCGCCCAGAGGAACTCCTCGACCTCGAAGAACGGCTTGTCGCCGACCAGCGACGATCGCCCGAGCCAGCGCTCGAGCGGCTCCAAGGCCCGCTCGCCGAACGCAACCGTCAGCTCAACGACGCGATCTCTGAGCCCGGGCACGGCAGCCATGCTACAGAGCGCAGGGACGCGCCCAACGCCCACCGTCCCAAGTGTTGACGCGTGATGGTTCGGCCGGCAAAGCCGGCGAAAATCACACGTGGATGACGGTGACCTTCACGGTCGACGTGACGCCGTTGGCGTTGTTGACCTTGGCGGTGATCACGTGCGGTCCGGGCGCCAGGTACTTCGCGCCCTGCCAGTCGATCGAGCCGCTGAGAACGCCATGCGAATAGTGCGCGTCGACCTTGTTGATGTACATGATCCGCTTGCCGTCGGAGGTGAGCTCGATCTGGCCGACCGCGTCGCCTGGCGCCTTGCCGTTGCGCCGCGCGGAGACGGCGATCTGCAGTGGCCCCTTGTAGTGCTCGCCGTTGTAGGGATCGGACATGCGCAGCCGTGGGCCCGCGAAGTTGCCGCACCCGCCCTTGAGCGTGTCGCCCCGTGCGGACTCCGTCGCGAACGCCGTGAACGACGGCTTCGGGCTCAGCCCGAAGCTCAGCAGGCCGTAGCGGTTGTAGAAGTTGTCGGGCTTGCCGAAGTCCGCCATGTCGAACCACATCGCCGCCGTGACGTAGGAGTACTGCGGCTGAGCCAGGCAGTGGTAGGCCTCGCGCAGGTACTTCGCCTGCGTCCGGTCGCTCACCCCGCCGGCGCGCTTGCCCGCCGAGGATCCCGCGCTGCAGGTCGCCTGCGTCGTCGACCAGCCGAGCTCGGTCATGTAGATCGGCTTGGCGCCGTCGCCGTTTGCGACCATCACATCGTGCACCGTGGTGAAGCCGAGGAACGACCAGCGGTTGATCTGGGTCGTGCCCGGGTTGTACGCGAAGGCGTAGGGGGAGGTGATCGAGCACGCGTCGTCGGTGTGGACGCCAACCGCGTCAAAGGAGTGCCCGGCGCCCGCTTGGTAGAGCTGCTGCAGGTAGGGGTAATCGTTGGCTCCGAGGCCCCCAAGCATGACCGTCGCGTTCGGGTTCGCCGACTTGATCGCCGGGTACGCGGCTTCGAGCAGGCTCGCGTACTCGGCCGGCGTTCCCGACCAATTGCTCGGGCTGTCCTCTTCGTTCCAGATCTCATAGGCCGCAACCGCCGGCCCGAACGCGTTCGCGACGTAGTTGGCGAACGCGGCGAACGTGTGGTCGTTGCTGGGCGGGCTCGCGGCGTTTGCTCCGGCCCAGCTCGGCGTATCGTCGAAGACCACGTCGACCTTGGTAGCGCTCGGGAGCGCCGCGAAGAACGACTTCGCGTTCTCGAGCAGGGCGGTGTCGTAGGCGCCGGCCTGGGGCTCGACCTCGTTCCACTGGACGAAGACGCGAATCCAGCTTGGGTGCAGGCGATCGATGACGGACTGGATGTGGGCGTTCTGGCCCGGCAGCCCGAACGTGACATTCAGTCCGTCCTGGGCGGCGCCGGCGCTGCCAACAAGTGCCGCCAAGCACGTGCCGGTGACCGCGAGCAGCGCCGCGGCGGCGCGGAGGGATTTGCGGGCGTGCCTCATCTGCCGTCTTACATCTCGGCTCGTGTGCGCAAGCACCTTTAGAATGGACGCCGCCGGGCTAATACAAACGGCCGTGGCGCCATTCCGCACGCGGCTGCTCGTCCAATGGCGCCGCGGCGCGTCAGTTTACATAAAACGGCTAGGCAGTTGCGGCCGCGTGCTGCGCGGCTTGGACCAGCGCGCGGACTGCGGCCGCGTCACCGGCTCGCAGCAGCTCGATCGGGTCGGGCTCCCCGTTCACGATCGCCTCGAAGAAGTCCCGCCGGCGCTGGAAGCTCGGCAGCGTCGCCTTTGCCCAGCCGCGCGCCTCGTTGAGGATCATCGCGAGCTCGGCGTACTCCGCGCCAAAGAGCTCCGCGATCTCACCCTTCATGCGCTTCGCGAGCGCCGGCGAAGCGCCGGCGGTCGAGATCGCGATCGCGAGCGGCCCGCTGCGGACCACGGCCGGAAGGATGAAGTTGCATAGCGGTGGCACGTCCACGACGTTGACGAGCATCGCGCGCGCCTCGGCATCGTGGGACACGGCGATGTTCACCTCGCTGTCGCCGGTCGCGGCAATCACGAGGAACATGCCGTCGAGGTCATCGCGAGTGTAGCCGCGCGCCTTCCACTCGATCGACCCCTCGCCTGCCAGCGCTGCGAGCGCCGGGTGCGCCTCCGGCGCGACGAGCGTGACGGCGCCGCCGCAGGCGAGCAGTCCTTCGACCTTCTCGAGCCCGACCTCGCCGCCGCCCACGACGAGGCAGCGGCGCCCTGCGAGACGCAGGCACGCCATGTAGAACGGGACCGCGAGCATGTCGCGCACGCACGACTGGTCGCAGATGCCGCGGCGGAGCTGGCAGACGCACTGCTTGCCCGCATATGCCTGTGCCGGCATTCCGAAAGCGTAGCTGGGCCGGTTGGCTTGCTAGCGCCGGCCGCGCAACGCTCGCGCTGCGACCCGGGCGAGCGGTGCCGCGCCGGCGCGCAGCGCGCGCTCACGATCGCCGGCGCGGGTTCCGTGCAGCGCCGCGAGCGCGCGCAGCGCGCGCGAGCTCGTCGCGTCGTAGGGGTAGCGCCAGGCTGGGCGTGCGCCGCCCGGATCCCACGTGATCAGCTTGCCCGACACGCAGGCTGCCACGGCAGTTGCGGCGTCACGCGGGAGGACCGGTCCGACGACGTGGTCGTTGCACCAGACGACGCCGGCGCGCAGCTCGCGCGCGATCCGCGCAGCATGGCGGCGGTCTGTGCTCCAGATCGATGCGCCCCGCGCGAACGGGGCCGACGCCTCGAGCGCCACCGCCTCGATCGCGCTGTCCACGGCGACGACGCCGACGAACGGGCCTCGCGCTTCATGCGACAGCGGTGCGAGCTGATCGGCGCTCCCGCTCAGGATGGTGGGCGCCTGGAAGGCGCCTGCGAGGCCTTCCACGGTCACGGCTTGCCCGCAGTGCATCTCGGCGCCGAGCGCGAGCGCGGCCGACACAGCTTCCTCCATGCGTTCGCGCCGGGCGGCGCTCGCGAGCGGTCCGAGCTGTGTCTGCGGGCGCGCAGGGTCGCCGGGCGTCAACTGCTGCGCCGCCGGCACGAGGCGGGCGAGGAAGGCGTCGCAGACGTGGCGCTCGACATAGCAGCGCGCGAGCTTTCCCTGCAGCTGGCCCGCTCCCGCGCAAGCGGCCCACAAGGCGCCGGCGGCGGCGGCGTCGAGGTCGGAATCTGCCAGCACGATCATCGCTTCACTCGCCGTGATCTCGAGCGTCGCCCCCGCGCCGCGCGCGGCGCAGGCGGCAGCGACATTCGCGCCGGCGGCTTGGCTGCCGCTGAAGAGCACGTGTGCGACGGCTGGCTCGCGAGCAAGGGCGCTCCCCAGCTCCTCGCCGCCATGGACGACGGCGACGAGGCCCTCCGGCAGTCCCGCTCGCGCGAATGCATGGGCGAGCGCCTCCGCCGCCTGGCTACCACCAAGGGCCGACTTGAGCACGGCTCCGTTGCCGCCGAGCAGCGCACCGGCCACATGCGCGGCCGGCATTGCAAACGTCGAGCTCTCGGCCGAGATCACCGCGATCACTCCGCGCGGCGTGTGCCCGGCGCTCGCGCGCTTGAGCGGATGCAGCGTGCGGGGAAGGGTGATTGCCCGCGCGCTCAACAATCGCCGCGCGTTGGTCGCGAGCCACTGCAACGTGTCGATCGCCGCGAGCAGTTCGAACGCCTCGATCTCGACGCGCGGCCGGCCGGACTCCGCGATGATCAACTCGGCGAGCTCGTCGAAGTCGTCGATCACCGCCTGGGCTGCGCGCTCCAGGTAGCGCGCGCGGTCGGCAACGCGAAGCTGTGCCCAAAGGGGTGTCACGGCGCCGACGGCCGCGACGGCGGTTGCTGCGCCCGCCGGCGCCGTCACCGCGACGCGGCCGATCGTCTCGAGTGTCGCCGGGTTGCGCGCCTCGATCATCGCTGCGGATCATCGCGGCCGCGCGCCGCACGCACGCGTTCCAGCGCCTGCGCGAGCTTCGCCTCCGCATCGTCGGGCGTAAAGAAGCGCGCGCGCTCGAGTCCGGCCGGCATCAGCTCCTGGGGACTCAAGTGGCCCGGGTGCGAGTGCGGGTAGTCGTAGCCACGCCCGCCCGGTCGCAGATAGGTCGGAGGGCGCTGCGCGCCGCGCTCGGCGATCTCCGCGCGCGCGGCGCCGAGCGCGCTGCCGGCGGTGTTCGACTTCGGCGCGAGCGCGAGGTAGATCGCTGCCTGGGCGAGCGCGTAAGTGCACTCCGGCAGACCCACGAGCTCGACCGCCTGCGCCGCGGCGACCGCCAGCGGGAGCGCGGCCGGGTCGGCGTTCCCGATGTCCTCGGAGGCGAAGATCACCATTCGCCGCGCGATGAAGCGAGGATCCTCGCCGCCTTCGAGCATCGTCGCGAGGTAGTACAGCGAAGCGTCGACGTCGCTTCCCCGCGTCGCCTTGATCCAGGCCGAGATCGTCTCGTAGTGGCGGTCGGCGGCCGCGTCGTAGCGAACGAGCGCGCTCGCAATCGCGGCGCCGGCGCGCTCGGCGTCGATCTCGCCGCCCATCGTCGCCGCGAGCTCGAGCGCGCCGAGGGCGACGCGCGCGTCACCGCCGCTGCGCTGCGCGATCAGCTCCGCGCCGGCGTCGGTCAGCGTCGCCTCGCCGAGCTCGCCGCGCTCCACGGCTCGGCGCAGCAGCACCGCGATCTCCGCCGGCGACAGCGGCTCCATCACGTACATGCGAAGCCGCGACAGCAACGCCGTCGAGACCTCGTGACGCGGGTTCTCGGTGCTCGCGCCGATCAGGACGATCGTGCCCTCCTCCACCGCTCGCAGCAGCGCGTCCTGCTGTGGGCGGTTGAAGCGATGGATCTCGTCGAGAAAGAACACGGTTGGGCCCGCCCGGTGGCGCGCGCGCTCGATCACGGCCCGCACCTCGGCAAGCCCTGCCTCGATCGCGCTGTGCTCCTCGAAGGCGGCGCCGCTCGCGTTCGCGATGATCCGCGCAAGCGTTGTCTTTCCAGTGCCCGGTGGTCCGTAGAGGATCATCGAGTGCGGTCTGACCAGCCTCGATCGCGGTGCGCAATGGCGAGCCGGGCGCGAGCAGCGAGCGCTGCCCGACCATCTCGTCGAGGACGCGGGGACGCATCCGCAGCGCGAGCGGTTCGTTGCGCCCGCCCGCGTCCGGCTCGTCGAAGAGGCGCTCCACCGGAGCCCGGCTAGCCGCCGGGCGCAGATCGTATTCGTGGCGGCCGCGCCGACAGCAGTCGTAGCGCGCAGCGCGGGAAGTCGCCCTTGCGCGGCGGCAGCTTCCAACCGCCGATGACCGACCGCAGCCCGTGCACTGCAGGCCCACTCATGATCAGGCAGATCTGAGTGCGCTCGCCCGGCGGGCCAGGCGTCGCGTTGGCGCATGCGACGTCGATCGCCTCGTTGTAGACGAGCTTGCCCGCCGACACGTTGTAGTAGTCACGATGGGTGTAGTGGCGCCAGTGTTCTGGTCGGCGACGCGCACGCCCGCGTCCTGGACGGTCCAGAAGAGGTCGTTGATCGCGACGACCGCGAGCACGACGGCAGCGGCGAGCAGAACAAGGGTCTCCAACCGCCACACCACCGAGCTGCGTAGCTCGTCGTCACGCGGCCGGAGCCAGGGGGGAGCATCGCGCAGAGCTCTCTCATGGGACCGGCCCGTAGAGCGGCGAGGTCTGGTGGACCACCCAGATCGCCTGGACGACGAGGGTGGCGACGAGCAGGCGCCGGTCGCGCGAGATCACGGCGAGCGGCAGCGGCCAGACCGTGTACCACGGCATCAGCCAGGTCGTTGTCACTGCGATTGCGAGCAATCCCCAACCCGAGGCGGTGAGCCAGTCATAGCCGCGCCAGGTGCGCCACAGCAGGTAGATCAGGATCAGGACCAGGCCAGCGGTCAGCAGCGTGTGGTCGATCGGGTAGACGCCCGGCTTGCCGAGCAGGTGCGAGAGCTGGCTCGCGAAGCTGTAGGAGGAGACGAGGTGACCCTCGCGCCGCAACCCGGCGAGCAGGTTGATCCCGGCTGAGCCCCACAGCACGTAGGCGATCGCGAGGCCCCCGGCGAGCGCCGCGAGCATGCCGGCGATCGGCGCGAGGCGTCGCTTGGAGATGATGAGGAAGGGCAGCATGACTCCTGCGGTCGCCTTGACCAGCGCGCTCGCGATGACCACCGCGCCGCCGAGCCCCTCGCGCCGTGCGCTCGCGGGGGCGACGAGCAGCGTCACGCCGCCCATCATCAGCGCCAACATCAGCAGGTCGTTGTGCGAGCCGCCCAGCGCGTAGATCGCATACAGGGGATTCGCGCCGACGACGATGATCGCGAGCACGGGGTCGAAGCCGCGCTGGCGCGCGCAGCGCCAGGTCAGCCAGAGCACGGCGAGGCTCTCGATCAGCCCCTCGATCTTGAGGATCCAGATTCCGGCGTCGAGGCCGACGAGCCCTGCGGGCAGCGTGACGAGCGTGAACAGCGGCCCGTAGGGGCTCGCCCAGTTGATCCAGTCCGGGCTCACATAGGGGTAGCCGGCGTAGCTCGTGAGTGCGGACGGCCCGTGGACGTACGGGTTGACGCCGTGCACCGCGTCGTAGGCGTAGGCGATGTTCGTGAACAGGTCCTTGGCGAGAATTACCGGGCCGGCGAACATGATCAGCTGCAGCGCGCCGACGAGGACGATCGCAAGACGCGGGCTGATCAGCTCGCGCTGCGTTGCGCCGATCGCGACGAGCACGCAGTAGGCGGCAAAGCAGACGAGCAGCGTCGGCAGGAACTGGTCGTAGCCGAGGTAGCTGCCGATCCCGGCGAGCCAGCTGTCGAAGGCAGGCTGGGTCGGCACCATCGGCGTGTGTCCCTCGGCCGCGTCGAGAACGATCTCGGCGGCGCCCGCAACGAGAACCAGGGACAGCAGTGCGACGGCCCCGCGGGCGACGCGCCTCGACCCGAGCAGTGCAAGCGGGTGGGGCTCGGGTTCGACGTCGGCGCTTGCGGTGGCGGAGCTCACGTTGCTACCTGGGCTACGGCCAGCCCGAGTATGACGATGTCGGCCGCCACCCCATCCAGGCGCGTGACGCCCCCCAGCAACCCCCAGTGCGCGAAGCCGGCGCGCTCGAACAGCGCGATGCTCGCTTCGTTGTGGCCGAACACCACGGCAACAAGCCGCTCGAGCCCGAGCGAGGGCGCCTGATCGACGGCGTGGGCGAGCAGCATTCGCGCGTAGCCCCTGCGCCGCTGGGCGAGATCGACATAAACGCTGACTTCGGCTGTGATCGAGTACGCGGCGCGCTCCTTGTAGTTCTCGAGGCTCAGCCAGGCAACCACCCGACCGCCTTCGTCGAGCACCCAGCATGGCCGCCGTTGCGGGTCGTGGCGCGCGAGCCAGGAACGGCGCGAGACCACGCTCACCGGCTCGAGGTCCGCGGTCGACTGGCGCGTGGGAATCGTCGCGTTGTAGATCGCGACGATCGCCGGCAGGTCGGCGGTGGTGGCGAGACGGATCTTCGCGCTCAAGGTCGTACAAGTTACGTTCCACGGCAGCGCCGCCGCCGCGTGACGCCTCGTAGGATGAGCGCATGGACCTCAGCGGCACCGACTCGGTCGAGCTGCTCCAGCGCCTGATCCGCTTCAACACGGTCAATCCCGCCCGGCGACGAGCGCCCGGCGCAGGAGCTGCTGGCCGCCGTGCTGAGCAGCGCCGGCTTCGACTGCGAGCTGCTCGGGCGCACGCCCGAGCGCCCTAACCTCGTCGCGCGGCTCGACGGCGAGGCGGACGGCCCGGTGCTCTGCCTGCTCTCGCACGTCGACACGGTCCTCGCGACGCCGAGCGAGTGGACGCACGACCCGTGGTCGGGCGAGCTCGCCGACGGCTTCGTCTGGGGCCGCGGCGCGCTCGACATGAAAAGCCAGACGGCCGCCGAGGTCGCCGCTGTCTGCGGCCTCGCCCGCGGCGGCTGGCGCCCGGCGCGCGGCGCGCTGCTCGTCGTGGTCGTCGCCGACGAGGAGACGGGCGGGTCCGAGGGCGCGGTCTGGCTGACGCGGACGCACCCGGAGAAGGTGCGCTGCGACTACCTCGTCAACGAGGGCGGTGGCGGGATCATCGACTACGGCGAGCGCCGCCTCGTCTGCCTCGGCTGCGGCGAGAAGGGGATCTTTCGCTTCGCCCTGCACACCGACGGCGTCGCGGCCCACGCGTCGATGCCGCGCCTCGGCGACAACGCGCTGATCAAGCTCGCGCCGCTCCTGACGAAGTTCGCCGCCCGGCAGCCGTCCTACGCGCTCACCGACCACCCGCGCGCCTTCCTCGAGGCCGTCGGCGCGCTCGCGGACGGTGACGCGGCGGCGGCGCTCGCTCGCGTGGGCGCGATCGATCCCAGGCTCGTGCCGATCGTCGAACCGATGCTCGGCGTCTCGTTCGCGCCGACGAAGGCGTTCGGCTCGGAGAAGATCAACGTGATCCCGTCGCACGCCCGCCTCCAGGTCGACTGCCGCGTCCCGCCCGCGATGGGCCGCGCCGAGGTACTGGCGGCGATCGACGAGGTGCTCGGCGCGGACGGCTACCGCCTCGAATGGACCGAGGAGGTGGTTGGCTCGAGCTCCCCATTCGACGCGGAGCTCGCGGCCTGGATCGGCGGCTGGGTCGAGGAGCACGATCCCGCGGCGACGGTCGTGCCGACGATCCTTCCCGGGTTCACCGATTCGACGACCTTCCGCGCGGCCTTCCCCGACTGCCAGGCCTACGGGTTCTTTCCCCACCAAGTCCGCAACCAGTTCGAGACGGACCCGCTCGTGCACAGCGCCGACGAGCGGATCGACGTACGCGACCTCGAGTACGCGACGGAGTTCTTCGGCGACCTTGTACGCGGCCTGCTCGGCTGATTGCGCGCAATAGACTTGGGCGATGTTCGAGCGGATCGACCACGTGGGGATCGCCGTGAGCGAGCTCGACCCGGCGCTTGACCTCTACAGCTCGCGGTTCGACTGCGACGTCGTGCACCGAGAGGTACTCGAGCACGAGTCCGTCGAGGCGGCGCTGCTCGCTGCCGGCGACGGTCGCCTCGAGCTCGTCGCGCCGCTCGCGGCCGGCACGGCGCTGACGCGCTTTCTCGACCGCCGCGGGCCGTCCGTGCACCATGTGGCTTACGCGGTCGATGACATCGATGCGGCAATTGCCGTGCTGCGCGAGCGGGGGGTCGAGATGATCGACGAGGTGGCACGACCGGGGATCGATGGCTCACGCGTCGCCTTCGTCCATCCGAAGAGCTCGCTTGGCGTCTTGACCGAGCTGGTCGAGCATCCGCAGCGATGACTCGCTTCGAGCGCGTCTCCGTCGGCTTCGCGGGCGGTCAGGTCCTCGCGGCGCGCGTCGCACCGGCCGAGCTCGACTCGCTGCGCAAGGCCCTCGCCGGCGGTGGGCGCTGGCACGTGCTCGCCTGCGAGGACGGCATCGTCCAGCTCGACCTCGCGCAGGTCGCCTACATCCGTGTCGACTCGGATGAGCCCCGCGTCGGCTTCGGCGCCTGACCCGCGTCGCGGCGCGGCCGGCAAAGCCGCCAGGCGCCCGCTGACGGGCGAGCTCGAGCGGCTCGACCTCGGGCTGCTTCGCGCCGCTCGTGGCCTCGCCGATCAACCGTCGCGCGACCGGGCCGTCGCGGTCTTCTCCGGGCTCGGTCAGCACGCCGCGATCTGGCTCGCGCTCGGCGGCGTTGCGAGCGTGCTGGCGCCACCGCAGCGACGTCGCCGCTGGCGTGACGCCACGGCGACCGTTGCCGGCAGCTACGTGCTGAACACCGCAATCAAGTTCGCCGTGCGCCGGCGCCGCCCCGAGCTGCCCGACCTGCCGCCGCTGACGGGGACGCCGACGCGACTGAGCTTCCCGAGCGCGCACGCCACGACCGGCTTTGCCGCGGCGACCGCGTACGCGCGAGTCGGGGCGCCGCCCGCGCCGCTCTACGCACTCGCGACGGCGCTCGCCGTCACGCGCCTGTACCTCGGCGTCCACTATCCCTCGGATGTCCTCGCCGGCGTGATGCTCGGCACGGCGCTCGGCGCGCTCGCGCCGCTCGGGTCCGGGCACTCGTGAAGGTCGGCATCGTCGGGCTGCCGAACGCGGGCAAGTCCTCGCTCTTCAACGCGCTCACGCAGGCGGGCGCCGAGGCGGCGAACTACCCGTTCACGACGATCGAGCCGAACGTCGCGATCGTCCCGATCCGCGACGAGCGCCTCGAGCAGGTTGCGGCGGTCGTCGGCGCGAGCGAGGTCGTGTTCGACACGATCTCCTTCCAGGACATCGCCGGGCTGGTCGCGGGCGCGCATCGCGGCGAGGGCCTCGGCAACCGCTTCCTCGGCCACATCCGCGAAACCGACGCGATCCTCCACGTCGTCCGCGCGCACAGCGACGAACGCGTCGTCCACCCGGACGGCGCCGTCGATCCGTTGCACGACATCGAGACGATCGAGACCGAGCTCGTCCTCGCCGACCTGGAGCAGGCTGAGCGCCGGCTCGAGCGTGTCGTGCGCGTTGCGCGGGGTGGCGACCGTCAGGCGATCGCGGAGCAAGCCTGGCTCGAGCAGCTGATCGGAGCGCTCCAGGCGGGGAAGCCCGCCCGCAGCGTGCCCGTTCCGCCCGAGGCCGGAGACGCGCTGCGCTCGCTCGGGCCGATCACCGCGAAGCCGACGCTGTTCGTCGCGAACGTCGACGAGGACGTCGCAGAGGTGCCCGAGCCGATCGCCGCGCACGCCGCCGCAAGCGCCGCCGCCGCGGTCGCGATCTCGGCGCGCGTCGAGTCAGAGCTCGGCGAGCTCGAGCCCGAGGATGCCGCCGCCCTGCGGGCCGAGCTCGGCGTTGCCGAGTCGGGTCTGGAGCGCGTCACGCGGGCAGCGTTCGAGCTGCTCGACCAGATCGCCTTTTTCACCGCAGGCGAGGCCAAGCCCGCCCAGTCGTGGCATCTGCGCCGCGGTCTCACGGCCTGGCACGCGGCCGGCGAGATCCACTCCGACATCCAGCGCGGCTTCGTCCGTGCCGAAGTCGTCGACTGGCGCGAGCTCGTCGCGGGCGGCGGCTACGCGAGCGCCCGCGAGCGCGGCGTGCTCCGGCTGGAGGGCCGCGACTACCCGATGCGCGACGGCGACGTACTGACCGTCAAGTTCGCCCCCTGAGTCGAGGTCCCGGCGGCTCCGTGCACTTGAGCTCAGGGACCTGCTAGGACTGCTCCGTGGCAGATCAGCACGAGACCCCCTATCTGGACGCGATCCGCGAGTACGCTGCACGCGACCCGGCGCGCCTGCACGTGCCCGGGCACAAGGGTGGGCCGGGCGCCGACCCCGAGCTCGCGCGGGTGATCGGGACCAAAGCGCTGATGCATGACATACCGGCGCTCACCTGGGGCGTCGACGTCGGTCCCGTGCCGACGCCGTTCGAGCGGGCGCAGCTACTCGCCGCCGCCGCGTGGGGCGCGCGGCGCACGTGGTTTCTCGTCAACGGCGCGTCGCAGGGCAACGTGACCGCGGCGATGGCGCTCGCGCACCACGGCGCCGAGGTCGTGGTCCAGCGCAACGCCCACTCGAGCACGATCGACGGCCTGATCCTGTCGGGCCTGCGACCGACGTTCGTCGCGCCGGAGCTCGACGCCGAGCTCGGCATCGCGCACTGCCCGCTGCCGCAGACGCTCGAGGATGCACTCTCGGCGACGCCTGGGGCCGTCGGAGCCTGGATCGTCAGTCCGACCTACTTCGGCGCGGCGGCCGACGTTCGCGCGCTCGCCGAGGTCGCGCACGCGCACGGTGTCCCGCTCGTCGTGGACGAGGCATGGGGCGCCCATCTCGCGTTCCACGAGGCGCTGCCCGAGCACGCGCTCGCCGCCGGAGCGGACCTCGTGATCTCGAGCACGCACAAGCTCGTCGGCAGCCTCACCCAATCGGCGATGCTCCATCTCGGCCGCGGCGACCTGCTCGACGGCGAGATCGTCGATCGCTGCGTCACGTTGACCGAGTCGACGAGCCCGAGCTCGCTGTTCTTCGCTTCGCTCGACGCCGCGCGGCGGCTCGCGGCGACGGACGGGCACGAGCTGATCGGCGAGACGTTGCAGGCCCTGGCCCACGCCCGCGCGGAGATCCGGGCGATCCCCGGCCTCGACGTGCTCGACGAGCGTTTCGTCGGTCGCGCCGGAGTCGTCGCCTATGACCCGTTGCGCTTGGCGGTCGACGTCCGCGGCCTGCGCACCGACGGCTACGAGGTGGCGCGGATCCTGCGCGAGCGCTCGGACATCAACCTCGAGCTCGCCGGGCACAACATGATCGTCGGCGTCTTCGGGATGGCGGAGCCGGCGGCGGCGCTCGCGGCGCGCTTCGTCAGTTCCTTGCGTGAGGCGGCCGCCGAGGTGGGTCCCGCCGGAGCGGACCGCGCGGAGCACTTCGCGCCGCCGCCGCCGTGGGGCGAGCTGGTGCTGACGCCGCGCGAGGCGTTCCTCGGCCCGCAGGAGGTCGTCACCGCGGCGGACGCCGCCGGGCGCGTCGCCGCCGAGTCGCTCGCGGCTTACCCGCCGGGTATCCCGAACGTCTTGCCCGGCGAGCGGCTCACCGCCGAGACCCTCGCCTACATCGCACGCACGCTCGAGCTGGGCGGCAGCGTCAGGGGTGCGAGCGACCGACGGCTGCACACGATTCGCGTCGTTGCGGCGCAGGCGTGACCCGCCTTGGGTACGCTTGCGCGCGGTCGTGCATCCATCGAGCGAAGGGGTCTGACGTGGAAGGTGCCATGAGGTCGAAGTCCCTGTCCGCGCGCACGAGCGCGGCCCTCCTCGCCGGCTTGGCCGTCGCGGCCGTCAGCGCCTCCGCCGCCGCCGCGAGCACGGTCGACAAGAAAGCCGCGGCGCTCGTCCCGGCAGCGCTCGCCAAGAAGGGCACCGTCACCGTCGCCGCCGACGCGAGCTATCCCCCGAACGAGTTCATCGCCTCCAACGGCCACACAGTGGTGGGCATGGACGCGGATCTCGCGGTTGGGCTGTTCAGCGATCTCGGCCTCAAGGTCAATGTCGTGAACGCCACCTTCGACACGATCATCCCGGGCCTCGCGGCCGGCAAGTACGACGTCGGTATGTCGTCCTTCACCGACACGAAGGAGCGCGAGAAGACCGTCAACTTCGTCGACTACTTCGAGGCGGGCACGTCCTTCTTCGAGAAGTCCCGTGGCGGCCCGGCCGTCACGAATCTCGCGAGCCTCTGCGGCCTCACCGTGTCAGTGGAGACGGGCACGACCGAGCAGACCGACGCCGGGGCCCAGGCGAAGAAGTGCCCGAGCTCGAAGAAGCTGACCGTGCTCCCCTATCCCTCGCAGAACGGTGCGAATCTCGCGCTCTCCAGTGGCCGCGCGCAGGTCTCGATGGCCGACTCGCCGGTCGCCGCCTACCAGGTCAAGCAGTCGTCTGGAGCGTTCAAGCTGGTCGGCCAGACCTACGGCACGGCGCCGTACGGCATCGCCGTCCCGAAGTCCTCCGGCAAGCTCGACCAGGCGATCCTGCTTGCGCTACAGGACCTGATCAAGAACGGTCGGTACGCCTCGATCCTTAAGAAGTGGGCCATCGAGAGCGGCGCCGACACGCACCCGGCGATCAACGGCGCGACCAGCTGAGTGCGCTGAGCACGGCCTGAAGGGCGAGTGGTCCAGGGTGCCGGAGCTCGAGAACCCGGGGCCACCTAGCACCGAGTCGGACCCGGATGCCATCCGGGCGGTTCCCGTACGCCATCCTGGGCGATGGATCGCCTCCGCCATCGTCCTGGTCCTCGTCGTGACGATCGGTCACTCGATCGCGACCAACCCGAACTTCCAGTGGGGGCTCGTCGGCCACTACCTATTCGATTCGCGGATCGTCAGCGGCGTGCGCGTGACGATCGAGCTGACGGTCTGCGCACAGGCGCTCGGCGTCGCGCTCGGCATCGTGCTGGCCGTGATGCGCCTTTCGCCGAACCCGCTCATCTCGAGCTCGAGTTGGCTCTACATCTGGTTCTTCCGCGGCACCCCGGTGCTCGTCCAGCTGCTGTTCTGGTCCTTCATCGGCGCGCTCTACCACGCCTTCAGCTTCGGCGTCCCATTCGGCCCGCAGTTCTTCAGCGTCGCAGCGAACAGCCTGATCCCGCCTTTCGTCACGGTCGTTCTCGCGCTCGGGTTGAACGAGGGCGCCTACATGGCGGAGATCGTGCGCGCCGGGATCATCTCGGTGGACGAGGGCCAGTACGAGGCCGCGCACTCGCTCGGCATGTCGCGGCTGCAGACGATGCGCCGGATCGTGCTGCCGCAGGCGATGCGGGTGATCATCCCGCCGACCGGTAACGAGACGATCTCGATGCTCAAGACGACCTCGCTGGCGATCGTCGTTGCCTATGCCGAGCTCCTCACTACGACGTCGAACATCTATGCCGCGAACTACAAGGAGATCCCACTGCTGATCGTCGCGTCCGCCTGGTACCTCGCGATGACCTCGCTGCTCTATGTCGGGCAGTACTACCTCGAGCGCTACTACGCGCGGGGATCGTCGCGCGAGCTACCGCCGACGCCGCTGCAGCGATTGCGCCATGGTGTCTTCGCGAGCGGTCATGACCAATTCGCGATGAGCGACATCGAGGTCAAGCTCTCGAATCTCGGATGACCGACGTGATGCTCAAGGCGGAGCGCGTGCACAAGCGCTTCGGGCGCCTGGAGGTACTGCGCGGCATCTCGCTGGAGGTCGCGCGTGGCGAGGTGATGTGCGTGATCGGACCCTCCGGGTCGGGCAAGTCCACATTCCTGCGCTGCGTCAACCATCTCGAGAAGATCGACCGCGGCCGGCTGTGGGTGGACGGCGAGCTCGTCGGCTATCGCCAGCACGGCGAGCGCCTCTACGAGCTGCGCGACTCGGAGATCGCGCGCAAGCGCGGCGAGATCGGCATGGTCTTCCAGCGCTTCAACCTGTTTCCGCACATGACCGTGCTAGGCAACGTGATCGAGGCGCCGTGCCGAGTGCGCTCGATCCCGCGGGGCGAAGCCGTCGAGCAAGGCGAGGCCCTACTCGAGCGCG
Source organism: uncultured Solirubrobacterales bacterium (assembly GCA_963773395.1). Classification (GTDB taxonomy): domain Bacteria; phylum Actinomycetota; class Thermoleophilia; order Solirubrobacterales; family Solirubrobacteraceae; genus Palsa-513. The sequence continues at coordinate 189,541 of CAVZAY010000001.1, read as the reverse complement.
TCGGGCTGGCCGACAAGCGCGACGCCTATCCCGCCCAGCTCTCCGGCGGCCAGCAGCAACGTGTCGCGATCGCTCGCGCGCTCGCGATGAAGCCGAAGCTGATGCTCTTCGACGAGCCGACCTCGGCGCTCGATCCGGAGCTAGTTGGCGACGTGCTCGACGTGATGCGCAACCTCGCGCGTGAGGGCATGACGATGGTCGTCGTCACGCACGAGATCGGGTTCGCGCGCGAGGTCGCGGACAAGCTCGTGTTCATGGACGAGGGCGTGGTGGTCGAGGCGGGGGACCCGCGCGCGATCATCGCGGCGCCCCAGCACGAGCGGACGCGGACCTTCCTGTCGAAGGTGCTCTGAGCGGCTACTGCGCCTCGAGGCGCTTTGCGAGCGCGTTCATCCCGAACGCTCGCGCCGCCGCTGCTCCCGCGGCGCGATCGGTCGCGGCGTCGGCCGGGCGCTCGAGCGGAACGTCCTGCAGGGTCGCGATCAGCTTGAACTCGCGAAGCTCCCCGGCCTGCGCGCGCAGCGTCAGCGCGACGCGCGGCGCGAGCGAGCCCCGCGCGGCCGCGGCGAGCACTCCCTCGAGGTCGCCGTGCTCGCGCAGCAGCGCGGCCGCGGTCTTCGCACCGATGCCCTTCGCTCCGGGCAGCCCGTCGGAGGGATCGCCGCGCAGCGCGATCAGGTCGGGAACCTGCGCCGGCGCGATGCCGTAGCGCGCTCGGATGTCGTCCGGACCGAGGGTGCCGGGCGGCGCGTCGCGGCGCAGCTCGACGACGGCCGTGTGCTCGTCGACCGCTTGGTAGAGGTCGCGGTCGGCGGTCGCGATCAGCGTTCGCCCTCCGGCCGCCTGCTCCACGCGCGAGCACGACCAGAGCACGTCGTCCGCCTCGAGCTCGGGGTGTCCGCGCACGGCCCAGTCGAAGGCGGCGAGCAGCTCCGCGGCTCGTTCCCACTGCGCGCGCAGCTCGGGTGGCATCGGCTCGCGCTGTGCGTGATAGCCGGCGTAGAGCTCGCGCCGGTAGACCGCGTCCTCGGCGCCGAGGCAGCAGACCACGGCGCGCGGCGCGAAGGCCTCGACAAGTGTCAGGGTGGTGTTGACGGTGCCGAGCAGGGCGCCGACGGCCAGCCCGTCCGCGCCCTTGACGGAGCGCGGGATCGCGTAGAACGAGCGGTAGAGCAGCCAGGGAACGTCGAGCGCGAGCAGCGGTCCGCTCATGGGCTCCCGGTTCCCCCGCCCGTGCCGGTCGTGCCGCTCGGACCGGTCGCGCTGGTCGGACCCGTCGTTCCCTGGGGCGGGGGCGTGGCGCAGGCGCTGTCCCACCCAGCCGGTGGCTGCCCGCCTGTGGCGCTGAGCGCGAAGCAGGCCCACGTGCTCGGCAGATGGAGCGCCGCGGCGAGCTGCGCGCCGCTCACCGTGGTCGCACCGCCGCTACCGATCACCTGTGCGCTGACGATCCGCGGCGAGGCGCCCCGCTGCGTCACCTGGATGCCCTCGAGCGTCCCGCGAAGCAGCTTCCCGAGCTCCGTCTGCGCCTTCCCGAGCGTCAGCTCGAGCGGCCCGAATCGGGTGCTGTCGTAGGGGTCGGGCACCGCAACGAGCCATGGCTCCGGGGCCGCGCCCACAAACGCGTTCTGCGCGTCCTCGGTCTCCCCGCCGGAGCTCGCGAAGTAGTAGGTCGTCACGGGGCTGCCGTTATACGTGACGACCTGCCCGGCGGTTGCCGTGACGGCTGCGTCGGTCGCCGGCGTCTGCGCGCCGACACCGCCGTAGGACTGCGAGCGGGTGTCCCCGTAGAGGTCGAACTCGGGACTCACCTGCGTCGTGACGGCGAAGCTGCGCGCCGCGACGGCTTGCGCCTCGAGCTCGGCGGCGGGCCAGCTCGGCGTGCTCTCGACCGGCACGACGCCCGCGACGTAGTCCTCGAGGGCTACGGCGTCGATCGCGTCGAGCCCCGCGCCGCGGCGCACGAGCTCGAGCGAGCCGGCGAAGCGCCCGTCCTTCACGCCGGCGCCGGTCTTGCCCGTGAGCGTGAAGGGCGTGCCGCTCGTGATCGTGACCGGGCTGCCGAGGACGAGCCGGTGGTGGCTGCGCAGCGAGTAGATCGAGACGAGGTCCGTCCCGGCGGGGGTTGCGATGTAGCTGCCGCCGCGCAGCGCGACGCTGCCGGCACGGACGCCGGGGGCCACGGCGAAGCCGACGCTTCGCCGTCCGCCGGCGAGCAGCACCGTCACGGTTGGCGAGCTCGGCAGCGTTGCGACCGCCGTGCCCGTGTAGTAGTACGCGAGGATCTGGCTGTAGCTGTAGCCGTGCGCGGCGAGGCCCGCCGCGCCGACCTGGCTCATGCCGACGCCGTGCCCGTCGCCGGCGCCATCGATAACCAGCAGCGGTTGCGCGTTGGCAGCGCTCGCGCCGAGCAGCAGGCTTGCGACACAAGCGGCGAGTGCCGGCGGGCGCGACCACACCCGCCAAAGGTAGCGGCCGCACTGGCGACGCAGAGTAGGCTGCCTGGATGACCGAGGTGACGAGGCTCGGGGCGCGCAACGAGCAGGCCGTCCTCGCGGCCGTTCCGAAGGACCTTTTCATCGGCGGCGCCTGGCGCGAGGCGCAGGGCGGCGCGCGCTTCACCGTCGAGGATCCGGCGACTGGCGATGCGCTTTGCGATGTCGCCGACGCGAGCGCCGAGGACGCGAAGGAGGCGCTGTCAGCCGCCGCCGGCGCGCAGGCGGAGTGGGCATCTCATCCGCCGCGCGAGCGGGGTGAGATATTGCGCCGCGCGTTCGACCTGATCGCGACCCGGATCGACGAGCTCGCACTTCTGATGACGCTCGAGATGGGCAAGTCGCTCGCGGAGTCGCGCGCCGAGATCGCCTACGCAAACGAGTTCCTGCGCTGGTTCAGCGAGGAGGCGGTGCGGATCGACGGTCGCTACGCCGTCAGCCCGAACGGCGCCGCCCGCCTGGTCACGCTCCGCCAGCCGGTCGGTCCCTGCCTGCTGATCACGCCCTGGAACTTCCCGCTCGCGATGGGCACGCGCAAGGTCGGCCCGGCAGTCGCCGCGGGTTGCACGATGGTCGTCAAGCCCGCCATGCAGACCCCGCTTTCGATGCTCGCCTTCGCCGGAATCCTGGAGGAGGCCGGGCTCCCTGCCGGCGTGCTCAACGTGATAACCACCTCCCATTCGGGCCGCGTCATGGACCCGCTGTTCGACGACGATCGGCTGCGCAAGCTGTCGTTCACGGGTTCGACCGAGGTCGGCCGCCGCCTCGCCGCGCGCGCGATGGACCGTGTCCTGCGAGTCTCGATGGAGCTCGGCGGCAACGCCCCGTTCATCGTCTTTGCCGACGCCGACATCGACGCGGCCGTCGAGGGGGCGATGGTCGCGAAGCTGCGCAACGTCGGTGAGGCGTGCACGGCTGCGAACCGCTTCTACGTCGCCGCCCCGCTCGCCGACGAGTTCGCGCAGCGGCTCGCGCAACGCATGAACGGTCTGCGCGTCGGCCGCGGCACCGAGCCGGACACGGACCTCGGGCCACTGATCGACCAGACGCAGCGCGAGAAGGTGCACGAGCTCGTCCTCGACGCGACGAGCCGCGGCGCGCGCATCCTGACGGGCGGCGAGCCGCTCGACGGGCCCGGCTACTTCTACCCGCCGACGGTGCTCGGCGGCGTCACGGCCGGCAGCCGCCTGCTGAAAGACGAGATCTTCGGCCCGGTCGCGCCGGTCGTCGCCTTCGATAGTGAGGCGGAAGCCATCGCGGCCGCCAACGACACGGAGTTCGGGCTCGTCGCCTACCTCTACACACGCGAGCTCGACCGCGCGCTGCGCGTCGCCGAGGCCCTCGAGACCGGGATGATCGGGCTCAACCAGGGCATCGTCTCGAATCCCGCCGCCCCGTTCGGCGGCGTCAAGCAGTCGGGCTTCGGCCGCGAAGGCGGCCACGAGGGGATCGGCGAGTACCTGGCGACGAAGTACGTCGCGCTGCCGCTCTTAAGCTAGCTCCCGCCGGGCAGCATGTCTGAACGGCCAAGGTGGCGGAGATACATCAGACGACCGAGCGCACGCTGCTCGACCCGCTGCGTCACCACAAGCACCGGTCGTGTTCTGAGGTTCACGCCGCCACCTGCCCCTCGTGCTAGCCGCCTTGCAAGCCCGCACCCTCGCAGAATCGCAATGGTAGCCTTGTCGCACCTCTAAAAGTCCACGCTCCCGGGGATCTTGGGGTTTACCGGGCGCGCATTGGCAGGAAGCGAGGACGCGATGGCGGGTCGTCGGGGTCGCGCGATTTCGAGTGTGGGAGCTGCAAGACGCGCTCGCCGCGCCCTGCTGGGCGTCGGGCTCGTCAGCGCTGTCGGGTTGGTGTCGATGTTGGGGACCGCGGGTGCAGCGCAGAGCGGCATCTACGGAACCGTCCCGCCGACGGGTACCCCCAAGGCGGGCGGCACGATCACACAGGGCCAGCTGACCGGGCAGACGCCGACCTACATCTTCCCGATCATTCCAGCCGCGAATGTCACGACCGGGACGATCTCGCTGCTGACCTCGCTGGATATGCCGCTCTACGGCGGCCCGACCGGCAACGTGGCAAAGGTCGACCCAAGCCTGAGCGCGGCGAACACGCCGATCGCCAGCGACGGCGACAAGACGTTCACGATCCCGCTCAAGCACAACCTTCACTGGGCCGACGGCGCGCCGGTTGTCGCCAACGACCTCGTCTTCTGGTTTGACCTGCTGAAGGCGGCTGTTAAGGAGAGTCCGGCCAACTGGGCCCAGTACAGCCCCGGCCTGATGCCCGACAACGTTGCCAGCATCACGACGAAGGGCAAGTACGACGTCGTCATGCACCTGAAGCAGGCCTACAACCCGGGCTTCTTCCTCAACAACAACCTGCAGGACACTGACAACGTCTACCCGCTTCCGAGCACGGCCTGGAACATCGACGCCACGGGCGGCGCGCACCTGACCAACTGGTCGAACCCGGCGGTCGCGAAGAAGATCTACGACTACCTCAACAAGCAGGGCTCGTCGGTCTCGACCTTTGCCACCAACCCGCTCTGGAAGGACGTCGACGGACCGTTCAAGCTCGAGTCGTTCAACGCGACGAACAGCTCCTACACGCTCGTCCCCAACCCGGGCTATCAGGGCTCGCCGAAACCGATCATGTCCGAGGTCTCGGTTCAGTCCTACACCAACTTCACCGCTGAGCTCAACGCGCTCAAGGCGGGCGGCCTGGACATCATGGTCGGGTTCGATCCGACTCAGGTCCCGCAGATACCCGCGCTCAAGGCGCAGGGGATCGACGTCGTCGGCGCGCCAGAATGGGGCTGGTTCGGCGCGATCATCAATTTCAAGGACAAGACGAACGACTGGGGGACCGTCGCTTCGCAGGTGTATATCCGCCAGGCGATCAACTACCTGATCGACCAGCCGGCGATCATCAAGGGCGTTTACAAGGGGGCGGCGGTCGCCGCATACACCGAGGTCCCGAGCTCTCCGCCGACGCCTTACGCGCCGGCGTCTGCCGCTATCGCTCCCTTCCCGTACAACCCGGCAAAGGCGGTCTCGATCCTCAAGGCGCACGGCTGGAAGGTCGTGCCCGGCGGGAAGACGACGTGCGTTAAGCCGGGCACCGCAGCCAACGAGTGCGGCGCCGGTATCCCTGCCGGGACGCCGATCTCGTTCGTCTGGGCAAACCAGCCGGAGGCGGTCTCCTCGGTTGGTGCCTTGGAGGCGGAGGCTGTCTCCTCCGAGGCCAAGGCGGCCGCGGGAATCGACATCTCACTTCAGTCGAAGACGTTCAACTTCCTCACGTCGAACTACAACAACGCCAACCCGGCGGCAGCCAAGTACACGAACGACTGGGGCGCCAACAACTACGGCGGTCTGTTCACCGACTACTACCCGACGGCCGAGGGCGTGTGGAACCCCGGTGCCGGATTCAACATGGGCACCTTCAACGACCCGCAGGCGAACACGCTGATGGCCGCCTCGGCGCACAGCGGCAGCGCGACCGCCGTGAAGACGGAGGCCGCCTACCTGGAGACGCACCCGCCGGTCTTCTTCATGCCCGATCAGGACTACCTGATCGCCGTCAATACCAACAAGGTCGCGGGTCCGGCCGACGGGTGGCTGGCGATGACCCAGCAGCAATGGTTCCCGCAGTACTGGTACGTGAAGTAGACAAGAGCTAGCCAGAGCGCATCATCGGATTCGATGGCCTGTACCCTCGCTTCGCAGAGAAGCAAGGCCCACGCAACCGTGCCGATGAGGACGCCTGACGTGGGAGAGGCGCGCGGATGACCGGGTACGTCATCCGTCGTCTCATGATGGCCGTCATCGTCGTCCTGGGCATCGCGGCGGTCACCTTTCTGCTGCTGCACTGGCTGTCGCCGTCCCCGGTCTACGACGTGCTGGGCAACAAGGCGCAGCCGGTTGCTGTCGCATCGTGGAATCGGCTCCACGGCTACGACCGGCCGGAGATCGATCAGTTCTTCAGCTACCTCGGCAATCTCGTCCAACTGAACTTCGGGTACTCCTACAAGCTCTCCCAATCGGTGAGCGCACTGTTCAACGAGAATGCCGGTCGCACCGCCTACCTGTCGGCTGCCTCGCTGATCCTCGCGCTCCTGATCGCGATTCCGCTCGGAATCGCTCAAGCGCTGAAGCGCAACAGCGTCGGCGACTACGTTGCCACCTCGCTGAACTTCACGCTCTACTCAATGCCGTCGTTCTTCCTCGGGCTGATCCTGATCCAGCTGTTCGCGCTCGATCTGCATGTCTTCCCGCCGGGTGTAAGCAGCTCCGTCACGACCACCTGGGGAGCGATCACGCATCCGCTCCAGATGACGCTGCCGATCGTCACGCTGGCCGCCATCACCGTCGCGTCCTTCAGTCGCTACATGCGCTCTTCGGCCCTCGACGCCCTAGCGCAGGATTACATCCGCCTGGCGCGCGCGAAGGGGCTAGCCGAGCGGACGGTCCTGCTCAGGCACCTGCTGCGTAACGCCTGCCTACCGATGATCACGCTCGTCGGCCTCTCGATTCCCACGCTCGTGACCGGGAACCTGCTGACCGAGGTCCTCTTCAACTATCCGGGCCTCGGGTTCCTGTTCTTCCAGGCGCTCGGGAACCTCGACTACAACATCCTTCTCGCCTACACCGTGCTGACGGGCGTCCTGACCGTCCTCGGGAACCTGCTCGCTGACATCGCGATCGCCGCAGCCGATCCTCGGGTCCGTCTTGCCTGATCCCACCAGCCCGCTCATCGAGGGCCTCGGCGGTGCTCTAGAGCCGTCGCTGATCGGTCCCGAAGGGGGTGAGGTTCAGGTCATCTCGAGCGGATGGCGGCTCGCGCTCCGCGAGTTCATGGCCAACAAGCTTGCCGTCGCCGGGCTGGCGGTCATCGTCTTCTTTGTCCTCTTCTGCTTCGTCGGCCCGCTCATCTACCACACGAACCAGACTGTCTTCAACCCGCTGGCCACCGACCAGCCTCCGGGCGGCGGGTATCCGCTCGGCACCGACGACCACGGCCTCGACGAGCTTGGGCGGATCATGGTCGGGGGGCAGACGGCGCTCGAGATCGGCTTCTTCGCGGCGTCGATCGCAACCGTAATCGGTACGTTGTGGGGCGCCATCTCAGGCCTCGTCGGGGGCATCGTGGACGGCGTGATGATGCGCTTCGTCGACGTTCTGCTGTCGATCCCATTCCTCTTCATCGTGCTCGTGCTGGCGACGAAGTACAGCGCGACCGTGGTCGAGGAGAGCCTGCTGCTTGGCTTCTTCTCGTGGCTCGTCCCGGCGCGACTCGTGCGCGGCGAGGTGCTGACGCTGCGGACGCGCGATTTCGTCGTCGCCGCACGCGTGATGGGCTCGGGTAACCGGCGGATCGTACTGCGGCACCTGATTCCGAACGCGCTGTCGGTCGTCATCGTCAACATCACCTTTCAGGTTGCCGACGCGATCATCGCGCTCGCCTATCTCGGCTTTCTTGGCTTTGGCGTCCAGTACCCGACAGCGTCTTGGGGTGACATGCTCGGGGGCGCCCAGAGCTACGTCTCCGATGGCTACTGGTGGCTCGTTTACCCGGTCGGCGGCTGCCTCGTAGCGGTCGTGCTGTCCGCCAACCTCGTCGGCGACGCGTTGCGCGACGCCTTTGACGTGCGACTGCGCCGGCGATGAGCGGGCCCAGCGCCACGCCCGTACTCGAGGTCACCGACCTCTCGACGCACATCAGCCTCACGCGCTCGGTCGTCCAGGCGGTCGGCAACGTCGACCTGCGCATCGATGCGGGTGAGACGCTCGGGCTCGTCGGCGAGTCGGGCTGCGGCAAGTCGATGACCGGACTATCAGTGCTCGGACTGCTTCCGAACGGCGGGCATATCGTCGGGGGCTCGATCAAGCTGGGCGGCCGCGAGCTGGTCGGCCTTCGGCAGCGCGATCTCCGCGCATTGCGAGGCAACGACGTTGCGATGATCTTCCAGGACTCGCAGTCCTCGCTGAATCCGACGATGGCCGTCGGCAAGCAGATCGCCGAGCCCGTCCGGCTGCACCGTGGCGCGTCGGCGCGCGAGGCGCGCGACCGCGCGGTCGAGGTGCTCGAACTCGTCGGCATGCCGCAGCCGCGCGAGCGCCTGGACGATTTCCCACATCAGCTCTCGGGCGGACTGCGCCAGCGCGTGATGATCGCGATCGCGCTCGCCTGCGAGCCAAAAGTGCTGATCGCCGACGAGCCGACGACCGCGCTCGACGTCACGATCCAGGCCCAGATCCTCGCGCTGCTGGACGACCTCGAGCAACGCCTCGGCATGGCGACGCTGCTCGTGACGCACGACATGGGTGTGGTCGCCGGCCGAACCGACCGGATCAACGTCATGTACGCGGGGCGGATCGTCGAGAGCGCGAGCACCGAGCAGATCTTCACGGCGATGCGCCACCCCTACACGCAGGCGCTGCTTGGCTCGATCCCCGGTCTCGAGCAGGATCGCACGAAGGCGCTCTACACGATCCCGGGACTGCCGCCGGAGCTCGCCCCGCCTCCGCCGGGCTGCCGCTTCGCTCCGCGCTGCCCGTACGCAACCGACCAGTGCCGCGAGCACGAGCCGCCGCTGGCCGGCCAGGATCCGAGCCACCTGTTCGCGTGCTGGCACCCGGTCGACGGGCCCGTCGAGCGCCTGGCATCGCTCCCCGGCACGGCGTCGACGAACGGGCACAGGTCGGTCACGCCGGAGCGTCTGCTCGAGCTCCAGAATGTCGTGCGCGAGTTCCCCGTCACCGGCGGGCTGCTGCTCAAACGAAAGGCCGACAGCGTCAAGGCGGTCTCGGACATCACGCTGCATGTGGCGGCCGGTGAGACGCTGGGGCTGGTTGGTGAGTCGGGGTGCGGGAAGACGACGCTCGGCAAGCTCGTCGTCGGCGCCGAGATCCCCGATAGCGGGACGGTCGAGCTCGAGGGCAAGCGTGTTTTTCGACTCAAGCGCCGCGCCCTGCGCCGCGCGCGGCGCGACCTGCAGATGATGTTCCAGGACCCCTACGCGTCGCTCGACCCACGGATGCGCGTGCAGGCGATCCTGCGCGAGCCGCTCGAGATCCAAGGGATCGGTTCGCGCCGAGAGCAGGACGAGCGAATCGCGCGGCTGCTCGGCGAGGTCGGCTTGTCGATGAGCGCCCTCGAGCGTTACCCACACGAGTTCTCGGGTGGACAGCGCCAGCGCATCGGGCTCGCGCGGGCGTTGATGCTCGACCCGAAGGTGATCGTCGCCGACGAGCCGGTCTCGGCACTCGACGTGTCGATCCGCTCGCAGATCCTCAACCTGATGCGCCGTCTGCAGGCCGAGCGCAACACGGCCTCGATCGTGATCTCGCACGATCTCGCCGTCGTCAAGTATCTCTCCGACCGGATCGGCGTGATGTACCTCGGAAAGCTCGTAGAGCTCGGCAGCGGCGAGGACATCTATCACCACCCGGCCCACCCATACACGGAAGCGCTGATCGAGGCGATACCGGTGCCCGACCCGACGATCGAGAAGCGCAAGGGCGCTGTTGCGATCCGCGGCGACCTACCGAGCCCGCGCAATCCGCCGTCGGGCTGCCGCTTCCGCACGCGCTGCCCACGCGCACAGGAGCTCTGCGCGCAGGTCGAGCCGCCGCTGCGTCCGTTCGGCCCCGGGCACGTCGCAGCTTGCCACTTTCCGCTTCAGGAGCCGGTTGCGATCGAAGAGGCGCCGGCGGGCGGCGCAGCCTGAGCGTTCTGCTACGTTCGAGCTGATGCGCTCGACGGGCGGCGAGGAAGCGGACGCGATGATCGCGGAGCCGGCGACGACGGGCCTGCGCCTTGACGGCATCAACCACGTGACCGCGATCACCGGCGACGCGCCGCGGAACGTCGACTTCTACACCGGGGTCCTCGGCCTGCGGCTCGTGACGAAGACCGTCAACCAGGACGACCCGACGGTCTATCACCTCTTCTACGCAGACGAGGGCGGATCCCCGGGCGCGGACATGACGTTCTTCGAGTACCCGGGCGCCGCGCCCGGCCGCGCGGGCGCCGGGATGGCGTACCGCGTGATCTGGCGGGTCGCGAGCGCCGACGCGCTGCCCTTCTGGCACGAGCGCCTCTCCGGCCTGGGAGTCGAGCACGCGCTGAGCCAGGACTCGCTGGTTCTCGTGGACCACGAAGGTCTCGAGCACGAGCTCGTGCCCGCGGGCGAAGTCCCCGACGCGCCCTTGCGCGCGTTCCACCCGGACATTCCGTCAGAGCACGCACTGCTCGGATTCGCCGGCGTGCGTGCATACAGCCTGAGCGAGGAGCGCAGCCGTGCGCTGCTCGCGCGCGTCCTGCACGCGCTTGCGATCGACGAGCGCACGCTCGAGCTGCGCGGAGCCAACCGCGGCTCGACGATCTCCTTCGACGCACCGCCGCGCGAGCGCGGCATGCCTGGCGCGGGGACGATCCACCACGTCGCCTGGGGCACGACCGTGGCCGAGCACCCGCTGTGGCACGAGCATCTCCAGCGCTCGGGCATCCAGAGCACGCCGATCATCGACCGCCACTTCTTCCATTCGATCTACTTCCGCGAGCCCGGCGGCATCCTCTACGAGATCGCAGACGACGGGCCGGGCTTCGCACACGACGTGTCCGTCGCGGAGCTGGGCCGCCAGGTCGTGCTACCGCCCTGGCTCGAGGCGCGCCGGCAGGAGATCGAGGCGCGCCTCACGCCGCTGCCCGACCCGCGCGCCGGCTGGCCGACGCAGCACTAGGAGGCGCGCAGGGGTCGGCTCAGCTGTAGCTGTGCTTGCCCGCGCGCCGCGGGCTGCGGGCTCGACGCGCCTGCTCTGCGAGTCGATGGCGTAGAACCGCTGCGGCCGCGAACCCCGACGGTGTCGGCTCGCTCACCGTCTCCCGGTTCGCGATCGATGCCGCGGCGAGCATGCGCGCGCCTGCCGAGGCGACGAGCAGGCCGCCCGCCGGGCGGGGAACCCCCGCGCGCTGCGCGAGGGCTTCGACGTGCTCGTGATCATCGCCGCCAGCGATCCGGACGTCGAGGTTGTCGATGTCCTCGGACGGGAGGCTTTCGAACGGCGCGGAACGGGGGTGCGCGCCGCGGATTCGTGGCTGGGCAGGTGAGCGTGGTGCTGTGGGTGCGCTGGCTTGACTCATGCGAACAAGGTTCTCGCCAATTCACCATTAGCGCAAGCAAACCTACTCGTCTTTCTATAAGCTGAGCTTATGCTCAATCCGCAGCGTCTCGTCGTGCTTCGCGAGCTCGCCGAGCGCGGATCGTTCACCGCCACAGCGGAGGCGCTGTCCTACACGCAGTCCGCGGTGAGCCAGCAGATCTCGGCGCTCGAGCGCGAGACGGGCGCGATCCTCGTCCAGCGCGACCGCAAGCGCGCACGTCCCACCGAGGCGGGCGAGATCCTGCTCGCTCACGCCGACGCGATCCTCGGGCGTATCAGCGCTGCAGAGCATGAGCTGGAGGCGTACCTCGAGGCTCGCTCGGGGCGCATGCGACTGGCCGCGTTCGAGAGCGCCGGCGCCGCGATGGTTCCCGCGGCTGTCGCCGCCTTCCACGACCGCCACCCCGGCGTCGAGCTCAGTGTCGTTCAGATGGAGCCGGCGGAGGCGACGGCTGCGCTCGAGAACCGCGAGCTGGATCTGGCGATCGTCTATGACTTCACGCCCGCTACCGGCATCCTCGGTGAGGAGCTCGAGCTCACGCACCTCTTCGACGACCCCTACGTCGCCGTCATCCCGAAGCGCCACCGGCTCGCGAAGCGCCGCGAGATCGAGCTCGCGGACCTCGGCGCCGACGTGTGGATCCATCCGACGCCGCGGGATCTCTGCTGCCAGATCATCCTCAGCGCGTGTCGCGCGGCCGGCTTCGAGCCGCGCGTTGCCTTCGAGGTCGACGAGATCGCGACGAGCCAGGCGCTTGTCGCGGCCGGCACGGGCGTCACCCTGCTGCCCTCACTCGCCCTCGGAGCCGGCAACCATCCCGACGTCGTGGTCGTGTCGCTTGGCGTGGGGGCTCCGATTCGCGCCGTTCACGCGGCCAGGCTCGCCTCGAGCCATCCGACGCCGTCCTGCGAGGCGATGCTGCGCGTCCTCGCGCAGCTCGGGCTGCCGCCCTCGGATCCGGCAGCCGCGCACGCGCCCACGCGTGCCCACGTCAATCGCTAGCATCGATTGGCTCGGCGAGATAGCTCAGTTGGTAGAGCACACGACTGAAAATCGTGGTGTCCCCAGTTCGAGTCTGGGTCTCGCCATCGCGCGCGCAACGAGGAGATCCGTATTCGCGCCAGCTGGACGAATGGTCCGGCGCGGCCGCCCACAAATTCAGGCGCCGGGCCCTGCTCCCGATTCAGCCGTTGATGAGGCGACGACTTCTCGTGGCGGCGGCGGCCACGCTGGCGTTCTCGGCCGCGGCTGCGCCGGCCCTCGCATCCGGTTCACGCCTGGTTTCGTGGGACGCGTCGGGACCGACCGGAGCGACTGGCGACAGCGGCGCCACAGGGGCGGTCGGGTCCACAGGACCCACCGGGACGACGGGCACCACCGGCACGACCGGCACGACGGGGACCACTGGTACCACCGGCACGACGGGCACCACGGGGACCACCGGCACGACCGGCACGACGGGGACCACCGGCCCGACGAGCCCCGAGATTCCGACGCGCCGTCACAGGCACCCGATCCCGGACAGCCCGGTGACGAGCGGGCCAACCGTTCCGGGGAGTGCGGCCGAGATCCTCGACACCGGCCTCGCGGTTCCTCCCCAGGACGCGCCTTTTGCCGTGAAGGTCCTGATCTGGAGCGCGAACCGCCTGATCGGCTTGCCATACCGCTACGGTGGCGGCCACCTCTCCTTCTCAGCGAACGCCTACGACTGCTCCGGGTCGGTCTCTTACGCGCTTCATGCGGCTGGCCTGCTCGCCTACCCGATGGACTCGACGGCGTTGATGTCCTGGGGCCGAAAGGGCCCGGGCACGTGGATCACCGTCTACACGAACCGCGGTCATGCCTGGTTGACGGTCGCCGGGATCCGCCTCGACACGAGCCCGGTCAATGACCCGGTCGGCCTTCCCGGGCCGCGGTGGCGTCCTGGGCTCGAAGCGGAGCACCGCTTCAGGGTCCGCCACCCCTGACCCGGTCCGTCCGGTTCAGGCTGGGTCGGCCGCGGGTGTCTCCTCGCCGGCGGCGAGCGGGCTCGCGTCCGAGCGGCTCGACGCCGCGATCTCCTCGGCGGTGACGCTCTGGGGGTGGTGGCAGGCGGCGAGGTGGCCGCCCGCGTACTCGGTCAGCGGCGGCTCGACCTCGCGGCAGATGTCGGTCGCGCGCGGGCAGCGCGGGTGGAAGCGGCAGCCGCTGCGGCGGGTTGATCGGGTTGGGCGGCTCGCCGGCGACGAGCGGCCGCTCGCGCGCGCGGTTCTCCTTCGGGTCGGGGATCGGGATCGCCGCGAGCAGCGCCGAGGTGTAGGGGTGGATCGGCTTGTCGTAGAGCTCCTCGGCGGGCGAGACCTCCATCAGCTTGCCGAGGTACATGACCGACGATCCGGTCGGAGACGTGGCGCACGACGCTCAGGTCGTGCGCGACGAAGATGTAGGTCAGGTGGAACTCGTCCTGCAGCTCGTCGAGCAGGTTGATCACCTGCGCCTGGATCGAGACGTCGAGCGCCGAGACCGGCTCGTCGAGCAGGATCAGCTTCGGGTCGACGGCGAGCGCCCGCGCGATCCCGATCCGCTGGCGCTGGCCGCCCGAGAACTCGTGCGGGAAGCGGTTGAGGTGCTCGCGGTGACAGCCCGACGCGCGTGAGCAGCTCGCGCGGCTCTCGGCTTCGATGCTGGTCCCCGGCGACGCCGCGGAGCCGCAGCGGCGTGGCGAGGATCTGGCTGACGCGCTTGCGCGGGTTCAGCGACGCCTGCGGATCCTGGAAGACCATCTGCATCTCGCGGCGGATCGGCTGCGAGCTGCTTGCGCGACGGCGGCCGTGATGTCGGTCGCCGCGGAAGCGGATCGCGCCGCCGGTCGGCGTCGACGAGGCGCACGAGCGTCCGGATCAGCGTCGTCTTGCCGCAGCCCGACTCGCCGACGATCCCGAGCGTCTCGCCCTCGTGCAGCACGAACGAGACGTCGTCGACGGCGTGGACGTGCCCGATCGTGCGGTCGATGATGAGGCCCTGCTTGATCGGGAACAGCACCCGCAGGTGCTCGACCTCCATCAGCGGCAGCGCCGTCGCCGCTGGGCGCCTGCGGCCGGCTCGGTCCCGCGGTCGCGGCGACGCGTCCGCGGTACGGCCGCTCTGTCGGCGCGCTCACGAGATCACCGGCTCGGGGCTCGCGAGCCCGATCTGGTCGCCGACCAGGCGCAGCCTGCGCTTCTGCTCGGGCTCGAGCCAGCAGCGGTCGAGATGGTCCGGGCGCATCGGGCAGCCGCGCGCTCAGCTCCGGCACCTCCGTGCAGCGGTCGAACGCGTGCGGGCAGCGCGGGCGGAAGTGGCAGCCCTGCGGCGGTTTGAGCAGCGACGGCGGCATTCCCGGGATCGCGGGCAGGCGTTGCCGCGCGATCGCGGTCGACGCGCGTGATCGACCCGAGCAGGCCCCACGTGTACGGGTGCTGCGGGTCGTAGAAGAGCTCGTCGAGCGTTCCCTGCTCGACGACGCGGCCGGCGTACATGACGATCACGCGGTCGGCGATGTCGGCGACGACGCCGAGGTCGTGGGTGACGAGGATGATCCCGGCGCCGGTCTCGCTCGCGCAGCGTCGCGCAGCTCCTCGAGGATCTGCGCCTGGATCGTCACGTCGAGCGCGGTCGTCGGCTCGTCGGCGATCAGCAGCTTCGGCGAGCACGACAGCGCCATCGCGATCATCACGCGCTGGCGCATGCCGCCGGAGAACTCGTGCGGGTAGGAGCGCAGGCGCTCGCGCGCGCGCGGGATGCCGACGCGCTCCATCAGCTCGACGGCGCGGTCCATCGCCTGCGCCTTGCTGACCTCGCGGTCGTGGACGCGGATCTGCTCGACGATCTGGCGCGCCGATCCGGTAGACCGGGTCCAGCGAGCTCATCGGATCCTGGAAGACCATCGCGATCGAGCCGCCGCGGATCCTGCTGCAGCTCGCGCTCGCGGCGCCGACAGCAGCTCCAGTGCCGTCGAGCGTCGCGCGCCCCTCGATCCGCGCGTTGGGACCGCGCGTCAGGCCCATCAGCGTCATCGCGCGTGACCGACTTGCCCGAGCCCGACTCGCCGACGATCGCCAGCACCTCGCCGCGGTGCGACCGTGAACGAGACGCCGTCGACGGCGCGCACGAGGCCGTCCTCGGTCGCGAACGAGACGCGCAGGTCCTCGACCTCGAGCAGCGGGCTCGCGCTGGACGCCGCTCATTGCGAGCCGGATCCGCGGGTCGAGGAACGCGTAGACGATGTCGACGATCGCGCCGAGCACGAACACGACGCAGAACGCGGTCAGCATCACGATCGACAGCAGCGTGATCGATGTCGAGGTGCTGGATCGACTGGTACGGCGAGCTGGCCGACGCCGTGCAGGCTGTAGACCGACTCGGTCAGGATCGCGCCGCCGCCGATCACCTGGGCGAGGTCGAGCCCCCACAGCGAGACGATCGGGATCAGGCTGTTGCGCAGGATGTGGCGGATCAGCACCTGGCGCTCGGACAGCCCCTTGGCCTGCGCGGTGCGGACGTAGTCCTCGTTGATCGTGTCGAGGATCGTCGAGCGCAGGACCCGCGAGTAGATGCCGATGAACAGCACCGACAGCGTGAACCAGGGCGCGATCAGGTGCCACGAACCACTGCCGACGGGCTTGCGTGAGCGGCACGTAGCCGCCGAGCGGGATGATGCCCGCCTTGTAGCCGAGGTAAGTAGATCAGGATGGCGCCGAGGAAGAACGGCGGCATCGAGACGCCGATCATCGACAGCACCGTCAGCACGCGGTCGGTGTAGCGGCCGGCCTTGATCGCGGCGAGCGTGCCGACGACGATCGAGGTCGAACAGCCAGATGATGCCGGCGCCGAGCGCGAGCGACAGCGTCGCCGGCAGCCCCGCCTTGATCTCGGTCAGCACGTTGAAGCCCGACTGTGTAGGAGTAGGCCTGTGCCGGTGAAGATGTTCTCCATCGTGTCGCACGTACTGGACCCAGATCGGCTTGTCGAAGCCGTACTTGACGCTGATCAGTGGACCTCGGCGGGCGTCGCGAGGCGTCCGGCGAGCGAGCGCGCCGGGTTGCCGTTCGGGATCGCCTCGAACAGCAGGAACGTGAGCACCGAGATCAGCGAACAGCACGCGACCATCACGACCAGCCGGCGGACGATGAAGCGGGCCATCAGCGGATGCTCCGCTACTCCATGCGCCGATCCGGACCTTGGCCCGCGGATCGAGCGCGTCGCGCAGGCCGTCGCCGAACACGTTGATCGACAGCACCGCGAGCACGAGCATGATCCCCGGCACGAGGACGTTGCTGGAACGCCGCCGGGATCAGGTCTGATCCCGTCGGAGATCATCGTCCCCCACGAGGCGTTCGGCGGCTGGACGCCGGCGCCGAGGTAGGTGAGCGCCGCTTCGAGCAGGATCGCGTTGGCGAGGATCAGCGGGATGAACACGATGATCGTGCTCGCGAGGTTGGGCAGGATCTCGCTGAACATGATCCGCAGTCGGGCTGAGACCCTGCTGGCGCGCGGCGTCGATGAACTCGCGCTCGCGCAGCGCCAGCACCTGGGCGCGGATCGGCTTCGCGACGTACGGGATGTAGACGAAGCCGATCACGAGCGCCGGGACG
Source organism: uncultured Solirubrobacterales bacterium (assembly GCA_963773395.1). Lineage (GTDB taxonomy): Bacteria > Actinomycetota > Thermoleophilia > Solirubrobacterales > Solirubrobacteraceae > Palsa-513. The sequence goes on along the minus strand of CAVZAY010000001.1, from coordinate 172,257 downwards.
AGCAGCGTCGTGCTGTGGAACGGCCCGATGCCCGCGCGACCGCGAGCACCGTCCCGAGCGCGATCCCGAGCAGCACCGCGGGGTAGGCCCAGATGATGTCGAGCACGCGGCTGATGACGCCGTCGGTGATCCCGCGGAAGTAGCCGGCGAGCATCCCGCAGATGATCGCGAGGATCATCGTGATCAGCGTCGCGACGACGCCGATCTCCAGCGAGTTGCGCCCGCCGTAGAGCAGCCGCACCGCGACGTCGCGGCCGCTCATCGTCGGCGCCGAGGAAGTAGTGGGTGAATGCCAGGTCGGGCCGATCGGGATGCCGGTCAGGCTGACGATGTCCTCGGCCTTGCCGCCGACCTTGACCGTGCCGGTGATGTTCCCGACGTTCGGGCTGATGTGCGCGATGTCGTGCGAGTAGACCGGCGCCAGCAGGCAGAGCAGCACGATCAGCAGGAACAGCACGCCGAAGACGAGCGCGACGCGGTTGCGGCGCAGCCGCCGCCAGGCGAGCCGGTACGGACCGGTGCCGGGCGGAAGATCCTCGCCGCCTCGCGCGACGAAGCTCGGCCGGCGAGCTCGGCGTCGAAGCCGGCTGGCGGCTCGATCGCGGGTCGGAATGACATGACATAAGCGCGGATGGGCCGGGACAGACTACCTGGCCCGGCCCATTCGCTGCGGCATTACGAGCTCAACGTCTACGAGTTCAACTGGAACGACGTCAGGTCCCAGCCGTACATCGGGCTGGAAGACGAGCTTCGAGTAGTTGACCCGGTCGGAGGCGAAGAACGGGAACTTCTGGTAGCCGAACACCGCGACGTACGCCTTCTTCGCCGTGTACTCGTCGAGCGCCTGCCACTGGCTGGCGACCGTGCGCGAGCTCGCGTCGTCGGCGTCGCGCCGAGCTTCGTCACCTGCGCGTTGATGTACGGGTCGTTGGTCTCGACCGAAGTTCTCGTTGTTCGGTCGGCAGGATCGCCTGCCCGTCGAGCAGCAGACCGTAGAAGTCGACCGGGTTCGGGAAGTCCTGGTTCCAGTCGGCGAAGCCGGTCTGGGGATGGAGCTTCAGCTCGCCGATCGTCGTGAAGTACGTCGCGTCGGCGATCACCTTCTGCGTGGCCTTGAATCCGATCGAGTTCAGGTACTGCGTGTAGTAGGTCATCCACTGCTGGCGCGGCGCGCGGCTCTCGCTCCAGACCGTGACCGGCTGGCCCGCCATGCCCGACTGCTTGACGAGCGCCTTCGCCTTGGCGAGGTTGCCCGTGCCGGGCGTCGCCGTACGGGCACGGGCGCGCGTCGGATGGCCCGGCACGTCCGGCGGCAGGAAGTAGCACGCCGGCATCGAGCGTGCCGGACCCGAGCCGGCGACATCGCGTCCTGGTTGAGTCCCGTGACGACCGCCTCGCGCGCGAGCTGGTTGTTGAACGGCTTCTCCGTCGCGTTCAGGAAGATGTAGTACGTCGAGCCACCGAGGTTGATCTAGCTTGTAGCGGCCCGTCGCCTGGGACGTGATCTGCGGCGAGCAGGCTGCCCGGGATCGTGTCGGCCCAGTCGAAGAAGTCGGCGCTGTTGTTGAGCACGGCCAGCGCGTTCGCCGTGACGTTCGAGTTGATCTTGACGTTGACGTTGACCGTAGCCGGCCGGGAATGCCGGGGATGTTCATCTTCGCCCAGTATGGGTTCTTGACGACAGCTGAACGACACGTTCGGCACGATGTTCGTGATCGTGTACGGCCCGACGCCGGGCGGCGGGCTGGTCGGCTCGGCCTTCATCGGCGTGCCCGCCGGGATCGAGCCCGAGCGCCGGGAACGCGAGCACGTTGTCGAACGGGCCGTACGCCTGTGTCAGGTGGATCGACGATCTGCCCGGTGGCGTTGTTCGTCGTGATACCGCTGATCGTCTTGGCCTTGCCGGTCGCGTAGCGCGGTCGCCCCGACGATGTACGGGCGTGATGAACGCGCCCGAGCCGCCCCACGGGATCTTGATCGCGCGCTCGACCGTGTAGGTGAAGTCGCTCGCGACGACCGGCTTGCCGTTCGAGAACACGAGGCCCTTGCGGAGCGTGGCCGTGTAGGTCTTGCCGCCGTCGGAGATAACCGGCAGCGCCGTCGCAAGGCCCGGGATCAGTGCCGCCCCGGGCGTGAGGCTCTTATGCGCATAGGTCGTGAGGCCCAGGTACTGGACCCAGTGGAACTCAGAACCCTGCGTGGTGTAGTCCAGGCCCGGATCGAGCGACTGCGGCGCCGTCCCGAGCTCCCACGTGAGTGTGGGAGTGGATGACGAGCTGCCGTAGGCGCTCGAGGCGACCCCGGCGATCAGTGCAAGGACGGCGGCGAATGCCACCACTCCATGGCGTTTTCTCACGATTGCTCCTCCTCAGATAGAGCGCAGGTTGAGCGGCGGATGTAGGTCTTATGGACTAGGTACCGCTCCATTTCCTAATGATCTCGTAAACCGCCTGCGGATGTCCCCAGCTGCCCTACGATCAGCGAACCGAGCGAGATCGAGGAGGGTCGGATGGGGTTGAGCAAGCGCAGAACCCACGCGGCGGCGGTACATCCAGATGGCGAGCTCTGTCCCCGGCACTCACTCCACGAGCACGCCCTCGGCGAGCAGGCCGCCTATGACCTGATCTCCAACGAGCTCCTGCTCGACGGGTCGGCGCGGCTCAACCTCGCGACCTTCGTCACGACTTGGATGCCGCGGCTCGCCGGCGAGCTGATGTCCGAGACCGCCGACAAGAACATGATCGACAAGGACGAGTACCCGCAGACGGCGGAGATCGAAGCCCGCTGCGTCGACATCATCGCCGAGCTGTGGAATGCGCCCGCCGGCGGCGCCGAGCACGCGACGGGCTGCTCGACGACGGGCTCCTCCGAGGCCGTCATGCTCGGCGCGCTGGCGCTCAAGTGGCGCTGGCGCGAGCGGATGCGCGCCGCCGGCAAGCCGACCGACAAGCCGAACCTCGTCACCGGCGCGAACGTGCAGGTCTGCTGGGAGAAGTTCTGCCGCTACTGGGATGTCGAGCCACGGCTGGTCCCGATGGAGGGCACGCGCTACCACCTCGACGCCGAGCAGGCGGTCGCCCACTGCGATGAGAACACGATCGGCGTCGCCGCGGTCCTCGGCTCGACTTTCGATGGCAGCTACGAGCCCGTCGCCGAGATCGCACAGGCACTCGATGTATTCCAGCGCGACACGGGGATCGACGTACCGCTGCATGTCGACGCCGCGTCGGGCGGCTTCGTCGCTCCCTTCGTCCAGCCGGAGCTCGTCTGGGACTTCCGCCTCCCGCGCGTCGCCTCGATCAACGCCTCGGGCCACAAGTACGGCCTCGTCTACCCGGGCGTCGGCTGGGCCATCTGGCGCGACGACGTGGCCCTCCCGCGCGATCTGATCTTCGATGTCAACTACCTCGGCGGCCACATGCCGACGTTCGCGCTCAACTTCTCGCGCCCTGGCAGCGAAGTGATCGCGCAGTACTTCATGTTCACCGCGCTCGGCCGCGACGGGCTACCGCAAGGTCCAAGAGCGCTCCTCCGCGGTGGCCCGCTACCTCGCCGCCGAGATCTCGAAGCTCGGTCCCTACGAGCTGATCTCGGACGGCTCCGACCTGCCGGTCTTCGCCTTCACGCTGCGCTCCGAGATTCGCAACTACACGGTCTTTGACGTCTCCGCCGCCCTACGCGGGCGCGGCTGGCAGGTCCCGGCCTACAGCTTCCCGCCAAACCGCGAGGATCTCGCGGTCCTGCGCATCGTCGTCCGGGCGGGCATGACCGATGACATGGCGGACCTCTTCCTGCGCGACCTGCGCGATCGCACGGAAGTGCTCGCCAAGCTCGCCCAGCCGATCCAGAGCGCCGGCGCGCACGACGCGGCCTTCGCACACTAGCTGCGGCGGCCGGCCCATTCGGGGCCGGCCGTCCTCGCTCGGAGGGAGCTTCCACCGGGCAACCAGCGGTCACCGCTCACCCGCGCGGCGGCCTCTGCAAGACAGCCCGCGCTCGTGCGGTGACGAACGCGGGCTGTTCGAGGCTTGGGCTGCTGGCTGCTCAGGCTGTGACGGAGTTCCTGGTCGCGACGCCGAGGGCGGTGCCGCGCGCTAGGACGAGCACGTTCGCGGTGGTCGTCTCGACGAGGTACTCGGCCGCGGCGCTCAAGCTGACGCGCCCCTCGGTGGAGCCGGGGCGCGAGCCGACGACGAGCAGGTCGACGTGCTCCTGGGTCGGCAGCGCGAGCGGCTGGCCGGCGCGCCCTGCGAACGCCTCGGCGGTCGCGCGGGCGGCGGGGTCGACCTCGCCGCCGGGCAGCGCGACGTGCGCGAGCTGTGCGTCTTTGCGCTCGCGCAGCCCTGCAGCGGCGATCGCGACGGCAGTCCGGCCGCCCTCGAGCAGGTGCGGACGCCGACTGGAGCGGCTGGACGTGCCCGGGTGTGGTGTGCCAGTCCGAGCCGAACACGATGACGTCAGCGGCGTGCTCCTGGGCGAGCTGTGCGAGGCCTTCGCTGGTTGATGCGTTGTTGACGACGTGGCGCTCGGTCTCGGGCGCGCCGAGCCACTGGGCTCCGCGCTCGAGGATCGCGGTGGCATCCTGCGCGGCCGCCCGCTCGCGCGCAGCGTCGCTCTCGTGCGCGTGCCGCACGTACGCGAGCGCCACCTCGCCGCCGGTGCTCTGCGCGAGGAGCCGGCCAAGCGCGAGCGCGTCGTGGTCGTTCTCCGATCCGTCAAAAGAGATGATGATGTTGGCTGACATGGTCCCTGCCTTTCGAAAGCTTGGTGTAAGAGTGTTATCGCACCGTTTTGGCATCAGCTCAAGTAATATTTGTGATCCACGCCATAAGTCCTTCTAATGTTTCAACTCAGCCGTCTCAAGGTTTTCGTCGAGGTTGCCAGGCAGGGCTCGATCTCCGCTGCCGCCGAGGAGCTCTCCTACACCCAGTCCGCCGTCTCGCAGCAGATCGCGGCACTCGAGGCTGAGACCGGCGTCACGCTCGTCGAGCGCCTGCCGCGCGGCGTCCGCCTGACGACGGCCGGCGAAACCCTGCTCGCTCACGCCGAGGGGATCCTCGGGCGGATAGCCGCAGCGGAGGCGGACATGGAGGCGATCGCCGGCCTGCGCGGTGGCCAGTTGCGCATGGCGTCGTTCCCGACCGCGGGCGCGACGTTGATGCCGCTTGCCATCGCGCTCTTTCGTGCCCAGCACCCCGAGGTCGAGTTGACGCTCGCCGAGGGCGAGCCCGAGGAGATCGCGCCGCGCCTGCACGCCGGGCGAGTTCGACCTCGCGCTGCTGTTCGAGTTCGAGGGGGAAAGCGACAAGCTGTTCTCCTACCTCGCGCGCCAGCCGCTCTTCGAGGACCCGATGTTCATTGCGCTGCCCGCTGACCATCCGCTCGCCGCGCGACGCACCCTAAGGCTCGCGGACCTGCGCGCAGAAGCCTGGATCCAGACCTCCTCCTCGAGCCCCTGCGCGCGCCACGTGGTGCGCTGCTGCCACGTCGCGGGGTTCGAGCCGATCGTCTCGTTCGAGAGCGACGACTTCGGCGTCGTTCAGGGCCTCGTCGCCGCGGGCGTTGGCGTGGCGCTGATCCCCAAGCTCGCGCTCGCGAGTGGGCGCGAGGACATCGCGATCCGCGCCCTTTCGCCCGCCAGCCCCGTTCGCCGCGTGATCGCTGCAACGCCGGAGAGCTCGCGCCTGACGCCCGCCGCCGCCGCGATGGGGGCGATCCTCGAGACCGTCGCGGCGCGCTTCGCCGGCCTCGGGCCGCTGAGTTAGGCTGGACCTGGTGCTGCTCTACAACTCGCAGGTCTCGGGCAATTGCTACAAGGTCCGGCTGCTGTTCGCGCAGCTCGGGATCGCATACGAGCGCGAGGAGCTCTCGGTGGTCGACCGCTCCAACCGGCCGGCTGTTCTCGGTGGGTTGAACCCGGCCTTGCGCGTCCCGACGCTCGTGCTCGACGACGGTCGCGTGCTCGCCGAGTCGAACGCGATCATCCACTACTTCGCGCAGGGCACCGAGTACCTGCCTGAGGACCGCTTCGAGCAGGCCAAGGTCCTGCAGTGGCTCTTCTTCGAGCAGTACGACCACGAGCCGTACATCGCGAACGTTCGCTTCTGGGTGCGCTTCTCGACGAGCCCGCCGCCGGCGGCGGAAATCGAGGCTCGCCGTGCCGGCGGCTACCGCGCGCTCGATGCGCTCGAGCGCGCCTTGAGCGAGCACGACTTCCTTGTCGGTGGCCGCTACACGATCGCCGACATCGCGTTGTACGCATACACCCATGTCGCGCACGAAGCCGACTTCGACCTCGACGGCTATCCCGCGATCAGCGCTTGGCTCGCGCGGGTTGCGAGCCAGCGCTGGTACGTGCCGATCAGCGCGTAGCCGCTAGCGCCCGCTCGCGGGAGCGCTGGCGCAGGCTCACCGCACTCCACCACAGCCCTACGACCACGAGGCCCGTCGGCAGCAGGATCGCGAGCGCCACGAGCGCGATCGCCAGCACGACGTCGAGCACCGCAAGGGCGTCATTCAGCGCGCGGTTGACCGGTCCGCCGGCGCCCGCACCTGCCGCGGCGTGCGCCGGCACGATGGCCACCGCGACGCGTGCGTTGTGACCGCGGGAGACAAGCACCCCGACACGGTGCGAGCTCGCGGCGATCCTCGCGTCGAGCGCCTTGAGCTTCGCGTCGAGCGCCTGCTGCTCGGCGAGCGTGCTCGCCGCAGCGAGTGCCCGCACGAGGGCTGCGTGCTGCGCCTTCTCCTCGGCCAGCGTTGCCGCTGCCGCGTCGTAGCTGTTGGTGATGTCGCTGGTGCCCTGATCGAGCGCGCGCACCGCGGCGAGGCTCGAGAGCGCGCCGATCAACGCCGGCAGCTTGCGCGAGGGGACGCTGAGGTCGAAGCTCGCATAGCTCGCCATTCCGTGCACGTTGACGTTCGAGCTCGTGACGATCCCGCCGAGCCGGACGGTGCTCGCGACGACCTCGTCGGCCACCGTCTGCATCTGTCCGGGAGTGCTCGCGAGCGTGAGCGAGGCATTGCGCGCGACGAGCCGCCCGGTCGGGTTCGTGTTCGGCAGCGGCTGTGTCGCGTTGGGGGCGGTCGGCGCCGCCGGTGCGCCGAAGGCGGTGCTGCTGGTCGTCCCGGTGGCTCCCGACACCGCGCCGGACGCTGGCGCCGGTGTCTTCGCGAACGAGTGCAGCGCCGGTCCAGCTCCCGCGGGGACGCTGCGCGGCGTCAGGGGCCGCGGACCGTTACCGGCGCCGCCACCCAGAGCGCCGCTGCCAAGCAGGGCGGCAAGCGCAACGACCACGGCAAAGGCGGTTCCCCCGGCGAGCGCAAGTCGCGGTCGCGCAAGCGCGATCCGCCTTCGCCGCGGCTCGTGCGCCGCGGCGAGGCGTGCTTCGATCCGCTGCGCGCTCGCGGCGCCCATGGCGGGAGCCTGCGCGCGCACCGAGTCGACTAGCGCCGCCAGCTCGAGGTGCTCCTCGTCGACGGCGTCGCCGGCGAGGATCGCGTCGAGGGCTGCGAGCTCTGCACTCACTGCTGGGCTCAGCTCACTGCGGGACATCACATGCCTCCCTCAGTCGTACGATCGCGCGGTGTAGGCGCGTACCGGCAGCGGTCTCGCTGCATTTCAAGACGCGCGCGAGCTCACTGTTCGAAAGCCGTCCCACGAACTTCAGCAGCACGACCTCGCGCTCGCGGGCGTCGAGCGTCGCGAGCGCGCGGCGGACCACGAGGCGCCGTTCCGCGAGCTCGTCGTCGGGTTCGAAGCCGAGCTCGTCGTCGGCGATCTCGCCAACCAGTCGGCTGCCGCGCTGACGCCGGCGGAGCTCGTCTAGCGCGGCGTTGCGCGCGATCGCGAAGAGCCAGGCGCGCTCGCTCCCGCGGCGAGCTTCGAACAGCCCGCGGCGACGGTAGGCACGCTCAAATGCGAGCGCCGTGACGTCCTCAGCGGCGCTTCGATCGCGCAGCAGCGACGCGACATACGCGAACAGATCGGCCGCGCAGGCGCGGTAGAGCGCCTCGAATCGCTCCGCCTCGCGCGCGCCGGAGTCACTCAGCAGCGCGGCGCTCATGGAGCCATCATGACGTTGGGGCTCACACAGCTACTACGGCGTATGGCGGTCGACGTCACCGGCCCCTGTAAGTGGCCTTTGCGACAAGCTAAACTTGCCTTAGCAAACATGCCGGACTCTGGAACCACCGATACAACGCTCGCCTGCCAGATAGCCGGCACGGACGGGGCCGCCGAATGGCACCCGACCTACGCCGAATCCTGGATCGGGTTCCTCCAAACCCATCGGCAACTGACACGGGAGCTTGATGCGCGGCTCGAAGCCCAGCATGGCCTCACGCTGAGCGGGCTCGAGCTGCTGGCACGACTCGACGCCGCACCCGAGCGCTGGCTGCGGCTCTCCGCGCTCGCGGGGCAGACCGGCTTGAGCCTGAGCCGCGTGTCGCGGATCGTCGATGCACTCGAGGCTCGCGGCTTCATCGAACGGCGTCCGTGCGACTCCGATGCACGGGCGATCAATGCGCATCTAACGCCCGCGGGCGCCGAGGGCCTGCGCTTCGCCGAGCTCACGCATCGCGCGGCCGTCCAGTCTTCCTTCTTCGATCACCTCAGCTGCGCCGAGGTCGAGACGCTGGCCGCGGTCTTCGCCCGTTTCGCGCCCGGCGCCGCCGCCGCCTGTCAGCGCGGCGACTAGTTCGCGTTCAGCGCCAGCGCGATCCCGGAGGGATCGCGGACCACTAGCCCCGAATCGCGGCGCTCCTGCACTTGCGTGCCGAGCGCGCCGAGGCGCTCCCTCACCCGCTCGAGCTCCGCGGCGTCCGCGAGCTCGAGCGTCCACTGCCTCAACCCGATCGCATCCGGGTCGGCGGGGGGTACGCCACGCCCGCGCCACACGTTGTAGGCGAGGTGGTGGTGGTAGCGAGCAAACGACACGAACACCGCGGTCGGTAGCTCTGCCATCACCTCGAAGCCGATCCCGTCGCGATAGAACCGCGTAGCCGCTTCGAGGTCGGCGACGTGGAGGTGGAGGTGTCCGATCCGCAGTCCAGCCGCCGCACCCGCATTCGATGCCGGTCCGGAGGCGTGCTCCAGCAGGTCCTGCAGGTCGAGCGGTTTGGGGCCGCCGCGCGCGAACTCGCTGTCGGCGTAGCTCGGCCAGACCTCGCGCGGTCGGTCGGCGGCGAGCTCGATCCCGATCCCATCCGGATCGGGCAGGTAGATCGCCTCGTGCGTGCCGTGGTCCGAGGCGCCGTCGATCGGAGTGCGGGCGCGCAGCGCGCGCATCGCTACGCGGCTCAGCTCCTCGCGCGAGGGGAAGAGCAGCGCGTAGTGGTAGATCCCGGCCGTGCGTCCAGGGGGCTGCGCGGCCCGCTCCTCGTGCAGCATGAGGATGGCCTCCCCGCCGGCGCCGAGCATTGCGGTCGCGGCCGTGCGCTGCAACGTCTCGAGGCCGATCACGTCGTTGTAGAAGCTCAGCGCTCGCGGGAGGTGCGTGACGTTCAACTCGACCGGTCCAAGGCGTGCCCCATCGCGCAGGTGCGCCTGGCTGCCCGAGGGGTTGGCTACCGCGAGTGATTGCATCGAGTCAATTCTAGCAAGATGCTTGCGCTAGCAAGGATCGTCCGCGACTACGCTCGCGGGCGTGAGCACCACGAACGCAGCGGGGGGCCGGACAGGTGGTGTCGCGCTCGCGATCCTCGCCTCGCACGCGGGCACGACGGCGCAGGCCGTGCTGGACGCATTGAGCGACGGGCGGATCGCGGGCGAGGCCGTGCTGCTGATCTGCAACAACCCCGATGCGGAGGTGCTCGAGCGCGCGCGGGCCGCCGGCGTGCCGGCCCGCGTGCTCAACGCGCGGACGCACCCTGACCCGGACGAGCTCGATCGAGCGATCCTCGCGGCGCTGCGTGAAGCTCGCGCGACCCATCTGCTGCTCGCGGGGTACATGAAGAAGCTCGGCCCGCGGACCATTGCCGCGTTCGCGGGACGCGCGCTCAACACGCACCCGGCGCTGCTGCCCGCCTTTGGCGGACGCGGCATGTACGGCGACCGCGTCCACGCGGCGGTACTCGAGGCGGGCGCGATGCGCAGCGGAGCCACCGTTCACCTGGTCACCGATGACTACGACGCGGGCGACATCCTCGCCCAGGTCGAGGTGCCGGTGCTCGCGGACGACGACGTCGCGTCACTCGGCGAGCGCGTCCGCGCTGCCGAACGCGAGCTGGTCGTGGCGGTGCTCGCGCGGCTGGCGTCGGCCCCCCGGTCCTAGCGGAGCGTTCGACGGTGCGGCCGGCGCCCGCCGGCGGGCGCATCTAAGATGCGGCGAGGCCTCCGACCCTAGGACGCTTTGGCATGGCAGACCCCCCGAGCCACCGAACGCTCAACTTCACGATCACCGGGCAGGTCGCGTACGCGACGTTCGCCCGGCCCGACCAGCGCAACAGCCTGTCCGAGGAGGCGCTCGACGATATCGGCGACGTGCTGCGCAGCGTGCAAGCGAACGGGACGATTCGCGTGCTCGTCCTCGGCGGCGAGGGCGACGCCTTCTCGATCGGCCTCGACGACGACCTGCTCGAGCGCGGCTACGCGGATCCGGAGTACTTCGAGCACGTGCTCACGCGCCTTGCCGCCACGTGCTTCTCGCTCGAGTCGCTCGACGTTCCGGTGATCGCAAAGGTCGGCGGGCTCGCCGTTGGTGCAGGCCTCGAGCTCGCACTGGCCTGCGACGTGATCGTGGCGGCAGCCGATGCACAGCTCGGCGACGGTCACCTCGGTGCCGGAACCGTCCCCGGTGGCGGTGCGAGCGTTCGCCTCCCGCGACGCGTCGGCATTCAGCGGGCGCGGGAGCTCATCTACTCGGGGAAGACGCTCTCGGGCGAGGACGCGGCGTCGATCGGGCTCGTTCTCCGCGCGGTTCCTGCGCCGGAGCTGGACACAGTCACGCAAGCGCTCGCTGCGAGCTTCGCCGACAAGCCACGCATCGCGCTCGCCACCGCGAAGCGGCAACTCAACCGCGCCGTCGGCGTCGACACGCCAACGGGCGTCGAACAGGAACGACGCGAGCTGATCCGCTACCTGCGCGAGGCACCCAGCGAAGCGAAGGAAGGTCTTCGCGCGCGCCGTGAGGGCCGCCCGGGCGCATGGAGCTAGCCCGCTGAAAGCTCAAACGACGAGTCGCAGCCCGAAGATCTAGGCTTCGACCATGAGCGCACAGCAGGGCGAATCGATCATCTACAAGGGCCATCCGTCCTGGCGCTCGATGCTCGACTTCCACCTGGCAGGCGTCGTCCTTGCCGCCCTGGGTGGCGTGATCACAAAGCTCGTTTCGAGCTGGGGCATCGCCGCGGCGGTTTTCGCCGCGATCCTCCTGCTGTCGGTTGCCGTCGGAGCGGTCCGCCGCGCGGCGATTCAGTACACGATCACCGACCGCCGGCTGTACATCCGCCGCGGGATCCTCTCGCGTCGCGAGCAGCACACGACGATCGATCGCATCCAGAACGTCGAGGTCCAGCAGTCGCTGCTCGAGCGACTGCTACGGATCGGGACGATCGACTTCGACACCGCGGCAACCGACGACTCCGCGTTCGCCTTCAGCGGCATCGCGAGACCGCGCCGGGTCGCCGCGGCCGTCAACCAGGCAGAAGATCTCCCGCCGGACGCGGGCGAGCCCGCCGCGCAGGCGGACTGAGCCTCAGCCCTTCTCAGCGCAGGCGCGCCGCCGCGGCCGCCACGATCTCCTCGTGGTCGAACGCCAGATTCGGCAGCGCAGCGAGCTCGAACCACGCAGCGTCATTGGCGTCGTCGGCCCCGTGTGCGGGGAGCTCGCGCTCGAGGACACCGAGGAACGCGACCGAGACCGTCCAGCCACGTGGATCCCGCCCCGGGGCGTCGTAGACCCCAAGCAGCGTCAGTGCCGGCACCGCGACGCCGGTCTCTTCGGCGAGTTCGCGTGCAGCTGCATCCTGCACGCGCTCGCCCTCATCGACGAAGCCGCCGGGGAGCGCCCAGCTGCCGGCGAACGGCTCGCTCCCGCGCTGCACGAGGAGGATGCGCAGTGCCGGATCGCGCGCAAGCAGTGCGACGTCCACCGTCAGCGCGGGTCGCACCCAATCCGTCATGCCCGGCCGTAGACGGGGATGTGCGCACCGCTCGTCGCGATCGAGTCCTCTGAGCACAGGAAACGGATCACGCGCGCGATCTCGTGCGGCTTGACCCAGAACGAATGGTCGGCGTCGGGCGCCGACGCGTGGTTCGCCGGCGTATCGATCACGCTCGGGACGATCGCGTTCGCGCGAATGCCATCCCGCGTGTATTCGGCTGCGAGCGCGTCGACGAACGCGAGCACCGCAGCCTTGGACGCGATGTAGCCGGCGGCGCCTGCAAATGGGCGCAGCGCCGCTCGCGCGGACACGCAGACGATCGACCCCGTGCCGCGCTCGAGCATCCGCGGCAGCGCGGCGTTGCACAGCAGGTAAGCGGGCCGCAGGTTCAGCTTGAACTGGTGCTCGAACTCTTCGATCGGCGTCTCGTGCACGCGCCCGCCGGCGGAGAACCCGCCGACGAGGTTGACGACGGCTCCGAGGTCTGAGCCGGCGCTGTCGATGACCCTGCGGGCGTCGGCAGCGTCGAACAGATCCGCTTCGATCAGCTCGAGCTCGGGATGCGGCTCCACCCCGCCGTCCCCGGCTCCGGCGCGAGTGGGCACGACGGCGTGCCAGCCCGCATCGAGCAGGGTCCGGGTCACCGCGGTGCCGAGGCCCCCCGTCCCGCCGCTGATGACGACCGTGGCCACGAGGCGCAGCGTAACGACTCGCGTACCGCTGCCGTCCGCGGGCACATCTACCTTGAGAGACGATGCTGATCCGCGACCTCAAAGACGGCGACGAGCTCGATCGCGTGCTGCTCGTGCGCGAGCTCGAGACGCGCTCACGCCGCGACGGCGGCGAGTACCTGCGTGTCGTCTTCGCGGATCGCAGCGGCCAGCTCGCGGCGATGATCTGGGATGAGGTTGCCGAGGTTCGCGAGCTCCTCGTGGCGGGCGCAGCGATGCGTGTGGTCGGCCGTTACGGCGTGCACGCGCGATACGGGCCGCAGCTCAATATCCGGGCGCTGCATCCGGCCGAGTCGGGCAGCTTCTCCCTCGACGAGCTGCTGCCCTCCTCGCCTCGCGATGCCGCCAAGATGGAAGGCGACCTGCGTGAGCTGATCGCGACGATCCAGCAGCCGCACATCCGCCGGCTCCTGGACCGCATGCTGGGCGACGGCGCCGCGCTCTGGCAGAGCTACCGCACCGCGCCGGCAGCCAAGTACTACCACCAGGCGTATCGCCACGGGCTGCTGGAGCACTGCCTGAGCGTGGCGCAGGCGGTCAGCGCTCTTTCTGCCACCTTCCCTGGCATCGACCGCGACGTTGCCGTCGCGGGCGCGCTGCTGCACGACATCGGCAAGCTTGACGCGTACGCGAGTAACGGCACGGCCATCGAGATGACCGACGCCGGTCGCCTACAAGGCGAGATCGCTCTCGGCTATTACCGCGTCCGCAGCGCGATCGAGCAGATCGAAGACTTCCCGCCCGACCTCGCAGCGGCCCTCACCCATATCGTCCTCTCCCATCACGGCACGCTGGAGCACGGCAGCCCGGTCGTCCCCTGCACCCGCGAGGCAACACTCGTCCACATGGCCGACAACCTCGGCGGCCGCCTCGGCAGCTTCGATCGCCTCGAGCAGGAGCTGCGCGCCGGCGAGAGCTGGTCGGCCTACGACCGCGCGCTCGGCTCGACTGCCTACTTCGCTGCGGTGCCGGCCACGAACTCGCCGCCTGTTCAGCGGCCGGTCGCCCCCGACATCCTCGCTGAGCACAGCACCGCCGCCTGAAGTCCCCACGCGCCGGCGCAGCGCTCGCCGCACGCGCTGCAGGTCGCCGCGACGCCCGTCCGCCGGCCGGGAACCCAAGATCGCCGTTCACAGCACGCCAAACCCCGAAACAACGCGGATTTACCAACACGACGGGACGGCGGGGCCATCCACCGCAGCTATCGTGTTGAAGGGATGGCAAAGGACACGGAAAAGCTGATCCGCCAGCTCTCCCTGATCTCGTACCTGATGGCGGAGCGCCGGCCGGTGACCGCGCTCGACATCAAGCGCGACGTGGAGGGCTACAGCGGCATGAACGATGACGCGTTCGCGCGCCGCTTCTACGCGGACCGCGCGGAGCTCGAGTCGCTGCGCATCCCGCTGACGGTGGAGAAGCCGATCGACGGCGTCGCGGAGCAGGAGAACTACTCGCTGCGCCCGGAGAACTTTCATCTTCCCGCGATCGAGTTCACAGACGCGGAGCTCGCGGGGCTCGCGACGGCGCTGTCGTTGCTCGACGGCGAATTCGCCTATGCCGAGCCGTTGCGCTTGGCGTTGCAGCAGATCACGTGGGGTCGGCCCAGCCCGCTCGAGGCGCCGGACCAACGCGGGGTGGCGCTGGGCATCACAGCTTCGGCGGGCGGGTACGAGCTCTCGCAGCGGCTCGTGAAGATCGAGACGGCGATCTTCCGCAACAAGACGATCACTTTCGAGTACTACACGATGGAGCGCGACGAGCTCGGGCCGCGCAAGGTCGACCCCTATCACCTGCTCTATCGCGGCTGCCAGTTCTACCTGCTCGGCTACTCGCACGAGCGCGACGCTTTGCGCGTCTTCAGGCTGTCGCGGATTCGGGGGAAGGTCGCCTATGCGACCAAGGCCGAGCACGATTTCCGCCGCCCGGCGAGCTTCGATCCGCGGACCTATGCGAACCGTGCCGACTGGCAGTTCGGTGAGGCCGAGGGCAGCGCCGAGATCCGGGTCGCGGAACGGATCGCTTGGCAGCTCGACCGCCACTACGGTCGCTACGGCGAGGTTCGCGAGATCGACGGCAGCGGCGACAAGCTGTTCGTGACCGAGTATTCGAGCGCGCGCCAACTGATCGCCTGGGTGCTCGGCCTCGGCGAGAACGCGACGATCATCGGCCCCTCCGAGCTCGTTGCGGAGCTCGATCGGCGGGTTTCGCTGATCGTCGAGCGCCACGAGCAATCACCCGCGGGCAAGGGCCGCCCGGCGGCGGCGCCGCCGCCACAGAGCGCACGATCCACCGGCGCGGCCGCCGCGGGCGCGCGCAACGAGGCGGCGATCCGTCCCGAGCGCTTCGCGCGCCTGGTCACGCTCGCCTCGATCCTGATCCAGGCGGGGCGCTCGGGGCGCCTGCTCGAGCAGGATGACCTGACCGCTCGCCTCCAGATCACCGAGGCCGAGTTGCGCGAGGACATCGGCGTGCTGAACGTCGTGAACTTCGGCGGCGGATCCTATGTCCTGTATGCAGAGATCGACGACGACACGGGCACGGTGGAGGTCGACCCGGAGCCCTACAGCGACAACTTCGCGCGCCCCGCACGACTGCTGCCGGTCGAGGCGAAGGCGCTTGTCGCCGCGATCGACCTGATCGGCGAGCATCTGCCCCAGGGCTCGCTCACCTCGGCTCGCACGAAGATCGTCGCGGCGCTTGGCGAGGATCCGATGGACCAGGGGCTGCAGGTCGCGCACGCCGGCGGGGATGACTCGCGCATCTCGCGCGTCGTGTCGCAAGCGATCCGCAAGCACATGCTGCTCGAGCTCGATTACTACAAGGAGAACGAGGACGAGTACTCGTCCCGCCGCGTCGAGCCGTATGCGCTGATCAACGGCCGTGAGGGCTGGTACGTCGCGGCTTACGACCCCTCGAAGGAGGACGTCAGGCACTTCCGGCTGGATCGGATCCGCCGCGCCGAGGTCACGAGCGAGCGGTTCGCGCTGCGCGAGGACGTGAACCCCTCCGCCGACGTCGACGGGTGGCCGCGAACGGGCGAGGTCACGGCTTCACGCACCGCGCGGGTGTGGATCTCCCCCGAGCGCGCTCGCTGGGCGCGTGAGCAACGCAAAGTCGTCACCGAGTACGACGACGGGGCGATCGCCGTGGAGCTGAGCTTCGCCGGCGGCGACTGGCTGGTGCGCGAGGTGCTCAAGGAAGCGGGCGACGCCGCCGTCCTTGAGCCCGATGACATCCGTGGCGCGGTTGCGCAAGCGGCGCAAGCGCTGGCACGCAAGCCCGCAGCAGTCTGAGCGAGCCTGGCCCGCGCGCACATCTGAGAGACTGCGAGCCCTCGCGATGAAGGGCCTGATTCTCTCCGGCGGCCGCGGCACGCGCCTGCGGCCGATCACGCACACGAGTGCGAAGCAGCTCGTCCCCGTGGCTAACAAGCCAGTGCTGTTCTACGCGATCGAATCCCTCGCGCAGGCGGGGATCGACGACATCGGCATCATCATCGCGCCCGAGACGGGGGACGAGATCCGGGCCGCCGTCGGCGACGGGACGCGCTTCGGCGTACATGTCACCTATATCGTCCAGGACGAGCCCGCCGGGCTCGCGCACGCCGTGCTCACCGCCGAAGGCTTCCTCGGTACCGATCCGTTCGTGATGTACCTCGGCGACAACCTCCTCCAGGGTGGGATCACCGAACTTGTCGAACGTTTCCGCGCGAACGAGCCGGACGCGCTGATTCTGCTCACTGCCGTGGCGGACCCGGAGAGCTACGGGGTGGCGGAGCTCGACGGCGACCGCGTCATCGCGCTCGCCGAGAAGCCGGCGCAACCGCGCAGCAACCTCGCGCTCGTCGGGGTCTACATGTTCACCGCCGCCGTCCACGACGCCGCGCGTTCGATCGCGCCGAGCGCGCGGGGCGAGCTCGAGATCACCGACGCGATCCAGCACCTGATCGACACCGGCCTACGCGTCGAGTCGCACATCGTTCGCGGCTGGTGGAAGGACACGGGGCGGCGCGAGGACGTGCTCGAGGCGAACCGTTTGATCCTCGACACGATCGAGCCGAGCTGCGACGGCGAGCTCGAGGATTCACAGCTCGACGGCCGGGTCATCGTCGAGGCCGGTGCCCAGCTGATCCGATCGACCGTGCGCGGACCGGCGATCATCGGTTCGGGCGCGCGGATCGTCGACGCCTACATCGGGCCGTACACGGCGATCGGGGAAAGCTGCACGATCGAGCGCGCGGAGGTCGAGAACTCGATCCTGCTCAGCGGCTGCCATGTGCACGACCTCGATGTGCGGATCGAGTCCTCGCTACTCGGGCGCAACGTCAGCGTCAGCCGCCAGGCCCAGCAGCCGCGCGCGTACCGGCTGATGGTCGGCGACAACTCGGAGATCGCCGCCCCCTGATGCGGCTGCTCGTCACCGGTGCCGCAGGCATGTGCGCGCGCGAGGTGCTCGGGGTCGCCGCCGCGCGCGGGCATGAGGTCCTGGCGCCTGACGAGCGCGATCTCGACGTCTGCGACCGTGCCGTCCTCGGCCGCGTCTTTGGCGAGTTGCGTCCGGAGGCGATCGTGAACTGCGCGGCTTGGACCGACGTTGACGGCGCCGAGTCGGCCGAGGACGCCGCGCTCGCCGTCAACGGCGTGGCGCCGGGCCTGCTCGCGCAAGCCGCCAACGACTGCGGTGCGCATCTCGTCCACATCTCGACTGACTACGTTTTCGATGGTACGGCGACGAGCCCCTATGTCGAGTCCGATCTTCCGAATCCGCGGAGCGCATACGGCCGCACCAAGCTCGCCGGCGAGCGAGCGGTGTTGAGCGCCGGAGGAGGACACGCGATCGTCCGCACGGCCTGGCTGTTCGGCGTCGGCGGTCGCAATCTTGTTGCGACGATGCTCAGGCTGGCGAGCGACGGGCGCGAGGAGGTGGGCGTGGTCGCCGACCAGATCGGCTGTCCAACGTATGCAGGTCACCTCGCGCGCGCGCTCGTCGAGGTGGCCGAGCTGCGCCTGCGCGGCGTCATGCACGTCGCCGGCGGCGGGCAGTGCTCGTGGGCAGAGCTGGCGGCCGCGACGTTTGCCGCGTGTGAGATCGACTGCCGCGTGCGGCCGCTCACGACGGCTGAGTACCCGCTTCCCGCAGAGCGTCCCGCCTGGTCGGTCCTGGTGAGCGAACGCCCCGAGGTGCCGCGCCTGCCGCCATGGCAGGAAGGGCTCGCTGCCTACCTCGAGCAGGTGCGCGCCGAGGCGCCGCGATGAGGCTCCTCGTCTGCGGCGGCGCCGGCTTCATCGGCTCGAACTTCGTGCGCCAGCGCCTCGCGCGCAGCGACGACGAGATCGTCGTGCTCGACAAGCTGACCTATGCGGGCCGGCGCGAGAACCTGCAGGATGTCGCTGACGATCCGCGCTTCCGCTTCGTCCACGGCGCAATCGAGGACGCGGCTGCGGTCGCGTCCTCGATCGAGCGCGCCGAGGCGGTCGTCAACTTCGCCGCCGAGACGCACGTCGACCGCTCGATCGCGGCCCCCGACGCGTTCGTACAGACGCATGCTCTCGGCACCTACGTCCTGCTCGAGGCGGCGCGCGATCGCGGCATCCGCTACGTCCAGGTCTCGACCGATGAGGTCTACGGCTCGATCGAGCACGGATCGTTCACCGAGAGCTCGCCGCTCGAGCCTTCGTCGCCCTACAGCGCCACGAAGGCCGGTGCGGATCTGCTCGTCGCCTCGTATCAGCGCACGTATGGCCTCGAAGCCGTGATCTGCCGGGGCTCAAACAACTACGGGCCCTACCAGCACCCTGAGAAGCTGATCCCGCTGGTGGTCCTGAACGCCCTGCACGGCGATCCGCTGCCCGTTTACGGCGACGGCGCCAACGTGCGCAACTGGCTCTTCGTCGACGACTTCGCGGCCGGAATCGCCTTTGCGCTCGAGCACGGCGTCGCGGGCGAGACCTACAACGTCGGCGGTCCCGACGAGTGCGACAACCTGACCGTCGTCCGCCGAATCATCGAGCTCACGGGCGCCGATCCGTCGCTGATCGAGTTCGTCACCGACCGGCCCGGGCACGACCGTCGCTATTCGCTCAGCTCCGAGAAGATCGCCGCCCTCGGCTGGCGGGCGGGCACGCGCTTCGAAGAAGGCCTCGAGCGCACGGTTTCCTGGTACCGCGACAACGCCTGGTGGTGGGAGCCGGTTCGCTCGGGCTCATACCGCGACTACTACGAGCGTCAGTACGGCCGCCGGCTGAAAGACCTCTAGCCGGCAGGCGTCCGTGCGGCAGCGGGTCCGTGCGCGGCGGGTGGCTCGCCTACCGGTGCGCCGCCTACGTGAAGGGGACGGTGACTGGGCCGGGCACCTTGGAGAACACCGCCACGAAGTCGCGGTCGTCCGGGGTGAGGTAGCGGTCCGGGGACTGCTGGGGCTGGGGCTCGACCATCGTCGGGCCAAGGCCGTGCTGGTGAGAGTAGGTGATCATCGTGTGCCATTCGGGGTTGATGTCGAACTCCATTCCGCGAACCGCCCCAATGTGCTGAAGGACCTGGGCGAGCGAGATCACCGTCGCCTCCGACACGACGACGAACATCGCGTTGCCGTGGGCGTCGACGCCGACGGCGGTGCGCGGAGTAAAGGTGACGCCGCCCAGGGTGTAACCCCACTGGATGCTGTTCGGGTCGGTGTTCAACTCGGGGTTGAGCTTGCGGTGCCAGAGGATCGGGGTGAGGCTTTGGCGAGCCCAGGCGATATCCGCCGGCGCGCGCGGGCCGCCGGTCCACTTGAGGATGTTTACGGCTCCGTCGCGGTACCCGACGAGCGTGGCATTGCCGTCGGTCAGCGGCTCGTTGGTGTGACCGTCGACCGCCGAGCCGTTGTTGGTGTCAACGTGCGTGAAGGCGCCGTTGAAGGTGGCGAGCAGCCGGTGACGCTGATCGACCGGAACCATCATCGGCCCCCGAGCGACCGCGCTAGGGGGTTCGTAGCGGCCGGGGTAATAGGCGAGGTCGGTGCGGGTGTGGTCGATCCACAGGACGTAGGCGACGATCGAGGGGTACTCGGTGCTCGGCCGGTAGGTCGTAACTAGCACCGGCGGCCCACCATCGACCAATGGACCCGTACGGCGCCAGACGCCCTCACCGGGCAGCGGCGTAGCGAACGCCGGCTTGACCGGGGGCGGCCTGTAGGCGACCTCCTTGGCGTGCTTCACCAGAGGCAGCACTGGACTGAGGCCAACGCTGGGCAGGCGCTTCAGTCCGGGACCGCCCTTACGAGGCGCGCTCGCCGTGTAGTGCTCGGCCGTATCGATCATCCAGTTGCCGTACGGCACATCGTCACGCACCCACTCTGCGGAGCGCTCGGAGAACGTCTCGCTCGTCGGCTTGAGCATGTAGTTCGCGTAGGAGAGCCCGAAGTAGAGGACCACTGCCGCCAGCGGAGTCAGCGTCCCGAACAGGATCCGCCGCCGGCGAATCCGCCGCCGTGCCTCGGCTCGCCGCGCGCCCAACTCGCGAGGGCCAAGCAGCGGCCGTGCAGATGGCTCGATGCCCGGTCGTGGCTCGCGGAACCCCCTATGTCGGTCTCGGATCGCCATGGCGACCGCGCACCGAGAATACCCATCGGAGACCGATCGGACGGGCACTCGGGCGATGAGGATTGCGTACGGCGAACCCAACAGAGCCCTCGTGAGAACTGCTCAGCTGCTGACGGCGCTGCTGCTTTCCGCGGGAGCGGTCACGGTCTGCGCGGTCCTAGGCAGCGATTCCGGTGGCGTGCGCGCTGTATGCTTTGCTTTGCGTGTCAAAGCTAAGTGAGAGCCAATGAAGAGGAGCACCGTGCAAGGAACACACGACAACGACCAGACTGCTCCCGCCGACGACGGCGATCGGCTCGAGCCGCGTGAGGCGGCCAGGATGCTCGCTGAAATCGAGCGGGATGCAAAGCGAGAGTTCAATCTGAGTCCTCGGTGGATCACGCTGTTCGGGGGCGCCGTGATCGTCGTCGCCTACGGGGCACTGTGGCTCTCGACACGCGGACAGCACCCCTACACGGGACCGAGCCTCGGCGTAGTCGCACTCGTGTATGTGGCGGTGATCGTTTCGATCGCCGCCTCCGTGAAGATCTACCGGCGCGCGACCGCCGGCGTCAGCGGCCCTTCGGTGAGGCAGCAACAGCTTGAGGGGGTCGCGATTCTTGTGTCGTTCATTCTCGGGAGCCCGGTTATTCAGGGCGCGATGAAGAATTACGGTGCCAGTCACGCAATCGTCTACGGCGTGATTCCGGCCGCTGCGCCGCTGATCGTCGTCGGGACCACCGTGCTCGGTATCGCCGCCAGCAAAGCCGACTGGCCGCAGTTCGCTGCCGCACTCACAGTCGTCACCGGCGGCGTTGTCGCCGCCTTCGTGGGACCAAGCGCGGCGTGGCTTGCAGCCGGGATCGCGCTGGGGGCCGGGGTTGTCGTCTACGCCGCCGTGACCGCCAAGCGACTCGGCCCCGCCTAGGGAGCCACCGATGGACGCCGACGCACTGGACCCCGTGATCCACGCTCCCGCGCGGCTGCGAATCGTCGTCACGCTCGCAGCGCTCTCCGACGGAGACTCGCTCTCGTTCACCCGCCTGCAGGACATGCTCAAGCTGACGCCCGGCAACCTGATCACGCACCTACGAAAGCTCGAGGACGCCGGCTACCTGACGAGTAAAACGACCGGCAACGGGAGAGCATCTCTCACCTCGATCACGCTCAGCCGCAAGGGCCGTACCGCGCTCGATACCTACACCATCGCACTCCGAGACCTACTCGGCGGCCTGTAAGCGACCAAGCGCAAGCGCCCGCGGCTTCGCGCGCTCCCTGCTCCCGCATTGCGGCAGTCTGAATCGCGCCGGGCTTCGCGGCTGGCTGTGTGTCGATGCGACCGTACGAGCGCCGCGGCCGGCGTCGGCGGTCCGAGCTATCTCGGGCCGCGGGTCAACTCCATGACGTAGTGCGGACCGGTGCCTGGGATCTCAAATGGCTCAGAGACCACGCGGAGGCCCGCACGCTCATAGAGGGAGCGGGCGGGCGTGCGCGCGTTGCACCAAATGCGCTGCGCCCCGCGCGTTGTCGCGTGACGCAGCAGCGCCTCGAGCACGAGCGTGCCGGCGCCCCTGCCACGAGCGTGTGGCGCGGTCGCCATGCCGCGCACGCGCCACCCGCCGAGCTCTCCGTCGGGCGCGACGAAGCCGACCGCGATCAACTCCTCGCCGTCGAAGGCGCCAACCGCGAACGCGCCGGCGGGCTCGTGTGCCGCCAGCTGCTCGAGCGTCTCGTGCGGTCGCAGGACGGTCTGCCGCAGCTGCCGCGTCTGCACGAGCGGCACTGCCCGCATGAGAACATCTCCCACGGCCGAGATCCTAACCAGCCCCGGTCAACGCCCAGCCCGTGTCACACAGCTGCTCGTCGCGCGCAGCGACTGCCTTCAGGGCAGCGGGGTCGGCGGCTGCTTGTTGCGGAAGCAGCTGCGGCGTTTCTCGACATGAAAGATCGTCAGGCTGTCACAGACCGAGGCGACGCACTTCTGCTTCGTCCAAGCCGAGGTGATGCCCGATCTCGTGGCGCACGGTGTCGGTGATCTGCGCTCGAAGCTGCGCCGGATCGTGTCCGAAGTCGCGCATCAGCGTGTCTCGGAAGATGACAATCTGGTCTGGCAAGGCATACGAGATGGGGCGACCAATCATGGGCTCGTGACCCACCGTACGCCCGCGGTACACGCCGTACCAGTTGTTCTCATGACCCTCGTCTGAAACGACGATCGCGACGTCGTCGAGCGTGCGCAGGAACTCATCCGGCAGATCGTCGATCGCTTGACGCACCTGCTCTGCGAACCAATCCGCGTCGTCCTCTAACGGGTGCGCGCCCTCGGAAGTCGGTTCGTTCGCCGCTGCCGCGAGCCGTTCGACCTCGTCCTCCAACTCGTCGAACGAGCGCCCACCGACATCCTGAACTTCCTCATCCTCATCATCGCTTTCCATGGCGGAGCTGTGTACCAGATACGCGTAATTTCGGTTGCTCAGAGGACCAGCCGGCCTGCCGGTTCGGCCCCACCCCAGAGTGACCGCCGCCGACGACCCGCCTGCTCGCAACTCGCGCAATGCGGCAGCGTGCGACGGGCCAGCGTTGGTGGCTGCTTGCATGGGAAGGGGCCGTCTGGTGGCTGTCATCGCAGAGGCGCGCCCGATCGTGTGGGTGCGTTGCGTGCGATCCTTGACTGTGTGTTCGAGCGGTTCACGGGGCGCGCCCGACAAGTCGTTGTTTACGCGCAAGAGGAAGTGCGCAGCCTGGGACACGACCATATCGGGACCGAGCACATCCTGCTCGGGCTGCTGCGCGAGCAGGAGGGGCTCGCGGCACGCGTTCTTGAGTACCTCGGCCTCACGCTTGAGCGCGTGCGCGAACAGGTAGTGCGGATCGTCGGCCCCGGCGAGGCGGAGCGTACGTCCCGCCAGATTCCGTTCACGCCGCGCGCCAAGCGGGTGCTTGAGCTGTCGCTGCGCGAGGCGCTGAGCCTCGGCCAGAACTTCATCAACACAGAGCACATCCTGCTCGGGTTGGTGCGCGACAACGACGGCGTCGCGTCACGCATCCTGCTCGACCTCGACGCTGGCCCGGAGAGGATTCGCAACGAGGTGATCCGGATGGTCGGCGCTCATCGCGGACAGCCAGGCGAGAGGGACAGCCCGGTGCCAACGGTGACTAGACGCGGTGGGGCAACCGGCGGCATGCTGTCGAGCGCCGCTGTCGCGCCGCTGATGGCGCTCGCCGCCAGCCAAGCTCACGTCTACGGGAGCAGCGAGATCAAGCCGATCCACGTGCTGGACGCGCTCACACGCGACACCCAAGCTGCGGCGCTACTCGCCGAGCTCGGAGTCGACGTGACCAGCCTTCGCACCGCAATCGAGCGCCGGCTCGCCAACGACCCGCCGCCGCCCGGACCAGCAAGCTAACCGCTCGCCGCAGCCGTCCACCCAGCACGAGCCAAATGGCCGAGGGTAGGTGACCGCAAATCGCGCAAGGGAGGCGCGTGGCGGTGCCTGCTGGGCGCTGTTGCTGTGTATGGGAGCGAGCGCCTCAGCCCTCGCGGTGTCGGTTACGCAGCCAGTCGCGAGTAAGTTCGACGACCTGCTCGTTCAGCGGCTTTCATACAGGCACGCGCGATCCGAGTACGGTTGGAGAGCGCCGCCCAGATCCGGGCGGCGCTTGAGCCAATAGGGGGTACCGATATGTCGTACGCAGTTGTGCACCACTTCGCCGGCGGCACCGAAGACCAGTACAACGCGTCGCTCGCTGCGGTGCATCCGCCGCACGGCCTCCCGGAAGGCCAGACGTTTCACGTGGCCGGCCCGACCGACGGCGGCTGGATGATCGTTGCGATCCATGAGTCGAAGGGCAGCTGGGAGAAGTTCCGTGACGGAACGCTCGGGCCGAAGATGGCTGCAGGCATTGACGGGGGCTTCGCGTCACCGCCGCAGGAGACGACGTTCGAGATCCGTCACCACGAGACGGCCTGACGGTGGCTCATCGGCTGCGAGGCCGACGGCCCGCCAAGCGATCGTGAGGCGGTCGTTCCAGCTTGGCCGGGCGGAAGGTCGCGGAGGGAGATTCCCTCGCCTCGCGGGGTCAGCTCGCTGCGAACAACGCCGTGATGGCGTCGAGATCCTCGGGCCTACCCGGGTCGGTCGTGATCGTCAGGACCGTGTCGGGCTCCCGCCGGCTCACCGACCACGTGACGAAGGCGCAGCACTCACGCTCGGCGTCGGCGAGCGCTTCGAGTTCGCCTGCGCCTTGCGTGTCGAGTCGCCACGAGATCTGTAGCTCGTTCCCGCTGCGCTTTGCTCGAGGCGGAGACTTCTCGGCCAGGGCACGCCAGCGCCACAGACGAGCCACGCCGTCATCTACGCCTAGCGTGCATGAGATCGGCAGCTCGACCGGGGTCGCATCCTCAATACCGCCCACGAGTACAGCATCGCAAACGGGGGGCTGCTGTTCGCGCCAAGCAGCCGCCTGCGATGCACAGTCGGCGCCTGCTGCTTTCATACATTGCGACCGCCTAGGCAGCGCGGGCGAACAACGCCGTGATGGCGTCGAGATCCTCGGGCCTACCCGGGTCGGCCGTGATCGTCAGGACCGTGTCGGGCTCCCGCCGGCTCACCGACCACGTTACGAAGGCGCAGCACTCACGCTCGGCGTCGGCGAGCGCTTCGAGTTCGCCCGCGCTTTGCGTGTCGAGTCGCCACGAGATCTGTAGCTCGTTGCCGCTGCGCTTTGTTCGAGGCGGAGACTTCTCGGCCAGGGCACGCCAGCGCCACAGACGAGCCACGCCGTCATCTACGCCTAGCGTGCATGCGATCGGCAGCCCGGCCGACTGCGACGCGGTCGCTGTGACGTCGATGGGCTAGGGCTGGGCGCGCTCGCCGACCCCGGTTGCCTTCCAGGCCGGTTTCCGGAAACGGTGCAGCAGCAGCGGTGGGAGGACACCGAGGATGAGAATCCCAGCCGCGATCAGCCCCGCATACACGAAGGGGCTCGTGTGGGCGAGCTGTGACGGCGACACGAAGCCGATCAGGAACGCGATCACCGATGCCAGCCCGCCGACCAGGCACAGCAGGCTGAGAGCTGGCGCACGGTATCCGCGTAGATGATCTGGCTGCGCGCCACGCAGACGCACTGCGGCAATGAACATCAGGACGTACATGATCAGGTACACCTGCGTTGCCAGCGCGGTGAAGATCCAGTAGGCACTCGAAACGGTCGGGACAAACGCGTAGAGCAGAGCGATGACCGTGATCACGAGGGCTTGTGCGGTCAGGATGTGGACCTCGATGCCCTGACCGTTGACCTTTTGGAAGTACGGAGGCAGGTAGCCCTGTTCACGACCGATCCGCACAAGGCCCTCGGATGGACCATCGAGCCAGGCCATCATGCCGGCCAGGGCCCCGACCGCCAGAGCAATCGCGATCAGCGGCACGGCGAAGCCGATCCCGAAGTGCGTCATGAAGCTGTTGAAGGCCTGCATGACGCCGGCGGTGAAGCTGATGTGGTTCGCCGGAACCACCCACGCGATCGCCAGCGTCGGGAAGATGAAGACCGCCAGCACGAGCGCCATCGCAACAAAGATCGACTTCGGATAGTCCCGCCCCGGGTTGCGAAGCTCGTCGACGTGCACGGCGTTGACCTCGACTCCGGCGTAGGTGAAGAAGCTGTTGACGATCAGGACGATGCTGGCCAGTCCACTCCACGCGGGCAGGATGTGATGAGTGTTCATCGGCGCCGCCGAATGGTTGCCCCCCACGAGGTAGATCACGCCGAGGACGACGAGGATGGCTCCCGGGATTAGCGTCCCGATCACGGTCCCGCGCGAGGAGAGCTCCGCCACAAGCGAAACGCCCCGCGAGGACACCAGCACGCCACCCCAGAAGAGCACGATGATGATCGCCGCGGTGTAGACCCCGTTGCCGGCCAGACGCTGATCGATCGTGTAGGCGAGCGTGCTGCCGACGAAGGCAAGCAGCGCCGGGTAGTAGAAGATCGTCTGGGCAAACTGGCACCACACGGCAAGCAGGCCCATCGGGGCCGAGATGCCCTCCCGGACCCAGTTGTAGACACCGCCCGGCCACCCGGACGCGAGTTCTGCCGCGACCAGTGACACGGGCACCAGAAACACAAGAGCGGGCAGGACGTAGAGGAAGACCGAGGAGAGCCCGAGCACAGCGGTCGCCGGCGCTGAACCCAGGTAGCCAACCGATCCCACGGTCATCATCGCCAGCGCCGGCCAGGTGATGAACCTCCTGAGCGGTTGAGCCGCGCCAGGCTCGACCGCCCCCGGCTGGCCCGTGTGCGAGGCGACAGCCGCGGCGCCTGCAGCCCGCGGCTGGCGTCGCCTGTGCACCCACATGAGGTCCGAGTATGACGCTGGGATGTCCGCCGCGATTGGCTATTCGCGAGTTTGCGGCGCCGCTAGACCACAGCAGGGGCCGTCTCCGTTTGCCCGCCCGTGCGGCAGTGCTGGCGCTTCGAGCTAGATCGGGCGCGTGCGACGGGAACTACGCAGTCGAACGTGGTCGAGCATCGACGGCGAGAAAAGTAGGGCGAGGGAGGCCAAGCCGTAGAGAATGAGCAGCACGGCGTTGAGAACGAATCCGCTGCCTGCTGCCAGCCCGAGCACAGCGAGAAGCGGCACGGCGTTCGCGACGACGAGGATCGCCCAGGCCGGGCGCCAGCGGCGTCCGAGTCCGAACAGGAGGAGCGCGAAGAACGCCAGGCCGGACCGATTGATCGTTCCGCCGCCGTTCGTGATGAGCAGAATCGGCCCGCAAATTGAGACGCCGAGGAACGCGTAGTAGGTGCGTGGAAGACGATCGAGACGCACGGCGCGACTGTAGCTGGCGATCGTCGCTGGTGCTACCCGGCCCACCAGCCGCGCTTGCCGGCGACGTCTTCGCGCTGAGCCTCGCCGAGATTGGGCGCGCCGATGACGAGGATCTCGAGGCCGTCCGGCCCGGCCTCGTAGCCTCGCCAGGTGCCGGGCGGGACGCGCACCGCGTCCCATTGCTCGAGCTCGACGATCTCGTCGTCGAGCTTCATCCGCCCGCTCCCGCGCACGACCACGTACACCTCCTCCTGCGTCTTGTGCGTGTGACCGTAAGGGAAGCGGTAGCCGGGCGGGACGCGCTGATAGCTCAGGGCGGAGCTCTCGAGCTCGAGCGCGCCGGTCGCCATGCGGAACTCGAGGCCCGGCGCGCCGGCAAAGTTCGATCCGACGTCCGCCGGGTCCCGCTTGAGGTTCCGCAGCGTGAACGGCACGGCGCCGTTGCTCAGCGGCCCGGCGAGTCGAGCACTACTGCGCCGGATTCAGGCCGCTGATCCGCCAGGTTCCGGCCTGCTTGACGAGCTTGATGGTGTAGAGACGGTTGGTGCCGTTGTAGGGCGACTTGACGAGCGCGGTCGCGCTGTTGCCGGCGACGCCGTACTTGGTGACGGTCATCGAGAAGCTCTCGACGGTGTTGATCTGGTTGCTGATGATCGTGGTGCAGCTGCCGATCGAGTTCAGGTGCTTGACGAGACTTGTCGCGAGGATGCTCTTGCAGATCGCGGTCGAGTTGTTGCTCGACGCATCGCTCGAGAAGTTCGAGATCACTGTGCCGATCGCCTTCGCGGCGCCGCCACCCGTGGGTGTGGTTGTGTTCGCCTTCGTGAGCGAGCAGCCGCCGAGAGTGAGCGCGAGCAGGGCCGCGGGGAGCATCGAGCGTGCTTGCACGCAGGAGAGCCTACCCCCTGGGCGCGAGTCGCTGCTGGCGAGCCTCACGGACGGCGTGGTCGACTGTCGTGCCTGTCCGCGCCTGGTCGCCTGGCGCGAGCGTGTCGCGCGCGAACGCCGTGCCGCCTACGCGGGGGAGACGTACTGGGGGCGCCCCGTGCCGGGCTTCGGTGACCCTGCCGCCCGGATCGTGCTGCTCGGTCTCGCTCCCGCCGCGCACGGCGCCAACCGCACCGGGCGGATGTTCACGGGCGATCGCTCGGGTGAGTTCCTCTACGCGGCGCTTTGGCGGGTTGGGCTCGCGAGCCAGCCGACATCGGTCGCGCGCGACGACGGCCTCGAGCTGCGCGGCTGCTATGTGACCGCTGCGGTTCGCTGCGCGCCGCCTGCCAACCGTCCGCTGCCGGCCGAGCGCGACCGCTGCCTGCCGTTCGCGCGCCGCGAGATCGAGTTGCTGGAAGAGCTGCGCGTGATCGTCTGCCTTGGCGCGTTCGCCTGGGATGCGGCACTCGTCCTGCTCGCCGTCCGCGACCGTCCACGCCCGCACTTCGCGCACGGGGCGGAGCTCGCGCTGCCCGGCCATCCCGTGCTGCTTGGCAGTTACCACCCGAGCCAGCAGAACACGTTCACCGGGCGCCTCACGCCGGCGATGCTCGACCACGTCCTTGTGCGAGCGCGCGTGCTTGCCGGGTTGCCGGCGCGCTAACGTCGTTCAACGAATGCAGACGGGTGAGTTCACGCAGCGTGTCAAGGACTGGTTCGACGCCGCCTTCGACGCGCCCACGCCGGCGCAGGCGCAGGCCTGGCCGGCGATCGCGAGCGGCGACAACGTCCTGATCTCGGCGCCGACCGGCTCGGGGAAGACGCTCGCGGCGTTCCTTTGGGCGCTTGATCGGTACGTGCGCGAGCCGCCGTCCGGACCGCCCCGCGTTGCGGGGGGCAGGCGCACGCGCGTCGTCTACATCTCCCCGCTCAAGGCGCTGTCGTACGACATCGAGCGCAACCTGCGCACGCCGCTGCGCGGACTCGGGCTCGATCTGAACGTCGCGATCCGCACCGGCGACACGCCCGCGCGCGAGCGCGCGGCGATGCTGCGCCATGCGCCCGACATCCTGATCACGACGCCCGAGTCGCTGTATCTGATGCTGACCTCGCGCGCGCGCCAGCTCCTCGCCGACGCGGACACGGTGATCGTCGATGAGATCCACGCGGTTGCTGGCACGAAGCGCGGATCGCACCTGGCATTGACGCTCGAGCGCCTCGAGGCGCTGCGGGAAGGTGAGCCGCTCCAGCGGATCGGCCTGTCGGCGACGCAGCGCCCGCTCGAGGAGATCGCGCGCTTCATGGTCGGGCCGACGCGCACCGCGACGATCGTCGACGCGAGCGGGCCGCGCGAGCTCGACCTCGAGATCGTCGTGCCCGTCGAGTCGATGGCGGCGCCGTCGCCGCCGGAGGGCGCCGACCCGCTCGATCCGCTCCAGGGCGGCGAGGCGGTCGTCCGCCCTGCCCCCCGTAATGTGGGGTCGATCTGGCCGGCGATCTACCCGCGCCTGCTCGAGCTCGTGCGCGCGCACCGCTCGACGATCGTCTTCGTCAACAGCCGCCGCTCCGCCGAGCGCCTCGCGCTGCGCCTGAACGAGCTGCACTCGGCCGAGCTCGGCGCCGGGGAGGAGCTGCCTACCGCGGAGATCGCGCGCGCGCATCACGGCTCACTCGCGCGCGAGGAGCGGACCACGGTCGAGGAGCTGCTCAAGGCGGGCGAGCTGCGCTGCCTCGTCGCGACCTCCTCGCTCGAGCTCGGCATCGACATGGGCGCGGTCGATCTCGTCGTCCAGGTCGAGTCGCCGAAGTCGGTCGCGCGCGGCCTGCAGCGGATCGGGCGCGCGGGCCACGGCGTCGGGGAGGTTTCGAAGGGCCGGGTCTTCCCAAAGTTCCGCGGCGACCTGCTCGAATCGGCGGTCGTCGTCAAGCTGATGCGCGAGGGACGGATCGAGGAGACCGTCGTGCCGCGCAACGCGCTCGACGTGCTCGCGCAGCAGATCGTCGCGATCGCCGCCGCGAGCGAGAGCGTTTCGGTCGACGAGCTCCACGCGCTCGTGACCCGCACCCACTCCTA
This sequence comes from uncultured Solirubrobacterales bacterium, assembly GCA_963773395.1. Taxonomy (GTDB): domain Bacteria; phylum Actinomycetota; class Thermoleophilia; order Solirubrobacterales; family Solirubrobacteraceae; genus Palsa-513. Next base: position 142,026 of record CAVZAY010000001.1, on the reverse strand, counting down.
CAGCGAGCTCTCGCGCGAGCTGCTCGAGAACGTGCTCGACATGCTCGACGGGCGCTACCCCTCGAGTGAGTTCGGCGAGCTGCGGGCGCGAATCGCCTGGGATCGCATCGCGGGCACGATCCGCGCGCGCAAGGGCGCGCAGAAGCTCGCGATCGTCAACGCCGGCACGATCCCGGACCGCGGTCTCTACCTCGTGACGCTGCCCGACGGCCGGCGCGTTGGGGAACTCGACGAGGAGATGGTCTACGAGGCACGCGCGGGACAGACGTTCCTGCTCGGCGCGACGGCGTGGCGGATCGAGGAGATCGGCCGCGACCGCGTCATCGTGACGCCCGCGCCCGGCGCGAGCGGCGCGGTGCCTTTCTGGCACGGCGATGGCGTCGGGCGCCCGACGGAGCTCGGCGAGGCGATCGGGGCGTTCTCGCGCTGGGCCGTCGACCAGCCGGCCGAGGTGCTCGAGCGCGACTACGACCTCGACGCGCTCGCGGCGCGCAACCTACTCGAGTTCCTGGGCGAGCAGCGCGCGGCGACCGGCGTCCTCCCATCCGACCGGACGCTCGTCGTCGAGCGCTTCCGCGACGAGATCGGCGACTGGCGCCTGTGCCTGCTCTCACCGTACGGCCGGCGCGTCCATGCGCCGTGGGCGCTCGCGCTGAGCGCGCGCCTGCGCGAGCGCTTTGGGATCGAGGGCGACGCGATCGCCTCCGACGACGGGATCATCCTCCACCTCCCCGACACCGACGAGCCGCCGAGCGCCGAGCTCCTGATGCTCGAACCAGGCGAAAGCGAGGATCTGATCGTCGGCGAGCTCGACTCCTCGGCGCTGTTCGGCGCCCGCTTCCGCGAGAACGCAGCGCGGGCGCTGCTGATTCCGCGCGCCTACCCGGGCAAGCGCACCCCGCTCTGGCAGCAGCGCCTCAAATCACAGACGCTGCTCGCGGTCGCGAAGCGCTACCCGGACTTCCCGGTCGTCCTCGAGACCTATCGCGAGTGCCTGCGTGACGTCCTCGACCTCACGGGTCTCGAAGCGCTCCTGCGCCGTCTCGCGACGCGCGAGATATCGATCGTCGAGGTTGAGACGCCGACCGCCTCGCCGTTTGCCGCCGCGCTGCTGTTCGACTACGTCGCGACCTACATGTACGAGGGCGACGCGCCGAATGCCGAGCGGCGCGCCGCGGCGCTCTCACTCGACCGCGAGCTACTGCGCGAGCTGCTCGGGCAGGAGGAGCTCCGCGAGCTGATCGACGCCGGCGCGCTCGAGGCGCTCGAAGCCGACCTTCAGCGCCGGTCGCCCGAGCGGCAGGCGACCTCGCGCGACGAGCTCCACGACGTGCTGCGCACGCTCGGCGCGCTGCGCCCGGACGAGGTGCGCGAGCGCGTCCTCGCGCCGCTCGACGGGGTTGCGATGGCCGATGAGCTGGTGCGCGAGCGGCGCGCGGCGCTCGTGCGAATCGCGCGCGAACCGCGCTACATCGCCGCCGAGGACGCCGGGCTCTACCGCGACGCGCTCGGGGTCGTCCCGCCCGGCGGGCTGCCGGCGGCGTTCCTCGAGCCGGTCGACGACGCGCTCGCCGAGCTCGCGCTGCGTCACGCGCGAACGCACGGTCCGTTCACGACCGCCGAGCTGCGCGAGCGCTACGGCGTCGACCCTTCGAGCGCGCTGCGCGAGCTCGAGGCGGCGAGCCGCCTGCTGCGCGGCGAGTTGCGGCCCGCTGCGCACCCGCTCGCGCGCGCCGGCGAGCCGGAGTGGTGCGAACCGGATGTGCTGCGGCGCCTGCGCCGCGCGTCCCTGGCGGTGCACCGGCGCGAGATCGAGCCCGCCGAGCGCCGCGCGCTCGCGGCCTTCCTACCCTCATGGCAGGGGGTCGACCGCCACGCCCCCGCGGGGGCCGGAATCGAGCGCCTGCGCGACGCGCTGGTGCCGCTGCAGGGGCTAGCGCTGCCCGCCGAGCTCTGGGAGCACCAGGTCCTGCCGCGGCGGCTCGGCGCCTACTCGACTACCTGGCTCGACCAGCTCTGCGCCGCGGGCGAGATCGTCTGGGTCGGCGCGGGCGCGATCGCGCGCCGCAGCGGGCGCGTCGCCCTCTACTTCCGCGACGATGCCGCGGCGATCGGACCGCCGCCGCCGGCGCGCGCCGCCGTACCCGCCGCGCCCGAGCACGATCTGCTGCGCGAGCGCCTCGCCGCCTCGCCATGCTTCTTCGGCGACCTCTTGCAGTGACCTCGGCGGTCCACCGGCGGCGCTCCAGGAGGCGCTCTGGGACCTCGTCTGGGCGGGCGAGGTCACAAACGACGCCTGGGCGCCGCTGCGCGCACCGCGACTCGCACTCGCGAGCGCTCGCTCCGGGCCGCGCTCGGGACGGCGCTTTGCCCCCGCTCACCGCGCCGCCCGCGCGCAGACGCGGGGGCCGGTGCAGGGCCGCTGGTCGCTCACCGCGCGTTTATTCGAGCCCGCGAACGACCCCGTCGCGCGCCGGCGGACGATCGCCGAGCTGCTGCTCGAGCGCTACGGGATCCTGACGCGCGAGCTCGTGCTCGCCGAAGGCGTACCGGGCGGCTTCGCGGCCCTCTACGACTCACTCACACAGCTCGAGACGCTCGGCCTCGCGCGCCGCGGCTACTTCGTTGAAGGCCTCGGCGGCGCCCAGTTCGCGCTCCCGGGCGCGGTCGAGCGCCTGCGCGCGCAGCGCGACCTCGAGCGCGCGGCGCCGCTCGTGCTGGCGGCGAGCGACCCGGCGCAGCCGTACGGCGCCGCACTGCCCTGGCCGGGGGAGCCGGGCGAGCGGCGGCGTGCGCAGCGCGTGGCGGGTGCGTTCGTCGTCTTGATCGCGGCAGAGTGCGCCTGCTATGTCGAATCCGGTGGCCGCGGCATCCAAACCTTCGTTGCGGGAGACGCCCTGCGCGCGGCCCTCACTGCACTCGCCGGCGCGGTTCGCGCGGGGCAGATTCGCAAGCTCGAGCCCGAGCGGATCGACGGCGAGCCCGTGCTCGGCGGACCCCACGAGCGGCTGCTCATCGAGCTCGGATTCCGTCAGGGCCCGCGCCGGCTGACGCTCAGCGCGTAGGGATGCCCGAGGGCGACACGATCCACTTCGCTGCGAGCCGGCTGCGCGCGGTCCTCGCCGGGCAGGTGCCGGACGCGATCGAGACGCCGCAACGACGCCACGCGATCGACCGCTGGCCCGAGCGACTCGCCGGGCGCGCCGTGCAGGCCGTCGACACCCATGGCAAGCATCTCTTCGTGCGCTTCGAGGGGAACCTCGTGATCCACTCGCACCTCGGGATGAGCGGGTCGTGGATCGTGCGCCGCGCGGGCGCACCGCGGGGCGGACGGGTCTGGCTGGTGCTGCGCAGGGGCGCGCAGGAATGCCTCGAGCTCGGGGGGCCGACGCTCGAGCTCCTGACGGCGCAGCGCGTACGCACCGATCAGCGCATCGCGCGGCTCGGGCCGGACATCCTCGGGGACGAGTTCGACGCGGAAGCGGCGCTCGCGCGACTGCGCGCCGGCGGCCCGGAGCGGCCTGTCGGGGAGGCGCTCCTCGACCAGCGGGCCCTCGCCGGCATCGGCAACATCTGGAAGTGCGAGACATGCTTTTCGGCGGCGATCGATCCGTGGCGGGCGATCGGCGCCGTCAGACGACGGTGAGTTGCGCGCGCTGCTCGAGTTCGCCCGGCGCGAGATGGCGGTCTCGGCGCGCGAGGGCTTCATCGCGCGCCCGCGCTCGGTCTACAGGCGCGCCGGCGAGGCTTGCACGCGCTGCGGTGCGCGCATCCGTTCCCGCGGGCAGGGCGACGCGGACCGACGAACCTACTGGTGCCCGGGGTGCCAGCAGTGATCCGTGTCGGGCACAAGGGCGCCGATGCGATCGTGCCAGGCAACACGCTCGCGAGCTTTGACGCCGCGCTCGCCGCCGGCGTCGACATGATCGAGCTCGACGTGCTCAGCGAGCGCCCTGACGGCAGCGGCGAGCTCCTTGTCGTGCACGACTACCGCCAGCTGCGCCGGCGCGCCGCACCGACGCTCGCCGAGGCGCTCGCCCACCTGTGCTCGGCGCCGTTCACCGGAATCAGGCTCCAGCTCGACCTCAAGCGTCCGGGCTACGAGGACCGCGTGCTCGACGCGCTCGATGATGCGGGCGCGCGTTCGCGCGCCTTCTTCAGCACCGGCGAGTGGAGCAGCCTCGTGCGACTGCGAGCGCTCGCGCCAGGTCTGCCGATCGGCTGGACGGTCGGCTCGCCGCTGGCCGGCGCGCCGATCGCCGGCGCGCTCGCCGGACGGATCTACCGGACCGGTCTCGCGCGCGTCGCCCGTGCGCGCCTGCGCGACGGGGCGATCGACGCGCTCGTCGTCCAGTGGCCGCTCGTCTCGCGGCGCCTGGTGCGCCTGGTGCTGGACGCCGGCGGCGAGATCTACGTCTGGACGGTCGACGACTTTGCTCGCATCCGCGAGCTTGCCGCGCTCGGCGTCAGCGGAGTGATCTCGAACGACCCGCGCCTGTTCGCTCAGCTGACCGAGCAGCGCGCCGCGCTGTAACCCGGCGGCTGCGCGCCGGCGCTCGGCCGTCGTCCCCTGCTCGTGAAGCGCACGACGCTCCGCGCGACGCTCGATCCGCGCCGCCACTGGAAATCGACGACGCCGCGCAGCACGGTCCCCGGGGCCGTCGACGCCGAGAGCTGGAAGTCGAAGCCGGCTTGACGACTCGCGTAGGCGGCTGATCCGACACTGACGAAGGCGCCGCTCCCCGCAAGCTTGCGCCAGTGCCGGCGCGCGGGGCCGCGGTACTGGAGCGCGAAGCGCATGAACATCTGCTCGCCGGCGTCGCCGCTGCCCGGCATCGACGCGCGGACACCGACGACCGCACCGGCGGTAGCCGAGCGACACTCGTCGATCGTCGCCCACAGGAGGTTCGCGTGGTGGATGCTCGTCTGCGGCGCAGCGAGGGCCGCGAGCGCCGTGACCGGGCAGGCGGCGAGCGCGCAGAAGGCGATGGCGGTGGCGATCCGGCGCACGAGCTCACGATAGCCGGGGCGCGAGCGTGGCGATAATGGGTCGATGCCAGCGGCTGCCAAGCACCAGCGCCTTCACCGCGCCGAGGAGCGCTCCGCCGGCGGCGTCGTCGTGAAAGGCGATGAGGTGCTCGTGATCGTGCCCAAGCGCCGCGCGGCCAACGGGTCCACGGTGCTCGGCTTGCCCAAGGGCCACATCGATGGCGCCGAGACCGCCGAGGAGGCGGCCAGGCGCGAGGTGCGCGAGGAGGGCGGGGTCGACGTGGACCTGATCGAGCCGCTCGGCGATGTGCGCTATCGCTACCGCCGTGGCGGCGCCCTCGTCGACAAGCGCGTCAGCTTCTTCCTCTTTGGCTACCGGTCGGGATCCCCGGGGGACCATGACCACGAGATCATCGAGGCGCGGTGGATGGCGCTTTCTGACGCCGCCAGGATGCTGACCTACGCCGGCGAGCGCGAGATGGTCGCGCGAGCCCTATCCAAGATGTCCGCCGATCGATAGCCTGCCGAGGTCGTGGAGGTTCTCAACTTCTACTCGACGGTCTTTGCCGACCAGATGAAGCGCGGCCGCAAGACGGCCACGATCCGCCTCGGCGACAAGTCGCACAAATACCGCAAAAGTCAGGCCGTCCTGTGCACCCTCGGCTACAAGCACTCGCCGCGTGAGCGGATCTTCGAGGCGGTGATCGACGAGGTCGTGGTGCTCCCGCTGCGCGATCTCTCACCGCGCGACATCCAGCACGACAACCCCGAGTTTCGCCGTCACGAGGAGCTGATCAAGTTCCTCGAGCAGATCTACGGTCGTTCCGTCACGATGGATGACGTCGTCACCGTGGTCCGCTTCTCACAGATCCTCGACAAGCCGGCGGGGATGACGGAGATGGTCAAGGGTTTCGGGGGGGCGCAGAACTGACGTCGGAGCTTTCTTTGGCGGCTTTGCCGCCGAAAGAGACTCCTCCTTTTGCTTGAGTGGGCGCGCGATGGGTCGCGGCCGTCGTGTTTCTCTTAGGAGAGTTCGGGTGGGAGGGCTTTGCGGCCGTCCGGGTACATCTGGGCGAGCTCCGATTCGGTTGTGGGTAGGGCTTCTTGGGGGACGCCGATGATCAGCCAGAGCTGGTCCGCGGGCGTGTCGTTGAAGACCTGGCGTAGCGGTTCGGGCTCGATGAGGACCATGTCGAGTCGTTCGAGTGTGAGCAGCTCCGCGTCGATTCGGATGCGTCCGCTTCCTTCGAGCAGGATGTAGAGCTCGTGCTCGGTTCGGTGACGGTGGCGGGTGTTCGTTTGCCCCGGCTCGAGCCGCCACAGACGGGCTCCGAAGTTGTCGGCGCCGAGCTGCTTCGCGAGGTCCGTGTTGGCGAGCGCGAACGTTCTCGACGGGCGCCAGGAAGCCTCGTCGGCGCGCAGCAAGCGATAGCCCATGGGCGAGAGGCTAATACGTAGCGCGGCTGGCACTCTCGGTGCGAGAGTGCCAGCTCGGCTTGACGTGCGCCGCCGATCCGCTATATTGCGACGTGCGCTTAGCACTCTCCGATCGAGAGTGCCAACCCCGAAGCACGCGCCGCAGTAGCAACTCTCAACGGAGGTTTCTGAAGATGAAGCTCAAGCCCCTGGGCGATCGGCTGATCGTGCGGGCGATCGAGGATGAGGAGACGACCGCTAGCGGCATCGTCCTCCCCGACACCGCCAAGGAGAAGCCACAGAAGGGCAAGGTCCTCGCAGTCGGCGACGGCAAGCTGGATGACGACGGCAAGCGGATTCCGCTCGACGTCAGCGCCGGCGATGAGGTCCTTTACAGCAAGTACGGCGGCACCGAGATCAAGGTCGACGGTGAGGATCTGCTCGTGCTACGCGAGTCGGACGTCCTCGCGCGCGTCGAGTCCTAAGGAGACACAAGGAACATGGCCCACAAAGAACTGATGTACAGCAGCGAGGCGCGCAAGGCCCTCGAGGAAGGCGTCGACGCGGTTGCGAATGCCGTGAAGGTGACGCTTGGCCCGAAGGGCCGCTACGTCGTCCTCGACAAGAAGTTCGGCGCGCCCACGATCACGAACGACGGCGTTACGATCGCACGTGAGATCGAGGTCGAGGACCCGTTCCAGAATCAGGGCGCGCAACTCGTCCGCGAGGTCGCGACCGCGACCAACGACGTTGCCGGCGACGGCACCACCACCGCCACCGTGCTCGCCCAGGCGATCGTTCGCCAGGGTCTCAAGAACGTCGCGGCCGGCGCCAACCCGCTCGCGCTCAAGCGCGGCATCGAGCAAGCTGTGGCCGCCGTCGTCGAGAACATCGGCGCGCAGTCGAAGGAGGTCGCCGGCAAGGACCAGGTCGCGCGCGTCGCGACGATCTCGGCCGGTGACGAGGAGATCGGCGACCTGATCGCCGACGCGATCGAGAAGGTCGGCAAGGAGGGCGTCGTCAACGTCGAGGACGGCCAGACGCTCGCGATGGATCTCGAGTTCACCGAGGGCATGCAGTTCGACAAGGGCTACATCAACCCGTACATGGTGACCGACCAGGACCGCATGGAGGCTGTCCTCGAGGATCCCTACATCCTCATTGCCAACCAGAAGATCGGCTCGGTCCGCGACGTGCTGCCGGTGCTCGAGCAGGTCATCCAGTCGGGCAAGCCGCTGCTGGTGATCGCCGAGGACGTCGAGGGCGAATCGCTCGCGACGCTCGTCGTCAACAAGCTCCGCGGCACGTTCACCGGCGTCGCGGTCAAGGCTCCGGGCTTCGGCGACCGCCGCAAGCGCATGCTCGAGGACATCGCGATCCTCACCGGCGGTGAGGTGATCACCGAGGAGATGGGCCTCAAGCTCGAGAACACCCAGCTCTCGCAGCTCGGTCACGCGCGTCGTGTGGTCGTCGCCAAGGACACGACGACGATCGTCGACGGCGCCGGGGATGCGGCGGCGATCAAGGGTCGCATCGCCCAGATCAAGACCGAGATCGACAACACCGACTCGGACTTCGATCGCGAGAAGCTCCAGGAGCGCCTCGCGAAGCTGTCCGGCGGGGTTGCGGTCGTCAAGGTCGGTGCTGCGACCGAGACCGAGATGAAGGAGAAGAAGCATCGCGTCGAGGACGCGCTCCAGGCGACCCGCGCCGCGCTCGAGGAGGGCATCGTGCCGGGCGGCGGTGTCGCGCTGCTTGCCGCCGTCAAGTCGATCGACCTCACGAAGTTCACCGACGAGGACGAGAAGACCGGCGCCAAGATCGTGCTGCGCGCTCTCGAGGAGCCGCTGCGTCAGATCGCCGAGAACGCCGGGCTCGAAGGCTCGGTCGTCGTCAACGACGTCCGCAAGGCGAAGGCCGGCCATGGCCTCAACGCGGCGACGAACGAGATCGTCGATCTCGTCGCCGCCGGCATCATCGACCCCGCAATGGTCACGCGCTCGGCGCTCCAGAACGCCGCGTCGATCGCGAAGAACATCCTCACGACCGAGGCGATCGTCGCTGAGGTTCCTGAGAAGGACGGCGGCGGTGGCGGCGGTGGCATGCCGGACATGGGCGGCATGATGTAGGCAGCGCCGACGCGCGCTGAGCTTTACGAGAGAGGCCCGGCTTGCCGCCGGGCCTCTTTCTTGTCCCGCTATGGACCGGCCTGCGCGTGGTGCGCGTCCGGGCGCTACTTGACCGCTGTGCGCTTCCGCGCTGGCTCACCGACATAGTGCGCGCTCGGCCGGATCAGCCGTCCCTCGCGCTTCTGCTCGAGGATGTGCGCCGACCAGCCGGCGGTCCGCGCGCAGACGAACATCGGCGTGAACAGCGCCGGTGGAACGCCGGCGTAGTCGAGCACGACTGCCGACCAGAACTCGACGTTGGTGGCGAGCGTCCGCTCCGGGTGGCGCGCCGCGAGCTCCGCAAGGGCCGCGCGCTCCAGCTTCTCCGCGACCTCGAGGCGCGGCGCAGCGATCGTGCGGGCGGTCCGGCGCAGAACGCGCGCGCGTGGGTCCTCGGCGCGGTAGACACGGTGCCCGAAGCCCATCAGGCGCTCGCCGCGGTCGAGCGCGGCCCGCACCCAGGCCTCGGCGTCGCCGGCCGCCGCGACCTCATCGAGCATCTTCAGGACGCGCGCCGGCGCGCCCCCGTGCAGCGGCCCCGACAGCGCGCCGATCGCGGCCGACAGGGCGGCGGCGACGTCCGCTCCGGTCGATGCAACCACGCGCGCCGTGAACGTGGAGGCGTTCATGCCGTGCTCGGCCGCGGAGATCCAGTAAGCGTCGATTGCCTGCGCGTGCAGCGGATCGACCTCTCCGCGCCAGCGCAGCAGGAAGCGCTCGGCGAGCGTGCTACCGCGGTTCACCTCCACCTGCGGCACTGGCGGCCGTTCGCCGCGCGCGGATTGGGCTGTAAACGAAAGCGCCATCGCAGACGCTCGTGCGAGGTTCTCGCGCGCCTCGTCATCGCTGATGTCGATCAGCGCGCGCAGCCCCCACTGCGGCGCGAGCAGCGCGGTCGCCGCTTGAAGGTCGACGCGCGTGTCGGTCGAGCGCACGGTCAGCACGTCCTCGCGCGCCGCCTTGAGGCCGGGCTCGTAGCTCCCGTCGACGAGCAGCCCCCAGACCTGCTCGTAGGGCACGCTCCCGACGAGCTCCTCGATGTCGACGCCGCGATAGCGCAGCGCGCCGCCGTCGCGGTCGGGCTCGGCGATCTGCGTCTCGAACGCGATGACGCCCTCGAGGCCGGAGGCGCTTGCGGCGTTGCTCACCGGGATAGCCTTGCAGAAGCGGCCGGACGGTAGGCTGGGCGCGTGGACGAGCTCATGTTCAGCTCGCCGATCGAGCTCGCCGAGCTCGTGCGCGCGCGCGCGGTTTCTGCACGCGAGCTGGCCGAGTGCTCGCTGCGGCGGATCGACGCCCTCGACCCGAAGGTTGGAGCGTTCGTCGAGGTCGACGCCGAGCGCGCCCTCGCCGCGGCGTCGCTGATCGAGCCCGCGGATGAGCGCCCGTTCGCGGGCGTCCCGATCGCGATCAAGAACAACCGCGGGGTCAAAGGCCTTCGTCTCACGCACGGCGCGGCGCTGTTGCGCGATTTCATCGCGCCTTACGACCACGCGACCGTCGCACGCCTGCGCCAGGCCGGATTCGTGATCGTCGGCACGACGAAGCTCCCGGAGTTCGGGATCCTCCCGGTCACCGAACCGGCACTCCACGGTCCCGCGCGCAATCCCTGGGATCTGGCGCGTACCCCCGGCGGATCCTCCGGCGGCGCGGCCGCCGCCGTTGCGGCGGGAATGGTGCCCGTGGCGCACGGCAACGACGGTGGCGGCTCGCTGCGCATCCCCGCTGCGTGCTGTGGGCTCGTCGGGTTGAAGGCCCAGCGCCACCGCGTTACGACAGCGCCGGACCTCGGTGCATCCCAGCTCGTCGTCGACGGGGTCCTGACCAGAACGGTCGCCGACACGGCAGCGCTCCTCGACGTGCTCGCGGGCTATGAGAGCGGCGACTCAGCCTGGGCGGCGCCGCCCGCCGAGCCGTTCCGAGCCTGCGCCGCGCGCCCGCCGGGGAGCTTGCACATCGCCTTCACGACTGTGCCGCCGCTTCCCGATGCCGAAGTCGAGGCGCGCAGCGCCCAGGCCGTCCGTGACGCCGCGGCGCTCTGCGAGTCACTCGGCCATGCCGTCGAGGAGGTCTGCCCGCCCTGGCAGTCCGATGACATCGACGAGCTGTTCGGCGCCTACTTCGGCGCGCACGTCGCCCTGAGCGTCCAGTTCGCCGCCGCGCTCGCGACCGAGACGGGCGTCCCGGCGCCCGGCCAGATGGAGGCCCTCAGCTACGAACTCTGGAGCAGGGCAACGCGCCTGAGCGCGATCGAGTTCCAGGTCCTGCAGACGCAGCTCCAGGGCCGGATGCGCGCGCTGATCGCTTTCCTCGAGCGCTTCGACGCGCTGATCACTCCCGCGCTCGCCGAACGCCCGCCGACGCTCGGCACGCTCGATGGAATGGCGGCGGATCCCGGCGCGACGTTCGAGCGCGCCGGCTACTTCACGCCCTTCACACCGATCTTCAACGCGAGCGGCCAGCCCGCGATCACGATCCCCCTCTACCACGGCGACGACGGCCTGCCGCTCGCGATCCAGATCGCCGGTCGTCCCGCGGGCGAGCCGACGCTGCTCGCGCTCGCGACCCAGCTCGAGGCGGCCGAGCCATGGGCCGCCCGCCGGCCGCAGCTCGGCTCAGTGCGCGGCTAGCACCTCGCGCATCGGCCGTGGCCGTACCCCGAGGCTCTCCGCGTCGTGCGTCCCGTGTTCACTCAGCAGTGGCACCTCCATCAGCTCCGCCTCATCGGCGGTCGCGAAGGCGCGCTCGCCGGCGAGGTGCTCGAGCAGCTTGAGCGAGCGCAGCACGACCGGCGTCGGCACGTGCACGATCTGTCGTCGCCGTCCGCGACTCTCGAGCAGCAGGGCGACGATCTCCTCATAGGTCAGGGTTTGCGGGCCGGCGAGCTCGTAGCGCTGATCGTTCGACCCCGGCCTGCCGAGTGCCGCGATCACGCAGTCGGCCACGTCCTCGACCCAGATCGGCTGGTAGGCGGCCCGGCCCGAGCCCATCACCGGCATCACTCCCGGGAGCCTTGCCTGCCGTTCGAGCAGGCTCAGGAACGGGTCGCCCGGGGCGTAGATGATCGATGGAGCGAAGACCACGGTCGCGAGCTCGGAGTCACGCACCGCGGCCTCGGCGAGCGCCTTCGCACGCAGGAACCGGGAGCGACTCTGCGTGCTCGCGCCGAGCGCGCTGAAGAACACGAACCTTGCCACGCCCGCCCGGCGCGCAGCGTCGACCATCCGCCAGGTCGCGATCGCAGCGAGCTCCTCGATCGAGCCCTGCGGCTGGTCGCGAATCGCGGCCGCGAGATGGATGACCGTGTCGACACCGCGCATCGCGTTGCGAAACGACGGCGGATCGGCGAGATCGCCGAGTGCGAGCTGCACGTTCACGCGCAGCGCCCCCAAGCGTCGCGGGTCGCGCACAAGGCAGCGAACCGGCACGGCGTTCTCGGCCAGGCGGCTCAATAGAGCCCTGCCGACAAGCCCGCTGGCACCGGTCAGCAGGATCACCCGCCCAGCCTACCCACCACGATGCGATGCGTAGTATTCGCTCCCGACACGCCCTCAACCCCAGGATTCCCAGCCAATGGCCTACGTGATCGCCGAGCCCTGCATCGGCACCAAGGACAACTCGTGCGTCGAGGTCTGTCCGGTCGACTGCATCCATCCGACGCCCGACGAGCCCGGCTACGACGAGGTCGAGATGCTCTATATCGACCCCGAGGAATGCATCGACTGCGATGCCTGCGTCGAGGCCTGCCCGGTGGACGCCTGCTTCGCTGAGGACCAGCTCCCGGGGGAGTGGGAGAAGTACACCCAGATCAACGCTGACTACTTCAAGCGCTGAATTCTTTTTTGTGGCCGCCCAGCGGCGGCGACGGTCTCAGTCGGCAACAGGCTGCGGCTGCCCGCAGTAGGCGCAGCGGCTGGCCGCGACCGGGATCTCCGACAGGCACTCGCTGCAGAGCTTCGTCGTCGGATCCTCGGGCGGCTTGCCGCGCGCGCGCGCCGCAGCGAGCGCGTTGATCGGCTTGACGACGAAGAAGAAGATCGCCACCGCGACCGACAGGAACGTGATCAGGGCGTCGATGAAGTCCCCGTAGAGGAACCGGCTGTTGTTGATCGTGAATGAGAGCGCGCTGAAGTCGGGCTTGCCGACGATCGCCGCGATGATCGGCGTCACCAGGTCCTTGACGAGCGCCGACACGACGGCGCTGAACGCGACGCCGAGGACGAACGCCACCGCCAGATCGATCACGTTGCCGCGAACGATGAAGTCCTTGAACTCTTTCAGGACCCCTCTCACGCTGCGGCACTCTAGCGCTGGCGCGCCGGCGCCGTAGCGAGCTAGACCATCGGCAGCACGAACCCTGCCGGCTCGCGCTCGATCACCGCCGGCGGCGGTGCGAGGGCGACCAGGCCGCGCGCCGCCTGGCGGATCGCTTGGGACGCCGGGTCATCGGGATCCGCGGCGACGAGCGGCACGCCCGCGTCCGATTGCTCGCGCAGTGCCATCGTCAGCGGCACCTTCGCGAGCAGTGGTACGTCGAGCTCGTCGGCGAGCGCCTGGCCGCCGCCTTCGCCGAAGATCGCGTAGCGCTCGCCGCTCGGCGTCACGAACCCGGCCATGTTCTCGATCACGCCGGCGATCTCGAGGGAGACCTTGTGCGCCATCTCGGCCGAGCGCCGTGCGACCCGCTGCGCGGCCGGCTGCGGCGTCGTCGTGATCACGAACTTCGCCTGCGGCAGGAGCTGTGCGAGCGTCATCGAAACATCGCCGGTCCCGGGCGGCAGATCGATCAGCAGGAAGTCGAGCGACCCCCATTCGACGTCCTCGAGGAACTGCTTGAGTGCTTTGTGCAGCATCGGCCCGCGCCACACGACCGCCGCGTCCTCCTCGACAAAGAACCCGATCGAGATCACGCTGATCTCGCCCGCGCGCAGCGGGATGATCTTCCGCTCGGCGGAGATCGCGGGCCGCTCGGCGCCAAGGCCGAGCATCCGCGGGATCGAGTAGCCCCAAACATCCGCGTCGAGCACGCCCACCCGCTTGCCGTCCGCCGCAAGCGCCGCGGCCAGGTTCACGGTCAGTGTCGATTTCCCGACGCCGCCCTTCCCCGAGCCGATGCAAACGATGTTCTGAACGGCCGCGAGCGCTCCCTGCGGCAGCTCGCTGCGTCCGAGCGCTTGCCGCAGCGCCGCCTTCTGCGCCTCGTCCATCACGTCGAAGCTCACGGTGACCGCGCGCACGCCGGGCAGCGCCATCACAGCCTCACGCACAGCGCTCTGAAAATGCCCGCGAATAGGGCAGCCGGCGGTCGTCAGCGTCACGGTCACGCCCACCGTCCCGTCCTCGCCCGGCTCGATCGCCCGCACCATGTCGAGCTCGACGATCGATCGATGAAGCTCCGGATCGATCACCGCCTCGAGCGCACGCCGTATCTCCGCCACGCTGGCCATCACACCCATTCTCTCAAACCCCACCCTCCGGGACTCGAGCGCCCCAACCGGGACTCAAGCGCCCACACCACATCCGACCAGCGCGCAAAGCCAAGCGAGGATGGTCGGCCAAAGGCCGACCACCGCAGCTTAAAGGCATCCGGGGCGCCCGTTTCGAGACGCCCCGGAAGCCGAGGGAGGAGAGGGTCCTACGCTGCCGACGGGATATGAGGTCGGCAGGTCTGCCCGTGCCGGCGCTCTCCGTGCCGGGCGGGTGAAACTCGTTCTCAGCTATTTGTCGGCACTTCGGGCCTGATCTTTGAGCTGATTTCCTTGCTCTTCTCGGCGAATGCATTGAGCTGGCGCCGCGCGTGCTCGATCCGCTGGTCGAGTCTGTCGGCAGCTCGCCCGCGATGGTGGTGCATCAGGCGCTCGGCGTGCGCTCGGGCGCGGGCGCCGCGTTGCTCGAAGTGGAGCAGTTCACGCCCGGCTTTCTCGGCGTCGACAAGAAGCGCCGCGACGCCGAGTAGCTCCTCGGCGGCGAGCAGAACGGCACCGGTCGGCACGAGCACGGCCCGCTCGAGAATGCTGCGCGAGCTTGTTGGATGTTGCGTGGGCTCCGGTAGAGCTTCCACTGCGTTGCTCCTTGCTCGAACTACCTGGATGGGGGCCATCACCAGAGTAACAGGCACCCGTTATCGCCCAGTTACCGCGTTCGCGCGGGTGCGGTGCGCGCCGTCCACCGGTCCGGGTCCGCAAGCTCGGCGCTCGAGGGAAGCATGGCCTGCGAATCCCAAACACGCTCCAGCGCTGCGATCCCGCCTGCTGTCGCTACGGCGTCGCAGAAGCGTTTTCCGTCCCGATATTGCCGCAGCTTCAGCTCGAGCCCGATCAGCCGCTCGATCACCCGTAGCGGCGTTGAGCGCGAGCTTCGCCTGCGTTCCAGTCCCGCGCGTAGCTGCGCGAGCGTCGGAACGACCTCTGCCCCGACCCTGTCCATCATGTGCTCGGCGTGGCCTTCGACGACGGCCATCGTCGTTTGCAGGCGCTCGACGATCGGACGGTTCTTGCGGCCGATCGCAAACATCGCAAGCTCTCCGCGCCGCGCGCTTTCCACCAGCTTGTGCAGCTCACGCCCATCGGGCATCCGCAGCGGCGGTGGCTTGTGCAGGCGCAGCTCGAGCGCGTCGAGGAGCTGGGTGAGGTTCTCCGCGAGCAGCGGCCGCAACCATGGCACGCCGCTGAACTGGACCGCGTGCGTGACTTCGTGCAAGGTCACCCAGCGCAGCAGGTCGTCGCGATTCGCTTCCAGGCGCTCCGCGGTGTCTACGAGATTCGGGACGACGAGGAGCAGGCGCGTGCTGCCGGTGGGGTCGAGCAGCGGAACGTCGTACTGACCGAGGACTCGCTGGGACAGGTAGCCGATCAGCGCGCCGAGCTGCGCCGAGAGCGTGACGCCGGTCGCGTTGCGCGCGAGATGGCCGAGCGGTCCGGCGGCAAACGCGCGGGCGGGCAGGCGGTGCTCGAGCGCCGCCATCACGGGGCGCAGGGTCTCGATGTTCGCATCGATCCAGCCCCGGCGGGAGACGAGCTCGGGGGCGGGCAGCGGGGCGCCCCGTGCGATCGTGGTGTACGCGCGGATCCGGCTTTCTGCGTCCTCGATAAACGAGCCGAGCCCGTCCTGCGCGTAGGTGGTGCCGGGCGGCTCGCGAGCGATCCCTCCGGCGAGGCGCGCGACGAGCTTCCAGTCGATCACCTGCTCATGATCGCAGTGCGCGTCCGTCGACGATCTTGCGCAGCGTCCTGGCGCTTCGCGCAGCGACGATCCGTGAGCGCGCGTCGAGATCGAGAGCCATGCTGAGCGGCTCCGAGCCGGCCGTGAACGCGACGTGCCCGCCGCTCTCGCGGAGGATCAGCTGCGCGGCGGCCGCGTCGACCGACCGCGCATAGGACAGCGTCGCCATCGCGTCGATCCGGGTCGCCGCGAGCTGACACAGCGAGTAGGCGATCGAGCCGTAGACGCGGACGCGATGGGCGACGCCGACGAAGCCGTCGAGCCCGTCGAGCAACCACTCGGGGCGCGCGGATTCCAGCGCGACCAGCTCCAGCAGGCCCGCGTGCGTGCGGTGCTCCCGCGCCGCCGGGTCGATCGCGACGCCGTTGAGCGCGGCTCCGCCGCCGCGCGTGGCATGCCACTCCTCACCCAGAGCGAAGTCGTACACGTACGCGAATGCCACCTCGGCCATCGTCGCTCCGTCGGCGACGGCGATCGAGACGGTGTGTGGCGCCAGACCCCGTTTGGCGTTCAGCGATCCATCGATCGGATCGACGACGACGCGAATCGGGCCGCCGCCGTAGGCGACCTCGCCGCGTTCCTCCGAGACGACCGTGAACTCGTGTCCCGTCGCGTGCAAACGCTCGAGTTCCGCGAAGATCAGGCGCTCGGCTTCGTCGTCGATCCTCAGCGTGAGATCGCCGCCGACGCCGCGTCCGAGCTCCACCGAACGCTCCTGCGTGCTCGGTATCGCTGCCAGCATCGAGCGCAGCTCGGCGGTGATCCGCCGGCACGCGCCAAGCCAATCCGGCGGCATCGCCGCAGCCTCCATGCGTCCATATCCTAGGTGCGTGGGAGATCCGCTCGCCGGACTGTCCGGCGCACAGCTCAAGGCAACGACGAAGGCCGATGCGACGCTGTTGGTTAGGGGTGTGCCGGGCTCGGGCAAGACGGAGGTCCTTGCGCGGCGCGTGTGCTGGTTCGCGCAGGCGCACGGGATCGACCCGCACCGCCCGCTCGTCATTGCGCGCGACGCCTACGGACGCGCTGCGCTGATCGCCCGGATCGAGGCGATCCTCGACGCGCCGCACGAAGATCTCGCAGTTCGCACGCTTTCGGAGCTCTGCGCCGCTCTGGTCGACGAGCACGCTCGCGAGAGCGGAATCGAGGAGCTCACGCCCGTCTTGACTGCCGCGGAGCGCCTCGCGCTGCTGCTCGAGCGCGTCGAATCGCTCGAGCTCCGCTATCACGACTTCCGCGGCCGTCCACTGGCCCTGCTCGCGGCGATGGTTCGCCGCATCGACCGGCTCAAGGCCGACCTGATCGATTCCGAGGCATATGCGACCGGGGCGAGCGCCGGGAGTGATCGCGATCGCGAATTCGCAGCCGTCTACCGCGCGCACGAGGACCTCTTGCGCCGGCATGGCGCGACCGACACGGGCGATCAGCTGATGGCGTGCGTGCGGATGCTGGAGCGCGAGCCGGCGGTGGCGACACAGCTGAGCGCGCGCCACCCGAAGCTTCTGGTCGACGACTGGGAGAGCCGCGCCTCAGGTGAACGGCGACTGCTCGAGCTGCTCTGCTCGAGCGGCGCGGCCGAGCTGACCGCGACCGAGCTCGCCGGCGTTGGCGGTGGGCGCGGCGAGTTCGGCGAACGCTTTCCGCAGGCGGGTATCGTCTGCCTGGCGCAGAGCTTGCGCTGTCCCCGACTGGTGCTCGACGCCGCTGCCGCGATCGAGCCGGAGCTGGCGTCGGCGGTTGCCGGCGGGCGCAATGGTGGCGAGGTCTCCTTCTGGCACTGCGCGAGTGCGCGCGCGCAGGCGCAGCGCGCCGCGCTCGAGCTCGAGCGCCTCACCCGCGTGGCGGGCGTCGATCCCGCGTGCTGCGCGGTGCTCGTCCGGTCGATCACCGCCGATGGCCCGGTGGTGGCGGAGGCTCTACGCGAGCGTGGCATTCGACACCTCCTGCTCGGCACCGGTGCCTTCTTCGAGCGCAGCGAGGTCCGCGACGTCATCGCATGGCTACGCCTGCTCGTGGACCCGCGTGACGCCGCCGCGGTCGTCCGCGCCCTTTCGCGACCGCC
This sequence comes from uncultured Solirubrobacterales bacterium, assembly GCA_963773395.1. Taxonomy (GTDB): domain Bacteria; phylum Actinomycetota; class Thermoleophilia; order Solirubrobacterales; family Solirubrobacteraceae; genus Palsa-513. The sequence goes on along the minus strand of CAVZAY010000001.1, from coordinate 124,170 downwards.
GATCGAGCTCCATGCGGTCGATGTCGCGCGCTGCGTGCAGCTGGCGCGCAGGCGAAAGCTGGACCTGGTCGCCGGACTGGAGCTGTCGCTCGCCTCGCCGCAGCTCGCCCCGGAAGCGCGCGAGCGCATCGCCGCGTTTCTCGAGCTGCGGCGCGCCTTCTCGGTTGCCCTCGACGACGAACGCTCGGACGTCTTCGTCCACGGCCTGATCGAGCGTCTTGGGCTGCGGGCGCGCCAGCTCTTCAGCGCGCGTCCGGACATCGTCGACCGCCTTGTCAATCTCGGCCGCCTCGAGGAGCTCGCGGCGCGCCATCAGCGCGCGCTCCCAGGGTCGACGCCGCGCGAATTCGCGATCTACGCCGCGGCCGTGGCCGAGTCCGGCATCGGGGAGCCGGCGGTGGCTCGCGCGAGCGCGCTGCCGGGGGTCACCGTGGCCGCCACTGGCGATGTTCTCGGTCGCGAGTTCGACCACGTCTTCGTCCTTTGGGACGCCGCGCCGGCGGGCCCGCCGGCCCTGGCGATGACGCGGTCGCGCGGCGATCTCGTGCTGAGTGCCGCGCCGTCGGGGCCGACCGGCGCCGGCCTGCAGTCGCCGCCTCCGGTGCTCGAACGCGCGCGGCTGGCGGTCGCGGGCGAATGGGAGCTCGTGAAGGAGGAGCTCTTCGGCCCCGCCGCGGCGCTGCACGCGCTGCTCAGCGAGCGGCGTGAGGAGCTCCTCGAGAGCGTCGCGCGCGTCGGCGCGAGGCTCGGCGAGCTGCGCTTCGACACCGATTTGGACATCGCGCACGCAGTCGTACGCCTGCTCGAGCTGATCAAGCTCGCGGCGCTGCTGGAGCGCCGCGCCGACGAGCCGATCGGCGAGGCCCTCGCCGATATCAATGCGCGGCTCGCCGCTGCGGCGACGCCGCTCGAGCGCGAGGTCCTCGCAAGCTCGCCGCTGGACGAGCTGCTGAGCGGTGAGCAAGGAGCGGTGCGCGGCGCGAGCCGGCCCGCCGACGAGCCTTCCCTCGCCGCCTTCTTGCGGCGCCGCGGCGACGGGCTTGTCCTCTCGGCCTCCGATATCGAGACCTATCGCGCGTGCCCGCTGCGCTACAAGTTCGCCCGCGTGCTGCGCGTGCCGCGTGAGCCGACGCTCAACCAGCGCTTCGGGATCGTCGTCCATCAGGTGCTCGAGCGCTACCACCAGCAGACCGCGGGCGAGGACAGGCGGGGGACGATCCTCCACCTGCTCGACGCGGCGTGGCGCCGCGGCGGCTTCGGCGACTCGGCGGAGGAGCGTCAACTGCGCCTGAAGGCTCGCGACGCGCTGCTGCGCTACCACGAGCGGCTCGCCGGCGAGGCTGCGACGGGCGGCAGTCCACGCTGGTTCGAGCGGAGCTTCAGCTTCAGCGTCGGCCCGCACACGCTGCGCGGGCGGGTTGATCGTATCGATGAGCTACCTTCCGGCGGCTTCGAGCTGATCGACTACAAGACCGGGATGCCCAAGCGCGCGGAGCAGTTGCGCGAGGACGTTCAGCTGGCCCTTTACGCGCTCGCGGCACGCGAGGCCTGGCAGATCGCGGCGACTGAACGCACCTACTACTACGTCCTCGATGACGTACGCGTCAGCCTCGGGCGGGATGCGCCCGGGCCCGAGTGGGTGGAGGAGCTGGTCGGCCGGGCTGCCGCCGGGATCCTCGCGCAGGCGTTCGAGCCGACGCCGTCGCGACCCGTGTGCTCGCTGTGCGACTACCGCATTGCCTGTCCGGCCGCGGAGAGCTAGCTGGCCCGCTACTGGTCGCTCTTGCCGCGCTGGCGCAGGAAGCGCTGGAACTCGCTCGCGAGGCGCTCGCCGGAGGGAATGTCCTCCGGCTCGATCAAGCGCTCGTCCTCGGCGAGCTGCTCGAGCCTTTCGACGAACGCTTGGACATCCGGGTCGGCCTGGACCGCCAGGCCGACCTGCCGATCGTAGTCGACCGCGGCCTGCTCGAGCTCGGTCGCGTCCACCGCGACGCCGACGAGGCTCTCCAGCCGGCGCACGAGGGCGAGCGCAGCCTTCGGGTTGGGGGAGGCGGCGACGTAGTGGGGAACGCTCGCCCAGAGGCTCGCGGACGGCAAGCCGCTGGCGGCGCAGGCGGCGCTCAGCACGCCGACGATCCCGGTCGGTCCCTCGTAGCCGGTCGGCTGCAGCCCGAGGTGCTCGACGAGCGTCGAGTCGCTGCCGCTGCCGCTCACATGCACCGGCAGCGTGTGCGGGACGTCCGCGAGCAGTGCGCCGAGCGAGACGACCAGTTGTACGCCAAGTGCCTCGGCCAGATCAACGACCAGCTGCGTGAACTGGCGCCAGCGCAGCGAAGGCTCCGGCCCGCCGAGCAGGATGAGGTCACGCGGCGCGCGCGGCACGCGGGCGGCAAAGACCTCGACCGCGGGCCAGACGATCTCCCGCGCACCTTCCGCGTCGTGCGTGACCTTCGGTCGGGTTGCCTGGAAGTCGTAGAACTCCTCGGGGTCGATGCGCGCGAAGCGCGTCGCGTCCAGCGAGCTGCCGAGGAAGGAAAGCGCGGCTGAGGCTGCGTCGCCGGCGTCGTTCCAGCCGGTGAACGCGCACACCATTGCCGGGGCCCTCAAGCCGTCCGGCCGGTGCTCCCAGAGCAATGGCTGCATCCGCTTCACCGTACATCATGGGGCTGTGACGTTCTCCACCCTGGCCGAGCCTTCGAGCCCGGACGCGGCACCCCTCGCGACGCTGCGCGCGGGCGACGCCGTCGACGGCGTGTTCGCGTGCACGCGCAAGGAGCGCATGCTGACGCGCGGCGGCGCGCCGTACCTCGCGCTCGAGCTGCGCGACCGCAGCGGAACGCTTCCCGCGCGCATCTTTCGCGATGCCGACCTGCACGCCGGGCGCTTCGAGCGCGGCGACATCGTCGCCGTCTCGGGCCGTGCCGCGCGCTTTCGTGACGAGCTGCAGCTGGAGTTGGAGCGGATCGAGCGCGTCGAGCTCGACGACGCTGCGGCCCAGCAGTTCCTCCCCGTGTCCTACCGTGACCTCGACGAGCTCGACGGCTTCCTCGAGCACCTCGCGCGCGAAGTCCTCGAGCCGGGCTACCGCCGGCTGCTGGAGACACTGCTCGCGAACGCTCAGCTGCGCGCGGCCTGGCGGCGCGCGCCGTGTACGCGCGACGGTCACCACGCCTACCTCGGCGGTTTGCTCGAGCACACGGTCGCCGTCGGCACGCTTGCGCAAGAGGTGGCGCTCCAGCATCCGCGGTTGGACCGCGACCTGCTGCTGTGCGCGGCGCTCGTCCACGACCTCGGCAAGACGCGCGAATTCACCTACGGCGCTTCGATCGCACTCTCCGACGAGGGTCGCCTGCTCGGTCATGTGGCACTTGGCCTCGAGCTGATCAGCGGCTACGGCGGTTCGTTCATGGAGGCGGGCCGGCTGCTCGCACTCCACCACTGCGTACTCTGCCATCACGGGGCGGAGGTCGCTCCGGGCGGGCGCTTCCAGAGCACGGAGGCGCTGGCGCTCTACCGCATCAACGCGCTCGACGCGAGCGTCAAGGGCGCGCTCGAGCACGGGATTCCACCGCGCCGTCGCGGCTAGACGCTGAGCTCGCCGCGGCCCACGACGACCGCGGAGCCGCCGACCTCGACGCGCGCGATGGCGTTCGCGGTGCCGCCGGCGCGCGCCCGCAGCAGCGAGGGTCGCCCGATCCGCAGACCCTGGTGGATCTCGATCTCTTCGCCCGGCTGCGCCATGCCGTGGCGCACGAGGTGCGTCGCAAAAAGTCCGGCCCCGCTACCCGTCGCTGGGTCCTCGCCGACGCCGTAGCCCGGCGCGAACATTCGCACCTCCCAGGCGCTGCCTGATCGCGCGGCGCAGTAGACGCCGAGTGCACCGAACTGTCGTAGCGCCGCTGGGTCTGGCGCGAGCGCGGCGAGCGCGCCCTGGCTGTCGAGCACGACGATGGCAAAGAGCGGTCCGTTGCTGTAAGCCTCGATCGGCAACACGGCGTCGTGCACGTCCAACGCGCCGAGCAGCTCTTGGGAAGGCGCGAACGGGCCCCAGGTCGGCTGCGGCTGGGTCATCCATCCGAACGGTGCCCCGCCGTTCCAGTCGATCTCGACGGGGATCGTGCCCGCCGCCGTCTCGAGCGCAACCAGTGGCGCGCGCCGTTCGAGGCCGTGCACGATTGCGCTGCCGAGCGTCGGGTGACCCGCGAACGGAACCTCGGTGGCCGGCGTGAAGATGCGCGCGCGCACATCGCCGCCTTCGCGCGCCGGCTCGAGGAACACGGTCTCCGAGATGTTCAGCTCGCGCGCGATCGCCTGCATGTTTGCATCGGCGATCCGCGGCGCAGCGAGCGTGAAGACGGCGAGCTGGTTGCCGCTGAGCGGCTGATCTGTGAAGACGTCGATCCAGAAATAGGGCGCCGACGCGGACACGTCCCCATCCTCGCGGAAACTTTCCGGTCATGCCGTCCGAACGCGATAGGACACTCGTCTGTCCCATGTCAAGCGTTCAACACCGATGACGACGATCGCGGCGCTTGTCCTCGGCGTTCTTCTCGGCGCCGGCGCAGCGAGCGCGCTGCTGGCTGGGCGACTGCGCGTCGAGCGGGCGCTTCGCAAGGCCGAGGCGGAGGGGCACGCGAGCCAGCTCCGCCTGCTCGAGGCGAGCAGGCTCGCGCTGCGCGACGAGATGAAGGCGATCTCCGGCGACGTGCTGCGCGAGACAAGCGCCAGCCTCGGCCGTGAGATCGCAGCGCAACGCACCGCCGACGCCGAGCGCGCGGCCGGCGAGATGGCGAAGCGGGCGCTCGAGCTCAGAAGCCTCGTCGAACCGATGCGAGAGAAGCTCGGCAAGGTCGAGAGCGAGCTCGAGAAGCTCGATCGCGAGCGCCGCGAGGCACGTGGCGAGCTCGGAGAGATGTTCCGCCAGATGGGCGAAGGCTTGACGGCGCTGCGTCGCGAGACGGGCAGCCTCGTCGGCGCGCTCAAGCGGCCACACTCCCGCGGGTCATGGGGCGAGATCCAGCTGCGCAACGTGATCGAGATGGCGGGCATGGTCGCCCATTGCGATTTCACCGAGCAGACCACGCTTGTGACTGACGAAGGGCGCTTGCGGCCCGACGTCCTCGTGCGACTGCCCGGCGGCAAGCTGATCGTCGTCGATGCGAAGGTCCCCCTCGACGCCTACCTCGCGGCGACTGAGGCGACCGACGAGGCCGAGCGCGCCCTGCAGCTGGCTCGTCACGCGCGTCAGACCCGCGACCATGTCGCGAAGCTCGCGTCCAAGGCCTACCAGAGCCAGCTCGACGCAGCCCCCGAGCTGGTCGTGATGTTCGTCCCCTCGGATGGGATCTATCACGCGGCGCTCAGCGAGGACCCGGCACTGATCGAGTACGGCGTCGACCAGCACGTCCTGCTGGCCACACCGACGACGCTGATCGCGCTGCTGCGCGCCGTCCACTACGGCTGGAAGCAGGAGCAGATCGCGAAGTCCGCACGCGAGATCGCCGAGACCGGCCGGGAGCTGCACCGCCGGATCGCGCGGTTCGTGGAACCGCTCGCGCGCGTCGGCCGCCAGCTCGGCTCGGCAGTGAACGCATACAACGAGGCGGTCGGCTCATTCGAGTCACGGGTGGTGCCCCAGCTGCGCCGGATCGAGGAGGCAGGGGCCGGGTCCGAGCGCGAGGTCGAGCTCGTCGGCATCGAGGAGGCGCCACGCGCACTGACGCGCGCGATTGCCGCTGACGATGACGATGATGACGAACGCGCACGCGTTGCCCAGCTCCACGCCGCACAAGAGCTGGAGCCACCGCAGCTTCGCGCTAGCTGACCTAGCGCCGCCGGTACAACCCAGCGGGGTCCTCCCTCATACTGGTGCGATGGCGCCAGAGCTCGCGTTGAGCGAACTTCTCGCTCCGCTTCGCTCCGATCCGGCGGGCAGCGTCCTGCTCTTCGACATCGACGGCACGCTCGCCCCGATCGTGCGGCACGCGTCCGATGCGCAGATACCCGAGCCGACGAGACGCCAACTGATCGCACTCGCCCGCCGCTACGGGATCGTCGCGTGTGTCAGCGGCAGGCCCGCCGTCGTCGCCCGCCAGATGGTAGGGATCGGGTCGATCGCCTACGTTGGCGACCACGGCTGCGAGCTGCTTTCTCCCGGGTCCGCGCAGGTTGTCCTCGACCAGCGAGTCGCCGCTTACGTGAGCGAGATTGCCGAGTTCGCCCGCGCAGCCGCCACGCAAACCGCACAGCGAGCGCGGGTCAGGTTGGAGGACAAGGGACCGATCGTGGCGTTCCATTGGCGCGGCGCTCCGGACGAACAGGCAGCGCTCACGGTGATCGAGCAGATCGAGGCGGACGCACGCGCTGCCGGCCTCGTCCCGGTGCGGGGGCGCAAGGTGCTCGAGGTGAGACCGCCGGTCCCGATCGACAAGGGCCGCGGCGTCGCCCTGCTGATGCGCCGGCGCCACCCGGCAGCCGGACTGTACATCGGGGACGACCGCACCGACATCGACGGCTTTCGCGGCCTGCGTGCGGTGGTGGGCGAAGGCGCGGTCTGCGTTGCCGTCGGGTCGGACGAGGCGCCGGCAGAGCTGCTCGAGGCGGCAACCGTCGTCGTGGACGGGACGCGCGGCGTGAGTGAGTTGCTGCACGAGCTGCTTCGCTGAAGATGCCGTTCACCGACTTCATCCGAGCAACGGTGCTCTTGTGCGCCGGCGCGGCGACGACGCTGGCCGTCGTGACCGTGCTCAGCGGGGCAGCCGAGCATGACCCCGGCGCGGTCACGCTTCCGTTCGTGTGGTGGGGCGGCGCAGCTGTCTTGGGGCTCGCGCTCGGCTGGCGTGGGCGCGCCTCGCCAGCGATCGCCCGGCTGCTCGTCGCTGCGCGCATGAGCAACCTGATCCCCGAGCAGCGTCCGGCGCTGATCTTGATCACCCGCCTGTGGCCGCTGCTCGTCGGGACGCTCGTCGCCGGCGTGCTCGGATCGCTCGCTCCGCAGATTCCGGGCATCGCCGCGGGCTTCACGATCGTGTCGGCACTCGCCTGGCGCAACCAGTACGCGGCGGTGCTCGCGATCGAGGGGCGCGACGGAGTTCGCTTCTACGTGGATCGCAAGCCGTTCTGGCGCGCGATCAGCCTGACGCGCACGCCCGGCTTCAAGGTCTACCGTCCCACGTACTGAGCTTGGCTGACGTCCTCTTCGTGTCGCTCGGTTCGACCGCCGGATTGCGCGAGGCCGACGCGCAGCTCGCCGAGAGCCTCGAGCGCGCCGGCGTCACGGTCGCGCTGTTGGCGGCCCGCCCGCCGCGCGAGGTCAGGACGCTGATGCTCACCGACTACCTGTGGGCACGCGCCGCCCGCGCCGCTGCGCTCGAGGGGCTGCGCACGGCCAAGCCGCGCACTGTCATCTATTCCTCGACCACGGCGGCCCTGCTCTGGCCGCGACGCGGCGCGATCCGCTTTGACGCGCTCGCGCACGCCAACAGGCTGGGGCACGACGGTTGGTGGCAGCGGCCACTCGAGCGCCGGCGGCTCGCGCAGGCGAGCCTATTGCTCCCGTGGAGCGACGCGTCACTCGGGACGCTGCGGACGCTCACCCCGGCGGTTGTGATCGGACCCGCGATCGAGCCGTCAGGTCCGGCGCAGGGCCAACGCGACATTGCGGCGATCACCTACGCGGCCGACCCGCACAAGAAAGGCCTCGACACGATCCTTGGCGTCTGGCAGCGCGCGCGGCGCGACGGCGAGGAGCTCGTCGTCGCCGGCCTCGAGCGCCTACCGCCGCTTGACGGTGTGCGCTCCGTGGGGATGCTGCCGCGCGCGGAATATCGATCGCTGCTGCGGCGGGCGCGCGTGTGCCTGGCCGCGCCGCGCCGAGAGGACCATGGAATCGCGCAGCTCGAAGCGCTCGCCGACGGTTGCATGCTGGTCAGCACGCCGGCGCCTGGCCCCTACGCCGCGCGCGAGCTCGCGCGCGAGCTCGACCCACGGCTCGTCACCGACGATCTCGCCAGCGCGATCCGCGTCGCCCTCGATGATCCGCGGGCCGACTACGGCGAGCGGGCAGCGGCGGCGCTCGCGCGCTTCGCTCAGTCGCGCGTCGACGCGGTCATCGAGCGCGAGGTGCTGCCACTGCTCCTCGAAAGCGCGTCAGCCGAGCCCGCAGCTGCTCCCACGCGAGCGTATTGGCCACGTTCTCGGCGCTGAGCCACGCACGCCGCGCGGTCCAGATGCCGAAGCGGATCGCGTTCAGCCCCGTCGTCGAGTGGGCGTCGGAGTTGACGAGCAGCGCGACGCCCGCGCCAGCGGCGGCGCGAGCGTCAGTCTCGTTCAGGTCGCGGCGGTCGGGATTCGAGTTGATCTCGAGCATCGTTCCGCTGGCCGCGCACTCGGCGAAGAGCGCCTCCCGGTCGATCTCGTATGGCGCGCGTCGCTCGATTCGCCTCCCGGTCGGGTGGGCGATTGCGTCGATCAGTGGGTGGCGAGCTGCCCTGCACAGGCGCTCTGTCATCGCGTCGCGCGAGAGCCGGAACGCCGTGTGCACGCTGGCGATGACCCAGTCGAGCTCGGCGAGCAGCTCGTCCTCGTAGTCGGGCGTGCCGTCCGGCAGGATGTTCACCTCGCTCCCGGCGAGCAGCGTGATCCCTTCGATTCGCGCGTTCGCTTCGTGCACGAGCTCGATCTGGCGCCGCAGCTGCGCCGGCGAGACGGCATCGCCGAAGCCGTGGGTCGCCGAGTGGTCGGTGATGGCGAGGTACTCGTAGCCGAGCGCGCGAGCGGCGAGCGCCATCTCCTCGATGCTTGCCCGCCCGTCCGAGGCGGTCGTGTGCGCGTGCAGGTCGCCGCGAAGGTCGCCGCGCTCGACCAGCCGTGGCAGCGCTCCCGTGGCGGCTGCTTCCAGCTCGCCGCGGTTCTCACGCAGCTCGGGCTCGATGTAGGCCAGGCCCGCGAGCGCGTACACCGCGGCTTCATCGGCGCAATGGTGCGCCTTGCCCGAGGCGTCGTCGAGCACGCCGTACTCAGAGATGTGCAGGGCGCTGCGAACGGCGCGCTCGCGCAGCGCCGCGTTGTGCGAATTCGAGCCGGTCAGGTGCTGCAGCAGGTTGCCGAGCTGTGCGGGCTCCACGGCCCGCAACTCCACCGTGATCCCGTTGTGCATGCGCCCGCGCGCGGCGCTCGATCCGGTTCGCGACGCGCTCTCGATCTGCTCGAGCGAGCCGACGCCGTCCAGCAGCGACTGGTCGTCGAGGACGATGTCGATGTCCTTGACCGTCTCGGCTCGGCGGCGAGCCGAGCCCGCGAGCTCGACCCGTGCTTCGGGTCGGCGCTCGCGCAGCGCGGCGATGACGAGCTCGGCGCTCTCGAGCGCTCTATCCAGAAGCAGGCGTCGCCGTGGCCCGGCGACCGCCCCGGCTTCGAGCGCCGCGAGCAGCGCGGCCTCGCCGCGGGCGCCAAATCCCTTGAGTGTCCGCACGCGTCCCGCTGCGGCGGCTTCGCGCAGCGCGGCGGGCGAGTCGACGCCGAGCTCGTCGAACAGCCTTCGCGCTCGCTTCGCTCCAAGGCCTGGTAGGGATGTGATCGCGAGCAGGCCCGCCGGGTAGCGCGCACGCAGCTTCGCGGCGGCCGGTATCTCGCCGGTCTCGAGCAGCGCCACGATCTTCCCCTCGAGCGTCGCCCCGATACCGGGCAGGCTGGTCAGCTCGCCGTCTCGCGCGAGCTTGGCGACGGCGACGGGAGCGTGGCGGATCGTTCGCGCCGCGTTGCGGTAGGCGAGCACACGATGGATCACAGCACCGTCCAGCTCGTAGAGGTCGCCCAGCTCGTCGAGCGCATCGGCGATCGCACCGTTGGCGAGCTCTCGCATTCGTCTAGGTTATGCCGCCGTGTCGCGAAACATCTGGGTGGTCATTCCCACCTTCAACGAGGCCGCCAACATCGAGCGGGTGATCGCCGCCGCAGGCGCTGCGCTGGCCACCGTTAGCGACGTCGAGCCACACGTGCTCGTCGTCGACGACTCATCGCCCGACGGTACCGGGGAGATCGTGCAGCGCCTGTCTGCAATCGATCCGAGCGTGAGCATCCTTCACCGCGCGCAGCGCGGCGGGCTCGGCCCCGCGTATCTTGCCGGCTTTGCCTATGCGCTCGCGCGCGATGGAGAGCTCGTGCTCGAGATGGATGCGGACTTCTCGCACAATCCGGGCGATATTCCGCGGCTGATCGCGGCGATCGATGCCGGCGCGGATCTTGCGCTCGGCTCGCGCTACGTGAATGGCGGCGCCGTCTCGCAGTGGGGTCCGCTGCGGCGCTTCATCAGCCGCGGGGCGTGCCTGTACGCGCGCCTCGTGCTGGGCCTTCCGGTGCGGGACCTGACCGGCGGCTTCAAGTGCTTCCGGCGCACCGTCCTCGAGTCGATCGATCTCGGCACTGTGCGCTCGCACGGCTACGTCTTCCAGGTGGAGCTGACCCTGCGCACGATCCGGCGTGGCTTTCGCGTCGTCGAGGTGCCGATCACGTTCCGCGATCGCGAGCACGGCAAGAGCAAGATGTCGACTCGCATCGCGCTCGAGGCGGCCTGGCTGCTGCCGCTCTTACGCGTTCGGCGCTAAGCCGGCAGGGCCAGGCACGTGATCGAGCTGCGTACCATTAGCGTGCCTTCGGCGAGGACGACGACGGCCCAGGACGGATCCTGCATATCACCCTGAGACCGAGGCCGTCACCGCAGCCCGCACCCCCGGCCGACCCCGACGCGAGCCGCTACGCGCTGGTTCACGGCCTGCGCCAGACGCGCGGTGCGCTCGACCTCTGGCAGGCCGAGCGCTGGCGGGTGCTGCGTGGCTGGTTCGCCTTGAGCTTCGCGATCGCGCTCTTGCTGCTGTTCGCGGTCTGGGCGATCGCCGGGATCTCGAACATCGGCGGGCTCGGCATCCAGACGAGCGGCCCGCCGTTTCATGTCGGCGACGTCGCGGACGCTCTGGCGATCTTCGGCAAGAACCTGCTCGTCCTCGCGCTGCACGCGATGGCCTGTGTCGCCGGCTTCATCGCCGGCGCGTCGCTGCCGGTTCAGGCTGCGCGCCATCGCGGGTTCGCACGCGTGATTCATGAGCGCGGCGGCCGGCTCGCGATCGCGTTCGTCATCGGCGCAACGACCTTCTCGCTCTCCGCGCAGGCGCTCGTGATCGGCAGCCAGGCCGCCGCGGTCGCGGCTCGCCTGCACACCTCGCCCGCGACGCTCCTGCTCGTGCTTGGGGCGCACGCGCCGCTCGAATTGACGGCGCTCTTCCTACCGCTCGCCGCCTGGATCGCTGCCAGCCGGCACGGCGACTGGGACAAGCTGCTCGCGGCGACGCTCGTGACCGTAGTGATCGCACTGCCGATGCTGCTCGGCGCCGCATTCATCGAGGTCTACGTTTCACCGCACGTGCTCCACGCGTTGATCGGCTGAGTCCGCGAAGCGCAGGCGACCCGCCCGCTACACTTTGTAAAGTATTGAGAGTACAAACCCGACGAAAGGCAAGAGCTGCGATGGCAGGCAACCTCGTAGAAGTAACGGACAACAGCTTCCAGGCTGAGGTGCTCGAAGCCGAGCTGCCGGTCCTGGTCGATTTCTGGGCTCCGTGGTGCGGGCCGTGCCGCGTCGTGGCGCCTGTGCTCGAGCAGATCGCTGCCGAGCACTCGGACCTGCGGATCGTGAAGCTGAATGTCGACGACAACCAGCAGACGGCGGCGCGCTACGACGTGCTCTCGATCCCGACGATGATCCTCTTCAAGGCCGGGCAGCCGGTGAAGAAGGTCATCGGGGCCTACCCGAAGAAGCGCATCGAGGTCGAGCTCGAGCTGGCGCCCGTCGCCGGCTAGCTAGTTTCCAGCGCCGCGCCGTCCCAGCTCTCTCTCAGGCTGGCATGAGCGTCCTTGGAGGCTGACGCTCGAGGATCTCCTTCGTAGGCGTCGCGATGCGCGACGGTGGCCGAATGGAGGTTGAATGAGCTCGCTGGACATCGCAGAGCGGGCGTCGGGGAGCCGGCGCGGCAGGTGGGGCTTGCACACCGCGGCTCGCGAGCGCACCGGCGAGGAGCGCTGGGCGCGCCCGGCACTCGTCGTGCTGTTGGTCGCGACCGCCGGTGCGTACATGTGGAATCTCGGCGCGTCGGGCTATGCCAACAGCTTCTATGCGGCAGCGGTGCAGGCAGGGACCGAGAGCTGGAAGGCGTTCTTCTTCGGCGCGCTCGACTCATCGAGCTTCATCACCGTCGACAAGCCGCCCGCGTCGCTGTGGGTGATGGCGCTGTCCGGACGCGTCTTCGGCTTCAGCAGCTGGAGCATGCTCGTCCCGCAGGCCCTCGAAGGGGTGGCTGCCGTCGCGCTGCTCCACGCGACGGTCAAGCGCTGGTTCGGCGCGGGGCCGGGCCTGCTCGCCGGCGCGATCTTCGCGATGACTCCGGTCGCGGCGCTGATGTTCCGCTTCAACAATCCCGACGCGCTGCTCGTAATGCTGCTCGTCGCGGCGGCCTACTGCCTGACGCGGGCGATCGAGCGCGCCGACACGCGCTGGCTGCTCGCAACCGGGGCGCTGGTCGGCTTCGCGTTTCTGGCGAAGATGGGTCAGGCGATGCTCGTGGTGCCGGGGTTCGCGGTCGCCTACGCGCTGGCCGCCCCCACGCCACTGCGGCGCCGTGCGACGCAGCTGCTCGGCGGCCTCGTCGCGATGCTCGTCGCCGGCGGCTGGTGGGTCGCGGTGCTGGCGCTCCTGCCGGCGAGCTCGCGGCCGTTCATCGACGGCTCGCCCGACAACAGCATCTTCAACCTGATCTTCGGCTACAACGGCTTCAGCCGGATCTTCGGCAGCGGCGGCCCCGCCGGCCTCGGCGGTGGTGGAGGCGGCGGCGGCGTCGCCTTCAGCGGCCCGGCGGGCTTGCTGCGACTGTTTGACTCGCTGATGGGCGGCCAGGCGTCGTGGCTGCTGCCGGCCGCGCTGGTTGGGCTGTTCGCCGGGCTGTGGACGTGCCGCGGCGCGGCACGCACCGCCCGCCCGCGCGCGGCGCTGATCGTCTGGGGCGGCTGGCTGCTCGTTACGGCCGCGATCTTCAGCTTCAGCACCGGCGTCATCCACACCTACTACCTGGTCGCGCTCGCGCCCGCGATCGCCGCACTCGTCGCGATCGGCGCCGCGCGCCTCTGGCAGCGTCGCGACGCGCTCTGGGCGCGCGTGGTCGCCGCCGCGACGATCGCCGGCACTGCCGCCTGGGCCTACGCCCTGCTCGAGCGCACGCCGAGCTGGGAGCCGTGGCTGCGGCCACTGATCGTGCTGAGCGCGACGCTCGTCGTGGTCGCGATCCTCGCGCTGCCGGCGGCGAGCGAGCGTCTGCGGCGCAGAACGGTCCTCCCCGCGGCGGTGTTCGGCGTGATCGCCTGCTTTGCGGGACCGTTCGCCTACGCGGTGCAGACGGTCAGCACCGCGCACGCCGGCTCGATCCCCTCGGCCGGCCCGGCAACCAACGCCGGCGGCGCCTTCGCGGGCGCGGGTGGCTTTCGCGGGGCGCGCGGCGCGTTCCCGGGCGGCGGCTTTGGTCCGAGCAACGGGTCCGGCGCCGCCCAGGTCGGCGGGATCCCGGCCGAGCCGCCATCCGGCAGCGGGCTCGGTGGCTTCCCCGGCGCGCGCTTGAGTGCCGGCACCTCTGGCGTCGGCCGGCTTAGCGTCTCGAGCGCGCTCGTCTCCGCGCTCGAGACCGACGCCGGCCACTACCGCTGGGTCGCGGCGACATCCGGCTCGGGCACCGCGGCCTCGCTCGAGCTTGCGAGCGGCGGCGAGCCGGTGATGGCGATCGGCGGCTTCAACAACAACGGCGGTTTGCTGACGCTCGCCCAGTTCGAGAGTTACGTGAAGCGCGGCGAGATCCACTACTACATCGCCTCGGGTGGCGGCGGCGGGACACCGAGCGGCCCCGGCGGCTCGAGCACGACGAGCGAGATCACGAGCTGGGTCGCCAGCCACTTCACGGCGCGGACGATCGGCGGCCAGATCGTCTACGACCTCGCTCGCTGACCTGACAAGACGCAGCTGTGGCCCGCCATTCGTTGGCGGGCCACGGCGCGGTTCGCTCTAGTCAGCTAGCCGAGCGGCAACGGTTCGAGTGCGATCTCGAGCCGCCAGCCGTCGAGCTCGACCGTTTCACGCGCCGCGAGCTGGCGCGTGCCGAAGCTCACCGACCGCGCGAGCGTTTCGCCGCCGATGTAGCGCTCGTGCTCTCGCGCCGCTGCCAGCAGCGTCTCGTCGCCGCTGAGGTCGAGCGCGATTCGGTCGGTGATCTCGAGCCCGGCCGAGCGTCGTGCGCCCTGGACGGCGTGGACAATCTCGCGCGCGAGCCCTTCGCGACGCAGCGGCTCGTCGATTGCGAGCTCGAGCGCGACGGCGTGCGAGCCCTCGCGCTCGAGGCTATAGCCCTCGATCGGGGCGAGCGACAGCATGACGTCCTCGGCCTCGAGCGTGTGGCTGCGCCCACCGACGGTCAACGCCAGACGGCCACCGTCGCGCACGGCGGCGGCGACGTGCGCGGGGTCGAGCGCTGCGAACGCGGCCGCGACCTGCGGCATGTCCTTGCCGAACCGCGGGCCGAGCGTCCGGAAGTTGGGCTTGGTGGTGTAGTTGCCGAGCTCGTCGGCGGCGGCGACGAAGCGCAGCTCCTTCACGTTGAGCTCGTCGCGCACGACGTCGGCGAGGCGCGCGATCGCCTCGCGCTCGCGCCCGCTGGCGACGATGACCGCCTCGTGTAGCGGCTGGCGGATCTTGATCTTGTGCGCGGCGCGCGCCGCGAGGCCCAGGCGCACCGTCTCGCGGACGATCGCCATCGCCTCCTCGAGCTCGAGGGCGCGCTCCCCGGGCTCCGGGTACAGGCAGAGGTGCACGCTCCCCTCGCTGCCGTCGAGATTGTCGAAGATCTCGTCCGCGATGAAGGGCGTGAACGGCGCCAGCAGCTTGGCGATCGTGACCAGGCACTCGCGCAGCGTCTGGAGCGCCGCCTGCTCGCCATCCCAGAAGCGCCGGCGCGATCGGCGTATGTACCAGTTCGAGAGGTCCTCGACGAGCTCGGCGATGGCGCGTCCGGCGCTCGTCGCGTCGTAGGCGTCGAGGCTGTCGCGAACCGTCGTGCAGGTTGCGCCAACGCGGGAGAGGATCCAGCGGTCGAGCTCGCTCGGCGGCGCATCGCTCGACGCACCAGCTTGCGCCGCATTGGCATAGAGCACGTAGAAGCCGTAGACGTTCCACAGCTGGCGCAGGAACAGGCGCACCGACTCACCGACGGCCTCTGCCGAGAACAGGTACCCATCCCAGGGCTGCTTGCTCGTCAGGAGCAGCCAGCGAAACGCGTCGGCGCCGTAGCGCTCGAGGATCTCCCACGGGTCGACGACGTTGCCCTTGGACTTCGACATCTTCTGCCCCTGAGCGTCGAGCAGCAGGCCGAGGCAGACCACGTTGCGGTAGGGCGCCTCGTCGCGTAGCAGGGTCGAGATCGCGAGCAGCGAGTAGAACCAGCCGCGCGTCTGGTCGAGCGCCTCGCAGATGAAGTCGGCCGGAAAGGACGCTTCGAAGCGCTCCTCGTTCTCGAACGGGGCGTGAAACTGCGCGAATGGCATCGAGCCCGAGTCGAACCAGACATCGATCACCTCGGGAACGCGGTGCATCGGCCCGTCGCACTGCTCGCAGGGGAAGGTGAGCTCATCGACGTACGGACGGTGCGGGTCGCGCAGGGTCTGGCCGGCGCGGCGCTCGAGGTCGGCGAACGAGCCGATGCAGACGTGGTGGCCGTTCTCGCAGCGCCAGATCGGAAGCGGCGTCCCCCAATAGCGCTCGCGCGAGAGCGCCCAGTCGACGTTGTCCTCGAGCCACTTGCCGAAGCGCCCGTGCTTGATGTGCGGCGGGTGCCAGTTCAGCGTCTCGTTGGCGGCGAGCAGGCGCTCGCGCCGCTGCGACGTGCGGATGTACCAGGAGCGCTTCGCGTAGTAGATCAGCGGCGTGCCACAGCGCCAGCAGTGCGGGTAGGAGTGCTCGTAGTCCTCTTCGCGCAGCAGCATTCCCCGCCGGCGCAGGTCGTCGGTCAGCTCGGCGGCGAGCGCGGGATCCTTGACATAGCGCCCGGCGAACCCGATGACACGGCCGTCGTAGTGACCGTTGGGGGCGACCGGGTTGTAGACCGTGCCAGGATCGACTGGGTCGACGAGCCCGGCGGCGACCGTGGCGTCGAAGTCGTCCTGACCGAACGCGGGAGCGAGGTGCACGACGCCGGTGCCGTCGCCGGTCGTCACGAAGTCGCCGCCGATGACCGGCAGCGGACCGGGCTCGCGGTCGTTCGCCGCGAAGATCGGCCCCTCGTATGTGCGCCCAACGAGCACCGACCCCGGCATCCGCTCGAGAACCTCGGCCTGCTCGCCGAACAGAGCCGCAGCCCGCTCCGCCGCGACGATCAGCACCTCGTCTCCGGCGCGCACGCGCGCGTATTCGATGTCCGGGCCGACGGCGGCGGCGACGTTGCCCGGCAACGTCCACGGCGTCGTCGTCCAGACGACGAGCTTGTCATCACTGCCGCTGAGCGACAGCTTCACGTAGACCGTATGGTCGGTGAC
Organism: uncultured Solirubrobacterales bacterium; assembly: GCA_963773395.1. Lineage (GTDB taxonomy): Bacteria > Actinomycetota > Thermoleophilia > Solirubrobacterales > Solirubrobacteraceae > Palsa-513. The sequence continues at coordinate 107,556 of CAVZAY010000001.1, read as the reverse complement.
GTCCTCGTACCCGAGCGCGACCTCGTGCGATGAGAGTGCCGTGCCGCAGCGCGGGCAGTACGGCACGACCTTGTGTCCCTCATAGAGCAGGCCCTGGTTGTGGATCTCGGATAGCGCCCACCAGACCGATTCGATGTAGCTCGCATCGAGCGTGCGGTACGCGTCATCGAGATCGACCCAGAAGCCGATCCGCTCGGTCAGGCGGTTCCAGTCCTCGAGAAACACGAACACGGACTCGCGGCAGCGCTCGTTGAACTCGGCGATCCCGTACGCCTCGATCTGATCCTTCTCGGTGATCCCGAGCTGCTGCTCGACCGCGATCTCCACGGGCAGGCCGTGACAATCCCAGCCGCCCTTGCGCTCGACGTAGTAGCCCCGCATCGTCTTGTAGCGCGGGTAGACGTCCTTGAACACGCGCGAGAGGACGTGGTGCGCCCCGGGCGGCCCGTTGGCGGTGGGGGGCCCCTCGTAGAAGCTCCAGCGCGGCTCGCCCGCGCGTCGGCGCACCGATTCCGCGAACACGTCGCGTTCGCGCCAGCGCTCGAGCACGCGCAGCTCGAGCTCGGCAAACGACTGCTGCGGATCGACGGCGCGGAGCACCGGCGGATTGTAGGTAGCCGCGCGCGCCGCTCGCGTGCCGTGCGCTGGCGATACGGTTGTGGCTCACTGGAACCAGAGAAGGGTTTGTCGATGAGCACTGACGCGCTGTATGGCGGCGAGACCCGCAAGGCGATCGAGAACTTCAAGATCTCGGGCGAAGGCGTGCCGCCCGCGGTGATCCACTGGCTCGGGCGGATCAAGGGCGCTGCCGCGCAGGTCAACGGCGAGCTGGGCCTGCTCGACGCCGCCCTCGCCGTGCGGGTCGCTGCGGCGGCGGCGGAGGTGGCCGCGGGAAAGCACGACGCGCAGTTCCCGATCGACGTCTTCCAGACCGGCTCGGGCACCTCGACCAACATGAACGCCAACGAGGTGATCGCGACGCTTGCCGGTGACGGTACGCACCCCAACGATCACGTCAACCTCGGCCAGTCCTCGAACGACGTGTTCCCCTCCGCCGTTCACCTGGCCGCGCTCGAGCAGGCGGCTCGCGAGCTGGTTCCCGCGCTGGAGGCGCTCGAGGCGACGCTCGCCGCGAAGGCCGCCGGCTTCAGCGAGATCGTCAAGTCCGGCCGCACCCACCTCATGGACGCTGTGCCCGTCACCCTCGGCCAGGAGTTCGCCGGCTACGCGGCCCAGGTCCGGCTGGGACGCAGGCGGGTCGAAGCGGCACTGCCGCACGTCGCGCAGATACCGCTGGGCGGCACCGCGACGGGCACCGGGCTCAACACCCATCCCGAGTTCGCCGCGCGCGTGCGCGCGCTCCTGACCCGCGAGACGGGGCTCGCCATCGAGCCGCCCGAAGATCCCTTCGAAGCCCAGGGAAACCGTGACGCCCTCGTCGAGCTGTCGGGCGCGCTCAAGGTCATCGCAGTCTCGCTGACGAAGATCGCGCAGGATCTCGCGCTGATGGGATCGGGTCCGCGCGCCGGCATCGGCGAGCTCTTCCTGCCCGAGCTCCAGAAGGGCTCTTCGATCATGCCGGGAAAGGTCAACCCCGTCATTCCGGAGGTCGTGCTCCAGGTTGCGGCCCAGGTCATCGGCAACGACACGGCGATCACGATCGGCGGCATGCAGGGCAACTTCGAGCTCAACGTGCGCGTCCCGCTGATCGCGCGCAACCTGCTCGGCTCGCTCACGCTCCTGACGAGCGCCGTACGCGCGCTCGACGAGAAGTGCGTCGCCGGAATCCAGGCGAACCTCGCCGGCTGCGAGCGCAGCGCCGAGGCGACGCTCGCCGCGGCGACCGCACTCAACCCCTACATCGGCTACGACGCCGCGACCGAGATCGTCAAGGAGGCCACGAGCTCCGGCCGGCCCCTGCGCGAAGTCGCGCGCGAGAAGGGCGTCAGCGAGGACGTCCTCGATGAAGCGCTTGACCTGCGCAAGATGGCTGCGGGGTCGGCTGCGCGCCCAGGGTGATGTGGCGGTTGCTTGCTGGGCCGACCTCCTCGCCGGCTTCGCTTGCGCGGCGCGCGGGCCTTGCCGCCGTTGCTCTCGTAGCGGGTGCGGCGCGCCGCACTTGGTGTGCGGCGCGCAGCTTGCCTTAGGCGGCGTCCGCCATCGATTCGGCGCGGGGCTCGAGCATCGCCGGATGCTCGACGACCGCTGCTGCCGGCTTTGCCGGCGTGCGCAGCAGCGCGTAGGCGACGAGGATTCCCGCGATCGTGCAGCCCGCGGCGATCAGGAACGCGAGGTGATAGCCGCCGATCACGGCGCTCACGGGTGAGTGGCCCGCCGCGGCGAGCGCCTTGGTCCTGCTTGCCGCAAACGTCCCGAGCAACGCGAGCCCGAGCGCGCCCGAGACCTGCTGTGAGACATTGACGATGCCCGAAGCCAGTCCGGCCTCGCCCGCCGGCACCTTTGACATCGCGATCGTCAGCAGCGGCATGAACGAGCTGCCGGTCCCCAGGCCGATCGCGAAGTACGCGATGAAGATGGTCGGCATGAAGCTCGTGTGCGCGCCCACGGTCGACAGCACCAACAGCCCGACAGTCATGGCCGCGAGACCGCCGAGCAGGACCGTGAGCGCACCCAGGCGTGCGACTAGCCGAGCCGTGACGCCGAGCGAGAGCGCGGCAACCGTTAGCGTCCACGGGAGATACGCGGCCCCCGTTGCGAGCGCCCCGTAATGGCGAACGTGCTCGAGGTACAGGGTTCCCAGGAAGAACGTGCCGTACATGCCCGTGACGAGGAAGCCGCGGACGACGCTTGAGGCCACGAGCGTGCGTAGGCGGAGGATCTGTAGCGGCATGATCGGGTTTGCGATCCGCGCCTCGAGCGCTGCGAAGCCGCCGAGCAGAGCGAGCGCAAGCGCGCCGCCGCCGAGTACCTGCGGCGAGCCCCAGCCGTCCTTGGTCACCTCAACGATCGAGTAGACGCCGATCAGCATCGCTGCCGTCACGAGCAGCGAGCCAAGCCAATCGACGCCGTTCTCGATCCCGCTGCCGCGGTCGGCGGGCACGAGGATCCGGCCGAGCACAAATGCGGCAACGCCGATCGGGAGATTGACGAAGAAAATCCAGCGCCAGCTCAGTGTCTGCGTGAGGATCCCGCCGGCGAGCAGCCCGAGCGAGCCGCCTGCGACGGCGACGAACACGAAGGCGCTCATCGCCTTGGCGCGGTCAGCGGGCTCCGGGAACTCGGTCACGATGATCGCGAGGACTGCCGAGGTGGCGAGCGCCGCGCCGAACCCCTGGATGAAGCGGGCGACGATCAAGGTCCACTGATCCGGCGCCAGCCCACAGAGCGCCGACGCGGCTGTGAACACGGCAAGGCCGGCAAGGAAGACCCGCCGGCGTCCGATGAGGTCGCCGGCGCGGCCGGCGAGCAGGAGGAAGCTTCCGAATGCGATCAGGAACGCATCGACCACCCAGGTCAGGTTGGTCTGCGTGAAGTGAAGGTCCCGCTGGATCGCGGGGAGGGCGACGTTCACGATCGTCGTGTCGAGGACGGTCATCAGCTGCGCGAGGCAGACGACGGCCAGTGCGATCCAGCGACGTCGGTCGCCGGGCGCAGTGAGGGAGGAGAGCATGGAGGTCATTGGAGTCCTGGGGGAGCGGTGATAAAATGGAGGCCACCTCCACTAAGAAACGGAGGTGGCCTCCGGAACTATACGGAGCAACCCTCCGGTTTGTCAAGAGCGATGACCACATCCGAAACCCAGATTCCGCTCGCGCCCCGTCGTCCGACGCGAGCCGATGCGCTTCGCAACTACGAGCGCCTGGTTGGCGCTGCGCGCGAAGCCTTCGCCGAGGGCGGCGCCGCGACATCCCTCGAGGAGATCGCGCGGCGCGCCGGGGTCGGGATCGGCACGCTCTATCGGCACTTCCCCACGCGCCAGGCCCTGCTCGAGGCGGTTTACCTGGACGAGCTAGAGGCGATCTGCAAAGCCGCTGCCGAGCACGCGGAGCTGCTGCCCTGGCAGGCGCTCACCGCCTGGCTGCACGATCTCGTCGCCTACCTGCGCACCAAGCGCGCGCTCGCCGATCAGCTGCTCGAGTATCTCGACCGCGACTCGGGGTTCTTCACCGGTTGCCGCGGCGCCCTGATCGCCGCCGGTGAGCCACTGCTCGAGCGTGCGCAGTCCGCCGGCGCCGTGCGCGGCGACGTCAGCTTCGACGATGTGATCATGAGCGTGAGCGCGATCGGCAAGCTCCCCGGGGCGTCGCTGAGCCAGGTCGAGCGCGTGCTCGATATGACGCTCGACGGGCTACGCTACGGCGCGCCGAACGGCTAGGTCGGCCTCAGCCGACGAACGCCTTGATGTCCTTGAGGAGCTTCTCCTCGATCTCGAAGTTCCAAGCGGACTCGGCGACATCGATCGCGAGGAACAGCTCGCCGAGCACGAGCGTCTCGATCGCGGCGACCTCGAGGTCCTTCAACAGCTTGCCGACACCGACGCGGACCGTGAAGTCCTGCGGGCTGCCGCTGATCGTGACCGTCAGCGCGCGATCCGCGTCGATTACGCCGGCGAGAAAGCCGCCTTTCTTCGCCTGAATGACGGACCCCTGCGCGCTCGCTGCCGAGGCCTGCGTCGTGAAGCCGCCGTTCTTGAAGTACTCCTCGATGTGGGACGCGAGCGCGCCCAGATCTGTGCTCTTGCCCTGGAAGTGCTCCTGCCTGTCTCCGATCATTCCGGCCTCCTTCGGGGTTGGCGGCGCCCAGCTGCGGCGTGGGCGACGAGGTTAGCGCCGCTGCGCACTACTCGGCGAGCGAGGCTGTGAGCTTGATCTCGCCGACGCCGGCGAGTGCGCGGCTGACGATGCAGCCCGCCTTTGCGCCTTCCGCCGCCGCTTTGAACGCGGCTTCGTCGCTCCCGGGCACGCGGCCGACCGTCTCCAGCTCGATCGTCGTGATCGTCGGCGTGCCGTCGAGGAACCGCAGCGTCACGCTCGCATCGGTGTTGACCGACTCGACCGGCGTCCCCGCGTCCGCGAGTGCGGCCGACAGTGCCATCGAGAAGCACGCTGCAAGCGCCGCGCCGATCAGCTGCTCGGGATTCGCACCGGGGCCGTCCTCGAAGCGGGATTTGAAGGAGTACTCGCCGGCGAGCGAGTCCCCGGCCGTGAACGTCCCACTGCCCGTCTTCAGCTCCCCCTGCCATTCAGCGTGGGCGTGTGCTGGCATCGCTGTGCTCCTTTCCTCGCCGTTTGCGTCAAAGATCCTACGCGCCCGCGAGTAGCCGCCCAAGGAGCTCCGCGGCGCCGGCTTTCGAGAGCGGCTCGTTGAGATTGCCGCACTTCGGCGACTGGACGCAGGATGGGCAGCCGTCCGCGCATCTGCACTCGCTGATCAGCCGGTGAGCGTCGCCGACGAGCGCCTCGAATTGCGCGAACGCAAGGCGCGTGATGCCGACGCCGCCGGGGTGGCCGTCGTGGATGAAGATCGTCGGGCCGCCCGTCTGCGGGTGCGCGTTCGTGGAGAGACCGCCGATGTCCCAGCGGTCGCACATCGCCAGCAGCGGTAGGACGGCGATCTGCGCGTGCTCGGTCGCGTGCAGCGAGCCGAGCAGCTGCTCGGGCGGGAAGCCGGCGAGGATCCCGGCGTCCAACTCGAACCACAGAGCCTGCGTCGCGAAGCGCGTCGGGGGCAACTCGAGCGCGACGAGGTCGATCTCCTGGTGGTCGCCGATGCGCCGCCGCTGGTAGGCGAGGACGGTCTCCGTGACGAGCACGCGACCGAACGACAGCGTCACTCCGAGCGCCTCGCGCCGGTCGAGCAGGCGCTCGATCAGTGTGTCCGTCTCGCGCTTGGGCTGGGTGTACCAGTCGCCGTCGAACGGCTCGACGAGCGCCTGGCGTGTCTCGATGTCGAGCTCGCGCACGTGGTAGGACCGCGCGAGGTGCAGATAGACGGCGCCCTCGTGCAGCGTCGAGAACGCGCGCGCCGCCTCTGCCTGCCCGATCAGCTCGCCCGTCGTGACGTCGACGATCGCGTAGGAGTCGGGCGAGGCCGAGCGCAGCGACACCTCCGCCGCCGGGTAGCGCTCGCGCCGGCGAACCACGTAGGCGCCGTCCTTGGCGCGCAGCTCGCCGAGACCCTCCAGGCGCTCGAGGTAGGCGAGGGTGCGCGGGCCGAAGAACTCCGCGTCGGCGTCGGTGAGCGGGCCCTCGTGGGCAGCGCAGAGCAGGTGAGCGAGATGGATCTCCTCGGACTCGTGATCGAGGATCGCCGATTCGACCGGACGCTCGAGGAACTCGTCGGGGTGGCGGGCGAAGAACTGGTCCAGCGCGTCCTCGCCGGCGACGTAGAGGCCAAGTCCGCGCCGCGCCCGCCCCGCGCGCCCCCACATCTGCCGCAGGCTCGCGATCGTCCCGGGAAACGAGACGACGACGGCGGCGTCGAGCGCCCCGACGTCGATCCCGAGCTCGAGTGCGTCCGTCGTGATGACGGCGCGCGAGCTCGCCGGCCATCAGCCGTCGCTTCGATCTCGCGCCGCTGCGCTGGCGTGTAGCCGGCCCGGTAGGGCGTGATCCGCGTCGCGACCTCGTGCGCGCCGAGCCGTTCGAGCTCGAGCGTCGCGAGGCGGCTCACGAGCTCGACGCCCTTGCGCGAGCGCACGAAGCAGATCACGCGCGCGCCGTCCGCAGTCGAGGCGTGCGAGGAGCTCCGCCGCTTCGCTGAGCGCCGAGCGGCGCAGCCCGAGCGCCTGATCGACGACGGGGGGATTCCAGATTGCGATCTGGCGGCCCGCTGCGCGGCGAGCCGTCGTCGTTCGATCAGCGTGATCTCCTCGAGACCGGTCAGGCGCTCGGCCAGCTCGACCGGGTTCGCGATCGTCGCCGAGGCCAGGAGGAAGCGCGGCTCGGTTCCGTAGGCGGAGGCGATCCGGCGCAGTCGCCGCAGGACGTTCGCCACGTGCGAGCCGAAGACGCCGCGATAGACGTGCGCCTCGTCGACGACGACCGCGGCCAGGTTCGCGAACAGCTCCCCCCAGGCGGCGTGGTTGGGGAGGATCCCGACGTGGAGCATGTCGGGATTTGTGAGGATCAGATTGGCGCGCCGCCTGATCTGCGCACGCGCCTCACGCGGCGTGTCTCCGTCGTAGATCGCGGGGCGCACCGCGTCGCCGAGGCCGAGCGCGCTGATCGCGCGCGCCTGGTCCTGGGCGAGCGCCTTCGTCGGGTACAGATAGAGCGCGCGCGCACGGCGATCGCGCACCAAGACGTCGAGCATCGGCAGGTTGAAGCACAGAGACTTGCCGGAGGCCGTGCCGGTCGTCGTGATCGTCGGGCCGTCCACGGCTGCGAGCAGCGCCTCGAGCTGATGGTCGTAGAGGCGTTCGATACCGCCGCTCCGCAGCGCCTCGACCAAGCGCGGATGGAGCCGATCGGGAAGCTCGCGCCAGCGCGCGGTGCGGCCATGCTCGAACGCCTCACCGACGAGCAGCTCCCCGCCGCGGGCTCCGTCGATGAGCTCGGTCCATGGCGCGATCTCGCGCGTCGTCGAGGCTGCCTGGACGCCCACCGCTTGCCATAGTACGGGCGCGTGCCCTTCCGGTCAGCAAGCGAGTGGCAGCAAGCGCGCTCCTTCCACCATTCGCGATACGGCCCGGAGCTGCTGCGTTCGCGCAGCGATCAAGTATCGGTCTGCCTGCCCGCGCGCAACTGCGCCGCACGGTCGGCGAGATCGTCGAGCAGCTCGCGCCGGCTGCGCGCGGATGGGCTGATCGATGAGATCGTCGTGATCGACGCAGACTCGGCCGACGGCACGGCAGCCGCAGCGGCAGCGCGCCGGCGCGACGGTGCACAGCGAGTCCGCGCTGCTGCGCCGAGCTCGGGCCGGTGCTCGGCAAGGGCGACGCGATGTGGCGCGCGCTGAGCGTCCTCAGCGGCGAGCTGATCTGCTTCATCGACGCCGACATCGAGGACTTCTCGGCTCACTTCGTGAGCGGGCTGATCGGCCCGCTCGTCGAGCTCCGGAGGTCGACTTCGTCAAGGGCTTCTACCGGCGCCCGTTCCGCGTCGGCGAGGTCGCGCGTCGCCGACGGCGGCGGCCGGGTCAACCACCTCCTGGCGCGCCCGGCGCTGGCGGTCTTCTACCCCGAGTTGGCGGGGTCCACCAGCCGCTCGCAGGCGAGGTCGCCGCGCGGCGCGAGCTGCTCGAGCGCCTCCCGTTCACCACCGGCTACGGCGTCGAGATCGCGATGCTGCTCGACGCGTGGCGAGTCCGTCGGCCTCGACGGCCTCGCGCAGGTCGACCTCGATGAGCACCGCAACCGCCACCAGCCGCTGTCGGCGCTCGAGCGCGATGGCCTATGACGGTGCTCGACGTGATCGCCGAGCGCCTCGAGCGCGACGGGCACGGCTGCTCGGAGCTGGAGCCCGGTCCGTTGCTCGGACGCGAGCCGCGCTCGGTCGCGCCGCCGCAGGAACGTCCGCCGATGGCGAGCCTGCGGTGAGCTGGCAGAGCGGGTTGGGCCTGCTATCTCGATCTCGACGGCACGCTGCTCGGGCGCGGGGCTTCGCTGCTGCACGACGGCGAGGGTGGCGTGTCGCTGCTGGCGTGCGCGCGCGATCGAGGCGTGCCTGCGGGCGGACGTCGAGGTCGTCCTGATGTCCGGGCGCCGCGAGCGCACAGGTCGCCGAGGACGCGCGCCTGCTCGGCCAGCGCGCCTTCATCTTCGAGGCCGGCGCGTGCCTGTCGCTCGACGGCGAGGAGCACTGGCTGACGGGCGACTTCGCTCCCGGGCGAGCTGACGGTCGACGAGCAGATCGCGGCGAGCGGGCGCGCCGGCGCTGCTGCTCGAGCGCTACGCCGGGCCGCCTCGAGTACCACGAGCCGTGGCATGTCGGACCGCGAGGTCTCGCACCTGTTCCGCGGGCTCGTCGATGCGCCGAGGCCGATCGGCTGCTCGCCGGCGACGGGCACGCGGACCTGCGCCTCGTCGACAACGGCGTCGTCAGCCGGCGCTCGGCTGCGCTCGCCGCGCTTGCCGCACGTGCGCGGCTACCACCTGATCCCGGCGGGCGCGTCCAAGGCGGCGGCTGTCGCGCTGCCACATGCGTGCGCGCGGACTCGACCGCGCGAGGAGACGTTTGCGGTCGGCGACTCGCGCGAGGATCTCGCCGTGCGCGCGCGAGGTCGGGAGCTTCTGGCTGGTTGCCAACGCGCTCGGCAGCGTCGACGACTCGCTCGAGGCGCTTGCGCGCGCGCCTGCAAATGTGCGCGTCGCCGAGGCAGGCGCACGGCGCGGGCGTCTATGAGGCCGTCGATGACGACGCTGGCGGAGCGCCGTTGATCGCCGTCAGCGCAGGCGCCAGCGCGCCGCCACCACGGCGGGCCGCCGGCGGCGACTGCGGAGGCGGCACCGTCGTGCGCACCAGTGCGACCCAGTCGTCGAGCGGCAGCTCGCCCGAGATCAGGCGCGCGAGCCCGACCGTGACGGGAGCCCGATAGCCCGCGCGCTCCAGCCGCGCCGCGAGCAGGCGCACCGACTCGAGCGCCTCGACTGCCTGACCGACCTGACGTCTCGATCTCGGCCGCGCGGCACGCCCGCGCGCCAGCAGCTCGCCGGCACGGCGGTTGCGGCTCTGCGGCGCCAGCGCGGTGGCCGACGAGGTCGCCCGCGCCGGCGAGGCCGATCATCGACTCCGGCACGCGCGCCGCTGGCCTCGGCGTAGCGCCAGACCTCCGCGAAGATGTGCCCGGCCGCCGCGCCCGGCGGCGTTCAGTCCCTGCGCCTCGGTCGCGCCGGCGGCGAGCGCCGCGGCGTTCTTCGCGACGCCGGCGAGCTCGACGCCGATCGGGTCGCTGGAGATCTCGCAGACGACGCCGGCGCGCGTGAAGATCGCGGCGAGCGACGCCGCCAGCCCGCTCGTCGAGCGAAGCGGCGACGAGCGCAGCGCCCGTGCTGGACCATCTCCTGCGCGTGCGCCGGTCCGCCGATGCAGGCCGTTCGGTGTGCGCCGAGCGCGTCCGCGTGAGCAGCGCCGTCGGCGGCGCGCCGTCGGGCGGCACGAGCCCCTTCGCAGAGCGAGACGATCGCCGGACGCGCCGGCGCCAGACCGGCGGCTGTCGGCGAGCCGCGCGACCACCTCGCCGAGCGCCGTCGAGGGGACCGCCAGGAAGATGTAGTCGGCGCGCTCGATGCCCGCTCGCGATCGGCTCGATCCGCAGCGCCGGAGGCAGCTCGACGCCGGGCAGGTACTTGGTCGTTCTCGCGCGCCTCTGTGAGCGCCGTTGCCTGCTCGGCGCTGCGCGTCTGCAGCATGGCGCGAACGCCCGCGCGCGAAAGCAGGACCGCGATCGCCGTGCCGAACGAGCCCGCGCCGATAACGACTGCCCGCCGTGCCCCAGGGCGCGCGACCCTGCGCGCGGCTGAGCATGGCGGGACGGCTCGGTTCGGGCGCGTTCTCGGCCATCGCTCGCAACGAGCGTAGCGATGGCGCCTGCCACCGCGCCTGCTCGGACGCCTGCGCGATCAGCTGATCGCAGCGAGCCCGCGCGCCGCAGCCTCGATCTCTTCGAGCCCGCCGCGGCGCTCGAGATCGTCTGCAGATCGAGGATTCTCGCGTCGAACGCGTCCAGCGCGCTCTCGCCGACGATCGCATGCGCCGGCACCCCGAGCTGGCGCGCGCGCGTCGCGGCCTCGGCGAGCGCCTTGCCTTCGAGCGTCGTCGCGTCCAGCCGTCCCTCGCCGAGGATCGACGGCGTGGCTTGCGCGCAGCGCGCGATCGAAGCCGATCGCGTCGAGCACGAACGACGCGCCCGGCTCGAGCTCGGCATCGAAGCGCCGCCCACAGGCCGCCCGCGAGCCCGCCGGCGGCGCCACTCATCGGAATCCCGCGCGGATCCCGCGGCAGCCGCGCCGCGACCCGCTCGAGCCGGCGCTCGAGACGCACGACCGCCGCCGCGACGGCCCCCTTCTGCGGGGCGAAGAGCGCCGCTGCCCGCTCGAACGGCGTGCGCACGTCGCACAGCACGGCCAGCTTGCGACCGCGCAGGCCGCCGGCCGCCGCGAGCGCGTCGATCGCGCCGCTGCCGCCGTCCGTCGTCGCGCTGCCGCCCGCGGCGACAAGCACGGCGCTCGCGCCGCTTTCGATCGCGGCGACGATCAGCTCTCCCGTGCCCGCGCTCGACGCGGCCTCGGCGTCACGCTCCCGCTCCGCGACCAGGTCGAGGCCACTCGCCGCGCGACCTCGACGACCGCCCGGCCGTCCGCCGAGCAGGACGAAGCTGCGCGGCGCGTGCGGCCGAGCGGATCGTGAACGAGCGCGCTGCGCAGCTCGCCGCCGAGCGCGCCCGGCGCAGCGCGCTCGCCGTCCCTTCGCCGCCGTCGGCGACCGGCATCGGCGCGCGGCCACGCCCGCCGAGTCGAGCCCTCGCACGATCGCCGCGGCGACCTCTGCGGCGCGCGAACTGCCCTTGAACGAGTCGGGGCGCGACGAGGACCGGCAAGCGGGCTGCGGGCATCGTGCGGCATCCTCTCAGGCGATGTTTGCGAGGGCATCACAGCCACACATGTGGAGCTGGCGATGAGTCTCCAAGGACAACGCGATCGTCGTCGAGGCCGCGGGTCGCGAGCTGCGCGTCTCCAACCCGGGCAAGCTGTTCTTTCCCGAGCCCGGCTTCACCAAGCTCGACCTGGTGAACTACTACCTGGACTGTCACGAGCCGGTCGTGCGCGCACCTGCGCGATCGCCCGACGACGCTCAAGCGCTGGGTCGACGGCGTCGCCGGCGAGTTCTTCTTCCAGAAGCGCGTGCCCGAGACGGCGCCGACTGGCTCGCAGACGACGACCGTGCACTTTCCCGAGCGGCCGCTCCGCGCGCGAGCTCTGTCGCCAACGACGCCGCACACCTCGTGTGGGGTGTCAACCTCGGCGTGATCGACTGGAATCCCTGGCCGGTCCGCGCGCAGCGATCTCGACCACCCCGACGAGCTCCGTGTCGACCTCGACCCGCAGCCCGGCGTCGCCTTCGACGAGGTGCGCGCGGTCGCCGCCTGCGCGCGGGAGGTCCTCGCCGAGCACGGGCTGACCGGCTTTCCGAAGACGTCGGGCTCGCGCGGCATCCACATCAACGTCCGCATCCGCCCCGAGCAGCGGTTCTCCGAGGTTCGCCGGCGGCGCTCGCGCTGGCGCGCGAGGTCGAGCGGCGGATGCCCGGCCGCGCGACGAGCAAATGGTGGAAGGAGGAGCGCGATCGGCGTCTTCGTCGACTACAACCAGAACGCGCGCGACCGCACCGTCGCCTCCGCCTACTCGCGTCCGCGCCGTCGCCCGACGCGCGCGTCTCCTGCCCCTTCGAATGGGCCGAGCTCGACGACGTCGAGCCGGCCGAGCTGCGCCTCGACACGGTCCCGGCGCCGCCTCCGCGACCGGGGCGATCCGTCGGCCACGATCGACGAGAACCCGGGCTCCCTCGCCGCCCTCCTGCACCTCGCAGCCGCCGACAAGAAAGCCGGCCTCGAGGACGCTCCCTGGCCCCCCAATTTCCAAAAGCAGCCCGGCGAAGCCAAGCGCGTCCAACCAAGCCGAGCAAAGCGAACCTAGGTCCGCGGCGGGGCCAGAACGGCGGCGCACCTTGAGCTGGGCGGGAGAGCGCATGCCCCGGACGGGTGGCGTGACTCCGCAGAGTAGATAGCGCCTATCCCCTGTAGGCCACGATCGCGAGAATGGGCACACCGGCTCCGCGCGGTGGCTGTTGCGTAATTGGTGGTGTCCGGCGGGTTTAAGACGATGCTCGTATGACCCAGAACTTCATTGCGTGTGATCGTGATCAGGAGCTTTTGCTGCCGCCGGATCTGAGGGATTGGCTGCCGCCCAATCACCTCGCGTGGTTTGTGTTGGCGGCGATCGAGCGGATGGATCTGTACGCGTTCTACCGGCCTTATCGCCACGACGGGCTTGGCCGGCCGGCGCACGAGCCGCAGATGATGGTCGCGCTGCTGTTCTACGCGTATTGCCGCGGGCAGCGCTCTTCGCGGGTAATCGAACGAGAGTGCGTGGAAGACGTCGCTTACCGGGTGATCACGGCGAACCGGTGCCCGGATCACACGACGATCGCAAGGTTTCGCCAGCGCCACGAGGACGCGATCGCCGGCCTGTTCGGCGAGGTGCTGGCGTTGTGTGCGGACGCCGGGCTGGCTGGGGTCGGGGTGCTCGCGGTCGATGGGACGAAGGTGCACGCGAACGCGTCGCATCACGCGAACCGCGACTACGAGCAGCTCGCCAGGGAGATTCTCGAGGAGGCGGCGGAGATCGACCGCCGGGAGGACGAGCTTTATGGGGATCGGCGTGGCGATGAACTGCCGGAGGAGCTTTCGACCCCGGAGGGCCGCCAGCGCTGGTTGCGTGAGGCAAAGCAGCGCCTCGAGGCAGAACGCGCAGCGAACCCCAAGCCGGTCCCGCAGTCACGCCCGGCGCGGGTGAAGGAGGCGAAGCGCCGGTTGGAGGAGCAGTTGTGGGTGGAGTGCCGCGCGAACGAGGCCTATGAGCACTATCGCGCGACAGGACGCCGCTCAGACGGGCGCCGGTTCGGATCGCCGCCGAAGCCCTACCAGCCACCGGCGACACCGGCGGGGAAGGTGAACGTGACCGATCCAGACTCGAAGAACTTGAAGGCGCCGCGCGGCTACATCCAGGGCTACAACGCGCAGGCCGCTGTCAACGAGCACCAGATCGTGATCGCCGCGGAGATCAACACCGGCAGCTCAGACTTCGGGCATCTCGGCCCGATCGTCGAAGCGGTCGAACGAGAGCTCCAGGCCGTCGGGATCAGCGAGCAGCCGGGCGTGATCGTTGCTGACGCCGGCTACTGGCACCAGCAGCAGATGGAGCAGATCACCGCTCGTGGCATCCCTGTGTTGGTTCCGCCTGATGCTGACAAGCGCAAAGGCACCAGGCCCGGCTGGGACGGCGGCCCCTACGCGTTCATGCGCAGCGTCCTCGCAACCGAGCCCGGCCAGGCGCTCTACCGAAAACGCCAAGAACTCGTCGAGCCAGTCTTCGCGCACACGAAGTTCAACCGACGGTTCGATCGCTTCCAACGCCGCGGCAGAGCCGCCTGCCACTCCGAATGGCGCCTCATCACCGCCACCCACAACCTCATGAAGCTCCACACCGCCCTCCAGACGGCCTGACGGGCGCCGCACGCGAGCCGGCGGCAAGCAGAATCACCGAACCGGCAGCCAGCAGCCCAAACCCCCGCGCAATTACGCAACAGCCACCGCGATTTGCAGCTACGTGATCCCGCCCGGCCGCGACTGTCCTGCGTTGCGCGCGGAGCAGGTGGAACCCGGGCACCGTTGAGATGCCTGTGGCGGTGCGACAGGGGGTGCTGGTGGCGGCGCGGCGCCGAGGGCGGGCGGGGAGGGGATCGCTATCTGCCCGTGCGCTCGCGATGGTTGCATCCTGGCCAGCAACAGGGGCGCCGCTGGCCTTGCTCGAGTTCCTCCTGGGTTCGGCGGATGCGGCGTTGTCGGGTCGTTTCGTGCTTGGCGTCCTCGACCCAGCAGATGAATTCGTTGCGGGCCAGGGGCGTGATGTCCCTCCAGGCAGCAAGCGCTGTGGTGCTCGCGATCAATGCCTGGCGCAGGTCTGCTGGCAGGTCGTGGACTGGCCCACCGGGCAGTGCCTGACTGCTCACAGCGCCACCGTCGCCCACTGAAGGCGGGCCTGCTCGACAGTCGGGATTGCGAGAATGGCGAGGCAAGCGCTGCGGCTCCGGACTGGCGCCGACACCGCCGCGCTTAGGACCGAGCGTCGAGTGGTCATGGGAGTGGTGTGTCGCGTCCTCGGCCGCGCGCCGTCTCAGCTCAACGCTCGCTGCAGTAGCGCACCGATCGTCTTCTCAACAGCTGAGGTCAGCTCGTTGAGCGCGAACTCGGTCGGCCACATGTCCCCGTCGTCGAGGTTTGCGTTGTCGCTGAAGCCGAGGGTCGCGTACCTGGTCTTGAACTTCGCCGCAGGCTTGAAGAAGCAGACGACCTTGTCGTCCTTGGCATAGGCGGGCATCCCGTACCACGTCTTCGGCACGAGGTTCGGGGCGTGGTCCCTGATGAGCGCGTGAAGCTGCTCACCGATCGCGCGGTCATGCGCCGACATCGCGGCGAGCGCATCGCGCACGGCGGTTTCTCCATCCTCGGCCGCCTTCAGCTCTCGAGCGCGCGCTCTCATCGCGGCGCCTTCCTCGGCGGTAAAGCCCTGCGAGGCCTTGCCCGTAGTGGGCTTGCTGGTTTTTTGAGTGTCCGTCGTCGGGCTCATGCGAACGTCTCCTCATCTGAGATGGGTTGGAAGCCGTGTTCTGTGCGCCTGCTCATGCGGTCTGCCAGACAAACCCGTCGGGGTCGGTGAAGGCGCCCGCGTTGCCGTCGATGATGATGCGGTGCGAGCCGGTGCCGTCAGGAGAGACGCCAGCATCTTTTGCGAGCGCACGACGCTTGTATAGCGCGAGCTTGATCTGCGCCTCTGGGGCGGCGAACTCCACGTAGGTGCCGGCGAAGCTTCTGCGGACCGCTAGGCCGCGCTCAAGATAGAAGCGCTTGCTCACGGCGACGTCTGCGGCTCCGAGCAGGAGCACGACCTGGTCGATGTGTCGACTCGTGGGGCCGGTGTCCTTCTTCTTTGATGTAGCGACCTTCCAGATCGTCCCGTCCGCGGCTCGGACGACGCCGCCGTAGCCCCACAGCGACTTGGCAACCGGTTTCAGCGGCGTCGCGCCGGCATCCAACGCTGTTCCGATCAGCGCGTCGACGATCGCGGGCTGTGACACGACGAGCGAAACCGTAAAGCCACGGAACCCGCTCGTCGGCGCCTCAGAGGCGCAGAGGCGCAGCTGATCGCCCAGATCAAACGCGGCGCTGTAGAACGCTCTCGCCTCTTGGGGATCGGGCACTTCGAGGGTGAGGGATCCGATCGACACGGGCTGCGCCGCGGTCTCGCTCGCGAGGCTCTCAGGGTTGGATGTGGTCGTTGCTGTGCTCATCGGTTCTCCCTGCGGTTGCTGTGGTTAGTCCTTGAACGTGTGCAAATCGAGCTTGGCGAGCCGTTCTGGGTCAGCGAGGATGTCGATCTGGACTATCCGGCCACTCGTCACGGTGAAGCCCAGCACCGAGTAGGGCTCGCCTTCCGGGGTGCTGGTAACAAGACCGGGCGTCCCGTTAACCAGCGCAGGCCGCGAGTAGCGCGCCACTGCCGAGAAGGCCGCCGCCAGATGGGCCACTTGCTCGGCGCCCCGGACCTCCTGCGTGGCCGGCGGCGGCAGCGCGCCGCTGTCAGCACGCAGCACGACATCGGGATCGAGGACGGCGAGCAACGCATCGAAGTTGCCCTCGCGGCTGGCGGCGAGAAACGCCCCGACCACCTCCCGCTGACGCTCCAGGTCAGCGTCCGGGGCCGGGACCTGGCCCCGCACGCGCCGCCGGGCGCGGCTGGCGAGCTGCCTGGCCGCGGCCGGGGTCTTGTCGACGACCGGTGCGATCTCGTCAAAGGACACACCGAAGATGTCGTGCAACACGAACGCCAGCCGCTCGGGAGGGTTCAGTGTGTCGAGCACCACCTGCAGCGCCAGCCCGACCGAATCGGCCAAAAGGGCGGCCTGCTCGGGGTCGGTCTCCGCATCGAGGCTCACGATCGGGTCGGGCACGTGTACAAGCGATTCCTCGCGCCTAACCCTCCGGCTCTGGAGCATGTTCAGGCAAACCCGGGCAACGACCGTCGTCAGCCAGCCGCCCAAATTCTCGATCTCACTCGCCTCAGAACGACTCAAGCGAACCCACGCCTCCTGAACGGCATCGTCCGCCTCACTCAGTGAACCCAACATGCGATAGCCCACCGCGCGCAAATGCGTGCGCTGCTCCTCAAAGCGCGCCGCAAGCCACTCACGATCCTGCTCGGTCAAGGTCCACACCTCCATCGTTGAAGCAATGACCGCTGAACCCCACGGAATGTGACACGACCACCGAATTCAGCTCCTCCGAGCACCGTGGCCAGCACGATCCAGCCGACCCACCGCCACAACGACCCCCAAACCGCGCCGACCGGTATCCGCGGAGGACACATGCGGGCAAAGTCTTGCTCCCTGGCCGGAGCGACACCTCCTCTCCGGCAAGTGCACGTCCACTTAGTTGGCTGCTACAGCATGCCGCCAGGGACGTCCCCAGTCCCCACCGACTGCGGCGCAGCCGTTGCCGCTCGGAACGAGAACCGTGCGTCGCGCGTCTGCTGTGTTGCAACTGTGCGGTGCCGAGCGCCGAGCACACATGCCGTTCCGTCCTGCGAGAAACAGCGCCCCGGAGCCGGACCGCCGCAGAGTCGGATTACCCCGGTCACACGCCCGAGTGGTGTTGCGGTCGCACCACTCGCGGCAACAACCGCAAGCGACATGACCGCGGACACGGCGGTGACAGCGATGCGCCTCATACACCAACAGTACGACCGGGTGCCGCAGCCGTCACGTCCGCCGCACAGGCGGGGATGTTCGCGCGCCTTTGGGCGCGTGTCGGCGCCCTGAACGCGACTAGGTTCTCGCTCGCCAAGCCGGAGAGGGGACTCGAACCCCTGACCTATCGCTTACAAGGCGATTGCTCTACCAGCTGAGCTACTCCGGCAGCCCGAGAGGGGACGCTAGCGCGTCGGGTGGCGGCTTGGGGCGGCAATGATCGCGTAACGTTGCGGGCTTGTACGGGTACTTCGGTCGGTGACCGACTACGCCACCAACAGGCCGGCGCCGCCCAGCTGGGACGCGAACGCCTATCACGGGCGCACGCTCGAGCGGGGTGCGAGCCACGTTCTGTACTGGATTGTGCGGGCCGTCCTTCAGCCGGCGTTCCACGTTTACTTCCGGCTCTCACGGTACGGGATCGCGCACGTGCCGAAGCGGGGGCCCGTGATCTTCGCTTCGAACCATCGCAGCTTCCTCGACGCGCTCGTGCTCGGGACGCTCGTGCGCCGGCCCGTCTATTACGTCGCAAAGAAGGAGCACTTCCTGCATCCCGTGCGCGGGCGGGTGATGAGCATGCTCGGCGCCTTCCCGGTCGACCGCGGTGCCGGGGACACGCGGGCAATGGACACCGCACGGGCGATCCTCGAGCGCGGCGACTGCGTCTGCATCTTCCCCGAAGGGACGCGGACGCGGCCAGGGCCGCTGGGATCGGCCCACCGCGGTGTCGGGCGGCTCGCATTGCAAACCGGCGCGCCCGTTGTGCCGGTGGCGGTGATCGGGACGGAGGCTGTGCGCCACGGCTGGTGGATCCGCCCGCACCGCGTGCGGATTCGCTGCGGCGCGCCGTTGCGCTTTCCGGTCGATCAGAACCCCTCGCCCGCGCTTGCGGCCGCTGTGACCGAGCGGATCTGGTCGCGCGTGACCTTGCAATGGGACTGGCTCGGCGGGGCGATGCCCGAGCGCGAGATCGTCGCGACGCCCGCGGGAGCCCACGCCGCGTGAGAACGCATGGATAGTGTGCGTGCGTGGTCGAGCTGACAAAGAAGGCGGAGCTCGACGCCGACTTCGAGCGCCTTTACAAGGCGCATGCGCGCGACGTCTACAGCTACCTGTACTACCGCGTCGGCAACCATCACGACGCCGAGGACCTCACGGAGCAGACCTTCCTTCAGGCCTACCGGCACTTCGAGCGCGCACAGCGGGAGGCGGAGGGCCGGCCGCTGCGGCCCTGGCTGATCCGGATCGCGCACAACCTCGCCGCGAACCTCTACCGCAGCCGGGCACGGCGCCCACAAACCTCACTCGAGGACTCGGAGACGCTGCCTTCGCGCCACTCGACCGAGGACCTCGTGACCAGTCGCGACGAGCTCGCCCGCGTCCTCGACGGCGTCAGACGGCTGCCCGACGACCGCCGCGAGGCGCTGATCATGCGCTTCGCGCTCGGCATGGACAACCGCGAGATCGCCCGCGCGCTCGGGCGCACCGATGGCGCGACGAAGGTGCTGATCCATCGCGCGATCAAGCAGCTCGAGGAGGGCCTAGCCTTGGCTGAGGGCCCACGATGAGCGACGGCGTCGATCAGCTGCTCGCCCGGGCGCTCGCGCCGGTCGAGCCGCCCGCGGATCTCTCGACGCGCGTCCTGCGCCGGCTCGAGGGAATCCACGACCAGGCCGTAGAGGAGCTCGAAGGCTGGGAGCTCGCGGCGATGCGCGACCCGCGCAACTGGGTGCGCCCTGCGGGCGCGGTTGTGGCCGCGACCGCTGCGGGCGCCGGCCTCGTGCTGCTGCGCATGCACCAGCGCCACCGCGCGCGGCGCACGAACGGCTAGCCGCGGTCGCTGCTAGCGTCAGCCCGCGTGGCGACCTGCTACAGGCATCCCTCGCGCGAGACCGGCGTCTCGTGCTCGAACTGCGGCCGCCCGATCTGCCCCGACTGCATGACCCCCACGCAGGTCGGGATGCGTTGTCCCGAGTGCGCGCGCCAGCGCACCAAGGTCAAGACGATGCGCCAGATCGGCTACAAGGGCTTCCAGGCGACGCAGGCGCTGATCGCGATCAACGTCGTGATCTTCCTCGCCGAGGGACCGCATGTCTTCACGCTCGCGAGCGACCCGACGGGCCCCTCGTCGCTACTCACCAACGGTTGGTTGGACGCTCCACAGGTCGGCCTGGCGCACCAGTACTACAGGCTCTTGACCGCGGGCTTCCTTCACCTCGACTTCCTGCACATCGGCTCGAACATGCTCGTCCTCTACTTCGTCGGTCGGATGCTCGAGCCCGCGATCGGGCGGGTGCGGTTCGTCGCGATCTACTTCGTCGGCCTGTTCGCCGGTTCGCTAGGCGCGCTCCTACTCACTCCCGACAGCGCGACGGTCGGGGCGTCGGGGGCGATCTTCGGCATCATGGGTGCCACGTTCGTGGAGATGCGCGCGCGCGGAATCAACCCGTGGGAGGCTGGTATCGGCGGCCTCATCGTCCTCAACCTGATCCTCAGCTTCGGCCTCTCCGGGATCTCGATCGGCGGCCACATCGGCGGGCTGATCGGCGGCGGTCTCGCCGGCGTCGTCTGGCACCAAGCCGACCGCCGGCGCCGGCCGCTGCTGATCGGCCTGCTCGGCTGCCTTGCGCTCGCGGTGATCGCGGTCGGTGCGGCGATCGCCTTCTCGGCGGCCGGGCCGCCCTACTCGCTCTAGAGGAGCACCTCCAGCGCGCTACCCTGCGCCGGGGCCACGAGGTCCGGATGCAGGCTGTGTGCGAGCAGCTCGAGGCCGTCGACGAGCCTCGGACCCGGGACGCGAGAAGTAGGCGGACGCGTCGACCGCAATGACGCGCGAGGCGCCGAGGCGGCGCAGCTGTTGCGCGTGAGCGAGCGCCTCCGCGTGCGCGCGCGGCGCATCGAACCCGCAGGGCATCACGATCACGACCTCTGGCTGCGGCGGCCGCGACGCTCTCGTAGTCGAGCTGCTGGGAAGGCTCGCCCGGGAAGCCGAGGACATCCTCACCGCCTGCCAGCTCGATCAGCTGCGGCGTCCAGTGGCCGGCAACGAACACCGGGTCGAGCCACTCGAGCGCGGCGATGCGCGGGCGGCTCGCCTTGCGCACCGCGACGCGCACGCGATCGATGCGCCCCGCGATCAGTGCGACGAGCGCGACGCCCTCATCGCGCCGCCCTGTCGCCTCGGCGATCGTGCGCACGTCCCCGAGGGTTTCCCCGAGCGTATGCGGATCGAGTGAGATGACGCGCGGGCGCGAGGGCAGCTCGGCGGCCAGCTCGCGGACCTCATCGACGGACACCGCGCACACCGGACAGAGCTCCTGTGTGACGATCAGCTCGGGCTTGAGCGCGTGCAGGGCCTCATGATCGAGCTCGTAGATCGATTCACCGGAGCTCACGCGCTCGCGGACCGCGGCGTCGATCTCGGCCGAGCTCGTGTACGGACCGAGGGCGTTGCGCGTCACCTTTGGCTTGCGAAGTGCCGCCGGCGGGTAGTCGCACTCGTGCGTGACGGCGATAAGCTCGTCGCCGAGGCCGAGCGCGAAGCAGAGCTCGGTCGCATGGGGGACGAGGCTGACGATTCGCATCGCTTACCGACGACAGTATGGAACGCCTGTCCGAAACCGAAATAGCGCAGCGGCTCGACGGTAGCGTCTGGCAGCGCGATGGCGATGCGATCACGCGCGAGCTGGAGCGCGGCGACTTCGCCGATGCCGTCGCCTTCGTCAATCGCGTGGCCGAGCTCGCGCAGGCGGCCAACCATCACCCCGACATCCTCGTCCACGACTACAAGAAGGTCCGCCTCACGCTCAGCACGCACACGGCCGGCGGGCTCACGCAGCGCGACTTCGAGCTTGCCGCGCAAATCGACGCCGCTGCCTGAAGAGCGTCGGTCGCGCGCTGTCGCGCCAGCCCAAGACAAAGGCAGCGCCGACGGTGCGGCCTGCTAGCGTTGCCTTGGCCAGATCGCCGATGAACGACGACCCTCCTCGAAGTAGCACGCCCGCCCGCGGGTACCGCGCAACGTGAACTGGCTGCTCGTCGCGGTCGCGGCGGTCCTGATCGTCGTAAACGCGTTCTTCGTGATCGCGGAGTACGCGCTCGTCCGCTCGCGCCATTCGCGGATGGAGGTCGCAGCGGAGGCTGGTAGGCGGGGCGCGAAGCTCGCGCTGCGCCAGCTCGACGCGATCAGCGAGTACATCTCGACCTGCCAGGTCGGCAACACGATGTGCTCGGTCGGCATCGGCGCCGTCGGCGAGCAGGCCCTCGCGCACCTGCTCGATCATCCGCTCGGCTCGATCGTCGCGCACTCGGTCGCGATCGTGATCGCTGCGATCGTCGCCTACCTGCTGATCACGAGCGCGCAGATCACCGCCGGCGAGATGGTCCCGAAGCTGTACGCGATCGATCGCGCGGAGGGCGTGTTGCGGCGCGTCGCCGTGCCGCTGCAGTGGTTTCGGATCCTCTTCCACCCATTCATCGTCGCGCTGACGGTGGCGTCGAACGCGATGCTCGCCGCCCTCGGCGTCGAACAGCAGCACCGCATCTCGCGCGGCGACTCGGCGGCGGAGCTGCGCCAGCTGATCCGCGACTCGGAGGAGGGCGGGATGCTCGAGACGAGCGAGGCGACGATGCTGACCGGCGTCTTTCACCTGCACGAGCAGGAGGCGCGCCAGGTGATGACGCCGATTCCCGCGGTCGTGACGGTCGACATCGCCGACGACGTCGAGACCGCGCTGCGGCGGTGCATCACGAGCGGGCACACGCGGCTGCCCGTGACCGAGGACGAGAACCAGGACCGGATCCGCGGCATCGTCCATGCGAACTCGCTCTCGCGGCGGCTGCTCGATGGGGGCGGCGGCGAGTCGATCGAGCGGCTCGTGCGCGAGGCGCCGATCGTGCCGGAGACGAAGCCGCTCGACGATCTGCTCGCCGACCTGCAGCGCGAGCGCACGGCGCTCGCGGTCGTCGTCGACGAGTACGGGCGCGTCGCCGGAATCATCACGGTCGAGGACATCGTCGAGGAGGTGGTCGGCGAGCTGACCGACGAGACCGACCCGCTCGCGAGCGACGTGCGCAGGCTGCCGGGCGGGGATTGGTATGTCGGCGGGCACGTGCCGATCGCCGACCTGCGCGACCACGGCGTCGAGCTGCCCGACGAGAGCGACGCCTACAACTCGGTCGGCGGGCTCGTCTTCAGCGACCTCGGGCGGCTACCGAAGCGGGGCGACACCGTGCGGGTCAACGGCTATGAGCTGCGCGTCGAGTCGGTGCGCGAGAACCGCATCGTCGCGGTGCGCATCCGCGAGCGCCATCCGCCGCCGGGTGAGCCAGGGAGCCGCGCCGTTGAGCGACTGACCCGTAACGCACCGGCGCCCCGTTGGGGTTCGGGGCGCCGATGGGATCAGGGAGGAGGTGCGATTGCGAGATATGTGTCGCACACGCAGTATGCGTGCCTACTCTCAAGCGCAGCTTAATAATCGCCTAATCTTTGCCATCTGTCGAGGGGTCTCGGCAATTTTTTTCAAGCTGCCAGCGAAAGCCCGTTGGCTACGGCTGCGGGGCTAGCGGGCTCCCGGGCAGGCCCGGCGGGGGCGGACTCAGGTTGTAGGCGCTCGGCGCGACGTCGTTGGGCGTGTTCGCATGAAACAGCGACGCGAGATACTGGATCTGGCCGCGCCCGACCCCGAGCTCGCTCTGGCCGCCCCCGTAGAGGCCGATCTGGTGCTCCTCGCAATAGTCATAGAACGCGAACAGCTCGCGCAGATCGCCGAGGCGCGAGGGCTTCACGTTCAGCATTCGCGGCGCGAACGCGAGGCGCGCGAACGTCTGCGACCGTGTGAATCGGCGCGTCCCACGTGATCCGGTCTCGATGCGAGGCGAGCATCGGCTCGGTCTCGGGCGTAAGCGCCGGATCCTCGATCCAGGCTTCGGGGAAAGCCTCGACGACGCGTCGATAGAGCGCCGGGTCGGGCGGGTTGTCGACGATCGTTCCCGTGTAGTGGCCCTTGAGGTCGCAGACGGCTACGGCGTCGAGCGCCGCGAGCTCCTCGACGAGCGCCTCGTCCCAGCTCGGCGTCGGGTCGAGCTTGAAGCGCAGGTCGGCATGCTGGGCGAGGCGTGCGCGTACCGGGTCGAGCGTCGGCGGCTCGGGCAGGCGCAGCGACGCGACGAAGCGAACCGGCGCGAGTGCTCGGCCGAGGAGGCCGTGGAGCGACTCGCCGGCCTGGCGCAGCGCGAGGTCGAGCGCCGCGGACTCGATGCCCCAGCGCCGGTAACGCCGGTAGACCGGGCTGTCGGGCGGGCTCGGGAACAGGTCGAGGCTCGCCAGGTGCTCGTTGAACGTTGCGATCGTCCAGCGACCGGCGAGCGGGAGGACAGGCCCGGCCGCCTGGAACGTGTCGTGTTCTTGCGTCGAGTAGGTGACGTCCTCGCCGGCCCCCTCGTGGCCGGCGCCGTGGAGGTGCACGACCGTCGTGACCCGCGTGAACTCGGGCGAGAGCTCGACAGCAAGGCGCTCGAGCTCGTAGCCCTCGATGACGAGCTCGAGCGCGGCGATTCGCTGCCAGGCGCCCGTCATTGCTCCTCGGCCGCGCTTTCGAGCTGCGCGACGAGCTCGTCGAGGCGAAGCTCCTCGACCTCGCCGCCGACCGCGGCGAGCTCCGCGGCGCACCGCTCGATCAGGGCGCGCCCCTCGCGCACGAGCTCGAGTGTCTCGCGCAGTCCCGCTTGGCCTGAATCGAGGCGGCGTACGATCTCCTCGACGCGTGCCGATGCCGTCTCGTAGTCGAGCTGCTCGATGCTCGCGTGCACGTCGCTGTTATCGGGCTCGTTCACCGCTCGCCCACGATTCTCGCGCCCACTCGGCCGTCGGCGAAGCGCAGTGTTACGTCGGCCTGCTTGGCGGCCAGGGCCGCGCTGGTGAGCGGCTCGCCCCCGGGATCCTCCACGAGCGCGTAGCCGCGCGCGAGCGTGCGCTCCGGATCGTGTCCCGATAGTGCGATGCGCGCCCGCTCGAGGTCGGCCGGGCGCCTGACGGTCAACTCGCGGTGAACCCGTCGCGCTGGCGCACAAGCGCTCGTGCCGCACGCGTCAGCGCGTCGCGCTCCTGCGTGAGCCGCCGCCGGCTTGCCGCATGCAGCTCGTGGGCATGGTGATCGAGACGCACGCGCTGGCGCGCGACGTGCTCGGCCGGCGCGCGCGCGAGCATCCCGAGCATGCGCGCTCGGTCGAGGACGGCGGCGTTTGCCTGCCGGCGCAGCCGGCGACCCGTGTTCGCGAGCGCTTGACGTGCCCGGTTGCAGTCGAGTGCGACGGCGACCTCGGCGGCGTGCGTCGGTGTCGAGCAGCTCGCCGCCGCGACGTCGTCGAGCAGCGTCCGGTCGCTGTGGTGACCGATCGACGCGATCACCGGCACGGGCAGCAGTGCGACCGTGCGACAGAGAGTTTCATCGGAGAACGCAAGCAGATCGGTTACCGATCCGCCGCCGCGGGCAACGATGATCACCTCGGCCGGCGTCAGCACGAGGTTGTGCAGCGCCTGGGCGACGCGGGGCGCGGCGTGGCGATCCTGGACCGGCGCGAAGGCCCAGACGATCCGGCCATGCCAACCGCGCCGCATGAGCGCGGCGAGCACGTCGTCGCCCGCCTTCGCGCCCGCGCCGCAGACGATCGCGATCGTGCGCGGCAGCAGCGGACGCGCGCAGCTCACGCTGGCGATCGAGCAGGCCGTCGTCAGCGAGCGCCTGGCGGCGGCGCTCGATCTGGATGAGCAGGTCGCCGGCGCCCGCGATCCGCAGCTCGGCGACGGAGAAGCTGAACGACGGCGAGGCGCTCGCACTGCCCGGGTAGTAGTCGCAACCGCCGGCCACGACGATTTCCATCCCGTCCGCGAGGCGGCTGGTGACCTCGGCCAGGCGCTCCCAATCTGTGCGCCACATCGCGCACGGCAGCGCGCCGTCGGCGTCGCGCAACTCGAAATAGGCGCGCGTGCGCGTCGGCGGGCGCAGGTTCGCAATCTCGCCGGTCAGCTGCACGCGCGCGAACGACCGCAGCTGCTCGCGCAGCCGCGCGGCATAGCGGCCAACGGGATACGGGCCCGGCAGGAGGCTCGCCGGGCCGTCGTCGACGTCTCCGAAGGACAGTTGCATCGGATCGATCACAACGCGAACGAGCGTAGCGGGTGAGGCTGCGGTGACGGCACGGGTTCGGCCCGGCGCGGCCGCGACCGGGGTCAGTCGGCGCTCAGCGAGGCGAGCGGGCGCTCGCCGTCCTGCGCCTCGCCGCCGCGCGTCTCACCGCTCAGCGCCAGCCGCTCGAGGCGGCGCACCTCGGCCTCGCCGAGCACGCGCGCCGGATCATCCGCATCGAGCGGGGCGATGAGCTTCGCGATCCGGTCGCGCAGCTGCAGCGCGAAGTGCGGCGTCGATGCGCCCATCAATTCGCGCACGTCCTCGACCGTCACGACATGCCCGGCCGCTGATCGCTTTGGTGATTCGGCGCCGCTCATCTGCTCGCAAGTCTAGTCGGCGCGTTCGCGGACGAGCCCGGATCCGGGCGGGCAGAGCGGGCACCGCGGGGCGCCCGCTCTGTGCCTCGGCCGCGGGCTGCAGCGCCCGCTACTGACCGCGTCGCAGGTCCGCGACTTCACGGGCGAGCTGCTCGCGTGCGCTGCGCTCGTCGGCCAGCGCCTGCCGCAGCTCCGCCTCGCCCTCGCCGGGCTTGAAGGCGCGGCCGAGCACGATCGTTGCGATGAACGCGACGCCCGCGACGATGATCACAACCGGCACCGACGAGCTCGACCCATCGGCCGAGGTGTGCAGGATGCTGCCACCCCAGACGCCGACGATGAGCACCGCGAGCCACATGGCGATGATCGACAGTCCGGCCCAGAGCTGCTTCGAATAGAGCCACTCCCCTGAAATCGCCCGGAAGTGGGCGACGGGAGCGGCCTGATGCGTCGACATTTAGCCCCCTTGGTTCTCTTGCGCGGGCATCCTCGCACCGCCCGATGAGGCCCGTCATCAGGGAAACCCCCGGACCTCCATCGTGGCCGGCGTGCAGACAGCGGCGCGGCAATGCAGCGCTGCGCATCGACTCGCCACGGGTCGGCTACGCTTGCGGGTGCAACCCGCGAAGGAGGATCAGATGCCTGGCTTGTCAGGCCGCATGTCGACGATCGTCAAGGCGAAGGTCTCGAAGATGCTGGATCGCGCCGAGGATCCGGCCGAGACGCTCGACTACAGCTACAACCAGCAGCTCGAGCTGCTACAGAACGTCAAGAAGGGCATCGCCGACATCGTCACCTCCAAGAAGCGCCTGCAGCTCCAAGAGCAGCAGATGCAGCAGCAGGTCGTGAAGCTCGACACGCAGGCGCGCCAGGCGCTCGCGCAGAACCGCGAGGACCTCGCGCGCGTGGCGCTCGAGCGCAAGCAGAGCGTGCAGGCCGAGCTCCAGGGGCTCGATCAGCAGATCACGGATCTCGAGGGCCAGCAGCAGAAGCTGATCGACTCCGAGGCTGCGATGCGTGCCAAGCTCGAGGCCTTCCGCACGAAGAAGGAGGTCATCAAGGCCCAGTACTCGGCCGCCGAGGCGCAGGTGCGCATCTCCGAGGCGGCGACCGGCGTCGGCGAGCAGATGGCGGATGTCGGGCTCGCGATGCAGCGCGCGGTCGACAAGACCCAGAACATGCAGGCGCGCGCGGATGCCGTCGGTGAGCTCGAGGCCGCCGGAACATTCGACGACCTCACCCAGCTCGGTCCGGGCAAGGACGACATCGACCGCCAGCTCGAGCAGGTTGCGACGAGCGGCGCGGTCGACGACGAGCTGGCGAAGATGAAGGCCGAGCTCGGGAGCGGCGCCGGTGCGCCGCAGGCGCTCGAGGCCGGCAGCGAGGAGGGGGCGCCGGCCGAAGACGAGCCCGCGGCGCAGCCCGCCGGCGACGAGGCGGCGTAGTGCCGGCTCGGATCGGGTCGCTCGCGCTAGCTGAACGCATTTCCAGGAGGCACCACAGATGATCGTCAGGATCTTCAGCGAGGGGCAATACCGCCTCGACGACGCCGCGCGCGCGCCGATCGAACGGCTCGACGAGGCGCTGCGCAAGGCCGCCGAGGGTGGCGACCAGGTGCTGTTCAAGGGCGCGCTCGCGGAGCTCGTCGGCTACGTACGTGATCACGGCACCGCGCTCGCGGACGACGAGCTCACGGCCTCGGACCTAATGATCCCGCCGCCGGACACTTCGCTGGAGGAGGCGAAGACCGAGTTCACCGGCGAGGGGCTCATACCCGAGCCCTAGTTCTCGCTCGCCGCCAGCGGGCCGCTAATCGTCTGCTTCGCTTGCCTGCAAGCGGTAGAGGACGTGCGGCGCCAGGCGGTGGGTTCGATCCATGAGCGGGTGGCTGAAGTCTGCGGTCGGGTCGCGCTTCATCCCCAGGCGTTCCATCACAGCGATCGAGCGCACGTTCTCGACGCTCGCGAATGCGACGATCTCGGTCAAGCCGACCACCTCGAAGCCGTAGCGGATCGCTTTGCGTCCCGCCTCGGTCGCGTAGCCGTGACCCCACGCCTGCGGCAATAGGCGCCAGCCGACCTCGACGGCGGGTGTGAAGTGCTCTTCGAAGGGGACGACGGAGATGCCCGTCAGGCCGAGGAAGCGTCCCGTCGAGCTGCTCGACGCACCAGATGCCGAACCCATTGGCCTTGAAGCCGGCCTCGATCTGCTCGAAGACGAAATCGCTCTCCGGTCGCGTCAGGGGCGCGGGGAACTGCTCCATGACCCGCTTGTCGGCGTTGAGTGCCGCGAAGGCGTCACGGTCGGATGCGCGCCAGCGCCGCAGCAGCAGGCGCTCCGTGCGCAGCTCCGGTGCTGCGTGGGCTCCTAGAACGGAATGCCCCAGAGCGGGAACCAACGCTCGAGCTCGGGCTCGATCGGCAGCTCGCCCGCCAGCTGCGCCTTCAGCTGCAGCTCGCGCTCGGTCGAGCGCTTCTGCTCACCGCCTGCCGGGACGAACGGGTACCAGCTGCCCCGCTTGTAGTTGTAGATGAAGTTGACCGGCTGACCCTGGCTGTCCTTGAACGCGAACACCGCACACAGCAGGCGCTCGCCATAGCCCCCGTCCTCGACGCCGCTCGACACACCGTTGATCGTGACGACGAGATCCTCGACCGATGCCTGCGAGTCGCGCACGATCAGCCAGCGAAAGCCGTAGTCGTCGTCCTTTGATTCGACGCTCGCGCCCATCTCGGAAGCGGTCGCCTTCACGACCTCCTCCATGTCCTTGACCATCGCCTGGAAGTCGGCCGTCGCGAGCGGCTGGAAGACGATGCCAGCAACGCCTGCCGAGCTGATCGAGTATTCGGTCTGGAGCGTCACGTAGGCGGTCGAGAGTGCGAACAGGCGCTCGCGGGCGGCAGGGCCCTTCACCGCCCGCCGTCCCAGCAGCGCGTCGAACAGACCCACTAGTGAGACGTTCCCTGGAGCTGCGCCTCGAGCCGCGACAGCGCCGCCAGGCGCTTCTCGAGCGGCGGGTGGTCGGCGAAGATGTTCATCATCGAGTTCTTGGCGCGCGCGGGCACGATGAAGAAGGCGCTCATGCCCTCCGCCTGGCGCAGATCCTGACTCGGGATCCGCTCGATCGTGCCGCTGATCTTGATCAACGCCGAGGCAAGCGCGCTCGGTCGGCCGGTCAGGATCGCCGACCCGCGATCGGCCGCGATACTCGCGGTAACGCGACAGGGTTCGCAACAGCACGAACGAGATCGCGTAGACGAGTACCGAGACGAGGATCACGAGCACCACCGCTTCCTCCTCGTTCTGGCCGCCGCCGCGACCGCCACGACCACCGCCGTAGCCGCCGCCGAACATTCCGAAGAAGAAGGCGAAGCGGATGATCACCGCGGCGAGCATCGCGAAGAAGCTCGCGACCGTCATCACCATCACGTCGCGGTTGATGACATGCGTCAGCTCGTGCCCGATCACGCCCTCGAGCTCCGCTGGCTCGAGCATCGCGAGCAGCCCGGTCGTCGCACACACCGTCGCGGCCTTCTGCGAGCGGCCGGTCGCAAAGGCGTTCGGCATGTTCGTGTTCATGATCGCTACGCGCGGCTTGGGGAGATCAGCCTGCACGCAGAGGCGCTCGACGATCGCGTGCAGCTCGGGCGCCTCCTGCGGCGAGACCTCGCGCGCGCCCATCGTCGCGAGCGCGATCTTGTCCGACGCGAACAGCTGGAATCCGAACAGCGCGAGCGCAACGACGATGATCGTCACCCCGCTCGCGCCGGCCGCGATCAGGGCGCCGATGAGGACGGCGTAGACGAGGCCGAGCAGGAACATCGTCAGCACCATGCGGCCCTGAAGTCCCGCGATCGCGCCCGAATGCGCTGCGTTTGCTCGCCACACGAAGATCATCGCAGACCGGCGATAATCGCGGGCTATGGCTTCGACGCAGGCGCTTTCGCACGTCTACCCGCTCGGCACGCGCATAAACAACGCCGGCCACATCGAGGTTGGCGGTTGCGACCTGTTCGATGTGGCCGAGCGTTTCGGCACGCCTGCCTATGTCGTCGCCGAGGATGACCTGCGTGCCCGCGCCCGCGCCTTCGTGACCGCGTTCGAGGCGGCCGGCCACGCCGATTTCCGCGTGATCTTCGCCTCGAAGACCTTCCCGGCGACCGCGGTGATGCGCCTGTTCGCGCAGGAGGGCCTCGGCTGTGACGTGGCTTCCGCCGGCGAGCAGCACCTCGCTTTGGCGGCTGGCTTCGCGCCGGGCGACCTCGTGCTTCACGGCAACGCGCGCGACGATCTGGAGTTCGAGCTCGCGCTGCGCTCACGGCGTCGGGCTGATCGTGCTCGACAACTTCGACGACATCGAGCGCCTCGCGCGCCTTGCGAGCGCCCCGCAGCCGGTCCTGCTCCGCGTGACCCCGGACGTGCGCGGCGAGACCCATGACAAGATCTCTACCGGCCAGGCGGACTCGAAGTTCGGGCTCGGCCTCGATGACGCGCGTGAAGCGATCGGCCGGCTCGAGCGGATCCCGATTGCTCGAGCTCCACGGAGTCCACTTCCACATCGGCTCGAACATCCGCGAGCTCACACCGTTCCGCGACGCGATCGCGGCGATCGCGGACCTCGGGGACTTTCCGGTCTACGATCTCGGCGGCGGCCTCGGCGTCCCCTATCTCGCCTGCGAGGCAGCGCCGTCGATCGAGAATTACGTCGGGAGATCGTCGCCGCGGCCCACGAGCTGCTCGGCCCGGACAAGCGCCTGCTGATCGAGCCCGGTCGCGCGCTCGTCGCGAACGGTACCGTCACGATCTACCGCGTCGTGTCGGTGAAACAGAATGTGTCGACGTGGGTCGCGGTCGACGGTGGCATGTCCGACAATCTGCGCCCGATGCTCTACGGCGCGCGCTACGAGGCCGACATCGCCGATCGTCCCGGCGGCGAGACGCGCGTCCGCCTGACCGGCAAGCACTGCGAGTCGGGCGACGTCCTGATCGACGACGCGCTGCTCGATGAGCCGCGCGTCGGTGATCTGTCGTCGTCCCGGTAACGGGCGCATACGGCCACGCGATGGCGAACAACTACAACGGCGTCCCGCGCCCACCGGTGATCTTCTGTCGCGACGGCGAGGCTCGCGCCGTCGTGCGTCGGGAGAGCTTCGGCGACCTCACGGCGCGCGACCTCTGAGATGACCTCCCTGCGCATCGGCCTGCTCGGCCATGGGACGGTCGGGAGGGCCTTCGAGGATCTCCTCGGCGCGCGCGCGGGCCGCGTCGAGCAGCTGACCGGTCGTCGCCCCGAGATCGCCGGCGTCCTGACGCGCACCCGGGGCGACTTCGACGAGATCCTGGCGCGCTCGGACGTCGTCGTCGAGCTGATCGGCGGCGTCGAGGACGCGCTGCGCTACGTCCGGGCGGCGCTCGAATCGGGCTGCGACGTCGTCACCGCCAACAAGCAGCTACTCTCGCGCCACGGCGAGGAGCTCTGGCAGCTCGCGCGCGAGCGCGGCCGTGCGATCGGCTTCGAGGCGGCGGTCGCGGGCGTCGTCCCGGCGATCCGGGTCCTGCGCGAAGCGCTCGCGGGCACGCAGATCGAGCGTGTGCACGGCATCGTCAATGGCACGACGAACTTCATCCTCAGCGAGATGACGCGCACCGCCTGCAGCTACGAGGCCGCGCTCACCGAGGCACAGCGCCTCGGATACGCCGAGGCCGACCCCTCGGATGACGT
Source organism: uncultured Solirubrobacterales bacterium (assembly GCA_963773395.1). Taxonomy (GTDB): domain Bacteria; phylum Actinomycetota; class Thermoleophilia; order Solirubrobacterales; family Solirubrobacteraceae; genus Palsa-513. The sequence continues at coordinate 75,845 of CAVZAY010000001.1, read as the reverse complement.
CGGCGGCTCGGACGCCGCGGCGAAGATGGCGATCCTCGCGCGCCTCGCCTTTGACGCGCCGGTTCACATCGACGATGTTCGCTTCGAGGGGATCGAGCAGATCACGCAGGACGACATCGGCTACGCGCGTGCGCTCGGTCTCGCGCTGAAGCTGATCGGCACCGCGGAGCGCATTGACGGCGGGTATCTCGGTGCGCGTGCACCCGGCATTCCTATATGCCGGTCATCCGCTCGCCTCGGTCGGCGGCTCCTTCAACGCCGTCACGGTCGAGGCGCAGGCAATCACCGAGATCACAATGTCCGGTCCGGGCGCGGGCGGGACGCAGACCGCCAGCGCGGTTCTTGCCGACGTGATCGCCGCCGCAACCGGCACCCAGCGTCCGGTGCCTGCGGCGGTGCCGACGCCGATCATCGAGGACGTCACTTCCGCCTTCTACCTGCATCTGAGCGTCATCGACCGCCCCGGCGTGCTCGCGCGGATCGCGCAGTGCCTGGGGGAGGAGGAGGCATCGATCAAGTCGGTGGTCCAGCGGGGCCTCGGCGAGCACGCCCAGCTCGTGATGGTGATTCACCCGCTCCCCGAGTCTCGGCTGCGCGCCGCGCTCGGTGCGATCGCCGAGCTCGACGCTGTCCAGGGCGCCCCCGCGCGCGATCCGGGTGATCGAGGAGGAGTTCGAATGACCGCCATTGCGGGGCGCCGATGAGCCGCACGGCTGGTGTGATCGAGCGCCATCGTGAACGCCTCCCGTTCGCGCCGGAGGACCCGATCGTCACGCTCGGCGAGGGCTCGACGCCGCTCGTCCTCGCTGAGCGCATCTCCGAGCGGGTCGGCGCCGAGGTCCATCTCAAGCTCGAGGGCCTGAACCCGACCGGCTCGTTCAAGGACCGTGGGATGACCTGCGCGGTCTCGGCCGCCGTCCGCGAGGGAGCGAAGGCGGTGATCTGCGCCTCGACCGGCAACACGGCGGCCTCGGCCGCCGCGTACGCGGCGAAGGCCGGCCTGCGCGGCGTCGTGATCGTCCCGGACGGGCGCATCGCGACCGGAAAGCTCGCCCAGGCGTTGATGCATGGCGCGCGCGTGATTGCGTTGCGCGGCAATTTCGACAAGGCGCTCGAGCTCGTCCGTGCACTCGCCGACCGCCACCCGATCGCGCTCGTCAACTCGGTGAACGAGTTCCGTATCCAGGGTCAGAAGACGGCGTCGTTCGAGATCCTCGACGACCTTGACGGGCGCATCGATGCGCTCTGCATCCCGGTCGGAAACGCCGGCAACATCACCTCGTACTGGAAGGGCTTTGTCGAGGGCGGTGCGGCCCCGCGCATGCTCGGTTTCCAGGCCGAGGGAGCGGCGCCGCTCGTCCACGGTCACCCGATCGCCGAGCCCGAGACGATCGCGAGCGCGATCCGGATCGGAAACCCCGCCCGTTGGGAGGAGGCGATCGACGCGATGACTGCTTCGCGCGGCGCGATCCGTGCCGTCTCTGACCTCGAGATCCTCGCGGCCTACCGGCTGCTCGCCGCGAGCGAAGGCGTGTTCTGCGAGCCCGCGTCGGCCGCAGCGGTTGCAGGGCTACTCAAGTACGGCGCGGACGGCGCAGAGCGCATCGCCTGCGTGCTCACCGGGCACGGGCTCAAGGACCCGGACGCCGCCCTCGAGCAGGCGGGCGCGGTCCTTCCGTGCGAGCCCCAGCTCCGCGCGCTCGAGCGCCTCGTCCTCGAATGACGACGATCACCGTTCGCGTCCCCGCGTCCTCGGCCAATCTCGGCCCGGGCTTCGACTGCTTCGCCGCGGCGCTCGATCTCTGGCTCGAGCTCCGGGTAAGCGACAACGACGCGTTCACCGTCGAGACCGATCTGCCGCTTCCGGCGGACCGCACGAATCTCATCGTCCGGGCGTTCGAACAGATTCACCCCTCCGAAGGCCTGCGCTTCGAGATCGACGCCGAGATCCCGCTCTCGGGCGGCCTCGGCTCGAGCGCCGCGGCCGTGGTCGCCGGGCTCCTCGCCGCTGCGCACTGCGCCGGCACGGAGGTCGACATCCTGAGCTTGGCGACGGGCGTCGAGGGGCACCCCGACAACGCGGCCGCCGCCCTCCACGGCGGCGTGGTCGTCGTCTCGCACGGGAACGCCCACCGCTTCGATCCTCCCGCGAACATCGCCGCGGTCCTCGTCGTGCCGCACGAGGGAGTCCGCACGGCCGACGCACGCGCGGCACTCCCCGCCCAGGTCCCGCTCGCCGACGCCGCCGACAACGTCGCCCACGGCGCCCTGCTCATGCTCGGTCTGAAGGACGCCGACCCGGCACTCGTCGGCCGCGGGTTGCGAGACCACCTTCACCAGCCCTATCGCGCCAAGCTCTACCCTCGCTCTGATGAGCTGCGCGCCAGGGCGCGCGAGCTCGGCGCTCTCGGCGCCACGATCTCCGGCGCCGGCCCCACGATCCTCTTCTGGGTCACGACCGAGCAGCAGCCAGCGGTCGCCCAGCAACTCACCGAGCTCACCCAAGGCTGGGCGAACGTGATCGCCACATCGTTCACCCCCACCGGCGCGCAGGTAATCCAACCACCCACCGCCCAACCTCCGCAAAGGTAATCCCCGTCTTCGCGTATACGCGGAGTTGATCGGCAGATCAACTCTGCGTATACGCCACCATCGCGACGCCGAACAGCAGGCAGTAGAACGCGAACGGCGTGAGCGTCCGCGTCCGGAACCAGCGAACGAGGAAGGCGACCGTGAACAGGGCCGCGACGGCCGCGACGGCGCATGCGACGACGGCCTGGCCACGGATACCGTTGCCGTGCGGGCCGAGGAGGTCGCCGAGCTTGAAGATGCCGGCGGCCAGAATGATCGGCGTGGCCATCAGGAACGCCAACCGCGCGGCGTCGCTGTGGGTGAGTCCGCGCGCCAGTCCCGCCCCCATCGTCACGCCTTCGCGGCTGATTCCGGCGACGAGCGCGGTCGATTGCGCGATGCCGATCACGAACGCCTCGCGGTAATCGAGCGTCGCGAGCTCGCGGCCACCCTCGGTATTCAAGCCTTCGTGGACCGCTAGCTCGCGCACCTCGGCGCGCCGGCGGTAGGCCTCGGCGGCGAACAGGATCAGGCCGTTGATGGTCAGTGCGATCGCCGCGGCCAGCGGCTTTGCGGTGAGCGTGCGGAACGTGTGCTCGAACGCGAGTCCGAGGATCCCCGCGGGGATCGAAGCGACGATGATCAGCCAGGCAAGGCGCTCGGTCGGGTCATCGGCGCGCCGCTTGACGAGCGTGCGGAAGAACGCCCTGATGATCTTGACCCAGTCGCGCCAGAAGTATGCGAGCAGGCCGAGCGCGCTGCCGACGTGGAGCATGACGACGAACGCGAGCCACGGCGATTCGCTCGCTGACTGCATCCGCACCACGGAACCCCAGCCGAAGAGCGTGGGGAAGAGAACCGTATGGCCGAGGCTCGAGATCGGGAAGAGCTCGGTGACTCCCTGGAGCAGGCCGAGGACGACCGCCTGAAAGTAGCTGATGGCCGACGCGAGCGGGAGCAACGCGGCGGCAGTCTAGTCGGTCGGCCCGGGTGCCCGCGCAGGCGGCAGCGGCTCAGTCGCGGTCGTCGCCACCCGGAGCGACCGCTCCGGCCGGTACCGGTAAAGCCTCGCCGGTGTTCGGCTCGAGCTTGGCGAAATGCATCCGGTAGCGCCCGACGAGGATCTCGTCCCCGTGCGCGAGCGTGCTCCACTCGACGCGCTGGCCGTTGACGAAGACGCCGTTGAGGCTGCGGTCGTCGAGGACGCGCACACCGTCGGGCGCGCGCACGATCAGCGCGTGGCGGCGCGACACGGTTGGGTCGTCGAAGCGGACGTCGGCCGCCAGGCTCCGGCCGATACGCGTCCATTCGCGCGTCAGCGGCACCACGACGATCTCCTCGCCGTCTTGGTAGCAGAGGTACTCGCCGGGCTCGACGAGCAGCGCCCCAGGGTCGGCGAGCCACGGCGGCACGGCTCGCAGTGAAGCCACCACGCTCTGCTCGGTGCTTTCGGCGGGAAGCTCGAGCGGAAGCAGCGTATCGGCGCCGCAGTTATCGCAACGCCGCCGCGCGCCAGGTTCGGAAAGCGTTACGAGTGCGCCGCATTGCTCGCAGCGGTACGGTCCGGTTTCGCTCAGGGCCCCCGTACGCTCGTCGGTCACTTACTGCCTCCTGCGTCGCGAGAAAGACCATCATAGAGACCCCGGCCGTTGCGGGGCGTTAAGCGTCCAGGGGAGCACCCGGCCGAGCGGGGAGGAGATAGCCGCGGTGGCGCGAATGACTCGGCCATGGACCGCGTACATTCCGGCGAGCCCGCCGGGCAGCTGCTTGCCGAGGAGCTCACCCGCTGCCACGACTGCGGTCGCACGCCGCTGATCGGTGAGTACGTCTACCTCTACGAGACGGCGGAGCTCGTCTGCGAGTTGTGCCGCATGCTCCATCCCGGGGCGCCGATGCTCGGCGCCCAGGTGAGCCATCGCCTCGGCGCGGGGACGGGAAGCGATCCCGCGGTCGTCGTGCGTGTGACTCGCCGCTTGCCGGCGAGCGGCTGAGCACCTTGAATCCGGCGGGTCGCGTGGCATCGCTAAAGTGGCGGCCGCGATGGATCCCGTCAGCGTGTCGATCGTCGTTGCCCGCCCGCGTGAGGAGGTCTTCGACTACCTGCGTGACATCGCGAACCACGCCGAGTTCACGGATCATTTCCTCGACGAGTTTCGCCTCACGCGCGAGAACACGGTCGGCAAGGGCGCCGGCGCGCGCTTCCGCGTCAAGGTGCCGTTCCAGCGCTTCAGCTGGGCAGGCGTGAGCTTTATCGAGGTCGAGTCGCCGCGGCGGATCGTCGAGGCCGGGCGCGGCGGCAAGTTCAACCGTGTCCGCCTGATGACCACCTTTACGCTCGAGCCGCACGCCGGCGGCACGACGAAGGTCGAGCTGACGACGGAGACGGAGCCGGCGACGCTCAGCGACAAGATCGCCGAGGCGTTCGGCGCGCGCAGCTGGACGCGGCGCCAGAACAAGCGAGCGCTCCGACGCTTGCGCTCGATCCTCGAGGAAGACAAGGGCCGCGGCCGCCGTGCCACCATCGCCGGCGGTTGAGAATTAGACTCCAGCGCGGATGACGGTGCTGCGACGAATCGCCATGGCCGCCGCGGCCGGTGGCTGCGCGCTGACGATCAGTGCGTGCTCGGTCAGCGGAGACGAGCACTACGCGGACAGCGAAGGTCCCGGCTACGTGAAGGTCGGCAACCTCTACTACCAGGTGCAGATCTCGCGCGAGCTGAACCGCTACAGCGACGAGGACGCGGCATATCTGCAGGGGCTCAGCAAGCGAGAGCGCAACCTGCCGGTCGGCGACATGTTCTTCGCCGTCTTCATCCAGGCCTACAACACCACCGAGCGTACCCAGACGCCCGCGAGCGACTACTACATCACCGACACTGTCGGCGCTCGCTTCGCGCCGCTTCAGAACCCGAGCCCGAACGCATTCAGCTACGTGCCGGCGCCGATCCCGCCGAAAGGCCAGCTCCCCTCGCAGACGAGCCTCGCCTACACCGGCTGGAGCCAGGGCGAGGTCCTCGTGTTCAAGTTCCCGTACTCGACCTACGGCTCGCGCCCGCTGATCCTCCACGTGGTCGACCCGGCGAACCACAGCGATCAGTCGCGGATCGAGCTCGACGTCTAAGCCCGGATCCACCGTTTTGCGGGCGTGGTCTGTCCGGGGCTGAGATTTAAATGACCTCCTGAGCAGGCAAGACGGGCCGTGCCAGCGGCTGCGGGTCCTGCGCAGGAGGTCACCCGCATGGTGCACGGTTCGCCGGACCGACTGGTGGTCGCGTTTGATGATGATCGTGTCGTTGCGAACGCGGGTGTGATGCTGCCAGCGCTGCTTGCTGACCGGCTCGGGCTGGAGGCGTTGGTCGAGGAGACGGTTGATCTTGGCGACCGGGCCGGGGCGGCGAACCCTGGACGGAAAGTAATGAGCCTGGTGTCGGCGATGGCGCTTGGGGCTGATTGCATCGAGGACTGTGACGTGCTGCGCTCGGGACAGACCAGCGCGGTGCTCGGGCATCGCGTCGCGGCACCCTCGACGCTCGGGACGTTCTTGCGGGCGTTCACGTTCGGGCATGTTCGCCAGCTCGACCGAGTGTTGGCAGAGAGTCTGCGGCGCGCGTGGTTGGCGGGTGCCGGCCCGGGCGAGGGGCGCCTGGTCGTGGATGTCGATTCGTTTGTCGGCGAGGTGTTCGGCTATGACAAGCAGGGCGCCGGCTACGGGTACACCCACAAACGCGGGTATCACCCGATCGTCGCGACTCGCGCCGGGACCGGCGAGGTATTGCACATCCGTGCCAGGAAGGGGTCGGCGAACACCTCTCGTGGCGCGCTGCGGTTCGTCGAAGAGCTGATCCCACGAGTTGGCCGTGCGGGCGCGAGCGGACCGAAGCTGCTGCGAGCGGACTCGGGGTTCTGGAACACGAAGATCACGGCGCGGTTGCAGGCCGCTGGCTGGACCTATTCGATCGGGGTGCGCCAGCAAAAGCACATCAAGGCCGCGATCGCAGCGATCCCCGAGCAGGACTGGCAGACCCTCGAGGACTACCCCGACGGCGGGGAAGCACAGATCGCGCAGACGATGCTCGGCCATCAGCGACTGATCGTCCGACGCACCCGCCTCCTCGGCGCCCAAGCCGAGCTGTGGCCCGACTGGCGACACTTCGCGTTCCTCACCAACCGCACCGAACAACTCGCGCTCGTCGAAGCCGAGCACCGCCAGCACGCGGTCGTGGAACTCGCGATCCGCGACCTCAAAGACCAAGCCCTCGCGCACTTCCCCTCCGGCAAGTTCCTCGCGAACGCCGCGTGGACCGTGATCGCCGCCCTCGCACACAACCTCTTGAGATGGACCACCCTGATTGGCTTGCCCGACACGATCATCCCCACCTCCCGGACTCTGCGCCGCCGGCTACTCACTGTTCCCGGCCGGATCACCCGCACCGCCCGCACAATCACACTCCGGATGCCCGCCCGCTGGCCCTGGGAACACGACTTCCTCGCAGCCATCGAGCGCCTCCGCAGCGTGCCCCGGCTCACCTGACCAACCGACGGCACCCACGACAACGATCACTGCCAAACCCGCGGCCTCGCCATGCGCAACGAGCACCGATCACGCACCACGCGACAGCCCCAACCGCCCGCGCCCCGCCGACGACGAGCTGGACGACCAGCCAACCCGACCCCAACCACCGATCAACTAGCGCCTACACCAGCACCACGATCAAACGGTGGATCCAGGCTAAGAGAGCTCGCCCCGCTCTGTCACTGAGCGCCGAGCTTCTCGGCCGCGCCCCCGGGGTCCTTCTCCTCGAGCTTCCGCCGCTGGCTCGCTTGGCTGAGCGCAGTCGCCTGGGCGGTCGTGTAGTAGTCGCTGTAGCCGTCGCTTTGAGCGGCGCGGAGATGTACCGGTAGCGGCTCGCGCAGCTCGTCGCGGATCGCGGCGGCGAGCTGGCTGTGGAGCCCCGCTTCGAGCGGGCTGCGACCGGCCCGATTGTCGAGCTCGAGCCGTCCCGCCACGGTGGCGTAGTCGTAGAGCTCGCGCTCGGCGCCGGCCGTCTGCGGCGCGTTGTGGTGTCGCTTCCAGTTCGAATACACGGCGTATTTCGCGCTCGGCGTCCGGATTGCAGTTACATGCAGCGGTGCGTTGTACGCGTACGGCTCGGTCGCGAACTCGCTGACGATCTCGTCCGTCGCATGGAGGACGAACGGGCGTCCCGGAGCGGTCGGGTCGGCAAGCATGGCCGCGATGTCGTGTCGGCGGGCGAGATGCGCGAGAGCCGGGTCCGAGCGCCATGCGTTCGAGCCGGTTGCGAGGGTGAGCAGGAGCGGTGCGAGGTCGACGCTTGACGTCAGGCCGGTTCGCGCGAGCGCCGGCGCGCGCGTTAGCGGGTTCGTGCGGAGGTCCTTGACAATCAACGGAACGCGCAGGCCCTCCTCGTAGACGCCGCCGCCCTTGCCGCGCAAGCCGTGCGATGCGCCGTACTCGCCATGATCGGATGTGAACACGACGATTGTGTTGGCCGCGACCGACGGGCGACTGTAGAGCGCGGCGAGGACCGCTCCGACCTGCGCGTCGACGTCGTTCGAGAGCTTGAGGTAGAGGTTCAGGAACCGCAGCCACACCGACTGCACGTTGGCGCCCGTGAACGGGACCACGCCGAAGCCGCTGGCGGCAGTCTCCTGGAGCGACATCTGCAATCGTGGCTTGCGCTGCGCGACGAGCTGGGCGGGAGTCTCGAAGTTCGGGGGCATCGTGCGGACGACGGTGGGCGCTGAGCGTTCTGAAGTCGTGCGGTTGCTCCAGCGGTACCACCAGGCGATGTCGTGCGGGTTGACGAACGAGACGGTCGTGCACCAGGGCTGCGTGTCCGGGACCGCTGCAAGCCAGGAAGCGAACTGGCGCGCGATCACGGGGTCGGTGGCCCACCCCTGGCCCGGCGCCCCGTCGGGTGATGGGTAGGTTCCGCCGTCGAAGCCGTACGGCTCGAGCGCGTGCGCGTTGCGGGCGGCTGTCCAGTGGTTGTCGTGGCTGGTCAGGTGCCACTTGCCGAACCAAGCCGTCACGTAGCCCTCTCGGCGCAACAGCGTGCCCCAGGTCGGGAATGCGCGTGCGAGCGTGCTGCCGCCCGTCACGAGGCAGCCGGTCTGATGACTGTAGAGACCGGTGAGCATCGTCCCGCGGGCGGGAGTGCAGTCGTTCGCCGCCGTGTAGTGCGAGGCGAAGCTGACGCCACCGCTGCGCAGCGCTGCCAGGTTCGGCATCAGTGCCGCGGCCGCGGGTTGCGCCTGCCACCACTGGGGCAGCCGCAGTTGGTCGACGATGATGACGAGCACGTTGGGCGCGGCCGCGACCGCACGCCGCGGGCTCTGGATCAGCCGCGCCGCAGCCTGAGCTGCCCCGGCTGTGCGTCCGAGCGCCCCGACGGCCGTGGCGGCGCCCGCGCCGCGCTTCAGCAGCGAGCGCCGGGTGATCTCGTCGGTCATGCCGAGCACGCTAGGAGCCCGAGGGGAGGGGCGCATCCGTAGGGACCCGGTAAGGGAGCATTACGCAGCGACCGGGCGGGCGGGGGCGCCCACCGGCTAAGCGCCGGCGGTCAGGAGCAGCAGCACGACGGCAGCGCAGGCACCGGCGTGACGGATCCGCGGGACGTCGGACGGGCCTCGTCGGGCTCAGAAACCCTGCGCCAACGCGTCGGCGATGAGGTTTCGCGCGAGCGGCGCGGCGCTCGTTCCGCCCGCGCCGGCGTGGTCGAGCAGCACCGCGACCGCGATCCGCGGATGGTAGGCGGGCGCAAACGAGATGAACCATGCGTCCGTGTCGTAGGGGTTGTTGGGGCTCGTGCCGCACGGACCTGTCGTGCCCGTCGCCGAGTCGCTTACCTGCGCCGTGTGCGCGAGCGGATCGACCGCGGCCGCGCCGGCCGCCGACGGCACCGCTGCGCTGGGAGCGCTCGCTCCGCCGCCCGTCGCGACGCTTTCACCGGTCGTGCTCGTTGGGCCTGTCGGCTTGCCCGCTGGCTGTGTCGTGCCGGTTGGGGCGCTCGTGCTCGTTCCGGTTGGGCTGGTCGTGGCCGATCCGGCGGGTGTGGTTGCACCGTTCGTTCCCGTGCTCGACTGGCAGCTCGGTAGCGTGAGCTGAGCCGTGCCCGTCTTGCCGGCGACGATCACGCCGGGCAGGTTGGCCTGGACGCCGGTGCCGTCGCCGTAGCGCACCACCGCGATCATCATCTTGCGGATCGTGCGGGCCACGCCCGCTGGGACGATCCGGCGCAATCGCGGGTGCACGCCCGTGGCGAAGGTGGGGACTGGCTCGAGGCCGTCGAGCGCGATCGTGTCGGCGATCCGCAGCATCTGAAGCGGCGAGGCGAGGTCCTGGTACTGGCCGATCGCGCTCGATCCGAGCGCGATGTCGTCGGGAATCCCAGCGGGCAGCGGAATCGTGGACTCGGCGGCGATCGCGATCGGCGAGGGCGAGTCGAAGCCGTATGCGCGCGCCGCTGCGATCAGGCGGGTTGCCCCAAGCCTCACGCCGAGCGGCGCGTAGACGGAGTTGCAGGACACTGCGAAGGCGTTGATCAGCGTGCCACCGCAATCCTCGTTGTTGCTGTTGTGAAGCTTGTAGCCCTCGATCTTTGCGTAGGTGCCGTAGGGGAACGTCGTGTTGGTCGTCGCGAGACCGGCCTCCAGGACGGCGGTCGTCGTAACGATCTTGAATGTCGATCCCGGCGGCTGCAGCTGCGAGAGCGGGCTTCCCGCCGCTGCCAGGATCTCGCCGCTGTGCGGAGCCATGACGATGATCCCGCCCGGCTGGGAGCCGAGCTGCGCCACCGCCTCGTTCTGGAGCTCGGGATCGATCGAGGTGCGCACGTCGCGGCCCTCGATCGGGCGCGTGCGCGCGATCAGTCGCGGACCAGCGAACAGCTCGCCGCCTGGCCGGCCCGCCAGCTCCCGCTCGAAGACGTACTCGAGCCCGCTCGTGCCGACCTCCGTTCCGGCCGGGAAGCCACGCGCCTCGAGCGCCGCCAGCTGGCTCCCGGTCGCCGGGCCGAGGGCGCCGATGACGTTCGCGGCCGACGCGAGGCTCGCGAGCGGCACGCCGTCGCGCGCAAGCAGTCGGCCTCGCGTCGGCGCGACCGTTACGCGGTGAACCGTCTCGCCCGGGTAGAGGCCGGGGAAGGCAAGTGCCGGAAGCCACTGCACGCGGCGCGCGCTCCCGGTGCCGATCATCGGGAGCGTGTAACTCGACCTGAGCGTCCCGAAGATCCGCGTGTGGATCGCCAACTCGACGACCTCCGATCCGCCCTCGGCGTGAACGCTCCCCGCAAGCACGCGAACCCGGGTGACCGTCGCAGTGCGCCACGCACCGCTGTAGTCGGCGGCGAACTGCGCGTACGGCACGCTCGCCTGGGTGCGGCGGTCGACGCGCTCGTATACGGCGACCCAGTCGTGCCGTGCCCACGCCGTCGCGAAGGCTTGGGCGAGCGTCGCCGCGGTTGCGGGCGCGCCGCCGATCGAGACCGCTGTGGCCAGTCCTGCCCCGGCCGCGACGACGATGAGCGCGGTGAGGCGCGCAAGACCGCTGCGGCGTTCCCTTCGGCGTGCTGCCGCAGCGCTGCCTACACTCGGCCGGCCCACGTCGCACCTTGCTTGCGAGACCTATCGAGTCGCATCCCTGATCGCTTGATCGCCAGCATTATCCGTGCGCCGCCGCGACGGCAGGTCTCGGGGGGCCCGGGTTGACCGGGTTGGACTGGCTGATCCTCGTCGCGACGGTGCTGCTGGCGCTCTCGGGCTTCCTTCGCGGGTTGATCGTCGCGATCCTGTCCCTCGTCGGCTTTCTCGCCGGCGCGCTGATCGGCACGCGGATCGCCGGCGCGGTCCTCAGCGGCGGCGCAAGCTCGCCGTACACGCCGGCCTTCGCACTGTTCGGGGCCCTGCTCGCGGGCGGCATCCTCGCCACCGGCCTCGAGACGATCGGCATCGCACTGCGCCGCTCGATGCTGGCGGTGCCGGTGCTGCGTCTGCTCGACGGAATCGGTGGCGCCGTCTTCGGCGCAGCGCTCGCGCTCGGGCTCGCCTGGGTCGCCGGGACGGTCGCGCTCACGCTCCCCGGCGTGAGCGGGCTGCGCGGACCGGTCGAGCGCTCCACGATCATCCGCAGGCTCGACGAGCTTCTCCCCTCGGGCGCGCTGCTCAACTTCATCGCTCGCATCGATCCACTCCCCTCGATCTCCGGGCCAACGCTCGCGGTCAGCCCGCCCAGCGCAGCGATTCTCCGCGCGCCCGCTGTCCTCGCAGCCGATCGCAGCGTCGTGCGTGTCGTCGGCACGGCGTGCGGCATCGGGATCGAGGGCTCGGGGTGGGTTGTCGCCAACAACGAGATCGTGACGAACGCCCATGTCGTTGCCGGCGAATCGGACACGAGAGTGCAGGTTGACGGCGTGGCGCCGGGGCGGCGCGCAACCGTCGTCCTGTTCGATTCCCGCAACGACATCGCCCTACTGCGCGTCCCCGGCCTTGATTTACCGCCGCTCGTGCTCGCGCGCTCGCCGCGCGCGCAGACGACTGGAGCGATCCTCGGCTACCCCGAGGACGGGCCGTTCGTCGCTGAACCCGGCCGGATCGGGCACACACAGGCGATCGAGACAAACGACGCCTACGGGCGCGGGCCGGTCGTGCGCGTCCTGACGCCGCTACGCGGACTCGTGCGTCCGGGGAACTCGGGCGGGCCGACGGTCGATCGCGCGGGTCGGGTTCTGACGACGGTTTTCGCCGCAACCACGAGCCCTGGCCCAGCGGGCGGCTACGGGGTCGCGAACGGGGTCATACGCCACGAGCTGGCTCGCGCCCGCGGGCCCGTCTCGACGGACGGATGTGCGGCCTGATCGGCCCGTTTGTGGCTACCGACGCGCGGCTCGCTACCCTGCCACTCGCAATGACCGAACCGACCAAGACACTTGTGATCGCCGAGAAGCCCTCCGTGGGTCGCGACCTCGCTCGCGTTCTGCCTGGACCATTCGCGAAGCAGGAGGGCTACCTCGAGGGCCCCGAGCACGTGATCAGCTGGGCCGTCGGCCATCTCGTCCAGCTCGCGGAGCCGGACGAGTACGACCCCAAGTTCAAGAAATGGCGGATGGCCGATCTGCCGATCGTTCCCGATCGCTTTCGCCTCGTCGTCCGCGACGAACGCTCGAAGAAGCAGATGTCAGTCGTGACGAAGCTTCTGCATCGCGGTGACTTCACGGAGGTCATCAACGCCTGCGACGCCGGGCGCGAGGGTGAGCTGATCTTCGCCTACCTCTACGAGAAAGCCGGCTCAACGCTGCCGGTGCGCCGGCTCTGGCTCTCCTCAATGACGCCGCAGGCGATGCGCGACGCCTTCGCCGGCTTGCGCCCGGCCGCCGAGTTGCAATCGCTCGAGCAGGCAGCGCGCTCTCGCTCCGAGGCCGACTGGATCGTCGGCATGAACGCGACGCGCGCCGCGACGATCCGTTTGCGTTCTTCGTTCGACGGCGCCGTCTCGCTCGGCCGCGTGCAGACGCCGACGCTCGCGATCCTCGCGCGGCGTGAGGAGGAGGTCCGCGCCTTCAAGCCCGAGCCCTACTGGCTCGTCGACGCCGCCTTCGAACCGTCCGCGGACAGCGACCGCCGCTACGAGGGTCGCTTCCACGCGGGTGCGAAGCCCCGCCTCGCAACTGAGGCGGAGGCGCTGGCGATCGTTGAAGCATGTCGCGACCAGACGGGGGCGATCACGAAGCTCGAGAAGCGCGAGCAGGTCGACAAGCCGCCGATGCTCTATGACCTCACTTCGCTCCAGCGCGACGCGAACACGCGCTTCGGCTTCTCTGCCCGGCGCACCCTCGCTGCGGCCCAGCGCCTCTACGAAGAGCACAAGGCGCTCACCTACCCGCGCACGAGCTCCCGCTATCTGACGAGCGACATGGCACCCGAGATCGTCCCGACCGCTGAGTTGCTTGGCGCGCGCGCCGAGTACCGCAAGGCAGCCGACTACGTCACCTCGCTCGATGTCCTGCCGCTCGGCCGGGTCGTCGACGACGCCAAGGTCACAGATCACCATGCGATCATCCCGACGCGCGCCGAGCACCCTGTGGAGAAGATGGGCGATGACGACCTTCGCGTCTATGACCTCGTCGTTCGCCGCTTTCTCGCCGCCTTCCATCCGGACGCACTGCTCGAGAACACACGCGTCGAGACGCTGGTCGCAGGCCATGTCTTCCGGACTCGCGGCAAGGTCCTGCTCGTTCCGGGCTGGCGCGGCGTGTATCTCGCCGACGGGTCCGACGCGCAGCAGGCCGAGCAATCAGACGAGGACGAGACGCACGAGCAGCAGCTGCCGCGCCTGTCAGAAGGCGAGCCCGCGCAGGTGCTCGAGATCGCGTCGGTCGCGAAAGAGACGAAACCGCCGCGCCGCTACAGCGACGCCTCGCTGCTGGCGGCGATGGAAACCGCCGGCAAGCTCGTCGACGACGAAGCTTTGCGCGAGGCGATGAAGGACTCCGGCATCGGCACGCCGGCCACGCGCGCGGCAATCATCGAGCGGCTGATCGACGTCGGCTACGTCGAGCGTGACGGGCGCTCGCTCGTCGTCACCGAGAAGGGCCTCAATGTGATTCGCCTGCTCGGCGAGCACGCGCTGACCTCGCCCGACCTGACGGGCACGTGGGAGCATCGCCTCGGGCGCATCGAGCGCGGCGAGGACTCGCGCGAGCAGTTCATGCGCGACATCGCGGACTTCGCCAAGGAGACGGTTGAGGTCCTCGACGAGACGCTCAAGGACGTGCGCATCCCGCGTGCGAACCTCGGACCGTGCCCCGTGTGCGGGCATGACATTCTCGAGAACCGCAAGGGCTACTCGTGCTGGTCGCGCGATGATCCCGGCTGCGGCTTCGTGATCTGGAAGGCGAAGGCCGGCAAGACCCTCCCGCTCGCGGTCGCCCGCGAGCTGATCTCCAACGGCCGCACCGAGCGCCCCGTCACGGGCTTTCGCGGGCGCACCGGCCGCTCGTTCCGCGCGCGCCTCGCGCTGATGCAGAACGAGGAGGGCCGCTGGCGTGTCGAGTTCGACGAGCCGTGGGCGCGCGAAGGCGCCCGTCCGCCTGACCAGGAGACGATTCCGCCTCCGGCGAGCGCGGCGGGCGAGGACGCCGAGGAACAGGCGGCCTAAGAACCGCGTTCAGAAATCAGGGTGCGTCCCGGGCGGCCCGGATCATTCTGAAGCGATTCGAAGCCGGCGCGCCTCCTGACCGGGCGGTCCGCCACCATGGACTGCCCATGCCCCTCACCCTCGTCACGGGCCCGGCGAACGCCGCGAAAGCACATGTGGTCCTCGAGCGCTACCGCGCGGCGTTGGCGCGCGAGCCGATCCTCGTCGTCCCACGCTCTGTCGACGCCGAGCACTACCGCCGCGAGCTCGCCCAGACCGGCGCGACTGTCGGCGCGCGTGTCGAAGCGTTCAGCGGCCTGATCCGCGAGATCGCAAGCCGCGCCGGCCTGCGTCGACCGCCCGCTCGGCGAGCACGCGCGCCTCGCGCTCGCGCGCTCCGCTGTCGCGCAGACGCGCCTTCGTGCCCTCGCCCCGGCAGCACGGTCACCCGCCTTTGCCCCAACCCTAGGGCGCTTCCTTGGCGAGCTCGCTGCACGCCGGATCGAGCCGGCGCGCTTCGCAGCGGCGATGCGCACCTGGGCGGGGAGCGGTGGCCGCCGTCCGTACGCTGACGAGCTCATCGCGCTCAACTCGGCATATCGTGCGCGCCTCGAGCGACTCGGCCGGCTCGACCGAGAGCTGCATGAGCGTGCCGCCCTGGACGCGATCACGCTCGCTCCCGAGCGCTGGCGCGCCACGGCCGTCTTCTGTTACGGCTTCGACGATCTCGACCCACTCCAGCTGGCGGTGATCGAGACGCTCGCAAGTCGCGTCGATGCGCCGGTCACGCTATCCCTCCCCGGGGAGGCCGGGCGCAGGGCGCTCGCCGGTCGCGCCGCCACGCTCGAGGCGCTCCGGCCGCTTGCTGCGGAGACGATCGAGCTCCCACCGAGCTCCGACTACTACGAGGACCAGACGCTCCACCATCTCGAGCGCGCGCTGTTCGAGGACGCGCGTCCGGCTCTGCCCGGCGATGCCGTGCGCCTGCTGGAGGGCGGCGACGAGCGCGCCGAGGCCGAGCTGGTCGCCGAAGCGGTGGCCGGTCTCGTTGCATCAGGCTACGAGCCGGCGGACATCGCGATCGTTGTGCGCACTCCCGGCGGCAGACCTCCTCGCCGACGCGCTCGACGCCGCAGCGGTCCCCTACTCGCTCGACCGCCGCGATCGGCTGGCTGCGAGCGTCACGGGTCGCACGCTGCTCGCCTGCCTGCGCGTCGCTCGAGCGAGGGCGAGGCCGACGACCTTGTCATCTGCGCGGCCAGCCACGGTCATCTCGCGCGCACGAAGGACGCATTCGAGGCGCAGCTGCGCCGCCGCGGCATAACCGACCTGCGTCAGCGCGCGCGATGTGGGAGCGCGACATGGAGCGCTCCGGCTGCCCGACAGCATCGACGCCGTCGAGGCCGAGCTGGATCGCCTGCTCGCGGCCGGAGCAGAGCGAAGCGCGGCCCTGCTCGATCCATGGGAGGGCGCGGCGGCAGCGGCAGCGAGGCGCGTGCTAGCCGAGCTGCGCGAGCTCGAGCGCAGCGACCCTCGGGCAGTCGGCGGGCTCGCCGGCGTTGCCGCCGCGCTCGATGCGGTGACCGTACAGCTGCCCCATGGCGACGCCGGCGTCGCAATCTGCGACCCGCTATCGCTGCGCGCGCGCCGTGTCCGCGCGCTGTTCGTCTACGGCGCGCAGGAAGGCGTCTTCCCTGCGTGGCAGCGGGAGGAGAATTTCCTTGGCGCCGTCGAGCGCGCGCAGATCGGCCTGCCCTTCGGCGAAGCGACCGACCAGCTCGCCGCCGAGCGCTACCTCTTCTACGCGCTCTGTTCGCGGCCGACCGCCCGGCTGTATGTCAGCTGGCACGAGGCAAACGATGCGGGGGACCTCACGCCGCGCTCGCTGTTTGTCGACGAGCTGTGCGACTGCTTTGCGCCGGCCCTCTTCGACGAACGGCGCACGCGCCCGGCGGGCGCGCTCGGCTGGCCAGGCGACGAGCGAAGCGTCCTGCTGGGCGCGCCGCGCCGGCGCGCCGGCGCGCTGACACCGCTCGCGGATCCGCAGCGCCTGGCACGCTTCGCGCGCGCCGCGCACACTCGGCATCGGGCCTCGAGCGATGGGCGCGCTGTCCTGTTGCCTGGCTCGTCGAGCACGGCCTGCGTCCCAGTGAGCTCTCGCCGGATTCGATCTGGCTCACGCGCGGCAACGAGGCTCACCGCGTGCTGGCGACGGTCTTCGCGGGCCTCGAAGGAGCGGCGTCTGGGCGCGGAAGACCTGCCGCGCGCGCTCGAGCTCCTGGACACGGCGATCGACGACCGGGTTCGAGAGCTCTCGCCAGATGACGCGATGGACCGCGCCGAGCGCCGGCGCCTGCGCGCGGAGCTCGCCCGTTACCTCGATTACGCCGCTGCGCTGGCGGGCGAGCACGTGCCGGCGGCTCTCGAGCTCGCATTCGGTGTCGATGATGCGCCGCACGAGGCGGTCGAGCTGCGACCCGGACCTGGCGCTGTGCGGGCGCATCGACCGGGTCGACGTTGACGCTCGCGCCGGCACCGCGATCGTCCTCGACTACAAGAGCGGCAGCTCGGTCGCCGGCGCGGGATCCTGGCCCGGTGACCACCGGCTCCAGGCAGCGCTCTACATGCTCGCTGTCGAGCGTCTGCTCGGGGTCGAAGCGGTCGGCGGCCTCTACCAGCCGTTGCGCGCCGAGCTCCGTGCGCGGGGCCTGATCCGCGACGACGTCCCCGAGGCGGAACCCCTCGCGCACCTGACAAGCTCGAGGCTCCCGCGGTGCGCGCCGTTCTCGAGGAGCGGCTCGCCTGCGCGGTGACGATCGCGGCCGAGATCGATCGGGGTGAGCTCGCGCCGCGCCCCGCAAGCTGCGGTCGCGACGGCTGCAGCTACCCTGCGATCTGCCGGGTCGGTGCGGCGTGAGCGCGATCGGGCAACCGAGGCTCTTCGACCTTGACGGCGCGGCGACGCGCGTGCTGAGCGACGAGCAGCTCGCCGCGATCGGCGACCGGCAGGGCTCGCTCGCGCTGGCTGCGAACGCGGGCAGCGGCAAGACGAGCGTGCTCGTCGAGCGCTTCGTGCGTGCCGTCTGCGAGGACGGCGTCCGACCGGGCAGGATCCTTGCGATCACATTCACCGATCGCGCCGCGGGGGAGCTGCGCAGCCGCGTGCGCCAGGCACTGCTCGACGCCGGCCAGCGCGCGGCCGCGCACGAGACTGCCGCAGCGCCGATCTCGACCTTCCATGCGCTTCTGCGCTGCGACTCCTGCGCGCCCACCCGTTGCTTGCGGGCGTCCCGCCGGAGTTCGTCGTGCTCGACGACGCCGAGGCCGCCGGCCTGCGCGAGCAAGCCTTCCGGCAGGCGCTCGCAAGTCTGGCAGCAACGACCGCAGGCGCTCGACCTCGCTGCCACCTTCGGCGTTGACGAGCTGCGGCGCGCGCTGCTCGCAGTCTTCGACGAGCGTCGCAGCCGCGGCGAGGATGCGCCGCGGCTCCCCGATCCGCCGCCGCCGAGCGCACCTCGCCGCTGCGTGCGCGCGCCTGGCGAGCGCCTGTACAGCGCTCCAGCATGCGCTCTCGCAGGCGGCGATGACCGCCACCGTGCGGGCTGCACTGGACCGCCTCGAGCGCTGCGACGAGGTCCTGCGTTCGGGCTGCGCCAGCCCGCTCGCGGTCGCTGAGCTCAAGCTGACGCGCCGCGGCAATGCGTTCGACTGCGCGGAGGCCGACGCCTACGACGCAGCACGCGAGGCCCTCGCCAAGGCGCTCGCGGATGACCTCGCGGCGGCTGCGATTCCCCTCCTCGACGAGCTGCTGGCGGAGTTCACGCGGCGCTTCAGCCTGCTCAAGCAAACCCGCGGCGGTGCCGACTTCGACGACCTGGAGCTCGCGGCGGCAAAGCTGCTACGCGAGCATCCGGAGATCGCCGCGGCAACGCGGGAGCGCTTCGATCTGCTGATGGTCGATGAGCTCCAGGACACGAACCCGCGCCAGATGGGGATCCTCCGCCGCGCTCGACCGGGACAACCTCTTCACGGTCGGCGACGCGTTCCAGTCGATCTATGCGTTCCGGCACGCGTCCGTCGAGAGCT
This sequence comes from uncultured Solirubrobacterales bacterium, assembly GCA_963773395.1. Classification (GTDB taxonomy): domain Bacteria; phylum Actinomycetota; class Thermoleophilia; order Solirubrobacterales; family Solirubrobacteraceae; genus Palsa-513. The sequence continues at coordinate 57,034 of CAVZAY010000001.1, read as the reverse complement.
TTCGCGAGCGCCAAGCTACGCTCGCGCAACGCGGCCGTGCGCGGCGTCCTCTCGGCCAACTACCGCTCGCGCGCTGCGATCCTCGAAGCCGTCAACCGCGTCTTCGCCCCGTGCTTCGGCGAGGAGTTCGTGCCCCTGCTGCCCCGGACGCGCGGACGCGCCCGGCGGCCCGCCGATCGAGCTCCTCGTGGTCGATACGGAGGGCTGGCAAGAGCATGCCGAGCTGCTCGGCACCCACTGCGCACCCAGGCCGGCTCTTGCGCGCACGGCCGAGGCGCGACTGCTTGCGGCTCGCCTGAGCGAGCTGATCGAGACAGGCTCTGCCGTGCCCGCGGACATCGCGGTCCTGCTTCGGTCCGCGACCGATATCCGCATCTACGAGAACGAGCTGGCGGCGCGCGGGCACGCGACGCTGACCCCGCGCGGGCGCCGGCTTCTACGAGCGACCGGAGATCGTCGACCTGACCGCATTCATCGCCGCCCTCGCGAACCCGCTCGACGAGCTCGCTCTCTACGGTGCCCTCGCATCGCCGCTCGGTGGCGCCGATTCGGACGCGCTGGTCGAGCTCGCGCGCCGCGCACGCGAGCAGGAGATCACGCCCTGGGAGGCGCTCGCATCCGATCCCGCAGCTGCGCGACTTCGCGCAGCGATTCGCGCAGCTGCGGCGCCGCCGCGCGCTACCTCGGGCTCGGCGATCTGGTCGCGCAGGTTCTCGACGCAGGCGGCTACGAGCGCTACCTCTGCCAGCTGACGGCGGCGGAGCGGCGAGTCGCGAACGCGCGCAAGCTTGTGCGCCTCGCGCGCGAGTTCGAGCGCCGTCACGGGCGCGACCTGCGGCGCTTCGCCGATGCGCTCGCGGCCCGGCGCCTGGGCAGCCTGCACGAGTCCGAGGCGCCGCCGCCGCTCGGCGGCGCGATTCGGTTGATGACGGTGCACGCCGCAAAAGGCCTCGAGTTCCCCGTCGTCTGCCTCGCCGACCTCGGCCATCGGCCGAACACCGAGCTGCCGCGCCTTTTGACCGACGGAGCACGCGTCGGAATCCGGCTGCCGACGATCGAGCGCGCGAGCGTCGAGGCGCTCGCCTACCCGGAGCTGGCTGCGGAGCAGCGCGCCGTGGCCAGCGCCGAAGAACAACGGATCTTCTATGTCGCGATGACGCGCGCCCGCGAGCGCCTGATCCTCAGCGGGGCGGCGCGCTTCGCTTCCTGGCCGGCGTCGACGCTGTGCCCGATCGGCTGGCTTGGACCGGGTCTCGTCGCTGATGTCGCCGCCCGCGCTGTGATCGGCGAATGCGAGGGCGAGCTCGTCGATGGCGTTCGCCTCACGCTCGCGACGGCCTCCGCGCTCACATCGCAGACGCCGCAGCTCTCCGCCCCCGCGCGCCCGGCGATCGCGACTAAGGCGGTTTCGCGCGCCTCGCGCATCCCACCACCGCGTCTCTCCTACACGGCGCTTGCCGAGTACGAGCGGTGCGCGTACCGCTATTACCTGCAGCGCATCGTCGGCCTGCCCGACGTTTCGCCGCCGCCGGGTATCGACCACGGGGGTGCTACGGCGCGCGGGATCCTCGTGCACGCTCTGCTCGAAGTGTTCGACTTCGCCGACCCACGCGAACCCGACGCGGCGACGGTTGCTGCGACGGCTGCCCGCGTCGGCGTCGCGGACGCCGGTGGCGACGCTGCCCGGCTCGCCGGAGCGTTCGCGCGTAGTCCGTTGTGTGCGCGCCTCGCGGCCGCGCACGCCGTGCGCCGCGAGGAGCCGTTCGCGTTCCTCGAGGAGGTTGGCGGCGAGCTGCTGCGCGGGACGTTCGACGCGATCGCCACCGAGCCGGACGGCACCGTGCTGATCGTCGACTACAAGACCGATGCGGTCGATCCGGGAGCGGACCTCGATGCCCACGTCGACCGCGCCTACTCGCTCCAGCGGCTCGTGTACGCGCTGGCCAGCCTGGACGCGGGCGCCGAGCGCGTGGAGGTCGCGCACTGCTTCCTGCACCTCCCGGACCGCCTCGTCAGCGTGCGCTTCGCCGCAGCCGACCGGCGCGAGCTCGAGGACGAGCTCGCCGCACGAATCGCCCCGCTGCAAGCCGCTGCTTTCCCCGTCACCGCAGCCCCCGGGCGTGAGCGGTGCGGGACCTGTCCCGGTCGCGCGCGGCTGTGCTCCTACGAGGAGGCGGTCACGCTCGGCGTCTGAGGGTTTTTCGGCGCAGCCGCCGGCTGTCCGAGCGCGGCGGTAGGCCGACTGGACGATCCCTCGCTGGTAGGATTTGCGCCCGCCTCAAGTGCCCGTTTGCCCCCCGTGGGGCCGGCGAATGTCGGGACTGATAGATGACCAAGACCACCCAGCAACCGGGGGCCGTCGGCCTCTACGACCCGCGCTACGAGCACGACGCTTGCGGCATCGGCGTCGTCGCTCGGCTGAGCAACGAGCCTGATCACGAGGTCGTAGTGCTCGCGCTCGAGGCGCTCGAGCACCTGGAGCATCGCGGCGCCGCTGGCGCTGACAAGAAGACCGGCGACGGCGCCGGCATCCTCGTCCAGATCCCCGATGCGTTCCTACGCGCCGTCGTCGACTTCGAGCTGCCCCCACGCGGAAGCTATGGCGTCGGGATGTGCTTCATGCCCGATGAGGCGGACGAGCATGCGCAGCTTGCGGCGCTGATCGAGCGGACGGTTCTCGCGGAGGGCCAGGAGGTCCTCGGCTGGCGCGACGTGCCCGTTGACGACACGAACATCGGTGTTACCGCCCGCGCATCGCGCCCGACGATCCGCCAGGTCTTCATCGGCGCCGGACCGGCCCACCGCGCCGACGAGGATGCGTTCGAGCGCAAGCTCTACGTGATCCGCCGCGTCGTCGAGTCGGCCGCGGCCCCCGGCCTATACGTCGCAAGCCTGTCCGCGCGCACGGTCGTCTACAAGGGCATGCTGATCAGCCACCAGCTGAAGGGCTTCTACGCGCGATCTCGCCGATGAGCGGTTCGCCTCGGCGATGGCGCTCGTCCACTCGCGCTTCTCGACGAACACCTTCCCGAGCTGGGAGCTCGCGCACCCGTATCGGATGATCGCCCACAACGGCGAGATCAACACGCTGCGTGGCAACGTCAACTGGATGCGCGCGCGCGAGTCGACGCTCCGCTCCGAGCTCTTCGGCGAGGACCTCCCGAAGGTCCTGCCGGTCGTGCGTCCGGGGGGCTCTGACTCGGCGAACTTCGACAACGTCCTCGAGCTGCTGACGCTCGCCGGACGCTCGTTGCCGCACGCCCTGATGATGATGATCCCCGAGGCCTACATGAACCGCGACGGCGAGCTCCCGCCGGAGCTCGGGGGCTTCTACGCCTACCACTCCTGCCTGATGGAGCCGTGGGACGGTCCTGCTGCGGTTGCGTTCACCGACGGTCGCGTGATCGGCGCCGACGCTCGACCGCAACGGCCTGCGCCCCGGGCGCTTCGTCGTGCGCAAGGACGGGCTCGTCGTGCTCGGCTCGGAAGCCGGGATCCTCCCCGTGCCGCCGGAGGACGTCGAGCAGCTGGGCCGGCTCGCGCCCGGCAAGCTCTTCCTCATCGACCTCGAGCAGGGGCGCATCGTTCCCGACCCGGAGATCAAGCGCAAGGTTGCGACGCAGAAGCCCTACGGGCGCTGGTACGACGAGAACACGATCCGCTTCGAGGATCTGCCGCAGCGCAAGGCGCGCGCGCTGACGCGAGCCGCTGCGCTCGCTCCAGCTCGCCTTCGGCTACAGCCGCGAGGACATCGCGAAGGTGCTGCCGAGCATGATCATCGAGGGCGAGGAGCCGGTCGGCTCGATGGGCAACGACACCACGCTGGCGGTCCTCTCCGACGGCGCGCCGGCGCTGTTCGCCTACTTCAAGCAGCTGTTCGCACAGGTCACGAACCCGCCGATCGACCCGATCCGCGAGAGCATCGTGATGTCGATCGCGGCCGGACTCGGCGCCGAGCGCAACCTGCTCGAGGAGACGCCCGAGCACGCGCACCAGATGACGCTCGAGCACCCGATCCTGCGAAACCACGAGCTGGAGACGCTGCGCAACGTCTCGCACGATGTCTTCAGCGCGCACACGATCGACATCACGTGGCCGGTGGCCGAGGGTCCCGACGGGATGGAGGCCGCGCTCGCGCGCTGTTGCGGGCAGGCGCAGGACGGCGATCGACGCGGGCTCGAACATCCTCATCCTCTCGGACCGGGCGACGAGCCCCGACCGCGTGCCGATCCCGTGTCTGCTCGCCGTCGCCGGCGGTCCACCACCACCTCGTGCGCGACGGGACCCGCCTGCGCGCGGGCCTCGTGCTCGAGTCCGGCGAGCCCCGCGAGATCCACCACTTCGCGACGCTGATCGGCTACGGCGCGAGCGTCGATCAACCCTTACATCATGTTCGAGACGGTCTGCGAGCTGATCGAGGAGGGCTGGCTGCGCGGCCCTGACGGCGAGGTGCTCGACTGCACGCGCGGCCAGGAGCTCGTGCGCAAGTCGATCGGCAAGAGCCTGCTCAAGACGATCTCGAAGATGGGAATCTCGACCGTGCAGTCCTACTGCGGCGCCCAGATCTTCGAAGCCGTCGGCCTTCACCGCTCGGTGATCGACCGCTACTTCACCGGCACCGCCTCGCGGATCGGTGGCGTCGGCCTCGACGTCCTCGCCACGGAGGCTCTCGCACGCCACGCTCGCGCCTACCCGAGCCCGGAGCTGCGGCCCGCGCGCCTGCCGGCGGGCGGCCGCTACGCCTGGCGGCGCGACGGCGAGCGCCACATGTGGAATCCGGACACGATCGGCCTGCTCCAGCATGCCGTGCGCTATGACTCCGCCGCTTCCTATGCGGAGTTCGCGGCGTCTGCGAACGAGGATGCGACGCGCCGCGCCGCGCTGCGCGGCCTGCTCGACTTCCGCCCGATCGGCGCCCCGATCCCGCTCGAGCAGGTCGAGCCGTGGCAGGCGATCGTCAAGCGCTTCTCGACCGGCGCGATGAGCCTCGGCTCGCTCTCGCGCGAGGTGCACGAGACGCTCGCGGTCGCGATGAACGAGCTCGGCGGGCGCTCGAACACGGGCGAGGGCGGAGAGGACCCGGAGCGCTTCCGTGACAACCGCCGCTCGGCGATCAAGCAGGTCGCCTCAGGGCGCTTCGGCGTCACGATCGAGTATCTCGTCAACGCCGACGAGCTCCAGATCAAGATGGCCCAGGGCGCGAAGCCCGGCGAAGGCGGCCAGCTGCCAGGCACGAAGGTCGACGAGTACATCGGGATGATCCGTCACTCGACGCCGGGCGTCGGCTTGATCTCGCCGCCGCCCCACCACGACATCTACTCGATCGAGGATCTCAAGCAGCTGATCTACGACCTGCGCTGCGCGAACCCGCGTGCGCGCATCTCGGTCAAGCTCGTCTCGGAGGTCGGCGTCGGCACGGTCGCCGCGGGCGTCGCGAAGGCGAACTCCGACCACGTGCTGATCTCCGGCCACGACGGCGGCACCGGCGCGTCTCCGCTCTCCTCGATCTTCTCGAGCGGCTTGCCGTGGGAGATCGGCCTCGCCGAGACGCAGCAGACGCTGCTGCTCAACGACCTGCGCTCGCGCATCTACGTCCAGACCGACGGCCAGCTGAAGACGGGGCGCGATGTCGCGATCGCGGCGATCCTCGGCGCGGACGAGATGGGCTTCGGCACCGCCCCGCTGATCGCGACTGGCTGCATCATGATGCGCGCCTGCCATCTCAACACGTGCCCGGTCGGCGTCGCCACGCAGGACCCGGTGCTGCGCAAGCGCTTCGCCGGCACGCCCGAGCACGTCATCAACTTCTTCCACTTCGTCGCCGAGGAGGTCCGCGGGATCCTCGCGAGCCTCGGCCTGCGCACGCATGGACGAGCTGATCGGGCGCACCGACCTGCTCGAGCCGGCGCGTGCAATCGACCACTGGAAGGCGAGCGGCATCGACCTAACGCCGCTGTTGACGATGCCCGAGCTGCCGGCGGGCACGCCGCTGCGGCGCGTCTGCGCGCAGGAGCCGGTCCTCGACGATGCGCTCGACTGGACGCTGATCGACGATGCGCGCGAGGTGATCGAGAAGGGCGGGCACATCGAGCTGACGCGCCCGGTGCGCAACGTCAACCGCTGCGTCGGCGGCCTGCTCTCGAGCGAGATCGCGCGCCGCTACGGCTCGGATGGGCTCGACGAGGACTCAATCGAGGTCAACTTCCTCGGCTCCGCGGGCCAGAGCTTCGGCGGCTGGCTCGCGAAGGGCGTCACGTTCACCCTTGCGGGCGACGCGAACGATTACACGGGCAAGGGTCTTTCCGGCGGCACGCTCGTCGTGCGCCCGCCCGCCGGCGCCGCATACGTCGCCGAGGAGAACGTGATCATCGGCAACACCGTGCTCTACGGCGCGACCGGCGGCTACGCATTCTTCCGCGGCATCGCGGGTGAGCGCTTCGCCGTGCGCAACTCCGGCGCGCGCGCTGTCGTCGAGGGCATCGGCGACCACGGCTGCGAGTACATGACCGGTGGGCGCGTCGTCGTGCTCGGGCCGACGGGACGCAACTTCGCGGCGGGCATGAGCGGCGGCGTCGCCTACGTGCTCGACGAGATCGGCGACTTCGCCTCACGGCGCCTCAACGGCGCGATCGTGAGCATCGAGGAGATCGACTGCGAGGACGAAGCCGAGCTGCGCGAGCTGATCGAGCAGCATTGCCTGCGCACCGGCTCGAGCGTCGCACGCCGCGTGCTTGACGATTGGGACGCGACGCTGCCGCGATTCGCCAAGGTAATGCCGAACGACTACCGGCGTGTGTCTGAATGAGCGCGCCGCAGCCTCCGGCATGCTCGTCGAGGCGAGCTAGTCGATGGGCGAGCTGCGTGGCTTCTTGCGGTACGACCGCCGGTCGGCCGGCTGAGCGCGCGCCCGCCGAGCGCATCCACGACTTCCACGAGTTTCTCGTCACGCGGCCCGATGAGGAGCTACGCGAGCAGGGCGCGCGCTGCATGGATTGCGGCGTCCCGTTCTGCCATGGCGGCTGCCCGCTCGGGAACCTGATTCCCGATTGGAATCACCTCGTCTACCGCGATCTCTGGCAGATGGCGATCGGCTCCTTGCACGAGACGAACAACTTCCCGGAGTTCACCGGCCGTCTCTGCCCAGCGCCGTGCGAGGCCGCGTGTGTGCTCGAGATTCGCGAGGGCGAAGCTGTGACGATCAAGCAGATCGAGCAGGCGATCGTCGACCGTGCCTACGATGAGGGATGGGTCGTGCCGCAGCCGCCGACGCAGGAGACCGGGCGTCGCGTGGCGATCGTCGGCTCGGGGCCTGCCGGCCTTGCGGCGGCGCAGCAGCTCCGGCGCGCGGGCCACGCCGTCGTCGTCTTCGAGCGCGACGAGGCGCCGGGCGGGCTGATCCGCTTCGGCGTACCCGACTTCAAGATCGAGAAGCAGCTCGTCGAGCGCCGTGTCGACCAGCTCCTCGCCGAAGGCGTCGAGCTGCGCCTCGGCGTCGACGTCGGTAGCGATGTCGATCCTGCAGAGCTCCTCGACGAGTTCGACGCGCTCGTCCTTGCGATCGGATCGCGCGTTCCGCGCGACCTCGACGTGCCGGGCCGCGAGCTCGACGGCATCCACTTCGCGATGGACTACCTCTACGAGCGCAACCGGGCGGTCGCGGCCGAGTTCGGCCCGCGGCCGCAGCTCGATCCGCCGCCGGCCGCCGGGATCAGCGCAGCGGGCAGGAAGGTCGTCGTGATCGGCGGCGGCGACACGGGCGCCGACTGCGTCGGCAACGCGCTGCGCGAGGGCGCCGAGTGGATCACGCAGCTCGAGATCGTTCCCGAGCCGCCGGAGCATCGGCCCGACGAGCTGACGCCGTGGCCACGCTGGCCGCTCAAGCTGCGCATCTCCTATGCGATGAAGGAGGCGCGCGAGACGCGTCACGGCGAGCTCGACTTCTCGGTCGTAACGACGCGCTTTGCCGGCAACGGCGCCGTCCGGGCGATGCACATTGCGCAGGCCGCGCCCGACCCGCCGTTCGCGCCGGTGCCGGGAACCGAGCGCGAGATCGAGGCCGACCTCGTGCTGCTCGCGATGGGCTTCCTGTACCCCGAACGTCAGATCGCCGAGAGCCTCGCCCTCGAGCTTGACCCGCTCGGCAACGTTGCGGCGCCCGCGTACGCGACCTCACGTGATGGGGTCTTCGTGTGCGGTGACGCGCGCCGCGGCCAGTCGTTGATCGTCTGGGCGATCAACGAGGGCCGCGAGTGCGCGCGAGGCGGTCGAGCGCCACCTCGCTGCGCGCGTTTCGTAACATTCGGCCACACAAGCGCTACATTCGCTGCAAGGCAGCGTTTGAGTGTTCGGTGCGGCGCGCTGCCGCCGCCTCGCCCTGCAGCCTCGTCCCTCGGAAGGAGCCGTTTATGCGCCAAGTCCGCACGCCGTTGGTCGCTGCCCTCGCCGCTGCCCTGGCCGTCTGCGCACTCGTCGCGGGGAGCGCGCTCGGCTCCCAGCGCGCGCACGCGAGCTCCGGGGGCCGCCTCGTGGGCGTCGGTGACGAGAGCCCGCTGATGTTCTCGAGCGCTCCATGGCTCGACCTACAGGTCCACATCGCGCGCTACTTCACCGCCTACGATGTCGCCTCCGGCAATGACCCGGACGCGCTCGCAAACCTCGTCGGCTGGCTGAAGGCCGCGCAAGCGGCGCACGTCCAGCCGCTGATCGCCTTCTACCACACGGCGAAGAACGCGACGAAGCTGCCGAGCGTCGCGACCTACAAGCAGGACATGGCGGACTTCGTCAAGACCTTCCCGACCGTCACCACCCTTCAGCCCTGGAACGAGGTCAACCGCGGCAACGTGCGCGCGCGCGGTGACAATTACGACAGCCCGAGCGCCAAGCAGTCCGCGCAGTACTACCTCGCGCTCAAGCAGGTCTGCCCGAGCTGCACCGTCGTCGGCCTCGATGTCCTCGACTCGACCGACATCGGCGCGACGCTCAGCTACATCAATGCCTTCAAGCACTACGTCGGCAAGAGGCACATGCCGAAGATCTGGGGCCTGCACAACTACAGCGAGACGAACCGCTTCGAGGACAACGGCACGAAGGCGATCCTCGCGGACATTCCCGGTCAGCTCTGGCTGACCGAGACGGGCGGCCTCGCCGAGTTCAAGCCGTCCTTCCCCTACAGCCTGAGCCGCCAGGCACGGGCGACGAGCTACATGTTCTCGCTGGCCGATTCGAGTTCGCGTATCAAGCGCCTCTACGTCTACAGCTACTTCGGCGGCGCCGCGCCGAACGGCGGCTTCGATGCCGGCCTGACGGGCAAGAACGGACAGCCACGTCCGGCCTACTGCACCTTCTACGAGCACGTGCGCGGCACGAAGCACTGCCCGTTCAAGACCGGCAAGCAGAAGAAGCACAAGAAGCACAAGTAGCGCGCCCACCGCCGACCCGGCGGGCTCGCCAAGGGCCCGCCGGGCGGGGCGTGCCGTCCTCCGCGGACCCTAGGCTTCGCAGGGCACGGTGCCTCCCGGAATGTCGCTCTGCTTCATCGATCCGCACGACGCGATCACACGTGATCGCCGAGTCTGTGGGCCGTGAAGCGCGCCGGCAGCTCGTCGGCGAGGTCTTTCACGCCTGGGTTGACGAGATCCCCGAGCGCGACCTCCCGGCCCACTACGCGCAGGCCGTCGCCGAGCTCGACGCCGACGACCTCTCGATGCTCGCTGCCTGGCACGCCACGCTCGAGACCGTCGGCCAGCCGATCGCAAACACGGCGTTTCTGCTTTCGATCTACCCCTCGCTCGGGGAGTACCGCCGCGAGGCGCTCAAGGTCGCCGCGGGACTCTCGAGCGAGGAGGCGTTCGATTCGGGTCGAGCCGAGGAGCATGCGCTCGCCGATGTCCTGCCGAGGCTCTCACGTTCACGCGCGGCTGAGCTCGCCGAGGAGTGCGTCGGCCTCTACATGTGGGACCGGCTCGGCAGCCACAATTGACGGGCCGCTAGCGGTGGGTCTAGCCGCGCGCCGTCCCGGGCGTGAAGCAGATCGCCTCGCAGACGACGTTCTCGTCGAGCTCGATCGCGAGCTCCGCGCGCTCGTGGTGCTCGTGCGCGACAAGCAGGAAAGCCCCGGCATGCTCGACGAGGATCGCCCGTCCGTTCGCGGTGAGCCGCCCCTGGATGCCCGCTCGGCGGGGTTCGAGCACAGCCCATGCGGCGCCCGCCTCGTACGGTCCCGACCACGGCGGCTCCATCCTGTCCTCGCTCGGCACGACGAGCATCGCGCTTGGCTCGTCCTCCTGGCGCAGCGCTCCGAGCGGCTCGCTATCGACGCCGAGCAGCTCCTGGATCGTGTGCTCGGTCTCGTAGTAGCCCCCCTCACCGAAGTGGTAATCGGCGAGCAGCCCGTCCGCGTTCCACAGGTAGCGCGCCGGCCAGCCCGTGTTCTCATACTCGCGCCAGAGCGCGAACTCCGAGTCGAGCAGCACCGGGTAGGACACGCCGAGCCGCTCAACTGCGCCACGAACGTTCTCGCTGCTCGCGGAGATTCGAAAGCCGGGGGCATGCGCGCCGATCACGACCAGTCCGCCGGCGCCCCCATAGCGTTCGTGCCAGGCCTTCACATACGGCAGCGTCCGCAGCGAGTTGGGGCGGCAGAAGTCCCAGAACTCGATCAGCACCGGACGACCGCGCAGCCCCCACATCGAAAGCGGTGGCGAGTTCAGCCATTCCGCGCGCGCCGCGAACGGCGGCGCCGCGATCGTGTCCGTTGGCGGGCGCACCGACCTCGGCCCGGAAGCTAGCATCAACAGCGAGTCAGAAGTGGACCTCGCCGCCCGGTCAGCCAACCCTCGTAGCGCCGTGCCGATGCGCGAGCTCGCGCGCTGGCGAGGGTGATGCCGGTGCGCAGCTTCGCGAGCGACAACAACGCCGGCGCTCATCCCGAGGTCCTCGACGCGCTGGCCGCTGCAAACGTCGATCATGCGCCGGCCTACGGCGCCGACGAGTGGACCGAGCAGGCGGAGCGCTGCCTGCGCGCCGAGTTCGGCGAGCACGCGCGCGGATTTCCGGTGTGGGGCGGAACTGCCGCGAACGTGCTCGCGATCCGCGCGACGTGCCGCGCCTGGGAGGGCGTCGCCTGTACCGATATGGCTCACATCCAGGTCCACGAGGCCGGCGCGCCGGAGCGCATCGCCGGCGTCAAGCTCTTTCCGCTCCCGGCCCCGGACGGGAAGCTGCGACCGCAGCAACTCGATCCGCTGCTGGCCGGCTCGGGCGACGAGCACGCGGTCCAGTTGCGACTCGTCTCGCTCACCCAGGCGACCGAGCTCGGGAGCTCCTACACGCCGGTTGAGCTGCGCGCGCTCTGCGATCACGCTCACGAGCTCGGCCTGCTCGTGCACCTCGATGGGGCACGTCTCGCCAACGCCGCCGCGCATCTCGATCTGCCGCTGCGCGCGCTGACAACCGACGTTGGCGTCGATGTCGTCTCCTTCGGAGCGACCAAGCTCGGAGCGTTCGGTGCCGAGGCCGTCGTCTTCCTGCGCGAGGACCTCGCCGTCGACTTCGCATTTCTGCGCAAGCAGACAGGGCAGCTGGCGTCGAAGATGCGCTTCGTCTCGGCGCAGCTCGTCGCACTCTTCACCGACCAGCTCTGGCTTCGCCTCGCAGTGCATGCAAACGCGATGGCGAGCCGCCTCGCGGCCGCTGCCCGGACGGTCGAGGGTGTCCGGATCACGCAGCCGGTGCAGTCAAACCAGGTCTTCGCGACGCTGCCGGCCCACGCGATCGAGCCGCTCCAAGCAACCTTCCCGTTCTACGTTTGGGATGCGTCGCGCGCGGAGGTGCGCTGGGTCTGCTCGTGGGACACGCTGCCCGAGGAGGTGGATGAGCTGGTCGCCGCGCTGCGCGTGGCGGCTGGCTAGCCAGGTCGCGCAGGACGGGACTTGGTGGTATGAACGTCGGCATGTTCGCGCGGTTTCGCCGGCTCGCGTGCCGCTCCGACCGGATCGTACGGTGCAGCAGCGGTCACCTCTACACGACGATGTGGATCTGGGGTGGGTCGCTGAAGGCCGTGCGGCTCGGTAGTCGTCGCTACCAGCGCTGTCCTGTCGGTCACCACTGGGCGATGGCGCGCCTCGTGGATCCCGACTCGCTGACGCCCGAGGAGCGCAAGGCCGCCGGCGCAACGCACGACGTCCGGATACCGTGAGCTACGGCGACTGGGCGATCTCCGCCCGCAAGCGCTGGCTGTGGGGGCTCGTGACAGCGTTGATTCTCCTCGCCCTGGCGGCCCTCGCCATCGCAGCCATGATCGCGACGGTCGACGGTAACGGCTATTCCCTCGTCGTGCTCGCCCTTGCGCTCGCCGGCGCTTACCTGAGCGGACGCGCCTGCGCCCGCATGCCCAACGTGGCACTCCGCATCGATCCCGAGCAGGTCACGGTGACCGGGCCCCTGCGCACGCTCCATGTCCTGACGCGCCATGCTGAGACGTTCGTGCCCGAGGTTCGGCCGACCGCGATCGGCAGTCAGCCGACGATCGTGCTTCGCTACGACGCCTACCGCTCGATACCGCTTTGGATGTTCGCGCGCTTTGTCTCATCAGCTCGCATCGAGGACGCGCTCAGCGAGCTAACGCAAACCGCGGGCGAGCTCAACGACGCACTTCGCAACGCCAAGGGCGAAGCCGTGCCGTCGTCGATCTCGGCCTGAGCCTCTCACGCGAGCGCCCCGCTCGGCCGATACATCATCGGCATGCGGGTCAGACGTCGCTTCCAGCTCGCGCTCCTCGCCACCCTCATCTTCGCGGCCGGCTTCGAAGCGATCCCACGCACGATCGCCGCGATCAACGCCGTCAAGCAGCGTCGCGAGCTCGCGCTCGCACGCGCAGCCATCGCGCACGTCTCGTTGCCGCAGGGCTTCCGCCGCACCTACGCCGGCTGTAGCTTCTATCCCTGCTATCTCAGTGCCGAGTCCTCCACCCTCACGGCAAACGCTCTGCCGGCGACGCTGGCCTCCCTGCACGCGCAATGGCAGCGCGCCCGCCCCGTCTGCCGAGCACCGCACGCGAAGCTCACCTGCGCGATCACCGGCACACTCCACGGCCAGCTGATCACCGTCCTGCTCGTCCCAGCAGACTCCGGCTCACGGCTCGAGATCGCGGGCCCGTAGCCAACGACGGCCCCGGCCACGCGCCTCCCCGCCGGCGAGCAGGTCCGTCGCGCGTACGCACCGGTCGCTTCGGTGTGATGAGCTTGAGGCCACGTCGGGATCGGCGGCGCCGGCCTGGCTGCGGCAGCGATCGAGCTCGGCCTCGTCGACGAGCTGCGTATGTTTCGCAATCCGGTCGGCGGCGGCACGCCCTTCCTGCCGCCGGTCAGCGAAGCCGTTGCGCTCGACCTGGTCGAGACGAGGACGTTCGGCGCGCGCGTGATCTACGAGCGCTACAGGCGCGTCCGCGATGAGTCGGACCGACACGCCGGTGGCGCGCTGGCCCTCAGCGAGCGAACCGACGCGCTCACGTCCTGCAGCTAGCCGATGCTGCCGATCATCTCGAGCTGGATCAACCGGTTGAGCTCGACCGCGTACTCCATCGGGAGCTCCTTGGTGACCGGCTCGATGAAGCCGTTGACGATCATCGCGGCGGCCTCGTCCTCGCTGAAGCCGCGCGTGCCCATGTAGAAGAGCTGGTCGTCGGAGATCCGCCCGACCGTCGCCTCGTGCGCGACCGTGACGTGCGGGTTCTCGATCTGGATGTCGGGCCAGGTGTCCGAGCGCGAGATGCCGTCCATCATCAACCCGTCGCACTGGACGCGCGCCTTCGAGCCTTGCGAGTTGGGGCCCATGTGGACGAGCCCGCGGTAGCCCATGATCCCGCCGTCCTTGGAGATCGACTTCGCGAGGATGTTCGAGGTGGTGTTCGGTGCGCGGTGGACGACCTTGGCGCCGGTGTCCTTGTGTACGCCGGCGCCAGCTACGCCGACGTTGAGGTGGTCGGCGCGAGCGCCCTCGCCCATCAGGTAGGAGCCCGGGTAGAGCATCACGACCTTCGCGCCCATCGACCCGCCGACCCACTCGACGGTGCCGCCGGCGTCGACGCGCGCGCGCTTGGTGTTCAGGTTGTAGACGTCCTTCGACCAGTTCTGGACGGTCGTGTAGCGCGCCTTGGCGCCCTCGTGGACGAAGATCTCGACGACCGCGGAGTGCATCGAGTTGACGCTGTAGGTCTGCGCGGTGCAGCCCTCGATGTAGTTCACGTCGGAGCCCTCGTCGGCGATGATCAGCGTGTGCTCGAAGGTGCCCTCACCGGCGCCCTCCATGCGGAAGTAGGACTGGAGCGGGAGGTCGCAGCGGACGCCCGGGGGGACGTAGACGAACGCGCCACCCGACCAGACGGCACCGTGTAGCGCCGCGAACTTGTTGTCCGACGGCGGCACGCACTTCTTCATGAAGTACTTCTGGACGAGCTCCGGGTAGTCGTTGACCGCGGTGTCCATCGAGCAGAAGAGGATCCCGAGCTTCGCATACTCCTCCTTGAGCCCCTCGTAGACCGGCTCCTGGCGCCAGACGCCGATGACGCCCGCGAGGTGCTCGCGCTCGGCCTGCGGGATGCCGAGGTCCTCGTAGGTCTGCTTCATCTCCGCGGGCACGTCGTCCCAGCGAGTTGAAGCGCCCCGTCGTTGGCGGGGAGTAGAGCACGAGGTCGTCGAAGTTGAGACCCGACAGGTCGGGACCCCAGGTCGGCATCGGCTTGCGCTGGAAGATCCCGAAGCTGTGCTCGCGCTTCTCGCGCATCCAGTCCGGCTCGCCCTTGATCCGTGACAGCTCGCGGATCACCTCGAGCGAAACGCCCTTGCGCGCGACGAGCTCACCCTTCTCGGTCTCGATGATCGGACTTGGCTTGTTGATCGTCGCCATCTAACACCTATCTTAGCGGTCGGATTCCTCGCCGGGACCGGCTTGCTGCCGGCCGCGGCCTTTTCTAGTCGGTTGCGCCCACCGGCCAGCTGCCATCGCCGGTGATCGCGTGGCGCAGGGCCTTGAGGAGGAGCAGCGCGCACTTCCGCCGCGTTGCCGAGATGTCGATCCCGAGCAGCGCGAGCATCCAGTCGGCGTCGAGCTTCGCGGCCTCCTCGACGTCCATCCCGATGAGCTCCTCGGAGGCGATCGACGCCGCCGCTTGCGAGATCGCGCAGCCGTGGCCGTTGAAGCGCAGGTCGGCGATCTTGCCATCCGCGACCTTGATCTGCACGCCGATCTCATCGCCGCACAGCGGGTTGTACTCATGGGCCTCGAGGTCGTGCGGTTCGAGCTCGCCGAAGTTCCGCGGACGCTTGTAGTGCTCGAGGATGAAATCGCGGTAGAGGTCGTCCATCAGGCGAAGATGCGCTGCGCCGAGCGGACGGCCGCGACGAGGGCGTCCACGTCCTCCGGCACGTTGTACGCCGCGAAGCTCGCGCGGGTGGTCGCGGGAACGCCGAGCTTTGCCATCAGCGGCTGCGCGCAGTGGTGGCTCGCACGCACGCAGACGCCTTCGCGCCCGAGCAGCTCGGCGAGGTCGTGTGGATGGATCCCCTCGACGCTGAAGGAGATGAGACCGCCGCGGGCGTCGGCGCTCAGCGGCCCGTGGATCTGAATGCCGTCGAGCGCGCTGAGCTGTTCGAGGGCATACGCCGTCAGCATCCGTTCGTGCTCGCGTGCGTGCGCCATGCCGAGCGCCGCCAGATAGTCGACGGCGGCGCCAAGCCCGACGGCCTCGGCGATCATCGAGGTTCCCGCTTCGAACTTCCAGGGCAGCTCGTTCCACGTCGAGCGCTCGCGGGTGACGCGCTCGATCATGTCCCCGCCGGCCAGGAACGGCGGCATCTGCTCGAGCACCGCGGCGTCGGCCTGCAGCACCCCGATGCCGGTGGGGCCGAGCGCCTTGTGTCCGGTCCAGGCGTAGAAGTCGGCGCCGATCGTCCCCACGTCGACCGGCATCTGCGGCACCGCCTGTGCACCGTCGATCAGCACCCTCGCGCCCGCCTCGTGCGCGCGGCGCACGATCTCGCCGACCGGGTTGATCGTGCCGAGAACGTTCGAGACGTGGGCGACCGCGACGAGCTTGACGTCGCCGGCGGCGAGCTCGGCGTCGAGCTGGTCGAGCGAGAGCATGCCCTGCTCGTCGATGTCGAGCCAGCGCAGCTGCGCGCCGGTCGCGGCGGTCGCGAGCTGCCAGGGGACGATGTTCGCGTGGTGCTCCATCTCGGTGACGAGCACCGCGTCGTGCGCCGTCAGGGTCGTGCGCGCCCACGAGTAGGCGACCAGGTTGATCGCCGCGGTGGCGTTCGCCGTGAAGATCGTCGCCCTTGCCTCGCCGCCGGTGAAAGCGGCAACCCGCGCGCGCGCCGCTTCGAACATCGCGTCGGCTTCGACCGCGAGGGGGTACACGCCGCGGTGGATGTTCGCGTTGCGGTTTCGGTAGTAGTCGTCGATCGCCGCGATCACCCGCTCTGGCTTCTGCGAGGTGTTCGACGAGTCGAGGTAGACGAGGCGCTTCCCGTCGATCCTCCTCGCGAGGATCGGGAAGTCGGCGCGCACGTCGAGCTCGGTCATCGTGCTCGCCATCGTCACCTCGCGAGCGCGTAGCGCTCGATGTCCGCCGCTGCCGCGTACAGCTTGCTGCCGATGCGGTCGCGGATGAGGCCTTCGAGGTGAGGATCGTCGAGCTGCACGATCAGCGGCTCGAAGAAGCCCTCGACGATCACGCGCACCGCCTGCGGTCGCGTCAGCCCGCGCGACTGCATGTAGAAGATCAACAGCTCGTCGAGCTCGCCCACCGTTCCGCCGTGCGAAGCGGAGACATCGTCCGCGCCAACGAGCACGGACGGGATCGCATCGAGCTCGGCGTCGCGCGAGAGCAGCATCGAGTGAAATTGCAGGTAGGTGTGGCTCTGCTGCGCGCCTTGATTGATCTTGATCAGCCCTTCGAAGCTGGCGCGGCTCGAGCCGGTTGCGGCGCCCCGCCAGTGGACGTCGCCACCGGATGGCCCGGTCTCGTGCAGGTCCACGGCGAACACGTCGAAATGCTCTTCGCGCTCGCTGAAGAGGACCCC
The DNA here is from genome assembly GCA_963773395.1 of uncultured Solirubrobacterales bacterium. Lineage (GTDB taxonomy): Bacteria > Actinomycetota > Thermoleophilia > Solirubrobacterales > Solirubrobacteraceae > Palsa-513. The sequence continues at coordinate 39,953 of CAVZAY010000001.1, read as the reverse complement.
GCGGAAGGCCATGTCGCCGCCCGGCCCGGCGATCGCGATCTCGTCGTGGTGATGGATCAACGCGCCGCCGAGCAGCGCCGGCAGCCAGTGACAGTAGGCGTCGCGCGCCACCTCGACGACAGAGGTCGAGACGTCGTGGACCTCGCCCGACGCCCCAGTCGCCGTAGCTGCGTCAGCCGGCAGCGCGCATTGTCCTCGAGATAGAGCTCGAACTGGCCCGCGTGCAGCGATTGGCCCTCTGCCTGCCTGGCGAGGCCGTACTCGCGCAGGCGCATCGCGCTGCTGGTGTCGCCGATCGCGAGCGTGTGAGCGTATTGCGCAGTCCGGCCGTCGCTGATCTCGTAGACGATCTGGAACGGGTCATCGATCTGCAGCTCCGCTGGCACGTAGAGGAAGGCGCCTCCGCTCCAGAACGCCGCGCTCGCGGCCTCGAGCTTGTGGCGGTCCACCGGCAGGCGGCGCAGGTAGTAGCGCTCGAAGAGCGCCGCGTGATTCTGCGCCGCCTCTTCCAGGCTGCACAGGATCACTCCGCGCTCGGCCAGCTCGGGGTTGAGCTCGACGTGAACGACCGAGGAGTCGCGCTGCACGAGCACCCCGGCTGCGGGCGCGCCGGCGAGGATCGCCGGTCGTGAGGAGTCGGGCGCGTGCTCGCGTGCCTCGAGTCCCTCCAGGTCGAGCGACTCGAGGCTCGTCGCCCAGAACCCGGAACGCCGCCAGCTCGGCAGCGCCAGCCGCTCGTAGGCCGCGGCGCGCGAGCGCGCGAGACTCCGCCAGCGCTATCCGCGCCGTGCCGCGCCCATCGAGTGGGTGGTTGAGCGTGGCCTCGCGGCGCGCGCCGGCCTTGCGCGGCGCGGGCGTCTCGCTAGGCACGCGCGGCAACCTCTTCGCGGATCGGGTCGTACCCGTCGCGCTCGATCCGCTCGACGATCTCGGGTCCACCGTCGAGCACGACGCGGCCGTCGAGCATCACGTGGACGAACTCCGGCCTGATGTAGTCGAGGATCCGTTGGTAGTGGGTGATGATCAGCGCGCCGATGCCCTGCTCGCGGTGAACCTTCGCGACCCCCTCGGCGACGGTGCGCAGAGCATCCACATCGAGGCCGGAGTCGGTTTCGTCGAGCACCGCGAGCTGCGGGCGCAGCATCGCCATCTGGAGGATCTCGGCACGCTTCTTCTCGCCGCCGGAGAAGCCGTCGTTGAGGTGACGGCTCGTGAACTTCCGGTCGACGTCGAGCAGCTGCACGGCTTGCTCGAGGGCGCGGCGGAACTCGGGCACCTTGATCGGCTCCTCGCGCTGTGCATTGATCGCCATTCGCAGGAAGTTCGCGACCGACACGCCCGGCACCGCGACGGGTACTGGAACGCGAGGAACAGGCCGCGCCGCGCGCGCTCGTGTGGCTCGAGCTCGTTGAGCTCGTCGCCGTCGAGCAGGATCTGGCCGTCGGTCACCTCGTAGCTCGGGTGCCCCATGATCGTGTTGGCGAGGGTCGACTTGCCTGACCCGTTCGGCCCGAGCAGCGCATGCAGCTCGCCCGAGCGGACGGTCAGATCGACGCCGCGCAGGATCTCTCGGTCCTCGGTGCGGACGTGCAGGTTGCGGATCTCCAACTCAGCCAAGAAGGCCTCCTCTGCCGCGCCTAGGCGGCGACCGGCTTGTTCGGTGTCATCGACTCGAGCTCGATCAGCTGCGGCTGCGGGACGAGCTCGGCGAGGGTTGTGCGCTCGAGCGTGTCGACGATCGAGCCGCGAACTCGCGTCCACAGCAGTTTCGTCGTGCAGACGCGCTGCGGATCGAGCTCGCGCACGCAGTGCATCGTTCCGTCGGAGTCGCTCGAGATGCATTCGATCGGCGCGATCGCGCCCTCCAGCGCCTCGACGACCTCGGCCATCGTGATCAGCTCGGGGGCACGCGAGAGCAGGTAGCCGCCGTGCGCGCCACGCCGGCTGTCGACTAGCCCCGCGCGGCGCAGCCGCGCAACGAGGTGCTCGAGATATGCCAGCGGCAGGCCCTCGTGCTCGGCGATCTCGGCGAGCGGCACCGGGTCATCGCTGTCGCGCCGCGCGAGATCGACCATCACGCGCACGCCGTACTCGGCTCGGGTTGAGAACATCATCGACGAATAACCTACCTTGACGGTAGGGTATCAGTGTCGCCTGCGTCCATCGGCGACTAAGCTTCGCGAGTAAACTTGGTGACGCCGCGTATGCACGCCTCGCCGCGCTATACTTTTTATAGCATTGAATCCAGACAAGGTTTCAGGAGTTTGAGAGATGAGCCCTTCCGGGTGCTGAGTTCATCCGCCAGATCAAGGCCGGGATCGAGGAGATCGATCCGTCGGCCGTCAGCGAGCTCGTCGGCAACGGCGTTGCGATCGTCGACGTGCGCGAGAGCGATGAGTGGGCGCAGGGCCACCTGCCCGGGGCAAAGCACGTCCCGCGCAGCTACCTCGAGTCGCGGATCGAGGGCGTCGTGCCCGATCGCTCGCAGCGTGTCGTCCTCTACTGCGCGTCCGGCATCCGCTCGGCACTCGCCGCGCACACCCTGAGCAACGATCTCGGCTACGAGCACGTCGCGTCGATGACGGGCGGGATCACGCTTTGGAAGGACCGCGGTTACGAGGTGGTCGTCCCGCGCACGTTCACCCCCGAGCAGCGCGAGCGCTACTCGCGCCACCTGCTGATCCCCGAGATTGGCGAGGCCGGCCAGCAGAAGCTGCTTGACGCGAAGGTGCTGCTGCTCGGCGCGGGCGGGCTCGGCTCGCCGATCGCGCTCTACCTCGCGGCGGCCGGCGTCGGCACGCTCGGCATCGTCGACGACGACGTCGTCGACCTCTCGAACCTCCAGCGCCAGGTCATCCACAACACGGCGCGCATCGGCGTGCCCAAGGTCGAGTCGGCCGAGGAGACGATCCACGCGCTCAACCCCGACATCAACGTCGTCACCTACAAGACTCGGCTCGACGCCTCCAACATCATGGAGATCATCGCCGGCTACGACATCGTCGTCGACGGCGTCGACAACTTCCCGACGCGCTACCTGCTCAATGACGCCAGCGTGCGCCTGCAGATCCCGGTCGTGTCGGCGTCGATCCTCGGCTTCGATGGGCAGCTGTCGGTCTTCAAGCCCTACGAGGGCCCGTGCTACCGCTGCCTGTTCCCGGAGCCGCCGCCGGCGGACCTCGCGCCATCCTGCGGCGCGAACGGCGTGCTCGGCGTGCTCCCGGGCGTCGATGGGCCTGCTCCAGGCGACCGAGGTGATCAAGCTGATCACCGGCGCCGGCGAGCCTGCGATCGGACGCCTGCTGCTCTACGACGCGCTCGCGGGGACCCTCGACGAGCTCAAGATCCGCCGCGACCCTGCATGCCCGATCTGCTCGCGCGATCCCGACTCGATCAGCGATGAAGAGATGGGCGTGTTCCCCGACTACGACGCCTTCTGCGCCGCGGCTGGGTAGGTTTTCCCGCGATGCCGACGATCAAGATCCCCCCGGTCCTGCGCACCTCGGTCGGCGGCGAGCGCGAGGTGGCCGCCGAAGGCGACGATGTGCGCGCGGTCCTCGCGAGCCTCGTCGCCGCCCACCCGGCCACCGAGTCGCAGCTCTTCAGCGCGGACGGGCAGCTCAATCGCTATGTCAACGTGTATCTCAACGACGAAGACGTTCGCGTGCTCGATGGGCTCGACACGGCGGTCGGAGCACAGGATGTGCTCGTGATCTTGCCGGCGATGGCCGGCGGCAGCTAGCCGCTATCTTCTGTAAAGCGATGGGAGCACGGGAGCTTGAGAATCGCCCCTGCGGTGGGCGCTATGCCGACGTCGTGCAATCGATCGGCAACACGCCGCTAGTCGAGCTGCGTCAGCTCTCGCCGAAGCCCGGCGTGCGAATCTGGGCGAAGCTCGAGTCGCGCAACCCGACGGGCTCGGTCAAGGACCGGGTCGCGCGCTCGCTGCTCGAGGACGCCGAGGAGAAGGGCGCGATCGCTCCCGGACAGGTGATTCTCGAGCCGACATCCGGCAACACCGGGATCTCGCTCGCGATGCTCTGCCGGCTGAAGGGCTACCCGCTCAAGGTCGTGATGCCCGACAACGTCACGACCGAGCGCATCCAGCTGCTCCAGATGTGGGGCGCCGAGATCGTTTCCTCGGAGGGCGCCAAGGGCTCGAACGGCGCCGTCGAGCTGGCGCTCGAGCTTGCGTCGGCCGACTCGCGTTACTACATGCCCTACCAGTACGGCAACGAGGCGAACCCGCGCGCCCACTACGACGGCACTGCGCTGGAGATACTCGAGGAGCTCGACAGCGTTGCGGCGTTCGTCGCCGGGCTTGGGACCGGCGGCACGCTGATGGGCAACGGCCGCCGCTTGAAGGAGGTTCTCGGCGACGGCGTCAAGATCGTCGCGGCCGAGCCGATGCAGGGCGAGCCGGTCCAAGGCCTGCGCTCGCTCGACGACGGGTTCATCCCGCCGATCATCGACCTCTCGCTGCTCGACCGCAAGATCTTCGTGACCAACCGCGACGCGATCATCTGGACGCGAAAGCTGCTCGACGAGGAAGGCATCTTCGCCGGCGTCTCCTCGGGTGCGATTGCGCGCGTCGCGGCGCGCATCGCAGGCGAGCTCGACGAGGGGAACGTCGTCTTCATCGTCGCCGACGACGGTTGGCGCTATCTCTCGAGCGGCGTCTACACACGCCCGCTCGAGGAGATCGAGAACCTCGAGTCGACGCTGTGGTGGTGAGCGCCGGCGCGCCGCCTGCGCCATGAAGATCCCCAGTACGCTGCGCGACGAGATCGTCGCCCACGCGCTGGCACAAGCGCCAAACGAGTGCTGCGGCATGGTCGGCTCCGCCGACGGCGAGGCCCGCCGCGTCTACCCCGCGACGAACATCCATGCGAGCCCGCTTCGCTACGAGATCGAGCCGGCCGAGATGTACCGGTTGCTTGGGGAGATCGAGGCTGCCGGCCTCGAGCTCGGCGCGATCTATCACTCGCACACGCGAAGCGAGCCGTACCCGTCGCAGACCGACATCAATATCGCTGTGCCGCCGGAGCTCGGCAAGCCGCTGTGGCCGGGAACGATCTACCTGATCGTCGGCCTCGCCGGCGCGCAGCCGGCGCTACGCGGCTTTCGAATCGATGAGGGCGGCGTCGCCGAGATCGACCTGACGGTCGCCTGACCTGCGCGCCGGCCGACTGCTCCCGGACGCCCCGCCCGCAGCTATCGGCATCGAGCGTACCGTGGGCGGCACGCTCAGCAACGTGATGGGACCGCTCCAGAGCGCCGCCCAGAGCATTTACAAGCGCACGCGCCACTCCTGCCCCTGACGGGCAAGGGTCCTACGCGTAGACGGGCTCGCGGGCGCTCGAGATGATCGACTCGATCTCCTCGGCGGCCCGGTCGAACTCCTCGTCCGAGAGGACTGGTGTGCCCTCGAACGGGAGGTCGCGCTGCAGCTCGAGCCACGAGCGGCAGCCGGCGTACTCGTCGCGCACCTTGACCGTCACCGGCCGCGGGATGCGATATGTGCGCAGCAGCAGGACGTGCAGCGGATGCCGGCGCTTCCACTCGAGGCGCTTCTCGGCGTAGTCGGGCGTCCATACGTAGAACGGCGAAAGCGCGTCGACGACGCGCGGGTCGGTGACCGTGTACTGGGCCGCGACTTCGGCCCAGGCGCGGATGCGGACGCGGTCAGGCGGCAGCAGGGCGAGGGTCGACCGGGCGCCCGGCAGTGACGGCTCGCCGTCAGCCCAGACGCCCTCCTCGAGCGCGCGGCGCAGCTCGGGGCGATGGGACTCGCGCACGAGGTCCGAGCGCTGGTGGTCGAAGGTGGGGTAGAGGAAGAACCGCTCGTACTCCACCTCGAAATGCTTCTGCGGCTCGCGGATGCCGCCCTTACGGAGCGTGACGAGCTGCTCACCCTCGGCGAGCGCGCGGACGGTCACCGCCCATTCCTTGAAAGCAATTGGCATCACTAGATCAGAGAGTTCGAGATGAGCCGTCGCGAGGCGTTGCAGGCGTTTCACCAAGCGACGACTACAGGATACGCAATCGCCCGGAAAACTCCAAATTTTGCTGCTATTTAGTAGTTTCCCGAGCTTTCGAGCGGCTCCCCAAATGCCCGTCGGAGCGCCCCTCGACGGCCTCGACAACGGCCGCGAAGTCCGCGTCCGCATAGCCCTGATGCGCGGCGACACGCAGATCCCCAAGCGCGAGCTCGGCGCTGCGAAAGCGCCCCAGGACCCGCTTCCTCGACACAGAGTGCGACGTCTTTTGCCATGTGCGCGGTGCGAAAGAGCGGCGTGTAGTCGTGCGCACGCATCGCCGCGCCTTTCGCTTCGAGGATCTTCGATCCGCCCGAGCCCGCTGCTCAGCACGGCGACCACCGCGTCGAGGTCGAGCCCGCCGGCGGCAGCCGCAATCAGTGCCTCCGCCACCGTCACGGCGTTGGCTGCCGCAACGGCGTTGTTGATCACCTTGATCGCCTGGCCGTTGCCGAGCGGTCCGCGTGGATGACCCGCGCGCTCATCGCCGCGAGCGCAGGCCGCGCCTGCGCGACGTCGCCGTCAGCCCCGCCGACCATGATCGTCAGCGTGCCGTCGCGGGCGGCGGGGGTCGAGCCGGTAACCGGCGCATCCACGAATCGCAGCCCATGCTCGCGCAGCTCGGCGCCGATCGCGAGCGCGGCCTCGCGCCCGATCGTCGAGCAGTCGACGCACAGCAGACCATCCCCCGCGCCGTGCACGACACCGTCGCGGCCGAGCAGCAGCTCCCTGACCTGCGGCCCGTCGACGACCATCGTGATTACGAGCTCGACGTTCGCCGCAAGCTCGGCTGGGGTCGCCGCCACATCGCCGCCGTGCTCAGCGACCCAGCGCTCGGCCTTCTCAGGCGTTCGGTTCCAGACGCTGACCGCGAAACCGGCGCGCCGCAGCGACGCCGCCATCAGGTAGCCCATCATCCCGAGCCCGACGAAGCCGATCCGGGGCTTTGCCGCCATCCCCGGCAGCCTACCTCCGCGTCGAGTCGGGGTTGCCGCGGGGTCCTACGCCGCCAGAGCGGCAGGTGCTGCGTGCTCGGTCTCGGCCAGGTGCTGGTGCGACGGGCAGTAACCGTTGTGCGCGAGCGGACGCGCTGGCACGCCGTGCCCTTGCGCGTCAGCGCGCGACACTGCAGCGGGTTCCCCTCCGCATCGCAGCCGGCCGGCGGCAGCGACGCAAGGAACTCGTCCGCGAGCGCGATGTAGCGCTCAATGACGGCGTAGACCTGCTGCTGGCGCGCGACCGGGAAGTAGCTGCGCACGTCGGCGAAAAGCGTCCGCGCCGGGCGCGCGAAATAGTGGCGGTCGGTCGCGAGGCGCCGCACCGCTCCCTCGCAGGCGTGCAGAACGTAGAGCTGGTCGTCCATGTAGTGGCGCCCGCCGTTGCGTTGTTCGACCATCGGAGCGAGCTCCCTGAACATCCCCCGGCTGAATTGATACATCGGGTCCGCCTTCCTTTGCGCTCGGCGCGCCTCGGGGGGCACGCGCTCCTCTCAGCGGTCCAGTGTGCTCCGGCCGTATGAAGGCGACTATTCGGACGTGTTAGGGCTGGCTTAAGCGGGCCGGGGCCGCACGCCCCCGAGCGCGGTCGCTCAGCTCCACAGCTCCAGCGTCGGCGCTCCGCCGGCGTCGAGGATTGTATGGCGCGCGTCGAGCTCCGGATCGGTCTGCGGATGATCCGTGCGGCAGTGCACTCCGCGCGTCTCGGTGCGGGCAAGCGCGCAGCGTGCGATCGCGCGGGCGAGCGGGTGCGGATCGTCGAGCAGGCGCCCGAGGCCCTCGGCGCTTCGACGCAGGCCCGCGAGCTCCCAGAGGGCGGACTTCGTGGCGCTATCCACCGCGAGGCTCGGCGTCGCGATGGGCTCCGGCTCGCCCACGTCCGCGAGCCGGCTCCGCGACCGCCGCGCGAGCCGCGCGGCGCCCCCCACACGAAGCACTCGCTGAGCGAGTTGGACGCGAGCCGGTTGGCGCCGTGCAGGCCCGTGCACGACGACTCGCCGACCGCGAACAGGCCGGGCAGGCTCGAGCGGCCTTCGAGGTCGGCGACGATCCCGCCGACCATGTAGTGCGCGGCCGGTGCGACCGGCACGAGCTCGCGCGTCACGTCGAGCCCGGCCTCGGCAAGCGACTCGACGATGTTCGGGAAGAGCGCCGGGTCGACCTTGCGCATGTCGAGCCAGACGCAGCGGCCACCGCTCGCCGTGAGCTGCGCGTCGATCGCGCGGCTGACCTCATCGCGCGGCGCGAGCTCGTCGACGAAGCGCTCACCGTCGTCGTCGAGCAGCAGGCCGCCCTCGCCACGGATCGCCTCCGTCATCAGGAAGCCCTCGCGGCCCGCCACCCCGATCACCGCGGTTGGGTGAAACTGCATGAACTCGAGGTCCGCGAGCTGCGCACCGGCTGCGTGCGCCAGCAGCATGCCCGTCCCTAGCGAGCCCGGCGGGTTCGTCGTCCGCGACCACAGTGCGGCCGCCCCACCGGCGCAGATCACGACGGCGCGCGCATGCACTCGTCGCCCGTCGTCGCAGCTCACGCCCGCGCAGCGTCCGTCCGCAGACAGGAGTGCGCGTGGCGCGCGCGTGCTCGAGGATCGCGATCCGCGGCTCGGTGGCGGCTAGCGCCGAGAGCTGGCGGACGACGCGCCGCCCCGTCGCGCTGCCGCCGGCGTGCACGATCCGCCGCACCGAGTGGCCGCCTTCGAGCCCGAGCGCGAGCTGGCCGTGGCGGTCGGCGTCGAAGTGCACGCCGAGTCGTTCGAGCTCGCGCACGCACTCCGGCGCCTCGGCGCAGAGCACGCGCGCAGCCGACTCGCGTACGAGCGCCCGCCCGGCGATCTGCGTGTCGCGCAGGTGGGCCTCGAGACTGTCCTCCACCGACAGCGCCGCCGCGAGGCCGCCCTGCGCCCAGTAGCTGGCGGTCTGCGCGAACGAGGAGGCCGCGAGCAGCGCGATCGTCGCCCCTTCGGCCGCCGCGACGAGCGACACGTAGAGCCCTGCGGCGCCCGCCCCGACGACGGCCAGGTCGGCCTCGATGGGGGCGCTGCTGGACATGCGGGCTGTACCGTACCTCGATGTCCGCGCCGGTCTATCTCAGCCATCCGGCGGTGCTCGACCACGACACGGGCGCCCACCCCGAGCGCGCCGACCGGATCCGCGCGATCGAGGCGCAACTCGACCGCGTCGGCTGGCACGGCTTCGAGCGCCGCGAGGCGCCGCGCGTCGACCGTGCGCTGCTCGAGCACGTCCACTTCCACGAGTACGTCGCCGCCGTGGCGGCCTACTGCGAGCGCGGCGGCGGCGCGATCGACGCCGACACGATCGTCGGTCCCGGTTCCTGGGAGGCGGCGCTGCGCTCAGCGGGCGCAGCGGTCGAGCTCGTCGAGCTGCTGCTGACGAAGGCGGCGAGCACGGGCTTCGCGGCCGGACGCCCGCCGGGCCACCACGCCAAGGTGGCGCGCGCGATGGGCTTCTGCCTGTTCAACAACATCGCCCTGGCCGCGACTCACGCGCTGCGCGAGCACGGCCTCGAGCGCGTCCTGATCCTCGACTGGGACGTCCATCACGGCAACGGGACGAACGACATCTTCGCCCGCAGCCAGAGCGTGCTCTTCATCTCGATCCACCAGGCTGGCCTCTGGCCTGGAACCGGCGCCGCGACCGACCACGGCGCGGGCGACGGCGCCGGCTTCACCGTGAACCTGCCGGTCCCCGCGGGCTCCGGCGACGACGTCTTCTGCGGCCTCGTCGAGGAGCGCGCCGTTCCGCTCGCGCGCCAGTTCGAACCGCAGCTCGTGCTCGTCTCGGCGGGCTACGACGCGCACGCGGAGGATCCGCTCGCCGATTGCGCCGTCAGCGACGAGGGCTTCGCGGCGATGACCGCGGCCGTGCGCGAGCTGTGCACTGATTTGGGGGTGCCGCTTGGTCTGGTACTGGAGGGCGGCTACGAACTCACAGCGCTCGCGCGTTCTGTCGAGCTCACGCTTCGCGAGCTTGCGTACGCTCGGCGCGGCTGAGCGGCGCGCGCTTGGCGCCGCAGTTCGGGCAGAAGTTCGCGTCGCTGCCGTGGATCGTCTGGCACTGCGGGCAGACCGCGATCCCCGGCTCGCGCAGCACCGCGAGCTCGCGGTGCTCGCCGAGCGCCTGCTCGAGCTTGGTCCGCTCCTCCTCGAGCGCAACGAGCGCGCTGAGCTGTGCTTCGACGTCGCCCTTCTCGAGCACCGCAAGGCCAAGCTGGCGCAGCGCCAGCTCGCGCCGGCGCCGCAGGTAGGCGACGCGACGGCGCAGGCGCGCACGCTCGAGGAAGCTCGTCGCCCGCTGTTCGGAAGCCTCCATCCGGGCGAATCCTAAGCGCTCGCGACGAGCGACTCCCACGCCGCGAGCACGCGCCTGGCCATCACGTCCGTCGCGAACTGGGCCGCGCGCGCGCGGCCCGCGATCCGCGGCTCGGGCTCGGCCAGCGCCGGCGCGAGCGCAGCGCTCCAAAGCTCGTGGTCAAACGGCGCGCACAGCGTGCCCTCGATCCCCGCGAGCGCCTGCTCGTGGATCCCGACCGGGGTCGCGAGCACGGGCACGTCGCAGGCGAGCGCCTCGAGCACCGCGAGCCCGTAGCCCTCCTCGTCGGAGGGGACGAGCACCGCGTTCGCGGCGTTGATCGCGAGCGTGACGTGATCGGGCGCGGTCTGGCCGAGCGTCAGCAGCGACACGTCGCCCGCGAGCGCGCGCGCACGGTCGAATCGCTTGCCGGCGCGCGCCGGGTCGGCGGGGAACAGCAGGTAGGGCCGCTCGCGCTCGAGCCCGAGCGCGAGACGGGCCGCGGCACGCGGGATCGGGCGAAAGCGCTCCATTGCGACGCCGATCGGCAGGACCGCGACCTCGCCGGGCAGCTCGGACGCGAGCGCTTCGGAGACCGCGGCGACGAGGTCCATTCGCCCCAGCACGGCGAGCGTCGCGCGCCGCGTTCGCGGGTGGCGCACGTCGGTCCCGTGGAGCGTCAGCGCGTGGGGGCTGCCGCGCACCGCGAGCGACGGCCATGCCGTCAAGCCGAAGTGCGCGTGCACGACGTCGAATCGCTTGCCGCTGAAGCGCCGGCGCAGTGCGAGCGCCGCCAGCGGGTAGGAGCTGAGTCCGGGCACGAATTCGAATAGCTCCACTTCGACGCCGGGCAGGCGGCGCAGGGCGGCGACCTGGTCGCGAACGAAGCTGCCACGGCCCGGACTCGCGTGCGAGGGCGCCATGTTGGAGATCACGAGTGCCCGCACGAAGCCACCATATCCGGCGGTGCATCTGGAATCATCACGAACGGTGAGCTCACCAGCGCCCCCACCGCGTGAGCGCCCGATCGCGGTCTTCGACTCGGGCGTCGGCGGCCTCACGGTGCTCCAGGAGCTGCTCGTCGAGCTGCCGCATGAGGACTTCCTCTATCTCGGGGACACCGCGCGTTTCCCCTACGGCGAGCACAGCGCCGCCGATCTGGAGCGATTCGCGCTCGAGATCGCCGAGCACCTGCTCGCGCGTCGCGCAAAGCTGCTGGTCGTCGCCTGCAACGCGCTCAGCTCGGCCGCGCTGCCGTCGCTGCGCGAGCGGATGCTCTCGACGACGCTCGGCGTCGATGTGATCGGCGTGATCGAGCCGGAGTCGCGGATCGCCGCGGCGCGCAGCGCCAACCGGCGGATCGGCCTGCTCGCGACGACCGCGACGGTCGCGAGCGGCGCCTACGACCGCGCACTGCACGCCGACGCGCCCGACGCGACGCTGACGAGCGTCGCCTGCCCTGGTCTCGCGCCGATGATCCAGGAGGGGTTCCCGGTCGACCACCGCGTCGCTCGACGCCGTGCGTGGCTACTGCGCGCCGCTGCGCGAGGCCGGCGTCGACACGGTGATCCTCGGCTGCACCCATTACCCGCTGGTCGCTCCGATGCTCCAGCGAATGCTCGGCCCGGGCGTCAACCTGGTCAGCTCGGGCCGTGCGCTGGCGCTGTCGGTTGCGGCCTCGCTCGAGCTCGCCGGCCTGTCGAGCCAGGCCAGCGGCGAGGGCGACTACCGCTTCCTGTGCACCGGCGACGTCGAGGCTTTCCGCGCCGTGGGCTCGCGCTTCCTCCAGCTGCCGATCGAGCAGATCGAGCATGTCGAGCTGCGCTCGGCTGTGGCGGCGTGAGCGAGCGCAGCTACTCACGCGCGGCTGACGGCCTGCGCCCGGTCGCGTTCGAGGTCGACTTCGTCGAGCCCGCGACGGGCTCGGCGCTGATCAGCATCGGCGAGACGAAGGTGATCTGCACGGCGTCGGTCGAGCCGGGCGTGCCGCGCTGGCTTGCCGGCAGCGGGCGCGGCTGGCTGACTGCCGAGTACGGGATGCTGCCGGCCTCGACCGGCGAGCGCAAGGCGCGCGACGCGACGCGCGGGCGCCTCGACGGGCGGACGGTCGAGATCCAGCGGCTGATCGGGCGCTCCGTGCGCGCCGTCGTCGATTTCGAGGCGCTCGGGGAGCGGACGGTCTACCTCGACTGCGATGTCCTCCAGGCCGACGGCGGCACGCGCTGCGCCTCGATCACGGGCGCTTACGTCGCCTTCGCCCGGGCCACGTCGCGGCTCGTCGGCGCGGGCGAGCTGGCGCGCTACCCGCTGACGGGGCGGTCGCGGCGGTGTCGTGCGGTGTTGTCGACGGCGCCAGCCTGCTCGACCTCGATTACTCGCGAGGACTCCCGCGCCGAGGTTGACGCGAACGTCGTGATGACCGGTGACGGCGGCCTCGTCGAGGTCCAGGCGACGGCCGAGCGTACGCCGCTGACGCGCGCCTCGCTCGACGAGCTGCTCGCGCTGGCGGCGCGGCGCGATTGCGCAGCTGCGCGTCCTCCAGGACGCCGCAATCTCAGCGCCCGTGCGAGCGGATAGCTCAGCCGCGACCCGATGCCGCTGATCCTCGCGACGCGCAACGAGCACAAGCTGCGCGAGTTCCGCCGCCTGCTGTCGGTCATCGAGCTCGAGCCGCTGCCGGAAACGGTCGAGTTGCCGCCCGAGACGGGGGAGACGTTCGTCGAGAACGCGCTCGACAAGGCGCGGGCGGCGGCGGCGCAGACCGGCCGCGCCGCGATCGCCGACGACTCGGGGATCGCGGCGGACGCGCTCGGCGGGCGTCCGGGCGTCCGCTCCGCGCGCTACGCGGGCGAGGAGGCGAGCGACGAGGAGAACTTGGCGCTGCTGATCGAACGAGGTGCCGCCGGGGAGCGGCTTGCACTATGTCTGCGCGCTCGTCTATGTCGACCCCGAACGCGGCGAGGAGCGCGTCTTCGAGCGTCGCTGCGACGGTGTCATGGCAGCGTCGCGCCGTGGCAGCGCGCGGCTTCGGCTACGACCCCGTGTTCGTGCCGGTCGACGACGCCAGCGGCCGGACGATGGCCGAGCTGAGCGGCGCTGAGAAGGACGCGATCAGCCATCGTGGGCGAGCGCTGCGCGCGTTCGAGGAGTGGTTCACGGCGGAGCGCTGATGGATAGCGAGGAGGCCGTGAAGGGTCGCGCCGCAGCGCTCTCAGTGGCGTCGAACAGCGCGCTGATCGCGCGCGAAGCTCGTTGCGGGCGTCGCCACGGGCTCGGTCGCGGTCCTCACCGAGGGCGTCCACAGCTCGATCGATCTGCTCGCGTCGATCGTCGCGCTACGTCTCGGTGCGCAAGTCCGGTGAGCCCGCGGACGCCGAGCATCGCTACGGTCACTACAAGCTCGAGAACCTCGCGGCGGCCACGGAGGGCGCGCTGATCCTGCTCGGCGCCGGGATCATCACCTACGAGGCGATCGCCCGGCTCGTGCGTGGCTCGCACGTCCACACGCTCGGCATCGGCATCGCCGTCGTCGCCGCCTCCGCGGTGGTCAACCTCATCGTTTCGCGGATCATCGCTCGCCGCGCTCGCGCAACCGGATCGCCCGCGCTCGAGGGCGATGCGATGCACCTGAGCGCCGACGCCGTACTCCTCGCTCGCCGTCCTCGTCGGGCCTCATCCTGATCGCCGTGACGCACGCCTACTGGCTCGACCCGCTCGTCGCGCTGATCGTCGCCGCCGGAATCGTGATCGCCGGCGTGCGGTTGCTGCGCCGCGCCTCTCGCGTCCTGATCGACGAGGCGCTGCCCGAATCGGACCTCGCCGAGATCCGTGCCGCGATCCGGGAGGTCGGCGACCGCGCGCGGGGTCATCGGCTTCCACGAGCTGCGCAGCCGCGCCGCCGGGCTCGCGTCGCTACGTCGACCTCCACGTGCAGTTCGCCGCCGGCACGACGCTCGAGGCGGCGCACGGCACGGCACACGTGCTCAGCGACGAGATCGCGCGCCGCCTCGACGGCGCCGACGTGCTCGTCCACCTCGAGCCCGCCGACCGCGTGAGGCCGGACAGCCAGGGGGAGTAGCGAACTAGAGCAGGTTCGTCGCGGCCGCCAAGCCGACCGCGATCGCCACCGCCGCGTAGCCGTGGAAGTGGCTCAGCTCGAGCAGGACCGCGGTGACCAGGCAGGCCAGCACGGTGAGCGCCCAGGGCAGTCGCGATAGCCGCACGGTGCGTATCTTTGCGGTTCGTGGCGACGAGAGCTTTTGCAGACGAGCTGGCGGCGCGCGTTGCGCAGCGCGAGTCCCAGATCGTGCTCGGGCTTGACCCGGACCCGCAGCGGCTGTGGCCGGTCGCGCGGGCGGCCGGCTGGCGACGGCAGGCGCGCGCGCCGCTGCGCGCGGTGCTCGCGCACTGCCGGGCGGTGATCGCTGCCGCCGGGCCGGCGTGCGTTGCCTGTCAAGCCGCAGCTCGCCTGCTTCGAACGCCTCGGCGCGCCCGGGATCGCCGCGCTACGGGAGGTCGTGGCGGCGGCGCGCGCGGCGGGGCTGCTCGTGATCGCCGACGGCAAGCGTGGCGATGTGCCGGTCACGGCCGCGGCGTACGCGCAGGCGCTCGCGGGCAGCACGCCCGCGCCGTTCGGTCCGGTCGCGGGGCTCGGGGCCGACGCGTTCACGGCGAACCCGCTGCTCGGCCGCGACGCGCTCGAGCCGCTGATCGCGACCGGAGCCGGCGTGTTCGTGCTCGTACGGACCTCCAACCCGGGCGCCGCCGAGCTCCAGGACGTCGAGCTCGCCGGCGGGCGGCGCCTTCTGGGAGCGCGTCGCGCGTCTCGTCGACGAGCTCGGCGTGCCGCGCGCTTGCGGGCTCAGCGACGTCGGCGCGGTGATCGGCGCGACCGTGCCCGAGCACCTGGCGCGGGCGCGCGAGCTGATGCCGAGTGCCGTGTTCCTGTTGCCGGGGATCGGCGCGCAGGGCGGCCGCGTCGAGGATCTCGCGGCGGCCTTCGCACCCGGTCGGGCCGCGGGCCTCGTCAGCGCCTCCCGGGCCATCGTCGAGGCGTACGCGAGCGACGGGCGCGAGCCGGCGGCGGCGGCGCGAGCCGAGGCCGAGCGGCTGCGCGAGCTCGCCTGGGGCCTCCGGTGAGGAACGCCCGGCTCCTCCAGTAGCCTCGCTGGTCGCATGCGGCGCGCGGTCGGGCGGACGATTGCGGTGGCGGTGGCGCTCCTGATCTGCGCCGGCGCGAGTGCGCATGCCCGCACGGACGTGCAGGCGCCGCCTGTGTCTGCCGCTGAGGCGCTGCTCGTCGAGAGCGACACCGGTGCCACGCTCTATGCACGGAACGACGATCGCGAGGTCGCGATCGCGAGCGTGACGAAGATGATGACCGCCTACGTCACGCTCGAGCGCGAGCCGCTGACGCGAGACCTCGTCGAGCAGCCGTACGACGCGGGCCCCGGGGAGTCGATCGCGGGGCTCGTGGCGGGCCGTCGCTACAGCGTCCGGCAGATGCTGGAGGCGATGCTGCTGCCGAGCGGCAACGACGTCGCCTACTCGCTTGCGATCGATGTCGGCGGCAGCATGCCGCACTTCCTCGCCGAGATGAATGCGGCGGCGGCGGCGCTGCGGCTCGGCGATACGCACTTCGCGACGGCGGTCGGTCTCGACACGCCGGGGAACTACTCGACCGCCCGCGACCTCGCGCGGCTCGCGCAGACACTGTTGCGCGATCGGGCCTTCGCACGCATCGTGCGCAAGCCCGTGGCCTACCTTCCGGGCGGGATCGTCGTGCGCAACCGCGACGCGCTGCTCGGTGCCTATCCGTTCGTCGTCGGCGTCAAGGAAGGACACACGGCGGATGCCGGCTGGTGCTTCGTCGGCGCCGCGTCGCGGCACGGCGTCCACCTCGTGAGCGTCGTGCTCGGCGAGCCGAGCGAGTCCAGTGAGTTCGCCGACACGGTTGCGCTTCTGAGCTACGGCCTGGCGCTCTACC
Source organism: uncultured Solirubrobacterales bacterium (assembly GCA_963773395.1). Classification (GTDB taxonomy): domain Bacteria; phylum Actinomycetota; class Thermoleophilia; order Solirubrobacterales; family Solirubrobacteraceae; genus Palsa-513. The sequence goes on along the minus strand of CAVZAY010000001.1, from coordinate 23,623 downwards.
ACCGCGTGCGGTTTGCGATCCCCGGACACGTGTACGCGACCGTCCCCGCGAACGGGGCTACGCAGCAGGTTGCGCTCGTCGTTGCGAGCGCTGCTGCGCTCGTCCTCAGACACGGCGTGCAGCTCGACGTGGCGCTCTCAGGCGTCCCCGCGCAGCTCGACGGCCCGCTCGCCGCCGGCACGCAGGAAGGCGAGCTCGTCGTGAGCGTGGCCGGGCGCGAGGCATTGCGCGTTCCGCTCGTCACGCGCGACGCGCTGCCGGCGCCGGCAGGGCCGACCGGACCGACCCTCCCCGCACCGGGTTCCTTACGGAGCGGCGTGCTCGGGGTGTAGCCTGCGCAGTAGATGCGAAGGCGTGCGACCGTGAGGACCCGCCGGTGATCATCACTGTCACGCTCAACCCGGCGATCGACAAGTCGCTCTCGGTTCCGAGTCTGCGGATCGGGCGCCGCCACCGAACCGTTGAGCGGCGCTCGCTCGCCGGGGGCAAGGGAGTGAACGTGGCGCGCCTGCTCAGGACGCTCGACATCCCCGTGATCGCGACCGGCTTCGCGGGTGGGCCGACCGGCACGCAGATCGTCGAGCAGCTCACGCGCGAGCATGTCGTCACCGACTTCGTACCGATCCGCGAGGAGTCGCGCACCAACACCGCCGTGCTCGACCCGACGACCGGCGAGGAGACGGAGATCAACGAGCAGGGCCCGGCGGTCGACGCTGAGGAGCTCGCGCTGTTTCGTGAGAAGCTCCTCTACCTCGCGCGCGGCGCGACGATCGTCGTCATCGCCGGCTCGCTGCCGCGCGGGGTCGAGCCCGACTTCTACGCGCTGCTCGTCCGCGAGCTGCGCAAGCGCGGCGCGATGGTCGTCGTCGACACGGAAGGTGACGCGCTGCGCCAGGCGGTGCGCGCCGAGCCGGATCTGGTGACGCCAAACCTCCACGAAGCGGAGGAGCTGATCGGGCAGGAGTTCGCCGACGACGACGAGCGCGCCGAAGGGCTGCGCGAGATCGTCAGGCTCGGAGCTCGCGAGGCGCTGATGACCTCGCCCGACGGTTGCTGGGCGCAGATCCTCGTCGACGGCGCGCCACAGCGCTTTCGCGCGACGATCGAGCGGCGCGAGCCGGTCGCCAGGGTCGGCTCCGGGGACGCGTTCCTCGCCGGCTATCTCGCGGCGCGCTACAACGGCAGCCCGGCCGCCGACTGCCTGCGTTTCGCGGTCGCCTGCGGTGCCGAGTCGACCGAGCGACTGGGCGCCGGACTGCTCGACCCGCGCGCGGCCGAGCGCCTGCGCTCCGAGGTCGACCTGGTCGCGCTCCCGCTGCCCGCGAGCGTTGGCTGACTGCCCGGACGGCGCCCGCTGGTATGCTCGCGTGGCGTGGCCGAATGGACCGCGACGGCGGCGTTTTCGGTCATTTCCTCCGTCCGTTCAGACCCCTAGGATCGCCAAATGGAAGTAGAGATCGGTCGCGGTAAGAAGGCGCGGCGCGCTTACGGGTTCGATGACATCGCGATCGTGCCGTCGCGGCGCACGCGCGATCCCGACGATGTCGACATCACTTGGAAGCTCGGCGACTATCGCTTTGAGCTGCCGCTGCTCGCGAGCGCAATGGACGGCGTGGTGTCGCCCAAGACCGCCGGAATCCTCGGCAAGCTCGGCGGCCTCGCGGTGCTCAACCTGGAGGGAATCTTCACGCGTTACGAGGATGCGGACGAGCAGCTCGAGGAGATCGCCTCGCTGCCCAAGGAGATCGCGACGCGCAAGATGCAGCAGATCTACGCCGAGCCCGTCAAGGAGGAGCTGATCGCCGAGCGGATCCGCGAGATCAAGGCCGAAGGCGTCGTCTGCGCTGCGTCGCTCACACCGCAGCGCGTGCTGCGCTACTACGAGACGGCGCTCGATGCGGGTCTCGACATCCTCGTGATCCAGGGAACGGTCGTGTCGGGCGAGCACGTCTCCAAGACGACGACACCGCTGAACCTCAAGGAGTTCATCCCGACGCTCGACATCCCGGTCGTCGTCGGTGGCTGCGCCTCCTACCACACGGGTCTGCACCTGATGCGCACGGGCGCGGACGCGGTGCTCGTCGGCGTCGGCCCGGGCGCCGCCTGCACGACGCGTGGCGTGCTCGGAATCGGCGTGCCGCAGGCGACCGCGATCGCGGATGTCGCCGACGCGCGCTCCACGCACATGCTCGAGACGGGCGAGCTCGTCAGGGTGATCGCCGACGGCGGCATGCGTAACGGCGGCGACGTCGCGAAGGCGATCGCCTGCGGTGCGGACGCCGTGATGATCGGCAGCCCGCTCGCCCGAGCGTACGAGGCCCCGGGGCGCGGCTTCCATTGGGGCATGGCGACCTTCCACCCGACGCTGCCGCGCGGCGCGCGCGTCCGCACGACCCAGAACGCGACGCTCGAGGAGATCCTGACCGGCCCGGCGAACGAGAACGACGGCACGCTCAACCTCTTCGGTGCGCTGCGCACCTCGATGGCCACCTGCGGCTACGAGGACATCGCCGAGTTCCAGCGCGCCGAGCTGATGGTCGCGCCGGCTCTCCAGACCGAGGGCAAGCAGCTGCAGCGCGAGCAGGGGGTCGGCATGGCCTCGCTCGGACGCGCCGCCGCACCGCCGCTGCCCGAGACGGTCGAGGCGCGCGGTTGACCCAGGCGCTCGCCGACGCGCAGACGCCGGCAAGCGCCTCGCCACGGCGGGGGGGTCATCATGAGGTGCTGGTCGTTGACTTCGGCGGCCAGTACTCGCAGCTGATCGCGCGCCGCGTCCGCGAGTGCGGCGTCTTCTCGGAGCTGTTGCCCGCCGATGTCGGCGTCGCGGAGATCGTGCGACGCGCGCCGGCGGGCCTGATCCTGTCAGGCGGGCCGGCGTCGGTCTACGCACCCGGTGCGCCCGCACTCGATCTCGGCCTGCTCGAGCTCGGCATCCCCGTGCTCGGCATCTGCTACGGCATGCAGCTTCTCGCGCACTCGCTCGGCGGCCTCGTCGAGCGCGCCGAGGTCGGCGAGTTCGGCCGCGCCGAGCTGCACCTGCGCGCGCCCGGTCGCCTTTTTGCCGGCTTGCCCACCGAGCAGACCTGCTGGATGTCGCACCGCGACACGGTCAAGCGCGCCCCGAGGGCTTCACCGAGCTCGCCTCCTCGGGCGTCTCGCCGGTCGCCGCCTTTGAGCACGAGGCGCGCGCGATCTACGGCATCCAGTTCCATCCCGAGGTCGTCCACACCCCCTATGGCCAGCAGATCCTCACGCGCTTCCTCGAGGACATCTGCGGCTGCGAGCGCAACTGGACGCCGGCGTCGATCATCGATGAGCAGATCGCGCGGATTCGCGCGCAGGTCGGAAGCGGGCAAGTGATCTGCGGCCTCTCGGGGGGCGTCGACTCCTCGGTCGCAGCCCTGCTCGTGCATCGCGCCGTCGGCGACCAGCTGACCTGCGTCTTCGTCGACCACGGTCTGATGCGCAAGGGGGAGGGGGAGCAGGTGATCGCGGCCTTCCGCGACACGTTCAAGGTCCCCCTCGTTGCCGTCGACGCCGAGCAGCGCTTCCTCGAACGCCTGCGCGGCGTGACCGACCCGGAGACCAAGCGCAAGCTGATCGGCGCCGAGTTCATCCGCGTCTTCGAGGAGGAGGCGTCGAAGCTCTCGGACGCGCGCTATCTCGTTCAGGGCACGCTCTACTCCGACGTCATCGAGTCCGGCGGGCGCGCGGGCGCGGCGACGATCAAGTCCCACCACAACGTCGGCGGCCTACCCGACGATCTTGCTTTCGAGCTCGTCGAGCCGCTGCGAACGCTGTTCAAGGACGAGGTGCGGGCAGTCGGCGCCGAGCTCGGCCTGCCCGAGCGACTGGTCTGGCGCCAGCCTTTCCCGGGTCCCGGCCTCGCGATCCGGATCGTCGGCGGCGAGGCGACCAAGGAGCGCCTCGATCTGTTGCGCGACGCCGATCACATCCTCCAGGACGAGATCCGCAAGGCGGGTCTCTACCGCGAGCTTTGGCAGTCTTTCTGCGTCCTGCCCGACATCCGCTCGGTCGGCGTGCAGGGCGACGAGCGCACCTACGGCAACGTGATCGTGATCCGCGCCGTCACCTCCGACGACGCGATGACCGCCGACTGGGCCCGCCTCCCGTACGACCTGCTCGAGCAGATCGCCTCGCGCATGATGGGCGAGCTGCACGATGTCAACCGTGTTGTTCTCGACATCACGAGCAAGCCGCCGGGCACGATCGAGTGGGAGTAGGCGGCCGGTTTCGCTTCGCGAAATCGCGCCGCCTTTGCGCGAACGCCTCGTTGCCGCCAGCTGACCGGAGTCCTCGCGCGCCCCGGCGAGCACCGTTGCGTCTACATCCGCAGGTAGGACGCGCCGTTGATGTCGAGGACCGTCCCGCTTGTCATGATGGCGTCCGGCGAGGCTAGGAAGACGACGGCTGCGGCGACCTCCTCGACGGTGGCGAGGCGTCCGAACGGGCTTTCAGAGCGCCGTTTGGCGCCGTGCTCGCCGGCGAGGTTCTCGGCGGCCATGTCGGTGTCGACGAGTGCGGGGGCGACCGATGTCACCGAGATGCCGTGCGGCGCCAGCGCTCGGGCGAGCGACTGCCCGAGCGCGATCAGGCCCGCTTTGCTTGCACCGTACGCGGGTTGCTTGGGTTCGCCGCGAAACGCGCCGCGCGACGAGACGTTGACGATGCTCCCACCGCCGGCGCGAATCATGTGTTGGGCAGCGCACCACGATGCGTTTGCTGCGCCGAGAAGATTCACGTTCAGTGTCAGACGCCACACGCGCTGCCACTGCTCATAGTCGGTCTCGGCGATCGGGTGCGGCTCGAACACGCCGGCGTTGTTCACCAGCACGCCGAGGCCGCCAAGCTCGCTCGCCGTTCTGTCAACCATGCGTCTGACCGCGTCCGGATCGGCGAGGTCGGCGCCGACGACGATATGGCCGTCGCCGAGCAGGCTGGCCGCGACCTCCTCGGCCGCAGCCGCGCTGCGCCCGTAATGGACCGCAACGCGATCGCCCGCGACCGCGAATGCTCGTGCGATCGCAGCCCCGATCCCCCGCGACGCGCCCGTAACAAGAACCGCCCGACGCTCGGCGAGGCCGTCGCTCATCTGCGCCCATCGTATGCCAAGCCTTGTTGCTAGATCGCAGACGGAGACCAACCGTCCGGTGTGCGTCTCGGCTGGCAATGCAACTCTCGCGGCGTCATGGGCCTGCTAGTTCGTGGCCCCGGTGGCGGGTGAGTGTGCGGGCGTGACGCCGGGGGTGAGCTCGCGGCTGAGCGTTGTGCCGGCTGCTGTCTGTTGGGTGACGATGATCTGGCCGGCTCGCTTGGGGAGCGTGAATGCGAATACGCCGTCGCGGACGAGGGCTAGTCGGTTTGGCGTGTCTGGCTCGCCGTGGCGGGCTGGCCGGATCGCTACGCGTGTGGCACCAGTAACGGCGATGCCCATGTAGATCGTCGGTGTGCAGCGCGGCGTGTGGTCTGGTCCATCGTGATCGCAGGCGCTGGCCTGGCTGACGATGCCGGTGGGGAGCCTCGTGCCGGGGGCCACAGGGATGCCCGTGCCGGCGCCGCTCGCGTATCGCGGCGCACCGCGCTGTCCGCTCGGGATCGTTTCGAGTGCGAGGGTCTGGACGCCGGGCCGTGTGCTGAGGTCGGTCTCGATCGTGTGAGCGACCCTCGCGCGGAGCGTCGCTGACGGCTTGGGTCGCAGTCTTGTGAGTGCCGCGAGTCGCGCGTTCTCGCACTGTCTGGGGTTGATCGCTTCGACCGGGTAGCGGCCCCGGTTGACGAACATGACGACCCGGATGCTGCCGGGGAAGCTGATCTCCCGGATCGTGTGCACGAGGATCGTGCCGCCCTGCGCTTCGGCGAGGCGCAGCGCGGCGGCGGGTGGAGGCGAGTGCGGCACCGTGGCGAGTTGCGGGATCGTCGCCGTGATCCCGCGAGCGGGCGCCGCATCGCTGAGCACGGCGTGCTGAAACGCAACGATCTGGCAGGCCGGCGTGTGCTCTGTCGCGTCAAGGACGCGGCCGAATAGCTTCTGTGCGGCGCTCTCGCCCGGCCGGATCACGATCACCGTCGCAGCGGCAGCTGCGGCGAGAACGAGCGGTGCGAGCACGAACACGAGCGCACGACGCGAGCGCCAGCGAGCGAACCGCACCCGCTCGTCGCGCTCTACCGTGTTCGCAGCGCGACCGATCGCCTCAAGTAGTTGCTGTTCGAGCTGGTCAAATCCGCTCATGCCGTTTCCTCCAATCGCTCTCGCAGGCGGCGCAGGCCGCGGTGCACGCGCTGGCGCACGACAGCCTCAGAGCAGGACAGCTCGCACGCGATCGCCTCGTACGGGCGCTCGTCGAGAACACGCGCGCTGATCGCAGCCTGCTGCTCAGCTGGCAGTTCGCCCAGCAGCACCATCAACCGCTCGCGATCGGCCAGCGACGCGAGATCGTCAACGCGCGCGAGATCAGCGTCCTCGAGGATGACGCGCTCGAGACCGAGCCGCGTCCGCGCCGATGACTCGACACGGGAGCGGCGCAGGCTGTCGGCCAGCTTGTGCTCGGCGATCGCAAACAGCCAACCGGCGGCCGGACCCCGCTCGGGATCGAAACCGCCACACCCCGAGACGACGGCGGCAAAGGTCTCCGCCGTCAGGTCAAACGCGACCTCACGGACCCCAACGCGCCGCAAGTGAAACCCGACGACCTGCGGCAACCAGCGCCGATAGAACGCCTCGAACGCCGCCTGCTCACCACGCGCGGCCGCCACGAGCAACCGCCCATCATCAACCGCGCCGTTCGCCACACCCAATCCTTCGCACGACCCGAGCTTCTGTGACAGGCTCGCACACACCGGGCGCCAACCCCGGCTCGCACGGGAATGGGCGGCCGCGACCTGCCGCTGCGGGGCGGAGTGGGTGTCTCAGTCTGCGATGGCAGCGAACTGGCTGAAGCCGCCGGGGTTCGTGAACGTTTGGATGCGACGGAGCGGGAGCGTCGTTTGGCCTGGTTGCCAGATGGCCAGCACGGTGCGCGTCGCGTCCTGCGCGATGCCGGCGATGCTTTGGGCGATCACGACGAGCCGGTCGGTGCTGGTCCAGGCCATGTTCGAGAACTTGACGCTTTCCTGCGCCGGGAAGCCGGGCAGGTGCGTGAAAGTCCCGGTCGCGGGGTCCAGCAGCCAGACGTCGTTCGCCTGCTGCGGGCCGGGATAGGCGGGTGACACGAACCCGACCGCAACGAGCGGACCGTGCGGCTCAGCGGTGACCCGCTGGACCCATGGGAGGGCGCTCGGCCAGAGCAGACGGCGTTGCGCGCCGGTTGCCAGATTGATCAGCGTCAGCTTCCCGGGCGCGGATTGGCTATTGCCACTGACGCTTAGCAGGAAGCTCCCGCCGCTTGTATTGATCGCTGCCAGCTGCCCACTTGCTCGAATGCGCCGGACGACACGGCCGGTCGAGGGAGCCACGACCACGACGTTGCCGCCCTCGCCGATGGCGACGCCGAGCGGGCTGTCGAGCAGGAGGTTGCCGCACGGGACATCCACCGCCGCACGCTCGCTCGGTACCAGGCGCAGCCCGCAGCGACCCCGAGCAGCGCCGGTGAGCGTCCAGACGGCGGCTGCGTTGCGAGCTGGGAGCATGTCCTTGGCGCTGGCGAGGCGATCTACACCTCCCTGGGCGCTGACGAAGAAGCCGGTATATGCCCGTCCGTCCCAAACGGTGAGGAATGCTCCGCCTCGCGCCGGGACCACGGCGGCGACCCGCGGCCCTCCAGCTTGCGCAGGTGCAGGTACGACGCCCGGTACAGTCGCGATCCGCCCCGTATCAACGTTGAAGATCACCGGCGGCGTGTCACCCACGATCAGCCGCAGGTGCGTGGCCCCCGCGAGCGGCGGTCCGGTGAGCGGCGGTAATGGTCCGGCCGCACGAGCACCGTCGAGCCAGACGGCAGCCAGCAGAACGACTGCTGCGAGAAGGAACGGGCCGTCCCGACGTACCGACCGCGCGCTCACAACCAACCTGTAGCAGACCGCAGTGGGAACGGCGCCAAGACTGGCACGAGATGACGTCCCCAGCCCGCGCCCGCATCGACCACCCACAGGCGCGTTCTCGCGCGATCGGGCGCCGAGCGCGTTGTTAGTGCGGTCGTTGCCGGGCCGTCAACGGGTGCTTCGGCAAAGCCCGTGGGCGCGTGCCAGCGAGAAGACGGGACCTTGCACCCGTTGCGAATGCGCTCATCGACGGTTCAAGTAGAACACCCCGAACACCAGGACGATTCCGACGTTTGCTATCAGGCGCGGCCAGAACTGGTGCCTGAAGAACAGGACGTCCACGCCGACCACGACGGCTACCAGCGCGAGCACGTAAAGCACGACCGTGGCCTGTCGCCCCATGGCTCCTTTCGACTCTATCTGCCCTAAACGAGGGATGAGGCCCGCTGCTCGTCGCGCGAGGCGGTCACTCCGGGGCCTGCCGGTCGCGCGCTCGCTTTCTGCGGGGGCGGTAGCGTCTAGCTCCGGATGAGGGGCGCTGGTAACCAGGCTGTTCCGTTGGCGAAATCGGGGCGTCGTCGGCGCCCCCTCGCGTGGTTCGCGCCGCCGGCCTGTGTGATTACGGTGGCTGCTTTCATGGTCGGCACCGGTGGGAGTTCGCTGGCTGTGTCGCGCGTGTCGCGTTCACCGGCCGCTGTGGATTTGGGTGCGCAAGTCGTTCCGAGAGACCCGGCGTCGGTGGCCGTGGCTGCCGACGGTGTGCTGTATGTCGGTGATGCGGCGCGCCATCAGGTCCTAGCGCTCGTGGCGAGCGGGAGGTTCCGCGTCGCCGTTGGCACGGGTGTCGCCGGCGTTTCGGGCGACGGCGAATCAGCGCTGCGCGCAGAGATCGATAACCCGGACGCCCTCGTAGCCGGTCCCGACGGCGCGCTCTACATCTTCGATGACGGGGACACCACCACTGTGCATTCAGGGTTCACCGCCGAGGTCCGCGAAGTTGCTCCCGATGGCAAGATCCGGACGCTCGTCGGCGCGTGTTCCGGGGTTGATGCGAGCGCCGGCGCTCTCGCCCGCGCGGCGATCGAAACCCCTTCGGGAACGATCGGGCCGAACGGCGACCTCTACCTGCTGGGCCGCGCCTGCGGCGATAGCGCGTCGGGGCCCGTGCTCGAACTCACGCCGGGCGGCAAGCTCGTCGACTGGCCGTTAGACCCTGTCCTGCACAGACAGTCGTGCCTGCCTCCGAGCGGCGTCGCGTTCTCGCGCGGCGGTGCTCTTTACGCGGCGTGCGACAGCGGCGGCGGTCACGGCAAGGAGCTGCTGATCGTCGAGCCCAACGGCACGACGAAGACGTTCCCCGGGGTCTACCCCTACGACGACGAGGGCGGCCTCGCAACCGCACCCGACGGCACCGTCGTCGTCAGCGACTACCTGTCCGTGGTGCGGGCGACCCCGAAAGCCATCGACCCGATCATCTCCCTGTCGAAAGGCACGATGGGCGCAGGCGCGCTCGGGCCTGCCAGTTCGATGGAGCCGAACGGCATCGCCGTCGACCGGCGCGACAACATCTACCTCGCGGCCACCAGCGGATTCGGGAACGGCACATTCACAGGCATCATCGAACTCCACGCCAACGGTCACGTACGAGTGCTCTGGAGCCGCCCATCCCGATAGACCCGACGCGCGAGGCAGGCACGTGGTGCCGCCGACGTAGGTAGCTCTGGCAGGCGCTCACTCGCTTGGGGAGCGGTCGTCTCTTAGTCGTCTGCGTAGCCGCTGCGCAGATGCACGGGTGTGCCGGCCCGTAGCGAGTTCGGAATCTCGGCGATCTCGTCGACGCGATCAATCAACGCTTGAAGCCGCCTGGGCGTGGCGTTGCCTTCGACCGCGACGTTGTATTCGATCGCGCCTGACACGGCTGGGGCTCCGCTGAAGTCGCCTCTAACCCGAACGCGCACCCTCGTCAGCTGGATGTCTTGCGCCTGCGCCTCGAATCGCCGGCGTCGCGTGAGCGTCGGGCGCGGCTCGCGCCGCTCGACCGTGCTCGTGGGGGCGAGTCGCGCGTGGGCGCGAAGCCGGGATCCCAGCTCGCGTCGGTAGGGTCTTGCCCGATTGTGGACGCCACCGTGTGTGCATTGACTTCCACCGAGGCTGTGGTTGCGGGTCATATATCCCTGGATCTGTTTCCTGAGTTGCATGGGCCCGTCATGCTCGAGCCGGGCCGGCTGGTGGTCGTAGGACCGGTGGCCATCTCGACCGGTGGCGTGGTCGCGAACACGGGGATCGCTCTGCACCGCTTGGGCGTGCGTGTGCGACTGCTGGCCAAGGTCGGGGCAGACCTGTTCGGGCGCGCGGTGCTGGACGCACTCGCGGCTCGTGACGGCGAGCTTGCGGCGGACATGATCGTCTCGCCCAAAGACATCACGAGCTACACGATCGTCATCAACCCACCCTCCGTCGATCGCAGCTTCCTGCACTGCCCTGGCGCCAACCAGACCTTCTCAGCGCAGGATGTTCGTTACGACCTGCTTGCCGGCGTCCGCGTGTTCCATTTCGGTTATCCGCCGCTGATGCGTGAGATGTACGCCGCCGACGGCGCGCAGCTGCGCGGCATGTTTGAACGGGTGCATTCGGCCGGTCCGGCGACATCGCTTGACCTCTGCGCGCTTGATCCAGAGAGTGAGGCCGGCCACGTGCCGTGGGAGCGGGTGTTGTCGCGCACGCTCCCATTCGTGGATATCTTCGCGCCAAGCATCGGCGAGCTGCTGTTCATCCTCGACCGCCCGGCACACGCACGGCTGGAGGCGGGCGCTGACCTCTCCGCAGTGGTTGACCGCCAACGGCTTGCGCAGTTCGGCGACGTTCTGCTCGGCATGGGCGTCGCTGTCGCCGTGATCAAGCTCGGCGATCAAGGGCTCTACCTGCGGACTGCGCGAGACGCCGCTCGCGTCGGCGCATTCTGCGATCGGATCGGGCTCGCGGCAGATGCCTGGCGGGGTCGTGAGGTGCTGGCGCCGTGCTTTGCTGCGCGCTCGGTCGCCGGAACGACCGGCTCGGGAGACTGCACGATCGCCGGCCTGCTTGCCGCTCTGCTGCGCGGCGAGGATCCGGCGGACGCAGCGACAAGCGCGGCCGCGGTCGGTGCGTGTAGCGTCGAGGGTGTGGATCCCACCAGCGCAATCCCGCCATGGCCGCACGTCGCGGCACGGCTCGCGGATGGCTGGCCGCGGCTTGCGCTCGACATCGAGCTGGGGCGCGATGTCACCGTCGAGTGTGATCCTGCCGGCACGCTGACGTTCCGCTGATGAAATCGCTCGACGCCAAGCTTGCCAACATTCACGCCGATCCCGGCGGCGCCAGCGACTTTATCCTGGCCGACGCGAAGGATGCCGACATGGCCTTCGGCCTGGTCGCGCCGGGCGTTGACGCGGTCACTGGCGCGCGTCGATCGCTGGCCGATTTTCGCGACCAGATCAGGGAGATCGTCCGCCAGGGACTCGTCGACATCATGCTCATGAGCGTGAGCACGAGCGAGCAGCTGACCTGCGATGAGCGCCTGTTCGAGGGCTCGTCGATAACGCCGGCGGTGCGCGCGAACGACACGACTGATATCCACGCACTGGCGGGCGCCGTCTACCCGCAGCAGCCGTCGAGGCCATTTCGTACGGCGACGATCGAGGAGATCAGGGGTGCGGCGGGCGTCGACCTCGGGCTGTACTCGATCACCCCCACCAACGATGCCGAGCTCGACGTCGCCGCGCTCGAGGCCTACAGGAACTTTCGGCTCGAGGCGCAGCGCGAGGGCCTGCACCATTTTCTCGAGGTGTTCGCTCCGAACGTGCCCGGTCACGCGCCGGGCGAGGTGGGGAGATTTCTCAACGACTTCGTTGCGCGCACGCTCGCTGGGATCCCGCGGGCCGGGCGGCCGTTGTTCCTGAAGATGCCCTACCACGGCCCGCGCGCAATGGCCGAGCTCGTCGCATATGACCCGCACCTCATCCCGGGCATCCTGGGAGGCTCCTCGGGCACGACCTACGACGCCTTCTTCATGCTCGAGGACGCGCGGAAGCACGGGGCGAGGGCGGCGCTGTTCGGGCGCAAGATCAAAGACAGCGAGCACCCGCTCACCTTTCTGGGCCATCTGCGAGCAATCGCTGACGGGCAAACGGATGCCCGCGAAGCATGCCGGGCCTATCACGCCGACCTCCGCGCGCTCAAAATCAAGCCGCGACGGGCGCTCGACGAAGACCTGCAACTTACCGAGCAGTGGGGCCCCTGATCGACGGGCAAGCGCGGTTTGGCCGACAACCCGGCTGCGCTGCGCGGCCGTCGCAGCCATCAGCCGACCATCGACTGTCGTAACCCCTTTCGCGCGAGGTTGTCGCACAAAGGGGGTGCTGTCTGGCGGATTTAAGAGACTTCTGGGATGGCTCAGAACTTCAGGGCGTGTGATCGCGAGCAGGTGTTGTTGTTGCCGCCGAGCCTTCGGGATTGGCTGGCGGAGGATCATTTCGCGTGGTTTCTGCTGGATAGCGTGAGGGCGTTGGAGTTGTCGGCGTTCTATGGCTCTTATCGCGCTGATGGGCATGGCCGGGCGGCGTATGAGCCGTCGATGATGGTCGCGTTGGTGCTTTATGCGTATGCGACGAAGGAGCGTTCGGCGCGCGGGATCGAGCGTCGTTGCCGGGAGGATGTTGCCTATCGGGTGATCACTGGGAACGTGGTTCCTGATCATGCGACGATCGCCCGGTTTTTGTGCCGGCACGAGGCGGCGTTGGCGGGGTTGTTCGCGTCGGTGTTGCGGTTGTGCGCGAAGGCGGGGCTGGTGGAGTCCAGGGTCGTGGCGATCGACGGGACGAAGATGCGTGCGAACGCGAGCCGCGATCGCAACATTGATTTTGACCGTGTGGCGCGCGAGATTCTCGAGGAGGCCAAGGCGACAGATGCGGCCGAGGACGAGCTCTATGGTGACGCGCGGGGCGATGAGCTGCCGCCGGAGCTCGCGACCGCGGAGGGTCGGCGGGCGTGGCTTGAGCGCGAGCTCGCGCGGGAGCGCAAAGCGGACGCCGCCCCCGGCGAGCCGGTGCACGAGTTTGATGCGGCGCAGATCGTGGCGCGTGGTCAGGGCCGAGACGGCTGGATGCTTGAAGCCAAGCGCCAGCTTGACCAGGACCTTTGGGCGCGCGCCCGGCCGGTCGCGCGGTCTCGCGCTGAAAGGTTGCGAGAAGCGGGTCGGCGGCTCACCGACGAGCTGGCTGCCGAGCGTCGCGGCAACGACGCCTACGAGCATTACCGTGCGACCGGGCGGGCCAGTGACGGACGACGCTTCGGCTCGCCACCAAACCCCTACCAGTCGCCAGCGACACCCGCGGGGGAGGTGAACCTGACCGATCCTGACTCGCGGCTAGTGAAGGGCATCCACGCGTACGTGCAGGGTTACAACGCGCAGGCCGCGGTCAACGAGCACCAGATCGTGCTCGCCGCGGAGATCACGCTCGAGGCGATCGACTTTTCGCGGCTTGAGCCGATGGTCGCGGCCACGCTGCGCGAGCTCGAGCAGGCCGGTGTGAGCAACAAACCCCAGGCGGCGCTCGCCGACGCCGGGTTCTGGAACGAGCGGCACATGGACCAGGTCACCGCCGAGCACCACATCGAGGTGCTGATCCCGCCCGACTCAAGCAAACGCAAAGGTCCCAGGCGCGGCTGGACCGGCGGCCGCTACGCCTGGATGCGAACAGTGCTCGCCACTGAGCGCGGCGAGCAGCTCTACCGCGAGCGCAAACAGACAGTCCAGCCGACCTTCGGGCACACCAAACACAACCGCGGCTTCGATCGCTTCCACCGCCGAGGCCGAGCCGCCGTGCGCACCGAATGGCGACTAATGATGCTGACCCACAACCTCACCAAGCTCCACACCCACCAAATGGCGCCAGCAGTGGCCTGAGACCGCGCCCGACCCGCCAAACGCCGACCAGCCGGGCATCGACGCGCCACCACCCCGGCCGCCCGGCAACCCTTTACGCGACAACCTCGCGCGAAAGCGAGCACCTCGCGGGCGGGCGGGCTCGCTTCGATGCGATGGCGCGCGTGCCGCCCGCGGCCTCAGAACAGCACGAACGGGTTCGCGGCGAGCAGTTTGCTGTGCGGCTCGTGGCTCAGCACGTAGGCCAGCGTCGCCTCGACCCGCACCTCGCTTCCGCTCGGCGCCTCGCTGCGCAGGCGCTCCGCCAGCTGATTGGCGGCGTCTTCCGAGAAGGCGCCGACCAGCAGGTAAGTCCAGTGGCGCTGGCTCGGGATCCCCTCGCCGGCGAGCTTCCTTGCGAGTGCGGCCGCGTCGCGATGCGTCGGCAGCGTCACGCGCACCTCGTACTCGGGCACGCCGGTCCGCTCGGTCTCTTCGGAGGAGGCCGCGAGCTCGGCGCTCTCACCTTCGCTCTGCTCCTCGACGATCTCCGCGGAGGACTCCGGCAGCGGCTCGTCCGCGTCCTCCCAGTGCTCCGCGAGCGGGTGCCAGCGCTGTAGCTCGAAGCTCGCCGCGAGGCCCTCCATCGCCACGAGCGCCTCGAGTGCGCTCTGTGCGGCCTCCGCGTGTTCGCGCGTGTCCGCATAGGCGAAGACGCGGTTGTCGTCGTGGCTGAGCGCCGCCCGTCCGTACAGCTCGCGGCGCGCGTGCTCGTACAGCTTCGCCGCGCCGGCCGCCGCGTGCAGCTGCTCCGCCGCTCCGCTGTCCGCCAGCCGCGCCTCGACCCGCCACTCCTCGCTGCTCATCGCGGCCGCATCATTGCAGGAAGCCACCAGACTCACCGGCGGGCGGCTTCCTCTATCATCAGGCCCGCGCCGCGCGAATCCGCGTGGCGTTCTTTCGTGCAATGAAGACCTACGTGGCAAAGCCGTCAGACCGCCAGCGCGACTGGTACGTCGTCGACGCCTCCGGCAAGACGCTCGGCCGTCTCGCGACGCAGATCGCGGACACGCTGCGGGGCAAGCGCAAGCCCGCGTACACGCCGCACATCGACACCGGCGACTTCGTCGTCGTCGTCAACGCCGAGAAGGTTGCCGTGACGGGCAACAAACGCGCGCAGAAGCTCTACCACCGCCACTCCGGCTACCCGGGGGGCCTGCGCACGCGTACGCTCGAGCAGATGATGGCGCGCCGCCCGGAGGAGGTGCTGCGCCTCGCCGTCAAGGGCATGATGCCGCGCAACCGCCTCGCGCGAAAGCAGCTGACGAAGCTCAAGATCTACGCCGGTCCCGAGCATCCCCATCGGGCGCAGAAGCCCGAGCCGCTGGAGCTACGGCACGCCAGGTGAGCGAAGAGACCCCCGAGCAGCCGGTGGAGAGCGAAGCGCAGCAGGAGAGCGCTGCGGCGCAGGAGCCTGCGCCTCAAGAGCGCGCGCCCGCTCGCCCGCGCCGCGCCCATGCGGCGCCGTCGGAACAGCCCGCGATCGTCCCTGGCGCCGACCTCGAGGTCGACATCGTCCCCGAGGGCGTCGACCCGCTCGCACCGCTGGGCGCGGAGCCGTCCTACTCCTACGACGAGGACGAGGAGCCTGCCGAGGCCACGGAGCCCGAGGCGATCGAGGAGATCGTCGCTGTCGAGCCGATCGAGGAGGTCGCGATCGACCTCGCTGCCGGCGCGCGCTATCGCGCTACGGGAAAGCGCAAGACGGCGATCGCGCGTGTCACGCTGCGCCCCGGCACCGGCACGTACACGATCAACGGCCGCACGCTCGAGGCGTACTTCCCCCGCGACACGCTCCAGCGCAACATCCGCCAGCCGCTCGAGACGGTCGGCTACGAGGCGCGCATGGATGTCGTCGCTCGCATGGAGGGCGGTGGCGTTTCGGCGCAAGCGGGCGCCCTACGTCACGGCATCTCGCGCGCCCTGCTCGAAGCCGATCCGAACCTGCGCGGCGAGCTCAAGCGCCGCGGCTTCCTGACGCGCGACGCACGTGCCAAGGAGCGCAAGAAGGCGGGTCTGAAGAAGGCGCGTAAGCGTCCGCAGTTCTCGAAGCGCTAGCTTTGCTCGCCTGAGATGGCGGGTCAGCGCAGGCGCAGGCTATTCGGCACCGACGGCGTCCGCGGGGTCGCCGGCGTCGATGTGACGGCCGCGCTCGCGCTCGCGCTCGGTCGCGCCGCGGTGCTCCAGTCCGCCGTCGCGAGCCCGCGCGTCCTCGTCGTCCGCGACACGCGCGAGTCGGGCGAGATGCTCGAGGCGGCGATCGCCGCCGGTCTCGCCTCGGCCGGCGCGGAGGTCCTGCTGGGCGGCGTCCTCCCGACGCCGGCGGCCTCGCTCCTCATCCGCCGCCACGGCCTCGACCTCGGCGTCGTCCTCTCCGCCTCGCACAACGTCTACACCGACAACGGCATCAAGTTCTTCGGTGCCGACGGCTTCAAGCTCTCGGACGAGCGTGAGTCAGCGATCGAGGAGCACCTCGAGGACGATTCTCTTGGGGTTGGCGCGGTGGGCCGGATCCGGACTCTTCACGCAGCGACCGCCGACTATGTCCGGGACTTGCATCACCGCTTCCAGGCGCTGCGCCTCGACGGCGTCGACGTGCTGCTGGACTGCGCGAACGGTGCAACCCATCAGGTCGCGCCGCAGATCTTCGAGCGCTTGGGCGCGCGCGTCACGACGATCGCGGTCGAGCCTGACGGGCGCAACATCAACGCCGGCTGCGGCTCGACGCACATCGAGCTGCTGGCCGCTGAGGTCGTGCGCGGCGCTCACGACATCGGCTTCGCCTTCGACGGCGACGGTGACCGCGTGCTCGCGGTCGACCGCGACGGGACCCTCGTTGACGGCGACGAGCTGCTCACGCTGATCGCGCTGCATCTGCTCGAGGATGGCCGCCTACCGCGCAACGGCATCGCGATCACGGTGATGACGAACTTCGCGATCGTGGCGGCGCTCGAGGCCGCCGGAATCGAGGTCGCCACGACCGCGGTCGGTGACCGCTATGTCCTCGAGGCGCTGCGCGAGCGTGGCTTCGCGCTCGGCGGCGAGCAGTCCGGCCATATCCTCGAGCTCGGCTTCGCACCCTCCGGCGACGGGATCGCCTCCGCGCTGCTGGTGCTCGAGGCCCTCGGTGGGCGTGACCTGCGCGAGCGCCCGCGGATCGCAAAGCTGCCGCAGACGCTCGTGAACGTCGCCGTTCGCGACCGCTCGGCGCTTGACGGTGCGCGCGCCGTGCACGACGCGGTCGATCGCGAGTCCTCCGCACTCGCCGGCCGCGGTCGTGTCCTCGTCCGTCCCAGCGGCACCGAGCCCGTGGTCCGCGTGATGGTCGAGGCTCCGAGCGCCGAGGAAGCGCAGGCTGTGTGCGGGCGGATCGTTGCCGTGATCGAAGCAGAGCTGAGGTAGGCTCGGCCCATGTGCGGCATCATCGGCTACGTCGGCGCACGCCCAGCGCAGGAGATCCTGCTCGCAGGACTGCGCAAGCTCGAATACCGCGGCTACGACAGCGCCGGCCTGTCGGTCCTCGCCGACGGCACGATCCGTGCGGTGCGCGCCGTCGGCAACCTCGACCACCTCGAGGCGGCGCTCGCGCAGGAGGACGCGCTCGTCCCGCCCGCGACGATCGGCATCGCCCACACACGCTGGGCAACACATGGTGCTGTCTCCGAGCAGAATGCGCACCCGCTCTGCGACGCGGACGGGCGAATCCATGTCGTCGTCAACGGGATCGTCGAGAACTACGTCGGCTTGCGCGATCGCCTGATCGCCGCCGGCGCCACTTTCAGCTCGCAGACCGACGCCGAGGTGATCGCTCAGCTCATCGCCAGCGAATACGACGGCGACCTCGCCGCGACCGTGCAGCAGGCCCTCGGGCAGCTCGAGGGCTTCTTCGCCTTCGTCGCGATGGCGCTCGATGAGCCCGATGTCCTCGTCGGCGCGCGTCGCGAATGCCCCCTGGTCATCGGCCGCGGCGCCGACGAGTCGTTCGTTGCCTCCGCCGTCCCCGCCTTTATCGCCCACACGCGTACGACGCAGCTGATCGAGAACGGCGAGATCGTCGTGCTGCGCGCCGGCGAGGTCGAGATCCGCGACGCGACCGGCGCGCCCGTGGAGCGTGAGCTTCTCGAGATCACCTGGGACGCCGACACCGCCGAGAAGGGCGGTTACGAGACATTCATGCTCAAGGAGATCCACGATCAGGCGGACGCGCTCGCGGAGACGATCAACGACCGAACGGTCCGCCGGGACGGCGTCGACCTCGCCGAGGAGTGCTTCGACGAGTCGCTGCTCGACGGGATCGAGCGCGTCGTCTTCGTTGCCTGCGGCACCGCCTACCACGCGGGTCTCATGGGCCGCTATGCGATCGAGGAGTGGGCGGGGCTCCCGGTCGAGGTGGACGTCGCGTCCGAGTACCGCTACCGCAACCCGCTGGTAGGCCCGCGCGACCTCGTCGTTGGAATCTCCCAGTCGGGCGAGACTGCCGACACGCTCGGCGCGATGCGCGTGGCGCGCGAGCGCGGGGCACGCGTCGTTGCGCTGACCAACGTGATGGGCTCGCAGGCGACGCGCGAGTGCGATGGCGTCCTCTACACCCGGGCCGGCCTCGAGATCGGCGTTGCCGCGACGAAGACGTTCGTGGCCCAGCTTGCCGTCGTCTACCTGCTCGCGCTGCGGCTCGCCGAGCTACGCGGCACGCTCTCGGCAGAGTGTCGCGCAGAGCTCGTTGCCGCGCTGCGGCGCCTCCCCCAAAACGTCGAGGAGCTGCTCGACGGCCTCGACGAGCAGGTCGACAGGATCACTGAGTGGTGCTGGCAGTCGGACTTCTTCCTCTACATCGGCCGCCACGCCGGCGTCCCGATCGCGCTCGAGGGCGCGCTCAAGCTCAAGGAGATCTCCTACATCTCCACGGACGCCTACGCCGCCGGCGAGATGAAGCACGGTCCGATCGCGATGCTCGACGAGCGCACGCCTGTGGTCGCGGTCGCGACGAGCTCGCCGGTTCTGACGAAGGTCGTCAACAACATCCAGGAGGTCGCGGCGCGCGGGGCCAAGGTGATCGCGATGACGACCGCCGGCGACCATACGGTCGACGCGCACGTCGAGGCGACGGTCCCCGTGCCGGCCACCGACCCGATGCTCGAGCCGCTGCTCGCCGTGATCCCGCTCCAGCTGCTTGCCTACCGCATCGCGATGCGCCGCGGCTTGAACCCGGATCAGCCGCGAAACCTCGCAAAGACGGTCACGGTCGAGTAGCCGCGACCGCGGGGCGCGCCCGCTGCCTCGCGATCTGCGCTCTGCCCGATCTGTAGCCTCGTGACGATGACCCCGCCGATCGGTGCGTCCGTGGGCCTGGATCTCCTCGAGATCGAGCGGATGGAGCGCGCTCTGGAGCGCCGCCCGGGCCTCGCGCGACGGCTCTTCACCGACGGGGAGCTTGCCTACGCCAACTCCCGCGCCCGTCCTGGTGAGCATCTGGCCGCCCGCTTCTGTGCGAAGGAGGCAGTGACGAAGGCGCTTGGCTTGCCGGCGATGGAGCCGCGCGATGTCGAGGTACTCGCCGGTGGAGCGGATGTTGGGGTGCGCCTGCACGGGGCAGCATTGGCACGCGCACAAGAGCTCGGGGTCGAGGTTGCGATCTCGATGACGCACTCCCGCGGGCTCGCCGGCGCCGTGGCGGTGATCAAGTGACGCTCCCCGACTGGCTCGAGCCCCTCTACGACGCGCCGACGATGCGCGCGACCGACGCGTGGGCGATCGAGGGCCAAGGAGTGCCTTCGCTCGATCTGATGGAGCGCGCAGGCGCGGGCGTGGCAGCGCTCGCCGAGCAGCTCGCGCCGGGCGGGCCGATCGTCGTCGTCGCCGGCAAGGGCAACAACGGCGGCGATGGCCTCGTGGCGGCGCGCGTGCTGCGCGACACCGGGCGCGAGGTGGACGTGCTGTTCGCGGGCGAGCCGCAGGGGACGGGAGACGCAGGGATCAACCTCGAGCGCCTGCCGGGCGATCCGCCGCGCGCGCTCGCCGGGCCGATCCGCCCGGATGCCGCGCTCGTCATCGACGCGCTGCTCGGTACCGGCGCGACGGGCGAGCCGCATGGCGCCGTCGGCGAAGCGATCGATGCGATCGCGGCGTGCGGCGCCCCGGTTCTCGCTGCGGACGTGCCGAGCGGCGTTGACGCGTCCACGGGCGAGGTGGCGGGGCGTGCGGTCAGCGCCAGCGCGACCGCGACCTTCCACGCCGCAAAGCCCGGGTTGTGGATCGCGCCGGGCAAGCAGCGGGCCGGACAGGTACACGTCATCCCGATCGGGATACCGCACGGTGCTCCCGCCCCCGTGAACGTCGGGCTGATCCGAGACGAGCCACTGCTCGCGTGGCTGCCGCGACGCGAGGGCGGCGCGACCAAGTTCACGAGCGGTCAGGTGCTGGTCGCCGGCGGATCGCCGGGACTGACCGGCGCTCCCTGCATGGCAGCCCTCGCGGCGCAGCGCGCCGGCGCCGGCTATGTGACCGTGTGCGTTCCAGCCTCGTTGTCACTCGTCTTCGAGACGCGGCTGCTCGAGGTGATGACGATCGCGCTGGCCGACACCGAGGGCTCGCTGACGGTGGCGGGCGTGCCGCGACTGCTCCAGGCCGCGGAGCGTGGCGGTGCGCTCGTGCTCGGCCCCGGGGTGGGTCGCAGCGATGCCGCGGTCGGCTTCGTCCGGACGGTGCTCTCGCAGGTGGAGCTCCCGGCGGTGCTCGACGCCGACGGGCTGAACGCGTATGCCGGTGAGCTCGAGCGAATTGCAGCGGATCGACGCGGCGCGCCGCTTGTGCTCACCCCGCACGAAGGGGAGCTCGGCCGCCTGCTCGGCGTCCCCTCGCGCGAGGTCGCGGCGGCACGGCTCGCGCACGCGCGCGACGCGGCCAGGCAGGCCGTCGCGGTCGTCGTGCTGAAGGGCGACGACACGCTCGTCGCCCACCCGAGCGGTCTCGTCGCGGTCAGCCCGGGCGCCACTGCGGCGCTGGCGACGGCGGGCACCGGCGATGTCCTCTCCGGCGTCATCGGCGCGCTGCTGGCGGCTCGAGTCGAGCCGTTCCTCGCGGCGGCAGCGGGTGTCCGCCTGCATGCGCTCGCCGGCATCCGTGCGGCGGACCGTCATGGCCGTGACGGAATGATCGCGTCCGACGTGATCGAGCAGCTCGCGGCGGTGCGCACGCGATGACGCCCGCTGGCGGGGGGCAGGCCGCGAGGGCGCTCGCCCGCGTCAACCTCGCCGCGATCGAGCGCAACACCGCGAAGCTCGTCCGTGCGAGTCGCCGGCTCTGCGCGGTGCTCAAGGCCGATGCTTACGGCCACGGTGCCGTCGCGTCCGCGAGGGCGGTTCTCGCCGGCGGGGCGCGGGTGCTCGCTGTCGCGACTTCCGCGGAGGCGGCCGAGCTGCGCGCTGCCGGGATTGCCGCGCCGATCATCGTGCTCGGCGCACTGACTCGCCGTGAGCTGGTAGAGGCGCTCGCCGCCGGCGCCGAGGTGGTCGCCTGGACCGATGCTCTGCTCGACT
The DNA here is from genome assembly GCA_963773395.1 of uncultured Solirubrobacterales bacterium. Taxonomy (GTDB): domain Bacteria; phylum Actinomycetota; class Thermoleophilia; order Solirubrobacterales; family Solirubrobacteraceae; genus Palsa-513. The sequence goes on along the minus strand of CAVZAY010000001.1, from coordinate 2,128 downwards.
GGGTGCGCGAGGAGGGAGGCGGCCGGGTACACGTCAAGCTCGACACTGGGATGGGCCGTCTGGGCACCCGCGACGGCGCGCTCGCGGACCGGCTCGTCACGCGTGTCCTCGCGACCGATTCGCTCGAGCTTGCGGGCGTGATGACCCACCTCGCGACCGCCGACGAGCCCGACACGCGCTTCCTCGAGGAGCAGCTCGACCGCTTCTCGACCTGGCTCGAGGCGCTGCGCGAGCAGCACGGCCCGATTCCCGCGCACGCGGAGAACAGCGCCGCACTGCTGGGCGCGGGACGGGCCCGGTTCGACATGGCCCGCTGCGGGGTCGCCCTCTACGGCCTCGATCCGTTCGGCGAGGACGCACGCGCCCGCGACCTCGAGCCGGCCCTCGAGCTCGTCTCGTGGGTTGCGGCGCTGAAGCCGTGTGCCCCCGGTGAGAGCGCCGGGTACGGCCGGCGCTTCGTGGCGAGCAAGGCGACGCTGCTCGGGATTGTTCCGGTCGGCTACGCGGACGGAGTCCGGCGGATCCTCTCGCCGGGCGGCGAGGTCGTGGTGCGCGGTCGCCGCCGCCCGCTCGCGGGCACGATCAGCATGGACAGCCTCGCGATCGACCTCGGCGAGGATCCCGTCGCGATCGGCGACGAGGCGCTCCTGATTGGCGGTGCCGGCGAGGCTCGCGTCAGCGCCGAGGAGGTGGCGCGCTGGGCTGGCACGATCAACTATGAAGTGACGTGCGCGCTCAGTCCCCGTGTGCCCCGTCACTACCATCGCGATGGCGAAGCGCTCGACGCCTGACGGCGGCCCGCTCGAGCTGGCAACGGACGTTCTCGCGGACAGGCGTTCGTGGCTCGTCGGCGGTGCGGTCCGCGACCGCCTTCGCGGCGGCGAGCTGCCGGTCGACCTCGACATCGTCGTCGAGGGAGACGTCGAGGGCGCCGCCCGGCTCTTGGCGCGCCGGGCGCCGGCGCATTCCTTTCCGCTCTCGGCGGCGTTCGGCGCGTGGCGCGTGGTTGCTCGCGACGGGAGCTGGCACGTCGACGTCAACCCGCTGCGCGGCGGCGCGATCGAAAGCGACCTCGCGCTGCGCGACTTCACCGTCAACGCGATCGCGCAATCACTCGGGGGAGGCGCGCTGATCGATCCGCTTGGCGGTGCTGCGGACCTCGCTGCGCGGCGCCTGCGGCTCGCTCGAGCCGACGCGCTCGACGCCGATCCGTTGCGTGCCCTGCGCCTCGTGCGCCTCGCTTGCGAGCTCGACCTGTCCCTGACGCCGGCGCGGCAGCGGCCGCGCGACGCGCCGCCCCGCGGCTCGCCGGCGTCGCGGCCGAGCGCATCTACGGCGAGCTACTGCGGATTGTCATGAGCGAGCGCGCCGTGGCGGGCGTTCGGATGCTCGTCGAGCTGTCGCTCAGTGCGAGCGTGCTGCCCGAGCTCGATGCGCTGCGCGACGTGAGTCAAAGCGCGTTTCACCATCTCGACGTCTTCGAGCACACGCTCGCCGTACTCGGCGAGGTCGTCGCGCTGGACGCGGACGCGTGGGGCGTGCTCGGCGCGGAGCATCGCGAGTCGATCGCCGCCCTACTCAACGAGCCGCTCGCCGACGAGGTGACGCGTGGCGTTGGACTGCGCCTCGGCGCGCTCTTGCACGACATCGCCAAGCCGCAGACGCGCACGATCGCGGCCGGCGGACGGATTCGCTTCCCGGCTCACGACGAGCTCGGGGCACGCAACGCGCACGCACTGCTCGGGCGCCTGCGTGCCGCCGAGCGCATGCGTGCGCATGTGGCGGCGCTGACACGCCACCATCTGCGTCTCGGCTTCCTCGTCGATGCGGCGCCGCTCTCGCGCGCCGATCTTTACGGCTACCTGAGCGCTTCGGCACAGTCGCCGCCGACGTCACGTTGCTGTCGATCGCAGACCGCTTCGCGACACGCGGCGAACGCTCCGAGGAGATGGTCGTCGCGCACCTGGCGCTCGCCGGAGCGGTGATCGGCGAGGCCCTGCGCTGGCATCGTCATGGGCCACCGCCCTCGCCGCTGCGCGGCGACGAGCTGGTCGCGGAGCCGGTATCGCACGTGGCCCGCTAGTCGGGCAGCTGCTCGCGGATCTCGCGCGCGTGAGCTTCACCGGCG